>CANNBS010000027.1 GCA_947502925.1 uncultured Marinicella sp. | reverse complement strand
GATTAAAAATAGTTCTAAAAAAGCTTGCAAAAGGAAAAAAATCAGCGATAATATCGCACCTTTCCCGAGCGAAATGCCGGGAGTGTTTTAGGGTTAAAATCTTTTCGATTTTAGCTTTAAAAAGAGTAATTTAAAAACTCAAATAGATAACTTGTGTGGGCACTTGAGTTGATGTTAATAATAGGTACAACGACAAAAGTGACCATAACTATCACGTAATTTCTTTTTAAGATAATACAGTTAGGTCAAACCGAGAAGT
>CANNBS010000026.1 GCA_947502925.1 uncultured Marinicella sp. | reverse complement strand
AGGGAAAGGCGAAAAGAACCCCTGTGAGGGGAGTGAAATAGACCCTGAAACCGCATACGTACAAGCAGTCAAAGCATCCTTCGGGGTGTGATGGCGTACCTTTTGTATAATGGGTCAGCGACTTAATTTCAGTAGCAAGCTTAAGCGAATAGTGTAGGCGAAGGGAAACCGAGTCTTAATAGGGCGCATAGTTGCTGGAATTAGACCCGAACCCGGGCGATCTATCCATGGCCAGGTTGAAGGTCGGGTAAAACCGACTGGAGG
>CANNBS010000025.1 GCA_947502925.1 uncultured Marinicella sp. | reverse complement strand
TGCCCCATTCGGAAATCTGTGGGTTATACGCTTTTGTGTCAGCTAACCACAGCTTATCGCAGACTTACACGTCCTTCATCGCCTCCTACCGCCAAGGCATCCACCACATACGCTTATTCACTTGATCATATAACCCCAAACAATCTCAAGGTTATCAATCAAACAAATATGGATCATAACAAAACATATAAACATAAAATGTCTATACATCATGCCGGTTTCTCTAATAACGATTTTATTAAATTTAATAAATTCTATTTTAGACGCCATTGACTCAAATCAAATTGATTTGTAGATAATAATCACTCATCATGATTATC
>CANNBS010000024.1 GCA_947502925.1 uncultured Marinicella sp. | reverse complement strand
TGGTGGGTCTGGCTGGAGTTGAACCAGCGACCTCACCCTTATCAGGGGTGCGCTCTAACCAACTGAGCTACAGACCCGCTTACTTGTCTTTTTTGCCTTTCTCGGCGTTGCACTCGTCACTCAATCGGTTACGTACTATTCGTACGCGCCCTCATTCGTTCCAACGTGCGCCTTGATAAAGCCAAAAAATCCGTCGTAATCGACTTTGAATTAAATCATTCAAAACCTTGCGGAAAACACATAGCAAACGCCATCTGTTTTTTTGAACTGGTGGAGCTATGCGGGATCGAACCGCAGACCTCTTGAATGCAAATCAAGTGCTCTCCCAGCTGAGCTATAGCCC
>CANNBS010000023.1 GCA_947502925.1 uncultured Marinicella sp. | reverse complement strand
TGGTTAGACTGCTTCTGGTTAGACTGCTTCTGGTTAGACTGCTTCTGGTTAGACTGCTTCTGGTTAGACTGCTTCTGGTTAGACTGCTTCTGGTTAGACTGCTTCTGGTTAGACTGCTTCTGATTCGACTGCTTCTGATTCGACTGCTTCTGATTCGACTGCTTCTGATTCGACTGTTTCTGATTCGACTGTTTCTGATTCGACTGTTTCTGATTCGACTGTTTCTGATTCGACTGTTTCTGATTCGACTGTTTTTGATTCGACTGTTTCTGATTCGACTGTTTCTGATTCGACTGTTTCTGATTCGACTGTTTCTGATTCGACTGTTTCTGATTCGACTGTTTCTGATTCGACTGTTT
>CANNBS010000021.1 GCA_947502925.1 uncultured Marinicella sp. | reverse complement strand
ATGCTTTGACTGCTTGTACGTATGCGGTTTCAGGGTCTATTTCACTCCCCTCACAGGGGTTCTTTTCGCCTTTCCCTCACGGTACTGGTTCACTATCGGTCGGTAGGGAGTATTTAGCCTTAGATGATGGTCCACCTATATTCAGACAGGGTTTCTCGTGCCCCGCCCTACTCACATTCATCTCATAATCTCTTTCACATACAGGGCTATCACCTTCTTCGGCTGGCTTTTCCACACCATTCTGTTAAAAACTATGAGACTTTTGGGCTAATCCGCGTTCGCTCGTCGCTACTTGCGGAATCTCGGTTGATTTCTTTTCCTCCGGGTACTTAGATATTTCAGTTCTCCGGGTTCGCTCTTTATAACCTTACAGCTATAAAGTGATCTTATAAGATCGGGTTGCCCCATTCGGAAATCTGTGGGTTATACGCTTTTGTGTCAGCTAACCACAGCTTATCGCAGACTTACACGTCCTTC
>CANNBS010000020.1 GCA_947502925.1 uncultured Marinicella sp. | reverse complement strand
AATGTGCTATTAACACACCACACTTCTTCCCATATAAAAGTGCTTTACAACCCGAAGGCCTTCTTCACACACGCGGTATTGCTGGATCAGGCTTGCGCCCATTGTCCAATATTCCCCACTGCTGCCTCCCGTAGGAGTCTGGGCCGTGTCTCAGTCCCAATGTGGCTGATCATCCTCTCAAACCAGCTATAGATCGCAGTCTTGGTAGGCCGTTACCCCACCAACAAACTAATCTAACGCGGGCTCATCCAATAGCAAGTGCTTATAAATAGAGGCACCCTTTCATCCGTAGATATTATTCGGTTTTAATCCGGATTTCTCCGGGCTATCCCCAACTACTGGGTAGATTCCCACGCGTTACTCACCCGTCCGCCACTCGTCAGCAAAAGAGCAAGCTCTTTTCTGTTACCGTTCGACTTGCATGTGTTAGGCATACCGCCAGCGTTCAATCTGAGCCAGGATCAAACTCTTCAATTAATTT
>CANNBS010000019.1 GCA_947502925.1 uncultured Marinicella sp. | reverse complement strand
TGCCGGTGTCCAATTGGTACTGGTAAAACCAGAAGCGGCTGTAAAGTCACCGCTGGCAGCAGTCGAAGCAACCACTGAGGTGTCACCCACCTTTTCACTGGTCGCCTGTACACTACAAGCTCCTGATCCACTGGTCGGCGCACCTGTCATACAACTTACAGTAACTGGTGTTACAGCACCATTGGTGTCGCTTAATGTGAAAGTTACTTTAATTCCATCAGCAACTAAATTTTCAAATTCATCTTTGACCAACGCACTGTAAGTCACATTTTGACCCACCATACTGCTATCAAGATCAACTTCATAAGTGGATTTGCCCGCATTCGCTGCTGCCGGTGTCCAATTGGTACTGGTAAAACCAGAAGCGGCTGTAAAGTCACCGCTGGCAGCAGTCGAAGCAACCACTGAGGTGTCACCCACCTTTTCACTGGTCGCCTGTACACTACAAGCTCCTGATCCACTGGTCGGCGCACCTGTCATACAACTTACAGT
>CANNBS010000018.1 GCA_947502925.1 uncultured Marinicella sp. | reverse complement strand
AGACTTATTGTCCTGAGACTTATTGTCCTGAGACTTATTGTCCTGAGACTTATTGTCCTGAGACTTATTGTCCTGAGACTTATTGTCCTGAGGCTTATTGTCCTGAGGCTTATTGTCCTGGTTTGATGTAGACGATTTATTCTCTTTGTCTTTCTTTATTTGTGCGCCGGAAGGCACAATCGGGTCTTTTTTAGCCACTAAATCAGCGACACTGCCCAGCGGCCGTTTCATTTTATTGGCTGTAGTTCCTGAGACTTTATCCGACTTATCCTGCTGTTTATTGCCTTGATTTTGGGCTTTGGCATCTGTTTGCTGTTGACTTGATTTTTGTTTAGTTTGCTTTGACTCAGTTTGTTTGGACGAAGCTTTACTTTGGTTATCAGTTTTCTGATTAGACTGCTTCTGATTCGATTGCTTCTGATTCGATTGCTTCTGATTCGATTGCTTCTGATTCGATTGCTTCTGGTTAGACTGCTTCTGGTTAGACTGCTTCTGGTTAGACTGCTTCTGGTTAGACTGCTTCTGGTTAGACTG
>CANNBS010000015.1 GCA_947502925.1 uncultured Marinicella sp. | reverse complement strand
TGCCCCATTCGGAAATCTGTGGGTTATACGCTTTTGTGTCAGCTAACCACAGCTTATCGCAGACTTACACGTCCTTCTTCGCCTCCTACCGCCAAGGCATCCACCACATACGCTTATTCACTTGATCATATAACCCCAAACAATCTCAAGGTTAACTCTCAAACAAATATGGATCGTAACAAAACACATACATGCTTACACATATACGCATTTCGCTGGTTTCTCTCTAATAACGATTTTATTAATTTTAATAAATTCTATTTTAGACGCCATTGACTCAAATCAAATTGATTTGTAGATAATAATCACTCATCATGATTATCATCAGACTCATATTCCAAATTGTTAATTTACTCAATATAAAGCATTCTTGCCTCCAGACTCTCGCCTGAAAAATCCTTGTCAAACATATCGCATGTTTGAGAAAAATTCTTTTTAAAGCATCCAGTTTAATTTTTTACTGAGCAAGGAAGCGGATTGCGAAGCCTATTACCAATAGGTGAGCAAGTCGCTGACGCCGCACAGTGAAAAATTGGTGGGTCTGGCTGGAGTTGAACCAGCGACCTCACCCTTATCAGGGGTGCGCTCTAACCAACTGAGCTACAGACCCATTTGCTGCGTCTATTTCTGTGATTGCTGCGTTGCGCTTGTCGCTCACTCAGTCACGTACATAAGTACGCTCCTTCACTCGCTCTGGCGCGCGCCTTGCTCTCACAGAAATATACTTGCAAATGCTCCTTTGTTTGAGGTCTTGGCGTCGCTGCGCTTGCCTCTCAAAAGAATCTACATCGCAAATGGTAGAAAACAAATAACTATTGTCATCTGACCTCAGTCTTCTGTCTTCCGATACTGGTGGAGCTATGCGGGATCGAACCGCAGACCTCTTGAATGCAAATCAAGTGCTCTCCCAGCTGAGCTATAGCCCCGTCTGTTTTTACTTTATATCTTAGATAACTTGTGTGGACACCCGAGAAGAAGTCTCAAGGTAATCTTTTAGGAGGTGATCCAGCCACTGGTTCCCCAACGGCTACCTTGTTACGACTTCACCCCAGTCATGAATCACTCCGTGGTGACCGTCTTCCCGAAGGTTAGACTAGCCACTTCTGGAGCAACCCACTCCCATGGTGTGACGGGCGGTGTGTACAAGGCCCGGGAACGTAT
>CANNBS010000014.1 GCA_947502925.1 uncultured Marinicella sp. | reverse complement strand
ATAGTTGCTGGAATTAGACCCGAACCCGGGCGATCTATCCATGGCCAGGTTGAAGGTCGGGTAAAACCGACTGGAGGACCGAACCCACGTATGTTGAAAAATGCGGGGATGAGCTGTGGATTGGAGTGAAAGGCTAAACAAGCCCGGAGATAGCTGGTTCTCCCCGAAAACTATTTAGGTAGTGCCTTATGTATCACTCACGGGGGTAGAGCACTGTTATGGCTAGGGGGTCACACCGACCTACCGTCCCATGGCAAACTCCGAATACCGTGAAGTGCAATCATAGGAGACAGACTACGGGTGCTAACGTCCGTAGTCGAGAGGGCAACAACCCAGACCGCCAGCTAAGGTCCCAAAATCACCACTAAGTGGGAAACGAAGTGGGAAGGCATAGACAGCTAGGAGGTTGGCTTAGAAGCAGCCACCCTTTAAAGAAAGCGTAATAGCTCACTAGTCGAGTCGGCCCGCGCGGAAGATTTACCGGGGCTAAGTGGTGTACCGAAGCTGCGGATGCATGTTTACATGCATGGTAGGGGAGCGTTCTGTAAGCCTGTGAAGGTGTGTTGAGAAGCATGCTGGAGGTATCAGAAGTGCGAATGCTGACATGAGTAACGATAAAGGGGGTGAAAAACCCCCTCGCCGAAAGTCCAAGGTTTCCTCGTGCAACGTTAATCGGCACAGGGTGAGTCGGCCCCTAAGGCGAGGCAGAAATGCGTAGTCGATGGGAAACAGGTTAACATTCCTGTACTTTAATATGCTGCGATGGAGTGACGGAGAAGGCTAGGTCATCCGGGTGTTGGTTATCCCGGTCCAAGCGTTTAGGCAGTGTTCTTAGGAAAATCCGGGAACATAATGCTGAGGCGTGATGGGGAGTTCATTAAGAACGAAGTGATTGATGCCCTGCTTCCAGGAAAACCTTCTAAGCATAGGTATATTAAAACCGTACTGTAAACCAACACAGGTGGACGAGATGAGAATTCTAAGGCGCTTGAGAGAACTCGGGTGAAGGAACTAGGCAAAATGGTACCGTAACTTCGGGAGAAGGTACGCCTCCGACGGTTCACGCTGTTGGAGGCCGCAGAGACCAGGTGGCTGCGACTGTTTATCAAAAACACAGCACTGTGCAAACACGAAAGTGGACGTATACGGTGTGACGCCTGCCCGGTGCCGGAAGGTTAATTGATGGGGTTA
>CANNBS010000013.1 GCA_947502925.1 uncultured Marinicella sp. | reverse complement strand
AGGCCCACTACTGTCCGGTAAAAAGTTTAGATAATGATTGGAAAGCATTGAAGTCCCTTGTTTTAAGGGTTATAACCCTGTTTGCAGACTTAAAAAACGAGGAACTTCAATATGTATAGTATGACACGATTTTCACAACTTTTAAAATTGTTTCCAAAATCATCATTCCAACAAGCGGTCAAAAAACATAAAGCGGATCATTACGTCAAAAACTTCAAAAGCTGGGACCTATTAGTGACCATGCTATATGGCCAAATTACACAGACCAGATCATTACGAAGACTTGTCGATGGATTCAATTCACACAGCCATAATCATTACCACCTTGGAACCAGTACCTGTAAACGTTCCACCATTTCAGAGTCATTATCAAAACGAAGTGTAGAGCCATTCAAACAAGTGTGTGACCTGCTGTTAAACCAAGCGTCTAAAAAACACAAACGCGAATGTAAAAACCTGGTATCAATCATAGACTCAACACCCATTCGATTGGCTGGCCATGGTTATGAATGGACTGAAAAGTGGAAAAACAGAAAAGAGCAAGGGCTTAAAATCCACGTTGAATTAAATCAGCAGAATAACTGCCCAAGCTACGCTAATATCACCGCCTCAAATGTGATTGATATTACAGATGCTAAAGCAAATATCAAAATACAAAAAGGCACGACCTATGTGATGGATAAAGCCTACATAGATTACAACTGGTGGCATGAAATCAACCAAAAGCAAGCCTACTTTGTGACCAGAAGAAAATCCAACACAGGCTATAAAGTGACCAAAGAATTAGACAATAACAATGATCAAGATATTCAATCAGACCAGGTTATTGAGTTCAAATATAAACACTCAGGTGTTAAGCGCATTAATAAATACCATGGCCAACCACTACGCTTAGTAACGGTTTACAGACCAGATAAAAAGCCCATGGCGCTGATAACCAATGACTTTGATCGTAGTGCATCTGAAATAGCCAAACTCTACAAAGACAGGTGGCAGATTGAATTATTCTTTAAATGGATAAAACAAAAGCTCAAGCTGAAAACATATTTTGGACGTTCAGAAAATGCGGTAAAAATTCAAATATACTGTGCTCTTATTGCATTTTTACTGATGAATAAACTTAAAAATCAGACAAAAAACTGGCCAAAAATGATTGACCTACAAACCTGGTTAAAACATGGCTTATTCGTCAGAGATTCAATTAATACTGACTATTACAAACGAAGGCGAGCGAAAAAAGAGCTTATAAAACGGTTACAAACCACGCTGGAGTTCCCATGATTAATTTTAACCGGACAGTAGTGGGCG
>CANNBS010000012.1 GCA_947502925.1 uncultured Marinicella sp. | reverse complement strand
AGAGATACTGTCTTAAAAGTAAACTATTAATTCATATTTTTCTTTTGTTATGGGGTTTGCCCTAAAACTCACTGTTCGCCACATGGGTTTGGGTAAGCATCACTTAAAAATTATAGTTTGCATCAAATTCCTTGCCTGATTTAAGCACACCATATGACACAACCAACAGCTTACGCATGACAGCACACAGAGCCACTTTTTTAGGTTTACCTTTACTCAACAATTTTTCATAATGCGCAATCATCAATGGATTGTATTTGATTGCTGTCATAGCTGGCATGAACAAGGCTTTTCGCAAACGCTTTTGGCCCATTTTGGATAAATTGGTTTGGTCTAAACTTGTTCCAGATTTTTTTTGCATGGGGTTAAGTCCAGCATGGCTGGTAATCTGTTTTGAGTTGGTAAACATCGATATATCACCTACATAAGCCAGTATAGCCCAAGCAGTTTTTTGACCAATACCATCAATGCTTATTAACAACTTAATTTGTTTGTCCAATTGTTCATCTTGTTTTTGGCATTCACGTATCTTATCTTCGACTTGTTTTATTTGTGTGGTTATAGACTTGAGTGAGGATTTGATGATTTTTGTAATTATCTTATCCATACTTGCACCCAAACGATTATTCTCTTGGGTCTGCATTTTATTCAATTGATCAAGACGGGTGAACAAATACTGCAATCTTTCATAATATTTGCTTTTGGGCTTAAATAGGTTTTGTTCAAATTGAGCGTTGTCACACAAGTACTTGCAGTACCTGGCGATCATTTGCGCATCTGCTGGATCTGTTTTGTTACGTAACATTTCAAGTTTAGCAAAAGCATGGGTTTTGATGGGGTTGATGACCACCACTTGATAACCTTTCTTGTGTAAATACTTGGCCAAAGCCACACAATAAATTCCTGTAGCCTCCATACAAAAAACCACTTCTTGCTTATAGCTTTTTATCAAATCATGAAATGACTTTATGCCATCGGTATTGTTTGAAAAAACATCACTCTTATAGCTCTCATCTATCAGTAAAGCTGTATCAAATGTTTTCTTAGAAATATCAATGCCGCAATAAATCATGGTGTCACCTCAAGTTTGTTATAATAAACAGTGATTGGATAACTTAACTTCAAATACATTCTTGTAGCTATGCGTGCTAAGGCTTGCAGGCGATGCACCAGATACTGTTCGTACTTAATGAAGTTAATGTAAGGGATAGGCGTTAATCTCTCAATCAGGTTCTATACCAATGGGGACATACAACGTCACTATCCCTTTATCCAATCGCCATTGAATAGTCTATATCATTTCAGATTAATAGACACATTTACTAAGATACAAGGGGA
>CANNBS010000011.1 GCA_947502925.1 uncultured Marinicella sp. | reverse complement strand
CGAAAAAAGAGCTTATAAAACGGTTACAAACCACGCTGGAGTTCCCATGATTAATTTTAACCGGACAGTAGTGGGCGAAGGCCGGCATCCAATGTCTTTTAGAATAAGTCATACAGAACCTGTTAATTTTAGATTTTCATCAATCCTGGATGGAAACGCTAAGCTCTGTTCAATTTTTGGGTATACACGCCCACGCAGAACATGTAAACGAGTTTAAACAGAATTGCCTTATTCAATCACTAATTTTGCATAGTGTTTGGCCATCGTTGCATCGGCTATACTTAAGCGAAAGCCGGGGATGTCGGTGACAAAACAGGTTTCGGGGTAAACCAGTATGCCTTGTTGCTGAGCAAGTTGCCCGGCGTAATCTTCGCCGGATATATTCACTGTCTTGGTAGCGGATCTGAGTTGTGCGAAGCAAGTGGCACCGGCTTCCGGCAGGTGGCATTGCAGATGAGATAACTGAAGCAAGCAGTCGGCTAGCATTGAACGGTTGTGTGTGAGCTGTCGGCGGTGGTGCTTGAAAATGGTTTCAGAATGGGGCAGAATTTCAATGGCTGTGTTTTCATCCAATCGGCTGCCGCAAATGGACAAGTGGCGTTTGACCGTTTGCATTTTTTGGCGCAATTGGGCATGGCGGCAGGCGATCCAGCCGAGTCGGATGGCCGGCATGCCATAGGCTTTGGACATGACCGCGATGCTGATGGCTTTGTCATACAAATCCACGGCAGCGGACAATCGCTGATTGCTCTGGTGCTCAAGGCCGCGAAAAACTTCATCAGATAACAGCCAGCAGTTATGTTGTCGGCATAAATCCACCAGTTTTATAAGTTCTTGTTCACTGATGTGACAGCCTGTGGGATTGTGCGGGAAATTAATGATTAATAACCGAGTCTGTGTGTTCACGGCTTTTTCTAAGGCCGGCCAGTCAATGCGCCATTGTTGATCGGCTAACAAAGGCACTGTGCTAAGCTGTGCGCCGGCCATTTGGGCCTGTCGATAAAGCGGCTCAAAAGCCGGTGTCAGACAGATCACCTGATCGTCTTTATTTAACAAGGCCTGCATGGTGACAAACAAGGCTTCCTGAGCACCACAGCTGGTGATGATGTCTTCGGCTTTTGCGGTTGTGTAATGGGCATCGACGATGGCTCGGCGCAGCGTTTCACTACCGGCTAACGGGGCATAGTCCTGTGACAGGATTAGTTGCCGTTGCGCCGGCTTAAAATCAACAATCTCTGTTAATTCAATCGGGCTGAGCGGTGCCGGATGGCTGCTGTGTAGATTAATAAGGCCATCCGGCAGGCTGCGGGTAAAAGCAGCCATGGCGGGTTCTGTGGTTAAGTCCGTTTGCGCCATAAGGTTATCTGTGCCAGGGTGTGCTGGTGTTTGCGGGCGGTTTCGCGAATCACAAAGGGAATGTCAGCGGGTTCACAAACGCGTTCAAATTGTTCGCCTAAAATACGTTGTAAACTGTCGAGGGTGGTGATATTTTCACCATTTTCCTTATAACCGCCGAGCCAATGCTCACGTTCAGTGAATTCTTCTAACCAGGTATAGGGCGAAGTTAACGCCAGGTAGCCGCCGTCATTTATGCGGGTCATGATATCCCGTAAAAAAGCCTCCGGCTGGTACAGGCGATCGATTAAATTACCGGCGAAAACCAGATCATAGTTATTGTATCGGGCTTTTAAATTACAGGCATCGCCCTGAGCGAAGTGAATGTTACTCACCCGCTCACCCAAGTCTAATTCAGACAGTTCGAATGATTTTAAGCTTTGTAAGTCACCTTCATCAGTAATCAGGTATTTAATCTCGCCGTGTTCTGCCAGTTTGATGGCATTTTGGATAAAGCGTGCTGAGAAATCGAGGGCATCCACCTCGTTAAAATAACGTGCCAATTCAAAACTGCTGCGACCCACGGCACAGCCTAAGTCCAATGCCCGTTGGCGGTGTGTGTCAGCAATATGCGGCATGATAAAGTCGATACAGGCTTTTGGGAAATTAGGCACATTGAAGTACTTATCGCCATAATGAAATTCGAGGTATTGGGCAATCAGCTCATCGGTTTCATAGGTATTAAAGTGCTGGTCAATATCGGCATCGGACTGCACATAGCGAAACCCTGCGTGCTGGTAAAAATGGCGCCGAAAGGCATAGCGCGAATCTCGGTGGGCTTCGTTACCGGTGCTGATAAAACTGCCGCCTTTGATGAGATTATGACGACCATCAAAAGTGGGTACGGAAAAATCATCATAAATCGGGTGAACTTCAAAGCCGGAAAAGCCGTCGATGGCGGTTTCCGTCCATTGCCAGACATTGCCAATCACATCACCAAAATCTTCATCACCAAACAGAAACTGATTGACCGGACAAGCCGAGGCATAATGAGCTAAATCGATATTAGCCGGTGTTTTTGACCAGTGCGGATAATGGGCTGATTCTTCACGAGGCAGGGCATGCTGGTAAAGACGCATCCATTCGGCTTCAGTGGGTAAGCGCAGATTCTGATCGCGTTCATGTCCCAGCCAGCGACAAAAGGCCTTGGCTTCATGGTAATTAACATCCACCGGCCACGACCAAGGCATGGGAAACTCCTCTGTTAAACTTCGGTACAGCCATTGTTCACCATCATGGCGCCAGAAAGTGGGGTGCTCCACACCGGTGTATTGTCGCCATTGCCACCCTTCTTCACACCAGAAGGCGCTATCCTGATAACCGCCGGCTTCAACAAAGGCCAGAAATTCGTGGTTAGAAACAAGAAACTGTGCGGCTTTATATTCACCCACTTGAGTGCTTTGGTGTCCGTATTCATTGTCCCAGCCATAGGTATCGGCAGGGTGGTTGCGGCCTTGTTTAACCAGCCCTTCAGGGACTGTGATGAGTTGGTTATCGGGCGGTGAACCCGATTCAGGGCAGCGCGGCCAGTTATGATTGACTTGAATGTATTTTAAGTCTAACTGTCTTATCAGAACTGAAGAGGTTTCTAAATGAATCCGCTCATGTTCAATGCCCATTAAAATAACCCAAAAGGGATCTTGCCATTGGACCGGTGTGGTTAAGGGCAGTGTATCTATGAGCT
Organism: uncultured Marinicella sp.; assembly: GCA_947502925.1. Taxonomy (GTDB): domain Bacteria; phylum Pseudomonadota; class Gammaproteobacteria; order Xanthomonadales; family Marinicellaceae; genus Marinicella. The sequence goes on along the minus strand of CANNBS010000011.1, from coordinate 9,540 downwards.
CTGTTACCAGGGTTTTGACTTTGTTTCGGTAGTCATACACAGCATCAACTGAAGGCCAGTCATAATGCGCACTGTTCAAATCATCCCAGGACATTTCATCGACGCCGATGGCCATCATTGATTCCATCTCGGTGTCCACCGGCTGATCGATGAGCTTAGCCACCCGTAGTTTATTCACAAAAAACACGGCAGTGTGGGCGAGATAGAAAATTAATGGATGTCGCAGTGCTTCGGGTTGTTGGTAATAGGCATCTTCATCCTTGAGTAATTTAAATAAGGCCTCGTAACTTTGGTAGGTTGAAATAAAATGTTCCCGAATGATTTGTCTTAAGGTATCGGGGTCACCCTGATTAATAATGGGCGTTCGCGTTAATTCTATGGTCATACATTTATCTTATCATTTTTGACTTGTAGTTTAGTCAAAGCTTGTGAAAATCATGTCAGTTTGTGTGATTTTTGCTAAATACTTGGATTGAGCGTGTTAAAATGGGGTTTCATTCATGACCATTAAATATGTGCAAAACAAAACTTCAAAGCAAAAAACGAAACAGACCACCCAGCAATCTTTAGACATTTTAACGGATGCCGTTGAAGATGCCAAAGCCCAAAATATCTCCACATTACATGTGGCTCATTTAACCGCCATCACCGATTATATGATTATATGCAGCGGCACATCGTCGCGCCATATGCGGCATATTGCCGAGACCACACTGACAGCGGCGGAACAAGCCGAACTCAATGTAATCAGCCAGGAGGGTATGAATTCTCAGGATTGGATGATTGTTGATGTGGGTGATGTCATTGTCCATGTGATGAGCGAAGAAGCACGCGACTTTTACCAACTGGAAGGTTTATGGGATTTGGCTGAACAGTCTGTTTAATGCCGGATTCTTTATGCGTATTCAACTCCTGACACCCGGGCATAAAATGCCTGATTGGGTGGCCGCTGCGTTCACGGATTATAACCAACGTTTACCTCAACACCTGGCTTTACAACTGATTCCCATCACCACCCCTGGACGGCTTAAAAACCAATCTGCGGATAAGATTAAATCTGTGGAAGCCGATGCCATTTTGAACCATGTTAAGCCCGGTGAACTCAATATTGCATTCGATGAGCGTGGTAAAAAAATAGACACCCGGTATTTATCGCGGCAGTTGGCTGACTGGCAAATGTCCGGAGCCAATGTTAACCTGATTGTCGGCGGTGCCGATGGCCTGCACACCAAGGTGTTAGAACAGGCACAACATAAGTGGTCGCTGTCGGCTTTAACCTTTCCACATCAGTTGGTTAAAGTGATTATTGCCGAACAGATTTATCGGGCGTATTCCTTGTTAAACAATCACCCCTATCACCGGGCTTAAGCATGGCTTTTGATAACCCACAAACATTGTTTCTGGCGTCGGCTTCGCCGCGTCGCCGTGACATTCTAACGCAACTGGGTTTTCAGGTTCAGGTGCAGTCGGTTAATATCGATGAATCAAGACAAAGCAACGAATCACCACGGGATTATTGTGTCCGACTGGCTTTACAAAAAAACCAGGCTGCGGTCGATCGTTTTCAACCAGACTTGCCTGTTATTGCCGCCGATACCATTGTGGTATTAGGGGATGAAACGCTCGGAAAGCCCACAGACCGCGAAACGGTTATCAGGACATTAACACGGTTATCGGATAATGTGCATCAGGTTATCACTGCAGTGGCGGTGTATCATCAAGACCGGGTGTTACATGATGATCAGGTGAGCGAGGTTCATATGGCGCCCATAGATTCCGACTGGATTGCGTCTTACGCTGACAGTGAGGAACCTTATGATAAAGCCGGTGCCTATGGAATACAGGGCGCTGTTGGTCGCTGGATTAAATGCATCAACGGCAGTTACAGTGGTATCATGGGTTTACCGGTCTATGAAACGACCCGACTTCTGACTGGGCTGGATATAATGTCCGGTAAAACCCTTTAAGCGAGCTTAATCTAACCATGTGTCGAGAAATACTGATAAGCAGCAATGATTTTGAAACCCGTGTGGCGCTGATTGAAGACGGTCAGCTCTGCGAAGTGTGGATGGAGCGGGCAAAAAAGTATTCTTTGGTGGGTAATATTTATCTGGGACGGGTGGCCAAAGTGTTACCGGGTTTACAGGCCGCGTTTGTGGACATTGGTGAACAACAGGCGGCTTTTATACATGTCTCGGATTTAAGCGATGAAGGTCAGGCCACCGGTCCCGGTGCTACCATTAGTGAACGGGTGCATGAGGGCGAGAAGCTGATTGTGCAGGTTTATAAAGATCCCATCGGTACCAAGGGTGCGCGCATCACCACCGCCTTAAGTATTCCCAGCCGTTATCTGGTGATGATGCCTCATGCGCCTGAAATCGAAGCGATTTCTGCCCGCATTACTGATGATGATGAGCGGCAACGGTTACAAAGTTTGTTGGCCAAGCTAAACGCCCAACAAAATGCCTTTGGTCTGATTGCCAGAACCCATGCCGAGCATGTCAGTTATACCGCGTTATACCATGATTGGCGATTTTTAAACCGCTTGTGGGATAAAATTAATGAGCGCTTAAAATCGGCCAAAACGCCGTCCCTTATTTACAGTGAGTTTGGTCTGGCTAAACGCGTTGTGCGAGATTTAATTAATGATGATGTGACAAAAATAAGCATTGATCATCCTGATTTATTTCGTTCCATTCAACATTTTGTGGCAGATTTCGCGGCCGAATGGGGCGGTCAGTTACAGCATCATTCAGGTTCACGACCGTTATTTGATCTGTTTCATATTGACGATGAAATTGATCGCTCAGTGAACCGCACCGTGCCGTTAAAATCCGGTGGTAATCTGGTGTTTGACAGCAATGAGGCGATGACCACCATTGATGTCAATACCGGTCAGTATGTGGGTTATAAATCACTGGAAGACACCGCCTTTAAAACCAACCTGGAATCAGCGCAAATGATTGCCCGTCAGCTCAGGTTACGCAATATTGGTGGTATTATTATCATTGATTTCATCGATATGTTTGATGAATCTCACCGCCAACAGGTGTTACAAACCCTGACCGATGGTTTGGCTAAAGATCGGGCCAAAACCCATGTGCTGGGCTTTACCCAATTAAATTTAGTGGAACTGACCCGCAAACGAACCACAGAAAGTTTACTGGATATCCTCTGTGAAACGTGTGATAAATGCCACGGTAGCGGTCGCATTGAAACCATCGAAACCGTCAGTTTTAAACTGTTTCGAGAAATCAGCCGTTCAGTGAAACAATTTAAAGCCAATAAGATTATGGTCATCGGCTCATCACGGCTGGTGCAGTACATTACGGAAGAGCATTCCACCACCATTGCTGAGATGGAAGAAAGTCTGGGTAAACGCATTGATTTTCAGGCTGAAGACAGTTATCAGCGTACCCAGCATGATGTGGTCCTGCTTTAATTGGCCAGATGCATAAATATGGCTGATTTATCATGACCAAAACCAAACGTCATCACTGGTTTTTTAAACTGTGGATAAAAATCCGCGGTTTACTGGCTTTACTGATTATTCTGGCCGGTGTGGCGGTGGGATTAATGAGTTTGCTGTTGCCTTTTGATGGTTTGTATAAGGATCGACTGGTTCATTTTCTTGAACAACAATGGCAAATGCAAGTCACAGTGGACGAGATAGATGGATCCTGGCAGGGCTACGGGCCGTCTTTTGCCTTACGTGATTTATCTTTAGAAGGTGAACAGTCTTTACAGTTAAAGTCGGCACAAATTCAGTTAAATCTATACCAGTGGCTGGTTCCCGGCGGTGAGCGGGGTATTGATTTAAGCATTAATGAAGCGGAACTGGCGATGATTCAGTCAGGCGCCCGGGTGCGTATTAAAAAGGATGGTGATGAGCAAAAGCTTACCGAAACATTGGATCGCTTATTACAGGCAGGGTCTTTGCGGGTGCAGGCTTTAAAGCTTAGTTTACTTAACCAACAGGACGAACCGATTGTGTCGGATTTAACCGCTGATTTTTTATTGCAACAAGGTGACAGACAACGCGGCCTGCAACTGTTAATTAAAGAGTCCGATCAGCAGGCATTGGAAATACGCGCGGTTACAGACCGCAGTCAGCAAATCATGAAAACCGCACAATGGTATGTGCGTTTTAATGATGTTTCGGTTAGTTTCTTACAGCCCTTTTTAGCCATCACCAACCTGCCGGAAGCCCGTATCAACGGTGAGTTATGGGTCAGCACTGAGGCCGGAGTTATCACCAAAGCAGATGGTCAGTGGCAGTGGCAACAACAGTCGCCGGATTTGAATTTTAAGCTCTCCATGCACTATGCCGGCGATCGGCAAACCGGTGATAATATCTGGCAGGTCAGTGATGTGAACATGAATGAGCATTCATATCCTGACTTTGCGTTTCAAGGCCGTTGGCAGGGTGATAAGGTGGATTACCTCAGCCACGATATCCCGGTTCCCTGGCTTAGTCACTTAATCATTAATTCTGTTTTACCCAATTTAGCTCAGGATGAGCGTCAGGCGTTAATCAATCAAAGTCAGGGTGAAATCACACAATTACAATTTCGTTATGATCATCACCAGAAAAAATTAAATCATTTGTCTGCAGCGTTTAAAAATCTGGGTACGGATATCGCGTCTGTGACAGTGGCCGGGCTGTCCGGCCTTTATCAATACCGAGATCAACAAAGCCACATTCAGATTGACAGTGAGGCGGGATTATTGAAGTTGCCGAATATTTTTCGGGGTCAGGCTAACTGGCAACGGTTGTTACTGCAAGCGCGTTATCAGCATAATGACAGAAAGCAGTTATGGGTGAACCAATTGTGGTGTGATTGTGCTGATTTTAAGCTGGATGCCAATGCCGCTATTCGTTTTAATCAATATCCATATTTCCAAATCAGCAGTCAGATAACAGATGTTGATATTGCGCAATTAAAACATTATTGGCCACATGAAGTGTGGAAACCGGATACTTTAGACTGGTTAGATCAAGGTCTGCTGGCAGGAACAGTCAGTGATGCCCGTTTATCGGCGGCCGGTGAACTGCGAAAGGACACCTTTAAAAATGGTACGGCGGTTATGAACGCACAAACCGAGGTGCGCGATGCCAGGGTGCGATTTAATCCTGATTGGCCGGTGGTTGAGAATTTGGATGCCAGTGTTGATATTACCGCTCACAGTATTGACGTCAGGTTTGAACAGGCTCAAACAGAAGCCATCGATATTGACTCTTCAAGGGTCATGATACCTGATTTTAGTGACGTTGAGGTGGTTGCAGATATTAAGGCACGGGGACAGGACAATGCCTTGTTGGATTATTTGAGTTTATCGCCGGTGGCCAATGATTTAAAGTTACAAGAAGACCTGAGTTTAACCGGTCAACAAGCACTGTCTCTGTCATTGCGAATACCGATTATAAAAGGGCCACAACCACTGATAGCACCACAGGGTGAAATTCGTCTGATAAATACCCAATTAGAATGGCAGGATTTGTTGTTGAACCATATCAATGGCGTGGTGAAACTGGATGGCTTCACACTCAAGCCACAACAGCTTAAGGCTGAATTGGCAGGACGTGAGACGGTGGTGAACGGCGCAATCAATACCCGTGCCCAGGGTTCACAACAAATTAATATAGCGTTAACGGGTGATTACAGCATTTTTGATTGGTTTACATTTGATGTGACGCCCTCACCAATGACTGGCGTATCGACCTGGCAGATACATTTAAAAGACCGTGCTGATGCAGTTGTTCTTCAAGCCAGTACTGATTTGGTGGGTGTGTCGCTTAATTTACCACCACCCTTAGACAAAGCGGCAGATAGTGCAAAGAACTTAATGGTGACCTGTGAAATTCCCTGTAATCAAGGTTCAGTTGTCATTAATTATGACAATCAAATCACCGCTGAACTATCAGCTGATCAGAAACAGTTTGTAATTAATCAAATTCGCTTTGGTACAGAGGCCAGCCAGAATCTGGCACAAATCAGTGGCCAGATAGGGCGATTGAATTTAGATCAATGGTTGTCATTGGCCAAAAGCTGGCAACAATCCGGTCAGGACAGCAATCAACAAAATATCATGGCCACTGATATTCAGGTTCAGGAATTGGTTTTTATGTCGCGAACCTGGTCACATGTTAAATTATCACTGAAAGAGGAAGCAGGCGCTGTGATTATTGATGTTGACAGTGAGGCGGTCAAAGGTCGAATTGAAGTGGCTGATGATTTACAGCGTCGCGGCATCACAGCAGAATTTGAACGACTGAATTGGCCAACTGCGGATGATGAAACCACGAATCAAGCGCCTGAAACAGACAGTGATATTCCCGATATTCATTTATGGGCTGAGCAGTTTAGTTTCGCTGATGTGCCGATGGGACGTTTGCGCATGGAACTGCGTAATGTGGCCGACGGTATCAAGGTTGAACAGCTTAGTGTGAAATCTCCGCTGATTGAATTAAATGCCAATGGTGAATGGTTACGTACTGAGTCCGGCATCGGTACCTCACGGTTTAATATGGTGATTATTTCTGAACGCATTGCTGATTTTTTGCAGCAAATGGATTTTAATGCACCGATTACGAATGCACAGACGCTCATTGAGATGGATGTGCATTGGCCGGGCTTACCGGCGGCGTTTGATGTGGCGGCCTTGTCCGGTGATTTACGCATCGCTATTGGCCAGGGTGAAGTGCTGGATCAACAGCCGGGTTTTGGCCGGGTTCTGGGATTGTTTAACTTAACCAATTTACCGAGACGATTACTATTGGATTTTAGAGATGTGTTATCCGAAGGGCTTCATTTTGAAGAAATGACCGGTGATTTTAAACTCACCGATGGTGTGGCACAAACCGATGATTTTCTGATTCGGGCATCCGCGGCAAAAATTCATATGCGTGGCCTGGTAGATTTTGTTGATAAAAGTTACGATCAGCACATTATTATCCGGCCACAAATTGGTAAAACATTCCCGACCTTAGGCGCCATTGCCGGTGGTCCGGTGGGCGCGGCAGCTGGGTTTTTGGTGCAAGGCTTATTAAGTAAACAATTAAAAAACGCCAATGAAATAAAATACCATGTGACCGGACCCTGGAGTGAACCTGACATTGAATTACTGGAACAGAACAATGAGTAAAACGGCACTGTGGCGGGGTTTATTTTTATTGCTGATGGTGGCGTTGTGTATCTACTTTGCACAGCAATCCTGGCATCATTCAGTGCAGTTTGAGCACGCAATCGTGACTTTAAATGAACAACTAAGTCTCGGTGACAATGTGAAAACAACCGGAAAAAAGGCTTTAGAATGGCTGACATTTAGCTGGTACGACGGTTATTCAGAACAAATCGCAACATGGCAGGCGCAACAGGACCTTGCCGACAATCATCAATACCTGGCGCATAAATACACCAAATTATTTATGGCCAGTTTTGTGTTGTTGTTTTTATTGTCTTTTGTCATGCCCGCTGTGGCGACGCTGTCGGCCTTACTGGCTGTCACCACCGTGGCTTTGATGACCGGATGGTTTGCGCCGATTTTAGCGATTGAGGCTTATCAGGAGGTGCCGGTATTGGGCCATACGCTGTTTCAGTTTGAATCGAAAAGTATTGTGACCGGTTTGCAAAAGCTCTGGCAGACAAACCAGCAGGTGATTGCCGGTCTTATCTTTATATTTACCATTATAACCCCCATAATGAAATCTGTGGTGATGGCGTTAATTTTAGGCAGCCGTCGATTACATTTTTCTCATGCGTGTATCCACTGGTTACAGGTGATTGGGAAATGGTCGATGCTGGATGTCTTTGTGATTGCTTTACTGTTAACTTACTTCTCCACCAAAGCAGGCGGCGCCACCGATGCCACTTTGCAAATTGGGGTTTATTATTTTATCGCTTATGTACTGGCATCAATGCTATTGTCTTTTATTTTAAATTCAAAAATTTATGAGCATCAAACAAATTCAACAGAGTTTTCTGGAACCGGGCAATCTCAGCCTGACTGATTTAGAACATTTACTGGGCGATGCCCTGCACACAGGCGGTGATTTCGCTGACCTTTATTTTCAATCAGCCCGGGTTGAATCCTGGGTGCTGGAAAACCAGCAGGTGAAATCCGGTTCTCACCGCATTGATAAAGGTGTCGGTGTCCGGGTCAATGACGGTGAAAAAACCGGCTTTGCCTATACAGATGCGCTCAATAAACAATCCATTTCAGAGGCTGTTAACACCGCCAGAAGTATTGTTCGCCATGGTCAGGATAAACCGAGCGGTATTAATTTATCTGCGCAAAAAGTGCCCAGCTTATACACCGCCAAAGATGTGCTCAGTGAGGTGGATAACCAAACGGTGATTGACTTACTCATGCGGATGGACAAACAAGCCCGTCAGCAAGACGAGCGGGTGAAGAAAGTGGTATGTTCCCTGGTGTCATCACAGGAAGAGATTCTGGTGGCGGCCACGGACAATATTCTGGCCACCGATATCAGGCCCATGGTGCGATTAACCATTCAGGTTATTTGTGTGGATGATAAAGGCCGCATGGAAATGGGGTATGCCGGCGGGGGTGGCCGGATATTACTTAAAGATGTGTTCCAGCCGGGTTACGCCGATGCCTATGTCCAGGATGCCGTGCGTGGTGCCTTAATTAATTTACAGGCGCAACCGGCACCGGCGGGTGTGATGCCGGTGGTGCTGGCCGGCGGCTGGCCGGGTGTTTTATTACATGAAGCGGTAGGACATGGTCTGGAAGGAGACTTTAACCGAAAAGGTTCATCGGCCTTTGCCGGGAAAATTAGTCAGCAGGTGGCGGCCAAAGGCTGCACCGTGATAGACAGCGGTATCCTGCCCAATCGACGTGGTTCTTTACGGGTGGATGATGAAGGCACACCGAGTGCAGAAAATGTGCTGATTGAAGACGGTATTTTAAAAGGATATATGCAAGACAAGCTTAATGCCCGATTAATGGGCATGGCGCCCACCGGAAATGGCCGACGTGAATCCTTCGCGCATTTACCGATGCCACGCATGACCAACACCTATATGCTCGCCGGTGAACATGACCCGGGTGAAATTATTGAATCGGTCGAACGGGGCTTGTATGCGGTGAACTTTATGGGCGGTCAGGTGGACATCACCAATGGTAAATTCGTGTTTTCAGCCTCAGAGGCCTATTTAATTGAAAACGGCAAAATTAAGCATCCCGTGAAAGGTGCGACCCTGATCGGTGATGGCCCCACCGCCATGCAACGCGTCAGCATGGTGGGCAATGACTTACAGTTTGATCAGGGCCTGGGCATGTGCGGCAAAGACGGCCAGACCATACCTGTAGGTATCGGTCAACCCAGCATGAAAATTGATAAATTAACCGTGGGTGGTACTCAAGTCTAAAGAACATACCGCCCCTCGTTCCCACGCGGAGCATGGGAACGAGAAAAATCATACTCAAAGACGCTGGATACCGGCCTGCGCCCACTACTGTCCGGTTAAAATTAATCATGGGAACTCCAGCGTGGTTTGTAACCGTTTTATAAGC
>CANNBS010000010.1 GCA_947502925.1 uncultured Marinicella sp. | reverse complement strand
TTCTGATTCGACTGTTTCTGATTCGACTGTTTCTGATTCGACTGTTTCTGATTCGACTGTTTCTGATTCGACTGTTTTTTATGCGTTTGCTTATGGTGCGGTCGTTTTGAGTGTGTAGGTTTCTTTTGCGATCGTCGTTTTTTCTGTGAACCTTTTTTGCCATTCTCTGAACCGGCAAACAAAGACTTGAACCAGGATGACACCAGTAAAGCAACCGACCGTTTGGGGGCTTGCTTGTTGGGCTTGACCATTTGTAAAGCCGCCTGTTCTTTTTGTGGTGCAGGTGGGTCTAAGTCCATGGGTTTTTGGCAATCCTCGGGTTCAACCAGCGCAATTTTATTGATATCAATCTTTGATTCACTGACGTTTAAGCGCTGCACGTGAAAATTAGGAGAGTTGAGGTTTTCATTGGAAATAATATTCAGTTGAACATGATGCCGTTGTTCTAAATCGGTTAAATCCTCACGTTTTTCATTGAGTAATTTATTACTGATTTCAACCGGAACCTGAATAATGACCCGACCCGTTTTGGGCTTAATCATTTCTTCTTCAGTCAGGCGGATGATGGAGATAATCAACGAATCCATGCTCCGGATGGTGCCATAGCCCGCGCAAGTTGGGCAGGTGATTTGACTTGAGTCGGCGATTGAGGACCGCAGTCGCTGACGCGACATTTCTAACAGTCCAAATTTAGAAATTCGGCCAATTTGTACACGTGCACGGTCAATATTGGTGGCATCACGCAATCTGTTTTCAACCTGGCGTTGGTTTTTATGCTGACGCATATCAATAAAATCTATCACCACCAGGCCACCTAAATCACGAATACGCAGTTGTCGGGCGATTTCTTCTGCGGCTTCTAAATTGGTGTTTAATGCGGTGGTTTCAACATCAGCGCCTTTGGTGGCTTTGGCTGAGTTAATATCAATACTGAGTAAAGCCTCGGTATGGTCAATCACCAATGAACCACCGGAGGGCAGTTTAACTTCCCGTTCGAATGCTGACTGAATCTGACGTTCAATTTGATAACGGGAAAACAGCGGTGTGGTGTCATTATAATAGGATAATTTCTTCAGGTTATGCGGCATCACCTGTTGCATAAACTCACGGGCTTTTTCATAAGAGGCCCGGTCGTCAATCAGGATCTCACCGATACTGGGTTGCAGATAATCACGTAAAGCACGAATAAATAAATCACTTTCCTGGTAAATAAAGAAAGGTGCACGTTTCTGGTCGGCGGTTTTCTGAATGGCTTCCCAGACCTGTTGCAGGTAATTAAAATCCCATTGCAGCTCTTCAAAGGTACGTCCGGTGCCTGCAGTTCGCACAATGATGCCGTCACTGTCGGGTATATCGAGTCTTTTCAGGTGTTGCTGCAGTTGGTTGCGCTCCTCGCCACGCACCTGGCGAGATATGCCACCGGCCCGTGAATTATTGGGCATATAAACCAAATACCGACCTGCCAGAGAAATGTAAGTGCTTAAAGCCGCGCCTTTATTGCCACGTTCTTCTTTATTAACCTGGACAATAATTTCATCGCCTTCGTTGAGGGCTTTGTTGATGGGAAGTCGGCCCTGTCCTTTGGGAGATTGTTTACAATAAACCGGGCTGATTTCCTTGTAGGGTAAAAAGCCATGGCGTTCTGAGCCATAATTAACGAAGCAGGCTTCTAATGAAGGTTCGATGCGGGTGATTTTAGCCTTATAAATGTTACCTTTTTTGCGATAATGACCGGCTGAGTCAATATCCAAATCATATAATTTCTGTCCATCTGCAATCGCCACCCGAATTTCATCGGCGTGGGTTGCATTGATTAGCATTCTTTTCATCTTAGTTCCTTGGGTTCAGGAACGATGCGCTGCTCAAATTAGCTTAATTGTGGCGAACAAATTCACGGCTTTGGTACAGATATGAATTTGTTAATCAAACGAAGACGCAAACAGGGCAGTGGTTATCACATGAATATTAGGTGCCTTAACTGCTGGTGTTGTACTATTTACTCGCGTTGTAATAATCGCTGTTCGTTGTTTTTCTTTATTAGACAGATGAATTTCATCCGCTTCAAATAATTAATTAAGACTGAGCTGGTTGTCGTTCCATTCAGTTTAGCCCTTAATCGTCCAATGATTAGATGTTCCTTTGCATATATATCCGTGGAACCGGGCGTGTTAAAATTGTCTTTTTGCCCCAATCTTTTGGTGACAATGATTTGCTTCGATTGTTGTTGTTAATCGAATTCGCCGGATTTTAACATTAAACAGATGATATTGCTTATTATTTTTAATCAGGATTTTTAAACGTGACTAAACCGATTTTCACAGTAGACAAACATTCTGATGGTCAACGTGTGGATAATTTCTTACGAAAACATTGTAAGGAAGTGACCAGTGGCCAATTGTATAAACTAATTCGTAAAGGCCAGGTTCGGATTAATGGCAAGCGCTGTCAGCCTTCGGCAAAACTGCATAACGGTGATTTGGTGCGGGTACCACCGTTTATGTATTTTGAAGAATCAAGTGCTGAGCCGACCATTCCCACAGCGCTTATTAATCAGTTATTGGATGCTGTTATCGCTGAAGACGATGATTATCTGGTGGTGAATAAGCCCGCCGGTATGGCTGTGCATAAAGGCACCGGCCACGATTATGGTGTGATAGACATATTACAACAGGACGCAAAATACCAGCATTTATTATTAGCGCATCGGCTGGATGTGGTGACCAGCGGTTGCCTGGTGTTGGCTAAAAACAGAACGGCTTTGCTGGATTTTCAAGCCGCATTAAAAGCCAGGAAGGTGAAAAAAACGTATCTGGCTTTACTGGAAGGCGCTTTGGATAATTCGATTCTGGTTAAACAAAGTCTCGCCGAAACCCGCATTAATAATCTTAAAACAGCGGTTATTGATGACAAGGGTAAAACCGCTGAAACTCATTTCGAACCACTAGGGCATCGAAACGGAATCAGCCGTGTACTTTGTTCACCAGTCACCGGTCGAACCCACCAAATCAGAGCCCATGCAGCTTATTTAAACTGCCCAATTGTCGGTGATACACAATACGGCGCTAAGCCACGAAAAAACCTGCCAAGGGCGGTGTTTTTGCATGCTGAGCAGATTGATTTCTCCGATTATTCATTTCAGGCACCAGTCGATGCGGGCTTTGAACACTTCTGGCAAAGCTTGTAAATGATTTCGACTCAGGTTTGAGCTGCGACTGATATCAGTTAGAATACATGGTCATTATATTACCGAGGATTTATGTCTGTATTTAATCACAAAAAAGCCTATCCAAAAGGCGAAATTAAACAATTCAATATTGAGTCAAAGCGATTGAAAGATAATGCCCTCGGTGATCCCCATCAGCGGCAGTTAAATGTTTATCTGCCGCCGGGTTATGACCAGACAAAGACTTATCCCGTGATGTATTATTTAGCCGCCTACACAAACAGTGGTTTGGGTGTCACCGGATGGCGAAATTTTGGTGAGTCGATTCCTGAGCGTTTGGATCGCCTGATTGGTGATGAAAAAATAGGCCCTATAATCATGGTGTTTCCTGATTGTTTTACTTCCTTAGGCGGCAATCAGTATCTCGATTCACCGGCCATTGGTGACTATGCCAGTCATGTCCATCAGGAGTTGATTCCCTTTGTTGAATCAGAATTAGCGGTTAAATCCGGCTCGCAGCATCGGGCGGTATTAGGCAAATCATCCGGTGGCTTTGCCGCCATTCGATTCGCCATGGATTTTCCCGGGTTCTGGTGTGCCATCGCCAATCATTCCGGTGATGCGGGGTTTGATGTGTTATATCGCCGGGATTTTCCTGCAGTGGCCGATGTGTTGGCTGATTTTAACGGTGATATTGACAAGTTCGTGAAACGTTTTTGGCGCGCTAAAAAGATCATGGGCTCACATATTCTGGCGCTGATGCATATTTGTCTGGCGGCCACTTACGATCCGCAGGAAGATGGGATTCGATTGCCCTTCGATTTAAACACCTGCGTTTTGGATGATCAGGCCTGGCAACAATGGCTGAGTCACGACCCCATCAATCGCGTGGCCAAGGACGCTGATGCTTTAGCGGCATTAAACGGCCTGTATATGGATTGTGGATTTCGGGATCAGTATTATATTCACTATGGTATGCGGGAATTGGCGCAAACGCTTGAAAAACACAAAATCAAACACACTTATGAAGAGTTCAACGGCACCCATTCAGGGATTGATTACCGTTTGGATGAGTCATTACCTTATTTATACGAGAAAATACAATGATTAAAGTCAGCGAAGCCGCCATCGAGTTCTTGGGCGGTGTCATCAAAGAGCAAGACGTTAATAATTTACATCTGAAAGCCACCATCCAGAACCCCGGCACGCCGGCGGCTGATTGCCACTTGAGTTTTTGTGAAAAACAGGAAGTACAGGTCGGCTACGATGAACAGGATCTGGGTGATTTTAACCTGTATGTGGCGCATGATGATTTAAGTTATTTTGAAGATGCTGAAATTGATTACGATGTCCAGGGCGCCAGCGGTCAGCTGAATATCAAAGCCCCGAACATTAAAGGCGAGACGCCGGATGATGATGCGCCGATTTTTGATCGGGTTGCTTACTTTATCGAGGCGCAGATTAACCCAATGCTGGCTACTCACGGCGGTAATGCCCGGCTGGTGGCCGTTGAAGATGACAAGGCTGTGATTGAATTTGGCGGTGGCTGTCACGGTTGTGGCATGGCCAAACAAACCCTGTCACAGGGCATGGAAACCCAAATTACCGCGCAATTCCCGGAAATCAGTCAGGTGGTGGACGCCACTGATCACGCCACCGGCGAAAACCCCTATTACTAAATAAAAATACATGGAAAACACGAACCCTAATATCATTGATGTCACAGCTGACAGTTTTGTCAAAGCGGTCATCGAACAATCGCAACAAAAACCGGTGCTGGTGGATTTCTGGGCCGACTGGTGTGAGCCCTGTAAAAACCTGATGCCATTGTTACAACAACTGGCTGAAAAATACCCTGATGATTTTGTCTTGGCCAAGGTCAACACCGATCAGGAACAGCAACTGGCGATGCAAGTGGGCATTCAGAGTTTACCCACAGTGGTGCTGATTAAAAACGGTGAAATTGCCGATAGTTTTACCGGCCTGAAACCGGCCGGTGAACTGGAGCAATGGTTACTGCCTCATTTGGATGTGACTGCCGGTGAAACCGATGAACCGCAAATTGTCGAAGACATCGGTGTCAGTCGTCTGATAGCTGAACAAAACTATGAAGGGGCGTTGGCGCAATTAAAAGACATGCCCAAAGAGCAGGCCATCTGGCAAATGATGGAAGTGTATCTATTAATGGGTGAAACGGATCAGGCGCAACAGTTGCTTGATGAGCTAACTGATGAGCAGCGCAAACAGCCACAAGCTGATTTAATCGCAGCGCGTATTCAGTTAGAACAAATCGACCTGGATGGTCGTGATGAGCTCATTAAATTTAAAACCCTGATTAACCAAGGTGCAACTGAACAAGCCGCTGAAGGTTTATTGGATAAATTAGCGGATAATCCGCAGGACGATGCGGTCAAACAATTATTGATTCAGTCCTTTGCCTTAATGACTGACCGCAGTCAAATCAACCGCTATCGACGACGCATGTCATCTTTAGTTTTTTAAGAATGGAGTTTTTATGATTAAACAATTACTGACTTTTTCCTTATTATTTTCTTCCTGGGCCCATGCTGATAAAGATTTACCTCAGGTGGCTGATGCCTTTAAAGCAGATACAGACGTGATTATCTCTGCCCAACCGAGCCCGGATGATCTGAAGACTTTAAAAGAATATGGTGTTAAAGCGGTGATTAATTCACGCACGGATGCTGAAATGGAACACCTTGATTTTAACGAATCACGCTGGCTGAAAACCGCCGATATGACCTATCAGCAAGTGGCCATTGGCGCCATGGAGCCGTATTCTGAAGCTAAGCTCACAGCGTTTAATGACGCCATGATGAAAGCCCGTGAACAAGCCGGCGATGAGCCGATTTTATTGCATTGTCGTTCCGGTCATCGCTCCAGTCAGCTGTATGCCGCCTGGCTGGTAAAATATCAGGGACTGACGCCGGATGAAGCGCTTGCGAAAGTCAAGCCGGCCGGCTGGTGGCCCATGCCGATGCAGCAATTATTGGGTCAAAAGCTCTCTGTGCAACTGGCCGAACCTGAAAGCGAAAAAACCACAATGAAAACCAAAAAAGACACCATTCAACAGGACACAAAATAAACCATGACCGTAATCACACGTTTTGCCCCCAGCCCGACGGGCTATCTTCATGTCGGTGGTGCGCGCACCGCTTTATTCTGCTATTTATACGCCCGGCATCATGGCGGTCAGTTTGAATTACGGATTGAAGACACCGACTCAGAACGTTCTACTCAGGCTTCAGTTCAGGCTATATTTGATGGTATGAACTGGCTGGGATTAGAGCATGATGGTGACGTGCGTTTTCAGAGTGATAATTTACCCCGTTACCATGAATGCCTGAATCAATTACTGGAAGAGGATAAAGCTTATTATTGCGATTGCAGTAAAGAACGGCTGGAGCAATTAAGAGCTGAGCAGATGGACAAAGGTGAAAAGCCCCGTTATGACGGTCACTGTCGTGATTTAGGTCTGGCGAAAAGTGACAAAACCATTGTTCGTTTTAAAAACCCAGCAGAAGGTGATGTCACCTTTAATGACCTGGTGCGCGGCGAAATCACCGTTAGTAACCGGGAACTGGATGATTTGGTGATTGCCCGCGCTGATGGTATGCCGACGTATAATTTCAGTGTGGTGATTGATGATGCGGATATGGGCATTACCCATGTCATTCGTGGCGATGATCATGTGAATAACACCCCGAGACAAATTAATTTATACCGGGCGTTGGGCTTTGAGGTGCCTGAATTTGCCCATGTGCCGATGATTCTCGGTGATGATGGCGCACGCTTATCGAAACGCCATGGTGCGGTGAGTGTGATGCAATATGCCGAAGACGGTTATTTACCGGAAGCGGTGCTAAATTATCTGGTTCGCCTTGGCTGGTCTCATGGTGATCAGGAAATCTTCTCAAAACAGGAAATGGTTGATTTATTCAGCTTTAAGGCCGTTAACCGGGCACCCAGTGCCTTTAACACCCAGAAACTGAACTGGATTAATCATAAATACATGCAGGAAGCCGACCCCAAACGGCTGGCGATTCTGGTGGCTGAGCATTTTAAACAAGTGAAAAAGGCAGAATTGAGCGTTGATCAGCTATTGCCACTGGTGGATTTATTTAAAGAACGCGCCGACACCATCAACGAACTGGCCGATGCCATGTTATGCCTGCTGCAACCGCTCACCGCCTATGATGAAAAATCTGAGAAAAAAGCCTTTAAAGCTGCGGCCATCGAACCTCTGGAGCGGGTGGTGTCCCATTGCCGCGCCGTAAATGACTGGAATGCAGCCGATTTGCATCAGGTGATTGCCGATGTGGTGGAAGAATTAGACGTGGGTTTCGGCAAAGTCGGTATGCCGGTGCGCCTGGCTTTGCTGGGTATTGCGCAAGGCCCGGCGATTGACGTTATTATGCGTGTCTTAGGCCAGCAGGAAACCATCCACCGCTTACAACAAGCCATTCAGCATATTCAGGACAAGCACCCTGAATAAGGGCTATAACGGCCGGTTTTCTTACAGCCGTTTGCTGAAATAATCGGGCTCAATTGCTATAATATGCGCTGACCAATCAGGGGGACAACCTGATTTCTGGTCGTAGATGCAGGCCATTTGTTTTTGGCTTTCTGCGACTTTTTTGTGCGTTCAATTAATTCATTGGACGTTTCTGTTTTAACGACTATAGGTATCTCTATGACACGCAAAGTTTCCATGTTTATCGATGGTGAGGAAGTCACCAGCCAGTGCACCGAATGGATTGAGGTGACGGATCCGGCCACCCAGGAAGTGATTTGTGAAGCCCCCAATGCCACCGAAGACGAGGTCAATCGGGCGGTGGCTTCAGCTAAAAAGGCATTTGAAACCTGGAAAAATGTGCCGGTGACCAAGCGGGCGCGGATGATGCTGACTTACCAGCATTTGCTCAAAAAGCATCACGATGAGATTGCCGAAATTCTGGCCGAAGAAACCGGCAAGAATTTTGAAGATGCCAAGGGCGATGTATGGCGTGGCATTGAAGTGGCCGAACACGCCGCCAATATGCCGTCTTTAATGATGGGTGAAACCGTTGAAAATGTCGCCACCAATGTCGATACCTACAGCATGATTCAGCCCCTGGGTGTGTGTACCGGTATCACGCCCTTTAATTTCCCGGCGATGATTCCATTGTGGATGTTCCCGATGGCGGTGGTCTGCGGTAACACGTTTGTACTAAAACCTTCAGAACAGGATCCGAACACGCCGATGCGCCTGGCTGAATTATTTTATGAAGCGGGTTTCCCAAGAGACGTTTTACAGGTGATTCATGGTGGTAAAGACCAGGTTGATCAGTTGTTAAACCATGATGATATTGAGGCCATCTCATTTGTGGGTTCGGTGCCTGTGGGTGAGCATATTTATAAAACAGGCACCGATAATCTTAAACGCGTACAGGCTTTTGCCGGCGCCAAAAACCACATGGTGGTGATGCCTGATGCCAACAAGAGTCAGGTGATTAACAACATCGCCGGTTCTGCTTGTGGTGCCGCCGGTCAGCGTTGTATGGCGATTTCCGTGGCGGTGCTGGTGGGTGAAGCCCAACAGTGGGTCGATGAGATTAAAGGCAAAATGGCTGAGATGAAACCGGGGCACTGGAAGAAACCCGAATCATTTTACGGTCCCTTGATTTCACCTCAGGCGAAACAAAAAGTAGAAGGGCTTATTGCTCAGGGTGAAAAAGAAGGCGCCACGCTGTTATTGGATGGTCGCGGACTTGAAGTGGAAGGTTATCCCAACGGAAACTGGGTTGGACCGACCTTATTCACCGATGTCACCACTGATATGGAGATTTATAAAACCGAAATTTTCGGACCGGTGTTGTGTGTGATTAAAGCCGACACACTGGAAGAAGCCATCGAGATGATTAATGATAATCCGTATGGCAACGGTACGTCGATTTTTACCTCATCAGGTGCCGCGGCACGTAAATTTCAGCACGAAATTAAAGTTGGTCAGGTCGGCATTAATATTCCGATTCCGGTGCCACTACCATTCTTTTCTTTCACCGGCTGGCGTAAATCGTTCTATGGTGATCAGCATGCTTATGGTAAACAGGCGGTGCGTTTCTACACCGAAACCAAAACCATCACCGCCCGATGGTTTGAGGATGATATTCCCGATGATGCGGCACCCAATGCCACCATTAACTTATAAGGACATTGCCCATGGATTTTGAATTAAATGAAGACCAGCAAGCCTTTGTGGATGCGGTTAAAGAGTTTGGCATGAGTGAACTGGCGCCGCATGCAGCGCGCTGGGATGAAGAAGCGCATTTTCCGGTTGATGTGATTAAACAATCGGCAGAATTTGGCTTTTTAGGCATTTATTCACCGGAAGATTTCGGTGGCCTGGGCTTAAGTCGCCTTGATGCCTCGCTGATTTTTGAGGAAATGAGTAAATACTGCACCTCCACCACGGCCTATATCACCATTCACAATATGTGTGCCTGGATGCTGACCACCTATGGCTCAAAAGCGTTAGCGGAAGAATGGGGTCAGGCTATGATGTCCGGTGAAAAGCTGGCTTCCTATTGTCTTACTGAACCGGGTCATGGTTCGGATGCGGGTAATTTAAAAACCACCGCAGTTAAATCAGGCGATCACTACGTATTAAACGGCAGTAAAACCTTTATCTCCGGTGCCGGTTCCACCGATGTGCTGATTGTGATGGCACGTACCGGTGAAGCCGGGCCCAAGGGTATTTCCTGTTTTATGGTGCCGGCGGATGCGACAGGCGTTGATTACGGTAAGAAAGAAGACAAAATGGGCTGGAATTCGCAGCCGACTCGCTTAATCACGTTCACCGACGTCAAAATTCCAGCTGATTATTTGATTGGCGCTGAAGGCGAGGGTTTTAAATTCGCCATGCAGGGATTAGACGGTGGTCGCATAAACATTGCTTCGTGTTCTTTGGGTACCGCACAAATGGCGCTGGAAACCGCTCAGGCGTATATGTTTGAGCGAAAACAGTTTGGTCAGAATCTAGCCTCGTTTCAGGCCTTACAGTTTAAGTTTTCAGATATGTTAACTGAACTGATTGCGGCGCGCCAAATGGTGCGTTTAGCGGCTTTTAAACTGGACAAAAAAGACCCGCAGGCCACCACCTATTGTGCCATGGCCAAACGATTTGCCACCGATGTCTGCTTTCAGATTTGTGATGAGGCGCTGCAGTTGCACGGTGGTTACGGATATATCAAGGAATACCCACTGGAACGCTTTGTGCGTGATACCCGCGTGCACCGTATTTTGGAGGGCACCAACGAAATTATGCGCCTTATTATTTCCCGCAAAGCCCTGAAAGAGGGCGCTTTAGAGGTGATAAAATAATGTCAGAACAGTATCAGGATTTACAGGTTTCAGAAATCGATACAGGCTTTGGCAAGCTCGGTCAGATTGTGCTCGATAAACCCAAAGCCTTAAATGCCTTGTCCACAGTGATGATTGAGGGCATGCAACAGGCCCTGGATAAATGGCGTGATGACGATGCCGTTAAAGCCGTCTGGATAGAAGGTAGCGGCGATAAAGCGTTTTGTGCCGGTGGTGATGTGGTGAGTTTATACCATTCAATGAAAGCCACACCGGCCGGTGAAATCCCAGAAAAAGCCACGGAATTCTTTTCCAAAGAGTATCGCATGGACCAAACCATTCACACCTACCCAAAACCAGTCATTGTCTGGGGCGATGGCATTGTTATGGGTGGTGGTATCGGTGTGATGGCCGGTGCCTCACACCGGATTGTCACCGAACGCTCGATGCTGGCGATGCCGGAAGTGACCATTGGTTTGTACCCTGATGTCGGCGCTTCATGGTTTCTCAATCGGATGCCCGGCGCCTGTGGTGAATTTTTAGGCATGACCGGTGCGCGCATGAACGCGGTGGATGCCTTGTTTGTGAAACTGGCAGACTTCGCCGTAACTTCAGGTGATTATGAACAACTTCGCCAGGCCATCAGTGAAACAGACGGTAGCCATGAGGCCATCACAGAAGCCATTCAACGGCATCACAGCGACACGGGGCAACAGGACAGCACGCTCTACAGTCATCTCGATCGCATTAACGATTTAATGGCGCCAACAGACATGTCACAACTGGTGGCGGGTTTTGAGCAACTGTCTGAAGAAGACGGCTGGCTATTTAAAGCAACCAAATCCTTGTTACGCGGTTGTCCGATGACCCTGTATTTAGTGCGGGAACAAATCAAACGCGCCAAATACATGAGTTTAACAGAAGTCTTTGCCATGGAGCTGATTATGTCAACGCAATGTGTATTGCATCCTGATTTGGCAGAAGGCATTCGGGCGCTGTTGATTGAAAAAGACAATAAACCGCAATGGAGTGTCGGTTCCGTGGCTGAAATTACACCGGCCATGGTCGATGAGTTTTTCCAACAACCCCAACATTAAAGGTACCGCAATGACATCACATATCGCGTTTATTGGTCTTGGCAACATGGGCGGTCCCATGGCGCTTAATTTGCTTAACAATAATTTCAAAGTGACTGTATTCGATCTCAATCAGGATGCGGTGAAGGTACTCACTGATCAGGGCGCACAGGCTGCTGATACGGCTCAGTCGGCTGCACAACAGGCCGATGCGGTGGTAACGATGCTGCCCAGCGGTGAGATTGTAAAATCCGTCTATTTGGGCGAAGACGGTTTAATCCAGTGCGTACAAAAAGGCACTTTATTGATTGATTGCTCCACCATTGCCGCTGAAGATGCCCGCGAGGTGATTGATGCCGCCCATGAGGCAGATATCGGTATGATTGATGCACCGGTGTCCGGTGGTACCGCTGCGGCTGAAGCCGGCACCTTAACCTTTATTTGCGGTGGGGACGATAATGATTTTAAGGCCGCCAAACCCATTTTATCAGCCATGGGCAAAAACATTTTCCATGCCGGTGAAGCTGGCGCCGGTCAGGTCGCCAAGATTTGTAACAACATGCTCCTGGCGATTCATATGATTGGCACCTCTGAAGCCCTGAACATGGGTGTATCACAGGGTCTGGACCCTGAAGTCATGTCAGAAATCATGAAAGCCAGCTCCGGGAATAACTGGTCATTGCAAGTCTATAATCCTTACCCAGGCGTGATGCCAAATGTCCCCGCCAGCCGTGATTATCAGGGTGGTTTTATGGTGGAATTGATGAACAAAGACTTAGGCTTGGCCCAAAAGCTGGCAGAGCGTTCAAACACGGCGACACCCTTGGGCGCCTTGTCCGCTGAATTGTATCAGCAGCATCAAAATCAAGATGGCAGTGGTTTGGATTTCTCCAGTATTTTGCAGTTTTTAAAGACGCAGTCTTAAATTAAAAAATTAAACTGCCACAAAAAAACCAAGGTCGCAAAACCTTGGTTTTTTTAGTTTATGGATTAATCAATTAGATTTGGTAATATTGATCAATGCGCTGTTGCCATTGCGTATCGGCAAAGTTCGGCCAGTTGTCTTTATCAAAACCTTCTGCATTT
This sequence comes from uncultured Marinicella sp., assembly GCA_947502925.1. Classification (GTDB taxonomy): domain Bacteria; phylum Pseudomonadota; class Gammaproteobacteria; order Xanthomonadales; family Marinicellaceae; genus Marinicella. Next base: position 14,427 of record CANNBS010000010.1, on the reverse strand, counting down.
TCTAATTTTTCTTTGTCTGCATCCAGTTTTAAGCATTCATTGTCAGTGTCAACTTTCATGGCTTCCATCGGTACGGCGAAGAGCTTATTGCCAATGCCTAAAAAGCCGCCAAAGTCCATCACAGCATATCTAACATGACCTGTGTTGGTGTCAATCATCAAATCTTTTACATCACCCAGACTCTGATCCTGAAAGTTTTTTACATCTGTACCTTCTAACGAAGTGGCTGATAGTAGTGTTCTGTTACTCATAATTTCCTCCTGAATTTATTGGTAAATGAAAGCGCTTTCGCGCCGCTCAAAATGTCATGATGTTGAATCATGATTTACAAATTATTATAGCAAACAGGCCTTAAAAAAACGTAAATCAAATGATAAAAATATGTTTATAAACAATGACATAAGGTTCGTTTCTAAGTGTATTGTTATTCAACTCTGTCTTTTCGCGGGTGTCTGTTCAATAGGTTGTTTGTTTAAACCCGGTCCCAATTCCCAGGCATCGGCATCGATGGTTTCTTTATAGGCATGCCAGGTGGCATGGCCAATGACTGGTAATAAAATGATAAAGCCAATATAAAAAGTGGCGATACCAATGAGCGTTAAACTAACAATCAGTGCGCCCCAAACCAGCATGGTTAATTTGTTTTTTAGTACCGCGTTGATGGAGGTAATCACCGCGGTCACCGTATCGACATTGCGATCCATAATCATAGGAATCGAAAAAGCACCCATACAGAAAATAACCACCGAAAAGACGGCACCCACGGCCGTTCCAATGCTTAAAAATTTAATCCAGCCGTGAATATCCAAACTACTCATGGATGGAAAAAAGATATGCACCATACTGGCCGCTCGTGCCCACACTAAAAATACAATCATAAAAATCAGCGACAGCACCATAGCATTTCCGAAGTTCTTACGGCTTTCACGCACACAGCGAAACAGCTGTGGTGGGACATTATTATTTAACTGCCGGCTGAGAGAATACAAACCAATGCCAATAATCGGGCCAATAAAGAAAAACCCGGCGGTTAAGGCAATGGCCAGCACAATAGAGTGTGCCTGATAAGCGACATAGGTTATGACCACACTGATAATCATCATCACCAGACCATACAACACACTCAATAGTGGTACTTGCTTAAAGTCTGAGAACCCCAGTTTTATCCACCGAAACGGTGCGTTAACCGGTATTTGACGACAAGGTGCCACCATGGGGCGCTGGTCTGCGGGTAGTTGATTCATAGGTGCTTGTTCATTGTTCTGATTATGGTCGCTAAGTATTGTTCGATAAGTTGAAATAATTGTCAATTATTTCAATAGTGGAAAAAAGAGACTTCCGGCACCTATATAAGTAGTCACATAAAATTAAAATAAATATGTAACTTTTTGAGCGTATGGGCCCTATAAGAGATCAAACCATGGACAAAGTGACGGTGCAGATAGATTATTTGCACTTTTCTGACATGGCATTTAATTAAAAGTAAATCAGGAGTTTGTAATGAAAAAATTATGTATCGTGCTGACGTTTTTAGTGGCCAGTTCAGTCCAGGCGACGAATTTCGATCAGGCTAATTGGTATCTGAGTGCGGATATTGCAAAAATTAAAGACCGCTTTATGCCCCATTTAGTCAAAAATAAAGCCGCTGATAAGTCTTTAAAATTTTCGGCTTTGTTCCCTGATACCTTGACACAAATCACTTTATACGGACAAACCAATCAGGACGATGATGTGACCGCTGTCATACGTGGTCAGTTTAATCAGTTTTCCGTTTCAGATTATATCGCTAAGCTGAACTTTCTGGCTGATGCGGGTGATGAACTTAACGTGGATAGTTCCCTGGATTATAAAGGTACAACGATTGAACACATTCAGTCTAATGAGGACGATGAGGTGTCCATTTATGCCAGCATCTTAAACGGTCAAATGATGGTGGTTGGTTTTGATTTGGCTGAAGTGAAAAACTGGATTAACGGGCGTTATGCTGAATCCGATGTTATTCCAACGGGTATGCTTACCTTGTTGGTGAATGCGGATGCGGCGATGGCCCATATGGGTGCTGACTTATCCAAAAACAACGGCGGATTTAAGTCCACCGTGTTTCAGAAAATCAATCATTTATCCGCCAGTATGACCGATCAGGGGTCCAGTTTAGCCGTTGAAGCGGCGCTTGGAACCCGTGATGAAGCCACGGCCCAGCAAGTCCAGCAAGTCATTAATGGTCTGGTGGCCATGAATGACCTGTCAACTCAATCAGACCAGTCAGAAGCCTGGATGACCATGATGCAAACATTAAAGGTCGTTAAAAAAGGTCAAAACCTAATATTGTCAACCTCGATTCCTTTCGATGTGGCCATTGAGGCTATGCTTGATTAAATCATGCAGGAGGCTGAACTGATTAAACAAGCCCAAAAGGGCGTCACCAGTTGTTTTTCGCAACTGGTGACGCGTTATCAGGTTCGGCTGTACAGTTATTTACTGGCACGATGCCATCATCCTGAAGATGCGGATGATGTTTTGCAGGAGACCTTTATGAACGCCTTTCAGTATATTAAAAGCTATCAACCCAAATGGGCATTCAGTACCTGGTTGTATACCATTGCCCGGCGTTTACTGGTATCACGTCATAAACCTTACTATGTGGCCATAGAAGATGTTGAGCTGACAAGTGATAGCACAAATGAATTACATTCACTGGATAACAATAATTTTTGGCGATTGATTAAAAAATATGTGTCAGCAGATTGTTATGATGCCCTGTGGTTTCACTACAAAGAGGATAAACCCATCAAGCAAGTCGCCGATATCTTAAAAAAATCAGAATCTTGGGTGAAAACCAATCTGCATCGCAGTAAAATGAAATTAAGGCAGGTACCGGCCTTGTCCCGGCTGCTGGAGGAGCTATGACTGATAAACTGATTAATCGACTTAAGAAAGATGGTGCTGAGCTGGATAAACTGGCTGCACAGCGCCTGGCCGAAGCCGAACCTGTTCAACCGCTATGGGCGCAAAATGCGAAACGCACAAATTCACATCGCTGGCTCTGGGGTATAGCCGCCAGCATCGCTTTAGCAGTGGGCCTGGTCACCACGCTCAATAACAACCAGACTATACCGCCCACCCATACCACGGTCAGCAACCCCATTATGCTGGTGGACGAACAACTTCAGACACCTTTAAAAACAGAGCAGCGTGCCATTCTTGAAGATATTAAAACACTGAAAAATAAGTTTATTTCAATCTAAATATTTTAGATTTTTTTATCGCTGATGGCTTCATCAATCAGAAACAAAGTCAAATTTTATTCTTGACGTTTAAGATTACATGTGTAAACATAAATAAAGAATGAAACAAGATATTAGTCAGTCTGAATTAGTCATTATGAAGCTCTTATGGCAAGAGTCACCGTTATCAGCACAGCAAATTAATGAGCAGGTTCAGACTCAATTCCACGAAAAACAATGGCGTAAAGCCACCGTAAAAACACTCATTAATCGCTTGCTGAAAAAGGGCTATATCGACTTTAAGCAACAAGGCAGGCGGTATTTGTACCAGCCGTCAATTAAAAAAGATGATTATCTGGATGTTCAAAATGATCGTTTTCTGAATGATTTATATGACGGCCGATTAAGTCATATGCTGGCGGCGTTTACTCAGCATGAGCAGCTCTCTAAAGCAGAGATTAAAGAAATTAAAACTTTTATCAATAAACTGGAGAAAGACCATGACTAGTGTTGTGGACAGTTTGGGCATGGGATTGTTGTTCAGCAGTGTTGTGGTGCTTTTGGCGTTATTGTGTATTGTTGTTGTTCGAAAAATATTGATTCGGTTAAATTATTCGCGAAACGTTATTTTAAAATTGTGGCTGGCTTTGCCATTGAGTTTGGTGGTTTATTTTGTGGTGATGCCATTAAAGGACAGTCATCATTATCTGACACCGATAACGTTTAGTGTACCCGGTTACATTCAAACATTATCACAATCTGCTTCGTATTATTTTGATTGGAAACTGCTGTTTATATTGGTATGGGTATTGGTTGCCGGTTGGAAAATAGGGACTTTATTCCGGCAATACATTAAAGCCAGAAACAAACTCCTTAATCATGCTGAGTTAATACATGTGAAGGGTTTTTCCAATGTATATAGCTCGGATTTAGATGTATCACCCATGGCTTTTGGTCTGCTTAAACCAATGATTGTTGTACCGCAAAAACTGATAGGTCGATTGACGCAGTCAGAGTTGCAGTTGGTGATACTACATGAGTCCATTCATTGTCGCCGTGCTGATCCTCTGTGGCGTTTTGCATTGGCTTGTCTACGTAGTATCTATTGGTTTTTACCGGGATTTAATTTTAGTCGAGAAGTTTTCATTGAAGATCAGGAGTTAGCCTGCGATGAACAAGTGATTAGTCAAAGCCAACAATTATCGGTCTATGCGCAGTTATTGCTGTCACTGAACAGAAATCAACCCCGCCGAGCACTGAATGAAACCGTTTATTGCTCAGCATCTTTTAACCTGAAGGAGAGAATTATGAAATTAAATAAAGATAATAAGAAAAAACATCAAATAAGCATTATCAGCTTATTTTTACTATCGGTATTTGCCATAAGTTCATGGTCGGCCATGGCGCAAGTTGTTACCAATGATGGCGGTGATATCGTGCTAACACCGACCCATCGAGCTGCACCAATGTATCCTTTTATCGCTGCTAAAGAAAAAATATCCGGTCAGGTTACGGTTGAATTTACCGTTACCCGGGAAGGTCGGGTGATTAATGCCAAAGCGGTGGAATCAACACCGGCTGAGATCTTTGATAAAGAAGCCGTTAAGGCGGTTGAACAGTGGACCTTCGAGCCGATCGAAAAGGAAACTCAGGCACGACAAGTGATTGAGTTTGAATTAGATCCAGAGTAATCGTCTGCATAAAGAAGAAAATATAAGGAGGCTTGAATAGCCTCCTTATGGCATTCAGATATATTTCAAACAATGACTTTTGTCGCATGTGAAAGAAGAATTTTAGGTATATAATGATTGTGTTCCATGCAGGCATCTTATTATGACTGAACAGGTCAAATCTGAACAAATCGAATCTCAGCAAAAGCAAAAACAATCATCGTCCAGCCACCAACGCAATGAAGTCATCCATGACACCGTGGTGCTACAGTTGAAGCTGATTGTTGATGGTTTCCGTGATTTATTGCTGTTGCCGGTGTGTCTGGTGGCCGGTGTCTGGGGTTTAATCCGCCATCAGAAAAATCCCGGGCGCTACCTGTACCGTGTGCTGAGTTATGGCCGTTTATCTGAGAAATGGATTGGTTTGTTTGATGAAGCGGACAAGGATATTTACCCGCCACTGGATTATGAGGACAAGAAATTTCATGATTTATTGCAAAAAACTCAGGATGCCTTTGAATCCAAGTACGTTGATCCGGCTAAAAAAGAACAGTTGATGGATAAGCTGAACGGGGCCTTAAATGAGATTAATGGTAAATTAAACCCCAAAGAAGGCAGTCATAAGCCGCCTAAATCCTGATTTAGCTGATTCATTGTAATTGCTGCAGATTGTTCAGCCACCCAAGACCGATCCCCCGTTGACGTGAATCACCTGACCGGTGACATAAGAGCTGTCCGCACACGCTAAATAAACAAAGGCCGGCGCCACTTCACTGGGTTGTCCCGGTCTTCCCATAGGCGAATTCTGACCAAAATCAGAAACTTCATCAAATGTGGATGGAATTAAGGGTGTCCAGATGGGCCCCGGTGCCACCGCATTCACCCGGATGTTTTTGTCGGCCAGATTGCCTGACAGCGAGCGGGTAAAACTTAATATGGCGCCTTTGGTGCTGGCATAGTCGATTAATATATCATGCCCCCGGTAGGCTGTGATGGAGGTGGTGTTGATGATGCTGTCCCCGGCGGTCATGTGTTTCACCACTTGTCGGGTGATATAAAATAACGGATAAACATTGGTTTCAAATGTTAAGTGTAGTTGCTTATCGTCAATGTCCGTTATTGAGTTTTGTGGAAACTGAACCCCGGCATTGTTAACCAAAATATTAATTTCACCCAGTTCTGATCGGGTTTTCTCAATAACTTCACGACAAAATTCAGGTTGTTTTAAATCGCCACAGATGAGTAAGGCTTTGCCGTCATGGGATTCAACCATCGCTTTTGTGGCTTCGGCATCTTCAGAGGACTGGTCGTAAACGATGGCCACATCGGCACCTTCGACGGCAAAATGAACAGCCACACTGCGGCCAATACCACTGTCTGCGCCAGTAATCAGAGCCACTTTGTTATTTAACTTTCCGCTGCCGCTATATCCTTTGCGTATAATTTCCGGTTCAGGGTTCATTTTGCTCTGTTCACCTGGGCGCTTTTGATCTTGTTCGGGTAGTGTTTCGGGTTTTGACATGTGTTCACCTCTTATTGTGAAAATTAAAAAGGAGCCGTTAAGCTCCTTTAAGAAAATCGGATTAATCAGGCTATCTGACCAGATGCATAATGACTGAAATAACCAATAGCACTAAAAAGATAAAAAATATAATTTTAGCGATACCGGCAAACGCACCGGCAATACCACCGAACCCTAAGGCTGCGGCAATCAGTGCGATGATTAAAAATATAAGTGCATAACTCAACATGGTGTTTCTCCTCTTCAAATTAAAATGACTTCCCTGTCAGTCATTCCTTGTTTGTTATTATTAATCGTCTTCGGGATCAATAACTAAATTGTTAACGACTTTACGGACACCGTCACTGTTCTGAGCGATTTTTTCGGCCAGTTGTTTATTGGCTGCCGAATCGGCTTCGCCAGTTAAGGTGACCACGCCATTCATGGTATCGACATTAATGTCTAAACCTTCCACCTCGTCATTCCACAAAAACTGCGATTTAATGGAAGCCGTTGTGGTGGCATCGTTATACCAGGTACCCCAACTGCGGTTATCTTCATCATCGTCAGGGTAATAGTCCCGGTCATGGGTTTCAGCGTCTTTGTCGATTTTTAAATTATTCTCAACATTATTAACGCCTTCGATGCTTTCAGCGATTTGGGTGGCCAGATCTTTATCGACTTCTGATTTTACCGTGCCGGTAAGATAAACCACATTGCCTCTTACATCGGTATCAATGGTGAAATTATTTAAATGTCGGTTAAACATCAACGCTGTTTCAACTTTACCGTCAACCCAGGCGTCATGAAGTTTTTCGTCGGCCTGATACCGATCGTTGTTATCGGCATAAACCGCGCCACTGACACCCATAACGGAAACCAGCAGTGTTGTTTTTAATACTTGTTTAATTGATTGATTTAAATGACTCATAATATCCTCTCCTGTAGATTATTCGTTTTAATTAGAAATAAACTTAATTAAAATCATAAGCTTACGGATTTATATGTTATGTCAGACAGCATAATAATTATGTTAATTAATTATCAACAAATTGTTATTGGACATGAGTGCAGGGAGATGTTGTGCTTGGTATATGCCATTAGTTTCAAAGTAAACCTCAACCTCAATTAGGTCAATTAAATAAGGACATTGTCAACAGGAAGCGCTGATAAGTGAAAAGAACTGACCGATAAAAACCATGACACAGTCAAGAATGTTCACAGAAGGTATGAGAGGAATAGTAAAATCGCTTTAAGCTGTTTTTTGTATCATCAACGATAAAGCACCAATGGATTTTCTGTTGGTGTTTTTTATGCTTTGAGGGTGCTCAGCGAATATTCAGCAGATTATCCCAGCGGGTGGTAAAAGCCCTGGATTTGCGTTCTGATTTCATGGCCCATTGCTGGCCGAAGCCTTCGCGGCCGCTTCTTAATGTACCCTTGCCAAAGCGTTCATTGATATCATCCAGCGCGGTCATCAGCTGACTGTTTTTCGGACTGCTGATGTCCGGGCTGAATAAGTCGGATTGCACCGCACCCTTGTCCGATAAGTTGGTGAGCATAATACCGGCTTTCTTATACAGATAGCCCGGTTTGTATATTTTTTTCAGCGCATGGCTGGCGGCGGTTAAAAAATGACCGGTGAAATCACTGGCCTGGGGCAGTTGGATGGTGATTGATTTTGAATATTGCCGGTCGTTTTGACAAAAGGGATTGGTTTTAATAAACACGGTTAAACATTGTGCCACTGATTCCTGCTGCCGCAGGCTGACACAAGCGCGGGTGACATGATAGGCCACGGCTTGTTTAATTAAATCAAAGTCAGAAGACTTTTGACCAAAAGAGCGGGTGCAGATTAGTTGTTTTTTCTTCTCCGGATCGGCGTCAAAATCAATACAGGAAACACCACGCAGTTCTAAAATGGTGCGCTCCATCACCACCGAAAAGCGTTTACGCATGGTTTTAATATCCGCATTTCTGAGTTCTAAGGCGGTGTGAATGCCCATCTGACGCAGTTGTTCAGACAGCCGGCGACCGATACCCCATATTTCATTGACCGGCAGATGTTCCAGAGCTTGTTTAATATGATAGTCATGAGACAGGTTCAGTACCCGGCCGTCCATATTGAGTTTTTTGGCGTAGTGATTGGCGATTTTGGCCAGTGTCTTTGATGGCGCCAGCCCCACACACACGGGTAAGCCCAGCCACTGCCGGATTTGTCGGACCATTTTTTGGCAATGCCGGGTGAGGTTAATGTGCTCAAAACCCTGAAATTTAATAAATAATTCGTCGATACTATACACTTCGGTCTGATCGCTGTATTGCTCGACGATATCCGCCACCCGTTGCGACATATCGCCATAAAGCACATAGTTGGAGGAAAAAACCGCAATATTATGCTGATCAACCAGGTCCTGGATTTCATGCAAGGGCGCGCCCATTTTGATGCCCAGGTTTTTCACTTCATTGGACCGTGCTACGGCACAACCGTCGTTGTTAGATAATACAATAACGGGTTTATTCTCTAACGCCGGATTAAACACCCGTTCGCAGGAGACATAGAAATTATTAACATCACACAGGGCAATCATGTCTTCGATTTTAGCGTTGCTGATCTCAAAATTTGCGAACCACCGCCGTGACCACACCCCAAATCCGCATATCCATTTCGCCACTTAAGGTGATGGGCTGGTAATCGGGATTCTCCGGCCGTAACTCAATCTTATCTTTAAGCCACAGTCGCTTCACGGTAAAGTCATTATCAATCACCGCCACCACAATGTTATTGTGCTTGGGGGTTAATGATCGGTCTATCACAATCAAATCACCTTCAAAAATCCCTGCGCCAATCATCGAATCACCTTCCACCTTGGCGAAAAAAGTGGCGGTGTTATTAGCGATTAAATAATCATTGAGATCCAGGGTGTCGCCCAGGTATTCGGTGGCCGGTGAGGCAAAACCTGCGGGAATCTTGGCCTCATAATAAGGCATTTCCCGGTGGGACATGGCCGGTTTAATCAGACTGACTTTACTCATGGCTTTGTGTTTGTTTCGAACTGGATAGATAACAATAAAACAAAGATTCCTTTTTGTACAGTGTGAAAATGCATGTTGTTTGCAATCGTGATTGAAACCTGAGGAATGGTCGCTCTATGCACCGAGTTTTAACAGTCGATAGAACAGGTTGTTTAGTGGTCGCGCCCTGTTTAAATGAAGTTAGGCCAGAATCCATCCGTTGAAACATCTAAAATTAGTTACAATAGCTGATTTGATTACATTAATATTGGAAATTCTTTATGATCAATAAAACCGAAAATAAAGCCGTTTATATTGCCACCACGGAAGCCAACAGTGGTAAATCCATTGCCTCTTTAGGTTTAATGCAATTGTTGTTGGGGAAGGTGGCTAAGGTGGGCTATTTTCGGCCCATTATTGATGATTTGCCGCCCGGGAAAGTGGATAATCACATTAATACGGTGACCCGTCATTTTAATTTAGCGCTTAAACCTGAAGAAGCCTATGCCTTTCATCGCAGTGAGGTGATTCGACAGTTGAATAACGATAATAAGGATGCGGTGATCCGGGACATTATTGAAAAATACAAAGCGCTGGAAGAGCGGTTTGATTTTATTCTGGTGGAGGGCACCAGTTTTTCTGCCTCAGATTCGATTAACGAATTTGATATCAATGTGCTAATCGCTAAAAATTTAGGCGTACCGGTGATTATTATCAGTCATGGTCAGGATAAAACCGAGGCACAGATTGCTGATCATATTCACATGGCTTATGATTCTTTTCAGGAAAAAAGTGTGCCGATATTGGCTGCGATTGTGAATAAAGTGGCGACGGAAGCGCAAACGGCGATTATCGATGCGCTCAAAGAACAATTACCCGAATCGGTGATGGTCAGTGCCATTCCGCTGAATCCGGTGTTGGCCAATCCATCCATCAAAGAAATTGTTAAGAAGTTAGATGCAAATGTTTTGTTCGGACACGATTACCTGAATAATCAGGCCGGTCATTTTAGTGTCGGTGCCATGCAGCTGCGTAATTATTTGCCCTTGATTCAAAACCATGAGCTGGTGATTACCCCGGGTGATCGCGCAGGTGTTATTTTAGGGGTGCTACAGGCCAATATTTCGGCCAATTATCCGCTGATTTCAGGGATAGTACTGACCGGCGGATTGCAGCCTGATGATTCGATTATTCAGCTTATTGAAGGCTTGTCTGAGGTTGTGCCGATTCTGTCAGTGCAGGACGGGACCTTTACCACGGCCAATAAAGTCGGTGCCATTCGCTCGCAAATTTATGCGGAAAATACCGAAAAAATCCTCGCCTCCATTCATGATTTTGAACAGTACGTCGAAGGTGATGCTTTATTACAACGGCTGATTACCTTTCAAAGTCGCGGCATCACACCCCGCATGTTTCAGTATAACCTGCTGAAAAAAGCCCAGAGGGTTAAAAAACACATTGTGCTACCTGAGGGCACCGATCCACGCATTTTGATGGCCGCCAAACGCCTGATTGAACTGGATGTGGTTCAGTTAACCCTGTTGGGTGATCGCGATCAGATTGAAAAACAACTGGCGATGCATGATATTGCATTGGATTTAGCTTCAGTGGATGTGATTAATCCGCGGCAATCAGATCGTTTTGAGGATTATGCCGAAACCTTATATCAGCTCAGAAAACATAAGAACATGAACCAGGCCATCGCCAAAGATCGGATGGAAGGGGTGTCCTACTTCGGTACCATGATGGTGTATAAAGGCCATGCCGATGGCATGGTGTCCGGCGCTGCTCATACCACCCAGAACACCATTTTACCGGCCTTTCAGTTTATTAAGACCAAACCCGACACCAAATTGGTCTCTTCTGTATTTTTTATGTTGTTAGAAGATCGGGTGTCGGTTTATGGTGATTGTGCCATTAACCCGAATCCCACAGCGGAAGAATTGGCCGAAATTGCCATGTCGTCGGCTACCACAGCCAAAGCCTTTGATATCGAGCCGAAAGTGGCGATGCTGTCTTATTCTTCAGGTGCTTCAGGCGTGGGTGAGGATGTCGAGCGGGTGCGCCAGGCCACCGCCATTGTCAAACAACAACGGCCTGATTTAAAAGTGATGGGGCCGATTCAGTATGATGCGGCGGTGGATATTAAGGTCGGTAAACTCAAAATGCCTGAATCAGAAATCGCGGGGCAGGCGAATGTGTTTATTTTTCCGGATTTAAACACCGGCAACAACACCTACAAAGCGGTGCAGCGAGAAACCAAAGCATTGGCCATTGGCCCGATATTACAAGGTCTAAAAAAACCGGTGAATGATTTAAGTCGTGGCTGTACCGTGGATGATGTCTTTAACACGGTGGTGGTCACCGCCATTCAGGCGCAGGAAGACGGTGCCGAATCATGAAAATACTGGTGATTAATTCCGGCAGTTCGTCGATTAAGTTTCAGTTACTTCAGTTGCCGGAGGAATCGTTGCTCTGCAAAGGCATGGCTGATCGCATTGGCGCGAATAACAGCCAGCTGACCTACAAAACAGAAACGGAACAAATTCAAGAAACCCTGACGCTTAATAACCATCAGAAGGGCTTACAAAAGATTGCTGAATTGTTATTGGATCCCAAAGTTGGCGTGATTCAGGATAAGTCTGAAATCGTCGCTGTTGGCCACCGGGTGGTGCAAGGCGGCAGTTTGTTTAGCGAGACAACCTTAATCAATGACCGGGTGAAGCAGGAAATACAAGCTTTTGCGGATTTAGCGCCGCTGCACAATCCGCCTAATTATGCCGGCATCATAGTGGCTGAGCAGTTGTTTCCTGAAGCACAACAGGTGGCGGTGTTTGATACCGCTTTTCATCAGAGTATTCCGGAGGTGGCGAATCAATACGCCCTGCCCAAAAAACTCTATACAGAACATGGTATTCAGGTGTATGGTTTTCATGGTGTCAGCCATCAATACGTGTCACAACAAGCGATTCAATATTTAGGTTTAAAACAATCAAAAATCATTACTCTGCATTTAGGCAATGGTTGCAGCATGACCGCGGTGAAAGATGGCCAAAGTATCGATCACAGCATGGGCTTTACCCCGACCAATGGCCTGATTATGGGTTCGCGCAGTGGTGATATCGATCAGGGCATTATTTTTCATTTAGTGGATAAGCTCGGTTATACGCTCGATGAGGTCAACAATCTGATTAATAAACAAAGCGGTCTACTTGGTCTGACCGGTTACCGGGATTTACGGGATATTGAGACACAAGCCGGGCAGGGTAACCGGGATTGTCAATTGGCCATTGAAATGAGTGCCTACCGCATTAAGAAATACATCGGCGCATATACCGCCGCCATGAACGGCCTCGATGCCATTGTGTTTACTGCGGGCATCGGTGAAAACTCCCAATTGATGCGCGCCTCAGTGTGCGCTAATTTGGATTATTTTGGTATTAAACTGGATAAAGAAAAAAATAAGCAGAAAACTGAGGATATTCAGGACATCAGTACCGCGGATTCGGCTGTCAAAGTGTTGGTCATTCCTACCAAAGAAGAACTGCAAATTGCCAGGCAAGCTTACCAATTATTACAAAGTAGTTAGCAGATACCGCTGCACATATAAATATTAAGATAAGTTGATATAAGTGCTTTTAAAGTGTATAATGATTGTTATTCGATATTGAGGCTGAATTGCTTTCAGCGTTTACTTTTTAGGTGTGAAAGCAGGCCATTTATTAAATTAACCTTAAGGAGTATTTATGACAATCCGTATTAATGATATTGCACCTGATTTCACCACAGATTCTACTGCCGGTGAATTAACACTGCATGACTGGGTGGGTGATAGTTATGCCATTTTATTTTCACATCCCAAAGATTTTACTCCGGTGTGTACCACTGAGTTTGGTGCCGTGGCCAAACTGGTTCCCGAATTTAAAAAGCGCAATACCAAAGTCATGGGTGTATCCGTAGACAGTGTTGAAGAGCATCATAAATGGATGCGTGATATTGAGGCTTTTGCCGGCGCTCCGGCGGACTTTCCGATAATTGATGACACTTCGCTTCAGGTGGCTAAATTGTATGATATGTTGCCCGCTGAATCGGTTCTTCCTGACGGACGCACCCCTGCAGACAGTGCCACCGTAAGAACAGTCTTTATTATTGGTCCGGATAAAAAGATCCGGCTGACCATGTCTTATCCGATGTCGGTTGGTCGTAATTTTGCTGAAATTATCCGGGCTTTGGATGCCATACAGACCACTGATAATCAGCCGTTGGCCACACCCGCCGATTGGCGACCCGGTGAAGATGTGATTGTGGGACTGAATTTGGATGATGAACAGGCAAAAGACAGGTTTGGTGAGATTGATATTAAATTACCTTATTTGCGCTTCACCAAAGCCCGGAAATAATTAGTTTTGACGGTATATTTTCAGCGGTGTTTGTGCACTCAAACACCGCTGTTTATAAGCTCAGATCTTAGTATAAAAGCCGGTGGCATCTTTTGAAGCAACTGATTTTATTAGTTTAATGGCAATTAGTAAGAAAGGCAGTCGTAAAATAGTTGTTAATGACCATGAGTTTAGGTGGAAAACCAGCGGTCAGAAAGACAACATCCGTGTGATTATCTGGCCGGTTGATAATGATCGTTGCCGAATTGTTGGCAACATCGGATATCACAATAAATCAGCGGCATTAGGTGCTCCCGGTGAGTCGCCAAGATCCCAGATCGTGGTCACCAACCGAATTATTCGAGAAATCATATTGCATTATGGCGTGGTTGAATTATTACAACACGCAGGTCAGATTAATATAACAGCCATTGAGGATATTTATGATGTGAGTGGGGCGGTGCGTCGTTAAGGATAAAATACAAACTTCTGAGTTGATTTGGCTGAATCCCTTTCTTGAATCAATTTAAATTGTTTGAACACACCCCTGCACTCCTCTCAAGAGATACTGTCTTAAAAGTAAACTATTAATTCATATTTTTCTTTTGTTATGGGGTTTGCCCTAAAACTCACTGTTC
>CANNBS010000009.1 GCA_947502925.1 uncultured Marinicella sp. | reverse complement strand
ATTTTAGAAAGCCAAGATGAAAATCGAGATTTGAAAGCGCATGCTTTGATTCATATTCCAAACATCAGTCTTAAGAAGAACATCTCTTAAGCATCCAGTTTTCTGGTGAACATAGAGCTATGGTACCACCTGATTCCATCCCGAACTCAGAAGTGAAACGTAGCATCGCCGATGGTAGTGTGGGAGTTCCCATGTGAGAGTAGGACATCGCCAGGATCTAATAAAAGAAAAAGCCTCAACACACGTTGGGGCTTTTTTTTGCCTAAAATTTATATTATTTGAGTATTAATAAATATCTAAAATTAGTTCATGAAGGAATAAAGCCGTGCTATATTGATTTGACTATATTTATCAGGGGAGTTTATTATGCCAGTATCTTTAATGAGTTTATGGATGCCCATTGTATTAAGTGGTGTATTTGCCTGGATTGCCAGCGCTTTAATTCATATGCTTATCAAGTATCATAACTCAGATTATAAGCAATTAAATCAAGAGCACGAAGTGGCGATGGCTTTGCGTCAATCCGCAGATAAGCCCGGATTATATAGCACGCCCTATTGTTCGGATATGAAGGAAATGAATGATCCGGCGGTACAACAGCGATTTAACGAAGGACCGGTGGAGATGCTAACCATTATGAAAGATGGTATGTCGCCCATGGGCAAACTATTGGGTCAACAGTTGTAGTTCTTTATTTTAGGCAGTACTTTAGTGGCTTATATTGCAACAATGGCTTTAGCACCAGGATCTGAATCCATGCATGTTTTTCATGTGGTGTTTGTCACGTCTTTTGCCATTTATGCCTGGGCGTCTGTTCCATACAGTATTTGGTTCGGTCACCCCTGGTTCAATACGTTAAAATATTTTCTCGATGCGGCCATTTATGCAGCCGTTATTGGAGGTACTTTTACCTGGTTGTGGCCGGTCACATAAATGTATTTTTAATCAGCCTTCTCTGAAATTATCATTCGCTGTTCACTTGATGACTTGTTGCCAAGTGATATTGATTAATGAGATCGATTCAAAATAAAATCAGTCAAGGTGAGTAAAGACTGATTATCTATATTTGTTTCAAGTAGAAACTGTTTCGCTGTATCAATGTGATGACGTGCTTTCTTTTGTGCCTGTTCTAGCCCCAATAAACTGGGATACGTTGATTTGTGACGGTGCTGGTCTGAACCGGCCCGTTTGCCCAATTGTTCAGTGTCGCCGATGACATCAAGAATGTCATCAACAATTTGAAAAGCAATGCCAAAATGATGGGCAAATTGCGCATAAGCCTGAATTTGCCGGCTGTCTAAATCGTCACATAAAGTGGTTATCATGGTGACACAAGCCACCAATAAAGCGCCGGTCTTGGCGCTGTGAATGGCTTCTAATTGATCTAAGTTTATCGTTTTATTTTCAGCTTGTAAATCCAGGCTTTGACCACCGGCCATGCCGTGTAATCCACAGGCATTGGCTAAATTATTCAGCAGTTTGACCACTTTTGTGGCTTCTGTCGGTGTTTGGCTTAATACGTTAAAAGCCATCGCCTGTAAGGCATCACCGGCCAAAATGGCTGTGGCTTCATCATATTCAATGTGACAAGTGGGTTGACCACGTCTTAAATCATCATTATCCATGGCAGGTAAGTCATCATGGATCAGAGAATAGGCATGAATCATTTCAATGGCCGCCGCCGGGTAATCTGCCTTGTCGATATGAATTGATAGACTGTCTGCTGTGGCATACACAAGCAGTGGCCTGATACGTTTGCCACCAGCCAGTAAAGCGTAACGAATCGCATCTTGCAGGCGGTTAGATTCGGACAAATCCTTTTTTTGTTGATCAAGAAAATAGCTTAAAAATGTATCAATCCTTGATTGTAAGTGTGGGTATTGATTCAACTTGACTCTTCCAATAGCTGGGCGATTTTTTGTTCGGCTTGGTCGATGATTTTCTGACATTCACGGGTCAGGGCGATGCCTTTTTCATACAGTTTCAGGGATTCTTCAAGTCCCACATCCGGCTGTTCCATTTTTTCAACGACGGTATTCAGCTCGGCTAATTTTTTTTCGAAGGTTTGACTTTGGCTCATGCAGGTATTTTACAAAATAAAGTCGGTGGATTGCCAATCATATTCGGCTTCATAATTTGATAAGTATTGTTGCCATTCATGGGAAATGATTGAACCCACAGCCATTAATTTGTTGTGATGAAATACATAAGGCAGGCGTTTCCGCTGCCACGGCGGAATACTTTTTTGTCTGAGAACTTCTTTAACTTTGTTCCGGTGCTTACGCCCCACCTGTTGTATTTTTTCACCGAGTGTACCAAACCTGACAGTTAACTCAATGTCCATCACTTGTTTTGCACGGATGCTTAAATGGCCCAATTCATGGTGCCAGTGAAATGTATCTGATTGTATAAGCAGTTTATGACTTTGCTGGGTATTGATGGTCAATAGTTGTGGATTAAGCGCATAAATGGCTTGTTGCCATGTAGTCAAAATTAAGTGATCAGTTTTAAGTTGTGGTAATTTATCAGCATTTGCGTCTAAACAAGCCTGACAAAAACTTAAAAGGTGTTCTTTATGAGGTCGTTGAAGTTGGCGTCTGGCAAGCCAATGGTATAAAGTGGTGGCTAATTGTTGTACGGATAAATGAGGATTTAAAGGCAATGGATTACTGTGACCGATTAGTTGGTTGAGTAAATCCAGACTGGCGCTTAAATTATCTCGACTATCTTTTATTCGCTCGACCGCATCCGGTCGCAATTGTTCAAGTCGCGGAATAATTTTGTGGCGGATATAATTTCTATCATAGTCAGTGTTGAGATTACTGTCATCATCAATCCAGCTGAGACTATGTTCGTTTAAATATTGCCTGATTAATGTTTTTGGGGTGTTAATTAAAGGGCGAAATGTTTGCACACCCTGATAGGAGCCCGTATCAGTCATGCCTGTCAGACCGGCTAATCCGGTGCCACGTATGAGTCTAAAAACAAGGGTTTCTACATCGTCATTGAGGTGATGGGCTGTTAGTAAGATAACACGTCCCGACAGGGATTCAATGTGTTGTGAAAAAGCCTTGTAACGGTTTATTCGTAAGCTGTTTTCATCGGTTTGGGCGGTTTTGATTGCTTTAATGGTACAGGGTACGTCGAATTCCTGACAACTGGATTGGCACTCTTTTGCCCAGTGCCGGGCATCTGGATGGACTTGATGATTGACATGTATGGCCGATAATTTGTTTTTTATGTGCGTGTCGTTCACCAAATAATGAAGTAAAGCGGTGGAATCGCTGCCACCACTAAATGCCAGCACATAGTGGTCTGCCTCAGGTAAGGGCAGTGGTTCAATCAGACTGTGCTTATTCTGAGAATGCCCCATAGGACATTAAGCGTTCATAGCGATCTTTGACCAGTTGCTCACTGTTTTTTTCCGCTAACTGATCTAGTTGTTCAGTCAGCGTTGATTTGATGGCTTGCGCGACAAATTCCGGGTCTCGATACGCACTGCCCAGCGGTTCTTTAATGATGTGGTCAATTAAGCCTTGTTTTTTCAGTTTTTGGGCGGTGATGCTTAAAGCCTCAGCAGCTTCTTTATTTTTATCTGCACTGCGCCACAAAATAGAGGCACAGCCCTCCGGTGAAATCACGGAATAAATACTGTATTCGAGAACGTTGGTGATGTCCCCAACGCCTATGGCAAGCGCACCACCGGAGCCACCCTCACCGATAATGGTACATACAATTGGCACGGTTAAATGTGACATCACTTCTAAGTTTTTTGCAATGGCTTCAGATTGACCGCGTTCCTCAGCGCCAATACCCGGATAAGCGCCCGGTGTATCAATAAATGTAACAACAGGCATATTAAAACGCTCGGCCATGTGCATAAGGCGCAAAGCTTTGCGATAGCCTTCAGGCCGTGGCATGCCAAAATTACGGTGAATTTTTTTCTTGGTGCCCCGGCCTTTTTCATGACCAATCACCATCACCGGTTGTCCGTTTAAAGTGGCAGGGCCTCCAACAATGGCAGGATCATCGGCATAAGCACGATCGCCGTGTAATTCCACAAAATCATCGAAAATTAAATCAACATAGTCCAATGTATACGGCCGCATTGGATGGCGGGCTAATTGTGAAATCTGCCAATCACTTAAATGGCTAAAGATCTGTTCTGTTTTACTGGTTAACTTACTTTTGAGTTTGCCCAATTCTTCATCAATGTCGATGGCGTTATCATCGCTGACATTCTGTAATTCATTGATTTTGGCTTCTAATTCGGCCAGCGGCTGCTCAAAGTCTAAATAATCAGTATTCATACATGCTACATGTTTAAGGCGATTGTCTATTTTACGATTAAGTGCGTCACGATGCCAGCCGTAAGCGGGGATAAAATGGTAAGATGTGGCCTTTTTGGAAGTGTTTATGTCTGATTTTATTCGCCAAATCCCCAAAGTTGAACTGCATATGCATGTTGAAGGTTCAATGTTGCCAGCACGTTTATTACAACTGGCGGAAAAAAATAAAGTCAAACTGCCTTACCAAACCATCGAAGACGTTGAACAGGCGTATCAGTTTAAAGATTTATCTGAATTTGTCGATTTATTCATTAAAACCACCGAAGTGGTACAGTCAGCAGAAGACTTTAAACTTGTAACAGAAGACTATTTGAAATTATGTCAGCAAGAAAATATTATACACACCGAAGTGTTCTGTGATATCCGGACCTATGTGGATCGCGGGCATCCACCTGAGATGGTGTTAGAAGGGATTAATGCGGCATTTGATGCACAGCCGGCTGATGGCATCAGTGGCGGTATTATTCCCTGTTTTATCCGTCATCTGGGTGCTGATATCGCCTTCCAGGACTGGCAGATGTTAAAACACCACAAAGACAAATATCTGGCCATTGGTTTAGCGGCGGTGGAACAGGGTTACCCGCCGTCCTTGTTTAAAGATGTCTTTAAAGAGATCCACGATGCCGGCATAAAAACGGTGGCTCATGCCGGAGAAGAAGGCGGACCTGAGTATATTTGGTCGGCGTTAAAAGATGCCCATGTCAGTCGAATTGATCACGGTGTAACCTGTTTGGATGATGATGACTTGGTGGATTATTTAATCGAGCACCATGTCCCATTGACCGTTTGTCCACAATCCAATGTCAAACTCAATGTCTGCGGCCACATGAGTCAACACCCTCTGCAAGAATTGCTTAAACGGGGTTTAAATGTCAGCATCCATTCTGATGATCCGGCCCACTTTGGTGCTTTTTTAACCGATAATTTATTGATGATTCAAGAACACTGTGGTGTCTCAGATCAACAGATTTATGATATGACAATCAATGCCGTAAAAGCGTCTTTTGCCGACGAACAGCGCAAAAAAAACATGCAACAGCAAATAAACGACTATGCACAAAATCATACTCAGATAACGACTGCCTAGAATAGATTTATCGCACAGCTTATTTGTATTCTGGGCATGAAATCTTCGGGTTAATGGCATCAATTCTGCTAAAATTAAGCAGCAATAATGTAAAAACCGGGTGGAGAAGTGATTAAACCGATCAAACATCGATTCATGTTACTGTTGCTAATCGGCTTCAGTGCAGCTGTCTGGTCGCAAAATAACTTTGATTTTTTAAGTCGGGATACACAACAAGAAGAACCTTACCAACACCCAAGCATTAACCAACTACCTGTTAACTGGTGGTCCGAAGCCATTGAAGCAGCACCGGCAGACCGGCCTTATCAGCAATTAAAGGCGTGGAGTGAACAGTTATTACAACAGGCGACTGCTGATGAGGCGGCGTTAAGTGCGGATGATATTCAGGCCATTCGCCAGTTTAATATAAACATCACCGAACTCTCTGATCACAACGACGTCACAGAAACCACAGCACCACCAAACTATGAATTGCAGGATCGTTATGCTTTGAATGATGTGCTGCAACGCATGCAACAGCTTCGTCAGTTACAACAATCATATAATGAAGAACAGGCCGTTATTCAGGAATTGAAAACTGATGCTGAACAGCAAAGAGAAATGAGTGATCAACTTATTATTAGTTACCAGTCATTGGATGATGATGATCCGGATAAATCTTCTTTGGGCTATCAATGGTTGGAAGTTCGATCCTGGGTTGCCATTTATACATCTCAAATTAATCAGTTTGAAATACAAATCGAGCAACATCAAGCACAGATAGATAACTTATCCGGGCACATTGATGCCATGAAAAAAAACTTGCGCCCGGATGTCAGCGAAATAGCGGGGTTGGATAAGCAGATAGCCATTAATCAGCAGGCATTGGATTCAGCCCAACAGGCGTCATTACAAGCCGGTTTAAATATGGCGAAAACGCCGGATACACTCAACAGTTCTTTAATTGAAAAAAATAAACTCAATCTGGCCCAAAGCCTGATGGCGCAAAAAAGACTGGAGTTGGCCATAGCGCGGGATCAGGCACATAAACACTGGATCGCCAACAATGCCGATAAGCAAGTGGATCTGGACATCGATACTCAGGAACTGGTGAGTCAGACCAGTCAATTACTTCAGGAAACAAGTGGTCGTATTGAACAATGGCGGACATTGGCGCAAGATGCCTTGTTAACGATGGTGACAGAAGATGAGTCAGACAATCGAGCAAAGACACAACAGCAACCCACCGACATTGCTCGCCAAATACTCTTAAAATTAGACGCCTTAAAATGGCAGGTTGAAAAAGTTACGTTTCTCAATTCTCTGATTAGTCAACCGCTGATCGAACCCAAAAGCGGCTTTGGGCGCATACTTCAGGATATTTCAGAGTTGGGACAATCCGCGGCAGACGGGTTTAAAGCGGTTGTGAATAAGCCTTTATTTAGAATCAATGAAACGCCGGTTACGCTGTTACCGCTTTTGGAACTGCTGCTTATTGTACTGGCGGGTTATTTGGTGTCTAAGTTGGTGCGCTTTATTATTAAACGCATGGAATCACCGCGGGGACCTGAAAAATCGCCGGTCTTCTTCATGCTGGATAAACTCATCCATTACCTGATTATTTTTGTGGCCACGCTGGCAGGGTTTGCCACCTTGGGCATCGATTTTAGTAATTTGACTTTAATTGCCGGTGCCTTGTCAGTGGGTATTGGTTTTGGTTTACAAAATATCGTCAGCAACTTTGTCTCAGGTCTCACCATTATGTTTGAGCGGACCTTAAAAGTCGGTGATTACATTGAAATTGAAGACGGTATCACCGGTACTGTGAAAGAAATTAATGCCAGAAGTACCCGCATCAACACCAACGATAACATCGATGTGGTGATTCCGAATTCCGACCTGGTCACCAATCAAGTCATTAACTGGACCTTACGTGATTCCATTAAACGGGTCAAAATACAATTTGGTGTGGCTTACGGTTCTGATAAAGAACTGGTTAAAAAAGCGGCGGTGGAAGCAGCTGAAAAAGTCCCCTACACCCTCACCAACATGAAAGGCAGGGAGCCGGAAGTCTGGATGACCGGCTTTGGTGATAACAGTTTAGATTTTGTGCTGCTGGTGTGGGTGTCTAAATACGGCGTGCGCCGACCCAACCGCATCAAAGCCACTTTTTTGTGGGAATTGGATAATGCCTTTAATGACTATGGCATCGAAGTCCCTTTCCCGCAACGGGTATTGCACCAGGCCAAACCCAAAGAGACCACGCCCAATAAAATTATTCAGCCTGAAAAGCCATAATTTTAAAAATTACCATCAGTTTTATTCATTAGACGTTCAAAAGTCATATACTTTTTCTCGAACCTGGTATATAAACGATTTTTTATTCGCTGGGTTTTCTATGGCGCTTGTATCTGCTTTATCGCCCCATGCTGAAAGTCAGCTGGATGTTATTGTTTCAGGTTTATATTCCTCGGGGTATGTGGTTCTGGATCATGTTTTTGATGACAATTACTTAACTTGTCTTTTAAAGGAACTAATTGACTTAAAGCCAGATGATTTTCGACCGGCTGGAATTGGTCGTGACGATGAATTCCACAAAAACAGATTTGTCCGTAATGACCGCATTCATTGGCTCGAAGGTGATGAAACATTTTTAAGTAGTTATCGGACATGGGGTGAGTCCTTGCGCTTAGCGGTTAATCGCCGATTATTTTTAGGTCTGTATGAATACGAGTGTATGTTTGCTCATTATCCCGAAGGGGCTTTTTATAAACGTCATATCGATGCCTTTAATGCCGGCATCAATCGCCGTTTGAGTACGGTGCTTTATTTAAACCCACAATGGGGGTCGAACGATGGTGGCGAACTGTTGATGTATGCACCTGACTCCGATAAAGTAATCAATCGAATTTCACCACAGATGGGTCGATTAGTGGTTTTTTTAAGTGAAGAATTTCCCCATGAAGTATTGCCGGCTAAACGCGCTCGTTATAGTCTGACCGGCTGGTATCGAATTAATGAGGGTCGTCATCCGGCTTTTTAAGTCATGTCGATTGAATTTAAACAATATGATGTTAAAGCGAGCTGCTATTCACAGGCCTGGAGTTTGCGTGAGCAGTTGTTAAGAACACCTTTGGGATTGTCTCTGACCACTCAAGATCGTAACAGTGATAGAGATTGCTGGCATTTTGGTTTATTTAAGAATAATCAAATCATTGCCACGGTGACAATAGAACCACAGGACGTTGCAATCGATAAACCTCAACAAGTTAAACTGCGGCAAATGGTGGTGTCACCGGATTTTCAAAACCGGGGGTTGGGACAATACCTCATTAATCAAACAGAAAAAGCGCTTCGTGACAAGTCAGTCAAAACCATCAGCCTGGCCGCCCGATTACCGGCGGTGGGGTTTTATCAGAAACTGGGCTTTAAAACTGTAGGGCAGAAATACCATCACCTCAATATTGACCATAGAGATATGGTCAAGGTATTACAATAAGTAAGATATATTATTCTTAGATGTTTTATTGATTGTGGTCGTAATTTAGTTTGAGATGTTTATAAATAGTGCACTGTTGATCTTGGGGTTAATACCTCAAAGATGAGCGGGTTTGTCAGCACATCTTCTTCTGCAAAATATTTTTTGCCGTCACCCAATAACGGCGAACCGTGCGTGGACTGACATTCAGCGCATCAGCGGTTTGTTGGTCATCGTAGCCGGCGAAATAGCGGCATTCAACTGTATCGGCCAGCTTGGGATCAATCTCCCGTAATTCTGCCAATGACTGGTTAATCATCAAAATTTCTGCACTGTTATCGTCCACTTTGGCTTTGTGTTCACCTAAGGTGGTGGCGAACAGATGACCGCCGCGTTTTTGACTGCTTTTGGCTTTAATGCGGTCTAAAATAACCTGACGCATGGCAGTGGCCGATAAGGCCAGAAAATGACTGCGGTTTTTAGCAGAAAAATGGTCTGATTTTTTTAATTTTAAATAGACTTCGTGAACCAAATCATGGCTGTTTAGTGTGGCATTGCGATGGGCTTTATTTAATTGTATTTCGGCCGCCTGGCACAATTGCTGATAGAGGGCGGCGATTAACTGATCCAGGGCATTGTCTTTGCCGTCCGCATAGGCGTTCAGCATCACTGTAATTTGATTAATCGGGTCAGCAGTCATGGCTCGATTTTAACACAGGCTTTTACAACTGGGCAGACAGCAATTGCAGCGCCGCCGGCTCACAGGTGATGGTGGCCGGGGTATGGCCGATAAATTCGCCGTCGGGCATTAACGGCATCGGTTCGGTGGTGGTCAGGGTAATGGTTTTACCACGACGGGTTTCGATTTCGGGGTGTTCGATGTGGCGGCCTGAGTAGATGGTGGGGAATAAATTTAAGATGCGCCAGCGGGCGATGGGTTTGAGTATAATCATATCCAGTAAACCATCATCAATTTGCGCATCGGGCGCAATCTTAAAGGAGGTGCCGGTGTAGCGGCTGTTAGCAATTTCAACAAACACCAGATTGTCCTCGATCAGTTCGCCATCGATGGAAATTTTGATCGGATTCGGTTTAATGCGCATGGTTTCCCACAAAGCAGCCAGTGAATAGGACATGGGGCCGAGTTTTTTAATTTTTTGGGTGGTTTGGCCGATATTAACCACCAGGCCGATGCCGACTATATTAATAAAATAATACTGTTGATCGCTGGTCTGTACTTTACCGACATCCACCGGCCTGAGCTTGTTACGGTGAATAATATCGATGGCTTTTTTCCAGTCTGCCGGTTTAAGACCCAATTCCCGGGAAAAGGCATTGCCGGTGCCCACCGGCAAAACACCCAGCGGTAAGCGCTTTTCAGGACGAACCCGCATCAGGGCGTTAACCACCTCAAATAAGGTGCCGTCACCACCGGCAGCGATCACAGCGGAATAATGGTTTAACTCAGATTGTGTCACCAGGGCATGAACGTCCTTTGGCCGACCGGTTTTTTTTAATGTATAGGCCATGCCGGCTTTCGTCAAATACGCTTCGATGTCAGGGAGCAATCTGTCGGCATGACCGCTGCCGGCATGGGCATTAAAAATTATCAGCAGTGGTTTCATGGTTTTCATTTAGCTTAATCGCACATGATTGTATATCGACTTGAATAAAAATTGTTAGAATGAACGTTTTTAATTTTTTTAACAGATGACTTTTAAAATCGGGCAGCGTTATTTTAATGAAGCGGATGTGGCTTTAGGGCTTGGGCAGGTGGTGGCACGACAAGATCGCATGGTGAAGCTGCAGTTTGCTGCGGTGGATGAGACACGTATCTATGCCATGGACTCAGCGCCATTGATTCGCTATAAACCGCAGCCCGGTGACGAATTGGCTTGTCGTGATGGCCGCTCGATCACTTTAACAGAGGTCATAGAAACAGACGGATTATTGTCTTATCAGGGTGTCGATGATCAGGGTCAGACAGTCCACTTAGATGAAACAGAAATTGACGATCACATTGCCTTGTCACAGCCTAAAGACCGTTTGCTCAATGCTCAGCTGGATTCCCCCAAATGGTTTCAGTTAAGGCAGGATGCCACCGATATTCGGCGTCGGTTATGGCAATCTGACTGGTACGGTTTAATTGGTTGCCGCACCGCATTATTATCGCATCAATTGTATATAGCCAGACAGGTCAGTCGGCGATTTGCACCACGGGTGTTACTGGCGGATGAAGTGGGCTTGGGCAAAACCATCGAAGCAGGTCTGATTGTGCACGCCCAGTTACTCAATGGTCTGGCTGATCGGGTGTTGTTTCTGGTGCCGGATAGTTTAGTGCACCAATGGATGGTGGAGCTGCTGCGGCGTTTTAATATTCATGCCAGTGTGTTTGATGAGGTGCAATGTGAAGCCTTACAGGAATCGGGCTACGACAATCCCTTTGAATCGGCGCAACAGGTGCTGGCACCCCTGTCGTTAATCACTGAATCTGCCGAACGATTTGAGCAGTTAAAAGCCGCAGGGTGGGATTTGTTGGTGGTTGATGAAGCCCACCATTTACAGCAACCAAAGCATGACAATTACCTCAATGACGACATCCTGTTCGATCAGGAAAAGCTCAATAAAGATGAAAGAGCCTATGCGGTGATAGAAGGTTTAAGTGAGGTCATCGCAGGTGTTTTATTATTGACCGCCACACCTGAACAACTCGGACAGCGCAGCCATTTTGCCCGTTTGCGCTTATTGGATAAGGATCGTTTTCATGACTATAATGCCTTTTTAGAAGAGCAATTAAGTTTCGAGCCGATTGCCGAGGGCGTGAGTTTGCTGATTGAAGCACAACAACATGAAAAAGCTTTACCGTTAGACCAGGTCAGCACCGTTTTATCCGCTCATGTGGCTGATTCGGTGTTAGAAGATTTACGACAATTATCCGATCAACCTGAAAAGACCAGCGCATTCATCCTGCGCTTACTGGATCAATATGGCACCGGGCGGATTATGTTTCGCAACACCCGACAATCGGTCAGCGGTTTTCCCAAGCGGGTATTAAAACAGACTGAATTGAGCATGCCCGATAGTTATCAGCCTGTCGATGATGTTCAGGCTCATTTATCCCCGGAATTAAGCTTTCAGGGAAATGATGAGCATTCGTCCTGGACAGCTGTGGATCCGAGAATTACCTGGTTGGTTGATACGCTGGCATCATTAGGCAAGGAAAAAGTGGTGCTTATCGCCCATCATGCCGACACTGTCTGTGCTTTGGCAGACCATTTACGAGAAAAATACGGGCTTCATGCGGCTTTATTTCATGAAGGCATGTCACTGGTGGAACGGGATCAGGCGGCGGCCTGGTTTGCTGATTTTGAGCAGGGCACGAATATATTATTGTGTTCAGAGATAGGCAGTGAAGGCCGTAATTTTCAGTTTGCCCGACATTTAATTTTATTTGACTTACCGCCACATCCGGATTTATTAGAGCAACGGATTGGTCGTTTAGATCGCATTGGACAAGGCCGTGAGATTATGTTGCATGTGCCAGTGTTTAAACAGACGTCGCAGCAGACTTGGTTTCGTTGGTATCATGATGGTTTAGGGGTTTATAATGAACCCAATCCCGCGGCCTCGGTACTTTTTAAACAGTTTAATCCAGAACTTTTCAAAACCCTTAAGCCATCAGAAACTGAACAACTAATCGCCGACACACAAGCTCAATCCAAACAGTTGCTTGAGGCGATGTCACGGGGCCGAAATCGCCTGCTGGAGTTTCAGTCACATCCACCGGCATCAGCCAAACTGGTTACACAAGCAGAAGCCGCTGAAAAAGTGGATGAACTCATTTCTTTTATGCACCGTGTCTATGATTTATATGGCGTCGATTATGAGGTGAACAGTAATGGCAGCGAAATTTTAAAACCCACTGAGCAAATGCAGGGCTATTTTCCACGTTTACCCGATGAGGGGATGACGGTGACCTATCATCGGCATTATGCCCTGGCCAATGAAACCTGGCATTACCTGACCTGGGAGCATCCCATGGTCAGTGAGGTGATGGACATGATTATGACCCAGGAAAAAGGTAACAGCACCCTGGTGGCCATTCAACAACAGGGATTAAAAGCCGGTCAAATGTTTCTAGAATGCCATTATCAATACGCCCTCAGTGGCCAACAAAACCGTTATTTGGCGGGTATTTTGCCACCCCAAAGGGTGCGCCTATTATTAACCGAACAAGGCAAGGACTTAGCCGAACAACTGGATGCCGCCAGTTTAAAAGGGTTGGCTCAATCCGTGCCACAGAAAACAGCCATTGCCGTACTGAAAGCAAAATTACCGGTAATTAAACAACTGCTCAAACTGGCTGATTTAAAAATTAAACAACAACACAAGAAATTAGTCTCACAATGGCAGCAGCGCGTTAAATCCACGTTAGCGGCAGACATTGAACGCCTACGCCAGCTGGCAGAACATAATCAACTGGTCAGAGAAGCTGAATTGGCTCAGGCTGACAAGCAGTTAAAAATCGCCATGGAACGGGTTGGTGCCTTACAACCGCAGTTGGATTCGCTGCGTATTTTGGTTACTATGTGATGATGAATTACGGCGAAACCATTGAACGCATCTACCAGCAATTATTACTGGAAAAAAACTATGGCCAGGTGGCCGGTTATATTCCGGAGCTGGCGACGGTCGACAGTGATAAATTTGGGGTGTGTTTAATTAACCGCGAGAACAACTGCTTTTCGGCCGGGGACTGGCAGGAGCAATTTTCCATTCAGAGTATTATCAAAGTCATTACGCTCAGTCTGGCTTATCAGAAACTGGATGCCCAATTATGGCAGCGCGTTGGCGTGGAGCCTTCGGGCACTCCGTTTAATAACCTCAGCCGGCTGGAACATGATTTTGGCATACCCAGAAATCCTTTCTCCAATGCCGGTGCCATTGTGGTCTGTGATGTGTTGATGGAGCTGTTCAGCGATCCGCGCGAAGTGGTTATCAGTATGTTAAGAACCTTAGCAGCGGATAAGGGCATTGATTACACCGAAGCCATCGCGGCCTCTGAAAAGTCAGAAGGTTACCGTAATATGGCGCTGGCCTATTTTATGAAATCCATGGGCAACATTAAGCATGAAGTTGAAGATGTGCTGGATTTTTATTTTGATGTCTGTTCGATTGCGGTGAATTGTGAGCAGTTAGCACGGATTTTTATGTACCTGGCCAAGCATGGCCGCAGTGCCGATGACCAACACAGTTACCTCAGCCGCGGTCAGGCCAAACGAATCAATGCCATTATGTTGACCTGTGGCTTTTATGATGAGGCCGGTGATTTCGCCTTTCGGGTCGGCTTACCCGGTAAAAGCGGCGTTGGTGGCGGCATCGTTGCGGTGATGCCCGGTGAGTTCAGTCTGGCTGTATGGTCACCACGCCTCAATGAAAAAGGCAACTCCTACCGTGGATTGCGGTTTTTAGAACACTTCACCGATGCCACTGAAATAACCATATTTTAAGTTCGTTACTTTAATAGACGGGGATTTCAGGTTAAAATCTTTTTTTTTCCATTCCCTGAAACCATTATGATAAAACGTACTTTGTTGTTAATGTTAGTTTGTGGTGTGGCTTTTGCCAGGCAAGATACGACCACTATTGATCCCTTTGTTTGGCTGGAAGATATTGACTCGACGCGTTCCATGAACTGGGTCAAAGAACATAACCAGGCCACCGCCGATGAGTACAAATCCAAACCGATTTATGACCAGCTTTATCAACAAGCGTTAAGCACGTTAAACAACAAATCACGCATTCCGGCGGTTAATCGCCAGGGTGACTGGTTGTATAACTACTGGAAAGACGATGCACATCCACGCGGTATTTATCGCCGCGCCAAGGTGGATAATTTCATCAACAATCAACAAGCGGACTGGGAAACAGTCATCGATATGGATGCCTACAACAAGGCACATGAGGGTACCTGGGTGTTTAAAGGACTGAATTGTCTTAAGCCCGAATACCAGCGCTGTCTTATGTTTTTGTCACCCGGGGGTGGTGATGCGGTGGTGATGAAGGAATTTGATGTCAACAAAAAAGAATTTATTAAAGACGGTTTTCAACTGCCCAAAGCCAAAATGAATGTCAGCTGGCGGGATAAAGACCATTTATTTGTTGCGACCGATTTTAATGAATCGAAAATCACCGATTCGGGATACCCCGGTGTGGTGAAATTATGGACAAGAGGCACCGAACTATCAGCGGCTGAAACATTGATGGAAGTACCTAAAAGTTCAGTATCAGTTGCTGCCAACCGTTCCGGTGAAGGCGATGAAGCCATTGACTTTGTGTTTGATAATAATAGTTTTTGGACGACCACGCCCTATTTGTTAATAAATAATAAAACCCAAAAGCTTCATTTGCCCGAAACAGCCGTTATCAATGGTGTCTTTCAAGATAAATTAGTTGTTTCGTTAAAAGAAGACTGGCAGTTTCAGGGGCAATCACTCAAGCAGGGGATGGTGCTGCTGATAAAACCGAAGTTACTTTTGATGCAAAAAGCTGAAGTAAAAGACGGTGACTGGCAGGTGTTCTTGGACCCCAATCAATTCACCACCATTGAATCGATTGCCACCACCGATGACAGCATCATTGTGAATTCTTTGGTGGATGTGGTGGCCCGGGTGGATGTCTATCAACCCAATAAAGAAGACCCCAATCGTGACTGGCAGAAAACCCGGGTTGAGTTTCCGCCCAATGGTGCGGTGAGTCTGACCGCTGTCGATGATAAATCCGGAGATTTCTTCGCAATATACGAATCCTTTATCAAACCGCCCACACTGTATCATGTGGCCGGTGATGATTTAAAAGCCACCGCGGTGCGACAACAAAAGCCCAGTTTTGATGCCGCGCCTTATGTTGTTAAACAATATTTTGCCCGCTCTGAAGACGGCACCTTTATTCCTTATTTTATCGTGATGAATAAAGACCTTGAATACAACGGTGAAAACCCGACGCATATATTTTCATACGGTGGTTTCAGAAATTCGCTGACACCGTCTTATTCCGGCAGCTATGAAGCCTTAGAAGGTGCTTACGGCAAACTCTGGCTCGATCGTGGTGGAGTGTTTGTTTCAGCCAATATTCGTGGCGGTGGCGAGTATGGCCCGCAATGGCATCAGGCCGCATTACTCGACAATAAAACCAAATCCTATGAAGATTTTGAAGCCGTGGCGCGAGACTTGGTGGAGCGCAACATCACCTCGCCTGAACACCTGGGTATTGAAGGCCGCTCAAACGGCGGTCTGTTGGTGGGTGCCACCATGACCCGGCATCCGGAATTGTACGGCGCGGCCATTATTGGTGTGCCTTTACTTGACATGAAACGCTATCATAAGCTCCTGGCTGGTGCCAGCTGGATGGGCGAATTCGGTAATCCCGATAACCCTGAGCATTGGGCATTTATGAAAGAATACAGCCCGTATCAAAACCTTCGCAAAGATACTGATTATCCGGCGACCTTCTTTTTCACCTCAACCCGAGATGATCGGGTGCATCCCGGTCATGCCCGCAAAATGGCCGCCAAAATGGAATCCTATGGTTATCCTGTGTGGTATTACGAAAATATCGAAGGCGGCCACGGCGGCTCCAGCACCAACGAGCAGTTAGCAGAACGCCTGGCTTTGGTCTATACCCATCTGTGGACGCATTTAAGGTAAATTAAACGACCATCCTTACTACTGACACAAAGTGGCGCGTTATGTGCCGCTTTGTGTCAACTTTACATTTTTCCTTGTAATTTATTCTTAAAAATGGCTTATATTAACTGAAAATACCATTTCATGTCGCACATAATGTGAACCCTGTCATAAAAATATTTACAACAGTACGGCTCTTATGTATCCTAATAACATGATTCCTTAATTAGGGATGTTTTTTTTAGTTTTTTAAATAAGAGGATGTTATGAAAAATAAAATACTGATGACTGCATTAGCATTTTTTATGGTGTTTGGTGCATCAGCGAAAAATGATAGCGAAAAATCACAGCGAGTGATTTTTGAAGGCCCCTATGAACAAGCCATACTTTTTGGAGCGAGTCATATTTTGGGAAACCAATGTGATAATGGCGGTTGGAGTTGGGAAGAGCATAATTGTGATGATACGCCGAGTAATATTTTAAATCCAATTGCTGACGGCTTATTAGAAGCAACAAAGGTGACGGGTATTACCGATTTTCTGGATGGCGCTGTCTTAGCAAGCGACTATTTTTTAAGTGAGACTGAGCCCGGTGGATCTTCAACATTTCCAAATGATTCACCAAAGTTAACAAATGTCACGCCCTGGAGTTTTTGGAAGCTATCTGCAGAGACTGGAGATATAACTTATACTGACTGGGTTGAGACTAATTTTTACCAGGTATTGTTGATAGGTACTTATGGTGGTGATATGGATACAACAGAATATATTGACACAATTCGACCTACCAGACCAAATCTTAAAGTTTGGGATTTGGCTCCGCATCTTTTAGCTGCTGAACGCTACTGTCATAAAGCTATTTCTCAAGATTTTGAACAGGCTCTTTTGGACTCACTTAATGTAATTGACTTTGACAGTAGTTTTGATGTGATTGCATTGGCATCAGGCGTCCAGGGTTTAGCCGATATCAATCGTTTAAACTTCCCGCCAATTGTTCATGCGACAAATTCAGATATAAATGGTATAGATACATTAAAGGGTTTAGCTGATTATTTGTTAAGTTTACAAAATCCAGACGGCTCGTTTAATTATCAATCAACTGTAGTGACAGGTGGTGAAGATACACAAACAACAGCTTTCGCAATTATGGCTTTAATTAAAGCAGAGGAGCGCTTACAGAATGAAGATTATATTGTGGCTATTGAATCTGCTAAGGATTGGATAGTCACTGTGCAAATTCCCGGTGGCGGAATCCCCTACTATCCGGGAGGCACAGAATATACTGAAATTGAAGCAGAAGCTATTCAAGCTTTGGCGACAGAAGGTGTCTATGACCGTATTTTCCAGGGTCAAATGGAATGTTATGTGAATTAAGGTATAATCATTGTATCGATCAAAAAGCACCGCCGGTCGGTGCTTTTTTTATGTGTGTCATTTATTTGTGGTTTGGTCAGTCCGGCTATACAATAAATCTGTCTTAAATTGATTGAATTATGAACTGGGTTGTTGTTTTACAGGCCGCTTGTTTTGTTCTACATGAATGTAGGCCTACAGCGTTAGCATGAATGGGCTAGCTGTACAGCGCGCGAAAAACCGTAACCATTGACTGGCTTGAATGAGTTCGCTGCTGACTCGCGAAGCTCGCCAACGGCTCACATTCGGGTGAGTCAATGGCCGTTTAAATAAGTTGACACAAAGTGGCGCGTTATGTGCCGCTTTGTGTCAACTTTACATTTTTCCTTGTAATTTATTCTTAAAAATGGCTTATATTAACTGAAAATACCATATTATGTCGCACATAATGTGAGTCCTGTCACAAAAATATTTACAACAGTACGGCTCTTATGTATCCTAATAACAGGATTCCTTAATTAGGGATATTTTTTTAGTTTTTTAAATAAGAGGATGTTATGAAGCGATTATCTAAATTTAACGGGGTTTTGTTTTGCTTGCTTTTCAGTTACTCAATGGTGTTAAGTGCGGCTGAGGATGATTATAGTAAAAACAGAATGACCTTTGACGGACCGTATGATGAAGCCATTGTGAATGGTGCAATTCACTTATTGGTAGAACAATGTGATGATGGGGGATGGGCTTGGAGTGACCATGGAACTTGTACCGCAGCTTCTGCTGAAAATACCATTGCTCCAATTGTTGATGGTCTTTTGGTGGCTCATGAAACATCAGGACTTGGCATTATTAAAGATGCAGCTTTAGATGCGACTGTCTATGGCTTATCTTCTGAGTTTGGTTCAGGTGAAGCCCGATTATGGTCTCAGTCTGCATTACATTTATGGCGGATTTGGGCCCTGACAGGTGATGACACGTATCGTAATTTTGTTGTCGATAATTATTATGAGAAATTTTTGACAGGGAGCTATCGCCCCGATGTAGGTGGACAAGACATAGATGATTTTATTGCCGCATCTCGTAAAGTCACAACGGCCTATGTTAATTTAAGATCTTGGGAGTTTGCACCCCAGGCGTTGGCAGCTGAACGCTATTGCTATCAAGCATTTTCCGATAAATTCAGAGATGGCATTATTAATGCGTTGAATGATTTAACTAATGTATCTACCTTTACATCGGATGGAAACACTTATTACAAACCCTATGATGTGTTAGGTGTTGCCGGTGCTGTACTGGGATTGGCGCGCATTAATTATGTCGATAATTTTCCGGCACCCGTTAATGCACCTAATCATGATCTTGTCGATGGAATCGCTAACTTGGAAGAACTGGCCGATTATCTGGTGGGTTTACAAAATCCTGATGGCTCTTTTTATGATAAAACTGGATTAGCCCTTGACAATGACGGTCCGAATCCGGTTGGACACACACAAACAACCGCTTATGCGGTATTGGCCATGATTAAAGCACAAGAACGATTCCCCAACAAAAACTACTTAACTGCTATCGAGTCCGCTAAAGATTGGCTGACGTCGATTCAAGATGCAGATGGTGGCTTTCCAAGTTACCCCGGAGGGCCTAAGAATTCTGAAGTAGAAGCTGAAGCCATTCAGGCATTGGGTGCCGAAGGGGTGTATGACCGTATTTTCAAAGGCCAAATGGAATGCTATGTAAATTAAGGTATAATCATTGTATCGATCAAAAAGCACCGCAGGTCGGTGCTTTTTTTGTTTCTCTAATAACGTTAAGGACGGATGAATGAACTGGGTTGTTTTTTTACAAGCCGCTTATTTTATTGTGTTGCTGTTGGTGATTGTGCAGATTATCTATGACACCCGTAATACCACAAAGGCCCTGTCTTATATTTTAGCGGTTATCTTTCTTCCTGTTGTCGGTATTATTTTCTATCTGTCTTTTGGCGTTAATTTTCGTAAACGTAAATTCTACAACCATAAGCTTCTTCGTGATGAAAAGCTGCGTGAAGAAGTTAAGGAACATGGTTTTGAAGTGGCTGAAAACATCTGGCAAGATGATTTATTTCCCTCAAAATACCGACATTTATCAGGCTTTATCCTGAATGCCAACATCAGCCCGGTTTCTGCCGGTAATGACATTAACGTCTATCAAAATGGCGAACAGAAATTCCCCGCTTTGTTAGCGGCCATAAAAAACGCCCGCCATCATATTCATATGGAATACTATATTTATGAAAGTGATGCTATTGGCAATCAGGTGGCAAACGCCCTAATTGAACGCGCACAGCAGGGTGTTGAAGTGCGATTTATCTATGATGACTTTGGCAGTTTTAATATTGGTCGGAAGTTGCTCAAAAAAATGCAGGCAGGCGGCATCCAAACCTCGCCATTTTATAAGTTGCGGTTACATGCCATCGCCCACCGCATTAATTACCGCAATCACAGGAAAATTGTGGTGATTGACGGTGAGAGCGCTTTTACCGGGGGTATTAATGTCGGTGATAACTACATCAATTCAGCAGACGCGCCGAAAAAACAGCTTTACTGGCGTGATACACATATTCAGATAACAGGACCTGCGGTGGCCTTTTTACAATATGTATTTATCAGCGATTGGAATTTTTGCAGTGAAGATAAAGTAAACTTAAATGAGCGCTATTTCCCGGTCAGTATGAAAGCCCAGACTGTCGAACCAAAATTAGTTCAACTGGTGTCCTCAGGCCCGGATTCTGATCTGCCGAATATTTTATTCTCCATTATTAAAGCCATTGCGACAGCACGCTCCCAAATATTGATCACAACCCCGTATTTTATTCCCGGCGACAGACTCAAAGACGCCCTGATTATTGCCGCAAAAAGTGGGGTCAAGGTTCGATTATTGGTACCTGACAAATCAGATAATCGCATTGTTAACACCGCCGCGAAATCCTATTACAGTGAACTGTTATCGATTGGGGTTGATATTTTTCTTTATAAAAAAGGCTTTATTCACAGTAAAACCATGGTCATCGATCACGATCTGGTAATTTTAGGTAGCGCCAATATGGATGTTCGTAGTTTTGATATTAATTTTGAAATTAACACCTTTATTTATGGCGAAGCATTGGCACAGCAACTATCAGAAGTGTTTGAACAGGATTTAAATGATGCGGAAAAAATAGATGCAGAACAATGGCTGAATCGACCGACACTGATACACTTCTGGGAACGGGTGGTGCGCTTGTTCTCGCCGATGATGTGAACTGCTCATTACTAAAAAACCCCGACAAGACTGCCGGGGTTATCGAACATACAGTTTGATTTTAATTACTGGACTTTACGGGCTCTAATGCCAACCACTAATAAGACAGACATCATCAAGAATAAAGCCAAGGTATTTAATGTTGGTACAGACGTGGCTGTTGGCGTGCCGCGGACAGCGCTTACCAATATAGCCGCATCGGGTGCACAATCCGTGGGCTCAAAAAAGTCTCCGACGATGGTGTCGAAATAGACCTCATTAACTGGATTGCCTATTAAATTCATGGGTAATTCGATAACAACCTGGTCAGCTGAAAAATTGGCTGTTAACTGGGCAATTAAAGCATCATTTTCGTCATACAGTTCTGCAGTTGGAACTGGTGTACCTTTTTGCTCAGTGTTTTTTTGTGGTCCGCCAACGTCTGAACCAAAACTAATGTAATAATCCATACCCATGTCTAATGGGGGACCGCAAAAGAAATTATATTGGGGTTGAATACCCGTGGCATTATTGGCATCTGCATCAATATCAATAAAGCCGACAATCCCCGAAGTCGGTTGGCCTTTGGTGGGGTTATTGTTATTTGTCAAATAATCTATAGTGAGCTCTATGGTGCCATTCTGGCGATAAGCACTGAAATTTGTGATGTCGTATATACCAAATTGCCCAAAAGTATCACCGACCGCATCGGCATAACTGCCATAAACCAAATCTGAGACAGGTGTCCCGCCACCTTGTCCATTAACAGGCTGGCCATCATCAGCCCACTCTGAAGCGTGTGAAGTTGACAATAAAAACAGTCCGGTTAAAAGGATAGAAAATTTTTTCATAGGTTGTCCCCCCAAATGTTAAAAAACAAACATACTAATATAGCTTTTTATTAAAGTAAAGTATTTATTAACAGAGTCCTGCCACGAAGCCTCACAAATGACCTGGAAGTTGTCATACAGAGCAGTTTCAATAAAAAGGAACAAGCTTTCTCATGCACTGCACCAGACAAAGTAGAAGAATATATTGGAAATTGGTCTGACCAACAGTATCAGTATAAATTTATTGTTTAAAGTCATGAGTGGAGCTCATAACCAGTGAAGTAGACCTCATCGAAATCATCATGGGCGCAATAATTGGATTGACGGTATCCTGATATACAAAGAATTTGTTACTTCATGATTAAAGTGCTCTTAATGAATTAAATCAGCTAATTAAACACGATATTTGTCTAAATCCGTTGTGTAATATACTTGCTTTGATAAAAATAATATGGCTTTTTATCGATTTAAAGTAACCATTCACGTGTGGCGATAAATGTCTAGGTCATGATAAATTTTATTAGGAAAATAATTTATTTTGTGTCAATATTCGCACTTGCAAAGAGCCCTTCTCAAGTGATTGAAATCTCTTAAGAGTTTGTGTTGATTTATTACCGTCAGGTGATTTATTGAGGAATTGACAATGCTATCTCAAACTGTGACAGATACACTGACTACTCAGCCAACTGCGGTCAGTTTAATACCGCCGGTGGTGGTTTTGGTGTTGGCCATTTGGCTAAAACGACCGATTCTGGCTTTGGTTTTGGGGGCTTTAACCGGTTTATTGTTATTTTCTCCGGCCGATATTCTGACCCACTTTACCGACACCACGCTCACGGTGATGCAGGATGAGACCATTGCCTGGCTTATTCTGGTGTGCGGTGGTTTTGGCATGCTGATTGGTTTATTGGTACACACCGGTGGTGCCATGGCCTTCGGTCGTAAGGCGCAGCAATACACAAGTGGCAGAAAATCATCTTTATTGATGACATTTGTACTGGGCCTGGTTATTTTTATCGATGATTACCTGAATGCACTGAGTGTTGGTGAAAGCATGAAGCGAGTAACTGATAAATACAAAGTCTCGCGGGAAATGCTGGCCTATGTGGTGGATTCAACGGCCGCACCTGTTTGTGTTCTGGTGCCGTTATCGACCTGGGCAATATTTTTCGGTGGGTTATTGGAAAATAATCAGGTGGCAGCGGTGGGTGAGGGTTTGTCCGTTTATATTGAGGCCATTCCTTATATGCTTTATGCCTGGTTTACCCTGGTGGTGGTTTTATTGGTTATTAGCGGCGTTATACCGGTTTTCGGGCCCATGAAAAAAGCAGAGATAGCGGTTCGAAAGGGACTTAATGACCCATTGCAACCGGCGGCAGCCATTGACAATGTGGCGCTGGATGAGGAGTTGCTTGATGCAGTGAAACCAAGGGATCAATCCCTGGCGCCGGGAGAATATCTGGTTAAAGGTATTGAGGAAGAGTTTGAAGAAGCCCAGCCCAAAGGTAAGTTAATCAACTTTTTATTACCCATGTTCCTATTGGTTGTCCTGACTATTTATTTTGATGTAGACGTCTACAAAGGCTTAATAGTTACATTAATGCTGACCCTGCCGTTTTATGCTTTACAACGTTTGATGTCGTTAACTGAAATGATGGAAACCATGATGGACGGTTTCAAAACCATGCTGCCTGCCATTGGCACCGTGGTGGCGGCCTTTATCTTCAAAGATGTCTGCGATAAACTACTGTTGCCTCAATATGTGATTGAAAACCTGTCACCCTATATGACTGCTCAATGGTTACCGGCGCTGGTGTTTCTGGCGATGGCAGTTTTGGCTTTTGCCACTGGTTCCAGCTGGGGTATTTTTGCGGTCACAATACCCATCGTGATGCCACTGGCTTACGCGGTGGATGCCAATATTCCGTTGGTTATCGGCGCCTTATTATCCGCCAGCGCCTTTGGCTCACAAGCCTGTTTTTACAGTGATTCCACCATTCTGGCTGCGCAGGGTACCGGCTGTCATATGGTTTCTCATGCCATCACCCAATTACCCTATGCCCTGATTGCGGCAACGGTAAGTTTTATCGGTTTTTTATTGTTGGCTTAAGTTGAAACCTGACTGGCCGAAATGGACTCGGGCAGTCAGGCTTGGCGGGATTGATTTAGTTGACAAAACCGGCTTCTTTGGCTTGCAGGTCAGCGTGGTAGGAGCTGCGGACTAAGGGGCCTGAAGCCACATGTGTAAAGCCTAAGCTGTCGCCGTATTCTTTAATGGCTTTGAATTCATCGGGTGACCAGTATTTCATCACCGGGTGGTGGCCTTTGGTGGGTTGCAGATACTGGCCGACTGTAATCATTTCCACATCGTGATCCGCCAGATCGCGTAAGGTGCCCTGAATTTGTTCAAAGGTTTCGCCAAGACCGGTCATGATGCCGGATTTGGTGGCGACATCGGGGTGTTGGGCTTTAAAGCGTTTGAGTAAATCAAGCGACCATTGGTAATCGGCGCCGGGACGGACGTTTTTATAAAGATCCGGTACGGTTTCCAGGTTATGGTTAAAGACATCCGGCGGCGAGTCTTTAAAAATGTCCAGGGCTTTTTCGATTTTATTTTTGCCGCGGAAATCTGGGGTCAGGATTTCAATTTTGATGTCCGGATTGAGTGCACGGATGGCGTTGATACAATCTGCAAAATGCTGTGCACCACCATCTTTTAAGTCATCGCGATCCACAGAGGTAATGACCACGTATTTGAGCGCCATATCGGCAATGGTCTGTGCCAGATTTTGAGCTTCCTGCGGATCCGGTGGCAAAGGGCGACCATG
Source organism: uncultured Marinicella sp. (assembly GCA_947502925.1). Classification (GTDB taxonomy): domain Bacteria; phylum Pseudomonadota; class Gammaproteobacteria; order Xanthomonadales; family Marinicellaceae; genus Marinicella. Next base: position 27,561 of record CANNBS010000009.1, on the reverse strand, counting down.
GGCGACATCGCAAAAAGAACAGCGTCGGGTACAAATTTCACCCAGAATCATAAACGTCGCAGTGCCGTGTCCGAAGCATTCGTGAATATTCGGGCAGGAGGCTTCTTCGCAGACGGTCACCAGTGAATTCGTGCGCAGTTTACTTTTCAGTTTTTGTACGGCGTTGCCGGTGGGAATGCGCACGCGAATCCAGTCGGGTTTGCGTAACTGCGGCGCATCGGTGTCAAATTGCGCGCGGTTGCGTTCAGTTTTAGCGGCACCGATTTCTTTTTGTCCGGCGCTTGATGATGACTGAATATTTAAGGGGATTTTTTGATCCATAACAAAGTGTTGGTCTATACCGCGAGGGGTGTTTGTTGAGAAGAAAAATTTAAGTTTTCACAAAAACTGTCGATCAATTGTTGTTGCACTGTAGGTATATCACAGTTGGGGTTTAAATCACACAGTTGTATCACATTTAAGCCGCTAAAGCCACACGGGTTAATGCGTGCATAAGGACTTAAATCCATATCGATGTTAAAAGCCAGGCCATGGTAACAACAGCCTTTGCGGATTTTCAAACCCAGCGCGGCAATTTTATCACCCTGGACATAGACACCGGGCGCGTTGGCTTTGCGTTCTGCGTTCACATCATAGTGCGCGAGAACATCAATCACTGCCTGCTCAATGCCATGAACCAATGATTTCACACCGATACCATGGCGGCGTAAATCGATTAAAGGATAGGCGACAATTTGACCCGGTCCGTGATAGGTGACCTGGCCACCGCGATCCACCTGCACCACCGGGATGTCACCGGGAGCCAACAGATGTTCGGCCTTACCGGCCAGACCCTGCGTGAAAACCGGCGGATGCTCGACCAGCCATATCTCATCGTTGGTTGTTTTATCACGGCCATCGGTGAATTCCTGCATCGCAGACCAGACCGCCCGGTAATCTTTGCGACCAAGGTATTTGACCAGTAAAGGAGATGTTTCTATAGTGTCCATACCACACTGTCTAAAGCCCGCAGGTCCTGGTAAATATTGATCAGATGATCCCGTGATTGCGCATAGACAAGGACTGTGACGGATAAATAACGATCATTTTTGCTGGTTTTGATCTGCACGCCTTCTTTGGACACTTCCGGTGCATGTTGTTTAATGCATTGATAAATCTCATCACGAAAATTATCTTTGTTGGCACCCATGGCTTTAACCGGATATTCGCACGGGAAAGTGAGGCCTTCATCTTGTGGATTGTCGGGTGTTTCAGCGTTCATTAATCGTCATCTCCAAAAGATTTAAACCACAAACCCATGCCGTCCACCATGCGGGTCCACCAACCGCCTTGTGCCACAGTATTCAACGCCACCACGGGTCTTTCAACCACAACGGTATCGCCCAGTTTAATGCTCATTTGGCCGAGTACCTGGCCTTGTGCAATGGGGGCTTGTAATTGACCGGGGACATCCACACCAGCCTGAAGTTGTTCATAACTGCCTTTCGGGATGGTGATAAATAAATCTTCAGCCAGACCCAGGGCAACGTCTTCTTCGGCCCCTTTCCAGACTTCAGCCACCGCTTGTTTCTGACCGGCGGGATAAAGTTTATGGGTTTCAAAAAAACGGAAACCATAATTAAGCATTTTTTGGGTTTCATCGGCCCGTGCCTTTTCTGACTCGGTGCCCATGACCACATTAATCAATCGCATGCCGTTGCGTGATGAGGTGGTGGCCAGGCAATAGCCGGCTGCTTCGGTGTGACCGGTTTTAAAGCCGTCCACGGTTGGGTCACGCCACAACAGGGTGTTTCTGTTGTGCTGTTTTATGCCATTATAGGTAAATTCTTTTTCTGAATAAATGTGGTACAAATCAGGAAAGTCGCGAACCAGCGCCTGGCCCAATAAAGCCACATCATAGGCCGACACATAATGACCCTCTTCAGGCAGGCCTGTGGCATTTTTAAAATGACTGTTGTCCATGCCCAAATCAGCGGCCACCTTATTCATCATGGAGGCAAACACCTCTTCACTGCCACCAATGTGCTCTGCCAGCGTAATACTGGCGTCATTGCCTGACTGTACAATCATGCCGCGTATCAGGTCTTCAATGTTCACTTGCTTATCCACTTCGATGAACATTTTTGAGCCGCCGGTACGCCAGGCTTTTTCACTGATGGTGGCGCTGTCAGAGAGTGACAGCTGGCCTTTTTTGATTTCATTAAAGACCACATAAGCGGTCATCATTTTGGTGATGCTGGCCGGTTCAACCCGAGTATGGGGGTTTTTCTGCATTAAGATACGATTACTGTGAAAGTCCATCAGGACGTAGCTTTCGGCTTTGATGACAGGTGGCGAGGGCACCAGTTGGCTTTGCGCCATCAGTGAGCAGCTCATCATGATAAGAAGCAGCGAGTAGAACAGTTTTATTGGGTTTGTTTTAATCATCATTGTTTTTTTGTCTGTTAATCAGTAATTATTTGGGCATTGCTGATACCGGAACGGGTGATCCGATTCAATAATTGATTGACTTTATATTCGGAATCAATGGGGCCAATACGTACCCGATGTAATAATCCCCCGGGAGTGGTCAGTATGGTGACAAATGTCTCAATTCCAAGTAATTGGCTGGCTTTTTTGGCTAAATTATAGGCGGTTTGCTGGTCACTAAACGCACCCAGTTGGACATAGGTTAAGCCCTGGGTGATGGGTTTTTGGTGTAGATCATTTGGGGAGTTCACCACCCGAATCTGTACTTCAGTGACGCCATCGTGCACAAAATCCAGCATTTTAGCAGCGGCGTAGGATAAATCGATAATGCGATTATCCACAAAAGGGCCGCGGTCATTGACACGAACCACTGCTTTTTTATTGTTTCGCAGATTGGTGACCTCCACATAACTGGGTAAGGGCAGGGTTTTATGGGCCGCGGTCAGTTTATACATATCAAAAATTTCCTGGTTAGATGTTCTGCGACCATGAAATTTTTTCCCGTACCAGGAGGCCTGACCGGTTTGCTTAAAACCGGCGGGGTGATTATTCACCCGATAAACCTTGCCGTGCACTCGGTAAGGGCTGTGGTTGCCGTATTTGCTTAAGGGTTCACTTTTCGGAATCCAGGGCTCTATGTCATGCGGATCGATGTCGCGGTATTGATCTTTTTTACCGCAGCCGGCCAATGCCAGTAAGCCTATGAGGAGCACCCAGTGGAATCTCATTGTTGATTCTCAGCGCTGGGATTTTGCATGATTTTAGATGCATGGGCGGCTTTGATTTTTTCGCTTAATTGATAAACCGCCATGACATACATGTGAGAATGGTTATAGCGTGATATCACATAGAAATTATGAAATCCCTGCCAGTAAGCGATGCTGTCTTCATCTGTTTTCAGACCAATTAAGGTGTATTTCTGTCCCTGGTCATTGGTCAGATGTGGTTTCAGTTGATTCAGTTTAACCGGTTTATCCGGTCCGGTGGTCTTGGCCACCACTGGCTGGTCTTTCTGCCAGCCGTGTCTGGAAATGTAGTTGGCGACACTGGCGATGGCATCATACGGGTTGTTTAATAAATCAATGACGCCGTCTTGTTCATAATCAACAGCATAACTGCGATAGCTTGACGGCATAAACTGACCATAACCCATGGCACCGGCATAAGAGCCTTTAGCCTCTAAAGCCGAGACATGGCCATCGGCGGATAATTTTAAAAAGTGGCCCAGTTCCCTGGTGAAAAAGGCGCTGCGTTTTGGGTAGTCAAAAGCCAGGGTGTATAAAGCATCAAGCACATTGTGGTTGCCTTTAATGCGGCCGTAATACGTCTCCACACCGATGATGGCAACGATAATATGGGGTGGTACACCGGTTTGTTCACTCACCTGTTGCAATACATCATTGTTATTTTGCCAGAATTCAACGCCTTCTTTAATGCGTTTATCGGTGATAAAAATAGGCCGGTACTGATACCATTCGAGTACTTTTTCAGCGGGTTTATTCATCGCATCAATAATACCTTGCTGATGTTGAGCCTGGTCAAGAATCGCACGAATTTCTTTGGCATCCAATTGATATTGGTCGGCGGTTTTGCTGATAAAGCGATCGACATCGTTTTGATTAACCTTCGCCATTAAGGTCAAGGGCGTGATAAATAGAATAAATAGGATGCGTTTTCTCATTGTTGAATCAGTTTTTTATGTTTGTGGACTGCGGTTATGATACCAAAAGACAGCAGTAAAGTAAGTATTGAGGTGCCGCCATAACTCACCAAAGGTAATGGCACACCGACCACCGGCAATAAACCCGATATCATGCCGGCATTAATAACCACATAGACAAAGAAAATCAGACTTAGTGCCCCGCACAGGAGTCGATTGTAGGTATTTTTGGCATGATAAGCGATAAACAGGCAACGCATGATGATACAAAAATACAACAAAAACAACACCAGCACGCCCAGAAAGCCAAACTCCTCTGAAAGTACAGACAAGATAAAGTCGGTTGAATGTTCCGGTAAAAAATCCAGCTGGGTCTGGCTGCCTTCGGTCCAGCCTTTGCCAGTAAATCCCCCCGAACCGATGGCAATTTTAGACTGGATAATGTTCCAGCCACGATTCAGTGGATCTGCTTCTGGATTTAAGAAAGTCAGTACCCGGTTTTTCTGGTAATCATGTAAAAAAGTCCACAGCACCGGTAAAGACAGCATCACGAAACCGCTGATACCGGCCATCAGTCGCCAGGATAAACCAGCGAGATAAACCACAAACAGACCACTTAAAGCAATTAACAGCGCAGTGCCCAAATCCGGTTGTTGATAAATCAGGCCGGCGACCAGCGCAATCACCGCAAAGGCAGCCAGCAAAGTGGACCAACGCGGCGGCATCGGTGAATGTCTGAACAGCCAGGCCACCATCATGGGCAGGGTGATTTTACCCAGTTCAGAAGGTTGAATGCTGATGCCGACATCGAGCCAGCGCTGAGCGCCCTTGACTGTAACACCGACCAGCAGGACAGCCACCAGCATCAAAACTGTTAAGGTAAATAAATAAGGGGTAAATTGTTCAAATCGCTCCGGCCGAATTTGCGTCACCAGCAAAAAGCCGCATAATCCTAAAGCGATGCGCACCATTTGGCGTTCCACCAGCACCCAGCCACCGGCACTGTACAAAACCACCAGCCCGCCGGTCAATAACAACAAAATTAAGCCGCTGAGTAAGGGGTCGGGGAATAAAAGAAGTCGCTTTTTCATGGTTTCATGTTAAGGTAAGCATCAATAATTTCTTTGGCAATGGGGGCGGCGGCTTTGGAGCCGCTGGAGCCATGCTCAGCCACCACCACCACCGAAATTTGGGGTTGTTCGGCAGGCGCAAAAGCGATAAACAAAGCGTGGTTGCGTAATTCTTTGGGTAAGTCTTCTGATTTTTTATAAATGTCTTCCTCTGATTTTCCGTACACCTGAGAGGTGCCACTTTTACCGGCAATCAGATAATCATCGGAGCGAATGCTGCGGCCGGTTCCATTGGGCGCATTAACCACGGCAATCATGCCGTCATGAACCATCTGCCAGTCAGCGGGTTTAATGTCCATGGGTAAGCGGCTTGACGTGATTTCTTGTTGCACCAGATGCAATGGATTGACCTCGCCTTTGGCGCTGAAAATGGCCAGCGCCTGCGCCATTTGAATCGGCGTGATGACAAAATAACCCTGGCCGATACCGGCAATCACGGTTTCACCCGGGAACCAGACCATGTTACGAAAAGCCCGTTTCCAGCCGCGCGAAGGCAAAATACCTTTTTTTTCACCGCTGATATCAATGCCAGTGATTTGACCAAAACCAAAAGGCTGTAAAAAATCATGAATGCGGTCGATGCCCAGGCGGTGGGCTAAATCATAGTAAAATACATTGACCGACTCGGCCAGAGAGTTAATGATATCCACCTGGCCGTGGCCACCGCGTTTCCAATCGTGATACTTGCGTTCTTGCCCCGGTAATTGGAAAAAGCCACGGGAAAAATAGCGATAGTCTTTATCAATCAGATCATAAAACAGTCCTGCCAGCGCCATATAAGGTTTAATGGTTGAACCCGGTTCATAGCCTCCTTTGATACTGCGGTTAAACAGGGGATTATCCGGTGAAGTGGTTAATTGTTGATAGTCCGCATGAGAAATGCCGTTAATAAACAAATTACTGTTAAATCCGGGCTTCGACACCATGGCCAGAATTTCACCGGTATTGGGGTTGACTGCGATGGCTGACCCGCTGTTGTCACCAAAAGCTTCATAAGCGGCTTGTTGAAGGGCCAAATCAATGGTCAACGTTAATTGCTCACCATTGGTGGGTGGCTGTTTGATTTGTTTCGAGAGAACTTTGCCCTGGGCATTAATGACGGTGCGTAATGTGCCAGGTTGACCATGAAGTTGGTTTTCATAGTATTTTTCAAGACCGGTTTTACCCACATAGTCATCGCTGGCATACATTGATTTATCGGCCGTTAAGTAAGCCTGCTCGGTAATTTTTCCCACATAGCCGATGACATGGGACAATATAATGGGGTAGCGGTATTGCCGAATGAGGTAGGCTTGGGTATTAAAGCCCGGAAATTGATGTTGGCGAACCACAAAGGCCGCCACCTGCTGGTCACTGAGCTTATCTTTGAGGACCAGTGGTTTAAAAATGGGGTTATATTGGAGCTGTTGCCGGATGTCATCCCGTTCTTTTTCGGTGAAAGGGATGATGGTACTTAATGCGGTAATTTGCTGCTCGATGTCACCGGCTTTTTCCGGTGTAACCAGTAATCGATAAGCGGTGACATTATCAGCCAGCAATACACCGTTTCGATCATAAATTAAGCCCCGAGAAGCTTTAATCCGGTTGCTTTTAATGCGGTTTTTATCGGCTTGCTGGGTGTAATAACTGTGGTTAATAACCTGTAAATAAAAGTACCGACTAATCAGTACCGCAAACGCCAGAACAACAATCAAAACCGCAACCCATAACCGTTGCTGGAAAATTTGTCGTTCGATGTGGGGTTGTTTTAGAGGTGTGGACATGGACTTAACGGTGCCGCAAAAAACTGTTCATTCTGTCGAGCAGATAATGCAGCCAGGGCCAAATAAAAACCACCGATAACAGAGGTAAAAAATCCTGCCATGTCGGCAAATAACCATAACTGACCCAGTCAATGAACAGCCGGATTAACAGGTCATTAAACAGCAGCACCAACACCATCATCAGTAATTGCCAAAACGATGTCATGCGCAGTTGTTTGGCTGATTTCAGCATTAAAAATGACAAAGCCACCAAAGCCATGCCATGTTTACCCAATAAACCGCCCATCAGAATATCCAGCATGAGCCCGTAAAAAAAGGCCAGCAACATCACCGAACGATTATGGTCATGTAACGACCAGTAAGCAATCACCATGGCAGTCCATTGCGGCATAAATAACTGTACCGTGGCCGGCCAGGGAATCAGGGTTAATAACAGCGAAATAAGCAGACTTAAGTGAACCAGTGCTTGTTGGCGGCGATTAGGCCTCATGGTGATTGCTCTTCAGGCCACACCAAAAAAACTTCAGTGAGCTGGTTCAATGCCACGCCGGGGCTGGCGTTGGCCACCTGGAAGTCACGTTCGGCACTGACCGATACATCTGCCAGGGTGGCGATGGTTAAACCGCGTGGAAATCGATTACCAAATCCCGAGGTAATGAGTACATCACCCGCCTGAATATCAGCACTGATGGGGACTTCTTTCAGTTGTAAGCCATCACCGTGACCATACGCTAACGTCCGCAATCCGGTGCGCAGAATTTCTGCCGGGATGATATGAGCCGGATCGGTAATAACGATCACGTGGGCGTAGTGATCGGCCAACACATCAACCTGTCCCACCACACCGGCCAAGCTTAAGACCGGCTGACCCAAATAAACACCATCAGCCTGGCCCTGATTAATCACAACGTGCTGCCTTTTTTGGGTTTGGGCGATGTCTGTGACAAAAGCCACTGAAGTGTTCATCGGTAATTCCCGAGCGGTGTTCAGCATATCGCGCAGGCGTTGGTTTTCAGCCGCTAAGGTGGTGTTTCTCTGGGCTTTAAGCTGGATGTCCAGTAATTCCTGCTTAAGGGCATTATTCTCGTCAATCAGTTTTGCCTGACGGGTAATGGCGATTTCGACTGTTTGGTAAATTTTCTGGGGCCAATCCACCACTTTAATCAGCGGCATGGCCACCCAGGAAAGACCTTGTCTGATGGGTTGCGTTAACTGGCTGTTTTTATCCGCCATCATTAATGACAGACAGATAAACTGCAGCAAGATAAACCGAAACAGTGGTGACTGGGTTAGTTTTTGTTGTTGGCTTAGCGCATCCATTGGGTTAAACAGCGCACCTTTTTATCATCTAAATGGCGCAAAAAAGTCTGAGCCTTTTTCATCGATGATATCCAGGGCTTTGCCACCACCTCTGGCGACACAAGTCAGTGGATCTTCAGCCACAAACACCGGTAAACCGGTTTCTTCCATCAGTAGTTTATCCAGGTTTTTCAACAAGGCACCACCACCGGTTAGCACGATACCTTGTTCCGCCACATCGGCACATAACTCAGGCGGCGTTTGTTCCAGGGCTGTTTTGACCGCAGCAACGATACCGGCCAGCGGCTCATGCAAGGCTTCCAGCGCTTCATTGTTGGTCATGGTAAATTTACGAGGTACGCCTTCTGCCAGATTGCGCCCGGATATTTCCATCGAAATTTCTTCGTTATCCGGGTATGCACAGCCGATTTCTTGTTTAATGCGTTCTGCGGTGGATTCACCGATCAAGGTGCCGTAACTGCGCCGGACGTAGGCAATAATGGACTCATCCAGTTTATCGCCACCAATTTTAACCGAGGCCGAGTAAACAATACCATTGAGTGACAACACCGCCACTTCAGAGGTGCCGCCGCCAATGTCCAGAACCATCGAACCGCGGGCTTCATGAATCGGAATACCGGCACCTATAGCCGCCGCCATCGGCTCTTCGATGAGAAATACCTCAGAAGCCCCGGCGCCTGACGCGGATTCTTCAATGGCACGACGTTCCACCTGGGTGGAGCCGCAAGGCACACAAATCAGCACCCGGGAAGAGGGTTTCAGCCAGCGATTGGCGTGGACCTTTCGGATAAAATGCTGCAGCATGGCCGCGGTCATGTCAAAGTCCGCAATCACGCCATCTTTTAACGGCCGAATGGTTTCAATATTGCCCGGCGTTCGACCCAGCATCATCTTGGCATCGAGACCCACCGAGGCGATGTTAACCGGGCCGCCACGACCTTGATCCATTCTCACGGCAACCACGGAGGGTTCGTTCAGAACGATGCCGTGATCACGCATATAAACCAGGGTATTTGCAGTGCCTAAATCAATGGCCAAATCGTTAGAAAACAGGCTGCGAATTTTTTTAAACATAATTATTTTCGTTTTACTTATGGATTGCGGAAGTGGCATAATAGCCGGCTGAATGCGACTTCGTCGCTCAAGCACCGAATTATATATGAAACCGACCGATTAAATGTCAATAAATCGTAAAGAATTAACAGAAATGGCTCAGTTGGCTCAACTGGATTTAAATGCTGAACAATCCAGGCTCATTGGTCAATCTCTGAATCAAATAACCGACATGGTAGAACGTATCAAAAAAGCCGATACGGCGCAAGTGGAGCCGATGTTTCACCCGTGTCAGTTTTGGATGCCGTTACGGGATGACGGGGTGACTGAAGATTCCCATAAAGAACAATTACTGGCGCTGGCCAAACAGTCGGATGACAACTTCTACCTGGTGCCGAAGGTGATTGAATGATTAATCTTAGCATCCGGGAACTCAATCAATTACTGGCCAAAAAACAAATCAGCACCGCTGAGTTATCCAGTGTTTATCTGGATCGATGCCGGCAGTTTAACCCTTCACTCAATGCCTTGTTGCACATTAATAATGACATCAATCCTGAAGATTTATTAACAGCTAATCAAATCGATGGACTGTTGTCGGGCATTCCCATTATTCACAAAGATTTATTTTCCACACAGGGCGTGACAACCACCGCCGGTTCTAAAATGCTGGCCGATTATGCGCCCCCTTTTGATGCCACTGTGGTTTCCCGGTTAAGTCAGGCTGGCATGATGTCCCTGGGCAAAGCCAATATGGATGAATTTGCCATGGGCTCATCTAATGAATATTCTTATTTCGGTGCGGTCAAAAATCCCTGGGATTTAAAGCGGGTACCCGGCGGCTCCTCAGGTGGTTCAGCCGCCGCTGTGGCAGCTCGATTAACGCCGGTGGCGACAGCCTCTGATACCGGTGGCTCCATTCGACAACCGGCGGCTTTTTGTGGTATCACCGGCATTAAACCCAGTTATGGTCGGGTGTCGCGTTATGGCATGATTGCTTTTGCTTCAAGCCTTGACCAGGGTGGTGTGATGGCGGTTTCTGCCGATGATTGCGGTCTGGTTTTGGAGGCTATGATGGGCCATGATGACAAGGATTCAACCAGCATTAAAACCGAAGCCTGGCAATGGCAAGCCCCGCAACAGCCATCCATGAAAGGCCTTAAAGTGGGCGTGATTCCCGGTTGGGTTGAGCAGCTCAAAGATGACGACATTAAACGCAGCACCGAACAGGCCTTAAAAACGCTGACCGAACAAGGCGCTGAACTGATTGAGGTGGACTTGCCGCATGCCGATCTGGCGGTGGCGGCTTATTATATTCTGGCGCCGGCCGAGGCCTCGGCTAATCTGGCGCGGTTTGATGGTGTTCGATTTGGTCACCAAACGTCACAACAATGTGACAATATTAATGCCATGTATCGCAAAACCCGCAGCGAGGGTTTTGGTGATGAAGTACAGCGGCGAATTATGCTGGGAACCTGGGCCTTGTCCTCGGGTTATTATGATGATTATTACTGTAAAGCCCAGCGCATCAGGCGACTGATCAGCGAAGATTTTAAACAGGCATTTTCGCAGGTCGATGTGATGGCGGTGCCGGTGTCACCGGAGGTGGCCTTTAAACAGGGTGACAAAAGTGACGGCGTAAATATGTATCAGGCCGATCAATTCACCATCCCGGCATCCTTGGCCGGTTTACCGTGCTTAAGTATGCCGGTTCAGCCTGCGAAAGGATTGCCGGTGGGTTTACAGCTGATTGGGCCTTATTTTGATGAGCAGGTGATTTTATCCACCGCCGCTCAATTTCAAATGGTCACCGATTTCCACAAGCAGATGCCGGAGGCCTTTGTATGAGCGGGCAATGGGATGTGGTCATTGGATTGGAAATTCATGTGCGACTGGCACTCGATAGTAAGTTATTTTCCGGGGCTTCAGCGCAATACGGCGCATCGCCAAACAGTCAGGTGAGCTTTTTGGATGCCGCTTTGCCGGGTACCTTACCGGTGGTCAATGAAAAAGCCATTGATTATGCCGTGCGTTTTGGTTTATCCATTGATGCCGAGATTCCCGAGGTCACCCGCTTTGCCCGAAAAAATTACTTCTATCCGGATTTACCCAAAGGCTATCAGATCAGCCAGATGGATGATCCGATTGTCGGCCGCGGCCAGATTGAGATTGAAACCGAGCAGGGTACAAAAACGATTAACATCACCCGCGCGCACCTGGAAGAAGATGCCGGTAAATCCATTCATGACCAGTACGATGACTGGACAGCCATCGATTTAAACCGAGCGGGTACGGCATTAATCGAAGTGGTGTCTGAACCCGAAATGACCAGTGCCAAAGAAGCGGTGGCCTATATGCGGGCGATTTATAACCGGGTGACCTTTTTGGGCATCTGCGACGGTAATTTACAGGAAGGATCATTCCGCTGTGATGCCAATGTCTCGCTGAAACCACAAGGCAGTGAAACCTTAGGCACCCGCGCTGAGATTAAAAACCTAAACTCTTTCCGGTTTATCGAAAAGGCCATTAATTACGAAATAAAACGGCAAAAGAAAATATTAGCGCAGGGCGAATCAGTGGTTCAGGAAACACGGCTGTATGATGCCGATAAAGACCAGACACGCACCATGCGCGGCAAAGAAGATGCCAACGATTACCGCTATTTTCCGGACCCTGATTTGCCGGCACTGAATATCATCACCGACAGGCTGGATAGGCAACGGGCCGCCATGCCGGAACTCCCCGAAGCTAAATTAAACAGGTACATGGAAGACTGGCAGTTACCCGAAGAAAATGCCCGGCAGATTGCCTATGATGTGGCGATGGCAAAGTTTTTTGAAGCCAGTCAGGCGCAGACAAAAGCCAAACCTGCTGACAATGCGAAGTTTTTAATTACTGATTTTAATGCCTTGCTGAATGAACAAGACAGTGATTTAGCCGATAGTAAAATATCACCGACCGATTATGCGGGTTTAATGGATGCCATGGCATCGGGTGAGATTTCGCGTAAAATCGCTAAACAAGTGCTGGATAAAATGTGGGCATCCGGCGAGTCGGCCGCCACCATTATTGAGCAACAGGGTCTGGCGCAAATTTCCGACAGCGATGCCTTGCATAAGATTATTACCCGGGTGATTAAAGATAATCCCGACCAGGTTGAACAATTTAAAGCCGGAAACGATAAGATGTTTAATTATTTTATCGGCCAGGTGATGAAACAAACCAAAGGCCAAGCCAACCCGGCACAAACCAAACAAATTTTAGAGGAACAACTAAACAATGAGTAGAGCGTTAATCTGTGGCTCCATGGCCTTTGACAACATCATGGTTTTTGAAGATGAGTTTGCCAACCATATTTTGCCCGATCAAATTCATAAATTAAACATCTCCTTTATGGTGCCGACTTTGAGCCGGGTGTTTGGCGGCGTCGCCGGAAACATTGCCTATAATCTAAAAATGATTGGCGGTGAGCCGGTGCCCATGGGCACGGTCGGCAGTGACTTTGGAACCTATGAACAACGTCTTAAAGGCCTGGGCATTACCCTGGAAGGTATTAAGGTTAAAGAGGGGCATTTTACGCCACAGGCTTACATCACCACCGATTTAAAAAACAACCAGATCACCGCCTTTCACCCCGGCGCCATGAATTTTTCCCATGAAAATAAAGTCGAAGAATATAATGACATCGCGATCGGGCTGGTCGGTCCCGATGGCCGTGATGGCATGATTCAGCATGCGCAGGAATTTTATGACGCCGACATTCCCTTTATTTTCGATCCCGGTCAGGCCATGCCCTTATTCGACGGCGATGACCTACGACAATTCATTGAACAAGCCACCTGGATGGCCGCCAACGATTACGAATATGAAATGGTGCATAATCGCACCGGCATGGACGCCAAAGAAATCGCCAGTCACATGGATGCCTTATTTATCACCCGGGGTGAAAACGGCTCCGAAGTCTTCACCGACAACACCAGCTACCATATTCCCGTGGTCCAGGCAGAAAAAGTCGTCGATCCAACAGGCTGTGGCGACGCCTACCGCGCCGGGTTACTCTTCGGCCTGATGAATAACCTCGACTACCAAACCATCGGCAGAGTCGCTTCATTACTCGGCAGCATAAAAATCGCCACCGCCGGCACGCAGAATCACTATGTTTCGAAGCAGGACTTTCATAAAATGTTTGTCGATGAATTCGGTTATAGTTATGACTAAGAAGGTAAGGTGTAATACGTAGTATTGCACCGCCATACCGGCGCAGGCCGGTAACCAGTGTCTTATAGAACAATTTTTGCGCCTTGATCTTTACTCATCCACTTTTCCCTCAGCTCCAAATTAAACCCCGTCATTATCGGGCTTGGCAGCTACTGCGTCCTGCTCGCGCTACGCACCTACATCCTGTAGGCGTCTATAACGCTAAATTTTCCCTCAGCGCTAAGGCGAACATCGCGCCGTCTTCGGACTTGATCCGGAGACCCAGTTCACGCAGTGAACAAATACGAAGTATTTCAATGGGCTAAAAATTGTCATATATCGGACAAATAACTCATTTCAGAATCCACATCTAATCAAAAGCCAAATTAAGTCGTATCTAATCGAGGTTTTAATATTTTCTATTGCAAATTTTTCTTATATTGGGCAAAGTGATGAGGTCATTTATTAACACCATCATTAGGGAACAAGGACTCAATGACCGAAGACCAAAAGAAAAACCTCGAAACCCAGCTCTGGGGGATTGCGAATTTATTGCGGGGGAAAATTTCTGCCGATGATTACCGGGATTACATCCTGGGCTTTATCTTCTTTAAATACCTCTCGGAAAAACAATACCTGTACGCCAATAAACTGCTCACCGGCGAAGAGGTCACTGAATACACCGAGGTCACCGATGCCGAAACCTTAAAAGCCATCGAAGAAGAATCGGTGCTGCAACTGGGTTATTACCTGGCACCGACGGATTTATTCCGGGTGCTGGTGGCCAAAGGCCAGGCCCGAACTGAAGGCGAATCGAATTATATCCTCGATGACCTGCAGACGGTGCTGAACCACATTGAAAACAGCACCCGCAACACTGAATCTGAAGACGATTTTAATGCCTTATTCGAAGACCTGGATTTACATTCCAGTAAACTCGGTCGAACGCCGAACACCCGCAACGCCATCGTCGTCGAAATTCTCGGATTTTTAAATAAAATCGATTTCCGGCTCGATGAAATCGATGCCGATGTTCTCGGAGATGCCTATGAATATTTAATCGCGAAATTCGCCGCCGGCGCCGGTAAATCCGCCGGGGAGTTTTATACGCCGCAAAAGGTCTCGAAGATACTGGCGAAAATCGTCACCACCGGAAAAGACCGCTTACGCTCGGTGTACGATCCGACCTGTGGTTCGGGGTCTTTGCTGCTGCGGGTCGCACGGGAAGCCGAGGTCACGGAATTCTTTGGTCAGGAACTGAATCGCACCACCTATAACCTGGCGCGCATGAACATGATTCTGCATGATGTCCATTACCGGGATTTCGATATTAAACAGGATGACACCCTCGAAGAGCCCCGGCACATTGAGCAACGCTTCGAAGCCGTGGTCGCCAATCCGCCCTTTTCAGCCCACTGGAAATCCAGCGCCAATCCCTTAAACGACTCAGACGAACGCTTCAGCCCCTACGGCCGACTGGCGCCGAAAACCAAAGCCGATTACGCCTTTTTAACCCACATGCTCTATCAGCTCGATGATAACGGCATCATGGCCTCCGTCTTTCCACACGGCGTTTTATTCCGCGGCGCCGCCGAAGGCACCATCCGCGAATACATCATTAAAGACATGAATGCCCTGGATGCCGTGATCGGCTTACCCGCCAATATCTTCTACGGCACCAGTATCCCGACCTGTATTCTGGTCCTCAGAAAAGACCGCCGGCCCGACGACAAGGTGGTCTTTATCGACGCCAGCGGGGAGGGTCATTATATTAAAGAAGGCAACCAAAACGTCCTGCGCGATGAAGACGTCGATCTTATCGTCGAAACCTATCGAAAGCGCGAATCCAAAGATAAATTCAGCCATATCGCCAGTCTGGATGAAATCGCCGAAAACGACTACAACCTGAATATCCCGCGGTATGTGGATACGTTTGAAGAAGAGGAACCGGTGGATTTGAAGGCTGTTTCTCAAGAACTTAAACAACTGGATAAGGAGCTCGAAGAAACGAATAAAGTGATTCAGAAGTTTTGTGATGAACTTGGGATTGATACGCCGTTTTAATGGGTATGGCAACTGAAAATAAAAAATTAGTTCCTGAGTTGCGGTTTGTGGAGTTTACTAATGACTGGTCTATTAAGAAGCTGGGAAGTATTGCAGATTTAACTTCGAGTAAAAGAGTTTATTTATCCGATTATGTTGAAGAAGGTATTCCGTTTTATCGAGGAAAAGAAATATCTGAATTAAAACAGAATAAACAACCTCAAGATATCTTATACATTAGTGAAGAGGCATTTGATAAATTTGATTCTAAGTATGGATCACCTAGGGAAAATGATATTTTAATTACAGCTGTCGGCACACTAGGAAATGTCTACAGAGTTCCCAATAATTCAAAATTCTACTTCAAAGACGGAAACCTAATATGGCTAAAGAATGTTAAAGAATATTCTAAGTTTTTAGAATTAATAATTGGTTATAACAAAAGGCTATTAATAAAGTGTTCAATTGGCTCAACACAAAAAGCTTTAACAATTGTTGAGCTAAACAAAATCCCATTAAAATTACCATCAATTAAAGAACAACAAAAAATCGCCAACTTCCTTACCTCCATCGACCAACGCATCACCTTACTTAAAGAAAAAAAAGTCGCCCTCGAAGACTACAAAAAAGGCCTGATGCAGAAAATCTTTAGTCAGGAGGTTAGGTTTAAGGATGACGGGAAGGATTTTCCGGATTGGGAGGAGAAGCGGTTGGATGATATTGCAGATTGTTTAGATAACAAAAGGAAGCCATTAAATTCAACAAGCAGGCAAGATATGAAAGGATCAATTCCTTATTATGGTGCTAATGGTGTTGTAGATTATTTAAATGACTATTTGTTTGACCAGGAATTGATACTTCTTGCCGAAGATGGTGGTAATTTTGATGAATTCGCGAACAGACCTATTGCTCAATATGTAACAGGAAAATCATGGGTAAATAATCATGCTCATGTTTTGTCTTGTAAGGGTGAAAATATTGGATTGATGCTCTATTACTCCTTGGTTCATAAAGATGTTAGAAAGTATATCAATGGAAGCAGTAGAGCTAAATTGAATAAATCTGATATGTTGTCAATTAAATTGTTATGGCCAAGAAGTATTGAAGAACAACAAAAAATAGCCGATTGCCTAAACTCAATCGACCAATCCATCAACCATCTAAGCAAGCAAATAGACCAAACCAACGAATTTAAAAAAGGGCTGTTGCAGAGGATGTTTGTGTGAAATTAAATAAAACCGTAACATTTATTGATGTTTTTCTATCTTCTCCTAGTGATGTAGCCGATGAAAAAACAATAGTTTATACAGTAGGTGATGAGATTAATAAAATATGGAGTCGTAATAAAGGCGTTAGGCTCGAAATTTGGGATTATGAAAACTCTCGTCCTACTGTTGATTCTGATATACAAAAAAGTACTGAAAGTCAGAGAATGTTCTTTCCATTAGTGTCTAAGTTTGTGTATGTCTCTGATTATTTCTTGAGTCTTTAATTAAGAAAAACTTTACTTTGATAAAACTAAATGTGACAATAATGAAAAATGATCAAACTTCAATTAAGAAAACAATGAAAACACCCAAAATTCTTTTAATTATTTTAGTTGTATTTGTATCTTCTTGTGACAATACTCAAGAAAATGCTCAACCAACTACTCCAGAAACATATACTGCGAAGTTCACTTGTCTGAGAGGCGGGGATTCAATAGTTAATCGTCCTGCAATTTCTGCCTGCTTACTTATTGGCAATGCTCAACTTAAAATTACAAAAAATGGAATTGGAAAAATTTATGGACACAACGATTTGAAAGACTTTAATAATGGTCCTAATGAGATTGAACTACCTAACAGTTTTACTATTCAAGCTTTAATGGGACATCTTTATGTATTAAGGTTAGAAATAACCAATCAAAATGGTGAATTAGTTTTTCAAGATGAAGCTGGCAAATATGGATCAATAGTCGTCTCTAATTAATTTTGTTGCAAACTACAAGAAGATTTCTTTTAAGATGCTTGACTAATTTAAAACCCAACAAAATTTTCCAACTAATTTATATTCGTAAAGCCATTTCACTCGGCTTAAATGTAAGCGCCAAGCCAACCCCATTCTATCATTTAGCTAATTGCTGATGCACACTGTGCATTTTTAGCATGGTGAAAATAATACGGGACAGGCACTTCATCAGATTATTTAAGCAGTTTATTTGATTGATATTCCGGCCATATTGGAGGGTTATTATTGGTGATTTGGTCCGGTTTTTTTGAAAATGCTAACTTACGATTAAATTGGTCAGTTTTTATCTATTTTGTCAGATTTAGGCCGAGCGGCATGGCTTCACTGAAATGAAGTTTCGAGAATAGGTTGCTTGATTTATGCTATTTGAGAGCTGGTTTTAGGCGAATGCCCACAGACGAATAATACGGGACAGGCACTTCATCAGATTATTTAAGCAGTTTATTTGATTGATATTCCGGCCATATTGGAGGGTTATTATTGGTGATTTGGTCCGGTATTTTTGAAAATACTAACTTACGATTAAATTGGTCAGTTTTTATCTATTTTGTCAGATTTAGGCCGAGCGGCATGGCTTCACTGAAATGAAGTTTCGAGAATAGGTTGCTTGATTTATGCTATTCGAGAGCTGGTTTTAGGCGAATGCCCACAGACCATTTGCGCTGAGTCTTTTGCGAATATTCTTTAAGTTGACTAACTGTTCCAACAGCCGAATACCCAACAGACTTGAAGCCCTTTAATTCATCAATCCAAGTATCAGGATTAAGGTCTAATTCGATTAAAGCCGAACCTAATTTATGGGAAATATATCCTGCTTTACCATCTCGAATTATACGCCCGGTTTCATCCACCATATCGATGTAACTGGAGAGGTAATAGGGCAGGTCATCGTCACCTTTACCGAAGGGTAACAAATCGGTGGACTGTTCTTCAATTCGTTCTTTTATCGATGTGAACTCAGAATCACTCAATGTCTTCGCCATACAAGCCCGAATGGGGTTTAAATCGACGTAAGCCATGCAAGTCAATAGAGCTCGCTCATCAAGCAATGCCTGGCTTTTAAAGCGAGACTCCCAAAAATGCCCGGTACATTTATCTTCTTCGTTTGCCATTCTGGCGATATATTCGTTTATTGCTTTCATGAACCAAGATATTGAGCATAAACGTTCGCGATATTCAACAGCATACTTTTGCACAAGTCGTAGCGATGAATCATCTAAATCATCACCTTGCAAATATCGTTCACACATCACTGGTAAAGAGAATAAAGATTGCCAGGTTATAAGAACCTGTTTATTAGTCCAATTATTATTTGCTCCAATCTTCAAAACGAGATGGAAATGATTATTCATGATGGCATAAGAACATACATCAATCGCAAATATAGAAGCGACCTTTTTAATGCGATCAATCTACCATTGACGGCGGTGTTCAAAACTCTTACCTGTGTATTTATCTTCACCACATAGAAAAGCACGTCTAACGCATCTTTAGACGATGTGGTAATAAGGTGTGTCTTCAACACAAATTTGTTGCTTTCTTGCAATAGTCATCACTTTCTCCTTGTAAAAACACCATTTTGATGGGTTCTTACCAAGAAATCTGTCCATAATTTCTGAAAGCTTGTAAGAAAATGTCGATTTCGATGTGTGTCCTTAGTTGCGCTTAGTTGCGTTTAAAAGCAGCATTTCATCACACAAGTCCTGTCACATGAAATTTTATGGATAAAAGGCGAAGCGCAATTTAACCAGGATTTTGCGGCCTAAGAGTAATAAAGTCCGGTAGCATGGGCTCTGCCCATCACAATGCGCAAAATAATTAAAATAGTTGTTGATGGGCGGAGCCCATCCTACGCTTTCTATCATCAAACGTAAAGTCCCAAGTCCCGGGACATGGGACAAGCCAATTTTATAAGGGAAATTATTAGATAAATCAGTTATTATAGAATCAATGAAGACTTTAATCATGTACCGCAAAAAACACACCCCTAACCCCTCTCAAGAGGGGAAGTTTTAAGCATGACCACCCAATCCGAACAAGCCCTTGAAAATAACCTGATTAAACAACTCGTCACGCTGGGTTATGAGCGTGTTCGCGTCACCAATGAAAAGGAACTGGTGGAGAACTTTATAAAGTAGTTAAATTACTTGCGACGTTTGGGGTGAAACAAAATAATTTAAAAAGAAGGAAACGATAATGAAAAAATTAGTTTTAATAAGTCTTATTTTTGCAACGGTATGCAGTGCAGAAAAATTCAATGCTGAAATGTTAATGCAGAAAGTTGAATCTGCGGATTCTAATGAATTAATTGCTATTGTTGAGCAGGGAAAAAAGGATTCTGACAGATTAGATTCTTATTCATTAATAATTCTGTCTATGGCTTCGCTTAAAAGTCCGGTAGGATGGGCTCTGCCCATCACAATGCGCAAAATAGTTAAAATAGTTGTTGATGGGCAGAGCCCATCCTACAGTACTATAAAAAGAGAACCGACGCGTACACAGAAGTGAAGAGGCGCCGGTCATATTGGATAAAATAACATGATTTATTTATCCTAAAGTCAATAGTCACGACCCATAAGACAAATTAAATTGAAACAGAATATTTGAAACGAAAATCAGGCAAAAAAAGACGGTCTCTGTTATGTCGATAATCTCCAAACTCTTGCCAACCGATGGATGGGAACATTTAAAGCACATAAGAGGATTTACCCGTCTATCCCAAATTATGGCGTTAAGGAATACTATTTTCAAGTTTTTGTCATTGTTGAAGGTGTTTATGTGCTTTAATTTGTCAGAAAAACACTATACATTTTCTGACAGAATGTTGTACTATTAAGAAATGCAAACTACTGAATATAAAGTAATAAGTAGAGTTTATGGAAACGGTAGGGGTTGGGCGTTTTCAAAAAATGATTTTGTGGATTTAGGGAGTGCTGCTGCCATAGATCAAGCGTTAAGCCGGTTGGTTAAAAAGCAGCGAATCCGACGTGTTATTCGTGGTTTGTATGATTATCCTAAATACAGCAAGCTATTAAAAAAGGATTTGCCTGCAGATATCGATCAAGTGGCTCGTGCACTGGCTCGGAAATTTGGTTGGGATATTCAAATTTCCGGAAATACAGCATTGAATGTTTTAGGGCTTTCAACTCAAGTACCCGGGAAATATATTTATCTTTGTAATGCCCAAAGTCGTGAATATCAAATTGGAAACCAATGTTTAATCTTCAAAAAAGGCAGTTTAAAAGATATGGGATTTAAACATGAAGAAAGTGCATTATTGGTTCAAGCTCTTAAAACTTTAGATAAACGTCAATTAGATAAAAAGGAGAAAGAAGTTATTTGTTCTTACTTTAATGAAAAAACAGCCAAAAAAATCTTAAAAGACACCAGATTTACCACAAGTTGGGTTTATGAGGAGATTAAATTAATTTTTATGAGCTGTAATGACTAAAAATTCACATCATAACCTTGAAATCATCGCCCAATTGAACAGTCAACAGCGAGCAGAAATATTCAATGAGACTGCTGCGACACTGGGTTTAACTGCGGTGACAATTGAAAAAGATTTTTGGGTTTGTTGGGTGTTACAAAAAATATTTAGTAACTCGGATATATCTAAAAAAGTTTTATTCAAAGGTGGTACTACTTTATCAAAGTGTTATAACTTGATTGAACGGTTTTCTGAAGACATCGATTTGATTTTGGACTGGCGGGTATTAACAGATGAGAATCCATATGATGATAGGAGCAATACCAAACAAGATAAGTTCAATAAAAAAATGGAGGTGGATGCTCAAAGCTATATCCGAAAGACTTTGATGCCACTATTGGTTGAAATTTTAGGTGAACATTGTCATTTGTACATTGATGAAGATAAACAGAAATCAGTTATGGTGCAATATCCAAAGGCATTTGAATCTGAATACATTAAACCTGAGATTGAATTGGAATTTGGCCCGATGTCTGCAATGATTCCAAAATCAACCATGACCATAGAGCCTTACTGTGCTGAAATAGCAGAAGCTATAATCAAAGAGGATTGCAGACTGGATGTTAGGGTAATTGAAGCTAAGAAAACTTTCTGGGATAAGGTAACTATTTTGCATGTTGAGTCGCATCGACCCAGAACAAAAAACCAACCGGCGCGTTATTCTCGGCATTATTATGATTTGTATCAAATGCTTAACAGTCAAGTTAAGAATGATGCCTTGAATGATTTGGTTTTGTTAAATGCAACGGTTGATTTTAAAGCTAAGTTTTATCCACAAGGGTGGGCAAATTATCAGGCCGCAAAGCGTGGTCAATTTTCACTGATTCCTGAGCAGTACAGGATTAAACAATTAAAGGACGATTACAAGCAAATGGAAGAAATGATTTTTGGTCAATATCCTGATTTTGATAAGATTCTTTCAGAGATTAAGCTATTTGAAAAAGAGCTAAATAAAGCCATTGGTAAAGCATGACCACCCAATCCGAACAAGCCCTCGAAAATAACCTGATTAAACAACTCGTCACGCTGGGTTATGAGCGTGTTCGCGTCACCAATGACAAGGAACTGGTGGCTAATTTTAAGGTTCAGCTGGAACGCTTGAATGAGGTGTCGTTAAGCGATCATGAGTTTAAGCAAATCCTGAACAGCATTAATAAGGGCAGTGTGTTTAATCGGGCGGGGATTTTGCGGGATCGGGTGACGTATATGGATAGTGCGGGTGAGACGCGGACGGTGCAGTTGTTGGATGGTTTTCATTTAGACAGGAACCATTTTCAGGTGACGCAGCAGGTGCGGATGGCGGGGCGGTATCAGAATCGCTATGATGTGACGGTTTTGATTAATGGTTTGCCGTTGGTGCAGATTGAGTTAAAGCGCCGGGGCTTAGAATTAAAAGAGGCGTTTAATCAGATTAATCGCTATGAGAAACATTCTTACTGGTCAGGGCATGGTCTGTTTCAGTTTGTGCAGTTGTTTGTGATTAGTAATGGCGTGAATACCAAGTATTTCGCTAATAATGCCATTCCGTCACGGTCGTATAAGCAGACCTTTTACTGGAGCAGTGAGGATAACCGGCCGATCACGGATTTAACGGCTTTTGCAACGGCTTTTTTAAATTCTGCGCATCTGGCGAAGATGATCACGCAGTATATTGTCCTCAATGAAACCGAAAAGATGCTGATGGTGCTCAGGCCGTATCAGTATTACGCCACGGAAGCGATTGTTGAGCGGGTGAAAAGCTCTACTGATTATGGTTATATCTGGCACACCACCGGTTCGGGTAAAACCCTGACCTCGTTTAAAACCGCGCAAATCCTGACCGGTTTACCGGCGGTGCATAAGGTGGTGTTTGTGGTAGACCGTAAAGACCTGGATTACCAGACCGGCAAGGAGTTTAATAAATTCGCCAAAGGCAGCATTGACGCCACGGAAAACACCACCGCTCTGGTGGGACAGTTAACCGATGATACGCGGCTGGTGGTGACCACCATTCAGAAACTGAATAATGCCATCAGCAAGCAAAAATACCTGTCAAAACTGACGCATTTACTGAATGAAAAAGTGGTGTTTATTTTCGATGAGTGCCACCGCAGTCAATTCGGCGAAATCCACGGTCGAATTAAAGATTTTTTCAGTGGCTGTCAGATGTTCGGTTTTACCGGCACGCCGATTTTTGCCGAAAATGCCATTAAAAATGACCTGGGTAAACGCACCACCGCCATGCTATTCGGTGACTGTCTGCACAAATATGTGATTACTGATGCCATTCGTGATGAGAATGTGCTGCGGTTTTCGATTGAATACCTCAACACCTTTAAGCAGAAACAGGCCGCCAATGACGATTCTGCCGATGATGTTAAAGTGGAGGCGATTAATGAGTCGGAGGTTTTTGATGACCCGCGGCGTTTAAATCTGATCACCGATTATATTATTCAGAACCACCCGAGAAAAACCCACAACCGGGCCTTTACCGCGATATTCTGTGTGTCGAGTGTCGATGCCCTGATTCAGTATTATCAGATGTTTCTCGATAAAAAAGCCCGTGGCGAACATCAGCTCAGACTGGCTACCATCTTTTCCTATCAGGCCAATGAAGCAGACCGGCAAGCGCAAGGTATCGGTGCCACCGCGATGGATGATCAGATGCTACAGGCGGCCGAGCAGGGTGCGGCGTATTTCGGTCACAGCCGGGATCATCTGGAGTGTTTTATCGGTGATTATAACCAGCAATTCGACACCAACTACACCACCCGGGATCCAAAGTCCTTTTATAATTATTACAACGACATCGCTAAGCGAGTAAAAGCCAGACAAATCGATGTCCTGCTGGTGGTGAATATGTTCCTCACCGGTTTCGACAGTAAGCCGCTGAATACGCTGTACGTGGATAAGAATTTACAACACCACGGCCTGATTCAGGCCTTTTCCAGAACCAACCGGATATACAATGAACTGAAATCTCAGGGCAATATCGTCTGTTTTAGAAACCTGAAAGAGGCCACTGATGATGCCATTCGCTTGTTTTCCAGTCTTGAGCATAAAGATGAGATTCTGATTCCGTCTTATGAAGAATACCTCGAGAAATTTAACCGCGCTTATGCGCTGTTAATCAGCCTGGCGCCGACGGTGGACAGCGTGAATGAATTACAGACCGAAGACGATGAGTTCGCTTTTGTGCAGGCTTTTCGCACATTAATGCGCCTGATGAATGTGCTCACCAGCTTTACGGATTTTAGCTTCGATGATCTGGATATGGCAGACCAGGAATTTGAGGATTATAAGAGCAAATACCTCGACCTGCATGACAAGGTGCGGCGTGACACCGAAAAGGACAAAGTCTCAATTTTGGAGGACCTGGATTTCGAGCTGGAGCTGATTCACCGGGATGACATTAATGTGTCGTATATCGTGCGCTTACTCAAAGACCTGAAAGAAGCACCGCCGGCCGAGCATCAACAACAAAAAGACGAGATTATCAAAGCCCTGATGGGCGAAGTCGAACTGCGCAGTAAGCGGGAACTGATTGAACAATTTATCAACAAGCACCTGCCTCTAATCGCTGACGCCGAATCGGTCCCTGATGCATTCGATGCTTACTGGGAAGCTGAAAAACAACGCGCCATTAAACTTTTTTCTGAAACCGAACACCTCGACCCCGAGAAACTCGAATCCGTTATCGGCGATTTCCTCTACACCAACCGCGAACCCATGCGTGAAGACGTCATCAGCATGATGAAAACCCGCCCCAAGCTCAAAGAACGCGCCACCACCGCCGAACGCCTGATCCAGAAAGTCACGCATTACGTGGATACTTTTGTGAGTGGGATGGGTGGGTGATGCTTATGAAAAGTAGGATGGGCTCCGCCCATCACAATCTTTTTTAATTAATATGTTAGGTCTATGATGGGCGGAGCCCATCCTACAAAATAATTTAAGCACTGTGATAAAATCTATAAATGCCAAATTTCAGAAGGGTTTTTATTGAAAACAGTCACGTATTTATTACAGTGGTGATCAATAATCGAAAGCGTGAACTTTTGATTGATTACAGGGCTGAATTCAGGGTGGCCTTAAAAATGGTTAAAACGCAGGTTCAGTTTCAGCTTCATGCCATTGCAGTTATGCCGGAGCATTTTCACATGATTATAAAACCCCAACACATTAGCGATTATCCAAAAATCGTTTCTCTGATAAAAATACATTTCACAAAAAGTTTGCCGCGTGATTTAAGGGTGATGTTATCAGCCGAGGTTTCAAAGAGTAAAACCAAGAAAAAGGAAAGTGGTGTATGGCAAAGACGGTTTTATGAGCATACCATTCGTGATGAGGCAGAATTAAATCATTTAACGGATTATATTCACTATAATCCGGTTAAACATGGATTAGTTAATAAGCCCAGTGAGTGGCCGTATTCATCATTTAAACGGTTTGTGGAGAATGGGTATTATGATTTAAATTGGTGTGATTTTACTGAGTTGAAGGACTATCATTAGGTTTTGATGGGCAGAGCCCATCCTACTATACTAGTCAGCCTATACGGCGAGCAGTGGGGTAGAAAGTTTTTACATTAATACATTTTTGTTCATGAAAGACACTGGAACCCGTATCGTGGTACGGGGTAGAAGGTTGTCCAGTTAAAATATTATTGTGACCTTTTATTTAATTCGATTATGGAAGCTGTTAAGTTTTACTTGTGTCGGCGGGGATTTTTTGAAACAATAAATGCAGTTTAAATATTTTTATCATCATGTTAGATCGAGATGGTTTTCGCCCGAATGTGGGAATTATCTTGCTTGATGATGACGGACAGGTTTTTTGGGCTAAGCGGACGCGGGGGTCCGGTTGGCAATTTCCTCAAGGCGGTATAGATAATGATGAAAGCGCCGAGGAAGCCATGTTTAGGGAATTATACGAGGAAATTGGTTTAAAGCCAAAGCATGTGGATGTACTGGGATGTACGCCTGAGTGGCTGCATTATCATTTGCCCAAAAAATTTAAAAAGAAAGATTCTGATCCTAAGTTCGTCGGTCAAAAGCAAGTATATTATTTGCTCAGGCTCTTAGAGCATGAGTCCAAAGTGGACTTTAACTGCACCAAGTCACCGGAGTTTCAGTGTTATCGTTGGGTTGATTTCTGGTATCCGGCGCATAATGTTATTCATTTTAAACGCAAAGTCTATCAACGGGCCTTGCGTATGTTAGCGCCTTTGGTGAAAGCTTAAAAAACCCTGTTGTTATGAGTATCGCTTTAATTATTACCGATCGACCGAGTGATGATCTGGCGCATTTGTTGCGGCAGCTGTTGCCGGATGCTTCGGTGCAGGTGTGGCCGGATATTTCTGATCCGGATTCGGTGACCCTGGCGGTTTTGTGGCAGCATCCTGAGGGCGTTACGGATCAATTTCCGAATTTAAAAGCGGTGACATCGCTGGGCGCCGGCATGGATCATATCATCGCCGATAAGGCGATTGATGACCGGTATCAGCAGTGGCGTATTATGACCTTGTCTTTACAGCAGCGGATGGCGCAGTATGTACTGGCGTATGTGCTGCAGGACTGGCGTAATCTGAAGAACTATCAGCAGCAACAGGACAAGCAGCAGTGGCAGGTGTTGGAGACCGATGCCAGTCCCACGGTGGGCTTTTTAGGCCTGGGGGCTTTGGGTGAGTTTGTCGCTGAGCGTTGTGCTGATCTGGGTTTTAATACAGTGGCCTGGACGCACAGCCAGGATCATCCTGAGCATCCGTGCTTTCATGGTGAATCGGGGTTGAAAACGGTTTTTGAGCGCAGTGATTATCTGGTGGTTCTGGTGCCGCTAAACGATGACACTCGTGATGTTATCAGGGATGAGACTTTGGCCTGGTGTCAGCCGCATACAATGTTAATTAATGTTGGTCGTGGCGGGCATGTGAATGAACAGAATTTACTCGATGCATTGGATGATCAAGTGATTCGTCATGCGGTGCTGGATGTTTTTGTCGAAGAGCCGTTGCCGGATGACCATCCTTTTTGGACGCACGATAAAGTCACGGTGACGCCGCATATTTCTGCGCGTTCCGATGATAACCAGACAGCGGCGGTGATTGTGGATTATTACCGCGCCATCAGCCAAAGTGACTTTGACGAAGAAGAATAGGATAGGTTCAAAGGGCAGTTGGAAGCCCACTCGCATACCTGTTTTTATTCTGCAAGCTGAGGTCTAAAGACACTGAGTACCGGCCTTCGCCGGTACGGTATCAGCAAGAAGTCAAATAATGTTCTCTGTGTCTCTGTGGTGAATATTTTTTCATAGCAAAATTGGTACGCGATGTTGGTTAAGTGCGTCATCAAAGACGCTGGGTACCGGCCTGCGCCCACTACTGTCCGGTTAAAATTAATCATGGGAACTCCAGCGTGGTTTGTAACCGTTTTATAAGCTCTTTTTTCG
>CANNBS010000008.1 GCA_947502925.1 uncultured Marinicella sp. | reverse complement strand
CAACTTCAGGCTCAACAACTTCAGGCTCAACAACTTCAGGCTCAACAACTTCAGGCTCAACAACTTCAGGCTCAACAGGCTCAGGCTTTTGCACTGGCACAGTGGCATCTTGTTGCGTACTGGCTTCTTTGGTCGTTTCCCTTTGTTGGCTACAGGCCATAAGTAAGCACAGTAGAGCGGCCACAATAAAGCCGCGAACCGTCAGGAACTGATGTTGCATAATGAACCCCTTTTTTTTAAAGCTTTTATAATCGCATAATCATCGAAGCAATACCACAAAAAAACCAAGCCAGCTCCATATTTTGGTTTTATAGGGACTTTAAGCTATCACTCTAACCACAGCTCAAGTAAAATAGTTCTTTTTTTAAATTGGTATAGATTCGGACATGTCCAAAGAACTCGATAAACTTGATTTGTATGATGTGAATGCCACGCTTAGCGATGAACAGCGCATGGTCAAAGAATCCATTGGCCGCTGGGTCGATGAACGCTTTTTACCGCTGGTGGCGGAACATTTTGAGGCCCATACTTTTCCGATGGAACTGGTGCCTGAAATGGCTGATTTAGGCTTGTTTGGCAGCACCATTCAGGGCTATGAGTGCGCCGGGTTAGATTATATGTCTTACGGTCTGATTTGTCAGGAACTGGAGCGCGGTGACAGTGGTCTGCGCAGCTTTGCTTCGGTGCAAAGTTCTTTATGTATGTTTCCGATTGACGCCTTTGGTTCTGAAGAACAAAAGCAACGTTGGTTACCGTCCATGGCAAAAGGTGAAGTGATTGGTTGCTTTGGTTTAACCGAAGCCCATGCCGGCTCAGATCCGGCGTCGATGAAAACCCGCGCTAAAAAGGATGGTGATGATTGGATTATCAATGGCTCAAAAATGTGGATTACCAATGGTTCCGTGGCGGATATTGCGATTGTCTGGGCGCAAACCGATGACGGTATTCAGGGCTTTATCATTGAAAAGGATATGCCGGGATTTGATACCGAACTAATTACCCGCAAAATGTCCTTACGGGCCTCGGTGACGTCGGCCTTGTTTTTTGATGATGTGCGGGTGCCTGACAGCAACCGCTTACCCAATGTCAAAGGCCTTAAAGGGCCGTTAAGTTGCTTATCCAATGCCCGATTTGGAATTTCTTTTGGTCCGATTGGAGCGGCACAGGCCTGTTTACAAGAAGTTTTAGATTATACCGCTGATCGTATCTTATTTGACCGTACATTGGACAGTAACCAAATTATTCAGCAGAAACTGGCGGATATGGCCAGACGTATCACCACCGCCCAATTGATGGCGCATCGCTTGGGCCAGTTAAAAGACAGCGATCAATTACAACCGACACAGATTTCTCTGGCCAAATGGAACAATGTTCGCATGGCGCTGGATATTGCCCGGGAATGCCGGGATATGTTGGGTGGCGCGGGCATTACCACGGAGCATGTGGCGATTCGACATATGCTTAACTTAGAAAGTGTTATTACCTATGAAGGCACCGAGACCATTCACCAGTTGGTGGTGGGGCGTGAACTGACCGGCAAAAACGCCTTTTAATGATGCAAGCAACAACCACTAAAAAGATTAACCGGGCCGAAGTGGTTAATCAGAACTTTATCGACTTTGTCCAGAACTATCAGCCACAAACACCTAAAAATGAATTGTCAGTCAATGGCTTAGATGCGCACAGTTTATGGGATTTGTTTGAATCACAAGTGCGTTCCCGCCAGTTGGATTTAATGGCGCGGGTATTAAAACTGGATAACAAGGTGTTTTACACCATCGGCTCATCCGGACATGAAGGTAACGCCATGCTCGGGCGTTTGTTGCGCCACACGGATCCGGCCTTTTTACACTACCGCAGTGGTGGTTTGATGATGGAACGCGCGCGTCATGTACCTGGCATTGATCCGGTATGGGACACCTGTCTGTCATTTGCCGCCGCCGCAGAAGATCCGGCCTCCGGTGGCCGTCATAAAGTCTGGGGCTCAAAACCGTTATGGGTGCTGCCCCAAACCAGCACCATTGCCAGCCATTTACCCAAGGCCGTAGGTTGTGCTTTAGGCGTTGAGTTAACCCAGCGCTTAAAGGCGCAGATGCCGATTCCGGATGACTCGGTGGTATTATGTAATTTCGGTGATGCCAGTGCCAACCATTCCACCGCACAAGGGGCGTTTAATGCCGCTTCCTGGGCCGCTTTTCAGGGCTTAAAAACGCCGATTCTGTTTGTTTGTGAAGACAACGGCATCGGCATATCGGTTAAAACACCGGAGAACTGGATTGCTGAAAGTTTTAAATTTCGCCCCGGTATGCAATATTTTGCCGCCGATGGCTTGGATGTAGAGACCGGTTATTTACAAGTGAAAAGGGCGGTTGATTTTTGTCGTCAGGAACGTAAACCGGTATTTTTACATTTAAAAACCACCCGATTAATGGGCCATGCCGGCACCGACTTCGAAGTCGATTACCGAAAAATGACAGATTTACTGGCAGATGAAGCCAAAGATCCGTTGATTAAAACCGCCGCAAGTTTAATTAATCACGGCATTAAAAAGCCCAGCGAAATCATTGATTTTTATCACAAAGTTTATGATGAGTGCATGGCGAAGGCTGAACAAGCCCATGTGCGTAAGAAGTTAACCACCGTTGAGGCAGTGTCCGCGCCATTGGCGCCGGTGGATGAGGCGCAAGTTTATCAGCAAGCGGCAAAACATAATGCCGATCAACGCCTTGATTATTTCGGTAGCGAGAAACAATTACCCGAAAATCAGCCCCCCAAACACATGGCCATTCAGATTAATCGCGGCTTACAGGATCTGATGCTAAAACACCCCAATATGATTCTGTTTGGTGAAGATGTGGCGCAAAAGGGTGGGGTTTATACGGTCACTAAAAACCTGTACAAGCAGTTCTCGGCGAAACGGGTATTTAACACCTTACTGGACGAACAAACCATCCTGGGCTTGGCGCAGGGCTATGCCACCTTAGGTCTACTGCCGGTGCCGGAAATACAGTATCTGGCGTATTTTCATAATGCCTGCGACCAGATTCGCGGTGAAGCCGCCAGTTTACAGTTTTTTTCCAATGGTCAATTTGCCAACCCCATGGTAATCCGTATTCCGGGTCTGGGTTATCAAAAAGGTTTTGGCGGCCATTTCCATAACGACAATTCAATCACTGCTTTACGGGATATACCGGGTGTGATTGTAGCCTGTCCTTCCCGTGGCGATGATGCGGTGAGTATGATGCGAACCTTAACGGCTTTATCCCAGGTGAATAAACGGGTGTCAGTTTTTATCGAACCCATAGCCCTGTACATGCAAAAGGATTTGTATGAAGAGGGAGATGGTCTCTGGAATACCGCTTATCCTGAAACCGATGTTTATACCCCGCTGGGTCAGCCCCGGGTCTATCACAGTAAAGCCAAAGATATTTTAATTATCACCTATGGTAATGGCGTCTTATTAAGTTTAAAAGCCGCCAAGAAATTAGCCGACAGCCACCAAAAACACGTTCAAGTGATGGATTTGCGGTGGTTACAACCCTTAAATGAAAAAGCAATCAAGCAAATTGCCCGGGAATTTGATAAAATTTTAGTTGTGGATGAGGGCAGACGCTCTGGATGTGTGGGCGAAGGCGTGATGACTGTTTTATCAGTTGATTCAGATAAAGCGCGTCATATTCAATTATTAACCGGTGCCGACTGCTTCACACCCTTGGCAGATGCCGCCGGTTTGGTATTACCCAACGCTGAATCTGTATATCAAAAATTACTGCAATTAGAGGAGATTCATTGACAGAACTGTGTATTTTATTTGCTGATGTGGCTGACAGTACCGCCTTGTTTGATCAATACGGTGACGATGTCGCACGTTCGCTGATTGCCGACACCCTCAATCAGTTGCTCAAAGATGTTCACCACTGCAACGGGCATTTGGTGAAAACCATCGGTGATGAAATCATGTGTACTTTTGAGGATGCCGGTCAAGGCATTGATGCCGCCATTTTAATGCAAAACAGGATAACCAATCGATCATCTGTTGAAGATAAGCCCGACATTCATGTCCGCATTGGTCTGCACTGCGGTGAAGTGATTATTGAAGAGGATGATGTGTTTGGAGATGCAGTTAATGTGGCTGCCCGTATGGCTTCTTTTGCGAAAAAACACCAGATTATTACCAACCAAACAACACTTAAACGCACAAAAGACGAGCAATTACCGATGTTTCGTTCCTTAGGCGCCATTGATGTTAAAGGTAAAGCCAAAGCCATCGAAATGGTTGAAATATTATGGCAACAGGATAAAAGTAAACTCACCCGTGTGACCTCTGCCCTGGATATCAAATTACCCTTTGAGCAGGGTGAATTGCGCATGAATATCAACGGTAAGCAGTATCGCTTAAACCTTGACACACCGCATCTGTCCATTGGTCGTGCCGATGATTGTGATATTCAGGTTAAATTATTACGCACCTCACGTTATCATGGGGAGTTTGACTTTAAGGGCGGTAATTTTAAATACACCGATAACAGCACCAATGGCAGCTGGGTGCAACAGAAAGACACCACACCGGTGCGTATCCACCGCGATGGTTTCATGCTGCAGGGGGAAGGTTGGATTGCCTTTGGGCAGATGGATTTTACCGACCAACATAAACTACTTCATTATAAGGTGATTAAATAGTGCTTGAATTTATAAAGAAATTAGCCGGATTGGGCTTATTAACGATGAGTCTGTTTTATCTGGCATTGAGGATGTTTTAATGGCAGAACAGAAACGACCGGTCAAATACCGGGAACGGGCGAAAAAAACCCTGCTGGAATTTCAGGCCACTGCCTGGTTGCTGTATATTTTCAGCATCCCTTTCTTATTTGCCGCCTTGTGGCAATTAATTACCGGCCATTTGTGGTTGTTTTTAATGTCATTGGGCACATTCCTTGGGGTCCTGTTAAGTGCTGTGTGGATGTCAAAAGGGCGTAAAAACAAGTACCACTTTCAGCAACGAAAATACACCTTAAAACAACCGTTTCCCCTGATGTTTCTGGCATCCTTATCATTAGGTGTTTCTGCTTTTGCCGGTGCCTTTTTGGTGGCAGGTCTGGGGTTCTTGTCAGCCATTGGACACGGTGTGGCTGCCACCTTAGGCAGTTGGCTGTGGTACGGATTGGATGCGGTCGGCGGATCAGCCTTTGAAGAAGTTAAAGATAAAGACAGTCAGACGATTCTGGCGATCAGCGAACAATCGATTGTCAATATTGAACAGGCTGAAAAAAACATCGATAACACGGCATTAAAAGGTTATCTACATGACATTGTGCGTTTGGCACGCCATGTGATTGATACCCTGGTGCAGGAACCTGAAAAAATCCCGCAGGCACGTCGGTTTTTACATTCTTATTTAGAGGCCACTGAAAGTGTCATAGAACGCTATGCAAAAACCCACCAACAAGTCAAAAATGATAAACTGGATGAAAATTTCAAAACAGTGTTACAAAACATTGTGAATGTATTTTATGAACAACAACAAAAATTAATCGAGAATGATGTGTTTGATCTGGATGTGGATATTGAGGTGCTCAATACGCTGCTGAAAAAACAAGGCATTAATTAATTAAGGAGTTAACGATGACAGACGAAAGCAAAACCAAACTTGAAACAGCCACACCAGAGGAAACGGTACCCGGTGTCACCACTGAAATGGTGTCATATCAGGATGCCGACAGCGAAGAACAAAAACGCATTGATGAGCTGATGAAAGAAATCAATATCGCCGATGCCAATTCCATAATTTTCTTTGGTACCAAAGCCCAGGAAAAAGTCACCGATATTTCCGATAAAATGCTTGAAGGTGTTAAAAACAAAGATTTGGGCCATTCCGGCGAAGCCCTGAATGAAATGGTGGCCACCATTCGCGGTTTTGATGTGGATGAATTGGACCCCAATAAAAAGCCCGGGTTTTTTGCCCGGTTGTTTGGTCGCGCCAAGCCATTGGTTAAATTTTTACAGAAATATGAAGATGTAAAGGACCAAATTGAAAAAATTACCATCAAGTTAGAGGGTCATAAAACCACGTTACTTAAAGACATCACCAGCTTAGATCGCTTATATGTCGCTAACCTCGAATATTTTCATAATCTGGAGGACTATATTAAAGCCGGCGAAGAGAAATTGCGCCAGCTACATGATGAGGTCATTCCAAAAATGGAAAAAGAAGCCGAAAACACCGATGATATGCTGGCTGCTCAAAAACTCCGGGATGTCCGTTCAGCCACAGCGGATCTTGAACGCCGCGTTCATGACCTGCGTCTGACACGTCAGGTGACCCTGCAAAGCTTACCGAGCATCCGCCTGGTGCAGGAAAATGATAAAGGTCTGATTAATAAAATTAACTCCACCATCGCCAACACCATTCCCTTATGGCGTCAGCAACTGGCTCAAACGGTAACAATCTGGCGCTCTGAACAGGCCGCCGATACCTTAAAAGACGCCACCGATCTCACCAATGAAATGCTGGCCTCGAACGCTGAAAACCTGCGTATTGCCAACCGCAAAGTGCGGGAGCAAATGGAGCGAGGCGTGTTTGATATCGAAGTGGTGAAAGAAGCCAATCAGAAACTCATCGCCACCATTGATGACAGCTTGCAAATTGCCGAAGCCGGTAAAGCCAAGCGCGAAGCGGCCGTTGTCGAACTTCAAAAAACCGAAAGCCAACTCCGCGAAGCACTGCTCACTGCCAAAGCCCGCTACGCCGAAGTGCAGGACGATACCAAGGAATAAGGGTTTAATTTATCTTTGTGACCTCTGTGCCTCTGTGGTTGTTATTTTTTTTACCACAGAGTACACGGAGGTTCTCACAAAGGGCACAAAGTAATATTATTTTATCTATGTGAACTTTGTGTTTTCATTGTGTTCTTTGTGGTTGTTTTTTATAAATCACAAAGTACGCAGAGGTTTTTACTAAGGACACAAAGTGATATTTAAATACATGTGGAACCGTGCCGGCGCAGGCCGGCACCCAGCGTCTTTGAGAATTAATTTTACTTATGGATTTGTTGTGTGGCTTTGTGGACTCTAATTTTTACCACGGAGTTCTTAAAGGTTTTTACAAGGGCCAGAAAGTAAAATATTTTAAAGTTTATCCTGT
This sequence comes from uncultured Marinicella sp., assembly GCA_947502925.1. Taxonomy (GTDB): domain Bacteria; phylum Pseudomonadota; class Gammaproteobacteria; order Xanthomonadales; family Marinicellaceae; genus Marinicella. The sequence goes on along the minus strand of CANNBS010000008.1, from coordinate 88,279 downwards.
AAGACACTGGTTACCGGACTGCGCAGGTACGGTGGTGGGTTGCTTTGCATTACCACCTTGCTTTGTGTGTTCTTCGTGTCCTCTGTGGTAATCCTTTTTCAATTCGAATCAATTAGATTGATAATCAATAATCACCGGTGCATGGTCTGAAAAGCGTTCTTCTTTATAAATGTCTGCCTGTGTGACCTTGTTTTTAAAGTGAGGTGAAGTTAAATGGTAATCCAGACGCCAACCGGTGTTGTTTTGCCAGGCCTGACCGCGGTTTGACCACCAGGAATACTGATGTTCTTCCTGATTGACTTCGCGAAAGGTATCGATAAGCTGGTGCTCATCCAGTAATTTGGATATCCAGGCACGCTCTTCGGGCAAAAAGCCTGAATTTTTCTGGTTGGCTTTCCAGTTCTTAATATCAATTTTCTTGTGCGCGATGTTCCAGTCGGCACAAATAATAAAGGGTTTGGCCTGTTTCTTAAGCTGTTTGATTTTGTCTTCTATATGATCCATACAAACATATTTAAATGCCTGGCGGCTGTCTTTGGAAGAACCTGACGGCATATACAGCGAAGCCACAATCAAATCATTTGTTTCAATCGCCACCCAGCGACCTTCAGCATCAAAGTCAGCAAAACCAATACCGTACTCAACACTCAGAGGTTGTCGTTTGCTAAACAGAGCGACACCTGAATAACCTTTTTTAATCGCATCAGCCTGAAAATAATGGTATCCCTGAGGCATAAACTGGGTCGGTGGCAGCTGATGCAACTGGGCTTTGGTTTCCTGGATACAAATAAAATCGGCCTGTTGCTGCTGCAGCCAGGGAAATAAGCCTTTGCGTTCTGCCGCACGGATACCGTTAGCATTAAGGGTAATAATTTTCATAAGAAAGCCAAAATTGGGCGATTATAACATTGCCCAAAAAGCTTGCAATTAAGGGGCTATTTTTAGAAGATGTTACTTTTCATACGCATAATCATCAAATGTCCATAGCCCACCAGTTTTTACAATTAGCCATCGAAAAAAATGTCCTGAAACTCGGTGAATTTACCCTTAAATCGGGCCGTATCAGCCCGTATTTTTTCAATGCCGGCTTGTTTGACGATGGCCGCTCTCTTCATCTGGTGGGTGATTATCTGGCGCAAACCCTTGAACAAAGCGGTATTGTTTTTGATGGTCTTTTTGGTCCGGCGTATAAAGGCATTCCTTTGGCCACCACACTGGCAATCGCCTATCAACAGCGTTATGGCCGAAATTTGCCGGTGACTTTTGATCGTAAAGAAATCAAAGACCATGGCGAAGGGGGGCAAGTCATGGGCGCTACTTTGAAAGGCCGCATTTTAATTGTCGATGATGTGGTGTCAGCCGGCACTTCGGTGCGACATTCAATCGAATTAATCAATCAATCTGGTGCCCAAGCCGTGGGTGTTGCGGTGTTACTCGATCGTCAGGAAAAGGGCCAGCAGGCACTGTCCGCCATGCAGGAATTACAGCAACAATTTAAGCTGAAAACCACCGCCATAGCCGGGCTGGACGATTTAATGGCCATGTTACCTGATGACAGTGGCGATGCCCGGCGGGTGGCCGATTACCGCCAACGCTACGGTTGTTAAATCATGGCTGATTATGTGATTGGCGACGTACAGGGCTGTTATGACGCGCTGATGGCCCTGCGCAAAAAGATTAATTTTAATCCCGATTGTGACCGACTGTATTTTTTGGGTGATCTGGTCAATCGCGGTGGTCAGTCGCTGGCAGTGTTGCGTTGGGTCTATGCCCGTCAGGCCAATTGTCAAAGCGTATTGGGCAATCATGATCTGAGTCTGCTGTACCGATACTATTTCCCCAAAAAACGCGCTAAAAACCCTGAATTTAAAGCCATTTTTGCGGCAACAGATTGTACCTTGCTGATGTATTGGTTGCTGAAGTGCCCGCTGGTTATTGATTTACCGCAAGCGTTGTTAAGTCACGCCGGCATGTACCCATGGTGGGATATCAAAACGTTCAACGAAAAAGCATCCTGGGCGAGTGAACAATTAGTCTCAAAACCTGGTAAATTCCTGAAAAACATGTACGGCGATCAACCCGATTGTTGGCGGGATGACTTGAAAAAAACGGAACAATGGCGGTTTATCGTCAATAGCTGTACCCGCATGCGCTTTGTGGATTCAAGGGGTCATCTAAATTTTGATGAAAAGATGGCAACCACTGAAAAGCCCGGCTTAAAACCCTGGTTTGATTACCTGGATCAAGACCGGCTCGAAAAACCGCTTTATTTTGGTCACTGGTCAACGTTGGGATTATTCCAACAAGGCAAAATCAACGGACTCGACAGCGGTTGTGTCTGGGGTGGTGCCTTAACCGCCATTCGCTTAGACGACCAGGCGGTAATTCAAATTAAATAATCACCAATTGCCATAACTAAAGGTCGATTTTTGTGGCCATAACTGCCAAAATATGTCGATTAATTTCGTCTTTTCGATTGAATCCTTTATGACTGATAAATACGTAACTGAAAATTTTATTACCCAAATCATTGATGCCGATTTAGCCTCCGGTAAACACACCGATATCGTGACCCGTTTTCCACCGGAACCCAATGGTTATTTGCACATTGGCCATGCCAAATCCATTTGCTTGAACTTTGGTGTGGCTGCTGATTATAGCGGTGTGTGTCATTTACGTTTTGATGACACCAACCCGGAAAAGGAAAGCGCCGAATATGCCGAAGCCATTCGGGAAGATGTGAAATGGCTGGGGTTTGACTGGGGCGAGCTTCAGCACAACGCCTCTGACTATTTTCAGCAGTTATACGATTATGCCGTTGAATTAATCAACAAAGGTCTGGCCTATGTGGATGATCAGTCGATTGAAGAAATCCGGGAAAACCGCGGTGATTTTAATACCCCGGGTAAAAACAGCCCGTACCGTGAGCGCAGCGTTGAAGAAAACCTGGATTTATTTAAACGTATGAAAGCCGGCGAGTTTGACGACGGCAGTAAAGTATTGCGCGCTAAAATAGATATGACATCCGGTAACATTAATATGCGTGACCCGGTGATTTACCGCATTCGACGTCTGCATCATATCCACACCGGCGACACCTGGTGTATTTATCCGATGTATGATTTTACCCATGGTATTTCAGATGCCATTGAGGGTATCACCCATTCATTGTGCACCCTGGAATTTGAAGACCATCGGCCCTTGTATGACTGGTACCTGGACAACATCAGTATTCCGAACCATCCGCAACAAATTGAATTTTCACGGCTGAACTTATCCTTTACCATCACCTCAAAAAGAAAGTTGAATCAATTGGTTGAAAATAATGTGGTGGACGGTTGGGACGATCCCCGTATGAGTACCTTATCCGGTATGCGACGCCGTGGCTATCCACCGGCCGCCATCCGTGAATTTATTAAACGCGTCGGTGTCAGTAAAAGTGAATCGGTGATTTCCATGACCGTTTTGGAAGACACCTTAAGAAGTCACCTCAATAAAGTCGCACCGCGGGTTATGGGTGTCCTCAGACCCTTAAAAGTGGTGATTGAAAACTACCCCGAAGACAAAGAAGAAATCCTCACCGGTGCCAACCACCCGCAGGATGACAGCTATGGCGAGCGTGAAATTCCCTTTGGCCGGGAAATCTATGTGGAACAAAGTGACTATAAAGAAAACGCCAACCGTAAATTCTTCCGACTCACCGAAGGCCGCGAAGTCAGATTACGCCATGCTTATTACATCACCTGCCAAAAAGCCATTAAAAACGAGCAGGGCGAGGTGGTTGAACTGCGTTGTACTTATGACCCAGAAAGCCGCGGCGGCACCGCCGACGGCCGTAAAGTCAAAGGCACCATCCACTGGGTCTCGGCCAAACACGCCAAAAACATCGAAGTGCGTTTATACGACCGCCTGTTTAATCACCCAAAACCGGCCAGTTTGGACAACTTCCTGGATGCCATCAACCCCGATTCATTAACCATCCTCAAAGACGCTCTGGTGGAGCCGTATTTACTTGAAGCCGATCAGGATACAGTCTACCAGTTCGAACGCAACGCCTACTTCAAACGCGACAAAACCCACGAAACCGACCAACCGGTTTTCAACCAGGTTGTCACCATGCGCGACTCCTGGGCAAAACTGGAAGAAAATAATCAGTAATCTGATGTAAAGAATTTTTCTACAGTTCAGCATCATCTTATCTCTTGGATCTCTGTTTCTCTGTGGTTTTCTATTGATTTACCACAGAGGCACAGAGAACACAGAGAATTAATTTAGTTGATTTAATCGTTAACATAGCTCATGCGCCATTCTCAGCAACCTTACCAAGTAAGCGGTTTTGTACGCTCGTAAATCATTATGTTTTTAGCTTTTTTAGCTTAAGCGTTGGCCGTACCGGTGCCAGGAGTCTTTGAAAATAAATTTTAATGATGGGTTTGATATGTGGTTACTTGGTTATTAATATTTTTTTACCACGTGTATCCAAAAGTTTTCTGAGAGGTCAGAAAGTAGACTGTTTTATCTCATACTTAATGCTGAATAGCCCTACAGGCTGGTATAACTGTGTAATGCTTTGCATAAGTATTTATCTCTGTGACCTCTGTGTCTCTGTGGTAATTTTTTTTAAAATGAAGTTCATGAAAATTTTCACAGCGGGCATAAAAGCGAATATTTAATTATTCTATCTTTGTGTCCTTTGTTGTCTAATCACACCCTTTTAGTGAAACGTATTAACTAACATAATTTAATGCGAAGATATCTCCAATTAGGTGCCTTACTCTAATTTTTAAAACTACACTGTTGTTTTACATTTTGTATTGCAAATATGATGGTTGAGCAGTTTTTTGAGGCTTTGTGGCAGCAGTATACAGGGATTACACCGCAGGCGGCGGCAATTCATCAGTTGCTGGCTGAGCGGGGTGAACAGCCGGTGAATGATCATGTGGCTTTGCGGACTTTTGGTACCGATAAACTTGGATTGAAGGCACTGATTCCGCTGATTGAAACCCTGGGTTATCAGGTCAAAGGTGATTATGAATTTACGGCTAAAAATCTGACAGCGGTTCACTTTGAAGGGATAATCCCAATCATCCGAAAATTTTCCTCAGTCAGCTGAATGTTGAGTCGCTGCCTGATGATTTACAGGCCATTGTGGCTCGATTGGATGATCAGGTTAATCCGGCATTGACCGGAGAGGTTGATTTTTTATTCAGTGGTCGTCCGTGGGATTTATCCTTTTCGGAATATATCGAATTACTACAAGTGAGCGAATATGCCGCCTGGACGGCGGCGTTTGGTTATCGCGCCAATCACTTTACGGTGTCGATTAATCATTTACTGACCTTCTTTGAGATTGAATCCTTGAATGCTTTTTTACAGGATCAGGGCTTTCGGTTAAATCAATCGGGCGGTCTGGTGAAAGGCACGCCGGAACAGTTACTGGAACAATCTTCAACCCTGGCGGATATGGTGCATGTAGAATTCAGCGACACGGAGCACACCATTCCGGGCTGTTTTTATGAGTTTGCCAAGCGTTACCCACAATCGAACGGTCGTCTTTATCAGGTCTTTATTGCCGCGTCTGCGGATAAGATTTTTGAAAGTACGGACAATAAAAAACCGGTCTAAATTTAAGACCGGTTTTTTATTTCTTTAAAATTTAATGTTACCGGGTGTACGCGGGAATGGAATCACATCACGCACATTGGACAGACCAGTAACATAACTGATTAAACGCTCAAAGCCGGCGCCGAAGCCGGAGTGGGGCACGGTACCGTAGCGTCTGAGATCGGTGTACCATTTGTATTCGGCTTCGTCTAAGTTATGGGCTTTCATGCGGTTTAACAGGTAATCGAGGCGTTCTTCACGTTGTGAGCCGCCCATGATTTCGCCAACACCCGGGACCAGGACATCCATGGCCGCCACGGTTTTCTTATCGTCATTCAGGCGCATATAAAACGGTTTAATTTCTTCCGGGTAGTTCTTAACCACGATGGGTTTTTTGAAGTGTTTTTCGGTGAGATAGCGTTCATGTTCGGTTTGTAAATCCAGGCCCCATTTCACCGGGTATTCGAATTTAACATCGGCTTTGTGCAGAATATCCAGGGCATCGGCATAGTCAACCTGCTCAAAGTTGTCATCGAGTAAGGTTTCTAAGCGCTGGATACAGCCTTTATCGACGAATTTATTAAAGAAGGCCATATCATCGGCGTTGTGCTGTAATACCTGAGCCACCAGAAATTTCAGGAAGTCTTCTGCCAGGGCGGCCATATCGTTTAAATCGGCAAAAGCCACTTCCGGTTCAATCATCCAGAATTCAGCGAGGTGTCGCTGGGTGTGGGAATTTTCAGCGCGGAAGGTTGGGCCGAATGTATAAACTTTACTTAAGGCGCAGGCGTAAGTCTCAGCATTAAGTTGGCCGGACACGGTTAAATAGGTTTCTTTACCAAAAAAGTCTTTGCTGAAATCAACCTCACCCTTGTCGGTTTTCGGTAAGTTTAGTAAATCCAGGTTGCTGACGCGGAATAAATCTCCGGCGCCTTCACAGTCACTGGCGGTGATAATCGGGGTATGCAACCACAGATAACCGCGTTGGTTAAAGTACTGGTGCACTGCTTGAGCCATGGTGTTGCGCACCCGCATCATGGCGCTGAAGGTGTTGGTGCGGGGGCGTAAATGCGCCACCTCACGCAAGAATTCCATGGTGTGGCGTTTAGGCTGAACCGGGTAATTGTCGGGATTTTCAACCCAGCCGACCACTTCGACATGGTTGGCTTTAATTTCGACTTGCTGGCCTTTGCCGCCTGATTCGGTCAGTTGCCCCTGAACGATGACGGAACAGCCGGTGAACAGTTTGGTGATTTCTGACTGATAATTGTCCAGTGATTCATCGGCCACTACCTGAATACCATCGAAACATGAGCCATCGTGAACCACCAAAAATGAAAAGCCCTTGGCACCACGGGTGGTGCGAATCCAGCCTTTGATTTCTACAGTTGTGTCTGTAGGAACTTCATTTTGTAACAATGTTTTGATTGAATGGGTTTGCATAAAAATCTCGGTTTATTTCTTTGGGCCGTTTAAGACGGCGTGTTCAACCGCGTCAACGATTAAATCCACTTCAGCTTGGGTGATGTTAAAGTGCGGGGTAAAACGCAGTGAATTCTCACCGCCGTGGATTACACCGACACCCTGGTAGCGTAAATATTCTTCAATACTGCCTGTCCCGTAGGCTTTAAATTCGTCACTGAGCTCGCATGAGAATAAAAGGCCGGTACCTTGTACCTGGGTGATTTCGCCGTTCAAACGATCTTTGAGGTCATTTAATTTATCCATAAATAACAGTCCCATGTCACGGATATTTTGTTTAATTTCCGGCGTCATATGGGTCAGTACTTCATACGCCACATCCAGAGCTTTGGGGTTGGCGGTCATGGTGTTACCGTAAATACCCACCACGTACAGGTCAGCAGCTTTTTCGCTCATGGCCAGCACTGACAGCGGATAATGCCCGGCATTCAAGGCTTTTGAATAAGTTTCCATGTCTGGTGCCGGTAAGTCTTCAAAACCAGGGTAATCACAAATCGACAAACATCCTTGCGCACGCAGGCCGGCCTGGATTGAATCAATCAGCAATAAAGAACCATGGTCTTCGGTCAGTTCTCTGGCTTTGGCATAAAATTCAGGTGTTAATGCCACGCCCGGATTACCTTCACCCATGACCGGTTCCATAAATAAAGACTCAATAAACTCATTGTTTTCAGCGGCTTGATCGAAAGCCTGAATCAGGGCATCGACATCATTAATGGGTACAGTGATTAAATTATTTCGACCCTGGAATGAAGCCAGATTTTTCTTGTAAGATTTTAGAGAAGAATCGGAATATTGCGCCGGGCGATCGGTTCGTCCGTGAAATGCACCCTCTAAGGCCATGATCTTAATGGTTTTACCGTAATGGTCACCTTTCTGGCCGGTGAGGTTTTTGGCGTTCACATCAGAAATTCGCGATGCGACCGTTACCGCTTCGGATCCCGAGTTCATGCAAATAAACTGACTGTATGGACAACGATCACGATTTACACCAATTTCTTTTTGCAATAAATCGGTGAAGCGTCTCTGGTAAATATTTCCGGTCATAATATTGGCCATGACATGCGGTTTGGCCATGGTTTTAAGGACGTAATCCGGGGCATGACCGGCACCTAACATGCCATAACCACCATTGTCATGAAGGACCGCACCTTTGAGCGTGATAACCCAGGGGCCTTTGGCCGCCAGCGCGACATAAGGGTTAATGGCATCACCGGCATAGAAGTTAACAAATGATTGTTGTACAAACGCCACCTGATCGGCTTCGTCCAGGTCGATAATATCCGGGTAGTGCTGTTTAATAAAGCCATACTGCTCCATGGCGTTGTTAATAGCTTCGGTAAGACTGGGGTCTTTTTCAACAAAAGTTTGTAAGACATCTTCGCTTAAACCGTGGGTTAATCTATGGCCACCTGAAGCCTGTAAAGTGTGTAAATGGTCAATCACTGTCATGCTTTATCTCTATACAAAATAACAGTGGCGCATTTTAGCATGAATAGCACAACCCGAATACCTCGTAAGTAAATAGAATTTTCAGAAAAAGTGGCGAAGAAGATTATTCAAATATCATGAAATCCATAGTAATAACTATGGTTTGAAGGATTTTGGATAAAGTTCAAAGTCAGTTTTTTTGAAAAGCTATTTAGGTATTAAAAAATATTCTAAAAATTTGATATTAGTAGGGTTAAAAATATAAGCTCTAATTACTTATTTTATACCGTATTTATGATGTGTTCGGGTTCTTAACCACGTCTTGCGTTAGTTGCAAATTTCAATAATTAATGAGGCACAAATTTGTTGGTGTGGCTTCTAAAAAGTGAGTCTGATGGTGCCAGTCACCCATAACAATGCGTGTGTTTTTTCCATGTTGGTGAACAGCCGGTCGATGGGTGTGGCCATGAATAAGCAAGTCAACGCCATGTTGGTTAAAGAGTTCTTCAATGGCGCCTTGATTAACGTCCATAATGGCCAAATCGGCCTGACCGGTATGTTCCTGGCTTTGTTGGCGGGCCTGCCTGGCAAATTCAATCCGTTCTTTGATGGACATGGCCAGAAACTGTTGTTGCCACTGTGGGTTTCGAAGTTGCTGTCTGGCTTGTTGGTAAGCCACATCATCGGTGCATTCAGCATCACCGTGTACCAGTAAAGCGGGTTGGTCGTAGAGATCGATGATATGGGGTTCTTGTAATAATGTTAAATCACAAGAGTCAGCAAAAGATTCACCCAACAGAAAATCACGGTTACCGGCCATAAAGTAACATTCACAGCCTGAATCACTTAACTGTTTCAACTCAGTCTGGACGGTTTGGGCGATGTCGTCGATGGCATCATCGCCCAACCAATATTCAAATAAATCACCCAGTATATATAGTTTTTCTGCTTCAACGGCGTGGTCGTGACAAAAGCGGACAAACCGTTGGGTGATTTCAGGGTGTTGCTGACATAAATGTAAGTCAGCAATAAACAACGATTTATTGTTCGGCATCAACAGGTAATTCTTTGATCACCGAAATATCTTCAATCACCACATTTTCTAAAGGCACATCTTGTCGAAAGGGTGGTTTGCCCCCGGTGGGCTTGAAACGGATTTCATCCACCACGTCCATGCCTTTAACGACTTCACCAAAAACGGCATAACCCCAGGTGTTGGTGTTTTGTTTACCGGTGAAATTTAACGCGGCATTGTCTTGAACATTGATAAAGAATTGAGCCGTGGCTGAATGGGGATCCGGTAAACGGGCCATGGCAATGGTGCCGCGGTCATTTTTAAGGCCATTGTCCGCTTCATTATCTATCGGTGCCCGGGTGGGCTTTCTTTGTAAATCTTCAGTAAATCCACCACCCTGAATCATAAAAGTGCTGATAACACGGTGAAAAACTGTGCCGTCATAAAAATCATCTTTCACATACTGTAAAAAGTTAGCCACAGATTTTGGGGCTTTGTCATCGTATAATTTTAAATAAATATCCCCTTCCGAGGTTTGCATTTTAATCAGTGTGTTTTCGGCCACTAATGAACAACTCATTAATACGCCGATAATTAGCAATATTTTTTTCATGGTCAATCGTGATTTTAAAAGGTGACATGATACCCCTAAGCCAGGCAGTTTTCCAGCAAAAATACGGTTGCGTTCAATGCTATAATGGGCGCTTTTTGTCACCGATTAAGCATGTCAGAATATTTTTCACAAACACGACAACAACCGGCCAAAATATTGTTATTGGGATCCGGTGAACTGGGTAAAGAATTCACCCTTGAAGCTCAGCGCATGGGTCTTTATGTGGTGGCTGTTGACCGTTATAAAAATGCACCGGCCATGCAGGTAGCCAATGAATCGCGGGTGATTGATATGCTGGATGCGCTGCAACTGGCGAAATTAATAAATGCAGAAAAGCCGGATTTAATTGTGCCTGAAATTGAAGCCATTGCCACCAAAGCGTTAGTCAAAGCTGAAGAGGCCGGATTTAATGTGGTACCTTCTGCTAAGGCCGCTGATTTGACCTTAAATCGCAAAGGCATACGTTGTCTGGCCGCTGAAGAATTGGGCCTGGAAACCAGTGCCTATCGTTTTGTTGATACGTATAAAAGTTTTTGTCAGGCTGTTAAAGACATTGGGTTACCCTGCGTGGTTAAACCTGTAATCAGTTCATCGGGTAAAGGACAATCGATTGTGCGTGAAATGGACCAATTAGAAGCTACCTGGCAATTAAGTCAGGAAGCAGGGCGCGCCGGTGCCGGTGAAGTGATTGTCGAGTCGTTCATAAAATATGATTTTGAAATCACACAATTAACAGTGCAACATGCCGGTGGCGTGTCCTTTTGTGAGCCCATCGGCCATGCCCAGGAATCCGGCGATTACATCGAATCCTGGCAACCGCAGGCTTTGACGGACACAACACTGGCCATAGTGAGAGAAATGTCTGAAAAAATTACCGCTGCCTTGGGCGGTTGGGGCGTGTTTGGTGTGGAGTTTTTTATTCGTGGTGAAGATGTCATATTTTCAGAAGTCTCACCGCGGCCACATGACACGGGTATGGTAACCATGATTTCACAAGATTTAAGTCAATTTGCCCTACATTTACGGGCGATTTTAGGTTTACCCATTCCGGCCATTAAAAATTATCAGCCCAGTGTTTCTAAACCATTATTGGCAAACGGGAAAGGCAATCAAATTTCATTTTCAGGTGTTGACAATGCCTTGACCCAAACCGGCACCCAGGTGCGTTTATTCGGCAAACCTGAAATCAATGGGCGTCGTCGTCTTGGGGTTTGTTTAGCCACCGCACGTTCTTTAAGTGCTGCTCGCAAAAAAGCCACAGATATGGTGTCAGCGATTAATGTTCATATAGATGGCAACACGTCGTCATGATGTTAGAAGCTTTTGCTACATGCCCAAAACAGCTGGAATTATTGCTTAAACAGGAAATAATTGATTTAGGCGGTCAGGATGTAAAAGAAGCCATGGCGGGGGTGTTTTTCAGTATGGCCGCAGAAGATTTACCGCGACTGATTATGTGGAGTCGTCTGGCCAATCGGATTATGCTGAAACTCGGTAACTTTCCCTGTCGTCATAAAAATGACTTATACGATGCGGTAAGCAGTGTTCAGTGGCGGTCATTGTGTCGTCAGTTTCCCGATACCCTGTCATTAAAATTTTCAGGGACGAGTGATGCGCTCAAAAACACCCATTTTTCATCCCAGGTCATGAAGGATGCAGTGGTTGATCAGTTATTTGCTTTCTACGAGCAGCGGCCCAAAGTGGTTAAAAGTGATGGGCATCTAAGCGTCTACGGGCATTTGCGTCATAAGCAACTCAGCCTTTATCAGGACATCACCGGCCACAGTTTGCATCAGCGTGGTTACCGCAGCGAAAATACATTAGCACCGTTAAAAGAAAATTTAGCGGCGGCCATATTGATTCGAGCTGGGTGGCCTGATAAGGCCCATCAGCATTACCATTTGATTGATCCGATGTGTGGTTCAGGAACGTTGTTATTGGAAGGCTGGGCAATGGCCACCGATTTGGCGCCGAACAAGGATTATAAAAGCCATGCTTTGTTTAGTTGGCAGCATTTTAATGTCAGCCAGTGGCATCAACAACAAGACGATGCCAGACAACGCCATGAACAAGCCGCGGCGATGTACCGTGGCCAAATTATTGGTGTTGACCATCACAAAAAATCCATTGAACTGGCACAACAGAACAGCCGGCAAATCAGTGGCGGGGAATGCATTAGTTTTCATTACCAAACGCTGGATAAGTTTAAAATTCCACCCCGCAACAACCTGATTGTGACCAATCCACCTTATGGTGTGCGTTTGCAAAAGAACTATTTGGCCAGCTGGCGACAATTAGCCTATTGGCTGGCGAATAATGTGCGTGAAGCTGAGGCAGCGATACTGACGCCGGATGAGTCCATGGGCTGGTTATTGGGTTTTAAGGAACAGACTTCTTATTTATTCTACAATGGCCGCATTCCGGTGCAATTACGCATAATGACCATTAACAAAGCCAGTCGCTTAACAGTCCCCGACAAGCAACATTTTGCCTTACCGGCTTCAGCGCAAATGATGGCCAATCGGTTAAAGAAAAATCAGGCAAAACTAAGCACCTGGTTAGAGCGCGAAGACATTGATTGTTATCGCATTTATGACGCCGATATTCCTGAATATTCAGTGGCGGTGGATTGCTATCACGATCATGTGGTGGTGCAAGAATACCAACCACCGAAAACAATCCCCGAAAAACAAGCCGAAAAGCACCTGAGCCAAGCATTGTTAGCGGTTCAATCGGTTTTACAACCTCGCCGTGAATTAATTCACTTAAAAACCCGCCGAAAACAAAGCGGTGACAGTCAGTATCAGAAACAGGATGACACTGCCATTAAAGTGGTTAATGAACAAGGCCGGCGCTATCGGGTTGATTTTGAAACCTATTTAGACACTGGTTTATTTTTAGATCATCGCTGGTTGCGGCGTACGGTGCAATCTCAGTCCAACAACAAACGGGTGCTTAATTTATTTTGTTATACCGGCAGTTTGTCTGTGGCGGCGGCATTAGGTGGTGCGAGTCGGGTGGACAGTGTCGATACCTCTAAAACCTATCTGCAATGGGCTAAAGATAATTTTGATTTGAACAATATTCAAGGTCAACACCGTTTTATTCGTCAGGATGTGATGGCGTTTTTAGCATCATGTCAGGAGAACTACAATATCATTATTGCCGATCCACCGACCTTTTCAAATTCACATTCCCGTGATCAGGACTGGATATTACAACAACACCATGGCGACTTAATTCGTGCTTGTATGGCTTTATTGAAGCCTAAAGGCACGTTGTATTTTTCCAATAACTTTAAACAATTTAAAATGGACGAGTCTTTGGCTGAGCTGTATGAAATAACTGATATCACAAAACAAAGTCTGGATCCGGATTTTGCCGGCAGTGGCATTCATGCCTGCTTTAAAATTCGGTCAGCCACAAAAAACAATTAACGAATGTGTTTTTTTTCAGTATGATAAACAGGCTTAAATAAAGGTTGATACCATGAAAGCCCTGATAACATTAACATTGATGCTTAGTTTGCTGAATAGCCATGCCACCGAAGAGTACCAGGCCTGGAAAGAAGCTCGATTGAGTGCTTTGCAACAACCCCATGGCTGGTTGTCGCTGGTGGCGATGGAATGGCTTTATTCCGGTAAAAACACACTGGGTTCGGCTGAAGACAATGACATCCAGTTAAACCATGGACCTGACTATATCGGTCACTTTACCCTGAAGTCGGATAAGTCTGTTTATTTTACGCCGGTGCCAGGTGTTGATATTCAGGCCAATGGCCAAGCTGTGGATGAGACCATTCAGGTATTTGCTGATTTAGAAGAGCCCGAAACCACTGTTTTTAATGTGGACAGTTATGAGTTTTATGTGATTGAGCGACATAAAAAAGCTGTTCGCATTAAAGACTCTCAAGCCGAAACACGTCTTAATTTCAAAGGCTTAGATTATTATCCTGAACAAAAATCTTATCGGGTGTGGGCTGATTTCATGCCTTACCAGCCGGCTAAAATTATTCAAACAGTGAATGTCCTGGGGCAGCTGTATGATGAACCTTCACCTGGGCGTTTGGAATTTGAATTAATGGGCCAAAATTTCAGCATTGATGCGTTTGACGGTGGTGACAGTTATTACCTGGTATTTGGTGACAAAACCAATGGCCGGACAACGTATGGGCCGGGACGGTTTTTGTATTCAGATGGATTGGTGAACGAGCAGGGAAAGGTGTTGCTGGATTTTAATAAAGCTTATAATCCACCTTGTGCCTTTACTGCGTATTCCACCTGTACCTTGCCGCCTTTACAAAATCGTTTAAATATCGCCATTGAAGCCGGTGAGAAAAAATACGGCGACAGTACTTACTAATGAAACCTCAGGGGTAGATGATGAAATCGGTTAAAATTGAAATAAAATGGGCCATTGTTTTTTTTGTGGCTACATTGCTTTGGATGGGGTTAGAACGATTGCTTGGATTGCATGATGAACACATCGAAAAACACGCTATTTACACCAATTTATTTGCCATCGTTGCCATTGGTGTTTATGCCCTGGCACTGTTAAATAAACGCAAACAGTATTATCAAGGACGTATGAATTACTGGCAGGGGGTTCAGTGTGGTTTGTGGCTCACTTTTTTCATTGTTATCTTAGTGCCTTTGTCGCAATATTTAACCCATACATTTATTACACCTGATTATTTTAATAATGTATCGCAGCTTGCCGTTCGTTCTGAACAAATGACACCGACTCAAGCTCAGGCTTATTTTTCTTTACCCCATTACATTCAATTATCAGTTATCATGGCCGCTTTAATGGGATTAGTCACCAGTTTAGTGGTGGCAATTTTTACACGGAGATAATATTAATGCGAATTTTAAATTTAACTTTTATTTTAATTTTTTCGATGTTTTTAAGCAGCTGCCAACAAAACGATGATGACTCTGCTAAAAACACAAAAACCGAATCTCAAAGCAATGTGATAGAAACAACACAACAAAAACCACAAGTTCAAACCCAGGAAGTACCACAGAAAATCTTATTGAGTGAGGAGATTGTTCCATTGTCAACACTTGATCTTGATCAGGATACATATGTTTTTGTCCAGTTAAGTGGTACCGTTATTAATGTGGCAAAAGATAACAGTTGGATCGTTTTTGGCGATGGTGGAAAACAGTTCTTTGCTTTTGGTCATGCAGGTATGGAAATGTTTTCAGCTGATGCAGTTGGTCAAAAAGCTTACATACGAGCTGCCGTGGAAAAACTAGCTGTTGATGATCGTTTGTTTAAGTACTTGAAAAGTAGGGGACTGGCGCCTGATGCTGTATCAGAACAAATGAACCGGGTTTACCAACTGAATACCACTAAATTTGCGAAGGCCAGTGATGTGAGTAAAAAAGATTTTGCTTTTATGCCTAAATTGTAAGTTTTAGGCTAAGAATTCCTGGGACATTTCGTGAATTAGCTGCTTTTGATCATCATCTAAAAATGGGCTGATCATTTGTAGAATATGAAAGATGCCATGAGAGAGTTTTTTCTGCTCGTCAAAATCATCATCAAAAATGGCCACTGAATAATTAAGCCAAAAGGTGGCGGTAAGGGCAATTTGGTCGGCTAAGTTGGCGCAGGTGGTGGCATCGGCTTTTAGTATTTTCAGGCTTTGTAATTGCTGCAGGATATCTAAAGCTGTTTGAGATTTTAAGGCTAAAATGCGCCTGAAATGGCGTTTTAAGAACTCGATACGGTTCATCAGCTGAATCAAATTTCGATACAAAAACCGGTATTCCACAATCACATCAAATACCAGATTCAAATACAGCCACATATCTTTCATGGTGGTGTTTTCAACATCCGGCTTAGTCAGCACCTCCTTGATTTTGGTTTCATAACGCAAAAACAGTTGCCAAATAATGTCGTTTTTACTTTTGTAATGGTAATACAAATTACCCGGACTGATGTCCATCTCATCGGCAATGTGATTGGTGGTCACATTGGGTTCACCTTCTTCGTTAAATAAGTCTAAGGCGGTGAGCAGTATGCGTTCTTTGGTGTTCATCAGTCGGCAGTGAGTTTATTCACCAGATTAATGTAGTGTTGTTTAGCCTCATCCTGGGGCATGCCTTTGAGTTTCTCCCAGGCTTCGTATTTTGCGGCACCCACAAAATCAAAAAAGCCGGGTTTTTCACCGCTGACATCACCTTCCGTGCCTTGTTTATAGAAGGCATAGAGTTTTAGTAATGTATCATCATCGGGTTTTCGGGACAGTTTTTTTACTTCAATTTGCGCATTGGCAAATGCATCATTTAATTCACTCATGGTATGATTATCAATTTATTGAATATTCTTTATTTGACACGATTTTAAAGCATCGGTCAATGACAAAAACGGGAGAACAAGGCATGTCATATTTTGTTACCGGCGGTTCGGGGTTTATCGGACGTTTTTTATTACCTAAATTATTTGCACGCAAAGGCGATATTTATCTGTTGGTCAGAAAAGGCTCTGTTAATAAGTTAAAACAGCAGCTTAAAGACATGGATGCGCCGATGAAACGCATCGAATTGGTAACCGGTGACCTGACCAAGAAACAATTGGGTTTAAGTAAAAAGCAGCGTGACGCGTTGCATAAAAAGATAAAGCACTTTTTCCATTTAGCTGCTGTTTATGACATGTCAGCAGACATGGAATCCCAGCATGGGGCGAACGTAGACGGCACCCAACATGCCATGGATTTGGCTGCTGACATTAAAGCAGGTTGTTTCCACCACATTTCATCGATTGCAGTTGCCGGGCTTTATCCCGGTGTGTTCAGAGAAGATATGTTTGAAGAAGCCGAAGGGCTTGAGCATCCTTATTTCAGAACCAAGCATGACGCTGAAAAGGTCGTGCGCAAGCATTGTGAAGTACCCTATCGAATTTATCGTCCTGCCATGGTTTTAGGGCATTCAGAAACCGGTGAGATTGATAAAATCGATGGACCTTATTATTTCTTCAAACTCATTCAGAAATTACGCAAAGCCTTTCCGCAATGGATGCCGATGATGGGCATTGAAGGCGGCCGCTTAAATATGGTGCCGGTAGATTATGTGGTCAATGTTATAGATCACATTGCCCATAAAAAGGGCCTCGATGGCGGCTGTTTCCACATCACTGACCCGAAACCTAAACGCATAGGTCATGTGCTCAATATATTTGCCGATGCCGCGCATGCGCCGCAGATGAATATGCGCATTGATGCACGGGTGTTTAATTTTATCCCAGGCGCTGTGAAGCAGGGCTTAATGATGCTGTCGCCGGTGAAACGGATTCGCAGGCAGATTATGAATGATTTGGGTATTCCGCCGGGTGTGCTGACTTTTGTGAATTACCCAACACGATTTGATGACCGGGAAACCCAAAAAGCCATTAAAGGATCTGGTATTAAGCTTCCGAAACTAAAAAGTTATGCCTGGACTTTATGGGATTATTGGGAACGCCACTTAGATCCTGATTTATTTATCGATCGCTCCCTAAGTGGTCGAGTTAAAGACAAGCGGGTGATGGTTACCGGCGCCACTTCCGGGATTGGTTTGGCCACGGCACAGATGCTGGCTGAAGCCGGTGCGGAATTGATTATTGTGGCACGCAGCAAAGATAAACTGACAGATACTGCTAAAGAGCTGAAGCAACTCGGTGCCGCTGAAGTCCACGTTTACAGCGCGGATATTGCCGATGAAAAATCAGCCAATCAATTGGTAGCTGACGTGATTGATGATTTAGGCGGTATTGATATTTTAATCAATAACGCCGGTCGCTCAATTCGTCGCTCGATTGCTTTATCATATGATCGGTTCCATGATTTTGAACGCACCATGGATTTGAATTATTTTGGTTCCTTGCGTCTTATTATGGGCTTTTTGCCCGGGATGGCAGAGCGATGTCTTGGGCATGTCGTTAATATCTCGTCGATTGGTGTGCTGACCAACGCCCCACGATTTTCTGCCTATGTCGCATCAAAAGCCGCATTGGATGCCTTTGCCCGTTGTGCAGCGGCAGAATATAACGATGTTAATGTGGCTTTTACCACCATTAACATGCCGCTGGTGCGAACACCCATGATTGCGCCCACTAAAATGTATAATTCTGTGCCCACCATTTCACCTGAAGAAGCGGCCTTATTCATTAAAGACGCCATTATCAGGCGACCGCAGCGCATTGCCACTCGATTGGGTGTGTTTGCGCAAGTCATGCATGCGCTGGCACCGAAGTCGATGGAAGTGGTCATGAATACCGCTTTTAATATGTTCCCGGATTCAGCCGCGGCCCGAGGCGAAAAAGGTGATGGCAACCGAGAACCCTCACCGGAACAAATGGCCTTCACCAGTTTAATGCGTGGTGTCCATTGGTGATAAGTCAAAAGCTGTGGAATATTTTTACAGAAAATTAAAAGTTATGTCGGTACAATGTGCAAATTTCTTTGGGAGTGCGTTAAGTGTTTGAGATAGTCAGTAGTGGCGGTGTTGTGATGATTTTCTTGTTGTTGCTGATGGCGCTGGCAATGATGATTGTTGCGGAGCGTTTTTGGAGTCTTCGTAATAAAGAAATTATTCCTAAAAAACTAGGTAAAGATGTCATTAAGTGGTCCAGGAAAAAGCAGTTAGATGAAGCCCATGTGGCGCGTTTGGCAGAAAATTCACCACTGGGTTATTTGATGGCCACGGCCATTAATCAGCGTGATCGTGACCGGGTAGAAATTATTGAAGCGGTTGAAGATGCCGGGCGGCATGTGTCACATCAGCTGGAAAAGCCTTTACACTGGTTACAGGCGATTGCTGAAGTGGCACCATTATTGGGTTTGCTGGGTACTGTGATTGGTATGATGAAAGTGTTTGCCAACATCATGGAATTCGGTGTCGGTGATGCCAATCAGTTGGCTGGTGGTATTTCACAAGCGTTAACAACCACTGCCGCAGGATTGATCGTGGCCATTCCGACGGTGTTATTCTACCGCTACTTTAAAAACCGTATAGCGGATCAAACCATCGTTATGGAACAGCAGGTGATGCAACTAATTGATAGTTTGGCACCGGTCCATAAGTCATGAAGTTTTCCACTGATGACCATCAGCCATCGCGTCTTAATTTAACGTCTTTGATTGATGTGGTGTTTTTGTTGCTCATTTTTTTTATGGTCAGTACCACTTTTGAAAAACAGGCCAAATTAAAAATTGAATTACCTGAAGCTTCGCAGCAATCTAGCGCGGCTGAATCGCAAAGCATCACCATCACAATCAATGCCAAAGGCACTTATTATATTAATGAGCGGGAATTGTCTGTCCAGGATGCGCAAACTTTGCAAAAACAGCTGCAAAAGGAAGCCGGGGATGACCGTGATATGAAAGTTCTGGTGAAAGCTGATGCCAACGCTTCACATAAATATGTGGTGACTGTTTTGGATGTCCTCGGTCAGATGGGCTTTACCGGCATTGCCATCGCCACCACAGAAGCGCAACCTTAACCATGATTGAATCCGGCACTACGGTGACTTATCGTTCTTTATTGCGCTATGTAAAACCCTATCGTGTGGTGTTTTATCTGGCATTATTCGGGGCAGTCATTGATGCTGCCATGAAGGGCTTTTTTATCTGGATGTTGTCGCCGATATTAGAAGAAGGCTTTACCAAGCAGGATCCACAATGGGTTTCTTTAATTCCTTTTTTAGTGATTGGTATCTTCTTTATTCGCAGTCTGGGTAATTACATGGCAGCCTATGGTTTTACCTGGGTGGGCCGTAAAATCATCAATGATTTGCGCTGGCAAATTTTTAGCCAGTATTTAAGGTTACCTCAGCGTTTTTATGATCGGCATACGTCGGGCGGGTTGTTGTCCCGTTTGATTTATGACATTGAACAAATGGCCAATGGCGTCTCTAAAAACTTCGTGTTAATGATTCGCGAGTTTTTATCCATTGTCTTTTATCTGGCAGTGATGTTTTATTATTCATGGCAGTTGGCGCTGGTGGCTTTTGTGGTGTTTCCGATTATTGCAGGTGTCATTCACCAAATTAACAAGCGATTTCGACGCATTGGCCATGGTATTCAGGATTCTGTTTCTGATATATCGAATACCGCTGAAGAAGTTATTCGTGGTCATAAAATTGTTAAAATATTTGATGGTGATGACCGTGAAAAAAATAAATTTAAGCAGAACTTAAAGGGCAACCGACAGCTACAGGTTAAAATTGCTGCCACTAAAGAAGTGCTGTCAACCATTACCCTGATGTTGGTGGCTTTTGCCCTGGCAATTATCATGTATCTGGCGGCCAAAAATGGTATGCCGGCGGCTGATTTTATGGCATTTATGACAGCCATGCTGGCCTTGTTACCCACAGTGAAAAACTTATCCACCATATTTTCCACCATTCAAACCACCATGGCTGCGGCGGACAGCGTACAACAAATTGTGACCGCCAAACCCGAAGAAGATACGGGCACTGAAGTGCTGGACAGCCAGCAAATTGACATTCAGTTTAATCAGGTTTCATTTGCCTATAATGAGGATAGTACGGCGTTACATGATATAAACTTAGCCATTCATGCCGGTGATAAGGTGGCTTTTGTTGGCACCTCGGGTGGTGGTAAGAGTACGCTGGTCAATTTGGTGCCACGGTTTTATGATATTTCCTCGGGGTCATTATTAATTAACCAGCGACCGGTTGAGGATTACAGTTTACGCAGTTTACGGGATCATTTAGCGGTGGTTTCACAGGAAATCATTTTATTTAATGACACGGTTAAAAATAACATCGCCTATGGTGCCTTGCGAAGTTGTTCAGAGGATGAGATTGTCGATGCGGCTCGAAAAGCCCATGCCCTGGAGTTTATTGAACAATTACCTGATGGGTTTGACACGTTACTGGGCGAAAATGGTACCGGCTTATCCGGAGGACAGCGCCAGCGTATTGCCATTGCCCGGGCTATACTGAAAAATGCACCCTTATTAATTTTAGATGAAGCCACTTCAGCCCTGGATACAGAATCAGAACAAGCCATCCAGCAGGCTTTAAAAACAGTCATGAAAAACAAAACGACACTTATAATTGCCCACCGCTTATCGACCATTGAGGACGTTGATTATGTGGTGGTTTTAGACCAGGGACGGATTGTTCAACAAGGCAGCCATGATTCATTAAGTCATGAAGACGGGCCTTACCGCCAATTACTTGACAGTCAGCAGTTAAAACATTGATATGAAAACATCCGATAGTCAATGGAATCAACGCTGGTATGGTGATAAAAAACCGGCACTCATGTATCGTTTATTGGCCGCGCTTTTTGCTGCTCTAAGTGGTTTTCGTCGTGCACTTTATCGATGGAAAATCTTTAAAACGCACCATTTTAAAGTGCCGGTTATTGTGGTGGGTAATATTACCGTTGGCGGTGGTGGCAAAACGCCGATGGTGATTTATTTGGCTCGGCAACTTTTAAATAAAGGGCGTCGTGTGGGCATTGTTTCGCGAGGCTATGGCGGACAGCGTAAAGTCGAACCGATGCTGGTGACACCGGGCGCGGATGCTGCGGCCAGTGGTGATGAGCCCTTGTTAATGGCAAAAACCCTTAACATACCGGTTGTGGTGGGAAAAAATCGTGCCCAAGCGGTCAAAACCCTCATTAGGCAGCATTCTGTGGATGTGGTGTTATCCGATGATGGTTTGCAACATGTTGCCATGGGGCGTGATGCGGAAATTGTTATGCTGGATGCCGACCGACAATTGGGCAATGGTTACTTACTGCCGGCCGGACCCTTGCGAGAAAAACCGGAGCGGTTAGAACAAGCCGACCTGGTGGTTTATAAAGGTGAGGGTGCCGGTGAATTGTTTTATACACATCACATCGATTGTATTTATCGCTTGAATCAGCCTAAAAACACCCGCAGTATCGATTCATTGCGCAGTCAAAAAATAATTGCGATGGCCGGCATTGCGAATCCTGAAGGTTTTTTTAACATGTTATCTGCCAAAGGTCTGGCTGTTGTTAAGCAGCCCAAAGCCGATCACCATGTTTTTACAGCGGATGATTTCAGTGATGAATATGTAACCCTGATAACAGAAAAAGATGCGGTCAAATGTGCCAATATCCAACATGCCGACGTCTGGGTGGTTAAATCACGCATTGAACCCTCACCAAAAACCATTGAGGCCATTGAAACATTATTTAACCGAGTATTATCATGAGTGACCTGGAATTCGTTATTTGTATCCCGGCCCGTTATCAATCGAGTCGTCTGCCCGGTAAACCCTTAATTAAATTAAAAGGCAAAGCACTGATATTATGGGCGGTTGAGTCGGCACAACGTTTGGGTGCAAAAGAGGTGACGGTGGCCACTGATGATCAGCGAATTTTTGATTGTGTTGAAGCAGCCGGTCATGATGTGGTGATGACATCGGACAGCCACTTAACCGGGACTGATCGCATTGCTGAATGTGCGGCCATCAAAGGCTGGTCGTCAGATACCTGGGTGTTAAATTATCAAGGCGATGAACCTAATATTCCCCGCGCCAATGTCGAACAGGTACTGTACCTTATTCAACAATCACCACAAGCCGCCATCGGCACTTTATATCAGTCGATTACTGATTTAGACAGTTTGTTTGACCCAAATGTGGTTAAGGTGGTAACGAATGATAAACATCAGGCTTTGTATTTTAGTCGTGCACCCATTCCCTGGTCGCAACAACACTTTAACCAACAGGCCAAACGCTTACCGGAAGGTATAAATTTTAAAAGACACATTGGTTTGTATGTTTATAAGGTGGCTTTTTTACAGGAATTCAGCCGGCTTAAGCCTGCAGAGATTGAACAATGTGAATCTTTGGAACAGTTACGGGCGTTGGCCACAGGCGAACAGATTGTGGTGGCGAAAGCGGTTTGCGATATGCCTCATGGTATTGATACCGCTGATGATGTGATGCGCTTTGAGCAAGACACAAAAAACCGTCCGTAAATATCATTCTGTACTCTTGTATAATGGGCATCGAGACCCTAAAATTTCTTTCTTGTTTTTTTGACACATACCAGCATGCTGACAACCCGACAAATACGATCACGATTTCTTGATTATTTTAAAAGCCATGACCATCAGGTGGTTAAGAGCAGTTCCTTGGTTCCGGCCAATGATCCCACCTTATTATTCGTTAATGCCGGAATGGTGCAATTCAAAGATGTGTTTTTAGGCGCTGAAAAAAGAGATTATAAGCGTGCGGTGAGTTCACAGCGTTGTGTGCGTGCCGGAGGCAAGCACAACGACCTGGATCAGGTTGGGTACACCGCCCGTCACCATACGTTTTTTGAAATGCTGGGTAATTTCAGTTTTGGTGATTACTTTAAAACCAAAGCCATCGAACTGAGCTGGGATTTTTTGACCAATGAATTAAACCTGCCTGAAGATAAATTACTGGTCACGGTTTTTGAGGAGGACGATGAAGCGGAACAAATCTGGCATGAAGTGATTGGTTTGCCCATGGATCGAATCTTGCGAATCGGTGCCAAAGATAATTTTTGGCAAATGGGTGATACCGGTCCCTGTGGTCCTTGTTCTGAAATATTTTATGATCATGGTGCCGATGTACCCGGTGGCCCTCCCGGGTCAGCGGACGAGGACGGTGACCGTTTTATTGAAATCTGGAATCTGGTGTTTATGCAATTTGATCGCCAGGCGGATGGTGAGTTGGTGCCATTACCCAAACCCAGTGTCGATACCGGCATGGGATTGGAGCGTATTGCCGCGATTTTACAGGGCAAGCACAACAACTATGAGATTGATTTATTCCAGGGTCTGATTAAAGCCGCAGCCAAGCTGACCGGAAGTACAGACCTGGCCGATCCGTCCTTAAAAGTGATCGCCGATCACATAAGAACCTGTGCTTTTTTGATTGCAGATGGCGTATTGCCTGCCAATGAAGGTCGTGGTTATGTGCTGCGCCGGATTATTCGGCGAGCTGCGCGTCATGGTCATAAGCTGGGCGCAGACAACGTGTTTTTCTACCACATGGTTCAGCCGCTGATTGATGAAATGGGCGAAGATTATGCTGAATTACCCGAAAATAAGGCCCTTATCGAAAATCAGCTGAAAAAAGAAGAACAGCAGTTTGCCGAAACTTTGGGTACTGGTATGCAAGAATTTAATAAAGCCACAGCCGGTCTGGCCGATGGTGAAGCTGTATCAGGTGAATTGGCCTTTAAACTTTATGATACCTTTGGTTTTCCCCTGGATTTAACTGAAGACCTGGCTCGGGAGCATAATCGAAGCGTAGATGTGGTGGGTTTTAATCGTTGTATGGAAGCACAGAAAAAGCGCTCACGCTCACAAAAGCAGTTTAATCAGCAACACCAGATTCCGGCTGATTTAATACAAACCTTATCCCCGACCCACTTTAGTGGCTATGATCGGTTTCAGGACAGCGGTGAAATTATGCTAATCACCGATCAATCAGGAAGGCAGTGTGATTACCTGACAGCCGGAGAGCAGGGCTGGGTGGTGCTCAATCGGACGCCATTCTATGCGGAGTCAGGCGGTCAAGTGGGCGATATTGGCCAGTTAGTCAGTGATGCCGGCAAGGCACAAGTCACAGACACCCAAAAAGCCGCCGGGCAGTACCATATTCATGCCGTTGAGGTATCTGACGGTGGTTTGAAGCAAGGTCTGATTGTAGAAGCTCAAGTGGATGAGCGCCATCGACAACAGGTTATTTTAAATCACTCGGCCACCCATTTACTGCATAAAGTATTGCGCGCTGAACTGGGCGAGCATGTGCAACAGAAAGGATCGTTGGTGAATGCGGATAAATTACGTTTTGATTTTTCCCATGATGAAGCCTTGAATCAAGCGCAGTTACAAAAAATTGAACAGCAGGTTAATCAGGCCATTCGGGATAATTTTCCGGCCCAAGAGCAACACATGGCTTACGATGATGCCATTAATTACGGGGCTGTGGCTTTGTTTGGGGAGAAATACGGTGATCATGTGCGGGTGATGGACTTTGGCGGTTATTCTGTTGAGCTGTGTGGTGGAACACATGTAAAAGCCACCGGCGAAATCGGTTTGTTTATAATCACCCTGGAAACCGCTGTGGCATCCGGCATTCGTCGCATTGAAGCCATCACCGGCAACGCCGCATTAGACTGGGTTCAAAAACAGCAACAAGCAATTGCTGAAGTAGCTCGTCTCATAAAATCAAGGCCGGATAAAATGTTGTCTCAAGTCGAGCATTTGGTTGAACAGAATAAACAATTACAACAAACCATTCAGCAGATTCAACAACAGCAAACCGGTGATATCGTCAGTGAGGTATTAGGAAATACACGACAGATGGGTGATGTAAATGTCTTGAGCCATGTGTTTGAATCGGCAGATGCCAGTGCACTCAGAAATGGCATTGATGGTTTTAAAAGTAAATACAACCGGGGCGTGGTTATTTTTGGATTACATGATGCCGACAAAGTTCAGCTTATGGTGGGCGTCACCAAGGATTTAACCGCAGAATACCGTGCCGGAGATTTGATTAAAGCCATATTGAGTCAGATTGGCGGTCGCGGTGGTGGTCGCCCTGATTTTGCACAAGGCGGTGGTCAGGCAGATTTAACCTCATTAAATCAAGCCATTGACCACGTGGTTAAACAGCAATTTAATGCTTAATTCTTCAGAGTACCATGCTAAAAAAGTCAAATAAGGGCTTCTAATTAGAGGCTAAATATTGTCTAATCAGTAACCTATAATAACAGAGGCCAAAGCCTCAATAAGAAATTTTGGACAGGTGCTTCCCGAGAGTACTTTTAAAACACTAAACGGAGAAATAAATGTTAATTTTAACCAGACGAGTTGGTGAAACATTAATGATAGGGGACGATGTTACAGTTACAGTACTGGGCATCAAGGGCAATCAGGTGCGGATTGGCATCAATGCCCCAAAAGAAATTGCGGTTCATCGTGAAGAAATATATGAACGAATAAAAAATGAACAATTAAACCAGGATTCGGATACCAGCGAAGATTCAGATATTAATGACGATAATATCGGCAATCAGTAAACCTTAATTTTGCGGTTGCATTTAGTCTAATTATGACTAAAATAACCGCCTTGTTCAGCTAAGCCTCAAAAAACTTTAGTTTTTAAAATGAGTTTGTTGTCATCGGAGGCTTAAAGGGGAAAACACAGGATGTGTTTTATCACCCCGAACTCGTTTTGCGAAAGCAAAACAATAAAGACAAGTAAATTAATAATAATGACTTAATAATAGTCATTTTAAAAGTAACCGGAGAGTTGGCCGAGCGGCTGACTAAAATGACTGGATCATTTTAGCCCCGCGAAGCGGACCCGAAGGGTGGAGGGCAGGATGCCCGGAATAAGGCGCTTCCATTGGGGAGCGCAGAAAGAATTAAACATCCCACCGAAAGATTGGTGGGTAATAGAGAAAACGGAGAGTTGGCCGAGCGGCTGACTAAAATGACTGGATCATTTTAGCCCCGCGCAGCGGACCCGAAGGGTGGAGGGCAGGATGCCCGGAATAAGGCGCTTCCATTAGGGAGCGCAGAATGAATTTACCATCCCACCGGAAGATTGGTGGGTAATAGAGAAAACGGAGAGTTGGCCGAGCGGCTGAAGGCGCTCCCCTGCTAAGGGAGTATGGGTTTTATAGCCCATCGAGGGTTCGAATCCCTCACTCTCCGCCATTTTATAAGAGCCCCGCGAAGCGGGGATTTTATAAAATACTGGATAGTGAAGTATGAGAGCCCGAGGGTTCGAAAAATACGCCTGGAGCGTATTTTCACCGCCGAAGGCGCTGCGAAGCAGTCAAGACAGGACGTCTTGAGTCATCCCTCACTCTCCGCCATTTTATAGCAGGCTGTTGTACAATATATATTTTGTCGGCTCGTTATAAATTAAATGTGCAATATATGTTTTTAATGTTGACTTCATGGTCAAAAACCAACATAATTCGCATCCCTAATGCGCGCCCGTAGCTCAGTTGGATTAGAGTACCTGGCTACGAACCAGGCGGTCGGAGGTTCGAATCCTTCCGGGCGCGCCATTTTTTATCATTTTGCATGGATGTTAAAATGAACAGCCTTGAAATAAAGGCGATAAAACTTATTTTATGATTGAACTTGCCGGGCGCAAGTATTAAAATTCGCCCGCTTGATGAAATGAGTGAAATAAGACCAGTCGGGGTATAGCGCAGCCTGGTAGCGCAACTGCTTTGGGAGCAGTGGGTCGGGAGTTCGAATCTCTCTACCCCGACCATTTTATATAACTGCAATGCGCCCGTAGCTCAACTGGATAGAGCATCGCCCTTCTAAGGCGAGGGTTGCAGGTTCGAGTCCTGCCGGGCGTGCCAGGCAGGCATTATATGGTGGCCGTAGTTCAGTTGGTAGAGCGCCAGATTGTGATTCTGGTTGTCGTGGGTTCGAGCCCCATCGGCCACCCCATTCATTCTTTTCATTCATGGTAGAGACTTGTTTTGCATATGTTAATGATGCATAGTCTCTCGTTTTAATTTGCGAAAGTGGCGGAATTGGTAGACGCGCTGGTTTTAGGTACCAGTATCTTATGATGTGAGAGTTCGAGTCTCTCCTTTCGCACCAATTTATAAATAAACTCTGGAGTAATGATGCAAATCTCAATCGATCAAGCAGAAGGTTTGGAACGTACGGTCAATATTGAATTAGCCGCTGAAGACATTCAACCCAAAGTGGATGAGAAAATCACAGAACTTGGCAAAGAAGTTCGGTTAAAAGGATTTCGGCAAGGCCGGGTTCCGAAAAAAATCTTAGTACAACGCTTTGGTCAGCATGCCCGCCAGGAAGTTTTGGGTGAGCTTATGCAGAATTCCATTGAAAAAGCCATTACAGATAACGAATTGGAATTGGCCGCGGCGCCTGAAGTCACTAAAACAGATGACGCCGATGATGGCGGTTTTGTTTTTGAGGCGAAAGTCGAGCTGATGCCTGAGGTTCCTGAGATTAATTTTAGTGATATTGAAGTTGAAAAGGATCAGGCTGACATCACTGATGAAGATGTGCAAGGCATGATCACTAATTTGCAAAAACAAAAGCAAGAATGGAAAGAGAGCAAAGGCAAAATCGCCAATGGCGATCTGGTGACTCTGGATTATAAAGCCAGTAATAAAGATTTAACATTCCCCAAGAAAGACACTGAACATATGGGTGTTTTGTTGGGTGAAAGTCGAATCCCCGATGATTTGAAAAAAGCCCTGGTCGGCATGAAAGCCGGTGAAGAAAATTCATTAGAAATTAGTTTTGATAAGGATTTCAACGTTGATGAGCTGGCGGGTCAAAAAGTTAACTTTGAATTCACCATTAAAGAAGTGAAAAAAGCCAAATTACCGAAAGTTGATGAAGAGTTTGTTAAATCTTTCGGTATTGAAAGTGGTGATGTTGAACAACTAAAAGAAGACATCGAAAACAATTTAAAACGTGAGCTTAAGCAAACCGTTGATAACCGCTTTAAACAAAAAGCCTTAGAATCTTTACGTGCTCAATGCGCCGACATGCTGTTACCTGAGTCGATGGTTAAGCGTGAAAGTGAATATATGGCACAACAGGAACAACAGCGAGCCAAACAAATGGGTCACGAAGATGCGCCTTTGCAAGAAGCGTCGCAATATGAAGATGCAGCTAAAGAGCGTATTTTAAACAGCCTTATTATTCAGGATATTGCTAAGAAACAAGACATTAAAACGGACTTCACCAAAGTGAGAGAGCAAATTAACGAAATTGCACAAACTTTTGAACAACCGCAAGAAGTCATCCAGATGTATTATCAAAACCAGGAATTAATGTCCAGTGTTGAGCAAAATGTGATTGAAGCACAGGTCATGGACTGGATTGAATCGGAAGTCACTGTGAAGGAAAATAAACAGAGCTTTGATGACATAATGAAACCCAAAGAGAATTCATGAATAACCAACACATAGAAGAAGCCATGCAACTGGTGCCAATGGTTATTGAGCGAACCGCTCGCGGTGAGCGTTCCTATGACATCTATTCACGTCTGCTTAAAGAGCGCATTATCTTTCTGGTGGGACAAATTGAAGACCATATGGCCAATCTTGTGGTGGCTCAATTATTATTTTTAGAAGCTGAAAATCCGGACAAAGACATTAACCTGTATATTAATAGCCCGGGCGGTGTGATTACTTCCGGCATGTCAATTTATGATACCATGCAGTTCATCAAGCCAGATATCAGTACCATGTGTATTGGTCAGGCCGCCAGTATGGGTGCCTTCTTGCTCAATGCAGGCACCGCGGGCAAACGCTTTGCCTTACCTAATTCACGGGTTATGATTCATCAGCCCCTGGGTGGTTTTCAAGGCCAGGCTTCAGACATTGATATTCACGCCAAAGAAGTGCTTAAGGTTAAAAAACGCATGAATGAAATCATGGCCAAACACTCCGGCCAGGACATCGAGAAAATTGAAAAAGACACGGATCGTGATAATTTCCTTAATGCCGAAGAAGCCAAAGAATACGGTTTAATTGATCACGTCGTGGATCATCGTCAGTAATCCTTTCACAACATACCTCTAACGAGTTGGCAGGCGACTGTCGACTCGTTTTTCTTAATGAATACTCTCTTAATGAGCTTGCCTTCCGTGTGGCCGATAACTTGAAAGCACTGATGTAAGCCATATATACATGCCAAGCAAGAATTTATCCCGGATATATCATATAAACATGGAATTGCGGGGTAACCAATGAAAACCGCTTTATTGGTATAAAAAGTAGGCAGTTTTGCGCAATTTTTGTAAGATACCAGTCAATGAGATAAAAAAATAGAGCCCATGAGTGACAATCAAAAGTTAGAAGAGATTAAACACTGCAGTTTTTGCGGTAAATCCCAGCAAGAGGTGACCAAGCTGATTGCCGGTCCCAGCGTATTTATCTGTGATGAATGCGTTGATTTGTGTAACGAAATTATTCGTGATGAAATGGAAGATATTTTGAGTGACGGAACGGATGATCTGCCGACGCCTAAAAAAATCCATGAATTACTCAATGAATACGTCATCGGCCAGGAAGCGGCCAAAAAAGTATTGGCTGTGGCTGTTTACAATCATTACAAGCGCATACGCTCAGTGGTTGACAGTGATGAAGTTGAATTGGCCAAATCCAATATCTTACTGGTGGGCCCAACCGGTTCCGGTAAAACCTTACTGGCAGAAACCTTGGCCCGAATTCTGAATGTTCCATTTACCATTGCCGACGCCACCACTTTAACCGAAGCCGGGTATGTGGGCGAAGATGTGGAAAACATCATCCAAAAATTATTACAGAATTGTGATTACGACGTCGAAAAAGCTGAATCAGGCATTATCTATATTGATGAAATCGACAAAGTATCCCGCAAATCAGAAAACCCGTCGATTACCCGTGATGTGTCCGGTGAAGGGGTGCAACAGGCCTTGCTTAAATTGATTGAAGGCACGGTGGCATCGATTCCGCCACAAGGCGGCCGTAAGCATCCGCAACAGGAGTTTTTGCAAGTGAACACCAAAAATATACTGTTTATTTGTGGTGGTGCTTTTTCAGGGCTTGAAAAGATTATTCAGGAGCGTTCAGTGAAAACCGGTATCGGCTTTTCCGCCCATGTGGCCTCAGCCAAAGACCGGGAAAAAGAACTGGCCATGTTTAAGGACATGGAAGCAGATGATTTGGTTAAATTTGGTCTGATTCCGGAGTTTGTCGGGCGTTTGCCGGTCATGGCAACACTGGAACTGCTGGATGAATCGGCTTTAATTCGAATTTTAAAAGAACCCAAAAACGCCCTGTCTAAACAATTCATGCGTTTATTTGACATGGATAACGTCGAACTGGAAATTCGTGAAGATGCCTTGAATGCGATTGCTAAACTGGCCATGAAACGAAAAACCGGTGCGCGTGGCTTAAGAACAATTATGGAAACCGCTTTACTCAATATCATGTATGAATTACCGGATTTAGATAATGTGGATAAAGTGGTTATTGATCGTGCGGTTATCGAAGACAGCAAAGAACCTTATTTGGTGTATGGCGCCATTTCTAACGAGATAAACGAGTAAAATGACTAAGTTAAACACACAATATTCCGTCTTACCGCTGCGTGATGTGGTGGTATTCCCCGGCATGGTGGTCCCATTGTTTGTGGGACGTGATAAATCCATCGAAGCCCTTAAAAATGCCATGGATCATAATCAGCCTGTTATTTTAGTGGCACAGAAGGATTCTGAAGTGGATGATCCACAGGTAAACGATATCTATGAAGTCGGTACCTTGTCAGCCATTTTGCAGATGGTTAAATTACAGGACAACACCTATAAAGTGCTGATTGAAGGACAAACCAAGGTGGTTTTAAATGAGCTTGTGGATGATAACTATTTTAAAGCTGATTGCACGAAAGTCGAAGCTCAAAGCGATGTCAAACCTGACGAAGAAACCGTCTTTTTAAAAACCCTCAAAGAGCGCTTTAAAACATATCAGGGAAAACATAAAAAAATCTCTTCCGAAGTACTTCGTAATGTACTGGGCATTGATGATTTAACGGTATTAGCAGATACCATTGCTGCCCATTTAATGATTGAACATCAGCAGAAACAGTCCTTATTAGAAATTGACCAAATTGGTGAACTGGTCACCAATTTATTATCTATTATCGAAGCCGAATTAGACTTACTTGACATGGAAAAGAAAATCCGTGGTCGGGTGAAAGGTCAGATCGAACAGAATCAACGTGAGTATTACCTTAATGAACAAATAAAAGCAATTAAAAAAGAACTCACTGACATTGATGAGTCCAATTCAGAATATGCTGATTTGGAACAGAAAATAAAAGATACACCCTTATCGGAACAAGCACGAAACAAGGTGGAATCAGAGTTTAAAAAATTACAACTGATGCCGGCCATGTCCGCGGAAGCCACCGTGGTCAGAAATTATCTGGAAACCATCCTGGGTCTGCCCTGGGAAAAACGTAATGAATTAAAGCTTGATTTAGATTATGCCCAAAAGGTGCTGGATCAAAACCACTATGGTTTGGATGAAATTAAGGAACGTATTTTAGAATATTTAGCAGTACAACAAAGAACACCCAAGATGAAAGGTGCGATTTTATGTTTAGTGGGTCCGCCGGGTGTTGGTAAAACATCTTTAGGTCATTCCATTGCAGAAGCCACCAATCGAAGTTTCACACGATTTTCTCTGGGTGGTGTTTCTGATGAATCGGAAATACGCGGTCATCGCCGTACCTACATCGGCTCGATGCCGGGTCGTGTCATTCAAAACATTACGAAAGCCGGCACCTGTAATCCGGTGATGGTGTTGGATGAACTGGATAAAATGTCCCGCGATTTTCGTGGAGATCCGGCTTCTGCCTTATTAGAAGTGTTGGATCCGGAACAAAACAGCCATTTCTCTGACCATTACATGGAAGTGGATTTTGATCTATCAGAAGTGATGTTTATCGCCACTGCCAATTCGCTGAATATTCCTGCACCTTTGCGCGATCGCATGGAAATAATCCGAATTCCGGGTTATATGGAAGAAGAGAAAATTGCCATTGCCGAAAAATACCTGATACCAAAACAGCTCAAATCACATGGTTTGAAAAAATCTGAGGTTAAGATTTCAAAGGCAGCCATTAAAAATATGGTTCGGTATTACACACGTGAAGCCGGTGTTCGTAATTTAGAACGTGAAATTGCTAAAATTGCCCGTAAGTCGGTTAAACAACTGTTAACCGACAAAAAACTCAAGACCATCAAGGTCTCAGTCAAAAATATCGCAGACTATTTGGGCGTCCAGAAATTTAATTTTGGTGTTGCCGAAAAAAGCGATGAAGTGGGTATAGTGACCGGTTTGGCCTGGACCGAAGTGGGTGGCGATTTATTACAAATTGAAGCCTCAGTCTATCCCGGTCGCGGCAAATTGAACCACACAGGTCATTTGGGTGATGTCATGAAAGAATCGATTCATGCCGCCTTATCCGTGGTTAAGTCTCGGGCTCAACTATTTGGTATTTCACCGGATGTTTTTAAAGACAGTGACATCCATATTCATGTACCCGAAGGCGCCACACCCAAAGATGGTCCCAGTGCCGGAATTGGTATGTGTACAGCCCTGGTATCGGCATTGAGCCAGAATCCGGTTAAATCCACGGTGGCCATGACCGGTGAAATTACTTTGCGTGGTCGTGTGTTGGCCATTGGTGGTTTAAAAGAAAAGCTGTTGGCGGCGTTACGGGGTGGAATAAAAACAGTTATTATTCCGAAAGAAAATGAAAAAAACCTGACCGAACTACCCGAAGCTTTACGTTCACAATTGAACATCATTCCGGTTAAATGGATTGATGAAGTGCTGACCCTGGCTTTGGCAGAAAAAATCAAACACATTAAATCAGATGATGATTACGGTGAATCGGTTCATGTTCCGAACAAAAGACAGGCTATAAGTGAAGAAAATCATCACTAATACCCTGACATCCTGATTGATTGTGATAAGATATTAAGCACTCATAAGAGGGTTAAACAATCGTCAATTCTTAATAGAAGTAAGAATCTCAGTTTTATGCCATTTTTTAAAAAATAGTAATGGCTTTATAGCCAATACATGGTATAAAATGCGCGTTTCTTGGCGGTTAAGTCAACATTTAAATATTGTAATTCGAAGGAGATAAACAATGAAAAAACAAGATTTTATTAAAGCTGTTGCAGAACAAGCAGATGTTTCGCAAGCAACCGCTGGCGATTGCTTTGACGCAGTTGTCGATACCATTACAAATGCATTAAAAAAAGGCGATAAATTAACTTTTGTCGGTTTCGGTACATTCTCAGTTAAACACCGTGCAGCCCGTCAAGGACGTAATCCTCGCACCGGTGAAACCATTCAAATTAAAGCGGCAAAAATTCCATCATTTAAGGCTGGTAAAGCACTTAAAGATGCAGTAAACTAACGCCCCCTGAATCGGGTGCTTAGCTCAGCTGGGAGAGCATCGCCCTTACAAGGCGAGGGTCGCAGGTTCAAGCCCTGCAGCACCCACCAGATTCGGAGTGGTAGTTCAGTTGGTTAGAATACCGGCCTGTCACGCCGGTGGTCGCGGGTTCGAGTCCCGTCCACTCCGCCAGTTAGAAAAGGGTGTCAATTGACACCCTTTTTTTTTAGTTAAAGTATTTTGGTGAACGATCGATGTTAACTTGGATTAGAGATAAATCAACAGGCTTATTCATGACCATCGTCATGGGTATCTTAATTTTGGCATTTGCATTGTGGGGTGTGGGCGATTATTTTTCACAATCCAGCAGTGATTCTTTAGCCACTGTCAATGGTGAGACCATTACCTACAGTGATTACAGTAACCAATTTGCCACTTACCGACAAAATATGTTGAGCCAGTATGGCGATCAGTTACAACCTGATTTCTTCGACTCACCGATGATGCGACGTAATTTTCTGGAGTCAATGATTAACAGTGAGTTACATCGTCAGGCGGCCCTGAATAATGGTTACACCGTCACCAGCAATCAAATCAAGTCGATTCTGTCAGATGTAGAAATCTTTCAAAATGCCGACGGTCAGTTTGATCGTGAATTGTATGCCGGCTATTTAGCACAAACCAATCAATCTGCACAATCATTACAAGCCAGAATTATTAACGAAGAGGCCGGTCAGGCCGTTAATAAATTATTTGATGACACGGCTTTTATGACACCTAAAGAAGCCAAAACCATTGCTGTACTGAGAAATCAAACCCGTGATTTTGATTATTTTCTCATTCAGGCCAGTCAGTTCTCTGACGAGGTCACCGTTTCTGATGAGGAAATCAGTGACTATTATAATAACAACAGTGATCAATTTATGACCGAAGAAATGGTCAAGGTTGACTACATTGAATTGGATGCCGAACAGGTGGCCAGTCAAATCGACGTGTCCGATCAGGATGCTTTATCCTACTATGAAGATAATAAGCAGCGTTTTGAAAAACCGGCTCAACGCCAAGCGTCACATATTTTAATTAATGACGACGATCAGGCGCAAGAAACGTTGAAAGACATTCAGCAACGTCTGGACCAAGGTGATTCATTTGCTGATTTAGCCAAAGAATACTCTCAGGATCCGGGTTCTGCTGAACAAGGTGGTGACCTGGGATTAGTCAGTCCCGGTGATATGGTCGAAGAATTTGATGACGCTTTGTTCAGCATGGAAGAAGGTCAAATTTCAGAACCTGTCAAAACCCAATTTGGTTATCACCTCATTAAATTAGATGAAATAAAAGACGCCCGGATTCCGCCCTATGAAGAGGTTAAATCGGACATTATTCAGGAATTACAGGCCAACCAGGCACAGACTTTATTTTTAGATAAAGCCAATGAATTATCCGGTTTGGTGTTAGATGCACAAAGTGGTTTAACCGGTCCGGCAGAGGCTACCGACTTAAGTGTCGAAACAACTGAATTCTTTCCACGTTCCGGTGGAGAAGGTCTGGCTGCTAACCCAGAGTTTGTGAAAATGGCCTATTCACCGATGGTGAAAGAAGATTTATTGAATTCCGATGTGATAAATTTATCAGATACGCACATTGCATTTATTCACATGAATCAAGTAAAGCCATCCGAGCTTAAACCGCTTGAAGAAGTCACAGAAACGATTAAAACCCGACTGGTCAATGAAAAGTCGGCTGAAATGGCTCAACAGTTGGCAGATGAAATTAAAACCAAAGCACAACAAGATGATGTGGCTTTGAATGCGTTAACGGATGAATTTGATATCGAACTTGTGGCCGCCCGTGATGTTAAACGAAGCGGTTCTAATCATCCGGTTAATGTGGTCAATGCGGTCTTTCGTTTAATGGCACCGGATAAAACCGATGACACCATTCATGTTGTTAAAGGCAATAACCAGGATGTGGCTGTGGTTCAACTACTGGGAGTTCACTTGCCTGATGAGTCATCCATAGCGCAGCTGGATCAGGAAGCGGCGCAATTAGAGCGTAACATTAAAAGTAACGAAACACAGTTATTGTTACAAGCGCTCAGACAGTCTGCTGATATTACAATCAACGAAGATTTGCTGAATCAACAAAATCAGTTTTAAAGACATGACTAAATGAAAAAAGGGCCGAATAGGCCCTTTTTTTATGCATGAATGATTAGGGGTGTTCAAAACATGGCAGCCAATATATCTTCTTGCGTCATGTTGTGAAAATATTTCTCAATATCAAAATCACATAATCGTTCTCTGATGACCGCTTTATCATGACGCAAATTAATTAATGCTTCTTCAATATCACTGATGTCACCGGTGGTAAAAAAATCACCAAATATCCGACATTGTTTAATCACACCTTTGTGAACATCTAAATGCATTTCTAAGGTACCGCCTTGACTGCGAATGCCTTGTTGAAAATTATAATCAGGTGAGCTGCCAAAGTTCCACTCCCATTGGGCGTACTTTTCATCACGGATTTTCTCAATGGCCTTAAGGTCGGTATCTGAAAACGAATAAGGCCGACAATTGTCGTGTGTTTTGATAATATGATTCATCACCCGGTTAGTAAAGTCTTCCAGTGAAATGGGTTCTTTTAGATGATCCATCACATTGGTGACTCTTTTCGGAACAGATTTAACCGCTTTGTCTTTAAACTTAAGCGGATTGACTTTTAACGCGCCGCTGATATCCGGCATATGTGATGAAAATAATATGGTGCCATGATGCAGGACTTTGTTTTTCAGAATATATTCGGCATTACCGGAAAACTTTCGGCCTTCAATCACTAAATCATTGCGGCCCTGAAACTCGGCATTGACACCTAACTCATTAAGCACATCGATAATCGGCTGGGTATAGTGATGAAAATCCACTTTGCCGGCTTCTTCGCTGTTTTTTGTGAAGGTGAAATTCAGATTACCCAAATCATGATAAACGGCACCGCCACCCGACATTCGCCTGACCACTTTAATGCCTTTTTCTTGCACATAGTCGACGTTAATTTCCGACAAGGTGTTCTGATGCTTACCGACAATAATGGCATTGTCATTACGCCACAACATAAAACAGTCTTCATCGACATGTTTAAAAATATATTCATCCACCGCCAGATTAAAATACGGGTCGGTGGAATGATGGTGAATACAAAGCATATAATCTAACGGATTCTTTTATTCAGCCAATTGGTATTTATCGTGGTAGCGTTTATACAGTTTTTGTTGTTTACCGGATAAATCAATTTTTCGGCCATCGATGTAAGCCGACTGTAATTGTTGTGCCGACATATCCAGGGCATCACCTGTGGAAATAAAGAAGGTGGCACTTTTATCGGTTGCCAGACTGCCGTAACGGTTATCAATTTTTAATATCCTGGCAGGATTAAGTGTGATTAACTGTAAGGCAGTATTTTTATCCAGGCCCTGCGCCACCGTGGTACCGGCGGTAAAGCCTAAATTCCGAGAACTCATGGAGCCTGGATAGGACAGGGCAGTTAGTACGCCGGCTTGTTGTAATTTAACCGCCACTGCATAGGGTTGTTCCACTGGACTGTCATTTCGTTGGGGCAGGCTATGCACTGAATTAATAATCACCGGGACATCAGCCGAAACAATAAAGTCAATGACCGGTAAGGCCGCTGAACCGGTCACCAATACAGGTTGATTAATACCCATCGACTGCATAAATTCAATGCTTTCGATAATGGCTGTGGGGGTACTGGCGTGGATATAGACCTGTTTGTCACCTTTAAACACCGCTGCAACGGCGTCCAGCTTAATGTTATCAGGGCTGTGACCGGCTTGAGCATCTTTGAACAGGGTTTTAATTTTAATCACCTTGTCGCCATAGTTTTTATCTTTTTCCAGTTTCATACTGAACGTGGCGTAATCAAACTTCTTGTTTCTTATGGATGGCCAGTTAATGTGTAAACCATCATCATTTTTTACCAGGGCATCATCCCAGTTCCAGGCATCTAATTGCATCACTGAAGAGCTGCCGCTGACCAAACCACCCACGGGAACAACTTGCGCCAACAAGACGCCATTAAAACGCATTGGCGGAATGCGCATGGAATCGGCATTATAGGCAACCGATGTCCGCACATTGGGGTTTAGTTGACCGGTTTCTTTAAAATCCACTGAGGCACGCACGGCATCCACTTCGGTGAGACCTAAGTTGGTGTTAGTCAGAATAAAGCCCGGATAAATATGGTGTTCTTTCAGGTCATTAATCTGACCTTTTTCCTGGTTTTTTTGGTATGAACCGAGGTAACTGATTTGGCCTGATTCAATCACCATCATGGCGTTATTTAATACGTTACCATCACCAGTATGAATGGTGGCATTAATAAAGGTTTCAGGGGCATCCTGTGCTTCTGCCGGTGTCGGTCTAATGGCATCGGCCCGGAAAATGACTAAGGTGAGTAGAGTAAAGAGTATCGTTTTCATTATTCGGCTCCGTTGTCTAATGCTAAGAAGGCATTGTGGGTAATTAAGGTGTCACAATGCAGTTCCGGCTTGGCGGCTTGGGCGCTGGGTTTTTTTGAGTCACCGGATGACTGACTTTCTTTAATTAACGCCATTTTTTCGGTGTTGATGGTTTCTTCCAAGGTGCTTTGTTTATCACGGTCATAATAAATCACACCATCGACCATGGTTTTTTCTGCCTGAGCATATATGGACAAGGGTTCGTCTGACCATAACACCAAGTCGGCGTCTTTACCTTCTTTGACGCTGCCCATGTGATCATCAAGATGTAATAATTTGGCCGGATTCAGGGTCACTGTCTTCCAGGCCTCCTGTTCACTTAAACCACCGTATTTGATGGTTTTGGCCGCTTCCTGATTTAAACGGCGCGACATTTCTGCCGAGTCTGAATTAATGGCAGTCACTAAACCAACCTGGTCCATCAGAGCGGCATTGTAGGGAATGGCTTCATTAACTTCCCATTTATAAGCCCACCAATCGGCAAACGTCGAGGCACCGACACCATGGGCTTTCATTTGATCCGCCACTTTATAGCCTTCTAAAATATGGGTGAAGGTATTAACCTTAAAATCAAAATCATCGGCCACATGCATCAGCATACTGATTTCAGACTGAACATAAGAATGACAACTGATGTAGCGTTCCTCATTTAAAACTTCAGCGGTGGCTTCCATGGCCAGATCACGACGCGGTGGGCTGACTTTTATCTTTTTAGAACGGCTTAAATTATTATAATCATCCCAGTTCTTTTGATAACGTTGTGCTTCGCTAAAAGCATCCCGGTAAACTTGTTCAACACCCATGCGTGTTAAAGGATAACGCACTGATTGATTATTTCTGGAGCGTTTTACATTTTCACCCAAAGCAAATTTAATAAAACCGTCGGCACCTTCAATGAGCATGTCTTGTGGTGATACACCCCAACGCATTTTAATCAGCGCAGACTGACCACCAATTGGATTG
The DNA here is from genome assembly GCA_947502925.1 of uncultured Marinicella sp. Taxonomy (GTDB): domain Bacteria; phylum Pseudomonadota; class Gammaproteobacteria; order Xanthomonadales; family Marinicellaceae; genus Marinicella. The sequence continues at coordinate 48,680 of CANNBS010000008.1, read as the reverse complement.
GCAGAACCGTGCAGTAATTGCGCGGCGGTCACACCCCCGGCTAAATTACGATAGATATTCACATCCTGTGAATTAACCACATCCTGCATTCGCACCATGCTTGAATTAACCGCCACATCATTGACTGAAAGCAGGGCAATGTGGCTGTGTTCATCAATTATGCCTGAGGTTAAATGTTTACCGGTGGCATCAATAATCAAATCTGCTTTGCTGTCTGCAATGTCTTTATCAATTTTTTTAATGGTGCCGTCCACCACCAGAACATCCGTGTTTTCAACCACACCGGCTTCTTCATTCGTCCATACGGTGGCGTTTTTAAACAGTACTTTATCCGGTGTGCTGGTATCGGCCAGACCATAAGCGGTGAATGGTTTTGGAATATTTGGGAGGTCTTTAACAGATTCATCCGTGTCAGATTTTATGTCTTGGTCATTTTGTTTTGATAATTTCAGACTCCAATTATAATCAGAGGGCAGGGGTTTAATTTTACCATCCGCTACCCAGGCCATGAGTGGTGCTTGTTCATCAATCACAAGGCTTAATAACTGGCCGTCCATTTTTGCCTTGAATTTTTGTTCGCTTTCGCTGCCGGGTTGCAGATTTAATTGACCTTTTTTAAAACTGACTTTGAGTTCGTGTTGGCTGTTGTCCAAAGTCAATATATAATCACCGGAAGGTAAAGGCTGTCGTGGATTAATTTCGGTTCTTTCGCCATTGACCCAGCTGTCTTTGAGCTGTGCCTTATCATTAAATAAATGTTGGTCAAAGGCAATGAAATCAGCCCGTGCACCTTTTTCAAGATGACCGATATCCTGTCGGTTTAAAATTTCAGCCGGTATGGTGGTTAAAGCCGCTAAAGCTGCTTGCTCACTGAGTCCGTGTTTCACAGCTTTGCGTAAATCTTTTAAGAATGTCTTCAGGCCTTTTTTATTATCACCGGGTAACAGCGCAAAAGAGACACCTTTCTCGGCCAGCAGGCGTGTGTTAAATGGCGCAACCTGCCATTTTTTTAAATCACTGTAATCCACATGATAGCTGTCTAAAGGTGAGCTCACCTCAGGGGCTTTGGGGTAATTTAACGGCACAACCAAGGTTTGACCGGTGTCGGCCACGGCTTCTAAAGACTGGTAAGAATCACCGGCTGTTTTCACCACAAAAGGAATATTGAATTCATCGCTGATTTTTCGGGTTAACAGGGTTTGTTGCCAGTTTTTAACACTAAAAATACGCGGCAGTTGGTTATTGTTATTAATGGCGGCCAAATCCAGATCCGTCATCTTGTTTTGTTGCTGATACCAGTCGGCGTCCATCAGGGTTTGTCTGATTAGGGCCACGGCACCCATTAACGATACCGGATAATCTTGCTTGGATGAACCTTTATCAAAAGAATAATGCTGGCTGGCTTTAGAAGCTAATAAGGTGAGTTGGGCCGGATCATCGGCTAAACTCACTAAAGTACCTGTACCGCGCATAATACCGTCATGGCGATGACTTAACGCGCTGGTAAAACCTACTTGACGCAGGGCTTGGTTGGCTTTTGTATCATGGCTGAAATCATCTGCGGCGTTATAACTGGCTTTAATGGCTTCGTTGGCGTTATAAGCACCATCCACAGTGGATTGCAGGGTTTCCGGGCCGCCCCAGCTAAAGGGTGGTCGTTTGGCTGGTTCGGGTAACCCGACTTCGGCATCTAAATGAATAAAACCAGGATAAATATGCATGCCCTGGTAATCAATAACCACCGCATTCTCAGGTGGGCGTTTGTCTTTAAGATAGTCACTAATCTGACCATCTTTAATCACCACAGTGACATCTTTTAAGGTTTTGTCGGGTGTTACATGAACCGTTGCATTTGTCAGTGCCATGACAGCGTGACGCACATCTTGGACGCCATTCACAGTGCCGGTTGGTAGTTGCGCGCCTGCAACGCTGACTGTGAGTGATAACAGTAAAAGGAGAAGCATTTTTTTCATAATAGAGCCGTTTTGATTAATTGATTTTATTTAAGCGTTTGAGCAACTTTGCCGTGGTGACCGGATTTTGATATAACCAGGCTTGATACAAAGCCCGATTCACTTCCGCGCCAATAAGCGTGTGTATCACTTGTTTCTCAAGTACGAACAATGTACCCTGATCCGGCGAAAATACAACGTGCCAAACGTCATGTCTTTCGGTGGCCGGTAATTTATTGAGTAGTTTTTGGATGGATGTTTGATTGAATTTCCTGGATTCTTCGCTCAGTAATTTACCTTCAATCAACGATTTAAAGTGAGCCTGAACATCTTCCTGAGAGGTTTTTGGTGATAACCAGGTGAGTTGAAATCGCACTGGTTGCATACCTCTGCGGATGTCCTCTAAATCATGCTGGCCCATCGGCGCCTGAAGTTCAAGCTGATAGGGTGTGATATAACCCCAGTCAATATTGGTCTGACCCAGTGTTACCCACTGATTGTCTATGCTGTGAGCGGATTGGCTTAAAAAAATAAATAGTGAAAACAGGAAAAATCGCATCACAACATTATAATGCAATCGTCGGTGAAAACAATGAGGAAATCGGTAAGAAGATGGTGGCTATAGGTGGACTTGAACCACCGACCCCAGCATTATGAATGCTGTGCTCTAACCAGCTGAGCTATATAGCCACTTGAGTGCGCGAATTTTAATCAAATGGCGCACATTGTCAAGTTATTTCCACAAAAATCAACCTTAATCCAGCGGTAAGGTTTCGGTGGTTTTATGGAAAATGATATCGGGGTAACGTTCCTGAGCTAATTGCAGATTAACCATCGATGGTGCCAGATAAACCAGATGGCCGTGACCATCGATGGCCAGATTGGCTTCATTGCGGTTTTTAAACTGTTTCATGGCCTTGTCATCATCACTGCTGACCCAGTAGGCAATCCGGGTATCCACAGGCTCAAAAAGAGCTTTAACATTGTATTCATGCTGTAAGCGATGTGCCACCACATCAAACTGCAAAACCCCAATGGCACCTAAGATTAAATCGTTGGAAATCATCGGTCGAAAGAACTGGGTGGCACCTTCTTCAGATAATTGTTCAAGACCCTTTTGTAGCGCTTTGAGTTTTAACGGGTCTTTCAATCGTGCACGACGGAACAGCTCCGGTGCGAAGCTGGGAATACCGGTGAATGTCAGATCCTCGCCTTCGGTGAATGAATCACCAATACTGATGGTGCCATGGTTATGGATACCGATGATATCGCCCGGATAGGCATTATCCACAGAGCCACGACTTTCGGCAATAAAGGTCAGGGCGCTGGGGATTTTAAGCTCTTTACCGGTGTGGGTATTGGTCAGCTTCATACCCTGTTCAAAAACCCCTGAACAAATGCGCATAAAAGCCACCCGGTCACGGTGTTTTGGGTCCATATTGGCCTGAATCTTAAACACAAAGCCGGTACAGTTGGGTTCACCCGGTTCAACGATGCGACTCAGTGTTTCGCGCGGTTGTGGTTGCGGGGCATATTCCACAAAAGCATCCAGCAGGGGTTCAACACCGAAATTGTTAATGGCAGAACCAAAAAACACCGGAGTCAGTTTACCGGCTAAATAAGCATCTTTATCGAATTCATGTGATGCCCCCTGGACCAGTTCAATTTCATCCCTAAATTCAGCCGCCAGTTCTTCTCCCAAGGCCTCATCCAGTTCTTTGGATTGTAAGCCTTTGATTGTTTTGGCTTGTTGTTTTTCGTAATTTTTGCCCGATTCATATAACAGGATTTCATCGTTCAGGAAATGATAAACCCCTTTTAAGCGCTTACCCATACCGATTGGCCAGGTAATCGGTGCACATTGAATATCCAGAACATCTTCCACCTCATCAATCAGTTCAATCGGTTCTTTACCTTCGCGGTCTAACTTATTGATAAAAGTGAAAATTGGGGTGGTGCGCAAGCGACAGACTTCCATCAGTTTAATGGTGCGTTCCTCGACACCCTTGGCGCAGTCAATCACCATTAAAGCCGAATCCACCGCCGTCAGGGTTCGGTAGGTGTCTTCAGAAAAGTCGGCATGGCCCGGTGTGTCGAGTAAGTTAATGACCCGGTCTTTATAGGGAAACTGCATGACCGAAGAGGTCACAGAAATACCCCGTTCCTGTTCCATTGCCATCCAGTCTGAGGTGGCGTGTTTATCGGTTTTTCGTGATTTTACCGCACCGGCCACCTGAATGGCGCCGCCGAACAACAACAGTTTTTCGGTCATGGTGGTTTTACCCGCATCGGGATGCGAAATAATGGCAAAGGTTCTGCGGTTTTGATAGCTTTCCATAAAAGAGCGCCCGCTATTCGAGCAAATTCAAACAGGGGCGCATTTTAGCACTGTTCACATCGATTAAAAAGACGATTAAAAAGTCACCCGAATACCGGCGGTTAAGCTACGACCCGGACGAGGTGCTTTGTCTTTAATAAATGACGCATGATCACGAATCTCTTCATCGAGTAAATTATTGGCTTTGATAAACCACAGCCATTCATTACGAGCAGTTAACTGTAATAGATTTAAACTAAAATCAACATTTGTGTAAGCATCTGTGGGTAATTCACCCAGGGCCAGATTGTCTTGCTTATTCACCCGGGTTGTTTTTAATTGGGCTGACCAGGCGCCATGCCACCAATCAGCTGATAAGCCGAATCGGTTGGCAGGAATACGGGGAACATAGTCACCGGTATTCAGTTTGGCTGTGGTGGCATCGGTGAATAGTTTAATTGTCCACTGGTTATTAAAAGTATCATCAAATGAATAGGCGACGTCAGCTTCAAAGCCTTTAAACGTTGCGTTTTGTTGATGATATTCATAAACAGGCCATTCATCAATCATCTGACCTGAATAAGCCAAAAAGATAAAGTCATCCATCTGGTTATAAAAGATGTTGGCATTGGCTGACCAGTGTTCTGACCGATACTTTAAGCCAATATCGAAATTATTACTGACTTCGGCTTTGAGGTCCGGATTACCGATCTCAAAAGAACCGGTGGCCAAATGCGGAATAAGTTCATCGATGTTTGACTGATTGGAATAGAGCTCCTCGGTAGTCGGTAAACGTTGTGCTGAACTTAAGTGAATGGGCACACTGAAGCGTTCAGATAATTTAATATTAAAACCGGTGGAAAAGCTCAAAGCGGTTTCACTGTGATCGGCAAATAAATCAGTGGAAATCTTCTGTCGATCAGCGCGGATACCTAATTCCCAATGCAGATCACCGAATTGTCGTTCTTCTAAAGCGAATAAGCCCAGTTTATCAGTGGTTGCCGGCACAATATAGGCTTCATCACCGAGTGCCGAAAAATCACTGTTGGACCAGTCCAGACCCCAGACACCTTCGAAACCAAAACGGTGCTGATGACTTAATTCAAACCGCATCTGATGACCTTCATTGGTAAAGCGGGTGGCCGGATCACCATTATCAAACTCGATGTGCTGGTAATCGGTGTAACCGTAATGGCTTTTAATCTGTTTAAAGAATCCACCATCAAAACGGTGTAAGCCCCGAAGCTGGAAGGCTTGTTTGTCTAAATCTATCCACACGCGATGATCTTCGTGCACAGCTTCATTGTGGTCTTGTTTGTGATCATCATGATCGTGATTCTCTTCTAAGTGACTATGTCCCGGAATGCCGTACTTGCGATCAAAATTCTGAAATGAAATACCCCAGTAGCCATGGTCGTTAAGCCATGACAAGCCGGTTTGTAAACCAGAACTGCGCACCGCAGAATTAGCCAGTCGGCCATACTCATGGGCTTCTTGTTCCTCGTTATGTTCATCATCATGCGCATCATCATGGTCATCGTGCGCATGCATTTCTTCCCGTAAATAATGCGATTCGGCATACCCGGGAATCTCATAATCATCTGTTTCATTATAAAAATAACTCAGATGGCCCATCAGCTGATCACTTAACGGGGCATTTAAACTGATCACGCCGGCACGTTCATCCAGCGCACTATCTGATAGCCTGCCTTCAAAGGCGCCATTAAAACCATCATAAGGCGCAGTGGCAATCGATTGATCCACCACATTCACCAAACCGCCTACCGCACCACCACCATAGAGCAGGGTGGCCGGGCCTTTAATGACCTCTACCTGCGTGGCCAATAAGCTTTCACTGCTGACCCAATGATCGGGACTCACAGCAGCGGCATCCTGATTGCCAATACCATTGGTGAGCACCGACACCCGAGGGCCTTGTTGACCACGAATCACCACCTGACCGGCGCCGGCACCAAAGCTGCCCGATTGTATGCCCGCGACCTGGTTAACGGTTTGGTCAATACTTAAAGAGCGGTTCATAACCAGCTGATCTTCATCGATAATTTCAACCGGCATGGTCATGCGTAACTGATTGTGATCCAGGGGGTGGGCTGACACCACCAGATCATCCAGGACTAATTCACTGAGTTCAAAGATGTTATCGCCCTGTGTTAATGAAACCAGAACATTAAAATGATTTTGTTCCCCGGCTTTGATGTCTAGTTCATAGTCACCGGGCACCAGGTCTTCAAAGTGAAATTCGCCGTTTTGATCGGTGGTTGTTTTTAATCCGTGTTGGTGAATATAAATATCGGCGTGCTTGACCGGTTTTTGTTTCAATAAAAGCTGCCCGGATACACCGTTGTCAGCGGCTAATAAAACGCCAGCCGCTAGGCAAGCGCATAAAAAATACATTATTCTCATGATTTATTCTCATTACTTAACAATACCCGTCGGGTATATATTTAATTGACTTGTGCTCAACTAAAAGCACAGCTTAAAAAGGTCCTTAAATGAGAATATGTGGTGGTGAACGAATCGAGCGGCTTTGAGCTGGTCGTGAATAAGCCAGGAGGGTAGAAAAAGTGATTTGAATCGACTGCTTAGTATTGTCTGCAATAACAAAATCAGTTACATCATAATCAATGATCGGTGGTGTGCCGTGAAACTGAACACACACCGTACAAGTGGTATTGTCATGAACCACCACCTCATGCATTAAAGCAGCCGACACTGTTAATGTCAGCAGCAATAAAATCCAATGTGAGTGGTTACGATTCATGCAGATATCATAGTTATAAACATGATTTTTTCAAGGATAGTTACTGTTTATCATTAAAAGTAAAGAATTTATGCGCAGACCAAGATGTTGTGTAAGTTATTGAAAAACAATAATAATAAGTTGTTTTTACCATTTTTTCCGAGCAAATTAAGTGATTTTTTTTAAAAAAACCGTACACTTGGTTTTGTAAGTCGCGACGAACAGTATTGATAAATAATTTGACAAGAAGGAATTAAGATTTAGTTGTCATTGAATGGAATTATATTTAATTAGTACTGCGTCCTTACAGTGTGTTCCTCCCGCAAATTACTATCTCGGGGTTGGGGGGAACGCACTTTTTTATGTCTAGTCTTTTAAAATTAATTGTCTCACGATACAAACAGTTTTTAGGTTATTCTATGGTTTTGTCACAGAGAATTAACCATGAAAAACTGTCTTTTTGTATGTTGCCTATTTTTCGCGCTATCCGTCTCAGGCACTGAAAATGCCCGTCTGATTAAAGCCAAAGCCTATTTAGATGTCCGCAGTGGCGAACTCATATCGCCGGCGAAACTGTTGATTGAACATGACGTGATTAAGGCCATCAATCCAAAGTCGATTCCCGATACAATCACCACGATAAATCTTGAAGACAAAATTCTGTTACCCGGTTTAATGGATATGCACACCCACCTGGATCTGGACTATGTCGGTAACTTTGACGCCATAATTACCCAGGAACCGGCCACCAAAGGCGCTTTACGCGGGGCTAAGAATGCCGAATTAACACTTATGGCCGGGTTTACCACGGTCAGAAATGTGGGCGCATTGCACGTTACGGATGAATTGATTGGCGCTTCACTGGCTCAGGCGGTGAAAGAAGACTGGATTAAAGGCCCGCGGATTATCCCTGCCGGTCATATGATTACGATACTCGGTGGTCACGGTGATGTAACCCAGGGCCTGGTGCCATCTTTATTGGAACCTAATTATAAAATGGGCGTGGTCAGTGGTGCCGATGAAGCGCTGAAAGCTGTGCGTTATCAGATTAAGCAGGGCGCCAAAGTCATTAAAATGCATGCCACCTCTGGCGTCCTGTCCTTAGAAGACACCGTTGGTGCCCAGCAACTCAGTAACGAAGAAATGAAAGTCATCGTCGAAGAAGCCGGCCGACATGGCTATAAAGTCGCCGCCCATGCCCATGGCACCGAAGGCATTATTAACGCCATTAAAGCCGGCGCAGCATCGATTGAACATGGCTCCATGGTCGATAAAGAAGCGATTAATCTGATGAAAGAGAAGGGTGTTTATTTAGTGCCAACCACGGGTTCCGATGAATTTATTTTTAAAGATATCGATAAAATGTCACCCATTACCCGAAAAAAAGCAGAAGAAACCCTGCCACTGGCTCAGAAAAACCTGAAAAAAGCCATCAAAGCCGGCGTTAAAATCGCCCTCGGCACCGATTCACCCTTAATTCCCCATGGACTTAATGCCAAAGAACTCTCAGCTATGATGAAACACGGCATGACCGCACTGGAAGCGATTCAGTCTGCCACCATTAACAGCGCTGATCTCGTCGGCATTAAAGATATAGGCGAAATTAAAACCGGGTTCAAAGCCGATATCATTGCCGTTGATAGCAACCCTTTAGAGGATATTAAAGTCCTGGAAAACGTGCAGTTTGTGATGAAAGGCGGTGTGGTTTATAAAAACAAGGCAGAAAAAAATACCGCTGCACATTAATTCAGTTGCTATACAGTTATTAGGTGATACAATTTATAATCTTGAAATGGAGATGAATGCCTCCATTTATTAAGAACCGAACAAGGGGGCGACCTGGCTTCGACGTGGGTCGCGAAACTTGAAGGTGCATGCCGAGGGCGAAATTCACCTCGTAAAAAACAGTTTCAAAGTTATAGTTGCAAACGACGATAACTACGCTCTGGCCGCTTAATAATGCCAGCGGGTACGCATGATTTCTTGCGTTCATGTACTACCCGTCATAACCAGCAAGATCGCTCAACGTACCGTTTGGATGCGTTGGGTTAAACTAAATCCAAACTGGTGTTGATGAATCCCGACAGGCGGAGTCATCAACATAAGACTAAAAGCCTAATCTAAGCATGTAGAGCCTCAAGCAGAGGACTTGCGGACGCGGGTTCGATTCCCGCCGCCTCCACCAATAAAAAAGCCACCCAACAGGGTGGCTTTTTTATTGGCCGAGGCGCGGGACGAACCCTTCAACTGGGTTCGACTAAAATGGCAGGATAGCCATTTTGAACGCGCTTAAGCGCGGCCCGCAAGGGAAAATCACATGGATGTGATTTTATATAATCCCGCCGCCTTACGCCGAAGGCGTACCAAGCTTCAAATAAACCCAATAGTCAAATATAACCATAATCCCGCCGCCTCTGTGCTCTAAAGGCGCACATTTGACCCAAAAAAACAATTTTACGTCATCCACGGGCCCAGACCCGTGGATCTCCCAAAACTTCGAAATGACTAAATGAGCTTTTTTTACTCATAACTCAGTATATCGTTGTTGTTTTTAATGCCGAGGCGCGGGACAAACCGCATGAAGTGGGTTCGACTTAGGGCTTTCCGATTCCACTTAAATAAACAGTCTGGTTTTCCACCCAATCTGGCTGCCCACTTGCACTCATCCTTTATTCGCCAGGGCATAAACCCTGCCGCCTTATACATAGGCTCACTTAATTGATTTAATGTTAAAAGAATTGTACGAGTAAAGGGTACTGACCCCTTTAGTACTATGGCATAGTCAGTTCCGGTTTCATTATTTATAACCGGGATTCATGATTAAAAAGTATCTTAACAAAGGGCATAGATATAAACATAAGACAGCTTAAACCTTTTTGCTAATGAGTTTTGCTTTGATGTCTTCTATGGTCATGTAAAAGCAGGGGACCATGATGAGCAGGATGGCGCTGGCAAAGACGATGCCGAATCCGAGGGCGATGGCCATGGGAATTAATTGAGCCGCTTGCATCGAGCGTTCTAAGATGATGGGTGTGAGGCCGCCAAAGGTGGTGAGTGTGGTTAACAGAATGGGTCTAAAACGCCTTACGCCGGCTTCTCTGATGGCTTCAATGGCGGATAATGATTTTCGTCGTTTGTTGGCGTGATCAATCATAATAAGCGAGCCATTAACTACCACTCCGGAAAGTGCGACCGTGCCCATTAAGCTCACCAGGGATAAATCATAGCCGAGCATGAGGTGGCCAATGACCACACCGATGGCACCAAAAGGAATCGCCATCATAACAATCAGTGGTTGGACATAACTACCAAAGGCAATCGCGAGCAGGGCATAGATGATAAACATGGCCATGGCAAAGCCACTCCAGAGTACCTGAGTAGATTCCCGCATTTGGGCATCGCTACCACGAAAGTCCCATGTCAATCCTGGGAATTCTGTTCTTAAATTTGGTAACACTTCTTCTTTCATTGCGGCGGAAATTTGTGTCAGTGTGTTTTGTGGTTCGACATCCATGCTAACGTTGATAATTCGGCGTCCATTACGTCTGCTGAGTGAACTGAAGGCTTCGCCGGATTCAATTTGAGCGACATCCTGTAGTGGCACCTCTTGTCCGCCAGGCGTCTGGATAATCAGGTTTTCCAAAGTGCTGTGGTCTTTGCGTTCCGATAAAGGCAGTTTAACCCGAACTTCTATTTCGTTGGTGCCTCTTAGTTGTCTTATAACAACAGCGCCATAAAAGGCATTGCGCACTTGTCGGCCTACATCTTCAGGGGTCAGTCCCAGTAAATGCCCTTCCGGTAATAGAGTAAAGTTATATTGTTGTTTGCCTTTGTTGTAATTATCGTTGATGTTTCGCGTGGCGGCGTAACTTTCCATGTTAGTTTTAAATCGCTGACTGGCCAGAACCAGTAATTCGGGATTATTGTGACTTAGGTCGACGCTGATGTCATCGCGATGTCCGCCCGGTCCTCGTTCAGCCTCAAATGTAATTTGGTCAATACCGGGTATATCTCCAATTTCTTGACTCCATAAAGCAATCACATCGGCAGCAGTCATATCCCGTTCATCCGGTGGTAACATGACAATTTCGACATCGATAAAATCTTTACCTCTGACATTGGTTTTAACACCTTCCGCCGCTTGATAAAGGTTATGTTCATCAAACATTCGGTGGGTTGATTCTGTAATGATTTGGGCGATTTTTGAAGCCTGGTCCCGCGTGGTGCCAACAGGTAACCGAACGCCGGCTTCAATTTCATTGGCTGCTACTCGAGGCATGGTGATAAAACCCATATGGCCACTGGTGCCATAAGCGCCGGCAATAATGAGTAAGCTTATGCCGAGACTGATGGTGATATAACGGTGGTGTAAACAACGGTCGATAAAAGGTCGATATTTTTCTTCAACCCAGCGGTTAAATCGACCGGCAATGGCTTGTTGACGTCGATGCACTGTTTGTCCAAGCTTATTGTTGGTTTTGCTTGTATGCGATAAATGTGCAGGCAAAATAAATAAAGCCTCAATTAGAGACAGCAATAAGACGATGATTACCACAACTGGAAATGGCCACCAAAATTTACCCGTGGTTCCTGGGATAAATAAAATCGGTAAAAAAGCGACGATGGTGGTTAGGATGGTAAAAGTGACCGGAACAGCCACGTCTCTGGCACCTTTTATTGCAGCCACTAAGTAATTAGATTCTTGTTGGCGATGTTCATGTATGTTTTCGCCCACCACAATGGCATCATCGACAACAATACCTAATACCACCAGAAAAGCAAACATGGAAATCATGTTAATGCTGACATCCACAAAAGGAATAAATAAAATCCCGCCCACGAATGATATGGTCATGCCCATCATAATCCAAAAGGCAAGCTTATATTCTAAGAATAATGCGAGTATCAACAGTACAATAATGATGGCAAGACCGCCGTTGCTCAACAATAAATCAAGACGATCACTAAAGTTTTCTGCATCATTGCTATCAATACGATAATTAACGCCTTGAGGCAGGGTAGTGTCTAACTCATATAAAACCCTCTGAACTGCTGCAGCCACTTCGATTGGAGACTGCTCACCGACACGAAAAACGCTGAGTTCTACTGAAGGCTGCCAATTAAATTGTGAATGAAAACCGGCTTCTTCAAAACCATCTTCGATGTTGGCAATTTCTGCCAGTGTGACAGTGGCGCCATTCTCACCGTTAATGATGGGAATGAGGCCGAATTCTTCGGCCCATTGTTTACGCTCATTTAAGCGTAATAATATTTCTCCACTGCTGGTTTCAATCGATCCGGCCGGAACATCGCGGCCTGAGTCGGAAATGATGTTAGCAACTTCCGCCAATGTCAGGCCATAGCGTCTTAACTGTGATTGTTTAATTTCAACATGGGTTACGTAATCGGGCATATTACCCAATTCGACCTGGGTTATTTCAGGTTCAGTTAATAAGCGGTCACGCAGTTGTTCTATTAATTTACGCAGTGACCAAATATCAATATCACCATACAAGCCGATGTCCATTACTTCTTGTTGCCGAGCTCGAATACTCACTTCTGGGTCTTCGGCATCGACTGGAAATGTTCTGATACGATTAACTGCCTGATCGACTTCTTGAAAGGCTTTCATACGATCAGTCCCGGCGACTAATTCTATACTGACAGAGCCTGATCCTTCACGGGCTTCAGAACTCAGTTCTAATATGCCCTGTACCGAGCGAACGGCGTCCTCAATGGGTTGTAGGATACCTTGTTCAACTTCGGCCGGTGACGAGCCTGGATAGGCCACCCGAATATCAATGAAGTCCATTTCATATTCAGGGAACACTTCTTTTTTTGCAGCATATGCCATATATAAGCCACCTGCCAGCAAAATTATCATTAATAAATTAGCAGCAATGGGGTTTTGTGCCATCCAGGCTATGGGGCCCGGTTTTATTTGGTCGAGTGGGTTAGTTTTCATCTTGTTGCTGGTTGTCGACTCTTACGGCAGCCCCTTGCGTGATTCTTGATAGATCGGTGGTGATAATTTGTTCACCTCTCTGTAGAGTATCTTTGACATAAACATATTGGTTATCACGAAAAATAACGTTTAATTGTTTAATGTTTAGTTGTTGATTATCCATAATCCAGAGAGTGTCATTCTTTCTGATATATTGACGTTCAATCCTGGCGACATTTGTAAGTTTTTTGGTTGGGATAAGGGATGAAACGTAAGTACCGATTGTTAAACGAGGCAACTGTGGATTCTCGAGGGCCAGTGGATCGTCAACAGAAATCAATATTCTTGCCATGCGTGATTCATTATCGACTTGACCAATTAAGCTTAACAGGCGACCCTGGCGGCTGACATCGTCGGGCCAACTCAACCTATCACGGATTGTAACTAACTTATCCTGGTTGTCATTTGTATTGTTAATCCAGGATGATTGACTGATTGGTACGCTGGCTTCAACCCAATAGGTTTCAACTCCCACTAAATCTGCCAGGATTGTGCCGTTGCTGACTTGTGAGCCAAGGTTTACATGAATGTTTTGAATCTGCGCATCAAAAGGGGCTTTGATTTGTGCCCGCGCTAAATTGAGATTAGCCTGATCCAATTGAGCCTGGGCCTCTGAAACGGCAGCTTGAGCATTGGTGAGTTGGGGTTTTCTGAGAACCAAAGATTTTTGAGGTTCTTCTAATTCACGGCCTAAGCGTTCATAATCCCTCTGGGCTGCAATTTGTTCACCCATTTCTATTTGTAATGCAGTTTGGGCCTTTTGTAGTTGGCTTTTACTTTGTATGATTTGATTTTTATAATCCTGAGGATCGATTTGCAACAGTTTGTCACCTTTGTTAACAATTGTGCCAGGAATAAAAGCATCAGACAAGGATTGTACCTGACCATTAACTTGGGCTTGTAACTGTACATCTCGTGAAGGTAATACAGTGCCCATGACTTCTATGACTGGAGTGAAATCACCTATTTCAACTGGTATGGTTTCGACCAACATGGCCGTTTTTTTTGTGGCACCTTCGCGTTGTGCTTCTGGTTCTGTATTTAAGATAATCCAGGCTAAAGTAAGTCCAAGCATAATGATGAGAGCACTTATCAGCAAAGATTTTTGGGTGGTTGAAACTGTCGTTTTTATTTTAGTCATGCATCAGATTGTTCTTGTGTTTATTGCTATCTAATAAATTAAATTATTTAAGATTTATGATATCACTTTAACATGATGTGAAATGTGAAAATATTATGTAAATTATTAAATGAACCTTTGGTAAGTGGTGGTAAGGCTCTATTTCACTCAATATTCTTCTGAAATATGATATGCTAAAAATAATTTCACAAGTTTTAATATATTATGAAAAACATTATAACTTCTTTAATTCTTTTATTGGCATTAAGTGCTTGTAATGGTCTGGAATCCACTGCAAACAATTCACCTGATGATGGTGACGATAAAAAGACAGTCGATGTAAAGGTTTCTTCAGACATGACCACGTCTGATGACAGACTACCACCGGTGGAAACCCGGGAGGCCAATACGGATTATGAACCGGCGTTTGAGGGCCAGACGCGGGTGGCGGGTGTGAAGACGAGCACGCCGTATAAAGTTGAGTTAATTACAGAGGATTTACGTTCGCCGTGGGGTGCTGTGATGCTACCGGACGGGCGCTTGTTGGTGACTGAAAAAGCCGGGGTTATGCGGATTGTTGATGTTGAAACCGGGCAAGTGAGTGAGGCGATTACCGGACTGCCTGAGGTGGATGATCGGGGCCAGGGCGGTTTACTGGGTCTGGCTTTGGCGCCTGATTTTGACAGCAGTCGGATGGTGTATTGGGTCTTTTCTGAGCGTGTTAAAGGCGGTAATCATACGGCGGTGGCGAAAGGTCGTTTGGCTGATAACGAGGCTCGGATAGAGGATGCTGAAGTGATTTATCGGGCAACACCGACCTATGATGGTAAGTTGCATTATGGCGGTCGTGTTGTGTTTGATGAGAATGGCGACTTGTTTGTTAGTATCGGTGAGCGATCGGATCGGGAAACGCGGGTGAAGGCGCAGGATTTAAATGTCTCCATCGGAAGCATTATCCACATCACCACCGAGGGTGAGCCGGTGTCTGATAATCCTTTTATCGACCAGGATAATGCAGAGCCGGAAATTTATAGTTACGGTCACCGCAACCCACAAGGTCTGGCGTTTCATCCGGTCACCGGTGAGCTCTGGAGTGGTGAATTCGGACCGCGGGGTGGTGATGAATTGAATCTGATTAAACCGGGGAACAATTATGGCTGGCCGGTGATTACTTACGGGATTGAATACATGGGTGCCGCCATTGGTGATCCGGTTATTCAGCAGAAAGAAGGCATGGAGCAGCCGGTTTATTATTGGGATCCGGTGCTGTCACCCAGTGGCATGACGTTTTATTCGGGCACAAATATGCCTGAATGGGAGAATAATCTGTTTATGGGTGGCTTAAACAGTAGTCATATTGCCAGGCTGGTGATTGAAGATAACCGCGTGGTGGGTGAAGAGCGTTTGCTGACCGATAAGAGTGAGCGGTTCAGAGATGTGATACAAGGTAACGACGGTGCTTTGTACACCATCACGGATGCCGGTAACTTGTATAAAATTGATAAAGAATAAGTGCTTTTTGACTTAAAACCGGCCACCATCAAAGTGGCCGCCTTCTTAATGCTGTTAAGCGGGCTATGTGGTGGTCCGGTGTATGGCCAGGATTCAGCTGAGGATTCAGAACCGGCTGAAAAAGACGGGGTCACTGAGCTTGAGTCGATGGAAATCATTGGCCATTTTAACACCCGGCGGATACTGGGTTTTACCGCTGCGGCACAATCGCTTTCAAGCGATGACATCGAAGTTCAGCAAACCACCACGCTGTTACCGGCCATCAACAGTGTACCTGGCTTGCGTATGGAACAGCGTTCGCCGGGAAGTTACCGCCTGGCCATGCGTGGCAGTTTAATTCGTTCGCCCTTCGGTATTCGTAATGTGAAAATTTATCTGGATGAGTTTTCTTTAACCGATGCCGGGGGCAATACCTATTTAAATTTAATGGATCCGGCATCGATTGCCTCGATTCATGTGTTAAAGGGTCCGGATGGTTCATTATATGGCGCCAATTCCGGTGGCGTTATCCGTCTGCAGCCGAAAGGCTTCGATGTGCTACAAAACCGGGGGTCCGTGTTACTGAGTGGTGGTTCTTATGGCTTAAAACAGGAACAACTGTCTGTTCAGCGCCGCGTCAACGATGAGTATGGTTTTTCATTTGACCAATCCTTTCTTCAGTCGGATGGTTATCGGGATCACTCAGCTTTAGATAGAAAAACCTATCAGACGGCGCATCAATGGCGTTATTCTGACAGTAATGAGCTGCGTTTTCTGGCCTTCTATTCGGATTTACATTATGAGACACCAGGCGGTCTCACTGAAAGCCAGCGCCGGGAAAACCCACGCCAGTCGCGTCCAGCCACGGCCTTTACACCCTCTGCTGAAGAACAGCAGGCGGGGATATACAATGAAACTTTGTTCACAGGTGTGGTACATGAGGCCCGTATCAACGACAGGCTGACTCACAGCATCAGTTTATTTGGTTCGGACACTGATTTTGAAAACCCGTTTATCACCAATTATGAATTTCGCACCGAGAAAAATGCCGGTTTACGGTCTTATTTTTCTTATCAGGACAGCTTAAGTGCAAACATCGATTGGGAAATGCAGTGGGGGATAGAAGCGCAAAAAGGCTGGAATAATATCATTAATTACGATAACGAGCAGGGCCGTCCCGGGGTGCTTCAGGCCAGAGATGAGCTGGATAACAGCCGCGCCGGTTTATTTTACCGGGGTATGCTTAATATAGATAACCGATGGACCGTGGAAGGGTCTTTGGGTCTTAATTATGCGGCGATAGATTATGTATCTGATGATGATCAAACGTCAGAATCTGACGGCCGGATTTCGTTTGGGCGAATCTGGATGCCACGTCTGGCCACAGCGTATTTACTGACTGATGATTTGGCTGTGCGGGCTTCTGTTTCTAAAGGCTATTCACCGCCGACATTGGCTGAGGTTCGATCATCTGATAACATCATCAATATGGATTTGGAACCAGAGTCTGGGATTAATTACGAAGTCGGTTTACGTTGGGAAAACCCCAATCATCGGCTGATGGCGGATGTCAGTTTATATCATTACACCATGGATAATGGCATTGTCCGGCAGCTGCGTGAGAATGGTGCTGAATATTTTGTCAATGCCGTTGAGATTGAGCAGCAGGGCATCGAAGCTGCTTTAGAGTCCTATCTGATCACACCTCAGAGTGATGGTTTTATACAATCACTGTCTCTAAAGTCGGGTCTTGCTTACCAACACTATCGATTTGGACAATATCAGGTCGATAACAATGATTACAGCGGCAAGCCGGTCACAGCGGTGCCTGAATGGGTGTGGAGCAATACCTTATCGTTTGATTTTAATCACAGTCTTGGTCTGAATATATCGCATTATTACACGGACAGGATACCGCTTAATGATGCCAATACGGTGTTTTCAGAGGCCTATCATTTGCTACAAATCAAAGCCAGCTGGCATCACCGTCTAACATCGACGCTGCAGATGAAAGTGTTCGCCGGTATCAACAATGCCCTGAACGAAGATTACAGCCTGGGCAATGATATTAATGCTTTTGGTAACCGATATTTTAATCCGGCACCAAAGAGAAATTATTACGCAGGTGTTAAAGTGCTTTTTTAATGGGCTGATAAGCTACCGTAAAAAACCGGGCAATGAATGTTAAATAGCGGCTTTGCGAAAAATGTTACTATAATCAGTTTTATAGTGAGGGTTCTTTATGTGCAGATGGATTGCTTATAGCGGTCAGCCGCTTGAATTATCCAAACTGGTTCACAGTCCGGTACATTCGTTATATAAACAAGGTCAATACACCCAAATGAATTTTGATACCAACGGCATACTGCTGCAAACCAATGGTGATGGCCATGGTGTGGGCTGGTATGCCGAAGGCATTGATTCTCCTTGTATTGTTAAAGACAAGGGCCCTATCTGGAACAATGAAAACCTAAAAAATATTTGTGCTTTTACCCGATCACATTTATTTATGGCGCATGTGCGTTTAACAACCACCGGTAATGTCCACCGTGAAAATAGCCATCCGTTCAGTTATCAAAACTGGGTGTTCCAACACAATGGCTATATCAGCAATTTCCCTCAAGTCAGGCGCGATTTACAGCTGGACATTGATCCAGACCTTTTTCATCATTTGGAAGGCACCACGGACAGTGAAACCATTTTTTATCTGGCGATTACATATGGTTTGGATAAGGACCCCAAAAAAGCCATTGAACAAGTCATTAAGCGTCTTCGTGAAGCTGCCGACAAACACAACACATTGGGGCGCTTAAACTTATCGTGCTCATTCAGCGATGGCGATCATTTATACACCATTCGCTATGGTGAAAATGTCACCACAAAGTCTCAGTTCTATTCTAAAGAAGTGGCCTGTTTATCTGATTTTACCGCTGATGACTGTATTACCATCGATAAAGACAGCGTGGTGTTCGTTTCAGAGCCTTTAGATGACCTAAGTGAATAATGGATCGAGGTACCGGAAGACAGTTTTACCTGTTCAAAAAACGGTCATGTTTCGGTTGAGACTTTAATGACTGATTAATCGACAAATCTTATGACTCAAAAACAGACACGATATTCCATCTTAGAACTGGCTTTGGTTTCTCAAAACCACAGTTATCAACAGACCTTTAACAACGTTTTAAAGCTGGCGCAACAGGCTGAAGGCTATGGCTATAAACGCTTTTGGCTGGCTGAGCACCATAATTCAGTGAATATCGGTAGCAGTGCCACCTCGGTGCTGATGGGTTATGTGGCTCAGGGCACGAAGACGTTGCGCGTCGGTTCCGGTGGTGTGATGTTGCCCAATCATTCGCCACTAATTATTGCTGAGCAATTTGCGACACTGGCGGCTTTATATCCAAATCGCATTGATATGGGGTTGGGCAGGGCGCCGGGGACGGATCGAGAGACGGTGCTGGCGATTCGTTCTGATTTTATGAATGCCGCCTTGTCATTCCCGGATGAAATCGCCAAGATTGAACGCTATTTCTCGCCGGATAATTCGAATGCGAATGTGCGAGTGCCGATGGCTGAAGGCGTCGATGTGCCATTGTATATTCTGGGTTCCAGCACCGACAGTGCGCATTTAGCGGCCCAAAAGGGCCTACCGTATGCCTTTGCCAGTCATTTCGCGCCGGCGCAACTTAGCGATGCCTTACAGATTTATCACCGGGAATTTCAGCCTTCCAAAGCCTTAAAGAAACCCTATGTGATGGCCGGGGTGAATATTATTGTGGCCGATACCGACGAACAGGCCGAACGCTTAGCGACCTCCTTAATACGCATGGTTGTGGGGATTTTCACCGGTCAGCGGGATTATGTGCAGCCGCCAACAGATATGACCGATGAGCTACGAGAGATTAAAGAGAATCCACAAGTCAAACAGATGTTGAAATATTCGTTTATCGGTAGCAAAGCCACTGTGAAAACACAAGTTAGAGACTTCTTACAAGAAACCCGGGCCGATGAACTGATTGCCGTGACGCATTTATATGATGTGGATGACCGGATTCGCTCTTATGCGTTATTTGCGGAGATTATGCAGGAATTGAACTAAGTTCGATTGGCAAAACATTAAGAAAACGCACGCTTATTTGATATACTCAATAATAGACTTAACCAGGAGATACCATGAAAGATAAAAAACCCAAGCTCACCCGTCAAACCGGCGCGCCGGTTGGTGACAATCAGAATGTCCAAACAGCCGGTCCCCGTGGGCCGATGCTGATGCAGGATGCCTGGTTTTTAGAAAAAATGGCGAACTTTGACCGTGAGGTCATTCCGGAACGACGAATGCATGCCAAAGGTTCCGGGGCTTTTGGTACCTTTACCGTGACTCATGATATCAGTCAGTACAGTAAGGCCCAAATTTTTAGCCAGGTCGGGCAAAAAACCGATATGTTCGCCCGCTTTTCGACCGTAGCTGGTGAACGCGGTGCGGCTGATGCAGAACGGGATATTCGGGGTTTTGCACTGAAGTTTTATACCGATGAAGGTATCTGGGATTTGGTGGGTAATAACACGCCAGTGTTTTTCTTTCGTGATCCGATGAAGTTTCCGGACTTAAACCACGCGGTGAAACGTGATCCTAAAACCAATATGAGAGATGCCAATAATAACTGGGATTTCTGGACTTTATTGCCCGAGGCTTTACACCAGCTGACCATTTTGATGAGTGATCGCGGTTTGCCTGTCGGTTACAGAAATATGCACGGTTTTGGTAGTCATACCTACAGTTTGATTAATAAAGACAATGTTCGGCATTGGGTGAAGTTTCATTTTGTCACGCAACAGGGCATTGAGAACCTGTCCGATGAAGAAGCGGCCAAGGTGATCGGTATGGACCGTGAATCATCGCAACGGGATTTGTTTGAGGCCATCGAAAACAAGGATTTCCCGAAGTGGACAATGTTTATCCAGGTGATGACTGAAGAACAAGCGAAGAGCTATCGTTTTCATCCGTTTGACTTAACCAAAGTCTGGTCTAAAAAAGATTTTCCATTAATTCCCGTGGGTGAATTTGAACTGAATAAAAACCCGGA
Source organism: uncultured Marinicella sp. (assembly GCA_947502925.1). Taxonomy (GTDB): domain Bacteria; phylum Pseudomonadota; class Gammaproteobacteria; order Xanthomonadales; family Marinicellaceae; genus Marinicella. The sequence goes on along the minus strand of CANNBS010000008.1, from coordinate 27,951 downwards.
AAACTATTTCCAGGATGTTGAACAAGCCGCCTTTAATCCCACCAATATTGTACCCGGCATTGGCTTTTCACCCGACAAAATGCTGCAGGGTCGATTGTTTTCTTATGGCGATGCCCAGCGCTATCGCCTGGGTGTGAATCACTATCAGATTCCGGTTAATAAACCCACCTGTCCTTATCACGCTTACCATCGGGATGGTGCCATGCGGGTGGATGGTAACTATGGTGGCACCAGGCATTATGAGCCCAACAGTTATGGCGAATGGCAAGAACAACCCGACGCCAAAGAGCCGCCTTTGGAATTAAGTGGTGATGCCTATGCCCATAACTTCCGCGACGATGATGACGATTATTTTACCCAGCCGGGTGATTTATACCGCATCATCAAAGCCGATGGTAAAGCCGATGTGTTGTTTAAAAACACGGCGGCTAATATTGGCGGTGCTGAGAAGTTTATTCAAATCCGACATATCAGGCACTGCTACCAAGCCGATCCTGAATATGGTGAAGGTGTGGCCAAAGCCCTGGGTTTAAGCATGGACGAAGTCAATGACTTTGACATGACACCCTATGACAAATGGGTGCCGAGGCCGACTAAAGAATAAATCCATTTTCTGAAATTTGCTCATCACTAACAAACCATCAAAGCACGTGAAGTGTTCTCTGATGGTTTGTTTGGATAAGTCATTATTTGGTGGGCAGAGCCCACCTTAAGATACTTAAATCTACAGTTTTCTATTTCAACGAACATGCATATTGTATTTTCACATGGTAAAGAAAGTGGGCCGGACGGCGGTAAAATTCGGGCACTGTCAGCGATTGCTGTTGATTTGGGCTGTACGTATGAATCGGTGGATTACCGTGACTTGCCTGATGAACCTGATCAGCGGGTCGAACGCTTAGTGAATTACATCAATGACTGTGAAGATGACATTATTTTGGTGGGCTCAAGTATGGGTGGTTATGTCAGTGTCGCTGCGGCTTGTGAACTGGCAGAGCATAAAAACGATTCACAACAACGCGTGAAGGGGCTGTTTCTGATGGTGCCGGCGGTGTATTTACCCGGTTACGGGCGTCAGGACTTTTCTGCTGAGTTGCCCGCCATGTGCATTGTTCATGCCTGGGGTGATGATATCGTTCCTTATGAGCATAGTTTTCGTCTAGCACAACAGCATCAGGCTGACTATCATGTGTTTAAAGGAAGGCATCGTTTAAGCGAGCCGCTTGAGCAGGTGAAGCAGGTGTTTTTAGATTTTATAAAAACCAGAATATAATTAAGATATGTGTGGTGCTTTTTTTGTGGAAAATAATCAGGGAATGCAGAAGCTGACAGCGGCTTTGGGGGTGTCTGAGATGGATTCACGCGGCATTCGGGTACCAGCGTCGATGGTGCAGATTGTGACTGAACCTGAGATTGATCAACGCCGGTTGGAGGACGCTAAATGGTGGTTGTTGTTGGATAAAAACGGCAAACCCAATTATCAGTACGCCACCTTTAACAGCCGATCGGATAAATTATACAGTTCCAGGCTGACCAAGAACCTGATGAAAATCTCACGTTGTGTATTACCGGCTTCGGGTGTGATTGAGGGTCAGGATAAACAATACCACAGTTTAACGACTGAAGCGGATGCTATAGCACTTGGCGGACTTTATAAGCGTTATCAAATCGGCGATGAACAAGTCACCACAGCCTCAGTGATTACCTGCCCACCCAATCCGAAGTTAGACGGTATTCATAACAAATCAACGCCTTTGATGCTGGACTGGCGGGATCAAGAACTCATGGATATGTGGCTGGACCCGGGTTTAACGGACAGTGATGCCTTCCGGCATTTGTTGACCGGTGAACTGATGATGCCGATGACAGCAACACCCATCAAAGGTGCCCGTGATTTGGCTGCGCGCGGTGAGGCTGTGGAGATAGCAAGCGATTGAAATGAACCCAAAAATTGAACAGCAAATTCAATTGTTAGAACGACAGCTTCATTCAGCGGATGTCAGGGCTGACTCGGATAAACTCAACACACTGCTTCATGATGATTTTAAAGAAATCGGGTGTTCCGGGCGAGTTTACACAAAGTCAGATATACTAAGTCAATTAGCCGACCGTAAAAGTTCGCATGAAATCGTCAGTGAAAATTTTCAATTCAGCTCATTAAGTGAAACAATTATTTTGGTAACCTACCGTTCATATAGACAAATCAATACGACTCAAAGCCATTGGACTCTACGCAGTTCGGTCTGGATATTGGAACAAGGCCGATGGTACATGTTTTTTCATCAGGGAACCCCAGCAAATAGTTACGAATTTACACAATTATTAAGCATGGAATCGTAATTTTTTAGTATCTATTTATGCAGAGGTCTCATCTTATTTTTTCTCTTTCATTTGAGCGATTTGCAATTCCAGGATTTTTATTTCACGAATAACTCGATTGTGCCCCAATTCTGTCCAATACCACATTTTGGCAATTTGCGAAAACAGAGCCAGTATGATGATGCCTATGGCCCAGCCTAAAAGGGCTTTAAGTTCCTGTTCATGATAAAACCGGTAGGCGCAATACACCATACCAATAAATAAGACAAAGCCAAAAAAGATGACCTGGATGTATATCCATTTCATACTGCCTTTAAAGCCGGCCTTCATTTGCTTAAACGGGTTGGCGTTAAGTTTTTCGTTTTTATCACGATGGTGGTTCACTTCCTCGTTGAGGGCGCGTTGAATTTGTTCGTCAATATTCATAGTTGTTCTCCGGTTGCTTTGATGTATTTAAGTGATTTTTAAGTTGTTCTCTGGCTGTGAAAAGCAAGTATTTAACGGTGCCGGCTGGCTTATCTAATATGTTAGCTATATCAGTGATGATAAAGCCTTCATAATAGAATAAAAAAATGATTGTCTGCTGAGTTTTGGGCAGTGTGGAAATGGCTGTCTTAATATCTAAACTATGCTCTAAAGAAGTCATGTAATCGTTTGATTCTCGACTTGATTCTTCTGTTTGAGAGTGTTTGCGTCCGTAATCCATGCATTTCGAATAAACAACTCGGTACAGCCATGTATGAAATGCTTTCACATCTTTAAGCTTTTTAATGTCTTTAAAAATTGTCAATAAGGACTCTTGAACACAATCATCTATGGCATGTGAGTGACCCAAAATTTTAATGGCAAAGGCTTTTACTTTACCCCGGACAATTGTCAGTAAATCATCCCAGACGTGATGATCTCCGTTTTGGGCTTTGATTAACAGAAGTTCAATGTAGACTTTTTCACTTTCCATATTAGATAGACGTCAAAGCAGCCTTAACGGTTGGCAAAACGTTAAATTTAATATCATCCCATGTCATTTTAATCATAATGGTTGATGTTAGGATTGTTCAAGGTGGGGATTTAATGCTGATTTCTATTCATGAATTTAAGGCCATTCAAATTTAATCCTGAAATTTGGTATAATAATTGTCATTAACTGTGGAGGAAACTGATGAAAGTAAGACAAATTTTAGCTGTTCTTTTGTTACTGTCATTTAGCACATTAGCACTGGCCGACCCGTTTTTTGGTTATGGCTGGGGTGGTGGGCTAATCGGTCTGATTATTCTAATTCTGGATATTATTGCCATTGTTGAAATTGTCGGGTCGGGTAAATCCACCGGTGAGAAGGTGTTGTGGATAGTGATTATCCTGTTATTACCTTTAATCGGCTTAATTCTTTATTATTTATTGGGACGATAAGACAGACGTAGTTCGCTTAAGCGCTTTTTTTCTGCGAGAAACAGTTGATATTGACTGTAGTTTGGGTCTGCATCTTGCCAGTAGCTGTCTAAGACGGCGATGACCTGACTGGCTTGTTCAGTATTTTCCTGGTCTTTTAAAATTTTATATTTTAACAGCAGGATTTCGGCAAAGCGTGGTCTGGCAATGAGCACTTCATCTATCAGTTCAAGGGCTTGTTGGTATTCACCGGCCTGATAAAGCGTGTCGGCTTTTTCGTACATAAATTCTTCAATGATTTTTCGGTCTTTCAAGGCAATGAAAGATTGTTTGGACTCTTTTATTGCCTTATTATGAGCTGTGATGGCCTGATCAAACTGCTGATTGAGTCGGTACAGAATGGCTGAGTAATTATCGATAAACTGTTGGTAAATTGAGGCTTTAAATTCAGTTATGGCACGCCGACCGGTATCGAGATTCCGGGCGATGCTTTCAGCGTCATCTAAAAAATCGTAATAGGCCAGTTCAATAAACACCAGCATTTTATTAAAAGGGTCTTCGGTGCTTTGTTTGAGTTTATCTAATTCATCACGCGCGGTATCTATTTGTCCCACCAAGGTGAGATAGGCTATGCGTTTACCGTGATAATTCATTATGTGTGAAATGAATGACTGGGACTTTTGTGAATCTTCTTTGGTGGCCTCTATGGTATCTAAAACCTTTTGAATCTGACCCTTTTGAAAATACATTTGTTCTAAAGCCAGTGAAATGGTGAAGCGCTGTTGGCTGTTTTTAGCCTGTTGTTTTAATGTGATGAGCTGAGATATGGCGTCATCCGGGTCTTTGGATAAACCTTTGTTTAGTTCATACTGAACAGCGGCTTCAATGTCATTATGGTTCGTTAATACCGCTTGTTCAAAAACCGCTGTGGCCCCCTCATAATCACCTTGCCTTTGTAGTACATCACCTAAACTTAACAGACCTGCTTTATTATTAGGATGATGGCTTAAAAACGCTCGAATGGCGTCTTCTGCCAGATCGAACTGTTCTTTTAAAATATACACCTGTGATAAGCGTAATAAATTTTTATTATGCGGTTCAATGCGTTTAAGTTGTTTAAAGACCTGTTCGGCGTCATCGAGTCTGTGGCCTTTGACAACCAGGTTATTACCTAACAAAAATAAAGCTTCAGCACTGTTGGGATACTCTTTGACCCAATTTTCCAAGACTTTAATCGCTTTATCTTCTTCACCTTCCATGGCGTATAAATTGGCGGTGACCTGAAAGACATCTTCAGAATAGAGCTTAAAATCATACTCCAGCGCTTTTTGTGCCATCAACCGTGCCTGTTCAAACTGACCCATTTGTCGGTACATAAACATTTGTAACACATAAGCTTCAGCCAGGTAGGGATCGGCTTCAGTGGCCAGTTTCAGTGATTCTATGGCTTGAGGGAAATTATTTTCAAAGGCTTCAATCCATAATGAATTAATCAGATACTGGATGGCTTGTATATTGGTGGAGATATGATCCTGTATGGCTAATTGCGGTATCTTATTGGAGGCTTCTTCGTTATCAGCCAAAATCAGACTCAATAGCTCAGCGGATATATAATCAAGTGCCAGCAACATGTTATTGGTCTGGTGGCTTATTTTTTTAACCATTTGACCGGTCAGGACATTGTAGAGGGATGCCTCAAAAGTAATCCCGTTGTCCAGTTGTGAGAATTGTCCGCGAACGAGCCACTGTGAAGATCGGTTTTCGGCAATTTGCCGAGCCAGGGTTAGTGGTTCTCCTATGGCATCTTCGTAGCCTTTATCCTGCAGCGCTAAAAGCATGGAATCAGAATCAAAAGGCGTTTCAACAGTTACATAGGGCGTGCGCTTTAAATCTTTTGCCAGCAGCCAGGCAGCGCCATACCGCAGCCAGTTATTATCCGTTTGGTTATCTTCATTGGTCCAGAAAAACAGACTAACTTTCTGGTTCAGGTTATGACGGGTTTCTTGCAGATTTAAATACCCGTCTGCTAAGGTGGCTTGTTTTAAGTTAACGGATTGATTTAAAGGGTTTAATGATTGAGACGTGGATGGTGTTGTGCCGCCAAAAGAAATGGCAATAATTAGAGCCAGCACCAGATTAATGGCAGCAAACAGGGATTGTCCCCAGGTCCACTCGTCTTTGCCCGGTTGTCCATGTGCCCAGGCGATATATATGACTGACGGAATTAAGCAGAGTAAAACAATAAAAACATAAGCCGAAAAGTCAGGAATCAGGGTAAACCGACCACTCATCCAGTCGGCTATTTCCACACACAGCCACAAACCTGCCACATAAACGCCTAAAATTTGTGGCACACGCCTGTGTAAGATGGCTTTGAGGATTCCTGTTTGTGCCATATTATTTAATCAAGTGTCAAATTCAATCATTATACAGACGCATTAGCCTGATGATGGTAAACAATTAGGAAGATTTTTTGTCATTGCGTTTCCTTTATCATTTACAGTTCAAAGCAAAAAGGGGTCTGATGACCCCTCTTGAATTCATTGATATACCACTGTTACCAACCACGGGCTTTTCTGGCCTTACGATAACGTCTGTTGCGGGCACGGCTGGTGGCTTCCTGGTCTTTTATTTTTTGCCAGTCATCCATGTTAAACGGTTTATTTTTAGCATAAACCATGCGTGTTCGGCAAAAATCCATGTATTCTAATAGGGTGTTTTCAATGTCGTCCATGGTGTTGTCAATAACAATGCAATCATCCACATAACCAATGCCCGGGATATGATCGGGGATGACGTCACTGTCATCCACAAAGTAGCGTATGGTGGCATTTATTTTCTGTTTGCTGTCATCATCAGTCAGCCAGGATTCGTCTTCAACCATATTGATCATCGACTCTAAACTGGTGACTTGCTGCAGAACATAGGCATCTTTACTTTGGTCATGAATTGATTTAATTTTTTCACGGGCTTCATGTATATCATTGGTGCTGATGTCGGTGCCGTGTTCTTTAATAAACTGATCAAAATGTGTTTTGACCTGTTCGTCGATATTAATTGAAATTGATGTCATGGATTTCCCCTTAAATAATAGTATTTTTACTGATTTATATTATACCTTAATTTTTATCCCATGCGGTTTTTCATGGAAAACCTTGTCCTGCGGTGTCTTAACCGACTGCTCGTCTCCTGGTGTTTGATTTTTTTCCAGTCTTCACGATTTTTACATTTGTTTTTACCGTAAACACGCCGAGTAGCCTGAAAATCATTGAAATCCTGCAATTCATGGGCTAAAAACTCTTTGGTGTTGCTGATAACAATACAATCGTCCAGATAGCCTAAACCAGGCGTGTTGTCAGGTATGATGTCGTCTTCATTTAAAAAATAGCTTAATGCGGCATTAATGCGTTGCACCTTTCCCGACGAAATGTTCCATTGTGAATCACTGATCATATGGATCATATTTTCCAGGTCTTTTAAATGATTTATCAGTGACGTGTCTTGGCTATTGGCGATGAGCGTACTGATTTTTAATAGTGACCGATTAACATCATGTCGATTTAATACATCGTCATAGGTAGTGGTTAATTGATTAAAATGCTGCTTAATCGACTCACTGATTTCGATGGTGATGCTGTTCATAAGTGGCTCCGTTCAAAAATAATTATTATAAACAAAGCCACCGAGCATTAAATCTGCCGGAAGTCACGAATAATTTGTGGAATAATTTGTACAGTAGGGCATTAATCAGAGATTGATGTCAGTGAGTGAACTGTAGTGGTCTAATAGCTCAGACTCATTTTTAGGTCATAAAATATGAGAAACAGCGGTTAGGAATGTCAAAAAACGACAAGATTGATTAACGATATATTTTTGTCAGTTCAGTCTATTGGAATTGTAGTATTTATTCTGAATCGTCTTTTATTTCTGATTCGATGATTTCCAATTCTTTCAAACTGACATCCCCTTGACTAAATTCAAAATCGTACTCGTAGATAAAATTATCCACCTGACGACGAACATCGTGACCGGTGACGATCATGCCTGAATTGAGTTGAATGGTGAGAAAAGGCGGAATATAGCCTTTAATACGGGTGCCGGTGAATTTAAGACTTTTTTTCCAGGCTTCCCGTCTGAGCAGGGTCGGATAATGGCCGTAGGTTTCTTTAAGTTTAGCTTTTAATTCCTTGGCGGCTTTAATTTCCTCTGGTGAACTGATTTTAGTCAGATTGCTCATGATGGCTGATAAAAAATCACTGTTGGGAATTTGATCTAAATCCAATAGCTTAAACCAGGCCAGGGCCGAAACATAATCCTTGTCTTGCATATGATATAGGGCGATTAAAGACATGGCATATTGGTTACCGAATTCAGCTGATTGCTTAAAATGTTTCAGTGCTGATTTTTTAAAGCCGTCTTTATCATCTTTCAGCCCTTTGGCTAAATAATAATGATCAGGTTTTATAATATTTCCACTGTCGTCAAAATGCAGTCCATATTTGGCATGACTCAGCCCAAAAACAAACAATAAAAAAACAAATGCAGGTAATTTCATAGCAAAAGACGGGGTAAACTATTCTAACTATTCTAACCCATTTGCTTGATAATATAAAGCCACAGCCACGTGGTCATGATCATGGGACAGACTGATGATATGGGGTAAGGGTTTTTGATTTCTGGGGTTGACCAGGATGGGCGGCCCAGGTTTGTTATAGTCTGGCATCGTCAGTGTGGGTCTGATGATATTGGCATGGATTTGATGTTTTGTCATTATTTTATGGGCCAGCTCACGCACCGCTTGTGATTGCTGTTGATAAGTGGTTAAGTGAGGCACCCGGGCCGAACGGCTGTCTATGTGACGCCAGTATTCAGGCTTGAGACAAGCCACACAATGCACTACGGTGTCTTTGGGCCAGTGATACCTGACTGATAGGGTTTGTTGCTGAAATTCTATTTTTCCTTCTTGACGTCCGTCGGTTGGGGTAGTTAATAAGTCTTTCAGGGTGTCGACGGTCGTTGAAAAGTTACGGGGTGAAAAGGTTAGTTTCGGATGAGTTCTTTGCAGTGCTTTAAAAGCGGCTTCTTTAGCGGCCCATAAGGCCCACAAAAATTGGTTTGGATGCTGTGAACGGGATAAATAATCCTGTTCTTTTTTGGTCAGAATGCGTTCTTTAAATCGGCGATTGGAGTATTTTTGTTCATCGAGTGAGAAATCAACGATATCATTACCGATCATGTCACAGATCCTGATTATTTGTGCTGCTTAAAGTAGTCGGCTTCCATCTGCTCCAGGGTGCTGATCATCTGACCGGCGGCTGCCCGCATGGCGCGACGACCTTGTTGTTCACTGTCAATGGTTTGCAGCTTCATTCTAATGTAAAACCGATCCCCCCTGGCGGGCATTTTAGTGGCTGTTTGCTGTTTGTCTCCACGCAAATAAACACATAACACCTGATTGAGGTGACTGTCCATGTGAAGTTTACCGACACCGTAAATGTAATTCTCACTGTCAACACGACCGCTTTGACTGCGGCGGCCTTCGGGAAAAACCATCACATAGTGACCATGATCGAGCAAATAGGCGGCTTTGTTCATGGTTTGTTTGGCTTTTTCCGGGTCTTCGTCAATTAAAATACATTTGCCCAAATAACAAATCACCCGGTACAAGACACTTTCCTGTACATTGCGGGCATTGGGTAAATTCCAGCAGAAGGTCCTGAAACGAATTAAATAGGAACCCATGGAAGAAAATGCCCAGGCCAGTAGCAGTGAATCAATGTAGGTCAGGTGGTTAGGGCAAATAAGTAAGCCTGACGGGTTTTGTTGGCTAATTTGTTTAAACCGGCGTCGAACTGAGCGCAAATCATGGATGCGGTAATTTTTAATGTACTTCATCCACAGCACCACCAAAAAATATAACAAAGGCATACACAGGTAAGCCACTATTTTTTGCACGAACAAAGGCCAGCGCTGTTGACGAGATAGTTTCATGAAATGGAGAAATACGGCATCTTGTGGAGTGAAAACAAGATGCCGTGAGGTAATCAGGTTTTGGCTTTAATGACAGTGACGGCGTCGCCCATGGTGCGAATTTTATCGGCTTCTTCGTCGCTCACTTCGATGTCAAACTCATCTTCAAAATCTATGACGATGTCCACCAGCCGGGCCGAGTTGATTTGCAGGTCTTCTAAAAAGCTGGTTTCAGCGGTGGCCGATTCCAAAGCTTCTTTGTTTTTGCAATAGGGTGACACAATTTCTTTCACTTGTTCAAATACGTCGTTACTCATAATAATTCCTCAAGGATTAAATGTTTTAAATAGGGTACAGGCATTCACATCACCAAAGCCAAAACTGGCTTTAGCCAAAATCCGGGCGTCGCTGTCTTCGGTTGTGTGGACAATGCGATCAGCATAGGGTTCTAAGTCGGGGTGCAAATCTTCACAGTTTAAAGAGCCATGCACAAAACCGCGGCTTAATTGTAACACGGATGCAACACATTCAAGACCACCTGCGGCACCCAGTGCATGTCCGATAAGTGACTTGGTGGCATTCACTTTAGGCATTTGCTGCGGTTCACAAGCAAGGGCTTGTTGCCAGTTTTTAATTTCATAAGGATCGGCCATGGTTGCGGTTAAATGGCCGTTGATTAAATCCACGTCTGAGCCATTAATGCCGGCGAGGTTTAAAGCGCTCTGGATACAACGCTGAACACCGGTGGGATTCGGGAAGGTGATGCTGCCGCCATTACGCTGGCCGCCGCAATTAACCGCCACACCGATGACTTCGGCATAAATATCAGCACCCCGTGCCAGTGCACTGTCGAGGGATTCAAGCATTAACATGCCGGCGCCGGAGCCGGGCACAAAGCCCACCGCTGATGCGCTCATGGGTCGCGAGGCTTCTGTGGGCTTATCGTTATAACCCCGGGCTAAAACCCGCATAGCATCGAAACCGGCCCAGCTGTATTTAGAGGCGCCTTCGGTGCCACCCACCAGCATACGTTTGGTCTGACCTGATTGTATTTTATGAAAGCCTTCAACAACCGCTTCGGTACCGGTGGTACAGGCGCTGGAGTTAGTGGTGACCTGACCACCCAAGCCCAGTAAGCCGCCAATATTGGCACTGCTGGAACTGGCCATGACTTGTTCAACCATGGTGGAACCGAGGCGTTTTACACGGCCTTTATCCACCAGGGGAATGAGTTTTTTACCGATGGTGTCGAGGCCGCTGATACCGGTACCGATAATGGCGCCCGTGTCCCAGTCCGGCTTATCACCGGGCTCAGGCAGACCGGCATCACGCCAGCAATCAATGGCGGCAATGGCGCCAAAAATCATCGCCTCATTCATGGCCAGTAAGGATTCCTCACTGAGGTAATCTTCTTTTATGTCATCAATACCTTGTGGAATACCACCGACCTGACAGGCGAAATTGGTTTCGGCCAGATGTTCATGGTGTTGAATACCGGATACGCCGTTTCTTAAAGCCTGTTCATAGCTATCCAGACCATGACCATTGGGGGCGACCACACCCATTCCGGTAATCACCACTCGTTGTTGATTGTTGCTCATTGTTTACGCACTCCCATACCCGAAATCACACAAGAGGCCACCAGTTCGTTGTCGGCATTGTGCATATTGACGCGGGCTTTTAATTTCATCCGCCGCCAGAATATTTTTTCAGCGGTGATGGTGACTTGTTCACCGGGATAAACCGGACGACTGAATTCGACCTCGGCATCACTGAATAAAGTCAGCCACTGGTCGAGTTCGGATTGATCTAATTGTAAGGATAATAAATACAAACCGTAGGCCACCACCCCGGTTTGCGCCATAGTTTCCAGTAAAATAACACCCGGTGTCACCGGCTGACCCGGAAAATGGCCGGCATAAAAGGATTCATCTTCCTTATAGGTGTACTGGCCGACAATACCGTCCTCGTTAACTGAGACAATATTATCAATAAATCGAAACGGCGCTTGCTGTGGCACCAGGTCTAAAATTTGTTGATGGCTTAAGGCTTGGCTCATGTCAGCTGGCCTCCGATAGATTGATCACTTTCATGGGGATAATCCCGGTATTGAATATTTTTAAAGATGCCTGCCTTGGCATCGTTAATGGTGTATATTTCCTGATCATCGACAAACACTTTCGCTGAGCCGATGGCAATCGCCGCATCCTGCGCGGCCATATTGGAAAAACGTTTAATATCAATCTCATAGCGGACGATCTTATTGTGCGGCCTGATCTGCCCAAAGAACTCAATGGCACCGGCGCCCAAGGCCCGTCCTGCGCCTTTGCCGCCACGGATAATGGCATAAAAACCAATCAGCTGCCACACGGCATCGACGCCGAGACATCCCGGTTGCACCGGATCCTGACGGAAATGACATTGGAAAAACCAGTCATCGAGGGAAATATCCTGTTCAGCGACAATCCGACCACGCTTGCCTTTATGTGAAATTTCAATAATGCGATCGAACATCAACATTGGCGGTGAGGGCAGTAAACCGCAGCCCTCGATGGGCGGATCTTCAATCAAATCGCCCCAGGAATAGGCCAGTAATTCATCTTTACTGAAAGATGTCCGTTCTAAAAAGTCCTGATAACTTAATCTCATGCTGTTTCTCCAACGGCGATGGTCATGCCGCCCCAGGTTAAACCGGCACCGACCACAATTAAAGTAATAAAATCACCGGCTTTAAACAAATCCCAGTTTTGAGATAACACTGATGGCGCTCCGGCGGCACCACAATTACCGTATTCATCAACGTTGTATAAATGTTTGTTGTCCTGAATACCGAGTTTTCTGCACACTGATTTCAACATGGTTAAATTGGCCTGGTGGCTGATAAAGTAATGTGCATTTAAGGGTTCATCGATTTGTTTCTGCAACTGCCGAAAGGTGGCCACGGTTTTTTTAATGGCAAATTTTTGCACCGATAAACCATCCTGGAAAAAATGTTCACCGGTTTTGGTCTGCACCTTATCCCATCCGGCGGGATCAGAGGTCATGGCTGTATTAATCACATGCATGTTGGTGCTGTGCTTTTTGGAAAAAATCACCGCGGCCGCGCCATCACCGATTAATACGGCGGTACGGCGGTCACTGAAATCAGTGGTGGTGGTCCAGCTTTCGGGAATCACACACAGCATATAATCAGGCATCGCCGCTTCGTCCATGTGATTAAGAAAATGTACATGACTGGCAAAACTGGAACAGGCCGACGTAATGTCCACGGTAAAGGCATCGATACCGGCTTCAGCGGCAATCACACTGGCATTAGCCGGTAATGAATAGGCCGGGGCACAGGTGGCTGAAATCACCATGCCGATGTCCTGTTTTTGAATCCCGGCGCGATTTAAGGCCATGTCGATGGCTTTGGCGCCCATTTCGGCGCTGGTTTCGTTGACTTTGGCTGTACCGACCTTTTGATTTAACGTGTTTTTTAAATCATCCAAATCCATCACCGTGTGACGTTTTTTAATACCGACCCGCTCAATAATCCATTCATTGCTGGTTTCAATGCCCAGGGATTCTAAAAAGGCATTGTCGATAATATTGTCAGGGTGGTAATGGCCGGCGCCATGAATATACAGCATAGTCGTCCTTTAAAAAGAGGCGATTTGTTCACCGCCATCGGCACGGATTAATGCACCGTTAATCCACTGCGCTTCATCACGGGCCAGTAAAGACACCACATCCGCCACATCTTCCGGTGTGGTCAGGCGTTTAAAGGGGTTTTTTAGGCGAGCCACGGATTTCATGCGATCACTGCCAGGAATCGCCTGCAGGGCTTTCGTGTCGGTCACACCTGCTTGAATAATATTCGAGCGAATACCTTGCGAGGCAAACTCAACGGCTATGGATCGTGACACGGACTCCAAAGCGACTTTAGCGGCTGATACCGCCGCATAACCACGCCAGGCGATGGTGTTACCTTCACTGGTGAGCCCCAAAACACGGGCGTCATCGGCGAATAATTGTTGTTGTGAGAGTTTTTGGGTCCAGGTCAGCAGACTGGTGCCCATGCTGTAAATGGTGCGCGCCATGTCTTCATCTTCAATCAGCATGTCGCTGTATTCAGGGTTGTCCAGCGGAAAAACTTCACCGACGCCGTCCGACAGCAGTTCATCCACGGCGTTGTTCACCTGTACGCTGTCCAGACCGAGTTTTTGTGCCAGTTGTTCAACAGCGGGGTTGTCCTTCTGGCGTTTCTGTGGCGCAATGAGTTTTAAATTTCCAAAGGCAATGGAGTGAAGTAATACGCGCACTTTACCGTTCTCGCCCAGGGCTTCTTTAAGCCCGGCCAGTACCTTGTCCATGCCACGCTCACTCAGGGCATCGACATTAAAACTGATAAAGTCGACACCGGTGTTTTTAATCTCATCAAAGTCCTTGTTGATTTGTTCCATGGCACCGCGGCGATCTCGATGAACAATACAAATGTTCATGCCCTGGCGGCTGAGTTTTTTTGCACTGGCTAAACCAAAACCGCTGGATCCGCCTAAAATCAGTGCCCAATGCTTGCTATTAAAAATCGTCATGTGTTGTCCCCGACAAATTAATTTGTTTATGATTTAAAGGCTTTGTGTGCACTCTTCAGGTTAATCACTGATGTAATATCAACCCCAATGCTTTTAAAGAATCCACGCAGCGGCCGATTGGGGCCGAGCTCTAAAATCTGCTGATCTTTGAGCAAATTCATGTTATCCCGCCATTTAACGGTGCCACTGATTTGTCTCGACAATGATTCAATCAGCTGTAATTTATCCGCGATATAAAAGTCACCGAGGAAATTGGACGCCACTTTAGGCAAATTTTGTTCGTTTATGTCATCAGCGAAATCCAATAAGAATTCATGAAATTGGGCTTCCACCGGTGCCATATAACGCGAATGAAACGCCGCGCTCACAGTCAGTGGCACAGCTCGAAAGGATTGGCCTTCGAACTTATCAGTTAAGGCTTTTATGGTTTTGTCTAAATCATCCTGACGACCACTTAAGACCACCTGTTGTGCGGAGTTATCATTGGCGATATCGATGTTATGCTGATCTGCGATTTCACCAATGCTTTTTAAATCAACGGTGTCCATAATCACCGCCGCCATGGCACCATCCTCGTCGGTTTGGTTCATCAGTTCACCGCGACGTGCGACAATGTTCAGCGCCGTTTCAAAAGACATGACATCAGCGGCCACCAGCGCCGCATATTCACCCAGAGAATGACCGGCGAAATAATCGGCGTTTAAATTTTGGTGGGCATGAAGCGCGCGAAACATGGCTATTTCAGCGGTGAGAATACAAGGTTGGGTGTAATTGGTCTGATTTAATAAGTCACCGTCTCCATGGCAAATTTCATACACATCAAAATCCAGAATCTGGTCGGCGGTTTTAAATACATCCGCTGCTTCGTTGTACTCTTCGATAAAATCCCTGGCCATGCCTTTTTTTTGTGCACCCTGTCCAGGGAACACCACTGCACTAAAGCTCATGTTTTATGTTTGTGTTAAGGAGGCATGGATTATGGGGATTTATCGGCTCGGATTCAAGCGATAAGTTATAAATTGATCTTAAATTAAATCAAACAAACGTATGATTTTTAAGGATTATTTTTTCCGGAAATTTTGAAATTAAGCGTTGACTGCGCAAATGTAAAGTGGACAGAAATTGACCTCAATTTACGTTTTACATGAATTTTCGATATACTAAGACTTTCTTCATGATTTAGTTAAAAAAATGAAAAACACAGCAGTGATTGTATTGGTTATGGCATATTTGTCCGCTTGTTCGACAGCTTACTATAACTCCATGGAAAAATTTGGCGTCTATAAGCGTGATATTTTGGTTGATCGGGTGGAAGAAGCCCGCGATGCGCAGGAAGATACCAAAGAACAGTTTAATTCAGCCCTTGAGCAGTTTGGTTCGGTGGTTAATTATGACGGGGGTTCGCTGGAAAAAGTCTATAAGCGCTTACAGTCAGAATATGATGATAGTGTGGCGGCTGCTGAGGATTTAAATGAACGCATCGATGCCATTGAAAAAGTCGCTGAGGACTTGTTCGAAGAATGGCAAGACGAGCTCAACGATTACAGTAACGCTAAAATGCGACGTGACAGCGCCCAGCAATTACGCCAGACACGTCGTGAATATAACCAGCTCATTCGGGCCATGCGGCGCGCGGAGGATAAAATCCCACCTGTACTGGCAGTATTTCAGGATCAGGTTCTGTATTTAAAGCATAACCTCAATGCAAGAGCCATTTCAGCTTTACAGGATGAGTACATCAGCATTAAAACGGATGTCGCTGCGCTGGTGGCTGAAATGGAACGCTCGATTGATGAGGCGAATGTGTTTATTGAAGCGATGCAAGATGCATCATAGTTAATTGTATTTCCGAGGAGAACCAATATGTCGTTAACTGAACCGGTGTTATTATTTTTCACGACTATCTTGTATTTAGGGATAGTGGTTTTATTCTTTTGGGCCTTTTACAGTGTGGTGACTTCCCTGCGTTCGATTGCGCGCTCGCAACAGCAGATGGCCATGACACAGGCTGAAATTTTGAAAGCGATAAATAACAAATCCACTGAGCGAAATTAATCGACTTTGTCTTTGCCAAAAGTGGCCTGATACAAACCACTGCTGTGTGAACCGTTAATGATTTTACAAAATAACTCAGCGGTTTTTTCGGTATCATACAGGGCCGAATGCGCCTGTTCGCTGTCCCATTGGATATCAGCGGCTCTGACCGCCCGCGCCAGTACCGTCTGGCCGTAGGCGAGGGCGCCTAAGGTCACGGTATCAAAACAGCTAAACGGATGGAACGGATTGCGTTTTATGCCGGCACGTTCGGCAGCGGCATGGAGAAAACCCAAATCAAAGTGTGCATTATGCCCGACTAAAACGGCACGCGTGCAGCCGGTTTCTTTAATTTTCTTTCGCACCGGTGAAAATATTTTCCCTAAGGCGGCTTTTTCATCCATCGCCATACGCAGAGGATGGTTTAAATCGATACCGGTGACTTCCAGTGCTTTGGGATCAATATGCGATCCCTCAAAAGGCTCCACATAGGCATTAATGGTCTCAACCGGTTTAATCAAACCGTCTTCGTCCATGTCTAAAATCACGGCCGCAATTTCCAGCAGGGCATCGGTCTGGTTGTTAAAACCACCGGTTTCAACGTCCACCACCACCGGCAGAAAGCTTCGAAATCGATTTTTGATAGGGCTCATGGAATAAAACAATAAAAAGAGCGAATATTGTAACAGGGATGGTGTGAAATAATACTTTAAATAAATTGCATATAAATAATATCTAAACTAAAATATCAGTTGTTTCTTAATTGAGAGTTGTTATGAATATCAATCGTTGGATACATCGTTTAGCCGGTTTGTTTGTTTTATTAAGTTTATTGCTGGCACACATCACAGGTGATGTGAATTTACTGAAGCCCACCTGGTTATGGGTTGCAGTTTTTGTTGGTTTTAATTTATTTCAGTCAAGCTTCACGGGTTTTTGTCCTTTGGCAAAGATATTAAAAGCGCTCGGAGTTGAAGAAAGGTAATGATGTGAAGTATCACTTCGCAGACCGGTGGGTCATGGCTTTGAGGTTAATAATTAATTCATAAAAGATAACCACGGAGACACAGAGGGCACAGAAAAAGATGTTAATGCGAAGCATCGTTTCGACTTATGCAGAGGTCTCAATATAAGAATAGCTTTGAGAAATCTTGCCAGCTAAACATACAACTCAGTGTCCTCTGTGCCTCTGTGGTAAATCATTTATTAACGCTCCAGCGTGGTAACGTATAGGGCATTACACCTTCTGGACATTCCCACACAGAGCATGAGAACGAGATAAGTTTTTACCACTAAGAGCATGGAGAATGCACAAAGTTCACTAAGTAAAAAATGACGAATTAGTTAACTTTGTGTCCTTTGCGTAAACCTTTGAGGACTTTGTGGTTAATAGAGAAATAAATAACCAAAGAGACACAGAGGGCACAGAGATAAGATGCTAATGCGAAGTATCGCAACGCCATACCTACGCAGGCTGGTATTTAGTGTCATTGAGGATTCGGTTAATATCGGTCAGGAATGTTTATACTAAAAGACACTGGGTGCCGGCCTGCGCCGGCACGGGCGGGATTTTATTGTGATCTACTCTGTGTTCTTTGTGCCTCTGTGGTGAATCTTTAATAGGTAAGCTGAATAATCACGAAATGGCTTAATCTTTTGATTCTTCGATATACCGATCAATCATTTGCTCCAGCACATCCAATGGCACGGCGCCGCCGGACAGGATGGTGTCGTGGAATGTGCGTAAGTCAAATTCATTACCCAGGGCTTGTTCGGCTTTACGCCGCAGTTCCCAGATTTTAATTTCACCGAGTTTATAAGACAGCGCCTGAGCGGGCCAGCCGATATAACGATCGATTTCAGTGCGCACATTGTGTTCAGACAGCGCGGTGTTATCAGCCATTAAATTAATGGCTTCTTCGCGGCTCATGCCCATGGCGTGCATGCCGGTATCCACCACCAGGCGCATGGCGCGCCACATTTCATAGGTGAGGCGACCGAAATCTGAATAAGGATCCGTATAAAAGCCGACTTCTTTCGCCAGTTTTTCACAGTATAAGCCCCAGCCTTCACCAAAAGCTGAAATATAACCCCGGCGTCGAAATTCGGGTAAATTATCCAATTCCTGCGTCAGGGCATTTTGCAGATGATGTCCGGGTACCGCTTCGTGAAAGGTCAGTGCTTCTAAGTTATACAAAGGCCGTTTATCCAGGGCATAGGTGTTAACCCAGTATTCGCCCGGGCGGGTGGAATC
Source organism: uncultured Marinicella sp. (assembly GCA_947502925.1). GTDB lineage: Bacteria > Pseudomonadota > Gammaproteobacteria > Xanthomonadales > Marinicellaceae > Marinicella. The sequence continues at coordinate 9,410 of CANNBS010000008.1, read as the reverse complement.
AATGGGCGCACCGGAATAACGGCCGGTGGTGTAGTTCGGGGCAAAGGCCGCCGGCACCGGTTTCACTGTGTAGGGCTGACGTGGTAATTTTGTGAATAATTTGGGTAGTTTACCGTCCATTTGCTTGGCGATATAGGCCGCTTCTTTCAGCAGTTCTTCGGCTGTTTTCGGATAAAAGCGCTCATCGGTGCGTAAAAACTGAATAAATTCCGCAAAACTGTCATCGGTTTTTGGGGTGAATTCACCTTGTTCGATCAGTGATTCGATAATGGCTTCCATCTCAGCACGAATCCTTTTAACTTCTTTCAGGCCAATTTGATGGATTTCTTCCGGGCTTAAGTCCAATGTGGTGTATTCTTTGATTTGTTGTTGGTAATAGTCCTTGCCATCGGGTAATTGATAGGCGCCAATGCTGGTACGGGTTTGTGGTAAATAGGTATTGACCATAAAGTCTTTAAAGCCCCGGAAGCTTGGATTGATTTGTTCTTTAATCAGTTTTTGGGCTTGTTGTTGGTAGTCTTTAAACTGCTTGTCGGTGAGTTGTGTCGGTTTACTTAAAAAGGGCTGGTAAAAACTCGATTGACTGACGTCTTCTTCGATGTAACTGTCGATAAATTCAGGGTAGTGTTCAAGAATAACTTTCGGTTGGGTGAAGCCACGTTTTAAACCATTTGTTAAGTTGGTGATATGTTGATCCATCACCCGAGGAACCTGTTTTAAGCGACTGATATAATTCTTATAATCTTGTTCAGTCTTAAAGCTTAAGTAACGGTGCATGGTGGCCAGGCCCACATGAAAAGAACTTTCTGAGTTGATAGGTATCTGGTATTCTTTGGCGTCGATATCGGCGATTTGCTGTTGCAAATTATCCAGCTGCATCTGCCGCGAGATTTGTTCCTGGAAAGTTAACGCATCGCTGTTGATATCGCTTAATGCCTGTTTTAATTGTGCCAGATCAGCACGGACTTTCTGGTAATGGGCTTCAGAGACATCGTTGAGTTCACCGGCCTTGTCTTTATCGCCATAATAGGCGGCGGTTTGCGGGGAATGTTTTATACGGGTCTTTTGAATGTTGTCCAGAACCTGTGCCAGTTCAGCCGAAGCATCGGCATGGACGGCGGCACTAAAGCTCAAGGTGATAAGTAATAACAAGATATTATACATATTGATTGCTCGCTTAGTGTAAAACCCGCACCCGAATGGTGCCGGTGATGTCTTTGAGTTGTTGCACAATGCCTTCAGAAGAATCACATTGCACATCCATAATCACATAGCCGACCTCGCCGGCGGTTTGTAAATACATGGCGGCTACGTTCATGTTTTCACGGGCGAAGGCCTGATTAATCTGCTCCAGCATACCGGGTTTATTTTCATGGATATGCATCACCCGGGTTAAATCAGGATGTAAAGTCGGTAGGGAAACTTCCGGAAAGTTAACCGCTGAAGAGGTGGAGCCGTTGTTGGAGTATTTAATCAGCTTATCGGTGACTTCATTGGCAATATTTAACTGCGCTTCCTGGGTTGAACCACCAATATGCGGCGTAAGAATGACCTGATCAAATTCGGTGAGCGGTGAATCAAACATGTCATCATTACTGGCCGGCTCTTGTGGATAAACATCAAGCGCTGCACCGGCAATGTGTTCTGAGCGCAGGGCGTCCACAAGATCATCGATCACGATAATGTTACCACGTGCAGCATTGACCACATGCGCACCTGTTGGTAATAAAGCCAGTTCCTTGGCGGTGATCATGTTTTCAGTGAGTTCGGTGGCCGGCACATGCAAAGACAGTACGTCCACCTGCGGCAGCATTTCTTCCAAACTGGCGACCGCCTGGCAGTTACCTAATGGTAGTTTATTTTCAATGTCATAAAACAGCACATGCATGCCCAGGGCCTCGGCCAGTACGCCGAGTTGTGATCCGATATGACCATAGCCGACAATACCCAGGGTTTTGCCGCGGGTTTCATGGGATCGAATGGCGGATTTTTGCCATTCGCCGCGGTGGGCTTTGGCATTTTTTTCCGGGATACCGCGCAGTAGCAGGATGATTTCACCCAGCACCAGTTCAGCGACACTGCGGGTGTTAGAAAAAGGGGCATTGAACACTGGAATGCCACGACTTTTACAAGTGTCTAAATCCACCTGATTGGTGCCGATACAAAAAGTGCCCACCGCCATGAGTTTATCGCAGGCATCCAGATTAACGCCACTTAATTGGGTGCGTGAGCGGATACCGAGGATATGGGCATCGCCGATAACTTTATGTAATTCATCGTCTGCTGGGGTGCTGTCCACCGTGACAATCTGACTGTAACCGTCGCGTCTGAAAAGCTGTTCGGCTTCGGGGTGAACGCCTTCGAGTAAAACCACTTTTATTTTTTCTTTACTTAAGGATAATTTGGTCATATTCTCTGCTGTGAGACCTTTGCATCAAATTGAGGATTTTAACAAAATGTCACCGGATAAACTGATCAATTTATTAAAAGATAAACTATCGACCATTGCTTATTCCACAAAACCCGGAGATTTACAGCATTTTGGTCAGGACTGGACCCGTTTTTTCACGCCCAATCCATCGGTGATTTTTTATCCGGATAACACCGAACAAGTTCAGCATATTATGCGTGTGGCTTATGAAAACGACCAACCGGTGGTGCCCTCCGGTGGTCGCACCGGGTACAGTGCCGGCGCAGTGGCGACCGATGGTGAATGGGTGATTTCCCTGGTACGGTTAAATCAAATCGGAGACTTTAATGCGGTAAACCAAACGGTGCAGGTGGGCGCAGGGGTGATTACTGAACAATTACAGATTTTTGCCGAACAGCAGGGTTTACAGTACCCGGTTAATTTTGCCTCGGCCGGTTCCAGTCACATCGGTGGCAACATCGCCACCAATGCCGGCGGAATTAAGGTGTTGCGCTATGGTATGACCCGGGATTATGTCATGGGTTTAACGGTGGTGACAGCGGATGGCAGTCTGTTACATTTAAATAAAGGCTTGGTAAAAAATGCCACCGGCCCGGATTTAAGACATCTGATGATTGGTTCAGAAGGCATTTTAGGGATTGTTGTGGCAGCCGAGATGAAGTTAATTAAACCGCCGCCTGCGCAAATGGTGATGCTGTTATCGCTGGGCAGTTTAGCAGCGGTGATGCAAACCTTTGAAAACGCCCAGCGCAGATTAACGCTATCTTCTTTTGAGTTTTTCTCTGACCGGGCTTTAAAGCGGGTGATGGCGCATCGGTCGCTGGATAATCCTTTTGATGATATCCACCCTTATTATGTTCTACTGGAATTTGATGAAGATGAACACGCTGCCATGGCAGTTTTTGAGAATGGTTTAGAAGCCGGTGACATCACAGATGGCATTATTGCCCAAAGCCTCGATCAGGCTGATCAACTCTGGCAATACCGCGAAGGTATTTCAGAATCGATTGCTGAATTCACCCCTTATAAAAATGATATTGCCGTCACCATCGATCAGGTCACCGAATTTATGGAGCGTCTGGATTTGTTGTTAATGAAAGAATACCCTGATTTTGAAACCATCTGGTTTGGTCATATCGGTGATGGTAATTTGCATTTGAATATTTTAAAACCCGAGAACCTGCCGGTGGCTGATTTTAAACAGCAATGCGAAACTGTTAATACCCATGTTTATGGACTGATCCGAGATCTGGGCGGAAGCATTTCCGCAGAACATGGTGTCGGCTTACTCAAAAAACCCTATCTGGGATATTCTAAATCCGCCGAAGAAATTAATTTGTTAAAAGCGATTAAAACCGGTTTTGATTCGAAAGGCATTTTAAATCCCGGCAAGGTACTTGATTAAGTCACTGATGTAGATGACATCTTAGTATCTTTTACTTGTTTAGAATTAGGCCATTTTAATGACGTCTTTTTTTATGGACAGGATGTCTTTTTTGCTGTAAGTTAATTTGGTCAACCCCACAACAACTGCCAGGTATTTTGCCTGGTGGATAATTATTAAAGGGGAAATATCATGAATAAATTCTATTCAATCTTATGTGTGTTATTACTTATTCCGGGCTGGTGTGTGGCCGAGGAAAAGAAAGAAGTGACGCTTATCGCCGATAGCTGGACCATGGTGCCAAAAGCCGGCCATGACAGTGAATTTGAGGCGGCTTTAAAAGAGCACATGGCGATGCGGTCTGAAAAAGGCGACAGCCGACAATGGTTAGTTTATACACCGGTCACCGGTAATAACTTTGATCATTATGTGGTGCGTTCTTGTTGTGCCACGTGGGCTGATCAGGACAGTTATGAAGACTGGGATACCAAAGAAACGCATCAGCATTTTATGGAAACCGTACATCCGCATGTTGAGTCGTACAGCCATAATTTTTCAGAACTTGATCAAAAGAATTCCAACTGGGGCGAAGAGGTCAAAGCGCCTTATGTAGGCGTCACCCATTATAAAGTCAAAATGGGAAAGTGGCGACAAATGAGCGAAACCTTGAAAAAAATGAGCGCACTGGCCAAAGACAATGACTGGCCGCATCATTGGTCCTGGTCTTATCCGGTGGCCGGACCGGGCGCCGTCAATTTGGTGATTCCGTTTGAAAATTATGCCGATATGGCGCCACTTGATGAAAGCTTTTATGCCTTTATCAGCAAGGTTATGAAGTCTGAGAAAAAAGCCCAAAAAATGTTTGACCAATTCAGTGGTTCATTCTCATCAGCAGAGTATCAGATTTATCAACATCGGAAAGATCTTTCCATGGCTGATAAAAAAGAATAGGGTTGATATTTAATTGATTTATAAAGGGGCCGTATGGTCCCTTTTTTAGTGTTTATATCACAAAGATTACAGAGTTTTTTCAATGGGTGAAAAGTCGTCATATTCCCACATTTTCGGTTGTTTTTATATGGTTCACCACAGAGGCACAGAGGGCACAGAGATAAGCTGCTCATGCCAAGCATCGCGCCTTTATATCGATAGATGACGAATAGGATTTTAAATTGTAAATAATTATAGATACTCTGTGTTCTCTGTATCTCTGTGGTGAACATTATTTGATTAACCACAAAGTTCACAAAGGACACAAAGTCAATCATTCAATATTAAATTCAAGAGCTTAAAGACGTTGGGTACCGGCCTGCGCCGGTACGGTTACTGGGCTTGCCGTCGCAGGACGGCATCCAGTGTCATTGAGTGGGGTGTCAAATGAATGTGGTATTATTTGTAATATGAAATAGCCTGCGCTTTACATTATAAGTAATAAAAGAAACGGAACGCTTTATATTGGTGCGACGGGGGATTTAATTCGTAGAATTTACGAGCATAAAAATGAGTTGGTGGTGGGATTTTCACAAAAGCATCATTTACATAAACTGGTCTATTATGAACTACATCCCTCTAAGGATTCAGCTTTGTTGCGTGAAAAAAGGATGAATGAGTGGAAAAGAGCCTGGAAAATTAAACGCATTGAAAAATCAATCCGTACTGGAGAGACTTATACCCGGATATTACTTAATTTGAATCGTTGCGTGAAGGACGCTAGGTACCGGCCTGCGCCGGTACGGTTACTGGGCTTGCAGTCGCAGGACGGCATCCAGTGTCTTTGAGCCGGATGCTTGGTCATAAGCTGGAGGCAGTTTGACGTAAAGCGTCCGGTTTACAATTTGTTGTATTGTAATATTGCTGGTTGTGAGGTCTGGTCTAATCCGGTTAAACATTTTATAATTGAATGATGCAGGGGGATAATCAACCAACCATTCAATTCAATTTAACGCCGTTAAAACAAAATCATCAGGACTTATTTTGTGCGCTTTACACTGATGCGCAGGTGATGGCATTTATTGGCGCGCCGATGTCGTGTGATGCTGTGATCGATTATTTTCATCGGCTTTCAGACAAATTAATGCAGACAGATTCAGGTGTTTTATACCGGGTTATTGAAGTTGATACTGATTCTGGTAAGTCACAATGCGCTGGTATTGTGCGGTTGAAAAAACATCAAGATAACCGTGAAATGATTATCGGTGTAATGCTGTTGCCTCAATTTCAGGGTCTGGGTCTGGCCTATCGGGCACAAAAGCAAGTGATGACTGAAATTCAATCCAATGCATCGAATAAGCTGATAACTGCCTATTGCCATATCAATAATAAGCGTGCACATCGGCTGTATCAGCGTTTGGGTTTTCGTCAGATCCGTGAACGTGTTTATCACCAACAACCCGCCATTCAATGGCAGCGAGAGATTACATGCAGAAAAAGCAGGGCAGTTTAGTCAACGTCGGTTTGGGTATGACTTTGGGAGCGCATATCACGCCGTTATCAAGAACTTATATTGAGCAGGCGGATGTGGTGTTTGTGTCGGCTTCGAATCGTCTGATTGAGCAGTGGGTGGAGAGTATGAATTCGAATGTTATAAGCTTGCAATCCTTTTATACCGAGGGGAAATCCAGGCGCGAGACCTATCGGGAAATGACTGAATCGATTTTAGACGAGGTTAGGGCCGGGAAAACGGTTTGTGGGGCTTTTTATGGTCATCCGGGTGTGTTTGCCCTACCGCCGCATGTCACCATTCGCAAAGCCCGGGAAGAGGGGTATCAGGCGCATATGGAGCCGGGGGTTTCAGCTGAGGATTGCTTATATGCAGATTTAGGGATTGATCCGGGGCGTTCGGGGTGTGCGCATTTTGAGGCCAGTCAGTTTATGTTTAATCACCGGCCCTTTGATCCGAGTGCCTATCTGATTCTGTGGCAGGTGGGCGTGGCGGGCGACAAGTCTTTAAAGGTGTTTGAATCGACGGTTGCACAAAAGCAATTATTGGTGGATTTATTATTAGACACCTATCCTGAGGATCATCCGGTGACCTTATATGAGTGTGCGGTGTTGCCGATTGAAGACACCCGGGCGGATACAGTGGCCTTAAGAGAGTTGACGCAGCAGCAGATGAATATGAAAACCACGCTGGTGATTCCACCGTGTCAAGACAAGCAAAAAAATCAGGCGATGATCGATAAAGCCGCGCAATGCGCTAAAAAATGATTAATCGATATGGTAAATGTGCTAATATAAATGTCGGTCGTTTGGCCATAAAAATAATTTTAAAAACGGAGGAAAGAAAAGATGTCTTTAATTCAGCAATTAGAAGCCCTGGGTCAGTCAGGTTCATTAAAACAGTTTGGTTCTGTCGATGGAATGCTCAATCACTTTAAAATTGAAAAACAATTTAAAGATAGTGTCCGCGTAAAGAGCCAAGAATTGGTTTGTATGGTAGAACCAGATGATGACGATGATGATACCAACTAATTATAAAACTATTTAAACATTTACAATGAACAGGGAGTTATTATTTAAACAATTTGGGACACTGATTTTACTCAGTGTCTCATTGTTTTTAAATGCTCAAAATATATCGAAACAAGATTACGATCAACTTTTAATAAATGCTGATAAACATAAAGCCGCTTCTAAACAAATTTTTGATAATTCGCTTAAACAGTTACAAAAGAACCGCAATCAATTAAGCGAGAAACAGACTGCCTATTTAGATTATTTGCTGATTTTTAATCAGGTTTATAATGGTCAATATGATCAGGCTATATCAGACTTTGAAAATTTATTTGAACACATAGATTCCACCTTTGTTAAAGTCCGAATCCAATCGAGTCTATCGAATTTATATGCCTTTAACCGCAATTATCGGGCGGTTTTCACTGCATTACAATATGTCACCACAGAACTGCCTAAACTGGATGATAAAGAATTAAAACATACCATCTACCTGGCCACCGCCAACAGCTATTTACTCACCGATCGGTTCCATCTGGCCCGTGAGTTCAGTGAAATTTTATTAAAAGACAATCCAAACCCCTTTAAGCGTTGTCGTGCAATGGCCTATCGGCAATTAGCAGATATTAAGCTCAATAATATTGATGCCAGTGAGGATAAGGCTGTACAAGATATTATCCGATTTTGCCAGCCTCAGAATCAAATGGCTGTCAGTGATTTGTTGGCGCTCAATTGGTACGAATATCAGTTTAAGCAGTTAAATGAAGCAGCCTCATCAGAAGTGATTAATCGCTTAATTGTTGCGGCGGAGAAAACCTGTTTAGATATCGATACCAAGCAATTTAAAAGCATTATCACCGGTAAAGAGGCATTATTGGCGCAATTATATTTAGCACGCGATGATATTCGATCAGCTCAGGATTATGCCCAATCGGTGGTGCAGGATAATAATCAACTGGGCAATTCTGAACACATCCAAAAAGCCTACCAGGTGCTGGAAACCATTGCCCGGCGAGAGAATAATTTCTCACTGGCCTATGAGTATTTAAGCCAAAGGAGTGAAATCGAGCGGGATATTATGGCTGATGCCCTGGATAAGCAGGTGGCCTATGCCTCGGTGCAGCATGATTTAATGGCCAAGGAAATCCAGTTGCAACAACTTAGTCAGACCAATGAATTACTGACAACCCAGCAGGCACTGGCGGCTAAGGACCGACTTAATCAAAAACTGATTACCGCCTGGTTGGCCTTAATGGTGGGTTTACTTCTGTTCTGGGCGGTACGGGCGATTATAAAACGCAAAAAACTGGAAAGCCTGGTGGAACTCGATCACCTGACAAAAATCCTTAATCGAAAAGGTTTGGAAGACCATGTGGGGCAATTATTAACCCGTAAAGCCGGGCAGCGGCAACCGGTGCATTTAGCCATTATGGATCTGGATCACTTTAAAAAAGTCAACGATGACTGTGGTCATTTAACCGGTGACTGGGTGTTAAAATATGTGATTTATCACATTAAATCTTTATTGGCTGAGGGCATGATTTTAGGCCGTCTGGGTGGTGAGGAATTTGCCATTATTGGCAGTGGTTTTAAATTGAACACCATGCTCGATTATCTGGAAAAAATGCGTAAGCTGATTCAGGAACTGGATTACGGCGAATCCGAACAACCCATCACCTTATCCGCCAGTTTCGGCGTGGCGTCCTCGGAAACCGCCGGTTATTCCATGCAAATGCTGTTAACCCAGGCCGACCTGGCCCTCTACCAGGCCAAGCACAACGGCCGCAACCAGGTGGTGGTCTATCAACCCGACGGTACCGATACCCCCACAGTTCCGGATAGCCCGGGGTCAGGGGACTGAGCTCAGAGGACGGATGACAGATAAATGAACTTCGTTTTAGGGTTAGGGTAATTCTTACTTTTTCAGTTTAAGACAAATGACTCTGGACACCGGCCTACGCCGGTGAGGTTCTTGTGATTTTTTGGTATTCCGAGGGAAAATTTAAAAAAGAGCTTTTATTCTATAAATTTCTAAAAAACTACCAATAGTAATCCTTGCCGGCGAAGGCCCACTACTGTCCGGTAAAAAGTTTAGATAATGATTGGAAAGCATTGAAGTCCCTTGTTTTAAGGGTTATAACC
>CANNBS010000007.1 GCA_947502925.1 uncultured Marinicella sp. | reverse complement strand
TCCACTTCTGCTTCATCCACTTCTGCTTCATCCACTTCTGCTTCATCCACTTCTGCTTCATCCACTTCTGCTTCATCCACTTCTGCTTCATCAACTTCTGCTTCATCTACCTCAGCTTCATCTGCTTCGACTTCAGATTCATCAATTTCGCCTTCCGCTTCATCGCTTTGGACTACATCTTCCTCAGCTTCATCGATGTCAATCCCGCCCTCAATTTCAAATTCAACATCAGCCGCTTCATCCGTCAATGCATCATTAAGTAAGACATCCTCGGCCGCAGCTTCAGAATCACCCCGACTTAATTGCGCGACGCGTTCTTTAAAATAAACACTGATGTTATCATCATTGGGCATTTCACCATCTCCCAGGGATGCCAACTGACCTTGGGTATGCTGAATCAAAGCCTCAATTTTTTCGATGTCTTCCTCATTAAACTGTGCACCATGATCATGCAAATGCAATGCCAGTTTTTCAAGGGGCGTGGTCATGTCCGTGATGGCTTTCACGTTGGCCATACTGGCTGCACCATTGAGGGTGTGGACTGTACGCACAAAATCATCATTAACCGCTTCATCAGAACCGTCCCTGTAATGACTTAATTGTTCAGCCATGTCGTCCAGATGACCGCCGACTTCTTTCTGAAGTATTTGAATAAAGGCGGTATCATGTTCCCAGTCTTCATCCGGATCGCTCAATGCTTCACTGTGGTCATTGGAAAATGCCTCTGCGGCCTCTTCATCTTCCAGATCCAGCTCATCTGTTTCTGATTCCGGCGCAAATTCGCTCACTTCTGATTCATCATCGTCATCAGACTCATCCAGTGAGGCCAATTCAGCCTCTAAATCTTCACTGTCAGCAAAATCAAAGGTATCATCTTCGGACTCGGTGATGTCATCAGCTTTATCCCAGCTTACTTCTTCGCTGTCATCAGACTGCAAATTGGTTTCATCTGTATCCTCAAATAACGCGGACTCTTCATCATCATCCGCTTGTGCCAACGCCAATTCTTCGGTTGGCGGCTCATATTCAATGGGTTTGTCCAAATCATCCAGATCGTCTTCAGAATCCGTAATTTCTTCAAGCTCTTCTGTTATTTCACCCATCTCAGCTGTGTCTTCAGTGGTGTCTTCTGCAGAGGCTGTTTCATCAATTTGACTGTCATCCACCGATGCCGCGTCCACATGATCCTCATCTGCATGTTTTTCTTCAGCGACATCGACATCATCCAGTGAAATCAGATGTTCACTGCCATCAGCCACATTATCGGCATTCTGTAACACCACCGGATACGTAGCAGGTACAGGCGCCCGTTCTTTTAAGGCCTGTAATAATTCATCAGCCAAAGCAATGCCCGAAGCCAGAACTGTTTTAAAATTGTCACTATAAGTAATGGCACCATCCAGTGCTCGGTTACACATGTTCTCTAATTTCCAGCCAAATTCACCAATCACTTCGGCGCCAACCAGACGACCGCTGCCTTTTAAGGTGTGGAAAATCCGTCTTACCTCTGTAAGATTTTGCTCATTGTTGTCGGGATCTTCCTGCCAGGCTTGATGCTGGGATTGCAAATGTGGCAGCTCTTCTTCAAATTCTTCAATAAAGACTTCTTTGATAAAGTCATCGGCATCATCGCCAAATGTAACCACATCATCGGCGCTACCCTCAACAGCCGCTTTCTGAACCTCTTCAACTTGTTCAGCCGAATCTTCACTTTCAGGCACATCGCTTTCATCTGAGTCACTGTCATCTGTAGCAGTTTCAAGCTCTTCTGCCACATCTTCATCTTCCTGCGACTGTCTTTCTTGCTCAGCCATGTCCGTTTCTTCAATGGTTTCAACCGCACGATCATCTTCACCCACTTGCTGTTGCAAGGCTTCAATTTGACGCCCGACTTCATTTAACAGGTTTTCTCTGATGCGGTTGCCTTGATCCAGATTTTCCAGGTAATACTCAATCGAAGACACCACTGTGGCCAGTTGTTCTAATTCTGAAGCCGATGGCTTGGCGGCTTTGGTTAAAATTTCTTGATCCACATATCTGATGATCTGCTGAATATGTTCGCCTGCCTGCGTCAGATCCAAAATATTGAGCGCACCGGCAATCTGTTTCAGTAACACCGGATTGTCTTCCACCTGATGCTTATCCCACGGCGCCTCAATAAAGGCCACAAAATTAGCCTTGACTTGTTGCAGATTAACAATCGACTCTTTGGCCAATTGTTTAACAATTTGTTTTTGTTCAGACCGCGGAATTCTGTGTTCCTGATCATCATCACTGTCAGAAGTAATACCAAGCGACTGAATGTGATCACCTAAATCTGATTCTATGCGTAACAGGGTTTGCGCCACATCTAATAGAGCCGCGTCTTTGGGCCGTTCATTGTCTTCAATAAATTGTTTTAATTCGCTTTGATGCGTCAGCACATCGTCTCGCGCCACACCCAAACCTAAAATGCCCAGGGTGTCTGCAATTTTCTGTAAATTACCTAACAAAGGTGATAATTCATCTACATTCGCAGATTTATTACGGATAAATAAATCTAAAGATTCCTGAACCACCAGAATATCATCTTTAATGGCGGCAGATACGGTTTGCAATAATTCTTTATTTTTACCTGATAAACTGCCTTCGGCGTGTTTGATTTCGGCTTCATCTGGCATAAATTGATCTAAGTGGAAGTAGTCTTTAATGGCATCCACCTGATCAGTGCCCGCCTCACTGAGGGCGATGTAATAAAGAAAGTTACGTGTTAAGGCGCGCGCTGTCGATTTGGCCTGACTGTCTTTTTGCGCGATGTCTTTTATAATCAGATCAACTTTGGCAGCTAATGATTTTATGGCAATACTGTCTTTAACCCGGCCATCTGCCAGGCCCTGCAACAAACCACTGTAAACCCAGAACAATTGTTTAAAGTCCGTTTGCGGCAGCACCATACGCAATTTCGATAAAATTTGTTGTAGTTGGCTGATGGCCTGATCAGACTGGTCATGTTTTATCCATTTCAATAAAGCCATTTGATAGGCAGAGCGCAGTTTCATTAAGGCGGTATTTAATTGATTGCCTTGCAAAGCAATGTCCTGGCTTTTTATACGCTCAGGTACACCGAGATTCAAATCGGGATTAAATAAAGCACTTTCAGATAATAACCGCTGGCTACGAACCGCACGCAAATCGTTGACCAAAGGCAATAACACGATGGGCACATCCTTATGACCCAATTCAATCCGCTCCAAATAATCGGGGAGCTGTAAAATACTACGCAATAACACATCAAAAGCAGCATCCTGATCATCAATACCTTCATCCAACAAGGCTTTGGCCACGGCTTCCATTTCCTCAGCCACCATGGCCGCACCATAGAGCTCGACCATTTTTAACGTGCCCTGGATTTGGTGCAAATAGGTGATGCAAAATTGCAGTTGATTGCTGTCCTCAGGCTCATCAATATACGCCATTAATGCTTCTTTGGCCCGATTCAGGGTTTCATCAAGTTCTGACTTAACCCAGGTTAATGTTGAGAAATCTATGTTGTCTTTATTACTCATAATTATGTTAGCCTAAATGCCAAAGTTCGCCCTTTTTCCACCCGTTGCATGGCCGGATGCGACCACGCATTGATTTCAGTTTGTCCCAAAATTAATAAGCCACCGCTGTTTAGATGGGTCACCAATCCGTCTAAAATTTGACGGCGTACATCACGTTCAAAATACATCAAAACATGCTGACAATAAATTAAATCGTATTTAACTTGCGACGGTCGCTTCACATCCAATAGATTAAACACCCCAAAAGCCATGCGACGTTTTATTTTTGACGATAAAGTGAACATTTCTTTATTTAATTCCTTTAAATAAGGTTCATAGCGACCATCAATTTGCTTTTTTTTATCCACCCCGTAAATGCCTTGTTTTGCCAGGGCAATCGCCGGGCTGCTGACATCCGTGGCAGTCACCCCGTAATAACATTTTTTGTCCGTTTGCTGGCATATATGGTGCGCCACCAATCCCAATGAATAGGCCTCTTCACCCGTGGCACAACTGACAGACCACATCTTATATTTCAAAGCTTCATCGCAGTTATCAAGATGTGCCTGAATGTCTTCTGCCACCAAATCAAAAGAAGGCTGATGTCTGAAGAAAGAGGTTTCATGAACAGTCAGCCGGTCCACCAGTTGCGACCATTCCAGATTACCTTCAACGCCGGAATTGATAAATTCCCAATATTTATCATAGCGTTGATAACCGATTTCACGCATCCTTGACCATATTTTTGATTGTAGAAACATTTTTCGCTCTTTGGGCACAATAATACCCAATCGCTCTGCCAACAAACCGGCCCATCGCTGGTATTCGGTTTCAGTCAGTGGCGATATCTGAACAAACGGTTGCTGTTTATACATTTTGTACATGTCTGGTTAATGGCAATCTTTATCAATAAAATTCGTCTTCCGGTAATTTAAAGTCTTCAACCGATTTTCTTAATTCTGTAGCCAGTTCCACCAGGTTACCAATCGACTCAGCCGTTTGTTGGGTACCGGCCGAAGTCTGCGTGGTAATTTCCTGAATCACGTTCATGGTGCCGGAAATATTGGTGGCCGCCACGGACTGTTGTCGTGCGGCTTCAGAAATATTTTGAATCAGTTCCGCCAGGTCATTGGATACCGTTTCAATTTCGGTCAGGGCCTCACCGGCATCCTCTGCTTTGCGGGCACCACCCACCACCTCGGTGGTGGTTTGTTCCATCGACTTAACCGCTTCGTTGGTATCGGTTTGAATGGTTTTTACAATGCCCTCAATTTGTCGTGTTGCGCTTGAGGCACGTTCTGCTAACTGCTGTACCTCGTCGGCCACCACCGCAAAACCACGTCCGGATTCACCGGAAGACGCGGCCTGAATCGCAGCATTCAATGCCAGGATGTTTGTTTGTTCAGCAATGTCATTAATCAGTTCTACGATGTTACCAATTTCTTGAGAACTCTCACCAAGACGTTTAATCCTTTTTGAGGTGTCCTGAATCTGGCTTCTAATGTTGTTCATTCCTTTAATGGTGTCACGCACCACTTCAGCCCCGTTATGGGCAATCAGTACTGAGCGTTGCGCCACGTCGGCTGATTCTAATGAGTTTTTTGATACCTCATCAATCGACACGGCAATCTCGTTAATCGCCGCTGAAGCATTGGTAATTTGCGTGGCCTGATGCTCTGAAGCTTCGGCCAGGTGCATCGCCGTGGCCTGCGCTTCCTGCGCCGCAGAGGTCACACCCACCGAAGCATCATTAATTGTTTTCACCAATGAACGTAAGGCTTCAATCGCAAAGTTCACCGAGTCAGCAATCGCCCCTGTGATGTCCTCGGACACGGTGGCGTTCACGGTTAAGTCACCATCTGCCAATGAGCCCATCTCATCCAGTAATCGCAAAATCGCCTGCTGGTTTCGTTCGTTTTGTTCTTGAGCAACCGCGGCACGTACTCGGTCATTTCTCGACAAGGTACGGAAAATCCATAACAACCACAAGAAAGATAAACCGGCAATCACCCAGCCAATCAGTTCAGAAGGTATGTTTTGTTTGATGTCACTCAGGCCATTTCTGAGTTGTTCAGCGTTTTCAACGAATATTTCAGTGTCAATGTCGATGTCAGAAGCGGCCGTTTGGGCATCAAATAATTCCATGGCATCCAGCACCGAAGTAATGTCCTCCTGGACACTGTCAAAAGCACTAAACACTTCACCCAAAGCCTCAATGGCCTGGTCATCTGAAATGGCATCAATATCATCAGAACCGTTAAACATGATGTTTAACACTTCCTGAAATCGCTTGGCATCCCGATCCAAACTATCTGCTGCCTGGATAGAGGCACCGGCTCCTTTCAGAATTTCGCTCATTCGTCGCAACATCCGATCGGCCAGCACCAATTGCTGCGATGCCAGATAAATTAAATCCCGATCACCATTAATCGCCACCAATCGCTTCACAACCGCATCAGAACTGGCCTGTAAAATCGGAATCTCAGAAGCGAATTTATCGGAAATGGCCGCCAGCTCAACAATCCGATCTCTTTGCTCGATAATAACCAGGGCATTGGCATTAATACTTTGCCAATTTTCTTTTAAGGCGCTGAATTGTGGATTGACTTCAACCGGTAAAGCCGGATAGCTTGGCCCACCATTATCCAAAGTTCCCATGGTGTCATTAATAATACGCCGTTCATTAATCAAAGCATCAAAGGCATCAATATCACCGCCACTGGCTCGTTGCGCATATTGCGACAATTGCTGGGCTTTGATATTAATTTTATCCACTTCCTGAATCTGTTCAGCACGGTTCGAATCGACTGATGCCAACCACACAGAATGACCAAAGAAAGCCATGACTAAAATAACCAACACCATCAGCTGCCATAAGGGCAGGGTACGTGTTCGTTGGTCCATATCTACAGTTGTACTGCTCATACTATCACTACCTCTATTAAACTAAACGGCGGCGTTTTGGAATTTAATGTCCGAAACCAGTTGCTCGATTTCAAACACATTCCAAACCACCCCTTCGTGACTGAAATACTTATCACAATATAAATATACCCGTGAATCATCATCATTTTCGACATCCTGTCGGTCACTGATATTAAAATGACGTTGTCCAAAAACCTCATCCACCACCAGACCGGCCTGACCACCGGGCTGATTAATCACCAACATGCGGCTGTGTTTGGTAATTCTGGCCGATTCATCGGTTAAAAAAGATTTTAAGTCAATGGCCGGAATTAAATTACTGCGAATGTTCACCAAGCCCAGCACCCAGGAATCAATACCGGGTATGCGGATAAGTTCAGGTAAAATAACCACCTCATTGACATCGTCAACTTCAGCCACTAAATGGAAATCACCAATCCGAAAACCAATACCGGACCAATCACCACGGTCACCTTCATCACTGGTACCACTTAAGGCATGGGCTAAACTCCGCTGCTCATACTGTAGTAATAACTCAAAGGGTTTAATGATTTGTTTACTCATGATGATTAATCCTGTTTCACATGGTTTTCAATGGCGTCAATCAATTCTTCCTTGGTGAAAGGTTTGGTTAAATATTCTTCGGCACCCACCACCCGGCCTTTGGCTTTATCAAATAAACCATCTTTACTGGATAACATGATAACCGGTGTTGATTTATGTTCACTGTTCATCTTAATCAGTGCACAGGTTTTATAGCCATCTAAGCGTGGCATCATAATGTCCACAAAAATGATGTCAGGATTCAAATCAGCTATTTGCGATAAGGCTTCATAACCATTATCAACACTAATGACGTCACAACCTTCTTTTTTTAAGAGTGTTTCGGCGGTTCTACGGATGGTTTTACTGTCGTCAATGACCATCACTTTTAGACCTTCTAAATTCATAATCTCTCCAAGCTCATTAGCAATATATTTTGTTCTATAACATTTTACATTTATTATTAACTAAATCGTCTAAGTATGTCATTCTCAAGAAAATAACCGATTTTTTTGACGATTACAAAACAAATTTTCTAAAATGGCCGTTTTCTCTGTTATTTTCACATTTTGCCTGACATTTTATATAAACACTGATTCACAGTGACAAAATTTATCCGTGCCTCATAGACGCGCAAACTGTCAGCAACGATATTTTTTTATCGTTGATTTAGCTTTAATCCTGATAAGATTCTATCGGGTGCGGTAAAATCTCAACGTAAGCTTATTATAATTTTTAACAATTAACAATTTATTAACTCGATAAAAAATGAAATTAGCCGTCGTTATGGATCCCATTGAATCCATTAATCCAAAAAAAGATTCCACTTTCGCCATGCTGTTGGCCGCCCAAAAAAGAGGCCATGAAGTCAGTTATATTCGCTCAGATGGTCTGTTCACCGCAGGCGGTCAGCCAGCGGCTTTATGTCAGACCATTCAGGTGGTCGATCAAGCGCATGATTACTTTTCATTAGAACCCGTCGAAAGCCGGGCTCTAAATACCTTTGATTGCATTGCCATGCGTAAGGATCCGCCCTTTGACATGGAATACATTATGGACACCTATATTCTGGAACTGGCCGAAAAACAAGGCGTTCTGGTGTTCAATAAACCACAGGCTTTACGGGACGCCAATGAAAAATTTTTCACTGAATTTTTTACCGAATTCACCCCCGCCAACCGCATCAGCCGCAACCCAGATTTACTGCGTCAGGCCGTCCATGATCTGGATGAAGTCATCATCAAACCCATGGACGGCATGGGCGGTCAATCCATTTTCAAAACCTCAAAACAAGATAAAAACCTGAATGTGATTTTAGAGACAGTGACAAAAAACGGCAGTCAAACCACCATTGTGCAAAAATTCATCCCGGAAATCAGTGCCGGTGATAAACGTATTCTCTTAATCAATGGCAAACCCGTGCCCTACGCCTTAGCGCGCATCCCTTCGGATCAGGACTTTCGCGGCAATTTAGCCAAAGGCGGTACCGGTCAGGGCGTGGATTTGAACCCGCGTGATTATGCGATATGTGAAGCTGTCGGGCCGGTTTTAAATTCCATGGGCATAGTGTTCGCCGGCATCGATGTCATCGGTGATTATCTGACCGAAATTAATGTCACCAGCCCAACCTGCATTCGGGAACTGGACGCCTTGTATCATTTGGATATTGCCGGCGATTTAATGGACAGTCTTGAAGCCCAGTTATGAATGAACGACGCATCACAGTCAAAGATAAAAATGTCATGACCTTTACCCTGGCGGTACTGCTGTTGGCCATGATAATCTTGGGTGTGTCATTTTCTTATCAGGACCGATCACCCAAAGTCATACACAGCATGGATGTCATTCTGACCAAAAAAACCCACTCAGAAGCCCCTGATGACCCTGATTATTTGTCTGCCAACAACCAACAGGGCGGTGGTCAGTTAGACAAAAAAAGCCGACCCACTGATATCGTCAGCGGCCCGGCTGTGACACCGGATGGTCTATCCAAACAACAAACCAAGCGACAACAAAAAAGCCGCCAACAACAAGACACTGCCATCGTGACGTCAGTCGCAGGACAACAAAAACAGACATCGAATAAAAATCAGCAGCAGAAAAAACAACGCCTTCAAGAACAAAAAACCAATGCCCGACAACAAAAACTGGCACAAATGAAAGAGGAAATTGCCCGAAAAATCCAGCGCTATGCTAAAAAACCTCGCACCAAATACGTCTCAAGCAGCACCAAAGCCTATGAATACGCGCCCTATATCAATCAATGGGTGAAAACCATTGAACGAACCGGCGATTTAAACTACCCTGAAAAGGCCAAGAAAAAATCATTTAAGGGCGAAGTGATGCTCACCGTCGGCATTAATAAAGACGGCTCACTGCATGAAATTAAAATCATTAAACCCTCAAAATTTCGTTTTCTGAATGAAGCGGCAAAACATATTGTTGAGCTTGCGCAGCCTTTTGAACCCCTGCCGGACACACGGGAACCGGTTGATATTTTGTATATAACCCGCACATGGCAGTTTCTTCCCGGCCATTTATTGAGACAAAAATGAATTTAACCAATCAATTTCTAATTGCCCAACCCAACATGCCCGATGAGCGATTCAGCGAAGCGGTGATTTTAATTTGCGAACACAATGAACATGGTGCCATGGGCATTCGCGTTAACCAGCTCAGCGACCTGGATTTTGTGGAAGTGTTGGCGGGACTCAACATTGACAGCGATGAAGCAGTCCAAAACCAACCCATTTTTAATGGCGGACCTGTGAATGCAGAGTGTGGCTTTATCTTGCACCGAGGCGAAAAGCAATTTGGCAGCTCTTTACAGCTAACGCCCTCACTGGCATTGACCACTTCAAAAGACATCATTGCAGCCATTGCCCGGAATGATTTAAAAGGTGAATGGCTTATGACATTAGGTTGCGCCACCTGGGATGCCGGCCAGTTAGAACAGGAAATTGCCGACAATGACTGGTTAACAGGCCCCGTGGATGAAAATCTGGTGTTTGATTTGAATGAAGATAAATGGTCTCAGGCCTTGGGTCTATTAGGCATTAAACCCCACCAACTGGTGAACACCGGTGGACATGCCTAAAACGGTTCTCGGCATTGACTTCGGTCTTAAACGGATTGGTCTGGCTGTGGGGCAAACATTCACCACCACCGCCAACCCACTGAAAGTCATCGGCAACAATAAAGACACCCTCAATCAAATTCAACAGGTCATCGATGAATGGCAAATCAACATAATCGTCATGGGTCTGCCGCTCACCATGGAAGGCGAAGAGCAACTCATTTCGCGCCAGGTTAAAAATTTCGCCAAAAAACTACGTCACTACACCCAGTTACCCGTTGAACTAAGCGATGAACGACTAAGTTCATACGAAGCCGAACGTGGATTTGCACAACAACGCGCACAGCAAACCCGCAAGGCCAAACACAAAAGCAACCTGGATGCCGAAGCGGCCGCCATTATTTTGCAATCCTGGTTTAATCAAAGCAGTTAATCGGAGCAGCCAACATGAAACATCTACTGGATATAAAAGACCTGAGCAAAACTGATCTGCAACAACTGTTTAAACAGGCGGACAGCATAAAAACACAAAGCAAATCAGACCGCCGAAATCGCCTGTCGGATCGTCAGGTGGTGTGTTTGTTTTATGAAAACTCAACCCGCACCATATTGTCATTTCAGTTAGCCGCGGACGGCCTGGGCGCTTCTGTCTTTAATTTGCCCGTAAAGCATTCTTCCATTAAAAAAGGGGAAAGCTTTGAAGACACCATTCAAACCATTGCCGCCATGGCACCCGATGCCCTGATCATGCGCCATCCGGATAACAACGCCCATCAGCACATTGTGGATTTATTACCGAACGATGTCCACCTGATTAATGCCGGTGACGGCCAAAACCAACACCCAACCCAGGCCCTGTTAGACCTTTACACCATCCGAAATCATAAACCCAATTTTGACGCGCTTAAAGTGGCCATCATCGGCGACATTAAACATTCACGCGTCGCCAATTCGCTCATCGACGGTTTGAGCACATTGGGCACAACCAACATACAGGTGTTTGGCCCCGACCATCTAATTTCTGAGAAACACAGCAACAGAAAGGCTCCAGATATGCATACCGCTGTGGATCAGGCCGATGTGGTGGTTATGTTACGCATTCAAAAGGAACGTTTTGAACAGCATGAATCACTCAACATCGATGTATGGTTTTCGCAATACGGACTCGACCAGGATAAACTTTCCCGCGCCAAAAAAGACGCCCTTATCATGCACCCGGGACCCATTAATCGCGGCATTGAAATCAGTTCTGAGGTGGCCGATGGTCCTCAATCCGTTATATTAGAACAGGTCAAAAACGGTGTCTTAATACGACAAGCCGTTTTAAGTTTATTGCTGTCCTAAATCATCCAACTGCTTATCATGCCAGCGCGAAAATACCAACAAAGCCGTAATCGCACCCATCAAAGCCAAAAACATATCTGACTGGGTATCCCACACATAGCCCTGCGTGCCCAAAAATGAATCACTGGCTTCCTGACTCAGTAAGGCCACCCACCACTCAATCAATTCATAAAAAGCCGAGAATCCCAAACAAAAACTGACAATAAAGAAATTCATCCAGGCCCGAGAATTAAACACCTCGAAACGAACCACCAACTCCCGACACAATATCGCCGGCACCAGACCCTGAAAAAAATGTCCCAGCTTATCGTAGTTATTGCGTTCCGGCCAGACAAACTGCATAAAGCCGTCGAAATAAGGTACCTTGGCATAGGTGTAGTGCGCCCCAACCACCAATACAAGCGCATGCAAAAATATCAGCACATACAACAACCCTGAAAGCTTAAAACGCTGATAAGTGACCAACAAGATAATGGCACCCAGCATCGCCGGAGACGCTTCCAACACCCAGGTCATAAAATCATAAGGCTGATACGCCGACCACCCCAAAACCAACACAAACACCGCCAATAAAAACCACAAAAGCCGAACCGACATCACAACATCACCTCATATTTATTATTATCATCGTAGAGACAAGGCATGCCTTGTCGTTTTTTGTACCAAAAATTAATTTGCCAATCTCAACCAAAAATTCTACCATATTCTTTTTAACCTTTGATTACAGACCATGACAACAGGCAGCCACGCAGCAGAGAATGACCCACGCAATCAGGATGTACTCATCTATGTTAATGGCGAGATGGTGCCGCGCAAAGACGCCACAATTTCCGTGTTTGACAGCGGGTTTATTATGGGCGACGGTATCTGGGAAAGCATGCGCCTGCATGAAGGCGTGCTGGTATTTATTGACGATCATTTAAAGCGCTTGTTTAAAGGCGCCAAAGCCCTGGCCATGGATTTGGAATACAGTGCCGATGATTTTAAGCAGATGTTGTATAAAACCGTTGAAGCCAATGACATGTATGAGGATGTCCATTTGCGACTGATGGTCACCCGTGGCGTTAAAACCACACCCTATCAGTCACCCGCGGTCACCGAACCCGGTGCCACCGTGGTGATTATTCCCGAATATAAAACACCTTCAACGCGCAAGAAAGACCAAGGGGTAAAATTATTTACCGCCCATGTCCGGCGCGGTTTCCCGGATATTCAGGACCATAAAATCAACTCACATTCTAAACACAACTGTATTCAGGCCTGTATTCAGGCCATTGCCGCCGGGGCCGATGAAGCTTTAATGCTGGACCCCCACGGTTTTGTTGCCACCTGTAATTCCACCCACTTTTTTATTGTGACCGGTGGTGAAGTCTGGACTTCCACCGGTGATTTTTGCTTAGGCGGTATCACCCGCGGCAAAATCATTCAGGTTTGCCGACAACTCAATATACCCGTCCGAGAAAAGAATTTTTCCTTATTTGATGTTTACAGTGCGGATGAAGTTTTTATCACCGGAACCTTTGCCGGCGTCACACCGGTCATTTCCGTTGATGGTCGCGATATTGGCCAACCCGATGATTATGTCATCATGAAAAAACTGCAAACCAGCTACCAGGCCATGATTTACGAACAAGTCAGGCACCAGAAAAAACCATGAACTTAGTCCGCATCGCCATGTGGTCAGGACCACGCAACATCTCTACTGCGATGATGCGCGCCTGGGAAAACCGCAGCGACACCGTGGTCATTGATGAGCCTTTTTATGGTCCATTTTTAAAACACAGTGGTGAAGATCACCCGATGAAAGAAGCTGTTATTAAACAACAAGGTAAAGAATATGCCCCTGTTTTAGAAAAACTACTGGCACCACAAGCCGATTCTGTCAGGATTTACTACCAGAAACACATGGCTCATCATATGCTTGATATGGCTTTTGTCAAAAACCACCTGATTGAACCTTTTCGACATGCTTTTCTTATTCGTGATCCGAAGGATGTGGTGCGCTCTTATGTGCGAAAATATCCGCAAATCACCGCTGAAGCCCTGGGCTATGGTCGCCAGGTAAAGATATTTAACAGGGTTCAGCAATACTTTAAACAAAATCCACCGGTGATTGAATCCGTGGATGTGTTGCACCAACCCAAAAAAACCTTAGAAAAACTCTGTGCTGCGCTGAATGTGCCTTTTGATGACGCCATGTTAAATTGGCCACGTGGTTACCGCGATTCAGATGGGGTGTGGGCCACACACTGGTATAATCGCGTGATTGAATCCACCGGCTTTAAACCGTATAAAGAAAAAGACACACCACTGACTGAACGCGAAGCCGAAGTTGCCGCCGCTTGTCAGGCCGATTATGCGTATTTAAAGAAATTTAAGATTTAATCTTCCACTTCCAGTGAAATCCCTGAGATATCCACTTCCGGTTCTTTGTGCTTAACCTTTTTGACGATAGGCTCATCAGAATCATTTAATTCTATGTCATCAACCGGAATATCCGGCGGTGTGACTTTTTTCGCATCCACCATAATGGCGCCCACTTCGGCAGTGGTTAGGTCATCGGTATTAATTTCAGGAAGTTCAACCTCTTCAGGTTCAACAATCGGCTGTTCGGCATTGTCATCGATGTGAATATGATTGATATCCACTTCCGGCGGATCCACATCGGCCTTATCTTCTAACTGGTCAAAATCAACCGATAGTTTAATATGAGAAGTCTCAACATGGGTTTCAGGTGGCTGTACCGGCCGTAAAATAACCACGCCCGGCTCGCTGATTTCCCATTCTTTTTGCCTGGCCTGATCAGAATCTTCCTCATTTTTCACCAAACTCACCCGAATACCGGCTTTTTTTAGCACACTACGAAAGTGGTTGGCTTTTTCCATGGGCAAGGCTTTTTTCAGCAC
This sequence comes from uncultured Marinicella sp., assembly GCA_947502925.1. Classification (GTDB taxonomy): domain Bacteria; phylum Pseudomonadota; class Gammaproteobacteria; order Xanthomonadales; family Marinicellaceae; genus Marinicella. The sequence goes on along the minus strand of CANNBS010000007.1, from coordinate 154,192 downwards.
CCGTGTTTTACCGTCAAAAAAAACCGCCGCTTTGTCAGGCGATAATTTAAACAGTTTGGCGAACCGGGCCTGGGCGTTGTCGACATCAACACCACGCACCGTTTTGCCTTTAAACACAACTTTAAATGTCTGATTGTCCATAGAATTTACTCAGCTTACTGTCTTGTTTATACCACATTTGCTCAAGCCAGTTAAACAGTTCTTGTTTAAATTTAGCATCTGTCATGTAATTTTTCTGTAAAAGCGACCCAGGTATTTTGATTTTTTCCACTTCTACTTGGACGTTTTTAAAATCACCCGATAAATACTCCCACATACCGGGTGGCTTAGGTTCATAGGCCAGCGTCACTAATAATAATGTACGCATTTTCTCACCCATGGTACCCAGCACAAAGCCCACACCACCGGCTTTAGGTTTTAATAAATGCTTATAAGGTGAGTCTTGTTTATCATGCTTGGCCGGCGTAAATCGTGTGCCTTCCACAAAATTAATTACTGATGTAGGGAAATGCTGGAACTGTTCACAGGACTTGCGCGTGGCTTCCATATCCTTGCCTTTAAGATGCGGTTTTTTCTCCAGGGTTTCCCGGCTGTAACGCTTCATAAACGGAAAATCCAGCGCCCACCAGGCCAGACCCAATAACGGCACCCAAATAAGTTCCTGTTTCAAAAAGAATTTTAAAAACGGAATACGCCTGTTAAATACAGCCTGTAAAACCGGAATATCGGTGACGCTTTGGTGATTCGCCACCACCAGATACCATTCGTCTTTACTTAAAGTCGGCAAAGGTTTAACGTCAATTTTATTGCCGTGAATCCAACGAAATGAAAGGCTGTTTATGGCAATCCAGGTTTCAGCAATAATCACCAGAATTTTTGAAAAAAACACCCGCGACGCCTGAATTGGAATGAGCAATTTAAATAAAGCCACCACCATTAATACCGTCACCATGACCAGTGTATTGATTATTAAAATTAACGCCGAGACGATACCTTTAATTGTTTTCATGCCATTTCCGGGAATATGTTAAACCGTTCGTAATATATAGCCATGGCCCAAATATACAAGCAAAAGCACCCATAAGCCCATTTATTTCAAATAATTGGCATTAAAACTGGACATTCGGGTAAAAAAAAATACAATATATCTCTTTATTCGCATTAAGAGATATATTGCCATGAGCAACTACCTGTTTACCTCGGAATCTGTGTCCGAAGGCCATCCGGATAAAGTGGCCGATCAAATTTCCGATGCCGTCCTCGACGCCATCATCAAAGACGACCCTAAAGCCCGTGTGGCCTGTGAAACCATGGTCAAAACCGGCACCGCCATTGTCGCCGGTGAAATCACCACCAATACCTGGATTGATCTTGATGATCTGGTGCGCGATGTTATTTCCGGCATTGGTTATGATTCCTCGGATGTCGGCTTCGACGGCAAAACCTGTGCGGTGATGTCGCTCATCGGTAAACAATCCTATGACATTAACATTGGTGTCGATCGCAAATCACCGGAAGAGCAAGGCGCCGGTGACCAGGGCCTGATGTTCGGCTATGCCTCGAATGAAACCGATGTGCTGATGCCGGCACCGATTACCTTTGCGCACCGCCTGGTGAAACAACAATCCGATGTTCGCCGCTCCAAACAGGTGCCGTGGTTACGCCCCGATGCCAAATCACAGGTGACTTTCCGTTATGAAGATGACAAACCGGTGGCCATCGACGCCGTGGTACTCTCCACGCAACACGACGAAGACATTCAATTACCGGATGTCCGTGAAGCGGTGATGGAAACCATTATTAAACCGGTTCTTCCTGCTGAATGGCTGACCAAAGACACCCAATATCATATTAATCCGACCGGTAAATTTGTGGTCGGTGGTCCGGTGGGCGATTGTGGCTTAACCGGCCGTAAAATTATTGTCGATACCTATGGCGGCATGGCCCGTCACGGTGGCGGTGCTTTCTCCGGTAAAGATCCGTCTAAAGTTGACCGATCAGCGGCTTATGCCTGTCGTTATGTGGCGAAGAATATTGTCGCTGCGGGTCTGGCCGAACGCTGTGAAATCCAGGTATCATACGCAATTGGTGTGGCCGAACCCACGTCCATCAGCGTCACCACCTTCGGCACCAATAAAGTGCCCGAAAGTACCATTGAACAATTGATTAAAGATCATTTTGATTTGCGTCCCTATGGCATCATTACTTCACTGGACCTGCTCAAACCCATCTATCAGCAAACCGCTGTGTATGGCCACATGGGTCGTGAAGACATTGATTTAACCTGGGAACGCACCGACAAAGCCGACTTACTGCGATCAGAAGCCGGCCTGAGCTAACCTCATTATTAAATTTTAAAGAGCACATTATGACAACAGAGAACGTAAAAAACCTCCAGCCCGATTATGCCATTGCCGATTTAGGCCTGGCCGATTGGGGCCACAAAGAAATTCGCATTGCCGAAACTGAAATGCCTGGCCTGGTCCAGATTCGCGATGAATACAAAGGCGAGCAACCCTTAAAAGGCGCCCGCATCGCAGGATCCCTGCACATGACCATTCAGACAGCGGTTTTGATTGAAACCTTGCGCGCTTTAGGCGCAGATGTCCGTTGGGCCTCCTGTAACATTTATTCCACTCAGGATCACGCCGCAGCGGCCATGGTTGATCAGGACATTCCTGTTTACGCCATTAAAGGCGAAACCCTGGAACAATACTGGGAATACACCCATAAAATCATGGAATGGTCTGACGGCGGTGCGCCCAATATGATTCTCGATGACGGTGGTGATGCCACCTTGTTATTAATTTTAGGTGCCCGCGCCGAAAAAGACGCCTCCATTCTGGATAATCCGGAATCAGAAGAAGAAACCTTTATGTTTGCTGCCATTAAAAAGCGCCTGCAAACCAAACATGGCTGGTATCAAAAAACACTGGATTCAATCCAGGGTGTTACGGAAGAAACCACCACCGGCGTTAAGCGTTTATATGAAATGGCCAAAGGTAAAGAACTGCCCTTCCCCGCCATTAACGTGAATGATTCGGTGACCAAATCTAAATTCGACAACCTCTATGGCTGTCGTGAATCACTGGTTGATGCCATTAAACGTGCCACCGATGTCATGGTGGCCGGTAAAACCGCCGTGGTCTGTGGTTATGGCGATGTCGGTAAAGGCTCCGCGGAATCTCTGCGCGCTTTGGGTGCCATTGTCTGGGTCACTGAAATCGATCCGATTTGCGCCTTACAAGCAGCGATGGAAGGTTTTAAAGTGGTGGACTTAAATGATGTGGTTGATAAAGCCGATATCTTCGTCACCGCCACCGGTAACTACCAGATTATCAGCTATGAGCATATGAAAGCCATGAAAGACCAGGCCATCGTCTGTAATATTGGTCACTTTGACAATGAAATCGACGTCGCCGGCTTAGAGAAAAACTGCGAATGGGAAGGCATTAAAGACCAGGTTGATCACGTGATTTTCGAAGACGGTAAACGCATCATCTTATTGGCCAAAGGTCGTTTGGTGAACTTAGGTTGTGGTACCGGTCACCCGAGTTTCGTTATGTCCAATTCATTCACCAACCAGGTGTTGGCGCAGATTGAACTGTTTAAAAACGGCGATAACTACGACAACCAGGTGTATGTGTTACCCAAGCACCTGGATGAGAAAGTGGCGAAACTGCACTTAGAACGTGTCGGCGCAAAATTGACGACATTGACTGAAAAACAAGCCAAATACATTGGCGTCGAAGTCGAAGGCCCTTACAAGCCGGAGCACTATCGTTACTGATGTGTGACTTCTGTTTAAACGAAGTTTTTAAGTTAAAAAGCCGGACTTTGCGTTCGGCTTTTTTTATGAGGTTCCATGATGAATAAACCTAAATTTGGTCTGAGCTATGAATTTTTCCCGCCGAAAACAGCGGAACAAAAAGTCATTTTAAAAAACACCCAGAAAAAACTGCGCGAAACCCACCCGGATTTTTTCTCCGTCACCTTCGGTGCCGGTGGCTCCACCTTAACCGCCACAGCAGAAACCGTTATCGGCTTAAAACAACATGACACCCCGAAAGTCATTCCGCATTTATCCTGCATGGGCGGCACCCCCGAAGACATAAAAAAGTTACTCAATAAATACTTAGACAACGGCATCACCGACATTCTGGCGCTGCGTGGCGATGTCCCCTCAGGCATGGGCTCTGTCGGCTATTTCCGCTACGCCAATGAACTGATTGAATTTATCCACCAGGAATTCCCCGACACCTTTAACATCACTGTCGGCTGCTACCCGGAAGTGCATCCTGAATCCGTGTCATTGGATACTGAAATTAAATATTTTAAGCAAAAAGTCGATGCCGGCGTCGAACGCGCCATCACCCAGTTCTTCTTCAACCCCGAAGCCTACTTCCAGTACGTGGACATGTGTGAGAAAAAAGGCATCGATGTTCCCATCACCCCCGGCATTATGCCGATCACCAATTACAGCAACATCAAACGCTTCTGCGGTTTCTGCGGCACCGACATGCCCCGCTGGCTGCACTACAAACTCCAAAGCTACGGCGACGACCGCAAAGCCATCCAGGCCTTCGGCACCGAATACACCATCAGACTCTGTGAGCAGTTATTAGAACAAGGCGTCCCCGGGATCCACTTTTATACCCTGAACCGGGCGAAAGCGACTTTGGATGTGGTGCGGGCTTTGAATAGCTAAAGCATTGAAGTAGGATGGGCTCCGCCCATCAAAAATGAATGGTAATATAGTTAGTTTTGACACCTGGCTTCCTCATGATTAGATTTTCTTGGGTTTTGTTCACAAGCTGAATAATAGACTATTCCAGCTTCTTTTAAAGCTCTGGTTACCCCTTCACAAAGACCACATTTTTTATCTTCTGAATATATATCTATAAAGTATTTATGAGAAAGTCTACTTTCCTTTGCCCATTTGACAATTGCCACACCGTAAAATTTTGAATCGTTATAAGGATACCAATAAGCAATTTCATATTGTGGATAACGAGGATGTTTACTATCACCAATTTCAATGACTTCACTTGATTTATCAAAACCATCATCCAATCCTAACTTAGCAGCGCTAATAGTTTGGATAATTTTTTCAGATTGATAGGACTCAGCAGATACTACCAATATTTGATTTGGACTTGGACCGCTTCCTTGAGGTAATGGGCTACACCCGAAAACAATCAAAACTAACAAAAATTTTAAGTGACGCACAGTGAACCTAGCAGCTTTTTTAACAATCATTTTAACCTAAAAAATAAGCAGGGACAGTTACTCCATTATAGTCAAATTCATACACACTATCTGAATATTGTTACAAATTTATCTCACTGAATAAACTAATTTAAAGCATGTCCTCGATTATTCTATATCAGCAAAGAAAATTCGGCCTCTCTGTAGTATTGTAGGATGGGCTTCGCCAATCAATTACTAATGGAAACATTGTGATGGGCGAAGCCAATCCTACTTGGCTGTTTAACATCCACGCATTAAGTTGCTGCATCTTGCTACATATGATGCGTTTTGCTACAATTAGTGATGTTTTAAACATCTAATTCATTATGTCCAGCAACAGTATTCGCTTAGATCAGGAACTGATTGAACAAGCCGCCATCATGGGTAAAGCCCTTAATCGCAGCACACCCAAGCAAATTGAGCATTGGGCAAAAATAGGCCAAATCATGGAAGACAATCCCGATTTACCCTACGAATTTGTTAAACAAGCCATTATTGCTCAGGCCGAACGCGACGCCGGCAAACTTGAGACGTATGACTTTGACTAAAGCCACGCAAGTCTTACAAACACCTACCTTCAAGAAAGCGGTTAAAAAACTCAAACCCAACCAGAAAAAAGACCTTGATTTAGCCGTCAGATCACTGATTAAGAACCCCAAAATCGGTGAACAAAAGAAAGGTGATTTGGCCTTCTTGCGTGTTTATAAGTTCAATATGAACAAACAATTAACCCTCCTGGGTTACAGTTTTAACGAAGGCTCACTTGTTCTTGAACTTATGGCTCTCGGTTCACGTGAAAATTTTTATCGTGATGTTAAGCGAAAGACATAACGCTTCTATAGCGGATGCGAGATATGCGCACACAGTCAAAGTTAAACGGTGATAGACTTGTTACATACATAGCTTAAAGCTTTGTACTTAGCCATATTGCCAGTTCCGTTGATTTGCGAACAACCCAGAATATTGGTTTATATATGAGTGAGTCCGTTCCATGGTTTTGCCCAAATTCCTGATGAGCTTCTTCGTCAGCTTTAATACTTAAAACAGCATCATGTACTTCGGAATCATTTTTTTCAAGAAAGTCGAGTTGCCAGACGAGGTGGTGTAAGACTGTAGATTCAATTGAATTTGTGCAAACCCAAATTGCATTGCGGCCTAAAAGAGCCGTGATTAAACCAAGCGCTGCACCGCCCAAAGACCAAAACGGTAATGCGTAGCAATGTCTAATATTTCTTTTTTTAAGGATGGTATCGAAGATGCTGAAATGTTCTTTCTCATGTTCGAGCATTTCTTCAAGAGTAGATGTTATGTCTTTGTAAAAAATTTTCGAAACGAAGAGCTGCATTTTATAAATTTGAATCGCACCATACTCGCCCGCATGGTCAACTCGTAAAATTCGCTCAACTTCTTTCATAGTTTAAATTTATGTGACTCGTTACCGGAGACGCTTGCGCAATTTGTTAGGTTTTTATTGGTCGAATGCATTGCCCTTGCCTAAATTACACTGCTTGCATTTTGATTGTAAGTTTTCTTCGACGGTCTCTCCCCCTTTAGACCAGGGTAAAATGTGATCGACGTGCAGTTCGACACCCCGTTCTTTAATTGGGCTTGCACCACAAGATTGACAAGTAAATCCATCTCGAGACAAAATCCTAAATCGCATACGGTCAGATATGTTGCGGTTGGTTCTTCTTTTCTTGGGCTTTGCTGCTTTGCTTTCATGAAGTTGCAATGCTTCTTCTTGTTGTTCTGGAGATGAGCCTTCATTTATATAATTTACAAATGCCTCTAAAGCTTGACGATAGCCGCCAAAGCGTTCCCTATAAATATGCTCCGTATATTTTGATAGTGGCTTAACTAAGTCCCTAGTTACCGGCTGCCGACCTAGAGCTATCCAAACATTTTCTAGGTTAGAGAATAGATCGCGGTCAGGAACATCCTTTTCTTCGTTAATGTCTAAGCCAGTTTCTTTTAGAGCTGAATTCCATGATCCAAAGCGAGTAGCCATTGTGCTTGATGAATACTTGCCAACCTCGCTATAAGACCTGTAGTTCAAAGTTTCACTATTTTTTGATAGAACTTCATAGCTTGCCCTTAGATCATCTAAAAGCTCTTCTTTACTGACATTTCGATTAAACTTTTCTAATTGAAACTTCATCGATGCTCCAGAAAACTAACGCATGCATCACCGCGTGTTGAACAGTTGCCAGCTTTTGCGTAAAGTGGCTTGTCCACGTGCAAAAGGTGGCAACTGTTCAACATCCGGTGCATGCCCTTGTTAGCCGGGGAACCCGTGAACCACCCAGAAAACTGGTTAGCCGTGAAATTCACCGAAGCTAACGATTAAAAACTGTAAACTGCCCGTACCTTAACCAATTTTGGTAAATGAAACCACCTTTAATACGACTCGACTTCTGTACTCGTGACTTCTCGACTAGCTGCGGAACAAAAACTTTGGCGTGCCACACAGCAAGAAAACCTACAATCAGAAGAGCCGAAAAATGGAACAAACTCCCCTCCACTCAAAAACCAAACCAACAACCAAAACCAAAGGCTGACTCGGTTAACAATTTATTAAACATGCATTGTAATCTTTATTTTGGGTTAATTTTAGCTTTTTAAGTACTTTTAGCACCTTATAGGATTAAAAAGTGCTTGTTTTCGTTCGGTTTTTGCGTTTTTATTCGGCCTATTCGAGATTAAATTGCATTAATGTGCTATAAGCATCGAGATAGCCGGATAAAAACGCATTTCAGATATTTTGAGGCATCAATGTTACACAGCAACACAGGCTTAATAGACGCGTGACAGCCGCTCACTTTACTCCGGCAATCGTTTGAATTTCGGTGCTTGATCGAGCTGTTTATCCCAGCTTGCGTTACTGGCGGTAAAAATGTGCGCTGTTGGTAACAGTTGCAGCGAGATGTCGGTGTCTAAGCAGCCGGCGGGAACGACGAGACCATCAGTGCCCTGGTCGTTCGGCAAGGCAGAGCCACAGGTTTGACAAAAACTTTTTTGGTGGCGGGTGCCCGGAAGCGTGAAGGAGGTCACGGCTTCTGCACCGCTCAACCAGGTTAATCGGGCAGCCTGAGAGAATAAATTGGCCGCATGGGCAGATCCCGTGTCTTTCTGGCAATACTGGCAATGGCACAGGTAAAAACTGTCAAAACGCCCAGCCACCTCAAATCTGACTCTGCCACACAGGCATGAACCCTTATAATCAGTCATTCATTTCTCCTCAACCCATTTCGTTTATGTTTTAAACCTATTTCACACTAAAGGAAACTGAATATATTTATCTTTTAGTAGAACATTTTACAGTTTTTCTTGTTCCCATGCGCCACCGTGGGAACACCTGTGTCTATCTAGTTCAATATCCCAGACACGTTCCCACGCAACGCATGGGAACGAGCCATATCGAGCCAAAAAACTATTTAAAAGATGTAGATAAAGCCGATGCCGACTTCAGCTTCGTAGTCACTGCGAACTATCGGGCTTTTTTTGATGTCACTGCCATAATGTTCATACACCGCTTCACCAAAAAATTGCCAGTTTTTAGTCACATAGTGTCTGTAAATATAATTTAAGCCGATGGATCGGTATCCACCATCCAAATTTGTTTCAGCCAGGCCGGAAGCCGCTGATTGTTCAGCAGTTATGCCAAAATCCCGGTTAGCATAATCATCATCATGAAAGGTAACACCGACGCCAATTTCAGAACCACTTCCATCCATTTGATTGCCAAACCGATAACCACCGCCGAGAAGTAAGAAGTTGCCTTCGTCTCCGGCCAGTAACCGGCCATCCAACCAATAACGCCAATCTGAAGTCAGCGATTTTCGAACTTCAAAAACCACTTCTGTGCTTTCATCTGTATCGCCCAAACCGGCTAAACGACCGTCATCTGAGTCACTTTCTTCACGGCCCTCTTCAAATGCCAATGTGGCTTGCAATAACCAGGTTTCATTTCTTAGACCTCGCCACCCCAACGCTTCACCGGCAAAGAAAAACATGTTGTTGCCGGAACGCCATTGGATTCCACCGGCCAAATCCGGTTCAAATTCAAACTCGTCAGAGCCTTCATAAGCGGTCTCATATTCAACACCTAAACCCAAACCAAAGCCCCAGCCATCACCGTCGGTAAAGTCATTAATTGATGGGAGAGGAACCATAACGTCCCGGGTATCTTGTGAATAAGCCATTTGACTAAAAAAAGCCATTAATAAAAACACAGTAAGATAACTTATAAATTTAGACATCATAAACTCCTAAAATTTTTAAATTATTATAGACTGTGACTGTGAAAATTCTGTTCATGACTAGATATTAACAAAGGTGTGTTCTAGGGACTTCAATTACCTGGCCTAACCGGCTCGGCGAATCGTGCTGCTAAGCAGTACTCCTCTGCGTCCTGGTCACTTAACTTTGCCTTCTTTTGACAAAGTTACACTGCTCGATTATCTGCTAGGGTGGATAAAGAGACTAGTTTGGTCGAGCAATACCCTGGCGTTATCCGAAGTCTTGAGTAAACAAATCAAAGGTCATTGCATTTAGCGATTGGCCTCTCTAAAATGCAGTTTGATTACTGCGTATCTGAGCTATTCTGTAACAATGAAAAATATCACCCCTGAATTTCTTCGCAACGCCATTATTGGTGTTGATGCGCCATTTTGTACGCCGTTTGGTGAGCGTTTGATGACTTATTGCGATTACACCGCGTCGGGTCGTACTTTGTTGTTTATTGAAAAGTATCTGATGCGCTTGCAGCGGAATTACGCCAATACACATACCGAAGATGATATGACCGGGCGGTCGATGACGCAGTTATTGGAAGAGGCCGAGCAACAGATTAAAAAAGCTGTGGGGGCCAATGAAGATGATCGGATTATTTGTGTCGGTACCGGGGCCACCGGCGCCATCACCAAGCTCCAGCAGATTTTAGGCACGTATTTACCGCCTGCGACGCGGGCACAGATTGAGGCTTCGGCGGATTGTGATCTGGATAAAATTAAAGCTCAGGCACCGGTGGTGTTTTTGGGACCGTATGAGCATCATTCCAATGAAATTTCCTGGCGTGATGGTTTGTGTGAAGTGGTTGAGCTGGATCTGGATGACAATGGTCACGCCGATATGCAACAACTGGAACAGTTATTACAAAAAGATGCTTATAAAGACCGGCTGAAAATCGGCACCTTTTCTGCGGCTTCCAATGTTACCGGCCTAATGTCACATACCCGGGATCTGGCGCGCCTGATGCACCAACATGATGGCCTGGCTTTTTTTGACTACGCCGCCAGCGCCCCGTATGTAGAGATTGACATGCACCCGACTGATGATGCTGAAGGCTATTATGACGCGGTTTTTATGTCGCCGCATAAATTCTTAGGTGGCCCGGGTTCATCAGGTGTGTTGGTCTTCAACAAGAAAATTTACAACCCGGAATTAAATCCAACCGTTTCAGGTGGCGGTACCGTGAGTTATGTGGCTCGGCATGACCATGATTTTATCGATGACATTGAGGAACGGGAAAAAGCCGGTACACCGGGGGTTTTACAAATCCTTCGGGCGGCCTTGTGCTTTGCGGTGAAAGAACAAATCAGTGTGGCGCAAATTCATGCCCGTGAACAACAATGGCTAAAACAGGCTTTTAGCGCCTGGCAAGCTCATCCAAGGATAGAAATACTCGGCGATCAGAATCCTGAAAACCGGGTCGGCATAGTGTCATTTAATATCAAAACCGCTTCGGGAAAATACCTGCACCCGAAGTTTGTCACGGTGCTGCTCAACGATTTATTCGGCATTCAGTCCCGAGCGGGGTGTTCCTGCGCCGGTCCTTACGGTCATCAGCTGTTGGGAATTGATGAGGCCACCTCGGAACAATACCGCGCCCTGATTGAACAAGGTTACCATGGCATTAAACCCGGCTGGTGCCGCGTGAGCTTTCATTACGTGATGGATGAGGCGGATATTCAGTACATCATCGATTGTGTGCGATTTATCGCCGATAATGGCACCGATTTCCTGCCCTGGTATAAATTCTGCTTAAAACAAGCCTGCTGGGAACACATCAAGGATGATAATAACTGCCCTAAGCTATCCTTAAAAGAAGCCTTTAATCAACAGGATGAAACACCGCAGCCCTTATCCCCTGAAATCAGAAAAGCCCTGTTTGCGCAATATTTACAGCAGGCGGAACAATTTAAGCTAGAAGCCAAATCCTTACCGGTTCGCCAGCCCCAGACTTTACCGGAAATTGAGCACCTTAATCAGTTCATCGTGTGATGACCACCGGCGATTTATTTGCGCAGCTGAATGATTCACAGACCAATCTGCTGCCGCAGGATGGCGAAGTGTATTACTACGGCGTGGTCTTCGACCGGGCGCAGGCCGATTACTATTTTAACGTATTAATGCATGAAATAGATTGGCAGGCTGACCGGGCACAATTCGGTGGCAAAATCATTAAAACCGCCCGCAAAGTCGCCTGGCATGGTGAGCGTGATTTCCGTTACCGTTATTCCGGTGTGGAAAAAATCGCCCAAGTCTGGACGCCGACGCTATTGTCGATAAAAGAAACCATCGAAGAAAACAGCCAAACCTCCTACAATAGCTGTTTGTTAAATTTATATCACGACGGATCTGAGGGCATGGCGTGGCATAGCGACGGCGAAAAGGATTTAAAACAAGGTGCGGCCATTGCTTCAGTAAGCCTTGGTGCTGAACGCCGCTTTCTGTTTAAACACAAGAAAAACAAAGAAAAAGTTGCCATTGTACTGGCTCACGGCAGTTTACTCATTATGCAAGGCGAAACCCAACAGCACTGGCAACACCGCTTACCGCCCACCGTAAAAGTCACCGAACCTCGGATTAATCTGACGTTTCGCACAATCCAAACATAAATTACTCAATACTAAATCGGGTTTAATATAAATTATTACAATGCTAGCGCACTGATTTACCTGCTTATTGAACACACCCCTGCGCCCCTCTCAAGAGGGGAATAATTTTGCACTTTTATTTATAACAAAAGAACTTTCGGCTCTTAATATTGTTTATTTTCCTCCCCTCTTGAGAGGGGATTGAGGGGTGTGTTCTATCAATCTATAAAAATTAAAAGTTGGTGAGCAGACGTGTTCATTCAAATCATACATCGATCCCAATCTCATAAAACCGGGAACAAAAACGACAATGACCACATAAAAATTAAGCCCTTTGAATATTCTCCAGCGCTGCGATGCGGTCTTCCAGAGGCGGATGAGTGGCGAATAATTTGGACAATACCTGACGTACCTGACCACCACTGGTGATACCGAAAGCAGCAAACTCACCTTCAAGCGGCTCGGTTCGGGAACTGCGCTGCAGGGCTTTTAGGGCGTCAATCATATTTTGGTTACCGGCCAGTTTTGAGCCACCTTCATCGGCATGGAATTCCCGCCATCTGGAAAAGGCGTTGACGATAATGGCGGCTAGGAAACCTAAGACAATTTGCGCAATCAAGGTGCCGATAAACGAGCCCATGGTGTAACCGCCACCGCGTTCATCTCTGGTGGCCGCGGCAATGGCATAACCGATAATCCGAGAAAAGAAAATCACAAAGGCGTTTAAAACACCCTGAATCAGCGCCATGGTCACCATATCACCATTGGCCACATGCGCCACCTCATGACCCAACACCGCTTCGACTTCATTGCGGCGCATGGTTTGTAACAAACCTGTACTGACGGCCACCAGGGCATCATTTTTTTTCATGCCGGTGGCAAAGGCGTTGGGTGAGTCGGACGGAAATATGCCCACTTCGGGCATGCCGATACCGGCAGCCTGTGCCTGACGTTTTACGGTTTCCACCAACCATTGCTCATCGGCCGTTCGGGGCTGCTCTATAATCTGCACACCCATGGCTTTTTTCGCCATCCATTTCGACATGGCCAGAGAAATAAAAGAACCCACAGAACCCCATAACAGCGAAAATACCGCCAAGGCCCGGTAATCCAGACCATTGGCCGTTAAATAACCATCAAAACCAAATAACCGCATAACGATGGTAATCACCGCCAGGATGGCGATGTTGGTGGCCACAAAAAGTAATACTCTTTTCATTTTTTCACTCACAAAAAATAATATGCTTAGACAACCGGTTTGTTCTCAGGTTGCACGGTTTAATGATAATCTATCTGTGACAATATAAGGTTGTATAACCCTTTCGCAAGATATTCAGACTATAATTATAAAACGATTAACACAGTTCATTAGATGTTAGATTGGTTTTCAGACGTTTCATTGTGGATGCTGGCAGGTCTGTTTCTGGCCGGCATATTGGCTTTTTTAATGTCAACGTTAACCGGCGGTGGAGGTGCGCTTGTGTTAGTGCCGATATTAAATGCAGCTGTCGGTGTCAATCAAACCGCCGTGGTACTTAATTTAGGCACATTTATCGGTCGACCGGCCCGGCTTATTTTATTTTGGCATGATATTGACTGGCGAATCGTTCGATATTATGCGCCGGCAGCCATCATCGGTTCATGGCTCGGGGCATATTTATTTGCAACACTTAACTTAAGCTGGCTGCAAATATTGATTGGATTGTTTTTGGTCAGCACCGTTTTCCAGTTTCGCTGGGGAAAACAGCAGCGTTCCTTTAATATGCCGGTCTTTGTCTTTATACCCTTAGGCCTTGGGGTGTCTTTACTGGGAACTTTGGTGGGTGCCCTGGGACCGGTACTGAATCCCTTTTACCTCAATGCCGGTTTAATGAAGGAATCAATGGTGGCCACCAAGACCGCTAACTCCTTTCTAATGGGGCTGGCACAACTGAGCGGTTATGCTTATTTCGGCGCCTTAAACGGCACCACACTGGTGCTTGGACTGGCACTTGGCATCGGCGGCGTAGGTGGTAATATTTTGGGTAAATACGTTTTACAGAAAATCAGCACCACCGCCTTTTTACGCTGGGTTATTGCGTTTATGGTTATCAGTGGTGCTGTATTAATATATCAGGGCATACAATCTTTATTGTAATCCTTCATCGGTGTTCAGACCTTAAAACAAACCGCCTAACTTATCGCCAATACTGCCCATGCTGCCACCGAGAATATCTTTAATCGGTGAAGGATCATCATCCGGTGTTTCGGCATTTTTATCGGTCAGTAATTGCAGTAAATAAGGCATGATAATTGAGACAATACCGGTGGCTTTGGAACCTGAAAATCCGAGTTTTTTCTGTAAGCTATCGACAATACCGCCGGTAATGGAAGCTTGTAAGGAATCGGCTTCTTTATTGTTGTCATTATTACTGAATAAACTCATAACCCCGTCCAGGCCCTGATCAAGCATATTTTCACCGACTTTTTCTGCGGTTTGCTCTTTAACGACGTCAAATATACCGTTTAATTCGGTACTATTGACGTTTTCCTTCTGCTGCAATTGACCGGCAACCTGTTGTTTAAGTTGATTCATAATGGTATCAATCATTTTAGTCTCCTGTTTAATAATCAATTTAAAATTATAACACCCTATTGCAGTTCCAGGCCCATAACACCGGTTTTTTTTCAGTCAGGAAAAAGTTAAAGAAATTAACGAGAAATAACGTGCAGTGTGATATAGTGCGCGCCTTTACGCGTTACCACCCGCCTTATGTCCACAGAAAAGATCAGAAATATCGCCATTATTGCCCACGTTGATCATGGTAAAACCACTTTAGTTGATTGCTTATTAAAACAGTCAGGCACTTTTGATGAACGCGCCGATGATCCCAATCGTATGATGGATTCGGGCGATTTAGAAAAGGAACGCGGTATCACCATATTATCGAAAAATACCTCGATTGAATGGGAAGACTATAAAATCAATATCGTCGATACCCCGGGCCATGCCGACTTTGGCGGTGAAGTGGAACGGGTACTCAGCATGGTTGACTCTGTATTATTGGTGGTCGATGCGGTTGATGGTCCGATGCCACAAACCCGGTTTGTGACTTCTAAGGCCTTTGAAATGGGTTTTACACCGGTGGTCGTGGTCAATAAAGTTGACCGAACAGGTGCCAGAATTCAATGGGTGATTGACCAAACCTTTGATTTGTTTGACTCATTAGGTGCCACCGACGAGCAGCTGGACTTCCCGATTATTTATGCCTCAGCCATCAACGGCTATGCATCGACAGATGATGAGAACCGTGAAGGCGATATGCGACCGCTGTTTGAGACCATTATTAACGAAGTCAATCCACCGGATGTTGATGTTGAAGCACCGTTCCAGATGCAAATTTCAACTTTGGATTACAACAGCTTTCTCGGCCTGATTGGTATTGGCCGTATTAAAAAAGGCACAGTGAAAAGTAATACCGGCGTGACCGTTATTGATGATCAGGGCAACACACGCAATGGCCGGATTCTAAAAATCTTTGGTTTTAAAGGCTTAGACCGCATTGAAGTTAATCAGGCAGAAGCCGGTGATATCGTCGCGATTTCAGGTATTGACGGCATCGGTATTTCAGACACGCTGTGTGACCGCGAACATGTGGAAGCCTTACCACCTTTGACCGTGGATGAACCCACCATTTCAATGCTGTTTTGTGTCAATGATTCTCCCTTTGCCGGTAAAAGCGGTAAATACCTCACTTCGCGGCAGATTAAAGACCGCCTGGAGCGTGAAACCACCTATAACGTGGCCTTGCGGGTCGAAGACACCGAAAATTCCGACCAGTTTAAAGTCTCCGGCCGGGGTGAATTGCATTTATCGGTACTGATCGAAACCATGCGTCGCGAAGGTTTTGAACTGGCCATTTCCCGACCACAGGTTATTTACCGTGAAATCGAAGGTGAGCTGTGTGAACCTTATGAAGAACTGGTGGTGGACATTGAACAGGACCACCAGGGATCGGTGATGGAACAATTACTGGGACGGCGTGCAGAGGTTAAAGACATCGTGCCGGATGACACCGGTCGGGTGCGCATGAACTTTATTATTCCGGCGCGCGGTTTAATCGGCTACCAATCTGATTTCAAAACCACCACCTCAGGCACCGGTATTTTAACCCACGTTTTTGATCACTACGGTCGCAAGTTAAACACCATTGAACGCAGTCGCAAAAATGGCGTGTTGATTTCTAACGGCACCGGTAAAGCGCTGGGATTTGCCTTATTTAATCTCCAGGAACGTGGTCGCATGCTGATTAATGCCAACGTCGATGTCTACGAAGGCCAGATTGTCGGTATTAATTCCAGAGACAATGACCTGACCGTCAATCCGTTGAAAGGAAAGCAGCTGACCAATGTTCGTGCCGCCGGTAAAGACGACGCCTTAAATCTGGTCCCGCCGATTAAACTGACCCTGGAACAGGCGATGGAATTTATTGAGGACGATGAGTTGGTGGAAGTCACACCGGAGGAAATTCGGGTGCGCAAAAAACACCTGCTTGAGCATGAACGTAAACGTGCCAGCCGCGAAGCCTAATAAATAAATCGCATACTCTGACGAAAAGCCACCGGATAGCGGTGGCTTTTTTATTGGGTCTAATACATTGATCCCTTGCGCCAAAACCTTCAACTCATTATTATGGTTGTTTTGCAGCGCTGAAAACACCATGAAAAAGCATTTACTCTGTTTCCTTATCTTATTCACCGGCTTGACCCAAGCTCAAACTGAATCAAAAGAACTCAACACTTCAATAATCAATATCGAGCCAAAATTGATTGAATGGCGGCGGCATTTACACGCCAACCCGGAACTCAGTAACCGTGAAGTGAAGACCGCTGCTTATATTGCCAAGCATTTAAAATCCTTGGGCTTAGAGGTGCAAACCGGTATTGCTTATAATGGTGTGGTGGGTATTTTAAAAGGTGATAAGCCCGGTCCGGTACTGGCCTTGCGGGCTGACACCGATGCTTTACCCGTCACCGAACAAACCGATGTGCCTTTTGCCTCCACGGTCACATCAGAGTACCGTGGCGAAGAAGTCGGTGTCATGCATGCCTGTGGTCATGATGCCCATGTGGCGATTTTAATGGCCACCGCAGAAGTGTTCGCAAAGAATAAAGCTGATTTAGCCGGCACCTTAATGTTTATCTTCCAGCCGGCAGAAGAAGGCGTCCCGCAAGGTGAAGAAGGTGGCGCTGAACTGATGCTGAAAGAAGGCTTGTTTGATGAATTAAGACCCGAAGCCGTGTTTGGTTTACATGTCTGGGCCGGATTACCCACCGGCACCATTGCCTACCGACCGGGCCCCATGATGGCGGCTGTGGATGAACTGGGCATTAAAGTCAAAGGCCGCCAATCACACGGTTCAAGACCCTGGGACGGCATTGACCCCATCGTCACTTCAGCGCAAATTATTAATTCGGTTCAGACCATTGTCGCACGTCGCACCAACATCACTCAGGCTCCCGCGGTGGTGTCTTTTGGCGCCATTAAAGGTGGAATTCGCAATAATATTATTCCCGAAGAAGTGGAAATGATTGGCACCATTCGTAACTTTAATATGGACACCCGCGATAATATTCATGACCAACTGGAACAAATCGCCACCCATGTGGCTGCTGCCAATGGTGCAGAAGTTGAGTTTAATATTTATCCGGGCTATCCGGTGACCGTTAATGACCGGGATTTAAGCGCCAAAATGAACAGTTCTCTGGAAGCTGTTTTTGGTGCTGATCATGTCATTGATTCAGGTTTAGTCACCGGCGCTGAAGATTTTTCCTACCTGGCACAAGAAGTCCCCGGTCTGTTCTTTTTCCTCGGCATTTCACCGCCTGACAGCGATTATAAAAATGCCCCCAGCAATCACTCACCGTTGTTTTATATTGATGAGGATGCCCTACTGAATGGTGTCCGGGCATTTGTGCAGCTGGTTCAGGATTTTTAATCATTAGAATCTGGTCAAAAAAACAGTCTGATTTTCAGTTAAACTAACGCTTTCTTTTCTCGGCCGGCTTATGTCACAGCACAGAACATTCATTGCATTCCTGAGTCTTTGTGTCTTATTGTCCCCTGCCCTGGTGGCACAAAACACACCCGAAGACCCACCCGGTAACGGCCCCTGGCCGGTGCTGATGAGCTATCAAGACAAAGCCGATATACTGGCGATAAAAGAACACCATGATTTCTGGAAAATTGATGAGAAAAACCAGACCGTGTTAATGCAGGTCCGGGATCACAAAGAATTCCGGCAGCTTCAGCAACAAGGCTTTCAATTAAACATTCATCAACAGCTCTATGCCGAGGCACTTGAAAGGCAAGACAAAGCCTGGTTTGGCATAAAGGGTATTGATGGCTTTGCCTGTTATCGGACCGTGACAGAAACCTTTGCCGCCATGGATGACATGGAAAGTAATTACCCCGACCTGGTCAAACTGGTGGATATCGGCAACTCCTGGCACAAGGCCAATGCCGGTGGTGATCCCGGTCATGATATGCAAGTGGTGAAAATCACCAACAAGAATAATGATATCGCCAACAAACCCATTCTCTATGCCATGGGATCCATTCATGCCCGCGAATACCCGCCGGCTGAACTGGTGACCCGTTTTGCCGAGTATTTATTAAGCAATTATGGCACCGATGCGGATGTCACCTGGCTGGTCGATTCGCATGAAATTCATCTGTTGTTACAGGGCAATCCGGATGGTCGTGAGATTGCTGAAAATCAAAGTTCACCCTTACAACGAAAAAACAGAAATAATAATCACTGCAGCAACAGTAATTACCGTGGCGTGGATATGAATCGAAACTTTGGTTTTTATTGGGGACTTGGTGATGGCTCAAGTGATCAAGACTGTGACCAGGATTTTCGAGGCAGCACTGCTTACAGTGAACCCGAAACTGATGCCATTGATGCGTATATCAGAACCTTATTCCCTGATGAGCGCCCCGATGATATCACCACACCGGCACCACTGTCCAAATCCGGTGTTTATATCGACATTCACAATGTTGCCGAGCTCACCATGTTCCCCTGGGGCTATGCTGATAATACACCAGAATCCCCTAACCATGATCAACTCCAGACCCTGGCCCGCCGTCTGTCCTACTATAATGGCTACCGCTCGCAAAAATCCAATGAGCTCTATGGTGCTGACGGCGCTTCTGACGACAACGCCTACGGCACCCTGGGTGTGGCGGCATTCACCATTGAACTGGGTGAAGGTACTTTTTACTCAAGTTGCTCATCATTTGAAAACACCATTTGGCCGGATAATTTAAAAGCCCTGATCTATGCGGCCAAAGTTGCCCGGCAGCCCTATGTAACGGCCTCAGGGCCAAGTATTGAACAACTCCCACAAACCACTTTGCAGATATCTCAGGGACAAAACACCCCCTTACAAGGTTTTGCCACCGATGACAATTTCTATCAAGGCAATGGCACTGAAGCCACCCAGTCTATCACCGCGGTACAAGCCTATATCGACACCCCACCCTGGCAATCCGGTGCCACAGCGTATTCAATGACTGCCCAGGACGGCAGTTTTAATAGCACCGGCGAATATTTCACCGGCAACCTCCCCACATCAGGTTTAGCACCCGGTCGCCATATGGTTTGGCTAATCGCCACCGATGCCGCTGGCATCACCGGCGCGCCTTCAGCGGTATTTGTCGATGTAATGGATCCGGCATTGATCGGCACCCTGAATGGCACCATTACAGACCTCGATGGTGGTTCGGCCATTACCGCTGCGCAGGTGATATACGACGATTTATTAACCACCACCGACAGTAATGGCTTTTATGAATTCCAGGCCACTGCCAGAAGTGCCGATCTGACAGTCAGTAAATCAGGCTATCAGAAGCAAACTTTAGCTGCCGTGAGCATTGTCGCCCAACAAACCACCACCGAAAACATTAGCTTACAAGCCACCTGTGGTGATATATCCAATAATTTAGAAGCTTACGCAACCATCTCAGATGCTTATAACGACGGCTGGCAAAGCGATGCCACCATCGGCACCGACGACTGGACCATTGCCACCGGCGATGACCACAGCACCGGTCAGGGCAACGCCTTTCAATCTGCTGATATTAACAGCCAATCCGATAAATTTCTAATCTCTCCTGAAGTGGCTTTAGCTAATAACGCTGAACTCAGTTTCTGGCATAAACATGATTTTGAAGCAGGTAATGCCTATTACGATGGCGGTGTCCTGGAAATTTCCACAGATAACGGCCAAAACTGGACGGATTTAGGCGCTGCCATCACTCTAAACGGCTACAATGGCACATTAGATGGTGGCTACGGTCAGCCTCTGGGCGCGCGACAGGCTTTTGTCGATAATCTCGGCACCTTTCAGCAGGTTAACGTCGATTTATCCGCTTATGCCAATCAAGCCGTCCGCTTTCGCTGGCGCATGGGCACCGACAGCTCACAAGGTGCCGGTGATTGGCTGATTGATGATATTGAAGTCAGCGGATACCGCAGTTGTGACAACAATGATTTAATCTTTAAAGATGGCTTTGATTAATGAATCAACGCAAGCGCTTGTTTAATATTCGGCACCACATTTTGTCGATCCAGTATTTGGAACACTTTATGCCGTTCAAAATCATTCACCAAATCATCACGCACCCCTGACAAAATCACTTGGACGCCCTGTGATTGAAAATTACTGATAATCTCTTTTAAGGTCTCATAACCGGTGGCATCAATTAACGGCACATAGCGCATCCGCATAATAATGGTTTTCACCGATGAAGACGGAATACTGGTCATGGTGTGCTGAAACTGCCGTGCCGCCCCAAAAAACAATGGGCCGTTAATTTCATATAACACCACACCTTCCGGCACATCAAGGGTTTCTTCATCAAATAAACGCTCCACCCGTTCTTGTTCAATATTAATGTTATTGACTTCCACGGACCGGCTCATGCGGTGCATAAACATAAAACTCGACAGGATAATGCCGACCTGAATGGCAATCACTAAATCAAAAATAACGGTAAGAAAAAAAGTGGTCAACAGGATAATAATGTCCATCCGGTCGCCTTTTAAGATCGACTTAAACTGCCGCCATTCACTCATATGATAAGCCACCACCACCAAAATACCGGCCAAACAAGACAAAGGAATCAATTTTGCCAACGGTGCAAACAACAGCATAATCAACAGTAAAACCACGCCATGGACAATACCCGCTATTGGGGTACGACCACCATTATTGACATTAGTGGCGGTGCGGGCGATGGCGCCGGTGGCAGGAATACCGCCGAAAAGAGCCGACGCCGAATTGGCCGCGCCTTGTGCCACCAGTTCAATATTGGATCGGTGTTTACCGCCAATCATGGAATCAGCCACCACCGCGGATAATAAAGATTCGATGGCACCCAATAAGGCAATAGCAAAAGCCGGTTGAATTAATGATTTCATCGTTGCTAAATCAAATGAGGGTAAATTCGGCATGCTTAAAGCATTAGGAATCTCACCAAACTGACTTTCAATGGTGGTCACCGGGATATTGAATAACTGGACACACAAGGTGGCTAAAATAATCGCCACAATGGAACCGGGAATCAGCTTAATCAGCTTTTGAAAGTAAAGGGTCATGATGACTGTACTGACGGCAATGGCGATGGCAAACGGATTAATTTGATTGAGGTACTGAGCATACAAAACCCATTTCGATAAAAAATCAGCCGGTATATCCGTTAACTGCAAACCGAGAAAATCATTCACTTGTGATGAAAATATAATCACCGCAATACCACTGGTAAAACCGACTATCAAAGAATAGGGAATGTATTTTAAGAAACTGCCAAAACGTGCCAGACCAAAGCCGATCATAATAAAGCCGGCCATAAAAGTGGCCAGAATTAATCCATCGACACCGTGGGTCTGCACAATACCGTAAACAATCACGATAAAGGCACCGGTGGGTCCGCCAATCTGCACCCGCGAACCGCCAAACACAGAAATAATAATCCCCGCCACAATGGCCGTAATCAGTCCCTTCTCCGGCGACACCCCAGAGGCGATGGCAAAAGCAATTGCCAGCGGCAACGCCACAATGCCGACAATCACCCCCGACATCACATCTTTAAGCAATGTTTCCCGGGAAATGCCGGCTTTAATCAGGCTAAAGAGCTTGGGCGTAAATTCAGTTTTCATGGAACGAGTTAATCCATGCCCGGAAAGGAATCCACCAGCTGAACTTTCAGATCAGGAAAAGATTCCACCACTTGCACTTTAAAATCAGGAAATGAATCCACTTTTTGCCACAGCCCACATTTATCGGGAAATGAATCCACCATTTTTACCTTAATATCAGGGAAAGAATCCACATATTGAATTTTAAAATCCGGAAATGAATCGACAAACTGCACCTTGCCCATTAATTGAATGCCTTTAATTTCACAGTCTGCCATAACGCCCCCACTTATCAGCAAAAATATCACAAAAATAAACCATTTTCTAACCATTAGAACCACCTGCTTTTTTTAAACCAAACCAGTAAGCCAACTGTTAGCATCATGCTAAATAAGACAATATAGGCAAAAGCCCATGGATTTTGCAAGCCCGGCATGCCCGCCACATTCATACCGAACAGACCAGATAAAAAAGTCAGCGGTAAAAAAATCGCCGAAACAATGGCCAGTAAGTACAAGCGGCTGTTTTGCTCATAACTGATATTCGCCATAAAATGTTCCTGTAACATTAAGGCCCGCTCGCGCATCAAATCCAAATTCTCTACTAACTGAATAAATTTATCCACATGCAGGTAGATACGTTCATAAAAGCCCTCGCTTAAACGTGGCGTCTTAATGCGATACAACTGATCGATGGCTTCTCTTTGTGGCATTAAATAGCGCCGAATATGCGCAATCTGACGGCGTAAATCATTCATCTCCGGATTAAACTCAGTCAGGGAACTGTCATCCACCCGGTCCTCAGCCTGATCAATCTTGTCATCCATTGTATCGACAAAATCATCGGTGGAATACGCAAGCCGATCCAACAGCATCAGCAAAAGTTCTTCACCATTTTTCGGTCCGGTTTGTTGTTTTAATTGTTCACGAATAAAATTAACCGACTGGCTGCCGGCATCACTGCTGCTAACAATCAGACCTTCGCCGAGCCACAAGCGGATCGACACCATGTCTTCAGGCTGCTCATCTTTATTGTGATTAATCCCACGCAAACAAATCAGCACGTCCTGATCGTTAATCACCGCCCGCGGCCTGGTTTCATGATTTAATAAAGTTACTTTGGCCTGCTCTGATAATTCAGGCCGCTGTTTTATCCATTGCACTGCTTTCTTGTCAGTGTATTTAACGTGAAACCACTGCCAGGGCGCATCAGAATTTTCCTGCGGTTTTAATTCCACACCGCCACCGACACCATCCAGCGCATAGTAAGTGATTTTTGACTCAGTCATGAGACCTCCCTGATAAACCGGCCAGCTGCTGTGGATCGGTAAAATTCACATGCACATCCCGCTGCGGGAAAGCCACCACAATCTTCGCTTCTCTAAATTTTTGTTCAATTAAAAAGCGCACATCACTGCGGATTAAGCGCATCTCACGCCCGGCATTCATCGACACCCAGAAAAAAACATCAAACACCAAAGCACTGTCGGCAAAATCCTCAAACACAACCACCGGTTCCGGCTCTTTTTGTACCAGCTCAAGTTCTGACATGACCTCCAGTAATACCGATCGGACTTTCTGTATATCAGAACCATACGCCACCCCGACCCGCACTGAAGTTCGTACAAAAGGATCATGTAAAGTCCAGTTCACCAGACGAGATTCCAGCACCTGACTGTTAGGCACCACAATATCGGCACCGTCAATACGTTTAACCAACGTGGATCGGTTTCCTATACTCACAATGCGTCCAATAAAACTGTCCATTTCCACCACATCGCCAATCCGGATCGGTCGCTCAGACATTAAAATCCAGCCGCTCAAAAAATTCTCAATAATGGTCTTCGCCCCAAAACCAAAACCAATTGCCACCGCACCTGAAATAAAGGCAAAAGTCGCCAACGGAATACCCAAATAA
The DNA here is from genome assembly GCA_947502925.1 of uncultured Marinicella sp. Lineage (GTDB taxonomy): Bacteria > Pseudomonadota > Gammaproteobacteria > Xanthomonadales > Marinicellaceae > Marinicella. Next base: position 129,960 of record CANNBS010000007.1, on the reverse strand, counting down.
GTCAACACAGTCAGTATCACCAGCACAACCAGGGCATAAAACATAATTCGCTGAATAATGGCCCGGCTGTCCTGACTGATGCGCGCTGAACTGAGTAACTTTTTAACCACCAAAAATGCCAACAAACGACTCAAAAACCAGGCCAGCACCAAAAACACCAGCGCATAGACAATCTGCCCCCAGGTAATCACCTGCGTTTCGCTCAGACTCAGTGCCGTTTTATTGAAAAAATCCATCATCATTAAAGTATAAAACAAAAACTCAGAGACTAAAAATCTATTTTACAGGCCTTCGCCTCAATCTGAACCGATACAAATAAAAACGCCCCCGATAACGAATCATCAGAGGCGATTATTGTTTAGCTACTTTAAGGCAGCTTACTTAGTTGGCTGTTTTATTACATAACACCTGTATCACATTTTTCAGCCGCTTCTGATTTTAGCGCTCTGATTTTTTTCAAATCACCTGCCTTACGCGCTTCGGCAACCGCCTCATAATCCGTGTTTTTAATTTTACACTCACAAGATTTCTTGGCCTGATCCAGCGATCCTTCAGGTACGGGCTGTGCTTTAGCCTGACAAGCTCGCAAATCACTTTCTTTTAATTGCTCTGCATCCATGGCAAAAGCAGAGGCAGATAACATAAACAAACTAACGGTTAACAATTTTTTCATTTTATTATTCCTAAAATTAAAAAGGAATTTCAATTTATCACCGGGGAAAATCTAAAATTTGACGCCCGTCACAATTTTATAAAACCTAAGCGTTTTTAATGTCTAAAGAACTGATTTATAACGATATTTATTTAAATAACGCAATTAATTTTGCTTTTTACAAAATGATGATGCCAATTGCATAAACTCTTTTTGTTCTTTTTGATTAAAAGTCTTCTTGGCAATATCAGGTAATTTACCGGCCAAAATATCACCACAAACAGACGCCGGGTTCTTTTTCATGGTTCGAAAGTAACCTTTCATGGCCTGACGTTTGCATGACCTGCCCAAATCTTCGAGCACCGCAGATTGTTGCGCGCTGTTCAGATTTTCTGCAATAAAATCAGGTGTCGTGCCATTAATGACAGTCTGGCATGATTCATCGGGTTTTTTTCTGAATTCATCTTGTAAAAGCTGTAAAGTGGCTTCATCACCGACAGGCATATCAATCACCGGTACCTCTGCGGGTTTCAAGTCTGTAATCCAGGTTGTCCAGGTGCCTTTGCTTCTGCTGTTAGTCTCATTGCCATCCCTGTCAATGGTGACGCGTGAATAACGGGCATCACTGCGAACCACCATCCCTAATTTACTAAGCTCGGCCTCAATCGCCGCAGCAAAACGGGGATCACCATACAATCCGGGCGTATGAAATGGTGCAAATGAAAACGGTTTATCCTTCAATATCCACAAATCGCTGTGAATCTGATAGCGCGAACTGCCCGGATCCGTTTCACGCTTACTGTTAAAATCTGCAGTCAGCACATAATGCTCAGCCTGACCACCAGCCAAAGCACGCGCTCCTTCACCGCGCTCAACCTGCACATTAAAATCAAGATAGACCAGCGGGTAACCAAACTCCGTCCAGCCAGTGGACTCTGACACCGGCTTACCCTTCTCCCAGCGCGGAATAAACAAACCCATATGCCGCTCACCAAGCGCAAAAGACGCCTTATCCACCGTGCGCTCAGAAATCCGATCACGCCAGATTAAAGTGTGCTCAGGCCCTTGCAAAACATGCTCAGTGGTCGGGCTATCATACGCCGGCGGAAACTGACCCAGATCCTCAACATCCGGACTGGCGGTATGCAGCTTATAGGAATACCCATTGGCTGTCTGTTCATTTTCTTCGGCCAAAGCGATAACACTGCCCGAAAACATCAGCATCATAGAAGACACAAGAAATGTTGTTAAATTCATAGTTACTCTCATTGATTTTGTTGATTAGAATCGGAAAATCTGATTTAGAAATCTAATACAAATACATAATCTGCTTAGATGTGAACTTAGGTTAAACAGCTAATTTTTGACGCTAAATGCTGTGAAAATTTCATCCAGACTTCCCGAACCATATGATATGTTCTAAATTAGGGGCTACTATAACATTGCAGAAATGAATTTATCTGTGAACAATTCCACGCATTAGGAAAATATACATTATCTTCTATCTCAAACTGTGAGGCAGAATCACAATCCATTTATTTTTCCAGTGCTTTACTGTGTGCCACATGAAGGCTATCAGATAAACTTGCTTTAATGTCCGGTTGCACACCGACGATTTCCCAGTTTGTATTAGTAACTGGATTAATGGGCTGATTCATGGAAAATCGCCCGATAAAATATTGATTAATTTTCACCGCCCCAACCGCATACGCGATACCATTAGTTTTTTCGCCAATAATAGTCGCTTTACCATAATGTTTTAATGTATAAGAAAACAGTTCAGCACCGCTCGCCGTCTCAGGACCAACAAGAATAAAGACAGGGTAATCGTTTTTAAAATTAGAAAGCCCCACATTTTCCATGGATTCATGATCGAAAATCTCTTCATCACCACGGGTATGAAAACGCCATAATAAAGTTTTTTCATTAAAAAAATGGCTCGACATATAACGAACCAATTCAGGCGAACCGCCAATGCAATCCCTTAAATCAATAATCATGGCATCGGTGTCTTTTAAAAAACCAAAAGCATAGTCAACAGTTTCAACCGCCTCATCATCGATATAGAATTTATTAAACTTCAGGTAACCCACATTACCTTTCAGAATTTCAACTTTCTGAAAAGCATAATTATTTTTATAGATATCTTCAGTTTCTACGATGACATGAGTTGGTTCTGACTTGTCATCCTTGACCCGCATAATGCCTAAATGTCCATCGGTGCTCACCTCAATCAGTTCATCTGTCATAAACCGCTGAAACTCTTTGGTCGATTGAATGTGATCATAAGCGCCGTTATTCATTCTGGACAACACCTCAGATTCAATCAGTTTCGCCTTCTCAGGAAAAACATAGACCTCGTTCAGGGTTTGCAAAGTATCGACAATTGATTGTCTCACTTGCTCCTGACTCAATAAAATATCATTATCTGTGGCTTTTGAAACCGCACAGATCATTAAAAATATGAAAATTATAACACTGACAAAGTACTTCATAATTGAACCCATCCTCTTTTGAATATTATTGTTGAAAAGTAGTTATGTTGACTGGCCGTGGATTTATCAAGCATATTCTTAAACTTTCATAGTCACAAAGAAGCAATGTTTCAGGGCTGCGATAAACAAGATGAGATTATCGGGTGGCATACAGGACGTATGTCTGCAAAGAGAGCAGGAGCGTTAGTTGCCAAGCCCGATAATGACGGACTAAAACCTGGAGCTGAGGGAAAATTTGGCTTTGGAGATCAAGGCGGAGCCAATTTTTGATAGCATAAGCGTACGAACCAGTACGCGATTGTTGCAAAAATTGGCGACAACGCAGAGATTATTTCGTGCTTCCTGCACTCAACCCTACAGGTCGCAGTCCGTGCATTCAAAAGTGCAATCCTACACTTTTAGTCGACGTCTGGATGTTGCTAATTAAGCAGTAATTAGGTGGGCTAAGCACTCACTAAAACCCTGGAGCTGAGGGAAAAGTGGGGCTTGAAGATCAAGGCGGAACTCACTTTTGACAGCATGAGCGCACATACTTGTGCGTGATCGTCTCAAAATTCACCAAGCGACACAGGAATTAAAACCTGGAGCTGAGGGAAAATTGGGACGTGAAGATCAAGGCGCCGCTTGGTTTTGAAGGCGCGCGCGTACAGACCTGTACGTAAGCGTCTCAAAACCAAGCGGCAACGCAGAGATTCGCGTCCCAATTTTTCCTCAGAAGATTTCGCCGATCATGCATCGGAGCGACCCCCCAGCCTTCTCCAGTTCCGAAACCTCCACCCCATGAATATTAAAACCCCACTTATCCAGCGTCTTCTTCGAAGCCGTGGACAAAGTATCAAACGCCGTCTGACTAAACAATACATCACGCTCGGTGATGGAAATACAATTACCACAGAACGCCATTTTTTCCTCATCGGACAGGTATAAAATCTTACCTTCGTAGAAATCGTCAATGGCTTGTACCACCTCGGGATCGGCGAAGGAATCTTTGTGCATGACCACGGCTTCACCGGCCAGGTTGGCCATCACCACGTTGGTGTGGTATTCGCCTTCGGCCAAATCAAATTGAAAGGTTAAATCCAGTTGAAAACCTTCAGCCAGTGCCATGGCGCCTTCTTCATTAACCCGTTCAGTCATACCGACAAAGCCGATATTACGACCGCGATCGGGCACTAAAACACCGGTGAGTTCAGCGATGGCTTTGGGATGTTCAATAATATATTCATCGTAATCCAGGACGCTGTTAAAAAACTTGCGGATGTCTTTGCGTTCGGTTTCCAGCTGGCGATTCGGATAGCGCATGGAACCGACAATGTATCGACGGTTGTGGTTGGTGGCGAATGAATTATTCGGGAACACCGCATCCGGGGTGTGCACGGAACCCGGGAATGACAACACCGGCACACCAAAGTCAGTCAGCACCCTGGCCAGATGCATTTGTTGGTAAATCGCCAGTTTTTCGTCCACCGATTCGTCCATCTGCATGTATTCGTTGTCCTGAGCGGTTTGTTCATTCAGAGAAAAACCCACCGGCGACACCATGAAAGCGGCTTTCATGGCGACGGCTTGTTTAATCGGATAATTTGAGTATTTTTGTGCTTCTTTAAAGTCAGCAATGGTTTTCACTAACATAATTTACTAATGACCTGGCTTCGCTCAGCACCCGGATATCATCCTTGCGTTTAGGTGCTTCAGTAACTAAATAAGATTTCCACTTTTTACTGCCGGGAAATCCATGAAATAACCCCAAAATGGGTCTGATGAGCCAATGCAGGTTCAAGCCTTGCGCCAGCATTTCGACACAATAGTCTTGATAAGCATTGAGTACATCATCGCGATTTGTTTGTAAGGGTTTGAAACCCAGGGCATGATGCATGTCTCTGATGAGCCACGGTGCGTTCCAGAAGGCCCGCCCAATCATCACGCCGTCTGCGTATTGTAGATGATTTTGGGCTTTTTGAACAGTGTCGATACCGCCATTTATGACCACAGTTAAATCGGGGAAATCGGCTTTGAGCTGTTCGGGAAAATGATACAGCAAAGGCGGTATGGTGCGGTTTTGTTTGGGGCTGAGACCTTTCAGTAAGGCTTTTCGGGCATGGACAATAAAAGTCTGACAACCGGCATCACGGTTAATAGAAACGAAGCGCTTAAAAAAATCATAATCAGCATCGTTATCAACACCGATACGGGTTTTCAGGGTTATAGGAATCGAGACCGCCTGTTGCATCTGTTGTACACACTCAGCCACCAGTTCCGGCTCACGCATTAAACAGGCGCCGAAACGACCACTTTGCACCCGGTCACTTGGACAACCGATGTTAATATTCACCTCATCATAACCGGCGTCTTCAGCCATTTTTGCACAAACGGCTAAATCCTCAGGATTGCTGCCACCGAGCTGAATCACCACCGGATGTTCGCTGTCATGGTAGGTCAACAAATCCGTGCGTTCGCTGTTTAAAAGCGCACCAGTGGTTAACATTTCTGTGTATAAAATGATGTCCGGTGATATCAACCGATGAAAAAAACGACAGTGGCGATCAGTCCAATCCAGCATTGGCGCCACCGACAAACGATGATCGAGACTCATGACAACAACAAACGCTTAATCAAATCCAGATAGATGTTTTCCAGCTGCATCAGTTGTTTAACCGGCACACATTCGTTAACCTGATGAATGGTTTTATTGATGGGTCCCAGTTCCATGGTGTCGATGCCCAACGGCGCCACAAATCGACCGTCAGAGGTGCCACCCTGGGTGTTAAATTCAGGTTCAACATCACTGAAGCGTTGAATGGCGGCTTTTAACTGGCTTTTAAAATGGTCATTTTTACAGTGAAAGGGTGCCCCGGACAGAGCCCAGTCAAGCTGATAGCTTAAGCCGTGTTTATCTAATAATTGGGTGAGTTGTTGCGCCAAACTGTCCTGGCTGGATTCAGGTGAATAACGAAAATTGGCGGTGATGTGAATGCGCCCCGGAATGACGTTGGCGGCACCGGTGCCCGCCTGAATATTGGACACTTGAAAACTGGTGGGTGGAAAGTCATCATTGCCCTGATCCCAGGAGTAGGTACCAGCTTCTGCCAGAAAAGGTGCGGCGGTAAACACCGGATTTTCAGCCAGATGCGGATAAGCCACATGGCCTTGTTGACCTTCGATGGTTATATTGACATGTAAAGAACCACGGCGACCCACCCGCACCGTATCACCGACCAATTCTGTGCTGCTGGGCTCACCCACCAGACAATAATCAAAGTGATGGTCTTTGGCCATCATCGGCATAAACCTTCTGACGCCATCCGCGGCTTCGCCTTCCTCATCAGAGGTCAGCATAATGGCGATTTTTCCCGGATGATTTTTATGCGTGGCAACAAATTTTTCCATGGCCAGTATCATCGCCGCCACCGAACCCTTCATATCGGCGGCACCGCGGCCGTGCAAAAAGCCATCTTTGACCAGACCACTTAACGGCGGATGAGTCCAGTCTGATTCATCGCCGACCGGCACCACATCAGTATGACCTAAAAACAATAACGCAGGCCCTGGTTGTTCACCATGCCAAATCAGGACATTATCAACTTCACCAAAACGGTGGTGATGACCGGCAAAGCCCTGACCGGACATTCGGTTCATAATGGCGGGAATACAACCGGCATCATCCGGTGTAAAGGAGGGTTTTTGGATCAGCTGTTGTGCAAGTGTAATGACTTCAGCATTCATTCGGGCAGGCCTATGGTGTATTGTTGCTTGCTAAAAACCACCGGTCGTTTAATCAGGGTTGGCTGTGCCACCAAGGTTTCAATACCAAGGTTAGCCTTGTCTGAATCTGATAATTGCCGATAAGTCGTGCTGCGCTTATTAACAAGTGCCTGCATATCAATATCAGCCAACATCGCCTCAAGCAACTGAGCATCAATGCCATCGACCCGAAAGTCATGTAAGCGCACATCATGGCCCGCTTGTCTGGCCTGTTTAAGTGCAGAACGGACTTTGTCACAGTTTTTAATCCCGTAAATAATCATATGGATTTAATCACAATCGTAATAATTCATTAATGGATGTTTTTGCGCGGGTCTGGGCGTCGACTTTTTTTACGATGACGGCACAATTTAAACTGTACTTGCCAGAATCAGCGGGTAAACTGCCGGGCACCACCACGGAGCCCGGCGGCACTTCTCCATAAGTGACTTCGTCCTTTTCACGGTCATAAATTTTCGTGCTCATCCCCAGATAAACACCCATGGAAATCACACTACCGGCACCGACACGAACGCCTTCAACCACTTCACTTCGGGCACCGATAAAACAATTGTCTTCAATGATGGTTGGGGCCGCCTGCAGGGGTTCTAACACGCCACCAATACCGACACCACCGGATAAATGGACGTTATCACCAATTTGTGCACAACTGCCCACTGTTGCCCAGGTATCGACCATGGTACCGGCACCCACATAAGCGCCAATATTGACATAAGATGGCATACAAACTACGCCCTTACCCAAAAAAGCACCGCGGCGGATGGTGGCCGGCGGCACAATGCGGGCGCCAACAGCTCTGAATTCCTCGACATCTGCCTCACGAAAACGACAGGGTACTTTATCCCAGTAATTATGATCAGCACCGGGTATTACCCGATTAGGTGATATTTTAAAATAAAGCAACACGGCTTTTTTGAGCCATTCATTCACCTGCCATTGACCATCCTTTTGTTCAGCCACACGTGCCTCTCCACATTCCAACGCCTCCAGACAGGCCTGGACATCAGCACCATAACGGTCTTTTAAGGCCACCGGTTCCAATTCGTTCCGTTGCGCCCAGGCACGGTTAATTTTTTCTGCTAATGACATGATTGATTCCAATCTGAAAAACGCTTTATTATAACGAATGCAGCGATTATTTGAGCTAAATATAACCCGAAAGGTTGCGGCAGAACTACGTTATTGTGGCGACTGCTCAACCACCACCCTTAATTTCTTCACAGATATTTTGAATTCCTTTTGCATTATCTGTAGAATGTCTCGGCTGAACATGCGAACTTTAGCGGCTGCGGCTTGGTTTTCACAAGTAAAAACAGCCATTTCGCGGCGAATATTTGTCAACCGACACAGACCTTTAACAGGAGCCGGCAACATCGGCTGAAGTCGATTATTGACATCAGCAATTTGATTGGCACGTTTGATTAAGGCCGATAAACCTTTGTCCTGTGCGATTCGCTCGTTAAGAGATTGTAACTTTTTGGTTCGACTCATGGCCTTATTTTGAAGTAGCTCATTGTTAATTGCAATATGCAGAGGTCTCGATAATTATTAACAAACACAACGGGTAAGTTTTACCATGCAAAATTTAACCATACTCAAACAAGATCACAGCGGTGTTAAACAATATTCACTCGCTGATCGTTCTCTTCGCATTAAACTTTATGGCTTGACTTTTTTTGCGCTTACCATCGTTTTCGCATTAGGTCTGGCCGCCGCACCACTGCTGCTGGGCATGACTTCTGATTCTGACAAAAACACCATCCAACAATTACAAGCCCGGGTTGAAGCCGGACAAGCAGAACTCAATAAGCTGAAAAAGGGTGTACAAAATGACATTAACGCCATGACCTTGCAAATTGGTCAGCTGATGGCACAATCAACCCGACTGAATGCTTTAGGTAGTCGTTTGACAGAAGCCAGCGACATGAATCCGGATGATTTTGATTTGAATGCAACGCCTGGTTTAGGGGGTGCTGATTTAGAGTTAACCGGTGAGATTAATACACCCGAAACTGTTTACAGTAGTTTATTTTCCTTAGAACAAAGCTTTAATCAGCAACAAGAACAATTTGACGTATTATCACGCCTTCTGAACGAACAATCCATTACAGACAATGTCACACCACATATGATGCCGCTTGAGTCCGGTTGGATTTCTTCCTATTACGGCAAGCGCATTGACCCATTTACCGGCCAACAGGCCAACCATTCCGGGATGGACTACTCAGGTGCCTATAAATCTAAAATCAGAGCAGCAGCCGATGGTGTGGTGGTTTGGGCCGGACCGCGGGGTTCTTACGGACGCATGGTTGAAATCGACCATGGTAATGGTTTTATGACCCGTTATGCCCATGCGCAAGAAGTCAAAGTCGAATTAGGACAGCGGGTCACAGCCGGTGATCATATTGCCACCATGGGAAAAACAGGACGCGCCACCTCAGAGCATTTACACTTTGAAGTGCTTAAAAATGGCCATAAAGTCAACCCACTGCCCTTTATCCACTCATAACAACGAAAATTCAAGCTAATTGACTTGAATATCGGGTCAATCGAAACCACATATCTGCCTATTGAGGCAACAATCAACAGACTATTATTATGGCTTTAAACTCACTCTTTACCAAAGTATTCGGCAGTCGAAATGACCGGTATATCCGTCAGTTGGACAAGGAGGCGGACCACATCGAATCATTGGAACCGGATATGCAGGCTTTGTCTGCAGAGCAATTTAAGGAAAAAACCGCAGAATTTAAACAACGTATCGCTGATGGCGAATCCATGGATGATATTCTGCCTGAAGCTTTTGCTTTGGTTCGAGAGGCAGCAGTACGTACCTTAGAGATGCGCCATTATCATGTTCAGCTGATTGGTGGTATCGTTCTACACCGCGGTAAAATCAGCGAAATGCGTACCGGTGAAGGTAAAACCCTTATGTGTACGCTGGCTGCTTACCTTAATGCCCTGGCCGGTGAAGGCGTGCATGTGGTGACAGTCAATGATTACCTGGCACAGCGAGATGCTGAATGGATGGAACCGCTGTATAACTATTTGGGCATGACCGTGGGTGTGGTGATTCCATCTTTATCCCATGAGGAAAAACGGGCAGCCTATCAGGCCGATATTACTTATGCCACCAACAATGAACTGGGTTTTGATTACTTACGCGATAACATGGCTTTTAGCCTGGATGCCAAAGTCCAGCGTGAACCTTTTTATGCCATTATTGATGAGGTTGACTCAATTTTAATTGATGAGGCCCGGACACCGCTGATTATTTCAGGTCAGGTGGATGAATCTCCGGACGTTTATAATCGCATCAATAAACTGGTGCCACAACTTGAACGCTCCACCAAAGAGCCGGATCCTAAAGAAGTGACCAAAGCAATGCTGGCCAAACAAGCCTTGCCCGAACCCGATGGTGACTTTACTGTTGATGAGAAATCGAAGCAGGTTTTTCTCACCGAACAAGGCATGGAAAATGCGGAGAAGTTACTGAAAAAGCATGGCTTGATGAAGGATGAAGAATCTTTGTATGATTCACAGCATATTAACCTGATGCACCATGTCTCGGCGGCTTTAAAAGCCCATCACCTCTTTGAAAAAGATGTGGATTACATTGTTAAAGACGGTGAAATCGTGATTGTTGATGAATTTACCGGCCGAACCATGGAAGGCCGACGCTGGTCCGACGGCTTACACCAGGCAGTTGAGGCCAAGGAAAATGTACCCATCCAAAAAGAAAACCAAACCCTGGCATCCATCACCTTTCAGAATTACTTCCGATTGTATCCGAAATTATCTGGTATGACCGGCACCGCCGATACCGAAGCCTATGAGTTTCAAAGTATCTATAAACTGGAAGTGATTGTTATCCCAACCCATAAACCGATGATTCGTGATGATCAGGGTGATTTAGTCTATTTCAGCCAAAAAGCCAAATTTGATGCCATTATTGAAGACATCAAAGACTGCCATGAACGTGGGCAACCGGTGTTGGTCGGTACTGCCTCGATTGAAGTATCAGAGCATATTTCGCGCGAATTGAATAAACATAAAATCAAGCACAACGTGTTAAATGCCAAACAGCACGAACGTGAGGCCAGCGTTGTTGCCGAGGCCGGCCTGCCCGGCGCAGTCACCATCGCCACCAATATGGCCGGTCGTGGTACCGACATTGTATTGGGCGGTAATCTGGCCATGGAACTGGAATCGCACAAGAACTTAACCGAAGAACAGGCTAAAAAGATTAAAGAAGACTGGAAAAAACGCCACCAGCAAGTGCTCGATAACGGCGGTTTACGCATTATCGGCACAGAACGTCACGAGTCTCGTCGGATCGATAATCAGTTACGTGGTCGTGCCGGTCGTCAGGGTGACCCGGGTTCTTCGCGCTTTTATATTTCCTTAGAAGATAATTTAATGCGGGTCTTTGGCCAATCGCGCATGATGGATAATATGAAGCGCTTTGGCATGAAGGAAGACGAGTATATTGAGCATAAATGGATTACCCGAATTATCGAAAATGCTCAACGTAAGGTTGAATCACATAACTTCGATATTCGTAAGAACTTGCTGGAATTTGATGATGTTGCCAATGACCAGCGTCTGGTTGTTTACCAACAACGTGCTGATTTACTGGAGTCTGATGACATCGGCGATTACATCGCTGATATCCGCGAAGAAGTTTTTGACAATGTCATTCGCCAGTATGTGCCTTTGGAAAGTGTCGAAGAGCAGTGGCAAATTTCCTCACTGGAACGGGTGTTGTCCACGGAATTTGGCATTGATATTAACATCGTTCGTATTCTGGAAAGAGACGAAGACCTCAATGATGATGGTCTCACGGATAAAATTTTGAGCCACATCGAGCGTTTCTTTAAGGAAAAAGAAGCCCTCACCGGTAATGAAGTGATGCGGCAATTTGAAAAAGCCGCTTACCTGAACACCCTGGATCAGCAATGGAAAGAACATCTGGCGCAGATGGATCATTTACGCCATGGTGTGAATTTGCGCAGCCATGCCCAAAAACAACCGCTGCAGGAGTATAAACGCGAATCTTTTGAGATGTTTAAGGATTTACTGGATCGCATTAAATACGAAACCATCCGTATTATCGCACGAGTGAAAGTGCGCCAGGACGAAGACGTGGAAGCCATGGAGCATCAGGAAAATAAAAACGTCACCTACCAACATCAAAGTGCCGGTGAAGCATCGTCTCAAAGCGATGAAAAAGTGGAAACCTTTGTCAGAGATGGTGAAAAAGTCGGGCGCAACGATCCCTGCCCCTGTGGCTCGGGCAAAAAATACAAAAAATGCCACGGCAAACTGAGTTAACCAGAATAAATGTCGCGGTTTTGGTGCTATTAAACCACCAAAACCGCGTTTTACTGACCCAACGCCGGAAAGATGTTCACCTGGCCAAATACTGGGAATTTCCAGGGGGGAAAATTGAGTTCGGTGAAACACCTGAACAGGCCTTACAACGAGAAATACACGAAGAACTGGCCTACCAACCTAAAGATGCCTCACCCTGGCAAACCATCGACTACGACTACCCTGAATTTTCCGTGCGTTTACATATCTTCAAAGAAGTGTCAGATAATCCGCAAATCAAAAACAACGAACAGCAAGCCATGAAATGGTGTGTCATCGAGGATTTAAAGCACCAGAAGTTACCACCGGCCAATCAGGCCATTGTGGATGCCTTGTTGCATCACCAAGATAATCGCAGCCACATCTAATCTGTTCGGTGACCCAACTGCTTTTTCGCGCGTAACCAAAGGCTGTCTAAGTAATCCAGATCATAACTGTCCTGACCGGGTTTTTCCTGTTTGGCCAGTTTTTCAACAATCCGAAAACGTGCATCAAATCGCTGGTTAGCCTTACGCAAGGCCAGTTGCGGATCAACGTTTAAATGCCGCGCCAGACTGGTACAGACCATCAGTAAATCCCCCACTTCACCTTCGATATCCTGCTGACTACCGGTTTCCATGGCTTCACGTAATTCCTGCTTTTCTTCGTCGAGTTTATCAAACACCGGGGCAATATCGGGCCAGTCAAAACCGATGGTGGCAGCGGCTTTATGCATTTTCATGGCTTTGAGTAATTCCGGGAACGTTTGTGCAATGCCATCAAACACACTGTCTTTATCCCTGTTTTTCTGTTTCTCCCAGGCCTGAGTTTGTTGTCCGGCATCGCGAATTGACTGATGGTTATCATCAAACACATGGGGGTGTCTTTCAATCATTTTTTGACACAGGCCGTCCACCACATCAGCAAACGAAAATAAGCCCTGTTCTTCGGCCATACGGGCATGAAACACCACCTGAAACAGTAAATCACCCAGTTCTTCCTGTAAGCCCGGCCAGTCCTGTTCAGCAATGGCATCCGCCACCTCATAGGCCTCTTCTACGGTGTAGGGCGCGATACTGTTAAAATCCTGGGCTAAATCCCAGGGACAGCCGCCCTGCGGATCGCGTAATCGTGCCATAATTTCCAATAAGTCATCAATCTCTTTATGCATAGTCTCTGTTATTTAGGGTGGTAAGATAATTTTAAATAGAGCGCCTTTTAATTCAGGGTCGCGATCAATACTTAACTCACCCTGATAGGACTCCACGATATCAGTGACGATGGACAATCCAATGCCATGGCCGGTCACTTTTTCATCGCCCCGTACACCGCGTTGCAGTAAACGTTCTCTTTTTTGTTCAGCAATGCCGGGGCCGTCATCGGCAATCTCAATCATTAAACCGGTACGCTGGCGGCCGGTTTTTATCAGGGTTTTAATTGTGACGTGAATATGTAAATCACACCATTTAAAGGCATTTTCCAGTAAATTTCCCAGCAATTCCATCAAATCACCCTGTTCACCAAAAAATTCAGCGCCCGGTGCGATTTCAGTGTTAACCTGTACGTTTTTGCGGTGATGAACTTTTTGTAAGGAACCGATAATTTTATCCACTACATCAATCACCGGCACACCGCGTACAAAGGTGCGGTGACCGGCCACCGCAGCACGCTTTAACTGGTAGGCCACAATTTCATCCATCTGCGTGATTTGTTGCTGAATCACATTTTTATCGACAGTCTGATTATCCAGCTCTGAATGAACAATCGCCAGCGGCGTTTTTAAAGAATGGGCTAAATCACCCAGGGTTCGTCGCTGACGAGCAAGCGAACTGCGTTCATTTTCAATCAGCCGGTTTAAACTGGCGGTCAAACCGCGCAATTCCAGTGGATAATCTTCAGAAAAAATCGCATCCGCGCCCTGCTCCAGCCGATATAAATCATGCATCAACCGTTTCAGTGGTCGTGTTGCCCAGTACATAATCACCCACTGAACCACCAGTAAACCACCGCTGATGACCACAATCCAGGTTAATAAACTGCCACGAAAATCCGCCAGTTCCTGATAAAAATCACCGGCATGTTCAGACACGGCAATGGTGGCTGAAATGACTTCATCATCTGTTTCGATGGCCACGCCCTGACTCAGATAAAAATAAGGTACGCCGCCCAGTTCTTCCCGGCTGTTAAACACGCGCTGGTTTATATCCAGCGTCTCAATAGCAGGAATATCCTGACCCAGAACAGAAGGCGTCTGCCACAAGAAATCACGAATTAATATCTGGCCATAAATGCCTGAAGCCGGTTGCTCCATACGGGGTGTGGGGTAATTTTCAGGCATCACCAACTGGTTTTCATCATATTCGATATAAGCGATTAAGGCGTATAAATAACCTTCTAACCGCTCTTCCACCAATTGCAGGGTTTTTTCCTTAAAAGCCTGGTGCATGACAACACCCATAATGCTTAAAGCCAGAATAAGGGCCAAACTTGAAGTCAGCAGAACCCGGGTTTTTAAAGCGGTGCGCTGTCCCAGGCCGAACATGGCTTAGTCTCTGTTGCGTAATCGGTAACCGCGTCCGCGCAAAGTTTCTATATAAGTTGTGTCGGGGTCTATGGCCGCCAGTTTTTTGCGCAAACGGCCGACAAAAACCTCAATCACATTACTGTCACGGTCATAATCCTGATGATAAATGTGCTCGGTTAGGGTGGTTTTTGACACCACTTCATCCTGATGCAGCATTAAATATTCCAGCACCTTGTATTCATAAGATGTTAATGTCAGCAGTTCATCTTTTAACTTCACATCCTGATGACTGGTGTTCATGACCAAATCGCCACAGGTAATTTCGGGCGTGGCGTTGCCGCTGGAACGTCTGACTAACGCATTAACACGCGCCAATAGTTCAGGGAAATGAAACGGTTTAACCAGATAATCATCGGCACCGGCATCAAGCCCCATCACTTTATCCTGCCAGGAACCGCGCGCGGTCAGTACGATAATCGGAAAATCAATGCCCTCTTCGCGTAATGTGCGAATCACTTCCATACCGGAAATACGCGGCAAACCTAAATCAATCACCGCCACATCAGCCGGATATTCACGGCCTTTAAATAAACCGTCTTCACCATTATCGGCTTCGTCCACCACATAGCCCACTTCATCAAAGCGCTTTAATAAAACAGAGCGTAAATTTTCATCATCTTCTATTAATAATACACGCATAGTATTTAATCCGGGTCACGGTCTTTAGAGCGCCGAGGTGACGGTTGGCGACGTGGTTGTGGCGTCGGTTGTCTGACCGGTGTTTGGTTTCTTGACGACGGGTTTGACTGAGCGGGTCGATTAAAACGACGGAACTCAGGTTGTCTGGAATATGGATTTTTGCGACGATTGTCCGATCTTTGACGCTGAATTCTTGAGGATTCAGGGCGTTGTTGCTCGTATTTCAGGCGATTGTTCGGTTCAGGCTGTCGTTGTGTCGATCGATTATCGATAGCCGGTTTACGAATCGTTTTAACACTGCCGCGGGGTGTTACCACCCGGATTTCATGCACACCTTCACGCGTTTTAGCCGACAATACCTGGCCTTGTTTACGTGCCTCTTTCACCGCTTCATTTAAGGTATTGGCGGATACAGCCTCAGCCTTTAAAAGCAGTGCGAGAATGAGTATGATGAAAATCTTTGGTTTCATGACACCTATTTTAAGTCAACTGACTGAATTGCTGCTGAATTTGTTGGCGCATTTTTGTGATGGTGGTCTTATAATCGCCACTGTTAAATATGGCCGAACCGGCGACAAAAGCATCCGCACCGGCCGCTGCAATTTCACCGATATTATCCACTTTAACACCACCATCCACTTCCAGCCGAATATCGCGTCCGCCGGCATCAATCATTTCACGTACAATTTTAAGTTTATGTAAGGTTTCGGGGATAAAAGACTGACCGCCAAAACCAGGATTAACACTCATTAACAACACCAGATCCAATTTATCCAGCACATGGTCCAGCCAATTCACCGGGGTCGCCGGATTCAGTACCAGACCGGCCTGACAACCGCCTTCTTTAATCATTTGAATGGTACGATCCACATGTTCACTGGCTTCGGGATGAAAAGAAATAATACTGGCACCTGCGTCAATAAAATCACCAACGATACGATCCACCGGTTTCACCATCAAATGCACATCAATCGGCGCAGTGATGCCATGTTTTCTGAGGGCTTTTAAGACCATCGGCCCAATGGTTAGATTCGGCACATAATGATTGTCCATCACATCAAAATGCACCCAGTCGGCACCGGCGTCCAGCACCGCATCGGTTTCAGCGCCCAAACGGGCAAAATCAGCAGATAAAATCGACGGTGCAATGATGGCTTGTTTCATGAAAAAAGGGCCGATTGATGAAAACAATTAGTTTGGCATCACCAAGTGAAAAAGTCAAACTTTCTCAGGGTTCTACCATCCCCGTAAATCTTTCACTTCTTCCCAGGCCAGCTGGATGTTTTTGGCTTTTTCTTCAGCCACTTTCATCATCTCAGGCGGTAAGCCTTTGGACACCAGTTTATCCGGGTGATGCTGG
Source organism: uncultured Marinicella sp. (assembly GCA_947502925.1). GTDB lineage: Bacteria > Pseudomonadota > Gammaproteobacteria > Xanthomonadales > Marinicellaceae > Marinicella. The sequence continues at coordinate 113,116 of CANNBS010000007.1, read as the reverse complement.
CTCATGAGTTTTTTATAGGCGCGTCTTATTTCCTGTTTACTGGCAGATTTATCAACACCCAATACACGATAAGGATTGGCCGGCGTACTCGAAGAACGCGACTGACTGCGTTGTCTGTATTGCTTACGTTGTTGCCCCTGCTGCTGATAATAATTGGATCCACGCATTTTAAACATGGCCTGCAACATAGCCAGAGGATAACCAATAAGCTGGCAGATTTGTTCAATTAAACGCTGTTCAGTGGCATCAATTTGCCCATCCACAGACGCCATATCAATCAGCATTTCCAGAAAGAACTGTTTTAAGGATAAGGAGCCGCGTGATTTTTGCCGGAAATCAGTTAAATCCCGTTCAATTTTATAATGGGACTGCTTACCCTGATTAAAATAAGCAATGGCTTGCTGCCGTAACTCAGGCGTCAGCTTCATCTTATTCATGATGATTTCCGCCCGGTCAATTTCCTGACGTGACACCACACCGTCTAATTTGGCCAGTTTGCCCATACTGACAAACAGCGCTTTAAAGAAGCTATGCTGCGTGGCTGAACGGTTTTTTTCAGAATGGCGATTGCCGCCGCTGATAAATTGCGTGACTTGATGACCCAGCCAGGCACCTAACAGCATACCAATAAATCCACCGAGTCTGTAGCCGATCAGGCCACCGATTAGAATTCCCATAATTATTTCATTTGCGTGTGTAAATTGAGCGGGTTAAAATAGTCCTTTTGGCCATTTTACATGGACATTTCCCTGCCTAAAATCCACCAAGGTAAAGTTCGCGATGTCTATCAAATCGACGATAAACATCTTTTAATGGTCGCCAGCGACCGGCTCAGTGCCTTTGATGTGGTTTTACCTGATGCCATACCCGATAAAGGCGCTATTTTGACACAGTTGTCCAACTTTTGGTTCCAAATGTTGGCGCCTATTATAAAGAATCACCTCACCCATATACCAGTGAAAGAAGTCATTGACGATGCCGACGACGATCTGCAACAACGTGCGGTGGTGGTAAAAAAACTCAAAGCCCTGCCCTGCGAAGCCATTGTCCGGGGTTATATTATTGGTTCAGGCTGGAAGGATTATCAAAAAACCGGGCAAGTCTGTGGCATTGAATTAACCGCCGGCTTACAACAAGCCGAACAACTCCCCGAAGCGATTTTTACGCCATCGTCCAAAGCCGCTGTCGGTGGCCATGATGAAAACATTAACTTTGAGCAACTCATTGATTTAATCGGTCAACAACGGGCCGAACAAGTCCGCGAAGTCTCGCTTAAACTATACCGTGAGGCACAACAACATGCCGATAAAAATGGCATCATCATAGCCGATACAAAGTTTGAATTTGGCCTCGATGATAACGGCGATCTTCACTTAATGGATGAAGTCTTCACCCCGGATTCATCACGTTTCTGGGACAAAGCCCATTACCAAATCGGTACCAGTCCTGATAGTTTTGATAAACAGTTTGTGCGGGATTATTTAGAAACTGTGTTGTGGGATAAAACCCCGCCCGGACCCGACTTACCCACAGGTGTTATTAAAAAAACTGCCGACAAATACCGCGAAGCTTACCGTCGTATTACCGGCATTGATTTTGACCGCGTGAATGGATGACTTGTGCCATGTGACAGGCGTTGGTTTTACAGTCTTTTAACCTGGCTTGACTATAATGACGTTTGTTAAAAAAATAAACGCAACTTGTCCTACCCATCCTGCCACAACTGGCATAAGCCCCAACCTCTTCGCCATTGGCTGCCGCATCTCTGGTTGCCGATTATTATCTTTATGGGCCTGATTCTGTGGCTGGAACCGATTAAAATTTCCGAAAGAACTCAAACGACCTTAAACATATCCCTGCAACAACCTCAAACTAAGACAGAGACGCCGACAAAGAGAGTCTCCAAAACCAAAGAAGAACCAAAAATCGAAGCCAAGCCTAAACCCAAAACAAAAACGTCCCCGTTAAAGGAGCAAACTGAACCGGTAACTGACACGATTCCAAAGCCCGTTAAACCGGCTAAGCAAACCACCCCAACCATCAGCACCGGACAAATCTTCAACCAAGCCAAAGCCTTCACCGACGTCCAAATCACCGATGAATTTAAAACAGGTCAACAAGTAGACATTCAACAGCCCGCGATTAAAGTTCACGATCCCTATGCCGACATCCCCTACCTGCCTGTCGAAGAACTCGCTGTTGATATGAAATTCTATTCAGCCGGCTACCGCGGCGATATTGAACGCTTTTTCGACAAAGTCATCCTCACAAAAACCTTCACCACAAAATACGGCACCAAAATCAATTGCGCCCTGGCGGTGATTGTTGTTTGTGGGTGGAAGTGAATTAAAGTTAAATCAGATTAACGCTGTGCTACTCATTAATCTTACTTTAGTTTGTCCAAACACCATTTGTAATTTGACAATCAATCGAATCCAGCAACATATGGATAACCAATCCAAGCCCCACGAGCCTGGTTTTAGGAATAAAACAAAGGACCAGATAAAGAAGGATAAACTCGGGCTGGTGCAATGGATGGTAACCAATGCTGCAACGGCTTGGATCATAGATAGGCACAGCAAAGAGGTGATCGAGATCCACCAGCATGGTGGCAACCATGATTAGATAGGCAAACATACAGCGCTTACGAAAGAATATAGCCGCCAGAGTGATCGGCACTAAAAAATGTAAGGCTATATGAAACATAAGAGGGACGACATTAATTTAAGTTTACACTAGTCCTGTATTTGGTGGATTGCTCGCTGCACTGCATGACTGAAGCGTGGCATTGTTTTGCACAGCTTGTATCAATGATTCCGGTTGATCCACCCCAAGATAGACTTTTTTAATATGCCCTATCGGTTTGATCAGTTCAATTTCAATATTCGGTACACCGGAATAGTTATAGCGTTTTGTATCCTTGGTGCGTCTAATTAAATCATGAGATTTACTAATGTTTGCTATATTCGCAAAAGGGATAATTAATGGCTGATAAAGACCAAATCGTATAATAAGATCATCACTCCGCAAAGATATTGGTCTTCTGGAAACCGCCCGATACTCGGCATAAAAGAAAACCAAAGCAAAAATAGTAAGTAGGCTGACGATTTTTGCAGCCAGCGGCGACCAAATAAAATGCAATAACAAATGCATAAGTGGCAGTTCAAAAACGATTAAAAACACAAAACCAAGCAAGTAGCTTTGCGCACCATCCTTTAGGTGATAGCTAAAGTGTCGCTCGCCACTGAAATTTTCCATTTTTACGCGCTTATAAAACAAAGCATAGGTCCACATACGGGTTTCGAAATTCAATAACTGAGCAACTAAGCCTTCACCCAAAAAACGTTTGATTGGTTTTTCAATGGCCATATCAGGGTCTTGATGCTGTACAAGTGCTGATTTAATGGCAAGATACACGGTTAAAATAGCGGCTATTTCAAATAAAAGTATCACTCCCAGAACAAGGAATCGTCCACTTTCGAAGTAATGCCAAAAGATCTTGTTTTGCACCGGCACAATATAGCTGCCTATCAAGATTGCCAAGCAAACCAAGACAATAGATTTTAACAAAGCCTCTTTTTTGCTTTTAATGCAGAAGAAACAGACAAGAGGCAGCATCACCAGTGCATCTAAAAGATACAACCACTCAAAATTCGCTCGACCATAATCATTTAGCTTACTATAACTGCTGTAATAAAAGCCCCACGATATCGAAATAACGACAAGAAAGAGAAACGGAATTTTTGTTTTTATTGAATGACTCATAAGCAATATTCAACTGCAGTCACCATATTATAATCGTTTTCGTATATGACATAAGAGTTTAGTCCTATATCTTTGCTAAGTATTTGCATGTTAATTTAAATCAATTCTGCAGGTTTACGCGCAGCTCAAACTACTATGGTTTTTAGCAATCTTTTTAGGCATCATCTAACTTACCAATCAACCTCCGACAAGCCGCCGCGTGATCTGCATATTTCGGGTATTCATCAAGCGCTTCGGCCAGTAAGGTCAACGCCGGTATCAGGTCTTTAAAATCCGGGTGTTTTTTATGAATGCCGTGGAGTAGCTTAATGGCGATTCGGGCGTCATTTTGATCAAAGCTTGCTTTTGAAATGATGAATTTCAGTTCAGGATTGTTAATTTCAAAATCGGGCATTTTAGCCATTAAGCGTTTATAGTTGCGGCTGATGAGGTCACGGCGATTATTGCTTTCAAGCAGGCGAATATACTTGGGAAAAAATTCGATCATTGCTTCTGCGTTTTTTGTGGCCAGTAGAATTTCAAAAAACCGGCTGTGCAGTAACAGCTTATCGGGGTTTAAAGCGATTTGTTCTCGGAATAATTTTGTCGCATCTTTAAATTCAGCCTGTTTAATCAGGGTCGATATTTTTGCCATGGCGATGGCGTGACCACCGCGCCGTGTGCTCGAGCCGTCTTGCAGGCGGGCACTGTAACCGAGTTCGGTCTGGAACTGGAATACCATATAACCCATCAGGTGGTGCAAAACGATGGCATAGTAAAAAGTCACGGCAAACAAAAAGATGGCATCCAGGCTGGAGGGAATAATCGCCACCAGCTGATAAAGCACCGCCACCGAACCCATCATGATAAAAATAAAGGCCAGAATTAAACCATAGGGTAAACCGATCGAATGAATCAAATCGAAGATATTACGCGGATTTAACGACTCAATCATACTTTCAGAAATGGCGTAATGAATAATAATCGCCGGGAAAGACAGGGTCACCAACAAGGCCATCATGCCACCCATGGCTGAACCCAGAAAACTGTTGGTCAGATTAATCACCAGACCGGTCACGAACAGCATGGCAATTAACACCAGCAACTTCCTGAAACCACCCTCATAAGCCTCGGTGATATCTGGTGGTGCCATATAGCCTTCGGCGGTAAAACTTAAGCAGCTTAAACAGTATTTAAAGACCGAACCAAACAAGGCCAGATAAATTAAAACAGCGAACGGTATATAAAAAGCCACCGAACACAACACCGATAAAATTAAAATAAACCACAATGATTGGGTCGCCAGCGGATAACGAAAGCTTTGTTGTAAACGCCGCCAAAACGGTTCAATGTTACCCGGTCCCCGTGGCTCAAGGGTGCGGTTGCACTGAAAACAGCGCGGTTCCGGATTAAACCGGGCATCATCGACACAATCATCACAACACAGCGTTTCACACGCCGTACAAAAATACGTGGCCGGTTCTAAAGGGTGAAACTGACAAGTCTGTTCCATCAGCTGAGCTCCTGAGCCAAACTTTGGTATTTCTGAGTTTCCGTGCGATTTTCAAGACGCTTATACACCGTGGCAAGCTTTTGCGCCAGAAGATGTAAGGACGGGTGTTTATTGTCCGAATGATACAAATCTTCAAACAGATTAACTGCCTGTTCAATGTGCTCAGGTGTGGTCATAAAATTCCAGGCCAGTTTATATCTAGTTTCCTGGTCAAAGTTTCTATTGTCTTTAGGTATGGCTTGCCAGATTTTTTCGATCTCAAGCAGTTGTGACTTATTTGGCCGCCAGGTTTTAATCATCTGACTAAAATAAGCCTGCGCTTCTTCAGGCTTTAAAGCGGCTAATAATTTATATTTTAAAATCATTAACTTAAAATCGCCCAGATATTCCTTCATATGCTGATTGAGACGCTTTAAGGCTGTTTCAAACTGAAATTTATCCATGGCCTGATAGATTTGATCCAGGCTTAATTGCTCCGGTGTCGCTGCCTGGTCTTGTTCAATATAATCCTCGTTTAAAACATCAGGCTTGCGCCAGAGCACATAGCCTATCAAGGCCGCTCCGGTAACAAAACCGCCCACATGCGCCATAAAGCCGATGTTTGATTCGGGATTCATCCACAATGAAAACAACTCATTACCGATATAAAAGGGTAAAATTAATAACGCAGGGGCCCGGAAATAGCCGACAAACACAAAAAACCAATAGAAAAACTCAATTTTCTTTAAGCGGAAAATCCCTAAATACATGGCCATCACACCGGATAAGGAACCCGATGCACCGACCAATGGCATGGTGCTGCTTAAATCCATTAAAGACTGTGCCAGGCCGGCACCGACACCCGACAACAAATAAAAAATCAGAAAATTCCTGTGCCCTAAACTCGCTTCAACCGCAAAACCACAGATAATTAAAAAGAACATATTACCCAGTAAATGCATCACGCCACCATGCAAAAACTGATACGTAATTAAGGTGGTGATACTGATATCACTGGCGACGAGTCCATATTTTTTAAAGCTGACCTCAAAGATAAGTTTATGAATGTATTCACGCTGATAGCGCCAATAAGTGTAATAGTCTGCAGTAAAATACTCCGCGCCATGACTGAGTATGTGCTCATAAAACAGCTCATCCTGCAGAATAAAAGCCGCTGCATAACCGGGGTTCGGATGTTCGACCATCTTATTAAAATACGCAGTTTTTTCCTGATTGGCTTCCTGCTTTAAAAAATCCCGGTAATGCGGTAATTCCTGTTCATAAATGCCATCACTGACATAAATCCTTAAAGCCTCTTCAAAATGGTCTGAATCACCGCTCTGGTAGGCATAAAAAACCAGCACATTGAGAATTACAATAATAAACAAAACGACGGGGGCGTTTTGCCAATCAAAACGCTTTTCAGTGGGGACAATAATCATGCCGGGTTGATCAAGGCGTGTAGTTAAAACTTTATTTTAGCTGAGGGCAATAAATCATACAATTAATGAATTAACCACAGCATTTCATGGGGCAGATCCGGAATCAGTCCGAACTTAAAACCATAATCGTGTGAAAGACTGATAAAATATCTTTTTAACTGAGGCATCATGATGTGTCGAGTGCTTGCTTATATTGGTCCGGAAACACCTCTTAAAGGTTTACTCTTAGAACCGGAAAACAGCTTAATCAATCAGACCCTTGATCCTGAAAGTCACCCGTTGTTACAACTGGCAGGTTGGGGATTCGGGCTCTGGAGTCAACAGTTGCTTAACCCAGATGATCCTTTACTGTATCACCGACCGATACCCGCTTTTTATGATGACAACGCAAAAACCGTAATACCCGGTCTACAAGCACATACCCTGCTGGCGCATGTCAGAGCCGCTGCCTATAATTCTAAAACCTTACTGGCCGATGAAAACTGTCACCCTTTTTCATTTCACGACACACCGTGGATTATGGCTCAAAATGGCGCTTTGCCCCACTGGAAATTACTACAAAGAGAACTGTTGCCACACTGTAAAGACAACTATTTAAAACAAATGCACGGCACAACAGACACAGAATTTTTATATGTACTTTTGTTGTCTTTGCTTAAAAGCAATGATAACGATGATATCCAAAGTGGGTTCGAAGATTTGCTGGAATTGATACTTAATGCCATGAAAAAGCTCGATCTGGTAAGCCTGACCAAGTTAAAAATCGCATTGGTTAGACCAAACAAAATTATCGGCGTTAACTATGGCTTTGATGACCATGGCGAGACAAATCCTAAAGATGACTGGAAAGCACTGCGAAAAGAACCCAATAAAGATTTATCGCGCTCCATGCTGCTTGAACCGATGTACTTACTGATGGGCCGTAACTATCAGGATTACAAGGAATCTTTTGACATTGAAGTATGTGCTGAGGATCAAGCCACAACCGCTATTTTCGCCTCTGAACCGTTGACAGTTACAACAGATGACTGGCTCCACATCAAGTTTGGCGAGATGGTGGTACTGGAGAAAAAAGACGACAAGATAATAAAAAAAGTTATTCAGTTAAACGTTTAGGCGTTTAGAGCCGTTAATTAGACGATTTTTTCCCGGCATGTTTTCGAACCATCCCCAAAGCATCTTCTAATGTATTGGCGCCAACGGCTTTGAGTATTTCCATTTCGTATTCAGGCATCAATGGCGTCATAATGCCTTGTCGTTTTACTGACATTAAATAGCTGATACCGTCCTGACCTTTTAATCCGGCGTCACCTAAAGCACTTTTAATGGCTAATTCAGCCAACACTTTCGCAGTGGGCTTACTTATATTGGCACCACAATGCGCGTAAAGTATCACATCCACTCCGTGGAAATCGTTTATTTCTCCAATGGCAATCTGATTCGGAGACGAACAATCAGGATAACTGTATTGTCGATCCGTGGCCTCATTTCGACTTTCTCGACGCCATAAAATATCTTTGGCTAAATTAATTTCAATCCCATCTTTTAAAACCAAAATAGCCCCTTTCACAGGTGCACCTATCGTTTCAACAGGCACAACCGTTGGCGCACCACCGCGGGTATCACTTGAGCGTGAAAACTCAATATTAAAAGGTGTCTCAATATCCCTTATACGTTCAGCAATCAGCGGGGACAATTCCACACCCGGATCCTCAATCAGCGAGCCGTATGCCAGAATCCCGATTTTATCCATAGCAGTTAAACAAACGGTCTAACCCCAAACAACAGTTCATGCCACCAAAATGCCATCATCAGATATAAAGCCAAACCCGCTACAATCACAATAACATCGTTAAGGTTGGATTTTGGCACACCCGGTACCGGTCGGCTGACGCGGTTTATCATAGAGATGCGATCGGCGATTGCCCAAATCAGAAACGATCCAAACAAAATAACATCGGCCATTGTCCCGTTCACCAGTAAATGTGCCACCGCCCAAAGCATCACCGCCAGTAATTGCGGATGCTTAATCACATTTTTAATACGTCCGGGGAAATACGACACCAGAAAAAGAACAAAAACAGGCAACAATAAAGTCGCCGCCACATGCCGCATCCACAGCGGCGTGGCATACAAAACAGTGGACGTCTGCCTGAGATCGGCATAGCCTTTCACAATAAGAACAATACCGACCAGTGATACAAGACTGTAAAACAGTTTCCAGCCCAGCTCACTTTTTGCGGCCATTTTATCGCGCAATGACAAAGCCACAATGGAAATCGAATGGATCCCCAAAAACAACACCAAACCTGTAATCAATAACCACATATCATCTCACCTCTAATTTACTTAAACTGATTTAATCACTCTTTTCCTCAAACCACCGAATAACGACCTTTCGCTTTCCCCACCGGCGCGCCGCTTTAACGTCCTTACCCATAAAGATATCAATTTTATTCTGCCAGCGCCTGTTCATTTTATCCCGCACCACATAGGTACCCGGCAGGCCATCAATGCTGACTTTTGTTTCGTGCGTTAAGCCTTTTGGAATTAAATCCCTTGAGACAGCAATCACTTTCATGCCCGGCACCAGCTGATCGCCCCAGGCCGCTAAACCAATGTTGCCTTTTTTGGTTTCCGCTTCACGCATGGTATACGCGGTGGCTGTGACTTCCATACTTTGCTCGTTCCGCATGTCACAGGCACCGAGCACGATAACCATCACAACCACAGCAAAAATAAAAATTAAACCGTTTATAAAACGTATATCAGGCATTATTCAAGGCGACTTTCTTTGAGTTAGTTTAACCATCAGATCCATAAGTATAAAGAACGTTTTCAAAACCGTTCAAAACCAGAAAATAAATCAGCTATTCACCGTTGTTACGATAACCGCCGGCATAATGGCCGCCACCATAGCCGCGGTTTGACAGGCTTCGATAACCTCTTTTGTTGCGTTTCCGGTCAGCTCGCCATGAACGATTTGTTCAATGCGTTGTTGGCGCGGCTTTAACTCTTTGCGTCCAAAAGTCTGACGCAATAATTCCGAGCCATTGGCCAGAGAAATTAACACCACTGTCCGCGGATCCAACGGTTCACGATCCGTAAAAATGGCCGCTTTCAAACGCTCGATAATCTGTTGTTCGGGCACCGGATCGATTTCCGGATAAACACGCCGGTTAAAAACAAACAACACCTTATCTTCATCAGCGCGAAGGATCTTACGATGACAAAGTTGTCGCGCAACATTATGCTTCAGGTTTTTTATCCGGGCCAATCGGCTGACCCAGGTTTTCAATGAGGCGCACTGTTTACCCACCGCCATTGTCTCCAGACATTCATCGATAATAGGATCTCCAAACGGCTGGCTGTCATCCAAGCTGACTAATTGTTTTTCCGAATCCTCGACAGAAATTCTGGCCTCAAGCAACAACTCAGCCAGCACGGCACCCGCCACCAGCTGCTCAACAAAACCGATGGCCAGTGTCCCTTTTTCATCACGCAACGCTAATAACATAATTTCTTCGTATAAATAGAGCTGTTCACGTTTCGTCATTATCTATCCTCATATAAAGTGGTTGTCAGCTTTTACTGTTAAACCAAAAATCATCGGCTTCATAGCGACATGCCATGAATGAATGATTTTATCCTATCACAGTCATGATATTTATTTGTGACGTGATGATTATTTACTTTCTTTGGGTTTTTATGCTTATGGTTATAAAAATTCAGTTAGAATAATTGCATGAAAAAATCTAAGCGAATGATTCGTTGGTTGCTGTTGGTTGTATGCCTGATCTGGATTAGCCTGGGCCTCTATCACAGCTATAAACCGCTGCCACCGGGCATCAGTGTGGCGACACCGGCGCTGCCGGTTGAGAACGTGCGCTTTCTGGCCGACTACACCTGGGTGAATGACAACGATGTCCGGCACACCGATCAGCGGATTTTTAATCGGATTTTTGAATTAATTAACCGGGCGGAACGACTGATTGTGCTGGATATGTTTTTATATAATGACTTTGCCGGTGATACAGCGGCGAACAAAAATGATCCTAATTTACGGCCCTTATCCGAACAGCTTACAACAGCCCTGATCCGGCGCAAAACACAAGTCCCAGATCTGCGTATTGTGCTGATTACCGATCCCATCAATCATTTATATGGCGGCCTTGAATCGCCACGATTTAAGGCCTTGCGCGAAGCCGGTATTGAGGTCGTGATGACTGACCTGAATCGCCTGCGGGATTCTAACCCAATATGGTCAGGCTTCTGGCGCCTGTGCTGTCAATGGCTGGGGAATTCGAGCGACGGTGGCTGGCTGCCGAACCCGGTGGGATCAGACAAAGTCACCTTAAGAACCTGGCTAAAACTCATCAACTTTAAAGCCAACCACCGAAAAACCCTGGTGGTGGACACAGATCAGGGGCTGCTCGGCCTGATCACATCCGGCAATCCCCACGACGCCAGCAGCGCCCATGGCAATGTCGCCCTTGAGTTTATGGGCTCGGGCGTCCGCGATTTACTGGCCACGGAACAAGCGGTCATTAATTTTTCCGATAACCACATAAAACCTTTGCCAACAAGCCAAAAGACCATCCTGACTTCTGCCGCATCACCCAAACTCCAAATTCTCACCGAAGCGAAAATCCGTGACTACGTTATTCAAACTTTAAACAACACTCAGCAAGGTGACCGCATCGATCTGGCCATCTTTTACCTCTCACACCGCGACATTATTCAAGCCCTTATCAACGCCCACAAACGCGGTGCCGACCTGCGTATCTTACTCGACCCCAGCGAAGACGCTTTTGGCAAAAAGAAAAATGGCATCCCCAACCGCCAGGTCGCTTTAGAACTCCATCAAGCAGGCATTCCCATCCGCTGGTGCGACACCCACGGCGAACAATGCCACAGCAAACTGATGCTGACCCGGCGAGCCGACAACTCGGCCGAATTACTACTCGGCTCCGCCAACTTCACCCGCCGAAACCTCGATAATTTAAACCTCGAAACCAATGTTGTTCTGTATGGCGACCCCGCCACACCCGCCATCCAAGACGCCAGTGCTTTTTTCGAATTACGCTGGTACAACGCCCCCAATCAAAACTTCAGCCGACCGTATGAATACTACGCCGATGACAGCCGCTGGCGCTACTGGCGTTATCGGTTGATGGAATTCACTGGTTTATCGACGTTTTAAAGATTTGTTCTGGACCGAGTAAAAGACGTAGGGTGGGCTCTGCCCATCTTCTAACTTGATTCACTGACCGGCGCAGACTTGTAGGGTGGGCTCTGCCCACCTTTTAACAAAGGTTATAGTAAATTATCATCCGCGTTGTCAGGGCACTGATCAATAGACTGTATTTTTTGCTTGCCCTCTGAATCAGGAAGCGGTTTCAGCCAGCAGTCATCAAATATAGAGCAATAGCAATAACTCAATCCAAGTTCTCCCTGGTATATCGTATCTTGCAATCGCTGCACCAGCTTGCGTTCACTGGTTTGAAATATAACCAGGGATTCTTCCGGTGCCAGAACCCGATCATAGACATCACTTTTCCCATAGGTCACGCCCAATTCAGCGTTATCATCTAATCGCCGGATAAAAGAATCCCAATCACGCATAAACTCGCCTTTATAATGTAATAAGACGCCTTGCATCTTGGCCGGTCCGACACCGACATTATTCAGCGATATTTTTATGTAAGCCGATTCACTGGTGTTTGTATCATTAATGACGGTCTGCACATAAGGCCAAACAGATGCCGCGGTTTGTTTTCGAACAGCATGTGATTCAGTTAATGCAGCATAAAGCGCAATCGCTCCGGTGAAAACAGCCGCAACAGAAAGTATTGTCTGAATAGAGGCCAGCTTTAAAAACCTATTTTCAATTTCTATAATCGATTCTTTAATATCAATTGATTCTCTCACATCAATTGATTGAGCATGTTCGTCCTGGTTTTTATTTTCAATGTCGTTCATAAGACCGAAGCCCCTCAGATTAAAATGCTGGATTACATTTTAATCTGTTATCTGCCTTAATATTTATAATTTTAATTGGTATCTATTTTATGGCCTGAACTTAACGCCAGGGCGCACCGGCGCACTTTAGTGCGTCCGAGTGACGCGAATTGTTAGCTTTGCAGTCCGATTGAAAAGAGATAAAGGTGCGATTCTGCTGAAGCATTCTTCTCTCGAAGGTACACGAAATCGTAAAAGTCCCGCCGTATATTTTCAACACGCTCCATCGCCTGACTCTCGTTCTCGACATAAATTCCGGAATCACACGAAATTATGGACTCGTAGAAAGCACCCCATCTCATGGCGTTTTTTTCGGATTTATAGGGTGTTTTTGCAGCGGCATTGTCGAACCAAACGTTATAATCCCTATCCGCCCTGGGACGCCAAAACAAACAATGGTCTAGCGCCGAGTGACGCAGATCTCGGTTAATGAACGTTGGTAGGCAATAAAAAATCTCTGAATGTAGCTGAATTAACTCAAACTGTCCTGCTGGTTGGTGTAAAGACCACTTGAGTCTGTCGGTGGAGACTGGCCCAGACGCCATCTTGGCCTGCTTCATCTGTAAACCAATCAGTTTTGAATGTACAAACAAAGACTGATCTGAAGGCCATACGGTTTCATCTTGCGGTGATACTGCCCAAACCTCATACCTCACTCCCAGCGAATTTAGATAATTTTCGATACCCTGAATTATCCAAGCTTCGTATTCACGTTCGATAGGAACGGATAACTTTTTCTGTAAATGATGTGGCACAGAAGTCCCTTTTTTAAAACTAACAACTTATTAAACACACATTCTATATCAAAATGAAGGGTAAAAATGGGCTGATTGGGTAAATTTATGCCATATTTAGCCATAAAACAGATGTTTTTGTGTGATTTATGTATTAAAGAAGTCAGTACCCTTTAATAACCAAAACCACAAATTCTGATTACATTTAATTATGCTGAGCCAAGCGCTTACAGCTCAAGCATAATGGCTTTATTTATAATTGAGCAAAAACACAAAAGAACAACCACATCCTTCTTTGAACGTGAAAATTTCCACCCGTTGACCGTTTTCTTCAACAAATCGATCAATTCGCTCAAAAAGTGGTGAGCTATAACTTAATGACTTATACCATTTAGCTAACAGGTAGTTGGCTGCATAACCAATATCTTTATCAGCGGAAATTACGAGCTTACACTTTATCATTGCTTCAATATCATCTGAATTCTGGCTGATAGTGGAGGCTTCTTCTATGAAAGGCGTATCTTCATCAAAGATTGTATTATTAATTTCATGAAAAAATGCAAGAGAAGTTTCGTATGCTTCAGGCACAGAATTCATTCCATATTTTTTTAAAATCGTATAGTGATCCAATTATTTATCTCTCAATAGTTTCTATAAGTTAATGGCCCCAGCTAAAATATAGCGTGGTCCGGTTAAAATTTTAATTAATCAACAAAAAGGCTCAATACCCTTTAACAATCCACTGAACCTTTTGCCTAAATCGACATATTATATGCTCTGGTTAGCCAGCCGGTGACTTCGTCATTAATATCTGCCGGCTGTTTTAATTGTATTCTGTGAGTACACATCGTACCAAAAGGTCCGGACGGTTCTAAGATGCCCTGCGGCTCGATGCCTTTGAGCTTTAAGCCCAGGTCGATGCGTGATTTTGTCGCCGGTTTGATTAAGGCAAACTGATGCTTTCTGATGATACTGACGCTGGTTTTTTTAGGGGTTATTGTGACATCCTTGCCGAGCGACTCCACGAAAGCGATTAAACTATCGTAAAGGGGTTTCAGCGATTCCTTACCGGCGTACTGAGCACTCACCAAATCAACCGGCTCTTCTGAATTTTCTTTAGAGAGTGTCACAATGGTGTTGGCATATCCATAGGTAACGTTATGGGTGTCCTTTAGAAACTTGACGGCCTGTGAATGCTTATCAAAATTTTTTCCATTTAAAATTTCAATCCATTCATCAAGACTTTTTCCTGTTTTGTCAGGCATATTATCGACCATGGTTTTAAGCGCTTTATCCATTGTTATCACCTTTAAGGAACGACCCCTGCTTTAAAACAGCACGGCCCGAGTTAAATTTATAATTATAGCAGAGTCCAAACTGATGGTGATGCGTTCCCACGCAGCGCATGGGAACGAGCCAAACACACCCCTGGCCCCTCTCAAGAGGGGAATTTGTTGACTTGGTTCGAACGTTATTTCACAGTCCTTAACAATGGGAACGCATTAAATAAGACTTATTTATAAGGATTCTGGTAACCCTCAGGCTGATTCTTAAATCTTCGGTGGACCCAAAGGTATTGTTCGGGGTGTTGATTGATTTGGTGTTCGAAGAGTTGGTTGATTTGGATGGCGGCGGTGGTTTCATCCACCTGCCCGAGTTTGTACATTTCAGGGAGGATGTCGATGTGCCATTGCGCGGGGCCGGTTCTGAAGCAGAACCAGGGGACGACTTTGACGCCTTTTTTGGCGAGGTTTTGGGTGCCGGTGGTGGTGGCGGCGGGGCGGCCGAAAAATTGAGCGAATTTTACTTTATAGGAAAAGTTCTGGTCCGGGGCGTAATAGACCGGGTGGCCTGATTTGATGGATTGCAATAAAGAGCGAATGTTTTTCTTATCGATGACTTTTTCGACAAAACCCAGGCGCGCCTGTTCTAAATGGGCTTCGAGGTCTTTATTATTGTGTTGGCGTGCCAGCATATGGCCGACGGGTAGATTTAAACCCCTTAATTTTTCATTGAGACCACGAATGCCCCATTCGATGGAAGTGGTGTGACAGCTGAGCAGTAAACAGCCACTGCCCTGGTTAAGGACTTCTTCAAGGTTCTCAAAGCCCGAAAACGTAAAGCGTGACATGGTTTGTTCGGATAAGTCATTGGGCTCAAACCACAAGGCCGCCAACATTTCAGTCACACCCTGACCGGTGGCCATTAAATTAGCTTTCAATAAGGAATTATGATTTATATGATTTGGGAAACATAATTTAAGATTAATGGCGGCAATGCGTTTGCGGCGATTGGGTAGCCAGTAGAATAATCGACCGAGTGTTCGACCACATGCCAGCTGCCAGGCTAAAGGCAAGCGGCAAAACCATTTAGCCAACGTCACATTGAACTTAGTCTTTACGCTGTTGAAGCTCATAGAGTTTAGCGTACTTTAAATAGGCGTAATAGCTGTTTAAGGTGGCATTGACAACACCGGCGACACCGTTAAAAATTTGCCGCTTGATAAAGTATTGGCGGAAGAAATAAAACACCGGGTAGAAGAATAATCGCATCGGGGTGCAGCGTTTACCGCGTTCGAACTTTTGTTGGGCCGAGAGTTCAGAATAGCGGTTAATTTTGTCCAGTTTAACCTGAATCGAGGTTTCACCGTAATGTTTAAAAGGTGCATAGAGGCGTTTGACCACGCCGTCCACCTGAATCGATTCGTGCACTAAGTCCCGGCTCATATGACTTTTGGACTTTCTGAACAGCCGGATAAATTCGTTGCGCTTGACCCAGGGGTGCGCCCAGTGCCAGAACACCCATTCAATGCGCGGCATATTATAGGCATCGGCTTTGGGTGGTTTTTTTTGCCATTGCTGGATTTTCTTGATGGCTTTGGGTGTCAGGCATTCATCGGCATCAAGTAACAACACCCAGTCATGGTTGGCCTGATCAATGACATCCTGTTTTTGCTGAGCGTAGCCTTTAAATTCTTGTTGCCGGAAAATCACATCGGGAAATTGTTCAATTATGGCCAGCGTATTATCATCGCTGTAAGAATCCAGAACAATCACTTCATCGGCCCATTGCACACTTTCTAAGCAGCGGGTGATGGTTTTCTCGGCATTAAAGGTGGTAATCACCACGCTGATATTAGTCTTCACTGCTGACCCCCATAAAACTGACAATCACCAGCCACCATAAACAGATGGACCAAAAGGAGGAAAATAAGGAGTACAGGGACACCACAGGCAGAAAAGCCGCCAATAAAGCGGTGGCATAGGGCCACACTGCGGGGTGTTTAAATTTATTCTTCACCACACTAATATAGATGAAAATTAACGCCAGGCCAAACACAAAGCCTAAAGTACCAGTTTCCGCCATTAATTCCAGCACCCAATGATGGGCCTGCAGGCTAACGCCGTCCCGGAACATCCAGGGATCGTTTTCTGGCGCAAAATCAGGATAGGCTTTACGAAAAGCCCGGGCGCCGACGCCATTAATCGGGTGAGCTTTATACATTTCCCAGGCGCTGTCCCAAATCGGCAAGCGATCTGCCAAGGCATAATCCAGCGCACTTTCCTGTCCCTTTAGAATCTCTGCACTGCGATCCAGACGTTGCTGGAAATCGGGCACCAGCATGGCCATTATCCAGCTCATGGCCAGCACCAACAACCCCGCTTTTAGTAAAGTCAGCCAGCGGGATTTAGGTATAAACTGCCAGGCAAATAAAAAGCCGATAAACAGCATCATTAGCCAGGCTGAGCGTGTTCCGGACAATAAGATGGCCACCATAATCGCCACCAGCGACAGCCAGCGAATCCAGCGACGCTGAAGGCGTGTCCAAATCAGCACAACCGGTAACATCAGGGCCAGCACCGGACCGAGTTTAACATTGTCACCAAAAATGCCTGTTAACCTTCCCGGATAAGATTGACGGGCAAATAAATCATAACCTAAGATGGCCTGAACAATCGCATCCAGACTCCAGAATAAGGCCACAATGGCCATAATTCGGGTCACAATGAGTGTCAGTTCGTGCGCTGAATATGCGGTTGTTTCCTGTCTGTTTTGCTTTAACGTGCTTAACCACAGCACCGCCACGCCCATAAAATAAAACCGCCAGGACGCAAAACTCACTAAAAAACTTTTTTGCGGCCAGTAAGAATCAAGCGAACTGACCAGTGTTAACAGGAAATACAAACCCGATAGTACCGTTAAACCGATAAACCACGGCTGTTTACTGAGCAGCACCCGATGCCGGAAAGTGATACCGATGCCCATAATGGCCAAAACCAAAACAGGGATTTCTGACAGCCGACCAAATGGTAACAAGGCCCAGACAGCCACCAATAAAACCACCATCATCCATTGTTGTCGGCGAACCGGATTCATTGTGGTTGTTCCATTAATTGTCGGTACACGTCCATGGTTTGCTCAAATTGCTGCTGGTTACTGAATTGGGCTTGTTGTATCACGTTTGGAGGATTTTGCAAGGTTTGATTAATCCGTTCAATTAATGCATTCTGTTCTGATACTGCCACCCGACCTGTGGGTAACAAAGCCCCTAAAATTTCGCCGACACCGCCGTGATCAAAACCCACCACCGGTGTGCCAATCGTTAACGATTCGAGCACCGTGCGGCCAAAGCTTTCGGGTTTGCGGTTCACAGATAAGGTAATGTCCACATAGGCATATAAATCGGCCATTTCTTCCTGACGACCTATCCAGATAACTTTACCGGCTAAACCCAATTGCTTGAGTTGGGCATTAATTCGTTGGCTGTAATCCGATTGATCGGGCTTTGCAGTGACCAATACGTATTGCTTATCTTGACTTTGTTTTAACCAGGGAATGATGTTTTCAAAGCCCTTGACGTCTGTTAATCGGCCGGGCAATAACAGCTTTTGACTATCTTTAAGCATCGGAAAATGCTGCTCTAAATCGGCCACCCATTTATCATCAGCACGATGGCCATACCGAAACCGGTCTACATCCACACCGCGGTAAATCACCTGTGGCGGTGAAGATAAGTAATCAGAAAAATGCTGCTGCAAGTATTGAGCCGCTGTTTGCGAAACGGCAATCACTGCATCACCGCGCGCCATAATCGACGAATACCGTGAGACCGAATGTAGACCATGCAAGGTGGTGACGAAATAAGGCGGTCGGGTTTTTTTACGGAGGGCAAAATACACCAGCCAGGCCGGCAGACGTGAACGGGCATGGACAATATCGACATTGTATTGTTTAAAAATCTTTCTCAATGTTGGTACATATCGAAAGGTCAGTGGTGATTTTTTGCCTACCGGCAATTGAATATGTTCAACACCGGCCGCTTCCAGTGATTTGACCTGATAACCACCTCCGGAAACCACAATCGGCCGATGTCCGCTGGCTTTTAAATAACGGGCAAATTCCACCGTGCCGCGCTCTACACCACCCATATTAAGTGCCGGGAGAATTTGTAAGACAGTCAGTGACGCCGAGCCTTGCATGGGCCGGCCTATTTTAGATAGGGCGAAAGCGCCGAAAACCCGGGCACTTTATTCGTCTTTCAGGATATATTTAGCCCCGCAATATTCGCACATTTCTTCACCGGTTTTAGCAATCGGTAAATAGACTTTGGGGTGCGAATTCCACAGAGTCATATCATCACCGGGACAACTTAACGGCAAGTCCTTTTTGGTGACAAAGTAAACTTTCTGGGCATTGGCCAATTCTTTACTCATGGTTATTCCTCTATAAACGGCTGTTATGCCTGTGCTATATGGTTTTAAACTCAGGCATGCCTTGTCTGATACATGATGTACCTTTTGGACAAAGGTCACTATAATAATGGCCTATTATAAACCCTGTCTGACATTGAATAAAGCGAATATGGCCCGGGTCTTGAGTGAAGGCACCCGCGGCCATGAAATACAAAGCATCACACTGGCCAAAGCACTGGCGCATCAATACCAACTCGAACACATCACCGTGCCTGCGCCCTGGCGTTGGGCCTTGCCCTACCGCCTGATCGGTCTTGGGCAATCCATACGCTC
Source organism: uncultured Marinicella sp. (assembly GCA_947502925.1). GTDB lineage: Bacteria > Pseudomonadota > Gammaproteobacteria > Xanthomonadales > Marinicellaceae > Marinicella. Next base: position 93,657 of record CANNBS010000007.1, on the reverse strand, counting down.
TCAATGGACTGAATCATCCGTATCATCGCGGCTTATTATCAGCACCGGACGGCAAATGGCCGGCGTAGCGCGGTGGCTGAAAAAAAACAGACAGCCTGAATCAAAACATGTCCATATCCTGAATCCCGGCTATTATTTCCGGGACATCGATGTGGTGCTTATACCGGAACATGATCGCCAGCGTTACCCAGGCGCCATTACGTTTCGGGGCAATCTTCACCCTTTTAACACACGGTGGTTTCAGCAGCACTCACAACCCCAAAACAAATCCACCATCGCCCTGTTTATCGGCAATCCGCACAACGCTTATTTTAAGCAGCAATTTAAAGCTGATTTGCAGCATATCCGCGATGCTTTTAAATCAGCTGAATTATTTTTATGTGGTTCGCCCAGACTAAACCATGAAACACAACGCTTTATACGAAGCTTAGTCAAGCCCACTGAATCGTTATGGCTCGATACGCGTGATGGTGACAATCCCTATCAGACATTACTGGCCAATGCCGATAAAATCTTTGTCACCGCTGACAGTATTAATATGATGAATGAAGCCGGTGCCTCTCAAGCAGCATTGACTTTACTGGCCCGAGATTATATTCAGTCAAAAAAACACCATCGCTTTATACAGTCAATTGAACATCGCTTATCTGAGTTTAAAGATTTGGACAAAGCGCATCCCCTGCCTGATCCGGTGAAGGAATTACTGGACAACAGTGATTTATTAGAACGGCTCGAACTCGCCTGATTCATTCAGCACAGGATAATCACGGCCTTGCTGCTGACACAATTCAGCGACCCTCGGCCAGCACCATTCAAACAGGGTTTTTTCATAAACCTCAGGTGCCAGGCGTGGCTGATCATACAATCCCGCCGCCAAACGCTGCCGCTGGGCTTCATAGAGCATAATGGCACAAGCCACAGACACATTCAGTGATTCCACCATACCTTGCATCGGAATAATGACATGCTGATCCACCTGCTTCGCTGTTTCAGGATTTAAACCTTCCAGTTCAGCACCCATCACCAGCGCCGTGGGTCGGGTGAAATCAATGGCACGAAAATCAACGGCCTCATCGGATAAATGCGCCGCTAGTAACTGATAACCCCGGTCTTTTAATACCGGGCCAATCTCAGAAAAATGATTGTGACGACGGGCATAAACATATTTCTCCGAGCCTTTACCGGTGTTGGTCAGTTCCCGGTATCGCTCTGTCACCGGAATATAATGCGACTCATAAACCCCCACCGCATCACATGTCCTGATTATGGCATTAAAATTGTGGGGTTTATGCACCCCATCCATCACCACCGTCAGATCGGGCTGACGGTAATTAAGGACTTTTTTTAAGGTGGCAAAGCGTTCGGGGGTCATGGCGGTATTGACTTAATAAAAAAGCAGCCGGTGAACGGCTGCTTTTTTAAGAGAAATATTTCTCAAGCTTAGGGTATAACAGTACACGTGACAATAATGTCATCAACATCACCACCATTAACGGTACCTGTTATCGTATCTGGATTAACCTGAGTGCTTGAGGCTGATGCAATATCACAATTGTAGCCGTTAGACTGACCATCAATAACTAATTTGTAATTAAACTGATCCAGTGCGTCATAATCAAAACTAAAGGCCAATGGGTCATCACCATTGGTATTATCTTTGTTTTCATTTTCAATAAAGTTATCTCCGTTTCCGGCATCCAGCAGTTTAATATTAACGAAACTACCTTGTGGCAAGCCATTAATTTCACCACTGAAATTAAAGACTGGGGCTTCAGATACAATATTTAAAGGCTGCCATTCAGACACATCACAACCATGTTCAGGATTGGAGGGCGATGCACCACAACCATTTCCACTTGTGGTGCCACCATTGTCTCTGACCCGAATTTGAACCTGGGCGGTGCCATAATTACCATTCTGAGTCACCACAGACACTTCACCGGTGGCCGGGTTAATAATGACCGGATCACCGGATCCGACATCATCTAAAATACCATCTGAGTTATCAATAACCTGAACTTCATATTCCAAGGCACTTTGATCACTTTCATTGGGACCCGGGTTAAAATCAGCTATAATAAATTCATCATCCCAGACACCTTCTGTTCCATTCTGACCATTTTGGACGATGGGTGAAGAGCAGGTCATGCCGGCACCAGGGGTTTGTTCATTAATGGTTAGTTCAGAACAGTTCATGGCAAAACTCGGTGCATCATTAACCGGTAAGACTTCGACATCAAAAGTTAAACTGGCTTCGCCGGCCGCAGCATCTGTAACAGTTACGGTGATTTGCTCGGGGCTGCCTGATTTTGAGTAGGCATTGGCCATCGGTAACAGCGTTAATGTTTTGGTCCCATCAAGGCCATCGAGTACCAACGAACCTTCTGTGACATCTATGATATTACCAGTATCGTCAGTGACCGAAACATCCAGATCCTGAGCGACCGTCTCAGCATCGGAAAAACGAATTTCAAAGACTTGGGGCGAAACTTCATCCTCATGAAATGTCGTCATTGAACCGGGTGCCACATCCCAGGATAATTCCGGTAATGTATTGTTGGCCACGGTCACTGTCTGACTGACCACATGGGGATCATTGGGGTATGGATCTTCAGATAAGCTTCTGGGCAAAAAATCACCATTCAGGCCATCGGTTAAAAAGGCGGCAGCCATAAAGTCTAACTCTGCACCAATCTGTGCACTTTGACTGACTTTTTGGGTGACCTCCAGAATAAAAGTACCACCGGCGGCCAGCTGAATACCTTTTATGACACCGGAATCAGAATCATTCACAACACACTGAACGGCAGGGTCTGCATTATTACATGTCCGGACATTATCACCGGGCGTTAAGGTGGCGGCATGATCAAAATGCTCATTCCAGTATTCCAGTAAGTCGAAATAAATGGTTTGGGCACTGGGATTATGAAAATGTATTTCGTAATTCAAAACCTGACCAGGTGCCGCAATACTCGGTAAACCGACGTACTGAATTTGTGCCGCTGACGGCGGCATGGTTTCGAAGGGACTCTTATAAATTAAATCGTAGGTACCAACTTCAGCACTCACACAGAGGGCTTTAGCCGGATTGTCTGTGTTGAGGAAAAATTGTCCGTTGTTGACCACGTACTCGGCATCATTATCAAAATAAAGCCCACCATTGGGCGCAAATCCACCTTTCATGTCCAGGTTTGGATCATATATTCTGAGTTTGGTTAAACTACCTGTGTTATAACCCGGCGCGACATTACATAACACCGGACGATCCAAGGTGATTTCGATGACATTATTATTTAAATCGTAACTGGTATCTCCGACCATGCCAAGTGGCGTCGATTCATTTAAGACTAATTTAACACCGGCATGGGCAACTGTCAGGCCAAGACTGGCCAGCGACAGTAAACCGAGGGCTATGACTGTATTTTTTTGCATGGTACTACCTATGGTTGTTTGCGTTTTTTTCGACTATCTCGCATATTTTACAATTTTTTTGGGTTGTGGTGTTAAAAGAATGTTATACAACAAAAAAACCTGTAAATAAATCATAAAATCCTGCTTTTTTCGGGTTTTTCTCATTTGATTATCTATAATATGATGTATATTGACAATTTTAAACAGAAATATGCATTTAATGACTAAAACCATTGTTATCGTTATCAGCCTGTCACTGGCTTTAATGGCGGCCGCTAAAGACCTTGATTTTTCGAACATGACTGAGTCAGAAAAACAAGCCACCGGTATCGACAAATTGAGCCCATCAGAACAAGCCGCTCTATTGCGTTGGGTCAACCAAACACAACAGGCACAAATCATGGCTGAACGTAAAAAGAATTTGGGCTTAGCAAAGACAACTCAAGAGATTGAAGAAAGCGAAATAAAAGCCCTTTTGGTTAAACAATACAGCAACCAGTTGGGTGATAATTTTTATCAGCTCGAAAACGGCCAAATTTGGAAGCAAGTTTCAACCGGACGCATAAGCTTAAATCAAGACGGACCACAAATTGTCACCATTGAACCGGGCTTTATGGGTTCCTGGACACTGAGTGGTGACGGTAACCGCAGCGTTAAGGTTAAACGCATTAAATAACCCCTAAAAATGAGTTCAGCCATGAAAAAACCAATGATTACAATTTTGTTTTTAAGTTTTTTATGGCTAAACTCAGCCTTAGGTCAGGTTCCCAATGGTCTGTACTTGACCGAAGTGGCAAACATCCCTAACAACATGGGTATTCGATCCGCATATGATGGCAGTGGTCGACTGTTTGCTGCCACACAAGACGGCACCATACGTATTATTGATGAAAATGGTCAATTGTTGAGTACACCATTTTTGGACATCAGTTCCCTCGTTCGTTTTAATGGCGAGCAAGGTCTTTTAGGGTTGGCTTTTCATCCAAATTACAGCCAAAACGGTTACTTCTTCGTTAATTACACCAAAGCCTCACCCAATCAAGGCGATACCATGATTGTTCGTTATCAGGTTTCAGCCAATCCCGATATCGCCGACCCCAATTCCGCCACCATTCTGATGCGAATTGAACAGGACTTCGGTAATCATAATGGCGGCAACATTTTATTTGGCCCCGATGGCTATTTGTATATCGGCATGGGTGATGGCGGTAGTGGCAATGACCCCAATCATCGGGCACAAGATCTAACTCAATTATTAGGCAAAATGCTTCGTATTGATGTCGATGGCAGCTTACAACAGGACGATGAAGCGTGTGGACTTGATGCCGGTCCTTACGGCATTCCCAATGACAATCCTTTTGTTAATAGCAACAACAGCTGTGATGAAATATGGGCCTCGGGTTTACGCAATCCCTGGCGCTGGAGCTTTGATCGCTTGACTGGTGATATGTATATTGCCGATGTCGGCCAGAACAAATGGGAAGAAGTCAATTTTCAACCGGTCAGTTCCATCGGTGGTGAGAACTATGGCTGGCGTTGTCGTGAGGGTTTTCATGCCAACAACAACCTCGGTGCAACCTGCTCTGCGCCACTGCCAACATTCACCGATCCCATTATTGAACAGCCTCACAGCGACGGCAATTGCTCAATCACCGGTGGTTATAATTACCGTGGACCGGTGACTGAATTACGAAACCATTATATATTTACTGACTTTTGTAAAAATCAACTGACTTTGGCCAAATATTACCAAAATCAGTGGGTAACCATTCCCTGGAATCCTGTGATTAACCCCACCAGTGTAACCAGTTTCGGTGAAGACCACTTAGGTCACGTATATATCACGTCCAAAAGTGGCCCCACCTACCGTATTGATGGTCCTATAATAGACTTTATTTTCGCAAATGGCTTTGAGACACCATAAGAATGCTTAAGCTTAGACGTTAAATCGAAAGTGCAAAACATCACCTTCTTTAACAATATAATCTTTACCTTCTAAGCGTAATTTACCGGCTTCTTTACAACCGCTTTCGCCGCCATATTGAATAAAATCATCAAAGGCCATGGTTTCAGCCCGAATAAAACCTTTTTCAAAATCTGTGTGAATCACACCGGCGGCCTGCGGTGCGGTCATACCGGCAACAAATGTCCAGGCCCGAACCTCTTTAACACCGGCGGTAAAATAAGTATTCAATCCCAGTAATTCATACCCGGCCCGAATCACCCGATTTAAACCGGCTTCGGCTAAGCCCATTTCCGCCAGAAATTCAGCTTTGTCCTCATCATCCAATAAAGCAATTTCCGCTTCAATAGCAGCACATACCGGCACCACCAGAGCACCTTCTTCACTGGCGAATTGATTGAGTTCATCTAATAATGGGTTGTTTTCAAAGCCCTGATCATCCACATTGGCGATGTACATCATCGGTTTAGCGGTAATAAAACTGAATTCTTTGACCAGCTGCCACTCGTCTTTGCTCAAATCCAGTGTCCGCAGCGCCTGTCCGTCAGATAAATGACTCACAATTTTTTCCAGTACTGCAGACCGTTTAATGGCGTCTTTATCACCTGTTCGGGTTTTTTTCTGAGTCCGCAATAATGACTTTTCAGCGGACTCCAGATCAGCCAGCGCCAACTCAGTGTTAATGGTTTCAATATCAGATAAAGGATTAATGGCACCATCCACATGCACCACATCCTCATCCACAAAACACCGGGCCACATGGGCAATGGCATCGGTTTCGCGGATATGCGATAAGAATTGGTTACCCAGGCCTTCACCTTTCGACGCGCCGGCCACTAAACCGGCAATATCTACAAACTCCATGGTGGTGGGCAACACCTTTTGAGGCTTAACGATGGCGGCCAGTTGCGCTAAGCGCGGGTCGGGCACTTCGACAATGCCCACATTTGGATCAATGGTACAAAAAGGGTAATTTTCCGCCGCAATTTCTGCTTTGGTTAAGGCATTGAATAAGGTTGATTTGCCGACATTAGGCAGGCCGACGATACCGCATTTAAATCCCATAATAAGACAACCAGGTAAAACGAAGCGCCGCATTGTACCACAAGCCATCACAGCGAATAAAAGCCCTGTGTAAATTTTCACTTCAACGGTTCTCAAATTTGATAAATAGCCCTATAATGAGTCCAATAAATTGAGGAAATAACATGTCAAAATTAAGCCAAGAAGAAATTGCTGAAATTAGAGATCATTTTGATTTTTTTGATCGCGATAACAGCGGCCTGATTGATCAGGATGAATTTATAGAATTATTAAAGGTTTTGGCACCGAGTGCCGACCGCAACAACGCCATTCGCGGCTTTGAAACCATCGATGGTGATCACAATGACCAGATTGATTTTGATGAATTTTTAGAATGGTGGCAAACTAACTGGACCGTTTTCTAAAGGCGCTCATTTACTACACCTCATAACAATACCCTCACAATGCCATTTTTCGGCTATTTTTAAGACAAAATAGGCTAAAAATCTGCTTTTTTGCTTTGCTTTAAATCTTAAAACCATTAAAATACGCGGTCTTTTCAGCCCACCAGTGGGCTTTTTACTATTTATTTGGAGTTAAAATATTTATGCCAAGCGTAAAAGTTCGCGATAACGAACCCTTTGATTTTGCATTGCGCCGTTTTAAACGTGCCTGCGAAAAAGCCGGTGTCCTGGCCGAATCACGTAAACGCCAGTATTACGAAAAGCCAACCCAGGAAAGAAAACGCAAAAAAGCCGCCGCTGTTAAACGTCGTCAGCGTCGTGTGGCCAAAGAAGGTATTCCACGCAGAATGTATTAACTGATATCCATGTCATTAAAACAACAAATCACTGAGGATATGAAGAACGCCATGCGGGCCAAAGATAAACCGCTGGTGGGCACATTGCGTCTGCTCAATGCTGAAATTAAACAAGTGGAAGTGGACACCCGCAGTGAGTTAAATGATGCGGACATTATTAAAATTATTGGCAAAATGATCAAACAGCGCAAGGACGCCGCTGAACAATATGATCAAGCCGAACGCCCGGAACTGGCCGCCACCGAGCGAGCTGAGTCCAAAATATTAAGCGAATACCTGCCCCAACAGCTCAGCACGGATGAAATTCAAACCCTGGTGGAGAAAATCATCACCCAAACAGGCGCTCAGGGCATGCAGGACATGGGCCGTGTGATGGGCCAATTACAATCTGAAATCGCTGGTCGCGCCGATATGGGCGAAGTCAGCGCCATCGTTAAATCCCGCTTGTCTTAATTGTACACTGTTGTACAATCACCCAATCGAATATTTGAGTCTCTATAGACCTGTGGTGATTTGTGGCTGCTTCCATTCCCAATGACTTTATTGACGAACTGCTCAATCGCATCGATATTTATGATGTGGTGGCACCCCGTGTGTCATTGAAAAAAGCCGGCAAGGACTATGCCGGATTATGCCCTTTTCACAACGAAAACACCCCGTCATTTACCGTCAGCCAACAAAAGCAATTTTTTCACTGCTTTGGTTGTGGTCAAAGTGGCAGCGCCATCAGCTTTTTAATGGAATTTGAAGGTTTGGATTTTGTTGACGCGGTTAAAGATTTAGCCGAACAAGCCGGTGTCGAAGTCCCGTTGAAACAAGTCAACAAACAACATCAGCATGACCGTAATAATCTTTACGCCACCACCGAAAAAGTCACCCGCATTTACCAACAGCAACTCAAAAACAACAGTCCTGTTATCGATTACCTGAAAAACCGGGGTGTCGATGGCCAGACCTGTAAAACGTTTCAAATCGGATATGCCGAAGACCGGTGGGACGGCATTTCAAAGCGGTTTGACGTGGCGCAACAAAACCTGCTGGATCGATGCGGATTATTGTCACACAGCAACCATAAAAGCTATGATAAATTCCGCAACCGGCTGATGTTCCCGATTCATGATCGACGTGGCCGTGTCATTGCCTTCGGTGGCCGGGCGGTTGATGAGGATCAACAACCCAAATACTTGAATTCACCTGAAACCGATTTATTTCATAAAGGCCAGGAGTTATACGGTTATCATCTAGCCAGAAAGCACAGTAAAGACGATTACGTCATTGTGGTGGAAGGCTATATGGATGTGGTGGCTTTACATCAACACGGCATTAAGAATGCCGTGGCCACACTGGGCACTGCCACCTCAAGTCAGCACATTAGCTTATTGTTTAAAACCTGGCCTAAAGTGGTGTTTTGTTTTGACGGTGATCGCGCCGGTCAAAAAGCGGCTGAAAAAGCCCTGTTAACGGCTTTACCTTTATATTTAGACGATAAAATTATTGAGTTCCTGTTTTTACCCGAAGACCAGGATCCCGACTCTTATGTGAATCAGCAGGGTTCAGATAAATTTCTACAACACGTTAATAAAGCCCAGCCCTTATCTCAGTTTTTACTGGAAACCATCAGCCGTGGTATCGATTTACAAACCCTGGATGGCAAAGCCCAACTTCATGAACGCGCCAAAGACTACCTCAAGCAATTACCCACCGGCGCTTTTCGCCAGATTATGCAAGACAAGGTAGCCCAAATCTCCGGTATCACTATGCAAAGCCGTCAACGCATGACAAACCGGCAGCAATCAAACAGCACTCACCTCAACCCCATGCGGCGATTGTTGGCCTTGATACTGAATAAACCTGACTTATGTGAACAAATACCTGAGGATTTGGAATTTAACTTGTTACCCTATAAAGGTACAGAAATAATTAACAAAGTGATTGAAATTCAAGCCGGTTATCCCCAAATTAATTCCGCAGCGCTATTAGAACACTTCAGGGACAGTAATTATGTCAGCAACCTCAACCGGTTAATGACAGTCTATGGCCACATGGACACATCAGAATTGGCATCTGAGATGGCTGATTTAGTAGAGCATCTGGAACAACTGACCACCTCCGCAAAAATTAATCAGTTGCGTGAAAAACAAATGCAAGGTGGCTTAACAGATCCCGAAAAACAGCAGCTTGTAGCCCTGTTAACCAAAAAAATTAAGTGAGAAACAACATATCATGGCATCAGAAAAACAAACCACACAAATAAAAGTCTTACTTGCAAAAGGTAAAGAGCAAGGTTATTTAACCTATGCCGAGGTCAATGACCACCTGCCCGATGACATCATCGAGACTGATTCAGTTGAAGACATCATTCAACTGATTAATGACATGGGTATCCAGGTTCTGGAAGAAGCGCCTGAAGATGACAGCATTATTCTCAACGATTCCACCGCCAAAGAAGACGACGATACCGCCACAGAGGAAGCCGTGGCAGTGTTATCAGCGGTTGATCCCAGCATCGGCCGTACCACCGATCCGGTGCGCATGTACATGCGCGAAATGGGTTTGGTTGAACTGCTGGAACGCAAGGATGAAATTGCCATTGCCAAGCGTATTGAGCATTGTGATCACCTGATTATGGAGTCCACTTTCCTGTTTCCAAAAACCATCAGAACCATTTTGGAGTATTATCAGGATGTGCTGGACGAAGAGCTTAAAGAAGAATTATTTATCACCGACATTTACGACCCACACACCGAGGCGGTGATTCCTAAAGTGAAAAAACCCACCGACCCTGTTGATGAAGATGAGGATGACGAGGAAGAAGAGGTGGAAAAAGGCCTCGATTTTGAAGAGGTCACAAAACGCATTAAAGCGGTCGAGAAACTGTTTAATAAATTCGAACAATCCGTAGAGAAAAACGGTATTGGCGATGTTAAACAGAAAAACTACATGCAACAAATTTCTGAGATTTTGGTGGAATTCAAATTCCATCCAAAAACCATGGAAGACATTCTTAATGATATTCAATGGGTACAATTTGGTCACTACATGGAAGAAACCGACCATTATGAGCCGGGTATTCGTGATTATGAACGCAAAATTCACGACATTGCCATTGATCAATGCAAAATGCAGCGTAAAGATTTTATTCGCTCATTTATGAACAAAGAAACTGATTTAACCTGGGTTGACCAGCAAATCAGCAAAGGTGGTGACAGTGCCTCTTTATTTGAAATGTTCAAAGAAGACATCATTGGCTACCAACAAAAATTACAGATGATTGAACAACAAAACAGTTTAACCATCCCTGAAATCAAGAAGATTAATCGCCGTATCACCGTCAACGAAGCCAAATCAAGACGTGCTAAGAAAGAAATGATTGAAGCCAACTTAAGGCTGGTGATTTCGATTGCTAAAAAATACACCAACCGCGGCTTACAGTTTTTGGATTTAATTCAGGAAGGTAACATTGGCCTGATGAAAGCCGTTGAAAAGTTTGAATATCGCCGTGGTTATAAGTTTTCGACCTATGCCACCTGGTGGATTCGCCAGGCCATTACCCGCTCCATTGCCGATCAGGCCAGAACCATCCGAATTCCGGTGCACATGATTGAAACCATTAATAAGCTTAATCGCGTGTCCCGACAGTTATTACAGGAAAAAGGCCGCGAAGCGACCCCGGAAGAAATTTCTGAAGTGATGGAAATGCCGGTGAATAAGGTGCGAAAAGTCATTAAAATCGCCAAACAACCGATTTCCATGGAAACCCCCATTGGTGATGATGAAGACTCAAGTCTGGGCGATTTTATCGAAGATGGCAACATCTTATCGCCACTTGATTCTACCACCGCTAACGGTTTAACCAACACCGTGACCAACTTACTCGGTGGCTTAACACCACGGGAAGCGAAAGTCTTACGCATGCGTTTCGGTATCGACATGAACACCGACCACACCCTGGAAGAAGTGGGTAAACAGTTCGATGTCACCCGTGAACGTATTCGACAGATTGAAGCCAAGGCGCTGCGTAAATTACGTCACCCAAGCCGTTCAGAACTGCTGCGCAGTTTTATGGACTTAAAGTAAAACATTTTAAACCTAAGAAAAAAGCCCGATCAATGAATCGGGCTTTTTTATACGGGCCTTTAAAAGATGTGGTTCAAGGCGTGGTATTTATATCCGCTTTCACTTCCAGCAATTGCTTAAAGCGATTAATCTGACGTTCCTGCAGGTTGCGTTTGATGCCCTCTTTGGCCTCTTCATAGTCAGGCGGCTGCATACTTCGTTTGTCTTCTAAATAAATCACATGGGCACCAAATTGAGAAATGACCGGCTGTTTATAGTAATTACCCGGCTGTAATTGCTGCAGTGGTTTTGAAAAAGATTCAGGGACTTGCTTGATATTAACCCAACCAATGTCACCTACATTGGTCATTTGGCCGCGGTTTTGCAGGTAATTTTGTTCGACTGATTCAAATGACGAACCTGAAGCCAGCTGGTCCAGCGCCGCCACGGCATCCACTTCATCTTTAAATAATAAGTGCCGAACGTGGTATTCCACCCCTTTGATTTCTTTAATGACTTTCTGGTACTCAGCTTTTATGTCAGCTTCAGTCACCGGGTTATCAGCCAGGTACTTTTGTAAAGCCCGCTGCGCCAGGGTTTGTCGCTTAAGCTGTTCAAAACCAATGGTCTGCTCCATTGATAATCCGATGCTTTGCTTTTGCGCATAATTCACCAGTAACTGCTGTTCAGTCAGTTGCTTAATCGCCTGACCTATCTGTTGTTCACTGGGTTTCTCAACACCCTGATTAAGCCAATAGACCCGCACCATCTGTTCAGTAATCGGCTGATCATCAACACTGACTAAAGTCCGTGAATTATCCACGACGGTGCTATTTTCACCCTTATCCTGCTGACAGGCACTGATCAGTACAACACTACATATTATGACAATTATTCTCATGATTGTTCCTCCGGCGTTTGAGCATCCACTTCTAAGGCATGAATACGGCCATTATCCCATAATGCGCTGAGCTGCTGATGCACCATTCGATGGCGTTTAATGCGGTTCATGCCCGCAAACTGATTCGCCACCACTGTCACCGCAAAATGACCGCCACCGGATTTTGCGCCTTCATGGCCGATATGTAAATGACTGTTATCCGTGACCTTTACAGAATCGACACCCCAGTTGATTAACATATGCTCAATCTTTTCGGCGGTTTGTTGATGTTTTTTCATTAAATCCATGGCAACGGCACGTGTGGTTATGCAAAACCAGATATTATAACGTACAATGTGCCTTTTTAAATGGACCCGTCTTATGAGCCAAGCCATTATTTATCATAACCCGCGTTGTTCGAAATCACGGGCCACTCTGGCCTTACTGGAAAGCCGGCATGTGGACACCCAAATCATTAAATATCTGGACACACCACCTTCACCGCAGACTTTGAAAAAAATCACCGAAATGCTCGGCGTATCGCCCCGCGACATACTGCGCACCGGTGAGAAAGAATACAAGGAATTTGGGATGGATAATTCGGATTTATCTGATGAGCAATTACTGCAGTTGATGTCCGCCAATCCGAAGGTGATTGAGCGTCCGATAGTAATTTATAAAGATCAAGCCGTTGTTGGCAGACCGCCTGAAAATGTACTGGATTTAATTGAATGAGTGATATCAGCCGTATTCTTATATTATATTATTCAAAACACGGTAATACCCAGAAAATGGCCAGACTGATTGCCCGGGGTGTGCAACAAGTGGCAGATTGTGAGGCTGTGGTAAGAACCGTACCGGTGGACGGTGTTGATGAAGCTGACGCCGCTGATCCGCTGATTAATCAGCAGGAACTGGCCGAATGTGATGGTTTATTACTCGGCAGCCCAAGTCATTTTGGGAATATGGCGGCACCCTTAAAAGCGTTTATCGATAGCACCTCGCAAATCTGGCTGAATGGTGAGTTAGAAGGGAAACCGGCAGGCGTATTTGCCAATTCATCATCGATTCACGGCGGACAGGAAACCACTTTAATTAATATGATGATTCCGCTGCTGCACCACGGTATGGTGCTGGCCGGCCTGCCTTACAGTGAGAAAGCCCTGTTATTCACGGAAACCGGCGGCTCACCTTACGGCGCCACGCATTGGGCACAAACCGGCGAACGGCGCGGACTGGATAACCACGAAAAACAATTGTGTCTGGCTCAGGGTCAGCGCATTGCCCAATTAGCCAAGGCTTTAAAGAACATTTAAAACCACAGCCCGACCCGGGCAGTGCCCAATAAATGTTCGGGCATGGTCTGATAAAACAACAAAGCCAGTAAGGCGTGAGACACAGCATTGGCATAAATATTGCGGTATCGCAGCCAGGCATAACTCCATAGCAGGCCGCCGAAAAACGTAGCCAGCATCAACATTTGATTGGGAACATGCAATAAGGCAAATAACACCCCGCATAACAGCGCCACAAGTCCTCTGGACAATCCGGCTTTTTGCTGTAAATAATCACTGACCAAAGGGCCTAATATAACCTGTTGCGCCACCGCCCATAAAAAATATAAGGGCATATCCGAAATAAACGTCCCATTCAAATCACTGAGATACCACATCAGAAATCCAATGAGTAAAGTAAACGCCCAGACCGGGCCGGCAGCCATGCCAGGCCGTAGCCAGCGTTTTACCAATAACACCGTTGGTAGTAAAAAAACCACAATAGCCAACCAGGGCCAGCGTTCCAGGGCGATATACAGCGGCTTTGTTTGCATGAAGGCTGCCACCAATGCCACCACAGCAATCACCCTGTAAGCGCCGTTAAGGTGAATCTGATTCCGCCGCTTATCGGTCGATGGCTGTACAATCTTAACGGCCAATAGCAGACATAACACACCCATCCCAAATAAAAGCCAGGGCGTGATGTTCAGATAAGCGGCCATCACCGGCGATGATTTCAGATTAAGGCGTTGGCTTTGCCACTGCTGTCGCAACTGATTACTCAATAAAACAGTAAATGGTGAAGTTTGCTCAAAACTGTCTATGGCCTTGGTTTGGGGTATACTCACATGGCGTAAAATCGCCCGATCAGATGGACCGTCCTGTTGAGAAAATCGCCACACTAGGGTATTCAGAAGCGGTAAATTCTGCCAGTTAAGCGCTGTGTTTTTGTTGTCTTTTTTGGCCGTCCATTTAAGTTCTTTTAAGTTAATTTGATTAAGCCCGGTCTTCACTTTAATGGGCGATGAATAATAAAAAACACCTGAATCAACCTGCGAAAACTCTAATTGTAATCGTGTATTTTCAGTCGCGGCGACCTGCCCGATCCAGTCAAAGCGTAACTGCTGATAGTATTCAGGCACAATAAACCGCTCTTTAAAAGCCAGTGAGACTTCCGCATGGTGTGTATTAAGCTGTAAACCTTTTGGCTGCATGACCCAACCCCCACCAAACCCGGTCACTAAATCAGAAGTTGACTTTAATGACCAGTTTAAGTCATGACTACCCTGGCTTAATGACTGAATCAGTGCCTGATGCTGCTGATTAATGCGTGACACATAAAGATCATGGGCGGATAACCACAATAAAAGCATGGCAATAATAACTAATCCACATGAAAAGCGTTTGCGCCGATGCATCAATGGACACCCGACCAATGAAAGGTTATGAACATATGATTACGGTAATTCAACACCTAATTCCCTTAAAAAAGCACACAATTGTATCAAAGGCAGGCCCATTAAAGCAGACGGATCGTCACTGCTCACGGAGTCCATTAAACTCAGACCCAAACGCTCCATTTTAAATCCACCGGCACAATCAAAAGCCTGTTCTTTGTCCACATACCGTATAATTTCTGCCTGACTCAGTTCACGAAACTGAACCCGGGTTTGGTTGATGTAGTGATGCTGTTCATATTCACTTCCAAGCACACAAACAGCGGTATAAAAAACAACCATTTGCCCCGAAAAATCCCTCAGTTGTTGTATGTTATTTTCTCGGTTGCCTGGTTTGCGATAGATGCGGTGTCCTAATGCACAAACCTGATCTGAACCAATGACGATGGCGGCTTTATTTTGGTTTTTTACCTTGTTGGCTTTTGCGATGGCCAGCCGTCCGGCGCGATCTGGCGGACTTTCCTCAGGAATCAGTGTTTCGTCCACGTCAGCGATTTGTGTCTGAACATCTAATTGAAGCTGCTGCAGCTGACGTAGTCGATACACCGATCCGGACGCTAAAATAATGGGGGTCATGATATTGTTAGGCTTTGTTAAGTCGTTCAATCATTTGCTGTAAGTCTGGATAATCAACGCCTTGTTCTTGCAACCGGTCTTGAACGGTTTTAAGGTGTTTATCAGCGGCACCAAAGTGATGATTTTTTTGTAAAACTTCGGCGTATCTTAACCGTTGGCTGAGGGTTCTGATTACATCATCACCCAGCAAATTTTTGGCCACCTGCCAACTTTTTTCTTTATAAATCAAGGCATTTTTCAGATCTTCTTGTGCCATGTATAAATCACCCAGGGTATTATAGGCTATGATTCTTTCATTGTCATCGGTCAGACGGTTCTTGGATTAATCCATGATTCCGGAAATTAAATCAATGGCATCAGCCAAACGATCTTGTTTCTGATAAATTTTGGCCAGGGTAAAATAACTGCCGATGGTGAGAGGATGTTGTTCTCAAAGGTGTTCTCTGGCACTGCTTAAAACTAATTGAGCCAATACGGTCGGCGTGATGGTTTGTCCAGGTGATAATTGTTTTAACTGATGGCCGGCAATGCTTTTAATCTCTGCATATAAAAGACCAAAGACTTCATCCACCAAATCCTTGCGACCAGATTTAATTTCAGTTAACAGGGCTGTAATGGCTTGATTGTCCATCATTAAGTTGTGCTTGATAGACCATTATTATAACAGCGTGAATGTAAATTTTATGGGTTCTATTTATGGACGGCTAAAACAAATCATCATAATCGACCTTCTGTTGTTCATCCTTAGCAGGTGGTAATCGACCCACCATAAAATACTCCAGCCGACCACCACCTGTGCCTGGCGGTAATAATTCACCGCTATCAGGATCAATCCGCGCCGATACCACCCCGGCCGGAATGGTTCTTTCGAGCTCGGGCAAGTCTGTTAAGGCTGTTTTCATGTAATCAATCCATATGGGTAATGCCACCCGACCTCCGACCTCACCGCGGCCCATTGGCTGGGGGGTATCAAAACCGACCCAAACGTTGGTCACCATTTCGGGATGATAACCGTTAAACCAGGCATCCATCTGGTCATTGGTGGTGCCGGTTTTACCGGCCAGATCACTGCGCCCTAAGCTTTTTGCGCGGACACCGGTGCCGCGTTGAATCACTTCCTGCATAAAGGAATCAATAATAAAGGCGTTTTCAGCACTGACAACGCGGGGCGCTTTGATGGCGTCGGGTTCGGTAACAACCGGAATGGATGATTTCTGATCATTTGTGCTGATTTCTGCAGTTTCACGATTAACCACCACCGGCACAGATTTTGGTTTCTCTTCATGGTTGTTTTGACTTTCAATCTCGCCGGGATCTTTGGCGCAATTATCACAGGCCAATAAATCCTGGTGCAAATAAACCGGTAAGTTCTGCTGGTTATAAATGGCTTCGATGACAAAAGGCTCAATTAAAAACCCACCATTAGCGAACACCCCAAATGCTCGATTCATATTTATAATGGGCACATTGGGACTGCCAAGGGCAATCGATAGGTTACTTGGGATGTCATCGGCATTAAAGCCAAATTTCAGGATATGTTGCCGACCACTTTGGATGCCAATCTGTCTTAACACCCGAATCGAGACGAGATTTCGCGATTTAACAATACCTTCTCTTAATCGGGTCGGCCCAAAGATTTTTTCACTGTAATTCTCCGGACGCCAGGCACGTTCGAGTTTATCATCTTCAAAAACAATCGGCGCATCATTAATCATACTGGCGGCATTGAGGCCATTTTCCAAAGCGGCAGAATAAATAATCGGTTTAAAGCCCGACCCCGGTTGGCGTTTGGCCTGGGTGACCCGATTAAATTTACTGATCTGATAGTCATAACCACCTACCAGAGCGTATATTTGGCCATTGTCAGGATGACTGCTGATTAACGCGCCTTGAACATTCGGCACCTGACTGAGCATGAATTCACCCTCATCATTACGCGCCACCATCACCACGTCACCGACTTTAACCACCTCGGTCATGTTCTTTGGCTTATTCCCCACCCGATAATTATCCACATAAGGCGCGGCCCAGTCGCTGTCTTTGAAAGCCAGTAATATATCCTGACCATCACCCAGTCGTGCCTGTGCTTCATTCTCATCCACCGTTAAAACCAAGGCCGCCTGCAGTCCGGCCGGTTTCGGGAAGTCATTAAGCTGATCGGTCAATTGATCCAAATCCTGCATCGCATCTTCATCGAAATGCTGCACCGGACCTCGGTAACCATGGCGTTTATCGTAAGCCTGCAATCCCTGTTGAATGGCCGCTTGGGCCGCCATTTGAAATTCGCTGTTAATGGTGGTCACCACTCGATAGCCATCGGTATACGCATCATCACCAAAGCGATCAACCATTTCACTGCGCACCATTTCGGCCACCCACGGTGCTGATAATTCGACTTCCGGCTCATGAATTCGGGCTTCATCCGGCTCATTGATGGCTTGTTCATATTCTTCTTGATTAATGAAATTCAGCTCCCGCATACGTGTCAACACATAATTACGCCGCTGTAAGGCCCGCTCAGGACTGGTGATTGGGTTAATGCGCGAGGGGGCTTTGGGCGGTGCCGCCAACATCGCCATTTGTGCCAGGGTTAATTCATCGAGTGTTTTACCGTAATAAACGTCCGCCGCCGCTGCCACGCCGTAGGCGCGATGACCTAATAAAATCTTGTTTAAGTACAATTCTAAAATTTCATCTTTTGAAATGGTGCGTTCTAATTTGACCGATAAGAACAGCTCCTTTATTTTTCGGGTCCAGGTCTGGTCCAGTGACAGAAACACATTACGGGTTAACTGTTGGGTGATGGTGCTGCCGCCACTTTGTTTTTCGCCGGTGGTAACGATTTGCCACACCGCCCGCATAATGCCCTTAATATCAAAGCCATGATGATCGTAAAAGTTAGCGTCCTCTGCCGCGATGTAGGCTTGTTTTAAATGTTCAGGGATTTCTTTAATATCCACAGGAATGCGCCGCTTGGTACCAAACACCGCCATCAACTTTTCATCTTGACTGTAAACCCGTAAGGGCACCTGCAGACGATACTCCTTAATCGATTCAACGGACGGTAATCCCGGCTCGAAATATTTATACATCCCATAGACTGTGATAATCCCCAATAATAAACAGACCAATCCAAGTTTGGTCAGAAACCACAGTATTTTTAGTGCCTTGCGCATGTGTTAAATATCCTGAATGTAAGATGAAGGTTTGTAATATTCCCGGCTCATTATACAATGAATGGCTGCGTTAACCGACTTTGACCTTAACTGAGACATAAAAATTTCATGAATTCAAAAAAACACATTGTGATTGTCGAGGATGAAGCGGATTTACTGGCCAACTATCAAGCTGCTTTACAGCAACATGGCTACCAGATCACCGCTATCAGCAGTCGCCAGCAGGCCGAAACTTTTTTTCAACAACAATTACCGGATTTAGCCATATTGGACATCGGTCTGGGGGATGAGCCTGATGCCGGCTTTGATTTATGCCGCAACCTCCGCCAGCAGTCGGCCAGCCTGCCCATTCTTATTTTAACGGCACGCGACCATGAAGTGGATGTTGTATCCGGTTTACGTTTAGGCGCCGATGATTACCTCAGCAAAGACATCTCCATGCCACATCTTCTGGCTCGGGTGGCCGGTTTATTCCGCCGCAGTGACCTGAGTGATAGTAGCCAACAAAAACAATGGCAGCAGGGACCATTAACTGTACTCACCGATAATTTACAAGTTCAATGGAACAATCATAACGTTCCGTTAACGGTGACTGAATTTTGGATGGTTCAGTCATTAGCCCGTTACCCCGGACAGGTCAAAACACGCGATCAGCTGATGCAGGATGCTAATATTTATGTGGACGAAGGCACCATCACCTCACACGTTAAACGCATCCGAAAAAAGTTTATCGCCATTGACGCTGAATTTGACTGTATCGAAACGGTTCATGGCATGGGCTACCGCTGGCATCCATGAAACTAAAATGGCAAATCGGTACCATCGCCCTGTTAAGCCTGAGCTTTCCTATCTTGATGTGGCTCACACTGTCTCGCTTAAATCTCAGCTATCAGCAAAACCTGTTAACATCCGGCCAGCAACAGGCCCGGCTTATTGCCAACAGCGTCGAACAATACCTGACTGATTTCGATAACCCGTTTACCGGCATCGTTCCGCAAATGCTCGCATCACCGGCACAACTCAACGGCATATCTGATGAATGGCAGACATTGCCGATTTATCAACCGGATGAGCATATACAATTTCGACTCGGCCGGTATCAGCAAGGACTGTATTTATGGGTCTCAGTTCAGGATTCATCGCGTCTAAACAAACCGAACCAGGATCGTTTATCCATTGCCTATGGTGTTGCCAATAACATCACTGTTAAACATATCAATCGTCAGGCTGAGGGTCCTGTTAACAACCGCGCAATCAGCCCACTAAAAGCCTACTGGCATGAAACCGCCCACGGCTACACCGCAGAAATTCAACTACCGGACAGTCAAATTACCCGGTTGGGTGTGGTTGCCACGGACGCTAATTTTGCCAATCATGTGAATCATTACGGCCATTATGCGGATAATAATATCCAGCTTAAGGCCGTTTTTCAGACAATCCAACAATGGCACCAACGTCTCAGCCAAATCACACCGGATAATGCTCGGCTGGTGATTACAGACAAACAAAATCGCGTTTATTACGACATCAATAAAATAACCGCGCAAACAGACAGCAGTGACTGGCTCACCAATGTGCTTTACCCGCTGATCTTTGCCAACAATAACAACGGCTCGCACCATAATCTGGACCGTCAAATCATCAATCACTCCGTTCAAGGTGGCCGCATATCTTTAACCCTGGCCCATCCACCGGCTCATCGCAACCTTATACGCACCTTTATTCAGACCATCGGCTGGCTGTTCGCCATTGCCTTACTATTACTGCTGCTATTTTCAGGTTATGCCGCCCTTCTGGCCTGGCGAATTCGCCGATTAAGCCGACAATTGCGGCATGTGCTGGACGACAGCGGCACTATCCATAAGCAATTACCCTCCATGAAAGCCGGCGATGAAGTGGGCGATTTATCACGGGATTTACACCAGTTACTGGCACAGATCGATCAATACACCGATTACTTAAAACAACTGGGCAGCCGCTTATCCCACGAAATGAAAACCCCCATTGGCATTATTCAGTCCTCACTGGACAATGTCAACCACAGCATCCTACCAGAAGCACAACAGGGTTTTATTGAACGAGCCAGCCGCGCCAACCACCGGCTAAAATTTATTCTTAACCAGCTCAGCGCCTTAAGTCAGCTGCAACAAGCCATCAATGACAATGAGCGCTGGCCTTTTGACTTAAATGCGCTGTTATCCGACTTATTACCGGCCTATGAAACACAACAGCACAGCATCCGTTATCAGGGATCCCAACACGCCGTCATCCTCGATGGTAATGTCGATTTAATGGCACAACTGCTGGATAAGGTCATTGAAAATGCCTTTGATTTTAGCCCGCCGAATAAAGCCATTGAAGTTAAGCTATCAGCGGATAAAAACCAACAAAACTATACACTGCACATCCGCAACCAAGGCCCCACCATTCCACCTGAAAAACTCAGCAAAGTGTTTGATTCCTTACACAGCTATCGCGAACAAAAAAGTGGTCACGGGCATTTAGGTATTGGCTTATATGTGGCGCAATTAATCGCCCGTTTTCATCATGCCGACATCAGCCTAAATAACCAATCTCATCCCGATGGTGTGGTGGTCACACTCAGCGGTTCCTGTGATAATGAGGCATCACTCAATAAGTAAGGCGCAAGACTATACCAAAAAAATAAAGCCAACCAGCGCTTTGATTGATAGAATGAGCAGGTTTTTAAACAATAATTAAAAGTTTAGCCAAAACCATGACCAGACATATCCCCAATTTCTTAACCATTCTCAGGGTCCTGTTGATACCGGTCATGATTCTGTTCTTTTATTTGCCTTATGAATGGTCACGCTATGTCGCCTGCTGGGTATTTGTATTAGCCGGTATCACTGACTTTTTTGATGGGTATATTGCCCGAAAATATAATGTTTCTTCTAAACTCGGCGCCTTTTTAGACCCGGTGGCCGATAAACTCACCGTCACCACAGCCCTGGTGGTTTTATTACAAGACCATCCCACCATCCTGATGATGATTGCTACAGCCGTTATTGTCGGCCGTGAAATTACAGTCAGTGCCTTGCGCGAATGGATGGCCGAACTCGGCTCCCGAAGCGCCGTTAATGTCGCTATGGTTGGCAAAATAAAAACCGTCTTCCAAATGATGGCCATCGGCTTTCTACTCTACGAAGCCGACCTCTGGTTTATCCCCGTCCAGCAAATCGGCTTAGGCCTGCTCTACATCGCCGCCGCGCTCACACTTTATTCCATGGTGGTCTATTTACGCGCTGCCTGGCCACTCATGCGAGAATAATTCTTTTTTTATTTAAAAATGGATTGACAATAAAAACATTACAGCTAAAATAGCCAACCTCAAAGCGGGAATAGCTCAGCGGTAGAGCACAACCTTGCCAAGGTTGGGGTCGGGAGTTCGATCCTCCTTTCCCGCTCCAAACACCAAAGGGCTGATTGAATCAGCCCTTTTTTGTTTTCAGCCCAAGCGCTCACAAAAACCAAAACGAGACTTGCACTGACAACAAATAAAAGCGAGAATAACATCGCACTGAAGACAGGCACAAATTCCGGCTGGATGGCAGAGTGGTGATGCAGCGGATTGCAAATCCGTGTACCCCGGTTCGATTCCGGGTTCAGCCTCCATCTTCAAAACAAAAAAGGACCCAAAAGTCCTTTACAGCTTCAAATTTTTAACTAAAATGAAGCACTTCGCCAAACTGGCGAAACAGGAAAGATTTGCTAATCTTATGATCACATGAGGTTAGCAGAAATAAGGAAAGCGTTGTGAGTGCACACCTGTGCTCGAACAACAACTGACGCAGAATATGCTGACCTCATAGAAATGAGTCAGATAGGAATTTTTTTTGATAGTCTCTGACACAGTGAGATTATCAAGGACAAGGAGATAACTCGTGAATGCACACCTGTGCTTGAACGAGTTTCGACGCAGTAATTGATGATCTCACGCAGTCAGAGACATCAAAAGAGCCCGGGTGGCGAAATTGGTAGACGCAGGGGACTTAAAATCCCCCGGTAGAAATACCGTGATGGTTCGATTCCATTCCCGGGCACCATTTTTATATGGTTCCAAAATTTAACTAACACCCCAAAACACCTCGTTTCCACGGCCTACGTGGTAACGCATAACCATCATCTCTGTTTCGATTTTATACTTTTAAAAAAACATCAAATAATAACTCAGTTCTGTTGATTCTACTACTTAATAAACCAGGCATACCCACGCTGGAGTGTGGTAACCAGACAAATTTGTTACACATACTCTTTTAATTGGTTTTTAAAATTTTTAAAAACAATAAATATCTGAAATATTAGTTAATCTAAACAAGTATGACAAACTGATACCCTTAAAATCTTGCAGTGTGATGGCAACTTTGTTGGTAACATATTTTATCTTTATTTTTTAATTTATTAATTTAGGTGATAGAACTTAAAACAATATTGGTATATATTTGTTCTATGAGCAATATTATTTATAAATGTAAATTAGACGAGATTCCCTCGCAGTACGAATGTTGGGAGAAAAAATGGAATGGAATAGATAAAGGACTTATTGCTTGTTGGGAAGCTGGCAGAAAAATCGCAGAAACAAACAGTGAAATTCTTTCTAGTGTACAAGCAGATGAGTTACCAATATTGCCGTGGAAAGGTGGATTTACCAAAGAAATAAATGATAAAAAACCTAAATATGCACCATTATTTTATTTAGCAATGTGGCAAGGAATAAAAGGCGATGATCTGCATATAGATATGGATGGCGAAAAAAGCTTAACTTGTTCTAAAACAGGCATGACATCTATATTCACTTTTAATCACAAATTGTATGAAAATAGATGATTTAGAATTTATCTCTTTTGATATTGAAACTGCTAATGATGAACGAAGCTCGATCTGCCAAATTGGCATGGCCAAATTTATTAATGGAACAGTGGTTGAAAAATGGTCATCACTAATTCAGCCCCAAGTAGATTTTTCATCAAAAAATATACAAATTCATGGAATTACACCAGATCATGTTATTTACAGTCCCACATTTGAAGAAATTTATCCTAAGCTTAAGAATAAATTAAACAATAGTTTGTGCATATCTCATTCAACTTTTGACATACAAGCATTTTCAAGTGTAATTAAAAAATACGGCTTACCAAAATTAAATTTTAATTGGTTGGATAGTTATTTTATTGCTAAAAGAGTTTGGCCAAATTTGAATAGCCATTCTCTTAACTCTCTGGCTATAAATCTTGAGCTATTACCTTTTAACCATCATGATGCTCTTGATGATGCATTGACATGTGGCCATATATTTTTAAGAGCTATAAAAGAAAAGCCACATGTTGTGGATAAATTAGTTTCAGCTGAGAATCATAATATCATAGCTTCAAAACAAACCAGCTCAACAAAGCATGGGATAATAAAAGACAATAGTTTTTTTTCAAAAATTAGCAGAAAAAAGGTCACTGTTGAACCCAATAAAAATGGATTCTTGTTTGGCAAACATATTGTGTTTACTGGCTCATTATCAATTTCGAGAAAAGAAGCGGCAACACTTGCAGCAAATGTTGGATGTGAAGTTAAATCATCGGTCACTAAAAAGACATCATTCTGTATTGTTGGTATCCAGGACTTAGAACTTACAAAAGGTAGAAAGCGAAGTTCTAAACATAGGAAAGCAGAAAAGTATTTTTCGCAAGGACTGCCTATTAAAATTCTTTCCGAACAGCAATTTTTTGAATTAATTGACGGATAACCTGGGGTCATAAAAAACTAAACGTCCCACCCCAACCCTGACTTCCGGCACTCACAAAAGTCGCACCACTATGCTATTTTAAATAGTCACTGTTTAAAGGAGCGCCTCATGTGGATTTACCTCAAATCCCTATTTATGGTTAAAGATCGTCAAATCGCCAGAGATATGGTCAGTGAACTCAAAAAAGACAGAAAGCCGGCCGGCTTTAAACTGGCCAGGCTGATGCGTCGTCGCGCCCGAAGAAAGCGATTCAAAGCGCGTAACACCACAAATATTAAATACAAAGTAAAATAACCTGTTACCTTCTTTTCCATAAACATAAAGGAAATAAATCATTGACATACTGTCTCTTGTAGAGGACAGTCAATCCATAGTGTATGAAATAAAAACCACTCTGGCTTTTAATAAGTGGCTAAAATCAATTAAAGACCCTGTGAGTAGAGCCCGAATTATGGCTCGATTACAGAGAATCAGAAATGGCAACTTTGGTACGATTAATACCATTAACAGCCAAATCAGCGAATTCAAATTTACTTTTGGTGGTGGTATTAGAACTATTACACACTTGTTGATAAGCAAATTATTCTATTACTTAATGGTGGTAACAAATCCACCCAGACAAAAGACATTATAAAAGCCAGACAAATATTTAAACAAACGGAGACCTAACATGAAAGTAGAATCATATGACGCATCAGAATATATTGACAGCCCCGAAATGGCGGCAGCTTATCTTGCTGTGGCGCTTGAAGAAAATGGTATAGATGGGTTTCTCGTGGCTTTTTGGGTGAAGTGGCTAAAGCCAAAGGCATGACCCATGTCTCTAAAGAAGTGGGCACCGGCCGCCAAAGTTTGTATAAAAGTTTAAGTGAGAATGGCAACCCCACAATTTGAAACCATTATGAAATTACTCGCCACTTTTGACCTGAAGTTTGAAGTTGTTCCACAACATCAACAGGCATAATATCTTACTTTTTGATATCAAAATTAATAATAAACAATTTTCTGATGATCCCAAGCCAAACAATACTGGTGGGTTCTGTCCTAGGTGCACCACTGGTAATTTTAGCGATTCTCACTCAAAACCATCCACAAAAATCACATCTGGTGTACGTACCCTAAAAGCAGCACTAATGGGCGAAGTTAATCCCAATGTTCGCGCATTATCACGCGTATTATCAATTCCGGTGGCCAAACCGCTATAGGTCACATCAGGATTTGAAAAATATTGCCGGCGGGTACAGCCACCGCTACAAGGGTTCGAGTAAGACATCACCGTTCGATACTGACCACTGTGATAATGACCAAAAGACCATGGATAAGAGGCAGTGGTACTTGTGGCGCTTGAATTTTCCGGGTTGTGCTCCAGACCCATATTATGTCCAAATTCATGGGCAAAGGATAAATTCCCCACAGCACAACTGACTCTTGTGACTTGCACGGCTCTATCACGAAAACCGGCGCCTGGGTTGCGCATCACGTAACCACGGCCACATGAGCCACTCATGTTGTGTACCAGCAAAGCCGTCATATCCGCGCCATAAAGATATTTTTAAAGCCTCAACCTCGGAGCTATAGCGTAGCCAATTTAAGTCCGTTGACGAATCATCGGAATCGTTATATTTCACTTCACCGGCGTATAACAGGACAATGTCCGTATCGACCTGACTATTCACTAAAGAACTATTCATGGCATCCACCGCCGCCTGGGCCGTGGCTTTAATGGCATTGTGGCCACCGGCACCGACTCTGGCCTCAGGCGTATACACCACAATAACATCAACCGTATTAGTCCCACGAGTGGGCGCATAGGCATTTAATTGAAATTGATTAACCGATTGAGTTTGACTGATTGGTTCACCCCCATCGCACTCAGGAAAAGCCTGGGGATTTAATTCAACCAGTTTAATGCGATGTTTACCCAAAGGTTGAATTACATAAACCGCATCATGGGTGTGAATACTGCCGGCGATGGCGTCTTCATAAACGCTTAAATCGATGGCTTGTGAATCATCCCCAATTATTGCCATTAACAGATACAACAGGCCATCGGAATTGTCGTAAAAGGCAAAAATATGGCCACCTAAAATTTTATCCTACTGCAATAAGCGCTTTTGTGGCGTAAATAATTTCATTCATTGAATAAACTGTGAAGTCGATAACAGGGGCAAAAAGAGTCTGCTTATTGATGGTTTTTCTTAGAACTGGTTTTTTCTATCTCTCTAAGCCGCTCACCGAGATAAATAATCGCGCACCATGTTACCAAAATAAATAAATATAAATTTACCGAAAACTGCCATGTCTTAAACTTTTTTCGGACGCTAAATAAACCCAGCGTGTATTTTCCTGAGTATCTTTACTCAACCACCACATCAATAAAATATTCCTTTTTACCATTAATTTTTTGACTGATCAGGCCATGGACGTCTGATTCAAAACCGGGGAATTCGGCGTTGAATTGCTTAATATATTTCAGGTAACCGATAACTTCAGGGGTGAAGCGTTCACCTGGGACCATTAATGGAATACCCGGCGGGTATGGCGTGATTAAGATGGCGGTTATGCGACCGGCTAAATCATCAATCGACACCCGTTCTACCTGCCCGTGAGCCATTTTGTCCCAGGCATCGGCCGGAATCATGGCCGGCTCAATGTTGGATAAATACATGTCCTTGGTGATTCTGGCGATGTCATTTTTCTGATACATAATATGAATTTGCTGACACAGGTCGTGTAAACCAACACGCTCATAAGCGGGGTGCTTGGCAACAAATTCCGGCATCACCCGCCACAAAGGTAAGTTATGATCATAATCATCTTTGAACTGCTGTAATTCAGTCACAAGAGAGTTCCAACGGCCTTTGGTGATACCAATATTAAACATAATAAAGAAGGAATACAGACCGGTTTTCTCAACCACAATGCCATGTTCATTTAAATATTTAGTCACCACGCTTGCCGGAATACCGGATTCATCAAAGCGGCCTTTGATGTTTAAACCTGGAGTGACAATGGTGGCTTTAATTGGATCGAGCATATTAAAGCCACTGTGTTCGATATCAAAACCATGCCATTCATCATCAGGGTTAATCAGCCAGTCGCTTTGTACCGGCACCTCGTCATCACTGAAATCATCGGGACCCCAGACTGAAAACCACCAATCATCGGCACCAAATTCAAGATCAACTTTACGCATGGCTTTTCTAAAATTCAGTGCTTCGACCAGAGATTCTTCCACCAAAGAATATCCAGCCGGCTGCTCCATCATGGCCACTGCGACATCACAAGAGGCAATGATCGAATACTGTGGACTGGTGGAGGTGTGCATTAAAAAAGCTTCATTAAAACGGTGCATATCAAAATGTGAATCCTGGGATTCTTGTACTAAAATTTGCGAGGCCTGGGATAAACCTGCCAATAACTTATGGGTGGATTGGGTCGAAAACACCGTGGCATTTTCTGCCCTGCTTCGGCCTTCCCCACCGATGGCATGCATGTTTTGATAAAAAGGATGAAAGGAGGCATGGGGTAACCAGGCTTCATCGAAATGCAAGGTATCTACCGTGTCACCAAGCATCTCTTTGATTTCCTCAACGTTATAAATAACACCATCATACGTGCTTTGAGTGAGGGTTAAAATTCTGGGTTTTCGGCCGCTCACTTTGCTGGCAAAAGGGTGTGCGGCAATTTTTTTGGCAATAAATTCAGCCGAAAATTTTTCTTTCGGAATCGGGCCGATAATACCGTAATGGTTACGACTGGGCATTAAAAACACCGGCACCGCGCCGGTCAGAATTATTGAATGTAATATTGATTTGTGGCAGTTTCGATCCACCACCACGATGTCACCGGTGGCCACCGTGGAGTTCCAGACGATTTTATTTGAGGTCGAAGTGCCGTTGGTGACAAAAAACAAATGATCGGCACTGAAAATACGCGCCGCATTTTGTTCACTTTCCGCCACCGGTCCATTGTGGTCCAGTAATTGACCCAACTCTTCCACTGCATTACAGACATCAGCACGCAGCATGTTTTCACCAAAAAACTGATGAAACATCTGGCCCACCGGACTTTTTAAAAAGGCCACACCACCTGAATGTCCCGGCGTGTGCCAGGAATAGGAGCCATCTTCGGCATAATTCATCAGTGCTTTAAAAAACGGCGGCGCCACCTGTGACAGGTATTTATTGGCTTCTCGGATAATATGACGTGCCACAAAACCAGGTGTGTCTTCGAACATATGGATAAACCCGTGCAGTTCCCGCAAAATGTCGTTGGGAATATGCTGACTGGTTTTGGTTTCTCCATATAAGAAAATAGGGATATCCGCGTTACTTTTACGAACGGCGGCAATAAATGCCCTGATTTCCTCAATGGCTTTGTCGGATTCTTCTTCGGTGCCCTGACCGATTTCCTCATCATCAATAGATACGATAAAACTCGAAGCTCGGCTGGCTTGTTGTGCAAATGCTGTCAGATCAACATAACTGGTGTAACCCACCACCTCGACGCCATTATCGGCAATCGCCTCAGCTAAATTACGAATACCCGAACCTGAGACATTTTCAGAACGAAAATCCTCGTCGATAACCACAATAGGAAAATGAAAGCGCTTTGCCATAACTGATCAACAAAAAAAGAGGCATTTATTATCGCTGGTATTTTTCAACTGTCAATAAAACATATCACAGCTTAAAACAATATATTTCAAACACAAAAAAGCCGCTGACAAATGTCAGCGGCATGATTTTATAAAACCACATGACTTAGGCTTTGATTAAGCCATTGATTATGGTATTCAAGGCTTCACTGGGTCGCATGGCCGCAGCGGCTTTGTCATTATCCGGCTCAAAATAACCACCCAGGTCTACTGACTGACCCTGCGCATCAATCAGTTGCTGCAAAATTTTGTCTTGTTGCGCGTTTAATTGCTCAGCCACCGGCTTAAAGGCCGCTTGCAAAGATGGGCTGTCGGTTTGTTCGGCCAGGGCTTCGGCCCAGTATTTGGCCAGATAGAAATGACTGCCACGGTTATCCAGTTCATTCACTTTTCGTGAGGGGGATTTATTAGTGAGCAGGTATTCTTCGTTGGCTTTATGCAGGGCATCAGCCAGCACCTGCGCATCTTTATTATCCGTTTTTTCCGCATAGGCTTCTAAGGAAACCGCCAGCGCCAGAAATTCGCCCAGCGAATCCCAGCGCAAGTGACCTTCTTCGATAAACTGCTGCACATGCTTTGGCGCTGAACCACCGGCACCGGTTTCGAATAAACCGCCACCGGCCAGTAAAGGCACGATGGATAACATTTTAGCACTGGTGCCGAGTTCTAAAATCGGGAATAAATCCGTCAGGTAATCCCGCAACACATTACCGGTGACGGAAATGGTGTCTTTGCCGTCACTGACCCGCTCACAGGTGTAACGCATGGCGGCTTTTGGATTCATGATTTTAATCTCTAATCCATCGGTGTCGTGCTCGGGTAAATAAGCATTCACTTTTTCGATCAGGTTACGGTCATGGGCGCGGTTTTCATCGAGCCAGAAAATCGCCGGCTGACCGGTGTTGCGGGCGCGACTGACGGCCAGTCTGACCCAGTCTTTTATCGCCACATCTTTGGTCTGACAGGCTCGCCAGATATCGCCCTGGCCGACCTCATGTTGCAACAGCACTTCGTTGTCCGCTGTCATAATCCGCACCATGCCATCGGCTTCAATCTCGAATGTTTTATCATGCGAGCCATATTCTTCAGCTTTTTTCGCCATTAAACCGACATTGCTGACATTGCCCATGGTGGTGACATCAAAGGCACCGTTTTCCTGACAATATTCAATAATTTCCTGGTAAATGCCCGCATAAGAACGGTCCGGAATCACCGCATGGGTGTCCTGTAATTCACCGTCAGAATTCCACATTTTACCGGAAGTTTTAATCGCCGCCGGCATCGAGGCATCAATAATCACATTATTTGGGACGTGTAAATTGGTGATGCCTTTATCTGAATCGACCATCGCTAAAGATGGATTGTCCTGATAACAGGCGGCGATGACGTTTTTGATTTCTGTTTGTTGGCTTTCGGGTAAGGATTCAATCTTATCGTACACCGCCTGAATGCCGTTGTTGGCATTAATATCCAATTCATCGAATAAATCACCATATTTCTCAAACAAATCGGCATAATACACTTCCACCGCATGGCCGAACATAATCGGATCGGAGACTTTCATCATGGTGGCTTTTAAATGCACCGAAAAGAGCACACCGGCCGCTTTGGCGTCTTTAATGGCTTTGGCCAGGAAGCTTCTTAAAGCTTTTTTACTCATACGCGAAGCATCTAACACTTCACCTTTCAAAAGCGCTAAATCGTCTTTTAACACTTTGACATCACCGTTACCACCGACCCATTCAATCCGCACTGTTTGGTCTTTGGGCATCACATAAGACTGTTCGGTTTCATAAAAATCACCGCTGTGCATATGCGCGACTTTTGTTTTTGAGTCTTTCGACCATTCACCCAGACGGTGTGGATTATTCTGGGCATATTTTTTTACTGCTGCCGCCACCCGTCGGTCTGAATTACCTTCACGCAACACCGGATTTACAGCGGAACCCAGCACTTTACTGTAAGCGGCTTTGGCTTGTGACTGTTCCTCATTTTCAGGATCACTGTGGTAATCAGGCACATCGTATCCGGCTTGTTGCAGCTCTTTAATGGCAGCGTTTAACTGCGGGATTGAGGCGGAAATATTGGGCAATTTAATAATATTGGCTTCGGGCGTTTTCGCCAACTCACCCAATTCAGCCAGGGCATCATTATGCTTCTGCTCGTCGGTTAAACGCTCGGGAAACTGCGCCAGAATACGCGCGGCCAGAGAAATATTCTGGGTGGTAAAAGGCACCCCGGCCTGGGCACCAAAGCTTTGCACAATCGGCAACAAAGAATAAGTGGCTAACGCGGGGGCTTCATCAGTGATGGTATAAACAATGCTCTGTTCTGTCATATCAAATCCATTATATTTATTTAAACTAAATAGTAATTAACAATTCGGAAATTATAACAAGATTGACGACCTCTGGTAGTTATATTTAGAATATTCAAAGAATCTTTAATTTAGGCATTAAAGCAAACAAATTCATTCTTTGGTATCTTTCAATGAGATAATCTGCTTTACTTTCAAATAAAACTTTTTAAATCACTTTACTCACTTAAAAAAATTCACGATTGAACCATTTAAAAAATTGATTTAATATGATAAATCTTTAACTTAAAAAAACATATGAAAACTTATACAAAAATTATTCTTTCAGGAATATTATTAATTTCATCTTATTGCTCTTATTCACATCAACCAGATCAAGGCTCAATGTATCAAAAGTATGAAGATTTAACAGATGTTGATATTCAGGTTCTTGAAAATGGGATTGTTAGAAATGATGTTTCTGCCACACTGCTTGATAACAAGAAAGGAAGTATTACCTTCCTTGATACTAAAACTAAAAAACCAATCACTAAAATTGAGATTGTAACTTCTAAATCATATTCAAAAGGTAAAGAGCTTATTTCAGTCGAAACTGAATATTACACATTCAATAACGACGAATGGGTCTCTAAATCAAACACTTCTATACTAAATAAGCCAGGTTCTGAGGGTACTATATCTATTTACTCTGACGTTAAAAGTGTTGATTTAATCATTACAGCTTACTTTGTGGACGATGAAGCTACCATATCGGATTCTTCCCTCAATAAAATAACATCTTGTGATAACCACACTAAATCCAGCAATTGTTGTAGTTCGGATTGTCAAGACGGCTCTGGCAACAAATTAAAATGCTGTGGCGTCATTTCTTGTACTGGTTGCGGTACCAGTTGTAAAGTTGAATCTGGAAGTATAGGTGAGTATTAAACTTAAAATTCAAATATACTTTTAAACAAAAGCTGCCAAAACCGACTTAAAACGACAACGTCATGTGATAAATTTTTAAAATCCCGGGCATAAATCGATTTACCGTGCTCTAACTGAATGGCGTGGACATTGTTTTTCGGTTGACCGTAATGTCGGGTGATGTAACCGCCTTTGAAACGATCGTTTATCACCCAGGAATAATGGTCTTGACGCGATAAGGCATCGGTGATGATGTTTTGGTATTGGGTATCACAGCTTTGCCCGCCAAAGGTGCCGACATTAATGTTCGGTAAAGCACCTTCAAAAAATCGTGGCACCACATCATCGATACTGTGGGCATCAATCAATAGGCAAAAGCCAAATCGGTCTTTGGCTTGTTCAATCAGGCGTGCCAGTTCATCGTGATATGGCTGCCAGTACTGTTCGATGCGCTGTTTAGTCTCTTCTGTATCAGGTTCCTGACCCGCTCGGTACAAGGGCCGGTTATCAAAGCCGGTGATTGGGCAGACGCCGGTTTCCGATTGACCCGGATACAGGGCATCACCACCGGCCGGACGGTTTAAATCCACCACGTAGCGGCTGTATTCTGCTTTAATCCGGGCGTGCGGCACATCGTCAAAATCAAAAACGTCAGCAATTAAGTGGTCACGATCCGGGCAGTCAGCGGCATAGGGATGCAGGCGTTCGATCATACCCGGTGCCATTGTGGCACCATCATGAGGCACACTAATCACCAGAGGCGATGGTTCGCCGATTTCGCTTAGCGTAAAGACGGACACAGGGCCTCCAGATAATGATTTAATTCACCCCCCAGAACAAGCCTCTGCATAACTTCAATATCCGGCGCCAGTAAGCGGTCTTTATCCAAAAACGGCACGTCCCGGCGCACTCGCTGATAAACCCGGTATAAAGCATCAGAGGTTTTTAAATCACTGTGAAAATCAATACTCTGACAGGCCGCCATCATTTCAATGCCGACAATGGTGGCACTGTTAACGGCGATATCGCCGAGTTTCCGTGCGGCAAAAGTCGCCATCGACACATGGTCTTCCTGATTGGCCGAAGTCGGAATGGTGTCCACCGTGGCCGGATGAGCATGGGTTTTATTCTCAGAGGCCAGTGACGCCGCAGTCACATGGGCAATCATAAACCCCGAATTCACCCCGGAATCGGGCACCAGAAACGCCGGTAAACGACTTAACGCCGGATCAATCAGCATCGCCAGACGCCGTTCAGAAATATTGGCCATATCAGTGACCGCTATGCTGAGGTAATCAGCCGCCAGACCCACCGGCTCTGCATGAAAATTACCACCGGATAAAACCTCGCCCTGCTCGGCAAAAACCAGCGGGTTATCGGTGGCGGCATTGGCTTCAATCAGTAATTTCTCTGCAACAAAATCAAAAGTATCCAATACCGCGCCCATAACCTGCGGCTGACAGCGTAAACTGTATGGATCCTGCACCCGGTCACAGTCCTCGTGTGAGACCACAATTTCACTGTTTTTCAACAAGTCACGAATGGCGCGGGCCACAGTTATCTGCCCTTTTTGCCGTCGTGCCCGGTGAATACGCTCATCAAAGGGCACCAAAGAGCCTTTGGCGGCATCCACTGATAAAGCGCCGGCCAGAATCGCTCCATGAAAGACATTTTCTGCCTGAAACAGGCCTTTTAAAGCCAGCCCGGTGGACACTTGGGTGCCATTAAGTAAAGCCAGGCCTTCTTTCGGCCCCAATTTAATCGGTGTTAAATCAAGTGCATCGAAGACCTCCATCACTGGCTTAACTTCGCCCTGATAACTGACCTGACCGAGGCCAATCATGGCACTGCTTAAATGTGCCAGTGGCGCTAAATCACCGGAGGCACCGACCGAACCTTTTTCCGGAATCAGCGGATAAATTTCATGATTAATCATCGCCAGTAACAGCTTGAGGGTGTTGGCATGAATCCCCGAAACACCCTGTGCTAAACTCATGGCTTTTAAAGCCATAATTAAGCGCGTTGTGTCGGAATCAATCGGATCACCAACACCGGTGGCATGGGAAATCACCAGATTTCGTTGCAAGGTATCGAGTTCACTTTTATCGATTTTAACGTGTGCCAGTAAACCAAATCCGGTATTCACGCCGTAAACCGTGTCATCTCCGGCCGCCACCTGTTCCACGGTTTGCCGTGACTGAATCACACCTTGCATCAGGTGATCATCCACCTGAAGAGTGACCGGCTGCTGCCAAATCCGGCGTAAATCCGCCAGCTCAAAGCCTTGTTGTGTGAGGGTATAAGTCATTATTTATCCAGCATAGGTAAGTTTAAGTTATTTTCATAGGCACATTTTTTGGCAATATCATAACCGGCATCGGCATGGCGCATGACACCCGTGGCCGGATCATTCCATAACACGCGCTCAATGCGTTTAGCCGCCGTATCCGTGCCATCGCAACAAATCACGATGCCAGAATGCTGTGAATAACCCATGCCGACACCACCACCATGATGTAAAGACACCCAAGTAGCACCGGAAGCGGTATTTAATAAGGCGTTTAATAATGGCCAGTCTGATACCGCATCGGAACCATCCACCATGCCTTCGGTTTCGCGATTCGGACTGGCCACAGAACCGGAATCCAGATGATCGCGACCAATCACAACAGGTGCCGATAATTCACCGGATTTCACCATCTCATTAAAGGCCAGACCGAGTTTATGCCGCTGCCCAAGGCCGACCCAGCAAATCCGTGACGGTAAGCCCTGAAACTGAATACGTGATTGGGCCATATCGAGCCAACGATGTAAATGCGGGTCATCGGGAATCAGTTCTTTAACCTTGGCGTCGGTTTTATAAATGTCTTGGGGGTCACCTGACAAGGCTACCCAGCGAAATGGCCCGATACCTCGGCAGAATAAGGGTCTGATATAAGCCGGTACAAAGCCCGGAAAATCAAAGGCATTGTCACAGCCGACATTAAACGCTTCCTGACGAATATTATTACCATAATCAAAGGTGGGAATGCCCTGTTGCTTAAAGGACAGCATCGCTTCCACATGAATTTTCATGGACTCTCGGGCGGCTTGGGCAGTGCCTTGCGGGTCACTTTGGCGCTTTTCAAACCACTCTTCCACCGTCCAGCCTTTGGGTAAATAGCCATTGGTGGGATCATGAGCCGAGGTCTGGTCGGTGACGGCATCAGGACGAATACCCTGATGAACCATCTGTGGCAGAATTTCAGCGGCATTACCCAGCAACCCCACCGAAATGGGATGTTTATCGGCCACCGACTGGTTAATCATCGCCATCGCTTCATCCAGTGAATCGGCCCGTTGGTCCAGATAGCCGGTTTCGAGGCGTTTTTCAATCCGGGATTCCTGGCACTCAATGGCCAGCATTGAGGCGCCTGCCATGGTCGCGGCCAAAGGTTGAGCACCACCCATGCCACCGAGACCGGCAGTTAAAATCCAGCGACCATATAAATCACCGCCATAATGCTGCCGGCCCATTTCCACAAAGGTTTCATAGGTGCCCTGAACAATCCCTTGTGAGCCGATATAAATCCAGGAACCGGCGGTCATTTGACCGTACATCATCAGGCCCTTTTTATCGAGTTCATTAAAATGGCCCCAGTTGGCCCAATGCGGCACCAGATTTGAATTGGCGATCAGCACCCGCGGTGCGTCTTCATGGGTGGTAAAGACACCCACCGGTTTACCCGATTGAACCAGCAAGGTTTCGGTTGTCTTTAAATTTTTCAGGGCCTCGACAATGGCATGATAACAATCCCAGTTGCGGGCCGCTTTACCGATGCCGCCATAGACCACCAGGTCTTCAGGCCGCTCCGCCACCTCAGGATCAAGGTTGTTCATCAGCATCCGCAAAGGGGCTTCTGTGAGCCAGGATTGGGCATTGAGTTCTGTGCCGCGCGGCGCGCGGATATCGGGGGTGTCAGCCATGGTTAATTCGCGTCGAGATATAAAAGCCTAAATTGTATCAATTCAGTCCAGTTTTAGCCACTGAACCGGCCGCTCAAAAAAAAGTTAAAAAAGGTTGTAATGATAATGAT
This sequence comes from uncultured Marinicella sp., assembly GCA_947502925.1. Lineage (GTDB taxonomy): Bacteria > Pseudomonadota > Gammaproteobacteria > Xanthomonadales > Marinicellaceae > Marinicella. The sequence continues at coordinate 57,304 of CANNBS010000007.1, read as the reverse complement.
TATCATTATACTTTAAGAACATTCGCGTTCATTAAGGCACATACCATGACAACCTGGTCCATACAACTAAATCCGGCTAACCAATACCAACTTAATGACGTACTGTCATTATGTAAACACAACCAAAACAATCATTTTAGAAGCTGGTTTGGGGCGCTCGCCGGTGAAATTTTTCAACGCATTAAATCCGGTTTAAAACTGAACATAGCCCAGACAGATCATCTTGATAAAACAGAAGTACAACACATCCTGATTCAAGCCGCAATGGTACAGCAACACTGCATGCACCATTATCGGGTTTATAAAGATTTAAAAACAAGTCACATTAATGACCTGGCTTTACATGACTTATTGCTGTTTATCCGCATGGCCAATTATCATCCCGGAGAGCAGGATTTGATCAGTTATCAGAAACACAGTCATGTCATCGAAAGTCCCAGCCACCTCAAAAGTTTGTTACATCAGCTTCAAAACCAACAATTAATTCAGAAAATCAGCGCCAACGACACTATTTTCTACGACAAAAACCCTTATCCGCATTGCCACTTATTCGACACGAAAACAGGTCGCATCAGTGATTATGATTGCCATATAAATACTTTACATAATGAACGATTTAAACGCATCCCCCACACCGGCATTGAGTGTGGATAGTTATCAGTCAATAGGCATGACATCAACCAGGTCATCGACCAGAGACAGGTAAAATTTATCAAAAGGCTGTCAATCCGGGACAAGTATGCTTTTGAACTGATGCCAGACTGAATTTGTCGCTAAGCCCTTAATTCAGTTAATTTTTTTCAATCGGTGGTCATTTCACGGGAAAATTAAGTAGAATAGCGTTTTCAGCACACATTTTTACCGGGTATGAAATTTTTATCAAGCCGCGAGCATATTCGCAGTTTTGTATTAAGAAAAGGCAAAATGACCAGTGGTCAGCAGCAGGCAGTGGATAAACTCATGCCGCACTATGCCCTTGAACCCGATGGACCACTCGATTTTGCTGAAATATTTGGCAATAACAACCCCACTTGGCTGGACATTGGTTTTGGTAACGGCGAATCCATGGTCCATGCCGCACAGCAGTATCCAGATGTCAATTTATTGGGCATTGAAGTCCATTTACCCGGTGTCGGCCGATTACTGATGGCAGCAGATGAACATGATTTGGGAAATATCCGGATAATTCGTAACGATGCGGTGGATATTATTCGTGAATTTATAGCGGATGAGTCCTTAGACGCGGTGCATATCTATTTTCCAGATCCCTGGCACAAAAAGCGCCACCATAAACGCCGTCTGGTGCAACAGCCCTTTCTCGATTTAATCCGACCCAAGCTGAAAACAGGCGGTCGATTGCATTTTGCCACCGACTGGCAACCGTATGCTGAAGAGGTGGCTTTATTACTTGAACAAAACAGCGAATGGCTCAGCAACACCCAGAATCAATCACGTTACGCGCCCCGACCCGAGTGGCGGCCAATTACAAAATTTGAACGCCGTGGACAGCGATTAAACCACGCCTCTTTTGATTTAATCTGGACCAAAAACTGATGGAAATTATTCCGCTGACCAATGAAATGGTGATGATTCTGGCGATTCTGGCCTACACCGTTCTCATGTTTGTCACCGAAGTGATTCGGATTGATGTGGCAGCGGTGTTAATTTTGGTCATGCTGGGTTTAACCGGTCTGGTTCCGGAAAGCCAGTTATTTTCGGGCTTTGCCTCGAATGCGGTGATTTCAATTATCGCGGTGATGATTCTCGGCGCCGGTTTAGATCGCACCGGTGTTATGGGGGCGGTGGCTCAGTTTATTTTAAAAATCGGTGGCAAAACTGAAAAAACCGTGATGCCGGTGGTGTCATCCACGGTCGGTGTCATTTCAGGTTTTATGCAAAATGTTGGTGCCACGGCCTTGTTTTTACCGGTGATGAGTAAAATTGCCAGTTCAGCCAAAATTCCGATTTCTAAATTACTGATGCCGATGGGCTTTTGTGCCATTTTAGGCGGTACCGTCACCATGGTCGGTTCATCGCCCCTGATTTTACTGAATGATCTGATTGAAACCTCGAACCAGTCGTTGCCCTCGGGTACCGATACCATGGATACCTTTGGTTTATTTTCAGTGACACCGATTGGCCTGGCCTTGCTACTTTCCGGAATTATTTACTTTTTAGTCCTGGGTCGCTTCTTACTGCCTAAGGAAAAAGCCGTTAAACATGTGAATAATCACCGCTCGGATGCTTATTTTCGGGAAAATTACAATATTGATAAAAACATCACCGAGATGATTGTTAACAAGGACAGTCCACTGGTGGGCAAGATGATTAAAGAGTTGGAATTTGACCCGCATATCCCGCCGGTGGTGGCTTTATTCAGTGATGGCGAGTCAAGCCTGGCACCGCCCCGTGATCGGTTTATCTGGAATGGCGCCACCCTGGGTGTGATGGGTAGCCCGGATGAAATTAAGCGTTTTGCCGAAGAATTTAACCTCACTGTTCTGCCCAAGTTAAGGCATTTTAAAACCAGTTTTAACCCGTCTATTTCGGGCGTTTCCGAAGCAGTGATTATTCCCGGATCGCGCTATCTTGGCACCAAACTCTCTGAGTACCACTTCCGTAAAGAATACGCCATCACCATACTGGCCGTCTCACGCAACAATAAACTCTACACCGGTGAAGCCATGTACGATTTAGAGCTCCAACTGGGTGATACGTTTATTATTCATGGCCGCTGGAATGACCAGATGGGATTAAGCCGCTCCCGGAACCTCACTTTGGTCAGTGATGCCCCCAGTGAACAACAACGACCACAAAAAATTCCCTTTGCCATCCTGTTCTTTGCACTCAGCTTATCGCTGGTTATTTTTACCAATATGCAACTGTCACTGGCACTGCTCACCGGCGCCGTGGGCATGATTATTTTCGGTGTCCTTAATATGGATGAAGCCTATCGCGCCGTTAGTTGGAAAACGGTGTTTATGCTGGCCTGCCTGATTCCTCTGGGCTTTGCCATGGAACAAACCGGTACTGCGGTCTGGATTGCCCAAAACACCATCGTCGCCCTCGGCGATGTGCCACAAATTGCCTACCAGCTTACTTTAGCTTTATTAGCCACAATTTTCTCGCTGGTGATGTCCAATGTCGGCGCCACTGTTTTATTGGTGCCGTTGGCCATTAACATGGCACTGGAAACCGGCGGCAACCCCGCCATGTATGCCCTGATTGTGGCCATTTCTACCTCCAACGCCTTTATCCTTCCCACCCATCAAGTCTCTGCACTGATCATGGGGCCCGGTGGTTACGCCGTTAAGGATTTCATTAAAGTCGGTTTTTTCATGACCCTACTATTTCTGGGCGTTTCCCTGACCGTTATTAACCAGCTCTTTTAAGGGTACAAGCCCGCTCCAGTTTCATCCGAAACAACTGCTTTAACAAGGTAATATGGTCATAATCCACCGCTTTGTGGCAAAACTGACAATCGGCCAGCTGCTCAATAATTTGTTCAATTTCAGCCATCACAAAATCTAACTCATGTTGGTTCATATCTTTGCTCCTCTCTCAAAGTAACCACCATTGAACCAAATCTTTTCATGTAAAAATACCGAAAAACACCGATTCGCTTGTAGGAAAACACCGATTGCTGTGTCGATAATATCGATTGATTAATTATTAAGGGCTTATCGGGAAACTTATTCGGCGTAATTAACAGGGCGAAAAACAGGCTTGTGTTATAATGAACCGTTTTTAATCCAGACTTAAAATATGATTAAATTGGTGTTGTTGCGGCATGGTGAGAGTGAGTGGAATTTGGCCAATCGGTTTACCGGCTGGAAGGATGTGGAGCTGACGGAAACTGGTCGGGCGCAGGCGAAACAGGCGGGAGAATTATTGGCCGCTGAGGGTTTTGAGTTTGATCATGCCTATACTTCGGTGTTAAAACGCGCCATCAATACCTTGCATATTACCATGGCAGAACTGGATCAGTTATGGGTGCCGGTAAAACGCAGTTGGCGTTTGAATGAGCGGCATTATGGGGCTTTACAAGGGCTTAATAAAGCCGAAACGGCGGCTAAATATGGTGATGAACAGGTGCATATCTGGCGTCGCAGCTATGCCACGCCGCCACCGAAGCTGGACTGGGATGATGCGCGCAATGTTTATGGTGATCGCCGTTATGCCGCCTTATCTAAAGACCAGATTCCTTTGGGTGAATGCCTGGCCGATACGGTTGAACGGGTCATGCCATACTGGCAACAGGTGATTGAACCTGAGATTAGACAGGGCAAACGCCTGATTATTGCCGCACATGGTAATTCCTTGCGCTCGATTGTGAAGTATTTGGATAACATATCTGATGAGGACATTTTAAAACTGAATATTCCCACCGGTGTGCCTTTGGTGTATGAATTAGACGATGATTTAACGCCTATCAACAGTGAATTTTTGGGTGACCCCGAAGAACTGAAAGCCGCCATGGAAGCGGTGGCCAATCAGGGCAAACAAGCGAGTCAATAAATATGACGGACCACTACCCCATTCTGGACAACATCAATATTCCGGCTGATTTACGACAAGTGGATCAGGATAAACTGCCACAGGTGGCCGATGAACTGCGCAGTTATTTAATCAATCACATTGCCCGCTGCGGCGGACATTTCGGATCCGGTTTGGGTACGGTGGAACTAACCGTCGCGCTACATTATGTCTTTAATACGCCGGATGACCGGATTGTCTGGGATGTGGGTCATCAGGCCTACCCGCATAAAATTCTCACCGGTCGAAAAGACCGCATCACCACAATTAAACAAAAAGATGGTCTGGCGCCTTTTCCAAAACGCTGTGAAAGTGAATACGATACCTTTGGTGTTGGTCACTCATCGACGTCAATCGGTGCGGCATTGGGCATGGCGCTGGCGTCACAAATTAAAGGTGAAGATCGCCAGTGTGTGGCGGTGATTGGTGATGGCGCCATGACCGCCGGTATGGCTTATGAAGCCTTGAATCACGGCGGTGAAGTGGACAATGATATTCTGGTGATTCTGAATGAAAACGAGATGTCGATTTCACCGAACGTCGGCGCGCTGACTAAAATGCTGATTAAAATCGTCAGCGGGCGTACCTATAACCGTATGCGCGAAAAGTCAAAGCGCATGATGCGCCGTAATTCATGGCTCTGGCGGTTTTTATCTCGCTGGGAAATTCATACCAAAGGCATGTTTGTGCCCAATACCTTGTTTGAAGAACTTGGTTTTCATCACCTGGGGCCGATTGACGGGCATGACACCGAACAGCTGGTGAATACACTGAAAGTGGCCAAGGATATTAAAGGGCCAAAACTGTTACATATTCTGACCAAAAAAGGCAAAGGCTATAAACCGGCGGAAGAAGACCCGATAAAATACCATGCGGTGTCACCTTTTGACCCCAAAAAAGGCATGCAAGCCAAAGCCAAACCCAGCAAGCCCAGTTACACCGCCATTTTCGGTCAATGGCTGTGCGACATGGCCCGCCATGACAAACAATTAGCCTCCATTACACCGGCCATGCGCGAAGGTTCGGGTTTAGTGGAATTTTCAAAACTGTTTCCCAAACGCTACTTTGATGTGGGGATTGCAGAACAACACGCGGTTACTTTAGCCGCCGGCATGGCTTGTGAAGGCATCAAACCGGTTGTGGCAATTTATTCGTCCTTTTTACAGCGGGCCTATGATCAGCTGATTCATGATGTGGCGATACAGGAACTGGATGTTCTGTTTGCCATTGACCGGGCCGGTGTGGTTGGCCCCGATGGTTCCACCCATGCCGGCAGTATGGATTTAAGTTTTTTGCGTTGTGTGCCGAATATGGTGATTATGGCACCGGCCAACGAAAACGAATGTCGCCAAATGCTGTACACCGGTTACGAACATACCGGTCCTGCCGCCGTTCGTTATCCGCGCGGTACCGGCCCCGGTGCGGCCATTGACACAGAAATGACAGCGATGACCTTAGGCCAGGCCAGGCGTGTTCGTAAAGGCAATCAGCAGATTGCTTTTTTGTCCTTTGGTGGTTTATTGGATCAGGTCTTGTTAGCGGCTGAAAAACTGGACGCCAGCGTGGTGGACATGCGTTTTATTAAACCGATTGACCGCGATATGATAGCCAAAATGGCGGACAGTCATGATTTACTGGTGACCGTAGAAGATAACGTGGTGGCCGGTGGTGCCGGCAGTGCCGTTAATGAAGTCATGCAACAATTAAAACTGCATACGCCGGTACTGAATTTAGGCTTGCCGGATTACTTTCAGGATCATGGCAGTCGCGAAGAGGTTCTGGAAGAAGCCGGACTGGACAGTGAAGGTATTCGAAAACAAATCAAAACCTACCTGCAATCAGAGAATGGTGACAGTAATTTGCTGTACCTGAAAAGCCAGCAGAAATAACACCAAATCCGGTTAAACAACTCAGTGATGTTTCGCCAGAATATACTGGGTCATTTCATGCTCCGGATAATGCCACTTTAGGTAGTTTTTGTAGCTTTGGGTCTTTTTGTAGGCGCCCTTTTCATCCAGGTAATTAATAATCGCCACCAGGGCATCGACAAATGATTCGATTCGGGTTTCTTTACGCATCATACTGTTGATGATGTAGATGGCATTATTTTCAAACCCATGGGTGGCAAACACCACAGCCAGTTTACTTAACGTTTCATCGTCTAAGTTAATGCGTCCCTGGGTGGTGGTCATATATTTAACAAAATCACTGTGAATTTTCTCACCCGAGACATCGAAACGCATTTGCAGATTAAAGTAGTCCACCGCCGCTTCATGGTGCAATTCATCAAAAGGAATATATTTACCGTACTCAAACCGAAGTCGTGCCAGATCCAAACTGTTGGGGTACTTCACAAAGGTTTTACCCAAAAGTTTCATGGCTTTTTTATACTTGCCTTTTTCTATAAATTTTTCAGCCCGATCAATCGGATTTAAACGCTTAAAATGCACGTATGGGTTGCTATGGTCAAGAAACCATAGCTTACCAAATAAACCGCAAAAATTATATCATTTGATGACTGGCCATCGAAAAAGTCTGTTGATGGCCGATGATAAAGTGATCCAGCACCTTAACATCAATCAGCTGTAAGGTTTTCACCAGTCGCACCGTTAAATCCCGGTCTGCCTGGGATGGCTGGACATCACCTGAAGGGTGATTATGGGCAAAAATAATGGCCGCGGCGTTATACCGCAAACAATGCTGCGCCACAACCCGTGGATACACCTGGGCGCTGTTAATGCCACCGTTAAACAAGTAATCAAAACGCAACAACCGGTGTTTCGAATTTAACAACAAACAGGCAAAGCGTTCGTATTCACAACATTCAAAATTATTCAGTAAATAATCATTAACGTGAGCCGGATCAGTGAAGCTTTGGCTTTCATGCCATTGCTCATTAATGGCGCGCTTAACCAATTCACCGGCAGCCTGTAATTGCGCGTATTTGGCCAGACCCAGGCCTTTCATCTGATTAAAATCTGATAACGAAGCATCCAATATGCCTTTAATGCTACCAAAATGATTCAACATCTGGAGCGCCAAAGTCATCACATCCGTCCCTTTAATACCGGTGCGTAAAAAAATGGCCATTAATTCTGCATCACTTAAATTGGCTGCACCGGTGTTAATAAGCTTTTCACGGGGTCGGTCTTTGGTGGCGAGTTCCTTTATCATCGGCGTACTCATGCGATACCTCAAAACAGTTAAACATAAGGCAAATTATCCTGCGCTGATTGCATCAACACCACCGATATTTTCTCATGACTTGTACGCTGTGATAACATCGATGTGGCTATAGCCACGTCCTAACTCTGGCCGCCCTTTTTCATGAAAAACCTGACTATATATGACATATCAGGGCTCAGACAGCGGAAATCTATGCTTATTAGGGGACTAATTTGTTAATTTTTACCTCTTTTTTTTAAAGACATGGATTAATGCTCAAGTCTCTATTAAAATCATTGGCTTGTGAAAAGAACAGCTTCCATGACAGAAATTGACCTACAGGTTTTAGATAAAGCATTTCACCAGGAATTTGGTCTGCCGGCTTATGCCACCGCTGGTTCTGCCGGACTGGATTTGCGGGCATGTATTGAATCGGACTTAACGCTGGCACCCGGACAAACAGAATTAATAGCCACCGGTCTGGCCATTCACATCGAAAACCCGCAAGTCACAGCCATGATTCTGCCACGCTCCGGCCTCGGTCATAAAAAAGGCCTGGTGCTGGGCAATCTGGTGGGTTTAATCGATTCAGATTATCAGGGTCAGCTATATGTTTCTTGCTGGAACCGTTCGCAAAAACCGGTGACGCTTGCACGTGGCGATCGCATGGCACAACTGGTATTTGTACCGGTGTTGCAAGTTAAATTTAACCAGGTCGAGACTTTTAGCGACAGTGATCGTGGTGCCGGCGGCTTTGGTCACAGTGGAGTCAACTGAAATGGACATCAAAGACTTACTGGCTAAAGTAAAGAAATCGGATAACAAAGAACAGGCAAAAGAAGACCAAAAGTCTGCCAAAGCAAATGATCTTAAATCACTGTTGAAAATAAAACCGGCTGATGAGCTTTTATGGACGAGTTTAACGCTGGTGGCTTTACTGTTGACTTTATTTTTTGCCTATCTGGCCTATCAGAATCTAACCACCCGACAAATTAATTCAAACCTGAAGGGCACCGCACAAAAGGTGGTTAATCAAGTCAGCAGTGAACTCCAAACCATTAACAAAACAGCCGCTGAACTTGTCGAGCAAAACCCCAATAATAGCGAAATCGTTAGCTTAATCAAACAACAGGTTCCAGAAGCTTTACGTGTTCTTCTCGTGTCTGAACCCATCGATGACATTATGCCTGAGACCGAATTTCCGGGCATAAACTATGCCACCCTGGACATGCTGAAACAAACCAGCAAACAGCAACAAGAACAGTTACCTGAAATTCACCTGTACGGACAAAAAAATCAGTACCTTAATTACGTCATGATTCAACAACCCCGGCAAAGCTATGTGGTTATCAGTTATCCGGTTGAACAGTTGGTTAATTATGATGCAGTCCAAATAAATAAAGGTCAGGTTAAACTGGTACAAAAATCCGGTCGCTGGAGTACCGTGATGTTAAAACGCTGGGGTTCAACAGACTCTTCAGAATCCAGTAATGAGAACGAACTTCATATTCCGAAATCCAACTTCTATGTGATTTATTCAGCACCTCAGGCAGCCGCCGGCTTGTTCAAATTAACCCTGTTGGGCAGTTTAATTGCCACCCTGGCGGGTATTGTTTTGACTGTGGCATTTTTCTTTAAGCGCCAGCAAGCCATTAAAGAAATGAATACCAAGCGCGAAAAACAGACTAAAAAGAAATCCAGTCATTATGTACCAGCCAGTAAACCGGCAGAAAAGAGTGACGATTCAAGCAAACAATCAGATGAACAACAACAAATGACCCATAAAAAACACCCCGACCCATCGATTTTCAAAGCCTACGATATTCGTGGCATTGTGGATAAAACATTGACCCGTGATGCCGTGATACAAATTGGTCAGGCCATTGGTAGTGAAAACATTAACCGCGGCCGACAATCGCTGGTGGTCGCCCGTGATGGTCGCTTATCAGGACCAGATTTATTGGATGCCCTGATTCAAGGCGTTAAAGCCAGCGGTTGTGATGTCATTAATATTGGTGCCGTACCCACCGGTGTGTTGTATTTTGCCACCCATCATCTGGAAACCGGCTCGGGCGTCATGCTCACAGGCAGTCATAATCCGCCTGACTATAACGGCTTAAAAATTATGCTTGATGGTGAAACTTTATCGGGCAAGTTAATCACCAACCTTTATGACATGATTGTTGAAGGTGATTTATTGTCCGGCGACGGTAATGTTCAGGAACTGGATATTGCCGATGATTACATCGACTACATCAGCTCTGAAATCCAACTGGAAAATGAGCCCAAAGTGGTGGTCGATAGTGGTAATGGTATTGCCGGACCGATTGCGGTGGACGTCTTAGAAGAAATTGGTTGTCAGGTGATTCCATTGCATTGTGAAGTGGACGGTGAATTCCCCAACCACCACCCAGACCCAAGCGTGCCTGAAAACTTAGAAGATCTTAAAGCCACTTTAAAATCGGTGGATGCAGACATCGGTATTGCCTTTGATGGCGACGGCGATCGCCTCGGCGTGGTCACCAAAGAAGGTGAAAATATTTTCCCCGATCGCTTATTAATGCTGTTTGCCAAAGATGTCCTGACCCGACAACCGGGTTCCAGCATTATTTTCGACGTAAAATGTACCGCCCATTTACCCAAAGCCATCGTTAAACATGGTGGCTTACCGATTATGTGGAAAACCGGACATTCTTTCATGAAAGCCAAACTCAAAGAAACCAATGCCGCATTGGCCGGTGAAATGAGTGGCCACTTTTTCTTTAATGAACGTTGGTTCGGATTTGATGACGGCATTTATGCCGCAGCACGTTTGTTGGAAATTCTTGATCAGGAAACCGATACGCCTCAAGAAGTTTTTGATACTCTTCCCAAAGGTGTCAGCACGCCTGAACTGAAAGTCGAAATGGCGGAAGGCGAACATTATATGTTTATGAAAGAATTTGAAAACCGCGTTAATTTCGAGGACGCCAAAATAACCACCATTGATGGTATTAGGGCTGACTTTGAAGATGGCTGGGGACTGGTACGCTGTTCTAATACCACGCCATGCCTGGTGATTCGTTTCGATGCCGATAATGAAGCCGCTTTAGCACGTATTCAAGAACATTTCAGAGTGCAACTACTGAAAGTCAGTAATGATTTAGATTTACCTTTTTAGAGGAGACGACTTATGAACTGGAAAGACACCACTGATCAATACGGTTTTATTTCAAGGTTTAACCATTGGTTTGCCGCTTTAATCGTGATTACCATGGTTATTCTCGGCTTATATTTCAACTCACTGCCTGATGGCGATGCCCGCAGTTACTGGGCCGGGTGGCATGTGAATCTGGGTGGTTTGTTCTTTATTTATTTGCTGTTTCGTGTTTTTTGGCGTGCCTTTACCCGCTCGCCAAAGGCATTTGAACAACCACAACCGTTTAAATTTTTAAGCAAACTGGTGCATGTTATTCTGCTTACCTGTATTGCCATCATGGCCATCAGTGGCCCCATGTTGTTATTCAGTAACGGTTATGACCTCAATGTCTTCGGCTGGTTTACCATCCCATCGCCCATCGCCACTGAAAACCACGATTTGCATGAGCTGGCGGAAGAAATCCACAAAACGACCGGTACCGTACTATGGGTAACCATCATCGTTCATGTTCTGGCTTCGCTTAAGCATTTAATCACCAATAATGGCGCGGTGATGCACCGTATTTTCAAAAGCTATCCAAAATCCTGACAATCACCAGACAAATCGACTTTTCGCCACTTGTTGGGTGAGGTTTTGGTAAACGGGCTGAATACGCTCATCATACACATAAAATAAATTGACTGGCTGTGCCATGACACTGGATCCGGCGGTATCAACAGTTATTCGCGACATCGAATAACGCCGGTCAAAGGGCGATTGGTGCCATTTGATGTTTTGTATTTTGTTGATATCCACGAATTGTAACTGATGAAAGAACACCCCCGCTCTGGAACCTACCAGACAGTCATTATGGGTAAAGGCGGCTTTGGCCACATATTGACCGGAATACCACCAGCAATATGGCAACAACACTAACAGTCCAAAAGACCACCAGCCATAAAAATAAGCCAATGGCACCATCAGCACCAACACCAGCAACAACAGCTTTTTAAACACCCGCCGTCTGGCAATCGGTTCAATGGCCTGCCATTTGATATCCGGCCAATTCATCTGTGGCTGAATTTTGTTAAGAAAATCATCCACCTGATTGCGAGCGATCAAAGGTGCCAGCCAGTGCATGCTCATGGCATTGTCCTCGCTGACACCACCGGCGGTTTCCATCTTAATACTCACCTGGCCAAATAATTTGTGCAGCGGGCTTTGTATGATGCGAATAAGCTGAATCCGTTTGATTGGAACCGTGGCCTGACGGTTGGTGAGTAAGCCGGTTTTAATGTGTAAGCGCTGACCTTTTTTATGTAAGGTGAATTCATGAAATTGGAGAAAGGCAATGGCCACAGAAATGGCCAATAATATGAAAACACCGGCAACAAACCATAAACCACCGTACAAAACCCAGGTTTGCCAGGTCCACATTTCTATATGCAAGCCGCCAATAAACTGTGTTAAAAAAGCCGTCACCTGATCTCGCAACGCATCATTCTGAAATAAAAACGAAAATAAAATGCCAATCGGTAACAAGGCTTTCAGGCTGATTAATCCCCGGCGAAATACCTGTTTGGGCGGCATGTGGAACAAGCCCTGTTGTCGAGCGGCTTGTTGTGTCGCTTGCTCACCCTGTTCGGAGGAAATGTCTTCTACAGGCTGATCCACATGGCTACTTTTATCGGCGATAAACTGATGCACATAGCGTGCCTGCTCAGTCGTGATAACCCGTATGAGCGCTTCGGGCTTTTGTCCTGAAGCAGACTCAAGTTGTAAAGTGGTTACATTTAATAACCGGTGCAGGATATTTCGTTCTGTGGTGATATTTTGGATCCGCTCATAAGGCACCTGACGTAATGATTTAAACAGAATACCTGATTTAACCACCAGCCGGTCTTCTTCCAGCCAATAATGAAAAAACCAATACTGAATAATACTGAACAAAGAAAAGAACGCAGCGATGCCAATAAAAATACGATCCTGCAATCCACCACTGGTACCTAAAAATGTGACCACTAAAGGAAAAATGCTTTTTTTCGCCACTTCTATAAACAAAAACACCGGCGACACCCGTGCCAGACGGTAGCCTTGGGTTTTTAAATCAGACTTTTTTAACGCCGTACTGTTCTCAGAAGATTGAGGATTTCGGGATTGTTCGATATCAGACTCGCTCAAACTGTGTCGCCCTCCTGCGCCGCCAACAACTGATCCCTTAATTGATAGGCGTCTTCGACTGACAATCCAGGCAAGCTGGTTTGTGCATAATGGGTTCCGGCGGTGTTGACCACCAACTTGGCTAAACCATAACGGCGATCCAGCGGCCCGCTGTTGACATCCACATGCTGCACCCGACTAACCGGCACGGCAATCTGATGGCGCCAGAAAACACCTCGCCTGATGGCCAAACAGTCATCATTTAAGAGATATTTATAGTTTAGATACCAATGTTTTAAATACCAGCTCAGCAATAGAAATAACATCGCCATCAATAACAGCCATCCCATCACAGCCCAATACCAGGGTATCGACCACAGGACTCCAAAAACAATGGTTGGTACCAGTGCAATCAATAAACACACCGTCAATCCAATCCAGCGAATGATGCGCAGATAATCATGTTCTAAGGGCTGCATGGTTTGTGTGTCTTCGGTGTTACTTGTCATCAGCTAAATGCATTAAAGGTAGTGGTTGGGGTGAGTCACTGTTAATAAAATAGATTTTACTGGCCGGATCTTTGGAAATACTTTTCAGTGCTTCCAGCGATTGCAGTTTTACATAGTTCGGATTGTTACCGATGGCGGTGTTGATTTTTTCAATTTCATAGGCCTGGGCATCTGCCAGTAATCGCCGCTTGGTGGCCTCTTCTTCTGCCGCCTGTCGTTGCGCTTCCGCCGCAGCAATGAGTTGTTGCTGTTCAGTTTTATAACGCTCTAATTCGGCTTTTTGTTTTTCCACTTCCTGCTCGCGTTCTTTTTTGGCTTCAATGGCTTTGGTAATAAATGGCGGTAAAGAAATATCACGAATAAGCACCGCAGACACTTCGATGCCTTTCGGAGCCAGATATTCAGATAAACCGCTGGTTAAATCAGTCTGTAAACGTTCCTGTGTACTTTCCTGAAAGAAATCCTCTGCCCGTTCAATCGATTTACCCTGTTCCCTCAGTAAGGAACGTAATTTGGGTTTCAACTGGACTTCCAGCATATTATCAATGGATCCGGTTTCTTTTAAAATCATATTGGCCATGGCACCATTTAAGCGATACTGCACCGATACATCAATTTTTGTTTGTAGCTGATCCTGAGAAGGCACCTGTGCCGATTCAAAGTGCGTTTTTTCACGCACATCAAATTCATGAAACTTCAATAATGGATTGACCGGAATATTTAAGCCTTCGGCATACGTTTCTTTCTGTACCTCACCGAATAAAGTGGCTGCTGCCACATGGCCGGCCGGCACACTGACCCAAAAACGTGATGCCACCAAAAGAATGGCAATAAATACCACACCGACAATAATTTTAGCCACTGGAATTTGTTGATTCATAATGCACTCTCTTTTTATAAAAAGTCATTGTAAACGATTGTGTATTAAACTGCGTCTGTCAAAAGTCACACATGCAAAAAAAGCCCAACTTAGCGGACTGCACCAAGTAACAGCTTAATGGCCTTAATCAGTTGTATCACTCAAATCAAAACCAAAATCATGCTCAGCTTCAGCAGCTAAAGCCGTGACCACAATCCAGGCGGCAACATTTTGTGCCAGGGCTTCAGGGCCAACCTTGTCTAAGGTATCATTGGCTGTATGGTGGTAATCAAAATAATCCGTGCCATCCTGTTTTAAACCAAACACCGCCATACCGGCTTTACGCATGGGGATTAAATCAGCACCCGAACTGCCTTTGTTACCGATGTACTCAATACCCAATGGTGTCAATAGTTCCATCATGACATCGACGGTCGGCATGGCTTTTTCAGCGACCCTTGTGCCGAAGGCATAAATCTCACCGGCGCCAAAATCAGACTCACCGCCCAGAATATGCTGCTTAAGTTGGTCTTTATGGGCTTCATGATACGCAATGGCACCTGAAATACCGTATTCCTCATTGGCCCACAACACCACGCGAATGGTTCGCTTTAAAGAGCCTAAATGTTCGTTAATTAATTTAGCGGCAGCCATGGTGATTCCACAACCCGAGGCATCATCAATGGCTCCGGTACCCAAATCCCATGAATCCAGATGACAACCGATGACAATATACTCATCAGGCTTTTCAGAGCCCAGCATATCACCAATCACATTCTGCGAAGTGTATTCACCATCCCAGTGAGACGTCAGGGTTAATTTAAGCGTCACCGGTTGATTGCGTTTAAAAATATTCACCAACAAATCGGCATCCGGGTTGGACAAAGCACCGGCTGGGACTGAAGGGATGCTTTCATCATAACGCGCCGCGCCGGTATGTGGGGTGCGGTTATTGTCGGTGCCAATCGAGCGAATAACCGCGGCGACACCGCCTTTAGCCGCCGTTTCCTGTGCCACAGCGCCACGCACACCGACGGCTTTGCCATAACCTGAACCGTCTTTGTGTCGTTCCATGCGCTGACTGATAAAGACGATTTTGCCTTCGATATCTTTTTTATCCGCGGCTTTTAAGGTGGCTAAATCAGGAAAATGAACCACTTCAGCTTGAATCCCGTCATCCGGTGTCGGGTTGGTGCGACCCAAAGCAGTAATGGCCAATCGATGCGGGTATGGACTGACGACTTCTGCCGTCTCTTCGCCACGGGTCCAGCGCTGAAAGGTCACCGGCTCGGTGGTGACCCGGTCAAAACCCAGTTCTTTAAATTTCGCCTGTGCCCAGGACACCGCTTTGGCATCTCCCGGGCTACCTGCCAGACGTGCGCCGACTTCTGTGGTCAGTGATTCTGTGATTTCATAGGCCAGCTTATCATCCATTGCCTGATCTCGTAACTGCTTGACCTGATGGATAAACTCTTTTGAAAAAGAACCCTCCACAGCCAGTAAAACAAATGACATGAGGCTTAACGTTATGATCATTAATCTTTTCATACTTACTCTCTTGTATAAAAAAAGCCCGATACAATACCGGGCTTTTTGTTTGCTCAATATCCTGAAAGGATTATTTTATCTTGCTTTCATCACCGGCTTTAACCACCGATAATTTGTCTGCTTTAATGTGCTTTTTAAAGGCCGCATTGACCTGTTCAACCGTGAGCGATTCAATGGCTTGCTCTAACTTCTTCTGCCACTGCATGTCTCGGTCCAGGTCAATATTGCTCAATAAGGTACCGGCCAGACGTGAATCTTTGGCACGATCCAGAACATTATTCTGAAGTACGGCTTTTTTCGCATCCGCCAGTTCTTCAGCGGTAAAGCCTTCATCATAGACCCGTTGCAGTTCTTCATTAAAGCCGATTTCGACTTTTGGCACATTCTCAGGCGCACTGATGGCGTAGGCCATAAAAGTACCCACGGCATCCATACTGCCGGCACTGAAATTTGAACCGGCACCATAACTTAGACCATCTTGCTGACGCAAGCGATTGGCCAGACGGCTGCTGATAAAGCCACCGCCAAACATTTGATTGGCCATCATTAAGGCCGGATAGTCTTCATGCTCATCACTGATGGGCATCGCCATCATCGCACCAAAAGCCGCACCGGCTTTATCCGGCGTATTGATGAATTTGTTGATGGCTTCCACATCAACATATCGACTTTCAATACGTTCATACGCATTATTACTGGCCCAGCTGCCGAACACTTCATTTAAGGCATCCATAACTTCGGCTTTATCATAATCACCTACAAGAGCAATTTCACCCGCCTGGGCACCATAATTAGCGGCATGAAAGGCTTTTAAGTCTTCCACTGTCACCGCCTCAATGGCAGCAATTTCATCATCAATCGGCATCTGATATTTAGGATGCGACGGTTCATAGGGAAAAATATGTCGTCCCAGTGTTCTGAAGACTTGTGAAGTCGGTCGTTGTTTCTGTTGCTCTAAGCCCACAATCAACTCTCGCTTCAGCACCTCTAATTCTTCTGCATCAAATGCCGGTTTATGGAACACCTCTTCCAACAAAGCCACCACTTCAGGTAACTTGTCTTTGGTGGTGGTGATGGCTGCCGTCACACCGGTGGCGCCACCGTACACACTGACATTGGCTTTTAATTCATCAAAAGCCGTTTGTAATTCCTGGCGTGTGTAATTCTCAGTACCACGATCCAGCATGCCCGCTGTTAAACGACCGACCACCGACTTATTACGTAAGGCCTCTAAGTTTCCGATGTCCAAACGCACCCGTAATACCACAGACTCGCCGCGGGTTTTCTTCGGTAGTAACACCACCGGCGTACCTTGTTTTAATTTCGTGTGTTCGGTGCGGGCATCAATGTTATCAAACGACGGATCAAAATCTTCGCCCATGGCGACCGCTTCACGACCTTCATAGCCTTCAATCATGGCTGCAATTTCGTCATCGTTATAGCGTTTAATTGAATCCGCACGAACCGGTTCCTGAGTCGGAATAAATCGACCTAAGGTTCGGTTAGATTGAATTAAAAAGGACTCAGCGGCTTTTTGTACCTGAGCCTGATCAACTGCTTCCAGCCGATCACGGTGTAAAAACATAAATCGCCAGTCACCCATACCAACCCACTCGCTTAAATTCAGCGCAATACGCTCTGAGGAATTGAAGGACAACTCAAACTGTTTAATCAAGCCGGCTTTGGCTTGCTTCACTTCGTCTTCGGTAATCGGATTCTCATCCACGCCTTCCAAAGTTGCTAATAATGCCTCTTTTGCGGCTTGTAAATCTTTATCCTTGGCCACTTGAGCCATAAATGTCAGCATACCCGGTTCAGCCCACTGAAATGCAAAACCAAAGGCGTTAGCGGCCAGGTCTTTTTTCACTAAATCATCTTGTAAGCGACCGGCACTTGAATCGGCCATAACTTGGGTCAGCACTTCAACCGCCGGAAACATCTCATCAACACCAGCCGGCACATGATAACTCGCGGCCACCACCTGTACATCGCCGGGGCGACGCACCGTTACTGAACGCTCACCATCTTTGATATTATCTTCGGTGTATAAAGGCGTTAATTCACGTTTGGGTTTTTTCAGTTTGCCAAAGTATTTCTTGATTAATTTTAAGGTTTTGGCTTCATCAATTTTACCGGCCACAATCAAGGTGGCATTGTCCGGCTGATAGTATTTCTTATAAAAAGCCTGGAGGTTACTGATATCCACATTTTCTAAATCGCTGCGTGCACCGATGGTGCTTTTGCCATAATTATGCCAGTCATAGGACACCGATAATAAACGCTCAATCAAGACCCGAACCGGATTGTTCTCACCACTTTCCAGTTCGTTTCGAACCACCGTCATCTCACTGTCCAAATCTTCTTTGGCAATAAATGAATTCACCATGCGATCGGCTTCTAAATCCAGCGCCCAGTTCAGATTTTCATCGGTGGCAGTAAAGGTCTCAAAATAATTGGTGCGATCGGTCCAGGTGGTGCCGTTGGGTTCAGCCCCGTGATCGGTGAGTTCTTTCGGAATGTTCGGATGATCCGGCGTGCCCTTAAACACCAGATGTTCCAGCAAATGCGCCATACCTGTTTCACCATAATTCTCATGCTTGGAACCCACATGATAGGTAATATTCACAGTAATGGTTTCCTGGGTTGGGTCCGGGAATAATAAAACCTGCAGCCCATTATCCATTTTATATTCGGTGATACCTTCCACCGACGTGACTTTCTCAATACCCTTCGGTATCTTGGCCTGTGCACTGCTGACCACGGTCAATAGCACTAAACACATTAAATACAATGATTTCCTCAACATAAATTTCCACTCATAAAATTAAACACAGATAAAATACACCATCATCCGTCAATATGAAATAAAAATCCTGTCATTACTCTCAAAATAGGCCAAAAGTCATGTGCTTACGATACGCAGATTGTGTAAACACCATCGCTTGTTTTTGACTTTCAGGAGTTGTCTATACAGTTTGTTGCAATAAAGGTGACCTAATTTGTGTGGTTTACCTGTTGTTTGGCATTTACCAGTATGAAGCACTTAAAAAAGGAGAATAAATATGTATTCTTTACGACATAAAATTTTAGTTGTCACCATCAGTTTAATGGTATTTATCAATCCCCTTTATTCAGCAGAATTTTGTGTGGGGACTGTCACTGAACTAAGAAATGCTCTAACTTTTGCCGAGAGCAATAATGAAGATGATGACATTCGGATTGAATTGGGCGTTTATGAAACCAATGGGATGGCTTTTTCTTTTCATGATTCTGGTAATCATGATTTAACAATTTCCGGCGGTTGGATTGATTTTTTTGATAATGATTGCGGCATTCAAACACCCAACGAACCTTTTGAAACCATCATAGATGGCAGTAACAGTTCTCGCAGTATGTCCATAAATATATCCGGACAGGCGGATGTGAGGGTTTCTGATCTTACGTTCAGCAATGGGCACTTTGCGCACACCGGCGGCGGTCTGGCGGTTTTTAACTTAGGCACAATACATACTGGCCAGGTAACCATCGAAAAAAATGCCTTTTTAAATAACGAAGCAAATTTAGCGGCAGCTTTATCGGTATACGGAAGCGGCACCGCTCATATCAGAAATAATTTAATTCTGGTGAATAATGCCAACACGGCCGACAGTATCAGAATCCTTAATAACAACGCCAATGGGATTTATTTTAATAACAATACTGTATTCGGCAACACTTCAGATGGCACGGGAGCCGCCGGTGTGTATATATATGTTGAAGGGACATCACGGGTTTTAGTGGCAAATAACATATTAAATAATAACGATCATGAAGACCTCAATGTTATTTCGATGGCGGGAGATTATTTTTTATACAACAATAATGTTGATGTCTTTTCTGGTTCAACACCAACAGTCAGCGCCAATAACATCAATAAACCCAATCATTTCCAGCTCGGATTATTAAATTATGTGCCGGATTCAGGTTCCTACTTAGTTGATGCAGGCCGATCACCATGTGCGATCGTCTGCCCATTTCCCATCCCGTTTGAAAATAAATGGTCACTGGGTGATGAGGACATCTTATCTAAGCTGCGTGTGCAGGGCGACCGGGTCGATATTGGCGCTTTCGAATCCAGTTATTTCAGTGACATTATCTTTTGGAATGGCTTTGATTGATTAAAGAGGCTGCCTCTTTATTCAAAGCCATTTTCAAAGATTAAATCAACCAATGGCTGGACATTGACTTGCCAGACATGTTCAAAGTGAGGCAAACTGCCATGTTGACTGGCATCCACCAAGCTGGAATTATCTTTAACACGAACCTTGACTTCAACATTGCCACTGTTGGCCGGTGTAAACTGAAAGCTCTGTGTAACCTGAGATGATTGTGTTGTTCCCTGGCTGACACCAGCCACATACCAAGTTACACTTAAGTCGTGACTGGGTTGTAAAGTCATCACGGAAAAGTTCATGGGCGTTGCCACCATCCCGCTCGGATTTTGACTGACCGGAACGGCGCTGTCCGGCTCAATTAAACTTAATTTGGTATTACCTTGCGCATAAAGAACCTCATAGACCCTATGAACATAGGCCTCCTGACAAACCGCACAAAAACCATACCCTAATACACGCATATTACAGGCGCTTACCGGTCGATACATACCGGAACTTAGATAGCGGGCACCTTCAAACAATCCCAGCGAATTACTGTAGGCAGGTATGTCCGGGGTCGGCACCGGTGTGGCACCGGCAATCAGATGATTCCATTTAATGTTATTTCTGGTCGTAACATCGGTGACATTGGCTTCACAGGGCGAACTGCCTGAAATATCACTACAGGCAGGATATCCCGGATAAGGTGAGTCGTACTCATCTGCCAGGCCGGTAAACGAATGACCATATTCGTGAATAAAGATATCATCAGAAAAAGCATGGGTTGAAAACGTCGAAAAGAAACCACCTGAACCACCATACACACCGTCGTTTACAACCACCGCTATTTCATCCCAATTTGGATTAGCGGCAGCGGCAGTGAGTACCTTCGTACTGTTAACAGTCAATAACCGCTCAATATTACTGGTACAATATTTGGCATCAAAAGCAGTATTGACAAAGCTTGCCGGTGAAAAACAAGGCGATGGCTTATCCGCGCCCGATTGACTGCTGGCGGTGAACAGTCGGTCGTAACTGGTGAAATTTGCATAGCTTTGATAAGGCTCAAACGTTTCCATATAGGCAATCACCGCATCAACATCAGCATTAAAGTCATTGGATTGTCCGCTGGTATATCCATCTCCCATAAACAATAAGTTGATGCGATTATCGGCTCCGGCCCGCGTACTTTTAACAATTTGTGGTCCTTGCTTTTTAGCGCCTCTGACCAACGCCTCGAAATCAATGAATGACTTATTGGCATTTAAAAACTTGGGTAATATAAGCTGTTTCACTAAGCCCTGCTGAATACGAATGACAAACGTAACTTCTTCATTCTCAAATACCCGGCCATCAATGTGCTCTTCTCCATGGAATTCACTGCGGGTCAATAACGCATTCTTCATGGATACATGACCCACATTTTGACCATCGAAACCCACCAGCTGAATATTATATCGATCGTCTGCATCTACTTTGAGCGGTCGGTTGGCCGGCAAATCGACAATTTGATGGTATTCTGATACCAAACCATCTTGCTCGGTCCAGCTCAACACCAAATAATCCGTCGGCACAGCGTGAACCGAAAAACTCAGAAAAAACAAAAACACATATACATAACAATTATTTAAACACCCACCCACTTTTTTAAACGTCATTTTTATCTCCTCATGAATAATTTCACTATTATTATAAAACCTAAACAAATATTTATCATGACGGGTTTAGGACATTGCATGTCGTTTAAGGACAAAGTGCTTAATTGGTGAACTTTTAGCTGTGCTCTTATACAAGACTGTCGGCTTTTTGTCCACCGACCTAAATTTATGCAACAATCTCTGGCCGGGGTTTATTAATCTTGTTAGTTATTTTTGGATTATATTTTTGTTGCTAATATCTACCCGTATAATGCGGTTTGTGGCGCTCTGATGAATCAGTAAATCACCATCTCTGGTTGGTCGCATATGACGTAATATACCGGCATAAAAATCTCCAGAGGGAATCGCCCAGCTCTGAAAAGTTTCTGTATCCGGATCAAATCGTACCAAGGGGTCCGGGCGCATACCCGATTCGTTGTACCAAACAATACCATCCAGCACTTCTATGGCGTAGGGATGTGAGTTCGGACCGCTTGGCGAAGGCCATTCTTTTATCTCGCCATTGTTGGGGTTATATCGACCTAAACGGCCGCGACCGGAATTGACATACCAAATCATGCCATCTTCAGCAATATCCAGACGCCGTACCGTGGTGGCTTCATGAGGCAGTTTAATTTCTGTCATCTCCATGGTCTCATGATCGACCTTAACCAAACAATTACTGCCGTTACAGGCCACCCATAAATCACCTGACTCAGCGACTTTAATACCATAAGGACGTGATCGTTCCGTTGGCATGGTTTTAATTTTTATGTCACCGGTTTCAGGATCGAGGCGACCTATTTGATTAGAATGCTGAAGAGTGAACCACAAAACACCCTGCTCATCAAAAACACCTGTGTGCGGATCACGGGCTTCAGGATCCGGCATGTCATAGACCTTAATCTCGCCTGTTTTGGGGTCAAGTCGTCCCACAGAGGCATTTTTATTGCCCATATACCACATATTACCGGCTTTATCCGGTGTCACTGAATGTGGCATGGCGCCGGCTGGCAGGGCATATTCCTTCATCTCCCCTGTTTCAGGATTAATCCGCCCCAAAATATTTCCCCATTGACCCACCCACCAAATACTGCCATCAGGGGCTTCCACCGGATCACGTGACCGTTGGCCTAATGTGGGCACCACCCATTCTTTGAACTGTATATCAACATCACCGTCAACCAAAGTAGCTGTACGATGAATATTAGGCGGGAAATGTTTGGCTAAATAATTACCGATAAGCGATCGCTTTTGGGGGGCATCTGATAAATCGATCATGGTATCCATCAGCGCCAACCAATGTTCACGGCTGTAACCCATGCTGTTTTCGATGCGATTAATCGCATGACAACTGGAGCACATGGACTGAACCGCATCACGGCCATCACCGTCTGGTAAGCCCTTGGCTGAAACTACAGACAACGCAAACAATAAAATCAGAAAAAATGTTCGAATATCAAACACAACAGACATAAATCACCTAGATCGGGTTGTAAGGACTTATTTTATTATACAGAATTGTGGCTGAATTGCCCGAGCGAACAGAACAGTCTGATATCACAAGCTGGCCCTTTTCGACAGTCATCAGTGAATACTTTGGCCAAACCAATGGCCATACTTCGCAAACACTCAAGATTATGGAACAATCTGGCCACATTGAGAGAAGACCCTGTCAAAAAGATAAACGCGTGATACGCCTTTTCCTCACTGAAAAAGGACGGGACAGTGTCAATAAAATGTCTTAGCAAATAATGCCGATACCTGATGACAACCCCGAAATTCTGAACGGCTTAAAGCTCATCAAAAATCCGCTGAAAAACCAAAAGAGTATTTGAATCGCCAACAGCAAACCCAGCCACTTATGAACTTTTCGCGTTATTACTCGGAATCGCATAGACATAGGCTTTTATTATATCCAATCTTCATGGGCCCAAATGGCATAAAACAGTAACACTCCCAGAAATAATGACAGCAGACCATAAATATTTAAATGGTTTTTGACCATGGGAATAACCTTTAGCGCAAATTGATGGTGCCACTGCCAGGGCAATAGAATCAGTAAAAGACTGGTAATCACAATAAGCCATCCAAATACCTGAAATAATTCGGTGTAATTCATGACTGTAGCAAAATGAATCAAGGAAAGCCCAACCATCAAGCGTATGGTCTGCTCAATAAAGTGTGCCTTTTTAGTGGCTGCAAATAAATCAAAAAATGGTGAATCGGTATTGGACGGATAAAACACAGAATTCCCATCACCATTAAATATAAAGCAAATAGATAACAGAGACCTCTGCATAAGTCGTGAATTAAGTAAAAATGATTGAAATCCTGAATTTCTGCGTTAGAAAACTGAGCAATAGCCTTGCTATTACTTGCGTTTCCTGCCTTGAACTTCAGGATTTCAATCATTTTTTCAATAACCCAGACTTATGCAGAGGTCTCAAACAATCAAACCTGAGAAAAATATCATTGAGAATGATTGTCCAAAAGTAAGAAGACTGTCAGGTGCTTATCACTGCGGCAAAAACAACACTTCACCAATCATCACTGAGTTGTTACTTTTGTTGTTGATGGATTTAATGCTATCGATGCTGGTGCCGTTACGGCTGGCGATGGCGCTGAGGGTGTCACCGGATTGCACCACGTGTTTTTTGGCTTTAGCCTGAGCCGCGATCCAGGTTCTGGGTGGTGGACTTTGATAGAAATAATTCCGGATACCCGAAGCGATTTGGCTGGTGAGTTTGCTTATATGAGCCGGGCTTTTGAGGTTCTTTTCATCATTGGGGTTACTGATGTAACCTGTTTCGATTAGCATGGAAGGCACATCGGGCGATTTAAGCACCAGAAAATTAGCCTGTCCAAACCCATGACCATGTAGTTTAACCACTTTTTTCATGGAAGCATGAACCGCTTTAGCGGCTTTGTGGCTTTCTTCCATGGCAGAATTTTGAGACAGGTCGTAAAGAACTTGCGACAGCATGTCGCGCTTGTCTTCAATGACCACACCACCAATTGAATCTGATTTATTTTCAGAAGCAGCCAGCCAGGCAGCGGCTTCCGAGGATGCGCCTCTTTTAGACAGAATATACACTGAGGCACCGTTTACTTTCGAACTGTGAAAGGCATCGGCATGAATAGACACAAATA
The DNA here is from genome assembly GCA_947502925.1 of uncultured Marinicella sp. Lineage (GTDB taxonomy): Bacteria > Pseudomonadota > Gammaproteobacteria > Xanthomonadales > Marinicellaceae > Marinicella. Next base: position 32,486 of record CANNBS010000007.1, on the reverse strand, counting down.
AATCTGCTCTGTTTTTTCGTGCTTTTTCAAAGCGTTCGCGGTGTTTAATGTAATAATCACCATCGCGAATAATCATGGCTTTCATGCCTTTTTGGGCATTAATTTTTTTTGCCAGCGCTTTGGCAATGTTCAGGGTAACATCCTTTTCATAAGTTCCGCCCGCACCAATGGCACCCGGATCCTCACCACCGTGGCCGGCATCAATCGCCACCAGGACATCACGATTTTCCGGCACAACCTGGGCGACGGTTTTTTTCTCTTGCGTCTGTTTGTGATTCAGATCAACAACCAGGCGGTGACCATATTTACCGGTGGGTTTAAGTAAAAAGCTTTTGGGTTTAAAGTCCTGTTTTAAATCCAAAACCAATCGGACGCGGTCTTTATTCTCGCTGTAACGAATGCCTTTAATATCGCGGTTTTTAGGCAGATCCAAATTACTTTTTAAACGTCCAGCCGCCACATCGATGACCACCCGAGGCGGGTTATCCAGCTCAAACAACTTATAGTCTGCCTGGGCAGAGATATCAAAAACCGCCCGGGTATGATCCGGTCCGCTCCACACGCGCACACTTTCGATATCGGCTTTCTGAGCGCTGACCAGGGTGGTTAGCATTAAAGCAGATAGACAGGTTAATCGCTGTAAAAAAGACATCACATACATAATACAACTCGATATTCGACTAAAGTTTAATCATAAAATTAATCAAGTTCAAGTGCTTTTTCACTAAAATCAATTAGATAGGATGCTTAGCTTATGTGATTGTTAAGGTTCTTTGGCCCGCTTTCCAATCAAATGCCAACTGCCAATCAGGTTTTGGTAACACACCCTCGCCTTTAGACGGCCATTCAATCAAAACAATGTGCTCGCCGTTTAAAATCCATTCAATATCCAGAAAATACAGTTCTTCAGGATCACTGAGTCGGTATAAATCCATATGGATAAATGATTTTTCGGTTGTCTGATAATGATTATACATCGCGTAGGTGGGACTTTTTACCGGTTCGGATACACCAGCAGTTTCTAGCAGTAACTGGCAAAAAGTGGTTTTACCGGCGCCTAAATCACCGGTCAAAAACACCACATCACCCACAGTCAACTGGCGAAAAAATTGCCGGCTTAATTTCTTTAATTCATCCAACTCCTCAATATTATGCTGGTTTCCCCGTCTCATAAGCTGACTACACCCGATTAACCATTCACCGTCAGAACCAATCGACGCTGGTGCGGTTGATCACGGTGCTCACACAAAAAGACGCCTTGCCAGGTGCCCAGATTTAAACGGCCCTTTGTTATCGGAATGGTGAGCTGACAGCCCATCAGTGATGACTTAATATGAGCCGGCATATCGTCACTGCCCTCCATGGTATGCTGATAAGGAAAATCACGCGGCACCAGGTGTTCTTCAAAAGCTTTAAAATCAGCTCGAACGGTGGGATCGGCATTTTCATTAATGGTCAGACCGGCGGAGGAATGCTGTAAAAAAACATGCAGCAAACCAACATCGATGTCATCCAATAAAGACTCTAAAGCAGATTCAATCTGATTTGTAATCAGGTAATAACCCCGTCCGGGTGTGTCTATGATTAAGGTTGTTTGTTTCATGGTGTCCTATGATAACAGTTATTTTATAACTTCCGACAAATGCTGAATCAAATCGCTTGCGGTTAAGCAACGACCTAAAGCGCAATGGTCTGCAGTCAAGGCATGCCAGACCACCGCCATCTGCGCGGATTGCAGCGCTGAAAAACCTTGCGCCATCAAACCACCAATCATACCGGCCAGTACATCGCCGGTGCCGGCAGTGGCTAAATCCGCCGAACCATAAGAACAAATAAAATTTTCTTCGCCATCACTGATGATGGTGCCGGAACCTTTTAAGACCACCACACATTGATAACGTTTAGCTAAGGTCTCACTGGCTTTGATTCGGTCGGTCTGAATGTCTTTAACAGCGCAATTTAACAACCGTGCGGCCTCTTTCGGGTGTGGCGTCATTACTGCAATTGAATCGACCGTCTCATCACATTCTGCCAGTACATTTATACCATCGGCATCTAATACGGTGGGGATATTGGCTGTCATTAATTGTTGCCACAAAGCCTGTGACCACTGCGAGGTGCCCAATCCCATGCCCAAAACCAGGACATCTGCAGGCGGAATATGAATCTGATGTTCGCTGCCGGAAAAACCTATGGCCATGAGCTCAGGTCGATGCACTGGCACCCACGGCGCTTGGTCCTCGGTGGTGATAACCTGCACCAGACCAGCCCCTGACACCAGGGCGGCGGTCCCACTGAGTAAAACCGAACCCAACATGCCATGTTGGCCACCGGCGATTAACAGCCGACCATAACTGCCTTTATGACTGTTGTGCATTCTGGTTTGTTTTAAGGGGTTAAGCATGGCTTGATTCAATAGATAAGCCACCGGATCGATGTCATTATAAACATGTTCCGGCACAGCCAAGCTGTCCAATATTAAATCGCCACAATAATCCCGGCCATCGGCGGTGATATGACCCGGCATCATGTTTAATATTGCCACGGTTTTATCTGCTTGGATTGTCGGTGAATAGGCCACACCGGTGTCGCCGGCTAAACCGCTGGGGATATCCACCGACAGCACCTTGGCTTGACAGTCATTAATATAGTCAATCGCCTCCTGATAACATCCACCTGGTGCACGGCTTAAACCGGTGCCGAAAATGGCATCCACCAGCACATCAAATGATTTATCTTCAGATGGTGCTGAGATAATAACGTCACCTTGATAATCAGCAGCGGCTTTGGCCGCATCACCATTAAGTTTTTCGGGTTCTTTTAAAGCCCAGACCACCACTTGTTTGTGGTCTTTGCGTGCCAGTTCCGCCAGCACCCAACCATCACCGCCGTTATTGCCGGGTCCGGTGACCACCAATAAGGTCTCACATTCGGGTAAATGGCGATAAATCACCTGTGCCGCCCGTTGCATCAACGTGTATGAATCAATCTGTAAATAGTCAGCCGCAGCGGCATCGATTGGTTTGGTTTGTTGACTGCGGTACAATGCCTGCATGGCGTTTGAATTAATGAAAAACATTTATTTTACCAGTGAACACAACCCAACAACAAATTAACTACAGCCGATTAAAAAGCGACATCGATCAATGGGCGCAGGAACTGGGCTTTGCTCAGGTGGGTGTCAGTGACATTGATTTAAGTGAAGCTGGTGAACACTTAAATCGCTGGCTGGCCAAAGGCTTCCATGCGGATATGGATTATATGCATAAACATGGTGAAAAACGCTACAACCCGGAACAACTGGTGCCGGGTACGGTGCGGGTTATTTCTGCGCGTTTAAATTACATGGACACGGACGTCAAACCCTATCAGCAAGCCCTCAGAGAAACCCAAAAAGCCGCTGTCTCACGCTATGCCCTGGGTCGCGATTATCATAAACTGATGCGCAATAAACTCAAAAAACTGGCACAAAAAGTCGAAAGCAAAGTCGGTGACTTGGGTTATCGGGTGTTTTCAGATTCGGCACCGGTGATGGAAAAAGCCATCGCCGAAAAAGCCGGACTGGGCTGGATTGGCAAACACAGCAATCTAATTAACCCCAAAGCGGGTTCTTATTTCTTCCTCGGTGAAATTTACACCGATTTACCGCTTCCCACCGATGACAAACAAGATTTTCACTGTGGCAGCTGCACCGCCTGCATGCCCGCCTGCCCCACCGGCGCCATCGTCGCGCCATTTCAGATTGATGCCGGTCGCTGCATTTCTTATCTCACCATCGAAAACCACGGCGCCATTCCAGAACATTTAAGGAAACTCATTGGTAACCGAATTTACGGTTGTGATGACTGCCAGATGGTGTGCCCCTGGAATAAATTTACACAAAAATCACAAGAACCGGATTTCTCACCACGCCAGCAATTAGATGACATTGAACTGCTGGAATTATTTGCCTGGACTGAGGATGAATTCTTAAAAAAGACCGAAGGCTCACCCATCAGACGTATTGGCTATGAATCATGGCAGCGCAATTTAGCCGTGGCCTTGGGTAATGCTGAAACTGAACCGGCCATAATTCAGGCGCTCACTGATAAACTCGACAATGTCTCAGATATGGTCAAAGAACACATCGAATGGGCACTGAAACAACATGCTCAAAATCAATAAAATATTAAGACTGAGTTCAACCCAAAATTACAAAACTTTTAGAACAATAAACTGTTTAAAACTTAATATTAAACCTCTGTGTTCTCTGTGTCTCTGTGGTATTCATTTAATATTTTCACCACAGAGGCACAGAGGACACAAAGAATGAGTCAACTTATCCTGCTTTTAAACCAAATCGGCCCAAATACCCAATTTATTTCAAATAACAGCGTTGAAGATTGTTATATCAACACAAGAAAATAACCTTATTTTATTAATTCCTGCAAACCTTTGTAATCAATCGGCCCCATATGTTTTTTATGGCGCATACCTTCGGGATTATAGACAATGGTGGTGGGCAAGCCCAGACCGCCCTCTTCCGCAAATTTTGGTGGATTATAAATATCCATGGTTAACAAAGGATAATTAACATTAAAATCTGCGGCGAAATTCTGCAGCTTTTCAACCGTGGCGTCCTCATAGGCAATGCCCAAAATCTGGACGTTTTCATGGTCATTCTGAAACTTAACCAGTTCAGGAATTTCATCACGACAGGGCGCGCACCAGGTGGCCCAGTAATTTAGAATCAGCCACTGCCCTCGATAATCAGCGGCTTGTACCGAATCACCGGATAAATTGGTTAACTGAAAATCCAAGGGGGATGTTTTGCCGTCAGCTTGGTGCTCAGGGGATGGCGTTTCAGCTTGCTTTGATTGATCTGATGCGGCTGTTTGTGCGTTGTCTTCTTGTGACTGACACGCCAGTAAAGTAAAAATAATCAATACCAGGCTTAAATATTTCATTGTTCAGTTTGCTCCAAAATTGAATCCATTGATTGGGACAGCAGATTATCCTTGGGTTGCCAGAATTCATCAAGGATTGATTGAAAATCAGCAAAATAAGCATCAGCTTCCAGCGGGATTTTAAACGTGCCTTTTTTATAAAACTCGCGCCCGGACAAGCGGCTTAAGTCTCTTTGTAATAAATATTCACCTTCATTATCCAGGCTGATAATATGCTCATCCACCAGCCAGGATAATTGTGCGGACAATTCATTATCGGGCACAAATGACAGTTGATCCGCGATGGCCTGGTAGTTAAGGGTTTCACCTTTGATGTGGGCATGTCGCAGCATTTTTAAAATGGCCAGTAATAACACAAACCGTTGTTCGGTGCGATAATTGCGTGTTCGAACGCGCCATTTTGAGCTGGACAAAGTGGCGGTCATGGTACCGCCCAACAGAATGATGTTCCACGAAACATACAACCAGATTAAAAACAAGGGAATGGTCGCCAGCGCACCGTAAACCCGCTCATAAGTGGGTATCTTTGTCACATAAAAGGTAAAACCAACTTTAGCCAACTCAAACAAAATCGCTGCAAAAACGGCCCCGGCTAACGCATGTCTCCATTTAATTTTTGTATTCGGCACCACCAGATAAATTAAGAAAAATCCCACTGTCGACGCTAATACCGGTAAAACTTTTAATAAAAATGTTTTGGCGCCGGCAAAGGCAGAATACTGCAAAACACTGGATGACATGGCAATACCTCCGCCGACCAGTAAGGGACCCATGGTTAACACGGCCCAGTACATGAGTAACTTTTTCATAAAGCGACCCGACGGCTTGGTGGCGAAGATACGATTCAGCGCCTTTTCCATGGTCTGCATCAGTAATAAAGAAGTGACAAAAACCGCCAAAAACATGGTGGCCGTTAAACTCCTGACTTTTTCAACAAAGCCAAGGATATGGGTTTGAAGCACCTCCCCGCTGGTGGGCACAAAGTTTTTAAAAATAAAATCCTGCAACATTTCAGAGGCATCTTCAAATAACGGCATGGCCGAAAAAACAGTGACCAAAACAGCCATTAAAGGTACCAGGGCCAAAAGAGAAGTATACGCCAGAGAGCCGGCCGCCAGAGGGACTTCATCTTTAATGTAACGGCGAAAAAGCTCCTGGATAAAATATTTTGAATTGTCGCGTAGTCTTTGGTAGTCAGCCATGTGATGTCGTTTTTTATTGATTATCTTATCATAAGTTAAAAAAAATCATCCAGTGGCCTGCCAATGGCGCAGCCATTGATTTTATGTTATATTTATTAAGTGGGTATAACAATGCCAACACGATATTTGGGGTAAGACAGGGGACAAACATGACATATCATTGTTCAAAATGTATCTTTATCAGTTTAGCGATAACTATGTTATTGGCCGGGTGTGGTCAAAGTCAGCCTAAACTCACACACTTTGCTGCCATTAATGAGCGCTTTCAGACGGTTTTTGAAACCAAAGATTCCGACCAGCTCAAAACTATTAGCGAGTTATTTTACAACAGACATGAAGCCAATAATGCAGCGGCTGAATTTGAGTATTTACTGGATCTAACCAACGCCGATGGTGCCGAACGCTGGCGTTGCAGTGCCAATGGCTATTGTCAAAGAAGAACCACCGGCACAGAAATGCAGGTGTCGATATATCGTCTGGAAAGATACCGCGAGTTGTATGATTTAATTAATTTAACCGTTGAGTAATTGCTGTAATGCCACATCCGGCTGTGGTTGTCGCATCAGTGACTCGCCCACCAAAAAGCAATCAATCCCTGCCTCGCGTAAGCGCAAAATATCTGAGTGATTGTTAATACCACTTTCACTGACCACCAATCGTTTGTCGTCCATGTGTTTGACCAACTGCTCACTGGTGGCAATGTCCGTGTTAAAGGTCTTTAAATTCCGGTTATTAATGCCGATTAATTCAGTCGGCGTTTTCAGTGCACGCTTTAACTCATCTTCATCATGCACTTCCATTAACACATCCATGTCTAAGTCCTGTGCCAATAAAGTCATGTGCATTAAGTCGGCATCATTCAAACAAGCCACAATCAACAAGATACAATCGGCACCCAGGGCTTTGGACTGGTAAATCTGCCAGGGGTCGATGATAAAATCTTTGCGCAGCACCGGTAAATCAGTGGCTTTTTTAGCCGCCAATAAATAATCATCATGACCCTGAAAATAAGGCACATCCGTTAACACCGACAAACAAGCGGCACCACCTTGTTGATAACTTTGGGCAATATCCACCGGATTAAAATCTTCCCTAATAACACCTTTTGAAGGCGAGGCTTTTTTGATTTCCGCAATCACAGCCGGCTTGTCTTGTTTAATTTTGTCCTGCAAGGCGCGAATAAAGTAACGTCTGGTGGCCACCGAGTCGTCTGCTTCCAGACTTCGTATTTGTTTCTCTAAATCTTTAATACTCAGTGTCGCTTTTAAGGTCGTCACTTCCGAGGATTTGCTGTGCATGATTTCTGAAAGCATATCAGCCATGATTCGACTCCATTTGTTGACTTAATTCTGCCAGTTGCTGCCATACGATCCAGGCTTTACCAGAAGCCAGTATCGTTTGTGCCTGTTGAACGCCATCGGTCATATTCTCAGCCTGTCCTGCCACATAAATGGCGGCACCTGCATTGAGTGCCAGGATATCACTTGCCGGACCGGGTTGACCCTGTAAAGCACCGCGAATTAAATCTAAACTTTGATCGGCACTGCTAACCACCAAATCATCCATGGCCTGTTGCGAAATACCAAAATCTTCCGGTTTAACCGAATATTCTCTCACCTGCCCGTTCTTTAATTCACACATATAGGTCGGTGCTGATAATGAGATTTCATCCATGCCATCGTGAGAGTGCACAAACAGCACATGCTCAGATCCCACATTATGCATGACTTCTGCGGCCAATCGCATCCAGTCTTTGGAAAAAATGCCAATCACCTGACGTTTTGTGCCTGCCGGATTGGTTAACGGTCCCAATAAATTAAACAAGGTCCGCACACCCAGTTCTTTACGCGGCAGTACCGCATGCCGGGTGGCGCCATGGTGCGACGGTGCGAACAAAAACCCGATGTTTAAGGTTTCAATACACGTCGCCACCTGTTCAGGACTTAAATCCAAATGCATACCACCGGCTTCTAAAACATCCGCTGAACCTGTGGTTGACGAGACTGATCGGTTACCATGTTTGGCCACCGGACAGCCGGCAGCAGCGGCAATAAAAGCAGTACCGGTAGACACATTAAAGACGCCCTTACCATCACCGCCGGTACCACAGGTGTCGATAATATCGGTACAATCACAATTGACCCGGGTGGCGCGTTGTCGCATGACATTCACTGCTTCTGTTATCTGCGGTGCGGTCTCACCGCGAATTTTCATCGCCATCAGCCAGCCGCCAATCTGCGCCGGGGTGGCCTCACCATCCATAATCTGGTTCATGACATCGGTGACCATCCCGTCAGGCATGGTTTGACCATCACCCAACAGATCTAAAGCGTTTTGTATTGCGGTTTTTGACATAAATATTTTTTAATTTTGATTGATGAAGTTTTCAAGCATCTGATGACCATGCTCAGTAAGTATACTCTCGGGATGAAACTGCACACCACTGATGGCGTACTCTTTATGGCGAAAACCCATAATTTCATCGATACCCCCATCGGGATTTTCTGTCCAGGCAGTGACTTCCAGACAATCGGGCAGGCTGTCCTGCGCCACCACCAGTGAATGATAGCGGGTGGCGTTAAAAGGATTATCCAGCCCCTTAAAAACATCGTTGTTGTGGTGATAAATTTTTGAAATCTTACCATGCATAATGGTTTTCGCCCGCACCACCTCACCGCCAAACACCTGACCGATTGACTGATGCCCGAGACATACCCCCAATAATGGAATTTCCCCCTGACAAGCGCGAATCATGTCCATGGAAATCCCCGCCTTATCCGGATCACAGGGCCCGGGCGATATCACCACATGATCAGGCTTTAAAGCCATGGCCTTATCGACGGTAATTTCATCATTTCGATACACCACCACCTCATAACCCAGCTCACCAAAATACTGCACCAGGTTATAAGTAAAGGAATCATAGTTATCGATCATCAACAGCATATGATCTGTCCATCCATAATGTGTTTAAGCAAAGCAGGCATTGTACCGAAAAAGAACCATTTTCGTACACTCAAAATTAAAACCCATCGGCCGCCTGCGCCACGGCTTTTATCACGGCGCGGGCTTTGTTCATAATTTCCTGCCACTCATTCTCTGGCACGCTGTCAGCGACGATGCCGGCACCGGCCTGGATATGCAGCTGCTGGTCTTTAATCACCGCCGTGCGGATGGCGATGGCCATGTCCATATCATCGTGCCAGCCCCAGTAGCCAACAGCCCCGGCATAAACATTGCGCTTGACCTTTTCAAGTTCGGCAATAATCTCCATGGCGCGGACTTTCGCGGCACCGGATAATGTACCGGCCGGGAATACGGCTTTGATAATATCGGCATTGCTTAAGCCTTTTTTCAATTGTGCCCGGACTTCAGAAACAATGTGCATGACATGGGAATAATGTTCAATCACCATTTTATCTTTCAGCTCAACACTGCCGATTTCGGCAATTCGGCCTAAATCATTACGGCCCAGGTCTATCAACATCAGGTGCTCGGCCAGTTCTTTGGGGTCGTTCAGCAATTCCTGTTCTAAACGCAGATCCTCGGCCTCATTTTGACCGCGAGGCCGGGTACCGGCAATCGGCCGTAAGGTGACTTCATTATCGATACGCCTCACCAGAACTTCCGGCGAAGAACCCACCACCTGATAATCACCAAAGTCCATAAAGTACATATACGGACTTGGGTTTGAAGCGCGTAAAGCCCGATAAACATCCAAGGGACGGGCATTGAATTCGGTGGTAATGCGTTGTGACAGCACCACCTGCATAATATCACCGGCTTCAATGTAGTCTTTGCATTGTTTAACAGCATCACTGAATTCTGATTCGGTGAAACCGGTTTTAAAGTCGGTGGTATTAATGCTGTCTGGGTTAATCATTTCCGCATAGCCGGTACTGCCTGAACGCAATCGATGCACCAGTTCATCAAGGCGTTTAATGCCACGGGCATAAGCGTGCTCATGGCTTGGGTTCACATGTTCAATCAGCCACACCTTTCCGGCTAAATTATCAAACACCGCCACCGATTCGGCCAGCATCATATGAATATCCGGTATGTCCAAAGTATCCGGTGGCGCCAATCCGGCCAGTTTCGGTTCGATATGCTCAATGGTTTCATAGCCCATATAACCCACCAGGCCACCGGAAAAACCGGGTAATTCATCAATGTCAGGGACTTTATAACGGTTTTTAATGGCTTCTACCGTGGTCAGCATGTCTTCGGTCTGATAGCTGTCCACCAGTTCATTATAATTAAACTCTTTCACATCACGGCCGGAAATATGAAAGCGCATATCCGCCGACAAGCCAATAATCGAATACCGTCCCCATCGGGCACCACCTTCCACCGATTCAAGTAAAAAGGTGTGCGGACCATTGGCGAGTTTCAGCCAGGCGCTTAACGGCGTGTCCAAATCCGCTGACACGCAGCGATACAATGGAATGCGGTTGTAACCGGCTTGAGCGAAATCGTTAAATTGTTTGGCTGAAATCATGTCAACAGGCTGATTCAAAAGGCTTAGTTTACCGTGATTCAAACACGGGTCAATCTCTTGAAACAAATAATTACTTATTCAGTGAGCTCGTAGTCGTATTCACCACCCTGATCAAGCGCTTTTTGGTAGGCAGGTCGGGCCTGAAAACGCTTCACCCAGGCGGCTATATTGGGATAATTTTTTACCAGTTTTTGTTGCCGCGATAAAGCCGCTGAAAGCGGAAAGGACATTTGTATGTCTGCAGCGCTGATATCCTCACCCAAAAACCATTGTTTATCTGTTAAATGCTGTTCGATAAAATCAAAATGGGTTTTAATATTGGGCCTCACAAAACTATTTAAAACTTTATCGGCGATGCCTTTGGCAATGGGCCGAATAAAAAACGGCATTGGTGCGGTTTTGACCTTATCAAACACCAACTGCAGTAACAAAGACGGCATGACACTGCCTTCGGCATAATGCAACCAGAACTGACAATCGGTATAAGCCCCACTGTTACGGCGGGGCAACCAGTCTTTGCCGTATTTTCTGCATAAATAATCAATAATACAGCCCGATTCAGCCAGCATCCTGCCCTTATCTTCTAACACCGGCGATTTCCCCAGCGGATGAACCTGTTTTAATTCCGGCGGCGCCAGTTGGGTTTGTTCATCACGCGCATACTGTTTAATTTCATAGTCTAATTCAAGCTCCTCTAGTAACCATAAAATACGCTGCGATCGGGAGTTTTCCAGGTGGTGTAAAGTAATCATGCCAGTTTCCAAAAAGTATCGATTTTAGCACAGGGTCTGGTTAAATATACCTGCGGACAATTAATATGATTGTTAGAGAATACCTAAAGAATATTGTTTATTTTGTCTATTTTAATTAAAATAGATACATTGAACTTTATCAAAAAACCATGAAAAATGCCATAACAGCCACGCAGGCTAAACAAGAATTTGGCGAACTTATTCTCCGTTCTCAAAAATCACCAGTCCAAGTCACCAAAAATGGCAAACCTGTTGCCGTCATTATGTCGGACACAGACTATCAGCAGATGAAGAAACAAAACTTACGTGCGGCGTTGATTGAAGGTGAATTAAGTGGTGATGCCGGTGAACTTGATATCCAAGCCATCAAAGAAAAAGCAAGAAAACGAATGGCTGATGCACAGGATTCATAAACAACACCAGGCCGAGCAGGATTTAATCGATATTTGGATGTATTTTTGTGGAAACTGGGGCACCAAACAAGCGGACAATTATTTAGACCAATTAGATAAAGCTTTTAAAAATATTTCGACAAACCCCGAGATTGGCGTAAATATTGACTACATACGTCCTGGTTATTTTAAGTATCCGTTTAAAGAACACGTCATTTTTTATACAGCCCGTAAATCAATAATTAATATTGTTCGCATCTTAGGCAATGAAATGGATTACGTGCGACATTTGTAGAATTAAAATCTAAAATCTCGATCAAACTTTCGCCAAGGTCGCAGCCTGTCGTTGCCAGCGGTGAATTAAGGCACGACATTGTTCCGGGTGTTTTTTTTGCATGGATTGCGCCAGGTCTTTGGCTTGTTTGAACAGGTCTTTGTCGGTCTCTACATTGACCAGACGAAATTCCATCGCGCCTTTTTGGCGGGTGCCGAGAATTTCGCCAGGACCTCGGAGTTTAAGGTCAGTTTTGGCGATTTTAAAGCCGTCGTTGGTGTCGCGCATGGTTGATAAGCGGGTTTGCGCATTTTGACTTAAGGGCGCCTGATACATAAGTACACAATGAGATTGGCGACTGCCCCGCCCCACGCGGCCGCGGAGTTGGTGCAACTGGGATAAACCTAAGCGTTCGGCGTTTTCAATCACCATTAAGGTGGCATTGGGCACATCAACACCGACTTCGATGACCGTGGTGGCCACTAATAATTGAATATTGCCGGCTTTAAAGTCCGCCATCACAGCGGTTTTTTCTTCATCTTTTAAGCGACCATGAACTAAACCGATTTTTAATCCAGGAAACCAGTCTTTCAATTCCACAAACGTATCCTCAGCCGCTTTGGCACGTAAATGTTCAGACTCTTCCACCAGTGTACACACCCAATAGGCCTGCTCGCCACGCTGACAGGCGGCTTCAATGCGTTCGGCCAGTTGTGGCATTTTTTTGTTATCCAGTAAAGTGGTGTTAATGCTTTGACGATTCGGTGGCAATTCATCAATCACCGAGACATCCAGATTGGCATACGCCACCTGTGCCAGTGTTCGGGGAATCGGCGTTGCGGTCATAATTAAACTGTGCGGCATGGAATTTTCTTCGGCGCCTTTGGCTTTTAAAGACAAGCGCTGATGCACGCCAAAACGGTGTTGTTCATCAATAATCACTAGGGCTAAATCCCGATAAACCACCTCATCCTGAAATAAGGCATGGGTGCCGATAATGATATCAGCTGTATCAGCAATCTGAGCCAGTTGTTCCCGGCGTTCTGCCGCTTTTAAGCGCCCCGATAAAAAAGCGATTTCTTTATCCGGAAAAATTTCGATCAGGGTCAAACGGTGCTGTTCAGCCAAAATAGAGGTCGGTGCCATGAACACCGCCTGCTTACCGGCAGCCAGTGCATGTTCGATGGCACCGGCGGCCACCGCCGTTTTACCACTGCCGACATCACCCTGAATCAGACGTTGCATCGGAATGGCCTGAGATAGATCCGTGCTTATTTCATCGAGAACACGTTGTTGAGCACCCGTTAAGGTAAATGGCAGGCGGTCTAAGAAGTGGTGTTTTTGTTCGGTACTGAGAATAAGCTGCGGGGCTTGATGTTGCTGTCGCTGATTCCGAATGGCCTGTAAAGCCAGAAAATGACTGACCATTTCTTCGATTTTTAAGCGTTGCTGGCTCGGATGACGGCCTTCCATCAGACTGTTCATATCCACATCCGGCGGCGGCTGATGCACATCTTTCAGCGCAGACTGCAAATCAGGTAAGTGGGCCTGTTTCAGCCAATCACCTGGCAACAATTCAGCCAGATCAAGCTGTCCGTTTTGCAACAACCCCAAGGCTTGCAGTACGACACCTTGCAGTCTTTTTTGTTGTAAACCTTCAGATTTCGGGTAGATCGCTGTTAACCGATCGCTGAGCGCCGGAATGTCTTTTTCCAGCCAGAACTCCGGATGAATCATCTCCGGGCCGTGCATGCCATGGTTGACCTCACCATAAGCGCGGATGCGCTTTCCTGCGCGCATTTTTATTTTTTGGGAATAATAAAAATTAAAGAATTTAAGTTGAATCACCCCACTTTCATCGGCAATTTCACACACCAGTATCGATCGCTTTCCCTGCATCACGAAACTTTTGGTGATTTCACCTTCGACCAAAGCCGGTTGCATGGCACGGGTTTGGCTTATGGGCGTTAATTGGGTTTTGTCCTCGTAGCGCAATGGCAGGTGGAACAGCAGATCCAACACTGATTCAATGTTCAGTTGTTTAAGCTGCTCGACCGCTGCCGGGCCAATACCTTTCAAATCTGAAAGCTGCAATGCCTGGCTCCTCAGGGCACTGCAATGATGGCATCAATTTCAATCAATGAATCTTTTGGTAAGCGCGACACTTCAATGGCCGCTCGAGCCGGAAAAGGCTCACTTAAATAATCACTCATGACCGCGTTAAGCTTGGCAAAGTCTTCCAGGTCCTGCAAATAGACGTTGAGCTTAATGGCATCCTGCAAACCACAGCCGGCGGCCTCTGCCACGGCAGCGAGGTTCTTAAATACCTGATGGGCTTGTTGGGTAAAATCAGCCGGTAACATGTCACCGGTTTTCGGATCGATGGGAATTTGCCCTGAGGTGTACAGCACACCGCCGTGAACCACCGCCTGAGAATAGGTGCCGATAGCGGCTGGTGCCTTGTCTGTGTTAATTATTTTTTTCATGATAAACCCGTTTTACGTTAAGAACTTCAGTGTGGCGTTGTAAGCGATTCATCAGCTGGGTGGCATGGCCTTTACTTTCCACTTCCACCACGAAATTCAATTGTGAAAAACCACCTTCTTTATCCACCTGATCAATGGTCACAATATTAACATCTTCAGCGGCAATCAAGGAAGCCAGGTTGGCCAAAACACCGGTGCGGTTAATGACATCAACCACCAGTTTGGTTTTAAACATACCCGATGGATCGACATTCCACTGACACTTCACTGAGCGCTCGGGACTGTCTTTCAAGGTTTCTTGCAAATTAACACATTGACTGCGGTGAATAACCACACCTTTAGAAGGGCTCAAATAACCGGTAATCTGGTCGCCCGGCAAAGGAAAACAGCAATGTGGATAATTGACAATCGAGCCTTCGGTGCCATCGATACTCAGGGCTTCTTTGGGTTGATAGTCTTTATCCAGCTTACGCTTTTTCATCATCGGCAGCAATTTTCTGGCCACAATAGAAGGCAGCTGCTGTCCGTAGGCAAAAGATTTCAGTAAGTCATCCATGCTATCAAAACCATATTCTTTCAATACCCGTTTAATGGTTCTGGCGTCCAGCGCCTCAAATGAATGACCAAAGGTGTCTAAAGCCCGATCCAGCATTCGATGACCTAATAACAGCGCATCTTCATCCTTAATGTCTTTGAGCTCTTTGCGAATGGCGGTGCGGGCTTTACTGGTCACCACAACTCTTAACCAATCGGCGTTCACAGTGAGACCTTTGGTGGTTTTAATACTGACAGTGTCGCCGGTTTCAAGTATTTTTGACAAGGTGGTCGCTTCCCCATTAACCACGGCACTGACAGCATGAGAACCCACCGAGGTGTGAATGGCATAGGCGAAATCCATGGCAGTGGATTTTATCGGTAACTGCACAATATCACCTTTCGGGGTGAACACATAAATTTCATCCAACCCCAAATCAGACTTAAAGTTTTCGTAAAACTCCAATGAACTGCCCGAATCGGCCTGTAAGCGCAATAATGAACCGAGCCAACTGCGTACTTTATTTAATGAAGCGGTGGATTGTGCCGATTTTTGTTTGTACATCCAATGAGCCGCCACCCCGGCTTCGCTCATTTGATCCATATTTTCGGTGCGTATCTGAATCTCCAGCTTTAACCCATAGGGACCGGTGACAATACTGTGAATGGATTGATAGCCATTTTGTTTGGGCACGGCGATATAATCTTTAAAGCCGTTTTCGCTGGGTGGATAAAGGTTGTGAATCACTCCCAGAGCCAGATAACACTGGTGTAATTCCTGCACAATAATCCGCACACCAAACAAATCATGAACTTCTTCCAGGGTCAGTTGTTTGGACTTAATTTTTTTATAAATACTGTAAGGTGATTTTTGACGACCACTGACTTCAGCCACCATGGATGTGTCCAATAAAGCCTTTTCGATGTTTTTGCAGATTTTTTCAATGGCTTTTTTGCGATTGCCGGCCATTTCTTTGGCACCTTTAACAATTTGCTGATATCGATTGGGATGTAAAGCCCTAAAAGCGTGATCTTCCAGTTCCTTTTGAATGTGCTTCAGTCCAATGCGCTCGGCAATCGGCGCATAGACATCAATGGTTTCCTGCGAGATGCGTTTTTGGCCGGATCGGCTCATGGCAGAAATGGTGCGCATATTGTGTAAGCGATCGGCCAGTTTAATCACAATCACCCGCACATCATCGGACATGGCAAACAGCATCTTAACGAAAGTTTCAGCCTGGGCTTCCTTAAAGTTTCGGAACTTCAATTTATCCAGTTTGGTGACGGCCTCCACCAGATGAGCCACATCAGTATTAAATTCACTCACCAAATCCTCAAAGCTCACTTCAGTGTCTTCTATGGTGTCGTGGAGCACCCCGGCAATCAGGGTATCAATATCGACCCGCATCTCAGCCAGAATGGCCGCCACGGTAATGGGATGGGTTATATAAGGCTCACCGGATTTGCGCATCTGCTTTTCATGGGCATAAGCGCCATAATGAACCGCTTTGCGCAGGAACGATTTTTCGTCGTCGTTGAGGTAGGGGTTGGTGTTTTCTTTGAGTTGTTTAAAAGCAGCCTGAACGGCTTTGTGACCCATGGTATCGGATGTGAAAGACAGACCGGTGGCCATCAGATCCGATACCTTTTAATCATTATAATTTTTTGATCACATTTAATCGTTGTCTTCATTATCCTGGGTCTCAGCAGCGGCATTCCAAGCTTCCAGCTCTTTAGCACGCTTCGCTTCCAGTTCAAGTTCAGCCAGGATGTCGTTGTTTATTTTACCTTCAGCGATTTCTCTTAAAGCCAATACAGTGGGTTTGTCGTTTTCTTCTTCCACCATCGGTTCCTGGCCGTTGGCAATGAGACGGGCGCGTTTTGACGCCATGGTCACCAAATCAAAACGATTCGGTACTTGTTCTAAACAATCTTCTACGGTCACTCGTGCCATGTTATTTCCTGTAATTTTTTGCGCAATCGCGCATTTTAATTCAATCGGCAGTTATTTTCAAAATTAATTAGCGCTGAAATCGCCCCAATTCGCCGGTTTTATGGGTTTTTATCGACCCGGACGGTTTGGACTGCGTTCCCGTCTGCGCTCCTCATCTGTAATCAACGGCTCATATTCAACCACCTGAGCATCTATTTTAGAGGCCTGATAATAATCCAGATCTTCATTTTTCCGCAAATTCTTTAAAATCCGAACCGCCTGATAATTTTGCCCCAATAAATGAGCCCGCTTAGCCATGGCCTGACCGGCGGCAACCGGCTTCATGGCATTATAATAGGCAATCGCCAGCATATCCTGGTAATGGGGGTTGTCGGGTTGTTTATAGCTGAGTTTACGAATATTACTGATGGCCTGATCCAAACCTTTCAATTCATCAGATTGCATCAATATTTGAGCCGTTTCTTCCAGTACCAGGCTGTTTTCCGGGTATTGTGTCAGTAATTGTTCGATGTATTTGTTGCCCTGTTCAGAGTCGATGCGACTTAAATTATAGGCTTTTAAAATTTTCACCAGCACCCGGGTTTCCGCATCTGTTTCAATGTCCTCAAGGGTGGCCAGTGATTGCTTAAATTCATTGCTGTGATACTGATAGAGCGCACGTCCATATAAAAAAGCGGCCGAGTTATTTTCAGCACGGCTATTATTGGCATAATAGGCGCTCAAACCATCAAATTCACTGGCGGTAAGAACCCGAATACGCTCTTTAACAAAATCATACATACTGGATTCTTCATAGGCTTTGGCGGTAAAATTCTTACTCCGGTTTTTAGCCTCTGTAACACGATTAACAGATAACGGGTGGGTCCTTAAGTATTCGGGTAACTTATAGCGCGGATCGACTCGATTTTTGGTCATTAATTTGGCAAAAAACCCGGCCATGCCTTCGGGATTTAAGTTCGCTTTGTACAGGGTATTAATGCCCACCCGATCCGCTTCGTACTCATGATAACGGGTAAAATTAATGGCCAGTTGTTGTTGTAGTGCTGACATCGATGAAGCAATGGCTATCGGGGCATCACCACTGCTGCCGGCACTGGCCGCGGCCGCCGCTGCCAACATACCCAGCATAATGGGAATGGTGGCTTTTTGTTGCTTGGCAATCATGCGAGAAATATGGCGTTGACTGACATGGGCAATCTCATGCGCCAATACGCCGGCCAATTCACTTTCCGTCTCAGTTTCCAGAAACAGACCTGTAAAAACCACAATAAGGCCGCCCGGATAGGCAGAGGCATTGATTACATCCACCGGAACAACAAAAAAATCAAAACTTTGTGTGGGTTTATCAGAGTGCGCCGCCAGGCGATAACCTAAATGATAAATATACGAAGCCACCACCGGATCGGTCATAATCATTTGATAAGCATACATTTGTTGCCTAATCTCTTTACGATAGCGTGCTTCGTCATCTTCTGACATCACCGCATCAGAGGGGTTGCCTAAATCAGGCAATTTTACCTGAGCAAAAGCCGCCGGCTGAAAAAGACTCACAAATAAATATATGGCTAAAATAAATTTCATGGACATATTGTATAATTCAGACTGTTAATTTACGCTTAAATTCAATTTAGATAAAGTGTTTTTCAGCCTCAACCCCTAAATTATGCGCTTTTGTTTTTTAATCAACCCAACCAACAACTGGCAACAAGCCGTTGAACACACGTATCAACTGGCCAAACAGGCCCAGAGCAGTCATCAATTAACCGCCGTGTTTTTTTATGGTTCCGCGGCTCATATTGCCCATCAAGACGATCAACAGCGCCAATGGCAGGACTTATCAGCCTGTCCTTTATATATCTGTCGCACCATGTTGGATAAATATAATTTAACCGCTGATTCAGTTGAACCGTTTTTTCAGGTCATTGGGATGGCACCCTGGATTATGCACATGGAACAGGCCGATCGCATTGTGGAAATAATTTAATGCAGACTTTATTTAACATTCATCCGAATCAAAGTCCCGAAAGGCTGGAACAGACACACCTGTTGATTTTAGCTTTACTTAATTTTGATCACAGCGTTCATGTTGTTTTTCACACAGGAAGCGAACAAGCTATAAAGGATAACACAGAACTGAATAAACAATGGCAGGCCTTACCCTTATACGGCGCCCATGATTTCTGGTTTATGGGCGGGCCGCATCAGAACCTCAGTGAACAAAAATACCGAATACTTCGCCAGCAAGCCGATTTTATCGCATGAGTACTTTGCACCAGTATCGATGGACAGACTTAAGTCACTGCCAACAATATTTACATTATATTGATGACACCGACGCGCTGATGATTTATGGACAATTCACAGCCCGGGATCAACAGCGCTTACTTAAAAAAGCCCCTTTTTTAGCCGATCGCTGCTATTGGTTAAGCGATGCGACGCCATCGGTTACCGGTTTCGATCACATTAACCATGGCCAATGGTTGACCTTAATCACACAACACGATAAAACGCACACATGGAAATAGCCCTTGATGAACATGGTCACTTAAAAAACAGCGGTGACTGGTCGCCACATGTCAGCCGACAGATGGCACAGCTCGACGGCATTGACTTGACAAATGATCATGAACAGATTATTTTAGCGGTGCGTGATATTTATGATGAAACCGGCGACACACCGCCCATGCGATTACTGATAAAAGTTCTGCGGCAGCGTGTTGATGATTCGATTGATTCCCGTCATCTTTATCGTTTATTTCCTGATGGTCCGGTACGATTAGCCAGCAAATACGCCGGTTTACCTAAACCTAAACATTGTATGTAACCCGAGAGAATAATTATGTCGAATGAAATTATCGTTTACAGCACCCAGGTCTGTCCCTATTGTGTCGCTGCTAAAAACTTACTCAAAAGTAAAAACCTTGATTTTAAAGAAATCATGGTTGATAAAGATCCGGAGCAACGGGCGATAATGATGGAAAAAAGCGGCCGCACCTCGGTTCCACAGATTTTTATCAATGGCACCCACGTCGGTGGCTTTGATGATTTAAGTGCCAAAGTCCGAAACCAGGAACTGGAAGATTTATTGGTCTAACTTATTCCGGCTCAGTGGCCAGGCGGGTTCTGGGCCAGGATTGAATAATGGCATTGACTAAAGTGGCCAATGGAATGGCAAAAAACACACCCCAGAAACCCCACACACCTCCAAAGAATAATACCGCCACGATAATGGCCACCGGATGAAGGTTATTGACCTCGGAAAATAACCAGGGAACCAGGGCGTTACCATCCAGGATTTGAATAATCCCGTAGGAAATCATGACGTAAGCGAAAGATGCGGTCCAGCCAAACTGAACAAAACCCACCAGAGCGATGGGAAATGCCACCGCCACAGCACCGATAAACGGCACCAAAACCGAAAAACCCGTTAACGTCGCCAGCAATATGGCGTACTGTAAATCCAAAAACACAAAAACGATATAGGTAATTAAGCCCACCAATAAAATTTCAAAGGCTTTACCACGCACATAATTTCCAATCTGCACATCCACTTCTCGCCACACCGATAAGGTTAATTTCGAATCGCGAGGAATAAATTGTCGCAGCCAGCTGAGAATCTGCTGCTTATCTTTTAATAAGAAAAACACCAGTATCGGCATCACCACCAAAAACACCGCAATGGAAAAGGCACTGAACACCGAAGACACGGTTTTACCTAAAATCTGCTGGCCCAAGACGGTCACTTCTTCGGTGACTTTACTGATCAGTCCCTGCACCTGATCAGGCTGAATTAAATTCGGATATTTTTCAGGCAGCGTTCTTAAAAAGTCCAATCCGGTGGAAAAATAATTGGGCGATGCTTGTACCAACTGAGTCACCTGGGCAATGAGTTTTGGCACCAACCAAACCAACAACACAAACATCACCGCCACAAAAATCAAAAAAACAACACCCACAGCCACCACACGGGGTACTTTCAGTTTTTCTAAACGGACAATCACACTTTCCAGCAGATACGCCACCACAATGCTGGCTAAAAACGGCGCCAAAGCACGGCCAAAATAAATGATAAACACAAAACTGACCAGCAATGCCATGGTGAGAATAACAATTTGCGGGTCAGAAAAGTTTCTTTTAAACCAGTTAGTGAATACGTTCATGCGGGACATTATATGTCAGAACGCGACAAAACCCACGAACAAAAAAGTCTCTAATTTGAAATATCAGAAAGGATTATGAGTTAAAAAGTTTTTAACCAAGACAGAACGGCTTCGGTATGACGTCCTTCAAAAGCACTGCTGACTCGGCCAAAATCAGTTCGACCGAAATTCAAAGGTTGTGGCGCATAACTGGCGAACAATTCAAGCTGGCCGCCTAATATGGCTGTGGACATACCAATTCGGACACTGTAATCGGCTGAAATGGCATTTAAAATGGTGGTCAAATCTGCATCGGTGGCCGGTGGTTGTTGACGCCCTGTGTATTCAATATTAAATACAGTGCCCTGGTCGAAGCTGTGGCTGTAACCCACGGCAAAAACCGTCTGATCGTCCCATTTAAATTCAGGGCTTTCCATGTCATTTAAGAAACTTAAGAAAATATCTGGATACGACCGCGATACAAAGGCATTAATGTCACTGTAATAATTATGTCTGGCAGTGAAATGAAAACTGTCCTGATCGGTGACCTGTAAATTGACGGACACATCAATACTGGCCGGTATATCAAAATCGGCCGGATCCGCCTGAACACCCAATAACTGACTAAAGCCGTCCATATCAATTTTAGACTGGTAGTTGGTTTCAAACGACAACCAATGTGTAAACTGATGTTCCAGACCTAAATTAACACCTAAACCATTACTGGTCTCCGTATAGCTCACCGGATACATGTCCAGCTGACCATAGGTTAAAATAGGTGACGCCAGGAAGTTCATGTCTGAATAATTTTGTTGCGCAAACAGCACAGCCAAATTAAATTGAGATTCCTCAGAAAGCTGAAACGCCACGCCCGGGGCAAAAATTCGACGACTGAAATGCTCTCGATCGGTGAACAACAATTGATCAAATTCAAAGGGATTGTCCGCGAAACTGGTCGGTCTGATAAAAGATTTTTCGTAATCAAAGGTGAAAAAGTAAGATTGACCTTCCATCAGGTCGCCTAAATAGTTGAGCCGATCTTGAGAAAAATAATACCTGGCACCGGCAAAACTGACTGATTGAGAGAATTCAGGGGTCGGCGCGGTATTCAATTCCCGATAAAAATTCGGGTAAATCCGTGCCGCAATATCACCACGCCAATGACCTAAATCCATGATAGGCACAGATGTTTGACTGGCTGTTGATGCTGCATATGACGCTGGAATCATAGACAACAATGCAATGATTGGGGTTAGAAACAATCTCATCAATTTGACGTTTAACGCTAATTTAATATATTAATGCAGTGAATTTTTGCAAAAAAACAACATAAAGTCAATTGTGTTAAGGCGATTTCGCTCAATATTTCATCATTTCTGCGTCTATGTTGTAAAAACACAACATTTCAGCCAGAAAGTGACCATCCTTGTCGATAAAGCCCGATTCAGGCATCGGGCTTTTCACGGCGTAAAAACCTTAAGTCAATCGACTGATAACCGCATTGGCATAGTCAGCCGTTTTCGACTGGCCGCCCATATCGCCGGTTAATCTGTCTTTCGCACCGATGGTGTCTGTCACCGCCTGTCTGATGCGATTGGCCTGTTTTACATGACCCAAATGCTCCACCATCATGGCTGCGGCTAAAATCAAAGACGTTGGGTTGGCGATTTTTTTACCGGCAATATCCGGTGCTGAGCCGTGAACCGCTTCAAACATGGCCACATCCTGACCGATGTTGGCGCCCGGAGCTAAACCTAAACCGCCCACCAAACCGGCACACAGATCAGAAATAATATCACCAAATAAATTAGTGGTAACAATCACATCAAATTGTTCAGGATTCATCACCAACTGCATACAGGCATTATCAACAATCAGGGTATTAAACTGAATATCCGGATAATTCTTGGCCATTTCTTGTGCCACTTCTAAGAATAAACCCGAGGTGGTTTTCATGATGTTGGCTTTATGTACGGCTGTGACTTTTTTGCGGCCGGCTTTTTGCGCCTGTTCAAAAGCATATCGAACAATATTTTCCGACGCTTCCCGGGTCACCACAATTTTGGACTCGGCGATGGTGCGATCCTCATTAATGGTCTGGCCTTCACTTAAATAAGCCCCTTCGGTATTTTCACGCACGGTTAAAATATCGATGTTTTCATAACGCGCCATGGTGCCGGGAAAAGTAATCACCGGTCTGACATTGGCAAATAATTTAAAATAACGTCGCATGGCGACATTAATTGAACTAAATCCTTTACCAACCGGTGTGGTCAGCGGTCCTTTTAAACAGACCCCCTGGGCAGAAATTGCATCCAGCGTGTCCTGCGGCAATAAGTCGCCCTGGCTTTCCATGGCTGCCAGACCGGCTTCTTTAAATTCATAGTCAAAATCCAACTTCAGCGCATCCAAAACCGCCAGAGTGGCATCCATAATTTCCGGTCCAATGCCGTCTCCTTGTATAACAATGATTTTCTGGGTCATTTTTTGTCCTGTTACTTTGTTTTTAATAGGCGGCTGATTATACCCAATCAGCTTCGCTTTTCACAGGAAATCAATGGCTTTCCGAGGGATTATTAGTTCTCATCAACCAACTGTTTTACCTGTTGCAAGACTTCCTCAACATGGCCTTTGACCTTCACTTTTCGCCACGACAACACCACATCGCCCTGACTGTTTAAAACAAAGGTGCTGCGCTCGATGCCCATGAATTTTTTACCGTACATATTTTTTTCTTTAATGACATCAAAGGCCCGGCACAACACTTCTTCGGTGTCAGCCACCAGTTCAAAGGGCATGTCAAATTTGGCCTTAAAGTTCTGTTGCTTTTTTAAGCTGTCTGCCGATACACCCAACACCTCACAATCCAGGGCCTTAAAATCTTCATAATGGGCACTAAAATCCTGACTTTCCCGGCTACATCCCGGGGTATTGGCACGGGGATAGAAAAACACGCACAGGTAGTCTTTGACCGCTTGTTTTAAGGATGAGGTGGCCTCATGGGTTAAATGGATGGGATGTTGCATTATCTTGTCGTCAATTTTTAGCATGGATTCATTCAATTTATTTAAAAAACACCCTATAATTATGGGCTTTTAAAAACGAAGTACAAGTTTTTATGGATCAAAAAAACGATTCAGCTTTAAACGTCCATGATTTAGCCGGTGCAATGGTGGCTCTGGTAACACCCATGGATTCGAGAGGTGAAATTGATTGGGATCAATACCAGGCCCTAATCGACTGGCACATTAAAATAAAAACCCCGGCACTGATTATTGCCGGAACCACCGGTGAATCTGCTTTGTTGAGCGCCACAGAAACCCGGCAACTCTGGACCCTCGCTGTACAACGATGTGCCAACAGCCAAACCCGGGTTGTGGCCGGTACCGGTGCCATCTCGCCGCAACAGGTGATGACCAATAACAAGCAAGCCGCAGCCTGCGGCGTCCACGTGTCGCTGGTGGTAACACCCTATTATTTACGCCTCACCCAACAGGCTTTGCACGATCATTTTTGGGCCATTGCTGATGACAGCCCAATACCCGTTTTACTCTATAACGTCCCCTCAAGAACCGGTAATGATCTACACGGCAAAACCACCAAAGCCCTGGCAAAACACCCCAATATAATTGGCATTAAGGAAGCCAAAGCCGACATGGAACGCATCGAAGAACTGGCGAAAATCGACACCTTTGCTGTACTATCCGGTGATGACGGCAGTTTTTGTCAGGCCATGCACAAAGGCGCTGCAGGTGTGATCAGTGTGGCCGCCAATGTGCGCCCGAAAGCCTTACAACAGATTTGCCACGCCATGACGCTGGGCGATGTGAATAAGGCTTTTGAAATGGATCAATCGCTGCAATCCTTATACCAGCTACTTGGCCAGGAGCCCAATCCAGGCCCCATTAAAGCTGTTATGGCTGCCGCAAAAATGCTATCATCCGGCATCCGCCGTCCTTTACAGCTGATGGCATTAACGCAAAAACAACTAAAACAACATATTGGCGCCATTGAACAGGAGTTTACACAACTATGAAAATAATAAAATACGTGATTTTGACGGTCGGATTATTACTGATTCTCAGCAGTTGTGGCCGCATGGTAAAAGAAGAAGCTTATTTACAGGCTGAACAAAGTAAACCCCTGAAAAAAGTTGATGGACTGGATTTACCGCGCGACACCGGTCAGTTAGCCATACCCGACATCAACAGCACCCAGCCACTGCTGTCAATCGATGCCGTCAGACCACCTGAAATGGCATTCGCCAAACGTCGCAGCAGCGATGAAAATGTGGTTATTTTAGATGCCGATGGTACGCCCACACTTGAACTCTATAACGACAAAGATGCCTGGCAATTAATGACTGGAGACTTTGGTGAGAACTGGTTCATTATTGAGACCAATGAAGCCGACTGTCAGGTGACTTTACATTATGACGACCCCATTAATCAAACCGTCGAAGATCAGGGCTTCTTTAAAAAGTTGTTCACCTTTGAAAGTCGTTACATTGACCGATCAGGTCAATATGTACTGACCTGTTTAAAGTTACCGCAAAAACAACAAATTTGGGTACAAACACTGGATTTCAAAGCGCCTTCGGCCTTTGTGGTGGATGATTTATTCAGCCATCTATTCGATGCAGCCACTGCCACAGATCAGTCAAACCCTTAAAGAACATTTTTAAGGGGTTTATTCTGGCTCACCGCGATCCAATAAATCAATCTTATCCTCGACCTGCGCCCATTCATCGGCATCTTCAGGGGCATCAATCATGGCAGTAATAACCGGCCATTTGGGTGATAATTCTGCGTTTATTTTAAGAAATTGCTCCTGTCCAGCCGGTAGATCATCCTCCGGGAAGATGGCATCCACCGGACACTCCGGCTCGCATAAAGTACAGTCAATGCATTCTTCGGGATCAATCACTAAAAAGTTTGGGCCTTCGTGAAAACAATCCACCGGACAAACCTCAACACAGTCGGTGTATTTACACTTTATACAGGCTTCGGTGACGACAAAAGTCATTCAATGGCTCCTTGATTTAATCAAAAACACAATTATACTATAAGCCACACTCATGAAACCACCCAACTTGCTAAATCATCAGCCACTTATATATCGCTCTGATCAGCACCATTTACCGCACGGTGAAATCCATAAGGCCGCCAAGAAAATCATCCGCAAACTCACAGGCGCCGGCTATCAGGCTTATTTGGTCGGTGGCGCAGTTCGCGACCTGTTATTAGGCCTTCATCCGAAGGATTTTGATATTGCCACTAACGCCACGCCTGAAGATGTCAAAAAGGTTTTCAAAGGTCAGTGTCGTCTGATTGGCCGCCGTTTTCGTCTGGCGCATATTTACATGGGCAGCCAGGTGTATGAAATTGCCACTTTCCGCGGCTCAGACAGTGGTGACCGGGTGTTAAAAAAAGGCCGCATTATCCGCGATAATGTCTACGGCACCATTGAACAGGATGCCATCCGCCGGGATTTTAGCTGTAATGCCCTGTATTATGATATTGATAAACGTGAAGTGCTGGATTTTGTCGGCGGGGTTGATGATCTAGAACGGGGCGAGCTGAAACTCATCGGCGAAGCTGACCAGCGTTTTACCGAGGATCCTGTGCGGATGTTACGTGCCATTCGATTTGAAGCTAAATTAGGGCTGACATTACCCACTGAAATGGCCCACCAAATCACCGCGCATCGCCATTTATTACACCAGGTACCGATTGCTCGCCTGTTTGATGAAACAGTGAAAATGTTTCATTGTGGCAATATGACCGAAGCCTATCAAAAGCTTAACGATCTGGATTTATTTAAAATCCTGTTTCCCAATGCTGTCAGTCATTTAAACAATCCCAGCTGGAACAGCTTATTACTGCATGCCTTTAGTAACACCGATGAGCGACTCAAAAAAGGCTTATCAGTAACGCCGGTTTTTCTCACAGCTTGTGTTTTATGGCCGGCCTGTATTGATATATACGAAAAGTTAAGGCATCAGGGCAAACCGCCGCATGACTCCCTGCACCATGCAGCCAGTCAGGTACTCAGTCAGCAACAGAAAAGCTTAATGATACCGCGAGCCATTCAAAATGGCGTCCGACAAATGTGGATTTTACAACTGCGGTTTAAGAAAATGTTCGGCAAAGGGGTTTACGCCACCCTGCACCACCCCAGATTTCGTGCCGGTTATGATTTCTTATTGTTGCGCAGCGAGGTGGATGCTCAGTTGAAAAACCAGGCAGAATTCTGGACACAAATACAAAACATGCCGCCGGAAGCCATTAAAAGCCTGATCTACGGCAAACGCAAAAAACGCCGCATTAATTATCAATTATCGGTTCATGAGCAGTGATTATCTGGTTTACTTAGGGCTTGGCAGCAATCAAGACACGCCACAGCGACAATTAACCATGGCCAGCAGGCACCTTAAGCGATTGCCCGGCACCCACGTGATTAAAACAGCCCCCCGCTATCTCACTAAAGCATGGGGCGTCACTGATCAGGCAGATTTTCTTAACACCGTTATTCTTATCGGCACCCGCCTAAAACCACTGGCACTGCTGAAAAAAATTAAACACATTGAATATCGCCTGATGGGTCGCACAGTTAACAAGCGCTGGCACAGTCGTTGTATCGACATCGATATTTTATATTATGCCCAAAAACCATTTAACCGGCCCCAGTTACAATTACCGCATCCTTTCATGCCGCAACGGTGTTTTGTAATGCGGCCTTTATTAGACATCAATTCGGTTCATCTGCCCCTGGCGGTAAAAAAAGCATTTACGCTGAGAAAAACCTGTTGTTTACCCTTAAAACAACAAAATAATCGGCTTGAGAACAACACAACCAATAAAATAACGGCTGAAATACGCTAAAATCGTTGTTTTTTTGCCACAAACAGCTCGGTTTGTTGTATTTTTTAAACAAAAAGCAAAAAGACTGTTGCATTACTGCCAATTTTAGCGTAACATTGGTTTTAGTTTTAGAGTAATTCATTTCAAACTCCAAGACAAAACCAGGGCACAAAAGTAAAATATCGTATTTAACCCATCCACATTTGGATGGGTTTTTTTTTGCACATCTGCTAAAATCGCCTGCATCTATATGCCCACAACCACAGGATTATGCGCGACCCATCGATAAACCGGCTGTTAACCGAGGCAGCGGCTTCACCTCACATCAGAAATTTGCACAAGTTGTGGTCAGACAATCCCGAGCGACATCGCCAGTTTACATTAGAAACACAATCTTTATATTTAGATTTATCCAAAAACTGGATAGACCGGGACGTTATTTCACTGTTACATCAACTGGCAGACAGTTGCCGGCTTCAGCAGGCCATCACCAAATTATTTAACGGCGAAGTGGTCAACAGCACCGAACAGTCCGCTGCCGGTCACACCACACTGCGTGACCCCAATCACCGCAATTATCAAAACAATTTAAAAGCCATGTTTTCGCTCACTGACCGGATTACCGACGGTGACATCAAAACAGCCTTTGGCAAACCCGTTAAGCAATGGGTCAATATTGGCATTGGTGGTTCTTATTTAGGTCCGCGTCTGGTTGTGGAAGCCCTGACAGAACTGCAAAGTGAAAGCCGCATTCCGGTTTACTTTGCCGCCAGTGTCGATGATTCACTGATTAATCAGCTGTTTCAGACCATTGATATTGAGCATTGTCTGTTTTGCATCAGTTCAAAAAGTTTTGGTACCGTCGAAACCCTGATGAATGCCCGTGCCATTGAACAAAAATTAAAAACACTGCCCGGCTATGAACCGCAACCTGGACAGTCATCTTTAATGGCCATCACCGCCAACACTGAAAAAGCCCGCCAGATCGGGATCAGTGATGACATGATTTTAGCTTTTGATGACAGTATTGGCGGGCGATTTTCACTGTGGTCAGCCATTGGCTTCCCGATTGTCATGGCCGCCGGCAAACAGGCTTTTACTGATTTATTGGCAGGCGCCCATCAAATGGACCAACATTATCGGCAAACGCCTGTCGATAAAAATCTGCCGGCGATGATGGCTTTACTGGCGATTTGGTACCGTAATTACATGGAACTGTCTGCCTATGGCTGCCTACCTTATGATGCCCGTTTACGGTGTCTACCTCAATGGCTCCAACAATTGATGATGGAAAGTACCGGTAAAATGCACAACAACAGCGGCGGGGTGATTGATTACCCGACTTCGCCCTGGGTGTTCGGCGATCACGGCCAATTATCTCAGCACGCCTTTTTTCAGGCTTTTCATCAGGGTCTGGATGCCCTGCCACTGGATTTTATTGGCGTCATCGATGGCAGCCCCAATCAGCAGTTTCTTTTGTATAACATGCTGGCACAGGGCGCTGCTTTGATGAAAGGCCAAAAAGAAGACAATTCCATGGCCGGTTGCCCCGGCAACAAACCCAGCACCACATTACTGATGAAACGCATGGATGCCAAAGCCATGGGCGAGCTGCTGGCCATGTACGAACACATGATTTACACCCAGTCGGTCATCTGGGACATTAATTGTTTTGACCAGCCCGGCGTGGAACTCGGGAAAACACTGGCCAGGGATATTCAGGACTATGTCAGCAACGACTCTTTAAATCAGCTTGATCTGGACCCATCTACACTATCACTGATTAATCAAGTGAACCCCACAACCAAGGAGTCCAATCATGACTGATATCGCCCAACACAAAGACCCGGTTAGTGGTCAGGAATTTGGTGCATCCGTCGCCTTAACCGATGACCCGAAAGACATTGAATTTCGGTTCCCGGTTAAACCCTATAAAAAACAATACCAAAAACAACTGGCTGAAATTTTAGACCGTAAAAAAATCAAAGCCAAAACCAGCATCCGCAGCCACCAGGTTAAAAAGGACATCGAACCGATTAAAGGCGTTAAAAATATCATTGCCGTGGCGTCCGGCAAAGGCGGCGTCGGTAAATCCACCATGAGCGTCATGCTGGCAAAAGGCTTACAAAACCTCGGCGCCAATGTCGGTATTCTGGATGCCGATATTTACGGCCCCAGTATTCCAAAAATGCTGGGACAACGACAAAAACCCGAAACCCCTGATAATAAATCCTTTCTGCCGATAGATGCCGATGGTATCCAGAGCATGTCGCTGGGCTATATCCTCGATGAAAAAGACCCCGCCATCTGGCGTGGTGCCATGGTCACCAAAGCCCTGATGCAACTCATCGGTGACACCCGCTGGCACGATCTGGATTACCTGATTATGGATTTACCACCGGGTACCGGCGATATCCAGCTGACCATGATTCAAAAAATCCCGGTCACCGCCGCTGTTATCGTCACCACCCCGCAGGATATCTCATTACTGGATGCCCAGAAAGCCCTCGCCATGTTTAATAAAGTCGAGATTCCGGTGCTGGGCGTCATTGAAAACATGAGCACCTTTATCTGTGAAAACTGCGGCCACGAAACACCGGTCTTTGGTCAGCACGGCGGTGAAAAAATGGCTGACGAATTTAACATCGATTTACTCGGTCAGGTACCGCTTAACATTAACATTCGCGAAAACATGGACACAGGTAAACCCGCGGCCGTCTGGGACAAGAAAAAAGCCCACTTAGAACTGGGGCAAATCATTGCCCTGCGCACCGCCCAAAACCTGGCCAAACAACCGCTGTTGCTTAAATCCGGTTTCAGCCTTAAATTAAACACGAAGTAATCAATCAAACTATGAGCATAAAATCAGACCACTGGATTCGCCGCATGGCCGAGGACCACGACCTGATCAGCCCCTTTGAGGCCGATCAGGTGAAAACCAACACGGCAGGCGAACGCCTCATTTCCTACGGCACATCCAGTTATGGTTATGATGTGCGCTGTGCCGATGAATTTAAAATCTTCCACAACATTAACTCAGCGGTGGTCGATCCGAAAAACTTTGATTCCGATAGTTTTATCGATGTGAAATCCGATGTCTGCATTATTCCGCCCAATTCCTTTTGTCTGGCGCGCACCGTTGAGTATTTAAAAATCCCGCGTGATATCCTGACCATCTGCCTGGGTAAATCCACTTACGCACGCTGCGGCATCATCGTTAATGTAACCCCGCTGGAACCCGAATGGGAAGGCCATGTGACCTTAGAGTTTTCCAACACCACACCTTTACCTGCGAAAATATATGCCGGCGAAGGTGTGGCGCAGTTTTTATTTTTCCAGTCTGATGAAGTCTGTGATGTTTCTTATAAAGACCGCGCCGGTAAATACCAGGGTCAACGCGGTGTAACATTACCTAAAACCTAAATGAAGCACATTGGTATTATCGGCAGTGGCTGGTTGGCGCAGGCTTTGGCCAATGCCTGGCAGTCCCAGTATCGAATCACACTCACCACCCGAAGTCCGGATAAACAAAAACAGCTCAAAGCAGTCGGCTTTCATGCGGTGCTGTATTCGCTGGGCCATGACTTATCGTTACTGACAGACATCGATTGTCTGATTATCGCCACCACCAGTAAAGACCTCAGCGCCCACCGGCAGTTAGTGAACCAACTCAAAAACCACCCAGACTTACCTGTTCTATTCACCTCATCAAGCTCGGTTTATCCCAATAACGGCCAAAGCCATGCAGAAGACAGTCCTGATATAAAAACAGACCACCCACTCTACCAAATTGAACAATGCCTACAGCAACACCCTAAAACAACCATCATACGCTGTGGCGGCTTAATCGGACCGGGTCGCCATCCGGGCCGCTTTTTTCGCAACAAAGCCATACCCTCGCCCAAAGCCCCGGTGAATTTATTGCCTTTAACAGACGCCATCGGCATTTTCAGCCATATCATTGAACAACAAATAACCGGCACCACGGTGAATGCCTGTCACAACGAACACCCTTTGAAAGGTGACTATTACCCGATAATGGCCCGGTCAATCGACCTACCGGCACCGGACATCCGCCACGACATTGAAGGACAGGGCAAAATTGTCGATACCCGACGTTTAACCAACGAACTCAACTATTCACTCAAAAGCGATATCTGGCAGATTGCAGAATAACACCTACAGCATTCCGACGCAGGCCAACATCTGTATTCAACCATCCGTACCGGCGCAGGCCGGTACCCAGCGTCTTTGAGCAAGCACTTAAACCAACACCACGTACCAATTTTGCTACAAAAAAATAATCACCACAGAGACACAGAGAACACAGAGAAAATCAATTTACCACTTGCTGATTCCGTACCGGCGCAGGCCCACTACTGTCCGGTAAAAAGTTTAGATAATGATTGGAAAGCATTGAAGTCCCTTGTTTTAAGGGTTATAACC
>CANNBS010000006.1 GCA_947502925.1 uncultured Marinicella sp. | reverse complement strand
TATCCCTTTATCCAATCGCCATTGAATAGTCTATATCATTTCAGATTAATAGACACATTTACTAAGATACAAGGGGATTGAGGGGTGTGTTCAGCAGGCCTGAAATTATTCAAATCAAGTATAATCTCGTTCCCACATCAGCGCGTGGGAACGAGTGAATCATCTTTAGAATCAACGCAAAAATTCGTCGAGAAATTCGAGGTATTTCTGAGAGGCGCGGATGCGGTTTTCTTTTTTGCTGAAGCCGTGACCTTCATCGTCAAATAACAGGTATTCCACGTGGGTGCCGGCGCTGCGGATGGCTTCAACCATTTCGTCACTTTCCACCTGCAGAACCCGCGGGTCATTGGCGCCTTGTACCACCAGAACGGGGGTTTTCACCTGATGACCGAAGAACACCGGCGAGATGTTGTACAGCCGTTCACCATCGGTCTCAGGGTCGCCCAGTTCATCATAAAGTGATTTTTTAAAGGCTTCCCAGTAAGGCGGAATGCTTTTCAGTGTGCGGACCCAGTTGGTGACGCCGAAGATATTGATGCCGACGTCAAATTCATCGGTGAAGGCCATGGCCGCCATGGTGAGGTAGCCGCCGTAACTGCCACCCATCACGCCGATTTTATCGGCATCGACCCAATCGAGGGATTGTAAGTATTTCTTGTTATAAACCACGTCTTTAAGGTCGTGGTCGCCGTGTTTTTTATCATCCAGATGGAAAAAGGTCTTGCCGTAACCACTGGAGCCGCGGTTGTTGATTTTAAAGATGGCATAGCCGTTGTTGACCAGGTGCTGGGTCATTGCTGAATAGCCAAAACGTGACTGGCCACCAGGACCGCCATGGATATAGACCAATGCCGGAACTTGCTCGTAGGCGGCTTGTTTCGGTTTGTAAAGAATGCCGGGGATTTCCAAACCGTCAAAACTCTTAAAGCGTCTGACTTCACCTGATACCAGATGATCTTCGTTAATATCCGGATTGCCGGTGTTGGTCAGGCGTGTGGCGGTGTCGTGACCAGGTGTATAGGTGTACAGGTTAGACGGCGAGGTGTCTGAGTTCAGGTAAAAAACCAGGATGCTTGAATCGTCACTGAAATTCATGCCCCGTAAATCACCGGCCGGTAAATTCGGAATATTAAGCGCTTCACCGGTTTTGGTATTAACGATATCGAGGACCGTTTGAGCGTCTTGGTTAATTCCGGTAACGCGGTATTGGCCATCTTCAGAAAAGTAGGTGAAACTGACATCCCAGTCGGCGGTGTAGCTGACGCTATGACTTTCATCCGCTAAATCATAGGCCATGGCCTGATTAAATTCGCTGTCGGCATTGCTGCCATAAATTAACTGCTGGCTGTCCGGCGTAAAGGTGTAAATACCATGCGCCACATCTTCAACTGCATCGCCGGCAATCAGCTGTGGCTCGGCGTCGCTGTTATTCAAGTCGACCAGAAAAATATCCGAATCGGCATTGCTGTTGGTTTTGGATAGTGCCAGCCAGCGGCCATCGGGACTGATGTCGCCCAGCTGGAAGCCAGTGTCGTTTTGATAAATCATCTCGCGAGAATAATCATCGACCTGATAACGGTATAAATCAAAGAATTTGGGGTCGCGCTCATTGCTGGTGATAAAGAACTGTTGGTCATCTTCATGCCAACCGGCGAAGCTGGCTTTTAAGCCCTCACCGGGCGTCAGGTCAGTCACGCGGCCGTCTTCCTCGCGGACATAGACATGATCCAGCTCATTGCCGCCCTGATCAGCGTTATAAAGAATCCGATCATCGTTGGGGAACCAGCTGTTGACGTAAATCGATTCATCGGTTGAATGGGTTAAGGCTTCTTTGCCGGAACCATCAAGTGCCACTTTATAGGCATTGAAAATCCCGCTTTCATCACTGCTGACCAAAACCGCCGTCTGGTCATGGTTAATGGATGAGCCAAACACTGAAGTGGTCTGAAAAAATTCTTTCGCCGAGTAAATTTTAAAGTTATCGGCTGCAGCGGCTGGTTTTTCTGCCGGTTGCTGGCAGCCGCTGAGCAGTAAGCCCAGGCCAAATGAAAATAATAAAATATGTGTACGCATCGGTTATCCTCCGTCTATTTTGAAGTGATATCTTGACTGGCGGCGGTTTGATTGTCAATTATTCTCAGGCGATGGGTTAGAAAATGGTGGATGAGCGTAAAAATTAATAATCCAATTGATACGTTTTAAACCCGAATAATTCAGATAAAAACGCATAAATCTTCAGCGAAGTGGGGCTTTGCTGCCGAAAATGCCTTGAGTACTAAAAAGGTGATTTCAGGCCTTAAGGCGGATTAAGAAGTGTGTTTAATAAGTTGAGACCTCTGCATAAGTCGTGAATCATGTTAAAAAGTTTGAAAAGCTAAATTTCTGCGTTAGAAAACTAATCAATAGCCTGCTATTACTCGCGTTTCCTGCCTTGAACTTAAGCTTTTCAATTCTTTTTTCCAAAGCGCCAGACTTATGCAGAGGTCTCAAGTTGTTATTCTTTAAAACCATCGATTAAGCCAAGGTATCTCACAAAAGGCTTGAAGTCTTTATCGAGATAAAGAAGAGGCATTTTATTTTCGATGCAAAAAGTGGCAATAATGACATCATTTGTTTTTCGAATGGTTATCCCTTTCTTTCTGAGTTTTCGGTAATTACTGGCTGCTTTTAATACCTGGTTGTGACCAAACATTTCAAATTGTTCCAGGGTGCTTAAGGATTTTTTGGCTAAATTATAATCTTTATCACTTTTAAACCCTTGGAGGATTTCTAAAAATATTATATCGCCAATGGCAATCACACCATCTGTTAGTCCACTATCTAAGGCATCGGTGAATTGGCTGTCAACACCGTTAAAGTAATCTATCCAAATGCTGGTATCGGCAATAATCATTAAGCACCACGCATTTCATCCAGGTTACCTTCCCATTTAATTTGCCCTCGTAGCTTTCTTATGGCTTGCTGTTTTTGGCGCTTCACAAGCAATTTTAATCCCAATTCAACAGCTTCTCTTTTAGTTTGTAATCCTGTGGCTTTGAGGGCATCGGCCATTAATTTGTCATCAATTACAATGTTGGTTCTCATAAATCACCTAATGTGTATGTAAATAAAATATATACACATAATAGCAATTTATAAAAAAATTAACAAGGGCATTCACTCTGATGTCGTTAGGTCTTTCATGGTATTAAGTAGACTCTTTTTATCATTAACCAATGATAAATAATTATTATTTGAGACCTCTGCATAAGTCTGGGTTATTGAAAAAATGATTGAAATTCTGTAGGTCAAGGCAGGAAACGCAAGTAATAGCAAGGCTATTGCTCAGTTTTCTAACGCAGAAATTCAGGATTTCAGACATTTTTTCAATAACCCAGACTTATGCAGAGGTCTCCATTTATGCCAACATAATCCCCAACTGACCCACCGGCGGTAGCGGCTCTTGGTTATCTAATTCCCGCAAGGCTTTGAAGAGTTTTTTGGAGTGGGGTGGTTCGGGTTTTTTGCGGTAATTGCGGATCAGGTTGCGGAGTTCGTTGAGGGTTTCGTGGGGATAGGTGTCGTAGAGGTGGGCGTTGAGTTCTTTTTCGTGGTCTTTGAAGGCTTCGAGCCATTGGTTAATGATGGCGTCTCTGACTTGAAAATGAGCATTTTTAGCCTCATCTTGTTGCATCTGTTGTTCAATGCTTTGATAATCGCAGTTGGCCAGCAGTTTACCCATGTATTGGGTGTGCCTTTTGGCGGCGATGTGGCTGGTGATGCGTTTGGATTCATCGATGGCCGCTAACAGTGCCGGTGGCAAATCCAGGGCGTCGCGCTTGGCAGCCGGCATCTCAGCGATTTCACGGGCCAGGTCTTGCAGACGGTGCGCCTGTTTTTTAAGCTGGGTTTTGCTTAAGGTATTTTCAGTGGATTGGTCGTTATCAGGCGACTGGTCATTATTAGACATAAAACGGCTCAGGTATGAAACAAACAGATATCGTCACAAAAGTTCTCGAAACAGTCAAGCACAAAGGTGCCGATGCGGCAGAAATAAGTTACGCCGAAGGCAGTGGCATCAGCGTCAGTTGCCGTCAGGGTGAGGTGGACACCATTGAAAATAACAATGATAAGTCCTTGAGCTTAACGGTATACAAAAACGGTGCCAAAGGCAGCGCCTCAACGGCGGTGGTGAATGAGGACAGCATTGCGCTGACCATTGAAAAAGCCCTGGCGATTGCGGCTTTAACCGCACCGGATGAGGCGGCCGGACTGGCCAATAAGGATTTACTGGCCACGGAATTTAAAGATTTACAAACCGCTTATGATAATCCTTATGACCCCGATACCTTGATTGAATATGCTTTAGCGGCCACCGAAGGTGCGCGGGCTGAAGCGGCGGATAAACAGGCGGATGTGGTGGTCGATGAGGCCAATGTCGAAGTTGGTGACGGCTACGCGATTTACGCCAACAGCAACGGCTTTCTCGGTGAAAAACGCGGTAGTAATGCTTCGGCCAGTGTGGTGGCGATTGCCAAAGAACACGGTGAAATGGAACGCGAGTACTGGTGGGATGCGGTGCGCGATTATGGTCAATTAATGGATGCTGAAATCATGGGTGCCAAAGCCACCGGTCGCAGTGTCGCCCAATTGGGCTCGCGGCAAGTCAAATCACAACAGGTGCCGGTGTTGTTCGATCCGGCCATGAGTAAAACCCTGATTGGACATATGCTGTCAGCCATCAGTGGCAGTGCGCTGTATCAGGAAGCCAGTTTTCTCAAAGATGATTTAGACACGCAGTTATTCCCCGAGTGGTTTACTCTTCAGGAAGACCCCTTTATCCCGGGTGGTTTCGGTAGCCGGAATTTTGATAGCAACGGCATCGCCACCAAACCCAGAACTTTAATTGATCACGGTGTGTTGAAAGGCTTTATGCTGTCGCTGTATTCAGCCCGTCGATTAAATTCACAACCCACCGGTCATGGCGGCGGCGCGCATAATTTAACCGTGGAGGCACCGACCACAGCCGATTTGGTCAAAGAAATGGATCGCGGCTTTTTGGTAACGTCGTTAATGGGGCAAGGTGTGAATACGGTGACCGGTGATTATTCGCGCGGTGCCTCGGGTTTCTGGGTCGAGGATGGGCAGATTGCCTTTCCGATCAGTGAAATGACGATAGCCGGACACTTAAAAGACATGTTTAAGAACCTGCGGGCGGTGGGCGCGGATGTCGATCGGCGCAGTAAAATCCACACCGGTGCCTGGCTGGTGGATGGCATGACCATCGCCGGGGATTAAGAGCGTGACGGCGGCTGATTCCACTTTTACTTTTAAGCAGGCTTTCTTTAACGCCCAAACCGGTGTCTTAACGCTGAATTATCACGACAGTCGTTTCGGTGACTTTCAGGAGCAGTTTGTGTTTCCGGTGGCTTTATTACAACAGCCTTGGTTAGATGATGCACAGCGCAATGCCTGGCTGGTGGCGGTTAATCGGGCGGTGCAGCATATATTCTGGATGGCGGGTGTCAGTTATTATAAAACCAGTCTGGCCGCTCAGATTCAGTTCGAACATGAGCAACCCGGTGAAACAGAAGCCCGGTGGCTCACCGATACCTGGCAGGCGGGTTTAGCGGAACTGGCCCATGAAAATAATTTAGGCTGGTTGTCGCATATTCAATTTCCAGGCCAGGTTCATAATCATAAGCATTCGGATAACTTAACTCTGCCGGGTAGGACTTTGGTGCCGATTGGCGGAGGCAAAGATTCGCTGGTCACCATCGAGCGATTGCGTCAGGCCGGTGAAGACGTGACTTTATTTCAGGTGGGTTCTTCTGAGTTGATTCAACAGGTGGCCAAAGCCACTAATTTCCCCCTGATTCAGATTAAGCGGCGGGTGGATGCGCGACTAAAACAAGTCGCCGAGCAGGGTGCTTATAATGGCCATGTTCCGATTACGGCGATTAACAGCACGGTTGCGGTTTTAACGGCTTTATTGGGTGGTTTCGATAGCGTTGTTTTTAGCAATGAGCGCTCCGCCGATGTCGGCAATGTACAGACCGATAATGGCCAATGGGTGAATCATCAGTATTCCAAATCCTGGGCTTTTGAACAGCAATACCGTGATGTGTTGAGTGAAACCATGGGACAGGCGGTGGATTATTTTTCGGTGTTGCGGCCGTATTCGGAACTGGCGATTGTCAAAGAATTCAGTCGCTATCGGCAGTATTTCGAGGTCTTTTCAAGCTGTAACCGGAATTTTCATTTAAGCGGCTCTCGCAATGAAAACGGCCGCTGGTGTGGTCAATGCCCGAAATGCGCCTTTGTGTTTGTCTGTCTGGCGCCGTTTATATCACGGCAACAGTTGTTGACCATCTTTGGGCATGATTTATTGGCGGATAACGATTTAAAGAATTTATTTTTGGCTTTATTCGGCATCGAAGGTGATAAGCCTTTTGAATGTGTCGGTGAGGCACTGGAAATGCGTGCGGCTTTGACTTTTCTTAAAGAGCACGAAGATTGGCAAAAGCAAGAGAGTTTACAATACTGGACACAGCAAGTACCTACTGTCAATCAATCAGATATCGAAGTGTTAATGACTAAGCAACAACCGTATCTCTTACCGAGTAAACGCGACTTGTCGGCGGTTCATTGGTCATGAAGTTAGCTGACTTAACAGATCAAAAAATCGCCATTTGGGGTTATGGTGTGGAAGGCCAAGCCACAGTAAGTTATCTCCAGCGGCATTTTCCCGATATACCTTTAACGGTTCTTTGCCCTGATAATGAGGCGGATGATGCGGCGGTGAAGTTTAATCATCAAACCGTCACCGCTGAGTTATTAAGTCAATTCGATGTGGTCATTAAATCACCCGGTATCAGTCCTTATCAAGCTGCCGTTGAAGACAGCCAAGTCAAGATTATCAGCGCCTCGGCGCTGTGGTTTGGCAATGAATTAAACCGTGGTGATAAGCGACCGACTGTTATTGCCGTCACCGGCACAAAAGGCAAAAGCACCGCCTGTTATTTATTGCATAAAGCACTTCAGGCCTGCGATTTAAACAGTGTGATAGCAGGGAATTTTGGCCGGCCTCTTATCAGTTGTGATAATGACCATGATGTCATGGTATTAGAAACTTCCAGTTATCAGGCACAGGATGGTGCCATTCAGGCCGATATCTCGGTGATGTTAAATCTATATACTGAGCACCTGGACTGGCATGGCGATGAAGACCGCTACCATCGGGACAAATGGCGGCTGATTGAATCGGCCCATCAGGCGGTGCTGAATGCCGAGGATAAAAACAGCCAGCGTTTACAGTCGCATTCACCACCAAAGTCAGCCACCTATTTTAACCATTTATCGGGTTTTTATGTGCTGGACGGGGTGCTGATGCATCAGGACAAAGCCTTGTTATCCACCGCCGGCTGGCAGCTCAAAGGTGCCCATAATTTACAGAATCTGGCCGCGGTGTTAACCGTGCTCAAAGTGATGGGACTGGATGTCAAACCGGCGCTGAATGCAGTCAAACGCTGTCCGCCCTTACCGCATCGCTTACAGAGCCTGGGCGTTTTTAATGGTGTGGCGGTGATTAATGACAGCATTGCGTCAACTCCGCATGCCACCTGGGCGGCTTTACAAACAGTGCCGGTTGAACGCACGGTGCTTCTGGTGGGCGGTTACGAGCGTGGTGTGGACTGGGACTGGTTTGCTGAAAAAATCGCCAACAAACCACCCAAAAGGATTATCTGCAGCGGCGCCAATGGTGAGCGTATTTCACAGACGCTGGAAAAGCACAATGCTATAATAAAATGCACGCGGGTGGATACGCTGCAGGCTGCGGTAGATCAGGCACTTGAAATCACTGAACCCGGGGATTATGTTTTACTGTCACCGGGGGCGCCGAGCTTTGATGCATTTCGGGATTATCAGGACCGCGGTGAACAATTTGGTCAATGGATTCAGGAATTTTCACAACCATGAAACAATTAATAGAGACCTTTGCATTAATCATGAATCGAGTTAAAAAGTCTAAAATTGCACCACTCTGCGTTAGAAAACTTGCTAATAACGGCGTATTAGGCTACGTTTCCTGCCTTGATTGGTACAATTTTAGCTCTTTTTTCCAACGACCCAGATTAATGCAAAGGTCTCTAATAACGCTTTTTTTTGTATTGATGGCTTTACCGTTAAGGGCACAAGAGCCGGCTGTCGATGAACACAACAAGCCGCTCTATCAGGATTTGATCCCCGAAACCTTACTGGAAAAAGTCCAGAAAGGCGATGGTGAAGTGGCGTATTTTATCGGAAACCTGTTTAAACAAGGGGTGGACAATGAATATCAGACCATCCCACAGGATGAGCAGACGGCGCAGCACTGGTTTGAAAAATCGGCCGAGCTGGGTTATGCACACGGCATGTATGAAACCGGTCTGATGTTATATCGCGATAAAAAATGGCCGGCGGCGAAGAAATGGCTGCAACAAGCCGCAGATGTGGGCATTGGCGATGCCTTTTATCGTCTGGCCTATTTTCATGTCTACGGTGTCGGCGGTGAAGCGGTTGACTGTCAAAAAGCCTATGAATTATTTTCCGAAGCCAAAATCCGTGGTGTCAGATATGCCTATAACGACTGGTCCTGGATGTTGTCCACGCAACCGGATAAAAAATGTCGGAATGGCCATCAGGCGTTAAAAATTATGGCGGAACTGGAAAGCGAATTTGGACGAC
This sequence comes from uncultured Marinicella sp., assembly GCA_947502925.1. Taxonomy (GTDB): domain Bacteria; phylum Pseudomonadota; class Gammaproteobacteria; order Xanthomonadales; family Marinicellaceae; genus Marinicella. The sequence goes on along the minus strand of CANNBS010000006.1, from coordinate 178,505 downwards.
AGCGGATGCCCTGGTCGATGATTGATACCAAGGCAGCGGTTCTGGCGGAAATTGCTGATTTTAACGGCGCCATTGAATTACAATCCTGGGTGGTGGCCGGTTATTGCGGTATCACGGTCAGTGAAGTGGATGATTTTTCTTCATTATTGAAGGATTATCGACAACGCAGTGAAGAAGACAAAGTGAAAGGTTGTGATGGTTTTGTGGAGCGCTTACAGGTTTACAGCCAACGGCAAGTCTGGCGAGAAGAGATGGTATTAAAAGATGATGAAGAATGATAACCCGGAAGTCAATGACGCGGACGATCTCAGAACGCGACTATCCAAAGAGCGGGGTCCGATTGATTACCTGGAAGTGCAAAAGTTTTTTGCCAAAGGGGTGATTCTGATGGTGGATGCGCAACTGGATCTGGTGGATGTGGCTGAAAAAATTCATGCCGATGATACAGACTGTATTGAAAACTGGATCAGTGCTAAACTGGTGGTCAGGGCTCATGATGAGCACGCCAAGAAATGGCTGGATAAGAACACCCGTTTTGAAGCAGTGACCATGATGCCGTGGTTGCTTGTACAAGAAATAGACAAATCATACGAAGAGAAAACACATGAGTGATTGGATTTTAATACTGTCAGCCGGGTTATTAGGATTGGCTATTGGGGTTGCGGTTATGTATCTGTTGAACCAGCGTAAGGGTCAACAACATTCTGTTCGGGAGATGGAAAAAAAACTGGATGATTACCAGCACAAAGTGGAAGATCATTTCGCCAAAACCGCCGATTTAATCGATAACCTGACAGACAGTTATCAGGCAGTATTTAGTCATTTATCAGAATCTGCGGAAGAATTGCTGACCGATGAGCAAATTCGCCAACAGCTGATAAATCGCCGCTCGCGTGAAGTGACGATTAAGTATTTGAAAAGCGATGACGTCAACGACAACGAAGCTGTCAACACCAACCCACCGGTGGATTAAACCGATGGGTTGACTGAGCCGTTTTTGCTTATTTCAGCAAGATGTTTTTGCGGTTTTTTTCCACGGTTTTTAAACCCACACCCTTGACTTCGGTGAGTTGCTCCATGGTTTTAAAAGGCCCGTTTTTATCCCGATAACTGACAATGGCAGTGGCTTTGACGATACCGATGCCTTTGAGCTCTTTGGAGATATCCTCGGCAGAGGCTTTGTTGATATTAACCGCGGCAAAAGCCGATGAGATTAATAAGCTGCTGATTAGAAATAAAGTTTTTAACTTGTTCATAATTGATTCCTCGATTTAATTATTATTGTGAGCGAATGCTCATTCCACGATGCTCTCACATCTGACCCCATGGTAGCGAAGTGAATTTAATGACAACACCGTCAAATTCTGATAATGTTGTTATAAATAATCCATAAGATAAGTAGCCATGATGACAGCCTGTAAGAAAATATCGATTTTCCTGTGTTTTTTGGGATATATTGGCTTCATTCAGGCGCAAGACTTCACTCCACACGGCAGTCAGCCGGGCTTGGACTTCACTTTGAAAAGTGCTGCTGACTGTTTAAGTTGTCATCAAAGCAACGATCGAAGCAGTGATCCGTATAATATGCCCGTCAATACCTGGATCGGTTCGATGAAAGCCAATGCCATGCGTGATCCTTTATTCTGGGCGGCGCTGGATGTGGCCAATAACGATATTCCCGGCGTTGGTGATTTTTGTTTACGCTGTCATACGCCGGAAGGCTGGTCCGGTGGCCGGGTGGTGAAAACCGGTCAGCCAAATCATGATATCGCCAATGTTAATGGCGCACAGGGTTGTGCTTTACAAGGCAGTTTTACCGAAACCGCCTCGGATCACAATGACTACAGCGGTGTCACCTGTCAGTTTTGTCACCGCATTGAATCGCATACACCACAGGGACAGCCGGTAGCCACACAGAATGCGGATATTTGGCTGGACGATGAAGTTTGTGCCAATAGCTTTTCCGGCGGACCCTGTCGTAAGGGCCCTTATAAATACGACACCAACAATCACTTTCCACCGCCTCATGACTGGGAATATTCTTCGTTTCTGGAATCATCAAAATACTGCGGTAGTTGTCATGATATTTCATCACCGGAAATTGAGCAAAATGGTCAATTAACCATTGCCCGAAAATTCTGGCATAACGGTCAGCAAACCGATGTGGCGATGCCTATTGAGCGTACTTATTCTGAATGGAAAAATTCCTATTTCGCGGATTTGATATATCGCGATCCTTTTGAGGCCATGAGCACTGCGCGGCAGCCGGTTTTAAAAACAGGCCAGAATTGCCAGACATGTCATATGCCGGAAACCAACGAAACCGATGCCCGGGCTTGTGTATTTGGAAATGATCGACCCGGAAATTTACCGACCCATCAGTTTGCCGGCGGTAATACCTGGATTCCGCAGGTGATTAAAGCGGTGTATGGTGATGATTTAGCGGCCAATGACCCACCCGGTCTGGATCGTAAAGGTGCACTGGATCTAACCACCTCCTATGCGTTTAATATGCTGCAGAACAAAAGTGCCCTGGTGACCACTGAAGTGACGTCACAAACGGCTCAGCAGTTAGACATTGCTGTTAAGGTCACTAACCTGACCGGTCATAAGCTACCCACTGGTTACCCCGAAGGTCGGCGTATGTGGTTACAAATCGAGGTGCGTGACAGCAATAATAATGTATTCTGGCAATCCGGCGCCTATGATAACAACTCCGCTGTGCTCACCGAGGACAGCCAGTTAAAGGTCTATGAAACGCTACAAGGCATCTGGAACGAACAAAATAACACCTGTGAGACTGAAGATGGTGACGGCGATAAAATGTTTCATTTTGTCCTGAATAACTGCATCGCTAAAGACAACCGAATTCCACCCTTGGGCTTTATCGGCGCAGCCAATCGCGAACTGGCACCGGTGGGCATTACTTATCCTGCTGATCCGCAATTAACTGATGCCGTAGTGAATTACGATGTCACACCTTATCAAATCAACATTGATCAGGTTACTTTGCCGATAACCATTACCGCACGTTTACACTACCAGGTGGCCAGCAAGGCCTATATCGAATTCCTGCAAAAAGTCGCCGATAACAATAACCTGCCGTCAGAAAACGATCTCTGTAACCGAACCTGGAGCGAAGGCCCCGCCAACCAGAACCGCGCCAGTTTTATGACCGACCTCTGGCAAACCTACGGGCGGTCCGAACCGGTGCCGATGGCGGTGGATACGCTGGTGGTGAATTAATTATCTACAGATGGTTCGGATTAGGATGTGATTGAATATAGTTTGAATTTTAGTCGGCAAAAACTTGTCCAAGACCTGAACCAAGCTAAATACCAACCAAAAAAAGTATGAAAAATAATAATTATTTAAAAGTCTTACTGTGCTTAATGACGTTAATACCTTTATCGTTCTTTGCCATGGCTAATCAAGATAAAGCAGATCACGCGAAGCTGATTGATGAAGAAGTGGTGGTCGAGGTGGCCTTTGAAGTGACTGAACAATTTTCGGGTTTAAGTGAGACTTCAAGCACAAAAAAGCAACTCATTGTTCAACAGGACGAATGGCAGGAAGTTCAATTGGATAGGTACACGGTTAAATTTAAAGTATCTGCGTCTCAAACTGAAGATCATCACTTTATGATCGAAACCGAAATATTGAACAGACAAAATTCAACATTATACAGTCCAGGTATTATGGCCAAAGCCAATCAAGCGGCCGGTATAAAAATCAGTGCTGATACGGCCAATGATCCTGCCTTTAATTTAGGGTTTACCGTTTTGGCTGAGTAATAAGTTCATCATACAATAATAAAAAGCGGCGATTAAAGCCGCTTTTTATTCGATGGTGCACTGTAATTCAAAATTAGCGTTATCAAATTTATGACCGTTTAATCACTGGATTAGACCGTTAATCAGAAATATGGGCCAAATGCGATAAAAATCACAAAATGACCGGCGTAAAAAAATTATGATAAATCATGTTATCGTTTTCCAGCGGCATGAGGTCTTATGTTTTTACGGTTGTTTTGTTTATTGTTGGGTTTGATTTGGGGGCACAGTGTAGCGGCTTATTGTACGTCTGACCACATCTTTAAATCAGGGGTCGAAAGTCTGTTCCCGGCTGCCCCGAACAGTCCTGTCTTGAATGCAAATGATGCCAGTCGTTTGTTATATCAGGCGACCTACGGTGCGAAGCTTTCTGAAATTCGACGCGTACAAGCCCTGGGTGTCGATAACTGGTTATCAGAGCAAATCAACACACCGGCCACCTTGCAGGAACCTTGCATGCAGGCTATTTTAGCCAATCCAGACCAGCCACTGTACCAGAACTCCCGGATGGAATCTTGGTTTTTAAATTCAGCAGAAGCCCCGGATCAATTGCGCCAGCGCATGGCTTTTGCCTTGTCTGAAATTTTTGTGGTGTCTGATGCGGCCAGTTTAGGCAATGAAGTGATGGGCCTGGCGAAGTACTACGATATGCTGGCGCTCAATGCCTTTGGCAATTATCGTGATTTACTGGAAGATGTCACTTTGAATACCATGATGGGTCATTATCTGGGGATGTTTAAAAATGCCAAAGCCGACCCTGACGCGGGTACGCAACCGGATGAGAATTATGCCCGCGAAGTATTGCAATTATTCTCCATCGGCCTGCATCAGTTAAATATGGATGGCACGGAGATTCTGGACATCGATGATAACCCCATCCCAACCTATGACCAGAGTACCATTGAAAACTTCGCCCGGGTATTTACCGGTTGGAATTACGCCGGTTGTCCTGAAACAAACTGGACCTGGTGTAATCCCACTGAGCCGACTGTGGATCCCTATTTGCCGATGGAACCATTTGAGAACTATCATGACACTGATGCCAAAACCCTGCTCAACGGTGCTCATATTCCACCTGGACAAACCGCTTATCAGGATCTCACTGCAGCACTGGATAATATTTTCAACCACCCGAATGTACCGCCCTTTATCTCCAAACAACTGATTCAGCGCTTTGTCACCAGTAATCCATCGCCGGCTTATGTGCAACGGGTGGCGGGTGTTTTTGCGGACAATGGTGCCGGAGTTCGTGGTGATCTGGCAGCGGTTATGCGTGCCATATTAACCGATGATGAGGCCCGCAATGCAAGTTATTTAAGCGATCCGGCTTACGGTAAATTAAAAGAACCTTTATTGCGGTACTTAAATCTTCTGCGGGCTTTTGAAGCGCGCAGTCCAACAGGCCGTTATGGTAACTGGAACCCTGAGTTTGGTTATTTACAACGGCCCTTGGGTTCACCGTCGGTATTCAATTTCTTTAAACCGGGCTATCAGTTACCCGGCCCGGTGCGCGATCAGGGTCTGGTGTCACCGGAATTTCAGATCACCAGTGAAACTACGGTAATCAGTGTCGCCAATGAAATGAACGAGGCCATTAACCGAGGGCATCATTTGGCCAATCACTGGAATGACAATATGCCGCGTTTGCAGTTGCAAAGAGAACTCGGTCTTATTGATAACCCGGCAGCCTTACTGGATCATTTAGATTTATTGCTGTTTTCTGGTCAGATGCCGGCACATACCCGAACCACGGCTTTGGATTTATTAAATAGCATCAGTGGAGAGCCGCCGATTGATCGATTGGCGTCCTTAATTTATGTTCTGGTGCTGTCACCGGATTTTGTGGTGCAGCGTTAGGAGGAAAGCATGAATAGAAGAGATTTTTTAAAACAATCCCTAGGCACCGCTTTAGCCACCGGTGGCTTATTGTCTGCAGGTGGACTGTTGCAATTAGCTCAGGCCGCGTCATTAAACAATTCAGGTATTCGTGGTACCGGTTATAAGGCTTTGGTCTGTGTGTTCTTGGATGGTGGTAATGATTCGGCCAATATGGTGGTGCCGCGCGGTACCAGTGAACACAATGCCTATGCTCAGGTGCGCGGTGATTTAGCGCTGGATCTAAACACTTTATTACCGATTTCACCAGTGAATAACGGTGGCCGTGATTGGGGTTTGCACCCAAATTTAACCGGCTTACAGGCCTTATTTAACCAGAATAAGGTGGCTGTGGTCAGTAACGTCGGTTCACTGGCATATCCCATTAATCAAGCCCAATATAACAACGGCTCGGTGCCGGTTCCACCAAATTTATTTTCACACTCTGATCAGCAAATTCAATGGCAAACGTCCGTGGCAGACCAAGCTTCGTTATCCGGCTGGACCGGCCGGATTGCCGATTTGTTACATAACACGGTGAATAATGCCCATGATCTGTCCATGAACATTTCTTTGTCCGGCAGCAATCAACTGCAGGTGGGAGAATCGATTAATCAATACCACATGACCAACCAGGGCAGTTTAAGTTTAAATGATGTGCAATGGGGTGCGGGACCTGCACGTCTGGCGGCCATTAATCAATTAATCGATGAACCACAGAGTCATTTGTTTAAACAAGGCTATGCGGATATTTTCAGGCGGTCTTTGGATCTGGATGGGGTGATAACCTCGGCTTTGGCCAATGCCAACCCCATAAGCACGCCGTTTCCGCAACAGGATGGCTGGAATACCTTGTCCGAACAGCTGGAAATGGTGGCGCGCATGATTTCGGTGCAGGCTGATTTAAGTATGAACCGGCAGGTCTTTTTCTGTCGTTTGGGCGGTTTTGATAACCATGATAATCACCTGAATGATCATGGTATCGGCATGGGCAATATTGATGGCGCGCTCAGTGCTTTTCAAGCGGCCATGGCTGAACTGGGCATGGAAGATCAGGTGACTTTATTTACCGCGTCAGATTTCTCCCGTACCTGGGTGTCCAATGGTCAGGGCTCTGATCATGGCTGGGGTGCCAGTCATCTTGTCATGGGTGGTGCGGTTAACGGCGGGGACTTTTATGGTGATATGCCAATCATCGAACCGGGCAGTCTTGATTCTGTGAGCGATCACGGTCGCTGCATCCCAACTATAGCTGTGGATGAATATGCCGCCACGCTGGCACAGTGGTTTGGGGTGGATGTTAGTCAGGTACCGGATATCTTGCCCAATATTGGTCGATTTAATACCAATGATCTGGGCTTTATGAATAGTGTCTGATGCGAACGGTTGGACTGATACTATTCTGTTTATTGTTTAATGATTCGGTCTTTGCCGGTCTCAGCGGTTGTGATGATTTAAGTACCATTGCAGAAACGCCGGCTGTGGATATGAGCACAGACATTCAGCCCATTTTTGAGGCGAATTGCACCACCTGTCACGGTCCGCCGGATCCGATTGCCTTTATGGATTTAACTCATGGCGCACAGGATATTGTGGCGGTACCCAGTTTTCAGTTTCCTGAATTGAATCGCGTTGAACCCGGCACAGTCAGCATGAGCTATCTGTTCTTTAAGATTAACTGCAATGGTCAACTTTCCGGAAACCGTATGCCCCGAGAAGCGCCACCTTTAAGACTGGCTGACCAGGCCCTGATTCGTGACTGGATTAATCAGATACTGATTTTTAAAGATGGTTTTGAGTGATTTAATCACTTTTGATTGGCTCAATTCATTTTTGACTCCTGTATTTTAGGTTGAATATCCTTAAAGACGCTGGGTGCCGGCCTTCGCCGGCACGGTTCTATATTGTAAATTTGTGTTAGAAACATACATTTTTTCGTTAAAATAACCATCAGTGCTGTATAGTGCGCGCTGATTACACAAGTTAAAACCTTGATAGATTAAAAAGGATATACCATGAAGTTTGATTCACTGGGCTTAGCCCCTAAATTACAAAAAGCCATTGAAAACTGCGGTTATGATGAGACAACGCCGATACAGGCGCAGGCGATTCCGGCGGTGCGTCGTGGTCAGGATGCGCTGGTTAATGCCCAGACCGGAACCGGGAAAACGGCGGCTTTTGCGTTGCCGATTTTGCAGCAGTTCATTGATAAACCCAGAACGGTGGCTGCGGGCAAGGTACGGGTGTTAATATTAACGCCGACCCGTGAACTGGCGGAGCAACTGGAAGTTGCCATCAGCCGGTATGGGCAAAACCTGGACATTAAGATGGCGTCTATTTATGGCGGTGTCAATGTAGACGGGCAGGTGCCCAAATTGCGTCAGGGTCTGGATATTTTAATTGCCACGCCTGGGCGTTTACTGGCGCATACCCAAGCCAATCATGTGGATTTATCCGAAGTGTCAGTGGTGGTTCTGGATGAAGCCGATCGTCTGTTGGACATGGGTTTTATAGAAGATGCCGAGCGACTGTTAAATCAAACTGCTAAGAATCGACAAACACTGCTGGTGTCGGCGACCATTACACCGGCTTTGAATGAACTGGCGCATAAAATCTTAAAAAACCCGGCAGATGTTCGCATCAGCAAAGCCAACATCACCGCTGAAACCGTCGAGCATGTGATTTATCCGGTGAGTGAAGACCGCAAGCTGGATTTGTTTATGGCGTTATTGGATGAGCATAACTGGTTCCAGATTCTGGTCTTTACCGGTACAAAAAAGCAGGCCGAGCATTTACTGGAACGACTTAAGAAAACCGATGTGCCGGTGGCCTTGTGTCATGGCGATACCCGTCAGGGACAACGTCGCCGTGCTTTGGCTGATTTTAAATCGGCCAAGGTTCAGGTTCTAATCAGTACTGAAGTGGCGGCGCGGGGCTTGGATATTGAAGATCTGGATTACGTACTGAATTACAATCTGCCCCATCTGCCTGAAGACTATGTGCATCGCGTCGGTCGCACCGGTCGCGCCGGTAAATCGGGGCAGGCAATTTCTTTTGTCTGTCCACAAGAAGCCCGCGCCTTACAGCGTATTGAACGCTTAATCGGTGAAGCCATTCCGCGTGTGTATAAACGCGGTTTTGAATTGACAGAAGCCGATACCATTCGTGAAACAAATATTCATCAACCCAAGCCCAAAAAAAACAAACAGTCGTCTCAAAAACAAAAACCAAGCAAGGCAAATAAAGCGACGAAACCCAAAAGAAAATCACGAAAATCCATCAGCAGCCGTGCCGGCGGGGCTAAAAATCGTAAAGCGCGGAAGAAAAATAAGTGAGGTGTGTTCATGAGTTTATCGAGTTGTATTTACCCATTTGAATAGAACAGCCGTAGATGGGGTTGGATTGTGAATAAATGCTAGGTTAACACCGATATAACATCAATTTAAGCTTTGCTATGTATAATATTTTTATAACAATCAATAACATAGGAGGCTATATGGACTTTTTTAGAATTTTATTTTCACTGTTAATACCGCCTTTGGGCGTGTTTTTACAAGTGGGTATAGGCGGCCAGTTCTGGCTGAATATTTTACTGACTATTTTGGGTTATATTCCCGGTGTGGTGCATGCGGCTTATGTGATTGGTAAGAAGTAAATAGTTTTATAATGAATACAAAAAAAGCAGCGATTTAAGCTGCTTTTTTTGTGTGAAGCGGAATGTATTTATCTGTTTTCAATGGGCTCAACTTTGCGCGCTTCGGGGCCGGTGTAGTCGGCGTTGGGGCGGATAATGCGGTTGTTTTCGCGTTGTTCGAAAACATGTGCGGTCCAGCCGGTGATCCGTGACATGACGAATATGGGTGTAAATAATTCCGTTGGGATGCCCATGAAATGATAGGCTGAGGCGTGGAAGAAATCGGCGTTGGGGAACAGTTTTTTCTCGTCCCACATTTTTTGCTCAACCGCGCAGCTGACTTCATACAGTGTTTCATCACCGGTTTCTTTGGCCAGTTTTTCTGACCATTTTTTAATGATGTCGTTACGTGGATCAAATTCGGTGTAAACTGCATGACCAAAGCCCATAATCAGGGTTTTGTTTTTCAGCATCTCATCAATGGCGGCGGTGGCTTCTTCCGGTGATGACCATTGTGAAATCATTTCCATGGCCGCTTCGTTAGCACCGCCATGTAAATGCCCGCGCAGTGCGCCGATGGAAGCTGTTACGCAGGAATGAATGTCAGATAAAGTCGAGGCCACCACACGACCGGTAAAGGTCGAAGCATTGAACTCATGCTCAGCGTATAGAATTAAGGATACATCCATGACCCGGGCGTGTAAATCGCTGGGGGCTTTACCGTGAAGCATTTCTAAGAAATGTGCGCCGACGCCGTCAATATTCGATGCCGTGTCAATGCGTTTGCCGTTGGTGGCAAACTGGTACCAGTAACAAATCATACCCGGCAGGGTGGCGACCAGGCGATCGGCTTTATCGCGTTGTTGGTCAAAATCAGTTTCAGTTTCCAGGTTTCCCAGCATAGATGTACCGGTGCGCATCACATCCATCGGATGGGCGTCAGCGGGAATCAGTTCCAGGGTTTTTTTCACGGCATCAGGTAATTCACGTAAGCCGTTGATTTTCTTTTTATAGGCATCCAGTTCACTTTGATTAGGCAGGTGTCCATGAATAATCAGATGTGCGACTTCGTAGAAGCTGGCATTGGTGGCGAGATCATCCACATCATAACCACGGTAAGTCAGGCCGGTGCCTTGTTTACCAACGGTACATAAAGCAGTCTGGCCGGCCACCTGGCCGCGTAATCCGGCACCGCCGGCTTTTTTTGCATTTCCCATGTTATTTGTCCTCCGAGAATAATTGATCTAATTTCTGTTCATAGCTGTGATAATCCAGATAATCGTACAGCTGCTCTCTGGTTTGCATAATGTCCAGTACATCTTTTTGATGGCCTTGTTCCAGTAAGGCTTTATAGACGGTTTCTGCGGCTTTGTTCATGGCGCGATAAGCACCGCAGCAGTATAAAACGATGTCCACATCATGGGCCGCCAGTTCATCGCAGGTGAATAATGGCGTGTGGCCAAATTCGGTGATGTTGGCCAGAATTGGCACCTTAACAGCGGCTCTAAAGCGTTTGTATTGTTCCAGGGTCTTCATGGCCTCCGGGAAAATCATGTCGGCACCGGCTTCAACACAGGCGATGGCTCGTTCAATGGCAGCGTCTTCACCTTCAATGGCCAGCGCATCAGTGCGCGCCATGATGACAAAATTTTCATCGGTACGGGCATCGACAGCGGCTTTGATGCGGTCCACCATTTCCTGTTTGGAGACCACTTCTTTATTCGGCCGATGACCACATCGTTTTTGTGACACCTGGTCTTCAATGTGCATGGCGGCGGCACCGGCTTTAATCACTGAGCGGGTGGTGCGGGCAATGTTAAAGGCCCCGCCCCAACCGGTATCGACATCAATCAACAGTGGTAAATCACAGACATCGGTAATCCTGCGTACATCAATCAGCACGTCTTCCAGGGACGAAATACCTAAGTCCGGCATTCCCAAAGAATTGGCAGCCACGCCACCGCCGGATAAATAAATGGCCTGATGGCCGATGGCTTTGGCCATGCGGGCGGCGTAGGCGTTGATGGTTCCGACCACTTTTAGAGGCTCGTTATGTTCCACGGCCCGGCGGAATTTAAGTCCGGGGCTGGTGATTGTTTGTGTCATAGTGTTTGGCTTTGCTGTTTACAGCCCGGGTGTGGTGTGCTGCAGTCGAATGAGAATACGTGGCTGATGTTGTTACACCCGTTTTAACCACGTTTAAAACCTGTCTTAGTGATTGTTTTTAGGGAACGGGATTGTACCAGAAAAGACCCCAAATAGCCACCGCAGTTAAGCAGGTAAAGGCTTATCAGGCGCGTTCTAAATGGCGCATCAGGCCACTGATGCCGCCTTGTAAAGCGTACACATCAAAACCCATATTGGCCAGAGTATAAGCGGCTGCCGCACAGCGAGAGCCCATGTTGCTGCCGGTTATAATGGGTGCATCTGGATTCAGTTGTCGGCTGCGCTGGCGCAATTCAGGCAGCGGGATATTCAGGCTGCCTTTGATACCCAGTTGCTGATATTCTTCCGCTTCACGGACATCGATTAAGGTGGCGCCATTGGCAATTTTTTGTAAGGCTTTTTCTGCCGTAATCCACCGCACCACATGGGCTTTGAGTAATTTTCGAAAGACTTCACCGGGTAAGCGCATTAATATGCCGTGAGATAACATGCGAACACTGGCGTCGCGGGGTTCATTGGAGACCAGCGCCGATTCACCAAATAAATCACCGTTGCTTAAGGTGGCCACCTGCTGTTCACCTTCGCTCTGGCATTTAAAAACGCCGGCTTCACCCTCGACAATAATATAGCAAAAGTCTCCGGCTTCGCCTTCACTCATCAATTCATCGTCCTGACGCACTTCGACACGTTCCAGCACCGAAAACAGCTCAGCGACATTGCCTTGTGGAATCATTTGTACGGTACGGCTATTTAATAAGCCTAATACCCATTGATAATCCTTGTGGTTTCTTAAGGGGCTGTCTAAGGGGGCCTCAGAATGGCAGCGATTCCAGACCTGAAAGTGTTCCAGTAAACGGGCATTAATGGCAAAGCCGGTCACCTCTTTCGAGGCCGCCTGAATGCGTGCGCCGGTGCTCTTTTGGGCATCGATGATGGGGTATTTAGCAGACAGGCTTTTCGACTTAAGGGTTTTTTCACGGCCCGATTCAGTGGTGATGTAAACCACGCCGCGGGTTAAATACAGGGTTTGGTTTAAGGCTTGGCCGTTTTCAGAAATGACATCGCCTTTACGGGCTTCAAACGGGTGAAATTGTGTTAACAGCAGGGAGTAAAAATCCGGATTGATTTTATTAAATGGGAAATAGTCCTTTAATTGTTCTGCATTAATCATGGATAGCTGCCTCTTTTGGACTGGTTTATGTCTTTATCTTACCTGATTTTATGGGCTTGCACAAAAAGGAATGAAGTTCCAATTACAGACCTTCGTGGTACACTGAGTCGCTTTTAATCTTCTATATGTCATGCCGACGGTACTGAGTTATTTATTTAAGCCCAAATTTTTACACATGACCTTATTGGGCTTTGTGGCGGGGATTCCTTTATACCTGATATTTTCTTCCTTGTCTTTGTGGTTAGATCAGGTGGGCATCGCGAAATCGGAAATCACCTATTTTAGCTGGGCGGCACTGGCCTATTCCTTTAAATTTCTGTGGTCACCGCTGGTGGATCGCCTGCCGATGCCCTTATTCAGTCGCTTATTGGGACAACGGCGGGGTTGGTTGTTGGCGGTACAGCTGTTCATTATGTCGGCGATAATCTGGATGGCCATGACCGATCCGGCTGCCGGCGAGGGCGCTTTATTACGCATGGCGATGGCCACCGTACTGTTGGGGTTTTCCTCGGCCACGCAGGATATTCTGATTGATGCCTGGCGGATTGAAGCTTCCACGGAAAAAGACATTGCCATGTTGTCTTCGGTGTATATCGTCGGTTACCGACTGGGTATGATTACCTCCGGTGCCGGAGCTTTGTTTATCGCCGGCTATCTGGGCACCGCCGTGGGTGATTATCAGTACCAGGCCTGGCAAATCAGTTATCTGGTGATGGCCTGCACCATGCTGGTGGGGATTGTCACCACCTTGATGATTAAAGAGCCGCCGACCAAACAGGACTTGCTTTATAACACCAAAGATTATTTGGGTGTGTTGTTGGTGTTTGTGGTGGCGGTGCTTACTTTTGTTCTGATTTACGTCTCATCCGGTGATTTAATGCAGTGGTTTTCAGTGCAATTATCGCGAGGCATCAGTAATGAAATATTGATTGATACGCTGACCGTAGCGGTTAAATTATTGTTGGCTTTGTTGGGTGCGGTGCTGGTGGCAAAAGTGGTCAGTTTCAGTCGCTTAATCAATCAAGCCATGATGGTGTCGGTGTATGTGCAGCCGGTGGCAGATTTATTTAAGCGTCATCGCAGTCAAATGCTTTTATTGGTGGGCATTATTGCGCTGTATCGTGTGTCGGATATTGTGATGGGTGTCAGTGCTAATTTGTTTTATCAGCACATGGGATTTTCGCTGGATGAAATTGCTTCAATCGTCAAAACTTTTGGCCTGGTGATGACCTTGAGCGGTGGTCTGTTGGGTGGTGTGTTGGTGGTTAAATACGGCATTTTACGGATAATGTTATTGGGGGCAATTTTATCGGCTTTGACTAATCTGCTGTTTATGGTGATGGCCGGAATGGGTAAGAGTTTGTGGTTTTTGGGCTTGATGATTTCTGCTGATAATTTATCGGCAGGACTGGCAATGGCGGCCTTTGTTGGTTTTCTGTCGTTGCTGGTGAACCGGCGTTTTACCGCGGTGCAATATGCCATGTTTTCATCGGTGATGACGCTGTTTCCAAAAATATTGGGCGGTTATTCCGGCGGCATGGTGGAAACACTTGGCTTTGGCCAGTTTTTTATGATGACTGCTATTCTGGGCGTGCCGGTGATTTTAATGTTGCTTTATGCCATGAAAATCAATGCTTTTGACTTTAAGCAGGCTGAAAAGGACTCACCGTGACGTGTTATAATGCCGGGCTTTTATATAGCCAATAGCTTATGACTGATGCGCCTCAATTTGCCGAAGAATCCACGGTTTTAATGATACCGGGTTCAGCCGGTCAATTAGAAATTTTGACAGCACCACCGGTGGCCGATGCCGTGGACAAAAACCGCGTGGCGATTATCTGCCACCCGCATCCGCTATACGGCGGCACCATGCGCAATAAAGTGACCCATATGCTGGAAAAAGCGTTTCGTGAAATGGGCGCTTATACGGTGCGCTTTAATTTTCGCGGTGTCGGAGAATCTGACGGGGTGTTTGATGACGGTGTCGGTGAAACCGATGATCTGATGGCGGTCTATGACTGGGCCAGACAGGCCAAGCCGGACAGTAAATTCTGGCTGGCGGGTTTTTCTTTTGGCTGCTATGTGGCCATGCGCGCGGTGCATGACATTAATCCTGAGCACTTTGTGACAGTGGCACCGCCGGTTGAACGCTATGATTTTACCGAACTGGAACCACCAGAATGTCCCTGGCTGATGGTGATGGGTGAAGAGGATGATGTGGTCAGTCCGCGGGCTGTTTATGAATATGTGGAAGCGCAAAGCCCGAAACCTCAACTGGTGACCATGAAAGCAGGACACTTTTTCCACCGCCGCTTACTGGATTTAAAGGGTGCGGTGAAAAATGGTCTGCTACGTCAGGTGAACACCGAACCGGACGATTAATGGGGCCGGAACACGCTTATCAGCAGGAAATTGATGATGGCACCTTGTTGCCTGATTCGCGACAAGCGAACGTGGTGCAATCTTTTCAGCGCTTGTATGACGATCTCATCGCACCACCGAAAAAAAAGTGGTGGAGCCGGTCAAAGCCGGCAGCTGCACAAGGCTTATATATTTATGGTTCGGTGGGTCGTGGTAAAACCCATTTGATGGATTTGTTCTACGACAGCCTGCCCGAATCAGTGCCAAAGCGCCGGCAACATTACCATGACTTTATGCAATGGGTTCACAGCCGTTTACGCGAAGTGGATGGTGTCAGTAATCCAATCGATCACATTGGTCAGCAATTGGCCAAAGACATTAAATTACTTTGTCTGGATGAGTTTTTGGTGAATGACATTGCCAATGCCATGTTACTGGCCGGGCTGTTAAAAACCATGCACCAAAATCGCATCACCTTAGTGACCACATCCAATGTCAAACCCGACGACTTGTACAAAGGTGGTTTACAACGGGCTAAATTTTTACCTGCCATCGATTGGATTAATCAACATATGGCAGTCTTACGCCTGGATGGCAAACAGGACTATCGCTATCAGGACAGTCATGATCATGAACATTGGTACTTTCCACTGAATGATTCCTCAAGTCAGCGCCTGGCAACTTTTTTTTCTGATTATTCCCAGGGTGATGTCTGCCAGGATGATCTAATAATTAATGGACGTGCCCTGCCGATACGGCAGTCTTCAAAGAATATGTTGTGGTGCGATTTCGAGGCGCTGTGTGTGGCCGCGCGGGGCGCCAACGATTACCTGATGATGGGTCAACAGTTTGATTATCTTTTGATTGACCGGATACCCTTATTGACCACTGAAATGGACGACCAAACCCGACGTTTTATCACCCTGATCGATGTCATGTATGAAGCTGAAGTGGGCATGGTCTGTCGTGCTGCCGGTCATTATGAAACGCTGTATCAAGGTCAGCGCCTGGCTTTTGAATACCAGCGTACCCGCTCCCGGCTGACAGAACTACTTCGCATACAGCCTCAAAAAAATAATTTAGCCACGTCATAAATCTGCTAAACTAATCTTTATTTTCCGTATAAAGGTGTTTGATGTCGCGTTTTGCGGTGTACCATTGGATTAAAGTCAAGGCCATAAAGCCATCGGCCGATGTTGAGGCCCTTAAGGTGGCAGATGAACGGGCCCGGGCCGACACCTGGTCGCCATTTATACGACATTTTTTTTGGTCTATGGGCTGTCTGGCGCTGGTGGTTGCGCTGTTATTTTTTATGGCCTACAACTGGCAAGCCATGGGACCAATGTTTAAGTTTGCTTTACTGCAAGGCAGTTTGGTGATGGTGGTTTTTTTATACTGGCTGTGGTCTTTTGTGTTGGCGCCACGTTATCAAGTGAACCAGCAATCCATTGAATTAGGGCAAACCATTGCTCAAATTGTTATCGCCTTGTTGGTGGGCGGTTTGCTGGCGCTGTTTGGTCAGGTGTATCAAACCGGTGCCGATCCCTGGCAATTGTTTGCGCTGTGGTCATTGTTAATCAGCCTGATGGTGGTGAGCTCAGGCCAGGCAGTCATGTGGATTTTATGGTCGGTTTTAATTAATGTGTCGCTGGCTTTGTATGTGGATACCCGACCCATGTGGATAATGCTTCTGGGTGAAGTTGAGCAGGCGATGTGGTTGTTTTTAGGGGTGAATGTTATTTTATGGCTTATTTTGTTGTTGCTTGATGGCGAAAGAATCCGTTTATCAAAGCGATTTAAACGTTTTAGAGTAGCACAACCCTGGGCCTGGCAATTACAGGCCATGGCTTTATTAATATGTCTCACCTATATGGGCATGGTGGCCGTTATCGAATGGCAAAATTATGGCGTTAGTTTCGGTCTCACATCGGTTCTGGGGCTGGCCGGAATTTATGCTTATTACCGGCACATTCATTTAGATTTAGCCCTGTTGGCGTTGTGGTCTATGTCGGTGATAGCCTTAATAATTACACTGGTCATGAAAATAACCGGTGGATGGGATTCAGGTTTTGCACTTTTCTTATTGTCGATGATGATTATCGCCATGACCACGTGGGCGGTTAAGTGGCTTAAATCCCTACAAGCACATAATGCCCAGACCGCTGTTACTGACAATTAAAATTACCCATACACCCCGCATAATTGGCTTTTGTCCTAAAACGACACGCAATGTCCAATAGATGTCCTGATAAAAAAGGTGAAATTTATACAATATAGTCATGAAGTCTGATTTTATTTTTGTTATCAATTGATGTGGCGGACAGCTACAAGGGGCATTATGATGAGATTGTTTAAGGTTTTTGTATTGGTGTTTATCTGTGGCCAGGCCTGGTCACAAGTTATCTTTTATAATGATTTTGAAGAACCGGCCATACAGCCGTTATTTCCACAAGTGGCCGGCGAATTTGTGTTGCCCGATGAACCTGCGGCCAATCAGCTTGAATGGGTGGTACAACAGTTAAGTGAATCCAGTACCTCGATTGCCGATATTAATGCCCATTTTTCCAGTGCTTTTAATGCCACGACCATACAAAACTTTTTTAACGACCTGCGCAGCGACTATCCTGATGGAAAAATCATTGATGTGGTCGGCATGACGCCGATGAGTACGGCGGTGGTGGTGCAAGGCCAGGACGCCCAGGCCAAGATGGGTTATTTCCTGGTGGACAGTCGCTATACAGGCAATGAAGAGATTATCTATTTTTATGTGTCGCCCTATTTCGGTAGTGTGCAATATCCGGTTGATCAGAATCTTACCATGCAACAGGCCATTAATAAGTTCGACACCCTTGCGGCGGATGTGGGAATATTGGTGGCCTATGTGGATCACAATAATCAATGCCAGGCCATCTACCAAAGCAATGCCAATACATTAAAAGCCACCGGTTCGATTTTTAAAACCTGGGTGCTGGGTGGTTTGGCTGATGAGGTGGACAATTTAAACATTACACCCGCACAAAATGTCGTCTATGATGCCAGTCAATGGGTGAACGGTGGCAGTGTGGTCAATAATGAGCCGGCAGGAACAGTCTTCTCGGCACAGGATTTGGCGGTCATGATGCTGGGTGTGAGTGACAACACGGCCACGGAGATTTTACATGATTGGGTGGGGCGTTCGACGATTGATGCTTACATTGATACATCAGGTGTATTGGATGCCACGGTTTTAAAGCCCATTCTATCCATTAATGAGCAGTTTCATTTGTTCTTTTCCATTGATCCAACCAGCGCCACCGATTTTATTAACGACACTGAAAGCAACCAGCTTAACTTTATTAACACCCAGTTAGAACCTTTAGGTGCTGTCACCAGTTACCCCTATCAAAATGATTTTTTAATGACTTCAGGTAGCTGGCGGGCATCGGCTATGGATGTTTGCCAAAATTTTGCCCGTTTGCGTACCTATCCACAGGGTTCAGACGCACTGGCATTGGTTGACCGGGCCATGGGGGCGCAAACTGCTCAACCGGAAATCAGGAATAACTGGGATCGGGTCTGGTATAAAGGCGGTAGTCTGGTGTCTGGAGTTGATGGCTATCATGTACTCACCCACGCCTGGTTATTAGAGGATAATGGTCATGCGCCTTATGTGGTGGTTGGCATGACCAATGACGCCAATGGCGGCATTGATAATAATGACGGTATTTATAAGGTGCAGTCAGTGTTGGCACGTATACTTGAGCTGAGCCGAGCCGAGTTTTAAAGGAAAAATGTCGCTTTGGATGATGGAAATGGTAATATGAATATATTGATTCCGTTACCAGGAACAGTCATTGAATAAGAGCAATGCTATAATTACCGCCGATCAACATCTTAATCCTGCTGCCATGCAACGTGATCAGCTCTGGCTTCAACTGAAACAAAAAAACCTGACGCAACAAGAAGAATGTCCCGATGATCCGTTTTTAACGGACGACAATGACTGGATGGTGCGAATTTTGCAGGGCGTTGGTGGTTGGTTTGCGGCGCTGTTTTTGTTGGTATCTATGGCTGCTTTAATGACGCCGATTATTGAATT
This sequence comes from uncultured Marinicella sp., assembly GCA_947502925.1. GTDB lineage: Bacteria > Pseudomonadota > Gammaproteobacteria > Xanthomonadales > Marinicellaceae > Marinicella. The sequence goes on along the minus strand of CANNBS010000006.1, from coordinate 159,387 downwards.
TCCGTGGCTGTGTGGGCTGTTGGGTTTGGTCATGAATTTTGCTGCGTTTCATTATTACTGGCAACACAAAAGAACCCAGGGCAGTCCTTTTTTAAGACAATTGTTTTTGGTACTGAGTTTGGCCGGGCAGTTTCTGGTTAGTTATGCCATCATTGATTTTCTGGGTTTTCAGCATTCAGGTTTATTTTTGGTTTTGGCTTTGTATCAAGCCTTTTTAGTGGCGGTTATGCACGATTTTGTGCATCGCTTAATGAGTGCCCTGTTTGCGGTGACCCTGATATTTTGGGGGCATTCGGAGTTGTTGGTGACCGGTGTCGGCAGTGCCTTGTTGGCCATCGCAGTGGTATGGCTGTGGTTTGATAAGGTCGGTTGGTATGCTGATAAAGTGCTGTACGAGCCGCTGGCTTATGCCGCCGCGCTGACCCTGGTGGGATTAAATATTCAGGCCTTGAACTGGTATTGGCAAATAGGCCGTTCTAACGATGACAGCGTTTTGCTCTACGGTGACATGATCAGTGGGTGTTTACATTTACTGGCGTTTGCATTCCTTTATCAGCGATTACACCACAATAATATGTTACCGGACATCCCACGGGACCGGTACCTGCTTATTTCTGCTGTTTTATGTTTAGCTATCCTGGGTTTTGTAATTCCGGGTCTCAGTGGTGCGGTGTTGTTATTGATGGTGGGTTTTGCCGTTCGCCAGAGGCCGTTAATGGGACTGGGTATTTTGTCGATTGTGGGTTTTGTGAGTTGGTATTATTATCAATTAAACATCACCTTGTTAACGAAATCTATGCTCTTGGGCGGATTAGGTGTTGTGCTGTTGTTGGTGGCCTGGTACGGGCGACAATCAGCGCAGGTAAACCCAGTTCAGCCGGTTAAGGCAGGCCAAGGTTATCTGGCTGTGCTTACCATAACGGTGTTGGGCACACTGGCGGTGGTTAATGCCGGCATTATTCAAAAACAACGCCTGATTAATCATGGCACACTGGTTTTCTTAAAATTGGCACCGGTGGATCCGCGATCACTGATGCAGGGTGATTACATGCGTCTGCGGTTTGCCGTCACCAATCAGGCACAGGCGGCTCATCCCTCTGAACAGCTCGACTCAATACCACAGCGTCCAAAGCAGGGCATTGTTTCACTTGATGCTCAAAACGTCGGCCACTGGTCCGATTTTTATCACGGGCAAACACTCAAAGATAATCAGTATTTAATGGATCTACAATGGCAAGGGCAGCGGGTTCATTTGGTCACGGACGCGTATTTTTTCGAAGAGGGTACGGCCGAGACTTTTGAACAGGCTGACTATGGCGGATTTCGGGTGAATCAGTCCGGTGATTATGTTTTGGTGGGCTTATACGACGATCAATTTAAACAGTTAGTTCATTCGCCGGCTGTTTCTGATAATTGATCCACCTGTCGGCAGATACTGTCCACGGCATCTAAAATTCTGGGCGTGGGTCTACTGAATATATCGGGATCGACAACCACAATGTGTTGTTCTTTAATGGCTGTTATCTGTGGCCATTGTTGCAAAGGTGAATTTTTATTGACTGGATTCATCTGGATAATGACATCCGGGTTATGTCCAATCACCGCTTCTTTATTAACTGTGGCAGCGGTGACAGTCAGCTCTTGGAAAATATTGTCTAATCCGCACAAAGCCGCCGCTTCGCTCATCCAGTGATGCTGACTGACCGTATAAAGTGGCTGATCAGACAGCTTGATGAAAGCTGAATGGGTTGGGTACTTTTGTTGTTGGTGCTTATGAAGACGTGTCATGAAATGTTGGTAATTGGCCGGTTCCGGTAATGCCAGTTGCTCGGCAATGTTTAATAAAGCATCACCAATGTCAGACAGTGACTGGATTTTTATGGGCACTGTTTTAAATTGATGTTGCTTAAGTTGTTGTAACACCTGATTGGTGGTGGTGCCGTGCCAATAAAAAATCAGGTCCGGCTGTAAAGCAATAATTTGTTCTAAATCAATGCGAAAAGCATCACCAATAACCACTTTTTCTGCAGACTGTTTGGGGTAATTGCTATAGGCGCTGACCCCGACTAAGGTGTCACCGCCGCCGGCAGCATAAATCAGTTCAGTAATATGAGGTGCCAGACTGATGGTTTTGAGTGGTTTGGCCTGCGCCTGCCAGCTGTATAATATAAGACCGATGGACAGTATGAATAGTAAGCGTTTAAACATGTGTTTAGATTTCATCATAAGACAAGCCATTGTAATGTAGCGCTTAGTTTAAAACCATTGGATTACAATAATATAAATTGTTTTTGATGGCACTGTACGTTTTATAAATAATACTTGCAAAGTATAAAAATTAATCTAAAATTCGCGGCTCGGTGGTGTTGGCTCATTCAGAGTCAGGCAGGAACCCAAATTACTGCTATTTTTTATTGACATTAAGGCCATATTCTACGACAATGCCGTGCTTCGTTCGTTGGAGGGATACCCAAGCGGCCAACGGGGGCAGACTGTAAATCTGCTGTTTTTAACTTCGGAGGTTCGAATCCTCCTCCCTCCACCATTAATTAAAGACCCTGAAGTGAGCTTCGGGTTTGACGAGCGGGTGTAGTTCAATGGTAGAACATTAGCCTTCCAAGCTAAATACGTGGGTTCGATTCCCATCACCCGCTCCAATGTAAGCTGCCCATATAGCTCAGTCGGTAGAGCACTTTCTTGGTAGGGAAGAGGTCACTGGTTCGACTCCAGTTATGGGCACCATTACAAACGATTTAATTTAACTGCTTTTGTTTTTGGAGTAGCAACTATGTCAAAAGAAAAATTTGAACGCACAAAGCCCCATGTAAACGTGGGCACAATCGGTCACGTTGACCATGGTAAAACGACCTTGACTGCAGCGATCACAAAAGTTGCTGCTGAGAAGCAAGGTGGTGATTTTAAAGATTACGATCAAATTGATAACGCGCCTGAGGAAAGAGAGCGTGGTATTACCATTTCTACGGCGCACGTAGAATATGAAACAGATAATCGTCACTACGCACACGTTGACTGTCCGGGCCATGCTGACTATGTTAAAAACATGATCACAGGTGCGGCACAAATGGACGGCGCCATCTTAGTGGTATCAGCGGCTGATGGCCCGATGCCACAAACCCGTGAGCACATCTTATTGGCACGTCAGGTTGGCGTACCTTATATTGTTGTGTTTTTGAACAAATGTGACCAGGTTGATGACGAAGAGTTGTTGGAACTGGTTGAGATGGAAGTGCGTGAGTTATTAAATGACTACGAATTCCCCGGTGATGACACACCATTAGTGAAAGGTTCTGCGTTAAAAGCCCTGGAAGGCGATGACAGCGACATCGGTGTTCCTGCCGTGTCTAAGTTATTAGATGAGATGGACGCTTACTTCCCGGAGCCAGAACGTGATACTGCGAAACCGTTTTTGATGCCGATTGAAGATATTTTCTCAATTTCAGGCCGTGGTACTGTTGTAACCGGTCGTATTGAGACTGGTATCGTAAATGTTGGTGACGAGTTAGAAATTGTTGGTATCCGTGACACCAGTAAAACCACTTGTACCGGTGTTGAGATGTTCCGTAAATTACTGGATTCAGGTGAAGCCGGTGATAACGTGGGTATTTTATTACGTGGTACCAAGCGTGATGATGTTGAGCGTGGTCAGGTACTGGCTAAGCCCGGCACCATTACACCGCACACTAAATTTGAAGCCGAAGTCTATGTGTTGAGCAAAGACGAAGGTGGTCGTCACACACCATTTTTCAAAGGCTACCGTCCACAGTTTTACTTCCGTACCACGGACGTAACGGGCGCGTGTGAGTTACCCGAAGGTGTTGAAATGGTGATGCCTGGTGATAACGTTAAAATGAAAGTTGAATTAATCGCACCGATTGCGATGGATGAAGGTTTACGCTTCGCCATTCGTGAAGGTGGCCGTACCGTGGGTGCGGGTGTTGTGGCTAAAATTATTGAATAATTAAGCACAATTAAAATACGCAAAAGCCGACGCCTTTTAGGTGTTGGCTTTTGGTGTCTTTATGAGAATACAGGCCAGTAGCTCAATTGGCAGAGCAGCGGTCTCCAAAACCGCAGGTTGGGGGTTCGATTCCCTCCTGGCCTGCCATCATTGTTTGGTGGCAAGATTGGAAGAAATTGTACTATGAGTAATGTTGAATCATCGCAAAATGTCGGTGAAAAACTGAGATGGTGGCTGGCCATCGGCGTGATGATCGCCGGGGTGGCAGCCAATTTATATTTTGTTGATACCTATCCGACCATTATTCGGGTGTTGATGGTGGTTGCGGGCGTCTTAATCGGTGGCTTTTTGGGTTACACAACCCCGAAAGGTAAAGAATTTGCACGCTTTGTGCGGAATGCCAATATTGAACGACAAAAAATTGTCTGGCCAACAAAAAATGAAACCATTCAGTCAACCATTATTGTTATCGTTATGGTCTTAGTGATTAGTTTCTTCTTGTTCATGCTGGACACCCTCTTTAGTAATTTAGTTGATTACTTCTACGGAAGTTAATCACTCAGGAGTTTTTCATGTCGCACAAATGGTATGTGGTTCACGCCTATTCAGGTTTCGAGCAACAGGTTTGCCGCTCACTGCAAGAACGCATTGAACGTTTTGAGATGCAGGACAGTTTCGGCGATATCCTGGTGCCGAAAGAAACCGTTGTGGAAATGAAAAAAGGCCAGAAAAGAAAATCGGAGCGAAAATTTTTCCCCGGTTATGTACTGGTGCAAATGGATATGAATGATGAAACTTGGCATTTGGTAAAAAGTGTGCCAAAAGTGTTGGGCTTTATCGGCGGTACCGCTGAAAATCCGGCGCCGATTACAGAACGTGAAGCCAACGCCATCTTGCAAAGGATTGAAGAAGGTGAAAACAAACCACAACCAAAAACCATGTATGACGTCGGTGAAGTGGTGCGTGTGACTGAAGGCCCTTTTGCTGATTTCGATGGTGAAGTGGAAGAAGTCAATTATGAAAAAAGTCGATTGCGTGTGGCAGTCTCTATTTTTGGTCGCTCAACACCTGTTGAACTTGAGTTCAGCCAAGTTGAGAAGATGTAAGCATTTTTAATGAATTAATGGGGAGCCTGTTTCAGGCGTTTGCACCCGGAGAGAATTATGGCAAAAAAAGTACAATCCTATATTAAGTTACAAGTGCCTGCCGGTCAGGCCAATCCAAGTCCACCTGTGGGCCCGGCTTTGGGTCAACATGGTGTGAACATTATGGAATTCTGTAAAGCGTTTAACGCCAGTACTGGCGATATTGAGCAGGGCTTACCGGTACCGGTGGTCATTACAGTATACAATGACCGCAGTTTCACATTTATTACCAAAACCCCGCCAGCTGCTGTGTTGTTGCTCAAATCTGCCAAGGTCAAAAAAGGCAGCGGTGAGCCGAATAAAGACAAAGTGGCTAAAGTCAGTCGTGCGCAATTAGAAGAGATTGCCAAAATGAAAGAACCTGATTTAACCGCTGCTGATATGGATGCAGCTGTGCGTACCATCGCCGGTACCGCCCGCAGCATGGGTATTGAAACAGAAGGAGTGAAATAATGGCACAAGTAGGTAAAAGAATTCGTTCGATCAAAGAGCAGGTTGATCCGACAAAAAAATATGACATCAAAGAGGCATTGAGCTTCCTTCAGGAACACACCTCTAAGAATTTTGATGAGTCGATTGATATCGCCATCCAATTGGGTGTTGATCCTAAGAAATCAGATCAGGCTGTCCGTGGTGCCACCGTGTTACCGAATGGAACCGGTAAAAGCGTTAAAGTGGCGGTGTTTGCGCAGGGCGAAAAAGCCGAAGAGGCCAAAGAGGCCGGCGCTGATGTGGTTGGTTTTGAAGATCTGGCCGAAGAAGTTAAAAAAGGAAACTATGACTTTGATGTGGTGATTGCCGCCCCTGATGCCATGCGTGTTGTGGGTCAGTTGGGAACCATTTTAGGTCCCAAAGGTCTGATGCCAAACCCGAAAGTGGGCACAGTTACACCAGATGTGGCCACTGCTGTCAAAAACAACAAGTCAGGTCAGGCCATGTACCGCATTGAAAAAGCCGGTATTATTCACACGGTTGTGGGTAAAGCGTCATTTAGTGCTGAAGCCTTAATTGAGAACTTAAAAGCCTTATTGGGTGATTTATCTAAAAAGAAACCACCTCAATCTAAAGGCCGATTTATTCGTAAAATCAGCATTTCATCGACGATGGGTGCTGGTTTGCAAGTGGATCCAAAGTCTTTGGATCTTTAAGAGAATTTGAGGGTTGGCAGGTTTTGATTAAACCTGCCAGTCATCAAAGACCGTAGGTGATTGGTTTACTGTAATCTTAATGTCCTACGCAGATGGTGTCCTCGCACAGATTATTGTGAGTCACCAAAATGGTTTCATCCTTTAAACGGGGTGAATTTATGTACTGCAGCATCAGCTGCATGAGCCTTTGGAGGTTATCATGGCGCTCACATTAGAGCAGAAAAAAGCTGTAGTCAGTGAAATTGCTAAAGTGGCTGAAATTGCCCATTCTTTAGTGGCTGCGGAGTATCGCGGATCATCGGTTGATTCGATGACAGCGATGCGTGCCGATGCCAGAAAGAATGGTGTTTATTTAAAAGTTGTTAAAAACACTTTAGTGCGCCGAGCTATTAAAAACACAGAGTACGAATGTATTTCTGATGCTTTGGTGGGTCCTTTATTATTTGCCTTTAGTCAGGAAGATCCCGGCTGTGCGGCACGTTTAATTAAAGACCATGTCAAAGAAAACGACAAGCTCGAAGTTAAGTTTCTGGCCGTTGGTGGTCAGATGTTACCTGCCAGTGAATTAAAACGCTTGGCCTCATTACCAACCAAAGACGAAGCCATTTCTATGCTGATGTCGGTAATGAAAGCACCAATCGAGAAACTGGCGCGTACTTTGAACGAACCACACGCAAAACTGACACGTACAATTGCAGCGGTGAAAGATCAGAAAGCTGCTTAATTAAATACTTTTTTGGAGAAATAAAATGGCCGTATCAAAAGATGATATTTTAGAAACAATCTCAGCAATGAGTGTTATGGAAGTTGTTGAGTTAATCGAAGCAATGGAAGAAAAATTTGGCGTATCAGCTGCTGCTGCTGTTGCTGCTGCCCCGGCTGCTGCTGGTGGTGAAGCGGAAGCCGCTGCTGAACAAACTGAATTTGATGTAATCTTAAGCAGCTTCGGTGACAAGAAAGTTGGTGTGATTAAAGCCGTTCGCGGTATCACTGGCTTGGGCTTGAAAGAAGCCAAAGAATTGGTTGAAAGCGCACCGGCACCGGTTAAAGAAGGTGTTGAGAAAGCTGAAGCCGAAGATGTTAAGAAACAACTTGAAGAGGCAGGTGCTTCTGTTGAGTTGAAATAATTACGCGACGTAATTAGATAAACCTAAAGGCTGGCATTTGATGCCGGCCTTTAGTCGCTTGAAAAATACCTGATTTTAAACAGGTTAATCAAGTGTCGTAGAGTTTAAATAGATGCAGCTATTAAGCGGCATCGCATGGTGAAGGTGATTAAAGCGATGGGTTATACATTTACTGAGAAAAAACGAATCAGAAAGGATTTCAGTAGTACGTCTGCGGTGTTAGATGTCCCTTACTTACTGGATACACAAATCAAATCTTACAATGCCTTTTTAGGTGAAAATGATCAGGGTCTCAATGGATTGAATGATGCTTTGAATTCTATTTTCCCGATTGAAAGTTATTCCGGATTTGCCAAATTAGAATATGTCAGCGTCGCTGTAGAAGACCCTGAATTTGACGTGCTGGAATGTAAATTGCGCGGTATGACCTACGCGGCTTCAATCCGTGCGGTTATCCAATTGGTGATTTATGACAAGGATAAAAGCACCAAGAAAAAGAAAAAAGTTAAATACGTTGAAGAACAAAACGTCTATTTAGGCGATTTGCCCTTAATGACCGACACCGGTACCTTTGTAATCAATGGTACTGAGCGCGTGATTGTTAATCAATTACACCGTTCACCGGGTGTGTTCTTCGATCACGATAAAGGCAAAACCCATTCATCGGGTAAAATCCTCTATTCTGCACGTGTTATTCCTTATCGTGGTTCCTGGCTGGACATGGAATTCGATGCCAAGGACAGCGTGTTTGTGCGAATTGACCGACGCCGTAAATTGCCAGCTTCAATTTTGTTACGTGCTTTAGGCTTTAACGACGAACAGATTTTAGAGCAGTTTTTTGAGATTATTCCCATCACCCTCAATAAAACCAATGCCAAAATGAAGTTGGTGCCTGAATACATTAAAGGCGATACCTTCGATTTTGATATTAAAGACGGTAAAGATGTGATTGTCGAAGCCGGTCGTCGAATTACCGCAAGGCATGAACGTAAACTGAAAAAATCCGGGTTAAGTACCTTAAGCCTGGAAGATTCATATTTATACGAAAAAATTCTTGCCAAAAACATCATCGATAAAGAAACCGGTGAAATTTTATTCCCGGCCAACACTGAAATTACGGAAGATGTGTTAGAAAAATTACGTGATGCAGGTGTTAAGTCCATTGATATCTTATTGATTAATGACTTGGATCGTGGTCCCTATATGTCGAATACATTGGGCATTGATCCAACCACCACCCCGGAAGAAGCGCTGATTGAAATTTACCGCATGATGCGCCCCGGTGAGCCGCCGACAGAAGAAGCGGCACGATCGCTTTTTGAAGGTTTGTTCTTTACACCGGAACGTTATGATCTGTCCGCTGTTGGTCGCATGAAATTTAATATGCGCCTGGGCCGTGAAGAGGCTGAAGGTGAGGGCACCCTGTCAAACGAAGACATCGTTGATGTGATGCGTGAACTGGTTAATATCCGTAATGGTAAAGGTCATGTGGATGACATTGACCACCTGGGTAATCGCCGGGTACGTTCTGTCGGTGAAATGGCAGAAAATGTATTCCGTATCGGTCTGGTGCGGGTTCAGCGTGCTGTTAAAGAGCGTTTAACAGTGGCTGAATCTGAAGGTTTGACACCACAGGATTTAATTAATGCCAAACCTATCTCAGCTTCGATTAAAGAATTCTTTGGTTCGAATCAGTTGTCTCAGTTTATGGATCAGAATAATCCATTGTCTGAGATTACCCATAAACGCCGTGTTTCGGCATTGGGCCCCGGTGGTTTAACCCGTGAACGTGCCGGCTTTGAGGTGCGTGACGTACATCCGACACACTATGGTCGTTTATGTCCGATTGAAACACCTGAGGGTCCGAATATTGGTTTGATTAATTCATTGGCCGTATATGCGCGCACTAATGATTATGGCTTTTTAGAAACACCTTACCGTCAGGTTAAAAACGGTAAAGTGACCGATGACATTGTTTACTTGTCTGCAATTCAGGATTCTGATAATCCGATTGCACAAAACAGTGCCAAATTAAACAAAGACGGTTCTTTTGCCGATGAATTTGTACTGTGTCGTCATAAAGGCGAAGTGGTGCTCAAACAGGCGGAAGAAATTAACTACATGGACGTCTCCGAGAAACAGATTGTTTCGGTGGCGGCGGCTTTGATTCCGTTTTTAGAACATGATGATGCCAACCGGGCTTTAATGGGTTCTAACATGCAACGTCAGGCGGTGCCGACTTTGCGTGCCCAAAAACCATTGGTGGGTACCGGTATGGAACGCACCGTATCGCGTGACTCAGGAGTAACTGTTATCGCTAAACGGGGCGGTGTCATTGAAATGGCCGATGCCTCACGCATTGTGGTGCGGGTTGATGCAGAAGAAACTGAAGATCAGGATCCGGGTGTAGATATTTATAATTTGATTAAATACATGCGCTCGAATCAAAACACTTGTGTCAATCAGCGGCCCATCGTTAAAGTGGGTGATGTGATTGAAGCCGGTGATACCCTGGCCGACGGTCCATCCACTGATTTGGGCGAACTGGCATTGGGTCAAAACATGAAAGTGGCTTTCATGCCATGGAATGGTTACAACTTCGAGGACTCGATTCTGATTTCTGAGCGGGTTGTTAAACAAGATCGTTTAACAACCATTCACATTGAAGAGCTGACTTGTATTGCTCGTGATACCAAGTTAGGGCCTGAAGAAATTTCTTCAGACATCCCTAACATCAGTGAACATGCCTTAACCAAGTTAGATGATTCAGGCATTGTGTATGTCGGTGCTGAAGTGAATGCCGGTGATATTCTGGTCGGTAAGGTCACACCCAAAGGTGAGACTCAGTTAACCCCCGAAGAAAAATTATTGCGCGCCATTTTCGGTGAAAAAGCCCTGGATGTGAAAGATTCATCTTTACGGGTTAAATCCGGAATGAGCGGAACCGTAGTCGATGTTCAGGTTTATACCCGTGAAGGCATTGAAAAAGGTTCGCGTGCTGAACGCATTGAACAGGAAGAAATCGAAAAAGTCCGTAAAGACATGGATGACCAGTTCCGGATCATGCGCACGGTTATCCACCAGCGCATTAAAGAACTGTTGATTGGCGCTGAAGTGGTGAAAGCCCCCGGTGTTAAGAAAGGTGCCAAACTGGACGAGGCTTACTTTGATGGTCTGGAAACTGACCAGTGGTTTGATATCAAACCCAAAGACAATAAGCTGGCTGAGCAAATGGATCGTTTTGCCGATCAAATCAAGGAACAGCGTAAAATCTTTGATAAGCGTTTTGATGAGAAAAAAGCCAAAATCGTCCGTGGTGATGATTTAGCCCCCGGCGTGTTAAAAATGGTTAAAGTGTATCTGGCCGTTAAACGCCGTATTCAACCGGGTGACAAAATGGCCGGACGCCACGGTAACAAAGGTGTGATTTCCATGATTGTGCCGGAAGAGGATATGCCGTTTGATGCTGATGGACGGCCGGTGGATGTGTGTTTGAATCCCCTGGGTGTTCCCTCGCGGATGAATATCGGACAGATTCTGGAGGTGCATTTAGGTCTGGCTGCGCGTGGATTGGGTTATCAAATAGAGAAGATGCTCGAAGAAAATGCAACAATGGCCAAGCTTAAAGAATTTTTATCTGAAGTCTATAACGTGGATGAAGACGGTAAGGTAAGCTTTAGCGGCTTTAATAAAGACGAAATGCTGGAGTTGGCCAATAACCTGAAAGATGGTGTGCCGATGGCGACACCTGTGTTTGACGGTGCCAAAGAAGAGCATATTCGTAAATTATTGAAAATGGCCGGTTTACCGGAAGATGGTCAAACCATTTTGTATGACGGTCGTACCGGTAAACAGTTTGATCGTCCTGTCACGGTCGGTTATATGTATATGCTGAAACTGAATCACCTGATTGATGACAAGATGCATGCCCGTTCCACCGGACCTTATTCGCTGGTTACGCAACAACCCTTGGGTGGTAAAGCCCAGTTTGGTGGTCAGCGATTTGGTGAGATGGAAGTGTGGGCCTTAGAGGCTTACGGAGCGGCTTACACCTTACAGGAAATGTTAACGGTTAAGTCCGATGATGTGCAGGGTCGTAACCAGACCTACAAAAACATCGTCGACGGCAGTCATAAAAATGTTTCAGGCGTGCCTGAATCCTTTAACGTATTGGTCAAGGAGGTCAGAGCCCTTGGTTTGAATATGGAATTGGAAAACGAATAAAGCCAGGAGAAACAGATGAAAGATTTAATTAAATTATTTAATCCCAAAAAAGAAGTCCAAGACTTTAATGCCATTAAAGTTTCTCTGGCACCACCGGAACTGATTCGGTCGTGGTCCTATGGTGAGGTGAAAAAACCTGAAACCATTAACTACCGAACCTTTAAACCCGAGCGGGACGGATTATTCTGTTCTGCCGTGTTTGGTCCGGTCAAAGATTACGAATGTCAATGTGGTAAATACAAGCGCATGAAGCACCGTGGTGTGGTGTGTGAAAAATGTGGTACCGAAGTAACACTGGCAAAAGTACGTCGTGAACGTATGGGTCATATTGAACTGGCCAGCCCGGTGGCGCATATCTGGTTTTTAAAATCATTGCCGTCACGGATTGGTCTCATGTTGGACATGACCTTGCGGGAAATTGAACGTATTTTATACTTCGAATCCTTTGTGGTTACCGATCCGGGTATGACTGAACTGGAAAAAGGTCAGTTATTAACCGACGAGCAATATGGCGAAGCCATTGAAAATTATGGGGATGAATTCAAAGCCCTGATGGGTGCTGAAGCCGTTTATGAATTGTTGGCCGAGATTGATATCAACGCTGAGCTGGTGAAATTACACGAAGACATTAATTCCACCAAATCAGCCACCAAAATTAAGCGTTTGTCCAAACGCATCGCCTTGTATGATGCCTTTAACAAATCAGGCAATAAGCCCGAGCACATGATTTTAACCGTGTTGCCGATTTTACCGCCTGATTTACGGCCGTTGGTGCCTTTGGATGGTGGTCGATTTGCCACCTCTGATTTGAACGACTTATATCGCCGCGTGATTAATCGCAACAACCGTTTGAAACGTTTGTTGGAACTACACGCGCCGGATATTATCGTTCGCAACGAAAAACGGATGTTGCAGGAATCAGTCGATGCCTTGTTAGACAACGGTCGCCGTGGTCGTGCCGTCACCGGCAGTAACCGCCGTCCATTAAAATCTCTGGCTGATATGATTAAAGGTAAACAAGGTCGTTTCCGTCAGAACTTACTCGGTAAGCGGGTGGATTATTCCGGTCGTTCGGTGATTGTGGTGGGGCCGACTTTACGACTGCACCAATGTGGTTTACCGAAGAAAATGGCTCTCGAGCTGTTTAAGCCGTTTATTTTAGGTCGCTTGTTAAAAGATGGCTTTGTTTCCACCATTAAAGCCGCCAAGCGTGCCATTGAAGCCGAAGTGCCTGAAGTGTGGGATATTCTCGATCACGTGATTCGCGAACATCCGATTCTTTTAAACCGTGCACCGACATTGCATAGATTAGGGATTCAAGCTTTTGAGCCGGTGTTGATTGAAGGTAAAGCCATTCAGTTGCATCCGCTGGTTTGTACAGCCTTTAATGCTGATTTTGACGGTGACCAGATGGCGGTTCATGTGCCTTTATCTATTGAAGCACAGTTAGAAGCCCGAACACTGATGATGTCCACCAATAACATCTTGTCACCGGCCTCCGGTGAACCGATTATTGTGCCGTCGCAAGACGTGGTGTTGGGTTTGTATTACATGACCCGCTCCCTGGTGAACGAAAAAGGCGAGGGCATGATTTTCTCTGATATGGAGGAAGTTAATCGCGCTTATCAAAACGGTCATGTGTCATTACAGGCTAATATCAAAGTCCGCTTAACCACCACTGATGAGCAGGGTGATGAGCACACTGATTTAGTTGAAACGACGGTTGGTCGTGCTATTTTGGCGGATATTTTGCCTAAAGGCCTGAGTTTTGATTTCATTAATCAAACATTAAACAAAAAAGCCATTTCAGCTTTACTGAATGCGTGTTACCGTCAGTTGGGCACCAAAGCAACGGTTATTTTCGCTGACCAGTTAATGTACACCGGTTTTAGATACTCGACCATTGCCGGTATTTCGATTGGTGTCACTGACCTGATTATTCCGGATGCCAAAAAAGGCATATTGGAAGCAGCCGATAAAGAGGTGCTGAAAATTCAGGAGCAGTACACCTCAGGTCTGGTAACCGCCGGTGAGCGCTACAATAAAGTTGTGGACATCTGGTCGAAAGCCAATGAAGAAGTGGCGGCGGCGATGATGGAAGTCATTGGTAAAGAAGAAGTCAAAGACAAAGACGGTAATGTGGTGGAACAGGATTCCATGAACTCAGTCTTTATCATGGCTGACTCAGGCGCCCGTGGATCACAAGCCCAGATGCGACAGCTGGCCGGTATGCGTGGTCTGATGGCGAAACCGGATGGTTCGATTATTGAATCACCGATTAAAGCCAACTTCCGTGAAGGTCTGGATGTGATGCAGTACTTTTCATCGACCCACGGTGCACGAAAAGGTTTGGCGGATACCGCCTTGAAAACCGCTAACTCAGGTTACTTAACCCGCCGTCTGGTGGATGTAGCCCAAGATGTGGTGATCACAGAAATGGATTGCGGCACGGTGCAAGGTTTTGATTTACAGCCCATTGTTGACGGTGGTGAAGTGATTGAAACATTGGCTGAGCGCGTATTAGGTCGTGTGGTTGCCGAAGATGTGCTTAATCACCAGGATAAAGTGGTGATTGAAGCCGGCACCATGATTGGTGAAGAATTGGTTGACATGATCGAGGAAGAAGGTCTGGATAAAATCAAGGTTCGTTCGCCGATTACCTGTGAAACTGATTTTGGTATTTGTGCACAATGTTACGGTCGTGACTTGTCCCGTGGCCACCGCGTTAATAACGGTGAAGCCGTGGGCGTAATGGCGGCACAAAGTATTGGTGAGCCGGGCACGCAGTTAACCATGCGGACCTTCCACATTGGTGGTGCCGCGACCAAGACCACCGCCTCTGATAATGTTGAGATTAACTCCTCGGGTACCATTCGCATGCACAACATCAAGTATGTGACCAACGCCGAGAAGAAACTGGTGGCCATTTCCCGTTCCGGTGAAATCTCCGTGATAGACAAATCCGGTAAAGAGAAAGAGCGCTACAAAGTACCTTACGGTGCGGTGATTCATGTTAAAGACAAAGCCAAAGTGAAGGCCGGTGATGTCATTATTAACTGGGATCCGCACACCCACCCGATTGTGTCAGAAGTAGCCGGTCAGGTGGTCTTAAGTGACTTTAAAGAAGGTGTTACGGTTGAGGAAAAACTCGATGAATTGACCGGTTTGACCAGCTTTATTATCACCGATCCAAAACAACGCGGCCAGGCCGGCAAAGACTTACGGCCAATGGTACGCATTGAAGATAAAAAAGGTAAGCCGGTGATTATTCCCGGCACCGATGTCCCGGCGCAATACCTGTTACCGCCCGGTGCGGTTGTCAATATCCGTGACGGACAGGAAGTGTCCGTGGGTGACTTCTTGGCGAGAATACCACAAGCTTCATCGAAAACCCGTGACATTACCGGTGGTTTGCCGCGTGTTGCTGATTTGTTTGAAGCGCGTAAGCCAAAAGATCCGGCGATTCAAGCTGAAGCCACCGGCGTGGTCAGCTTTGGTAAAGACACCAAAGGTAAAAACCGTCTGGTGATTAGCCAGGCCGATGGCGAGAAAATTGAGACACTGATTCCTAAATGGCGACAAATCATCGTCTTTGAAGGTGAGCATGTTGAAAAAGGTGACATCGTTGTTGAAGGTGAGCCAAATCCGCATGATATTTTACGCTTACAAGGCGTGGCGGCATTAGCGGCCTACCTGGTTAATGAAATTCAGGATGTGTATCGTTTGCAGGGTGTGAAAATCAATGACAAACACATTGAATGTATCATTCGACAAATGCTGCGCAAAGTAGAAATTGTTTCTCCGGGTGACACCGATTACCTGCAAACAACGCAGTTGTCTTATAAAGAAGTGATGGCAACCAATCGTGAAATCCTGAAAAACGACGGTATTCCTGCTGAATTCGAAATGCTGTTATTGGGTATCACCAAAGCCTCGCTGGCCACTGAGTCCTTTATTTCAGCGGCTTCCTTCCAGGAGACCACACGGGTCTTAACTGAAGCATCGGTGAAAGGCACCCGAGATGAGTTGCGTGGTTTAAAAGAAAACGTGATTGTGGGTCGTTTGATTCCGGCAGGTACCGGATTGAACTATCACCTGAAACAGTCGCAAACCAAAGAAGCGGAATTGCAGTCTGAATTACAGGCCATGGTTGATGACACCGAAGCTGAAGTTAAAGATGAAACGGAAGCGGCTTTACTGGATGAACTACGCAAGGCCGCAGATGAGCAATCTGAGCAAGCCAGTGACGACTAAAAATTTCGATTTTTCGATACGAACAGAGTACATGTAAAAAACAAATTCTGTTCTTGACTATTGAGGGGTAAAAAACTAAAATCCCCGTTCTTTGATTCGGCAGGCTGATTTTTAATCGGCCTGTCGTTTATTTCTGGAGACCTTTAAAAGATATAAAAGTCTCTTCAATCAGGTAAATTTTGCATATGGCAACAGTAAATCAGTTGGTTCGAAACCCAAGAAAAGACAACATTGAAAAAACAAATGTGCCCGCGCTTGAAGGCTGTCCTCAAAAACGAGGTGTTTGTGCGCGTGTGTACACCACAACGCCGAAAAAACCAAACTCGGCATTACGTAAAGTGGCGCGTGTCAGATTAACTAACGGCTATGAAGTAACTTGCTACATCGGCGGTGAAGGACATAATTTACAAGAACACTCTATCGTATTGATTCGGGGTGGTCGTGTAAAGGACTTACCCGGTGTGCGTTATCACATCGTCCGCGGTGCGCTTGATACTGCCGGCGTGAGTGAACGTCGTCAAGGTCGTTCTAAATACGGTGCTAAACGCCCTAAATAATCAGTAGGTAGTTAAACATGTCAAGAAAAAGAAGTAATTTTAAGCGTGAAGTGTTGCCGGATCCAAAACACGGCAGTGAGCTGATCAGCAAATACATTAATATGGTCATGAAAAGCGGTAAGAAAGCTGTGGCCGAAGGCATTGTTTATGGTGCCATGGAGCAAGTTGCCGAAAAAGAAAAAGGCGATATTGTAGAAATCACAGAGCGTGCTTTGGAAAAAGTAAAGCCCATGGTTGAGGTTAAGTCCCGCCGTGTTGGTGGTGCCACTTATCAGGTGCCGGTTGAAGTTCGACCAAGTCGCCAAATGGCTTTGGCGATGCGCTGGGTGATTGATGCTGCACGTAAGCGTGGTGAAGCCAATATGCCTGCCAAATTAGCCGGTGAAATGCTGGATGCTTTGCATGATCGCGGTGCCGCCATGAAACGACGTGAAGAAGTACACAAAATGGCTGAAGCTAACAAGGCTTTTGCTCATTATCGTTGGTAAACGAATTAGGATTAGGAAATTGAAGTGGGTCGAGATACAGCGATTACAAAATACCGTAATATCGGCATTATGGCCCACATCGATGCCGGTAAAACAACAACCACAGAACGGATTCTGTTTTATACCGGTATATCGCATAAATTAGGCGAGGTTCATGACGGTAATGCCGTGATGGACTGGATGGAACAAGAGCAAGAGCGGGGTATCACCATTACCTCTGCGGCCACCACCTGCTTCTGGCAGGGCATGGATGGTCAGTTTGACAAGCACCGTATCAATATCATTGATACCCCGGGGCATGTTGACTTCACCATTGAAGTGGAGCGCTCATTGCGTGTTTTAGACGGTGCCGTGGCGGTATTTTGTGCGGTCGGCGGTGTTGAGCCGCAGTCTGAAACGGTCTGGCGACAGGCGGATAAATACCAGGTGCCACGTTTGGCTTTTGTCAATAAGATGGATCGCACCGGCGCTGATTTTAATCGTGTCGTCGAACAGATTAAAAGTCGCTTAGGTGCCAGAGCGATACCGATACAATGGCCGATTGGTGCTGAAGATGGTTTTGAAGGCGTTGTTGACTTGCTTAAGATGCAGGCCATCTACTGGGACGACAGTGACATGGGTGTTACTTTCGAGCTCAAGAACATTCCTGCTGAATTGCAGGAAACCTGCGAAGCGGCACGCGAGCTGGTGCTAGAAGCTGCTGCAGAGGCCAATGAAGGCCTGATGGATAAGTACCTTGAGTCTGGTGAGTTAACGTATGACGAAATCATTGAAGGCTTAAGAAAAGGAACCATAAATAACGAAATTGTCTGCTGCATGTGTGGCACCGCCTTTAAAAACAAGGGTGTACAGGCCATGTTAGACAAGGTGATTGAAATTATGCCGGCACCCACTGATGTGCCTGCTATCACAGGCGTTTTACCGGATGGTGAAACCGGTGAGCGACACCCGACAGACGAAGACCCGTTTGCAGCTTTGGCCTTTAAAATTGCCACTGATCCATTTGTGGGTAATTTGGTTTTTTTCCGGGTCTATTCCGGCGTCTTGAAGTCAGGTGATACGGTATATAACCCCATTAAAGATCGCAAGGAGCGCATTGGACGCTTGTTGCAAATGCACGCCAACAGCCGTGAAGAGGTTAAAGAGGTTCGTGCCGGCGACATTGTGGCCGCAGTGGGAATGAAGGATGTCGGTACCGGTGAAACCTTGTGCGATGTCAACGAAGTCATCACACTGGAGCAAATGGAGTTTCCCGAACCGGTGATTTCGGTGGCGGTGGAGCCCAAGACCACGGGTGATCAGGAAAAGATGGCCACCGCGCTGAACAAGTTGGCTTTAGAAGATCCGTCTTTTAAAGTGGCGACTGATGAAGAATCGGCGCAAACAATCATCTCTGGAATGGGTGAATTACATTTAGAGATTATTGTTGATCGCTTATTGCGAGAGTTTAAAGTGGCGGCCAATGTGGGTAACCCACAAGTGGCTTATCGCGAAACAGTGACAAAAGTTGTTGAACAAGAGGGTAAGTTTGTGAAACAATCCGGCGGTCGCGGACAATACGGCCACGTAAAATTGAAAATTGAACCCATGGAACAGGGTTTTGGTTATGAGTTTGTCAACGAAATAACCGGCGGTGTAATTCCAAAAGAATTCATCGGGCCAGTGGATAAAGGCGTACAGGAACAAATGGCCAACGGTGTGTTGGCCGGGTATCCGGTGGTTGATTGCCGGGTGACCTTATATGATGGCTCATTTCATGAAGTTGATTCTAATGAAATGGCCTTTAAAGTGGCGGGCTCCATGGCATTCAGAGAAGGTGCCAGACGGGCTGACCCGGTTGTCCTTGAACCTGTTATGCGGGTTGAAATTGTGACACCGGAAGAATACATGGGTGATGTGGTTGGCGATGTGAATCGTCGACGGGGTACTTTAGACGGTATCGATGAATCACCTGCCGGGAAAGTGATTAAATGTCAAATTCCCTTAGCAGAAATGTTTGGCTATGCCACATCTCTGCGCTCAGCGACCCAGGGTCGTGCCAGCTACTCGATGGAGTTTGATCATTACAGTCAGGCCCCTGAAGAAGAGTTGGCAAACAAAACAGGATATTAATAAATTTGAGAGACTGACGATGTCAAAAGAAAAATTTGAACGCACAAAGCCCCATGTAAACGTGGGCACAATCGGTCACGTTGACCATGGTAAAACGACCTTGACTGCAGCGATCACAAAAGTTGCTGCTGAGAAGCAAGGTGGTGATTTTAAAGATTACGATCAAATTGATAACGCGCCTGAGGAAAGAGAGCGTGGTATTACCATTTCTACGGCGCACGTAGAATATGAAACAGATAATCGTCACTACGCACACGTTGACTGTCCGGGCCATGCTGACTATGTGAAAAACATGATTACAGGTGCGGCACAAATGGACGGCGCCATCTTAGTGGTATCAGCGGCTGATGGTCCGATGCCACAAACCCGTGAGCACATCTTATTGGCACGTCAGGTTGGCGTACCTTATATTGTTGTGTTTTTGAACAAATGTGACCAGGTTGATGACGAAGAGTTGTTGGAACTGGTTGAGATGGAAGTGCGTGAGTTATTAAATGACTACGAATTCCCCGGTGATGACACACCATTAGTGAAAGGTTCTGCGTTAAAAGCCCTAGAAGGCGATGACAGCGACATCGGTGTTCCTGCCGTGTCTAAATTATTAGATGAGATGGATGCTTACTTCCCAGAGCCAGAACGTGATACTGCGAAACCGTTTTTGATGCCGATTGAAGATATTTTCTCAATTTCAGGCCGTGGTACTGTTGTAACCGGTCGTATTGAGACTGGTATCGTAAATGTTGGTGACGAGTTAGAAATTGTTGGTATCCGTGACACCAGCAAAACCACTTGTACCGGTGTTGAGATGTTCCGTAAATTACTGGATTCAGGTGAAGCCGGTGATAACGTGGGTATTTTATTACGTGGTACCAAGCGTGATGATGTTGAGCGTGGTCAGGTATTGGCTAAGCCGGGCACCATTACACCGCACACTAAATTTGAAGCCGAAGTCTATGTGTTGAGCAAAGACGAAGGTGGTCGTCACACACCATTTTTCAAAGGCTACCGTCCGCAGTTTTACTTCCGTACCACGGACGTAACGGGCGCGTGTGAGTTACCCGAAGGTGTTGAAATGGTGATGCCTGGTGATAACGTTAAAATGAAAGTTGAATTAATCGCACCGATTGCGATGGATGAAGGTTTACGCTTCGCCATTCGTGAAGGTGGCCGTACCGTGGGTGCGGGTGTTGTGGCTAAAATTATTGAATAATTAATTAATCCAGGGCAACGGCGAAAAGCCGTTGCCTTAAATCAGAGGCAAATTAACATGGCTGGTCAAAAAATCAGAATAAGACTCAAGGCGTTTGATCATAAATTGATTGATCAATCTGCAGGCAGAATTGTCGATACAGCAAAAAGAACCGGTGCCCAGGTCCGTGGCCCGATTCCATTACCGACTAAAATCGAGCGGTACACTGTATTAACATCCCCACACGTTAATAAAGACGCGCGGGATCAATATGAAATTCGAACGCACAAGCGCTTGGTGGATATCGTCGATCCGAATGATAAAACAGTGGATGCACTCATGAAACTGGATTTATCAGCCGGTGTTGATGTGCAAATCCAATTAAATTAGGAGTTGAAAAATGTCATTAGGAATCATAGGTAAGAAAGTCGGAATGACGCGTGTTTTCAACGATAATGGTGAGTCTGTACCAGTCACGGTTATCAATGTTGAACCAAACATTGTTGCTCAAGTCAAATCAAAGGACACAGACGGTTATCAGGCCGTACAAGTGACCACAGGTTCGCGTAAACAATCTAAAGTCAACGCACCGACAGCCGGACATTATAAGAAAGCCGGTATTGAAGCAGGAACCCTTTGCAAAGAATTTCGCACAGACCAAGAATTTAAAGTGGGCGATGCCATTGAGCTGTCTATTTTTGAAGATGGTCAGAAGGTCAACGTCTGCGGCACCAGTAAAGGTAAAGGTTACCAGGGTGTCATTAAACGTTATAACTTTCATATGCAAGATGCCACCCATGGTAACTCACTGAGTCACCGTGCACCTGGCTCTATTGGACAGTGTCAAACGCCCGGTCGCGTATTTAAAGGTAAAAAAATGGCCGGACACATGGGTGCTGAACAAGTCACAACCCGTAATTTGCAACTGGTTAAAGTTGACGCTGAAAAAGGTCTGCTGTTAATCAAAGGTGCTGTGCCGGGTGCTAAAAATAGCACTGTTGTGGTTAGTCCCTTAGCATAAACAGATTTTGGAGAATTATTGTGGAACTGACAGTATCAGGAAAAAAACAAAAAATTGATGTTTCAGAATCTGTGTTTGACAGAGATTATTCTGAAGCTTTAGTTCACCAGGTGGTGACCGCTTATATGGCCACAGGCCGTGCCGGTACCAAAGCCCAAAAGAACCGTTCAGCTGTGAGTGGTGGTGGTGCCAAGCCATGGAAACAAAAAGGTACCGGTCGCGCCAGAGCCGGCACAATTCGCAGCCCGATTTGGGTCGGTGGTGGTAAAACATTTGCAGCCTCACCGCGTGATTTCACGAAAAAAGTGAACACAAAAATGTACCGGGCGGCGATGAAAACCATTTTATCTGAATTAAACAGAAATGATCGTTTGGTGATTGTTGACAGTTTAGACACCGCCAACGGTAAAACCAAAGAAGCGATTGAATTGCTGAATAAGCATAAAGTGGATAAGGCATTAATGGTTGACGTTGAGCCCAGTGAAAACCTGGTTCGCGCCACCAATAACCTGCCGCATGTTTATGTCATCAATGCTCTGGGTATCGATCCTGTGTCCTTAGTGGGCGCTGACAAGGTTTTGGTCACTGTTGATGCGATTAAACAAATTGAGGAGTGGTTAGCATGAGTTTAAATAATTTATACACAACAATTTTGGCACCGGTGATTTCTGAAAAATCAAATCGAGTCGGTGAGTTAGCCAACCAATATGTTTTTAAAGTGGCTAAATCAGCCAACAAGCAACAAATTAAATCAGCGGTTGAAAAACTGTTCAAAGTCGATGTTCTTGATGTGTCTGTATTAAACGTTAAAGGCAAAACCAAAAGCTTTCGTATGAAAGACGGCAAACGGCCGGATTGGAAAAAAGCCTATGTTCGCATTAAAGAAGATCAAATGATCGATTTTGGCGCAAAAGCTGAATAATTAGGAGAGTAACAGTGGCATTAATTAAACATAAACCAACTTCTCCGGGACGACGCGGTACAATCAAAGTCAGCAGAACAGGATTGTACAAAGGACGCCCCGAAGCCAGTTTGACCGAGAAAAAATCTAAAACAGGCGGTCGTAATAATAATGGTCGCATTACGAGCAGACACATTGGTGGCGGACATAAACAAAAATACCGTGTGATTGATTTTCGTCGAAATAAAGACGACATCACTGCAAAAGTTGTTCGCATTGAATATGATCCGAACCGCAGTGCATACATTGCTTTGCTGCAATACAGTGATGGCGAAAAACGATACATACTGGCGCCTAAGGGTTTAGAGGCCGGTATGGATGTGGTTTCCGGTACCTCTGTGGGTATTAAAGTCGGAAACTGTTTGCCTTTGGATAATATCCCGGTAGGCACCATTGTTCACAATGTTGAAATGAAACCCGGCAAAGGTGGCCAGTTGGCACGCAGTGCAGGTACGTCAGTTCGCTTGGTGGCGAAGGAAGGCATTTATGCCACCTTACGTTTACGATCCGGTGAAACCCGTAAAGTGCCGGCTCAATGTCGTGCCACATTAGGGGTGGTCTCCAACAGTGAACATAACTTAGAAAAAATCGGCAAAGCCGGTGCCAGTCGGTGGCGTGGAATTCGTCCGACGGTACGTGGTGCAGCCATGAATCCAGTTGACCATCCGCACGGCGGTGGTGAAGGAAGGACCTCTGGTGGTCGTCACCCGGTAACACCGTGGGGCGTTTCCACTAAAGGACATAAAACGCGTAAAAACAAGCGAACTGATCAGTTCATTGTACGCAACAGAAAAAAGAAATAAGGTAGCACTATGGCAAGATCGCTTAAAAAAGGCCCTTACGTTGATATCAGCTTATTGAAAAAAGTTGACAAGGCCGTTGCAGAGAGCAGTAAAAAACCCATTAAAACCTGGTCACGTCGTTCCATGATTTTACCGGATATGGTGGGCTTAACTTTGGCTGTTCATAATGGTAGACAACATATTCCTGTGTTGATTTCTGAAGAAATGGTTGGTCATAAACTCGGCGAGTTTTCACCCACACGAACCTTCAGATCTCACATGGCTGATAGAAAAGCAAAAAGGTAACAGACAATGGAAATTCAAGCTAAATTGAGAAGAGCCAATATATCGGCACAAAAAGTGAGACTGGTGGCCAATCAAGTGCGTGGCATGAATGTAGAGCAAGCTGAACAGCTGTTAACATTCAGCCCCAAGAAAGCCGCCCATATTGTTAAAAAAGCTTTGATGTCTGCGGTCGCTAATGCCGAGCACAACAATGGCCTGGATGTTGATGAGTTATACATCAGTTCCATTTATGTTGACGAAGGACCGACGCTGAAAAGAGGGCGCGCACGCGCCAAGGGCAGAGGCACTCAAATTTTAAAAAGAACCAGCCACATCACTGTAAAAGTGGCTGAAGCATCATAAGGGCAATATTATGGGTCAAAAAGTACATCCAACAGGAATCCGGTTAGGCATATCAAAACAGCATAACGCGAAATGGTATGCTGAAAAAGATCAATTCGCCGATCAGTTAGTCAAAGACATTAAAGTCCGTGACTACCTACATGATAAATTATCACATGCATCGATCAGTAAAATTGAAATTGAGCGACCGGCTAAAAACGCCAGAATTACCATTCACAGTGCCAGACCCGGTATTGTCATTGGTAAAAAAGGTGAAGACATTGAAAAGCTCAAAAATGAACTGTCAAAAATGATGGGATTACCAACCCATGTCAGTGTCAATGAAATTCGCAAACCGGAATTAGATGCGTTCCTGGTTGCCCAGGGCATTGCTTCACAGTTAGAACGCCGTATTATGTTCCGTCGTGCCATGAAGCGTGCTGTGAGCAGCGCCATGCGCTTAGGCGCACTCGGTATTCGAGTGGCTGTGGCCGGTCGATTAAACGGTGCGGATATTGCCAGAACAGAATGGTACAGAGAAGGTCAGGTTCCATTACATACCTTGCGTGCCGATATTGATTATGCCCAGGCAAAAGCCTACACAACATATGGCATTATCGGTATTAAAGTATGGATTTATAAAGGCGAAGTGTTTGATCTGGAAAAACACACGCAAGAACAAGACAAAAAAAGCAACAAAAAGTCTCGGGGTAAAAAATAATGTTACAGCCGAAAAGAACTAAATACAGAAAACAACAAAAAGGCCGAAACCGCGGTTTGTCAACCAATGGCAACCAGGTCAGTTTCGGGGATTTTGGATTAAAGGCCACGAGCAGAGGTTTATTGACTGCACGTCAAATTGAAGCCGGCCGTCGTGCCATTACTCGTCACGTAAAACGTGGCGGTAAATTGTGGATTCGAGTTTTTCCTGATAAACCGGTCACTGCGAAACCGATTGAGGTTCGTATGGGTAAAGGTAAAGGTAACATCGAATATTGGGCAGCTGCCATTAAGCCCGGTCGAGTCATCTATGAGATTCAAGGTGTCTCTGAGGACGTGGCAAAAGCAGCTTTTGAAAAAGCAGGTGCTAAGTTCCCTGTGCAAACAACATTCGTGAAACGGACGGTGATGTAATGCAAGCGAAAGAATTAAAAGACAAAGATCTTGCACAGTTGCAGGAACAGCTTAACGGGCTTTTACAGAAGCAATTTGATTTGCGTATGGCTCGTGGAAACGGTCAACTTAACAAGGTTCATTTATTGCGTGAAGTACGTCGCGATATTGCCCGTGTTAGAACCGTGATGAATCAGGTAAGAGGATAATCCCATGGCAACAGAAACAAACAAGATTAGAACAAAAAGCGGCATGGTGACCAGCAATAAAATGGATCAAACGGTTACCGTTATGATTGAACGCACGGTCAAGCACCCGCTGTATAAAAAATACATTAAAAAGTCGAGCAAGATTCATGCGCATGATGCCGATAACAAATGCCAGGAAGGCGATTTTGTGAAAATTGCTGAATGTCGACCCATTTCCAAAACTAAATCCTGGAAAGTGGTTGAAATTGTTAACTCGACTCACTAAGGGGTAAGACTATGATACAGATGCAAAGTAGATTATCCGCGGCTGATAACTCAGGTGCCAAAGAGGTGCAATGTGTTAAAGTGCTGGGCGGATCGAAAAGACGCTACGCTGGTATTGGAGACGTCATTAAAGTCTCTGTGAAGCACGCCATTCCACGCGGTAAAGTGAAAAAAGGCGAAGTCTATAACGCCGTAATCGTGCGCACCCGAAAAGGTGTCCGCAGAGGTGATGGTTCATTGATTCGTTTCGACGGTAATGCCGTGGTTATGTTGAATTCAAAACTTGAACCCATTGGAACGCGTATTTTCGGCCCCGTAACTCGTGAACTCAGATCCGGTAACTTTATGAAAATTATTTCATTAGCGCCGGAAGTATTATAAGGAAACGATTATGCAAAGAATTAAACAAGGTGACGAAGTTATTGTAATCACTGGACGCAGTAAGGGCCAAACCGGCAATGTGCTTAAAGTCCTCAAAGACGGACGTTTATTGGTTAATGGCGTTAATACAGTGAAAAAACACGTCAAACCCAATCCTCAGTTAGAGGAAAAAGGGGGTATTAAAACCCAAGAAGCGCCTATTCAAGCTTCCAACGTTATGCTGTATAATGCCGCATCCGGTAAAGGCGAACGCGTTGGTTTTAAAGTGACGGAAGACGGCCGAAAAGTGCGTGTTTTTAAGTCTAACGGCGAACAAGTTGACGCATAACAAGAGAATTATTATGGCCAGATTAGAAAAATACTATAAAGACAAAGTGGTTCCCAAACTGATGGAAACCGGTAAGTTCGACAATGTTATGGACGTGCCGCGCATCACTAAAATCACCCTTAATATGGGTGTTGGTGAAGCCGTTGGGAACAAAAAAGTACTCACCCATGCAACAGAAGACATGGCACAAATCGCCGGTCAAAAACCGGTTGTCACCGAAGCCCGTAAATCCGTTGCAGGATTTAAAATTCGTGACGGTTGGCCGATTGGTTGCAAGGTGACATTAAGACGGAAAAAAATGTATGAATTTTTGGATCGTTTGGTGAATGTATCACTGCCTCGTGTACGTGACTTTCGCGGACTGAACCCAAAATCATTTGACGGTCGTGGTAACTATTCCATGGGTGTTAAAGAGCAAATCATTTTTCCTGAAATCGAATACGACAAAATTGATGAAATCCGCGGTATGGATATTACCATTACCACGGACGCAAAAAACGACGAACATGCCCGTTTATTGCTTGATCAATTTGATTTTCCATTCAAAGGCAGGTAATCAATTATGGCAAAGAAATCGATGGTCGAAAGAGACCTTAAAAGAGCAAGAATCGTTGCGAAGTATGCTGAGAAACGTGCCGCATTGAAAAAAATCATTGCAGATCCCAACACGTCTTATGAAGACATGATGGACGCACAGGAAGCCTTGCAAAAATTACCACGAAATGCATCACCGGTTCGCATGCGTAATCGGTGTAATATTTCCGGCAGACCGCGCGGCTATTACAGAAAGTTTGGTTTAAGTAAGCTGCAGTTGCGTGAAGCCGCGATGCGTGGTGACATTCCTGGTTTAACAAAAGCCAGTTGGTAAGGAGAAGATAATGAGTTTAAGTGATCCTATTTCAGATATGATCTGCAGCATTAAAAATGCCCAGGCAGTGAACAAAAAAAGCACCTTGACACCGGCTTCTAACATGAAGAAAGGCATGTTATCCGTGATGCAACAAGAAGGCTATATTCGTTCATTCGAAATGGTGGAAAAAAACGGCCACCCTTACTTGCAAATCAATATTAAATATCACCGAAACCAACCGGTGATCGAAGAAATAAAGCGTGCCAGTAAGCCCGGCTTACGTCAATACCGGGGTAAACATGATTTACCGCGTGTTGATGCCGGTTTTGGTACAGCTATTATTTCAACATCACAAGGCATCATGTCCGATAAAGCCGCCCGCGAGGCAGCCATCGGCGGTGAAGTGCTTTGTGTGCTTAAATAATTTGGAGTGTTAAGATGTCAAGAATAGCAAACCAACCAATTGCCATCGCTGACAAAGTGGATGTTAAAATCAAAGACCAACAAGTCACTGTTAAAGGTCCTAAAGGTGAATTGTCTTTTAATTTACATCCAACTGTTCAATTAGAACAGGATGACAAGCAGCTGACCATTAAAGCCGAACCACAACACATGTCAATGGCCGGTACCATGCGTTCCATGGTAGCCAATATGATTGAAGGTGTGACCAACGGTTTCACCAAAAAGTTACAGTTATCCGGCGTCGGTTATCGAGCCAGCTTGAAAGGCAAAAACCTTGATTTAAATCTGGGTTTCTCACATCCGGTTGTTTATGAAGCCCGTGAAGGTATAAGTTTTGATGTACCAACCCAAACAGAAATTGTGGTTAACGGCATCGATAAGCAACAAGTTGGCCAAGTGGCGGCAGAAATCAGAGCCATCAGACCACCGGAGCCCTATAAAGGCAAAGGTGTGAAATATGCTGATGAAAGACTTTACAGAAAAGAGGCCAAGAAGGCGTAATGCTTTCTTGAGATAATCATGCATCAGAAAAACAGCAAAAGATTAAAAAAAGCAACCAAAACACGGGTCAAACTGCGTCAGTTGGGCGTGCCATCTTTAAGTGTGCACAAAACCAATCAACATATATATGCGCAAGTTTTTTCCGGTGACGGCGAAACCACATTGGTGTCCGCATCAACCAAAGAAAAAGGCTTGATTAAAGACGGCCAATCCGGCAGTAACATTGAAGCAGCTCAGGCGGTGGGTAAAGCCATTGCTGAAAAAGCGCAAAAAGCCGGTATTGAAGCGGTTGGTTTTGACCGCTCCGGTTATAGATACCATGGCAAAGTAAAAGCCCTGGCTGAAGCCGCGCGAGAAGCCGGGTTGAAATTTTAAAAGATTAATAGAGATATATTATGGCAGAAAGAGATCAAGGCGATAACTTAATGGAAAGATTGGTGACCGTAAACCGCGTGGCAAAAGTGGTTAAAGGTGGTCGTCAGTTTGGTTTTGCGGCATTGACAGTTGTTGGTGACGGTAAAGGCAAAATCGGCTTTGGTTACGGTAAGGCAAAAGAAGTCCCCGTAGCCATTCAAAAAGCCATGGAACAAGCCCGTAAAAACACGGTCGAAGTTGACCTGCATGGCCACACCTTATGGCATGCCACCAAAGCCAAGCATTCAGGCTCACGGGTTTACATGCAACCGGCTTTAGAAGGTACCGGTGTTATTGCCGGTGGTGCGATGCGTGCGGTATTTGATGTGGTTGGTGTGGAAAACGTACTGGCCAAATCACAAGGATCGAACAACCCCATTAACCTGGTCCGTGCCACCATCAAAGGTTTACAACAAATTACATCACCGGATTCTATTGCCGCAAAACGTGGCATGACCGTTGAGGAGGTAATGGAAAATCATGGCTAAAGCTAAAAAAGTGGCGCAAGTTAAAGTCACACAAATTAAAAGTGCCAATAATTCATTGGCCAACCACAAAGCCTGTGTTCGTGGCTTAGGTATCCGTAAAATGCACCAGTCACGCATCGTTGATGCCACCCCGGAAAACATGGGTATGATTCGTGCCGCCAATCATTTATTGGCTGTCGAAGACGTTAAATAAACGAGGTTTATTATTATGAAATTAAATACCATCAAACCGGCGGCGGGAGCCACCAAAGAAGCAAAGCGAGTCGGTCGCGGTATCGGTTCAGGTTCCGGTAAAACCTGTGGACGAGGCCATAAAGGACAGAAATCACGATCAGGTGGTTTTCACAAAGTGGGTTTTGAAGGCGGTCAGTTACCGATCTTCAAACGCCTGCCTAAATTTGGCTTTAATTCTAAAATTGCTGCCACGCGCGCTGAAGTGTGTCTTTACCATCTCAATGGATTAGAGACAAAAGAAGTCACCATCGAATCGCTCATTGAAGCCGGTTTGGTTAAGCGTGGTGTGACTAAAGTAAAAGTGATTAATACCGGACAATTGGACAAAGCGCTCACTGTGACTGGTTTACAAGTCACTAAAGGCGCGCAAGAAGCCATTGAAAAAGCCGGTGGAAAAGTAGCGTAACTATGTCAAGCAGACAAGAGCAAGTTGAAAAATTATTGGGCAACAAAAAAGGCCTGGGTGAACTGAAAAGCCGGATTTTATTCGTCATCGGCGCCCTCGTTGTTTACCGCATGGGTACCTTTTTGCCGGTGCCCGGCGTTAATCCACAAGTGTTGGCTGACCTGTTACAACAAAACTCCGGTGGCTTACTGGACATGTTTAACATGTTCTCAGGCGGTGCCTTGGGTCGCTATTCAATTTTTGCTTTGGGTGTGATGCCGTATATTACGGCCGCCATTATTATGCAAATATTGGGTCACACCATGCCGACTTTGCGTGAATTAAAAAAGGAAGGCGAGACCGGTAAACGTAAAATTACCCAATACACCCGTTATTTCACCATTGCTTTGGCCGGTTTTCAGGCTTACAGCATCTCATTTTCATTACAAAAACTGGGATTTGTTGGTGCCAATGCGGTGGTGCCGCAACCGGGTTTTGGGTTTTTATTCACCGCCACCATATCCTTAACCGGTGGCACCATGTTTTTAATGTGGTTGGGTGAACAAATCACTGAACGCGGTATTGGTAATGGTATCTCATTACTTATTTTCGCTGGTATTGTTGTGAACTTGCCCAGTGCCGTGTTTTCTGTTTTCCAGATGGTCAGTGAAGGTCAGTTGAATGCCTTAACCGCCATATTCTTATTGGCTTTGGCCTTGGGCTTAACCACCTTTATTGTTTTTGTGGAGCGTGGACAACGTCGTGTCACCATGCAGTTTGCGCGTCGTGGCGGCCGACAGGCCACCCAGGCACAAACCTCGTATTTACCGATGAAGGTTAATATGTCTGGTGTGATTCCACCAATTTTTGCCTCATCACTGGTGTTATTCCCCGGTACCATTGCCAGTTTTGCCGGTCAAAATGAAGGTTTTGAATGGCTCACTGATTTATCTCAACAATTATCACCCGGTAACACCTTATACATGGTGTTCTATGGTGCTTTAATTGTGTTCTTTACTTATTTTTATACCGCATTAACGTTTAATTCAGATGAAACGGCTGATAATTTAAAACGTCAAAGTGCGGTGATTCCGGGTATTCGACCGGGTAAACAAACCGCTAATTACTTAGATGGTGTGTTAAATCGAGTGACTTTATGGGGATCCATGTATTTATTGGGTGTCTGTTTATTGCCTGATGTCATGAATTCCATGTTGGCGGTACCCTTTGCGCTCGGTGGCACTGGTTTGTTGATTGTTGTTGTGGTGGCCATGGACTCAATGGCCCAGTTACAGAACCATTTGGTTTCGCAACAATATGATTCAGTGTTGAAAAAATCAGACATTAAAAATTACCGACGATCTTCTTCAAAAATTCGTCGCTAAAAAGCACACATTGCAGTGCACAATGCTTAATTAAATAAGTTATGGCATTGTGCGCTGTGTTGTATTATAATTTGCGCCCTTTTTTGGGCAATAAAACAGGTTTTATACCTAAGTTGTGCTGCTAGCAGCACAACATGCATGGCCGGTTGGTGAGCGAAGTTTTGCTTTGCGA
Organism: uncultured Marinicella sp.; assembly: GCA_947502925.1. GTDB lineage: Bacteria > Pseudomonadota > Gammaproteobacteria > Xanthomonadales > Marinicellaceae > Marinicella. Next base: position 128,587 of record CANNBS010000006.1, on the reverse strand, counting down.
ATCAGAGGCAAAATGCACGATATTATAAGGCGTGTTCGCAGTGGCCGCTTTCGCTTTTGTCATTGACAAAAGTGAATGAAGTCCCAAGAACACACTCTTTATTTGTAATAATGACCGGCTCACACGCTGGTTTTAGAGGAACAGGAGTAGAACATGGCTCGTATAGCGGGTGTAAACATTCCGGATACCAAGCACACTTGGATAGGACTGACCAGTATTTATGGTGTCGGTCGTACCAGAGCTTATGATATCTGTGACAAAGCAGGGGTTAATCCTGCACAAAAAGTAGGTCAGCTGGAAGAAGCTGAATTAGATAAATTACGTGCTGTGGTTGGTGAATTCACTGTTGAAGGTGATTTACGCCGTGAAGTGGCCATGGACATTAAACGATTAATGGATTTGGGTTGCTACCGTGGTTTAAGACATCGCCGTGGCTTACCGGTTCGAGGTCAGAAAACCAAGAACAACAGCCGCACCCGTAAAGGCCCTAAAAAGCCAATTAGACGTTAATTGTACGTATATCTTTGCGACATTAGATAGAGAATAGTAATGGCAAGACCACAAAAAACGAAGAAAAAATCAAAACGAACTGTTGTTGACGGAATCGCTCATGTACACGCGTCGTTTAACAATACCATCATCACGATCACTGACAGACAAGGTAATGGTTTGTCGTGGGCAACGGCTGGTGGGTCTGGATTTAGAGGTTCAAGAAAAAGCACTCCGTTTGCAGCTCAGGTAGCTGCCGATAAAGCTGGCCAGGTGGCCATGGAACACGGAATGAAAAACATTGAAGTTCGCATTAAAGGTCCAGGTCCAGGAAGAGAATCCTCTGTCAGAGCGCTGAATGCCCTCGGTATGCGGGTTACCAACATCGTTGATATTACACCCATTCCTCACAACGGTTGCAGACCCCCGAAAAAACGTCGGGTATAGGAGAATAACATGGCAAGATATTTAGGCCCAAAATGTAAATTAGCCCGTCGCGAAGGTGTTGACTTAATGACGAAAAGTCCTGCACGCGCGATGGAAACAAAATGTAAATTAGATGTGGCGCCGGGTCAGCATGGTTTGGCTGCTAAACGCAATAAACCTTCTGATTACGCCCTGCAGTTACGCGAAAAACAAAAAGTTCGCAGAACTTACGGCATCCTGGAAAAGCAGTTTTTAAACTACTATAAGAAAGCGGTTCGACAAAAAGGTGCGACCGGTGAAAACCTGTTAAAACTGTTGGAAACCCGTCTTGATAATGTGGTTTACCGCATGGGATTTGCTGTGACGCGCAATGAAGCACGTCAACTGGTCAGCCATAAGTCTATTATGGTTAATGGCCGCGTGTGTAACATCCCGTCTTATGAAGTAAAAGCCGGTGATGATATTGAAGTTCGTGACAAATCCAAAAAGCAACTGCGTATTAAGCAGGCACTTGAGTTATGGCAAGAAATGAACTTGTTCGCTGATTGGGTGAGTGTTGATGGTAAGAAAATGAAAGGTGAATTTAAATCGGTACCAAGCCGTGATGATTTACCTGCAGACATCAATGAAAACTTGATTGTAGAGCTGTATTCTAAATAACCTAATTACGAGAGATTTATCATGTCTGACATACTTGCTAAATTATTGCGCCCGAAAGTTGTGGACGTCGATGAACGTTCAGACTACAGCGCAAAAATTACCATTGAACCTTTAGAGCGTGGTTTTGGCCACACCCTGGGTAATGCGTTTCGACGGATTTTATTGTCTTCGATTCCCGGATGTGCCATTACTGAAGTTAATATAGACGGTGTTCAACACGAATTTTCCGCCATTGAAGGCGTTAGCGAAGATGTGGTTGAAATACTGCTCAACTTAAAAACACTGGCATTTTCCATGCCGGATCGTGACGAGGCCGAGCTCAGCTTAAAAGCCTCTAAAAAAACCATCACAGCCGGTGACATTCAGTTACCCGATGGTGTGTCTGTGGCCAATCCTGATGTGGTTATTTGTCACTTAGACAAAAAAACCACACTGAACATGACCATGAAACTGGAAAAAGGTGTGGGTTATGAGCCGGCGGCTAACCGCCAGACTGGTGAAGAGTCACGACCCATTGGTCAGTTATTGTTAGACGCCAGTTTTTGTCCGGTTAAGCGAGTGGCTTATACTGTTGATAATGCCCGTTTACAACAAAAGACCAATCTCGATAAGCTGATTTTAGACATCGATACCGACGGATCCATGTCAGCCGAAGAAGCCGTGCGTATTGCCGCCCGTATTCTGGTTGAACAATTGGCACTGTTTATTGACTTTAAGATTGAAGCCACGGTTGAGAAAGAAGAAGAGGAAGAAAAACTCAATCCAATCTTACTCAAACCAATCGATGAACTGGAGTTGACGGTTCGTTCCGCAAATTGCTTAAAAGCAGAAAACATTCAATACATTGGTGATTTAATTCAGCGCACTGAAGTGGAGCTGTTAAAAACCCCTAACTTAGGTAAAAAATCACTTAATGAAATCAAAGGCGTACTGTCCGAAATGGGTTTAACCCTCGGCGTGCGATTAGACAACTGGCCGCCAGCAGCAATCCGCACTGCTGAGCGTCTTATCGGATAAGGATAAGTATCATGCGTCATAGAAAATCAGGTAGAAAATTAAACCGAAACGCATCGCACCGCAAAGCGATGTTCAAAAACATGTCAGCATCTCTGTTTGAGCACGAGCTGATTAAAACCACCGTGCCAAAAGCCAAAGAGCTGCGCCGAGTTGCCGAGAAATTAATCACTTTAGCAAAAGTGGATAATGTGGCCAATCGCAGACGTGCCTTTTCGCAATTGCGCAGTAAAGAAATTGTCGGTAAATTGTTCGATGAACTGGGTCCACGGTATCAAGAGCGTCCAGGTGGTTACCTGCGTATCTTAAAATGTGGCTTCCGTGCAGGCGACAATGCACCCATGGCTTATGTTGAATTGGTCGATCGTCCGATTAAATCTGCTGCTGTTGAAGTGGCCGACGAAGACGAATAATCGAATCCATCAAGCAATACTGAAAAAACCCGCCTTTGTGCGGGTTTTTTTGGCTTTAAGCCGTAAAATATGCTGACATTTTCACCATACATTTGCTAATCTAACACTTTTATTGAAACGATACGATTACGTGAGCAAAACCCAATTCAGATTTATTACTTTATGTCCGTTTCTATTGTGCGCAGGCTTAATCGCTTATGCACTTTATGTTGAGTATGTTGATTTCTTAATGCCGTGTAATCTGTGTATTTTACAACGGGTGGTGTATATCGCCATTGGTGTACTATTTCTGGTAGCGGCTTTTAAACCCACTCTATATTGGGGGCGCAAATTAATGGGCTCACTGGCCATCATTATTTCTGCCATTGGTATTGCCATTAGCGGTCGTCATGTCTGGATGCAAGGATTACCCGCTGACCAGGTACCTGACTGTGGTCCCAGTTTACAAATGATGATGGACACCTCGCCTTTGTGGGATGTCTTAAAAACTGTATTAACCGGCTCCGGTAATTGTGCTGATATACAATGGCAATTCTTAGGAATGAGCATGCCCACCTGGTCATTAATCATGTTTATTGGCTTGTTCATTTTTACCCTTATTTGGATGTTTATCCCTGTTAATAACATTAAAAACCCATGAAGCCAAATACCCACAAAACACCCACAAACGACTGGTCCGTTGACAGTTGGAAAAATAAATCCATCCGCCAACAGCCTACTTACCCCGACCAACAAGCCCTTAATAATGCGTTGGATACATTAGCTGGACTGCCGCCTCTGGTGACCTCATGGGAAATTATCCGTCTTAAAAAGTATTTAGCCGAAGTCGCCGCCGGAAAACGCTTTTTAATCCAGGGCGGCGATTGTGCTGAAAGCTTTGATGATTGCAATTCCTCGATTATATCCAACCGCTTAAAAGTATTGATTCAGATGAGTCTGGTCATTATTCACGGCTGTCAGACACCGGTGGTTCGGGTTGGTCGCTTTGCCGGTCAATACGCAAAACCCCGCAGTGCCGACATGGAAACTCGCGATGGTCAATCTTTGCCCTCATTTCGCGGTGACATTGTCAACCAGAATACCTTTGATGAAGCCTCGCGCGTGCCAAATCCCGATAACATGCTTAAAGCTTATCATTATTCTGCCATGACCCTGAATTTCATACGGGCACTGGTCGACGGTGGCTTTGCTGACATCAGACACCCCGAATACTGGGACATTGCCTGGGTTAAACATTCAAAAAATGCCGAAAAATTTAAAGAACTTGTCAGCAAGATCACTGAATCCGTGCATTTTGCTGAAGTCCTGGTCGGACGCGAAGTGAATAACCTGTCCAGCGTCGAGTTTTTCAGCGCCCACGAAGCCCTGCATTTACACTACGAACAAGCCGTCACGCGCCAGGTACCACGCCAAACCGGTTACTTTAACCTCGGTACCCACTTTCCCTGGATTGGCCTCAGAACCAACCAGATTGACAGCGCCCATGTTGAACTCCTGCGCGGCATCGAAAACCCCATCGGCGTCAAAATCGGCAAAGAAACCGAATCCGATCACCTGATTGATTTATGTCAGACACTCAACCCCAACAACGAAACCGGAAAACTCACCCTGGTACACCGCTTCGGGGCCGGTAACATCGAAACTAACTTACCGCGACTGATTAAAACGGTCCAAAAAGCCGACCTCAACGTCGTCTGGTGCGCAGACCCCATGCACGGCAACACCGAATCCACCTCAAACGGTTATAAAACCCGCCGTTTTGAAAATATATCTAAAGAAGTGGAAGAATCCTTTAAAGTCCACAAAGACAACGGCTCACACCTCGGCGGCGTCCACCTCGAACTGACCGGCGAAAACGTCACCGAATGCCTCGGCGGCGCCCGCGCCCTCCAGGAAGCCGATCTCAGCCGCGCCTACACCACCCAGGTCGACCCGCGCTTAAACTACGAACAAGCCTTAGAATTAGCGTTCTCGATTAAAGATTTTTATCATCAGTGAGATAATGGCCCCAGGCAACCTCTGTTTGTTTAGGGCCTTTCATCCAAATGATTATTTAAAAAAGCGCAATCCTCTTTTTAAACATAAATTCCACTGAAATCCCCCCATATTGAAATGGTTTTAAAAGTAGAAGGTTATTTACCAATATACTCGTTGACCTTTAGGTTTTGCAAAAGAGTTTGATGGCATACAGCCGCTAGGCTGAAAATTTTTACTAGCCCCTATAAACGCTATCAAAGCTAAAGAGAGCATAATTCCTACAACTGATGCTGTTACCGACTTTATTCCATCATTTCAGCTATTTGGGTTGTATGGCTTGTTTTTGAATAATTTCATATAAATTTCATCTTTTTTTCAGGTAAAAATTCTTTGAACACACCATAGTCGTACTCTGTTATAGAAGTGGGTATTAACGATGAAAAGTTTTAATCAAGTGGTGAAATTTATAAAAAACGCAGTGGATGTCGGTCAGTGTCACTGGCGGTTATTATTGGGTAGTTTTATTTTAATGCCTTGCCAACTCTGGGCGGTGAATATAAATTTTGGACCCAATGGTTGTACTTTACAGGATGCCATTCGCAGCGCCAATAATGACAGTGCGGTGGGCAATTGTTCAGCGGGTTCGGGGCATGATATTTTAATTTCGCCGGATTTCTGGGAGATTACTTTGAGTAGTCGATTGCCGACCATTAGTTCCGACATGATCATTAAAACCACCACAAATTCAGGCTTGTTGAAAATTTCCGGTGATAATGATCACGCTGTGATGAAAATCACCGGCCAAGACACCGATGTGATGCTGGAGCGTGTTTGGATTACTGAAGGCAACGCTAATCTGATCAGAGGCGCCGGGATTCATATCGAGGATGCCGATGTGACATTAAGCAGCACCATCGTATCTTTTAACAGAAGTGTGGCCCGTTATGGCGGTGGTATTTATATTAAGGATGGTGTTATAGATATCGAGAATAGTTATCTTGAATATAACCAAATACGTAATACTGAACTTAATGCATCCTATGGTGGAGCTTTATATGCGAAGGATTCAGTCGTGACCATTTCAAGCTCTCGTTTCGTGTTTAATGATGCCAGGTACAGTCTGGATAATATTAATGGAGATTTACAGTATTGGGAAATTGGTTATGGGGCCAGTGTTGCGATGGATGGTGGTGAATTAACTATCGTTGATTCCTTGTTTAGTGAGGATGATTCGGCTGTCTATGGTGAGTCAGCAGTGGCCACCATTGAAAACTCTACCTTTAATCGATCAAAGGCCATCAACTGGCATGATCAGCGCGGCCATGTGTTTTTTAAAGACACATCGGCGCTGACTTTAAACCATGTGACCATTAAAGCAGCTTTAAGGGTTCAGGATTCCATTCTGACGATGACCAACACCATACTGCGTGGCGACTGTAATATTGCTGAATCCACGGCCTGGATTGTGGATGCCGGTAATTTATACAATACACGCGGGTTTTCATGCCCTGATACCGGTAATTTGTTTTATTACCCGAAGTTATTGTCTCTGGCTAATAATGGCGGGCCGACAGAGACGTTTGCATTAGAGTCTTCTTCAGAGGCCATCAATGCCGGAGACCTGAATTATTGTCTGCCCACTGACCAGCGGGGCGTGGCCCGTGATGCGGCTTGTGACATTGGCGCTTATGAAGCGGCTGACTTTGCGGATATCGCGGTCTCCGGTGAATTGAGCGTAAATGCGCCCTATGTACATGGGCAAACGCTGATCTATGAAGCTTCCATCACGAATAACAGTCCGACAGCTGTCAACGAAATCCAGATAGATCTCGATACAGAACATGCTTTTATCACGGATATCGATTATTCATTGTGTGCTGCTTTTCCTTGTACACTCAATAATATTCAGGGCGGTCAGGAAATAGTTATCCCTGTTCATGTTTCTTTATCTAATTTTGACAGTGATTTTGAGATTAATTTATCAGCGACAACAACCAGCAATTCAACCTTTACTGACACCGATCTGAACAACAATCAAGATGATTTGCTAGGTACCATTGAAGACGGGGCTGATGTAGCTGTTAACATGGATTTACTCACCCAGGGCAATCATTTTATCGGTGAGGTTATTGAATATTCAGCAAGGGTTGACAATTATGGCTTTAATACGGCCAACCCTGTAAGCATGACGTTTACACCCATGGGTTTGAATGTGGTTTCATTCACCGGTTGTTCATCAAGCAGTGGAACGACCTGTGAGTTGGAGGCATTATTGAATGACAGCCATAAGATGGTAACCATTTATGCAGAGATTACAGACACTGAATTTGATGCCACGGCTGAGGTTAGTTCTCCATTATTGGATATTTACCCGGCAAATAATGTGGATATTCAAGGCAATAACGGCGCTTTGGGTGAAACTGATATTACCGTTGATGTGGTGCCTCAATTTAACCCGCCTTTCTATTCCTATGGCTACATGCAGTTTTTAGTCAAAATTACAACGGCTAATAAGTCAGCCAGTAATATTAGAGTATGGGAGTCATATCCAGATGCTGAATTCATCGGTTGCAACCATAGCTGGAATATTAACGGTTATTGTGAGGTGCCAAGTATTCCGGCTAATTCTTCGGTGAATGTGACGTTTGATTACTTCAATCCCATCACTGATTCGGGCACACAGCAACCCTACAATTATACGGTGCTTGCCACTCCGGGCGAAACAGACATCAATCCACAAGACAATGAAGCCACTATTTCGGTCGATATAACGGCCACATCAGATCTGGCCGCTCAATTAAGCCTGGTAGATTCACCGCCTTTTTATAGCGGTCAGGAACTGGAGTTTCATTTGCGTGTCGTTAATGGCGGCTTAAATCATGCCGATGATGTGGATATTGATTTATTGCCTGATAATTTGACTTTAATATGGATGTCCGGAAATTTATGTCAGACTGAAAGCTGTAACATTGTGGAAATGGAACGTTTTAACGAAGAAAATATGGTGTTGGTTTATCGCATAGATGATGCGGGTGATTTTTCATTGAGTGCGATGGTTGAAGCCAGTCAGGTTGACCAAAATACAGGCAATAACTTTGATGAATATACAGGTACTGCCGCATTGGCCGGCAATGATTTAATCTTTGCTGATGATTTTGAGTGATGGCAACAGTACCATAAATAAACGTTTTTAAGCGTATTTAACCAGGTCATAGATCAATTTTCCAGTATCTAGTGGCGTCAAACTGTGGATACCGAATCGTGCAAAAATGTTCACCAATGACATTCTGTGAAAATAAGCAATCCGGCGGATGGCACATGGCTTTCAGATTGCATTCTGAGTAGAATTTAAGCCAGGCCTTACATTCGAAATTGCTTTTTGGGCGAATGATTGCTATATTTATTGTACTGAGACCTCTTTATAAGTCGTGAATTAAACGAAAATGCCTGAAATCCAAAATTTCTGCGTCAGTAAACTTAGCAATAGCCTGGCTATTATTTGCGTTTCCTTCTTTGAACTTAAGAATTTCAAACATTTTTTTAATAACACAGACTTATGCAGAGGTTTCTTATTGTTCAAAGCGATGGCGCGTTAATGATAGATTTCAAAAACGGTGCTTTGATGTAACTCTCTAAGAGAAAGCCACCATGAAGCCAACTGATATCAGTGATCCCGATTATTTCCACAAGGTGGTTGATTGTCAGTATGCCTGTCCTTCCCATACACCTGTTCCTGAATATATTCGACTGATTGCCGCCGGGCGATTTAATGATGCCTATATGATTAACTGGCAGTCGAATGTCTTTCCCGGTGTCCTGGGGCGAACTTGTGACCGGCCTTGTGAGCCGGCTTGTCGGCGGGGCCGGGTGGACGAGGAGCCGGTGGCAATATGTCGTTTAAAGCGGGTGGCGGCGGATAATAAGACAGATATTCGCGATCGTTTACCTGAGATTCCTAAACAGAAAAATGGCAAAAAAGTCGCTTTAATAGGCGGTGGTCCGGCGTCGTTAACGGTGGCCCGGGATTTAATGCCGTTGGGGTATGACATTGATTTATACGATGACCAGCATAAAGGCGGTGGTTTTATGCGCAGTCAGATTCCGGCTTTTCGTTTACCGGAAACCGTGCTGGATGAAGAGGTGAATTACATTCTGGACATGGGTGTGGTCACCCACTTTAATCAGGAAGTGACCAGCTTAAAATCTATTTTAGAGAAAAAATATGATGCGGTGTTCGTCGGCACCGGCGCACCACGGGGTCGGGATTTGCCAGATTTACCGGGACGAAAAGAAGGGGGTGCCAATATTCACATTGGTATTAACTGGCTGGCTTCGGTGGCCTTTGAACACATTCATAAAATTGGTAAGAAAGTGCTGGTTCTGGGCGGTGGTAACACCGCCATGGATTGTTGCCGGACCGCGATTCGCCTGGGCGGTGAAGATGTCCGGGTGGTGGTGAGAAGTCCGAAATCCGACATGAAGGCATCACCCTGGGAAATTGAAGATGCGGTGCATGAGGATATACCGATTTATGAAAACCATAATCCCAAGGCTTTTATCACCGAGCAAGGTCGGTTGGTGGGTATGTTATTTGATGTGGTTGAGCCTGTGTTTGATGATAAGGGTAAGCGCACACTGGTGTCGACGGGTGAAGAGGTGATGATGCCTTGCGATGATGTGCTCATGGCCATTGGCCAACTCAACTCATTTCCATGGATAGAACGTGATATCGGGATTGAATTTAATGACTGGGATATGCCCGAGGTGGATAAAACCACTTTTCAAACCTCGTTGCCACAGGTTTTTATCGGTGGTGATGCGGCCTGGGGTCCTGAGAATGTCATTACCGCGGTGGCCCATGGCCATCAGGCAGCGATTTCGATTGATAAACACTGTCATTCTGAAGATGTGCTTGATCGACCGGCGCCAGATGTGAATCTGGTGAGTCAGAAAATGGGATTTCATGATTGGTTGTATGATGTGCATGTTTCGGATGATGCGCGTCATATTGTGCCGTTACAGGATAAAAAAGCGGCGATTGCGGATCGTAAATTAGAAGTCGAAAAAGGGTTTGATTTTAGTCAGGGCTATGAAGAGGCGATGCGTTGTTTAAACTGTGATGTGCAGACGGTGTTTGAAACCGATCGCTGTATTGAATGTGATGCCTGTGAAGACATTTGTCCGGTGGATTGTATTAATTTTATCGATAATAACACCGAGGACAACTTACGCGAGCAGTTAAAAGTGAAAGCCACTAATCTGGATCAGGACTTGTATGTTTCTGATACCTTGAAGACCAAACGGGTGATGGTTAAAGACGAAAATGTCTGTTTGCATTGCGGTCTCTGTGCCGAACGTTGCCCCACCGGTGCCTGGGACATGAAAAAGTTTTTACTACATACGGCCACCGCCGCCAGTAACAGGCGCAAGAAATGACGCACATTAAAACCTTATCAGCCACCAACGACTGTGTCATCCGTTTTGCTAACGTTAATGGCTCCGGCTCTGCTTCTGCCAATAATTTATTCAGTAAAGCCGTGTTTCGGCTCGGCGTGCCGGTGTCGGCGAAAAATATTTTCCCTTCCAATATTCAGGGCCTACCCACATGGTTTGAAGTCAGGGTCAACGAACACGGTTATTTAGGCCGGCGTGGCGGTTATGATTTTATGGTGGCGGTGAATGGCCAGACCATGCATAAGGATTACCAGGAATTATTACCCGGCGGCTACTTTTTCTATGATTCATCAAAACGACTGCCTGACAGCTATGACAGATCAGACATCCATTTAATCGGGGTGCCCTTAACGGACATCACCAACAGTCATTACAGTGATCCCCGACAACGACAAATTTTTAAAAATATTATCTACGTGGGCGCGCTGGCTTATTTGTTGGATATGGATTTTAGTGTATTTGAAGATTCCATCAAGACCATGTTCGCGAAAAAAACCAAACTCATTGCGCCGAATATCCAGGCTTTACGATTGGGGTTTGATTACGCCGAAGAACATCATCGCGATGTCTGTCAGTTAAATATTCATCGCCGTGACCTGAATGGAGATCAGATTCTGATGGAAGGCAATGCCGCCGCCGGTTTGGGTGCGGTATATGCCGGCGCCACAGTGGCCGGCTGGTATCCCATTACGCCATTGACTTCGGTGATTGAGGCCTTTGAGCGGTATTGCCGGGCTTATCGTGTCGATCAAAAATCCGGCAGGCATAAGTTTGCCATTTTGCAGGCCGAGGATGAATTGGCGGCCATTGGTATGGTAATTGGGGCCAGCTGGAACGGTGCCCGGGCTTTTACCGCCACGTCCGGTCCCGGTGTTTCGTTAATGAGTGAGTTTTTGGGTTTGGCCTATTTTGCGGAAATTCCGGTGATGCTGATGGATATTCAGCGTACCGGGCCGAGTACCGGTATGCCCACACGAACGCAGCAATCAGATCTCATCAGTGCCGCCTATGCTTCGCACGGCGATACCAAACATGTGCTGCTGTTTCCGTCCAATCCCAAAGAGTGCTTTGAGATGACGGTCACCGGCTTTGATTTAGCCGATCGTTTACAAACACCGGTTATTCTTATGAGTGATTTAGACCTCGGTATGAATGTCCATCAGTGCGATCCGATTGAATGGGATGACAACCGGGTTTATGATCGGGGTAAGGTGCTGGATGAACAACAGCTCAATGATTTAAGCGAACGTTGGGGCCGTTATTTAGATGTTGACGGTGATGGCATCCCGTACCGCACGATACCCGGTACCCACCCTGAAAAAGGGGCGTTTTTCACCCGCGGCTCGTCCCATGATGAATACGCCGCGTATACCGAAGATGGCATGGCCTATGCCCGTGGAATGACGCGATTACTGGTTAAATGGGACACCGCCAAAACGCTGGTACCCGCTGCCGAAATAGACTCAGCCAAGGCCGATATCGGCGTTATATATTACGGTACCAGTGCCTATTCAGCGCAGGAAGCCCTGGATCAGTTACGCAGGCATCACAGCATCGACGCCATGCGCATCAAAGCCTTTCCTTTTGGTGAAGAAGTGGCAGCATTTATTGAACAACATTCGATAATTTTTCTGATTGAGCAAAACCGGGATGCACAAATGAAAACCCTGTTGGTGAATGAATTGACCATTGATCCGAATATTATTATATCGGTGTTAAACATCGATGGCATGCCGATTACGGCTGAATTTTTAGTCACTGAAATTCAATATCATTTAGATCAGCTGGCTGTTCACAACCCTGACAATCAACAATCAACCGGAGGTGCGGCATGACTTATGTTCGTCCCAATTTCAGACACCCCGAAAGTCACCGCAATGCAGCCGGTTATTCGATTAAACAGTATGAAGGCGCTTTATCCACCTTATGTGCCGGTTGTGGCCATGATTCCATTAGCGCGGCGATTATTAAATCCTGTTTTGATTTGAATTTAGCGCCGCATAAAATTGCCAAGATTTCCGGTATCGGCTGTTCTTCGAAAACCCCGACTTATTTCCTGGGTAAAGCCCACGGCTTTAACTCCGTGCATGGTCGCATGCCGTCAGTCACCACTGGCGCCAATATGGCCAATAAGGATTTATTGTATTTAGGGGTGTCCGGTGACGGCGACAGCGCTTCCATTGGTCTTGGACAGTTTGCTCATGTAATCCGGCGGCAATTGAATATGGTTTATATTGTTATGAACAACGGCTGTTACGGTTTAACCAAGGGCCAGGATTCGGCCACCGCCGATCAGGGTTCTGCCGGAAAGCGCGGTGTGGCGAGCGTGTTTGATTCCATCGACCTGTGCCAAATGGCGCTACAGCTGGGTGCAGGGTTGGTGGCGCGCTGTTTTTCCGGTGATAAAAAACAGTTAATACCGATAATTAAAGCCGCCATTAAACAGCGTGGCTTTGCCTTTATTGATGTGATTTCACCCTGTGTGACCTTTAATAACACGCCGACCTCCACAAAAGGCTACGAATGGGTGCGTGATCATTTAGAAGCCAGCGGCACCATTGATTTTATTCCGGACAAGACGGAAATTACCGTTGACTACCCGCCGGGCAGTTCGCGGGCTGTGACTTTACATGATGGTAGTCAGTTACATTTGCAAAAAAATGCGCAAGATTACGATCTGGCCAGCCGAAAAGCCGCCATGAATCGCATCGAAACCGTTAAAGAAAAACATAAAATATTAACCGGCCTGATTTATCATAATCCCGACGCCACTGATACCCACGAAAAAATCCAAACCGTGGACACAGCACTTAATGCCTTATCACAAGATCAATTATGCCCAGGTTCTGAAGTTCTGGCAGAATTAAATGCCCAATTACGTTAAGGAAAAATATGTCTGACCAACAAAATCAGGTGAATGCACTTTTAAAACAAGTGCTTTCAATGGAGACGCAGGCTGCCTTTGAATTTTTAAAGCAGTCGGATGCACCTGCTGAGGTTGTTGACCAAGTGGCTTTATTATTGACACCGTCAAAAACACGGACAGATTTTTTAGAGGATAGAGGTTTACTTGAGTCTGTTATTCATTCTCTGGAGGATAAGGATTTATCCGGACAATCGATTCAGAATATTAAGCTGATTAAACCATTGGGACAAGGTGGCATGGGCTCGGTTTATTTAGCGGAAGACACCACCTTAAAACGTCAGGTTGCGGTTAAAATTTTACACCGTAATCACAGCATCAGTCCGCAGATTCAGACACGCTTTCGACGCGAAGCGATGATTCTGTCGCAACTGGATCATCCTAACATTTGTCGGATTTATAATCTGTTAGAAAATGAAGACACGGATATTCTGGTTTTAGAGCTGATTAAAGGTAAAACTTTAAGACAATCACCCAAAGCGCAGTGGTCGCATAACAGGAAAATCAGGACAGGCATTGCACTGTTAGAAGCGCTGAAAGTCACCCACAATAAAAACATTATCCACCGTGACTTAAAGCCTGATAACATCATGATAACGGATAAAGGTGAAGTTAAGGTACTGGATTTCGGAATTTCCCGCTTAGAATCCAACGAGACACAAAAATCCTCGACACAATCCCCTTTAAACCTGACGACCGATGCCACTGTTCAAGGCGCAATTATGGGCACCCTGACTTATATGTCCCCGGAACAGGCGATCGGTGATGAAGTCACCACCGCTTCTGATATCTATACCCTGGGTTTGGTGTTTCAGGAATTATTTTCACAAACACCGGTGTATAAAAAGGATTTAACCGCTGAACAGTTATTAGATCATTCATCCCAGGCAAAAACCCAGAAGCCCACCGATTTAAGTCATGATCTGACCCACTTAATTGAGCGCATGAAGTCATCATCTCCGGCGCAAAGACCCACCGCGGTGGATGCTTTGGCCATGTTGAAAAAGATACAACAAAAACCGGCGCGCCGTCTTAAATGGTTGGCGGCTGTGGTGGCTGTTCTGGTTGTTTCAGTGGCTGTTTTTAAGTACATCAGTGATTTAAGTCATGAAAGAAATCAGGCTCAAATCGCCCAACATAAAGCTGAAAAAGCACAACACCAGGCTGAGGAGGTTGCGTCATTTTTAGTGTCTATTTTTGAAGTTTCCAATCCATTTTTACAAAAAGCAGAAGACATCACCGCCATCGATTTATTGAATCAGGGTGCTGAAAAAATTAACACAGAAATGGATGATGAGCTGGAATTACATCATGTGATGAAAGCCACCATTGGTGATGTGTTTCATGTACTGGGCCGTATGGAGAAAGCCGAATCTTTGATTCAGCCGGCTTACGAACAGATTAAAGACATGGACGATGCCAGTGCCGCCAATAAACAAGCCATCGCATCCCAATACGCCACCTTGCGAATGGATCAGGGTGATTTTGAACAGGCTTTGAAATTATTTAAAGCCTCGAATCAATACCAGCCTGACAACCTGGAGACGGTTTTACATAATAAAAATTACATGGCCCTGATTCACATACGCTTAAACCGGTTTGATCAAGCGTTGGCCATCACCGATGAAATCATTCAAACCGCTCAACAAAACCCGCAAACGAATCCCCAACATCAGGCTGATGCGCATAACGCCCGGGGTATGAGTTTCTTGAACAAAGGTGAGTTGCCTCGGGCTGAAAAGAGTTTTAACCAGGCCTTGGTTATTATCGACAAAAATCAGCCAGATAATGTGCAGGGATTAAAAGCCAATTTAATGTCCAATCTGGCGCACGTGTATTCATTGACTGATCGAAGAGCTGAGTCACTAAAATTGAGGCAACAGGTGGTTGAAGTGTATGAAACCCATTTACCGCCCTTTCACGCTGATTTAATTGGTGCTTATGATAATCTGGCGGTGGATTACTTTTTCCTTCAAGACTTAGAGCAGGCGAAATTCTGGAATAGAAAATCGTTGGATGTATTTGAACACATCATGGCAGCCAACCCGGACAACGGTCAGAACTTTAATTATCAATACGGCATGACTTTGGCGAACTATGGTGTGTTATTGACCAAAGACGAAGATTATCAGCAAGCCGTGGACGTGTTTAGTCAGGTGGTGGATTTGATGACACAGGCTTTGGGCTCCAAACATGATACCGTGGCAGCTTATCAATTTGAGCTGGCCGACGCGCTCTACCACACCGGAAACAGCCAACAGGCACTGGTTCATATCGAACAAGCACAGGCTATTTTTTCCCACGATGACATTCCGTTTCACCGCCGTGAGCTCAGAACATCGCTACTCAAAGCCACCATTTTGCATGAACAAGGTGAATATAATCAGGTCCAAAAGATCGAACAACAGCTTCTTAAAACACTTCAGGCCCAAGATCCCGTCAACGAAGACTGGCTGACCATGGCGAAAGACACTTTTAAATCACTGAAAACTGAAGCACCTTAAGGGATTGGGTTAATTAAATAAAGCACCGACAAA
Organism: uncultured Marinicella sp.; assembly: GCA_947502925.1. Lineage (GTDB taxonomy): Bacteria > Pseudomonadota > Gammaproteobacteria > Xanthomonadales > Marinicellaceae > Marinicella. The sequence continues at coordinate 112,694 of CANNBS010000006.1, read as the reverse complement.
AAAATAATTTAAAAAAAATTGTAATAAGTCTTATTATTCCTTACTAACCCGGTACTTTCTAATTAAATGTGAATGCAATGAAAAAATTTCTCTCTATAACAATTCTATTAGTCTGGATCGTGGGCTTTACCCTTGGTTTTAGTCAAGCCTACAGCAAAGCCGATACACCAGAATTGGCCAATTCTGTGGTCTGGGAAGTGACCGGACCGGATCTTGAAAAGCCATCTTATTTGGTGGGGACCATGCATATTATGTGTGAAAAAGACTTTGCCATTAGTCCAAAAATAAAGACAGCTTTTGAGCAATCGCAACAAGCATACTTTGAAATGGATTTAGATGATCCAAAAAATAAAAGTGAAATGATGAAAGCCATGGTGGCCAAAAAATCTTTGAAAGATCGGTTTTCACAAGAGCAGTATGATCAATTTGCTGACTTTTTATCGGAGCATAGTCAGTTTAAAATTGAGATGTTTGATCAAGTCGAATACATGGCTATTATGAGCGGTTTGATATATGAAGCCATGGCTTGCGCAAGTATTAAAAGCCTTGATAATGAATTATCACTGTTTGCGCAGCGTTTGGAATTGCCGATACATGGATTAGAGACTGTGGCTGAACAAATGGCGGCAATTAAGGTGATGACCCCTGAAAAGGGTCAGCTAATGTCTGAAGAAGAAATGGCTATGATGATTGACATGGACAAATACCTGACGAAGATGGACAATTTATATCAACAAGAAGACATTGGTGGTTTGCTTAATTTTATGCAAAATTACCCCGGTTCGGCAAAATCCTGGGAAAAGGTTGAGCGGGTCTTACTTGATGACAGAAACAAAAACTGGGTCGCTAAAATACCCGGAATCGCACAAGAAAAACCCACTGTCTTTGCTTTTGGCGCGGCGCATTTAGCCGGTGAGAATGGCGTCATTCAGTTACTGCGGAATATCGGTTTAACCGTAAAGCCAATCATGAAATAAAGTCTGACGTGACTGAAACGGAATTCCTCGACAAACTTGAACAACACAAAGGGATCCTGCTCAAGGTGAGCAGGATCTATTGTGACCACCCCGAAGACCGCAAAGACTTATTCCAGGAAATCATCTGCCAACTTTGGCGCTCCCTGAAAACCTTCAAACATAAAAGCGCCTTTTCCACCTGGATGTACCGTGTCGCCATTAACACCGCCTTGGTGTTTCATAAAAACGACAAGAAAAGACCCGACAACCAAGTATTATCCGATCAGGATGCTCGCGCCAAAGCGCCTTATGACGATAAACACGAACGACAATTAAAACAATTCTACGGCGCCGTCAAATACCTGAACGAAGTCGAAAAGGCCCTCATATTACTTTATATCGAAGGCCTAAGCGGTGACGAGATCGCTGAAACCCTGGGCATCTCAGCCAATAACGTCCGGGTTAAAACCAACCGCACCAAAGCAAAACTACAGAACATAATCGAGGCACAGAACAATGAACTTTGATGACATTAAAAAAGCCATGGACGATGAGCCCAATGATTTAAACATTCCTTTATCTGTTAAGGATATTAAATCATCTCATTCTGCCATGAAGAAAATTCGAAAAAGGCTTATTATTGAAATTTTAATGGGGCTCGTTTTTATCATTTATTTAATTTTTATTCCCATGGTAAACAAAATGCATGATTCAGCCCAGGTGCTCTATAACTTGACCATGTTTAATGTCATCGTTATTTATTTTGCCTGGCTTTTAGCCGCAATAAGACTGGTGAAGGGTTTGGGAATATCAGATCTAACCAGTCGGCAAGCCATTGAAATCTTTATTATTAAAATTAAAGCCTGGATTGAAATTTGTTTATATTTTTCTTTTGGTTTTATGGCGGCCATATGCGTGCCTGTACTTATTATCAATTTTGGCAGCGTGCGTTTAAGCAGATATTATACCGATAAATACCTTTATCTAAACTTCCCATTAAGCCAAATTATTTTGGTATTGGTTGGCATTTTAATGTTTGCTTTTCTATGCACACTTTTAAATAAATATATTTATAATAAAATGTATGGAAAACAGTTAGGTAGTTTAGAAAAAATTATCAGTCAATTTAATTAATTGGTTTTAATTGTGTAATAAAATATTGTTTTATCTACTAACTAAATATTCATCAAAAAAATTGGGAGTTATTATGAGAAATTTAAATTCATCCATGGTGTTCGTTCCGGTCATAGTTGGTCTGGCAATGAGCCTGGTTCAAGTATTTACTGATTCGGACGGGCAGCGGCTTGAAAACTCGGTTGTCTGGGAAGTCAGTGGCCCGAATATTGAACAGCCCTCTTATTTGGTGGGCACCATGCATATGCTGTGTGAAGAAGACTTTTCTATAAGCTCCAAAATGCGTAAATCCTTTGACAAAACGCAACAACTTTATTTAGAAGTGGATTTTGATGATCCGGAAGTGTTGCAAGCCATGATGAAAGAAAGCATGGCTTCAGAGCCTCTCAAAAAACGCCTTTCACAAGTGCAATATGATCGATTGAATAATTATTTAGAAAATCACAGCCAATATAGCATCGATATGTTTGAGCAAGTCACCTATATGGGAATAGTGATGGCCTTATCTATGGAAGCAATGTCCTGTCCCAATATAAAGTTACTTGACCAGGAATTAATGGTATTAGCACACAAGTCCGGCATGTCAATTAATGGATTGGAAACTGTGGAAGACCGAAAAAAAGTTTTATCAGCGTTAACGCCTGATAATGAACAGATGATAACAGAAGATCACATCACGTTGTTTCGTGAGATAGGAAATCTTCTGGATAATATGGCTGATACCTATGTGGATGAAGATATCGTTGGTTTACTTGACTATTCGTCTAACTATTCTGAAACTGTTGAAGATTGGGACTATGTTGAGAAGGTTACACTTCATGACAGAAGTAAACAATGGGCCATTAAGATTCCCGCTATTGCGCAACAAAAGCCAACAGTCTTTGCTTTCGGTGCGGGTCATTTAGCCGGTGAACAAGGTGTGATTCAGTTGTTGCGGGATGCAGGATTAACCGTAAAGCCGGTTATGAAATAAATCAGATCAGTCAAAAAACAAACAGGACAATAAAAAATGAATCGTATGGATCAATGTAAAAGACAATTACTCCGCGTGAACAACACATCCTTTAAGCTGATAACCCGCTTAGACAGCGAGCAGAATGAAAGCGTCTATCATCACAATAAACTGGTCTCATTTATCGAGATGAAAAGCGACAGAACTCATGAATTTGAATTAGAAGGTCGTCAATATCGTATTTATGTGGACAGTGAAAACACAGTCACCGAGGTACTGGTGAATGGTGAGCCACAGAACTTCGCCTGTGATGAAGTTAAAGTAAATTTATGGATAAAACTGATCACCGGCATTGGTTTTTTAATGCTGCTGTTGATTCCTATCTTTGTGGATAAATCAATCAGGTCAGAACATACAGTTTTCTACTACGGCCTGCTAAGCTCGATAGCTGCAGTTGTTTTATATCTTTTATTTAAGCAGTACCGCTTTGCTTATCCACGAAAAGAATAATTTATCAGTTTTCTAAAACAGATGTGAAATCAAGCCCTGTGCTAAAATAACTTTTCTTTCAGACAATTGGCGGGGAAAAGTGGGGTCAATCAATTTATACCACGGTCACAGCAAATCGGTTTGCCCGAATTGTGGTGAAACTTACCGTAGCGGTTATGACTATTGTCCGCATTGCAGTCAGAAATCAGGCTTAGGCTTACACAGTGTCTGGCATATGATTGGCCAGTTCTTTGCCAACACCTTTAATATTGAATCCAAAATCACCCAAACCGCCATCGGGTTGGTTAAGCCCGGCTTTTTAACCCGTGAATATTTGGCCACCCGACGGGTCAATTACCTGTCGCCGATTCGCGTTTTTGTGGTTTTGATGTTTACTTTATTTTTATTGATGTCATTGGCTGATATTGATAATTTGCGCTTTACTTCGGGTGAGACTGAAAACAAGTCTGTTAAGGGTGCTGAAATTGACCGTTCTGAGCTCTTACGGTATATCTCACCGGACAGTTATATCCACCAACATCTGAATGATATAAGCCAATGGTTAGAAAAGCAGGATCTCGCCATAGATAAAAAAGGCCAAATCCAACAACATTTAGCCTCAGCCGAAGAATTGATGGCATTGGATTTGGACAAAACCGGTGAATTAACTTTTTTTAGTCACACTTACACCTTTAAACAAAATGATATTTATCAGCTTAGTGTTGAGGAGTTTATTGAAAAATACCAGGTTTCAAGTCTGACGGATCAGCTGATTTTTCGTGCCATTCTTCGCTTCACCCAGGATCCGAAGGGCTTTTTGAAGTTTTTATTCGGTAACATGACCTGGGCTGTATTTCTGGATGTTTTACTGATGGCAGGCTTATTTAAGTTATTTTATCCAAGAACGCATTATGTGGTGCATTTTGTTTATCACTTACATCTGCGTTCATTTATTTTTCTTGCCATAATGCTGGGTATGGGCCTATATTGGCTGTATCCATTTCCGTACTTGACAGGCATGCTGTCTGTGCTGGTTTTAAGCTACATCGCCATCAGCCTTCATCGGGTCTATCCCCGGAATTTATTCAAAACCATTATTTATTTTATTATGTTCTTCCCTCTGGCGATGATTAGCTTCTTCACCGCCACCTTTATTGTTATGTTCCTCAGTTCGATTATGTTCTAATGATCGGTATGAAGTACAAGACAAAACAGACCCACTGGGACCAAACCTTTAGTGATAAGCCAGATGATACTTTGGGATGGTATGAGAATGACATTTCATACACCTTGGATTTCTTTCCGTCGGAGTTACTCGACACGCCGCAAACGATTTTTATTGCCGGGGCGGGGACCTCGCAGTTGGTCGAGGCTTTGCTGGCCATGGGGCACCGGCTGATTCTGAATGATATCAGTGTTGAGGCTTTGACCAAGCTGCGTCAACGGATTGGAAATCAAGATAATGTAACCTGGTTGCCGGCCGATTTATCACAAGCTTTACCAGAAGATGTACCACCCGTGGATATCTGGATAGATCGGGCGGTGTTGCATTTTTTGATTGAGGAACGGGCTGTTGAGCAATACTTTGCCAGTCTATATCGATTGGTGAAAAAAGATGGTTATGTGCTGTTGGCGGAGTTTTCAGAACACGGTGTGGATCGCTGCGCGGGTTTACCGGTAAGGCGTTATTCTTTAGATGATATGAATCAGCGAATGGAACCAATCTTTGCCCTGCGCAAACAGGCCCATTACGACTATGTGACACCCGCAGGCGGTCAACGGCCGTATTTATATGCGTTGTATCAGCGGGAATAAACAAAAACGACTGTTTCTCATATCGGGTTATACTAATAAACATCCTCACGGTATCGGCCATCGGCTTTGAGGCTAGCGACATCAAGTTCAATGGGTGCCAGAATTTCATTCATGGCAGTGCTGACACCGACCGCCATTTTACGGCCACCGCAGACTAAAATCTGGGCGTTGTTTTGAACCAGTGCGCGAATATGTTCAGTATCGGTGATTAACTTATCCTGGACATAGCCGCTGTTTTCAGGGATTCGAGAAAAAGCGGTATTAAGACCGGTCAGTCGGTTATCGTCAAGATAAATTTGGAGTTCCTGTTGATAAAGAAAATCAGATTCCGGCTTACGCCCGCCCCAATAAAGGTACATGGGATGGCGCGATTTGTTATTACGGATAAAGCCGATTAAAGGCCCAATGCCGGCACCGGCACTGATTAGAATAATGGGTTTTTTGTTCGAGGCCGGTCGAAATTGTGGGTTTTCCTGGATAAAGGCTTCAATGGTTTCACCGGTTTTTAAGTTATGCAGAAAGTTGGAGCACAGCCCATCCGGTAGCTTGCGCACACATATTTCTAAAACCCCATTACGAGAATCAGAGGCCAGCGAGTAATAACGGGGTACCGGGCTGCCCGGTGGTAAAATGCCGACCAAATCACCGGCTTCAAAGTGGGGTAGTTTTGAAGTATTGAATAAGCTCTGCAACCACCCTTTTGGTTGGGCTTGATCAGCCATTTTAAAACGCAGAACTGATGTGGGTGCCTGCACCTGCTCGCCATAATCGGTTCGATCTGTTAATTGTAAGGTCACGGTTTTAGGCTGTGGCGGGCTGTAATCCAGTGTTAGTTCGGTGCCGATTTTCTGGCCGATGGCTTCACCCCAGCGGGCAAAGGTTTGACTCGATTGGCGATCAATCATTTCAGTGATCAAAAGCGCCGGCCAGCCTTTTTGTTGTAAAGCGTCTGTGACCTGTAGCGCATAGCCGCAGAACTTTGGGAATTGGCGATCACCAAATCCCAGCACTGCATAAGGAATTCCCTCAGAATCGTTAACTTGTTGCAGGCGTTTCAGAAATTGCCTGGCTGAAGCCGGGGCATCGCCATCGCCATAGGTGGCGGTTAGAATAAACAACCGTTGTGCTTTTGGGTAAGTGTCGGCCAGTTTATTCATGGCGGCGGTATGCACCTGATAACCGGCTGAGTTCAAGGCATCGTGCAGATTTATGGCAAAGCCCCAGGTACTGTTATTTTCACTGCCCACCAGAATGATGCTGTCGGCTGACTGGGCTTTGCTGTTATTGCGGATACGCGGTATGGCTCGTCTGCGTCGCCACCACACCTGGATGCCGGTCCATGTCATGACGGGGACTGTCAGGGCACTTAAGCCCAGCAATAAGGCCAGCCACCACAATCCCTCTCCGGTGTGTAACATATAGATAAATTCATAGATTTTCTGCTGGCTGTTATACGGTCGAAAGGCCAGTAATTGGCCGGTTGACTGGTCAATAAAACCCATGCCTTGCTGAGTTCGAATTGAATAGACATCATAGGCATCTTGGGGATAGGGGTAAACAAGTTCTCGAAGTTCAGACACCGGAATATTTTTAAGCGCAGTCAAAGAACCAATAGCCGCAGGTTCCCCGCCGTCAACCTGTTGAGGAAAAGCCGGCTCGGCGGTCTGGTGATCCGGAATAAATTCAAAGGTCTCCAAAGACATATAAAGACCGGTGAGAGCAGACAGCATCAGAGCAATTAATGCCAGGCGTCCGATGCGGCTGTGTAAACGTTGAGCCAGCGTTGAACCTTGAATGGGGCGAAAGAAATGGCGCCAGCCACCAGTGCTGTTAATCAGCATCAGGGTGCCGGATATGCTTATCAATAGCATAACAAGAGCACCTAAGGCAACTGCAATGCGTCCCGGATTGTCGAGTAGGTAGGATCGGTGCAGGTTTTTCAGCCAGGTTTTAAAGGCCGGGACGGTATAGGGTCCGATTGTTTCTGCGGTAAACGGATCAATCCGATCAGCACCGGCCTGATTGTTGTCGGTATAATAAACAATCAGGGTGCCGGATGGGCTGCGTTGTAGTTGTTCAATTTTTGGGTATCGCTTGGCCAGCTTGCCGGTTAATTCTGCCACCGTGATGGCAGAGGTGCCCATAACAGTGGCCTGGCTGCGCTCAATGGTCGGATTAATCGACAAAATAGCGCCGCTGATGGCCAGTACCAGTACCAGCAACACCGCCGACAAACCCAGTATCGAGTGGAGTTTACGAATCATGGCATCTTGCCCTTAAAGCTTTGATTTTAGTGTAATGAGACCTCTGAATAAGTCGTGAATTAAATAAAAATGTCTGAAATCCTGAATTTCTGCGTCAGAATAATTCATCTGGAATGAATTATCACACAAGCCCCGAAGGGGTGAAGCGCATGGAAGCGCTGAATAAAACTGAGCAATAGCCTTGCTATTACTTGCGTTTCCTTCCTTGAACTTCAGAATTTCAATCATTTTTTCAATAACCCAGATTTATGCAGAGGTCTCGTAATTTAAAATGAGTAGCTGAAACTTTGCACGTAGCCGCGACCGGCCGTGATCTGATTAACACCTTCTGTGGTTAATGGCACCACCACATCATAGCGGTTGTCGCGCATATCTTCCACGGCGGTATCGACCCTGATCTGATGGCCTGAATCAATCAAGGAATCAGCTAAATCAAGGGTCACAGTCATGGTTTTACCGGCCGCCACGCTGGCACCGGTGAGGCCGTCATATTCACTGCTGCGTTGGCCACTGCCCCGTGCCCAGCCGCTTAAGTGTTTATAATATTTTGATTTTTCCCCGGCAATCCATAATGTTTGTTGGTATTGCCCTGCCTCATTGGTGAGGTATAAGGCCACGTAAGCACCATCACCACCGTAGTTTTTCAGTTCAGTGGTGAAGGTGATTTCGCGGGCGTTGGCAGCCATGGTCGACAATACAATGGCGAGGGCTGCCGGTATCAAGGTGCGGTATGTCATGCTTTTAACTCCGTGGTTTTATTGAATGTTGACTTTGGGTTTTTTTCGGGTATTTTTATTGTTTACTGGCTTTTGTTGAACAGAATGTTTTTTTAGATAACCAGAACGGTGACCGGAACCTGTAAATTTAACCTCAAGTTCCCGAATCTCCAGTGTGGCCGGTGAGAATTTGGCTTCCACCCGGTTGCCGTCCTGGTCAAAACCTTTAACTTCGTAACAGCCGTCATCAACTTTAATACGTTTCACGTCCCAGCCGTTGTCAATCATCAATTGACGCAGGTTTTCTTGCGGTTGCCAGTCGGCCACCGGATCGGTGCAGTCATCATCAGCCAATGCCGCTGTTGAGATTAAAAAAGTGGCCATTAAGGCCGTCATTCGTAGAATATTCATGGGATTTCTCCGGTTGAGTGAATCTTAACTATAATTGACTATCCTGACAGTAACCTGAAAGCAGGTCACTTAATTTTATATTAGCGCAATTCAAAGGCTTCTTTCCGAAATCGCAGTGAACCGGGTATAGTTTTCTTTAAACCCGATTCTAAAAGTTTGGCCAAGCCTTTGGGACCGCAATACCACACTTCGGTTACACGCTTCGTTGCCTCTTGAGTTAACAGGTCTTGTGGTGTGATTTTTTGTCCTTTTTGGCTGTCATGTATCTGCAAAGTAATACCAGGTAAGTTTTTACACAATTGCTGTAAACGTGGCACCATCGGATCAGTGATTCCATCATGGGTACAGTAATGCATTTGTGCAGTCGCCATTTGCTCCGGGTGCTTGTGTAGTTCTTCTAACCAGGCTAAAAAGGGCGTTACACCTATCCCCGCGGCCACCCAGATTTGCTCGGCCTTGACTTTGTGGCGTTTGAAATCAAACCGGCCATATGGCCCTTCAATGGTAACGGCTTGACCTATGGTTAGTTTCTCTGCTAATTTTTGGGTGTAATCACCGAGGGCTTTTATTTCAAAAGTTAATTGACCCTGATTGTTATCGGCATTGGCAATGGTGAACGGGTGGGCGCCTTCAAGTCGATCGAATTTTACAAAAGCAAATTGCCCTGCTCGGTGGCCGGGCCACTTTTTATCCAATTGGCACACAACTTGGGTGACATTTTGTGTGGTGGTTGAGATGGATTTGATGGTGGCTTTTACCTGGCGGTTGCGGCCAATGTGTCCGGTTAAAGAGCGCATGGCTGCAACACTGCCGGCCACCATCAACAACGCTAAAAGTAAACCGATGGGTTGTTGCCACCAGCTAAATGGTGTTAGCCAGGCTGCATGAAAGACCAGTAATAAATACAGCACCGGCATAGTACGGTGTAAATAACGCCAGAATTTGTAGGGAAAAAACTTCAATAGTGACAACAGCACCATGCCAGCCACCAGATAAAAGCTCCATTCACCCAAATCCTCAGCCAGTTCTTGCATATTATCAACAAAGACTGAAACCGAAGCCTCAGTGGGTTGTGTGGAAACCAACAACAGTGATTCTAACCAGTCATCATTCATTTCAGTTAACCAATGCAGAACGGCAAAAATAACCGCTAATAAAGCGGTCCATTTATGCAATCGATAGATTTTATCAAGGCCATTAAACACAGGCTCTAAAACGGCCGGTCGGGTGGCTAATACCATGGTTATCGACATCAAAGCCATGGCCATCAGCCCGGTGACAAACAGTAGATTGTCGTATGTTAGCCAGGACAAGCCATCATACGGCGTTACATTTATGCGGTAACTCCAGGCCCAAACGGCCAGAATGACCGTGCTAATGACTGTTAAATGAATCGTCAGTTTTTTGTTATTCATTATTTGCATCTGTTTATTAATTATTGCTCACTTTAAACACTTATCCTGACAATAACCTGAAAGCTCATAAGGTGTAATGGCTTTTAGACTTACTTTATAATGGCTGTTCAGGTTATGATTATGATTATTATTTAGTACAAATGTTGATATTAAATGCGGCTATTATTGCTTGAAGACGCCAATGACTTAGGCGAAGTGATTCACGACCAGATGATTGATGAAGGCCATGCGGTGGACTGGGTGGAGACCATTGCACAGGCCAAAGCCGCGCTGGCCGGCACTGAATACGACTTAATTTTGCTGGATTTGATGTTGCCTGATGGCCATGGTATTGATTTATTAAAAACCTTACGACATGACGGTGACGACACAGCGGTGATTATTTTAACCGCCAGAGATCAGATTTCTGACCGCATACAAGGCCTGAATGCCGGGGCCGACGATTACCTGGTTAAACCTTTTGATTTGTCTGAGTTAAGTGCGCGGGTTGCCGCTGTGGCGCGTCGTTATGCCGGTAACCCCAATCCAACCATTAAGCTGGCTGACTTAACGGTTGATTTAAATACTCATCAGGTCACTAGAGCAGGTGCTGACATACAGTTAACCGCCCGCGAGTGGGCTTTGCTTGAAGCGTTTTTGCACAGACCGGGATTGTTATTATCAAAAAGCCAGTTAGAAGATCATTTATATGCTTTTGGGGCTGAAATTGAAAGTAATACCATTGAAGTGTACATCAGCCGCTTGCGTAAGAAGCTGGGCAAGGACCTGATCGAAACGGTGCGGGGCTTCGGTTACCGGATCAAGCAAACATGAAGCGGCCTCAAAGTTTGCAAAAGAGCCTGGGCGTTGGTTTAACCTTAGGTGTTGTGTTGTTGTGGGTTTTGGCTCTGGTGTTAGCCATGTCTGTTTTACGCGACAGAATGAATGACTTATTTGACAGCGCCCTGGCCGAAACGGCACAGCGCATTATGCCGTTGGCTGTGGTCGAAATTATCAACAGTGAAACCCCTGAGCAGATACAAAACATCATGCCATTGGCTGCGCATGATGAGTATTTTGTCTATCTGGTGCGTGATAACAGCGGTGCGGTTTTACTGAAATCGCATAACGCCGATCCGGCTATTTTTGACCAGGAATTTCGTAAAGGCTTTAGTTCTTCAGCAAGTCACCGGTTTTATGGGGCCTCCGCAGTTCAGGACAGCCTCCACATTCAGGTGGCAGAACCCTTATCACAAAGGCAATCAGCGGTGAGGGACATGCTGATGACTTTAGTGTGGCCATTGGCGCTACTGATTCCGTTGTGCTTTTTTGGCACCTGGTTGTTTGTCCGTTATAGCTTACGCCATGTGCTGGCGTTGAGTGAAGCTATTCAATCACGGGATGGCGGTGATTTGTCTGCGATTCAAGCCAATGAATTACCCATTGAAATTAAGTCCATTGCGGATTCTTTAAATGATTTATTACAGCGATTGCGTCGCGCGATGGAACTGGAACATGCCTTTACCGCCAACAGCGCCCATGAATTACGCACACCGATTGCCACAGCACTGGCACAAATACAACGGTTACAACAGGTCCTGCCAGCGGGTTCAAGCCGGGAACAGGCAGATAAAATTGAACAATCCATCAAGCGGCTGTCACAATTATCAGAAAAACTGATGCAGTTAGCCAAAGCCGAAGGTGGGCGGTTAATATCCACAGAATCGCATGACTTAATCAGCCTTGTGCGGTTGATTGTTGATGACTTTAAACGCTCTCATCCAGATGCAGTCATCCATTTAAAGATACCGGATAATGAAACATTCAGGTCAAATGTGGATGCCGATGCCTTGGCTATTTTACTGCAGAATATACTGGATAATGCCCTCAAACATGGTGCCCCGGATAGTCCGGTGGAGGTTTACTTTTCTTCCGGTACCTTACGGGTTGTTAATCAAGTCGCCATTATTCCGGCTGATCAATTAGCCCGACTGAGGCGTCGATTTGTGAGAAATAACACCCGGACTGACGGATCGGGTTTGGGTTTGGCGATTGCCGATGCCATTGTCACCGGCATAGGTGCCAGTATGCGTCTTCACTCACCGGCCACAAATCGATCCGATGGTTTTGAAGTATGGATTAAATTTTCTCAATAAAGATTGGCATTGATAAAAAAATGTGAGAAGATAGTGAGTACTCACTAATTAAATTGTTATGACTTCTCGCACCAAAAATAAAACCGCCGAACAACGCCGCCTTGAGACCGTTGAAACTTTAATTGATCTGGCTGCAGAGCAAAACCCGAGTTCCATCAGTACCCAGGCTTTGGCGGACAAAATGGGTTTAACCCAGGGTGCCATTTTTAGACATTTTCCCACCAAAGAGTCTATTTTTTCCGGGGTGATGGGCTGGGTGGCCGATCGTCTCATGAAGCATATTCACAAAGCCATTGACACAGATGCCGTTGCCATCGATCAACTAGAATCCATGTTTTTAGCACATATATCTTTCGTCAGTCAACATCCGGGTATTCCGCGCATTCTGTTTGGTGAACTGCAACATGATAAAGACAGTGTACCGAAACAAATGGTGAAAAAGCTCATCGTTCAGTATGCTGACTTGTTACGCAACATCATGCAGGCAGGGCAAGAGAAAGGTCAGCTGAATCCGGATTTAGACATCGAGGCAGCGACCTTATTGTTTATTGGCAGCATTCAGGGGCTTGTGATGCAATCCATGTTAGCAACCGATCGACAAAATATGTTGGCTACAGCGCAATCAGTATTCAACGTTTATCGTCAGTCTTTACTGCCGGCTTAATAAAAACAATCATCCATTTTTTTCATAACCGCTGGACATTTCGTTTGTCCGCGTATCGATTGTTTGATTAATCAACGTATTCCAGAATGCCTTATTTTAATGGCGTTAATGCACACGCCGTCGAGTCACGCCAGACTATATTAAAAAAATATAAATAACAAAAACTGCTTGACAAACGTTGCTTAAAGGTTAAAGATAGTGAGTACTCACTTACAAAACACTTTTTATTTTGATTAATGGTTATGAAAGCAGTAAAAAAGAATACATTTTGGTTGCGAATGGTCGCTCTCGTGGCCATTGTCTTTGGATTGATGACAATTAAAGAAGGTGGACTGGTTTTATATGGTGACCAAGCCGCAGTCAAGGCAGCAGGGGATTTTATGCCTTTCGTACTCTGGTTTAATTTTATCGCCGGTTTCTTTTATATTCTGGCCGGTATCGGTTTGTGGTTACAGCGTCGCTGGGCGGTATGGCTGGCAATTATTTTGGCGGTCGGAACAGCCTTTGTGTTTGCTGCATTTGGTTTGCATATCGCTTTGGGCGGGGCCTTTGCCCAACGGACGGTTGTTGCCATGAGTCTGCGCACCGTGATTTGGACAGTCATTGCCTTAATCGCCCGCCAGCAAATGAGACCAGGCAGGATGTTCGGAGCGTCATCATGAACATAACTTTTTACGGTGCTGCCCGGGAAGTGACCGGTTCGTGCTTTTTAGTAGAAACCGAAGAAACTCGATTTTTAGTGGATTGTGGCATGCATCAGGGTGGTCGTAAAGCTTCGGCACGTAATCATCAGCCGTTTTCTTTTGATCCTAAAAGTATTGATTTTGTGCTTTTAACCCATGCCCATATTGACCACAGTGGTCTGTTGCCTAAATTGACGAAGGCAGGCTTTTCAGGTGCCATCCATTGTACGGCGGCGACCGCAGATTTACTCGAGGTGATGTTGTTGGATAGTGCTCATATCCAGGAAAAGGATGCCGAGCGAGACAAACGGCATGCTAAATCAAGGCGAGCCAGACGTGCCGTTAACGAACCTCTTTATACGCAGCAGGATGCGAAAGACAGCTTAGGGCAGATCAGCTTACACGATTATGACAGTGAATTAACACCTCACGCCGGCGTGCGTTGTCGCTTTCGTGATGCCGGCCATATCCTTGGGTCAGCCATTATTGAAGTTTGGGTGAGCGAACAAGATACCACCACCAAAATTGTCTTCAGTGGCGATCTGGGTCAGCCGGGACGACCCATTATATGTGATCCGACAGCGATTACGGACACAGATATTTTAGTGATTGAATCAACTTATGGAAATCGTGTCCATAAGGATATGTCAGCCACTGAGGCGGAATTAATCAGTGCCCTTGAACAAACTTTGGATCAGGGGGGCAACGTGATTGTGCCGGCTTTCGCCGTGGGACGCACGCAGGAAATTCTCTATCATTTGCATCGGCTTAGCCGCATAGGAAGATTACAGCATTTAAAAGTCTTTGTGGATTCACCGATGGCCACTGAAGTGACCCGTATCACCCAAAATCACATGGAATTATTTGATGCAGCGGCGCGGGATCTGGCCGATTGGTACAGTCTGGGCAAGGACATCCCATTTCTTTATTTCACCGAAAGTGTGGCTGAATCAAAAGCCTTAAATCAGGTACGTTCCGGTGCCATCATTATTTCTGCCAGTGGTATGTGTACAGCGGGTCGCATTAAGCATCATTTATTACAAAATTTACCGCGAGAAGAATGCAGTGTTTTAATTACCGGTTTTCAGGCCCAAGGTACTTTAGGACGGCGTTTGGTGGATGGGGCTAAACGGGTACGTATTTTTGATGATGAGATACCTGTCAGGGCCTCTATTTATACCGTCGGGGGTGGTTTATCCGCTCATGCGGACTTACCGGCCTTACTGGCCTGGACCGGTCAGTTTAAACGACCACCACGACAAACTTTCGTGGTTCATGGTGAAGAAACAGCCGCCGTCGATTTTGCACAAAGTTTGCGTGATGCTTATGGCTGGCAGGTTTCAGTGCCCGGTCCCGGACAAAAAGTCACATTGTGACAATCAATTATTAACAAAGGGCATAGGCAACGGTTTCTATGAGGACATGATTATGAGCAACAAGCAAATAAATAACTGGCAGAGTAAACAAGAATTGGCTGAACACTTATATGGTATGAGCCATACGGGTGTGGTGCCAATTAAATTGAGTTCTGAAACAATCTCTAAGCAGAAAAAATCAGACCCGGTTCAACATAAAGGCAATCTGAATAGAGCAATCATTCAATGGAGTAAACAACAATGAATAGCCTGTCCAAATCCAACGGTAGTGTACGCCGAATATTTATTATTCTTATTTTGATGGCTGCCATCGGTTTGCTGGCGTGGTGGTTTCTGTTACGTGAACAAAGCGATGAGGGCGTTTTGCGTCTTTATGGCAATGTAGATATTCGTGAAGTGGAACTGGCCTTTCGCCAGCCCGGTCGCTTACAGGACATGCTGTTTGATGAAGGTGATCAGGTGAGTGCCGGTCAAATTATGGCGCAGCTGGATAATGAGCCTTACCGTGATCAACTGGCTGCAGCAAACGCCGAGTTACAGGCCGCTCAAGCTGAATTAAATAAACTTAAAAGCGGTCATCGGCCACAGGAAGTCCTGCAGGCTGAAGCAGCGGTTGCGCAGGCTGAGGCCAATTACCATGATGCAGAACGTCATTACCAACGCCAAAGTGCCCTGGTTGAATCCGGCGCCACCAGTCAACGGGCCGTAGATGCAGCATTGGCCATGCGTAATCAAACGGCGGCCAGTTTGGCCTCGGCAAAAGCAGCCTTGTCTTTGGTGGAAGCCGGCTTTCGACAGGAAGACATTGCTGCTGGTGAAGCCCGGGTGGCCGTAGCCGAAGCGGCGGTGGCGCAAGCACAAACCGCCTTGTCGGACGCCGATTTAATGGCACCCAGTGATGCCACGGTTCTGGCACGGGTTCGCGAGCCGGGCAGTATGGTGACCAGTGGTAGTCCGGTTTACAGCCTGAGTTTGCGTGATCCGGTTTATGTGCGCGCCTATGTCAGTGAGCCTAATCTGGGACACATCGCACCCGGTACCCAAGTGAGGGTTTTAACCGATTCTTCAGATCAGGCGTATCAAGGTCAAATCGGCTTTATTTCACCCCGTGCCGAATTTACCCCAAAATCAGTGGAAACCACTGAACTGCGCACAGATTTGGTGTATCGACTCCGGATTAGTGTGACTGATCCAAATCAGGATTTGCGACAAGGCATGCCGGTAACCATTGAAGTGGATGATGCGCTTCAGCCAGGTTCTAACAAAACGGCGACAGGACAATAAGTATGGCTCAGGTCACCAATACCGCCATGAATACCGCGATTACCAGTGACGTGTTCCGACGACTGGGTCAGCATGATGCCGCTGTGGTGATTGAAGATGTGGTCAAGCGGTTTGGAGCGGTCGAGTCGCTGAATGGTTTTAGCGCTGAGATTCAATACGGGCGATTAACCGGGCTGGTGGGCCCCGATGGGGCCGGTAAAACCACACTGATGCGAATCATGACCGGTTTATTGGTACCCAACAGCGGACGGGTGACACTGGCCGGATTGGATGTGGTGGATGATAACGAGGCGATTCATATTGTCAGCGGTTATATGCCACAGCGCTTTGGTCTTTATGAAGATTTATCGGTGATGGAAAATATGCGACTGTATGCGCAGTTGCGTGGTATGGATGCTGATCAACATGGTGATATATTTGACAGTTTGCTTGATTTTACCCGACTAGGTCCTTTTACCAAACGATTGGCCGGAAAGTTATCCGGTGGCATGAAACAAAAATTAGGCCTGGCCTGTGCGCTGATGGCCAAACCCAAAGTCTTGTTGTTAGACGAACCCAGTGTCGGTGTCGATCCGGTTAGTCGTCAGGATTTATGGCGCATGGTACAGGAATTAACCGATGAGGGTATGGCCGTGGTCTGGTCAACAGCCTATCTGGATGAGGCAGAACGTTGTCAAAGTGTGTTGCTGTTGAATGAAGGTAAACTTGAATTCAATGGCCCACCACAGGAACTCACCGATCAAATTAAGGAACGCAGTTATCGATTGGAACAGGTCGGGACTGAACGCCGCGCGGTATTATCCAATGCACTTAATTTAGCCAGTGTCGGTGACGGTGTGATTCAGGGTGATGCGGTGCGTGTGGTGTTACGCGAGGATGCGAAACGTCAGGAAATTGACAATCTGGCGAATGACGTCGGTGCTCGACTTGAGTCAGTACAGCCACGGTTTGAAGATGCTTTTATTGATTTATTGGGCGGAGGCCCCGGCGGTACCTCAGCGCTGGCTGAGCGGATTGACAAGGTTGAATTAGGTTCAGACGTGGCCGTTGCTTGTCGCCATCTGACTAAGCGCTTTGGTGATTTTACCGCCACTGATGATGTCAGTTTCGAGGTTGAAAAAGGTGAAATATTTGGCTTGCTGGGTCCCAATGGCGCCGGCAAATCAACCACTTTTAAGATGCTCTGTGGCTTGCTAAAACCCACCGAAGGTCAAGCCCAGGTGGTTGGTCATGATTTGCGTTATGCCACCGGATCGGCGAAAAGCCAGTTGGGGTATATGGCGCAAAAGTTTTCTCTGTATGGCTTATTGTCAGTGCGACAAAATCTTGAGTTTTCTGCCGGTGTTTATGGGCTGGAAGGCGATGTTAAGCGTCAACGCATTGATGAGATGATTGAAACCTTCGATTTGAGTCAATACCTGAGCACTTCACCGGATTCTTTGCCTTTGGGCTATAAACAACGATTGGCACTGGCCTGTGCTTTGATGCATCGGCCGCCGGTGTTATTCCTGGATGAGCCGACTTCCGGGGTTGATCCGATTACCCGGCGTGAATTCTGGACCCATATTAACGGCCTGGCTCGAAAAGGTGTGACCATTATGGTGACCACCCATTTTATGGATGAAGCAGAATACTGCGATCGGGTGGCGATGATGTACCGCGCCAGACTGATTGCACTCGATACACCGGATGCACTGAAACAAGGTGCCATCAGCGATGATCAGCCTGATCCAACCATGGAAAATGCTTTTATTCATCTGGTGGAGTCAGCCCAATTGGATGACGAGTCACGTGCCAACGCACCGGGTTAATTATGACTGATCAAGTACCCAACACAAACAATTCTGAACAAGACCAGGTCAGGGATGAGCGGGCGCAACGTGCCTTTGACTGGCGCCGATTGATTGCCCTGGTTCGAAAAGAAAGCCTGCAAGCTTTTCGTGATCCATCAACCATTTTGATTGCCATCGTTTTACCCGTGATATTGCTGTTCTTGTTTGCTTATGCCGTTTCACTGGATGTACGTGAGGTGCGCATTGGGGTGGTTTTGGAATCTGACAGCGCTTCGGCACAATCTTTGGCCGCGGCCTTTGCCGGTACCCGTTATCTCAAAGTCACACCGGCACGGGATCGTCGACAAGTGGCCGAGCAAGTGGTTTCCGGGAAATTACGTGGTTTTGTGGTCATTCCACAGGATTTTGAACAACGATTGTCATCCGGCCAGCCACAGTCGGCTGTGCAGGTGGTGACCGATGGTTCGCTGCCCAATACCGCTAATTTTGTGGCCAACTATGCACAGGGTGTGGTGCTCAATTGGCAGGCCAGTCGTTTGAACGGTCGACCTACATCAGTGATTAACCTGGAACCGCGGTATTGGTTTAATGCTGAACTGGAAAGTCGGCGTTCTCTGGTGCCCGGTGCCATCGCCATCATCATGACCATCATTGGCACCATGTTAACGGCACTGGTGGTGGCGCGGGAGTGGGAACGTGGCACCATGGAAGCGGTGTTATCGACACCGGCATCGGTGGTGGAGATATTGATTGGTAAATTACTGCCTTATTTTGCGCTGGGCATGGTGGCGACCTTGGGTTCGGCGGCGCTGGCGGTGTTTATTTTTGATGTGCCCTTACGGGGATCTTTATTGGCGCTGTTGAGTATTTCAGCGGTTTTTCTGATTCCGGCCTTGGGTCAGGGCTTGTTGATTTCATCAGTCACTAAAAACCAGTTTTTGGCTTCGCAAATTGCCTTATTCTCAGGTTTCTTGCCGGCCTTTTTACTGTCGGGATTTTTGTTTGAAATTGATGCCATGCCGGTACCGATTCAGGCCATCACATACCTAATTCCGGCGCGATATTTTGTCTCATCCTTACAAACGGTGTTTCTGGCCGGTGATGTGTGGGCGGTTTTTTTACCGGATTTGGCCGCGATGCTGGCGATTGGCGTGTTCTTTTTTGCCATTGCCAGGCGTAAAACCCGAAAAAATCTGGAGTGTTGAGCATGCGTCAATTTTTTAATACCTTCACCAATGCCCGCCTCAGGGCCCAGATTGTTAAAGAACTATTGAGTATTCTGCGAGACCCGCGCAGTCGGATTATCGTTTTTGTGCCGCCTTTAATGCAATTGCTCATTTTTACTTTTGCTACCACATTGGAAGTCCGCAATGCGGATATTGCGGTGTACGACCGTGATGCCGGTCATTGGTCGCATGAGTTGGTGGCGCGGGTTGCGGCCGCTGATTTCGTCAATGAAATCCACACCGTGCACAGCCCCGAAGCGCTGCGTGAACTGATTGATCGGCGGGCGGTGATTGCGGGACTTAATTTTGGGCCTGAATTTTCCCGGGAGATTGCCGCCGGTGGAATCGGAACCGTTCAGGTGATTGTAGATGGTCGGCGCAGTAATGCCGGTCAGATTACAGTGGCTTATCTTAATCAAATTGCCGCCGGTGTCAGTGCCGCAGTACAACGCGATCGCACAAACGCATCACCGGTGGTTGTACGCCATTGGTTTAATCCAAATTTAATTTATCGCTGGTTTGTGGTGCCGGCCTTATCCGGTATTTTAGTGTTTTTCAGTGCGTTGATGATTACGGCTTTGTCGATATCCAGAGAGCGTGAATTGGGTACTTTTGATCAGCTACTGGTGTCGCCAACCACCACGTTCGAAATTATTGTCGCCAAAACCATGCCGGCTCTGGCCATTGGATTGGTATTAGGGCTGATGATGATTGCCGCGGCGGCGTTCGTTTTTAGCGTGCCTTTTGAAGGTTCATTTTGGTTATTAATGCCCAGTTTAGTGTTATTTATTTTATCTGTGGTTGGTATTGGCTTGATGATTTCTTCGGTGTCTGCCACTCAGCAACAGGCCATATTGGGGGCTTTTGCCATTGGCGTGCCGGCAGTTTTGATGTCCGGTTTTGCCACGCCGGTGGAAAATATGCCCACGGTGTTGCAATGGCTGGCAGAAGCCATTCCGCTGAAGCACTTTTTAGTGATTGTTGAAGGTACGTTTCTGAAAGCCATGCCGGCTTCAGACATCATCGCCAATACCTGGCCGTTGGCCATTATTGCACTGGTCAGCCTGACCATGGCGGTTGTGTTTGTACGCAGCCGGTTGGAATGAATTGTAGGAGTGATTAATATGACACAAGGTTTAAAGTTTAGGCGACATGGACTTTATATCGTAGCGACTTTGTCGCTCGGTGCCTGTGCCGTTGGTCCGGACTACCGCCAGCCGCCAGATGTCGATATCGGTGCGGGCTGGAGCCAGTCGGTGCAGACCACTGAGGCGCAGCTTGAGATGGCACAGTGGTGGTGTTCATTGGATGATCCTGTTTTGGATCGTCTGGTGACCGATGCTTTGTCAAGTAATCTCAATCTGCGGCAAGCCTATGCCCGTATTCATGAAGCCCGGGCAATGCGTGATCGGGCAGCCGGTGGCTATGCGCCTGTTGTCAATACGTCCGGCAGCGTCAGCCGACGGCGACAAAGCGAGAATGGTCCTTTGCCCATTGCTTCGATTCCCGGGCTTAATCGCGATCAGACCATTTATGACATTGGTTTTGATGCCGCCTGGGAAATTGATTTGTTTGGTAAAACCAGCCGTACGGTGGAACGTGCTGAAGCGAACGTTGAAGCGGCTCAGGCTGATGCCATGGATATTCGCATCAGTGTGGCCGCCGAAGTGGCGCGCACTTATCTGACCCTCAGAGGTGCACAGCGTGAATTGGTTGCCCGTGAATCATCTGTCGAGACCTTGCAGCAAACCCTGGATTTAGTGAGCCAACGCTTTGAACTGGGGGATGCTTCGCAAGCTGAAGTTGATGCCACCGAAGCACGACTGGCAGCGGCTGAAGCTGCATTACCAACTATTCAAGCGCGCTTGCGCGCCGCCGCTCTGGGTCTGGGTGTGTTGCTGGGGATGCCGCCGGAGCATGAATTGGCATTGATTCATACGGATGTGCCGGAGATAACATTGCGTGCTCTGCCGGTGGGTGAGCGTGCCGATGTGCTGCGTCGGCGTCCCGATATTCGTGCGGCGGAGCGCCGATTGGCCGCCAGTACGGCTGATATTGGTGTTGCCACCGCCGAATTGTTTCCAAAACTGTCGATTGCGGCCGGGGGCGGTTTTCAATCCCTGAACTCAGGTAACTTGTTTGAGTCTGACAGCTCACGGTTTTCCATCGTGCCGTTGATCTCCTGGCGGCTCTTCGATGGTGGTCGCGTGCGCGCGGAAATTCGTGCCACAGAGGCACGCCAGCAACAGGCAGCATTGGCTTATGAGCACGCTGTGCTAACGGCGCTCAGTGATGCCGAACGCGCGCTCAGCGATTATCTTCTTGGCCTTGAGGCAGTTGAACGCCAACAGTTGGCGGTCAAGGCCGCCCAAAGTAGTTATGGGCATGCGCAAAAGCGTTTTGATGTGGGCGACATTGCCCTGACTGATTTATTGGCCGAAGAACGGGTCTTGCGCGAGGCTGAAAATAATTATGTGCGGACTCACACCGCTGCTGCCATCAACCTGGTTGCCTTGTTTAAAGCCTTGGGTGGTGGTTGGGATGTGGATGAGCAAGTGTCTCTTAAATAATATTTTATTGCTGATTGTTTGTTTTAAACCAATTTTTAAGCGGCTTTGGCTGCGATAAAATCTTCCATAAACCAGGCCGATAGCTCGTGTCGGCCTTCAATTTGCGCTTTTCTGTAAATGGCAGAAGCCTGGTGTCTGACTGTTTTCTCTTTGGTGGAGCGCATGATGGCGATTTCCGGGATGCTTAAGCCTTTTAATATCAATAAAGCCACTTCTTGTTCGCTGTTACTCAGTTGCCAGACATGAAATTGTTGCTCGATGGCTTTAAAGTAATCATGGCGTGCGGCTTTGAATTCCTCGGTCAGTTGTGCTTGTTGACGTTTTGATTCTTTAAGTTGATGCGATAACTGTTTGAGTGATTGGCTCCGGCGACGCATTTCAATAATTAAATAAGCCGCCATGCAGCCGGACAGAACCACAATCGCACCTTCAGACAATATATGCCATAACGCCACATTCATACTGATATCGGCGATTAAGTCTGCCAGATTGAGTAACATGATAAGCACCAGTCCAAAAGCAATTAGTTTATCTTTAATCATATTTATCTAATTCTAAATGTTGTTTGAAATCAGCCTTTTACAGCGGCATAGGTCATCTGACCGATGTTTTTTTATGCCAGAAAAACTATATTGATTCTACTATTTAATGTACAGCACTGCCATGACAAAGCAAAAATTAATCATTGTTTTTCTGATTGTCGGTTTCCAGGCCGACAGGGTGAAAGCCGAGACAGCTGAAAACTTACATCAACTATTGACGCAAAGCATCAGCTACACGCAGGAAAACAGCCTTTCAGGACAACCGTTAAAAGAGACCGAAACCGCTGTGTCCGGCTGGCTTGGTGATACCCCCAGCTTACAGCTTTCCACCTTATATGGCAGCGACAGCCAAACTGCGGATGAATATGAGGCTAATTTACAGCTCCCCATTAAATCAGCCGGTCGGCGACAACTGGATGATCAGCTTGTCAGCCAGAATCAGCACTTACAACATCAACGGCAACAGATGCATCGCTTGTATCTGTCGGGTTTAATCAGAGAGGTGTTGTGGCAATGCCTCATCAGTGAACAGCGGTTACAGATTGCCAACAGTAAGATTAAGTGGCTGCAACAGCAGCAACGCAATGCAAAAGCATTGGCTGACAATAATCAGTTGTCACAAACTCAATGGATGATGATAAAAAATGCGCTGCTGCAAACCCAGATAGACATCGAGTCTATCAGCGAACAGGTTGATTTAGCCCGCCATCATTTCAGGGCTTTAACCGGTGGCGATGCCATACCTGATAATTATCGGGAAACCATCCGGGGCGACTTCTCGCAATTCATTAATGACCACCCCCGTGTAAGCGTGTTACAAGCTCAACTGGATCAGGCTGAATTGCGCTATGAAAACAGCCTCAGCAGCCATCAGAACTGGTCGCTCGGGGTGGTGGCCAAACAGGTTCGTGATGTGGGATTTCATGAAAACCAGATGGGTGTTCAGGTCAGTATTCCGATTTCGGCGATAAAAACCGTTCCCCAGTCTGATCAACTGGACTGGCAAAACAGCCAGCAGGACATTCACCTGACTTTACTCAAAACCCACACAGAAATTAAGCAAGCCTGGTTACAACTGCAATCAGCGCAGCGCCGTTTACAACAACAGCAGCCATTACTGGCGCAGCAGGCAGAACTGGCGCAACAACTGATAAGCCAGCTGCAACAGGTCTATCAGATGAATGAAATCACGCAAACCGTGTATTTACAGCAGATGATTCAGGCGCAGGATGACCTATTCGCTGCCGAACTGAATCAACTTTATATCGAACGCAACAAAGCCCGTCAAAACCAAACCTTAGGTATTCCATTATGAAAACACTGATTGCCCTTCTAAGCTTACTCTCTTTTTCCGATTTAGCTGCCGAATCAATTGCGCTGGACAAACTCGGTGCATTAAACCTCGATTTTCAACCTATAAAGGAAGTTTCGGGCTTTGATTTAAAGCCGGTGCCGGCGCAAGTCAGTTATTTGCCGGGTGCCGCTTATCAAATCACCGCACCTTTTCGGCCGCAGCAAATTGATGTGTTGGTGTCTGCCGGTAGTGCAGTGGCTCAAGGTCAGCGTCTGTTGAGGTTGTCAGGCAGTGAAGTTCATCATTTCCAAAGTCAATATCAATCACAAAAAGCCCTCTTTGATGTGGCCAGTGAGCGCTACCAGAATAATCTGAAGCTGATGAAAAACAATCAAATCAGTGCCGGCCAGTGGCAGCAAATTGTCACCGAGTATCAGCAACAAAATATGGCGCTGGCGCATTTTCGTCATTTTAATGAATGGGTTGAAACCACAAACCGGGATGATCAGATTTACCTCAAAGCACCTCAGGCGGGCATTTACTTACCGCCTGATGCGTTTGGGCAAAGCGAAAATCTCTATTTAGGTGAAGTTTTAGCCGCTGAAGGTATCCGTTTACAGCTGCGTTTATCTGCGCTAACGGCTTTACAGGTCACATCCATAAGCACCGATTTATGTGTATTGGCGGTTGACCGGGTGGCTCAGAACAGTGATGGTTATTTTGTTGAACTCTGGACTGAAGCGCTTAAACCTGAATGTCAGTTATTACCCGGTCAGCAGCTCAAAGTCATGCCGCATTATCAAAATCAGGCCTATCAGGCGCCTAAAGACAGTGTGTTTGACTATCAGGGGCAGATGCATATTTTGGTTAAACAGAACAATCAGATTAATGCCCGTCCGGTGACGGTCATCCACGGTGATCAAAAGTACTATTATTTTAAGTCCGCTGAGGATTTAAGCGGACTGTTGGTGTTATCTGACTCTGTAGCAGCCGTTAAAGGGATGCTGTTGGGTATGGGGGGCGAATAATGTTAAAAGCTTTAGTCAGATTTGCGCTGACACAACGTTTGTTTGTCAGTGTATTATTAAGTATTGCTATGTTAATGGGTTTTTTGGCCTGGAAAAATATGCCGATTGATGCCTTTCCGGATATTTCGGCCACTCAGGTTAATCTGATTATTAAAGCCCCGGGGATGACCGCAGAAGAAATCGAGGCACAAATTACTCGACCGGTTGAAACTGAATTACTGGGTATTCCCAACCAAGCCATTTTGCGGTCCACCACAAAATATTCGATTACTTCAATTACCCTGGATTTTACTGAACAAACCGATATTTATTGGGCCAGACAGCAAGTCAGTGAACGATTACAGGGTTTATGGAACAGCTTGCCGCCGGGTATAAGTGGCGGTATGGCTCCCATGAGTACACCGTTAAGTGAAATGTTTATGTTTACGGTGGAAAATCCGCAGCTTTCTCTGCAGCAGCGAAAACATTTACTGGACTGGCAAATCCGACCGGCATTACGCACGGTGTCGGGTGTGGCCGATGTTAATGTACTGGGCGGCTACACTAAAACCATCCAGTTTACGCCGGATATCAGCCGCCTGCAACAGACCGGTATCGGTCTTGAAGACATTGAAAACACGCTGAACCAAAGTAACCTCAATGGCGCCGTCGGTCGCATGAACACCGGCACCGATTCGATGATTATCCGCACTGAAGGCCGGATGCATCAACTTGAGGATGTGGCGGATTTAATTATTTATAAAAACAATAAAAGCTATCGCTTATCTGATTTGGGTCGGCTCAGTGTGGGACAGTTAACCCGTTACGGCGGTGTCACAAAAGACGGCCATGAAACCACGCAGGGATTGGTGGTGGCTTTAAAAAACAGCAACACCGCACAGGTGGTGGCGGCGGTGCGTGACAAGTTATCACAAATACAGGAAACGCTGCCGGCGGGTACTGATATAAATATATTTTATGACCGCAAAGACCTGATTGATACCGCAGTCAGTACCATCAGTTCAGCGCTGTTCCAGGCAATCTTTCTGGTGGCGGTGTTGTTGGCCTTGTTTTTGGGTAATTTACGGGCTTCGTTGGTGGTGGCCGCTTCGATTCCAATCGCGGTTATCTTGACCTTTTATCTCATGCAACAATTTGGTCTGACGGCTAATTTAATGAGCTTAGGCGGTTTGGTGATTGCCATTGGTTTGTTGGTGGATTCGGCGGTGGTGGTGGTAGAAAACACCGTCACAGCACTACAAAAAAACAAACACCTGCCTAAGTTACATCTCATCTATCGTGCCACCGGTGACATTATCAAACCGGTATTTTCCGGCACCCTGATTGTTATTGTGGTGTTTATTCCGTTACTGACATTAACCGGCCTGGAAGGGAAATTGTTTACACCGGTGGCGATGACCATTGTGTTTGCCTTATTGTCGGCATTGTTAACTGCCGTTACTGTGATGCCGGTGCTGGCTTCCTGGATGATTAGTCAAAATCGCAGCAAAGTGCCGAAATACTTAATCAAGGTACAATCTATTTATCAACGATCGTTAAAAAAGATTCTGCTCGCACCGCGCTGGTTCGTGACAATTATTGGTCTTGTTTTTATCGCCAGTGTTGTGCTGTTTAGCTTTATCGGTAAAACCTTTATGCCGGTTCTGAATGAAGGTGACATCATTATTCAGCTGGAAAAAGTGCCCACCATTAATCTGCAATCATCACTTCAGCTCGACAAAGACATTGAACAGCACTTACTGGCTGAAATTCCTGAAATTGAACAAATTGTGGCACGCACCGGTTCAGATGAACTGGGCCTGGACCCCATGGGTTTAAATGAAACGGATATCTTTTTGACACTGAAACCAATGAAGGACTGGCGTTATAAGGATAAAAACAGATTAATCGATGCCATGCGACAGGTATTATTACAATATCCCGGTATTAACTTTGCCTTTACCCAACCCATCCAGATGCGTTCAGCGGAAATGTTAACAGGCAGCAGCGGAACCGTCGCCATTAAAGTGTTTGGTGAAGATACACAGGTTCTGGCACAGCTGGCTGAACAAATTTCGCATCAGGTGAAAGGCGTTGAGGGCAGTGTTGATGTGCAAATGACTCTGATTGATGGTGGCGATTACATCAGTATTTCTTTACACAATGAACTGGCCAGGCAACATGGTTTAACCAACCAGCAGCTGGCTAAATTACTACGGATTCAGGTGGATGGTGAACCATTTTCGTACACCATAGACGGTAAAATTAAAACGCCGGTTTATTGGGCTTATGACAGCGACCTGGGTGAACGGCCGGCCTCTGTGGCGGAATTAAAGCGTTTATCCATATTGCTGCCGGATAACCGATTGGTAACCTTAGTGGATATTGCGACCATAAAACGCACCGTCGGACCGGCCATTATTGAGCGTGAAAACGGTGAACGTTTCTCAGTGGTGGCTGCCAATGTTAATGATCGGGATTTGGTGGGGTTTGTGGATGAAATCAAACAACAGGTGAGTCAAAATATAAACATGCCTGAAGGCTATTTTGTCACTTACGGTGGTGAATTTGAAAACCAGCTGCGTGCCAGTCGTAATTTACTGACGGTGATTCCGCTGGTGTTGTTATTAATTGTAATTATTTTATTCAGCACCTTTGGCAGTCTTATCACAGCGGGACTGATATTGGCCAATATTCCTTTCGCGTTAATGGGCGGGGTTCTGGCTTTATTTATCAGTGGTGAATATTTATCGGTACCGGCGTCTGTGGGCTTTATCGCCTTACTGGGCATCGCCATACTCAACGGCGTTGTGCTGTTATCTCATTTACAAGACATCCGTTTTCAAAGCCGCGACCTGTTAACGGTGATTATTACCGGCTCTGCAGATCGCCTACGCCCCATACTGATGACCGCCACCACCGCCGTGTTTGGTTTAATACCCTTGGTATTAGCCACCGGGCCCGGTGCTGAAATCCAAAAACCACTGGCCATTGTCGTGATTGGCGGATTGTTTACATCAACCTTAATTACCTTATATCTATTGCCCCTTTTATACCATCGGATTGAATCCAGGACAAAATCATGACTGAACAGCAATTACTAACCCTTATCATTCCCGTCTCTATGAAAAGCACCCTGGTTGATGTATTAATTGCCTATGAACATATTTCCGGCTTTACCATGACCAAGGTGGCTGGTTTTAGTCGTCAACACAGTCAATATAGTATTCAGGAACAGGTTGTTGGTTATAAAGATTTTTACCGCATCGAGGTGGTTTTGAACACCTCTGAAACTCGAGCTTTATTACAGCACTTATGCCGGTTTAAAGACCGCTATCCATTGCGATATTGGTTACTGCCACTCAATGACGCCGGTGTTATCGATTCTGACAGTGATTGTCAATCGCTTGCTGACCTTGAACAAAAAACATCAAAAAGTCACCAGCAAGAATAATCGAAGGCGCGAAATGCTTAAAAGTAAAGTTTGTATAAGAGGGTATTGAATAACGTGGTGCCGAGGGAGAGAATCGAACTCTCACTCCTGTGAAGGAACCGGATTTTGAATCCGGCGCGTCTACCAATTCCGCCACCCCGGCATGGGAAAGTAAAGTATAGTTATTTTAATGTTAATGGCAAGGATTTTGTCGATTGTTTTTTTAATTTACGCTTTGAAATTAATTAATTAGACCCCAGAATTAAGTTATCAGGCAGTCTATGCCATTTTGTCTTTATTTTAGGAGAGTCCTATGCAAGTTTTAGTTAATCATGATCACAATATTGAAGGTGGTGAGTCTTTACAAAATTATGTTGAGAATCTGATGTTTGATGTACTGCATAATTTTAGAGACCAGGTGACCCGGGTTGAGGTTCATGTGGCCGATGAAAATGGCCATAAGGGCGGTGATGATGATTTGCGCTGTACCATGGAGGTGCGTTTACGGGGTTTAAAACCGTTTGCGGTGACCCATCATGATAAAAACATTCATGCGGCCATTGATGGCGCTGCGGACCGGATTAACCGTTCTGTGCGGAAAACGGTCCAAAAAAGACGAGAAGCTTAATATAAAAAAAGGAACCGTTTTTGGTTCCTTTTTTTTGCGTTGTAATCAGGATATTAGTCCAGCAGTGATCGTAACATCCAGGCAGTTTTTTCATGAAATTCCATGCGTTGGGTGAGTAAGTCAGCACTGACTTCATCGCCTTCAATGGCATCTGAGGTGATGACTTTTCGGGCATGGCGGATAATGGTTTCATGAGAATCCAGGAGGTTTTTAATCATCACCTTGGCTTCGGGTACTTCGGTTTCTTCCTGAATTTCAGTGATTTTTGAAAACGCCTGGTAAGAACCGGGGGCAAATTCACCCAGCGCTCGGATGCGTTCGGCAATGACGTCCACTGCTTCGGCCAATTCCAGGTAATGTTCTTCGAACAATTCATGTAATGTGGTGAACATCGAGCCGGTTACATTCCAGTGGTAATTATGGGTTTTTAAATATAAGGTGTAACTGTCAGCCAGTAATTTGCTTAAACCTTCGACAATTTCACTTCTGTTTTCTTGTTTTAATCCTGTATTAATAGACATATTGGTTAACTCTTTAATGTTAATGTATATTTATTATAAGGCTTATTTTAAGCTTTGTATAATTGATATTTTTGAATACACTATTCACTAAAATCGATAGCATAAAACGATTAATAGATATTTAACATTCTATTGGATTAATTGAATCAGGGCTTGAGTGATTTGGCCACCCGAAATCCCACTCGGGGGTCGGTGAAATCATCGTCACTTTGTTTACGGTGACTGCTGTGGTATTCCTGCAAAGCACTGGCCCAATGACCCCCGCGAATAACGCGTTTTTCACAACCTTTATTAATCCAGGCAATGCCATCTTCAGGGGCCCTAAAATAACTGTCATGCCAGCAGTCGGCCACCCATTCCATGACATTACCGCTTAAGTCGTAAAGACCGAAGACATTAGGGCTGAATTGTTTAACCGGTGCCGGCCCCCAATAGCCGTCACCGTATTGATTCACGCCTTCACGCCAGCGCACCCGGCTTCCGCGTAAGCGATCTTTACTGCCGCTTAAGTTACCATAATTTTCAGGGGGTGGGTTGACGCCCCAGGGGAAGGGCTCTTGGGAACCGGCTTTAAGCACATATTCAAATTCACTTTCTGACAGCAATCGATACGATTCGTCAGTTTGTTCAGCCAACCAATCGGTATAAGCCTGCGCATCATGCCAGGAAACATGAATCACCGGTAGGTTGCCGTCAGCGCGTTTACCCAGGTAATCGTGGCGCCAGTTGATTCCATACTTATTTTTAAAGCGGCCTGTACGGGGGTTATAAATCACACTTCGGTTTAATTGTTCGGCGGTGGTTTTATAGCCGCTGTCGTTAACAAAAACCGCAAACTCATCAACGGTTATTTCATGCTGAGAAACTGCAAAAGCGTTTTCAAAATTAACCCAGTGGGCCGGTTTTTGATATTTTGGGCCATCGGCCCGGCCCATAAAGAAACTGCCCACCGGCATCACCACCATGGCCGGACCTTGATCACCTTGGGTTAAATTATCTGAAAAAACATCAAAAATAGCATAAGCACCGTAAGTTTGTGCTTGTTTAAGTTGTTGTTGATAGGGTTGAAGTAAATCGGCTTCAAGTTTAAGTTGGCTTAATTCATTCAGCAGTTTTTCAGCCCGATTCAGTTGCAGCGCCTGAATGGCCAGATAAAACTGGCGATCTAAGTAATTAAAACGCTGTTGTTTTTGATTATCCACTTGTTGGATGGTTTTTGTGTACATGGGGTGGTCGCTGTTCAAGCCACCTAAGATTCTTAATTGTGCCTGGGCCACATCGAAATCACCTTCTTCAGCGGCGCGGATGGCCTGCTGACTGATGGTGGCCAACAACTGGTTTTCTAATTCAATCAGCGGTGGATAATCGACATCCAATTGTTGTGCCTGTTGAAACTTATGAATGGCGTCTTCATGGTTAAAAGCGTACAAATCATTGTTAATGAGTAATTCATTGGCTTCCCGGGTCAGCTGTTGCAGGGTAATCAGGGTGCTGATTTGATCGCTATATTCAGCGATTTTCTCATCTTCAGGTGCCAATGATTTTAGCCTGGCCGTTAGGGCTGTTAATTTTTCAACATCATAGTCAGCGATGGCCTGGGTGGCTGCTTGGTCAAGTCGGGTGTGTAAGTCCTGGATGAGTTGGTCGATCTGAGGGGAATTGTGGTCGGCGTTTTTGGCTGACATCACATAAAACAAGGCATTTTCACGTTCTGGAAAAAATACATGGTCATTGTCAATGGCCAACTGTGCCAGCGTAATTAAATCATCTGTGGTCAGGTCTTCTTCGTTAAAGTTCAGGTCTTCAGGCAGCCAACCTGGAATTTCAACCCGGGTGCGAATGGTTTCGGGCAGGCTGTTGTTCTGATTTTTTGTCACCACTTGAGTTTCAGGTGGTTCATCATCGATGGCTTGCTCCATCATCAGATCGCTTTCAGTGGGCTGAAAATAATTGGGACCGGTTTTCAGGACATACAACAGGCCGACTAAAGCCAGCCAAATCAATGCCATGATAACTTCTTTAATGCTCATTCACACACTGTTCCCGAGTGTTGTTACAAATTCGATAATCCCTTTTTGGGGCAATGCCGTGCGGATGACGGTTTAAATAGTCGCTCAATAAACTTTTTAGTTCACTGCCGTTGGCATCACAAGCCTGAATCATGTCTTCATTGACCATGGTGTAGCCGTCCTGATCGGTATTGGCCGATAACAGATAATGTGGCATCACCACCCGAACGGTTCCGGTGCTGGTGTCGGATAATGCGAGGGCGTCTTTTTGTAAGTGAATGTGGCTGACTGATTCGGTGCTGGGATCGTGAATAAACGACAAACCGGCCACTTGCAGCCAATGACCATTGGCGGTCCAGTTGGAGACGCTGTGTTGTAATATATCCCGGAGCAGTAATTTTGGAATTTCAATAAGCTGCAGATTACTGTCGTAGGGAAACATTTCATGCAGGTGTTTGACAGTGATGTCACCGCCTGTCGGTATATTTTGGTTTAAGCGAATGCTGCCGGAATTCAGTAAAGCCACATCGGCCTCACAGGCACTAAAAGCTTGCAAGCTTAAATCAGCCAGTAAATCACCTAAGTTCGTCTCAAAACGGCGAATGGTGGTTTCTTCAGCCACCAGTTCTGTTCGCGTGGTGCCCAGTACCTGTTGCAAACAGCGGGCATCGGCTTCATGGGAAGCGCAATACTGTTGTTCAATTTCGCTGTTTAACTGTTCAATCAAGGCCAGGGCGTCCGGATCCGGCGTCATATTATCTTCAAGTGGCACCACCTGCGGCAATAAAGCTGCCTCAGGTCTGGCTAAATTAACCGTCACCACCACCGCAGAGGCGGCATCGGCATCGGCTTTTAAAACCCAGCGACCATCAACGGTTTCTGCCTGAGCAAAGTGTTCATGGCCGCCAAAGATAATATCCGGGCGGTGTGCTTCAGGCAGTGCCATCATGTCCAGGTCATCGGGCATGGTTTGGTGAGTCAAGGCAATGACAAAATCAGCACCAGCGCGGCGTAACATCGGTACATAATGGGCGGCGGTTTTGTGGTAATCATCAAAGCGCTCGATATACTCAGGATGAACCATATCTGTGGTCATGCTAAAAATACCCACTTGATAAGAGCCGTACTTCTTGAGGGCATAGGGTTTTATGTGGTCTGACTGAATACCGTTGGCTGTCCATTCAATATTACTGTCCAGCCAGGTAAATTCTGATTGGTTTAAAAGATCATTCATTAATGGCACATGTTTTAATCGTCCTTTATCAAATTCATGGTTCCCAAAGGTCACCAGCATCTCATTATCAAAGGCATCGGCTTGTCCGTCCAGATAATTCATGGTTTGAATCATGGCCCGGCCATCATCTTGCTTGCTGTTAAAAGAGGGGTGTAAAAAATCACCGGCATGCAGAAGCAACACATGCTCAGATTCTTCCTGTAACCGAGCTCTTAAAGCCCGA
The DNA here is from genome assembly GCA_947502925.1 of uncultured Marinicella sp. Classification (GTDB taxonomy): domain Bacteria; phylum Pseudomonadota; class Gammaproteobacteria; order Xanthomonadales; family Marinicellaceae; genus Marinicella. The sequence continues at coordinate 79,920 of CANNBS010000006.1, read as the reverse complement.
ACCCGCGCCAGACCGCCGGTTTTGCCCTGATTTATACCGGCAATGCGGTAAACGTCATTGATGGCGATGAGGGTGAGCTGCTGGTCGTCATTATTGGTTTTTTTGGTTGCATGTTGGCAACCGGCCAATACAATGAGACATCCGAATATTAAAATGGCTTTATAATTTTTCATGGCTAAAATTCTATCAAATTTTCAATTCATTGATGACATAAATGTGGCGCAAAAACTATTGCCCCGGGTTGATGATCGCACTTTTTATGCCGTCGACACGGAATTTGAGCGTTCCCGCACCTTTTATCTTAATCCTGCTTTGTTACAGGTTTGTGTTGATAATACCTTTTATTTAGTGGACATTGCCATTAAAGATTTGGCTGAACTGTTTTTGCCGTCTTTTAAAAAGCTGATTTTACATTCAGGTTCTGAAGATCTGGAGCTTTGGCAGCAGGTCACAGGGGCAAAACCAGAAAGGGTTTTTGACACGCAGGTGGCGGCGGCTTTAGCCGGGTATGCTTTACATACCTCGTATCAAAATCTGGTTGAAGCGGAATTTGATGTCCAGTTAACCCAGGGCATGAGCCGATCTGATTGGCTGCAGCGACCACTGTCCGATGAGCAAAAAGCTTATGCGGTTGAAGATATTTATTATTTAGCGGATTTAAAAACACGCTTAAGTGAGCAGGTCAATGAACGTGGTTTGATGCCTTTGTTTGATGTGCTTATGCAACAGCAGTTGGCCAATCTTGATCAGGATGCCCATAATGAAAAATTGTTTCAAAAACTGGTCAAAAGTCAGCGTTTATCGGACGGGGAAAGTGCCCGTTTATGGCGCGTACTGTTGTGGCGTGATCAGTTGGCGCAACAGCGCAATAAGCCCCGTAACTGGATACTAAAGCCGCCTGAAATCGTCGCTGTGGTGCAGCAAGTCAATCAATTTGAAGATTTATTTAATATCGGCTTATACCCGAAATTTGTTAAATACAACGGCCGGTCCTTGCTGGCGGTGTTGCATAACCAGAATCCGGACTATGACCAGGAACCGCCGAAAATAATCAAACTTAACAGCCGCCAGGGTCAGCACTTTCAGGCCATGAAAAGAGCGGTTAAAGATAAAGCTGACAAGGCCGGTATTGATCCTGCCTTAATAATTAATAACGCCAATCTAAAAGCCCTTGCTTTTCAGCAGGGTGAATTAGAAGCTTTAACGACCTGGCGTGCCTTACTCGATGCGGGTTTTTGATTGTCCGGGATTTGACCCGTCGGGACAGGGTTTAAATTTACATTCGTTTTTAGGATCTCGACCGACATAACTGCCATCGGCGCATTGGGCCACGTCCTGGGTGCAATAGATTTCGGGTGGTTTTTGTTCGGATTGTTCAGGGCAGGCTTTAAATGCACAATCCTGTTTTGGATCTCGAATGACAAAAGAACCATCGGGACATTGTTTCATATCACCCTGGCATTCCACGGCAGATGCAGGTTCCGGGCAGGCATCAAATTCGCAGTTTAATTCAGGATTGCGGCTGACGGTTTGGCCATCGGGGCAGACTTTGGCGTCTTTTGTGCAAGCAGGCAAGTCAGCGCCTTGATTTTGTTTATTATCGGTTGTCGGCTGACATCCTGAAACAATAAACATTAGTGGTATTAAAGACAGTATTAGTTTCATGAAGACAAGCTCTTTTCCCAAAACATGGCGACCCCGTGTTTATCATCCAGCTGATAGGGTTTAAAACCGAAACGCTCGTAAGCCGCCTGGGCCGTGGTGTTGCCGGTGACCACTTCAAGGGTCAGCTTACAGCATTGTTTTTGTTCGGCAATATCTTCCACCAGGTCAAACATCTTGCGACTCAAACCCTGACCTCGGTATTCTCCGGCCACCACCACATCGTGAATGTTAATCAGCGGCCTGCAGGCAAAGGTCGAAAAACCTTCGAAACAATTCATTAAACCGGCCGGCTGGCCATCCACATATGCCAGGATACTAAAGGCATCATGGCGTTCAGCCAGGGTCGGTACTAAATTCTGTGCGGTAAAATCACTCAAGGCCATGCCACCGCCCATCGGATCGGTGGCATAGCAGTCCAGTAATTCAATCACATGGCGGGCATGCTGTTGATTACGGTAATCGGCTTGAATGATGTTGACCGTCATGCATCACTCGCGTAATTTTGCCAGTAAACGCAACAGTTCAATGTATAACCAAACCAGGGTGACCATCAAACCAAAAGCACCATACCACTCGAAGTTTTTCGGTAGGTTTTGTTCGCTGCCGCGTTCGATAAAATCAAAGTCCAAAACCAGATTTAAGGCCGCTATACCAACCACAAAGACACTTAAACCAATGCTCATCATGGAGGCATTTTCAGTGTTGAAGTAGCTGATGTTGGCGCCAAAGCCAAAATGAGCCACCAGGCTGAACAGATAAAAAATAGCGATACCCATGGTGGCAAAAACAATGACTTTCTTGAATGTTTCGGTGACTTTAATTAAGCCGGTGCGGTAGCTGAATAACATGGCGAACATCACCGCCACGGTTAAACCCACGGCCTGGGCAACCAATCCCGGATAACGGGCTTCAAAAACAGCAGATACACCACCCACAAAGAGTCCCTGGAGAACCGCGTAAATCATCGAGCCGGCAACCGCAAATTTGGGTTTAAAGGCCACAACCAGACCAACAACCAGACCACCGAACATGCCGGTTAACATCAAGGTGCGACCCAGCGCCGGATCATTGAGCATGGTTTGCCAGGTCCAGGCACCGACCGCCACCATAATCAGTAATAAAATACCGGTTTTGTTAATGGTGCCGTTCACAGTCATGCGCTGGGAATCGTCACGAATCATTTCGTCCACAGGGCCTAAACTGACGGCATGTTGTTCAAACTGATTCATCGCCGGGTTGGCTGTTTTCATATTTTTTAAATTCATTGAAAGACCTAATAATAAAATGGATTAAAGTTAACGATTATTATATAGGTACGCTTTGGATTGGTACAAGCTAAATCGTTCAGCAGGAAAGGAAATCGACAATAGAAAAAAATATGTTCAGTCGGTTGCGATAGGCATTATTTAATGCGTTTATCAACGTTCCCCCGAAGGTTGATTGTCCGCTACATCCCCCAATGAGCGGTTACTATCGTGCCTGAGGATTGGCAGCAAACGACTGAACATAAAGCATAAAACCTGATCATTTCGGCTTGTTAATGTTGTTTGTGCCGCAATGCATTCACTCAGGTAACATCTATTCAGACTGGCGAATTAATCGCCGTTACCTGTACAAGCGAAGAAACAAAGCAAAACCCTCAAAATTTATTAAATTTTTTTAACTCTAAAAACTTTTATTCCAATGTCTTAAGATTGTTGACGGATGGTTAGATAGTCTTTGGCCTGATTCATAAGGTGAACAAAGGCTTGTTGGTGGTTGTTGTGTAAAATACTTTTGAGCCGGTTAATGGTGTCATCCAAAGCATTAATAATGGTGGGGCTGTATTGATTTAGCTTCTGGATTTCGTAGTACAAATCAGGGTTTTCATGGGTGACATTGGATGCGATTTGCCATTGGGCGTCAAAGGTGGTGCTGGAAAGATTAGCCAGTAAATCGGCCGCTTCACCGGATTCAGCCAGCACCGTCATAAAGGTGATGTTCAGCAGATGCGAAAGTCCCAGGACATAGCTGATTAAGCGATCATGGTCTTCAAACTTCATGTCAATGCGCTCCACCATGGTGGGTTGAAACAGTTGTTTAGCACTTTGCAACGCGTCATCATCGCCCATATTAATAAAAATAACGTGCTTATTGGACAACAACTGAATATCCGGTCCAAACATGGGATGTATGGAGACCACCCGACAACCGCTGTCATGCAGTGCGCGCAGTGGTCTGCGTAAGGGTGTTTTAATGGAGCTGATGTCCATCACAACACCGGAGGGTTTAAGTTGTTGCAGCTGATTGAGAACATCAACGCTCTTTTGAATAGGCGTGGCAACAATAATAAAGTCATGGTCGAGATCAATGTCAGAGATATCCGCGACAAAATTGTTTTGATTTTCCAGTGGACGGATGTCATTGATGTCCACGATAAAATTTTGTTCTTGAAGAAAATGTGCAAACCATTGACCCATTTTGCCGTTACCACCAATAATTAGCGCTTTTTTATTATGGCCGTAGCCTGAATTTTTAACTTTCTGAATTTCTTGTTTACTTAAAGAGGTTTCGATAATCAATTCAAAAATTTTCTGTGCAATGTCCGGATTGAGATTTTTTTGACGGGCAAAATCACGAATGTGATTGATGACTTGTTTTTCCCGACCATAGTCCCGTGTGGGTGATTTTGTGTCGAGTTTCACATTTCCAATCTGCTCAACATTAAACTGACGTTCAGCGATCAGTGCTATAATTTGCTCATCGATGTCATCAAGACGCTGTCTTAATTGGCTTAATTTTTTATTTTTCATATTGAATGTCAGTAAATTTAAGCGTAAATTGTTACAGTATATAGATGGTTTAGCAATATTTTTTAATGGGAGAATGTAAGGTATGCGTAAAATTTTAGTTTTATTATTGATCACTTTTTCAAGTGGTATGGCCATGGCCAAAGATCGTCCGGTTGTGGCGGTACTTGATTTCACGAATGAAACCCGTGCCAGCTGGTGGCGAACCGATGTGGGCCGAGAGTTAGGCGGTATGTTGGCCAATGAGCTGGCTTCAACCGGCGCTTTTAAAGTGGTCGAACGTGAACGTCTGGACAGTGTACTGGGTGAACAGGATTTAGGTGCATCAGGGCGTGTTAATCCGGCCACAGCAGCAAAAATGGGCAAAGTTACCGGTGCTCAATATTTAATCACCGGCAAAGTCGCTGCCTATGAAGAGAACACCAAAGGCACCGGCGGTGGTTTTAGTTTTAAAGGTATTTCCCTCGGTGGTAAAAGCCAACAGGCTTACCTGGCCATTGATTTACGGGTGGTTAATGCCACTACCGGTGAAGTGGAGTATGTTCGTACTGTGGAAGGTCGATCTAAAGGTGGTGGAATGCGTGTAGGTTTATCTCGCGGTGGATTCGGTGGTTCATTGGGCGGTCACAAAAAGACCCCAACCGGAAAAGCCATTCGCGCAGCATTAATCGAATCAACAGATTATCTGGCCTGTGTAATGTACGATCAGGATGGTTGCATGCGTGAATACCGAGAGAAAGAACGTAAGCGTCGTAACAAAACCAAATCGTCTTTATCACTTGATTAAAAACGGTTAATTAATTAACAAAAAGGCCGGTATGAAACCGGCCTTTTTAGTGTCCTGATTTGTTCAATCAGTTGGCTTTATGTACCGCCCGTTTATCCACACTCATGGCAGCTTCGAACACAGCTTCAGATAAGGTTGGGTGGGCATGTACAATACGAGCCAGGTCTTCGGCACAACCTCTAAATTCCATGGTCACCACACATTCAGAAATCAGTTCTGAAGCACCGGCACCAAAAATATGGGCACCCAGTAACTCATCAGTTTCTTCATGTGCCAGTAATTTCACCATGCCTGTGGGTTCATTCATGGCCAGGGCACGGCCGTTGGCGGCAAACGGAAAGGTGCCGACTTTATAAGGTACATCAGCTTCTTTGAGCTGCTCTTCAGTTTTACCGACCCAGGCCAGCTCGGGTTCGGTGTAAATCACCCAGGGAATGGTGTTAAAGTCAATGTGGCCATGTTCACCTAAGATGCGTTCTACCACGGCAGACCCTTCTTCAGAGCCTTTATGGGCCAACATCGGACCGCGAACCACGTCACCTACGGCCCAGACATTCTCGACACTGGTTTGGCAGTTGTCGTTGACATCAATTTGTCCGCGTTCGGTTAATTCAACGCCACAATCATCGCTTAGTAAGCCTTCGGTTTCTGCTTTTCGGCCCACAGCCACCAGCAGTTTATCAAAGGTGTCTGTGTGCTTTTCGCCGTCCTTTTCATAGGTCACCTCTACCTGACCATTTTTGATTTCCGCAGATTTAACAAAGGTCGATAAATGAATGTCTAAACCTTGTTTTTTAAATTCGCGGGCCGCCACTTTTGACATGGCCTTATCGCAAGCCCCTAAAAAGTCATCCATGGCTTCGAAAATGGTCACTTCACTGCCAAGACGACGCCAGACACTGCCCATTTCCAGGCCAATGACACCGGCACCGATAACGCCGAATTTCTTGGGCACATCTTCAATGTTTAACCCGCCAGTGTTGTCTAAAATATATTCATTATCAACCGTTACGTTGGGAATCGACATGGGCACCGAACCGGAGGCCAGAATAATGTGTTTGCCTGACACGGTTTGCGTGCCGTCATCGGTGGTAATTTCGACCTGACGGTCTTTTAATAAACGGCCACTGCCAGCTTTGTAACTGACCTTATTGGCTTTAAACAGTTGTTTTATGCCGCCGGTGAGCTGTTTAACAATTTTATCTTTACGGCCAATCATGGTGCCGACATCGATATTGGGCTCTTTGAAGGAAATGCCATGGACGTCGTAATGATTGGTCATTTGCTCATAGTGTTTGGATGAATCGAGCAGGGCTTTCGAAGGAATACAGCCGACATTCAGACAGGTGCCGCCCAGGGCGTATTCATCGTCTTTGGTTTTAAATCGGTCGACACACAGGGTTTTTAAACCACCCTGAGCAGCGCGAATGGCTGCCACATAGCCGGCAGGTCCGCCACCGATTACCACTACATCATATTGATCACTCATACATAGTCTCCTTTAAAGATTTAATAGCATTCTGGCCGGATCTTCCAGCATTTCTTTTAAGGCCACTAAGAATAATACCGCGTCTTTTCCGTCGATAATGCGGTGGTCATAGGTTAAGGCCAGGTACATCATGGGTCGAATCACAATTTCACCCTCAACTACCACCGGCCGTTCCTTAATGGTGTGCATACCTAAAATCGCACTTTGTGGCATATTGAGAATCGGCGTTGACATTAATGAACCGAACGAGCCACCGTTGGTGATGGTAAACGTACCGCCCTGGAGGTCTTCCATGGCCAGCTTACCGCTGTTGCCTTTTTCGGCAAAATCACGGATGCCGGCATCAATATCCGCCAATCCCATGGCGTCAGTATTTTTCAGCACAGGCACCACCAAACCACGATCTGTGGCCACTGCAATGCCGATGTTTTGTTGCCGATGGTAGACAATATCATTGTCTTCCATTGAGGCATTAATAATCGGGAACTGTTTTAAGGCTTCGGTGGCGGCTTTCACAAAGAAGGACATGAGACCCAGTTTAATGCCATGTTTTTTCTGAAACTCTTCTTTGTATTTTTTACGGATATCCATCACCGCTTTAAGATCGACTTCATTAAAAGAAGTCAGCATCGCTGCCGTTGACTGGGCTTCCACCATACGATCGGCAATCTTCGCCCGTAAACGACTCATCGGTACGCGTTCTTCCATCGGCGTGTTGGCCACATTCATGACATCAGGTTTGGTGATTCGTCCACCGCGACCACTGCCTTCCACTTGTGAGGCATCGATGTTTTCATCTTTCATCATTTTACGGGCAGCGGGGCCGGCTGAGCCGGTGTCAACGTCATCGATTGATGTGTCTTTAGATTGTTTGGCCGCAGTTTTTTGCGTATCGGCTTTATCGGCTGAATCATCGGATGATTCATCTTGCTCAGGTTGTTGTGTGCTTTCTTCAGCGTCGTCTTTGACTTCACCTTCTTTAACCACTGCAATGACATCATTGGCTGACACCACATCACCGGGTTCAGCTTTAATGGCTTCCAGCACCCCGTCGGCCGGTGCCGGAACTTCCAGCACCACTTTATCGGTTTCTAAATCAACCAGATTTTCATCTCTGCGAACGCTGTCGCCGGGCTTTTTATGCCAGCTGGCGACGGTGGCGTCACTCACTGATTCGGGTAAAACCGGTACTTTAACATCAATGCTCATTTTATAATTACTCCGCGTCTATGGCCGATCCATGCTTACCATGAATGGCATCTTCGATTAATTGATTCTGTTCTTTAACATGGACTTTGTAGGATCCCACAGCCGGTGAAGGCGAACCTTTGCGTCCGGCATAATATAAGGGGAATCGATCGTCCACACAATGTTGTAAATGGTGTCTGATTTGGAACCAGGCACCTTGATTAATGGGTTCTTCCTGACACCAAATCACGTCTTTGGCGTTGGTAAATTTATCCAATTCGACATTCAGTTCGGTCCGAGGGAACGGGTATAGTTGTTCAACCCGAATTACGGCCACATCGTTAATCTCTTGTTTTTCAATGGCCTCAGTCAGATCATAATACACTTTACCGGCACACAAAATGATGCGTTTGACCTCTTTATTGGTAACTTTTCGGTCAGGAATAACCAACTGAAAACCACCTTTTAATAATTGTTCCTGAGTCGAGACGGCTTGCTTGTGACGCAACAGACTTTTTGGTGTCATGACGATTAGGGGTTTTCGCGCCTTACGCAGCATTTGCCGACGAATCATATGAAAAGTCTGCGCCGGTGTTGAGGGCATGCAGACTTGCATATTATTGACCGCACATAATTGTAAGAAGCGTTCTAAGCGTGCCGATGAATGTTCCGGGCCCTGACCCTCAAAGCCATGAGGCAAAAACATCACCAAACCACTTAAACGGCCCCATTTGGCCTCACCGGATGAAATAAACTGATCGATTACCACCTGAGCGCCATTGGCAAAATCACCAAACTGGGCTTCCCAGATAACCAAAGCATCCGGTTCGGCAGTGGCGTAGCCATATTCAAAACCAACCACAGCAAGTTCAGACAGCACCGAGTTAATAATATCGATTTTATTTTTATCGGTTTCCAGTCGCTCCAAGGGGGTGTAATTTTTAGCCGAATCGGTGGTGTGAATCACCGCATGACGATGAAAAAACGTGCCGCGTTGGGAATCCTGTCCATCCAGACGGATTTGGTAGCCGTCATCCAATATACTGGCGTAAGCCAGGGTCTCGGCAAAGCCCCAATCCAGAGGCATGTCGCCCTTCATCATTTTAATGCGGTTGTCATTAATGCTTTTCACCCGTGGATGGGGTTTGATGTCATCAGGTAAATCAGTGATAACTTCGGCATAATGTTTAAACTGTTTTTCTGTAATCGTGGTATCAACCTGCTCACGCAAATCCCCATCCAGATGGGGTGTCCAGTCAACCGCAAACTCATCATTGTTTTCATCCACAAACTCAACAATCTGTTCTTTGTCATCCAGACTGTCGCGATAGGCATTCATCAGCTTGTCCGCATAAGACTTGTCAATCACACCGTTGTCAATGAGCTTCTGACTGTAAATTTCACGTGGCGTCGGATGCTGTTTAATAATCTTATACATCTTAGGCTGGGTGGCGGCCGGTTCGTCCGCTTCATTGTGGCCATGTTTGCGGTAGCACACCAAATCGATGACCACGTCAATGTCAAAGCGTTGTCGGTAGTCTGCTGCCACCTGGGTGGCAAATACCACCGCTTCAGGGTCATCGCCATTAACGTGAAAAATCGGCGCCTGAACCATTTTTGCCACTTCAGTACAGTATAAGCCGCCTTTTTTATCCAGGGCATGGGTGGTGGTGAAGCCGATTTGATTGTTGACCACCACGTGAATGGTGCCGCCCACATCAAATCCTTCCACTTTAGCCATATTAAACAGTTCCATCACCACGCCCTGACCCTCAAAAGAGGCATCGCCGTGAATCAGAACCGGCACCACCTGGTTTTTGTTTTGATCATCACGTCTGACCTGCCGTGCTCTGACCGACCCTAACACCACCGGATTGATGATTTCCAGATGGGACGGGTTAAAGGCCATGGCCAGGTGAACCGGGCCGTGGGTGCCGGGGACATCAGAAGAATAACCTTTGTGGTATTTCACGTCACCGGAATTGACATTGTCCAGAGATTCATCGCTGCCTTCGAATTCATCAAATAAGTCAGCCGGTGATTTGCCCAGAATGTTAATCAACATATTTAACCGGCCCCGGTGTGCCATCCCGAAAACGATTTCTTTGACTTTATGTTCACCCAGGTGGTCAATGAGTGCCGCCATTTGTGGAATTAAGGCATCGCCACCTTCCAGTGAAAAACGTTTTTGACCGACATATTTAGTGTGCAGGTAGCGCTCCATGCCCTCTGCCTGGGTCAGTTTATGCAAAAACTTTTTCTTTTGCTGGTCACTGAATTTAAATTGACCTGCCGGTTGTTCCAGTCTTTGTTGTAGCCATTCTCGCTTTTCGATATCGGTGATGTGCATATACTCGACACCAATATGTTGGCAATAAACCTGCTCCAGTGTTTTGACAATATCGGCCAATGTCATTTCAGGCTCTTCAGTCACCAGTGAGCCGGTGTTAAAGCGGGTATTTAAATCCGCTTCGCTGAGACCATGAAATGATAATTCTAAGTCAGGCGTTGCCGGCCTGTGAGAATAGTCAATGGGATCCAAATCGGCCTTTTGATGACCACGCAGTCGATAAGAATTAATCAGCCGTAATACCGCCGCTTGTTTCATGGCGTGATCAGCATCACCTGACAGACCGCCACCGGGCAGTTGTCCGGCCGCCAAAAACTGTTCAATTACCGGTTGGTGACGGACATCGGGCTGCTCGCCGTCGAATTGTTTAAATAACTGTTGTAATTCGGGGCTAACCGACTCAGGGTCTTGTAAATAGAGATCGTAGTACTGCTCTAACCAACTTGAATTGGCACCAAAAAAAGGGGCACTTTGTTGCTTTTCTTTAATCCAGCTCGCCAAGGGAACGCTCTCGTTAAAAAATAAAAGCTGTATTATACCTGACTTGTGCGCGGGTAAAAACCTATCCAGGTCGATAAGCTCTATTTAATGAATTTTTGAGGATTTTATAGGCTTGTCTTCGGCTTTAAATAAATAAAAAATAGCCATTGTCATGAGATGATATTGTGTGACATAATGTTTTTTGCGAGTGCTCGGGTTCGCCAAAACTGCACACTTCTAGACAGTTAAGCCCATCAAAGTTAGCCGTTCCGGTTAACTTTTTTATTTTTAAATATAAAAAGTTTACAAAATATTTTAATTTTCCTCGTTATAAATGCGAAATTATGCTATATTTCTTGGCGTGAAATTTACCAACAAGTGTCGCTTGCATAAGTCCGTAAGTTGTTGAAAACAAAACAATAAAATGATTTATTGTCGACATGATTGGTTTCATGATTCGTCAGTAAGCGATTGATTTGTTGGGAAATTTTGGATGTTGAAAAAATTATTAAATTTTCAAAAATATTAATTTGGTTATATTATTTATATTTATGGGAGAGTAACGGGGACAGCTATGCAAGTGAGTGAAGTTAAAAAACAACGACAAGTATTTACCCAGGATGAAGCCTATCAGGCGTCCCTGGAATATTTTAAAGGCGATGACCTGGCAGCGCGGGTTTGGGTAAATAAATATGCCTTAAAGGATTCAGAGGGGAATATATTTGAGCAGACACCGGATGACATGCATCATCGACTGGCGTCTGAGATTGCCCGGGTTGAAAAAAAATACCCTGATCCGATGTCACAACAAGAGGTTTTTAATCTGATTAAAAACTTTCATTATCTGGTGCCTCAGGGCGGTCCGATGACCGGTATTGGTAATCCATACCAAATTGCCTCTTTATCCAATTGTTTTGTGATTGGCAATCCGGGTGAGTCCGATTCCTACGGCGGTATTATGAAGATTGATCAGGAGCAAGTGCAACTGATGAAACGTCGCGGTGGTGTGGGTCATGATTTATCCCATGTCCGGCCGCGTGGATCTGCGGTTAAAAATTCGGCACTGACCTCGACCGGTATCGTGCCTTTTATGGAACGTTATTCTAATTCAACCCGGGAAGTGGCTCAGGATGGACGTCGTGGTGCACTCATGTTATCGGTATCGATTAACCATCCGGATGCCGAGGATTTTATTGATGCTAAAATGGAACAGGGTAAAGTCACCGGCGCTAATGTCTCGGTGCGCATCGATGATGGTTTTATGCAGGCGGTCAGTGATGGTGAAAACTATGTTCAAAAATACCCCATTTTCAGTGAAGACCCAAAATTCACCCACACCATCGAAGCCCGTAAATTGTGGAAAAAAATAATTCACAACGCCTGGCAGTCGGCAGAGCCCGGTATTTTGTTCTGGGATACCATTACCCGTGAATCGGTGCCCGATTGTTATGCGGATTTGGGTTATAAAACCGTATCAACCAACCCCTGTGGTGAAATTCCCTTGTGCCCTTATGACTCATGTCGTTTACTGGCCATTAACTTATATTCTTATGTCAAAAATCCGTTCACGGACCAGGCTGAATTTGATCAGGAATTGTTTATAGATCATGTGGGCAAAGCACAGCGTTTAATGGATGACATAATTGATCTGGAACTGGAAAAAATCGATGCCATTTTAGATAAAATCGATGCCGATCCGGAAAGTGAAGAAGTTAAGCATATTGAAAAAAACCTGTGGCTCAACATTAAACAAAAAGCTGAAGAAGGTCGCCGTACCGGAATTGGCATCACCGCTGAAGGTGACATGCTGGCCGCTTTAGGTATTCGTTATGGCAGCCAGGAGGGCAACGATTTTTCTGAAGAAATTCATAAGTTAATTGCGGTGGAAACCTATCGCGCTTCGGTACAAATGGCCAAAGAACGTGGCGCTTTTGGCATTTACGACAGTGCGCGTGAAAAAGACAATCCATTTATTCAGCGCCTGAAAAAAGCCGATGCCTCATTATATGAAGACATGGTTAAGTATGGTCGCCGTAATATTGCTTTATTAACCATTGCGCCCACCGGTACCACCAGTTTAATGACCCAAACCACATCAGGCATTGAGCCGGTCTTTTTACCGGTGTATAAACGCCGCCGTAAAGTAAACCCCAATGACAAGGATGCACGGGTTGACTTTGTTGATGAGGTGGGTGATTCTTGGGAAGAGTACACCGTGTTTCACCATCGCTTTAAAGAGTGGATGAAAGTCAAAGGTCATGACACTGAGAAAAATTACAGTGAAAAAGAAATTAAAGCACTGGTGAAAGAATCGCCTTATCATAAAGCCACCTCCGATGATGTGGATTGGCTGAGTAAAGTTAAAATGCAGGGTGCGGTACAAAAATGGGTCGATCACAGTATCAGCGTGACCATTAATTTACCCAATGATGTCAGTGAAAAGCTGGTGGGTGAGTTATATATGGAAGCTTGGCAGGCCGGCTGTAAAGGCGTGACTGTTTATCGTGATGGTTCGCGTTCGGGTGTTTTGATTTCGAATGAAGAAAAATCTGAAGAGCTGGTGCCATTTCCAACCAAGCGCCCGAAAACTTTAGAAGCGGAAGTGGTTCGCTTTCACAATAATAAAGAGAAGTGGATTGCTTTTGTGGGAACCATTAAAGGTAAACCCTATGAAATTTTCACCGGTTTGGCCGATGATGAAGACGGTATTTTCTTGCCACGAACCGTTGACTCAGGGCATATCATAAAAAGCCGTTTAGAAGATGGCAGTTCCCGCTATGATTTCCAATTCACCAATAAGCGTGGCTACAAAACCACCATCGAAGGCCTGTCGCATAAATTTAATCCCGAATACTGGAACTACGCAAAATTAATTTCCAGTACGTTACGACACGGCATGCCGATTGAAAAAGTGGTGGAATTGATTAACACCTTGCAGTTAGACAGTGAGTCCATTAATACCTGGAAAAATGGTGTAAATCGCGCCTTGAAACGCTATATTGCTGATGGTACCGAAGTGGAAAAAGGCTCTTGCGAAAACTGCCAATCCACCGAGCTGATTTATCAGGAAGGGTGTTTAACCTGTAAAAGCTGTGGTTCATCCAAATGCGGATAATTTAACGGCTAAATCGCTTTTAAGCACCCGACAACGGGTGCTTTTTTTGGCTGTTTTAAACGTCTGAGCTGTTAATAATCTTCACCCCGTCAGCCAGTAATTGTTGTTTTTGTCGTTTAAAATTCTCTGGATCAATGGCGCGTGTGGCATCTTCAATAAGCACACACGCAAAGCCGGCTTTTAAGGCATCCTTGATGGAAAAATAAACACAGAAATCCGCGGCTAAACCGGTAAAGTACAGGGTTTTGGCCTTCATTTCATTTAGATAACCGCTTAAACCGGTGGTTTGAATATGGCCGTTGTCATAAAAAGCGCTGTAACTGTCGATATCCCGATTCATACCTTTGCGAAATATCGCTGCGATTCGATTAAGGTTTAACTCGGGGTGAAATTCAGCACCTTCCGAGCCCTGCACACAATGCGCCGGCCATAAAGTTTGTGGTAAGCCATTGACTTCAATTTCATCAAAGGCCTTATGCCTTAAATGATTACGGGCAAAGCTTAAATGTTCTGAAGGGTGCCAGTCCTGGCTGGCAACGACCAGATCAAACTGATCCTGAATTTGATTAATGACCGGTACAATCTGATTGCCGCCAGAGACAGCCAGACTGCCACCTGGCATAAAATCATTTTGAACATCGATGAGCATAAGTGTTTTCATGGTGAGCTCCTGAGTGAAAGGGCTAATTCGTCACGTTGTTGCTTTAAATTGGGACTGAGACCCACTTTGTATTGGTGTGGGTTATCAAAACGGCGATAATCCATCGGTAATAAAGCCAGCTGTGTTTGTACATAACGGGCCATATCAGAAAGCGTTGGTTTGGCATCACAACGTTGGCCGTTTTTCATCACCGGTTTCAGTAAAGGCTTGGCCGTTAAGGTGCCCAGTTCCATGGATTTAAAAGGTTCATAGGGGTGTAACATGATGTTTGGCACCGCTTCATCATTTAAAGTAATGACGTCGGCACCGATCAATTGTCCCTGATCATTGCTTAGCCGTTGCACTTGTTTATGACCGGGCAGGGTCATTTTCTGAATATTTTCAGACAATTTAATGCGTGGCTTTCCATGGTAATGAGCCAATTTATAAACACCGTCTAAAGCACCATCGGGCCGCCCAATGACTAAACTGGTACCGACGCCAAAAACATCAATGGGGGCGTTTTGTTCTTTTAGGCTTTTAATGACATGTTCATCCAGTTGATTGGATGCGGCGATTTTCACATGTTCTAATCTTGCTTTATCCAGTTTTAGACGACTTTGTTTGGATAAATATGCCAGATCACCACTGTCCAGGCGAATGGCCTTTAATTGATGGCCTTGTTGTGCCATTTCCTGTGCCACCTGAATGGCGTTGGGGACACCGCTTTTTAAGGTATCGTAACTGTCCACCAATAACACGGTATTATCCGGCTGATCTTTAGCAAAGGCACGAAACGCGCTCAGCTCATCGTCATAACTCTGCACAAAGGAATGAGCCATGGTCCCGACCGCCGGCACCCCAAAATCCTGCGCAGCCTTGACATGACTGGTGCCGTCAAAACCGCCGATGATGGCGGCACGACTGGCATAATAACCACCGACACCTTGTGCACGCCGCAAACCAAAATCTAATAGTGTGGCATCGCCGGCCACCGATCGAATGCGGGCAGCTTTGGTGGCAACCAGACTTTGGAAATTAAGGGTATTGAGCAATAAAGTCTCAATCAGTTGCGCTTCGATTAAATCAGCTTTCACCGTCACCACCGGCGCACCCGGAAACACCAAATCACCTTCTTGACAACTTTCTAAGCTGCCGGTAAAGCGAAAATCGGCCAGATAATCTAAAAAATCAGCCTTAAAACCTTGGTCGGCTAAAAACGCCAAGTCGTGCTCACTAAAACGCAGCTGCTCAAGAATATCCAATAAGCTGTGCAAGCCGGCAAACACCGTATAGCCACCCTGAAACGGGTTTTTTCGAAAAAAATAATCAAACACAGCCATATGGTCTTTCTGGGCATGAAAATAAACTTGCGCCATGCTGATTTGGTACAGATCTGTGTAGTTGCCGGTGATGTTGAGCATAGGCATTATTTTAACAAGCCAGTGCGCTCAGTTAAATAAGCAATCAGATTAATCACCGGCGATGATATGTTGGTTCAACAATAACTGTTTCATTAACGCCTGATTGTCCTGTAATTGTTGACGGGTGAAGGTCGGCTGATCACAAAGATGCCGGGCAAAGGTCAAAGAACAGTCATATTGCTCGCCATTAATGTATACATGAGCCCGGTGATCATCCAGGGCATAATAGGCAAAATTATCAGCGGGATTTTTTTGTAAGTGTTCACAGCATTGTTCGCTGTCATCTTGACTATTATATTCAGGGATTTCGTCCAGCAGTCGATAACCGCTGATAAACTGGCCGAAAATATCTGCCAGCTGGTTGTCTGATAAGGACTGTAAACGTTGAATTTGTTCACGAAGGTGTTGTATTTCATGTCCGGTGATGGCAGCGGTGGCTTGAATTTCATCGCCGGCATCTTTTAAGCGGACCGATTCGGGTAGCTGCTGCGCCATATAATCGGCCACAGCCGTTAATAACTCAGCATCAGCTGGCGCCCGTAATCCCACGGATAATGTTAAACATTCATCATCCAATGAAATGCCGTGATGCGGAATACGTGGTGGTAAATACAGTACATCGCCGGGTGACAGGGTTTTGCAGTGTTGGGCCTGATAGCCATCAATCACCGCCAGATCACTGTCCTCAACCTGATTAAATTCAGTTAACACCTCATCATCAAAAGACCATTGGCGCTGGCCTTTAACCTGAACCAAAAACACATCGTATTGATCAATATGGGCACCCACCGACGCGCCCTTGGGGGCATAGGACAACATCAGGTCATCAAAACGCCAGGCTTTGATAAAAGGTAAAGCCGACAGTATGGATAAAGTCTGAGGACGCCATTTTTCAATATCCGAGACCAACAGGGTCGGGTGCTGATCGGTTAAGGATTCCCAGGCATCCGGTTCATCATAAACCGCCCGGTAACGCTGTTGGTCCGGGCTGTAAATAATGCGTGACTGGACGCCATCCTGCTCCGCCAGTTCGAACAGTTGCGCGCGATTCGGTACCGAGTCGATAGGCAAATCGGTTTGCCGGAACAGATAAGGCCGTTGTTGCCAATAATCCGCTAAAAAATTCTCAGCAGAGATGCGCTGGTCGTTAAATATGTTTGGCTTGCTGTTCGGCATGGCCTAAATAGGTCGCCGGGGTTAAGTCCAGCAGTTGTTGTTTGGCGTCATCGGGTAAATCCAGGGTTTTAATAAAAGCCTTAATGGTGGATTCGTCAATGGTTTGCCCGCGGGTCAACTCTTTGAGTTTCTCATAGGGATTGTCAATACCATAACGTCGCATCACCGTTTGAATGGGTTCTGCCAACAAGGCCCAGTTATGATCCAGATCCTGAGCTAACACTGCGCGGTTTAAGTTGAGTTTATTTAAGCCTTTGGCCAGCGAGCGATAAGCAATCATCGCATGGCCATAAGCTGTGCCCATCGAACGCAAAACGGTTGAGTCAGTGAGATCGCGTTGCCATCTGGAAATCGGTAATTTTTCCGCTAAATGCGCAAGTAAGGCATTGGCCAAACCCAAGTTTCCTTCGGCATTTTCAAAGTCTATTGGGTTAACTTTATGTGGCATGGTTGAAGACCCGACTTCGCCGGCTTTGGTTTTCTGGCCAAAATAGTTATTCGAAATATAGCCCCAGATATCACGGCATAAATCCAATAAAATGGTGTGAATGCGAACCATCACATGACTGAGTTCAGCGATGTAATCATGGGGTTCGATTTGGGTGGTGTAAGGGTGAAGGTGTAACTCAAGGTCGGCAATCAACGATTCAGCCAAAGCTGGCCAATCGACTTCACGATAAGCACACATATGGGCGTTAAAGTTGCCCACCGCACCATTGATTTTGCCGTAAATGGTGATGGACTGCAATTGCGCTATCTGCTGTTCTAAACGATACACCACATTGGCCAGTTCTTTGCCCATGGTGGTGGGCGTGGCCGGTTGGCCGTGGGTTTTGGCCATCATGGCATCACCGGCAAATTCATGCGCCATGGCGCGAAGATGTGCCGTTATTTTTTTGATTTCAGGAATCAGCACCGATTCACGGGCCTCACTTAAAATCAGCCCATAGGCCAGGTTATTAATGTCTTCTGAAGTACAGGCAAAATGCACAAATTCCAGATGCTTCTCCATGCCGTCCATTTTTTGCATGTGATTTTTAATGTAATACTCCACCGCTTTAACATCGTGATTGGTGGTGGCTTCGATGTCTTTGACCTGCCCGGCTTGTTCTGGTGTAAACTTTTCGTGCAAAGCCCATAATTGCTGTTTTTGTTGCGCGCTGAAAGTGGGGAGTTCTTTAATGTCAGCACATTCACTTAAGTGTATCAACCAGGCAATTTCGACCCGTAAACGATTTTTAATCAGACCATATTCACTGAAATAAGGCGATAAATCCCGGGTTTTCGAATGATATCGACCATCTACAGAAGTAACAGCGGTAAGTGCGGATAAAGACATGGGCTATTAGGCGCTTAAAGGGCTTTGTATTATACGGTTTAGGATGTGTTAACTCAATGCATAAGCTGTTGATAACAGTTGAATGCACAATAAGAACGTGCTAATATTAATTATAATTAATCTAAAGTAGGTGGTTTATGAAGCATGTGGTCGTTTTAGGTGCCGGTATCGGTGGTATTCCCATGGCTTTAGAAGTTAAAGACCTGTTGGGCAAAGACATTCAAGTTACCGTGATCAGCGATAAAGATTGGTTTGAATTTACACCATCCAATCCCTGGGTGGCGGTTAACTGGCGACAACAAGAACAAATTAAGGTGGATTTACCGCCGATGTTTAAAAAACGGGGCATTAATTTTATTCCGGTGGCGGCGAAACAGGTTAAACCCGATGATAACCAGATTCATTTAATTGACGATCAAGTGATTGACTATGACTATCTGGTGATTGCCACCGGCCCCAAATTAGATTTTGCTGCCATTCAGGGTTTAGGGCCTGAAGGGTTTACTGACTCGGTGTGTACCACCGGTCATTCTGCGACAGCCGGCAAAAAGTGGGAAGACTTTGTGGCCAACCCGGGACCCATTGTTGTGGGCGCGGTACAAGGGGCTTCCTGTTATGGCCCGGCCTATGAGTATGCGCTGATTTTAGATACCGAGTTACGCAAACGAAAAATTCGAGATAAGGTGCCGATGACGTTTATCACCGCCGAACCCTATATCGGCCATTTGGGTTTGGATGGTGTGGGAGATACCAAGAGTTTATTGGAATCGAAATTACGGGATGCCAATATTAACTGGATTACCAATTGCCAGGTGGATGAAATTAGGGAAAATAAAATCCATGTCACTGAGTTGGGTTTAAATCGTGATCCGATAAAACATGACCCGCTCGAGTTTAAACATGCCATGTTACTGCCGGCTTTTGCCGGGATTGATGCCGTTCAGGGCGTCGAGGGGCTGGTTAATCCGAAAGGCTTTATTCTAACCAATGAATACCAACAAAACCCAACATTTAAAAATGTATTCGGGGTGGGTGTTTGTGTGGCTATTCCACCGATTGGTAAAACAGCGGTACCCGTCGGGGTGCCGAAAACGGGCTACATGATTGAATCCATGGTGTCGGCCACCGCGCATAACATTCAGGCCATGATAAACGGTCAGGAGCCGGAGTCAAAACCAACTTTAAATGCCTTATGTCTGGCTGACTTTGGTGACGGCGGTGTGGCCTTTGTGGCCAAACCACAAATGCCGCCGCGTAATTTAAACTGGTCAGGCAGTGGACGCTGGGTGCATTGGGCCAAGGTGGCTTTTGAAAAATATTTTCTGCGTAAAATTCGCAAAGGTCAGGCTGAACCTGTGTTTGAAAAGTATGTGATGAAAGCCATGGGGCTGGTGCGCTTAAAAAAACCAAAGTAATACTCAGAGCCGTTAACATCATCACTTGAGCTTTACAGCCTGGGCTTTATAATGGTTAATTTTCTCAGGGACAATAATATGAAAATTAGCAGTGAATTTGATGGTGGCCGCATTGAAGTGGTGGCCTGTGACCAGGCCGATGATATTCGGGTTAACATTGATAAAGACTCCCATGCCGACTTTAGACAGTGGTTTTACTTTCGATTGCACGGTGTGAAAGATAAAGATTGTGTGGTGAAGTTTATGAATGCCGCGGATTGTTCTTACAAAGAAGGCTGGGAAGATTATGACGTGTGTGCTTCCACTGATCGTCATGAATGGTTTCGCTTGCCCACTGAGTTTAACGGCACAACCATGCAGGTTGAATTCAACACCGACACCGATGACATTTATCTGGCTTATTTTGCACCGTACTCATTTGAGCGTCATTTGAATTTACTGGCCTTTGCCCAGCACTCACCGCTCACCGAAGTCATTAATTTGGGCGAAACGGTGGATGGCCGTGATTTTGATATGATTAAAGTTGAACAACCGGACAGCGATGATGAAAAACTCAATGTCTGGCTCACCGCGCGCCAGCATCCCGGTGAGACCATGGCCGAATGGTTTATGGAAGGCTTTATCGAGTCCTTATTGGATGCCGATAACCCCACGTCCCGGGCGCTGTTACAACAATGTCGATTCTTTATTGTGCCAAATATGAACCCGGATGGTTCTTACCGCGGCAATTTACGCACCAACGCCGCCGGCGCCAACTTAAACCGGGAATGGCAGGAGCCGACCCTGGAAAAAAGCCCCGAAGTCTATCTGGTGCGCCAAAAAATGCACAAAGAGGGCGTTGATATGTTCCTTGATGTCCATGGTGATGAAGCCATTCCCTATAACTTTGTCGCCGGGTGTGAAGGCAACCCCAACTATGATGACCGCTTGAAGAATTTGGAAGAAGTCTTTAAGTCCGCTTATTTCACCGCCACGCCTGAGTTTCAGGACGAGCATAAGTATGATCTCGATGAACCGGGCAAGGGCGATTTAAGACTGGCCACCAACTATGTGGGACAAACCTTTTCCTGCCTGGCTTATACCCTGGAAATGCCTTTTAAAGATAACCACGACTGGCCCGATGAGGAATATGGCTGGTCACCGGAGCGTTGTAAAAAACTGGGTGAAGACACCTTAATGGCTTTTTTAAACACAGTGCCCGCGATACTGGCGAACCCAGGAGAATCCGCATGAATAAAAGAGGTATTGAAATCACCCTTTTGATCGCTGTGTTTTTCCTGTTAATGGCCTGTCAACCGACTGTTAAAAAAGACACCGTGCCGGATCATCACACCGCCAAAACCTCACTGGATTGGGCCGGTGTTTACCAGGGCACCCTGCCGTGTGCCTCTTGCCCGGGCATTAAAACTCTGATCACCATTAATCAAAACGGTGAATTTATCAAACAGGAACATTACATCGACACGCAGGGCAGTTACATCGAACGCGGTCAGATAGAATGGCAAGCAGATGGCACGGTCATACACCTGAAAGGAGATGATGTGGAGGCTGTCAACTATTATAAAGTCGTTGAAAATGCCTTGTTGCATTTAAACGCTGATCAACAAGTGATTGGTGGTGAAATGGCTGAACTTTATCGCCTGGAGAAAATAACCATGACATTGCAGCAGACCGATTGGCAATTAACCGAAGTTGTTAATTCGGCCTTTAAAAACGATGTATTAAGCCGTGTCTCGATGAACTTTGATGATCAGGGTCGCCTCAGCGGTCAGGCGCCGTGTAACCGATTTTTTGCAGACTACGCATTAAGTAATGACAGCCTGAGTCTGGATAAAATTGGCGCCACTAAAATGGCCTGCCCATTTTTAAAGGAAGAACAGGTGTTTTTTACCCAATTAGCCAAAGTTGATAATTTCGAAATAAAGCAGAACATCCTCTTATTAAAACAAGGTGATGAGGTCCTGCTGTCTTTTAAAGCAGCTATTGAGTGAGCAGTTTAAAAGCCATAAGTATTTATTATTTAGCAGAAACTTAAAAGGAGATAATTGGTGAACAATCATAGAACATTATTGCTGTTATTGTTAATTGTTCCATTGGGCGTGTTTGCTGAAGGTAGCATTGGTATGTCAGCCTCCGTTTCCGTTGATGGGATTTTCAGCCCTGAAATTGTTGAATTCAAAATAGATGACGTTCAGGCAGGCTCACCTGCCGATAAAGCCGGCGTCAAAGTTGGTCAGCTTGTTATTGAACTTGATGGCTGTGAAATACCCGGTTGTAAGGCCAGTAAAGCCAAGAAGCTCATGAATAAAGAAGCCGGAGAGTTGTTACCTTTGTTGGTTAGAAAAGTAGATGGCAGTGAAGTGTTATTAACCATAAATGTTGGTCAAAAAGTTCAACGATAAAAATCAGCTATTCCATGCAGTATCCAACCAAAAGATAAGAGGATACTTCCGGTTTGGGAAGAGCGAAGCTTATTAGCCAAGACAAGCCAATAATGCACTATTATCCGGCTATATCGATGTTAATAGTCTATGAATGCATTTTAACCCCGAATATGGCGGATAAAAACGCAAAAATAACAGAAAAATAAGCGTTTTAACCGCCTATAGGGCGCTAAAAAGCCCAAAAAAGCTAAAAGTAGTTCGTAGTAATGATTAAAATGCACATTTAATAAATTGTTATGCCTACGGAGGCTAATCTCAGATGGATCAAGATTGGATTCTTCAAAAGAAGGAGACCCGTCGTACATTTTCTAAATCGACTTGGGTACCTTTGCGAGCTTCTGTAGAGAACGAGAACGGTAACGTTAAAAACATAGGTTACAGTAACGAGTTCTTTGGATGTGGGTCCGTTGCATTCTCTCCAGAAAACCGTGAAATAGCTGAGGAATTAAGCTGGGGGGACATCGGGCTTAGCAGCACAATTGGCCCTTATGCATACGAGGATGGCTTCTACTCGACTATTGATGAGTATCAATATAACGATAAAGAACCGATAGGCGTTCACTTGGTCCTAGAGTTGCCTTTACCAGTTGTCGGGGGAAGGCAATGGATATTGAATCCGGACCTTGTTGCAGCCCTTCACCTTGTTAAAGAAGGGGATAATTGGGTTAGGCCTGAGGAGAATTTTGTAGTTGTCGCTCGTGAGATTCTCGATGAGAACGGTGAGCAGCGCCTTATAGAAATCAAGAGAGAATACTTACTTGATTACTTGGCAGCTAGGAACCTAGCGTTACGGCTCTCTTACTACCGTCAAAGAGTGGAAAATGTAACTTCTCTTGAAACTAGCGACTATGCAGGTCTAGAAGGCCATCAAGAAGAGCGAGATGGCGGTCGATATGAGCTACTGATTCGCGACATCAACGATGTTTTTGGCGGAAGCTGGGCGATGTTCCGCGCTTGGCGAACCGACGTAGACGAGGAAGAAGATGCACCCGTAATGGGGCCAGAAACCAACGAAAATACTGATTATGAAAGCTCCCAAGGACACAAAGGTGGTTATGAAGGTGTTCGAGTGGAGGGGGAGTTCTGGCGGGACGAATGGATAGATCACCAAGGGACTAGCACTCGCGTAAGAGGGGATGCAGATAACAATCTACCTCAGTTCATAGTGGAAACTGATGGTACTCGTTTGCCGTCTGCCGAATTAAATAGTGAAGATATTGGAAGATGGCTTTGGTTTCGGTCCAGCATTGTTAATGAGCTTCTTGAGCTACGTGGATTTTCGCTCGGGTGGTATACAGCAGAAACTGGCACTATCAAATCGACTTCCGGGTATTCGATTCACTTTGGGATAAACTCTTCAGATTTAATCACCATCTATGCTTATGACATTGCTCGCCTTCCTGCATGGGAGCAGCATATTTTGGCGGCACAAAATGTCGTTCCAGATGGGAAGGTATCAAGTGAGCTGTTGGACTCACAAGTGAAAGCTCAACCGGCATCTACACATGCTGTGGAGGAGCTTCTTTTGGAGGTGATAGCTATGCTTGAAAACGGTTTTCGTGAATTCTTTGGCGTTCCGCTTTTCACACATGAAATTAACCGTTTAGAAGCTATGAAGCACATTTCTCGTTTCGCCAGCAAGGATCAGGCATCTCTTCTACGGTTGGCAAAAGAACTCGTTCGTATTTTTTCTGATAGGTTGGATGTGCGCGAGCTTCGTAAACTTTCAACGCATTCAAACAAGGATAAATTGGGTTCAAATAAACTCCTTGAGGATGTGCTGGCTCAAAAAGTAGGGCCCGCAAAAGCTCGTAAAGTATTTGGCCCAATTGCGGGGGCTTACGATATGCGAGTAGGTGATGCACATCCTACCAGTTCGAAGATCGGGGATGCGTTAAAGCTCGCGGGGATTGACGACAGAAACTCATATTTGCGGCAAGGAGAACAGTTAATATCCAATTTTGGCCAATCAATATGGTGGATTGGAAAGTTACTGTTCGAAAAGCCGTAAAGTGAAATACGCAGGACGTTGGCATAACAAGGCGCTGCTGTCGGACAAATTTTCCGCTGCGCTCCAAATTTGCCGCAGAGCGCGGCGTTATGTGTTGTTGAGAAATAAGCATGCAAGTTAAATTAGTTTCTGAAGGTGATGCTGCTCAGCTTTCAAGATTTTATGAAGAAAATAAAGAGCATTTACGCTTTTGGGAGCCTCTCAGAGAGAGTGATTATCACACGCAAGAGGCTTGGGAACAGCGCTTTGTAGTGGTACAGTGAAATTGGCCACCAACTTAGAGGTGATATGATATCACTTCGGATAAGAAGGTGAACAATGAAAACTTTAACCTCAGCCACGCTGCTATTCAGCGTGGCTCGTTAGCCTTCTGGCAGAACAATGGAGATCAAATGAATAGCAGAATGACAGTCGTTTTCGTCGTGATGTTGGCGATGTTGGGAGAAGTATCTCTGGCTTCTGAAAGCTCCCCTTATGCTGGCGAAGAAACCCGAGAAATTAAATCCATGTCAAAAGCAGAAGTAGACGGATTATTGTCTGGAAAGGGTATGGGTTACGCCAAGGCAGCCGAACTGAATGGCTACCCAGGTCCCGCTCATGTGCTTGAACTCAGTGAAAAGCTGTCACTTTCAGCCGATCAGCGAAGAGAGACTGAAATTATATTTTCCCAGATGGAAGCCTCCGCCAAGGATCTGGGTGCTGAGTTGGTGAAGGCAGAGCGTGCTCTGGATGATGCTTTCAGAAGCAAAAAAATCGATGAGTCATACTTGTCGAAACTTGTGGAAGATATTGGCACTATTGAATCCCGTTTACGTGCAGTCCATCTTCGTGCGCATTTGCAGCAGACAAAAATTCTCAATAATGAACAGATAACTGAGTATATGGATTTGAGAGGTTACAACCGTGCTGGGCACGGAAGTCACCACAAGCATCATCATGGTAAATAAAGCGAACAAGTGCACCAGGACGCTCCTGACTCGCAATCGTTATACCAGCTAATTGGTGGGCTCTGCCCACCACCAACAATAAAACGGATGCACATTAATATGTCATCCATCTTGGAGAATAAAGTGACCCGTAAGCATATTTCAAGTGGCTCTGAATTTGAGAAAAAAATTAGCTATTCGCGCGCTGTTGTTGATGGTGATTATGTGTTTGTCTCCGGCACAACGGGTTATGACTACGAAACCATGTCAATTTCCGATGCTACCGTTGAGCAGGCTGAACAGTGTTTTCAGAATATTCAGAAAGCCCTGATTGAGGCAGGTAGTTGTCTTGATAATATTGTCAGGATTCGATACATCTTTACCAATAAAGCAGACTTTGAGCCTTGTTGGCCTGTCTTTCAAAAGTACCTGGCCACCGCGCAACCTGCCGCCACCATGTTTGTTGCCGGGCTTTTGGATGAAGTCATGAAATTGGAGATAGAAGTCACGGCAAGGTTGAATGTATCATAAGTGGGAGTTTGACGCTTTGACGTTATAACGCTATAATGACTTTTTGTCACAGGATAAGGCGACTCCTATGAGCGAGACATCGAAGCGATCTACCATTTATTTTGACCCTCAGTTACACGCTGCGCTCAGGTTGAAAGCCGCGCATACACACCGTTCCTTATCAGATATCGTCAATGATGCGGTGCGTGCCGCTTTGGCAGAAGACCAGGAAGATCTGGCAGCGTTTGAGAATCGGGTTTCCGAGCCGACAATGAGTTATGAGGCATTACTGGACGATTTAAAGGCGCATGGCAAATTATAAGCTTGTCTTCAAGAAGTCTGTCGCCAAAGATTTTCGATCAATCCCTAACAAAGATGTTGCCCGTATTCTTCAGCGTATTGAAGCACTACGGGAAAATGCCCGCCCAATCGGTAGTGAAAAGCTTACAGGAATGGAACGATATCGGATTCGACAAGGTGTTTACCGAATCATCTATGAAGTGGCAGATGAATGTCTTATCATTACAGTCGTGAAGATTGGTCACCGAAAGCACGTTTATAGATAAGCTTATGGTGGTGGATCTATGTAAAGAGATATTTATATGTCAGTCATAGCTATGGCATCAGGTACCACTGTAGATGTTTTAAGCAATCGGCAAGAATTCAAAAACTACACAGCCATGAGATAATTGTTGGGTAGCGCCCAACCAGTGAGGCTAAACAAATATGAATACACTTTTACTTTTTATCTTACTGCTTTTTTCTTTTCAAAGTCTGGCTGATGATGTATTGCCGTGTTCTGATTCGAGTGAGAGTGAGATTGAAGTCGTAAAGATTGTGCGACCAAACTATCCGGCCAGTCCGTATGCCTCTGTTTTTAATGAGGGATATGTAAAAATACAAATTGAAATTAATTCTCGTGGTGAAGTTGATAAAGCCGTCGTTATTGATTCTAAGCCAAAACATTATTTTGACAAATCTGCATTACACGCTATTAGGAACTCTCTATTTTCTAAAGATAACGAGTCAAATCATCGATGTGGAATATTTACCTATAAATTTACATTGGATTAATATAAATGGTGGGCATAGTCCACTCTACGGAGCTCGTCTGAAAATTAATGTAGGGTGGGCTCCGCCCACCAAAATAAAGTTGATATTCGCGCTGTGTTAAACAATTTCAATGCCAAACTATAGTATCGTTAAATAGTCAATATGAATATCGAAGCTCTCAGGCAGGTTTTGCAGTTGTGGATCGATGAAGGTTTCGTTGAAGGTGAGCTGATGGTGGCGCCCGATTGGTATGTTCTGTGGCACCCCGAAGATATTGAAGAGATCAATGAAGATTGCCAGCTATCTGAGTATGCCCAGGGATTTATAACTTTTGGGGGCAATGGTGGAGGTGAACTATTGGTGGTAAATCTTCATGGAGGGGTTTTTTACCTGCCAATAATAGGTATGGCCCCAGATACCGCCGTGAAAATCGCAAATAACCTGCAAGAATTCAAGGGTTATATGCAGCCATGAGTTGTTTGGTTGGCAGAGTCAAACCCGTGTTTATTGTCACTCCATCGCTGCGTTAATCCACACGGCTCAAAACAAACCCACCCAGATAGGCAAAGTGACCGGTTCCGTCAGGACTGACGGTGATGAGCAATTCGATTTGCGGATTACCGGTTAATCCCTGGAAGGTGATGGTTTGGTTGGTGTTGTCTGACACTTCCAGGTCCTGGTGGCTACCATTAATGGTGTAGCGGGTTAAGCGGCCATTGCCGCCGTCATCACCGGTGCGACTGGCGAACAGTTCCAGGTCGTAGGTGCCGCCGGGTTCCAGGCCTGAAATCTGCAGCACGGCGGATTCCAGCAAAGCGTCGGCGTGGCCATCAAAAGAGCCCAGCCACATAGTGTCTGAAGACACCGTTTCAGGGTAGCCAATGTTGTTGGCAGCTATACCGTTGGGGTTGCTGCCATTAAAGCCATCGGTGATGGTGAGGTTGATGGTGGTAGATACACCCAAATCATCCAATAAGTTGCTGGTCGATCCGTTCAGGTTGGTGAGGTTGTTCCAGGGTGAAGGGGTTAAGCTTGTGGTATCGCCCAAATCCACCATCAGACTGCGTCCGACTTCAAAGGCACTGGGTACAACCACCTGGTCGTTACGGTATGATAGAAACCATTGATAGATGTTATGGCCTTCGGAGTTAGGGTCAGTTAAATCATAAGTGCGTGTCCATGAGTCGTGACCGACACCCGGATAAATAACCATGCTTGTATCAATGGGGGCGGGGTTGGTGCAGGCCAGCAGGTTGTTGATAGGATTGATGGTGCCGCTTTCATCGACGGTGCTGTCGTTGTCTCCATGAAAAGCCCAGATCGGCACCTTGTTTAATTCACAACCCGCATTATTAAAAGCGGGATTGCCATTGCCGGCAATCGGCACCACAGCGGCAATTTGTGAATCGATGTGGTTGCCCAGATAATTCCAGCTGCCAATGGCACCGCAACTTAAGCCGGTTAAATAGACGCGATGTGGGTTAATGCGGTACTGGGTTTTAGCAAAGTCAATGAAGCTCTGGATTTGGCTGCTGCTGGTGCATCCGCCGCTGGCGTTTTGTGGTGACAGAACCACGAAGGGCCGTGAATCATCCCACTTATTTTGGTTAATCAGTTTAGGGATGCCATTAACTAAAATATCATCCAATTGGCTGTCACCATTCCCGTTTTCGCCCAGGCCATGAATGAAAACAATGAGCGGGTAGGACTGGTCACCGCATTCATAGCCTTGTGGCAGGTATTCATAATAACCCTGATCGGCATTGGTGCTCCCCAGGGGTCTGGCCGTGTGACGATCAGCGGGTATTCCGGTGGGTGCTGTTAACCAGGGCAAGTCATCTGTGGTTTCAAAACCAAAGCGACTGATGACATCACAGGCCATCGTTTGGCCGAGGGTTAACAATAAAGATAAGGTCAGGGTTATTCGTTTAATCATTGTGGTGTGTCTCTTTGATTATTCAGACATTGTAACCCACACAAGTGGTGGTAAGTGTGCTTGGTATCACATTGTTTGGGTGTGCTGGTTAAATGGTGGGCAGAGCCCACCCTACGGAGTTCTTATGAAAAATTGAAGTAGGGTGGGCTCTGCCCACCGAGAATAATTGTGATTTTCTTGCTGTGTTAAACTGTTTCAATGCCAAATTATACAAGGGTTTTTGTTGAAAATAGTTATGTGTTTATCACTGTGACCATCAACAACAGAAGTCGAAACCTTTTGACTGATTATATCGATGAATTCAGGTTGGCTTTAAAAGCCACAAAGCGTAAAGTTCGATTTGAAATTTACGCCATGGCTGTGATGCCTGAGCATTTCCACATGATCATCAAACCGGATCTTATTGATGAATTTCCTAAAATTATTTCGTTAATAAAAATACACTTTTCCAAATATTTGCCAGAAAAATTAAGATTGGAATTGTCTCAAGAAATTTCATCGAGCAAAATCAATAAAAGAGAGAGTGGCGTGTGGCAAAGGCGGTTTTATGAACATACTATTCGGGATATGAAAGAATTGAATCATTTGACTGACTATATTCATTTTAATCCTGTGAAACACGGTCATGTCGAAAAACCATGTGACTGGCCGTATTCATCATTTCTAAAATTTGTCACAGCTGGCTTTTATGCAAAAGATTGGTGTGATTTTGTGCAACAGTCCGAGTACCATTAATTGGTGGGCGGAGCCCACCCTACACCCTACGCGAGACAGGCCATGTTAAGGCTTGACGTAATTCAAGGGATTGACAGGTTGGCCGTTTTTGCGGATTTCGAAGTGGAGGTTGTTGACGTTGGTGCCGCTGGAGCCGAGTTGGGCGATGACGTCGCCGCGTTTGACTTGTTGGCCTTCTTTGACCAGGCGTTTTTTGTTGTGGCCGTAGGCACTTAGATAACTGTCGTTGTGTTTGATGATAATCAGCTCGCCATAGCCCAGTAAGCCGTCACCGCTGTAAACCACCACGCCGGCTTCGGCGGCTTTGACATCCTGGCCTTCTTTGCCGCGTATTGAGATGCCCTTGCGGGCCGGGTTGCTGCCGGAGAAGGTGGTTCTGATTTTGCCTTTGGTGGGCCACAGCCAGTTTAAATCACCTGATTTGGGTAAGTTGACCACCGGTTTTGTTTTCGGGGGTTGTTTGCTGACGGTGACGCTGGGTTTTTGTTTTGGTGGTTTTTTCGCGGGTTTTTGGGTCGAAGTGATGTTCTTTTGTGTTGAGGTTTCTTTTTTAGCTTTGATGGCAGGTTGTTGAACGATGGCTCGGGTGGTTGTTGTGCGCTTTTTAGAAGCGGGATTTGAGCGGTTATTGTCGGATGCTTTGAGTTTAATTCGCTGGTTGGGGCGAATCAGATAAGGTGGTTTGATGTTGTTAATGGCGGCTAACTGGCGGTAATCGATGTTATAGCGAAAGCCGATGGCGTAGAGGGAATCGCCTTTTTTAACGCGGTAATAGTCCGGAATGATGGTTGACTTTCGTGGTTGTGAGGATTTTGATTTATGCTGACGGGTACTTATTTCATCGACTTGAGCCGGTGGTCTCGAGGCACAGGCGGACAATAAAAGCAGGATTAATATTGGCCAGCATTTTTTCACCATTCAGCGCTCCACACCTTCCAGTAGAGGCACAAAAATCACATCACCTAAATCCTCAAACACCGGGCCGCTGCGACCGATGCTGATTTTTTGTAATGTTTGTCTGACTTTGCCGCCCACAGGGACAATCATAAAACCATCTGAAGTTAGTTGTTTCAACAATTCAAGAGGTGGTTCAGGTGGTGCGGCGGTGATAATAATCACATCAAAGGGGGCCTCTGTGGGCCAACCTTTATAACCGTCATCGGTTTTGCAGCGAATGTTACTGTAGCCGAGATTGATAAAACGCCGGCGGGCGATGCGGGTTAACTTATCGATGCGTTCAATACTGAAGACTTCCGGAACCAGGCGACTTAGAACAGCGGCCTGATAACCCGATCCGGTGCCCAGCTCCAACACCTTTTTGGGTTCACCGTGGGTCATGACTTCCGCGCTCATGCGTGCCACTATATAAGGTTGCGAAATGGTTTGGGCAAACTTAATGGGTAAGGCGGTGTCCTCATAGGCGCGATGGGCTAAAGCTTCATCCACAAAGCCATGTCGCGGTACCTCATTCATGGCTTGCAGAACCTGTTCATTATCGATGCCTTTTTGGCGCAGGCGATCAATCATGCGTTTTCGCGTACGTTCTGAGGTCATACCGATGCCGGGTGCATTCATAAATCTTTAAGCCACCGGTTCAATGAATCCATAAAATCATGCCGGGTCATGTCAATCTGTAACGGTGTCACAGAAACATAGCCATGCTTTACGGCATGAAAATCAGTGCCTTCACCGGCATCGGCTTCAGGACCCGCCGGGCCAATCCAATACATGGTGGAACCACGCGGGTCTTTAATGGGTAAGGCATTTTCCGCTTTATGACGATTGCCTAAGCGGGTCACTTTAAAGCCTTTAATCTCATCCACCGGTAAATTGGGGACATTGACATTTAAAATGGTGTCTTTGGGTAAGGGGTTGTCTTCGAGGTGCTCAACCAAACGCCGCAAATGGTGAGCCACGGCTTTATAATCCCGTTTTCGATGGTTGTCTTTACAGGAATCCATCACAATCGAAACAGCAATGGCCGGTAAACCCAAATATCGACCTTCAATGGCCGCTGCCACTGTACCTGAATACAGCACATCATCGCCTAAGTTAGCAGCGTCATTAATACCTGAAATAACCATATCCGGTTCATAATCCAGCACCCCGGTGACTGCCAGATGCACACAATCGGTGGGTGTGCCATGCACACTGTAGGCATCATCACCAATCTGATCAACCCGAATGGGTCGATCCAGGGTCAGTGAATTACTGGCACCAGAGCGGTTACGATTGGGCGCAAAAATAACCACATCGCCCAATTCCCTGAGCATCGCGGCCAATGTGTTTATGCCACGGGCGTTTATACCGTCATCATTGCTGACTAAAAATTTCATTGATTGGATTGTTAGCAAAAAACCTCTATTATAATAAGTTGCTGACTAAATAGACAGGTGGAAACTTAAGATGGCTGAACAACTTACCTTACAACAAGTGCTGAAACAAATCGATCAGCAGGCTGATCAATCAGATTCGGTGACCCTGGATGAGTTGGTCGAGCATTTTCAAAGCCGGGGCTTTGGTCCCTTAATCATGTTTCCGGCCCTGATTGCCGGTTTACCCACCGGTGCGATACCCGGTGTGCCCAGTGTAGTGTATTGAACTAATATGCCCTATGAGTGAATCATAAAACAGTCAGCTACAAGGCTTGTTTTCGCAGTAATAGTTAGTCTTATTGCCAGGAAACATAACGCCGTAGATGGCTGTTTTAGGGTTCACCCTTCGGGAGACCGCCACAAGCCTCATTACGGCGTTATCGTTCTTAATAAGGACTATGGCCATTATCTGCAAACGATGCCTTGTTATGAGACTTGTGGCGGTCTCTCAAAGGGCATATTAGTTCAATACACTACACCAGCATCTGTGGATTGTGTATCGCTTTGATTTCCATGCAGTTGGTGTGGGGCAAGAAATACCCCTGGCTACCGAATAAGCTGGCTAACATGGACATGGACAGCGATCGCATTCATCAAGTGATTCCCAAAGCCATGCCCTGGGCCAAGCGTGTGGATTTTTTGGTTAAACCAAGACTAAAAATACTGACAACGCATAAAGCCCAAAGAATAACAGCCGTTGTGACCACTTTATTAGGCTTGAGTATGGTGCCCCTTGAGCTGGTGCCCCTGGGAGCCGGTATTCCGGCCTGGGTGTTGGTGTTTATGGCCATCGGTTTTAGTGGCCGTGATGGTTTACTTATTTTGCTGGGTTACCTTTTGGCCATCGGTGGCGGATTAATGATGTTTGTGTGGTGATTTATTGAGATTCCCGGGTTGAATCTGAACCCTCGGTGTTATCTTCCACCAGCAGCCCCCGCGAAGAAGCCCGTTTAAGCCATTGTTCACGGGCAAATTTCTGCATATTTTGCACCTGATCGACTTCGTCCATAATCTCCAGACCCAATAAGGTTTCCACCAGATCTTCTAAGGACACCAGTCCGCGCGTATCGCCGTATTCATCCACCACCAAGGCAATGTGCTGGCGTTCATTAAGTAAGGATTCCAATAACATCGGTAAACTGGTGTCTTCAATGACGCATAATAAATCCCGTTTTAAGTCTTTCAGTTGTTTGTTGTCATCTTTGGCTTGCGCCATCAGCACATCATTTTTAAGAACAAAAGCGGTGATGTCATCGACGCTCTCACTGTATATGGGTAAGCGGGAAAAGTTTGTGTTGATGATATCTTCAAAAACATCTTCCACCCGTAATTTTTCATCAAAACTGACAATCACCCGGCGCGGCGTCATAATGTCTTTGGCTTTCAGGGTGTTAAGGCGAAATAAGTTATCAATAATGCGTGATTCATGCTCATTAATGTGCCCCGTGCGACGACCCAGGCCGGCCATCGCCAAAAACTCATCGCGGTTAAAAATATGTTGTTGTTTACCTCTGGAAATTAATCGTGTGACTTGTTCTGACATCCAGATAAAAGGGTACAGTATTTTAATCAAAAAAGACACGAACAAAGCCGTGGCGTTGGCTAATGCTTTCCAATAGACCGCGCCGATGGTTTTTGGGATAATTTCGGAAAAGAACAATATCATCACGGTCATGACGGCAGAAAATAAGCCAATCCAGGCACTGCCAAATACATAAGTTGCTTTGGCACCGGCGACAATGGCACCGACCGTATGGGCAATGGTATTCAAAGTTAATATAGCCGCCAATGAGCGATCCACTTCAATGAAGCGCAAGCGACGAATGCGTTGGGCTTTAACCGGTTCAGTTTGCTTTAACTTTTCCATGTAAGAGGGTGTGATACTGAGTAAAACAGCCTCAGCGATGGAGCACAGGAAAGAAAAAAACAAGGCGCCAAAAACGTAAACTAACAATAAAAACATACGGTGTTATGAAAAGTGTGTTTAACTAAAATATAGACAAAAGCGCTTAATAACAATGCTAATTTGAGTTTAATGAAAGCATCAGCGGGCTTATAATGGGTATTTTTGTTCATAAAAACCATGAATGCAAGCCAGTTTCGGGACGTGATTAAATATTTTCAAGATTTACAAGATCGTATTTGTCGACAACTCAGTGCGGTCGATGGAGATCGGGCTTTTCGAGAAGATCAATGGCAACATGATAATGGCGGTGGTGGCCGCACACGGGTCCTCAATGGCCATGTGTTTGAACAAGCCGGGGTTAATTTTTCCCATGTCAAAGGTGAAAAATTGCCGGTGGCAGCCACAGAAAAACGGCCGCAGATGGCCGGCCAGGGCTTTGAAGCCTCCGGCGTATCGCTGGTGGTGCATCCGGATAATCCGTTTATACCCACCTCACATGCCAATGTGCGGGTGTTTCGCACCGTACCGAAATCATCGGATGACAAAGATTTCTGGTGGTTTGGCGGTGGTTTTGATTTAACGCCCTATTACCCGTTTGATGCGGATATTAAACATTGGCACCAAGTGGCCTATGATGCGTGTAAACCATTCGGCAAGGATGTCTATCCGCGCTTTAAGACCTGGTGTGATGATTATTTCTATCTGAAACATCGGAATGAAACCCGTGGCGTCGGTGGCCTATTTTTTGATGATTTGAACGAATGGGGATTCGACAAAACCTTTGCTTTTATTCAGGCGATTGGAGAGGCTTATATTCAAGCTTATATTCCGATTGTGAATAAACGAAAAAACATGAGTTACGACGAAACCCATAAACAATTTCAGAAATACCGCCGGGGTCGTTATGTGGAATTTAACCTGGTTTATGACCGCGGCACTTTATTTGGCCTGCAATCAGGCGGGCGCACTGAATCCATTTTAATGTCGCTGCCGCCTGAGGTATCCTACCGCTATAACTACCATCCAAAAGCTGACAGTCAGGAAGCCAAATTATACGATTATCTAAAACCACGGGACTGGTTGAATCACTCAGGCACGGGGCATTGATAAGCATTTAATTCTGAAGCAGTTAAGCGTGTTAGCGGATAACCACCACTGCCGTAATCCGGATCTATGGCTTGATAACTGACCTGGCCGCTGTGGCAACTGAGCTCAAATTGAAGGCTGCCCCAGTGTTCTAAGATAATGTCGTTGGGGTTGAAGTCCGGGCCAAAAACCCCGCCGGTGGCGGTATAAACATCTGAAAATTCAATCAGGGCCGTATCATCGGTCGGATAACTAATCAGCCCGCCACTGGCCACCATCCATTGCTTTTCACCCGTCGGCGTAAAGCTATACCAATGTACCAGCGCAGTCTGGTCGGTCAGGATTTGCAAGTGAAAACCCTCACCGTTTCGTTCCGGGTCATACCAGGAACCGGTGAGTGCGGCGGCATCAAAATCCTGTGTGTTATTTGGCTGATTGATAAAACCTTCGGCCTGGGTAAAAGGCTCTATAACAAAGCGAAATACGGCGCCGGTTTGTGGATTAATGTATTTGCTATAACCGCGCTGCTGTAAACCGCCGGCCGCGTCAAATATGAACTCTAACTGACCAAACTGTTCAAATTCGGTTTGGTCGGGGTCAAAGCCGGGTCCAAACTCACCGCCATTGACGGTATACAGGGTATTGGCCGCTAAGGCATTTGCTGCCAGCGCACCATCTGATGCCACATACCAGCTGGCTTCACCTTGTTCGTTATAGGTAAACCATTGAAGCCAAAAATCACCCGAAGAATTTAAGGTTTCAAGACTAAAACCTTCACCATTTCGGGCCGGGTCGTAATAGAGCGCGGTAATCGGCAGGCCCATTTCAGGTGCTTCGTTGCTTGATAATGGAACCGATAAATGACTGTCAAAGCCGCCTTGTAAGCTTGCTTCACCGGCGGTGTTTTCATAGTTTTGCCAACGACCCTGCGCCCAGTAAACATTTGTTTCGGGATTACTGTCGATGTTTTGACCGACCATATCCGATGTGATAATTTCAAAATCAAGGGTATCATCTTCAGCAAATGCCACATTCTCAGGAAGTTCGAAGTCAGACACCCAGGTGTCGTCCTGATAGAAACCATAGGTTTTCCAGTGGCTGGATTTTTGATTAAGCCAGGCGCTGTTTTCCCAAGTCATATCAATGATTTCATCGTTGATTTTTAATCTTACGTAAGGCGTTATCAATATGTTGTGGCCTGGCAAGGCGTCGATTTCACCGGCAGCGTTGCGATGACGCATGGGCTTGTTAAAGCGAAGCTGTAAGGTATACGTTCTTCCCGGCATAAGAGCTGCAAAAGCATGGCTGTAAAAATTCCTGTGGTT
Organism: uncultured Marinicella sp.; assembly: GCA_947502925.1. Lineage (GTDB taxonomy): Bacteria > Pseudomonadota > Gammaproteobacteria > Xanthomonadales > Marinicellaceae > Marinicella. The sequence goes on along the minus strand of CANNBS010000006.1, from coordinate 43,756 downwards.
TTCATCATCACGATCTGCGTCCCAGGCGGCATCAAAAACAATGGCATCGCTTTGTTTGTCAATCAGGCGGTATTGCACAATAGCCGGTGGACCTGCCTGGGTGTACCAGGCCACCGCAAAGGATTGCGCCAGTTGTTCACGAATACGGCGTATGGCTGAGTCAGGCGCGATAAACCCCGAATGGCCGTCGGTGACAATACCACCGTAATCGGCGGAAAATCCCGGTAATTCAGGGTGGGCATCGGGATTTAAGGTGTTTGAGGGCTCAGTTTCCAGGGTCCAGGCAGGAATTTGGTAGGTGTTCTGGAAATATTCATCCGTGGAGCCGATGCCAAAGCCGGGTCGGGTAAAGCCAGAGCGGTCCACGTAATTTTTGGCACCCGGTAAGGCTTTGTGGTGCCGGGTAAACTTAGACAACACACGTGATTGCAGAATATTTAAATCATTATTAAAAGAGCGGTTGGCATAGTGAACCTGGGAAAAGGAATGCACGTCCGTATAAATGCGTAACTGGTTCGGCTCTACCAGATCGGCCGCAGTTAACAGCGCCTGAGTTTCAGGTTCAGACTGGGCAGATGGTCCATGGTAAACAATGGATGTGCTGTCGGAAGAGGAGCGGGTACTGGTGGCCCAGTAAGGTGGGTTGTTGCGGTTTAAATCGACACCATTTAAGTAATCGCCCTGAGTGTTGAGGTTTTCATCGGTGTCTCGCAAATTTTTGCGTCGCATGCGGCCATCCCTCGGGCCCACGCTTTCACTGTACCAGTTGCTGGTCGGATAACGCTGGGTTTGTAAAAAACCATCCACGTTTAAAACCGGAATGGTCACTATGGTGCTGTTTTCCAGCAGGTACTGATACAGTCCTTGATCCTCACTGTTGTTGTGAAACAGTTCAATGATACCGGTGACGGTTTCCGGTGATTGCCATTCGCGGGCATGAATGCCGCCGTTCACCATCATCGCCGATTCTGTTTGGCCATAGGGTGTGAGATTGTTTTCATCACTCAATACATAGGCCCAAATGGGGCGGTTTTTATGGGTGGTGCCCACCTGATGGGCGTTAATCCAGGGGTTATCCAGATCAATACTTTGTAATTGATCCTGTAAACCCTGATATGTTCGAAAACCATCAAAAGGTTCAGCGGTGTCCGCCGGAATGGGCACCGGATAGCCCAATGCCAACGGACCGCCTTGTTCTTGCCATTGGGTGATGCTTTGTGCCTGAATGAATTGAGTGCCGCTTATCAGCAGGAAAAAGCCGGCCAGTATTTTATTGCGCATAATCGGCTCCCAGCTGGTTTTTTAGCCATTGTTGTTGGTTTTTAGACAGGCGGTTTGATTTTTGTTGGCTGACTGTTTTTAATTTGTTTAAGCCCACCGGGTTTCTGGACAAGGCGTATAATAAATTTGATGTCAGCGGCTCGCTGTTATTTTGTTGCCAGTGCTGAAACAGCTTGTCCATTAGTTTGCCATTGTTTTGGTGGCCCAATACCCGGGCAGCGGTGCGGCCCAGTTTGTCATCATTAAGTAAAGATATCAGCCATTTTTCATCAGTGTGAGATAACTGCACACGACTGAACAAAGCAACTGCCTGGATTTGCTGGGGACCGGGATGTTGTGCGATTGTTTTGAGCCATTGGATGTTGTTGGTTGGATTGTGCTGCCAGGCTTTAAGTAAACTGGCAATGGCCGCAGGCTGTTCACTTTCGACAATCATCTGTTGGATGGCCGGGCTGTCTAAAGCAGTCGCCAGTAAGGGGCTGATGGGGTTTACTTGACCGGTTGCCAGCTGCTGTTCTATTAGTCTTTGTTTTTGCAGCGGCGTTAAATTTTTCACGGCGGCTTTGATACCTGAGGAGATGGCCGGCTGGGGTTGTTGATAAAGTTCGTTCAATTCCGTCAATAGCTCGCTCAGTTGGTGGTCAGCCAGGGCATAGACATAACGCGCGGTTTGTTCGCTGAGTAATCGATTGAGTTCGCCGCTGGCACGGGCGGCAATCAGATAAACACCGACTTCATGGCCGTGATCATCGCTGGGACGGGTTTTAACCGCCTGATGTTTCTGCCAGTGTTTTAATAGCGGCACAAAAATGTCTTGTGCCGGCATAAATTGTAAGCGGCTTAAGACTGCATCGGCAGCTTGCTCAGCAGCGATTGGATTATTGTGCTGCGCAACGAGCTGTTGCCAGGTGGATAAGGGTTCTTCACTACCGAGGACGGTTTGAACAACGGCTTGCTGATCATTAATGCCGGGCAAAGAGGCTTGTGTTGGTGACGATGTGTAGAGCATGACACATAGCAACAAAATGATATAAGACGGCACTGTCTTCTCCTGTATGGTTACAATCTATTTTAAGTAAAATTCTGTTTTGGGGCAAATAAGGTTACACTAATCCGCTTAATTTTTAATGTGGGTGGTGTTAAAATCGATGCTTTATTTTATTTGGACAATGAATGGATTTTGAGACTTTATCCATGGGTGAGTACGCTGAGCGTGCTTACCTGGATTATTCCATGTATGTGGTATTGGATCGGGCTTTGCCGTTTATCGGTGATGGTTTAAAACCGGTGCAGCGGCGTATTGTGTATGCCATGAGTGAACTGGGTTTGTCAGCGCAGTCCAAGCACAAAAAATCAGCCCGAACCATCGGTGATGTGATTGGTAAATTCCATCCCCATGGCGATTCGGCGTGTTATGAAGCGATGGTGCACATGGCGCAGGATTTTTCCTATCGCTATCCCTTGATTGACGGCCAGGGTAACTTTGGTTCAGCGGACGATCCCAAATCATTTGCCGCCATGCGTTACACCGAATCGCGGTTAACGGCTTATGCCAAAACCTTACTCAGTGAATTGCCACACGGCACAGTGGACTGGGGGCCGAACTTCGATGGTACCATGGATGAACCAATCTGGTTGCCGGCGCGATTGCCCAATGTTTTGTTGAATGGTGCCTCCGGCATCGCCGTGGGTATGGCCACGGATATCCCGCCCCATAACCTCACGGAAGTGGCTAATGCCACCTTACATTTACTGGATAATCCCAGTGCAGAAGTAACCGATTTATGTGAATTTATGACCGCACCGGATTATCCCACCGGGGCTGAAATTATCACGCCGCGAGCGAATATTTTAAAAGCTTATGAAACCGGACACGGCAGTATTCGAATGCGTGCAGTTTATACCCGGGAAGGTAATGACATTATTATATCGGCTTTACCGCATCAGGCATCAGGCAGTAAAGTTTTAGAGCAGATTGCCAGCCAAATGCGGGCCAAGAAATTACCCATGGTCAGTGATTTGAGGGATGAATCGGATCATGAAAACCGAGTACGCTTAGTCATCACGGGTCGATCTAACCGGATTGATTTTGATGCCTTGATGCTGCATCTGTTCGCCACCACCGATCTGGAAAAAACCTATAAGCTGAACCTGAACATGATTGGCCTGGATCAGCGGCCACAGGTTAAAAACCTTAAAGATATACTCAAAGAGTGGCTACGCTTTCGAACTGAAACCGTGCGCCGCCGTTTACAACACCGTTTAGATAAAGTGGATGCCCGGCTGCATATTCTGGATGGTTTACTGGTGGCCTTTTTAAACTTAGATGAAGTGATTCGGATTATTCGGGAAGAAGACGAGCCTAAACAAGAACTGATGGCGGCCTTTAAACTCAGTGAAATTCAGGCCGATGCCATTTTAGACACCCGTTTACGTCATCTGGCGCGTTTGGAGGAGATGAAAATCCGCACTGAACAAACTGAATTGCAGGCAGAAAAAGTCGATTTAGAAACCACCTTAAAATCCCGGGCACGGATGAAAACCCTGATCAAACAGGAAATCACCGCTGATCGAGACAAATATGGTGATGAACGGCAGTCTTTATTGGCTGAGCGGGAAGCCGCGGAAGTCTTTGATGAGACTAAGTTAGTACCCAGTGAGCCGATGACGGTTATTTTATCGAAAGCCGGCTGGGTGCGGGCGGCCAAAGGTCATGATGTGGACCCGATGAGTATGAATTATAAATCCGGTGATGGTTATTTAGACCATAGTTTTGGTCGCAGCCAGCATCAGTCGGTTTTTTTGAATAACGCCGGGCGCTCGTTTACCTTGCCGACCCATACACTGCCGTCAGCACGCGGTCAGGGCGAACCGCTGGCCACTAAATTTAATTTTAAAAACAATAATCTGCCTGTTGCTGTCAGTTGTTTTCCGCCCAAAGCCGCCATTTTAATGGCATCAACGGCGGGCTATGGTTATCACGGCCATATGGACAACCTTTACAGTAAAATGAAAGCCGGTAAATTGGTACTGTCTGTACCGAAAGGTTTTGCTGCCTTGAAGCCCCGTCGCATTGAACGCATTGCCGAGGCCCATGTGGTGTGTGTCACCAATGCCGGTTATATGCTGGTTTTTCCCTTGGAAGAATTACCTGAACTGGCCAAAGGCAAAGGCAATAAAATGATTAATATCCCGGCCAAGCGCCTAAAAGCCGGAGAGGAGTATTTATTAGCTACCTTGGTTATGACGCCGGATCAGTCATTTTTGGTGCATGCCGGGCAACGCTATATTCGCTTTAAATGGAAAGACCTGGAAAACTACCTCGGTAAACGCGCACACCGTGGTCAGGTACTGCCGCAGGGTTTTAGAAACGTCGATCGACTCGAACTGGAAACCGATTAACCGGATGAACATCGGGTTTTATATGGTGCTATTATGGACAGCCACAAATGCATGGGCTGTCCACACCATGCCGAGCCTGATGGATTGCGAGGACATGATATTCGTGGATGGTTTTGTTTCAGAATCCTGGCCATCACAAGGCAGTGGCGGGCCGGTCAATACCGGCGTTCGAAGTATTTATATTAACAGCCAATTAGGTTATCGTAGCTACTATTACCACATTCCCTCAAGTTATCAAAGCAATCAAGCAATACCTGTCATATTTCTGTTACATGGAGCCGCCGGCGCCGGTAATGCACCATGGGCAGCAGAATATAGCCGGGATTTATGGCAAACCACGGCCGAAGCACATAACTTTATTGTTGTGGCTCAGGTTGCCACCGGCCAACAGGGGGGTTGGATACCGGGCAATATGGTGGCTATTTTAAATACTGTATTAGCTGATATGGAAGCCCGGTATAATATTGAACAACGACGTATTTACGGTTGGGGATTTTCAGCCGGTGGCTTTGTGTTGCATGAACTGGCATTGCTCAATGCCGGTGAATTTGCCGGTTATGCAATCAGTGGCGCACATTTGGGATATGCCGCCAGTGGCGGTGTCTATCCATCCACAGCATCTCGAAAACTACCGGTGGTGCTGTCCGCGGGTCAAGGTGATGGTTACTACACCAATGTGCTCAATGACTACAATACCTTTCAGCAAGCCGGTTGGCAGGCTGAAACCAATGTTTGGTTTGACAGCTATGTCGGCGGTCATCAATATTTCTCCGGCGAACCGTCAGCCGTGTGGGATAAACTCTGTATTTCAACAAATTTGGATTAATATGAATAAAGAACAACAGCTCACCATCGGTTGGAAAGAATGGGGCGCATTGCCTGAATTGGGCATCGAGCATATTCACATGAAAACCGACACGGGGGCGAAAACCAGCGCCATCCATACCGTTGATTACAGCTTGTATGAAAAAGACAACGAAGAATGGGTGCGTTTTGTGGTGGCCCCGATACAGGACGATGACGACACCCGTGTAGAGTGTCATTTGCCCGTTAAAGACAAACGCACCGTGACTAATTCAGGCGGTATGAAAACCCACCGTATTGTGGTGGAAACCTTATGGCAAATCGGAACTCATCAACGCCGCATCGAATTGACTTTAGCCTGTCGAAAAAAAATGAAATTTCGTATGCTGTTGGGTCGTCAGGCCATGCGGGACATACTGGTCAAACCCGATCAGTCACATTTAATCAAACAAAATTAATTTCAAATTTATGAAAATCGCTTTATTATCAAGAAATGCCCGCCTTTACTCATCTCGCCGGTTAGTCGAAGCGGCTCAAAGCCGCGGCCATGAAGTTCGCGTGGTGGACGCTTTGCGTTGTTATATGAACATTTCCTCGAATAAACCGGCATTACATTATCGTGGTGAAGATTTATTGGATTTTGATGCCGTTATTCCTCGCATCGGGGCATCGATTACCTTTTATGGTACCGCTGTGCTGAGGCAATTGGAAATGATGGGTGTTTATCCCTTGAATGAAAGTGTCGCTGTGACCCGTTCACGCGATAAATTACGATCTTTGCAATTACTATCGCGCAAAGGCATTGGTATGCCGGTGACCGGTTTTGCCAATTCGCCTGATGATATTCCTGATCTCATTAAAATGGTCGGTGGCGCACCTTTGGTCATAAAACTTCTTGAAGGCACCCAAGGGATTGGTGTGGTTCTGGCCGAAACCCGAAAAGCCGCTGAAAGTGTGATTGAAGCTTTTTTAGGCCTCAATGCCAATATTATGGTGCAGGAATACATTAAAGAAGCCGGCGGTGCCGATATTCGATGCCTGGTGGTGGGTGGTAAAGTGGTGGCGGCCATGAAACGACAAGCCGCGGAAGGTGAATTTCGATCAAATTTACACCGCGGTGGCAGTGCTTCATTAATTAAATTAAGACCCGAAGAACGACAAACCGCGGTTAAGGCGGCGAAAATTATGGGTTTAAATGTGGCCGGTGTCGATTTATTGCGCGCTGAGCGCGGACCGGTGGTGATGGAAGTTAATTCATCCCCGGGTTTAGAGGGCATTGAGCGCGCCACCGGCAAAGATGTGGCTGGCTTAATCATTGACTTTATTGAAAAAAATGCTAAGCCTCATCGCACCCGTACCAAGGGTGGCAAAGGCTAATGTATTGAAAAAAGGCGACTAAAAAGGTATAATAATTAGATAATTAAAATATTAATAATGTTATGAAAATTATCACAGTTCCGGTCGCAAAGCGTAAAGAATGTCACTACTTATTGGAAACCGCTTTTCAGTTAGCCGATGATTTAGATGCCAATGTCTCAGGCGTGCATGTCAAACCCCACCGGGAAGAATCCATTGGTGGTGATTATGGCATTATCAGCCCGATTGCCATGAACAACATGTCACAGTGGTACAAAGCGGATTTGGACGACGAATTAGAAAGTCAGGCGGCCGCTGAATTGTTTAAGGAATACAGTGACAGCCACGACTTTAATTTTAGAAAACGCATTGTTAAAGGTATGGAAGAATCATCCTTATGGCGTGAAGAGGTAGGTGACCCCCAAAGTGTTTTCTCGAGTGTTGGTCCGGTCAGTGATCTCATGCTGGTGTCACGACCCAAGAAAAAAAGTAGCGGCCAGGCCAAACAGTTTCTGTCTGCCGCCTTATTTAATACCGGTCGCCCGGTGTTGATGCTGCCCCAGAAAAAACTCAAAAGTGTCGGTAAACGGGTTCTCATCGCCTGGGACCAAAAAGATTCTGTGATGCAATCTGTGGTCAGCGCATTGCCTTTATTGAAACAAGCCGATCAGGTCACCATTTTATGCGCCGGCCCTGATAACCGCGCGCGACCAAAAACCAAACATTTACAAGATTACCTGAAGGTGTGGGGCATAGACAGTGACGCAAAAAACACCCGAGGTATTAAAGTGCATGAGGAAATCATGGTCACCTACAAAGACACTCAATCAGATCTGTTATTGATGGGCGCCTATTCCCGCGGCCGATTCACCGAATGGTTTATGGGCGGTTTCACCAAATACATCCTCACAGAGAGCGACGTCCCAACCCTGATGCAACATAGTTAAGAGCCATTCAAATGAATGATAACGAAAGACGCCCAGTTCGGGTGTCTTTTTTTATTTCTACATAATCTATATATCGTATCGTAGCGACAAGGCATGCCTTGTTGTTCCTCAAATTGAGAATAAATAAAGTGAATACGAGACAGGTGGCTTTACTCAGGCCCGACAAATGGCCGCCCGGGTCAATAAAAGTAAGGTTCCTTAGGACAGTCCGAGCACGTCGCGGTGGTGATCATAGAGAAGACGCCCTAATTGGGCGTCTCTACGGGTTATGCTGGGTTGTTTATTTCGCCAGTTTCAACCAGGTTTCCACCACGGTATCGGGATTTAGAGACACACTTTCGATGCCTTCATCCAGCAGCCACTGCGCCAGATCGGGGTGATCTGACGGGCCCTGGCCGCAGATGCCGATGTATTTGCCGCGTTTTTTGCAGGCTTTGATGGCCATGGACAGCATTTTTTTGACCGCCGGATCGCGTTCATCGAACAAATGAGCAATGACACCTGAATCACGATCCAAGCCTAAAGTTAACTGGGTCATGTCGTTGGAGCCGATGGAAAAACCATCGAAGATGTCCAGAAACTCATCGGCCAAAAGGGCATTGGAGGGCAGTTCGCACATCATGATGATTTTTAAGTCATTATCGCCTTGTTTTAATCCAAATTTAGCCATGAGGTCGACCACTGCCTGGCCTTCTTCCACGGTTCGCACAAAAGGCACCATGGCCCAGATATTGGTTAAGCCCATGTCATCACGAATGTATTTCAAGGCTTCACATTCCATTTCAAAGCAATCCACAAAGGAATCATCGAGATAACGAGAAGCACCGCGGAAACCGAGCATCGGGTTTTCTTCATCGGGCTCATAGGCACCGCCACCGATTAGGTTGGCGTATTCATTCGATTTAAAATCCGATAATCGCACAATCACAGGTTTTGGGTTAAAGGCCGCTGCCAGCGTTGAGACACCTTCTGCCAGGCGTTTAACAAAATAATCGCGGGGTGAATCGTAAGCGGCCACCATCGAATCAGTGATGGCTTTGATGTCAGCCGGTTGCTTGTCGTAATCAAGCAGCACTTTGGGGTGAATGCCGATCATGCGATTGATAATAAATTCAAGACGCGCCAGACCGATGCCGTAACCGGGCAAATTCTGAAAGTCAAAAGCCCGATCCGGGTTACCGATATTCATCATGATTTTCAACGGTGCTTCTGGCATGTTTTTAAGGTCGGTGGTTTTAATCTCAAAATCCAGCAAGCCTTCGTAAATCATACCGGTATCACCTTCGCTGCAGGACACGGTGACCTGTTGCTCATGTTTGATTTTATCGGTGGCATCGCCACAACCGACAATTGCCGGTATGCCCAGTTCACGGGCAATAATCGCGGCATGACAGGTGCGACCACCGCGGTTGGTAACAATGGCGGCAGCTTTTTTCATAATCGGTTCCCAGTCCGGGTCGGTCATATCCGTCACCAGCACATCGCCTTCGCTGACTTCATGCATCTGATCAATACCGGCAATCACTTTGGCCGTGCCCTGACCAATTTTCTGGCCGATGCTGCGGCCTTCGGCGACCACGGTGCTTTTTTCATTGAGCTGGTAGCGTTCGATTTTCTGGCCGGCAGTTTCACGGGATTTAACCGTTTCCGGCCGGGCCTGAACGATATACAATTGTCCGCTGTGGCCGTCTTTGGCCCATTCGATGTCCATCGGGCGTTTATAGTGATCTTCAATAATCATGGCCTGCTGTGCCAGTTCCTGCGCTTCGGTGTCGGTGATTGAAAACTGCTGCTGGCGATCCGCGGCCACCGGATCGGTGCGCACGCCGGTCTCACTATAGGTCATTTCAATGGCCTTAGTGCCTAAATTACGCCGTAAAATGGCCGGCGTTTTATTGTTGACACCGGGTTTATAGACATAAAATTCATCCGGATTCACCGCACCCTGGACCACCATTTCTCCCAGTCCATAGGATGAGGTGATAAACACCACATCATTAAAGCCCGATTCGGTGTCCATGGTAAACATCACGCCGCTGGCGGCTAAATCAGAGCGCACCATCTGTTGGACACCGGCGGATAAGGCCACATCTTCATGTTTAAAACCGTGGTGCACGCGGTAGGAAATCGCCCGGTCATTGTACAAAGAGGCAAACACCTCATGGGTTTTGGCCAGCACATCATCGATGCCATGGACATTTAAAAAGGTTTCTTGCTGACCGGCAAAGGAGGCGTCCGGTAAATCTTCAGCGGTGGCCGATGATCGCACCGCCACACTGAAATTATCACCCAGTTCCTGTTGCATGCTTTGGTATGCGTCTGTGATGGCTTGTTGCAGTTTGGGCTGAAAAGGGGTGTCCATAATCCAGCCGCGTATATCATGACCGGCACTTTGCAGAGCGCTTAAGTCATCGGTGTCTAAGTCATTTAAGCGGGCATTGATTTTATCGCCTAAGCCTGATTCAGTCAGAAAATCCCAAAAAGCCTGCGCGGTGGTAGCGAAACCACCGGGTACCTGTACCCCCAAAGCCGATAAATGGGTTATCATTTCACCCAGGGAAGCATTTTTACCACCCACTTTATCCAAGTCGCCCAATGTCAACTGGTCCAGTCTAATGATGTAATCTGACATGAAATTTCCGTTGTGCTTAAAAATGGTATATTCTATATGACCCGACCATTAAGCGAAATGGATAACCCTTGAAATTAACGAATTTGACTCAAAAACTGGCAAATATATGAATGAAACAACTCCACAACAAACCTGCGCCATATTTTATGTTTCCGACGGCACAGGGATTACCGCCGAAACAGTGGGCCAAAGTCTGATTACCCAGTTTCCGCAGCACATTAAATTCGTACAAAAGCGCATTCCGTTTGTGGACACCGAAGCCAAAGCGGAGCAGGCCGCTGATCTGATACGACAGGCTGAAGCTGATTTTCAGCCGCTGGTGATTAATACCGTAGTGGACATTAATTTACGAAAGATTATTCATGCCGCCGGTGGTTTAAAGCTGGACCCGTTTAATCAATTACTGCGTCAGATTGAAGAAAATTTAGGCATTGAGCGCAGTCCTGGTGTTGGTCGTGCCCATGGTATTTACGACAGTCATTCCTATAATGCCCGTATTGATGCCACGAACTTTGCCCTGGCGCACGATGATGGCATGAATCTGAATTTAGATCAGGCTGAAGTGATCTTATTGGGGGTGTCGCGCTCAGGGAAAACGCCCACCTGTCTGTATCTGGCGTTACATTATGGCATCAAAGCCGCCAATTATCCTATTACAGATGATGATTTGGATAAAATGCAATTACCCAAAGCCGTTATACGCCATAAAAATAAATTATTTGGTCTGACCATTGATGCGCATCGATTGTCACAAATTCGAGGCAAAAGACGCCCTGATTCTCGCTATGCCAATATAAAGAAGTGCCAAAAGGAAATTTCTGATGCCGAATCTTTATACCACCGACATCGAATTCCGTTTATGAATACCACTTTGACTTCCATTGAAGAAATTTCAGGCAAGATTTTACTGGAACTCAATCTGAATAAACGGCTTTACTGATGTTAATTAACAGTCGTTATTGGCGCTATCAATTGTGGGCGCATCAACACCACATAAGCTTACAGGATTGGCATGAGGATAATTTCAGATTGCTGATGCGCTTATTGCCGCAGCGATTAAAAACCGGTGAGGTGTATCAAATTGAGGCAGCCAACCAGCCTGCCTTACAGGTTATTCGAACCGAACAGTTTAAATACACCTCTGAGCTCCAGCTTTGTTTGTTGTTTGAGGATGAGGCCTCTGATACCCTGGTGGTTCGGGTGTATCATGATGTCCATTTAGCTGAATTGTCTGAGGCCAATGAGTTTGATCGTATTTATCAACAAATGGGTGGCCGCGCGGACAGTCAATTAAAAGCCCAACGGCGCTACAGTTTAAATTGTTTTTTTAATAAGTGGTTGCGCCATCTCATAAATAAAAACTATGGCTCATCCGTTTGGCAGGTACAGCAGACTGTTGGATTAGATGGTACGGGTTCTTGATTATCATGGATAAACACGCCTATTATCAACAAGCGGTGCAATGTGTCGAAGCTGAAATTGATTTCGTCACAGAGACCTTTTTGCAATTACGCGGTCGTCCGGCAACGACGTTACGAGAAGATTTTTGTGGCACAGCACAAACCACCTGTGAGTGGGTGCAGCGCATTGATCAACACATCGGCTATGCGGTGGATTTTGATCCGGTGGTATTGCAATGGGGTGAGCAGAACAATGTCAGAGATTTAAGTGCTGATCAACAGCAGCGGATACATTTAATCAACGATGATGTATTGACTGTGGAGACACCGCCCATGGATATGGTGCTGGCAATGAACTTCAGTTACTTCATCTTTATGACGCGCCGCGAAATGGCGAATTATTTTAAAAGTGTTCACCAGTCATTGAGCGATGACGGCGTGTTTTTTTTGGATGCCTTTGGTGGTTATGAAGCGGCCAAAGAGCTGACCGAAGAACGGGATTGTGACGGGTTTACTTATATCTGGGAGCAGGCTTCATTTAACCCCATCACCGCTGAAATGCAGTGTTATATCCACTTTGTTACCGATGAAGGTGTGCGCATGGATCGGGCTTTTGACTACCGCTGGCGCCTGTGGACTTTGCCGGAAATCACCGAATTACTTCAAGAATCCGGATTCAGTGAAGTGGATGTCTATTGGGAAGGCACCGATGAAGAAACCGGGGAGGGCAATGATGTCTATACCGCCACCCGGGAAGGCACTGCCGATGCTGGTTGGGTTTGTTATATCGTGGCGCAGCGGTAGGATGGGCGGCTTTGCCCATCATAATCCTAAGATTAACCCATTCTTGATGGGCGGAGCCCATCCTACAAAAATTAGGGTGGAGTTAAAGCATATACCTATCTTTGTGGTCTCTGTCTCTGTGGTGAGTTAATAAGAGATAACCACAGAGGCACAGAGTCCACAGAGACAATCATGATTCAATTAAAACCCTTTAATAAGCAGCTTAATAAGACTATGTTATTGAAATAATGAGTTTTTTCCGCTTAATATAAACCCTTAGGGTCATAGATTTTAGTCAACAAGATTTAAAACATACGGATTTATTGGTTGGCTGAAGCCAACGATTCTTATGAGCCTGTATTAGCTAACAAATCTAAAACATTAAAAGCTACTTAATTCCTATATAACTCATTAACATAGAATTTGTGTAAGTGTCATTCGGGACAAGCTCAGCGGCTACAATTATAAAACCCCAGCTCTGTGGCCTTTGTGCCTCTGTGGTTATCTTCTATTAGGTTCATTGAAAAAAGTATCGTAGGATGGGCTCCGCCCATCAACCAAAGGTGGTCTTTAGCCTCAGAAAAAAACAAATAAAAGTTCTTCTAAACGTGATCTCATTAAACTTTAGGTTTTATTTGTCAGCAGACAGGGATTGAATGTCTTGGCGCAAGGCATCTTTTTTAGACAGGTTCATTTCGATGGTGCGTTTTAAAATGGCAAAACTGTTCATATCAATCTGGGTCCATTCGGCACCAAATAAATCGCCACGAATATGCACCACCCGAATGTTCATGATAATAGATGGTGAGTTCTCTAAGGGAATTTGCAGTCGAAAAATATCGCCGGTATTAACTTCAGATTTATCCGGACAAGCCAGCAACACCCCTTTTAGAGAGATGTCATAAATGTTTGATTGCCAACAAGATACTCCGGAATAAAGCGTCACTTCTTTGGATAAAGGTATGCGGGTGAATTGACGTTTTTCTGAATAGTCATTCATGGTGCTTAAATCAGCAAACAATTTAAAATCGGCTATTGTACTCATAATCTATCGTAATGACAGTGATTCTGAAAAACTGTGACCTGTGTTTAATTTTCCAATAAATCTTCCAGGCCCTGGTAGTCCTTAACATCAACCGGCACGAGTTGTTCAGCATTCAGTTCGGTTAAAATCTGATAGGCTTCGTCACTGTCGTTGATTTCATTGAGGGCTTTAATGACCGATGTTTTAATGTTTGAGCTGACGGTCGGAGAAGCCAGAAATATTTGGCCTGGAAAAGGTTTGCTTTCCTTTAGCACCAATAGGTTAGGGTAAAGTTGATACAAGTATTCAGGAATAATGGCGGCTTCAGCTTCACCGGAAAAAACCTGATTTATGACATCTTTCCAGGATAAGGCGGTGACCACTTTTTTAGGTTGTAAGAATAAATCGGTAAACCATTGATCGTACAGTAAGGAACCGATATTCGGGCTGGGAAAGGTGATGACCCGTTTACCCACAAGCTGTTTGCCGATATCCTGGGTCAGGTCTAAATCCTGATTGGTGACCAGATAATAGCGCTGATCAGCAGCCACCCGCAATATCGGCTGATAGTTCTTTTCAATGATACGATAGGCGGCCACATGCGGGGCGTCTAATGTGAAATCGGGGTTTTGGGCTTTGGCGTCTCGCCAGTAGAAATAATAATTATCGGCCGAATTAATCTCAACAGCAAAGCCGGTTTTCTGAGCCAGCCAGTCAGCCAATGGTTGATATACAAATTCAGCTTGTTGCGGTGGATAAATGGCTTCCACCGTCAGATTAATGGTTTGGCTTTGGGTTTGATATGAAAGTATGAAAAGCACACAGACCACAAAGCGGGATATTGTTTTTGGCATTTGAACACGCTAACCCTTATGAACTGTAATTATGTTACCACAAATCAATAACTTGGCACAATCTGAGGTGTGGCTGTTAGTCAATGGGCTTGTTTTTGACAACTTGGGCCTGTAAATGGCCATCAATTTCAATCATGGGTGAGCATAAATGCACCTGGCTGTCGTTAATTGTCACCTTTTCACCGTTTTTTAGGTGACTGTCCTGATTTAGCCGGATGGTTGTCAGTTGTTTTTTATTGCGACCAATAAAATGTAAACGGGCAATAATTTCCTGGCCCGGATAACAGCCTTTTTGGTATTCAATTAATTGGTGCTGATCCAGGGACAGGTGTTGCGGAATAAACTGTTCACTGGTTTCTTGGGTAATCCAGGGTAATGCTGAATGAAAGAACAAGGACCAGAAAACGCGGGTGGTGGCCAATTCATGGTCATCAGGCGCGTTCAATTCTATATCTTTAACCCGGTTATTCTGTTTCTTTGACACAGTCGGAACGCATTGTTTGGTTTGATTGATTTGTACGTCCATTCGAAAAATCCGCATGCGAGCGTACTGACTGAACTGTTCAGCCAGTGACTGGTCCACAGCCAGATAATAATTATCGGCTTGTTGCCACAGAAGCAAACTAAATAAAATACGACCTTTGGGGTTACAGATGGCAGTGTAATGGGGTTGTGCTTGTTGTGGGTCGAACACATTAATGATTTGGTTTTGTAAAAAAGTGGCGACATCCTGTCCGGTTAATTTAAATAAGGTCAGGTGGTTTTCCAATGTGCAATGAGTTGACATTATTTTGACTTCTCGTGTGTACAATTAAAAACCATTTTAACAAAATTAAAATAATTTTTAGCCCTTGTTTAACCTGTTATGACGAGAAAGGGAACTGTCATTTAACAGGGTGGGGTGTTATAATTGCGCTTTATTGAATTTGCCAACACAACAGTATTGTGACCGCTGATAAAAACCAAAAATCGGATACAAAACAAACCAACCGCACAGCCGAAAAACCATCGGACGATGCACGCTATCCAAAAGAAATCGGTGGTCGAAAAAAAGGCTTGGAGCCCACCCGTTATGGTGATTGGGAAAAAAACGGCCGTTGTATAGACTTTTAATCACACAGGAATACGCATGAGTAGCTCAAACCGACCTTTATCGCCACACTTACAGGTGTACAAATTTCCATTGACGGTTAAGACGTCGATCCTCCACCGCATCACCGGTCTTACCCTGGCTTTTGGCCTGGTTGTTTTTGTCTATTGGCTGTATGCACTGGCCACTGATGTGAGTTCTGCGGACCAATTACGTGGCTGGTTACTGTCGGTGCCGGGACAGATACTTTTATACCTATGGCTGGCGACGTTTTTTTATCATTTTTGTAATGGTATTCGTCATTTATTCTGGGATGTGGGTAAAGGTTTTACCAACGAACAGGCTCAGCGCTCAGCGGTGGTGGTTTTAGTGGCCACCTTATTATTGACCGTGCTGACCTATTTCCTGGCACAATAAGGAGACGATCATGAACTATCAAACAGATTTAGCCAAAGCCAAAGGTCATGGCAGCGCTCACAGTGGTTTTTCTCATTGGTGGTTACAGCGCATGTCTGCGGTGCTTTTATTACCGACTGGCGTCTATGTGTTATGGCAGTTTTTGGCCATGGATAACTTAGCGGCGATGACAGTTAGTCAGTGGTTGCAAGAACCCGTCAACGCCGGAATTTTACTGGTGTTTACCTTGTCAGCGTCTTACCACGGGGCTCTGGGTTTACAAGTGGTTATTGAAGACTACGTAAAAAATAAAAGCACGTTACTGGTGCTTCGAACCCTGGTCTATGGTGCCATGATTGGTCTTATTTATTTCAGCTGCTTTGCTGTCTTTAAACTCTTATTTGGATAAACAATGTCAAAAGCTTACGAAATTACAGAACATAAATTTGACGCCGTCGTGGTGGGTGCCGGCGGTGCCGGTTTACGCGCCACCATGGGTTTGGCCACCAAGGGCTTGTCAACCGCCTGTGTCACGAAAGTCTTTCCTACCCGGTCTCACACAGTGGCCGCCCAGGGCGGCATGAGTGCTTCCTTAGGTAATATGGGCGAAGATGACTGGCGCTGGCACATGTATGACACCATTAAAGGCTCTGATTGGCTTGGTGATCAGGATGCCATTGAATACATGTGTCGTGAAGCGGTGCCGTCGGTAATTGAACTGGAACATTACGGTGTGCCGTTTTCGCGTACCGAAGAAGGTAAAATATATCAGCGGCCGTTTGGTGGTATGACCACTAATTTCGGTAAAGGCACGGCACAAAGAACCTGTGCCGCTGCGGATCGGACCGGTCATGCGATTTTGCATACCCTGTACCAACAATCACTGAAGCATGATGCCTCATTCTTTATTGAGTATTTTGCCATTGATCTTGTCATGGAAAATGGTGAGTGTAAAGGTGTCCTGGCCTGGAATTTAGCCGATGGTACTTTACATTTATTTCGTGGTAAAGCCGTTATTCTGGCCACCGGCGGCTATGGCCGTGCCTATTTCTCATGTACGTCAGCGCACACCTGTACCGGCGATGGTAATGCCATGTTGTTGCGTGCCGGTTTACCGTTGCAGGACATGGAGTTTGTTCAATTTCATCCCACCGGAATATACGGTGCCGGTTGTTTAATTACCGAAGGCGTACGCGGTGAGGGTGGTTTCTTAACCAACTCCGAAGGCGAACGCTTTATGGAACGTTATGCCCCGAATGCCAAGGATCTGGCATCACGTGATGTGGTATCACGCTCCATGACCATTGAAATTCGCGAAGGCCGCGGCGTCGGTCCAAACAAAGACCACATTAACTTACATTTAGATCACCTGGGTGCCGATGTCATTCACAGCCGCTTACCGGGGATTGCTGATTCAGCTGAAATATTTGCCGGTGTCGATGTCGATAAGGAACCGATTCCGGTGCTGCCGACCGTGCATTACAACATGGGTGGTATTCCCACAAATTATCATGGCGAAGTGGTCAATAAAGTCGATGGCGATCCTGATAAAGTGGTGCCGGGTTTATATGCTATTGGTGAGGCCGCGTGTGTCTCAGTGCATGGTGCCAACCGGTTAGGCTCAAACTCCTTATTGGATTTAATTGTGTTTGGTCGTGCCGTGGCCAACCGATGTGCCGAAACCATTAAACCGGGTGAGTCACACAGTGAATTGCCGAAAGATGCTTTGGATAAATCTTTGTCAGATTTTGATAAAACCCGACATGCCGATGGTGCTATACGCACCGCTGAATTGCGTTTAGAAATGCAAAAAGTCATGCAGAACAATGCCGCTGTGTTCAGGACCGGCGAAGTGTTGCAGGAAGGCTGTGAAAAAATTATGACCACCGCATCTAAGATTAATGACATTCATGTGTCCGATCGTTCCATGGTGTGGAACAGTGACCTGGTTGAATCCTTAGAATTACGTAATTTAATGAGTCAGGCTGTGGTCACCATGTTCTCGGCTGAAAACCGCAAAGAATCCCGTGGCGCTCATGCCCGTGAAGATTTCCCGGATCGCAATGACGATGAATGGATGAAGCATACCCTGGTGTATGCGGACGCCGATAACAAGGTTAATTTTGATTACCGTCCGGTTCATATGCACACTTTGACCGATGAGTGTGAAGTGATTGCACCGCAAAAACGTGTTTATTAGAGGTTTATCATGGCTGAATTTAGTTTACCCAAAAATTCTAAAATAAAAAAAGGCACCCATTTTCCTTTGTCTGAAAAGGCCGATGATGTCAGCACCTTTAAAGTCTATCGCTGGTCGCCGGATGATGACGAAAATCCTCGGACTGATACTTACGAGGTCAATTTAGATGATTGTGGTCCCATGGTGCTGGATGCCCTGATTAAAATTAAGGATGAAGTGGATTCCACCTTGACTTTTCGGCGTTCCTGTCGCGAAGGAATTTGTGGCTCATGTGCCATGAACATTAACGGCACCAACACCCTGGCCTGTACCACGTCGATAAAAGAGGTGAAGGGTCAGGAAGTGTCGGTCTATCCTTTGCCGCATATGGAAGTGGTCAAGGACCTGGTGCCGGATTTAAGCCATTTCTATGCACAGTATGCCTCGATTAAACCCTGGTTGCAGACCGATTCTGTGCCCTTACCCGATAAAGAACGATTACAGTCGATTGAAGACCGCGAAAAACTGGACGGGCTTTATGAGTGTATTTTATGTGCCTGTTGCACCACATCATGTCCCTCTTATTGGTGGAATGGTGATCGCTATTTAGGGCCTGCGGTGTTATTACAGTCCTACCGCTGGCTGGCTGATTCACGGGATGAACACACCGGAGAACGATTAAATGATTTGGAAGATCCTTTCAAGCTCTACCGCTGTCACACCATTATGAATTGCACCAGTACGTGTCCTAAAGGTCTTAATCCGGGTAAAGCCATTGGTGAAATTAAGAAAATGATTGCTGAACGTCACGCATTATAATGCAACAAAACACCGCGAATTTCGACCGCATTGGTTATTTTCGCTGGCGTTGCCGGCGTGGCATGAAAGAGCTGGATTTTGTTTTAAACGGTTTTCTAGATAAATGCTGGGATGAGTTAAGCCACCAGGATAAACAATTACTGAATGACATGTTAGAGCAGCAGGATATGCAGTTATGGTACTGGTTTAGTGGCCGGGAAAAACCTCAGGAACCTGAACTTAAATCACTTGTCAGTCGTATTTGTGCCGCCGGTTACCATCAAAAGTAATCAGTTGATTGACGGATTGTGGTTTAGCCAATGTGTGTTAGGCGTTATAATCCTGAGTGCCTGGATTTTTCTTCCCTGGCCCTGGTTTATATTGAGCGTTCTGTTCATTCCCGTCATGTTTTTTAATCACCGAACGATCATCACAAATCAATCAGGTGCTGTGCGATTAAATGGCCAGAATCAATGGTTTTGGCTGGCTGCTGATGAGATGAATCCTTGCCATTTAGTGAGTCATTGGCATATGGCCGGTTTTTTGTGGATACGACTTGAATCCGGGCAGGCACAACACCATTGTTTAATCATAAAAGATCGGGTTGGCGGTGCAAACTATGCGCAACTCTTAATGGCAGTGAATCAAGATGAACAACAAACAAACTAAACGTTATACAGTGAAGGTCGGTGATGTGCCGGTGGGTTCTGACCATCCTGTGGTGGTGCAATCCATGACCAACACCGACACCGCCGATGCCAAAAGCACCGCGCAACAGATCTATGAACTGTACCAGGCCGGTTCTCAGGTTGTTCGCATCACTGTTAACAATGAACCTTCAGCGGCTGCCGTACCGGAGATTATTGATCGACTGGCCGCTGCCCAATGTCATGTGCCGGTGGTGGGTGACTTTCACTATAATGGCCATCGATTACTGCAGGATTACCCGAAATGTGCTGAAAAACTGGCCAAATTCCGCATAAATCCAGGTAATGTTGGTTTTGGGAAAAAGAAAGATCAGCAGTTTGCTGAGATTATCGAGATCGCCAAGGACTTAGACAAGCCGGTTCGTATCGGCGGCAACTGGGGCAGTTTAGACCAGAAACTAATGGCCAGAATGATGGACGACAACGCCCGGCAGGCAGAACCATTGGACAGCCAGTCCTTGATTGAAAAAGCGCTGATTGAATCAGTCTTAAAAAGTGCACAACAAGCCGAAGAATTGGGTTTGCCAGCGGATAAAATCATTATCAGCTGTAAAGTCAGTGCCGTGCAATCGCTGATTCGAATCTATCAACAGCTCCAGGAACTGTGTTTATACCCCTTACATTTAGGCCTCACTGAAGCCGGTATGGGCCATAAAGGCGTGGTGGCCTCAACTGCGGCCTTGTCGGTTCTGTTGCAACAGGGTATTGGTGATACCATTCGCGTTTCATTAACACCTGAGCCGGGCCAGGCGCGTACCGATGAGGTCAAAATCGCGCAGCAAATTTTACAAAGTCTGGATTTACAATCATTTAAACCAGAAGTCACCGCCTGTCCCGGCTGTGGTCGCACCACCAGTGAATTCTTCCAGGTGCTGGCGCAACAAGTCAGTCAGTACATGGACAAAAAAATGCCCGAATGGCGTCTGACCCACCCGGGTGTTAAAGACATGAATGTGGCGGTTATGGGCTGTGTAGTCAATGGCCCCGGTGAGTCGAAACATGCCGATATCGGCATCTCTTTACCCGGTACTGGCGAAGCCCCCACCGCCCCGGTGTTTATTCGTGGTAAAAAAACCCATACCTTAAAAGGTGAGGATATTGGTGGTCAGTTTATTGACTTATTGGAAGAGTTTGTGGAAAAGCATTATTAAGGAATATCAAACAAAGATGGCCAAACTACAGTTCAAAAGTCTAATAAGGCCTGAAAAGATTTTGTAGCTTCGAAGCTTGCCCTCGCCATGCCCGCATCAGAGGTTTCTGTTTAAGATAATTCAAAACTCAAGTTAATACCTCGTTTGTAACTAATCTAAAAAGGCGCCCGCAAGGGGCGCAGCTACAGGTGGCTGCGGTTTTTTATATAAGCTGGGCACCGGCCTGCGGGATTTTTATATGACCCTGGGTGCCGGCCTACGGGATTTTAATAGGACGCTGGGTAGCGGCCTGCGCCGGTATAAATTTATTTTCTGAAGGCTCGGTAGGCTAAATAGAGGGTTATGGTACCGCTGATCAGGACTGAATTGGCCACAACCGGGAGCCAGTTTGACTGGCCGCCATCGAGTGCATAGAGCACTGCAGTTGCGGTGAGACCACCGGCGGTTAAAATACTGAATTTTAATTGTTGCTGGGTTTGTTGTTTTTGCCGTCGGCGTTCGGCTTGTTCCAGTTTTAAATGCCGGGGCAGAGGCTTAACTTGCTGGCTGAGTAACTGATGTACCAGCATCGGCGTTTCGGCGGCTTGTTCGATCCACTTGGGCAGATTTTCTTTAACCTTATCCAAGGCATTTTGTGGACCATAATGTTGCCGCATAATCTCTCTGAGTATCGGTTCGGAGGTTTGCCAGACATCTAACTGTGGGTAGAGTTGACGGCCCAGGCCTTCAATGTTCAATAATGTTTTCTGCAATAAGATTAATTCCGGTTGAATAATCAGTTTAAATCTTTTGGCCATTTGAAAGGTTTTTAGCATCACTTCGCCAAAGGATATTTCTTCAATCGGTCGGGCCAGATAAGGCTCACAGATGGTGCGGGTGGCCGATTCCAAATCTTCTAAGTTGGTGTCAGCCGGCACCCAGCCCGATTCGATGTGTAATTCGGCTATACGGCGATAATCCTGTTCGAAAAAAGCCATAAAATTATTGGCCAGATCCACCCGATGACCTTTAGGTAGTGAACCGCAGATGCCAAAATCAAGCAGCATGATCTGTGGATCGTCGGGATTGTCCGGGTTTATAAAAATATTCCCGGGATGCATATCGGCATGGAAGAAATTATCTCTGAAAACCTGGGTATAGAATATCTCGATACCTTTTTCGGCCAGTTTTTGGCGGTTTATACCGGCGGCGTCCAGTGCCTTGAAATCCTTAATCGAGATGCCATGAATGCGTTCTTGGACCATCACCTTTTGTTTACTGTAATCCCAGTAGATTTTCGGGATATACAGATGTTGCGAGTGACGGAAGTTTTTTCTTAACAGTGAACAATTCGCGGCTTCTCTTTGTAAATCCAGCTCATCGTATATGGTTTTTTCAAATTCAGCGACGATTTCTCTGGGATCTACCTGCACACCGGCTTTAACATGACGTCCGGCTAACTCGGCCAAAGTATGCATTAAGCGCACGTCTCGGCGGATTTTTTTCTCAATACCCGGTCTGAGTATTTTTATCACCACTTCATCACCGGATTTTAATGTAGCGGCATGAACCTGAGCAATAGAGGCCGAAGCCAGGGGGTGTTCCTCAACTTCTGCAAATCCATTACGCAGGTCGAGGTCTAATTGTTCCTGAATCACGGATTTAGCCTGTTGCCAGCTAATCGGTTCCACATCATCCAGTAATTTACCCAGTGCCAGGGCGATGTTTGCGGGAATTAAATCGGGCCGGGTGGACAGGGTCTGGCCGAGTTTAATAAAGATCGGGCCAAGTTCTTCCAAAGCGGCACGCAGGCGTTCGCCCGGCGTCATGTTTTTCACACCTTTTTTGCCGAAAGGCGCCAACAAATTAACCAGACTAAAGAAGCCAAAACGGCCGTTATTGGCCAGAGCGGGAATGCGATAAGCCGCTAAGGTGTGGCTAATCTTAATAAATCGAAACAGTCTCATGTACGCCGGCTCATCATGTCCTTGATTTGCCGTTCAAGGCGCACCATATCAGCCTGTAAATCATCGACATCATCTAAAAACTGCTCCATTTCAGCAGGCGCAATTAGACTGCGGTCTTCGTGCACCAGAAAATCATGAACATTGCGCTTCAGGCTGTCGCCAAATTGTTGTCCCTGTTGACGAACCTTTTGTAAGACTTGTGAAATATGATAACCAGGTGTTTCACCGAATACGTCACACAAGGCTTCTTCATGATCAGGGTTCAGATTCTTTAAAAAATCAGCCATAAACTGTCCCAGTCCGGCATCGCCGTTGATTTCTACCTGATCAAGTCCGGCAATGTGCTGGTTACTGGCCATGGCAAATAAAGCCGTCGGTTTACCGATGATGGTGGTGTCGGCTTTCGTTTCCTGAGCGCCGGTGACTTCTATACCCTTTTCGGTGATGTGAAGGTGTAATCGCGGGCCAATGGGTAGAATGTCCAGCGCCACCCGCTTGCCGATATGCGGTTTCAGGGTTTTTAAGGCCTTGGAATCGTATTGAATGGCGCGGTTAATGGCTTTATCCAGAATCAGGGCAGTGGGTGATTTCATAATTTAAATCCGCTGTGTATGGCAACGATGCCGGCTGTTAAATTCTGGTAGCGACACATCTCAAGCCCGGCTTGTTCAAACATGGCTTTGAGTTGCGCCTGATCGGGGTGTTTTTCAATGGATTCGACCAGATACTGATATGAATCCCGGTCACCGGTGACGCGATGACCGATTTCGGGCAGCAATTTAAAAGAATACAGTTCATAGAGTTTCTTTAACACCGGCTGGGTGACCTTGGAAAACTCTAAGACCAAAGCTTTGCCGCCGGGTTTTAGCACTCGATACATTTCATTCAGGGCTTGCTGTTTATCGGTGACATTTCTCAGTCCGAAGGCCATGGTGATGGCATCACAACTGTTGTCGTTTAAGGGTAATTGTTCGGCGTTCATTTGTTGGCAGCTAAAACGACCATAAAAACCGGCATCAATTAAACGGGCTTCGCCGACATCCAGCATGGCCTGATTTATATCACCTAAGATTACATGGCCCTCCGTGCCGACTTGTGGCATCAGTAACTGAGCAATGTCACCGGTGCCGCCGGCTAAATCGAGCACCCGATGGCCTTTTTGAATACCGGAGGTGGCGACAAAGTGGCGCTTCCATAAACGGTGGATGCCACCGGACATCAGGTCGTTCATCAAGTCATAACGTCCGGCCACTGAAGTGAAAACCTGTTCAACTAATTTTTGTTTGTCCTGTTTGGCCACCTGGCGAAAGCCAAAATCTGTGGTTTCATCCGTCATTTTCTGACTCCTGTGTTAAGTCCTCTTGGTTAAGCAAGCAGCGTTTCAGACGAATCAACGCAGAAATATCTTCATCGCCATATCCCGCTTCAGACAGACGCCGATAATCTTCAATACTGTTTTGAACCAGGGGTAGAGCGGCATCCATACTGTCTAAAGTGGATTGGCAGATATGCAGGTCTTTGAGCAACAAATCCAGTTTAAAGCCGACATTAAACTCATTTTTTATCATGGTTTGGCCCCGGTTTTCCAAAAACCAGTTGCCGGCGGCCCCGGCACTGAGAACCTCCACCACTTTTTTAACATCCAGTTTACATTGTTCGGCCATGGCCAGGGCTGAGCACACCGCTTGCGCCACGCCGGCGACCATCACCTGATTCACGGCCTTTGTGGCCTGGCCTTGTCCGACCTTGCCCATGTGTGTAATTTGGCTGCCGATGGCGGAAAAAATATCTTCAGCCCGTTTGTAGTGTTCACGGTCACCGCCCACCATGATTGATAAAGAACCTTTTTTAGCCCCTTCAACACCACCGGATACCGGTGCGTCCAGAAAGGCGATGCCGTTGGCGGCTAAATCGTCACTGACAGACTGAGCGGTTTTGGGTGATACCGTTGAACAATCGATGACCACTGAACCGGGTTTTAAAAGGGGAATGATATGTTGGATAATGTCTTTTAAATCATTATCAGCAGAAACACAGGTCAGTATCGTGTCAGCGGCAGCAAATAATTCAGCCTCATCTTCAAAAGGTGTCAGCCCCAATTCTTTTTGCATCGCCTGGGCTTTGCCCTGCGTTCGGTTTTTAACACCAATTAACAAGCCTTGTTTATGTAAGTTGCGTGCCATGGGACGACCCATGGCACCCAATCCGTAAACCACCACCTGATGTAATTTATCAATGGTCATTGATAATGTCTTTCCTTAATTTAAAGTCGGTTATTATAACCGAAAGGGCTTTGAATTTAAGGATTTCCCATCAAGCTGATGACCTGTATCAAGATATTCTATTAATAATTCGGCGCAGCTGTAATATACAATTCAACCCGGCGGTTTTGTGCGCGCCCATTGGCCGTGCTGTTATCGGCGATGGGTTGTGTTTCGCCCATGCCTAAAATCGCTAAACGTTCGGCCTGAATGCCACGGTTCTCTAAATAAGAAGCGACACTGTTGGCACGTCTTTGTGAAAGTTTCATATTGTATTGGTCATCACCGGTAGAATCAGTATGACCAATCACCTCAAGCTGGGTGTCTTCATATTTATAAAGTACTTTGCCCACTGAGTCTAAAGTGTCATAAAATTCATTCTTAATCAGGTATTCATCGGTGTTAAAAGTGATATTGCTCGGCATTATCAGCTGAATCTGATCGCCATCACGCCTGACCTGAACACCGCTTCCGGCCAATTCTTCACGCAATTCTTTTTCCTGATGGTCCATGTAGGCGCCCACTCCGGCACCAATGGCAGCGCACCCGGCGGCGGCATTTCGGGCTGATTCAGAATTTCGGGTGGCGCCGATTAAGCCGCAAACAACCGCACCTGCGGCACCGTATTTAACGCTTTTTCGGACTTTTTCTTCGCCGGTGTAGGGGTCTGTTGTGGTGCAGGCTGTGATTGATAAAGCCAATAGTAATGTGATTATTATTCTAGTCATAAAAGCTCCATTCATTATTTTTTAGAAAGTTCATCCTAAACAATAGGGCTTAAAAATAGCGTTAAAATCACCTTAAAAGTACCTTATATTGATTTTTAAGCGCTTACATTTGATCTGAATGAATGTCGGCTTTTCTCTGTACCTTTAATAACGGCCTGATGTCACTGAGTGGAATGCCCTGAGTGTATTTCAAAAAGTAATATTTTTGAAATAAATCTTCTTCGGTAATCAGTTCGCTGTTGAACTGTTCCATATGCTTTTCACGGCTGATGGACGTCCATTCTGTGGCATCTACCAGCGCATGTGGGTCTTGATAAGTGATTTCCTGGATAAGTTCAGAATCAAACTCAATGTCGGTATCAGTCGGATAGCGTAACTGATAACGGCCTGCATCATCTAATAATATCTGTAATTGGCAAAAGGGTTTAAATCCATGGTATTCATTGTCATTGTTGGGGCTTTCTTTTAAAAACACCAGATAACGCTGACCTTCATTCTCACGATCCGGGTAGTAACACTGGTACTCTTCAAATCCCTTGGCGCTGACAATCAATAAATCATTTTTGTTGACGCCTTTGTATGGCACCCGAACGGTTAAAAAAGCCTGTCCCTGGGCATTGAGTTCACGGGTTTGTTGGTAATCTATATTGACCACTTGCGCCACAGCGACCACATCAGCCCATTGGGCAGCTTCTTGCAGAGATTTAAATTCAATCGGCTTGGGCATATTATAATCAAACTGAAATTCCGGGTTTGATTCCGGCAGTAAGTCTTGCGCGGTTACGGCTGAGCACAGTAAAAATAAGGTCAATAGCGATAAGAGTGGTGTAGAGAATCGACTTTTTGGCATGGTTTAATCGTTTATGGTGGCAATGGATTGGCCTAATTTGACAATGTCACCGGGTTTGAGTTCGGAATTAAAGCGGACGCTGTCTTTCGGCAGTAACAGGACAATGGTTGAACCCATATTAAAACGGCCCATTTCTTCGCCTTTTTGGTAGTCGGTTTGGCCTTGGGGTACCAAGTTCACGGGTTTTGACGCATAGGGTGGTGTAATAACGCCGTTTGTGACAGTTTCAATGCTGGAAACAAAAATCGCCCCCACATAAACATAAGCCACCGGCCCCAGATCGGTGTCTAAATGGTTGACCAGGCGTTCATTGCGGGCAAACAGACGAGGGATTTCCTGTGTGGTCCAGTCGGCCACACTGAATAATCGACCCGGGATATGGCGCATGCTTTTTAAGCAACAATCCAGTGGCGCGTGCATGCGGTGATAATCCCGGGGAGATAAATAAATGGTGATAAACTGACCATCCCGGTAATCGGCATCAATTTCAGTGGCCAGCAGTTCTTTGACGCTATAACTGTGATTTTTGGCCTGGATAATGCGACCTTGTTTAATCTCGCCCAGTTGTGAAACAACGCCATCCACCGGAGCAACAAGCTGATTCGAAGCAGTATTGATGGGTCGGGCATCCGTTTTTAATGCCCGGGTAAAAAAGGCATTAAAGTGCGGATAGGCCTCAAAATCAGATTCAGCCGCTTCATCCAGGTTAATATCAAATTTCCTGACCATGGTTTTAATGGTAAAATTTTTAATCGGCTTCACTTTAATCCGCATCAGGTAATACATCAGCCGTGATAACAGCCGATGCGGCAGAACATATTGAAAAAACAAAGCTATTTTTTGCATTATTGAACCAGTTTTTGTAAGTCGGCGGTGATGGTGTCGATCTCATGGGGCGTGGTAAAAATACCCACCCGCTGGGCGTCCTTATTCAGAACAAACCAGGCAGCGGTGTGATCCACCTGATAGTTCTTCGCGCCCGGTTCGTGGTCTTCAACTCTATAAGCCACGCCCAATGTGGCCGCCAGTTTTTTTAAGTTTTCGGCATCTGCGGTGTAGGCCTTAAAGTCGGGATTAAAGTAAGCAATGTATTCCTTGAGCACATCCGGGCTGTCACGTTCAGGATCCACCGAAATAAACACAAAGTTCGGTGTCGGCTGATTGTTTTGCTCAAGTTTTTTGTTAATTTTTTGCATATCCAGCAGTGTGGTCGGACAAATATCCGGACAATGGGTAAAGCCAAAAAATACCACGCTGTAATTACCCGCTAAGTCATTTACTGAAACGGTTTCACCGGTTTTGCTGATGAGCTCAAGACCATCCAGAGGTAGTGGTTGTGGAAAAACCTTTAATGCCTTAAAATCCTGATTGTGAATATCTGTTGACTGATCGGACTGACAGGCAGCCAAAAACAAAACAATAAACAGACTAAAAACAATACGCATTAAATTTCTCCAAAGATGATTAATGATTGCCAATCGAGGTAAAAACAGGCATTGTATAATGTTTTATCTAATTCTCATAATTCAAGTGAACTTAACAGATCTGTTCAGACAACTACTTGATGGGCTAACCACAGCAGAAGTGAGTTACGGCCAGGGCACGGAACTGGCCGAAGATGATGTGGTTTTGTTGTTAATGGCTGTATTGGATGTGGATTTTGAAACACTTAACACAATGGCGCAGCAACCCGTCAGCGAAGCACAACAAAAACAGGCCTATGCGCTTTTAAAGCAACGCATTCAGCAACAACGACCCATGAGCTATGTGGTGGGTTTTTCGCTGTTTGCCGGATTAAAATTCCGCGTGGATGAGCGGGTGCTGATTCCGCGCTCGCCTTTTGCCGAATTGATTGACCGCGGATTTCAGCCCCATGTGGACATGGAACACGTTCATCAAGTGCTGGACTTATGCACCGGCAGTGGTTGTATTGGTCTGGCTGTGTCGCATTATTATCCCCACTGTCAGGTGGATCTGGCGGATCTATCCTCCGGGGCTTTGGCTGTGGCTGCGCAGAATCGACAGGATTTACAACTGGACGATCGGTGTCGGCTGATAGAATCAGATTTATGGCAGCATATTCATGACAGCTATGATTTGATTGTCAGCAATCCCCCCTATGTCAGTGACGCAGAACACAGCGATTTGCCTGAAGAATTTAGCCATGAACCAACCATGGCGCTGGTGAGTCCGGCCGACGGATTATTACTGCCGATTAAAATTCTGGCCTCAGCCGCTGATTATTTAACTGAAAAAGGCATGCTGTATCTGGAAGTGGGCTATAACGACGATACCTTACAAGTGGCTTTACCGGATGTGCCCATTGAATGGCTTGAATTTCACCATGGCGGACTAGGAATATGTGTTTTTAATCGCCGGGATTTGATAAAGTACCAGCCTTACTTTCAGGCCTTTATTGAAACCCATGTCGCATAATACCTTCGGTAAAAATTTACGATTCACCTCTTTTGGTGAATCCCACGGTTCAACCATCGGCTGTGTGCTGGATGGCTTTCCGCCAGGGATGCCGATAACCGCCGACGAAATTAAACATGAATTAAAACGACGCGCCACCGGTCGTTCGAAACACACCTCACAACGACGTGAACAGGATGATGTGCAAATCGTCAGCGGTGTGTTTGAAGGCATAACCACCGGTCACCCCATCGGTCTGATTATTGAAAACACCGATGCCAAAAGTAAAGATTACAGCAACATCGCCACACAAATCCGCCCAGGTCACGGCGATTACAGCTACTGGAAAAAATACGGCATCCGTGATTATCGCGGCGGCGGTCGTTCATCGGCACGCGAAACCACCATGCGCGTGGCGGCCGGTGCGTTGGCGAAAAAATGGCTGAAAAAACAGCATGGTATTGAAATTACCGCCTGGCTGTCGCAAATAGGCGACATTCAGCTGCAGGCAGGGGATTTATCGAAAATAGATGACAGTCCGTTTTTTACCGGCGAAATTAATCGAGTGCCGGAATTAGAAGAGTTTATGCATAAACTGCGCAAATCCGGTGATTCTGTCGGCGCCGCCATCAGCGCCAAAGCGGTGAATGTACCGGCCGGTTGGGGCGAGCCGGTGTACGGTAAGCTGGATGCGGAACTGGCGCTGGCCATGATGAGCATTAATGCCACCAAAGGCGTGGATATTGGTGCCGGATTTGATTCGGTGGCACAGTCAGGCAGTGTTCATCGTGATGAAATCATCGACGGTGAATTTCAGAGCAATCACGCCGGCGGTATTCTCGCCGGTATCTCTACTGGCCAGGACATTACCCTGAAAGTGGCTTTTAAACCCACGTCGTCCCTGCGCTTACCGGCGCAAAGCATCAATGAAGCAGGTGAGCCGGTTACGGTGGTCACCAAAGGCCGCCATGACCCGTGCGTCGGTATTCGCGCCGCGCCCATTGTCGAAGCCATGATGGCGTTGGTATTAATGGATCATGGCCTGCGCCATCAAGCGCAGATTGGCAGCAATCAACATGATTAAATATTTTTTATTAATTTCATTATTTATCACAAATATATCTACAGCTGGTGAGATTATTTGGGAGTCTCCGGTGGTTATTGATCCACCTAATCCACAAGTTGGTGATAGGGTGAGGGTTGGTTTATTTGAAAAGTATTACCCACCGTGTTTAGACATTCCGCAAGAAAACAGTATTGGAGAAACTCATAATTTGGCATCCGATGGTAACAATATAACGTTAAAGGTCTTGGCCACGACCGGACCGCTTTGTAATCCCATTCCTTTCAATCCTGCGCCAAGAGTATTTTATGATTTGGGTGTTTTAGGAGAGGGTGAGTATATTATTAATACTAATTATATCCAAACATCAGGTTTTACTCAGGATCAAATTCCACCATTCCCATTACCTGATTATTTTTTTTCCGAAGCGTTTGGCGAACCAGTCAGTTTTACTGTTAGAGGCTTGCCGCAACAGGTCAGCACTTTGTCGTGGAAAAATATTTTGCTGTTAATATTGTTGATGATGGTATCTTCGCTCATGGTGTTTAATTATAAGAAAAATACGATGAGATAACGGTGATATCATGAAAAAGATAATATTACTGTACTTACTATTCTGGAACGCATTGTCTGTTGCCGGAAACTCGGCGTTTCCAAGAACTGGGGTTTTGCCAGAACACATTACAGTTGAAGACGCAGTGAGGATTAGTATTGCAGCACATATTCCGCCTTGTATTGGCAGTAGCGATTCATATCCAACATTTTTTCATTTATCTGAAAATAACCACATCACTTTTGTCTTTGTTGCTTATGGTTACAGTCCATGTCCTTACATTTATGATTTTACGATGTTTTATGATATTGGTACTTTGTCAGCAGGTGACTATACTCTACAAGTCTATACGGTGGGCGGGCCTTTGGATATTCCGCAATCGATTAATGATCCATTGGGTTATCCTTTAGGTGAATTGCTTGAGTTTTCTGTGCAAGGTGTTGCTGAACCGGTATCGGTGCCTTTCCTGAGTGCTTGGGCTATTGGTTTATTAATGGTGCTGATGTTCTTGACGGTGTATGGATTTCGAAAGACAGAAACACGCAAGCATCGAGCTTAATCTAAAAACACACTAATACTTAAAATATAAATTATGAATAAAGAACTTAATATTGCCATTGTCGGTGCCACCGGTGCGGTGGGGCGGGTGATTCTGGAATTGCTGGAATCACGGGATTTTCCGGTGAATAAGCTGGCTTTGCTGGCCAGTACCAACAGTGCCGGTGAGGTGATGTCTTATAAAAAGAAATCGCTGACGGTGCAGCCTTTAGAAGCCTTTAATTTTAAAGGTTATGATATGGCCTTTTTTACTGCGGGCAGTCGGGTTTCATCGCAATATGCTTCACGGGCGGTGGATGCCAAATGTGTTGTGATAGATAACACTTCATATTTTCGTAATGAAGAAGATGTGCCTTTGGTGGTGCCGGAAGTCAACGGTGCGGAATTAAACCGTTATCAGGACACCTATTTAATTGCCAATCCCAACTGTTCCACCATTCAGATGGTGATGGCGCTGGCGCCGATTCATAAAGCTGCAGTGATTGAACGTATTAATGTTTCGACCTATCAGTCGGTGTCAGGAGCGGGGCAAAAGGGTATAGATGAATTATCTTCACAGACACGTAATTTGTTGAACTTTAAACCGCTGCAACAACAGGTGTTTTCTGGGCAAATTGCCTTTAATGTGATTCCGCATATTGATGACTTTCAGGACAACGGTTATACCCGCGAAGAAATGAAAATGGTCTGGGAAACCCAGAAAATTTTCGGTGACCGCAGTATTCAGGTGAATCCGACATGCGTTCGGGTGCCGGTTTTTTACGGGCATGCCGAAGCCGTCCACATCGAAACCCGCGATAAAATCACAGCCGCTGAAGCACGCCGTCTGATGGCAGATATGGAGGGTGTGGAAATAATGGATGATCCCAAAGAACTGACTTATCCCTCGCCGGCGTTAACAGCCGCGGGTCATGATGCGGTATATGTGGGCCGGATTCGTGAAGATATTTCTTATCCAAAAGGGCTGAATATGTGGATTGTGGCGGACAATATTCGCAAAGGTGCGGCCTTAAACAGTGTTCAGATTGCAGAAAAATTAATACAATTGCTTGCTTGAGCAGACTCATTTTAATTTGTTATTGAGCTTATAGTCGTGGCTTTGTCAGGTTAAAACCCTGTAAAAAAGAACAGCTTAGCGGTTATTTTTTAGTTAAATTCTTGCTATTTTATTGTAGAATTAGTTACTATCATCTTTAAAAGTCGTATCTAACAGCACATACACGGGTAAATTATGAAACACAAATTAATTATATTGGCACTGGTTTTTAGTCTGGTTTTTGTGTCACAGAACACGTTTTCTTTGGGCATGGGCAAAATCCAGGTCAATTCGGCTCTGGATGAACCTTTGAACGCCAGTATTGATATTATGGCCAAT
The DNA here is from genome assembly GCA_947502925.1 of uncultured Marinicella sp. GTDB lineage: Bacteria > Pseudomonadota > Gammaproteobacteria > Xanthomonadales > Marinicellaceae > Marinicella. The sequence goes on along the minus strand of CANNBS010000006.1, from coordinate 11,203 downwards.
AATGACGAAGCCATCGATCAGGTATCGGTTAAACTGGCGAGTGCAGATGACTATAAAAAAGTCGGGCTGGATAAATCCTTTGTTCCCGCCCATATCATGGTGTCAGTTGATGAGGACAACCCCTACAAAATTAATGTGACCTCCAATGGTCCTGTTTCAGAACCCATCGTGTCCTTGTTATTGGACGTAAGCTGGTCCAATGGCCGTATTCTGCGTGAATTTACCCTGTTGTTAGATCCGCCCAGCTATCAAACCAGCACCCGCGGTTCTGTCAGTGTGCCTGTGACTGAGTCGGCGCCTGCGGAACAAACGACTGAAACCATGGCTGATGTACAAGATGATGCGGTGACGGTACAAAGCGATGACATTCCACCTGTTAGCCAGGATTTGAATGAAGCTTACGAAGAGTCGAATGTATCTGAACCCGCGCAAGATGACACTGAATTTACAGTAGAAACACCCATGGATGAAAATGTATCTGAATCCCTGGATATTATGGCCGATGAAGTTTATGTGAATGCCGGTGATACTTTATGGCGCATTGCCAACCAAAATAAGCCGGGCGATGTCACCACACATCAAATGATGATGGCGATTTATAACAACAATCCCGATGCGTTTTTAAACAATAATGTCAATGAAATGATTCAGGGCAGTACCTTGCAAATGCCTGATGCTGATGTGGTTGATGATTTTAGTTATCAACAGGCGTTGGCAGAATTTGAGTCGCATAACAGCCGTTGGGCCACTGCTGATGACAGTTACAGCAGCTTTCAGTCTGAATCTCAGGCTGATGTCGATGACAGTCCCACCGAAAGTGTTGACTACGGTGTGCAATTATCAGGTGGTGAAGGTGATGACACCGACAGCCAACAAACACAAGGCGATCTCGCTGATTCAGGTAACAGCGGGCTCAGTGATGAAGAGGCCTATAATGCCAGTAGTGAAAATGAAGAGCTGAAGTCACGGGTTTCTGAGTTAGAAAGTATTGTTGATGAACAGCAATCGGCGCTGGAGTTACAAGATGATGACATGGCCAATTTAGAAGGCCAGATGGCACAAGCCAACACCGAAGTCGACACCTTAAATGAAGGGGGATTTGACTCTTTGGCTTCTGAAGATAATGTGGATGAAGGCGCTCTTGAAGAGGATGTTCTGGAAGATGATGCCTTAGAAGATGATGCCTTAGAAGATGATGCCATAGAAGATGATATATGGGACGCAGAAACCACTGGCGACATGACCGAACTTAATGAAGACGCTGAATCTGTAACAGATGATGGTTTGATTGTTGATGAGGGCGAACAGGCTACTGATTTAAATGAGGATGACGCAACAGCAATGTCGGATGATTCAGTGCTTGACGATGACAGTGTTGAAGATGAACCGTTGGTTGAAGAATCAGCCGTTACCACGCCACAGCAGCCGGTACAAGTTGATGAGCCCTGGTACACCTCTGCCATTAATTGGATTCAACAGAATATACTGTGGGTTATTATAGGCTTAGTGGTGCTGTTCTTAATCATATTGTTGCCCAGAATGTTTAATCGAGGTGATGAAGATCCGGCAGAAGAAAGCAGCTTTTTAGATGATATTAAATCCGCTCGAGATAAAAAGGATGACCAGCATGATGCGGCTGTTGATAGTGATGAAGCGACGCTGGATGAAGACGATGAAACTGTTCTGACCACGCCGGTTGGTATTGATGATGACAGTGACGACGATTCCTATCAGGATGAAGATCTTGACTCTTTTGAAGATGACTTAGATGATGATTCTGATGATGTGTTGGCTGAACTGGATAATTCTTTGGCTTTTGATGACAGTGACGAAGACGATGATGACGATGATTTTGATTTCGACTTCGATGATGATGAGCCAGGCTCGGATTCTGATGAAGATTCAGATGATGACGAAGACCCATTGACCGGTGACTTATCGGATGTTTCAGACTATGAAACTCCCACCAAGGAATATGATCCCGAACCCTTTAAAGCTGATGACAGTTTTGATGATGATTTTGATTTGTCAGAGCTTGATGAAGATGATTCTGATGAGGACAACGATGACGTATTGTCAGAGGACATCAGTGAAGAAGAAACATCCGACGATGATGGCGTTTTTGATTTAGAGGCCGAATTGTCTGAGTTGGATGATGAGCTCGACGCTTCTGATATGGATGAGGACGATGACCAGAGCGATGTGACAGTTGAAGACGATGATGATGCCTTTTCGGATGATGACTTTTTATCTGATTTAGATGAAATGGATGATGAATACAGTGAAGATTCGGATGACGATAATGAGGATTTAACGGATCAGTCGGAAGAAGAATATGATGAATTTGAGGAGTCTTTAAGTTTAGATGAAGATGACCAGGCCACCAGTTTTGAAACTGAACACGAACACGATGATATGGATGATGAAGATATTGATTTAGGCTTAGATGATTTAATGAGTGATGGTGACGTCATAGAGACCAAATTAGATTTGGCCAAAGCCTATATCGAAATGGGTGACACTGAAGGTGCGAAGAACTTGCTTGATGAAGTGAAAGCTGAAGGCAGTGAAGCCCAGAAGTCCGAAGCCGATAAATTATTGGGCGACATGTAATTGTTGTAAGACACGGTCTGTCAAAGGCCGTGTCTTAATATATTTATCATGCGAATTGCTTGTGGTGTTGAATACGACGGATCGTCTTTTTATGGCTTTCAGCGACAAAAACAAGAACCGACCGTTCAACAATGTTTAGAAGAGGCCATCAGTTCAGTGGCCAATCATCCGGTTAACGTTGTTTGTTCAGGGAGAACCGACACGGGTGTCAGTGCCGCTTTACAGGTCATTCATTTTGATACCCGGGCTGACAGAAAAACGCACCAATGGACACTGGGTATTAACAGTGGTTTACCCAAGGATATCAGCGTGCTGTGGGCGAAGCCGGTCAGTGATGACTTTCACGCCCGTTTTTCAGCCATAGAAAGAAGCTATCAGTACCGCATTAGCAATCGTCCGGTACGGCCTGCTTTATCCCGTCGCTACTTAACCTGGGTGTTAAGACCTCTTAATCATGAACGTATGCATGAAGCCATTCAGTGTATTTTAGGTAAACATGATTTCAGTGCTTTTCGCGCCAGCCAATGCCAGTCTAAACAGCCGGTAAAAACGGTGACCCGGGCGCGTGTTTCAAGACTAGGCAATCAAATCATTATCGATGTCAGCGCCAATGGTTTTTTACACCACATGATTCGCAATCTTGCCGGAACCCTGATTGAAATTGGAAAAGGTAACCAACCGGTTTCCTGGATGACTGAGGTGTTGCAGTCAAAAGATCGCAGACAAGCCGGTATGACGGCAGCGCCGAATGGTTTGCGATTTATGGGGGTCAAATACCCGGCCCATTTCAACATACCTGAACAAAATACCTATGAAAGTTAAATTTTGTGGGCTAAAAAATAAATCTGAGATTAAGTATGCTGCTCACCTGGGTTGTACAGCGGTGGGCTTTGTATTGGTGCCAGGCAGTCGGCGTGAAGTCAATATTCAGCAAGCCCAATCGCTGATTCAATATGCGCAAAGCTTACAGCTCACCGCGGTGGCTTTAGTGGCGGATGCCAACCGAGAGCAGGTGTGGCAAATGATTGAACATTGTCAACCAGATGTGATCCAGTTTCATGGTCAGGAATCTGCTGATTTTTGCCAGCATTTTGACCATCGGTATTGGAAAGCTGTGCCCATGTTATCGACCCAAAACTGGATTCGTTATGCGGCACAATATAAAGACGCAGAATATCTGTTGTTAGATGCTTACGGCGAACACCAAAGTGGTGGTTCCGGACAAGTGTTCAAATGGTTTAGCTTACCTGCATCGCTTCGACATAGATTAATTTTAGCCGGTGGACTAAGCGTTGAAAATGTATCACAGGCGGTGCAACAAACCGGCGCAAAATTTATTGATGTCAGCAGTGGTATCGAACAAACACCTGGCGTAAAATCACAAGCTCTTATGCAGCAATTCATGCAAGCCGTAACAGATACGCAATCATAACTATGACTCAAGATATTAATAATCTACCTGATGAAACAGGACATTTTGGCCGCTTTGGTGGTAATTTTGCTTCTGAAACTTTGTTTCATTGTTTGGAAGAACTGAAAACCGCCTATAAAAAACTAAAAAATGATGCTGAATTTCAACAGCAATTTAAACAGGATCTAGCAGAGTTTGTCGGTCGCCCATCACCCTTATACTTTGCCGAACGGCTCACCGAACAACAACAAGGCGCCAAAATCTGGCTCAAACGTGAAGACCTTAACCACACCGGTGCCCATAAAATCAATAACACCGTGGGGCAAATCTTACTGGCCAAAGCCATGGGTAAAAAGCGCATTATCGCAGAAACCGGTGCCGGGCAACATGGTGTGGCTACGGCCACAGTGGCGGCGCGTATGGGTTTAAAGTGCATTGTCTATATGGGTTCAGTGGATATTGAACGGCAGGCGATTAATGTATTTCGCATGAAATTATTGGGCGCAGAAGTGCGGGCGGTGGATTCAGGTTCAAAAACCCTGAAAGATGCTTTAAACGAGGCCATGCGGGATTGGGTGGCGCATGTGGATGACACCTTTTACATTATCGGTACAGTGGCTGGTCCGGCACCGTATCCTGAGATGGTGCGAGATTTTAATTCAGTGATTGGCCGGGAAGTGCGAAAACAAAGCATGGAAAAAATCGGTCGATTACCCGATGCCCTGGTGGCCTGTGTTGGCGGTGGTTCCAATGCCATGGGTTTATTTTACCCGTTTATTGAAGACAAAGAAGTTAAAATGTTTGGCGTGGAAGCCGGTGGTAAAGGACTTGAAACAGGCCAACATGCAGCCTCCATCAGTGCCGGCAAGGTGGGGGTTTTACATGGCAACCGAACCTACGTGATGAGCGATGACGCCGGCCAGGTAACCGAAACCCATTCCATATCTGCCGGTTTGGATTACCCCGGTGTGGGCCCGGAACATGCGTATCTCAATGATTCCGGTCGGGCAGAGTATGTTACGGTTAATGACGATGAAGCGTTGGCTGCATTTCATATTCTGACTAAAACAGAAGGTATTATGCCTGCCTTAGAAAGCGCCCATGCCATTGCATATGGTATGAAACTGGCAAAATTCATGTCTGCCGATCAACATATAGTGGTTAATTTATCCGGTCGCGGTGATAAAGATGTGCATACGGTGGCTGATCTTGAAGGGGTATCAGTATGACCTTGCTGGATTCAACTTTTAAACAACGCTCAGGGAAAAAAGCGCTAATACCTTTTATCACGGCGGGCTTTCCACACCCTAAAATGACGGTGTCGCTAATGCATACCTTGGTGGATAATGGTGCTGATATTATTGAGCTGGGTATGCCTTTTTCAGATCCCATGGCCGATGGCCCGGTGATTCAAAAAGCCTCAGAACAGGCCATTAAACTGGGTTGTAATTTAGCCCTAACACTGGATATGGTGGCGCAGTTTAGACAGGATAATCAGCACACACCTGTGGTGTTAATGGGTTATCTTAATCCCGTGGAAAGCATGGGTTACGAGGACTTTGTCAAAACCGCTGCCGAGGCCGGTGTCAATGGCCTGCTGTTGGTTGACAGCCCGCCTGAGGAATCCGCTGATTTACAAACACAGTTAAAACAGCATGACATGCAACAAATATTCCTGGTGGCACCCACCACATCAGACAGCAGAAAAGCGTTTATTTGTCAGCAAGCGGCCGGTTTTATTTACTATGTGGCTTTAAAGGGTGTGACCGGTTCGGCTGACTTGAACCCCGAGGTCGTCAATCAGGAAATCAAGGATTTAAAGCGATACAGTGATTTACCCATTGCCATTGGCTTCGGTGTTAAAGATGCGGCATCTGCAGTCGCTGTTGCTGAACAGGCCGATGCGGTGGTTATTGGCAGTGCGTTAATACAAGTATTGAGCGATTGTACAACCTCTGAACAAGCACAACAAAAAGCCGCTGACTTTATGCGACCTATCCGTTCAGCTTTGGATTCGTTATAATGTCTGATTGTCACAAGCAAGTAACAGGAGTTGACCTGAAATGAGTTGGTTTCAAAAAATTATGTCATCCCGTATCAGAACCGAGGGTGGTAACAAGAAAAAAAATATTCCCGAAGGTTTGTGGGGTAAATGCAGCCAATGTCAGGCGGTGCTGTATCAACCGGAAAATGAAAAACAGGGTAAAGTCTGTCCTAAATGCGGTCACCATGAACGTCTGACCGGACGAGAACGTCTGGTTTATTTTTTAGATAACAGCGACTGGCATGAAATTGGCAAAAATGTGATGCCTGAAGACCCGCTTAAGTTTAAGGATACCAAGAAATATAAAGATCGATTGGTGGCAACCCAGAAAAAAACCGGTGAAAACGATGCCCTGGTGGCGGTCCAGGGTCAATTAAATGGACGTGATGTGGTGGTGACCGCGTTTGATTTTCAGTTTATGGGCGGTTCCATGGGCTCGGTGGTCGGTGAGAAATTTGTGCGTGCGGTTCACCATGCACTGGAAAATCGACTGCCGTTAATCAATTTTGCCTCCTCAGGTGGCGCACGAATGCAGGAATCTTTGTTTTCATTGTTGCAAATGTCAAAAACCTCTGCAGCGTTAAAGAAAATGAAAAATGCCGGTCTGCCTTATATTTCTGTGTTGACTAACCCCACAACCGGTGGTGTGTCGGCTTCTTTGGCGATGCTCGGTGATGTCAATATCGCCGAACCCAATGCCTTAATCTGCTTTGCCGGCCCACGCGTCATTGAGCAAACGGTGCGGGAAACTTTACCCGAGGGCTTTCAGCGCAGTGAATTTTTACTGGAGCATGGTGCCCTTGATCTGATTGTTGAGCGCCATAAAATGGGCGAGAAAATTAGTCAGTTATTAAATTTGTTGTTGCCTCAAGTTGAACCTGAGGTGATTGAAGAAGTTCTTGAGCCCGATGAAATAATAACCGCAAAAGATGACCAATCGTCTTAATCAGTGGCTTGATTCGCTTAATCAAAATAAAATTGATTTAGGCTTAGATCGTGTTAAAGTAGTCTTAGCACGTCCACCTTTTAATACAATTCAGGCACGAATTGTTACCGTGGGTGGTACCAATGGTAAAGGCTCCACGGTAACTGCTATGGCCAGTCTTTTACAGGCAGCAGGTCAGCGGGTCGGTGTGTTTACTTCTCCTCATATTTTTCGCTATAACGAACGTATTCAAATTAATGGACAAATGGCACAAGACAGCGAAATTGTGGCCGCTTTCGAAGTCATTGAGTCGATTCGAGAAGACATTCCATTAAGCTATTTTGAGTTTTCTTTGATAGCAGCCCTGTGGATTTTCAAACAACATGCTGTGGATTATATGGTACTGGAAGTGGGTCTGGGCGGACGACTGGATGCGGTCAATGCCCTCGATTCACATTTGAGTATTATCACCACTGTGGACATCGATCACAGTCATTGGTTGGGTGATGACATTGAAACCATTGCCGCAGAAAAAGCCGCCATCATGCGGCCTGATTGTGTACTGGTTTATGGTGATGAAAATTGCCCCAAAGCCATTATAAACCGCACTTTGGATGAAAATGTAAAGCTATTACAGTGGTCTGATGATTATACGGGCTCTGTTAAAGCAGATGGTTTTGATTATCAATGGGGTGACACCATGTTCAAAGATCTGCCTTTGCCATTGATGCCCGGTAATGTCCAAATTCGCAATTTTTCCTCAGCCTTAACCGCCTTGTTATCATTGGGATTAGATCTAAAATACGACACAATCTGTCATGCCTTAGAAACCTGGAAAATACCCGGACGTACGCAAATCATTCAAGATAAGCCAGATATTATTGCTGATGTGGCTCACAACAGGCAATCGGTTCATGTCCTCAGTGATTATTTATCCGCCCATCCGGTTAAAGGACATACCCGCGCTGTCTTTTCTGTTCTCAAAGACAAGCAGGTTGAAACCTGGCTATCCATCATTAATCAACACATTGATCATTGGTTTATCTTTACACTGGAGGGTGAACGGGCTACGGATATCCAAACCCTGAAAAAGCACATGGCTGATGCCGGTTGTATGTTGTCAGTATGTGCCGATGGTCCGGACGCATATCAGTATGCTACCGCGCTCAGCAATCATGATGACCGGGTTCTTGTTTTCGGTTCATTTCATGTGCTGGATGAGGTGTTTCAGGCATCTCCACAGCGGCTGAATTAAACTTAATCAGTGTCCTGACTTTTCTCATCAGCGTCATCTGAATCTGGCGTATCCAAATCAGATTCATGCGGTCTTTGTTGATCCTCGCCTTCCTGAGATTTGTCTTCAGCCGGTTTTTTGTTTTCTTTTTTGGCCTCTGATTGCTGTTCAGCTGCTTGGTTGTCATCCTGTTTGTTGGTTTGGTCAACTTTAAGAGGTTCAATAACATGCAAATCACGTTGTGGGAAGGGGATGGTAATACCGGCTTCGCGGAAAGCCTGATCCACGGCAAAATTGAGGTCGCTTTCGACCTGGTATATATTTTTGATGTTATAAATCATTACGCGAAGTTCGAAATTAAGACTGCTGTCACCAAAAGATCTGAAATGAACCTGCGGTTTGTACCCCGAACGGTTGACCACCTGATTATGATTTTCAGCGACCTGTAAAAGCGCTTCTTTGACTTTATCCGTGTCTGATCCATAAGTCACGCCGACTTTAATGATAATCCGGCCGATGGAGTTGCTGAGATTCCAGTTAGTAACATGGTGCGATAAAAGTTCAGAATTCGGCACCAGCACTTCAGAATTGTCAAATGTTTTAATATTGGTGGCGCGCATTTTAATTTTTTGGATAAAGCCGATGGTGTCACCGACCTCAACCCAGTCACCGGGTTTCACCGGGCGTTCAAATAAAAGAATAATGCCTGACACAAAGTTGCTCACAATATTTTTTAACCCAAAACCAATACCCACCGACAGGGCACCGGCGATGACGGTTAAGTTAGAAATATCAAAGCCGGCAATCGACAGGCCGATAAATACCACGATGGTGATACCAATATACCAGAACAGCATGGATACGACTTCTCGCGGGCCTTTTTTGAGGCGGCTTTTATTGAACCATTGGTATTCAATACCATGACGAATACGACTTAATACGATAATAAGGACAATTGAAATTAACAGGGCGATGAATAAACTACTGGGGACAATTTTTAAAGAGCCCAATTCGAAGCCTTCGGTATAAATTAATTTGAGTTGTTGGTAAGTTTCCTGGAACGCGCCACCCAACCAAATCATAAAAGCCAATCCGGCCACACCGACGATGATGCTGATAAGTAAACTTACCCAAAATGGAAAAGAGTAAACAATGTCTTCATCCTGATGGTCGCCATCTTCGTCACTTTCTTCGGCATCTTTTTTAAGCTGTCGAATGCGGTGAACCAATAGAATTTTACGCAGGCCGTTGATGTTTTTTGCGGCCAAGTGAAGTACAAAGCCGCCTAAATTTAATACCAAAAGGTATTGGGCTAATTTGGCATAGGTGCCGACATAGAGCATTAAGGTGATAAACGCAATGCCACAGCTAATGGCCGCTACATAGCGATCTTTGTAGGGTTTGAGTACCCGATACCAATAATAACTGGCGATAATAAAAAGGCCGTTAATGATGATAAACAAAGGGGTGATAAATAAAGACTGTGAACTCAGCCATTGGTCAAAATTATATTGCCGATAATCAATGGCATTCCAGCCGAAGGCGGCCAAAACAATCAGTCCTGTGGAGGTCCAAATAAAGCGTTTTATATTTTTAGGATCAAATGATTTGGGCAGCAACGGCAGCGATAAGAACAAACAACCATCACGGACCAACAAGGCCAAAATCATCAACAGCAATAACCATTGAAAAGGTGGCGGTATTAACCAGGCGTAGCCGATGGCTGCAGCCAAAGGCAGGCAAAAGATTAAAGCCAGGCTTCTAAACTGATTTTTCAGGGTGTCTAACTGCGGTTTTTTATTGTAGCTTTTAAAATAATGAACCCGGTGTTTAAAAATAAGGAATAAGTAATAAAGAAGGGCAACGCTTATTAGGGCAATGGCGATCCATTGTGTCGGGATAATGCGTTGTAGCTGTAACTGACCAATATCCAGAGGCTGGTAGATAAACTGCCAGATTTTGTGTCGAACTTTAATGCCCTGAATCCATAAATTACGCTTTTGATTAAAAATAGCTTGTCGTATTTGGTCTAACCGAGATGACATCAATCGACAATTAATCAATTCTTTTGTGTGTTCTTTTATTTGTGCGTCAATTTCTTCCGTACCTGGATAATCAGGTTCAGGTTTTTGTTCGTCGGCTGAACTGGATTTTATTGAACTGTCTTCCAATACATCAATTTCGCGGGCCTGCGTGAGGCGATTGAGCTCTTTTTCGTTGTGTTGTTCACATTGATTTAATTGATGTAATAATTCAGCACTATCAACATCGATGTCATTGAGGGTTTCTTTGGTGGTGGCCTGTTGCTTGAATTTTTCCTGCAAAGCCGTAAATTCCTGTTCTAATTGACTGGCCTTAGGCGGCGATTCCTGACTCATTAATGCCCGGAAAGGAATTAACAGCAGGGCAAAAATAATAAGAAATATCAGATGTTTGTGGCGCGGAATCGTGTGCATGACATAAATTTTAGCACAAATAGTTGGTGTGTTCTTGGGACTTCATTCACTTTTGTTCCCGACAAAAGTGAAAGCGGCCACGGCGAACACTTCGTATAACTTCGCGCTCTTCGCCTCTGATTCGCTTCGCTCACCAACCGGCTCGGCGGGTCGTGCTGCTTAGCAGCACTCCAACGATGCTGTGTATAAAGCCACAATGCGCAGGGCGTTCAGATAGTTGACTGTTTTTAACGCTGTGTCATCAAGTTAACTCGATGACACAGCGTTGCCATCTGAACAATTAAGTCGATTTTTTAACGTCTGGTTTTGAATCAGGCTGTTGCTTGTCAGACTTATTATCCTGGGACTTGTTATCCTGGGACTTATTATCCTGGGACTTATTATCCTGGGACTTATTATCCTGGGACTTGTTATCCTGGGACTTGTTATCCTGAGACTTGTTATCCTGAGACTTATTGTCCTGAGACTTATTGTCCTGAGACTTATTGTCCTGAGACTTATTGTCCTGAGACTTATTGTC
>CANNBS010000005.1 GCA_947502925.1 uncultured Marinicella sp. | reverse complement strand
TATCCCTTTATCCAATCGCCATTGAATAGTCTATATCATTTCAGATTAATAGACACATTTACTAAGATACAAGGGGACTGGATTTGCTCTTTCATTTATCATTGACAATCCAATACATGGACCAATTTGCCTCCCCTCTTGAGAGGGGATGGAGGGGTGTGTTCAGTCAGATTATCGAGCATGTAAAATTGAGTGGTTTAGTTTCATGTTAAGATAATAAATAATTTGACGGTATCACTATATTCTTCTCAATTTGATCATCATAAACTGTTGCAACAGTTGTGTTGATCAGTCTTAATTGCGACATAAAAACAATAAAAATGCCTCATAAACAAGCTGAAAAATTCTTTAAGCCCGGTCAGTTGTTATTGATTATCGGGATTCTGGCCATTGCCATTAACCTGCGGCCGGCGTTGGCTGCTGTGGGTCCGCTGATTGAAGACATTCGTCTGGCCACAGGCTTGTCTAATTTTATGCTGGGTTTATTGACCACCTTGCCCTTGTTGTGTTTTGGTATGATGTCGATTTTATCGCCCTTATTTACTCAGCGCTTTGGGATTGGTGGTACCTTGTTGGGTGCCATGTTGGTGCTGACCGCCGGTATTGGTATTCGCTCGATTGACTGGATTCCGGCGTTGTATATCGGTACTTTATTGCTGGGTATGGCGATTGCGTTGGGTAATGTGCTGTTACCCAGTTTAACCAAGCGAAACTTTTCTAAAAAATCGGGTCTGGTGACCAGTTTGTATTCGGCCATGATGGCAGTGGGTGCGGCTTTAGGGGCCGGAATAAGCGTGCCACTGGCACATGACTTTAATTTAGGCTGGCGCGGATCGCTCAGTGTTTGGGGACTGCTTTCTTTGTTGGCTTTTTGCATCTGGCTACCGCAGTTTTTCAGACTGAAAAAATCAGCCACCAAACGCCATTTTTTGGCTGCCATGAAGCACATGGGGCAATCCTTAAAGGCCTGGGAAGTGGCGTTGTTTATGGGTCTGCAGTCGATGACCTTTTATGTCATTCTCGCCTGGTTGCCGGCGATTTTACTGAGTCGCGATTATGATCCTGAATTTTCAGGCTGGATGCTGTCTTTATCACAGGCCATGGGGATTTTCGGCTCATTATTGGTGCCATACCTGGCCGGTAAAACCCGGGATCAGCGTTTAATTATTGTTATCCTTATCACCGTAGAAAGCATTGGTATAATCGGTTTATTATTTCCGAACCTGGGTCCGGTGGCGATTTGGGTTTCTTTAATTGGTCTGGTTTTAGGTGGTACCTTTGGTCTGGCTTTGTTGCTGATCGTATTGCGTTCGCGAGACACGGAGCAGGCAACCGAATTATCCGGTATGGCGCAATCCATTGGCTATACAGTGGCAGCGATTGGTCCGGTTTTATTTGGTAGTTTATTTGACCTGAGCGGTGGTTGGTCCATACCACTGATTATGCTGCTTGTGGTTGGATTTTTAAAGCTGTTGGTGGGCCTAGATGCCGGCAAGCCCGGCAAAGTCTAAGCCATCAATTGTCAGAACGATTCTTCAACCTCGTCATAGAGATCACTGATTTCTTTATCCGGTTGTTGGGTCAACAAGCTCACCAGCACAATGGCCACACAAGCCATAATAAAGCCTGGGACAATTTCATAAATAATCGAACTTAAGCTGTTACCGTTTACAGTGATGGGTGCATAAATCCAAAATAAAACCGTGGCTGCACCGACCACCATACCGGCAATGGCGCCGGCCAGATTCATGCGTTTCCAGTAAAGACTCAAAATAATTAACGGACCAAAAGCCGCACCAAAACCGGCCCAGGCATTACTGACTAAATCCAGGATGCTGCTGTCACGGTTATAAGCCAGATAAATGGCACACAAGGCCACAGCAATCACACTTAAGCGGCCAACAAAAACCAGTTCCTTGTTACCGGCCTCCCGGCGTACAAAGGTTTTATAAAAATCTTCGGTTAAAGAGCTTGAGCTCACCAGCAATTGCGATGAAATGGTGCTCATAATGGCGGCTAATATCGCGGCCAGTAGAAAGCCGGCCACTAAGGGGTGAAACAGCACTTGTGAGAGAATTAAGAAAATGGTTTCGGGGTCATCCACTGCGATGCCTTTTTCATAGGCGTAGGCCGCTCCACAGATACCCGTGGCCACCGCACCCAAAGCGGCGACAATCATCCAGCTCATACCAATACGCCGTGCCGTGGGCATGTCCTGCACACGGCGAATCGACATAAATCTGACAATAATATGCGGTTGGCCAAAATAGCCCAGACCCCAGGCTAAGGCTGAAATAATACCCAGTACAGAACCGGCTCCAAGCCAGCTCAACATATCCGGGTTAATTTCGGTCAGGGTGGCCGGCATTGGTTGATCCAATAATGAATAAGTCACCAAGGGCACCACAATTAATGCCAGGAACATAATACATCCCTGTACAAAGTCAGTCATACTTACAGCCAGAAAACCACCGAACAAGGTGTATAAAACCACCACACCGGTGGTCACATACATGCCGGTTTCATAGCTTAAACCAAAAGAGCTTTCGAACAGTTTACCGCCGGCGACGACGCCGGATGAGGTATATATGGTGAAGAAGATAATAATCACCACCGCGGAGATAACCCGTAAAATATTCCGGTTATCAGCAAAACGGTTGGCAAAATAATCGGGAATGGTAATGGAATCGTCGGCTTTTTCCGTATAAACACGTAGCCTCGGCGCTACCAAAAAGTAATTGGTCCAGGCACCGGCCACCAGACCGATGGCAATCCAGGTGCTGCTCAGGCCACTAACAAACATGGCACCGGGCAGACCCATCATAATCCAGCCACTCATATCAGACGCGCCGGCTGATAAAGCCACCACCGCCGGATGTAAATCACGGCCGCCAAGCATATAGCCGGATAAATCACTGGTGGATTTCTTAAACGCGTATAGTCCAATTCCCAGCATAACTAAAAAGTAGCCGGCCAATGAAATCATCGTACCTGTTTCCACAATACACTCCCGAGAAAATTAAGCGTGCAACTATAACATGAATAAATTAACCGATTCCAATCAGTCATTGAAAACATTGAAACTGCATAGCAATCTTTGGGTTGAATTATAGAGATAACCACAGAGACACAGAGAGCACAGAGAACAATGGCACTTACTTAAGTGGTTTTATATATCTAAGTCGCTGAGATATTGAGCAAATTATCAACGTGGTCAAAGAGCCTTAGGGTAGTCGACTTCAGTCGACAAGCTTTAAAGTTGACTGCTTTGTTGGTTGGCTAAAGCCAACTACCCTTGAGCTCCCTATTTGTTGTTTTATTTTAAACTTTTATGGTTCATTAATAGCTATATCTATCAATAACATAGAGTTTAAGTAAGTCGCAATCGGCACAGAGAACTATTTAATAGTACTATGAACTTATTATTTCTATGCTCATGGGAATTCTATAAAAAAAATATGATTTCTCATAAATTCAATTATTTTGTTCTGTTTTCACGGTTTTTAGAATGTAAGACCCGTTACAATAAAGGAGACCTCTGCATAAGTCGTGAATTAAGTAAAAACGTCTGAAATCCCGAACTTCCGCGTCAGAAAACTTAGCAATAGCTATTGCTATTACTTACGTTTCCTTCCTTGAACTTCAGAATTTCAATCATTTTTACAATAACTCAGACTTATGCAGAGGTCTCAAAGAATCAAAAAGTGAGGTGATTTATGACAACATTTTCAAAGCAAAAACAATTTTTTGGCCTGATCGGCTGGTTGCTGGTCAGTTTTGCTGCTTCAGCGATTGGGGCGGTGGCGTCCATACAGGCACAATCATTTTATACTGAATTAACACAACCGTCTTGGGCACCCCCGGGTTCGGTATTTGGACCGGTATGGACAACCTTATTTGCTTTAATGGGTATTGCCGCCTGGCTGGTGTGGCGCGAAGGTGGTTTTCGCAAGACCCGAACAGCCTTAACACTATTTCTTGTGCAATTGGTGGTGAATGCCTTATGGAGCTGGTTATTTTTCGCTTGGCACCTCGGTGCTTTTGCCTTGATTGATCTGATTGTCTTATGGTTGCTGATTGTCGCTACGCTGGTGGCTTTTTGGCGGGTTAAACCTCTGGCCGGTGTTTTATTGGTGCCTTATTTACTGTGGGTGAGTTTTGCCGGCTTTCTGAATTACACTGTCTGGCAGCTTAATCCGCAGATATTGGGATAATTGATACATTTTATTAAGATTTTCGGATTTCTTTAATGTCTTCAGCTAATAACACCTTAATTAGTGACTGATATGGCATATCACGTTTATTGGCTTCAACTTTAAGACTGTACAGTAACCCTTCGGGCAATCTGATTGAAATGGTTTTTGTTGATGGCTTTAGATTAGGCAGCGTAGAAGACTGTGCTTGCGACCAATCCACGTAATCACTGGAATCGTGTTTTTCCCAGAAAGCACGTTCTTCGGCTTCTGTTTTAAATCGAGGTATTTTTTTAAGCTGTTTCATAAATAACTTTCTCTTTTCTGTGCATATCTCGTGCAGAAATAATACGAATTAAACGATTATTTGAACGTAATGTAAACGTAACATGTAAATATCTATTCAGGTCAGTTTTACCCAAGGCATGATAACGAACTTCATCTTGACTGAGTTTGATATCCGGTAGAATAAGTAAGGGTTGATTGAAGAAAACCTGCTCAGACTCATGTTGATTAACACCATGCTTATCAATGCTCTTACGCACATTGCCAGCATCCCATTCAAAACCAGTTATATTTGACCAATCAAGCATTTTTGTATATTATCAAAATATACATAGTTAATAAAGTCAATAATGACGTTAGTGTTCCGACTACCTGCGAAAGACACTGGATGCCGTCCTTCGACGGCAAGGTTGTTGTGGTTTATACTGTTTTTTGTGTCATGAAAAGATCTTAAATAAATGATTAGCATCAAAAATTTCGTTGATGATCTTGCCCGTCGCGGTAAGCGACCACAGACCTTCAACCCTTATAAAAATCCTGATTTAGTGGCTAATCTTTTTCATTACCTTGTGGCAGTTAAAAAGATTAATACTCAGCCAGTTTTATTGGTGGGTGAAGCTTTGGGGTTCAAGGGTGGGCGCTTTACGGGGATTCCGTTTAGTTGTGGTGATGTCTTTACTCGATTTAATCATCCGCTGTTGGCCGAATTAAAATCAAAATTAATTTTAACGGGCGTAGAATCAGAAAACACTGCCACCATGGTCTGGGAATACCTGTCTGAAAAGCAACAAACCCCCTTATTCTGGAACGCCTTTCCCTTTCATCCCTATCAAGTCCGCCGACCCAAAACCAACCGCGCACCCACGACCAAAGAAATTGAGCAGGGCAGTCGCTACCTCAAACAACTGGCTGATATTTTTCAGCCACCGCTGATCGCCGGAATTGGTCGCAAAGGACAGCTGGCTGCGCAAAAAGCCTTTCCCAATCAGAGCATTCAGCGTATCCGCCATCCGTCTTTTGGTGGGAAGCAGGAATTTATTTCAGGTATGGATGGCTTGTTTCGTGATCTAAAATCCAAATGATGACAAAATGCACACATTAGTGTTAAAATAAAAGCATGAGAGTATTCAATTGGAATGGCGATAAAAATAAGCAATTGATTTTAGAAAGAGGTGTGTCCTTTGAAGAGGCTGTTTTTTATATAGAGAATGGTTACGTTTTAGATGATATTATTCATCCGAATAGACAGACATATCCGAATCAAAGAATTTTTATTGTGCAAATTATTGATTACATTTATTTAGTCCCTTATGTGGAAAATGAACAAGAAATCTTTTTAAAAACCATTATTCCAAGCAGGAAGTTCACGAAGATTTATTTCGGAGATGACAATGAAACAAGTTAACTTAACTAAAGATGAGCAAAAATTATTGGATGCAGTTGAATCGGGTCAGTTTGAATCTGTTTTGACTGACGAACGTCGCGCTGAACTTAAGGCAGTTGCTGGTTTTACCAGTAAAAAAGATAAAAGGATTAATGTTCGAATTTCAAATCGGGACTTTATGGCCATCCAGTCTAAAGCCTTACAGCAAGGTATTCCTTACCAAACATTAGTTTCCAGTATCATTCATAAATATATTTCTGGATCATTAAAGGATTTGACGATTAACCATTCAATAAATTCTACACAAGGTAAGTATGATCGCACATAAACCATGAAGATTATCTTACTACTGGTGGTTGCCGCTATGGCTTCTTTCAGTGGCTTTGTGGTGCATGTGTTTACGGTGGAGTGGTTGTCACAATGGGTCGGTGCTCAAATGCAGGGCATTGAGGTTAAGCCGTCCTGGGACGTGCGTTATGTGGCGGCGGTGACTTCGGTTGAAATCGGTTTAGGGGCTTTGGGATTGTATTATTTTGGGCGACAGAAGTTTGTTCAAATAGGCCGGTTTAAATCTGCAGTTATTTTCTCGGTTTTGTTGCTGGCTTTAAATGGTCGTTTGATTCGCCAGCCGCTGATGGATTTTGTGATTAGTAATCCCTGGCATGTGGCCATCGTACAAAATACCTTTAATTGGTTGGTGTGGATTTTAATGGGCTTTATTGTTGTCTATGGTTATGAAATTGTGGTGACATTAACAGACAAAAAGAATGCATAAATTACTGACAATAACCTTGGTATTGTTTTTTCAAGTGGCCAGTGCTCAAGATTTTGCGCAAAGCCTGGTCAAAGCAGCGATCGACCGCACCAAGCATTCGGTGCGTTATGATGGTTCTTATATATCGATTGATTATCCGGGCGGTGATGTGCCGGCGGATATGGGGGTGTGTACGGATGTGGTGATTCGGAGTTACCGGGCATTGGACATTGATTTGCAGGTTTTGGTGCATGAGGACATGAAGGCTCACTTTGATGCCTATCCATCTAAACGGATTTGGGGTTTGAGTCAGACTGATCGGAATATTGATCATCGGCGGGTGCCGAATTTGCAAGCTTTCTTCGCGCGTCATGGTGAATCTTTGCCAATTTCTCAATCAATAGATAATTATTTACCGGGTGATCTGGTGACCTGGATGCTGCCGGGTAATTTACCGCATATTGGTATTGTGACTGGTCAATATGATGTGGACTCAGGACAGCCGCTAATTGTGCACAATATCGGTGCCGGCCCGAAAATAGAAGATATCTTATTCGATTATTCCATCACCGGGCATTATCGTTATCAACCTTCAGACGTTGAGTGATATGTCGAAACCCAATACCTTCGCTGATAACTTAAGCGGTCTAAATCAATTAAGCCATGAAGGTTTTATAGGTGTGACAGAAATCACTGAGTCATTGCATCAAAATATTCTGAGTATCGGTGGTTTGCTGAGTAAAAACCAACAAACCAGTGGCCTGACCGGTTTTGCTTACCGCAGTGTTCGCTATGTGGCCAACACCGGTTTTCAAAGCGCTAACTGGGCCATTCGACAGGTGTCGCCATTACTGCCCGAAGTGGCGCAGAATCAGCGACGGATGCGTTGGTTATCGATGTTGAATGGCGTTTTTGGTGATCATTTAGTGGACAGCGGTAATCCTTTGGCCTTGTCCATGGTGATGGTGAAGGGTCAGCAAGAATGTACGCTTCACCAAGCTGTGGAACAGTGGTCTGATACAAGCAAGAAACCACTGCTGATGGTGCATGGCTTGTGTCTGAATGAGCAATGTTGGCAAGCGCCCGGAAGACATGGCGAAATGTTGGCGGGTTTAGGCCATCATGCGCCCTTATACCTGCGTTATAACAGCGGTTTGGCAATCCATGAAAATGGCCGGCAATTAAGTGACTACCTCCATAAAATGAGTCAACAGTTACCGGCAGGCCAACGCATTGATGTTGTGACCCATAGCATGGGCGGTTTGGTTGTGCGAAGTGCTATATATGCCGCGCATCAATTGGGTTTTAAATGGCCTTCACGGGTTGATAAACTCATCTTTTTAGGCACACCGCATCATGGTGCTTACCTGGAAAAGACCGGGGCAGTGGGGCAATACTTAATGAATATCAGCCCGTACAGCCGGCCTTTTGTGAATTTGACCGGGCGACGCAGTCAGGGTATTCAGGATTTAAACACCGGTCGGATTAACACAGGAGGTCGGATTTTCGCCCTGCCAAAACACATTAAAACCTACGCCATTGCCGGGCTTTTGAAAAAAAAGCAGGCACATTTAGCCGGGCAGTTTGTTGGCGATGGTTTGGTGTCGGTGGCTTCGGCTTTGGGTCATCACCATAAAAAATCTCGTCAGCTGAACCTCGATAAAGACCATCAGTTTGAATTACCTGGCGTTTCACATATCGGTTTACTGTCCGATCAGCAGGTCCGGGAATTAATTATATCTTTATTAAATTAAACCTCTTTCATGGTTCTTGACATAACTGCCGCCAGTAAACTGATTGCGGCAAAAAACAGCAGAGCCACTGTTATTGACAGTTGCGACAATAAGGCGCTGATAATCCCGACGACCAATAACAAAACCCCCATAATGGTGTTGCTGACCGTGACATAGGTGGTGCGCTGATTGCCTTCGGCCAAATCCACCACATAAGTTTTACGAGCCAGACGCACGCCTTGATGGGTTACAGACAAGGCGAAAAATAAAAAGCCGTAGAGATATGCATGACTGGCTTCAGGCAGCCATTGAATCCCCGCAGCGGACAGGCAAATGATTGCGGTTATCACAGCGGTATATGTCATCACACCTCGGCTGTTGTGATCGGACTGATTGCCCCAGAAAACACTGCTCAAGGCGCTGGCCAGCCCCGAAATAGCCAGAAAGATGCCCAAACCGAACCAGCTTGAGTGACTTTGTTCTGCCAGCATAACGATATAAGGTGTTGCTAATGCAGAACTCAACATCAAAGCGCGGGTTATCACAAAATGACGAAAAGGCGCATCATTTTTCATCAGATCAATGGCCTGTTTAAAGGCTTGACGGCCACTGCGGCCACCTTCAGTGGCGCCTTTATACTCATTAATCCGGCCATACAACACAGCGGACAAACTGAAAGTACCTGCAGCGGCCACCAATAACCACAGGATATGACTGGTTTCCATGGTCAAGCCCCAGGCCAGTGCAAGGCCGACAACAATACCCGTGATACCGGCAATGGTGGCGGCATAACCACTGACCTGGCCGCGCTTGGTTTTATCCACGGTTTTACCCAGGACATCTTTGGAAGCCACTGATGAGAAACTGCGTGCCAAACTAAATAAGCTGATAATACCGATGATGGCCCAGCCGGCGGCAGATCCCTGCATCCACAGGGCCACCGGAATAATGCTGAGTAAACATAAGGCCTGGGCCAGGGTGCTGGCCACCAAAAACCATTTACGCCGTGGAAATTGCCGAACCCAGGCACCGATATATAATTGCGGCAGCATGGAGCCTGACTCTCTGATGGGCACCAGTAAACCACTGAAAAAGCTTGGAATACCTGCGGTCGAAAATAACCATGGCAGGACCAGTTTTGTGCTGGCCAGTTTGTCACTGATTTGTGAGCAACCCACCGCCAGTAAAAACAACACATAATTAACCGGCTGCGCACGACAGGCATTGTCCGGAATTTGTAAACAGGCGCGGGTGTCATCGTCATTACTGAGTCGTTGGTAGATTTTTGTTAGATTTTTATTGGCTTGATTCATGGTTAAATGGGTCCATTAACTTTTTGAACAGATTGTTTTCTGCTCAAGGATAGCATAATTAAGTGCCTGCATGGTTTAAATGAATTGTGATTGCGCAGATCGTAAATCTCATTCAATGGTAACAGCCAGTTTGCACATTTTATGACTGATTGAATACAGCCATTGCAATTGTTGCCAAAGCAGTTGGATCTCTTGCCATTGTCGGACACTTTCAGGGTCTTTGGATTCGAGGTGATCAATTTTATCCGAATCAAAGTTTGGTATTCGTTCATTAAAAAAAGTGTCTCCCTTTAACGGATCTTGGTAGTTGTCTTTGCCATTTTCCAGCGTTTCAAGTAATTTTTTTAAATGTTGGTCAATCTTTTTTATGGCTTGGGCAAACTGTTCGCTCGCTTCAGCAGTCTCATGGTTTCGGATGTAAGTGCTTAACGAAGCCAATGATGTTAAAAAACGATGATTCAGGACCACCAGCTCATAAACCTTTTCAGTGTCTTTTTGTTTTGACTTGGGTTCCTGAGTCATACGCTGATAAGCCGCGCTTAAGTTGGCGGTTTCTAAAAACGCTTGTTTCCGGGCAACGTTATAAGCGGTTGGTATGGTGCCTTTTTGCTGATAATAGTCAGAAATTTTTTTAAGAAAAAGCCTGTTGGCTTGCACACTTTTTTGGATGGTTTTCTTAATTTCTTCAAATTCCCAGGTCGGCCACAACCAAAGAATTGCCACATAAGATAACAAGGCACCTGCGAAAGTATCCAGCATACGGTATTTAATCAGAGTTGTGATACCCGGTTGTAATATGGCATAGATAAAAGCAACGGTTAAGGTGATAAAAATGGCTGAAGCCTGGTTGTTTTTTTGCAATAGTGACAATGAAATCAGCAAAGAAATCATCGCCATGGTACCGAGAATGAACGGAGACGTTATCAGAATAACCATTCCGGTAGCAATAATACCGCCAATAAGGGTGCCGACTAAACGATCTTTTGCTCGGTTTTTTGTGAGCCCAAAACCAGGTCGCATAATCACAATAACAGCCAACAAAACCCAGTGCGGGTTTTGAAAGTGAAACAGCGACCCCAAGACATAAGCCAGCATAACGGTTACCGCCAGTCGAGCCGAATGTCTAAAAATAGTGGACTTAAAACTGAAATTTCGTACCAATAGCCTGGGGTGGTATTCCTGATTAGAAATAAACCGTTTAGCTACTTGTCGATCAGCAACACCCGTTTCAATGGAACTGGGTTCGCCAAGCAACCATTTGATTCTTTTAAGTTTAGCGAATTGTTTTTCTTGATAGCCTAAAAAATTTTGTAACATTAAATATTCATTGTAGTGAAGATTGTCACGTAGCAAGTCGATGTTATTCTGTAAGTATTTTAAATACTGTTCAATGTCATTATTGTCGGGTAATTTATTGTCATCAAGACCAGCAGAGGCAATTTTCCTTAAATGCGCTGCCATGGCGTAAATCAGCGATTGAAACTTTTGGATAAAGTGCGGGTGCGCCTTAAAAAGCATATTCATCTGCTCATAATCAACAGGATTGGCAATGGCTGTTTCCAGCATATCAATGAGTTGTACAAATATTAGAAGTCTTTTATTTTGATAGTTGGACCAGCCCGAGTTTTTTCGGGTTAACACTAAAATTTCTCTTAAGGTTTCGTGATTTTCGGTCAGTTTACTTTGTTGGTTAAGTAACTGAGATTGTAATTGTCGTCTGTTTTCCTTGGGATCAATTAATCGACTCCGAGTGGTAAAAATATCGGCAGTTAAATCGTACGTATCGGTTAAAAACGCCTCTGTTTCTGCTGTTGAGTATAGACGGTGCCAAAGTGTGGTTAACAGCCAATACCACAGGCCGCCGACAGCAATGAGTAATGCATATTGGTAGATATCCAGTTCTTTGGGTTCATATGCCAGGCTGACGACCAAAGCCAACAGGCCGGATAAACTGATCAGAGAAGCCCGAAAACCAAACACCGACAAAAAGGCGATGCCAAAACTGAGCAAACCCAATACAGGCAGAGAAAACCAGTTATCATAATGCAGGTATCCGCCGATAAAGCTGACAATAGTGGCCAGAAGTGTAGAAAGTAGAATACCGTTTTCTTTATGCCGCACACTGCCACTGACATCGCTGGGTGAACTCCAAAAAGCCCCCAGGCCGAGCGCCAGACCTATTTCAAAGTAACCAAGTTTTAGTCCGGTTAGTATGGGCAGGCTCACCGCCACCGTAACTCGAATGGCTCGAGCGAAACGGATACCTTTTAAAAAATGTATCAGTTGTTTAAACTGATCATAAATATAATTTTGTGTCGTATTAATCATGGACCGAGGAGGTGTGGTTAACGACCGCTATAAATGCTTTTTACAGGACGGACAGGTAGATGTTAAACCATCTATGTGCTTAAGTCTTATAAATAAAGCAAGATGGTATTAATTTTTTTCAGTTTTAAAATAATTCTGTGCTAATTTGGGATTCATGGGCATGTTAATTTAAACATTAAAGGCAACGATATGACTGATTCGATTCGTTTTAAGGATGTCTTAATTCCGGCTGTCCTAAAAGGTAATAAAACCATCACCATTCGCAGTCTAGCAGGGCAGAGGTATCAGCTTGGGGAGCAACTTCAGGTTGTGCGTGATTCTGATGGTGAGCGGGTTGCGATGATTGAAGTTTTATCGGTGGACTCGATTTCATTTCAGGATTTGGATGAATCGCATGCCACCCGGGAGGCCATGCCTTTATCCGCTTTGAAAAAACTGATTCGTGAAATTTATCCGAACACTGACCTTTTAACCGTGATTTCCTTTAAACTAATCACATGATTCTAAGCATAGACCGACAAGCATGGGCTGGTTAAGTATTTTACCGCCACTGGTGGCCATAATTTATGCCATTTGGCGGCGTGAGGTGACCATTGCCTTGTTGTTGGCGATTTTTACTGCGTCATTAATTATCGTCGGTGGCCATCCTGTTTTCGCCTTTACCGACACCGTAGAGCGCATTGTCGGCGTTTTTGGCAGTGCTTATAACACCCGCATATTACTTTTTAGCTTGTTGATAGGTGGCTTAATTCAACTGATTAAAATCTCCGGCGGGGTGACGGCTTTTGTCGATTGGTTGACCCATAAACGCTGGGTTAATAACCAGCGTAAAGCCGGACTGTTGCCAGCTTTATTGGGCAGCAGTATTTTTATTGACACCAATATGAGTGTCTTGACCGCCGGTATCTCATCCCAGAATTTATTTGATCGTTTTAAAATGAGTCGCTTACGGCTGGCGTATATTATTGATGCCACCTGTGCACCGATTAGTGTGTTGATTTTACTCAATGGCTGGGGTGCCGCCATATTAGGCTATGTCCAGGACACCGGTGTGGCTAAGCCGGTGGCGGTGATGGTCAGCAGTATCGGTTTTAACTTTTATGCCATTATTGCTTTATTACTGGTTTTTTATACGGTAATTAGCACCCGCGTGCATGGGCCATTGAAAACCATGGAAGTGAACTGTGAAGTTACTGGCTCAAGTGAGCCTTTGCCAAAGGCCGCCAAAAAGCGCTATATGCTCTGGCCTTTAATGCTCATGGTGTCCAGTATCTTGCTGTTTATGTACCTCACCGGTGACGGTGATTTACGCCAGGGCTCGGGTTCCGAATCGGTGTTGTGGTCGGTTATTTTGGCCACCATGCTGGCCTTTGCCTTATTGCGTTTTGATGCCAAAAAGCCGACCAAAGAGCTTATGCAGGAAGTCTTTACCGGCATGGGTCATTTATTGCCTTTGGTGGCTTTGCTGTTGTTGGCGTTTGCTCTATCCAGTGCCATGGGTGATTTAAAAACCGGTGAATTTGTCGCCGGTGCCATTGGTGATTTTATTCCGGTGTGGGCGATTCCGGCGCTGGTGTTTGTGTTATCGGGTTTTATTTCTTTTACCACCGGCACGTCCTGGGGGACCTTCGGTATTTTAATTCCCATCGCCATTCCTTTGGCAGTGACTTTGGGCATTTCACCGGGTTTGGTGTTAGGCGCGGTATTGGGTGGATCGGTATTTGGCGACCATGCTTCACCGATTTCAGACACCACGGTGATTGCCTCTTTAGCCGCCGGTTGTGATTTACTGGATCATGTCAAAACCCAATTACCCTATGCTTTGGTGGGCGGTGGATTGAGCGTTGTGCTCTATATATTAGCGGGTCTGACGCTGTAAAAATCTGCTGAAATGTGTATCACACAGATGCACATATTGTGCCAACTTAAAATAATAATAAATTAATTGTCCGCTATTGCGCTCATTACTCGTTGTCTTGAGTAAGTTAATAATTGGAGAAATATAATGCGGATATTCCTTATGTTAAGTTTAATTCTGGCAAGTGGTGTCGGTTTTACTGCTGAAGTCGGCGAGCATCATGATGCTTATGATGGTCATTGGATACCTGATATTGATTTAAAGCGTGAAATCACATATTTGGATCATGTGTCAGTTCCGGGGGGTGGAACCTATAGTCTTGCTTACGATAAAGATTCAAATGAATCGATGTATTATTTTATCAAAGCGTTTAATTATGATGGAACCATCAATACCAATTTTGGCGTAAACGGTTATAAGCCATTGAGTATAATAACAATCGACGAAAGTGAGATAAGTGGAGCCATTGAAGTAGATTCATGGAATAGTCGACTTTTTGTGGCTGTCAGTATCAGTGATGCTTTTAAGCTGTATCAATTTGATTATTATGGCGTAAAGAAAGCTGAAATAGTCTCTAATTATGCCGACATGATTAGTCACTTTAACGGCCCTGTTTCTGTTAATGATGTCCGGTTTTTATCAAGTTTTAATAACTGGCCGATGGTGGCAGTGGTTAATGAAGTTATCTTGAACAATTTGGGTGATTCAGATTTTGGTGTAACATTATTTGAAATTGTTGGCAGTGGATTGCAGACCTCTAATGTGTTTGGTGATCGTGGGCGAGCGATGTGTGCATTTGATTTTAGTCATTACAATAGTTATCTATATAGTCCTGATGTGCCTCAATCTGTGACTTATCAAGCGCAAACAGATTCGATTATCCTGTCCGGAACAGCCTATGAATATGAAGGGCGGAATCAGGCTTTTTGTGAGTTTTCCAATACCGGCACCTTGGTCAACCAGTGGTCAAGCCAGGGCTTTTCGGTTTTCCAATCCTTTCAGGAATGGGGTACGGCCAGTTATCTGGATGAAAACGTCTTTCCGCCACAGCTTTATGTGGCCGGTGGCATAAGCGGTGCCGGTGGTCTGGATTTTGCGGTATTTCGCTATACCCAGGATGTGCTCGGCGACTGGATAATGGATACCACTTTTGGTTCGAATGGTGTGTTATCCATACCGTTTAAATCTATTGATGGTACCATCGACAGTTCAGATTTGGCCAGCCGGATGGTGCGCCAGAAAAATGGGCATTTTGTGTTGGGCGGAACCGGCAGCTGGTCACAGAATCAAAAAGAATACAGTCGAATACAGCTGGCTTCGTTTAATTCGAGCGGTGAATTACTGACATCCTGGGGCAATAACGGTCAATTAACACCTATATGGAATGATGAGGTTAATGGCGGATTCCCGAAAGAAAAAATGGGTGGGTTAAGTTTGGCTTATTTAGATGAAAAATTAGTTATCTCGGCAACCGGTCAAGGCCTGAATCAGGGTGCGGATTGGAAGATTGGTTTGATGGCTAAATTATATAATGATCCCTTGTTTCAAAGTGGGTTTGACTAATGCAAGGGAGTTTAACAAATTGGCGCTGCTCATAGGGTAGCGCCTTTTTATTTTAAGCAAACAGCAAATCAGCATGGTAGTCGATGTGGTCTTCCATAAAGGTGCTGATAAAGTAGTAACTGTGGTCGTAGCCATCATGCTTGCGCAAAGTGAGCGGGTGGTTTTGTTCCTGGCACACCGCTTCTAAACGCTCTGGTTGCAGGTAATCGGTGAGAAATTCATCTTTCATGCCCTGATCGACAAACAACGGGAAGTTATTGTTGGTTTCTTTAATCAGTTCGCAGGTGTCGTACTGTTTCCAGTCGTCTTTATTATCACCTAAATAACCACTGAAGGCTTTTTTGCCCCAGTCATTATGAATGGGCGCGACAATCGGTGAAAAAGCACTCACTGAGCGATATTTTCCGGGATTTCTTAAGGCAATCACCAATGCACCGTGACCACCCATGGAATGGCCGAAAATGCCAACCCGGTCTTTATCAACACGAAAATGCTCAAAAATCAGGGCAGGGAGTTCATCCACCACATAATCGTACATTTGATAATTGTTCTCCCAGGGCTGTTTGGTGGCATTGACATAAAAGCCGGCACCGGCACCGAAATCATAACTGTCTTCTTCACCCGGTAAACCTAAGTCACGGGGACTGGTGTCCATGCTCACCAAAGCAATCCCGTGTTTAGCGGCATATTGTTGCGCGCCAGATTTGGCCATGAAATTTTCTTCGTTACAGGTCAGGCCGGATAAGTAAAACAACACCGGCACACGTTTCTTTTTCGCCTGCGGGGGTAAATAAACCGCAAAGGTCATCGGTGCCTTGTTAACCTCAGAGTCATGTTTATAAAAGCCTAATTGACCGTCAAAACAACGGTGCTTTTTTAATGTTTCCATGATAATACCTCAATCAAACGTGATAACGGAACGAATGCCATCGCCTTTGTGCATTAAATCAAAGGCTTTATTTATATCTTCAAGCGGCATGGTGTGGGAGACAAATTCATCGACTTTAATATCGCCTTGTAAGTATTGATCGACCATACTGGGGAGCTGACTGCGGCCTTTCACGCCACCAAAGGCAGAACCGCGCCAGACACGACCGGTGACCAGTTGAAATGGCCGGGTTGATATTTCCTGACCGGCACCGGCAACACCGATAATCACCGATTCGCCCCAGCCTTTGTGGCAACATTCCAAAGCCGAGCGCATTAAATTGACATTGCCGACACATTCAAAGGAGTAATCAACACCACCATCGGTGGCATCAACGATAACTTCCTGAATCGGCGCATCATGGTCTTTCGGGTTGATGAATTCCGTGGCGCCCATTTGTCGGGCGAATTCAAACTTATCCGGATTAATGTCGATACCGATAATACGCTTGGCTCCGGCCAGGACCGCACCTTGAATGACGCCACAACCAATACCGCCCAGACCGAAAACAGCCACCGTGGAGCCGGGTTCGACTTTGGCGGTATTTTGTACAGCACCAATTCCGGTTGTGATTCCACAGCCGAGTAAGCAGACTTTGTCCAAAGGGGCTTGTTTATTGATTTTCGCCAGCGCAATTTCCGGCACCACGGCATATTCGGCAAAGGTCGATGTACCCATATAATGATGAATCAATTCTCCATTTTTCGACAAACGACTGGTTCCATCAGGCATCAGGCCTTTGCCCTGGGTTTCGCGGATGGCCTGACAGAGGTTGGTTTTGCCTGACAGGCAGAAGTTACATTCACCGCATTCGGGTGTATATAGCGGAATCACATGATCATCTTTTTGCACCGAAGTCACACCGGGACCGGTTTCGACCACAATGGCACCGCCTTCATGACCGAGGACCACCGGAAATAAACCTTCGGGGTCATCGCCCGATAAGGTATAAGCATCGGTGTGACAGACGCCGGTGGCGACCATTTTCACCAGGACTTCACCGGCTTTGGGGCCGGCTAAATCTATCTCTTCAATCTGTAAAGGCTGGCCTGCTTCCCAGGCCACGGCGGCTTTTATTTTCATATTGTTGATTCCTTAAACTAAAATAACCATTGTAACATGTAAGCCGTTAAGAGTTAAGGTGGGTAGCCCGGTTAGAGCGCGTCAACAATTGTCGTCGGGGCAATCTAAATGTTCAATTTGAATGGTGGTGTGGAACACGGGAAAATTATTCAAAATCAGGGCTTTGGTTTCTCGTAATACGTCGTAGTCATTGACATGCTCATCAACCTTAATATGCAGCGACATCAGATGTTTGTCATTGGTTAGCGACCAGATATGAATATGATGAACGTCGGTGACGGTTTTAATGTCGGTGATTATTTTGTTTTTCAGGCCGTCGCTGTCAATACCGTCGGGTGAACCTTCTAACAAGATATGGGTGGCTTTTTTAACCACAAACCAGCCTGAACGCATAATCAGCAGGGCGACCAAGAGCGATAACAAAGGATCGGCCCAATGCCAGGCGAATAAATAAATAAGTACGGCGGCCAGAATAGCCGCCACCGAACCGAGTAAATCCCCCATCACATGAATCATGGCGCTTTTTAGGTTCAGGTTTTCATGGTCGCCGCCTTGCAGAATTTTAAAGACGATGATGTTAACTAACAAGCCCAAAACCGCAATCACAAACATCGGTTTGGCCATCACCTCAACCGGTTGGTAAAACCGCCAAGCCGCTTCCCAGATAATCCAAACAGCAATCACCAATAAACTTAAGCCATTGACAAAAGCCGCTAAGGTCTGAAAACGATGCCAGCCGAAAGTCCGTTTAAAATCCGCTTGCTTGTCACTGTAAATAAAAGCCAGCCAGGAAAGTAACAGAGAAACACCATCGCTGAGCATATGTCCGGCATCGGCCAATAAGGCCAGCGAACCTGACAACAAGCCACCGACCACTTCTGCCAGCATAAAGCCAAAAGTGAGAACCATGGCGATAAAGACGCGCTTTTTATTGTCTTGGTTGACGTTTATGCTGTGATCGTGATGGTGATGTTCGGACACGTTGGTTTCGCTTGTAAAAAGCCTATTGTAACGTGTTCATATCTGACTGCCAATGTTACTTAATCAAGCTTTGTCTCTGTGATCAGTTGGGTTGTGTCCATAATAACGATTAAAACTACGGTTGAAGGTGGATATTTGTTTATAGCCGGTCATATCGGTAATTTTAGAGATACTCAAGTTTGTGGTTCTCAGTAAGGTGTCGGCACGTTCCATACGATAGCGGGTAATCACGTCGGCCGGTGAAGTGTCCACTTCATTTTTGAGCTTTCGATATAAAGCACTGCGACTCATGGCCAACTCAGCAGCCAGCTCTTCGACCCCAAACGCTGCGTTACTGATGTTATCCTTTATAACCGCTTGAGCCCGCGCCAGCAGACTTCTTTGCTGTGGGTCTTGAGTGATTGGCTCTTCTGTTTTAAGTGATTTTGTAACCAGAAATCGGTTGACATAGGCCTGAAGTTGTTCGGCTGAAAAGGGCTTGCTAATAAAGGCATCACCACCGGTTTCTATGGCTTGAATCTGATCATTCGGATGGGCGCGGGCGGTGGCAAAGATAATCGGAATTTGTTTTGTTTCAGTGTTTTTCTTCATGGCAGCAACCAGCTCAAAACCGTTCATGTCGGGCATGCCAATGTCAACAATTAATAAATCAGGATGCATTCTTGACGCCATTTTAAGGCATTCTGTCGCTGATTGCGTGGTTATGACTTGGTATTTTGGTGACAGAATAGATTCGATATAGTGCAAGATATCCATATTGTCATCAACCACCAAAATAGTTTGTTTTGTACTCGGTTCGGTTTTTTTCTCAATTTGTTTTTTTGTTTCTGCTATTGGCAGAGAAACACGGAATTGTGCACCACCCAAACGGCTGTCTTTAATAACAATTTTACCGCCGTGTCGCTGAACTATTTTTTTAACAATTGATAGCCCCAAACCACTGCCCGGTATTTGTTCGTGATTTAAGCGTACAAAACGATGAAACACCTGTTTTCGTTGCTGTTCAGCAATGCCCGGTCCACTGTCCTCAATAACTAAAACGGCATAACCGTTTCCCTCTTGTTGTATGGTGACTTGGATGATTCCCTCAGCAGGTGTGAATTTAAGGGCATTAGAGAGCAGGTTACTGATTAAGGTGTCGATTTGTTCGGTGATGCCTTCAATATGAATTTCTGTTTCAGGCTCCTTAAATTCTAAGATAAAACCGTGTTGTTTTATGTTGTGTTCAAATTGATCAAGGATTAGGCGGCATCTGGAAACCAGTGCCACTGCTGTAAAAGTAACTTTTGTATCAAAGATATCGAGTTGCTCCAGCTTGAGCATTTGATTAATAAGGTGAAGCAAACGTTGACTATTTTTAGCCATCATATGCCTGGTGTCGGGTTCTATCGGCGCTTCACCCTGGAGTGGTCCCATAACGAGTGTTAGCGGTGTACGCAGTTCATGGCTTAAGTCCAGAAAATGTTGTTGTTTAAGACTGGCTTCTTGTTTGATGCGTTCTTTTTGTGTTGAGATTGTTTTTAAAGCAGTGCGCAACTGGGAGGTTCTGTTATTCACCTCTATTTCCAGTTTATCTTTTTTTGTGGTGAGTTTTTTTATCCACCAAAATAGAATCAGAAATGAAAATGCTATCAAGATGGCACGAAACCAGTGGGTTTCGAACAAGGTGGGCTTCACATCAACAGCGAGCTGAGTCGTGGGACCTATCCAGTGGCCATGCCGAGCCGCCTGAAATGATAACGTATGTTTTCCAGGCGATAAGGCATTAAAACTAATTTCTTGTCCCTTATCTATCACATTCCAATTAGAAGAGGGCTTAAGACGATAACGGAATTGAACACCATCTGCCATCCCCAGTGCAATGGTTGATAAGGACAAGGTGAGCTCTCTGTGGTTTGGATCCTCAAGTGTAACGCTTTGATGCTTTGCGTCACGCGGTTTTCCGTTTACAACGATATCTTTAAAATAGGCGGTCAGAGGTATTTTTTCTAAAATCAAGTCATTGGCCGGAACTCTGACAATGCCTTTTTGGGTCGGAAACCATAAGTCGCCCTGATAACCGATGGTTCCGGAGTTTTGCACCCCGCCATTGGCTTCAGAGTCAGCCATGCCATCATTTTTACCAAAGCGATGACTGGGTAAAAAATCCATTTTATCATCAAAATAGTTCCTAAGATCTTTGATTTTGATGGTATAAATACCATTATTTGAACTAAACCAGAGACGCTCTTTTTTGTCTGCCAGGATTCGATGAATACCGTAATGGGGCAATCCTTCTGCTGTGCTGGCACAGCGCCTTAAGCCCTCTTTAAAATGCCACAGGCATAACCCCTTGTCCACTGTTCCAATTAATAAGGCGTCCGGAGTTATTTTAGGCTCATAATATAAAGTGCGTATTCTGTTCGTCGGTAGGCCATAATCGCTATCGATTTCTTCGATTTCTTTTATGTCTGCGTTGTTCTCAAAGACACTTATTCCATATTCTGAGCTGGCAAGAAAGACACCTTGTTTCGGGATTTCCTGAGCAAAAACAAAATTACTTTTCCGGCTGTTTATGAGTTGCCATTTTTCGTTACTGTAGACAAACAGTCCTTCATCACTGCCCACCCATATTTGGCCTTTAGAATCCTCAAATAATAATTGAATATCTGTAAAAGATGAAACCGGATAAGGTTGTTTATGACAAACCTTGTGTTGATCCATTCTGCATAAACCGTTTTGTGACACCCAGAGGTTACCGGATGAGTCATAAAGAAACGTATTGACAAAGGAAATGTTTTTAAACTTGTGCCAGATTTCTGTCTTTGGATTGAAGCGATATAAATCTGTGCTTTCCCTGGCCAAATAATCGCCTTCAGACGCCTTCATAATTCCGGTTACAAAACCGGTGTTCAATTGGTTTTCTGACAGCCCCAGTGTTTTTATGATGGGTTTGCGCAGGTAAAAAAGACCATCACCCTTAGTCGCGACCCATAGTCCACCATGTTTATCGTGGATGTGTTTGAAGATGGCAGAGGGCGCCTTAAAAGCCACTTCATCATCAACCCAAAGTGTTGAGAACGCATTGACCCAAACCGCACCGTTATTCATCATCTGGGCCGGCGGGTCAAGATAGATAATTGTGGCGTCAGGCTTACTTATTTCAGACAGAGTGTCATTTTTTGTATTGATTACATGTAAGGCATTGCCCAGGGTGTAAACATGATCTTTAATCCATGCAATTTTTATAATTTGTTTACCTTGAAGGTATTGTTTGGTTTTACCATCAATGACAAAAGCACCTGAATCGGTACTCACTGCCAATTTATGATTGTTGGAGTCCATTTGACTGATTTTTTGACAATCTAATGTACTATATAGTGTGCTGGTTCCAGATTGAAAAGAATAAAAATGGATGGTGCAGTTTTCATCCGCATAAAATACACCTGATTTATTTAAGGTGAGTGATGTGATATTGGTTTCTGAAATGATTTGTTGTGATTGGTTTGTGGATATGTCGTAAACAAAAAGTCCAAGATTTGTGCCGTACCACAATTGATTTTTAGTTTTGTCATAGGCATCTAAGGTGACGTCAGCAACTTTTGAAAACGTCGCATTATCGAATAAATAGAGTTGATTAGACCCAAATAAAACCAAAAGACCGCCTGTATCAAAGGCTTCAATACTTCTGATACGATTGCTCGGCATGTCAGGGTAGTTATCCGTGTTTAATAATTTAAAGCTTAAGCCATCAAAACGTAATAAACCATCATGGGTAGCAACCCATAAAAACCCATCCTTATCTATGGCTAAATCAGTGACCGCATTGACCGGTAAGCCGTTGTCTTTGGTGTATTGATCGACAACATTGTAGATGTTAGAACCTGAGGTTAAGGCGAACAACTGGCCGATAAAACAAAGAGACAGTAGTAATGTGGTCAGCTTTAAGAACTTCATGGTTTAATTCGGGTTCAAATTTGTGGCAATTGGGTTAATGGGTTTATCAAAGTATTTAATGATTTTTAATTTATGGGTTTATAAACGTTCACATAAACAGCCTTATACCATGTCACAACACATTTGTTAATTCGTCTCAATGATTTTACTTTTCTTCCCAGAATGATCAAATCATCAAAATTATCAATATAACAAATATACAATAAAGCCTTTATTTATCTTAGAAAAGTTTAATTTTTAATTTTGGCACGCTACAATGGCGGCTTACAAGTGTGAACTGCGTCACAATATTTTAACTTTTAAAAAAAAGTTGCGTAGATTCGCGAGTTAATAAGCAGATGTTTTTTATCCGTATTATGTCAATGCTTTTAGCGTGTTGTTAATTTGAATTAAACAAAAATTTTATTTCGGAAATAGATGGAGTCTCCCAACCCATGAAAAAGTTAAGTGTTATTGTTTTTGGACTGCTGTTGAGCAGTTTATCTTTTGCCCAAACCCCAATATTGGTTCCGGCTGCCGACGGTGAAGCTTTTCCCGGTTCGCAGATCTGTACCGATGTTGAGTTTCAAAATACAGGTTCCCCTGGTTTTGGACCTTATTTACGGTTATCTGTTCCGGATGGTTTAAGCTATTCCGGCACCACTTTATTTGGCTTAAATGTGCCGGTGATTTCCGTGGGAACTTTTCCGGCAACACCACCCCATGAGTTAATTGATCCGGTTACCGGTGATGTGGTTACAGGAAATCCGGGTGAGAGTTTTTACATTATTCAACCACAGATTGGATCTGTGGTTTCTGGTGGACCGCCTTTAACCTTTAATGTTTGTTTGGATATTGATCCGACTGCGCCGGTCAATGTGCCGATGTCGGTTTCAGTGACACCGGTTTATGAGTTTGGTGATACACCCACCGGTGATAATGGTCCGATTGTGGGCAGTGAGGATACCTTTAATATCACGCCGGTACTGGTGACTTTTGAAAAAAGTAATAATGCCCCTGAAGACGAGCGGCCACCTGGACCAAGCTGGCCGGTGACTTATACTTTAAATGTTGATGTTGCCAACAATAACACCATTGATAACATCGTGATTAATGATGTCTTGCCTGCACAATTTGTATTGGATACAGGTTCTATTAACATCTCGGGTGGTGTTAACTGTGTTTCAGGATTGCCGAACATTAGTATAACGTGCGATAGCGTTAACGGTACGGCAGCCGGTAATGATTTGGTCATTACATACAGTGGTTATTTTGATGATGTGTTGGATGAAACGGTATGTGCCAAGGATACTGCTGTCAATAACGCCACATTTGATGCGGAATTTAATGCCGTTGCCGTACCTCAATTAACCGACAGCAATAACATCGAGCTGGAGCACATGAGTATTCAGAAAGGGGCATCCCCCGGTCAAGTAACCCCCGGTAATCTGGTGACCTATAATCTGAATATCCAACTCAGTGATTATGGCAACGCAGATCGTGTTATTGTTACTGATATATTACCCGATGGCGTCACTTTTAATTCTGTTTTAAGTGGTGGTGTAACACCAACAATATCAAACGACACGCCTGCAGCCGGTCAAACCACTGTGGAGTTTGATATCACATCGGCTTTGGGAACACTGAGTGCCGGAACCGGCTTAACAATTAGTTATGATGCCACTGTAGATCAAACCTATGCCAATACAGATGCCGTTTTAGCCAGTGACCCCTTAAGCAATACGGTTGACTTGGATTATGATTTAGTTGAAGGCGCTTCGGCTTGTGGTGATGACTCTGCGGCGACCATTCTGGTTGCACCGGTTGCCATTAGTAAAGATGTTGTGAGCACCGGACCCTATATGCCCGGTGATACGGTCACTTATCGGTTGAGTTTAGCCGTTCCTTCCGGTGACACCAATGGGGTTATCTTTGAAGACTTTTTTCCATTGCCGGTATTTGATGCCACCACCATTGATACCAGTTTACCTTTGCCGAATGCCAGTATTAGTTTAGATCCTTCAGACACTTTGGGATTAACGCCGACCAGTATGACAACTGACGGTGCCACCAATAGTTTAACGATAAATTGGCCGGATATAACCACCACAACACCACAAACCTTATCGGTACTGGTGGATGTGGTTGTCACGGATGATCCATTTGCGGATAATTTAAGCTTAGCTAATTTATTGCGTGTCAGTACCTCTAATACTGAAGCAGAGGTATCGACCGGTATCACACCGGTTCTGATTCAAGTTCGCGCACCAGAATTACAAATGACCAAAGGTGTTGCTTCGACAAATAATCCCAACAGCACTATTGCACCCAGTCCCGCCATTTTGCCGGTGGACGGTGATGTAATTGATGCCGATGCCTCAGATACCATCGACTATCAATTAACGGTTGAGAACATGGGTGGTGCGCCGGCTTATGATGTGGTGATTACTGACCCGGCTGTGGCGAGCTTAACGGCTTGTTCAGTCAGTGCAGTGACCGATGGCAATGGCGCTGTTTTGGCTTATAGCGGAAGTATTGGAACCGGTATAACGCTCACGAACCCTTTGGCAGCCAACGATGGTACGATAGGGGCGCCCTATGGCACAGACACGGCTTTGGTGACAGTTAATTGCACAGTGGCTTCTTCGGTTGAAATTGGCGACACTATAATTAATACGGCCACAGCTGATTATGCATCTCAATCCGGTGCAGTTAATTTTCCGACTGTTTCAGATGATGCCACGGCCACAATTGGTCAGCCTGTCATGGATAAAACCATTGTTTCGATTGCGCCTAATGTGGATGGTAATAATGGCACCATGACCATTGGTGAAGTGATTCAATATCAGGTTGAAGTGACCATTCCAGAAGGTGTGTCCAGCAATGCTGTTGTGACGGATCAACTGGATAATGGTTTAACCTTTTTATCGTTTGATTCCATCGTGCCCTCAAGTGGAGATATTACAACAGACGTGGCCGGTGGCTTTGCTGGCGTGCTGGCGGGTGCAAGCGGCATCGGAACACGAGATGCCAGTTTTGATTTTGGCAATCTGACAAATGGCAATACCAATAACGGTGTTGCTGAAACCATTACCATTACTTACAGTGTTTTGGTTAATGATGTGTCGGCCAACCAGAATGGTAATAATAAAAATAATGCCGCTATTTTTAGTTCAGATAGCAGTTCTGCGAGCGATAGTGCGCCGAACTTAACGATTCGGGAACCTTCATTGGCATTAAACAAAACCGTTTCCCCGGCTAATGCCGATGCCGGCGATACGGTGACTTATACTGTGGTTATGTCTAATACCGGTACCAGTCCGGCGTTTGATGTGGTCATCAGTGATGCCTTAACAGATCCGGACTTAAACTTAGTGGTCGGTTCGGTTAACACAACATCAGGTGTCATCACCACAGGTAATACCCCGGGTGATACCACCGTACGTGTGGATGTGGCTTCAGTCGCCGTGAGTGGTTCAGTGACAGTCACCTTTCAGGTACAAATCGATCCAACTGCCGAGTCCGGTGATGTGTTAAATAATATCGCCTCGACCAGTGGTAGTTCTTTGCCGGGAGCAAGTCCGGACGAGCGCAATTATGGGCCGGTTACAGACGATGCGGATGTCAATATAGCACCGGCGCAAGTGGTCAAATCTGTTCTGCCGGCCACCAGTACCGAACAATCAGAAGGTGTGTCAGGGCAGGGTAATCCCGGTTTGGTGGATTTAACCATCGGTGAAGAAGTGACCTTTAACATTGTCGCGACTTTAGCCGAAGGTGTGTCACCTTCAGTGATTATTACCGATACTTTACCGGATAATGCCTCCGGTCAAATGCATGTGACTGGTTCGCAACTAATCTCAGTGGGTGCTAATTTAACGCCAACCACATCGCCCGCAACCGGTACCATTGGTCCGGCTAATGTCGTAACGTTCGATTTTGGCTCTGTAACAAATACCCCAGATGGGGTTGTCAATGCCGATGACCAGATTGTGGTTCAAGTCACCGGTGTGGTGACCAGTGCACCTGTGAACTCTGGTATTGAAGTGTTGACCAATAATGTCCTGATTCAGTACAACACCGGCCTGAATGTTTCGGGTTCGGCTGATGTGGAAGTGGTTGAACCCATTCTGAGAGTTAATAAATCAGGTTCGGTGACCAGTGCCGATGCCGGTGACACCATCACTTACACCATTATCGTTGATAATACAGTACCGCCGTCTTCTGCGCGGGCTTTTGAAGCGACATTGAGTGATACCATACCCGCAGATTTAACGTTTGCCGGTAATTTACAAGTGGTTAGTGGCTGGGCGCCTGATGTGGGTAGTTTACAGGAAGCCGGTGGTGTCATAACCGCGACCTGGGCTGAATTCCCGATTGGCCAAACGGTGACCATCAGTTTCGATGTGACTGTTGATACCTCAGTTTCACCGGAACAGGTGATTACCAACACCGCCACCATTAACTGGACGTCTATGCCAGGAGCCAATGCTAATGAACGTACAGGAACCGATGCCGAAAGTCATGCGGTGACCATCACGGCATCAGGTTTAAGTAAAACGGTATTTAATACCTCCGAACCCAGCACCGGGACGGCCCAAAACGGGTCTGAGCCTGATTTAACCATCGGTGAACTGGTGACTTATCGCATGACTGTGACTTTACCTGAGGGCACAAGTAATAACGCGTCAATGACTGACCAATTACCCAATACCACGGCTAAACTGGATGTGGTGAGTTCGCAAATTGTGTCGATTGGTGCGAATTTAAGTTTTGTGCCGGCCACCGTGAATGTCGGTGACGCCGGTGTTGCCACAGACAGCAATGCAGATAGTTATCTGGATAATATTCTTTGGAATTTGGGTAATGTGGTGAACGCCCCCGACGGTATCAATAACAGTGATGATGAGATAACGTTTGAAGTGGTGGCTGTTGTGGTGGATGATGCGGTTAACCAAACTAATCTGAATGATGTAGCCAATACGGCCACCTTCAGTGCCGATGGCAGTTCCGTTATGGATACTGCACTGGTCGATATTGTGGAGCCGATTGTGGCGGTTAGTAAAACCACTTTGCCGGCTTCAATGACCGCTGATGCCGGTGATGTCCTTCAGTACCAATTAACCATCAACCATCAGGGTAATTCCAGTGCCGATGCCTTTAACCTGATTGTGAAGGATAATTTGCCGGTGCCGGGTACCGAGTGGATTAATGATGGCACGGCTTCATCAACCTGCCCTGGTTTTGCGGTGGATTCAACCGCTGAACC
Source organism: uncultured Marinicella sp. (assembly GCA_947502925.1). Lineage (GTDB taxonomy): Bacteria > Pseudomonadota > Gammaproteobacteria > Xanthomonadales > Marinicellaceae > Marinicella. Next base: position 271,769 of record CANNBS010000005.1, on the reverse strand, counting down.
ACTGATTGAATTCACCTTCAGTCCTTTAGATTTGAGCACAGGTTCATGTACCATTACCTATGATGTCCAGGTAAATAATTCGGTTAACCCGACGGTAACTTATCCGAATACCGCTCAATTATCCTACACCTCGACTCCGGTCATTGTGGCTGGACAAACCCGGACCTCCACCGATTCAGATCAAACTTCTTTTGTGACGCCGGATCCGGCGGTGGTTAAGGTAACGGCCGGTTCATCCTTGGGTGATACCGGTGATAACCAGGGTAATCCTTTGGTGCCTGATTTAGCCATTGGTGAGGAAATTGACTTTACATTGACCATCATCGTGCCGGAAGGTATCACCACAAATGCCGTGGTGACTGATCAGTTACCGACCGGTCCGGGATATTTGGAAGTGGTTTCCGCCACCGTTAACACCATTGGTGGCAGTATTACCAATACAACTTTACCCGGCACGCCGGTTTACTCAGACACCAATGCAGATACCCTGAATGATCGTGTGGTGTTTGATTTTGGTGATATCACGAACCAGCCTGATGGCGTGGTTGATGCCGGTGATCAAATCACCATGACGGTGACCGCTCGATTGGTTAATCATCCCGGCAATATGGCGATTGACACCTTAACCAATAATGTGACCTTTGATTATGGTACCGGCGCACCGTTAACGGACGATGCTGATGTGGAAGTTGTTGAGCCGAATTTAGGGTTGGCTAAGTCCTTTGGTACGGTCAATGACTATGTGGTGCCAATTACCCTCACCATGAATAACACCGGCGGTTCGGCCAGTGCTTATGATTTGGTGGTGGAAGATGTCTTTGATACCACAGTTTGGGATGCCGGTGGCTTTAGTCAGGTTACGATTCCAACCGGTTTTGTGATGACCACAGTTCCAGGTCCCGGCGCTAATGAAGTTACTGTTCGTATCAGTTCTGATGGCAACTTTACACCGCCTGACAGTTCTTTAGAGCCGAATGAAGTGGTGAGCTTTGTGTTTAATGCCACTTTACGAAGCGATGTGGTGATCCCAACCAATATTGCCAACCTGGCAACCATTACCGAAGCCAGCAGTTTACCCGGCAATGACCCGAATGAACGTGATTATGGTCCGGTGGATGACACTGATACCTTATTGTTGCCGGCTTTGGATTCGGATAAATCCGTGGTGTTAGATGCCGATAGCAATTCATCCGGTGGCGCCAGTCCCGGTGAAACCTTGAATTACACCATTACGGTGGTAAATTCGGGTGATGCGCCGGCAACGTCTGTTGTGGTGACGGATATTCCTGACCCCAATGGCAGTCTGGTGGTGGGTTCAGTGACCACCGATGTGGGCACGGTAACCACCGGTAATACCGGCGGTGATACCACAGTGGCGGTTAATGTTGGCACCTTAAATAATGGTGCTACAGTAACCATTACCTATCAAGTGGTGATTAACGATCCACTGCCATCCGGGGTGGATGAACTGATAAACCAGGCTGAGATCAGCTCTCAAGAGGTTCCGAATTTTGATTCTAACGACCCCAACACGCCGGATCCGGATGATCCAACCACCATTCCGGTGGATGGTGCACCTGATTTGGTGATTGTGAAAGATGATGGTGGAACCACCACAACCCCCGGCGGAACAGTGATTTATACCCTGGGTTATTCCAATAATGGTACCCAGGATGCCACCGGTGTCGAAATAACTGAAACGGTTCCGGCCAACAGCACGTTCGATGCCGGTAATTCTGCTTTCGGTTGGAACTGTACACCGAATGCCAATGCAGGCAGTACCTGTACCATTAATATTGGTGCGGTGGCTGTGAGTGATCCTGTGACAACCGTTAACTTTGCGGTCACGGTGGATGATCCATTGGCCAGTGGTGTGACTGAATTAAATAACACCACCTCCATTGCCGATGACGGCACCAATGGGGCTGACTTAACACCGGGCGATAACACCGACAGTGATAATACGCCGATTACGGCAGCACCTGATTTACAAGTGAGTAAAGACGATGGTGGCGTTACGGTACAACCGGGTGATGTGATTAGTTACACCATTAACTATGCCAATGTGGGTAATCAGGATGCCACGGGTGTGTTTATTACTGAAACTGTACCGGTCAACAGTACATTCGTACCCGGTAGCAGCAGTGGCAGTTGGGTTTGTGTGCCGGATAATAATGCCATGAGTATCTGTACGGTGAATTTTGCAACTTTGACAGCTGGTGATAATGGCAGTCTGACCTTTGCTGTGCAGGTGGATAATCCATTGGCCGCCGGTGTTACGGCCATCAACAATGCCGTAAGTATCAATGATGATGGTAACAATGGGCCAGATCCAACCCCGGGTGATAATAATGATACCGACGATACACCGGTGAACGCTGTGCCGGATTTAACCTTGGTTAAGGATGATGGTGTGGCGTTAGCCAGTCCGGGGGATACCCTAATCTATACACTGAGCTATGCCAATGTGGGTAATCAGAATGCCACTGGTGTGTCCATTACGGATACGGTACCGACACACACCACATTCGATGCCGGTAACAGTAGCGCCGGTTGGAGTTGTGCCAATGGTGCGCCGGCCGGTAGTGTCTGTTCTTTGACCATAGGTGCTGTCGCAGGTGGTGGTTCTGGTGCAGTCAGTTTTGCGGTTATTGTTGATAACCCGCTGGCTCCGGGCGCCACTTCAGTGGTCAATACCGCCAGTGTGACCGATGATGGCACTAATGGCGCAGATCCAACACCGGGTAATAACAGTGACAGCGACACCGACAGTTTAACCGGTACCGCGCTTGATTTAGCCGTGACCAAAGATGACGGTGGTGTCACGGTTTCACCGGGTGATGTGGTGACTTATGCCATTAATTATGAAAACTTAGGTAACATCGGTGCCACCGGTGTGGAACTTAACGAAACAGTGCCGATGCACAGTACTTTCAATGCCGGCAGCAGTACACCAGGCTGGGCCTGTGTGCCCAATGGTAATGCAGGTAGCAGCTGTACTTATTCAGTTGGCACCTTAAATGGCGGTGATTCCGGTTCGGTTAATTTTGCCGTAACGGTGGATAACCCATTACCCGGTGGAGTGACTGAATTAAACAACACGGTGACTATTTCTGACGACGGTAACAACGGTCCTGATATTGATACAAGCAATAACAGCGGCAGTGATAATACGCCGGTCACGGCAGCGCCTGATTTGGTGGTGACTAAAGTTGATCAACAGAGCAGTGTGAATGCCGGTGATGTGTTGGTTTATGACATCAGTTATGAAAATATCGGCGACCAGGATGCCACCGGTGTGATGATTACAGATACGGTGCCATTACATACCAGCTTTGATGCCGGTAGCAGTACGCCTGGCTGGAGTTGTTCTCCTAATGGTAATCCCGGCAGTGCCTGTGTCTTTAATGTGGGTTCGGTGAATGCCGGTGATCCACCGGTAACGATTCAGTTTGCGGTGTTGGTTGATGCAGCCTTACCAGATGGTGTGGACACTTTAAATAATACAGTGAGCATACAAGATGACGGTAATAACGGTCCAGATTCTGATCCGTCCAATAATAATGATTCAGAGCCCACCGATGTGGTGGCCGCACCTGATTTAGTCATTACAAAATCCGATGGTGGCATGAGCTCAGGGCCGGGTCAAACCATTGTCTATACCCTGAATTATGAAAATATCGGCTCGCAGGATTCGGTGGGTGTGGTGATAACAGAAACCATTCCGGCGAACACCACATTTAATGCCGCCGCCAGTGATCCTGCGTGGAGTTGTAGTGGCATCACGCCGGGTAATTCCTGTACCTACTTTGTGGGTAACCTGAATGTGGGTGACAGTGGTTCGGTAATATTTGCTGTCGATGTGAATGATCCTTTACCGCAGAATATTCAGCAGATAACGAACAGCGTAAACATTGGCGATGATGGCACCAACGGTCCGGATGAAGATTTGAGTAATAACGATGATGATGAAACCACCGGTTTATTCTTAAACCCACCGGTCGGAGTTAAAACCGTCGAAGTGGATTCATCTGATCCGCGTTTATTACACTGGACGTTCTATTGGTATAATCCCAACAATAATGTCGATCTGCCGGTGTTTATTTATGACGAGATTCCGGCCGGAACCACTTACGTGCCGGCTGCAAGTTGTTCAGCTGATGGTACCAGCACCTGCACCACGCCGACTTATAATTCAGGCTTAAACCGCATTGAATTAAGCGCTGTGATAAGTCCTGACCCGGGCGCCCCGGCGAATGAAACCATGGCTAACTTAGGTCATGAAGTGGTGATTCAGTTTGATACCCGTATCACAGCCGGTGGTTCAGTTTCCATTGAGAACCAGGCCATGGCGCATTGGGACGAAAACAACAACGGCGATCCTAACGATGACGCCCAGGACGGTCAGAATCCGGTGGTCACTGATGACCCGACCACCACGGATATCAACGATCCGACCGGTGTTCGAACCGCCTTCCCGATACCCACTTTAAGTACCTGGGCGCTCCTTTTATTGGCGCTTATGAGTATCGGTTTAGCGGTACCGGTAATGCGGCGCCGAAGGCAGCTGTAAACTTATTAAACAGCTGCGTTTAGATAAGCCGAAAAACATTCACTTGCTTTTCGGCTTTTTTATCCCCAACTATAAAGTTTTATTATGGTAATTGATGATGACTAATATTTACGACTTTCAGGCTGAAACCATTCAGGGCAAAACGAAACAGCTTGTTGATTATAAGGGACAGGTTGTACTGGTGGTAAACACAGCCAGTAAATGTGGATTTACCCCGCAGTATAAAGGCTTGCAGGAATTATACGAAACCTATAAAAACCGTGGATTTACCATTTTGGGCTTTCCCTGTAATCAGTTCGGTGGCCAGGAACCGGGTGATGCCGAAGAGATTAATTCATTTTGTGAGATGAATTATGGCGTGGAATTTCCGATGTTTAATAAAATTGATGTGAACGGGGATAATGCCCATCCTTTATTTAATTACCTTAAAGATGAGCTGTCAGGAACCCTGGGGGATAAGATTAAATGGAATTTCACTAAGTTCCTGATTGGTAAAGACGGTCAGCCCATTAAACGCTACGCCCCAACCACAAAACCGGGAAAATTAACACGCGACATTGAACAGGCTTTAAACGCTTAAAACAGTTCGTACAATACGCCGACAAATAGTGACAGTCGCTGGTCATCATCGACCAGTGGGCTGTCGCTGATTTCATCATTAAACCATTGACTCTGCAAACTGCTCACCCAATACCATTTGGGTGTAATGTTTTTTAGAATGGTCACAGATAATTCAGTCACATCACTTTGTTCACCCCGATAAGCCGGCAGATTAGGGTCGGCAAAACCGGACGGCACACCGTAGAAATAATCCACATACTCAGCACTGTACCGTCGCTGGCTGAGTTTGGGGTAAAAACGCCAGTCTTTGAGTTTAAAGAATGCTGTGTAAGAGGCTGACAAGATGTGGCCATTGTGCTTATTATTGATTTCATGATCATATCTAAGCTCAAACAAGCCATAATCAGTCATCGCGCCAAAAGTGGTGAAAGCGTTTAAGGGATAATGTAACTCGGGTAAGTTTTCGAATAGCGCGGAGTCACCCCGATCCACATCCCCGGATAAATCTACATTCAAACCCGCATCCCATTGCCACAACGGACCATCGAGTATTTTATAGCCCACATCACCGGCCTGAAAATAAAAATCCCTGTACTCATAATCAAAGGCAGGAAACGCTTTATTCTGGCGATCGCCTTGCCGATATATGGTGTCACTGCTAACCGCAGCTAAGCCGACACGCAGCCGATGATTATCATCTTTGTTGACCTGTGCTGACACGTAGGCTGACATAAGAAGCAGCGAGACGATGCAGAGAGAATTTTTAAACGTCATAGGGATAACCATATAAATTTTTCTTATTGTAACCTGTGAAACTGTGAATAAAAGGTCAAAGGTTTAATATTTACTTTGATATAATCTGAAACTATTTTTTAAAAGATATGACAATGAAAAGATATTTAGTCCCCGTATTGCTTTTGATTGCGTATCATGCTTCTGCCGTTCGGGTTAACCCGCAAGGTGTTGGTGAGGTGCTTCTGATACCTTATTATACGGTCAATAATGGTTTAAACACCACAGTGGCGGTAACCAACACCACTGAAGAAGTTAAAGCCGTCAAAATTAATATTCGGGAAAGTTTAAATGGCTATGCCGTATCAACTTATAATGTTTATTTAGGTGCCTACGATAGCTGGTCATTTGCGATCGGGCCCTATCCGTCATCTGCAGATGGCTATGCCGGGCAGGAGTTTGCCGCGCTCGCTTCCTCTGATAATTCCTGTGCACCGATGCTTAATAAGTCCATTCACGAATTTAACCCACATGTGCTGGTCGATGGTTCTGATGACATTAGTCGCGGGCGAGAAGGTTTTATTGAGATTATTGAGATGGGAGAACTGGATGGGGATATGGCAGCAGCAGCGACTATGAATAGCACGGGTTATCCAACTAATTGTGCGCTGTTAGAATCAGCCTGGAATAACGGTGGTTTATGGGACAATAATCCCAATCGGAATTTACAGCCGGTTACAGGAGGATTAATGGCAGAAGCGGATATGATTGATGTCGCTCAGGGCATTAATTATTCCCTGCCGGTGGTGGCGCTGGATGATGTTTTTGCTGAAGGCAGCATGAATCAAACGGCACCGGGTGACGATAGCGTATCACTTAATATCGCAGCACCGGTGGCCACTGTTTATGCCAATAAAAAGAGTTATCAAATATCTTTTGAACGGGGTATTGATGCAGTCAGTGCCGTTTTAATGGCTGATGGAGTTATTTCGACCTTTAATTATGAAGCCAGCGTAGATGGTCTGCATGAAACAGTTTACACGCAGCCCACAAGACGATTCTATCAAACTGTTCCCAATTATGAGGCCCTCGCACCTTATCCAACCACAAGCGCGAATGGCTGTTCAAATCAAGCGGTCTATGGTGGTGTTGAATTAGATCATACCGAATATGACAGAGAAGGCACTTATAATGTAGCACATGGAGGCTTTCCAGTACCACCGTCACCCAATGACTCATTTTGTGGCAGTGTTTTTGTACAGTCTATTGTCAGTCCAGGTTCAGGTCTTTCGGAACCACCACTGACCCAATCAAATAATTTCCAATTGATCCAGGCTTATAATGGCGCTGTAACAGATAATGGATTCACCAAGATTAGTTTTGTTGATACCAGGCCATTGGTGGGTACAGATATCAACACCGATAAAACTGTCCATTTATTTGGCCTGCCCATCATCGGTGTTACCTTGAATCGATTTACTAACTTAAATGCGGCACCCGGAATTATGGCCCAATATGGTTTTTCTCAACCGATTAAAAAGAAAATACGGCTGATTGAGTTTGATTGATAACGGCTACGCTGATTGTCATTGAAAACGTTAAAACCATACTGCAATAATAAGCATGTTTAAAAATCATCAGGATTTAACGCTGAAAAATAAACTATTGTTTTTGTTTTGCTCTTTTAACCAAACGTTTCATGTAGTTCCAGGCTTGTTGCATTAATACATCGCGACGATCTTCCGGGTTCATGTCCGGGTGGGTGAGTTGAAAGTTGACACCTAAACGCATTTTTTCACCATCGGCATAGTCAGGTCCGGTTATGCCGGGAATCATAAATATATTGGTAAAATCTTGATCATGAAATACGTAGGTGGCCTCGCCGGGAAATTGTTTTTTACTGTGATGTGTTTCGCCACGATTAATAAATGAGACATTAAAATCCAATTGAATCGGTTCCAAATTGTCATAATCCAGTAAGCCAACAGGGAAGAACTTAGTTGAAAAGCTGACTTTATAACCGCCTTTTTCTGTGCCCGAATAATTACATTGGCTATATGAATGGGGGATATGGTCTTTAATGCCTGGTTTAACGGGTTGGCCCACTAATTTTACCGCTAATTGTTTCGTTAACAATTCACAGGCATTATCCACTTCATTCTGGTGTCCGACGACTTTAGCGTGAACTGATGTGGTTAAGATTATTATAAATACAACCGTAATAAATCGAATTAGTCTCATTGTTTTTCCATGCCATATAGTCGATTTATCTTAGCATATGCCACTTAGAGATAATGTGACCAAGTTGTGAATTTGAATTATTACAACAGAACCGATTTGTTACTTTTGTGATTAGCGTTTAAGTTTATTTAACCAAAAGTAACGCAATTGGCAAATCAATGGTTTTAACGTAGCGCTTATATTAAGATATTTCCTCTTTAATCGTGGAAATTCACAATGCGGTATATTGCAGTGCTTTTATTTATTACGTTTTTAGTCGCTTGTGGCAGTGATGAACCTGTCTCTGAACCTCAACAAATAACGCAAGATAACGAAAATACGAAGGGTTCGTCAACCACTGATCAACAGGATCAAAAGACTGTTCAACAATCTCTTTCGGTACTGTACGAACAAAGCGTGAAAAATCTACTTACAGCCAGACCCACCTATGCCACGGTTTTAGGTGTCGATGAGAATTTGGCCGGTGAGGAATTTCAATCAAAATTAGGGGATTATAGCCCCACGGCTGAGCAACAGCTTCGAAAGCGTTTTCGTGACTTGCTAAAGCATATTGAGACACAAGCAAGCGAATCAGGGCAGGCGGCTGAGAATAAAGCAGTGATGCAGCATCTGAATCGTTATTATGCTGGCAGTGGTGATTTTTCGATTGGTTATATTGATCCATGGATGGGTTTATCGCCGTTTATTGTTAACCAGATTAACGGGCCGTTGATTGATGTGCCGAATCGAATTGTCACTAATCAGTCGCTTCAGTCCGAAGCGGATGTGTTGACTTATATTGCGCGTCTGGAAGCGTTTGATGGCATGGTTCAGTCGGTGGTGTCGAAGTTGGATGCGGATGTGCAGAAAAACTGGATTCCGCCGAAAGTGATTGTGGAGCAGGCGATAAAAGGTTTGGAGAGCTTTGTTGAACCGCCGGTTAAGGCGCATCCCCTGTATACTCGCTTACAAAAGGAATTGCCAAAAGTGGTTGACTTATCTGACGAACTCACTAAGGATTTATTGGCGCAAGCCGAGCAAGCCATTGAGCAGAATGTCTATGGTTCCTACCGTTTAATGATTCAACTTCAACATCAATTATTGACAAAAGCCCGTCCCGAAGCGGGTATTTGGGCCCAGCCAGATGGTGCAGCGTATTACAGACAAGCCGTTAAAACTTTGGGTGACACTGATTTATCGCCTGAAGATATTCATCAGCTGGGTCTGGACGAAGTGAAGCGCATTAATGATGAATTGGATTCATTGCTGAGGTCACAAGGCTATGATCAGGAATCGGTGGCGGCACGAATCATCGACATTAACCAAGACCCTGATTTTCTTTATGAGGACAGCGATACAGGGCGGCTGAATGTGATTGCTGATTTAAACCGATATATCGATGAATTTACCCCGAAACTGGCTGAGGTATTTAATCAAACACCGCCTTATGGCATTGAAGTAAGAAAATTCCCCAAAGCGCGTGAGGCTTCGGCGCCCGGCGGTATGTATTCTTCACCGAGTATCGACGGCAGTCAGCCGGGTATTTACTGGATTAATTTGCGTGATATTAAAGCGGTGCCGACTTTTGAAATGAAGACCCTGACCTATCATGAAGCCAATCCGGGTCATCACTGGCAGATTGCCACCAATTTAGCGCAAGATGACTTGCCCTTGTTACGACGTATCGCGTCGTTTAATGCCTACAGCGAAGGCTGGGCGCTGTATTCGGAGCTGTTAGCCAAAGAAATGGGCCAATATGATGACGATCCGATGAGTGATGTCGGTCGTTTAAAAGCCGAATTATTCCGTGCCGTTCGCCTGGTGGTGGATACCGGCTTGCACCACAAAAAATGGACGCGGCAAGAGGCCATTGATTACATGAAAAATGTCGGCGCGGTGGTGGAATCCGATGCGGTGGCTGAAGTGGAGCGTTATATGGTCTGGCCGGGTCAGGCTTTGGGTTATAAACTTGGTATGATTGAAATTTTACAGCTTCGAGCGGATGCTCAAAAACAACTGGGTGATCAGTTCTCACTTAAAGATTTTCATGATTGGGTATTACTCGGTGGTGCGGTGCCGATGGCTTTATTAGAACAACGGGTGAATCAAGCAATCAAAAAACATTCGAATAAACCAACAGAATAAGCAAACAATTAAAGAGAGACAAGTGATGCCTTGTCTCTACTGTAATGGATGTTGGTGATTAATCGGTGTTTGGGGTATTTTTAGTTTGTTCAGGTACCGGATCAACCCCGCCTTCGGATAAGGGATGACAGCGCCCGAGGCGTTTGAAGCCCATCCAGGTGCCTTTAAAAACACCAAATCGGCGTACCGCGATAATCATGTATTCAGAGCAACTGGGGTAAAAACGGCAGCGGTTCCCTAAAAATGGGCTGACAAGGAGCTGATAGCCTCTCAAAAATAGAATGAATAGGCGTCTTATCATGAAAAACAGTTGTTCTTTTGGTTGGTTTCAGGTATAAAGTTCGGCTTAATTAATTCATGCCCAAATGCATTTTTAGCACGGAATATTGAATTTAAACCATAAAACCATATTTTAGCACGCCTGTCACATACCGTGTCTTATTAAGGAGAAAATTATGGCTGAAAGAAGTATTAATGATTTGCCTGAAGGTTATACCCCCAAGTTAGAATTACCTGATGGTTATGTGCCCAGTAAAAAAGAAGAGTATATGTGTGATAAACACATTGAGTACTTTCGCCGCCGTATTGAGCAATGGAAAGAAGATTTGCTCAATGAGTCCAATGAAACCATTGCTAATTTGCGCGCTGAAGCCCGTGATGTCAGTGATGAGGCTGAACGCGCGTCCAGAGAAACGGAAAATACCTTTGAATTACGGACCCGGGACCGTTATCGTAAGCTGTTGAAAAAAGTTAATAAAGCCCTGGATCGCATTCAATCCGGTGATTATGGCTATTGTGAAGAAACTGATGAAGAAATCGGATTACCACGCTTAATAGCCAGGCCCATCGCCACCTTGTGTATTGATGCCCAGGAGCGTTGGGAATTGAAACAAAGAATAACCCGCGAAGGATAAATTATGGAAACAGCCCCGCAAGAGGCCCAAATTGAAGATTTCAAACAACGTGTGGATGCGTTGAGGAGGTATCTTTGACTATGACGGTAAGAAAGAACGCTTAGAAGAAGTTGATCTTGAATTAGAAAACCCCGATGTCTGGAATGACCAGGAAAAAGCGGAAGGTTTGTCCAAAGAACGCGCCCGCCTGGATCATGTGGTGAGCACACTCAACGATTTGGATGGTGCCTTAGAAGATGCCGAGGCTTTTTTAGAGCTGGTTGACGAAGAAGAAGACACCGACAGTTTTCAGGAAGTATTAACCATGCTGTCAAACATTCAGCAAAAAGTTGAACGCATGGAATTTCAGAAAATGTTCTCAGGCGACATGGACGCCAACAATGCCTTTGTGGACATTCAATCGGGATCCGGTGGCACCGAAGCCCAGGACTGGGCCAATATGGTCCTTAGAATGTATCTGCGCTGGATTGAATCGCGTGGCTGGAAGGCAGAACTCATGGAAGTATCCGCCGGTGATGTGGCCGGCATAAAATCAGCCACCATTAAAGTCGAAGGCGATTATGCCTACGGCTGGTTACGCAGTGAAACCGGGGTGCATCGCCTGGTTCGAAAATCACCGTTTGATTCAAACAATAAACGCCACACCAGCTTTGCCGCGGTGTTTGTCTCACCTGAGATTGATGATAATTTCGAGATAGATATCAATCCGGCAGATTTACGCATCGATGTGTACCGGTCTTCAGGTGCCGGTGGTCAGCATGTGAATAAAACAGAATCAGCGGTGCGTATTACCCATGTGCCGACTAATACCGTTGTTCAGTGTCAGAACGGTCGGTCACAACACCAAAATAAAGCCACCGCCATGCAGCAGTTAAAATCCCGTTTGTATGAGCTGGAGTTACAAAAACGCAGTGAAGAGTCACAATCGGTGGAGGATGATAAATCTGACATCGGCTGGGGCAGTCAGATCAGGTCCTATGTACTGGACCAATCCCGCATTAAAGATTTACGCACCGGTGTCGAGAACACCAACACCCAGGCCGTTTTAGATGGTGATTTGGATAAATTTATCGAAGCCAGCTTAAAGCAGGGCGTTTAACCGAGACAATCAATGAGTGAAGAAAATAAATTAATCGCCGAACGTCGCAATAAATTACACCACATACGTGACAACCATGATGTGGCGTTCCCCAATCAGTTCCGGCGCAGCCATGTGGCAGCTAAATTACATACTTTGTATGATCAATATGATAAGGAGACATTGGCTGAAAAAGACATTCCGGTGAAAGTCATTGGTCGCATGATGAGTCAGCGCTTATTTGGTAAAGGTGGTTTTGCTGTGTTGCGTGATGTCTCTGGTGATATTCAGTTGTTTGTGCAGCTCAATGGGGTGGGTGAAGAGACTTTTGAGGCTTTTAAAGGCTGGGACATTGGTGACATTATTGCCGGTGAAGGTGTGTTGTTTAAAACCAAGACCGGTGAGCTGAGCGTTAAAGTCGAGTCTCTACAGTTGATTACCAAATCACTGCGGCCGTTACCCGAAAAATTCCATGGTCTGTCTGATCAGGAAACCCGCTATCGACAACGTTATGTTGATCTCATCATGAATGCCGATTCTGCGGCGGTGTTTAAAACCCGGTCAAAACTGATTTCAGAAATGCGCCGTTTTATGGAACAACGGGATTTTTTAGAGGTGGAAACACCGATGATGCATATGATTCCCGGCGGTGCGACCGCTAAACCCTTCACCACCCATCATAATGCCCTGGATCTGGAATTGTATTTACGGGTGGCGCCAGAATTATTTCTGAAGCGCCTGGTTGTGGGTGGTTTTGAAAAAGTGTTCGAAATTAACCGTAATTTCAGAAATGAAGGGGTATCGACCAAGCACAATCCGGAATTCACCATGATGGAGTTTTACTGGGCCTACAGTGATTATAACGAACTGATGGATCTCACAGAAGAATTGTTCAGGCATTTAGCTCAGGAAGTGCTGGGCAGTACCCTTATTAACTATCAGGGACATTATATCGACTTTGGGCAGGCCTTTGCCCGTGAAACCATGACTGATTTGGTGGTGAAACACAGTCCTGATTTAAGCCCGGAAAAGTGTAATAATTTGTCACTTTTGCAGGAATACTTTGAACAACAGGGTATTGGATACGATAAAAACGCCACTAAAGGCCACCTCATCGCCGAATTATTCGATATTTACGTGGAAGACAAGCTTATTCAGCCCACATTTGTGACACAATATCCCATAGAGATATCACCGTTGTCGCGACGATCCGATGATAACCCCGAGTTGACAGACCGGTTTGAACTATTTATCAGTGGTCATGAAATTGCCAATGGTTTTTCTGAGCTGAATGACCCTGAAGATCAGGCTGAGCGATTTAATCAACAAGTCGCCCATCTGGAAGCCGGTGATGATGAAGCCATGCATTTTGATCAGGATTATGTGCGGGCTTTGGAATACGGCATGCCGCCGACCGCCGGGGAAGGCATTGGAATTGACCGATTGGTGATGTTGTTCACAGATTCGGCTTCCATACGTGATGTATTGTTGTTTCCGTATATGAAGCCTGAATAGTTTTTAATTAAATACCATGACCGGTTAAGGCATGGATCCAAAGAGGTTTTTATGGATAACCGCCAAGATGTCAGATACGCCAGAAAAAATATGGATGCATCCTGTCTGTTACTTTTTAATGGCCATGCTTATGTAACCCGTGTGATTAATATTTCAGCCACCGGCATATTGGTGCAATTGGTCGAAGATGAGGTGGTGAAAGAACTTAATTTGGAGTCCATCTGTATTCTGGAAATCGTGGTTAATGAATCATTAAACATTCACGTATCTTCAAAAGTCACCCGCATTGAAGGTAATCAGATTGGTTTACACTTTATTGCTATTCCCGAAGACAAGCAGGCTGAATTGTGGAAGTTATTGGGTGAATATGTCCATGAAGTTGAGCCCATTAATTATTAACTGAACCTTGTCTTTATATCTTGGCTTTGCGCTCGCATCACTGATTCTGGCTTTTACACCAGGGCCGGATATGCTGATGGTGATGACACTGGCCGCGAAAGAAGGCCTTAAGCCTGCCCTGTTATTTATTACCGGTTTAGTGACCGGTGTCTGGTTTCATACTTTACTAATTTTGTTGGGTGTTTCTGCACTGATTATGACCTTGCCGGGTGCTTTGCGCATGATGGCTGCTTTTGGTGTGATATATTTATTGTATTTGGCTTTTGCCACCTATCAGGAAAGACATCAAGTCCAACAACAGCCCGGATCTCAACCAGTTGTCCCTCAATCAGGGAGCTCACGGTATTGGCGTGGTGTCATTATGAACATCAGCAACCCAAAGGTTCTGTTGTTTTTTTTGGCCTTCTTTCCGCAATTTGCGCAATTAGACCAGCCTGGTTTTCAACTGCGTATTATTGTACTGGCCATTATTTTTATTCTTTCAAGCTTTGTGGCTTTTGCACTGATTGCCTGGCTGACAGCCAGATTAGGTCAAAAACAAATGAATAATCCCCGATATAAAACCATCATGGATTGGTTCAGCATCGGAGTGTTTGTGCTGCTGGCTCTGTGGATGTTTTTTAGTTTGGTTATGTAAGCTGTCCTGTCTGTATGGCCCACAGCGATTGATAGCGGCCTTTTTTATCGATTAATTCTGTGTGACTGCCGGATTCAATGATTCGGCCTTGATCCATGACGTAAATACAGTCGGCATTGACTACGGTGGACAATCGGTGCGCAATCACAATCACCGTGCGGTCCTGGCCGATGGTGGTCAGAGATTTTTGAATGGCGGCTTCGGTTTCGTTGTCTACCGCTGAGGTGGCTTCATCTAAGATTAAGATTGGCGGGTCTTTCAGTAAGGCACGGGCCAGCGCAATGCGTTGGATTTGACCGCCTGAGAGTTTGGTGCCTTGCTCGCCCACCTTGGTTTGATAACCATCGGCTAAACCACGAATGAAATCATCGGCCTCAGCCTGTTGGGCGGCGCGATAAACTGCTTGTTCACCGGCGTCAGGATTGCCGTAGTGAATGTTGGCGAAAATACTGTCATTAAATAAAAATGTGGTTTGTGAAACCAGACCGATCTGACTGCGCAAGCTGTTTAAGTGAATGTCGTTAATCGGGTGGCCATCTAAACAAAGTTCACCGCTGTCTGCGTGGTAATAACGCATCAGCAGTTTAATCAATGTACTTTTACCGGAACCGGTTTGACCGACCAGGGCGATGGTTTGACCGGCACTGATATTGATATTTATGGAACTGATTGCCGGTGCGGATTGATTAGGGTAGGTGAATTCGACCTTGTTGAACTGAATGTTGCCGCTTAATTGAATGTTTTTATCTGAATCCAAAGAGCGAATTTTAATCGGCTGGTTAAGTAAGTTTAAAATCCGGCGCGCCGAAGCCATGCCCCGTTCGTATAAATCCATGGTGACGGCTAAATTCTTAAACGGCCACAGTAAGCGCTGGGTTAAGAACACCAGAACGCCATAAGCACCCACCGCCAGATCACCGTTTAAGGTATCCAGTCCACCGATAATAAAAGTCGCCAGAAAGCCCATCAATATGGCCATCCGAATCACCGGGGTAAAGGCTGCGCTGACCTTAATCGCGGCTTTATTGGCGTTCACGTAATGTGTGCTGATGTCACTGATGCGTTGCCGTTCATGCTGTTCTTTGGTGTAACTTTTAATGGTGGCGATACCGGTTATATTCGTATTAATGGCGGCGGCCAGTTTTCCGGCCATGGAACGCACCTGTGTATATAATGGTTCGGCTTTGCGTTTAAAGAAAAAGGCACCGAATATAATCAGCGGTATGGGGGTAAAAGCCAGCAAGGCTAATTTCGGTGATAAAACAAAAAACACTGCACCGACCGCCACAACCGAAGTTAACACCTGCAAAATATCATTGGCCCCGACATCAAGAAATCGCTCCAGCTGGTTAACATCGTCATTTAAAATGGCGGTTAAGCGACCACTGGACTGGTCTTCAAAAAAGGCCATGTCCATGTTTTGCATATGACTGTAACTGTCAACCCGAAACCGATGCTGAATTTTTTGTGCCAGCTCGCGCCAGTTTTTAAGATACAAAAACTGAAATAAGGATTCGCCCAGCCAAATGAGAAAGGTTAAAAAGCCCAGTAAAAATAATTGGTTTTTGGGTTCCACGATACCCAATTGCGCCACAAAAGAATCTTCCTGCTGAATCACCACATCGATGGCAATACCAATCAGGATTTCCGGGGCAATATCGAATAATTTATTTACCACTGAGCAGGTTGATGCCCAGATGGCCTGGCGTTTAAAACCTTTGGCGTAGGATAGGACTTTAAATAGCGTCATATTAAAAATTTTGTAAGCGCAGCGTTTCGATTTCACTGCCATGGTTAAACTGGACTTCAACAACGATGCCACCATGGTGTTTAATATGGCCGCTGTGTCGCTGTGCGGTGGCGTCAGAAAATTCAAAATCAAATATTCGAAAGATGGCCATACGACCCAAACGGGGTTTTAATCTGATTTTTTGTTGCACCACCGAATCATCCAAAAAAGCCCAGCCGCGTTCCCGGGTCAACTGTTTTCCATAGCGTCTAACTTCTTCTATGGCCTTGGTTTGGTTGTACCAGTAAGCCATAATAAAGCCGAGTATGATTAACAAAGTTAATTCAAACATTTTTAAGGTGGTGTTTGTAATTTAAACAAGTGATTGTAAGAGGTCTGCCTGATAAATGAAACTGATTGTTTAATCCAAAGTAAATCATTATTTGTCGGGTGGAACTTATCCAACAATAATGACTGATAAGTTAATGCATTTTCAAAGTCATGGTTTTTATATTGATAAAGCGTTATACTACCCTATGGAAAATTCCATATCCCATTAAAAAACCGGCCGTTGTGCCGGTTTTTTAGTCAAAAAACAAGTCGAATTTGTTTTGTTGTATCGATATTCAGCCAGATAGCTTTATTATTGTACGACGGTAACAATCGCTAATCATAATTATAAAAAAAGGAATAATCATATGAATTATAACGATATAAAAACCATTGATAAATGTACCATTGCCGCCCGGGGTGGTATGACTTTATTATCCCAAGAGGAAATTAACCGCATGATGGAAGTGGGCCAGGGCGGTGTCCATGAACTGTTTAGAAAATGTTGTCTGGCGGTGTTAAACCACGATGCCAGTGATGATGATGCCATGGCGGTTTTAAACCGTTATCCGGATTTTAATGTGAAGTTAATACCCCGGGAGCGCGGCATACATTTGCAGTTTACCAACGCACCGGCGCAGGCTTTTGTGGATGGTAAAATGATTTCCGGTATCCGTGATTCAATTTTTGCGGTGCTGCGCGATATCGTATTTCAAAGTGCCCAAAAAGAAGTCAGTAGTTTCGATTTAGAACAGCCTTTTGATATCACCAATTATGTGTTTGAAATTCTGCGTCGCGCGGAGGTTCACGAATATGGCTTAGAGCCTAATTTGGTGGTTTGCTGGGGCGGTCATTCAATTAACCGGGTGGAGTACCAATATACCAAAGATGTGGGGTATCAGATTGGTTTACGCGGTGGTCATATTTGTACCGGTTGTGGTACCGGAGCCATGAAAGGCCCGATGAAAGGTGCCAGTGTTGGTCATGCCAAACAGCGGATTGAAAATGGCCGTTATGTGGGCTTAACTGAGCCCAGTATTATTGCCGCTGAAGCACCCAACCCGATTGTTAATAACCTGGTAATCATGCCGGATATTGAAAAGCGATTAGAAGCGTTTGTGCGACTTGGGCATGGCATTATTGTATTCCCGGGCGGTGTCGGAACCGCTGAGGAGATTTTGTACTTAATCGGTATTTTGTCCGATAAACGTAACGAAGGCATACCGTTTCCTTTTATCATGACCGGACCGAAAGAATCGGCAGATTACTTTTACCAGATAGATGAATTTATTCGCTTTGCCCTCGGTGATGAGGTGGCGGATTTATATGAAATCATCATTGATGACGCTGAGCAGGTGGCGGTTAAAATGATGGCAGGTTTATCAGCGGTTAAGTTGTATCGCAGTCGCAATAAGATTAGTTATTACTTTAACTGGGCCCTGGATATTGACGAAAAGCTGCAATTTCCCTTTATTCCCACCCATGAAAATATGGCCGCATTGAAATTATACCGAGACCGGCCTTTGGGTGAATTAGCGGCTTCATTGCGGGCGGCTTTTTCAGGCATTGTGGCCGGTAATGTCAAAGAATTCGGGCGACAACAAGTCCTTGAACACGGGGTGTATCAGATTCATGGTGAAAAAGAACTGATGGATAAATTAGACACCCTGTTAAAAGCCTTTATCGAGCAAAAACGCATGAAATTACCGGGCAGTGAATATGTGCCGGTATTTGAAGTGGTTAAAGAAGCTTAATATCACACAGATCTTGGTTGTCTTGATCAATCGCGACGCGCCACAGTTGCTCTGTTGATTGTGGTGCGTTTTTTGTGTTTTCTGCAGACGCTGTGTCGTTGTCGTATTGATAGAAGTCAACGGTTTGACTGCGGACATCGTTCAGAGTCAGTAACTTTTCATCTATATTCAGTCCGATAGATTGTATTTTGGTGTCACGCGCCACGACACCTTGGGAGTTACTTTTAACAGTGAGTTGTGGCAGTGACCAGTCTCCATTGGCATACAGGCTGTTGTTTCGAACGCAAAGTTCACTGTTGACCGATAGTAAAGTCTGTTGAAATTGCCAGGGGCTGAGTGCTTGTAACCAGGGATTTAAGGCCTCTAATGCCAGAGCCTCGGCTTTCAGATTACCTTGCAGTTGCAAAGGACTGACTTGGCCATGTGCGTTAATATTAATGGCCTGATCAAAGGGCGCTGTGAGTTTAACTTTAACGGACAGATTTTGTTGTTGGGATTCGCTTTGCACGGATATGTGTTCAATGTCTGCTTTAATGGCGGGGCGATTATCCTGAAGCATCAGCTGCCAGTTGGTCACTTCCAATGATTCAAGGTTTAGCTGCCATTGGTTATCCGATGTTGGCTGCTGATTTTTCAGGTCGGTTAGATTGATGAGATCTGATTCTATGGCCAATTCACCACCCGGACTTTTAATATAAGCCATGTTCACTTTTTTCGACGCCAGGTCAAACTGAATATCCCGGGTGCTGATATCGCCTTGTTGCACTTTAAAAGGCGGCCAGTTCAATTGCTGAATGTTGAGTTCAGCTTCAGTCACTTGAATAAGCGGCATGGTATTGGCCGGCCATTGCAGTTGGCCGGAGGCGGTCACTTTTCCGATCAGTTCAATATCACTTTTATAGGGTCTTATCCAGGGCTCAATCTGTTCCAGCGACCAGTTATTCAGTTGCCAATGAAAGGTATTATCCGAACTTTGCTCGATTGAAAAGTCGCTGTCTGGGCCGGTTTCCAGGTGAATGCGCGCTGTTTGATTCGATGCAGGTTGTTGTGGATTAATTAAATCAGCTAAGTTCAGGTTAATGTTAATGTCTTTAAAATGTAGTTTTTGTTGTTGTTTTTGCAGAGTCACTGTACTGTTAATCACATTAAGCTGCCCCGGATTAAACTGCCATGGGCTTTCACTCGTATTTGACTTAAAAGAAGGGCTGATGAGCTGATTATCAGGGCCGAATATGAGCTGTAATTCAGCTTGTTTAAGGGTTAGCGAATCAATCTGAATGTTGCGGTTAATCAGTGGCCATAGTTGCCAGTCAATGTCGATTTTTTTCGCTGCCAGGATTTCGTGGCCTGAAAGGTTATTAAGTTCTGTGTTTTTAAGATGGATATTTAAGGTCAGCGGATTGATCCACAGCTTTTGATAGTTAATCTGAAGATCGTTGTTTTTTAATTGTTTATTAATCGGCGTTTTCAGAAAAGGGGGCAATAACCACAATAAACTCACCACATAGAGCACCAGTCCCAGTAAAAACACAGAGGCAACAATTTTTCGGCGTTTTTTTGGTCGGCGTTTCATGGTGGAGAGACATAATGTTTAAGACTGTGTTCTAATTCCTGACGGATTTGCTCACGCAGTTTTGTCGGAGCGACAATTTCAGCAGCCGAGCCTAACTGCAATATATCAGATAATAGCTCACCACTGTGATGATAAGGGATTTCAATCACCAGTGAGTGCTTATCATGACTGATGGTTTTTTGCTGAGAATGCCAGATTTGATTGTTGACCCAGGGGGCTTTGCTTAAATCAATACGGATTCTTGCGGTGTTATCGGCTTTGCCGGCGAACAGCCCGTAGCTGTTGGCGTAATGTTCGCGCAGCAATTGTTTATCGAGTATATAGGCTTTTTCAGGATCCACAGCCGCTTGTTCGATTAATTCAAGCGCAAATAAGCGCAGTCCATCCTGGCGGTGGCACCAGGCATCTAAATACCAGTTGTTTTTATAATAGCTCAGATGTTGGGGTGAGACCAGTCGTTCTGAGTGTTTGCCTTGTCGACTGCGGTATGCTAACTGCAGTTTTTTGGTTTTTTGCAGAGCCGTGAGAACACTCAGGAATATGGCTGGTTGGGGTTTTCTCACCAGAGTTGGAATAAATTGAATCAGTTTTTGGTTGGTGATGCCCTGATTCGCCAGTAATTCACTGATGGCCTCGATAATCCGGGCGATGGGAGCAGACAGCTTATCGCCCTGTAATTTATTTAAGATATCAGCGGCCATCAGTAAGCCCTGTGCTTCTTCTGCGCTGAAGCGGATCCCGGGCAATGCGAAATTGGCCTGCTTGTCGTAATAATACCGGTGTTCATCGTCCTGCAGAATCGGTGCCTGGTAATGGGTTTTGAGTTCATTAATGCGCCGATAAACCGTGGCTTTGGAACAGTTGAGCTGATCCATCAGTTGCTCAACCGTGATCGGTGAGCGTCTGTCACGCAGAATCTGATCCAACTGTTCCAGGCGTTTCATGCTCAGTCCTGTAACTCAGGTAGATTTTTGTACAAGTCGAGTGCCTCAGGGTTGGCCAAAGCATCGGTGTTGGGCACATTTTTACCATGAATCACATCACGCACCGCCAGTTCCACCATCTTACCGCTGATGGTTTTCGGGATATCCGTCACGGCGATAATTTTTGCCGGCACATGGCGTGGCGTGGTGTTTTGGCGGATAGTGGCTTTAATTTGTTTAATCAAATCATCATCCAGCTGATAACCTGATTGCATCACCACAAACAATATCACGCGGGTGTCGTCACCCCATTCTTGCCCGACCACAATACTCTCTAAGACCTCGGGGTGTTTTTCCACCTGGCGATAGATTTCAGCGGTGCCGATGCGTACGCCACCGGGATTTAAGGTGGTATCTGAACGGCCGTAAATAATCATGCCGCCCTGCGGGGTGATTTCAGCGCGGTCGGAGTGGCACCAGATATCCGGGTATTTATCGAAATAAGCCGATTTATAGCGGCTGTTATCGGCATCATGCCAGAAGTAAACCGGCATGGCAGGGAAGGCCTTATCACAGGCCAGTTCACCGGGTTCACCGATTAAGCTGTTTTTCTCTTCATCCAGCACTTTGACCGATAAACCCAGACCCAGGCATTGCAGCTGACCCCGATAGACCGGTAAATCACTGCAGCCTAAAGCGAAACAGGAACAGATATCGGTGCCACCAGAAATCGAGGACAGGCAGACATCCTGTTTAATATCCCGGTAGACAAAGTCAAAATTTTCCGGTAATAAGGGTGAGCCGGTGGAAAAAATGGTTTCCAGGCTGCTTAAATCATGACTTTCGCGCGGTTTTAACCCGGCCTTTTCAACCGCCGAAATCCACTTCGCCGAGGTGCCAAAATGTGTGATGTTCTGATCATCAATTAAATCAAACAAGCGGTTGCCATCAGGATAAAATGGCGAGCCGTCATACAACACCACAGTGGCACCGGTGGCCAGGCCCGATACCAGCCAGTTCCACATCATCCAGCCACAGGTGGTAAAGTAAAATAAAGATTTCCCGCTGGTGATGTTGCTGTGAATCTGCAGTTCTTTTAAATGCTGTAACAGAATACCGCCGGTGCGATGGACAATACATTTGGGTTTACCGGTGGTACCGGAAGAATAGAGGATATAAAGCGGATGATCAAAAGGTACCGGGGTAAATTCCACGACCGCTGATTCATCGGTGCCGTCCAGCCAATCAGCTAAATAAACGGCTTTGTCCGGTAGGGTTTGTTCGCCTTGATCAGCAAAATCAACCACCACAATATGTTCGATACTATCGATTTGCTCACTGATGTGCTTGACTTTTTCCAGGCAATCATGGGTTTTGCCATTGTAGTAATAGGCATTGGCACAAAACATCACTTTAGGTTCTATTTGCCCGAAGCGATCGACCACACCATTGATGCCAAAATCCGGTGATGTGGACGACCAGACCGCCCCCAGGGAAGTGGCTGCCAGCATCGCCATTACGGTTTCAGGGATGTTGGGCATATAACCCACCACCCGATCACCTTGTGTCACCCCGCATTGTTTGAGCTTTTGTTGTATCTGAGCAACTTTTTGATGCAATTGCCGGTAGCTGTGGTTGACCTGTTGGCCTTTTTCATCGGTGAACGATATGGCCGAATCATCATCTTTTTTACGCAGTAAATTTTCAGCAAAATTCAAAGTCATGCCATTAAACCACTGCGCATCAATCATATGACCCTTATCAATCAGATCCTGATCGGCATCCTGATGATAGACCACATCACAATATTCAAGCACATCCCGCCAGAAAGAAGCCCGATTTTCAATGGAATATTGATGAAGCTCTTTGTAACTATGTAATGAAAAGTCATGTTGACGATTGACGTAATCCGTAAACTGGCTTAATTGGCTGTTTTTGAGTTGTTGTGGGTCGGGTTGCCACAGTGGCTGTTCTGTCATGAGTCATCGATTAGGGTTAAAAATTTAATTTTAACAAGAAATCCCACTGTTTTAAGTATTATTATAGAGACGAAACGTTCAGGCATAAAAAACGGCGAAACAGATGACTGCCTCGCCGTTGTGGACATCCCCCTTAGATTTAGTGGAGGTTAAACAGTTGCTCCAATTGCTGGGCGGTGCTTTCGATGGTTCCCGGTGCCGCACATTCAAATCCATTTTTGAAAATAAATTGATAGAGCAGGTCATGATCTTCTGCCTGATTATTGGTCAGATTGACATCGTCCGTGCCTGCAGGCATTTCAATTTGGCTTGTGGCATCGAGGAAATCATGTAAATTGCCGTCTACATCAGCAACAAAGGTAAACAGCATGGACTCCTGACTATTGAGATCTATTATTTCATCCAGATCACCCAGTCCGGTGGCTCGATGACAAGCCAGGCCGCTCTGATCAACACAATCCCATTCAGCATTAGTGATATTGCCCGGTAGCACAGTAGTTAATCGTGCGCCCTGAATATCTGTATTGCCTTCATTGGTGACTGTCAGGTAATAGCTTATCGGCTGTTGCGGTAAGCTGCCATCAATACAGTTAGTCAGGAAGACCGATAAATCCGGTTGCGCATCATCATCTTCATTAATGACATCAACTGAATTGACTGTAACACCATTGTAGTTGTTGTCCGTGGAGCTGAGCGGACTAAAGTCTATGGTATAGGACTGGTCCTGATCATAGACCTGGTCATCGACACCGGTAACGGTCACTGTTACCGGTTGGTTCCAGTTAGCTGTGGTAAAGGTCACAGTAGTTGGTGACACGGTGCCTTCTGTGGGGTCGCTACTGCTGAGATTCACAGTCACATCCGCAGATGGTGTCAAGGGTAAGGAGATGGTGAAACTGTCGGTACCACCGGCTTCAGTGGTTGTTAAATCGGTGGCGCCATTAATCACTAAAGTATGTGTTGCGCCACTGTTAACCGTAAAGCTGGTGGAACCCGGCTGTGATTCATTACCGGCGGCATCCTCGGCCACGGCTTGTAATTGCTGTAAGCCATCGGCAAGCGGTGAGACAGGGGTACAAGACCATTCACCGCTGGCATTGGTTTGGGCCTCACAGACAATACCATTTTGGTTGCTTACTGTTACAGTGCTGTTGGCTTCTGCCATTCCGCTGATAACAGGTGTGGCATTATTGATGGTCGTGCCATTTTGTGGAGCTGTTATCGTGGGTGCATCCGGTGCTTCGGTATCTAATCCACCAGTTTCGGTGGTTGGATCTGATTCATTGCCGGCTTCATCGGTTTGGGTGGCGGTGATGTCATCACCGTTGACCAAATTACCGGTCAGGTCACAAGACCAGGTGCCGTTAGCTTGGACTGTGGTGGTACAAGTCGCACCACCAGGGGTTGTAACGACAACGGTGGCATAGGGTTCACCGGTACCTGAAACGGGTTGACCGTTGGTGGGTGCATTGATCACAGGTGCATCCGGTGCAGTGGTATCCACATTAATGGCAACAGATTCCGGGTTTGAGGTGTTATTTGCCGCATCAGTGGCGGTAACATCAATTTGCACTGAGCCATCGGCAACAGCCGGGCTCACATCACAAGACCAATCACCGTTGTTATCAGCAACAGCCGAACAGACCTCAACACCACCAATGGTGACACTGATTTCGGCACCGGCTTCAGACGTGCCTGAAACAGTCGGCGTATTGTCATTGGTCAAGTCACCGTCAGCCGGTGCTGTAATGGTGACAGCAGGCGCTTCAGTATCTAATCCACCGGTTTCAGTGGTCGGATCTGACTCATTACCCGCTTCATCCGTTTGGGTGGCGGTGATGTCATCACCGTTGACCAAATTACCGGTCAGGTCACAAGACCAGGTGCCGTTAGCTTGGACTGTGGTTGTACAAGTCGCACCACCAGGGGTTGTAACGACAACGGTGGCATAGGGTTCGCCGGTACCTGAAACGGGTTGACCGTTGGTGGGGGCATTAATCACCGGTGCCCCCGGAGCTGTGGTATCCACATTAATGGCAACAGATTCCGGGTTTGACGTGTTATTTGCCGCATCAGTGGCGGTAACATCAATTTGCACTGAGCCATCGGCAACAGCCGGGCTCACATCACAAGACCAATCACCGTTGTTATCGGCCACAGCCGTACAGACTTCAACACCGCCAATGGTGACGCTAATGTCTGCACCGGCTTCAGAGGTACCTGAAACAGTCGGCGTATTGTCATTGGTCAAGTCACCGTCAGCCGGTGCTGTAATGGTGACAGCAGGCGCTTCAGTATCTAATCCACCGGCTTCAGTGGTCGGATCTGACTCATTACCCGCTTCATCCGTTTGGGTGGCGGTGATGTCATCACCGTTGACCAAATTACCGGTCAGGTCACAAGACCAGGTGCCGTTAGCTTGGACTGTGGTTGTACAAGTCGCACCACCAGGGGTTGTAACGACAACGGTGGCATAGGGTTCGCCGGTACCTGAAACGGGTTGACCGTTGGTGGGTGCATTGATCACAGGTGCATCCGGTGCAGTGGTATCCACATTAATGCTTACAGATTCTGGGTTTGAGGTGTTATTTGCCGCATCAGTGGCGGTAACATCAATTTGCACTGAGCCATCGGCAACAGCCGGGCTCACATCACAAGACCAGTCACCGTTGTTATCAGCAACAGCCGAACAGACCTCAACACCACCAATGGTGACACTGATTTCGGCACCGGCTTCAGACGTGCCTGAAACAGTCGGCGTATTGTCATTGGTCAAGTCACCGTCAGCCGGTGCTGTAATGGTGACAGCAGGCGCTTCAGTATCTAATCCACCGGTTTCAGTGGTCGGATCTGACTCATTACCCGCTTCATCCGTTTGGGTGGCGGTGATGTCATCACCGTTGACCAAATTACCGGTCAGGTCACAAGACCAGGTGCCGTTAGCTTGGACTGTGGTTGTACAAGTCGCACCGCCAGGGGTTGTGACGACAATGGTGGCATCGGGTTCACCGGTACCTGAAACAGGTTGACCGTTGGTGGGGGCATTAATCACCGGTGCACCCGGAGCTGTGGTATCCACATTAATGGCAACAGATTCCGGGTTTGACGTGTTATTTGCCGCATCAGTGGCGGTAACATCAATTTGCACTGAGCCATCGGCAACAGCCGGGCTCACATCACAAGACCAATCACCGTTGTTATCGGCCACAGCCGTACAGACTTCAACACCGCCAATGGTGACGCTAATGTCTGCACCGGCTTCAGAGGTACCTGAAACAGTCGGCGTATTGTCATTGGTTAAATCACCATTGACGGGTGCTGTGATAATGATTGTTGGAGCTTGTGTGTCTATGCCGCCATTAATAACAGTGGGCGGTGAAACATTGCCGGCTTCATCTTCCTGGGTGACGGTGATGTTATCACCATCCACCACGCCGGGTCCTAAATCACATGACCAATCGCCATTGCCATCAACCACTGCTGTACAACTGTCGCCGTTATCAGTAACCACAGTTACAGTGGCGCCGGGCTCGCCGGTGCCGGTGATGGGCTGACCATTGGTGGGTGCATTGACACCCGGTGCACTCGGTGCAGTCGCATCCAAATCAACGGTCACGGAATCGGTTTCTGATTGATTACTGCCGCCATCACTGGCAAATGCTGAAATAACCACACTACCGTCCGTTAAGGCCGGTGAAATATCACAGGACCAGTTACCTGAACCATCGACGATCGCCTGGCAACTGCCGCCTTGATTGGTTAATACATCAATCTTAGCGCCCACAGGGCCGGTTCCACTGACAGTGGGTGTGTTGTCATTAAGTAAATCACCTTCTGAGGGTGTTGTAATAACAGGCTCTGCTAAGGTCAAAACTGTTTGGGTGCTGTCAGAATCCTGATGATTTCCTGCAGCCGCATCAACGGCGGTTAGTTGAACAGTATTTTCTATACTGCCTCCATTGGAGATATCACCTTGAGTGACTGTATATGTGTAACTATCACAGGTCATTAGACTAAAAGCAGACAGACTATTGCTTGGGCAGGTGACTGCCCCAAGTGGTGCCATGGCATCCGTTAAGTTGATGTTATTCATGGCTAAGTTGCCAGTATTTTCAACTTCAATGCTAAAAGTGATTTCATCACCGGCATCGGCCGTTCCCGGGTTGCCGTTATCAACAGATAATTGGGCGGTTTTAGTGACCGTGATACCTGCTGTGGCAACCACATCAATAACGGCATCATCTTCCGCTATTAATGGCTCGCCAGGGGTGTTTTGGGCATTAAAGTCAATGGTGGCTGAATTGATAACACTGCCTGAATTTTGGTTGTCAACAGTGGAGAGGAATTTAACCACAGCTGATTCAGCAGGTAAAAAGTCACCGCCTTGACCATCAGCAGCGGTATTTCCCACCCAAAAAGTAATGGTGTTATTGTTGGCATCATATTGTGCGGCATCATCCCCGATGGCATCACTCATGGCGCCAACAGGACCTGCAGATGAACTGACAATCTCCAATGAATTGGGCAGGTAAGTCATACCGGCAGGTAAAGCGTCTGTGACTACAGTATTAATGGCAACGTCCTGCCCGGTATTTTCAAAGGATATACGGTATTCGATGACATCACCGGGTTCCACTTGCCCACCATTGAGGTCAATGGCGATTTTATCCATGCTGGAATCAAAATCCGGTAAAAATAAATCGGTGATAAACACCAATGCATGAGGATAATAAGAATCGCCATCAGTGACAAAATCAATATCAGCCTGTGTTTGACCGTTGGGCAGCATACCGGATACATCAGTCATCACCAAATCCATGCCCAACTGATTTTCATAGTCCGGGCTTTTATTTGAAACTCGTGTATTAAACGAAGTGATACTGCTGTTCCAAAAGTTATCGTCGGGATTTAATGATTCATCCAACACATTGCCTTCAAAAACAAGTGAATCGCCTTCCAGTGATTGATCGCCTTCCCAAACCAAAGCACCCAAATACGTATCAAAATTACCGCTAAAGGGTGTGACTAAATTGTCTGTGGTGATGGAAACGGTGTTATTTCCAACAACCGTGGCTGCGCCATCAAACAACATAAGACGTCGAAAAGGTTCGGTGTTATCCTGATATACGACAGCCAGTGCCCAGCCACCGTAGAAGCCAAGACTATCATTTCCGGTTTTGGCTTTTAAATCGCCAACCGTGTAATTGCCGGAACCACCGTTGGTAATGATTTGAGTGACATCGGCTGAAGCCTGATACGGGCGTGACCCTGAGCTTCCTTCAGATGAGAACGTGTCTATTGTGTGTGCTGTAACTTCTGTATAAGAACCACTTCCCGGCGCCTTTATTCGAATTTTATTACGGTCGGAGCCACTATTATTGTGCCGGCCACCCCAGTAGAGTTCTGCATGTAATACTGTGGCGCCATTGGGAATGGATAATGTGGCACTTGATGAGTTGTTAAAACCTGCAGGGCTATCAACATTAACATAATTCATGTCGATGGCATTGGAGCTTGTCCAGTTACCGGATTGGATCCATGAACAGTTCCAAATATCATCATCACAAGTCAGCAAAGTATTGCCAACCATGGTAATATTACCGTTAACGTTAAAGCTGACGCGGTCTTCGAAATTACGCGTTACTTGTGCGTGACTGCTTTGTACATAAAATGCGCTTAAAAGCAGGAAAGCTGAAATGAGTCTCGAGGTCATTTTTTCACCCTTAATTTTAGTTTTGTGATTTATATCACAAAATAAAAATTAAAATAAACCTTCTTTTGGAAATTGCTGCGTATTGGCAGCAAATAAAATGTGATGGCCATCACATAATTGAAGAATAGCCTTAAAATGACATTTATTGTCACGTTTTGAATGAAATGAATCAAAATTATTGTTTTTAAGTAGATAAGATAAACTATTGAGTTAACTTGAAGTCCAAGTTCCACAGGTTTTGCAGGTGTAAAGATGGATGTATAAACAATATAAAAAACTCAGAGAGAACAAGTACAATGCCCTATTAATCGATGCCATCATGATTGTATTGATGCTGATGGTTTTTTCATGGTGGCAAAATAAAGGTAGCCTGGAAGCCGCCGGTCAGGTGGCGCCGGATTTTGTCTTGTCATCACTCAAGGGTGAAACCTATCAGTTGTCTGATTATCGGGGCAGGCAGGTGTTGGTTTATTTTTTTGCGCCGTGGTGTCATATTTGTCGCGCTTCAGCCCCCAACCTTAATGATCTGCGTGAAGCACGCAGTGAAGAAAAACTCATGATTTTTATGATTGCACAATCCTACGAGTCGCTTGAAGCCGTCGAAGAATTCGTTGCTGATCTTGATTTAAAGGTGCCGGTATTAATTGGTCATGAACAGCAAATGAAGGATTATAAAATTAAAGGATTTCCCTCTTATTATGTGGTGAATGAACACGGCGAACTGGCCTCCAGATCCATTGGCTACAGCACAGAATTGGGCATGCGGCTCAGAACACGTTAGTTTGTCTTTTGGTCTGGCAATAAAAAGGCTATAAATGTGTTCTTTGTCACATTATAATAAGCCATTTAACACGCATTGACTTAAAAACCAGCTCAGTACGGCTGGTTTTCCTATTTTGTGACATAAAAATGAAACTCTATAACCCACAAGACGTAGAACAACATGCCCAAAATCTGTGGCAAGAACAGCAAACTTTCACAGTCAATCAAGACAGTGACAAAGAAAAATATTACTGCCTCAGCATGTTCCCGTATCCAAGCGGTAAATTGCACATGGGGCATGTCAGAAACTACACTTTAAGTGAAGTGATTGCACGTTTCCAAAAAATGCAGGGTAAGAATGTATTGCACCCGATTGGCTATGATGCCTTTGGCTTACCTGCTGAAAATGCCG
Source organism: uncultured Marinicella sp. (assembly GCA_947502925.1). Taxonomy (GTDB): domain Bacteria; phylum Pseudomonadota; class Gammaproteobacteria; order Xanthomonadales; family Marinicellaceae; genus Marinicella. The sequence continues at coordinate 241,820 of CANNBS010000005.1, read as the reverse complement.
CGATTCAGAATAAAACCGCCCCGGCGAAATGGACTTACGCTAATATGGAGGACATGTCGGCTCAGTTAAAAAGGCTGGGTTTTGCTTATGACTGGTCGCGGCAACTGGCCACCTGTGATCCCGATTATTACCGTTGGGAGCAGTGGATGTTTGTGCGCTTATTTAAAGAAGGCCTGGTTTACCGTAAGGATGCTACGGTGAATTGGGATCCCGTGGATCAAACTGTTCTTGCCAATGAACAAGTCATCGATGGCAAAGGCTGGCGCTCCGGTGCCGAAGTGATTCGTAAAACCATTCCACAGTGGTTTTTAAAAATTACCGATTATGCCGAGGAATTACTGGCTTCTTTGGATGATATGCCGGGCTGGCCGGATTCAGTGAAAACCATGCAAAAAAACTGGATTGGTAAATCCAAAGGCCTGGAAATTGATTTTGAGGTGCCGGATTTTGGTGATATCAGTGTGTTTACCACCCGTCCGGACACTTTATATGGCGTGTCTTATATGGCGGTGGCGCCGGAGCATCCTTTGGCACTGCAGGCGGCAGCCAATAACAGTGAGTTGGCTGAATTTTTAAGCCAATGCAGCAAAGAACAAAGCAATGAAGCGGCCATGGCGACCATGGAGAAAAAAGGCATGGCCACCGGATTAACAGCAATTCATCCTTTAACCGGTGAGGCGATACCGGTGTGGGTGGCAAATTTTGTGCTGATGTCATACGGCACCGGTGCGGTGATGGCGGTGCCCGGTCATGATGAGCGAGATCATGAGTTTGCTTTGAAATATGATCTGCCGATTAAACGGGTGATTGCCGGCGACGGTGACATCGAGCAAGCCGCTGAAACTGAACACGGTATTTTAGTTAATTCCGGTGATTACAACGGCTTAAATTTCGACCAGGCCTTTGAACGTATGCAAACTTATTTTGAAGATAAGGGCATCGGCCGTTTACAAATTAATTTCCGTTTACGCGACTGGGGTGTCTCAAGGCAACGTTACTGGGGCTGTCCGATTCCGATTATTTATTGTGATAAATGTGGAGCGCAGCCAGTGCCGGAAGCCGATTTACCGGTGTTGTTACCTGAAGATGTGGTGTTTGATGAAACCGGCGGCTCGCCCATTAAAAAAATGCCTGAGTTTTATGAAACCCAATGTCCTCAGTGTCATGGACCTGCAAAACGCGAAACAGATACCTTCGATACCTTTATGGAATCATCCTGGTATTACGCTCGTTTTACCTGCCCCGATTATGATCAGGGTATGTTAAGTAATGAAGCCGATCACTGGCTACCCGTTGATCAGTATATTGGTGGTGTCGAACATGCCATCTTACATTTGTTATACGCCCGTTTTTATCATAAAGTCCTGCGTGATCAGGGTTTAGTTAATTCAGATGAACCGTTTAAGCGTTTGTTGACCCAGGGCATGGTGCTTAAAGATGGTGCCAAAATGTCCAAATCGAAAGGTAACACAGTTGATCCGCAAGCTTTAATTGATCGTTACGGCGCTGATACCGTACGTTTATTTTCGATGTTTGCAGCACCACCGGAACAATCATTGGAATGGTCGGACGAAGGGGTGGAGGGTGCTTCGCGCTATTTGAATCGCCTGTGGCATAATATTCAGGAATATATTGCGGCAGAATACAGTGTTCAACCGCTCAATACCGATAATCTGACCCCTGAACAACAACAGTTGCGCTTTAAAATTCATCAAACCATCGCCAAAGTGACCGATGATATTGCAGAACGACAGCACTTTAACACCGCCATCGCCGCCATGATGGAGCTCACCAATGCCTTGAGTAAATTTGATGACAACAGTGACAATGGCGTTGCCTTAAGGCGAGAAGGTTGGTTGAGTCTGATAAAAATGCTGAGCCCCTTCGCACCGCATATTTGTCAGGTGCTCTGGGAAGATATGCAGCAACCGGGTTTAATCGCAGAAGCCGATTGGCCGGTGGTTGATCAAGCGGCCTTGGTGCAGGATGAGGTCGAGATGGTGGTGCAGGTAAACGGTAAATTGCGGGCTAAAATAAAAGTGTCTGCTGATGCCGATCAGGCGACTGTCGAAAAAATGGCTTTTGCTGAAGATAATGTGCATCGTTTTGTGGATGGCAAAACCATCCGTAAAGTCATTGTGGTGCCGAAAAAACTGGTTAATGTGGTGGTGTCCTAATGTTTCGGATATGTGCTTTTATTGCAGTGTTGCTGGCATCAGGCTGTGGTTATCAATTAAAGCAACCCTATCAGTTGCATCCGGCTTTGGAAAAGACGCATCTGGTATTATCCCTTACTTCTCCTTTATATCAGCCGTTGGCCACGGCATTGACAAATCAGGGTATTCAACTGGTGGACAGTGAATCTGCTGACGCGATGCTGGTGATTGGTCACAACCGACTGGTTAAAGAGATTCAATCCATTGGTGTTAATAACCGGGTGCAAGAATACCGTTTGGACTACCAATTGGACTTTAAAGTTTATATTGACAGTCAGTTGGTGCTGGAATCAAGACGCTTACAACTTGGCAAAGATTATGCTTTTGATATTGGTCAAATTACAGGCACACAGTCAGAGGAGCGTTTACTGCGTGAGCAGTTGTATGAAGACATGGCACAAATGGTTATACGTTATTTAGCCAATCAATCGATACAATCCATGGAAACCGAAGCTGCTCAGTAATGCGACTGTATGCCAACCAATTTCAAAACCACATCAACCAATCTTTGGCCAAATGTTATTTGCTGGTGGGTGATGAGCCACTTCAAAAACAAGAAGCCTTTGATGCCATCTTAAAAAAAGCCCGCCGTGAGGGATTTACGGAACGTGAGCGGCATTTGGTGGATGCCAAATTTCAATGGTATGACCTCCAAAACAGTTCAGCGAATTTGTCCTTGTTTGCCGAGAAACGGATTCTGGATTTGCATATGCCCACCGGAAAAGCCGGACAAAAGGGCTCAAAATTTCTTACTGAATTTGTCAAAAATTTACCCGATGATGTGCTTTTAATCATTCGTTGTGATGAATGGACCATGGCCAATGATAAAACCAAATGGGTTAAAACCATCACCGATGAAGGTGTGTTTATGCGGGTTTACCAGCCCGATGTGAATGAGCTGCCAAAGTGGATGGCCAACCGCTGCAGGCAGCTTAATTTAAATATTGATCCTGATGCCATAGGTTTGCTGGCCCATCGATTGGAGGGCAATCTGCTGGCTGCTGCCCAGGAACTGGATAAGCTGAAAATGCGCTTTGGCGATGAACGTCTGGATATCCATACGCTGGCAGGTTTAGTGGCAGACAATGCCCGCTTTGATGTATTTAGACTGACTGATGCACTGATTGCCGGTGACAGTACCCGCGCAATACGTATCTTACGTTCATTGCATCAAAACGACACCTCACCGGTGGTGATTCACTGGGCTTTGGAAAATCTCACAAGACAACTGGCGGAATTGGCCTTTATACGTGCTGATAAGCACAATGTAAGTAAAGCTGATTTTCAGCGTATGCGTATTTGGCCAAAGCAACAACCGGTCTTCCAGCGGGTTTTAAACCAACTGAAATTATCAGATACTGAACGACTATTACAGCGTTTATCTGACATTGACAGAGCCATCAAAGGCCGACATCGGGATAATCCCTGGCAGGCCATGGAACGCTGGTTATTACTTTTTAATCAGCCACAATTAATGGTTTCTTAAGTAACCTTGCCATGATGGAAGGACTTAACAATTTCCCGGTAGCGCCATTGTCTTAAAGATTAACATCGACTTGAATTTCACCTGTAATTTGCTTAAATAAGATTTTTCGTTTATTGATATCATGCATCTTATTTGGTTTAGAAACGATGTTCGATTAACCGACAATCCGGCCTTGTCAGCGGCTGTTAAAAAAGCCAATCAGAAACACTGCCCATTATTGGCACTTTTTATCCGCTGTCCCGAGCAGGACAAAATGCACCATCGTGCCCGGTCGCAATGTAATTTTTTGGATGCACATATAGTTGATCTGGTTAAACGACTGAAACAACTTAATATACAGTCCCTGGTCAGAACGGTGCCGACTTATGCTGAGGTCCCGGCATTGATGAATGAATTACTTGAGTCACATAAAATTAAGGCAGTATTTTTTAATAAAGAATACCTGGTCAATGAGCAAAAACGTGATCAGGCAGTCATGGAAGTCATTGAACAGAATAAGGTTCAGCCCTGTGTATCTGAACCGGCCTATTTATTGCCGCCACAATCTGTTGAGAAGCAAACAGGGGGTATGTACCATGTCTTTACACCTTATAAACGCCAGTTTATTGAGCAATTAAAAGCCCAATATCAGGCACCGTTGGCGATGCCGGACAAAGTTGATAGTCACTATACCCACCCCCTTGAAAGTAAAGATTTAAAATCCGACTGGGCGCATGATTGGTGGCCGGTGGGTGAACAGGTGGCTCGCAAGCGCCTGTCAGAATTTATTGAGCACGCCCGTTACCAACAGCAACGTGATTATCCGGCTACAGACGGCACCTCAAAGCTCTCTCCTTATTTAGCCTTGGGTATTATCAGTCCGCGACAATGCCTGGCGCAGGCTTTAAAAGTGCATGGTGAGTCCGCTTTTAATTCTACCTGGGTCAGCGAATTGATCTGGCGTGAGTTTTATCATGATTTAATCGCTTTTTATCCGCGTCTGGTAAAACATCAAACCTTTAAAGAAGACGCCATGGATGACTGGCAGTACGATGAACATATTGTGACCGCCTGGAAAAACGGCCAAACCGGCTTTCCGATTATTGATGCCGGTATGCGCCAATTACAGCAGGAGCACTGGATGCATAACCGGGTGCGGATGTTGGTGGCGTCTTTTTTCACGAAGTTATGTCTGCATGACTGGCGCATCGGAGAGCGACATTTTCTGGAGCAGCTGGTTGATGGAGATTTTGCCTCAAACAATGGTGGCTGGCAATGGTCTTCGGCCACCGGCTGTGATGCGGCGCCTTATTTTCGGATATTTAATCCCACCACACAATCGAAGAAGTTTGATGAAGATGGTGAATATATCCGACATTATGTCCCTGAGCTCAAGGATTTATCGGCTAAAGATATTCATAATCCAAACGAAGAACAGCGACAAAGCTGTGACTATCCCGAACCCATTATTGATTACAAGCAAGCCAGAGAACAGGCTCTGGACTGGTTTAAAAGCGGATAAAAACTGTCATACTCAGGTATGAATTGGTTACAATAATGACACGCTAACAACGAATCAATGTATGCCCCTTCAGACACAGGAAAGCCGGGATGTCATCGATTTTCTTCACCGGAAACTCGGCAACAACTGGCATATCGGCACCCCCTTGGGTATCGGCAAACCCAACCCACTGGTTAATTCAATTTATAAGCATGTGGTTCAAAAGCCTGATATCCAAATGTCCTTATTTACGGCGTTATCGCTGGAAGTACCTAAAGGTAAGTCATTACTGGAACAGCGGTTTTTAACGGCTTTCACCGCACGTCACTTTAAAGACTATCCCGAGCTGTCTTATATCGAAGATATGAAAAACAACCGTGTTCCGGGTCATATCCATTTACAAGAGTTTTATTTTCAATCAGGCCAGTTTTTAGGTCGGGCATCGGCGCAACAAAATTATATCAGTTGTAACTATACCCATGTGGCAAGGGATATGGTAAACCAGGGTATTAACTCGATTATACAAATGATTGCAGTGGATCGGCGTGGCGAGAACACCCGTTACAGTCTCAGTTGTAATCCGGATTTAACCCTCGATGTGATTCGGATTGCAGAAGATAAAAATAAACCACGGCCGCTGGTTATTGCCATGGTCAATGAGGATTTGCCCTTTTTGGAAGGCGATGCAGTGGTGGATGAAGATTTTTTTGATGTGATTGTGGATAATCCGTCGAATTATTTTGAACCCTATGCGCCGCCGGCACGACCGATTTCCGCCATTGATCACAGCATTGGCTTACATGTCAGCCCCTTAATTCAGGATAAAGGTACCTTGCAAATTGGTATTGGTTCGCTGGCGGATGCGGTGGTTTACAGCAGTATATTAAGACAAAACCAACAACAAGCCTATCGGGAAGCCTTGGATGCACTAAATATTAATCAGCGCTACGGTGATTTAATTGCCGGGCAGGGTGGCACAGAACCTTTCGAGGATGGTTTGTTTGCTGCCAGTGAAATGTTCGTCGAAGGCTTTATGCATTTATTCAAAGCCGGTATTATTAAACGAAAAGTTTATGAAGATGCTGAAATTCAGCGGCTTCTTAACGAGGGTCGGATCAATGAGCAGGTCAGCGCTTTAACGCTCACCACCTTAGTCGATCAGGGCATCATCCATCAACAAATAACAGCCCGGGATGTACAGCGTTTGCAAAAGGTCGGTTTATTTAAAAGCGATCTCAGTTTTTCAGAGAACAATTTATACGATGCCGAAGGCACGAAACTGGGTTATGACTTAAACAAGCCAAAGCACCTCAAGCGTATCGCGGCACAGGCGCTTAATCAGCAACTTGAAAAAGGCGCTGTGTTACATGCCGCCTTCTTTTTAGGTTCAAAACGCTTTTATCAATTTCTGCGGGAATTATCTGATGCCGAACGCCAGCTGTTTTTAATGACACCGGTGAGTCAGATTAACCAGCTGTATCGCAGCGAAGCCATTGACCGGGCGCAGCGGATTAATGCCCGCTTTATTAATACCTGTATGAAAGTCGATTTAACCGGTGCCGCCATTTCCGATACCTTAGAAAACCATCAGGTGGTCAGCGGCGTCGGTGGCCAATATAACTTTGTCGCCATGGCGCATGCTTTACGTCATAGCCGTTCAATTCTTATGCTCAGAAGCACACACGGAACCGGCAAAAAGCGTGAATCCAATATTGTCTGGCAATACCCCGAATGCACCATCCCACGGCATTTGCGGGATGTCGTGGTGACTGAATACGGTATCGCCGATTTACGTGGTCAAAATGATGAAACCTGTATTCAGCTTTTAATTTGTATTGCCGACAGCGACTTTCAGGAAGACTTACGAACGACCGCGGTTAAAAACGGTAAGCTCAAAGCAAGCTGGTCGATTCCGACTGATTATCAGAGCAACACACCACAAGCTATTGGGCAGGCGCTTAAACCCTTGCAAAATAAAGGTCTTTTTGAAGCTTTTCCTTTTGGTCAGGATTTTACCGAACAGGAACAACAGATGATCAAAGCCCTGACCTGGCTGAAACAACAACAATCAGGCCTTGGCTCAAAGATCAAGCTGATTGCATCAGCCGCTTTTGTGCGCGCGAATCAGGATATGCAGCCGTTGCTGGAAATCATGCAATTTCAGCATACCCGGGGCTTTAAAGAAAAGCTGATGCGGAAATTATTCATTAAAGCCTTAAAGCAAACCGCCTAAATTTTGGTATTAACCACGATCATGTGGCAGGCTGAAATCCTGGTTTGGCCCTAACGGTACAATGCCATTGGGATTAATGGTTGGATGACTGGTGTAATAATGGGCTTGAATATGCTTCATATTTACGGTCTCGGCAATCCCTGGTATTTGATACAATTCCCGCACATAGCCACTGATATTCGGATAATCAATCAGTCGTTTTAAGTTACATTTAAAATGGCCATGATAGACCGCATCGAATCGGATTAGGGTGGTGAATAAGCGCCAGTCAGCTTCGGTTATGTGATCACCGGTTAGATAACGGTTTTCGGCCAGAATGGCTTCAATCCAGTCCAGCGCGGCAAAAAGGTTTTTGACGTGCTTTTCATACACCGATTGCTCGGTGGCAAAACCGGCTTTGTAAACACCGTTGTTAATGTCGCTGTAAACCCGTTTATTAATTTCATCAATTTTATGATGTAAATCATTTGGGTAATAATCACCTGGTTTGGCACCGATGTCATCGAAAGCAGAATTCAACATGCGAATAATATCAGCCGATTCATTGCTGACGATGGTATCTTGCTGTTTATCCCATAATACCGGCACAGTCACCCGACCGGAATAGTTTTTATTGGCTTTTAAGTACAGCTGATACAAATAATCAAAGCCATACAAATCATCACCGACCACGTCATCATTTTCACGCTCAAAAGTCCAGCCGGACTCACCCATAAAGTAATCCACCACCGATACACCAATCATATCCTGCAATCCTTTTAAACGCCGGAATATCAGTGTTCGATGCGCCCACGGACAGGCCATCGAGACATACAAATGATAACGACCGGACTCTGCTTTGAAGCCATCCTTTCCGGTGGGTCCGGCGGAACCGTCGGATGTTATGAAGTTTCTGAATTGTGATTCGCTGCGTTTAAATTCACCACCGGTGCTGTCGGTGTCGTACCATTTATCCTGCCACCGTCCATTGACTAATAATCCCATTATGTTCTCCTGTTTGGTGTTGTTAGTTTGTTGTCTCTGAAATCCTGTAACGCCTGATTAATCTCGTCCATTGTGTTCATCACAAAGGGGCCATAGCGTGCCACCGGCTCTTTGAAAGGTTGTCCGGTTACAACCAGAAAACGCGCGTCCTTCAGGCTGTTAACCTGAAGATTTTCGGCCGCGGTTAAGACCGCTAACTCACCGGCTTTCAATGACTCTTCATTAATTTCTATCATACCATCATAAACATAGATAAAGGCATTGTGGTCAACCGGTAAGTGATCAGTCAAGGTGTTACCTGCCGGCATGTTAACGTCCCAATAATTGGGGTGAACATAATCATTTTTTATGACACCTTGTGTACCTTGCTTGGTTTGACCGGCGATGATTTTTATGTAAACACCACCATCACGATGCTCAACGGGAATATCTGCGGTCTTATATTCCTGGTATTTGGGTGGCGTCATTTTGTGTGATTTGGGTAGGTTCACCCATAACTGAAAACCACTCATCTCACCTTCGGTTTGCTCCGGCATTTCAGAGTGAATAATACCCGAACCGGCAGTCATCCATTGAATATCGCCATCCTCAATCACACCCTCATTACCCACCGAGTCTTTATGGCGCATTTTACCTTTCAGCATATAAGTGACGGTCTCAAAGCCGCGATGCGGGTGATCAGGAAACCCACCGATGTAATCGGCTGAATCATCGGAGCCAAAATGATCAAGTAATAAAAACGGATCCAATTCAGATAAGGACGCGCTGCCAATCAGGCGCGAAAGATTAACGCCGTTGCCATCGGATGTGGCGCGGCCGGTGATTGTTTTATTTATGGTGTTGATGGTTTTCATAATTTAACCCGGTATTGAAAGCGTTAATAATAAGGGCTAACCATGTTATTTAAACACATGTCGTCGCAACACAGTGTTCTGAATATAAAACTGTTGAAATTAATTTGAGGGATAAGCCTTGTTTTATCGCTTTTATTGTTAAGTGAATTTTAAAAGGTGAACGATGCGACGTTTTGCGATAATGATTATTTTATTTTTGGGCGTTTTCTCAGCACAGACTGGGACTGTAACAAATTATATTGTTAATACACTTAATGACAATGATGACGGGGCGTGTGATTCAAATCATTGTAGCTTACGGGAGGCCCTCGATTTGGCACAAAATGATTCCAATCCGGTGGTTATAGAGTTTGAGGCGGGTTTAATGGGCACCATATTGTTGAATTCAGAGTTAGAGATCAGAGGGGATGATATTTCAGTCATCGGCCCGGGTGTCGATAAAATCACTTTATCCGGTCAAAACAGCAATCGGGTGCTGTGGATTTCTTATTTTGCCGATAACATAGCAGTTTCGGGTTTAACGATTGCCAATGGAAATAGCACAAATGCCACAGGGTCAACCAGTGGTGCCGGTATAAATGCGAGAGCCAGCCATCTGTTGTTAGAGGATTTACGGATTATTGATAATTATAACGAATTTTTGGGTGCCGGACTGTCTTATACAGATGGAAATAATGCTGTATTAAGAAATATCGAAGTATCCGGTAACGATTCCAGTGCCTATGGCGGTGTCATCATCAATGGCGGTGACGGCACGGTACTGATCGAAAACATGACTGTCAGTGGTAACAGTTCGAATAACTCCAATGGCACCAGCGGCATGAGTATTATCTCAAATCCCGGCACCACCACCATCGTGCGATATTTAACTGTGGCCGGTAATATAAATGGCAACGGGATTGTTGTGAGTGGTAATGATCCAACTTTTATTGATTCGTCTATATTTGCAGATAATGAAGGCACGGATTTAATTGTCAGTTCTTCATCACCCATTACGGTCAATAACAGTGTCATCGAAGTAACGTCGAGTTCAGTGAGTGGAGATAATAACCTGATTGGCATGGATCCGAATCTGACCGACTTGATGTTTATGCCCGGTGCTAAGCAACAAGTCCATGCCTTTTTAAATGAGACCAGCATTGCAAAGAATCATGTGGATGACGGTGTCGGTGACGCCCAATGCGGTCAGGCGGTTACATTTGATCAGATTAACATGTCCAGGCCACAAGGTGCAGCCTGCGATGCCGGTGCATATGAGCAATATATTGAGGATTTGATTTTCGAAAATGGTTTTGACTAAGCGCTGACCTGTTTGGTTTTTGTCCATGCTATACTGCCCTTATTTTGGCTAAGCAATGGACATCAACCAAACCGTTATCATCATTATTATCACCGGTATTGTGACCTATATGGGCTGGCAAAACCGGGCCTTGCAGGAACGGCTAATATTCTGGCCGCCGGCCATTAAAGATGGGCAGTATGAACGTTTTGTCACCCATGGCTTTATCCACGCCGATGGCATGCATTTGCTGTTTAATATGTTCACCTTTTATTTCTTTGGGCGCATTATCGAAGAATTTTATCGTCAGTATTTAGCTGGCGCGGGTTTTGTGGTGTTCTATTTATCTGCGATTGTGGTGGCCATGTTACCGTCATACGTTCAGAATAAGGACAACCGTCAATATGCCAGTCTCGGTGCTTCTGGTGCGGTGACGGCGGTGTTGTTTGCTTATATTTTATTTGCACCGTGGCAGTTATTGTATATTTTCGGGGTTATTCCGATTCCGTCGATTGTCTTTGCGGTGTTGTATATCGTCTTTAGTATTCAGGCGCATAAGCGCGCCAGTGATAACATTAACCACAGCGCGCATTTGTACGGCGCATTGTATGGTGTGATTTTAACGATTGTTCTTGAACCAAAGGTAGTTTCCTATTTTTGGCACCAATTACTGAATCCAGGTTGGTTTTAATCAATCATGAAAATTGATCACTTTACCGTGCTTTAAGGCCGGTAGATGAAAATGTCTGGCCAGGGTTTGTCCCATATCCATAAAACCATTACGAAGACCGATGTTCTGCCCCGGAATGTTGGGGCCGAAAAATACCACTGGTACATGCTCTCGGGTGTGGTCAGAACCCGGCTGGGTGGGGTCACAGCCATGGTCGGCGGTAATTAAAGCGATGTCATCGGCTTTGAGTTCGGCCATGAGTTCAGGTAAGCGGGCATCAAACTCTTCAAGTGCTTGTGCATAGCCCGCCACATCTCGGCGATGACCGTATAAACTGTCAAAATCAACAAAATTAACAAACACCAGGGTGTTGTCTTTAGCTGATTTGAGTTCTGTTATCATGGCATCAAATAAATTTATATTACCGCTGGCTTTGACTTTTTTGGTGATACCGCGGTTGGCAAAAATATCGGCAATTTTTCCCACGGAAATAACCTCATGCCCCGCTTCTTTCATCACATCCAGTAAGGTGGGTTCAATCGGTTCGGTGGTTAGATCTTTGCGGTTGCCGGTGCGTTGGTAATTATTCGATGAATCACCGACAAAAGGTCGGGCAATGACACGGGTTATATTTAATGGTTCGGTGAGTTCCTTCGCCACTTCGCAGACTTTCAGTAAGCGCTCTAAACCAAAGTGGTCTTCATGGGCGGCAATCTGAAACACCGAATCCGCTGATGTATAAACAATCGGCTTGCCTGATTGAATATGTTCATCACCCATGCGGGCAATAATTTCGGTGCCCGATGCGTGACATTCGCCCAGAACACCGGGTAAGTCACAGCGTTGAATCAGTTCATCGATTAGATCTTTCGGAAAGCAGGGTACTTCTTTTGGAAACGTCGCCCACTTAAACGGCACCGGCACACCGGCCATTTCCCAGTGACCACTGGGTGTGTCTTTATCACGGCTAATTTCCTCGGCATAACCATGGGCTCCGGTGGGCGCCTGAATCCGTTCTAAGCCCGCTGGTTCCTGCCCCCAGCTTTCGGCCAAAGCTTCCACCAAACCTAACTGGGTCATATGCGGGATATGTAGCGGTCCGGTACGCTCGTCGTTATCCGCTTCACCTTGAGCACACGCTTGAGCAATATGGCCCAATGTACAGGCGTTTTCATCACCATACTGATGCGCATCGGCACTGGCGCCTACACCTAAAGAATCCAACACTAAAATAACCGCTCGGGGCATATGTATCCATTTATCGTTAAAAGAGACAATTTACCACAAACGAACGTATCGAAAAAGCCATGCAATAAACGAGAACATTTATTCAATAAGCTATATAGCCTTAATTGCCGACTACTTTCAGCTTTCGATGAAAGAAGTTACTGATGGTTCTATAAACATGATATTGGGCATCTTCACCACTGATGCCGTGTTTGGCGCCGGGGTAGACCATACTTTCAAACAAGATACCGTGGTCCTGGAATTTGCTCATCACGGTGGTGGCGTTGGTAAACAGCACATTGTCATCAGCCATGCCGTGAATCAGTAATAAGCGACCGTCTTTGAGGTGTTCCGTGTCGCCATAAATCGCTGTTTTTTCATAGCCGTCCGGATTTAACTGCGGTGTGGACATATAGCGTTCAGTGTAGTGCGTATCATACAAACGAAAATCCGAGACCGGGGCCACGGACACGCCGATGGCGAATTCTTCCGGGGCTTTGGTCAGTGCCCGTAAAGCCATATAACCACCGTAGGACCAGCCGAAGATACCAATGCGTTCTGAATCGACATAATCTAAAGATTTAAGATAATTCACACCGACCAGCTGATCATCAAGCTCCACTGAACCCATTTGTTTATAAAGCGGGTCTTCAAATTTTTTGCCACGCCGCGCCATGCCACGGTTATCGAGGACAAACACCAGATAGCCCTGTTGTGCCATATATTGTTCAAACATTCGGCGTGGCCAGGCCTTGGTCACCAGTTGGGCACCGGGACCACCGTAGGTATAGAAAAACACCGGGTATTGTTTATCTTTTGAGAAACCCGCCGGCTTAATGATGCGGTAATATAAAGTCTGACCATCTTCAGCTTTGAGCGTACCGAATTCATTATCGATATGGGCGTCTAAGTAAGGATAATAGGGATGGTTTTTATCCAGGGCGTTTTTATTCAGCCAGGTAATGCGTTCGCCATCGGCCTGGTGCAAGGACGTTTGCGGCGGATGTTCGCGGTCACTCCAGGTGTCGATATAAACCGAAGCATTATCCGCCATGGAAATTTGATGCGTGCCTTTTCGTTCGGTGATTCTTTTGGGCTTTTCAGGTGTTTCTGTATCCAGTGTTTGCACATACAACTGTTTTTCCAGCGGCGAATCATAGGTGCCGGTGAAATAAACCAGGCCTTGTTCTTCATCCACACCAACCAGCTCATCCACCATCCAGTCACCGGCGGTGATGGCTTTTATTTGTTTAGTGTTCGGATTGACATGATAAAGGTGTTTAAAACCGGATCGTTCTGAAGCCCAGAGAAATGCATTGTTTTTCAGAAACCGCCAGTCATGATGCAGGTTTATCCAGGTATCAGATTGTTCTTTCAATAGAATGGATTGTTCATCATTCAAAGTTACTTGAACCATTTCCAACAGTTGCTGGTTTCTTGATTGGCGTTGATAAACCAGCGCCTGACTGTCAGGCAGCCATTTTACCCGTGGAATATAAATGTCCTTATTCTCGCCGGTATCAATCCAACGAATATCACCGGATTTAAGTTCAATTCGACCAAGACGTAACGATACGTTGGCTTCGCCGGTATAAGGATATCGCTGTTCAATGACTTCGATGTTATCAGCATTAATTTCATAGCGCTTGGTGATGCTGACCGGCGATTCATCCACCTGTAAAAAAGCAATGTTTTGCTCATCCGGTGACCACCAGTAACCGGTGTCGCGGTCCATTTCTTCCTGTGCCACGAATTCCGCCATGCCGTTTTTAATCACGCCCTGACCATCAAAGGTTAAAGGCCGGGCATGACCACCATCACTTGAAACCACAAAAATATCCTGATTACGGATAAAGGAGACATAATTGCCTTTCGGTGAAAACCGTGCATCGGTATCAAAATCATCAGAATCGGTGAGTTGCGTTACGGCTTTATCGGCAGCCACCCCAAGACGATAGACAAATAAATCACCGCCCAATGGAAACAGCAAAGACCGGCCATCCGGTGACCAGTCGTATTCAATAATACCGCTTAAGCCCGCCAGTCGCTGGCGTTCGCGCCGGGCTTTTTCTTCATCAGATAATTCAGTTTGCTGTGGCTGCAACACATCAGAATCCACCAACAAACGGGTTTTTTTATCGGCTATGTTGTATTCCCATAAGTCATAACGGTCTTTGTTGTCGGCTTTACCACGCAAAAATGTCACCCGCTCGCCATCCGGTGAGACTTTAACCACACGCATTGAAGCGCCGGCTAAATCCGGACTTGAAAATAACCGCTCTAAAGTCAGCTCATCTGCCATCAAAGACCCCGAAAACATCACAACAAAAACAAAACGCCACATAGGATTCCAAAATTGAAAAGACCTTATGTTAGATAAAACCCGGTGCCGGGTCAATCAATAAAAAAGGACTATTAGGAAGCGGGTAAAAGAGAAAAGGGTGTTTCAATGTGTAGCATACTTGAACTGCTGTCACCATTTTTGTTAATGGTCACCAGGTAAAGAATATTGTAGTTTTTATGGCTCATGGGTGGGTATTTATTATCGTTGATTAATCTATTAACCATATCCGGGATGGTGTTGCTGTGACCAATGATTAAGACGGTTTTACCCTGGATATTATTAAGGAATTTAAGCACTTCAAAAGACATCGGATAATACAACTCCGGTTTAACTGAACTGTCGTCAGATATAATGGCAGCTGTTTGCCTGTTGCGCTTAAAGTCTGTGGTATAAACATGATCAATTGCCGTGTGCTGAAGTACTTTCTTCCAATATTGAGCACGTTCTCTGCCGGCTTCTGAAAACTCCGGGTCTTCTGAATCATCTATTTTTTCGGTGTGTCTTAGAATGAAGATTTTCGTTGTTCCGGACGCTGATTCAGGTTGGATCTTCATGGTTTCAGTGGCCGTGATAGACCGGCTGGGAGGATTGTGGGCGGGTGACTTTAAATTAAATCCAATGCTGATGGTTAATGCCACCAATAAAAAGCACAATAAAACATATAACCACAGCGGTCTTTTAGCCACAAATTGTGAAATTTCAAGTGGCGGGTTTTCTTCAGGTGGTTCAAAGCGATAGCCTTTCTTAGGGACGGTAATAATTAAATCATCCTTGATGCCTGCTTGTTTAAATACTTTACGTAAACGCGCCACCGCTGCGGTGACAACTTCCGGGGAACTTGGCTTGTCATGCCATATGGTGTCCATGAACTGGTCGATATGAACTGTTTCAGGGGAGGCGTCAACCAACATATTCATCACCTCAATCGCTTTATGATCAATGCTGATCGGTACATCGTTTGATGTAATCACGCATGCTTCGAAATCAATGCTAAGGTGCTTGATACGATAAATCGATTGACTGGACATTGTTAAATGATTTTCCCACTTTTTTAACCGCTTTAAAAATTATAGCATCATGTGAGCCAATCAAACCATTTGATTATTACTGATTTATTGGTGTGCTGATTATCAGCATGACCTGCCAAGCCGGTTAGGCCAGGTAAATGAAGTCATGCGCTTTCGCCGAAGGCGAAGACGACATCTAATCCTTCACCACCTATATCACCAGCGTTTACGGTCTTTGAAAGCTTTGTGCTCAGTGGGTTCATGGGTCTGGTTCCAGACCTTGATGCGGTTGTTTTTGCTGGTGAGGTTGCGGATTTGATACCAGGATTCGCGTAACAGCGCCATGCCACGAGTGCCGCTCCAGCTTTTGTTAAACAGCTTTTTGGCACCGGCCACGGCGTCCGGGCTGTGTTTTATCAGTTCTTCGGCCAGGGATTCGGCGGCAGACAATGGGTTGTCGTCAATATGCGATATAAGTCCATATGTGTGCGCCTCATCAGCGGAGATAATTTTCGCTGTCATGGTAAGTTCTTTAGCTATATCGGCACGACAATGCTCGCGCAAGGCCAGGCTGCCACCCATATCGGGAATTAAGCCCCAGCGGCCTTCCATAATTGAAAAAGAAGCAGAAGAGGTGGCTATTCTGAAATCTGCACCCAAAACAATTTGTAATCCGCCGCCCCAACACCGGCCAAGAATGGCGGCAATCACCGGGACCGGAACCCGCCGCCAGCCGGTGGAAACCCGTTGCGCTAAATTCGACCGCCAGGGCAGCCACTTAAACAATAACTTTAGCGGGTTTTTCGGCGAGGCCATCACCGATTTAACATCCAAACCGGAACAAAAATCCTCACCCTGACCGGTTAAAATAACAGCTCGAATAGACCGGTTTTTGCGTAATCGTTTAATGGTTGAATCAATCTCCCGAAACATTACCATATCCAGCGCATTGCGCTTATCCGGCCGCGCCAGACTGACGTAAGCCACCTGGTTTTTGATAACACATTGAATCCGTTTGGTTTCACTCATAAATATTTTTCCCGATAATAGTTTTTAATAATATCCACGTCTTTTTTCATACCGGGCGAACTGTAGCGCTCATGCCATTGTTGTACAGTTAAACCGCAGGCCTCAGGATTATTATCGCATTTGTACAGCATATAATAACCGGTGGCTTCACAGGTCCGGCTGTTGGGCATATCACATGTCAAAAGTTGCAGGGCCAGATTATGTGCATGGAAAATCCAAATATTGACCTGAGTTTGTAATAAATCTTTGAAAAAATCAGTTTTTCCTTCTTCGGCAGAGAGTCCTATGCCGCTGTTTAAAGCACCCACACTGACCAGGCTTGGGCTTCTTATTTGTAAGCTTAATTCAAACAAATTCTCCGTCAACTGATTATAATCGATGTCATTATGTCTGCCATACATACCCGCCAAAAGGTATTTATATTGTTCTCCCAATAGACTGTTCGCCTGAAAATTTAATAAACCATCATGCTGATTACGTGCTTTAAATAATAATGGATATTGTTCTGCATAAGATTTACATTTTTCTGTCAGTTGATTTTTTAATTGTTGTAAATCTAGGTTGCTGTTATTTTCATTATTGAGTCTATGATACCTATGTCTGCAGACCCGAAAATCCATATTCAGTGAAGCTACTTCAATGACCGGATCATCGCTGTAAATTGGATATTCGATTTCCGCTAAATAGCGCGTTATCGGGATACCGTTAATTTCTTTGTCAGATAAATCATGTGGCTCTGAGGTTTTTCCTGATTCCGGTATGTCATCTTTATTGTCGATTTCTTGTTGCATATTGGCTGGAAGATTGACCTCAATTTCAGTTGAGGTTTTGTAACTGCTGGTTTTTGTACGCTCATATTTAAAATAAAAGACAAAAATTATCAGCGTCAAAAGTAAACATATGGAAATAGATACCCACTTACGGCGCATAGATAATCCCCAGTTGTTCGTGTAAATTAAGGACGTCCTGGAGCTGGTTCGGGCTGAGGTAATCATCCATATAAAACGTCAGCAAATCTTTTTCACAGGCTGTCGGGTATTCGGCCTTTGAACAATAATAATCCATAATTATGGAATTAGGCGCACAATCGCTACCTAAGGTGCATAAATATAGCAGGTTTGCATAAGGTGCAATGGCCAAAAAGTTGAGTCTAATGATGGGTCCGGTTAACTGATTCACGTCTTCTGCCACTTTTTTATAGGGGATATTGAGCTTTTCCAAGTTCTCTCGCTTAAAGTTATTCCCATGAATGCTGGCATTTAAGAATCGAAAGTTCCGGTCATCATTAAGCAAAGCTGACGCCTCAAAAAACAAATCAGGGTCTTGTAATCGCATGTATGCTTTAATTTGAGCAGTCAGTTTTTGGACGTCTTGCCAGGCCTGTTCTTTTACTTGAGGATTTTCACCGGTCAGTTGATCCAGCTGTGCTTTCAGTGCCTTGACAGTTTCAAAATGCATATTTCGTTCTGTTTCGGTGTATACAAGTTCGGGATTCCGATACTGTTCACGCCATCCGGCTTCTAATGTATCGAGTTGTTTTTTAATCGCAACTGCCTCAGGACTGATAATGCCTTTTGAAGCATTCAACAAATGCTGCCAAGCATTGTCCCAGGGCTGAATTAACCGCCGTAAAGCTTGTAACTGTTTTTCTTTGTCAGTCTCTGTTGGCGCACTCACTAACAGTTGAGCCATATCAACGTCTTTATATTTTTTACTTAAGTGAACACAGCGATCTAAAATTGATTCATAATAATTAAGATGAGTGGCTGAAACAGGGTGATTGTTTTGAGTGGCAGAATCTTCAAAACTTTTAAGCCGTTGCTGTTTTAATTTCTGGGCGCTTATACCTGGCCATTTATTTTTATTATTAATCGGACATATCTCAAGCCGTCGAAAGTCTCGATAAAGCTGAAGATATGAAAATGTTGTTTGATCGATTATGGCTTTAGTTTCAGACTGTTCAAATGATTTTTTGGACTGTTGTTTTTGGATTTTGCTTTTAGGTTTGTGTGTTTTTAATGTGTCAGACAAATTGTTCTCTTGAGTGAGGACATTGGGTGACTGTTGATTTTCAACAGTTTCATTTTTTGGCCAATACAACCATAAAGCCAAGAATGTGAGGATCAGAATAACAAATAACCTTTTTTTCATGATCTTGTGGTGTTAGATTTATTTAAATTTGGCTTTATTTGAGTCTCAAACATTATTAACATTAAAATTATTCATAACAACTTTATTTAAAGTTTAACAGGTAAGATGGGCTCCGCCCATCATAATGCCATAAAGTATCCATTGGACTATGATGGGCAGGGCCCATCCTACGTTTTTGTCAGTCACATAGTTCTATACTTTAGCGACAAGGCATGCCTTGTTGATTTTAATGGGTCGGCAAGATTAAATTAATTGAAAGGCCCCGGGAAAGATGCGCCCACGCTGGCGCATGGGCGCAAGATTTGGATTTATTGTTGCTTACTCAAAATTATTTTTAATGTATTGATTAAGTAAGCGCACGCCGAAGGCGGTGGCACCTGGAGAGCCTTTGCTGGGGGTGGTTTTATCGCCCCAAGCGACACCGGCAATATCCAGGTGAACCCAGGGTGTGGTCTCGCGGACAAAGGTACCGACAAATGCAGCGCCGGCACTGGCGCCGGGGGCATCGGGCCCGGAATTCATCACATCAGCGACATTATTTTCGATGGCTTTAAAGTGATTTTTATTTAAAGGCAGTTGCCACACCTCATCGCCAGAGGCTTTGCCGGCTTCGATAAAATCAGGTACCAGATCATCGTGGCGAGTGAATAAAGCGCCGTAATCCCTGCCCAATGCACGGCTTGCGGAGCCGGTGAGGGTAGCCAGATCAACCATTATGGTCGGATCATACGTTACATCGCCGTAGTACATGCCATCGGCGAGCACCAGACGGCCTTCGGCATCGGTGGAGCGGATTTGAATGGTTTTACCGGACATCGAGGTAACCACATCGCCGGGGCGTTGGGCTTTGCTGCCCGGCATGTTTTCGGCCAGTGCCGCGATGCCGACGACATTGACTTTGGCTTCACGACCGGCCAGCGCGTAAACCGTACCCATGGTGGCGGCGGCACCGGCCATATCAAATTTCATGTTCCACATGTTTTTTGAACCTTTGATGCTGATACCACCTGTGTCAAAGGTGATGCCTTTACCGACCAGGACCACCGGTGCTTCGTTGTTTGTGCCACCCATGTATTCGACAATCATCATGCGTGGTGGTCTTTGACTGCCTTGGCCGACGCCATAAATGGCTCCCATGCCTTTTTTCAGCATGTCTTTTTCATCGAGGACTTTAATTTTAATGTTATCCATGCCTTTAAAATGAGCGCGCCATTGCGCCACAAAACTTTCTGGATAAATGACATTGGCCGGTTCGTTGGCGATGTTTCGTGTATACCACAGTCCTTTGGCCACGGGTTCGAGTTCTTGCTTGAAATGGTCCCGGGTTTGCGCTAATGATTCGGTGAAAAAACTGAGAGACTGTTGGTGTTTATGACGTTTTTTATCAGTGTAATACTTATCGAAATAATAACTTCCAATCTGGGCGCCAAACGCGATGTTGGCGGTAATTTCAGCACGGTTATCCAGTTCAGCCACATCTGCCACCATCACCGGTGAGGTTTTAAATAATGACACGGCTTTTTGTATGGCATGGCCGCCTATATCTTGCCATTGCAGTTTGGTTTTGGTTTCATCGCGGTCACCCAATCCCACTAACAAAATTTGATCCAAGCCTGAACCCATGGGTGCAGTAATCAGGTGGGTAGTTTTGGTTTTAGCTTCAAAGTCAGCGGCTTGAATGGCATGACTCAAAGCGCCGTCACTGGCTTTATCTATGGCCTGACCTTGGGGACCAAGTTGACCGTCTTTAAAAACACCCAAAATCAGATTGCCTTCTGTTGGCATGGTTTGGGTGAAATTGATTTGGGTGGGTTCATTGGATTTTGCGGCCGTGCCTAATTGCCAATTGCCCAGCAACATGAAGCACAGAATCAGAACAGAGTTTAATTTCATATTAGCTTACCTGAGTTAATAACAGCGGCTTAGAATAGCAAAGCATAACCTATAATGCATGTGAATAAAGTCCTGTTCAATGATTGGTCGTTGATTTTGCTTAGACTATAATAGACTCATGAATAATCAATCCACTATTTACTGTCAAAGCTGTGGCAAGACCATTCCACAGTCTAAAAACAAACAACTCAAGTACAAGTGTCCGCAATGTGGTCATGATATTGAATCTGTTGGTTATATACCTAAAGCGGGTCGTATGTCGCAACGACAACTTATTCTGATGATGGTGTTATTACCTTTATTGGTGGTGGCGATGACCGTTGGGTCCTGGTATTTGATTAAAGCCTATCGATTGCCGTCGGCTGAAGTGGACAACAACCCATCCCAAACTGTCTTGACTGACACTGATTAATGACTGTAGCGATAAGCCATACCTTCCTGAGGTTGATTTTCATAAAAAAAAACAGCGTTTCTGGTATGCTGATGTTTTTAATGAGGGGAATTCTATGTCAGATACTAAAGCCTACGCGGCGTTTAATCAAAAAGATGCTTTAAAACCACACAGCATTAACCGTCGGAATCCCGGACCCAGCGATGTGCATATTGAAATCGACTATTGTGGCGTTTGTCACAGCGATATCCATATTGCCCATGATGACTGGGGCATGACGGTGTATCCTGTTGTCCCAGGGCATGAGATTATCGGTCGGGTAAAATCAGTGGGAGACGACGTCACAAAATTTAAGGTCGGTCATTTAGTCGGTGTCGGCTGTATGGTCGATTCTTGTCGTGAGTGTGGACCGTGTCAGGATCATCTTGAGCAGCATTGCGAGCAAGGCATGGTGATGACCTACGGTAGTGAAGACCCACATCAGGCTGGTGAAATGACCCATGGTGGTTATTCCACCCAGATTGTGGTGGATCAGGACTTTGTGCTGCGGGTGTCGGAAGATTTAGACACTAAATCGGTGGCGCCTTTATTGTGTGCCGGCATTACGACGTACTCACCATTGCGACAATGGAACGTGAAAGCCGGCGATAAGGTCGGCGTCATCGGTCTCGGTGGACTAGGGCATATGGGTGTTAAGCTGGCTGCCGCGATGGGTGCCGAAGTGGTGATGATTACCACGTCACCGGAAAAAGGCGAAGATGCTAAGCGTTTGGGCGCTGCTTCAGTGTTGGTTTCTAAGGATGAAGCCGCCATGGAAGCTCAGGCCGGCAGTTTTGATTTTCTGTTGAACACCATTCCGGTGGCACATAATTTAGATGCCTACATTCCTCTGCTTAAATTGGGTAAGACCATGTCATTGTTGGGCGCGACCCAAATTGATTGTCATAGCATTGGTCTGGCTTTTGGACGTAAGGTGATTGCGGCCTCGTTGATTGGTGGCATTAAGGAAACCCAGGAGATGTTGGATTTTTGTGCTGAGCATAACATTGTGGCTGATGTTGAGATGATTGATATGCAAGACATTAATGAGGCCTATCAACGGGTGATGGATAACGATGTGAAGTACCGCTTTGTGATTGATATGCAGTCACTGAAGACGGCTTAATAGTCAACTGGCACCCGGTTTCAAAACGGGTGCCTGTCAAGTTCCTGACAGATTATCGTCTGGGTGTTTCGAAACATTTTGGATAGTCATCTGTTAAGGGCCCAACCCGTTGAAGTGGACTAACTAAGCCATGCAAATCATGTGTCAGGGTTGTGGCCTGATTATCTTTCATTCCATTAAACTCAAAATTCAAATTGGTAAAAGAATCTTTGTAGCTGAATTGATTGTCTGATTCTGATGTCATCCACCAGGGCGCGACATCACCCCATGTGGCACCAATGACCAGTCGGCCATCACAGGATTGAGCCACCCACAGTTGACGATAGGAATCGGTTTTATTCGGATCACCGTATAGCCCTGTAAAACGATCTAAATCTGTGCGTGGTGTGTGTTTTTGAGGTTTTGTTTGTGGTTTATTTTTGCTCTTTTTAGATTGGTTTTGCTGTTGTTCTGCCATCATTTTTTTCATGGTTTCTTGTTGGTCGGCCATGTGCTCGGCCATCATGTCTTGTGTGATGACCGTCATGACGTGCGTTAATACGCGCATGGCATCCATGTTGCCGGCTTGTGCGTAGTCACGGGTCAGTTGCCCCAATGCATTGTTATCAATGACATAGTTATCTTTTTCCTCCGGGTAAATATCATTAAAAAGTTGCCGAGTGGCAGCAGGTCCATCATTGTCTAAACTTTCTTTTAAAACCTGAGATAAGGGTTGCTTTTGATTCGACTCTGCGCTGCAATTGGCTGTCAAAAGCAGACAGCTCATGAGTATTAAGCCCAATAGAGTTCGGTTAAAATAAACTAATGGCATGATTTTTTCTCCGTTTTGAACACCTTTAGTATAGAGCATATTCATTGGTTAGCGAAAACCACACGGTAAAATGCAAACAGGTTCTCATTTTGTGTTGTGCCGTGTTCAGCAACATTGCATTGGCTTGATACGTTGCCTGCTTTGGCCACCGGTATTGAGTGTTCGAATATACCTTCAAACATATCCGCTCTGAAAACGATAATATTGAATATCGTTTAAATATATGATATATTTCTATATCGTGTTAATAATGGATAATGTTTCGTGATTACGGTAATCAAAGGCGATATCGTGGCTTCTCGTCGGGTTGATAACCCGGACAGATGGCTTAAACCGCTTAAAGCTTTATTCAGTCGATGGGGTGAAACGCCGACCCAATGGGAGCTGGTGTGGGGTGATTCCTTTCAACTGGAAATCACAGCGCCTGAGACAGCATTGCATAAAGCCCTGGCGATAAAATCATTGGTTAAACAAATCACCCCGGTCGAATCAAAACGAACCATCAGTCCTTTGGATGTGCGTATGGGACTTGGCATTGGTGAAAAAACGTACACCGGGGAACGGGTATCGGAAAGTAATGGACCGGCTTTTATCAATGCGGGTGAGGCGTTTGAGCAACTTAAAAAGGACAAGACGAATTTAGCCGTTAAAAGTCCCTGGCCAAAACTGGACGCAAGCCTGAATTTATATTTAAAACTGGCCGGTACTTTTATGGATGACTGGTCGGTGTTATCGGCTGAGTTGGTGGCCTGTGTTTTAAAAAACCCGGAGGCTACTCAAGCAGAAATTGGTGCGCAATTAGGCATTAAACAAAATTCAGTCAGTGGTCGCTGGCACCGGGCACATATCAATGAAATGCTGGCTGTTGAAGCGGCTTTTCGGACATCACTCAAAGAGCGAATGACATGATTATTCTGATTAAATTAATTTTTGCCCATTTACTCGGGGATTTTGTTTTTCAATCGCGCACTTGGGTTAAAGAAAAAGAATATAAAAAGCTGTTATCCTGGCGACTGTATATGCATGTGTTGGTGCATGGCATATTGGTGCTGTTGGTTATGGGTTCTTTGCAGTACTGGCTGCTGGCATTAGTTATCATGGCTTTGCATTTTTTGATCGATGTGCTGAAACTCTATGCCCAAAATGGATCATCAAGAACCCGCTGGTTTATTATTGACCAGAGTCTTCATATTATCGGCATCGTGGTTTTATGGTTTATCTGGTTTAAGCCAACCATTAATTTTGCGGCCTGGTTTAATAGTCAATCTCTTTGGCTCTATGCCACAGCGTTGTTATTTCTGACCTTTGTCGCCGGTGTGGTGGTGCAAATTCTGATGTCACGCTGGACCGATACTTTTCAGGATTTAAAAGATGGCTCACTGGTTCATGCCGGTCGCTATATTGGCATGCTGGAAAGACTGTTTGTGTTTGTCTTTATCGTGGTGGGGCAATGGCAGGCCATCGGCTTTTTACTTGGTGCTAAATCGGTATTTCGTTTTGGTGATTTAAAAGAATCCAAAAACCGTCAATTAACCGAGTATGTTTTGATTGGTACTTTATTGAGTTTTGCCATCGCGGTGGCCGTAGCGATGTTGGTGCTGTATTTAAGTTGAGTAATTTTATGGTAACGATTAAACCAAGCGAACGACTGAGCTTTCGATTAATGGATGATACCGATGCTGATTTATTGTTCGAATTAGATCAGGATCCGGCGGTGATGGAACACATCAATGAGGGCAAGCCCACCAGTCGTACCGAAATTAATGAAGTTTTTATTCCACGGATGATGCAATACCGAAATCCGGACAAAGGCTGGGGTTTATGGCAGGTTAATACCTTGGAAGACGGCGTTTATATCGGCTGGATTTTGGTCAGACCCATGCATTTTTTCAGCGAAATGCGAGATGAAAACGATATTGAGTTGGGGTGGCGTTTTATGCAAAAAAGCTGGGGCAAAGGTTATGCATCAGAAGCCGCTAAAGCTGTGATGAGCGCATTACATCAACAAGTTGGTTATCAGACATTCTCAGCAGTGGCTGTACCGGGGAATACCAGCTCGATTCGCATGATGGAAAAATTGGGCATGATTTATCAAAAAACGGCCATACACAAAGATCCATTGGGTGATATGGAAGCGGTATTTTATTCGGTGACATTAAATTAAAATGCAGCCTGTTATTAGAAACATCCAGGCCAAAGACAATGCATCTGTCAAAAAGCTGGTGCATGATGTGCTCGCTGAACATGGTTTCGGCGGTGAGGGTTTTGCCGGTGTGGATCCGGAAATGGATGATATGTATTCAGCGTATCAAGGTTCAATGGCCGCCTATTATGTGATTGAACAAGCCGGTGAAATTGTCGGGGCCGGTGGTTTTGCACCTTTGGTGGGTTGTGATGATGGCAGCGTGGCTGAATTAAGAAAAATGTATTTAAAACCTGAATTACGCGGTCATGGCTGGGGACATCGCTTGATGATTCAATGTGTTGAAGGCGCCCGAAAGGCCGGTTTCAAGCAGATGTATTTAGAAACCACACCTGAGATGAAAGCCGCACAAAAGCTGTATTTAAAACATGGTTTTACTTATCGGGAGACACGTTTAGGCGATACCGGGCATGGTGGCTGCGAGGTTCTGATGTCACGGGATTTACAGAATTGAATTGTTCTATCGTAGCTGCGGGCCTTGCGCCCGCCTTGCCTGGCAGTACTGTATTTAGAATGAAAAAGTCTAAACTATCATCCATACTTTAACTGGCAATTAGGCGACCGCAAGGGTCGCAGCTACGGGTATGTTCATTGGTTAAAAATAAATATGTCTCTGTGTTACTGTGGTTATCCATTTTTAAACGGATAATAGGTTTTAACCAGTGTTTTGCCCGCTACGTAGCCGCCATAAGCCGCTAAAAACCATTGCCAGAAGGGCGCATTGCCGGTATTCATCCAATAAACAGGCCAGGAGATAGCGGTGATAAAGTTCATCAGTGAATCGATAAAAAAGCGGACCAGCATACCGATACCAATACCACTAAAGACTTCACCTTCGCCAGGCATATTAAATAAGTCAAAAATTTCCTGAGCTTCGACAATAATATAAGTCAGCACGGCCACAAGGCCATAAAAACCACCCCCAAAAGCTAACCATTTATTGGCCAGAAAATCTTTGTAGTTCGATGATGGCTGCGAACCGAGACCATCATCCAAATCCAGCTCTTCTTCATCATCTTTATATAGTTTCTTGAAATCTGGATTGGCGTGGTTGCGAATAAAATAAAACATCAAACCGCTGCACAATGTCATGGTGGTAAAAACCAGGCTTAATTCAAACAGATGCATGAGAATTTTCCTTGTTAATAGGTTGGTTAATGGCTTTGGCTTGAGAACAAAGCCACAACGATAAAACAATCAGACTGGCTCCAATCAGCAAGCGCAGCCATTCAATATCGCTGTTCCAGAACAGGAAATTGACTAAAATTCCGACCGGAATCAGCATATTATTCATGGTCGCGAGCTGCCCGGTATTAACGTGTTTTATCGCAGCGCTCCAGGCCAAATAGCCCAAAGCGGAAGCACCCAAACCCAGCCAGATTAGTACTGACCATTGGGTGAGTGTGATAACTTGTATTTGCCAGTTTCCAAACAACACAACACCAATGCCTGAAACAATTGAGGCACCCAGAAAAAAGCAGGCGAAGACCTGAGACTGCTGTTTAATGCCGCCCAATGGCAGACGTTTATAGGCGACCTGACCGATGGCAAAACACAGATTCGCCGCTTGTATAAGCATAAAACCGAGTAGTGCGCCCTGACTAATGCCATCATAACGAATCACCGCCGCACCCAGCACAGCAATTCCTGCGGCCAGCCACCAGCGTAAGGGCAGGCGACGCCGACCGATAATGAATTCATCAATCACGGTAATCCACAAGGGTGTGAAAATGGTAAACAATAAAACTTCAGGCACACTTAAATAGCGAAAGGCATTGTATAAAAATAAATAGGTGGCGCCGACCTGAATGCCACCAATCATGATTAAAGCCAGTAATTTGTTAAAGGTAAAAGTACGTGGTCTGAAAAAAGGTAAAAGCACGACTAAAGCGATCAACACCCGAATAAACACCGCCAGATAGCTGTCCACATGACCGCTCAAGTAAACCCCAATCAAAGAAAAACTAAAAGCCCAAACCACGGTAACCAGCCAAAGAATGGCCATAGCCGGCGTATTAAAAGGTATTTTGAATGACTTTTCAGGCATTATCTTTGGGTGATGAGATAAAAAGAGTGTAACATTATCTTTGTGAGCAATTAAAACAACAAGTGAAAAAAAGAGGAATACTTATATGCGTGATTTTCAATACCTTATCAGAACAATAATTTTACTGGCCGCGCTAAGCTTATCAGGCTGCGCAACAGTAACGCAAAATAATCATTCTGATGAAGATTTATTTGCGCCGATTAAAGCAGGCCCCTATGAAGTGATTGACCAGGCCCCGGACAGTGACTGGCGATCTGTTTCTGCAGATAATATGCTTGTCATGACCTTATCCTTGTCCGGTGTTGAGCGCAGGGTGGTGTTTGAGTTGATGCCTGAAATGGCGCCGGGTCATGTGGCCAATACGAAGGCTTTAGTTAAACAAGGTATTTTCGATGACACACAATTTTATCGGGTGATTGATGGCTTTGTGGCGCAAGGCGGCCCGATGTTTGAAGAAGACAGTGATATCCCTGAATTATCGACAGGTCAATTAAGTATCGCAGCTGAGTTCACCACGGATAAAGAACTGGATACGGCGTATGTGGCTTTTGATTCTCGTGATGGTTTTGCCGATGAAACGGGGTTTTACAAAGGTTTTGCTGTCGGTCGGGATTTAACCGCTCAAAGCAGTTGGTTATTACACTGTTACGGTGTGCTGGCAGCCGGTCGTGCCAATGAGCCGGATACCGGCGGTACGGAATTGTATATCGTCAATGGCCCGGCACAGCGCTATTTAGACCGAAACACCACGGTGTTCGGTCGGGTATTAGATGGTATGGATGCCATTCAGGCGCTGAAAAGAGCCCAGAATTTATCCGGTGTGGTTAAATTATCTGCGGATGAGAATGTGATTAAACAAATTGTGGTGGGCTCACAACTACCACCGGGGCAAAGACCAAATCTTGAGGTGATGCGTACCGATTCCGTGAGTTTTAAGCGCTTATTGGCCGCCCGTAAAAACCGCAACGAAGACTGGTTTGTTTATCAGCACAATTACATCGATGCCTGTGGCGTGCCCATTCCGGTTCGATTAGTCGAATAAATGCTATGCAGCAAAGCCGCGCGGTTGTCGGTGCTCAACATAACGCCAGACCTTTTCATGAAAGTAAAACACCAGGGTGTTGATTGTGGGTTCAATGAGCGCCACGGCACCACCGATTAAAAAGCTACCGGTGAGGGCATACACCACTAAAAAAGCCACGCTAAAGTGGAGAATCGCAAAGGTGAATGTTTTAAGCATAATAACAATCCTAAATGAGAATGGTTATCATTATAATTAAAGACACGCCAATGTCCAGCAGTTATCTTAAAAAAATAACCACAGATAAGGAGCTGATGCGAAGTATCACTCCGCAATACTGGCGTAGGCCGGAAGCCAATGTCTTGAAAACGTAAAGAACACAAATAAAAAATTACCTGTATATCCACTTTAATCCTTTTCACTGTTTGTAAAGTTTCGCTTCGTATTGCCTTAAACTCAATGACACTGGATGCCGTCCTGCGACGGCAAGTAGTGGTGAAATAGTTGCCTCTGAGATTTGAACATATCGGACACAATTAACTTAAAATCGGCACGATGTGTTGAGTTGATAAATTTATAGGACTTTACATAACGTAACTTTTCCTTACCGGCGAAGGCCGGTATCTAGTGTCTTTTGGAAAGAGCTGTCCCATTGGTATAGTTGAGGTTTCGACGGCGCTCTGACGGCTTTCGTATTAAAATGTTCAATCATATTAATATTTTTCTCTGTGCCTCTGTGGTTGTTTTTTTTCAAAAAAAAGTTCTCCTTGAGTCTTTAATTGTTACTACTGCTGAGTTCTGGAAGGTGCTTCACCAAATTTCTTTTTATAGGCCCGTGAAAAATTACCGACGTGTTGGTAGCCGACTTGCAGTGCAACGTGTTTAATGGGCTGAGTGGTTTCTAGCAGTAATTTGTGTGCCGCGATGAGGCGTTCATTGCGAATAAAATCGGCCACACTGTTACCGGTGTGCTGTTTATAAATCCAGTTCAGGCGGTTGCTGTTGATTTTATGTTGTTCTGCCAGTCGTTCGATTAAAAAGGTCTGGTTTAAGTTGGTTTTAATATAGGCCGCGGTTTTTTTATGAATTTGTTGTTCGATGATGCTGAGTTTGTTTTGCTTGATTGTTGGTTCGCAGTATTGTTCAAAGCATTCGGCCTGGAACAGGCGTGCCGCGCCCTGTTCAATATATATGTCATGTGATTTAAGGTTGGACAACGGTTCAAATGGCATGAGGGAATAAATATACTTTTCAGGGTATTTATTAACTAAAAATGATAAAACTTATTTTAATGAAAAGTTTCTAATGGAGCCTTTAAATAACATTTGCTAAGCTGAATTGAGGTCAATAATAAAATTTTTTGAGGGTAACGGCTTAGTTTTACGCTTTTAAAAGATGATAAAGACCAAAACGTTGGCGATACATAAGAAGCATTAAGCGAAAAAACCATGACAAGCTAAGAACACATAAAAAAGGGTATCCAATGAACAAAACAAATAAGCGACTTTTAACCACCACGGCTTTACTGCTGTGCGCATTCTATGTACAAGCCGCCACCATTACTGTCACAGGTACTGATGGTGCGGTCACAAGCGATGGCATCTGCTCAATTTCAGAGGCGATCATCAACGCCAACGACGATACACAGACTCACAGTGATTGTATCGGCGGTGATGCAGGCAGCGATACCATTAATCTGACTGCTGATATTATCCTAACGGTTGAGTATGAAAACGACAGCACTTGGGGGCGCA
The DNA here is from genome assembly GCA_947502925.1 of uncultured Marinicella sp. Taxonomy (GTDB): domain Bacteria; phylum Pseudomonadota; class Gammaproteobacteria; order Xanthomonadales; family Marinicellaceae; genus Marinicella. The sequence goes on along the minus strand of CANNBS010000005.1, from coordinate 211,575 downwards.
CGGCAACTCCGGCGATCAGCACCGCGATGGTATTAGATGGTATGGGTCATGTGTTAGAGCGCGACAGTGCTTTTTCTTGCAGCATTAATTTTACCAGTAATGTGGATGAATTTCGTATTCTGCGTGTAACGAGCACAGGCAATCTGTCCTTGAATAACATGGTCGTTCGTGGCGGCTGTGTGGACAGTAATGGCCTGACTAATCCTGATGGCGGCGGTATTGTCAATGAGGGCAGTTTATCTATCGTGAATAGTGTCATAGACAATAACCAATCAGGTGGTTATGGCGGTGGCCTGACAACTGTCGGCGGGACCATCGAAAGCATAGAAAACAGCACATTCTTGAACAACACAGCACAGCTCAGAGGTGGTGGTTTAAATCAATATAATGGCAACATCACGGTCATCACAAACACGACATTTTCCAATAACAATGCCACTGATGGTGGTGGTATGTATGTTGAGGATATGACTGTTTCGATGATGAATAATATTACTTTCTCAGGCAATGCGGCGAACTTTGGCAGCGCCATGGTGAATCAATTTGCCACTGTTAGTAACCTGCAAAACAGCCTGTTTCATAACGGATCAAGTTGTGGTTATATTTCAGGTTTTGGCAGCACATTCAATGGCAGTAATAACCTCGCCGATGGCACATCGGGTACTGCTTGTCCGGGTATTTTAAGCGGCACAACGTTAACCGCTGCAACAGTTGGGCCCTTGGCTGATAACGCTTGCACCACGACTTTGGCCGATGGTTCTTGTGTGATGACCCATGCTTTGTTAGCGGGTTCTGAGGCTTTAGGGGCGGCGGCAGGAGGAACGGCCAGTGACCAACGCGGATTTAATGCCGATGGCGTTCGTGACATCGGTGCTTATGAGGCCCAAATACCAGTGATTACGCCACCGGCTGATATAACCATTGAGGCCACCGGTCCTGTTACCACCACACCCGCTTTGGGTACAGCCACCGCCACCGATGCCGACAGCGATGATTTGGCTTTGAGCATCAGTAACGATGTCGCTGCCAGTTATGCGCTGGGAACTCACACCGTGACCTGGACAGCGACCGACAACCACGGCCACCAAAGCAGCGACACACAGTCTTTGACCGTCCAAGACAGCACGCCGCCAACGTTAAGCTTAATCGGTGCCTCAACTGTTAACCTTAATATCGGTGATACTTACACCGACGCCGGTGCCACCGCCACCGACCTGGTCGATGATGATATGGTTTTAACAGCGGGTATTGTGGTCACCAACCCGGTCAACACCAACGTCGCCGGAAGCTATACCGTGGCCTATAACGTCACTGATAACGCAGGTAATGCCGCTATACAAATTACACGCACGGTGAATGTAAATGCCAACCAACAAATCCAATTGTCCACCGCATCCGTTGATTTCGGTGGAATTTTAATCGGTCAGAATGACACAGCCGTTATCACCGTGACCAATACCGGTAACGCCAATCTGAATTTAACCAGCCTCGGCACCTTATCTGCACCTTTTGCTGTGACCGGTGGCAGCTGTAATCCTTTACCGATGACCATAACGCCCGGCAGTGACTGCATCATTGAAGTTACTTACAGCCCGACAGCATCCGGTAATGACACGGCGCAGTTAAGCATCAACAGCAACGCCCCCGACAGTCCGACTTTAGTTGACCTCAGAGGCAACGGCTACGCTGTGGCCACACCGGTGCCGACTTTGAGTCAGTGGGCTTTGATTTTGTTGCTCACAAGTATACTGCTCAGCAGCTGTTTGTTTTATCGCCGGCGGTTTGATTGATGAAATAACAAAACTGTTAGATTAATGGTTACCGGGCTTACCAACAAAGGCCCGGTAACCAGCGTCTTTCGGAAATAATCACCACAGAGACACAGAGGGCACAGAGAAGGATAATGGCTTTTTTAAAATTTTATTTTGATTGAGTTTTAGTTCATGCCGAGATTAAGGATGTGTTGTTCAACAGAATTCTATTTTTCCCTCTGTGTACTCTGCGCCTTTGTGGTTATCAATTAAATTCAAGCAAAGCAATTTAATGTATGATGGTAAATTTTCAAAGAGGTAAATTATGCATTATATTGAAGGTTTTGTGGCCGCTGTGCCAACTCAGAACAAGGCTGAATACATTAAACATGCCGAAGAAGCGGCTGAGTTATTTAAAAAATACGGTGCTAAACGCTTGGTTGAATGCTGGGGCGATGATGTTCCCGATGGGGAAGTGACATCTTTCCCCAAAGCCGTGCAATGTAAGGAAGACGAAGCGGTGGTTTTTTCCTGGGCAGTGTGGCCTTCAAAGACTGTACGTGATGCAGGGATGGAAAAAATGATGGCAGATGAAGCGATGCAAAATATAGAAAACAGCATGCCGTTTGATGGTAAACGTTTGATTTATGGCGGCTTTCAGATGGTGGTTGAACAATAAATTTTATTGATAAAAATTATTGCGCTTTATGGTAGCCGGGGTCTGGGTTGTTTATTTTTTCGATAATAAATGCGGCGATGGTTTCCGGTTCGGCCAGTTCGTCATTTTCATACAGTTTCTGCCAGTGATCGCGTAATGGAAAGTCTTTTTTCTTTTGTGCGCGGATGGTGGTTTGCATGTCGGTGTCCATGACACCTGGGTTAATAATCATGGTTTGAATCGGACTGGCTTGTTCTTTTTGTTCCTCTCGAAACGTGTCGATGAGGCGTTCACCGTAGGCTTTGGTGGCTGAATACATGCTCATGCCCGGAATGGCGCGATTAGCAGCGCCGGAAGAGACATAGCTTAAGGTTTTTTTCGCTGGATGATCCTGATAAGCGCGGGCAAAAAGACGCACTAAGTGGGTCACGGATTCGACATTAATGGCGATGTGCTCGTTGATAATTTTTGCACTGGCGCGCTGAATGGGGCCAAAGGGCTCTAAGGTGGCGGTGTTGATAACAAGATTAATATAACCGGCCTGGTCGTACTTTTCATTAAAAGCCGTTTTAAAGACGTTAATGGCTTTTTCAGGTTTAGCGAAATCACAATCCAAATGACCTAAATGATCACCGCTGCGGGAAAATTCCACCAAGGTATGACCCGCTTCACGCAGTTGTTGATAAATAGCCAAGCCCAAACCTTTGGAGCCGCCGGCGATAAATGTAATGTGTTGTTGTGAGTTATTGTTCATGAATTTATTTTAACAAATATGGAGCGCTTATTCATATCTGTTTCGTTCATCCAATTTGTAATATAGTGTAGCTGCGGGCCTTGCGCCCGCCTTCGCTTCGCAATTTAAAAAGGCGACCGCAAGGGTCACAGCTACGGCTCCGAAAAAATATACGATTGCAAGATTTATAGTTAGACTTTGTTGAGACCACTGAGCACTTCGGCGGACTCAATACGGTGCTTATCGAAGTGCATGCTTATACCATAATAGTTTAGACGGGGCTCAGTTGGCTTTGGTTTTATAAATCATAGGTGAATATAAAACATATTTCTCTGTGTCCTCTGTGACTCTGTGGTTATCTTTTTCTTAAGACGCTGGGTACCGGCCTTCGACGATACAGGGTTAATAGTTTATATTTGTTATAAACAACAACGCCGACCAACTGGCCGGCGTTGTTGGTCTTTGAATTGACTGTTACAACACTTCAAATAAACCCGCGGCACCCATGCCGGTGCCGATACACATCGTGACTAAACCATATTTTCCACCGGTTCGGCGTAAGCCGTGGATGGCGGTGGCTGAGCGGATGGCACCGGTGGCACCTAAGGGATGACCTAAGGCAATGGCACCCCCGTTTGGGTTGACCACGTCGGGGTTTAAGCCGACTTCACGAATCACAGCCAGGCTTTGTGCGGCAAAGGCTTCGTTCAGCTCAATCCATTCGATGTCATCGAGTTTAATGCCGGTTTGTTCCAGTACTTTGGGGATGGCTTTAATTGGACCGATGCCCATGATTTCAGGCGGTACGCCGGCCACGGAAAAGCCGTGGAACAGTGCAATCGGTGTCATGTTATATTTTTTCAGAGTGTCTTCATCAACCATTAAAAGCGCGCCGGCACCATCGGACATTTGAGACGAGTTTCCGGCTGTAACGGAGCCATCGGTGCGGAAAACGGTGCGTAATTTATTGAGCACTGCTTCGCTGGTGTCTGCCCGTGGGCCTTCGTCGGTGTCGGCCACTTTAGTTTTGACAACCGGTTCGGTGGGTGTGTCTGGATTTGGGTATTGATGTTTAATTTCATAATCAATGATCTCATCATCAAACCAGCCGTTTTCAATGGCTTTGATGGCTTTTTGATGACTATCGTATGCGAATTTATCCTGGTCTTCGCGACTGACCTCCCATTGCTCGGCAACTTTTTCAGCCGTTATACCCATACCGTAAGCAATGCCGACATTGTCATCTTCAAACACTTTAAGGTTCATGGTGACTTTATGACCCATCATCGGCACCATACTCATACTTTCGGTACCGCCGGCGATGGCGGCCTTCATCTGACCGGTGGCAATCTGCTGGGCAGCAATGGCCACCGCTTGCACACCGGAAGAACAAAAGCGGTTTATGGTCATGGCCGGTACACTTTCCGGTAAACCGGCAAGCAGGGTGGCGATTCGGGCCACATTCATGCCTTGTTCGGCTTCCGGCATGGCGCAACCAATCACCACATCACCAATCTCCTGGGGGTCAAAGTCAGGATTGCGGCCGATAATTTCACTTAAACAGCGTGCCAGTAAATCATCGGGCCGCGTTTTTGAGAACATGCCACGGGGTGCTTTTCCCACCGGGGTTCTGACAGCTTCTACAATATAAACAGGTTTCATGTTTGTCTCCTTTAACTCGAATATGTTTCAAATTCGGGTTGTTTTTATTTAGTTACGCAACGGCTTACCGGTTTTCAGGGTATGCTCGATGCGCTGTAATGTTTTGGGCATTTGGATCAATTCGATAAAGTAATGTCGCTCTAAATCCAACAGGTACTGTTCACTCACCCGACTGCCGGCCTCGACATAGCCACCGGCTAAGACGATGGCGATGCGTTTGGCGATGGTGTAATCATGCGCCGAAATCATATGACCTTCGAGCATATTAGCCAGCAGCATTTCCATGTTGGCTATGGCCGGTGCACCGGCGACTTTAATCGCCTGTTCTTCAACAGGTGGTCGATAACCTTTATCGGCCAGATAATTGGCTTTGGCTTTAGCCACGTAGAGTATTTCGTGGGGGTTAAAGACCACTTCGCTGTGACTGTCTAAAAAGCCGATGTCCTGGGCTTCAGCGGCACTGCCGGCGACTTTGGCCATTGCAACTGCTTTGAAATAATGCTCCAGCATCGGATAAAGATCATGACCAAAGGTGTCTTTGGCGGTACGACGAGCGATTTCTTTCAAACCACCGCCGGCCGGCAATAAACCGACTCCGGCTTCCACCAGACCGATATAGCTTTCAAAGGCTGCCACCACGGCATCGGCATGCATAGAAAACTCACAACCGCCGCCTAATACCATGCCGCGGGTGGCAATGACCACCGGTACGCCGCAGAATCGCAAGGCTTGTGAGGTTTGCTGAAATTCATTGACCAATGCCTCAACTTGAGCCACTTGCCCCGAAGCCACAGCTTGCGCCGCCGGAGCCAGGTTAGCACCTAAGGTAAAAGGTTCTTCGGTTTGCCAGACGATGAGGGCTTTAAAGTCTTGCTCTGCCAGTTTGGTGGCTTTTTGCAGACCTTTCAGTACACCATCAGAAATAATGTGTTTTTTGGTTTTAAAGCTGACGATGGCAATGTCATCGCCCTGGTGCCATAAACGAATATCGTCATCTTCAAACACCGTGTCGCCGTAGTTAACGGTTTCGCCGAGTAAGCTGTCGGGAAATAACTGGCGTTCATAGACCGCCGCTTCTGAACGGGGTTTGAACACGCCATCAGTGGCTGAATAGGAACCCCGCGGCTGGTGAACGCCTTGAATCTCATGTACCCAGACAGGTAAAGCCGCATCGGCCATGGTTTGGCCGGCTTGAATATCCTGTTCAATGAGCGCGGCGACTTGTTCCCAACCACCGGACTGCCATGTCTCAAAAGGTCCATGGCTGTAGCCAAAGCCCCAGCGAATGGCGAAATCAATATCACGGGCGGTATCGGCAATATCAGCCAACTGATAGGCGCAGTAATGGAATAAATCGCGGAAGATTGACCACAGGAATTGCGCTTGTTTGTTGTCTTTTAAGGCATGAAGTTTCTGCAGGCGTTCTTGCGGTTTGGCTTTTTTCATGATCGCCATAACATCGTCATCCACTTGTGCGTTTTGTTCGCGGTATTCACCGGTTTCAGGGTCTATGACCAGAATATCTTTGCCTTTTTTCCAGTAAACGCCGCGACCGGATTTCTGGCCCAGCTGATCTTTTTCAATTAAAGCCGCCATCCAGTCAGGCTGTTGATAGTATTTATGCCATGGATCATCGGGCAGTCCCTTTTCCATGGTGGTAATGGTATGCGCTAAGGTGTCTAAGCCGACGACATCAGCGGTGCGGAAAGTGGCGGATTTCGGCCGGCCGATTAGAACACCGGTTAAGGCATCAATGGTTTCAAACGGAATACCTAAACGCTGACCATGATACATGGTGGAAATGATTGAAAATACACCAATGCGATTGGCGATAAAATTGGGTGTGTCTTTGGCGATAACCACACCTTTACCTAAAGTACTGGTTAAAAACGCTTCCAGACGATCGAGCACCTGCTGATCGGTGTCTTGTGTGGGAATTAATTCCACCAGATGCATATAACGCGGTGGGTTAAAGAAGTGTACGCCGCAGAACTTGTGTTGTAATGAATCTGGCAATACGGTGGCCAGTTCGGTAATGCTTAGGCCTGAGGTGTTGGTGGTAAATAAGGCATCTTCAGCAACATAATCTTCGACATTGTCATAAACGGATTTTTTAATGTCCATGCGTTCTGCCACGGCCTCGATCACCAAATCGGCTTCTTTGAGTTTATCCAAATGCTGCTGATAATTAGCCGGCTCAATGAGCTTCATGGCCTCGCTGGTACCAAACGGCGCGGGCTTGAGTTTTTTCAAACCGGCCAGCGCTTTATTGACGATACCGTTGGGGTCGCCTTCTTTGGCGGCGAGATCATAGAGTATCACCGGAATGCCGGCATTGGCGCAATGGGCAGCAATTTGTGCGCCCATGACACCGGCGCCTAAAATAGCGACTTTATGTATGGTCTTGTTTGTCATAATGGGATCCAAAATGGTTAATGATTTCTAAATCGTGAATGGCATCATAGGCAGCACGGAGCTGTTCGGCTTGTTCCACGCTGATGACGCCGGCGGCTAACGAGCGGTCAATCAGAACCTGATAGTTCTTACTGGTCACCGTAAATCCGGTGGCATTGGTGACCGCTGTTTCAATTTTTTTAGCAGCCAGTAATTGATGACTGGCCTCGGCCACACGGCTAATACTACGGGTGGCTTGAATAGGGTGCTGTAATCCACTTTCAGGTATTGGCTCCAGTGCTTCATCAGTGGCAAAGCCGGCTGGATGAAAGGGTTTACCAAAAGGAAAGATTAAAATTTTTAACAACAAAGACGGATAGTGATTAAAGGCGCTGTTTATACTTTGGTTGAGCGCTTTTTGGCACAGATAATAACTGTCTCTTAAAGATTGTTTCAACACAAACCGACGCATATCCTGATCTTTATGTTGCCAATATTCACTAAGCACTGCCATTTGGGTCATCAAATGTTGGTTACATTCAGCCAAAAAGGCCGTAAACTCGGTGTTGTTATCTTTACGCAGTGACCATTTTATCAAGGCTAAATCAGCAATTAAAGCATAACTGCTGCTTAAACGGCGAATGCGGTTTTTGTGTTTTGATTTGCGCCAAAAAAACCGGCCAAACCAAGATGTCCGAACAGCATAAACCCAAACTTTGACTAAATTATGCAAAATATAGGCAATGTGTTTAAACAGCAATTTATCGACTTTTTTAGAATCCACCTGGTTTTTATTTAATTCTGCAATTTCCAGCTTGTACCAGGGGTGTGCTGATAAGGCCACTTTCTTCATCAAAGGCAGTTGGTTAATTTCGTGGCTGTGACCATCCAGTTCCATGCTTAGGTGTTTGACACGAAAATACTGATTGAGTTTATGTTCGCTTTTTATCTGGTGAGCGTGGGAACCTAAAATGGTTCTGAGCCAGTTGAGCTGTTGTAAACTGGCATCAAATAAACTGTTTTTAAATAAAATATTGGTGTAGCTCATTAAGGGCTTGTCGCCATTGACTAAAGCAGTTTGTTGGACATTTATGAGTCGTTGGCGATAACTGAACTGTCGATTCAATTGTTTTCTTACCAGTCGATAATCCATTAATGGCCGCGAGTTTTGTTTTTTTATGTGTGCAAAATACCAGGAAAAGTAACTGGCACTGTCCTGTATATACCGTGACACCGCCGCCGGCCAGACACCGGCTCCCTGAGCCTGATTTAAAAACAGTTGTTTAATACCTAAGTTGATGGCTTCTTGGCCACCGATTATTTTGCTTAGTGGAATAAAAATATCTTTGGCGGAGCAACGGTAATATTTAAATAATCCTTTGTACACCTCATTGCCCGGCACCACCTCAATTTCTTCATGGTCGCTGTCCAGTAAACACAGTACGGTACCCAGGCGTGTGTGATTGCTCAGGACGTTGGTAAAGTCACTTAAATTGACCGCCAGATAAAAAACTGATGAGCGTTCTGTCCCTAACATAATAATGTCAGTAAAACTTAAACGAATACCAACGGTGTCCATCTCGTCATGTAAATCGGTCTCGATACGGCCTTCAATGGAAGAGCGACCATTTTCGAGTAACTCATATAAAAAAGTGGTGTTTAAAAAAGGTTGTTTATCACCTTTGGCAAAGGCCGGTAAGTACTCCTCACGCTGTTGTTGTGTGCCGTGGCGATTAATTAAACTAATCACTGACTCGGTGTTAATAATACCAATGAGCGCTGCCAATAAAGGGTTATATTGACTGATGCCATTAATAATATGTGCCACATCCCGCCGATTAAAGCCATGGCCTGAGTAATTTTTGCCAATGGCCAAAGCCGCAATACTGTGATCGCTGAGAAAGCGTCGATACCGCTCAGGGCTTAAATCGGATTTTCTGCCGATGCGATTTAAAAATTCCTGCGCAGTTTTTGAAGGTGATGAATTAGGAATTTGATGGCTAAAATCAGGCTGACCGTTGTATAAGGCCTTTTCAAAATCAGTGACCAGCCAACCATCATCAATGTTCTTAAAACGTTGCCAGTTGATGCGATCCTTGCTATTAAAAACCCGCAAAAAAGGTAAGGTGAAAAATAAACGCCGAAGATGGCTGAAGTTGCCAATAATAATGACATTAAGAATTAAAAATAGGGTAATAATGCCCTGGGTGTTGGTAATCAGTTTTAATTTATAACAAATAAATGGCGTTAAAAACCAGAAAATGGAAAGCAACCAAAAGGGCAGGCGATAATATAGGTGAACAATGAGAATTAAAAATAAAGCTAAAAAGTAGATGAACATGCTTATGCGTTGCTCAACGCTGCTTTGGCAAACTCAATCAATTCAGCCACTGATTTTTCAAAATACTCTTCTTCCGGCATTTGCCGGGCGACACTGGTGGCACCAAAATGCCCCATGGTGTAAGTCAATGCACCGATAATAAAATGAAAACGCCAGAAGATGGTCTCGCGGGGCAACTCTGGGCAGGCCAGGCCAATAGCTTCGGCGAATTCTTTAATAATCGGTGTGTAACGGTCTTTCATTAAATCATGCAGGGCTTCGCTTTGTTCGGCGTAAGCACGCGCCAGAACCTGCATAAAAATCCGACCGCCCTGGTGTTCGTCATTAATCATAAACAAGGCCGGCGCAATAAAGGCGTGTAGGATCTGTTCCAGATTGCAGGGTTTGTTGACGTCACCCTGGTTAAGTTCATCCAACATACTTTTTCGAATATCAAACAAATTATTTAACCGCCGCTCAAGAACCTGATCGATGAGTTGTTGTTTATTGCCAAAGTGATAGTTAATGGCGGCCAGGTTAGTGTGCGCCTGCTGGCTGATTTTGCGAATGGATAATTCAGCAAAGCCGTGCTCAGCAATGAGGTTTTCGGTGCTATTAAGTATCCGTTCCTTAGTTGATAGTGTGCTCATGCCTGATTGAATTAAGTGAGGTTATGGCATTTTATAAGATAGCTGGTTAAGACGCAATTCAAACGACTGTTTAAATCAGACTTTCTGATATTGTGAGACCTTGATTTTATCTTTTCATAGTCATTGAAAATTGCTACAATGCCGGTCGTTTTGTCCTCAGGTCTGATGGTGCCGGATTACGGTAATTTGGTAACCCAATCGGCCATTTTAATAACAGGTATTTAAATAATGGCGTAAATATCGGAAATTAAACGAGTTTTCCTTGATATTTTTCGCTAAATGGAGTAAACAATGTCTTTGCAAAGAACTTTATCAATCATTAAACCGGATGCGGTTAAGAAAAACGTTATCGGCCAAATTTACCAGCGCTTTGAAGACGGTGGATTAAAAATTGTTGCCGCTAAAATGAAACAACTGAGTCAAAGCGAAGCTGAAGGCTTTTATGCGGTTCATAAAGACCGTCCTTTTTTTGCTGACTTGGTTCAATTTATGACTTCAGGTCCGGTCATGATTCAGGTTCTCGAAGGCGACAATGCCATTGCAAAAAACAGAGAAATTATGGGTGCCACCAACCCGCAAGAAGCGGATGCCGGTACCATTCGTGCAGATTTTGCCGAGAGCATTGATGCCAATGCCGTTCACGGTTCTGATGCACCTGAAACTGCAGCTGTTGAGATTGCTTACTTTTTCTCCACAGTCGAATTGACTTAATGTGAAAAACTTTGATTAACACAAAACAAAACCTACTCAATTACGACAGATCACAATTAGAAGCGTTGTTCACTGCTATGGGTGAACAACGTTTTCGTGCCGCACAAGCCATGAAATGGATTTATGGCGATTACCAGTTAGACTTCCACCAGTTTACCAACTTTTCTAAAGATCTCCGGCAAAAAATGGCCGATCACTTTGACACAACAGTGCCTGAACTAATCAGTGAGCATGTGTCTAATGACGGCACCATTAAGTGGCTGCTTAAAATGGATAGCGACAATGCCATTGAAACAGTTTATATTCCGGAAAAAAACAGAGGCACCTTGTGTGTTTCATCTCAAGTAGGCTGTTCATTAAATTGCACCTTCTGCGCCACCGGAGCGCAGGGTTTTAATCGGCACTTAAGTACCGCTGAAATTATTGCCCAGGTCTGGGTGGCAGCCAAACAACTGAATCATGGCACAAAAAACCGACGTATTACCAATGTTGTGATGATGGGCATGGGTGAACCACTGGCCAATTATGATCGGGTTTTGCCGGCATTAAATATTATGCGTGATGACCATGGTTTTGGCTTTGCCAATAAACGGGTCACAGTCAGCACTTCAGGCCTGGTGCCACAAATCAGACAGCTTAATAAAGATGCGGATGTTTCTCTTGCGGTCTCCTTACATGCGCCCAATGATGCGTTACGAGAACAACTGGTGCCATTGAATAAAAAATATAACATCGACAGCTTATTATCGGCGTGTCGTGAGTTTGTGGCTGGAAAGAAAAAAGCCCGCATTACTTTTGAGTACACGGTGATCGGTGGTGTCAATGATGGTGCGCAACAGGCGCATGATTTAACGCGGCTATTGCGTGATATACCCTGTAAAATTAACTTAATTCCATTTAATCCATTTCCCGGCACCCGATTTCAATCACCCAATGCCAAAAAAGTCGACCAGTTCAAAGAAATCTGCATGGCTGCAGGGTACATTTGCACTGTTCGCAAAACCCGCGGCGATGATATTGCTGCCGCCTGCGGTCAGTTAGCGGGAGAATTTATGGATCGGACAAGACGGTCTGCCATGTACGGGGCAGACACCAGCAAAAGGCCTTTGGAGGTTCGATGAAAACCGTTTCGACACTGTTGACAGCCATGCTATTTTTGGCGGCGTGCGCCCAAACCAACCAGCGCTCTGATTATGATGAGCCCACCAATCGGTCTGATCCCAATAGCCCGGCCATGCTCAATGTGAGAATGGGTGTGGCTTATTTTGAACGACAAGACTATGACTTGGCCATCGAAAAATTAAAAAGAGCCATTGATATTGAACCGAAATTAGCCATTGCCCATTCAGCGCTGGCTTTGGTTTACAGCACCATGGGGGCAGGTAACGAAGCTGCGAAACATTATAAAGCGTCGGTTAAACATGCCCCTAACGACCCGATTATTTTAAATAATTATGGTACTTTTTTGTGCCAGCAGGGCGACTATAAAAAAGCCCTCGAATATTACCAGAGAACATTGTCCAACCCATTTTATAAAACCCCTGAAACGGTGCATGAAAATGCCGGGGTTTGTTTAATGAAAGATGATTTGTTCACTGAAGCAGAGCGGCATTTTCGAGCGGCTTTGGCCATTAACCCGGAAATGAATGTGGCGCTTTATAACATGGCCATTATTAGTGCCGGACATGATCAGCCGTTAAAGGCACGCGCATTTATTCAGCGTTTGTCTCGCCTTCAGGCACTCGATGAGCGTTTGTTAACAGTGGCTTATCAGGTTGAACGTAAACTGGGTAATGACCAAGAAGCCAATAAATATTTAACTCAGCTAAAAAAATTAAAATAACCCAAGCTATAACGACACAAACACATTAAAACCATGACAGATACGACACATAACGAACTGACCCTTGATCAACTCAGAGCCCGCAGGGAAAAGCAGGGTCTCTCAGTGGCTGAAATGGCGAATCGGATTAAAGTCAGTCGAGAAATCATTCACTTCATTGAACAAGGCGAGTTTAATCGCATTGGTTCAGCCACCTTTATCCGCGGCCATGTGGGTAACTATGCCAGAGAATTGGCGCTTGACCCGGATACGGTTATCGCTTTGGTTCCGGCGCAACACCTCAAGCCTTATGAACCCAAATTATCCTCCAGTAAAGTCTCCAACCCCTTATCACGGGTCAAGACCCATTCCAGTGGCTTCGGGCGCTATGTCCTGGGTACTTTTTTAGTGGCGGCTTTGGGGTTAAGCTTTTATTTCGTCTATGATAAATGGGATAATAGTCAGCCAGAAGACGATTACCGGCTTGTTGAAAATAATTCCAATGTACCGATAAATGATGCCAAAAGGCAAAAAAAAGTGATTTATTCCTCTTTATTGCCACAGGCCGATTTAGCGGAACAGAACAGCGAATCGGATGACAGCCCTCAAGATGCTGATGAAAATAATGAGTCAGACATTATGTCAGAGGGTTTTGATGCCGGTGATGACAACACAGATAGTCAGACTGAGGATCAGATTGATTCAGTGCCTCAACCACAAACGGCTGAAACAGATCGCCCGGTCTCAGAGGAACAACCACGATTTAACATTCGATTTGATTTATCCAATCAAGCCTGGGTGTCCATTAAAACCCAAAGCGGAGAAAAGGTTGTCAGTGATTTAATCGGGCCCGGTGAACGACAATACAGTGCCGATGAGCCGATTCATTTCCGTATCGGTAATGCCGATCAGTTAAGCTTATTCATCAATGAAGAACAGGTGGACTTAAGCCAAAATACCCGTCAAAACGTGGCAGATTTTGATTGGCCGCCAGAAGAAGGTTAACCACGCGCCAATAAATCTAAAAATTATAACTCAGCTCATGACGTCACGGCCCGGGTCATATAAAATAGCCCACGATTCTTTTAAATTAGGCAAATAGTTGAGCAAAAAAGTTAAACGTCTTCGTGGCATGTATGATGTCACCCCGGATCAGGTCTGGGTTTGGCAAAAACTGGAAGCCATTGTCACAGGCTTATTACAGCAATATGGCTACCAGGAAATCAGATTCCCACTGCTGGAAAAAACCGCATTATTTCATTCTGCCATCGGTGAAGTCACTGATGTGGTGGAAAAAGAAATGTTTACCTTCACAGATCGCAAGGATGTCTCCATCAGCTTACGCCCCGAAGGCACCGCCTCGACCGTACGGGCCGTATTAGAAAATGGTCTGATTTTTAATGAACCGCAAAAACTCTGGTATTCAGGCCCTATGTTTCGTTATGAAAAGCCACAGAAAGGCCGAAATCGTCAGTTTTCGCAAATTGGTGTCGAGGTGTTTGGATACCCGGGACCTGAAGCTGACGCCGAATTACTGTTAATGACCCACCGCATGTGGCAACAACTGGGCATAGACAATGTTCGTCTGGAGTTAAACTCTTTAGGCAGTGCTGCCTGTCGTGAGTCGTATCGAACCGTCCTGATTGAATACTTTGAGCAACACCTGGATGTGTTGGATGAGGAAGCCAAAAATCGACTGCACAGTAACCCGCTGCGTTTACTGGACTCAAAAAATCCGGATATGAAAGCCGTGATCAAGGCGGCACCGAGTATTGCCGATTACCTGAGTGATGAATCTCAAGCTCACTTTAATCAGCTCTGTGCCATTCTGGACGCCTGTGAGGTGCCCTATGAAATTAATCGGCGATTGGTGCGGGGCTTGGATTATTACTCACACAATGTATTTGAATGGATCACGGATGATTTAGGTGCTCAGGGGACTTTATGTGCCGGTGGTCGCTACGATGCCCTGGTGGAAATGCAGGGTGGAAAACCCACGCCGGCCACCGGTTTTGCCATGGGTTTAGATCGATTGGTTGAACTGATTGTTGATAAACAATTGTGGCAAGCGGATGCACAAACCGATGTCTATGTTGTCTGGGATAAGCAGGTGGCAGTGGATCAGGTCATGGCCCTCTGTGAACAGATTCGGAATGATTTACCCGAAATTACATTGATGATGCATTTAACGGAAGCCTCTTTTAAGTCACAATTTAAGAAAGCGGATAAAGCCGGTGCCCAATTTACATTAATTTTGGGCCCTGATGAAATGGACAAACAATTAATTTCAGTGAAAGCCATGCAGGACCGGAATGTTCCGCAGCAACAATTGTCATATCAGGATGTGGTATCATTTCTCACGCAACAATTAGGCCAGTAAATTATGGATCAGGAACTTAAACAACGATTAATCGGCGCCTCAGTCATTATTGCTTTGGCCATTATTTTTATACCGATGCTGTTTGATAATGAAGTGGATAAATCAGGCGATAAAAAGATCGATATTGTTATTCCAGAATCCGGCAGTCATCAATTGAGTGTTAAAACATTTTCCCTGGAAGATGAATCGCTTAAAGATGAATCGCCCAATAAGGAACCTGCCGATGTCACGGTACCTGAAACAGAATTAACTCTGAGTGATGATCAAGTCATGCCGCGGGATGCACAGGAGCCGGTTGATGGTAATGGATTAATTGAATCATCTAAACAAGTTGCAGAGAACAATATAGAAGATACGACAAAGGAACAACAAGAAACCAAGCCGGAAGAGATCAGCTCTGAACCGGTCACCGAGACTGATAGCGAAGAAACAAACACCCGGGTCGAAAACACAGACAGTCAACAACAAGCCAAAGAAAGTAACGCGTCGTCTGACTCTAAACCAGAAGCGGTGCCGGTCGGACAGACAATTTTCCGGGTCAAACTGGGCAGTTTTTCAAAAGCAGACAATGCCCAGCAAGTGAAGAATAAATTGGCTCAACAGGGCATTGACTCGTTGGTTGAGCTGGCACCGGATAAAGCCCTGTATCGGGTTTGGTCCCAAGCTTTATACCGTGACAAAGCCAAAGCGGAAGATTATGTGGACGCTGTGAATAAGCTCAAACTTAATATTGGCACACCTAAAATAATCACCGTCACTGAAGACGAGGTGAAAGCCAGTGCGGATCGTGGACAACTCGGCTGGGTGGTGCAGTTGGGCAGCTTTGCAGCCAAAAACAACGCCCTTGATTTACGCAATAAGCTGAAATTAGCCGGTTTTTCGGCTGCCTTTGTGGATCAATCCAAAAACAGCCAGGGAGAAAGCCGTTATCGATTGCGGGTGGGTCCAGTAAATACACGGGAACAGGCCACACAGCTTAAACAACAAATTTCAGAAAAGCTTAAACTCAATGGTCTGGTTAAAACCCATGAACTGGCTCAGCTGGTCGATTGATATGAGTTATTTTAATCCAGAATTATGCAAAGGTTTCGATGAACTGGTTTGACTTCACCATACTGGCGATTTTACTGTTGTCGGTGGTGGTCAGCTTATTTCGCGGTTTAATTCGTGAGGTCATGTCTTTAATCATTTGGGTGGCGGCCTTCTGGCTGGCCTGGCATTATGTGGATGTCGGAGCTGACTGGCTTCAGGCCTATATTGAACTGCCCTCAGCCAGACATTTAATTGCCTTTGTGGCTTTATTTTTATCGGCCTTAATCGTCGGTGGATTAATTAATTTTTTACTCGGAAAAATTATTGCCGGTACCGGCTTAACCGGTACCGATCGTTTTTTAGGCATGTTCTTTGGCTTATTGAGGGGTGCCGTGGCGGTAACCTTTATGGTGTTGTTTCTGCAGGCGACACCGCTGTCTAAAGACCCCTGGTGGCAACAATCCACGTTGCAACCGCATTTTTCAAAAATGGCAGATTGGGTCAAAGCCCGCATGCCTGAGGATATTGGTGAGTATTTTTCCTTTATGCAGGATGACACCTTAAAACAGGCTTTGCAGCCGGGTTTAACGACGCCGGATGCACAGCCAGATCAACAACCCAAACAAACAACCCAACCTGACAAACAATAACCGGAGTTAATCGACCTATGTGTGGAATTGTGGGGATTATGGCCAATCATGAAGTGGCCTCGACGATTTATGAATGCTTAACCATCTTACAGCACCGTGGCCAGGATGCGGCCGGTATTGCCACCTGCCACGGTCGCAAGTTAGAACTGGTTAAGAATAACGGCCTGGTCAGTGATGTCTTTAAAACGGCCAACACCCAAAAACTTAAAGGCAACGCCGGCATCGGACATGTCCGTTACCCAACGGCCGGCTCCAGTGATTACGAAGAAGCCCAGCCATTTTATGTTAATTCACCCTTTGGCATTGCCTTTGCCCATAACGGTAATTTGCATAATACCGAGCAGCTGACCCGGGAGTTGTTTGCAGAAGATCGCCGTCACATTAATACCCGTTCAGATTCGGAAGTTTTGCTGAATATATTTGCTCATGAATTGGCCAATGCCTCTGGTTTAAAGATTACGCCTGAGGCCATTTTTCACGCGGTCAAACGCGTACACAAACGCTGTCAGGGCGCCTATGCGGGCGTATTAATTATTCCCGGTTATGGCATTGTTGCATTTCGTGATCCGAATGGCATCAGGCCTCTGGTTTATGGCGTGCGACCGTCTGAAGAAGGTGATGAATATATGGTGGCGTCTGAAAGTGTGGCGCTGGATTTGCATCATTTTGATCTGGTGTCAGATGTGGCGCCGGGTGAGGCCATTATTATCACCAATGACCGACAGGTGCATCGCCAGGTCTGTGCCGAAAAGACGCAGTTATCACCCTGTGTCTTTGAGTTTGTTTATTTTGCCCGTCCCGATTCCATGATTGATGATGTGTCGGTGTATAAGGCGCGTTTGCGTATGGGCGAAAAGCTGGCTGAGCGTATTAAAGAACGTTGGTCCGATGAAGACATTGATGTGGTGATTCCCATCCCGGAGTCATCTCGAACGGCGGCCATTCCACTGGCCCATGCCTTAAATTTAAAGTTTCGCGAAGGCTTTATTAAAAACCGTTACATTGGCCGCACTTTTATCATGCCCGGTCAGGAACAGCGAATACAATCTGTTCGCCGTAAGCTGAATAAAGTGGAGCTGGAGTTTCGTGGTAAAAATGTTCTGTTAATTGATGACTCTATTGTTCGAGGCACCACATCCAAACAAATTATTGAAATGGCTCGCGAGGCCGGCGCCAAAAAAGTATTTTTCGCCTCGGCTGCGCCACCGGTGAGATACCCCAATATTTACGGTATCGATATGCCGGTGTCTGATGAATTGGTGGCACATCAACGCAGCGAAGAGGACATATGTCGGGAATTAGGTGCCGATGGTTTGATTTATCAAACCCTGGAAGACCTGGAAGCCGCTTGTTTGGAAGGTAATCCCAATATTGACCGTTTTGATTCATCCTGTTTTTCCAATGATTATGTCACCGATGTGGCAGAAGATTATTTCGTCAATATCGGCTTAAATCGCAGTGATTTAGCCAAACAGAACCATGGCGACAACTAAAGACATCGATTATGACATCACCCTCATCGGTGGTGGTATCGTCGGTTTGGCGACGGCACTGTCGTTGGCCTCAGAACATTGTACTGTGCATGTACTGGAAGCCGGTGAACCGCAACAGCTGATGGCTAATCAGCCCCCCGGGTTTGATGACCGCACTTTGGTGGTTAATCCGGCGTCACGATTATTCTGGCAAAAATTGGGTATTTGGTCAGACATTGCACCCCACAGTACTGTGGTGAATCAGGTACATGTCAGCCAGAAAGGTCGGTTTGGTTCAGTTCATTTTGATTGTGATGAGTTACAGGTTGATCATCTGGCGCATGTGGTTGAAGCCAAAGTATTGGGTCAAAGCTTATGGCAGAAGGTCAGTAAACACCCACACATAACCTTATCAGCACCGGCTGAGTTAACTCAATTTTCATCCGGACGGTCTGATGTCTTGATTCAATACAAAACAGATTCAACCGCTCATAGCCACCGCACTCGGCTGATGTTGGCTGCCGATGGCGCCCGTTCTTTTGTCAGGAAGACTTTGCATTTAGCCACAGTCACCAAAAACTATCACCGCACCGCCATCATCGCTAATGTGGCCACTGAATTGCCCCATAAACATTGTGCTTATGAGCGTCTGACCAAAACCGGTCCGATGGCTTTATTACCGTTCCATGATCGCCTGGGACTGGTCTGGACCTTGCCTGAACAACAAGCAAAGCAGATGCTGAACGCAGATGAGACTGATTTTAAAAACGCCCTGCAACAGGCTATAGGCCACCGTTTAGGCCGCATCACCAGAGTGGGTCAGCGCAGCAGTTATCCCTTGTACCGCATCTGTGTGTCACAACAATACAAAGACCGGGTGTTATTACTCGGCAATGCCGCCCATACGGTGTCGCCGGTGTCAGCACAGGGATTAAATTTAGGGGTGCGCGGTATTCAGCGTTTAACCGCTGTGTTAAACAAAGCACAAAACAATCAGCAAGATATCGGCAGTGATGCAGTGCTGGCAGACTACCAACAACAATCGCTGCCCGATCAACAAGCCATATTACAGTACACCGATGATTTAATGACCTGGTTTAAAATTGACCAGCCGGTTATCAATGGCTTGCGGTCGCTGGGTTTGTTGGCGGTGGACAGTTCAGTGGGGCTTAAACGCCAATTCTATCAGCTGGCCGGTGGTCTTTCGGAGGTCTCCTAATGCAGAAATTTGATGTAATTATCAGTGGTGGTGGCATGGTCGGTGCGGTCTGTGCCAATGCCCTGGCTGCCGCTGATTTAAGTGTTGCCGTGGTTGAAGCCGGCCCGCAAATCAACTGTCAGTCTGATAATGAGCGCACGCTACGGGTGGTGGCGATTGCTGAAAAGCACTTAAAATTATTGGCTGATTTAGGGATTACAAGTTTGATTGATGATGATCGTATGGGGTCTTATCAGGCGATGCAGGTGTGGGATAATAACAGCCGCGGCCAATTAAACTTTAACAGTGGTTCGGCCCGTGATTTAGGGGCCATCACCGAGAATAAATGGTTGGTGTATGCTGCCCAGAAAAAACTTCAGGAATATCCTCAGGTGACCACATATTATCAGCACACCCTTGATTCTTTCGAACAGTCACAGCGTCAGGTTTCGGTAAACCTGGATAACGGGGACAAATTACAGGCTCGATTATTGCTGGCCTGTGACGGTGCCGGCTCGCCGGTGCGTGAAATGGCCGGAATTACTGTTCGTAACAGTTCTTATCAACAGCGCGCCATTGTCTGCTATCTGCGTATTAGTCAAGCGCCTGAAAAAACTGCATTACAGGCCTTTAATCACTCAGGGCCGGTGGCTTTATTGCCCATGGGCGGTGATTTGTTTTCGCTGGTATGGAGTTGCGATGAGGATCAGTACAGGCAGTGGCTTGAGGCCGATGAGTCGCGATTTATTCATGGTTTAAAAGCCCATTTACGCTGTGATCTGGGTGCAATTGAGCTTATGAGCGAGCGTGCCAGCTTTCCGCTGCGACAAATGTATGCCAACGAAACAGTGGTGGGCCGCCTGGTACTATTGGGGGACAGTGCCCATGTGGTGCATCCGCTGGCCGGGCAGGGCGTAAATCTGGGTTTAAGTGATGTGGCTGAACTGGTGCGGCAAATTGAGGGCGTGAATCTGCGCGACGAGGAAACCGTCACGCGTGCTTTAAAACGCCATCAGCGTCGCCGACACAGTGAAG
Organism: uncultured Marinicella sp.; assembly: GCA_947502925.1. GTDB lineage: Bacteria > Pseudomonadota > Gammaproteobacteria > Xanthomonadales > Marinicellaceae > Marinicella. Next base: position 191,107 of record CANNBS010000005.1, on the reverse strand, counting down.
TGCTGATGACCTCTGAATTGATGAGCTTTCTGCAGCGTTTTTATGCCATTGAACAACCGGGGCTCACCTGGTTGCGCGGCAAGGGCATGAACTTAGTGAACGGCTTTAAGCCTTTAAAACATTGGTTAATCAATCAAGCCGGCAGTTAAGTTATTTCTGAGTCTTGACCTGACCGCTGCTGTCTGCAACCAGGGTCACATCGGCACCCCGTCGAGCGAATAAACCATGACTAATCACGCCCGGTATGGCATTGATTTCCTGTTCTAAACTGACCGGATCGGTTATTTTAAGGTGATGCACATCGAGAATTTCACCGCCATTATCGGTGACAAAGCCTTGGCGAAAAACCGGCTGGCCGCCCAATTTGACTAATTTTCTGGCCACCAGACTGCGGGCCATGGGAATCACTTCCACGGGTAATGGGAATTCACCCAATAAATCAACCCGCTTGGACTCATCAACCATGCAGATGAACTTGTCAGCGGCTTCGGCCACCACTTTCTCTCTCGTTAAGGCGCCACCGCCGCCTTTAATCAATCGATTATGGGCATCGCATTCATCGGCGCCATCAAAGTAGAGAAGAATATCACCGGTTTGGTTCAGCTCTTTAACATGAAAACCATGTTCTTTCAGTTTGGCGGTGGTGGCTTCGGAACTGGAGACCACAGCGTCGACCCGACTTTTGACCGAGCTCAGTAAATCGATGAAATGATTGACAGTGGAACCGGTGCCCATACCTATCAACATATCGTATTCATCCAAATAATCCAAAGCGGCGCGAGCCACGGCTTTTTTCATGTCATCTTGATTCATATCAGAAACCAATCTTGTTCAGTGATAATACCCTGAAGTTTAACATCCCAGGGGTCCGTGGGCAATTGCTCATGTTTTTGAACAGCATGCGCCACACCCAGTAAAACAGTGTCAGAATTGTTTTCAAAATAACGGTCATAATAGCCACCGCCCATACCTAACCGATGGCCTTGGGTATCAAAACCCACCAGAGGCATTAAGCACAGATCTAATTGCGGTTGTTTATGACAGCTTGCAAATTTGGGTTGTGATAAGCCATAAGCGGTTGTGATTAAGGGTAATTGCTGATGGTAACGATGAAATTGCATGGCCGAACCACGAACGCTGGGAATATAACAGGTTTTTTCAGTGTGTAATAAAGCAGTTAAATCCACTTCGTTATTAATGGGCAGGTATATTCCGACGTGCTGTGATTGTTGCCAATAAGCACTGGTGACAATTTTTTCGACAATGATGCGGGCGTTGGCCTCAACCTGTTGCTGTGTCAGCGCATTGCGTTGTTGGCGCAGACGTTGGCGTAGTTGGGATTTAAGCTTGGATTGGGACATGCGGTCAAAATGAAAGATGTTGACCGTTGGTGCCGGTGACTATTGGCGTCCTTGGTACCAAAGGTACAAGGCGGAAACCTCTCAACATCTAAGGCTTCTCACTGCAAAGGTGAGCTTGCACACGGATGATTGATTCCGGTTTCCTGTGGTTTTTAATTAGGGCCAAGGCATATGCAAATAGCGCTCGAACACCACAGTCAACATCATTAAGTTTCATTCTAATCGTTCGCGATGGCCTGTTCAAGCTTACCATTGAGTTTTTTGATGGAGTCCATCACTTCGCTGTCATAATGTTGATTCAGAGATTGCGCTTTGATCAGCTCATGGGCAATATTCATGGCCGACATCAAAGCGATTTTTTCATAAGACAGGGTGCTGTTGTTTTGTTTGATTTCACGCATGGCGCTGTCTAAATGATCGGCGGCCATTAATAAAGACTGGCGTTCGCCGGGTTCACAGCTGAACGGATACTCGCGATTTAATAATTTAACCGTGATGCGTTCTTTACTCATACTGCTTGCTCCAGATTACGTAAACGGGAAATCATGGACTCCAACCGGGTTTTTGCCTGGTCATTTTTCTGCATCAGCCGCGCCTTTTCCTGGGTGAGTTCTTCCATGCGGGTCCGCAATGCATTGTTTTCAGCGGCATATTGTTCTATTTTATCGAGACATTTTTCAATGTTTTTTTCTAATTCTTTAATATCATTCATATCATTACAGAGCCGTCTAAATGTTTAAAATTCATCAAGGTGACTTGATGCACACTGGGTTTATCCCCATAATGTCCTCAGACCACAGAAATCTTAATCCATCGATTTGAATTAATATAATTTGTTCGCGATAAAAGGTCAATAAACTTATTAACTTATTGGTTCAAGTTTTTGAAAAATCTATAAAATCACATGAAAATTCCCTATCAAGCCTTTGCCGAGCACCTAAAATCATTAGAAGTTTTAGCGTCGCCTGCAGAATTACATGCGCAGGCCAGTGCCATGCTGTGTTTTAATGCCGATACCCATTATCAACACTGGTTAGAATTGACGATGGCTGATTTTTGTTTATCTGAGACATCAGCTGAATCTGTGTCCGAGGTATTTTCCGCGGTATTTGAATTGGCCAAGAAAGAACTCAAAGATAATGACTACGGCTATCATTTAATTGTGCCTGATGACAGCCATGATTTATCGAAGCGTTTGAAGGCGGTTTCTGATTGGGTGCAGGCTTTTATATCCGGGCTTGGCCAGGCCGGTTTTAGCCATGTGGATTTGACCGCTGAAAGTCGGGAGTTTATCAGTGACCTTCACGCCATTGGCCAAATGGATAATCAAGTCGAGGGTGTGGAAAGTGATGAGATGGATTACCAACAAGTGGTGGAGTACATCCGTTGTGGCGTGATGTTATTGTATACGGAGTTAAATCATATTCAGCCGACTGCTCAGCGGTTAAATTAAAGATCAAAGCAGTGTCGCATTTAAGGGCTGCATAAATGCGTAAACTTCTGCATAAATAACTTGCATCTTTAAGTGTAATTCAGTAACATTCCCGCACTTTGTGAATGGCCGCTCCTTGGATGGCACTTTCAAGTCAGGCCCAGGTTCGAAATAACGTAAAATAATATGAAAACATACAGCGCAAAAGCGGAACAAATCAACCGCGAATGGTTCTTAGTAGACGCCGAAGGTAAAACCTTAGGTCGAATGGCCACAGAAATTGCCACCCGTCTTCGTGGCAAACATAAACCTGAATACACCCCGCATGTGGACACGGGTGACTATATTGTGGTCATCAATGCTGAGAAAATTGCCGTAACCGGCAATAAAATGGATGCTAAAGTGTATCAGCATCACACAGGCTATGTGGGTAATTTAAAAACCATTGGTTTAAAAGACATGTTAGCAAAGCATCCTGAGCGAGTCATTGAAAAGGCGGTTAAAGGCATGCTGCCCAAAAATTCATTGGGTCGTCAAATGTATCGCAAATTAAAAGTTTATGCCGGCAATGAGCATCCACATGCCGCGCAAGAACCCAAAGCTTTAGAGGTATAATTATGGCAACAGAACAATATTACGGAACAGGACGCAGAAAATCTTCTTCAGCTCGGGTCTTTTTAACCCCGGGTTCAGGCAAGATTGTAATTAACGACAAAGACATTAAAGATTATTTTGGTCGTGAAACAGCCCGTATGCTGGCGCGTCAACCATTAGAGCATTTGGGTCTTGATGATCAGTTTGATGTTCGTTGCACTGTTTCAGGTGGTGGCATAACCGGTCAGGCCGGCGCCATACGTCTGGGATTGTCACGGGCTATTTTAGAATCTGATGAGTCTTTGAAAAGCGCCTTAAAAGAACATAATTTCCTGACACGGGATGCCCGTAAGGTGGAAAGAAAGAAAGTGGGTTTACGCAAAGCCCGTCGCTCGGTACAGTTCTCCAAGCGTTAATCTTTCAAACAGTTACCAGAAAAAACCGGTCTTTTGGCCGGTTTTTTTGTGCCTGAATATAAGCTTTAATAATGGTTCGCATTAAAAATGAAAAGAAAAATGTTACATATGAGTCAAACTATAAAGTGTATTTCTGATAAAATTAACTGAACTTCTTCCCCCGAGAAACATGCCTTTGCTAGATGGTGCCAAAAAGAAAAAAGGATTTAGTACACTGGATATGGTGGCTTATACCCTTGTTTTTATTTGTTTTAATGGCTTCCTGGGCTGGCTGTTTTTGCAATCCCTCTCATTAAAAAACGAATTTGATTTGTGGTTAATCGGTTTGTATTGTCTGTTGTCACTGGTTTCATTTTATTATTTTGTTATTAATGATTTGCTGGCTTCTCAACTAAAAGGACGTTCCATGGCACTGGGTTTTTTGTTTGCTCACGGGGCCTTTACTTTTATTGGTTATGCACAAGTATTCCAAATCCCGGCTAATATGGTTTGGTATATCAGTGGCGGTTTACTGGTGGCGGCGTATGTTTTTGGCGCTTATGGGACCACGCGTTTTTCCCGCTATAACAGTCAAACCCGGGAAATGATGCGTTTAAGTAGTGAAACCGATGAATTAACCGGTTTATTTAATCGACGTCATTATTCTCGCTACAGCCAGCGTCTGGTTGATAACTTACAAAAGAAATCAAAACCTTTGTCAGTTATTATGTTTGATTTAGATGACTTTAAACATGTCAACGATGACTTAGGGCACGCGGCCGGCGATGTGGTGCTGATTGAAATAAGTCGCATCATGCAAAAGAACTTAAGAAAATCTGATTATGCCTATCGATGGGGTGGTGAAGAATTTTTGGTGTTATTACCCCAGGCGCACGCTGAAGATGGTAAGCAGGTCGCAAATAAAATTATTCAACAGGTGGCCGACCAGCGCATCCAATATCATACACATGAAATAACAATAACCATCAGCGCTGGATTAACAGAATACGCCTTGCATGACGCTAATTTGCAACAGACCATTAAACGTGCAGACCGGGCACTCTACCGGGCTAAGCAACAGGGTAAAAACCAGGCCGTGGTGGCCACCTTTGAGCCCCCCGAAGCCGTTCCTGTCAACGGTCAATAAGGGTAGCGCAACCCGCCGAAAAGCTGAATCAACATCGACGGGTGGCTGTAATTTTAATCGTAAAAACGTTCGTCTTTGTCGGCTTTATCGGTTAATAACTGAGCCGGTTCAAAACGACTGCCATGTTGCTTACTTAAAAGATTAAGTGTTTCATTAATCTCAGCGGCGCCTCGGGCATCGATGTATCGAAAAGGACCGCCTGTAAACGGCGGAAACCCCAGGCCTAATATGGCGGCTAAATCACCATCGGCCGCACTGTCTAAGATGCCTTCTTGGAGACAGTGCACACATTCATTTACAAAAATAAGGCCAATGCGATTTTGAATGGCTTTTTTATCCATATCTTGTCTTTCTTCGCCACCAAAATACGCATAAATATCGGCATTGACGGTTTTCTTACCTTTCTTCGGATAGCGATAAAAACCTTTACCGGCTTTACGACCATAGAGTTTGGCTTCAGCCAGTTTTTGTACCGTATCATCTTGTTCAATGCCGCGTTCGATAAACATGTCACCCAATGCACCACGGGCAATGTGGGCACCCACATCTATTCCGACTTCATCCATTAATGCCAATGGGCCGACCGGAAAGCCCCAGTCTTTCATGGCGTTATCCACGTCTTCGATTTTGGCACCATCATGCAGCACTTTAATGGCTTCATGGGTCATGGCTGACAGCACACGTGTGGTGTAGAAGCCGGGACCGTCTTTCACCACGACAACGGTTTTGCCCTGATTAATGCCCACATTAATGGCCATTTGACGGGCTTTTTTAGCGGTTTTATCGGTGACAATGACTTCCAGCAAGGGCATTTTGGGTACTGGTGAAAAGTAATGCATACCAACTACATTATTGGGGTTGTTGGCATTTTTGGTGATATCTGCCAACGGCAAAGATGAGGTGTTGGTGGCGAATATCGTGCTTTTGTTGCAGCGTTTTTCGGCATCAGCCAATATTTTTTGTTTCAGGCCCAAATCTTCAAACACCGCTTCAATGATTAAATCAGCTTCACAAATGGCGTCCTCATCCAGGGTGGTTTCAATCTTCGCCATCAAACGATCCCGATCCACCGCTGTCATGGCTTTTTTACGGACCAGTTTAGTAAAATCATCCCAAATGGTTTTCAACGCCGAGGCGATGCCTTCGGGATTAATGTCCTTCAGTATCACATGGTAGTCATTCTTAATCGAGACTTCGGTGATACCGGCGCCCATAAAGCCGGCACCAATCATGGTGATGGCATCGGTGTTTTCAGTTTTATTGTTGTTTTTGAGTTTTTTATTGTCCTGAATCGCCAGAAATAACCGAATCAGATTCTGAGATTCAGGTGAGCTGTGTAATTCACCAAAAGCCATGGCTTCGGCTTCCAGGCCTGCTTGCATGCCGTCTTCAAGACCGATTTCTACACAATCTAGAATTTTTAACGGTGCGGGGTAATTACCACGGGTTTTTTTCATCACCGTTTCCCGGGCCTTTTTCAGCACATAGTTGCGACCCAATGAAGTCGATAAAGCTTTGTCGACCAGGGATTGTTTTTTCGGGCGGCGTTTAATCGGGCTGTGAGCCTGTTTTAAAGCGGCCTGATATAAGCCCTCTTTGTGAATTAATTCATCCACCAGGCCATTTTTTTTGGCACTGTAGGGATAAATGTTTTTGCCGGTGAGCAGAGCATCCAAACCATAACGCAGTGAAGTGAGTTTAATGATGCGCTGGGTACCGCCACCGCCGGGCAATAAGCCCAGTTTCATTTCCGGTAAACCAAACACGGTTTTCTCATCGGTGGTGGCAATGCGGTAATGACAAGCCATGGCCACTTCCAGACCGCCGCCGAGACAGGCGCCGTTAATGGCCGCAATCACCGGTTTTTTAAGCTGGCTTAAGCGTGTCAGAATCTGATTGCCCTCACGTGATAATTTCACCGCCTCTTCAGAAGATTCCATTTTTTGGAATTCCTTAATATCGGCACCGGCAATAAAGCAGTTGGGTTTTCTGGATATTAATACAGCGGCTTTAATGTCATCATTGTCTTCAATGGTGTCCAGTAAACCACGAAAATCATCCAGCATGGCCACAGATAAAGTATTCACTTCCGAGCCCGGCTGATCCATCCACACCGTGGCAATGTCATTATTAATGTCTAATTCAAAGTTGGCCATGATGTTATCCTATTTTTTTCAGTAAAATTGAAGAGCCCAATCCACCGGCAGCGCAGGCGCTGATCAGTGCGTATTGGCCTTTTGACTGGCGTAAACGACGCGAAGCGGCTGTCAATAAGCGACTGCCGGTGGCGCCGAAAGGGTGGCCCAAAGATAATGAACCGCCCTGCGTGTTGATTTTTTCCATTGGGATTTCGCCCACTGGTTTATCTCGCCCCAACTGGTTTTTACAAAAGTCCTTGTCTTGTAAGGCGGCCAAATTGGCCAATACCTGACCGGCAAAAGCCTCGTGTATTTCAAATACGTCGATGTCATCAAGTGTTAATTTAGCTTCATCAAGTAAACGGCTGATGGTATAGGCAGGACCTAACAACAGCTCGCCTTTGGGTGTCTGGCCTGAATAGACAAAGCCCTCAATAACCACTTGAGGCTTTAATTTTCTCTTTTTAGCTTCTGCCAGGTCCATTAACAAACTCACCGATGCACCGTCGGTAATGGGTGAGGCGTTACCGGCTGTTACGGTGCCATGGGGTTTCACAAAAACCGGTTTTAAAGAAGCCAGTTTTTCCATGGAACTGTCGGCATAAAAAGTGTTGTCCTGCTTGACAACCTCAAACTCAGGCGGAATGGTGATGTAATCAACCTCATGCTCAAACTGACCGTCCTCCCAGGCCTTAGCTGCCATTTGGTGAGAGCGCAGGGCATACGCATCTTGCTGTTCCCGGCTGATATTAAATTTAGCCGCCAGCTGATCGGCATCCTGTCCCATGGTGAGGCCGGTAGAAAACTCTGAAATGGACGGTGTTACCGGTACCAGTGATTTGAATTTGAATTGTTTAAAAACCTGCCAATAATCTTTAAAACCCTTGGCCTTTTGTGCCTTCATTAAGGTCTTTTTCAACGCATGGCTGATGCGCACGGGTGCATCCGACATGGATTCAACACCGCCGGCCAGACCGATTTTTATGGCACCGGACTGAATATCCTGTGCGGTATTGGTGATGGCACGATTACCTGAAATACAGGCCATGGTGACGGTATAAGCCGGTGTTTTGACATCGATACCGGCGCCAATCATGGCTTCTCTGGCCACATTCGAAGTGGCTGCATTTTGAATGACACTGCCCATAATGACCTGATCGCAGTCAGTTTTTAAAAAATCATGGCGGTGCTTGATTTGATTAAGGGTCATTCGCGCCAAGTCATAGGCTTTAAGGTCTTGGGCTTTGCCGCCCGGTGACTTCATAAATGGGGTGCGAACGCCATCAATGACGGCCACTTGAGAGTCTTTGAAAATCATTTTTGTCCGATTTAAGATTGAATCCTTAACATTGTCACCATACGCATGCGTATTGTCAAGTTTTAGGCGCAGCGATTAGCCATGAGGTGACTTTTGCTGTTACCAATTAAAAATAGCTGAATAAATTGAAAATAATCAGCAATTAGGGCAGGAAATCCTTAACCTTAAGGCCGTTTTAGTGTAGAATGCGCGCACTTTGGGGTAGGTAAAGCTTTAAAGCGGCTTTTGCTGAACACATCAACCGTAAAATACAGGCCGGTTCATGCGTTGAGCAAAGGCTACTTTACGTTAAGCCGCCCAAAATATTGAGATATTCACATTATTCTGGTTCGACGGAATTTTAGACTTTTTAACTCGATTAATGTAAAGCTCTCACACTTTTAACAAGATACAAGAAGGCAATCATGACAACAGATTTAAGTAAATACAGAAACATTGGTATTTTCGCCCACGTTGATGCGGGGAAAACCACAACCACTGAGCGAATCCTTAAAATAACCGGCCGAATTCATAAATCAGGTGAAACACACGATGGTGCGTCAACCATGGACTTTATGGACCAGGAAGCAGAGCGTGGTATCACCATTCAATCCGCTGCAACCACATGTTTTTGGAAAGATCACCGTTTTAACATTATTGACACCCCCGGTCACGTTGACTTTACTGTTGAAGTATACCGTTCACTCAAAGTGTTAGATGGCGGAGTGGGCGTCTTTTGTGGTTCCGGTGGTGTTGAGCCGCAGTCAGAAACTAACTGGCGCTATGCCAATGACTCAGGCGTCGCACGCTTGATTTTTGTTAACAAGTTGGACCGTATCGGGGCTGATTTTTTCCGCGTGGTTAATCAGGTTGAAGATGTTTTAGCCGCAAATCCACTGGTCATGACTTTGCCGATTGGCCGTGAAGATACCTTTAACGGTGTGGTAGATGTCTTAACGAAAAAAGCCTATGTGTGGGATGAAACCGGTTTGCCTGAGAACTTTGAAATCCAGGACGTACCTGCAGACATGGTTGAGGATGTTGAAAAATACCATGAGCAATTAATTGAAACCGCCGTTGAGCAAGACGATGATTTGATGATGGCTTATATGGATGGTGAAGACATTTCGATGGACGACATCAAAAAATGTATCCGTAAAGGTACACGTGATCTGGCCTTCTTCCCAACTTATTGTGGCTCAGCGTTTAAAAACAAAGGCATGCAGTTGATTCTGGATGCGATTGTTGATTATTTACCGAGCCCTGTTGAAGTTGACCCGCAAGAATTAACCGATCCTGAAACCGGTGAGCCCACGGGTGAGAAAGCCATTGTTTCTGTTGACGAGCCGTTTCGCGCTTTGGCCTTTAAAATCATGGATGACCGTTTTGGCGCCTTAACCTTTGTTCGGATTTACTCGGGCAAAATCGCAAAAGGTGACACCGTTTTAAATTCAGCCACCGGTAAAACCGAACGGATTGGTCGTATGGTTGAAATGCACGCCAATGACCGGAAAGAGCTGGACTCAGCCCAGGCGGGAGATATTTTAGCCATTGTGGGTATGAAAAACGTTCAAACAGGTCATACCTTATGCGACAAAGATCATGAATGTACCCTGGAGCCGATGATTTTCCCTGATCCGGTGATTTCGATTGCTGTGGCACCTGTAGACAAAGGTGGTTCAGAAAAAATGAGTAATGCTTTAGGTAAAATGGTGGCCGAAGATCCATCATTCCAGGTTGAAACCGATGAAGATTCAGGTGAAACCATCTTAAAAGGTATGGGTGAATTACACTTAGACATTAAAGTCGATATTTTGAAGCGTACTTTTGGTGTTGAGCTTGAAGTGGGTCAGCCTCAAGTGGCTTACCGTGAAGCCATTACCGCCCCGATTACCGATTCATATACACACAAAAAACAATCCGGTGGTTCAGGTCAGTTTGGTAAAATTGATTACACCATTGAGCCGGGCGAAACCGGTTCTGGTTATGAGTTTGAGTCCACAGTAACCGGTGGTAACGTGCCGAAAGAATACTGGTCTGCCATTGAAAAAGGTTTTCAGGCGATGATGGAAGAAGGTCCGCTGGCCGGCTATCCGTTACAAGATTTGAAATTCACTTTACAAGATGGTCAATATCATGCCGTTGACTCCTCAACCATGGCCTTTGAAGCAGCCGCTAAAGGTGCATACAGACAGTCGGTGAAAAAATGTTCACCACAAATTATGGAACCGATTATGAAAGTTGACGTCTTTACGCCGGACGATCATGTGGGTGATGTGATTGGTGATTTAAACCGTCGTCGCGGTATGATCAAATCACAAGATCCGACCGCCACAGCGGTGCGTATTAAAGCGGATGTACCTTTATCAGAAATGTTTGGTTACATTGGCGCATTGCGTACAATGACCTCAGGTCGTGGTCAGTTCTCGATGGAATTCTCGCACTACAGTGCCTGTCCTAAGAACATTTCAGATGAAGTGATTGAAGCAGCCAACGAGCGCCGTAAAGCCGGCTAATTGGTTTTGACAATAAAGACCGAAAAGGGTGGCTTTTGTGGCTGCCCTTTTTTGTGCCTTATGCGAAAATAAACACCATGACCAACATTGATTTTAAGCAAAAACTCAATATTAACCGCCCCTATGGCGAGCAGAGCGCTGAACAAACCTGGCAAGCCATTGAGTACGCTTTAGAAAGTGATCGTGGCCGCATTATTAACGCACCATCCCTGCGCCGCCTGCAACAAAAAACCCAGGTGTTTCCCTTAGAACGCAATGCCGAAGTGCGTTCGCGATTGACGCATTCATTAGAAGTCCAGCAAAATGGCCGCTATCTGGTGCAAACAGTTTTTAAAAAGCTGAATGATAAAGCCGGTCGATATGGCTTAGCCGGTGGCCAACAGGCAGTAACCTCACTGGTAGAAATGGCTTGCCTGATGCATGACATCGGTAACCCGCCGTTCGGCCATTTCGGTGAACAGGTGATTTCGCAATGGTTTTCAGACTATTTATCCGAAGCGTGCCATTGGCCTGAGAGCAGGACATCACAGGAACTCAAAACGACCCTCCAACGTGACTTAAGCCACTTTGAAGGCAATGCTCAGGCGATTCGCTTAACCGCACGCTTAGAACGTATGAATCTTAGCTACGCACAAACCGCCGCCATATTAAAATACAGCCGCAGTAATGCGGATGAGCCGACCGAGGCACTTAACTACCTACACAAAAAACCGGGTTTTTATGTATCAGAGCAGGGCTTTGTGGCTGATATGTGGCAGGCTGTTTCCGTTAAGCCCGGTCATCGCTTTCCCTTGACCTATCTGATGGAAGCCGCTGATGACATCGCCTACTGTCTGGCAGATATTGAAGATGCGGTAGAAAAGGGCATTATGCCGCTCGATTATCTGATTGAATTGATACTTAACGCCTTTCAAAAACTCGGCGGCGATCCCGATAAGGCCTTTTTGGGCCAACAATCTGATCAGTTGCACAGCTTACAAGCCGTATTAGACAAAGCCTACCGAGACAGCCAAAAAGTCGCCATCAACAGCAATCAGTCCTTTTTTATTAAAATTCGTGTGCCCATTATTCACTATCTGGTGAATCATGCCGCACAGCAATTTGTCGAACACATCGAATCCATCTATCACGGCGATTTCAATCAGGCCTTATTGGAAGACGGCAGCCAGGCCCACCGCCTGCTGAAAACCTTTAAACAGGTGGGCTACGATCATGTCTATTGTCATAACGAAGTGCAAAAGCTCGAACTACAAGGCCAGCAAATCATCTCAGGCATCTTAGACCACAACGCGCCCTTATTAAGTTTAGCTTTCGACGACTTTCAGGCCTTACTCAAACCCGGCAAACTATCAGCGCAGCGCCTTCTGATTAACCGCATGGATCCCAATCATTTAAAAGCCTACCAGCTGGCCATGCAAGACGTTGAGTCTAACCATGAGCTATGGGATTTCTACCACCGCTGCCGCCTACTCCAGGATCACATCAGCGCCATGACCGACCACAGCGCGTATGATGAGTATCGGCTACTGAAGGTGAGTGATTGATTAAAAAAACCTCACTTTGTTAATTTGAATCCCAAGATGTGCCTTATACAAATTAGCTGACTTCTTGCAATGGACACTAATCGCTCCTGCTAACGTACGTCCTGTAAGCGTCATTACTTTTTCCATGTAAAAAACATCCTGAAAGGTTTTAAACTTAAAATCTGTAGTGATTATTGATTTGAGTTGTATGAAATTTGCTACAATCGATGCATGTCCCTGATTATTTAATTATCCTCACATGTAGTGAAAAAACTTGAAGATCTGGAGAAAGAGTAAATGACAGATAGTCAATCAAGAGAAGAAATTCATGCAAAAGTGCTTCATAATTTGATGGATGATAAAATATTTGAAGATGAAGCTACTTTTTTGAGTTTTCGAGATGCTGAAAAAGTTCTCAAGGGTGCTTATATAAAGAGTGTAGATGACCCTAGCATTAGTCTTTGTTGCAATTTACCTCTTTTGAATAACAAACTGTTTCTTACAGTAAGTGACGGCTGTCCTGATGCGGTAACAGGCTTAATGTCTCAGTTAGAAGAGATAACAGCAAATAATACGGAAATTGATATGCATCATGTTGTCAGGTTTAATGACGATTATTTTCTTGAAAATGGTGTGGTTGGCGTTTTATTATTGCCAATATCAGTTTCACCTGCATTAAAGCATGTATCTTCAGAGATTAGTTATAAGGGAGATAAAACCGAATTATTTCTTGTGGTTTTTTTATCGGAAGAGGAATATATGTTTTGGAAAGCAAAAGGCAATAATGAGTTGATGAGCAAGTTTGAAAAAGATGATAAAGAATTAATTTCTGTTAACGTGAATAGGAAACAGGCATCTCGATAGTTTTTTGTTGATAGTTTAGGGTTGCATAATGTATTTTATGTTACCCTAATTTGGTTTGTTAAAGGCTTAATTAACACCTGCTAATGAGCTTTTTTCTTACTAAAAAAGTTGAAAACTAATCAGGGACATGCATTTTATTAGCTCGTTGAAACATAATATTTTATTGATTTCCAGGCTAAATTAAGATATTTTGATGCGATTATTTAAGATTTGCGCTTGAACGAAGACAAAATAAACAACAAATAAACAAGGACACGCATCATCTTAGGGATGAAAAACACATACGTTGGCTAATATTATGGTAATTTTAGCGAGTTAATTTTGCTAACTAGTGGTCGAAATGATAGAGTTCAGAAGGTTTTTATGTTTCGTTCAGGATTTTACGGCTTTTACAAGATTTAAGCCGAGCGAAAGGGCTTCACGAACGTGAAGTAAACAGAAATACTTGCGTAATTAGGACTATTCGAGAGCAGGTTTTAGGCGAATTCCAATGGACCATTTGCGTTTGGTTTTATTCGTCTCATCCTTGAGATTCTCCCCTTCGGGGCTACGTGAAAAAAGCATTCCTGATGTTTTTTTGGCTGAATACTCTTTAAGCTGATTGAGTGTTCTAACGGCAGAGAATCCATTTGGTTTAAAGCCCTTAGATACTTCAATCAAATCATTCCTGATGGTATAAGGCAGCGCTTGCCACGCTAATCAGGATAATGTGTTGAATGGTACGAATCAACCGGCGTTTAAATTATCATTAAAAAAGGGAGACCAATGGCCTCCCTTAAGTATTTCATGGATTAACGTGTTTTAGTCGTTAAATTCAATACTCCATGAATCGATGTAGCCGCCGTCCTGGTTAGCGTGGTCGGTGACTTCTAAACGCCATTGGCCTTGTGATTCAAGGGTGCCTCCATTGAGATTAACATCCAGCAATAAATTATCGCCGCTGTCCGATGAGTTATTTCTGGCATGGACGGTACCGCTGGCACCGGTTGGTGTGAAAACTTTCACAGACAAGTCGCCACGGTAAGTGTGTTTAATGTCAGCTTTTATCGTAATGCTTCCCATAGCACCTGAGCGGCTAACATTAATGTAGGAATTGACCACACTGGGCGCGCCAGATGAAATATTAACATTGGTGGTGTTTTCAAAGAAATTATCATTACCGCCACCGCCGCCACCGGCTGTAAAACTACCGACCAAGCTAACACCGGAATAAGAACTGTAACCTCTTAACATGACATGATAGGTGCCCGCCTGAACATTACTGATGTTACAGGTTTCGTTATTACCAGAGCGGTAAGGGCGACAATCATATGACGATGTGCTGGGTTGGCTGCCGTATTTGACATACATATCGGCATCGCCTGAACCACCGCTCATGACAAAGCTGAGGTCGCTGGCACCAGAGGGAACTTCCAGGGTAAAGTAGGTTTGTGAGCCAGACGCGCCTGATAAACCGGTTTTGGCGACACCGTTGGTTAAGGTGCCATCAATGGGTCCGGGTCCCGGGCCGCCGCCGTTGTCACTGAAGTTATTCAGCAATAAATTAGGTGAACCGGAACGGGCATCGGTGACCTTGTTGGCAATGGCCGCACTTTCAATGGCGCTTTCAACCTGAGAAGGTGTGGCATTAGGAAACTCGTCCAGATAAAGTGCTGCAACTCCGGCTACATGGGGTGAGGCCATTGAGGTGCCACTGATGGTGTTGGTCGCTGAATTGCTGGTTGACCAGGTAGATGTGATTGAAGATCCAGGTGCATAAATATCCAGACATGATCCGTAATTCGAGAAGGAAGATCTTCTGTCTGAGCTTGATGTTGAACCAACTGTGATGGCGCTACCGGCTCTGGCCGGTGAATAAGAACAGGCGTTGCTGTTATCGTTACCGGCGGCCACCACCATGGTAATGCCCTGAGAAACGGCTGAATTAACGGCATTGTCCAAGGCAGAACTGGCACCGCCACCTAAGCTCATATTGGCCACAGCGGGTTTTATGTGGTTGCCGGCCACCCAGTCAACGCCGCCAATAACACCGGAGTTAGAACCTGTTCCATCACAACCCAAAACCCGAACGGCATAAATGCGGGCATCTTTGGCAACGCCATAAGTGGTTGAACCAATGGTGCCGGCTACGTGGGTGCCGTGACCCTGGCAATCATTGGTACCCCTGCCATCGTTGATGGCGGTGTAACCGGAACGACCGCGATTACCAAACTGGTTGTGGGTAATTCTGACACCTGTGTCAATCACATAGGCATTGACGCCGGTACCGTCATAGTCGTAACTGTAAGAATTATCCAAAGGCAGGTTGGCCTGGTCAATACGGTCTAAGCCCCAGGTGGCGTTATTTTGTGTGGCACCAATCGAGACTACCTGGTCGGCTTCAATATAAGCCACACGGGGATCTTTCAGTAGGGCCTCAACGTGTTTCACAGACTTGGATTGAACCACAAAACCATTAATGGTTGATGAATAGGTTTGTGTCATTGAACCGCGTGCTTGCGTGGCCAAGGCGACTGCCATATCCTGCACCACCGCGGCGCGGGCTTGAGCCAGTGAGAAGTTGGCCTCGACCATTTGCACGGCTGTGTCATTCACTGAACCGTCTTTTAAGACAACAATGTATTGGTTAGGAATCTTTTTGCTTGAATTGATGCCCTGAATTTGTGAAGCACCTGAGTTGGCATTGTCACTTACTTGTGCCAGTCCAATCTGACTGGTTGCAGCCAGGGTAATGACGGCTAAAGAATTTTTGATTGCGTTGGTTAATTTAATTTTTGGCGAACGCGCACCAGAATCTAATCTTTTCATATTAGAAAATACTCCTCTCTATTTAAATTTCAGATTGATTTATCAATCCGGTTTAGCCACTTTTTTATTGATTGTGCTGACTTTAATGGGTGGCGTTTTCATTAAAGCTGCTATTATTTATTCCTATAAAATTTTATGAAAATGTGACGAAGTTATCAAAATCAAAGAACAACCAGCCATGTGAGCGCTTTTATAAACGAATGATGGTACGGCCCACAAAAAAATCAGTTATTTCATGGCTAGATTTAAAAAAAGCTGTCCTGTTTGTTTTCAACTTGTCGTTAAGCCAGGTAAGTTTTGAGAGGAAAGAATATGAATAAAATAGTTAAGTTTTCATTGCTTGTGTTTTTAGTGTTTTCTATCAACCTGGTGCAGGCTGTGAATAAATCATTTGATAACGGTCGTTATTATTTAAAAGTGGGGGCGCTGGGTGCGGTGCCGGATGCGTCGAGCTATCAACACACCATGGATCCGGTGACCCGTTGTGTTTATCACAGTGGCACGGAGGCAACGGCTTCTTATCTGATAAATCTTCATTTACCGGACGGGCATAAAATTATTGGTTTAAATTATGAATTTTATGACAGTGACTCTGCGGGTTACACTGCGGCGAAAATTATTCAATCTGATGGCACCATCACCGGAAGCAGTATGGTGGTGGCGGTTTTGTCTCAGGGTTCGTATTTTGGTTACAGCAGTGAATACGAAGAGCTGATGACACCGCATATTGTTGATAACAGCCGATATCAATATCTCCTGCAGTTTTATCGCATAAATCCCACTGCGCAGGATGATGATTTACAAATGTGCCAGGCCAGAGTGGTTCTGGAACCTGCCCAATAGGAGATAAACCATGAACAGTCAAACAAATAAAATTATCTTTAGTCTTACTGCACTACTCATGAGCTTACAATCATGGGCCGCCGATAAAGCCATGATTGATGAAGGTCGGCCGGCAGGTGGTACGTCGATTCGTTATATCAGCGCATCAGCCGCTGCAATGTATCCGACCGACCCAGGGTACAACTATCAGGGTAATTACTTTTCGGGGTGTCGTTTCAGTAACAGCGGTTTGCTTGAACTGGTGGATAATATTGATTTACCTGATAGTTCGCGACTTATTTCAATCAGTGTGATGGGTGAGGACATGGGCCAAGGTTGGTTCGGATATACCTTGCAAGTAGATGGTCAGGATATCACCAATCAAGCCTCATCAGGTACTTTGCCCAATAACTTAATGACCATTGGTGAGTATATTGATTTTCAGATGCCGTATTTCAGTTACCAACAACAAAAAATCACCCTGACCTTAAGCCAACTGGGCTCCAGCATCAAAATATGTGGCTATCGCATTGGATATCTGCCGCCGGATGTGGCTGATGATGTTATTTTTGTGAATAATTTTTACCGCTAATCAGGAGATGACTATGAATATGTTTAAAATTATCTTGCCATTTGGCTTTATGTTGGCTTTTACGGTCGCTGCACAGATCCCCGAAGGCAGTAAAGTCTATGGTGATCCGAGTGATGGTCGATACTTACTAACCTATACACCAGAAGGCGTGGTGCCGAGTAACAGTCAAACGGCTTTTCAAAAAGGCACCGATGAATGTTATTACCGGTCACAATCAGCCACCGGCTCACTGGTCATCCCTCTGCAACTACCGGATGATCATCGTATTCAGGGTGTTCGTTATGAATACATTGATCAAATCGTAAACAGCAGTGAATATGTCGAGATGAAACTCAATACATTTGATCATTTTGGTGTGCTTGTTAATGAAGTCATTATTCAGTCTTCCGGATATACCGGGCTTGATGATCAATTCGTTCAGGTCTCACCACCGATTGATGTGCGTAACGCACTCTATTCATATCACATTGAACTGACAGACAGTGGTAATTTTCCGGTAACTTCTGACTTACAGCACTGTTCAGTGACTTTGTCTATGAGTTCAATACCGGCACCATAAATAAGTAATGATTCTGTATCATTCCGTTAATCTGGCGTAATCGACCGGGCGAGTAAATCTAATCATCAGCCTTCGTACGTCGATGAAAAAAAACATGAAAAAGGGCGCTGTGCATAGCGCCCTGATTATTGCTTAATAAATGCAACCGTCACATCACTATCAGGGTTGCATAAACGTCTTATTCAAAACCGTTTTCAAAAATTAAATCGTTCACGGCGGTGGTGCATTGACCACCATTAACAAAGATACATTCGACCCATTCGGGATGGTCGATAAACGGATTGCGGTTGCCCTGGTAGGAATAGACGCGTTCGTTGCGTTCCAGTTCATAACTGTCCACCGGATCCTGATTGTGCCAGTCAATGAGGGTTGAAAGTAATCCCATGTAGGGATCACCGGTGTTGATTAAACCGGCGTTGTCTGTGAGTTGTAAATCAACTTCTCCACTGATATCACCTGAATAGCGCACGTCCATGTAGAACATGGCGCGGGCGATATCGCCTTTGCGAAAATCCCAGACTTCATAAGAATTACTGTCATATTTATTGTTGATGCCGGGACCACCCTGGCCATGATTGGCGGTGGTGACGTCATTGGTACAACCACTGTCGCAGTTATCAAAATATAGATTGCCACGATTGCCGTTATAACCCACATCTGACATCATCAGGTGATGGGCATCTGTTCGGGCTGTGTTGTCTGATCCCAATGCACCGGAACTAAAGCCGTAAGACTGCGGCCAGGTGTGTTCGCGATTATAGAGCTGCTGTCCACCACCATTATAGGTGTATGAATTATTTTTATAAATCATCCACACTTTACTCGGATCAGTCGGGTCTTCATCGGCGAAAGATAAGACTTCCCATGTGTCATTATTACCGTCATTGGAATATGGAAAACTGGTGTGGTCGTCGATAATTTCATGCAATGAATTACGCAATGTCGTGGCATTGGTATCATCTGCGGTGGCGTAATAATCACCGATTGGACAAAGGTTGTTTAATAACCCCGGTGTTGGATCGACTGCCTGATAGGTACTGCTGTTTAATGAACCGCCGGACGCATTGGGACAACGCGCCATACTTTGATTGGTCGCATCGGCGTTTTCGTTTTCGTTGATTTGAGGTTCACCGTTATTTATAAGTGCCAATAAACCGGCATCATCAGCCTGGCCGGAATCATAGACCAGAGCATCCATTATATCGGTTGATGTTATGCCATCGCCAATTGTAAATTGACTGGCATCGGCATAATAAATAGCCACGGCATCAGGGCCGTCTTGTAAGCTGCTTGCAGGCAGGACAATATCTGGGGATAAACCGGCATCGCCAATTAGCAAATAGCCATCGGCGGATAGCTGATAACCGGATAAGTCATAGACATCATAAATTTGATCTGTAGCACCATCGTACATCACTAAAGTAATGCCGCTGGTGCTCACATTGGCGGGACCGGTTAATTCAATAAATTCAGCTGAACCCACGGCATCGACTTCATTGATGATAATTTGTGGTGCCGGTGGATTACCGGCAGCGGCATTGGGTGTTGGCGTGTCTTCAAAAAAAGTGTTATTGGTGTCCTCAGAGGTCTCATCATGACCGCTGATGCCGTTTCCACCGGTTGTGGTTTCATTGCCTTCATTCATATCGCTGCGTTGCCAGGAAGTGCCGTTGGCATGGGAACCTGCGCTGATAATAGGCTGGATGGTTCTGTCAATATCGTTGAGATAAGTTGAAGGTGTGCTGTCAGCATCAGGACCGTCAATAGACACACCTGTTTTACTCACAGCTTCAACTCTATCGCCCCACAAAACATAATCCAGATCCTGCATTAAATCGGTTTGACCATCCCAATGAAGTAAAATAACCACTTCGCCACTATAATCAGTCAGACCACTGTTTAAACCATCAATTGAACCTGATCGGGCTTCCAGCATATCGGGCACGCCACCATCGGTATCAGCAATTTCATAAGTCGGATTAATACCGTAAGTATTATTAAAATCAATGGCGCCATTCAGGGCAATGGTTTGATAAGCCCCCGGTGCAATACTGGCTCCTGTGGGGAACCGGGCGTAAAAGTCGGCATATCCGCCACCGCCACCGCCGCCATCAACCAGTTGGTAATAATACACACCACCGTTGTCATAGGTGGCGTCGGTTAAATAAACGTCAGTCAGGTCAATAACGTTGCCACCTTTGTTATGTATTTCAATAAATTCGCCTTCGGTGGGGGTGATGGCAATTTCGGAAATCAATAAATCGGCTACATTGGCTTTGACAGAAAATGCACTGAGCAGGGCAAATGCAATGAACAGAGGGGTGTGTTTGATTTTCATGGTGTACTCTTTTTTTAAACCAGAATATTCTAACGTTTTAAAATGATAAATATGTGATTTGTTGCAAAGTTATAAAAAAATATATTGAGGTTTTAATGTTGATAAATTTCAGTTTACAATGTTGGTACAAAAAAGAGGATTAACAATGAAAATAAAACAACACTTTATTAAATCGACACTGTTGTCGTCAGCCATTGCTATGGCACTGTCACATCCTGCGGTTGCCGGAGAATTAGAAGATCGTCTGATTATCAAGTATAAAGATGATCACGCGACACAAATCCAGCAAGCGGACAATAATATCAATCACTTAACTGTCTTAGCCGGCGTACCGGTGATGCATCAGCGATATATGTATAACGATGCCCAAGTGGTGAAACTGGATAAAAATTATTCAGATCAGGACTTACAAACTATTCTGGCAAAAATCAAACAGGACAGTACCGTTGAATATGTGGAAGAAGATAAACTCATGCGACGGTTTGCGACCGCCAACGACACGTATTACTCCGATCAGTGGCATTACTATGAAGCTGTTGGCGGGATTAATTTAGAGGCCGGGTGGGATGTGTCCACCGGTTTAGGCACCACGGTGGCGGTGATTGATACCGGTTATCGTCCGCATGTGGATTTGGCGGCCAATATTGTCGGCGGTTATGACATGATTTCTGATGCCACAGTCGGTAATGACGGTGATGGCAGAGACGCAGATCCAAGCGATCCGGGTGATTGGTTGTCTGCCAATGAATGTGGATTTTTTAATCCGCCTCAAGACCGGGATTCTTCATGGCACGGTACCCACGTGGCCGGAACCATTGCCGCTGTCACCAATAATAACCAGGGTGTCGCCGGTATTGCTTTTAATGCCCAGGTTGTACCGGTGCGGGTGTTGGGTAAATGTGGTGGTTTTACTTCTGATATCGCTGATGCCATGGTCTGGGCGTCCGGTGGTGCTGTATCAGGTGTCCCAAACAATGCCAATCCGGCACAAGTTCTGAATCTCAGTTTAGGTGGTCAGGGTGCTTGTGATAATACCTCTCAAAATGCGATAAATACCGCTGTAGCCAATGGTTCTGTGGTGGTGATTGCCGCAGGTAATTCAAATTCCGACGTCTCGGGTTTTAGTCCGGGCAATTGTGATAATGTGATTTCTGTGGCCGCCACCGATCGTAATGCCGATCGGGCTTATTATTCAAATTACGGTGCTTTGATTGACATAGCCGCACCCGGTGGTGATGTCACCGTCAATGGTGGTGCCGATGGGGTGCTATCTACACTAAACTCAGGTGCTACCACACCTGGGAATGATAATTACGTCTATTACCAGGGCACTTCTATGGCAGCACCCCATGTGGCCGGTGTGGCAGCACTTATGTACAGTGTTAATCCGGCGCTCACGCCTGCTGAAGTTGAAACAGCCATCAAAGCATCGGCACGAAGTTTCCCGGCGGGATCAAATTGTAATACAGCCAATTGCGGTGACGGACTTCTGGATGCTGCGGCTGCAATCGCAGCGGTTAATGTGGGGCCTCAGTTAGTGGCCGATGATTCGGATTTGGCAGTTTGCAGTAACCAGTCGTCTGTTGATTTTGTTTTAAATTTAACTGATTTTACCGGTTCCACTGATATGACGGTCAGTGGTTGCCCCGCTGGTGCGACCTGTAATTATTCGGTCAATCCGGTGGTGAGTCCGGCGGATACCACGAATTTAACGGTATCAAACATCGCCGCTGTTACCGCGGGTCAATATAACCTGACAGCCACCGCTACGGACAGTGTTAACAGCAGCGAAACCGATGATGAGGCACTGAGCTTATCGGTGTTAAATTCGCCGGCCATGCCGTCACTTAACAGTCCGGCAGATGATAGTTATGCGGGAAGTTTTACACCGACCTTAAACTGGAGTTCTAATTTTGGTACGGACTTTTTGATTGAGGTGGACGATGATCCTGCTTTTGGCAGTGTTGATTTTTCCGAGAACACAACAAATGGCATCACTGAAGTCTCCACCGGGCCTTTAAACCCAGAAACCTGTTATTACTGGCGCGTCACGCCGAGTAATATTTGCGGCAGTGGCAGTTCTTCTGTATCCCGCCGTTTTTACACCGGTACCGGTCAAAACACCGGTGAGCTTCCAAGCTCTGATGTGCCCAAAGATATCATTGATAATTCAAGTAACACCTCAACACTGACGGTCAGTGGTGTCGGTGTCTTGAGTGATGTCAATGTCTTGAATCTAACCGGTACTCACGGTTGGATGGAGGATGTCGAAATTGAACTGACGTCACCGCAAGGCACAACGGTCAAAATTATGACCTCCAGTTGTGGCAGTACAGATGACTTTGATTTGAACTTTGATGATGAAGCCACACCCGGTAGCTGGCCCTGTTCACCCACCGATGGCGGTACCTATCAGCCCAGCAATCCCTTAAGTGCCTTTGATGGTGAGAATGCTGATGGAACCTGGACCTTAACGGTTTATGATATTGATCAATGGGTTAGTGGTACTTTAACCGGTTGGGGGCTTGAGTTTGAATCTTTTGCCGATACCGGTAATCATTGTCAGGCGGCTAATGTTGATCCAACCGCTGTGGATGATAATGCCACCGTCACCGAAGATGATCCCGCGACTGTATTCGATGTTCTGGCCAATGACACCGATCCGGATGGTGGTCAAAAAGATATTCTGACAGTCACCCCGGGAAGCCATGGAACAGTTGTGAACCAAACCAGCCAATTGACCTATGAACCGAACGCTGATTATTGCGGTGCTGATTTATTTACCTACACCTTAAATGGCGGCTCCATGGCCACGGTAAATGTTACTGTTAATTGTGTGGATGATGCCCCGGTTGCTGTTGATGATGCGGCGTTAATTCTTGAAGATTCATCAACGAATGCCATCGCTGTACTGGACAATGATACCGATATCGATGGTGGGCCAATGTCTATCAGTAACGTTGGTACAGCGGGTAATGGCTCGGCTGTGATCAATGGAAATAATATTGACTATACGCCCAATGTAAATTTTTGTGGCACGGATACATTTACCTATTCTCTCAATGGTGGTTCGTCAGCCACTGTGTCAGTATCGGTGACTTGCGTGGATGATTTGCCGGCAGCAGTTGATGACGCGGTTAATCTTCCGGAAGATGCTGTTAATCACAGTATTTCTGTCTTAAATAATGATACTGATCCAGATGGTGGTGCAATGAATATAATCGGCGTCGGTACAGCATCTCAAGGTCAAGCTGTGATCAATGGCAATGACATTGATTATACGCCCAATGCCGATTATTGTGGTGCCGATGCGTTTACCTACACCTTAAATGGTGGTTCCACGGCCACGGTCAATGTAACAGTCGATTGTGTCAATGATCAGCCAAGCATAACGACCAACGATTCTGTAAACATACCTTTGGATTCAATCGCCAGTCCATCGTCACAAACTGTAGTTTGTCAGATAGACATGGGTAGCGCTGATGAGAATAATAGCCAGCAAGTGCAGGATATGCTGGTGGTGATTGACACAGATCCGCATGGCATACTGTCATCTGTGGATGTTGATAACAGCGGTCAAATGAGTTATCAGTTCACCGGTCAGTCCGGTGAGGCCGAGGTCATCATCATGATGCAAGATGACGGTGGTACGGCTAACGGTGGTTCTGACACCAGCGATCAGCATACTGTCACCATCCATGTCCATGATTATCTGTTCTTAGATGGTTTTGATCGACAGGCCTGCGAATAGGCTTTGTATTAGACCTCTTACTGTCGGGGTTTATTAACGACACAAAAAAGCCCGGGACAAATCCCGGGCTTTTTATTGGTTAAAATCCGTATGCGTTTAGGCGACGTTTTTTTCGTCTTTCACCGCTTCGGGTTTTTGTTCAATGGTTTGACGTCCACGGCCATTGGTGATTTCAATGGTACGTGGTTTCATCGCTTCAGGAATTTCGCGCTCAAGTTCAATGTGCAATAAGCCATTGTCCATGCTGGCGCCTTTCACGCGAACATGGTCAGCCAGCTGGAAGCGACGCTCAAACGCCCGTGTGGCGATACCACGATGGATGAAGTTTTTATTCTTCTCATCTTCTTCAGTCTCAATCTTACCGCTGACAGTCAGGGTGTTTTGTTCTGAAGTAATGTCTAAATCCTGCTCGCTAAAACCGGCCAGCGCCAATGTAAT
The DNA here is from genome assembly GCA_947502925.1 of uncultured Marinicella sp. Lineage (GTDB taxonomy): Bacteria > Pseudomonadota > Gammaproteobacteria > Xanthomonadales > Marinicellaceae > Marinicella. Next base: position 166,532 of record CANNBS010000005.1, on the reverse strand, counting down.
GCGATAGTTATTTTCATCCAGGTGCTCAATGTTGTATGGCGGATAACTTGGGGTCTGGTCAATGCGATTAGCCTGATCCAAAAGTTGCGCCATACGGTCAAAACCGATTGAAGTACGGAATAAAGGGGTTAAATCAAAATTCATAGCATATTCTCCTATAAGCAATACGTTATTTAAAAAGTGACTTGCCTATTGGCCAAGTCGGGTTAAACGGTTCGGTGCCGACCTCGGCCACCGAACTCAAAGCATATATAGGTTTGAAACGGATTGTTTCAAGAGGAATTCACTTAAAATGTCTAACAAATAATAATTTTATGCCATTTAATTTACTTGAGCTTCCAATCAGTCTTTAAAGTGGCTGTACCTTTATAGTCGCCAACTATAAAGGTGAAGGTTGTTATATTGGGAACCGCATATTTAAGAATATCTTCGAAAGCAAATACCAACACCATTCCTGGATTATTTTTTTTATTCTTTTCAATGTTGATGGGAAATATTGGTTCTGGTAATTTCATACCATCAACACCAATAATTTTAAAATCATTGATACTGAAGTTTTCGGGTTCCTCTACAATCAGTTTAAAGTTTTTTCCAATTTTCCCTTTTCTGTAATTAATCTTCTTTTTGTATTTTTCAAATCTCGCAGTTAACGGTTTGTAGTCAATGTGTTCTAAATTATTTTGCTTATATTCAGGTATTTCATAATCCTTATCTACGACAAGGTCAAATTCAGTATCTCGAAACATAAATGCGGCGCGCCCTTTAGCAAATAAGCCCAGTGGCCCCCACATAACAACATGAGCTACAGTTGCTCCTGTTCTCTTACGGCCTTCGTAACTTAACGGCGTTTTTTCAAAACGTATCACCATGCCACTATTCAGTGTTAAACTACGCGGCTTTAAAGTTAGTTTGCCACCTTTACCTAAACTTTTACGGCCAATGGCTTCATCAATAAAACCCCGAACAATTTGACCTTTTGGGATGAGAACTTTGCCGTTGACAATTATGTTTTCAGTGACATCAAAGAATACAGTTTCACCTGTCATATCCATATCTGCATTGACGTTATTCATTAATCTGACAGGGACGATGGTGCCCGAATAGAGTGTTTCTGCTTGAATATTAAAGCATACAAAGAAAAGAACCAGAACCAGCCATTTATAATTCATATAATAATCTCCAACTTTTTAAGTATTTTATACTAAATTAATTATTTATTTTGTAATACCTAATTAACTATTTTATTAAATAATCCGTAAATATTCCCACAAATAAGGCCATGCCCACCCAGTTATTGTGCAAAAAGGCTTTAAAGCATTTGTCTTCATTGCGGTTAACAATCAACAATTGTTGATAAGCAAACAGCCAGATAATGACGATGACCGCCAGATAATAAAGACCGCCCATGTCGGTTTGTTGGCCGAACAGGTAAAAGGCGAACACCGTGAATAATTGAATGATGCCGATAATTACCCGGTCTAAATCACCGAACAGAATGGCGGTGGATTTAATGCCGATTTTTAAGTCATCTTTGCGATCGACCATGGCATAAATGGTGTCATAGGCGATGGTCCACAGGATATTCGCGACGAATAATAACCAGGCTGCTTTTGGCACCGTCCCGGTCATTTGCGCATAGACCATGGGAATGGGGAAAGAAAACGCAACGCCCAAATAAGCCTGCGGTAAATAGGTATAACGTTTCATCAGCGGATAGGTCATGGCGATTACGGCCGCTGCCAGCGCTAGATAAAAAGTCAGTAAATTAAGGAATAACAGCAGTGAAGCGGAAAGGGCAAGTAGAACAAAGAACAGTATCCAGGCCTGCTTCACCGAGACTTCGCTAATGGCCAAAGGCCGCTGTCGGGTGCGACTGACATGACCGTCGTACTTACGATCAGCAATGTCGTTTATGACACAACCGGCTGAGCGCATTAGAAACACACCCAGGGTAAAAATCAACCACAAAGAAAGTGGCGGCATACCTTCAGCGGCAGCCCACAAAGCCCACCAGGCCGGCCACAATAATAAAAGCGTCCCAATCGGCCGGTCCGCGCGCATTAAGCGCAGGTAAGGCCAGGCCTGCGGCCAGTGTTTCTCAATCAGTTTAAGCATGGCGTTATTGTAAACCAATGCCTCAATGAGTTCATAAGATTTTGTTCTCTCCAACGTCTTCCTCGGGCACCGACCCGAGGATCTTAAGTAAATCAACCAAGCCAAACAATAACCACAAAGGTCACAGTGGTTTTCACAGAGGGCACGAAGCCGTTTATTTGTTTTTCAAGATTCGCACTCAAAGACGCTGGTTACCGATCTGCGTCGGTATGGCGGTGCGTTGCTTCGCATTGGCACCTTAGGAGTGCTGCTGAGCTGCACGACCCGCCGAGCCGGTTAGGCTAGGTAAATGAAGTCACGCGGTTTTGCGTAGCAAAGACGACTCCAGGGATGGAGGTGTACTGCGTGAGCTGGGAGCGGAAAAGCGTAAGTCCCAAGAACACACCTTATTTAACGGCAGTACTTTCTCACAGCTTGTTGGGCGCTTTTAATGATGCTTGCGCGTTTGGTGTCATCTAAATAGATTTTTTCACCGGTTTCTCGGTCAATGCGGCTCATGCGGACTTGTTGTTGGTATCTGTTGATGATATGTTTGGCGTCCAAACAACGTTCACGGTTTTCTTGTGCCAGTTTTTTGGCTTTCTGTTTTTTCTCACGGTGTTGTTCCAGATAGCTTTTTTCCTGAGGTTTTTCTGAGGATTCTTCAGGTTCTGTTTGTTGGACTTTTTTGGTCACAACCGGTTGACGGGTACTGACATCTAATTCATCCGTGTTCGTGTTGTCAGGCTTTTCAATGGTGTAATGAATACTACCGTTCTCATCAGTCCATTTATAATATTTTTGCTTGGCCAGAACAGTATTGGCGGTGAGTAAAGCAATAGTAATAACGAGCAGTTTCATAAGTATAGTCTTATCGTAAAAGGTGAAAAATCAAATCCATTTGCTTACTTATGCAAAAGACGAGTATAAAATATTACTCCAAAAGATAATTAATGACAAAAGTTTTTAATAAGAGATGCCAATTTTGAGCCATAAAATAAGTGAAAGTGACTTATATTAGGGATAAAAATACGTCACTATTTAAGCGTGCATAATGGTTTGCTCAAATCAGTGATTAAACAACATGAAAAAGAGAAAAGATCGACCACCTAAAATTAAAGCTTTGAACGCACTATGTGCCAGTATTTTATTGTGTTCTTTAATTTATATGTTGGTGGATGGTATGAAAATGGTGGCTTTAGGTATCATGGCCACTTCTGTCGTCGGGCTGGTAACACCGGTGGTGTTAAGTGGTGAAGGTTTTATGGACATCATAACCGGGCTTTTTGAGGCTGTATTTGAAGGGATTGCCGTGATTTTTGAAAGCATCGCTGACTTTATATCCGGCATATTCAGTTAATTCGTTTCTTAAAGTGATGCCGTTTTATAAACACGTATCGTTGCTGTTAATCTGCCTCATTGGTGTGGCAGATGCGATCACTGATTGGTCATTGATTGAAAAAAAATCAGGTGTTCAGGTTTTTTCCCATGAGGAACCGGGGCTTGAATTAAAACGGTTTAAAGCCAAAACCCGAATTGAATACCCGGCAGATACTATTTTAGCGGCCTTACAGGACACAAAAGCCTGCCCTGAATGGGTGCATAACTGTGTTTCAAATAAGATGGTCGAGATGATCGATGTAAAAACCCGGATTTATCACACCACCATTAACGCCCCTCTGTGGTTTAAACACCGCGATTTTTATCAACAAGCCCATGTGGTCTATGAACCCAAAGAACGGGTATTCACCATTTCATTTCAGTCGCGACCGGATTACGCACCACAAAGTGATCAGGCAGTGCGCATTCATGATGTCGAGATGACATGGACTTTAAAAGCGGTCACTAAAAACAAAACCGAGGTGACTTATGAAGTCTATATTGACCCCAAACTGCCTTTTAAATCAATTAATCACGCCATGATTAAAAGGTCCATGTTTAAAACGTTGCAAGGCCTCGCGGATATTGTGGATAACCCAAAATATAGTGAGACAACATATACCGAAGCTGAACTGGAGATGTTAACAGAACGTCATTAATCAGATATTAATTTAATTAGAAAATCACCTGGATTTGACGAAATTATTATATTTAATATGAGAAAATTAAATATAGATATTAAATAATTAACAGGAGGTTTTTATGAAAGTTCTGATTGTTTTAACATCACATGATCAACTGGGTGACACCGGCCAACAAACCGGTTTTTGGCTGGAAGAGTTTGCTGCTCCATATTACCGGCTTAAAGACGCCGGTGTTGAAATTACTCTGGCTACACCACAAGGCGGGCAGCCTCCGGTTGACCCAAAGAGTCGGGAGCCCGATGCCATGACAGACGCCACACGTCGTTTCGAAAACGACTCACAGGCTCAGGAAGCATTGGCCAATACGGCGCATTTAGCAGATATGCATGAAGCGGATTTTGATGCTTTGTTTTATCCCGGTGGTCATGGTCCATTATGGGATCTGCACAATAACACCAACTCAATCCATCTTATCGAACAATTTTTGGCGGCCGGAAAACCTGTGGCCAGTGTCTGTCATGCCCCGGCGGTACTTTTACGAACGAATGATTCAGAAGGCAATCCTGTGGTGCAAGGCAAAAAAGTCACCGGCTTTAGTAATTCTGAAGAGGCGGCTGTGGGTTTAAAAGATGTGGTGCCTTATTTGCTTGAAGATGAATTAAAAAAACTGGGTGGGGATTACCAAAAAGTCGATGACTGGCAACCATTGGCTGTGGAAGACGGTTTATTAATAACCGGACAAAACCCCCAATCGTCAAAAGAAGTGGCTGACAAACTACTCAAACAGCTGCAGTAAAATTAAAATAAATTTTAGTTGAAGACCCTGTGATGAATATCCGTTCACAGGGTTTTTTTAATTATTTAAAACACAAATCTCCACAGCAAAAAGAACAGACTAAATAAAGTCAGCAGCAACAGACACAGCAAGGTGTAAATTTTAAACCAGCCGCCGGGTTTTTGATCGTCCGGGACATCAGTCCCCATGATCACTTTATAGTTTAACCAGGCATACACAGGTGCACTGACAAAAGACACCGTGGTGACAAAATCCAGCAGCCTTTTAATATCGGCACTGAAATCCCGGATAATCCACCAGCTGCCAACGGCCAAAACCAGTAAAGCCAGCACATAGGTTTTACTGGCGAGGGCCTGTTTGCCGGGTCGCTGAAGACTCAGTACCACAGCCCGTTTCCAGACCTGCGGAAAACCATCGGATACCGCAAAGGTGGTGGAAAACAAGGCCAGAAAAGTCACCAAAGCCATCATTAACCAGCTCCAGTCTCCCAAAGCTTGACTGTATAAACCAACCAGTTGCCCGGCAAAATCCGCTGCGGATTGAGCAAAGCCCTGACCCTGACCGAACATAAGTAAAGCGCCAAGCCACATAAAAATAATCGCCAGGATAAAACTCACCGCATAACCCACATTAAAATCGATCGAGGCATTCTTAGCTGCATCTCGCCCCGGTTTATTAATACGTAAAGTGGTCCAGATGGAATGCCACACCGATATTTCTATGGAGGTCGGCATCCAGCCGATTAAAGCCACGATAAACGCAATACTGGCAGCCGAGCTTAATGAAATTACCCGTGCCTGTCCCGATGGGCTGAAGCCCAAGCGATGCACCGCCGCAAACCAGGCGATTACACTCAGCACCGCCAGCAGTAACATCATCCATTTCAATACTGCACTCAGGGCTTTGTAATGACCAATGATTAAAACAGCACACACCACAGCCAAAATCAATGCCGCCCATTGCGCTAAAGATAACACATCACCAAACAAATTCATCGCCAGGGCCGCGGTCACAATGGTGACACCGGCCTGAATAAAAAACATGGTGATAAAAGTCAGCACCATAAACAGCACAAAAGCCCATTGTCCTACGTTTTTGTAACCATCCAGCAAGCTTTTGCCGGTCAGACCGGCGTACTGTGGCGCAAACAAAAAGAACGGGTATTTAACCACATGCGCCAACAGGATAAAGCCCAGCAAAGCAAAACCAAAGTCCGCGCCAGCGCGCGTCGCCTGGACAATATGTGACACCCCAATACTGGTCGCCGCCCAGACAATCCCGGGACCCAGCAATGCAAAGAATTTTGAAACCCTCATTTTTTATCATTTGATTATGATTGATTAATAAATTAATCTGTTCTGTTTTAATTTGCAAATTATTTATTTGAGCATGACTGATTTGATTAGTCGTTAATTAAATATGAACAGAACTTATACTGAAGTTTGAAGTCTTTTAAGTTATGAAAGTAATTATAATAGGGTTTCTTATATTCTCACATTCTGGTTACGCTAAAAAGGCTGTCAATCTTGACAAAGTAATAAGTGATTACGGGACGGATTTTGCGGCATTTATTCAGGAACAGAAAAAGATTTTTAATATTCCTTTGGATTTGCGTTATCAAACCATTAAACAGCCTCCTGGCAACAATGCCCATGAAGGTTGGCCCAGATTTATCGCCATAAAATTTGAAAACCATTTTAACGAAGATAATCAATTTGCTCATTACTGGATGACTTGTGTACGGCGTATGACTGGAAGGACATGTGGTAAACAGGAAATTAAAAAACTTAAATACAACAATCGATGGATTACGAATTACATTAAGTCAGACATGAAAAGCGACGAGCTCATTGATATCATCAAATTTGCCGAATTAAATAAGCCTGATGATTGGTTGTTGCCGGTGTTTAATATCAAATATATAAATGACTTATTCGTTGTTTGTTTTGGTATTTCCGAACATCAGAAAACGCACCCTAATCAGTACCGATTTCCACGGTATTGTCTGCCTATAATAAGAACTCAAAACAATGGTCAATATGAATATCAAGCAAAGTATGATTCTATAGAATATAGTGAATTAATTGTCGATTAAGGCCATTGATATTTTTCAAAAATTTGTAGAATTACTAATATCCACATACAATAACTCCTTTCTGAAATCTTTTTTGATGAATGCTTCATTTAGCCTTGTACGAACCTGAAATTCCACCGAATACGGGGAATATTATTCGTTTGTGTGCCAACACCGGGGTGCAGTTGCATTTGATTCATCCCTTGGGCTTTGAGATGGAGACCAAGGCTTTGCGGCGGGCGGGTCTGGATTATCGGGAGTGGGCTCAGGTTGTTGAACACAAGGACTTTAAAGCTTTTATGCAAGACACTGATTTTCATCAGATTTATGCCTTAACCACGAAGGCTAAAGATTATTCACATCAGGTTACGTTTGTGGACAATGATTGTCTGCTGTTAGGACCGGAGACACGGGGTCTGCCGGAGGATGTTCGGGGCCATGATTTGATTTTTCCGGTACGGATTCCGATGAAAGCCGACAGCCGGAGTCTGAATTTATCCAATACCGCGGCGATTGTGGTGTATCAAGCTTTGGCGCAGTTGGGTTTTCCGGATTTAATGTAATCAAAAGATGATGTTTGTACGTTGTGCCGTTTCGTTGATATTATTACTGACATTCCTGTCGGCAACAGCTGCTAATAAAAATACGGAGAAACAAACCATTCGTGATCAGGAACATGTGACCTTTTACCCGAGTTACGGTTATTTAGATGATGATCAGTGGCGTATTCCATTGCGGGTATGGGTGCATGAGCATGACGGTTGGTTTGGCCGGCAATTATCAAAATTGTCTAAACGGGTGGTGCGCAATAAAGCCGGATTAGAACAACTTAATGATGATCAAAAAGCGATGTTCCGCCTGCGGTTTCAGGATTTTGTGGCCGACAGTGAATCGTTTGAGGCGGTTCATATCCGCTTTGATGAAGATCCTGAGAATGAAACCATGCGTTTACAATCCGCTGACGGTGATAAGCGTACGGATTTTAATGGCTTGTTATTGGCTGAATTGACCCTGTCACAAGATCGGGCGAAGACTTTATTGGCGGCGCAGCAGTCGAACAACGGCTGGTTATCCTTTCAGGCAGTGGGCAAAGACCATGTAGGTGAAGGCCGGATTCAATTGATTCACCCGGTGGGACATTCGGTGATATCGGATATCGATGACACCCTGAAAATCACCGAAATCACCGAAGGTGAAGCGGTGGTGATGATGAATACCTTTTTTAAGCCGTTTCAGCCGGTGCCGCAGATGCAGGCTTTATTTAAAACTTTCGATGAAGACAGCACCTTTCATTATGTCAGTGGCGGGCCGTGGCAGATGTTTCAGCCGTTATCGGAATTTTTGTTTAGTGATGCCGTGGGTTTCCCATGGGGCAGTGTGCATATGAAAAATGTACGTATTCATTTACTTGAGGGTGAAACTTACGGTGATTTCTATCGCCTCATTAAACTCGGTTCCAAAGCATCTGAAAAACAGAAAATCCGGCAAATCACTGAAATATTTTCCCATTTCCCACAACGGATGTTTACTTTAATCGGTGATTCCGGTGAGCATGATCCTGAAGTGTTTACGCATATCCGCAATCAGTTTCCGGGTCAGGTTAAGAAGATTATTATTCGCGATGTGGTCAACGATGCTGAAAATAACTCCGATCGTTTTCAGAATATGCAGGTGATTCAGGCCGACAGTGTGCTTAGCGATGCAGATGACTGAACACGTCCTGTGCCAGTTTTTCACTGATGCCGGGGACTTTCTGGATGTCATCGACACCGGCCTGTTTTAAGCCTTGAAGACCACCAAAATGTTTTAATAATTCATTGCGTCTGGCCTGGCCGATGCCGGGAATGTTTTCCAGCACCGAGGTGTTGCGTGATTTTTTAAAGGCTTTGCGGTGGCTTTTTATGGCGAATCGATGGGCTTCATCACGAATATGCTGCATCATTAAAGACAATAAACCATGCGGCTCGGGACTGATAAATTCATGTCGTTCGGGCAGATAAATGCGTTCATTGCCGGCGGTGCGATTTTCGTCTTTGGTGACGCCGATAATACGCACGTCTTCGATACCCTGTTCTTGTAAGATGTTGACCGCCTGATTCACCTGGCCTTTACCACCATCGATAATAAAAGCATCGGGAAGCGGGATATCGCGTTTTTTCAGGCTGTCGAGGCGTTTTTCGATCACCTGCGACATGGCGGCGTAATCATCACCGCCCTGAATACCGGAAATAATGTATTGCCTGTACATTTTTTTATCCGCGCCTTGCGCATCGAACACCACACAAGAAGCGCGGGTATGCTCACCCATCTGGTGGGAAATATCAAAACATTCAATGCGTTCGGGCATTGTCTTAAAGCCCAGTTCAGTGACCCATAAATCCCATTTTTTCTGCCAGCTGGCGTATTTATTGACTTGTACCTGCAGGGCGTTGTGCATATTTTCAGTGGTTTGTTTTAGCAGTTTTAACTGCTGACCACGGGGTTTGGCGGTGATAAAGACTTTTTTGCCTTTAAGGACACTGAGTAATTCCGCCAGATCGTTTTTATCGCTGGGTTCAATATTGCAGATCAGGCGATTGGGCAGAATGTCCTCGTCATAATACTGACTGATAAAGTCGTGTAATAAATCGGGCAGGGTGATGTCTTTCGGGGTGTTGGGGAAATGATTGCGGTTACCCAGAAACTGGCCATTGCGCACGGTGCCGACGGTGACGATATAAAGACCCGCCTCCTGTCCGACTGAAAGGACGTCAATCTGATCGGTGAGGCCGGTTTCCACGGCCTGGTGTGACTGAATACTACGGATGGCCTTGATTTGGTCACGGACTTCAGCAGCCAGTTCATAATTCATATCCGCCGAGGCCTGTTCCATTTCCTGCACCAGACTGTCTACCACCTGTGATGATTTACCTTCGATAAAGTCGATGGTGTATTTAATTTGTTTTTGGTAGTCTTTCTTTGAAACCAAATCAACACAAGGGGCGGTGCAGCGGTTAATCTGATGCTGTAAACAAGGCCGAGAGCGGTTGCTGTAAAAGCTGTTGGTGCATTGCCGGACTTTAAAGACTTTTTGCAGGAAATTCAGGGCATAACGCACCGACGGTGAACTCGGGTAGGGGCCAAAATACCGGCCTTTTTTTTTCTTTTTTCCCCGGGCGTAGGTGATTCGGGGGAATTCATCCACACCGATAGAAATATATATGTAAGGGTAACTTTTGCCGTCCTTGAGCAATATATTGTATTTCGGGGCGTGTTTTTTAATCAGCTGATTTTCCAGGATTAAGGCATCACCCTCAGATTTCGTGATGTGGTAGCGCATGTCAGCGATTTGCCGCACCAGTGCCATGGTTTTATTGTCTTTGGCACTGCCGTTAAAATAACTGCTGACACGGTTTTTTAAGATGCGGGCCTTGCCGACATAGATAATCTGACCCGTGCTGTCCAGCATTTGATAGACGCCCGGTGAAGTGGGTAATTCAGCGATAAATTTTTTCGCATCAAAGGTGTTAGCCATCGAGTTGTTGCGCGGTAGACTGATAACTTTGTATGAGGGCTTGCCAGTGTTCTTTCAATTCATGATGACAACTTTGAGCTGTTTCTTTCTCGATGGAGCGTTTGAGACGGGCCAAATTGGCTTGTGGCCAGTTTTTTTGTGTGTTTTTTATTTCACCTTTGTCAAAATCTATCAGATATATCTCACCATCACTGATTAATAAATTGTGGACATTGAGATCGGCATGGTATATGCCGGCGTGATGGAATCGGGCGATAACATGTCCGATGTGCGACCACAATTCGAAATTTTCAGATGATTCATTAAGCTGTTTAGCAAAGGTGGTTTGGTGTTGAATGTATTGTGTGATGAGATCATTAGTATAAAATAACCCGGTTGTTTTAACTTGTACAGCAATTGGTTTAGGGCAGGGCAGCCCTTTTTCATACATGTGCATTAACAGTCTGAATTCACGGACGGCCCGGGTGTTATCAAAGCCTGACCAAAGGTATTTATCACGGCTAACTTTAGCGTATAAACCACCTCGATAATAATGCTTTAAGACCCATTTGCCATGGTCTGATTTGACCATCCAAACTGATCCGCGACCGGCATAAGTCCCTAATAATCGGCCATGTTCTGCCCAGTATTTGGCGTTAAACCAGTTTTTGTCAGGCTGTTTTTCAAGGTCAGGGTGTGCCAAAAACCATTGGTTCTTTGTTTTGTGCGCTTGCAATATATTGCCCTTTAAATCAATGTTTAAATCGGTGTTAGAATACATCATTTTAATTGATTTAAGTGATGACAACAAACCAAGCGGTTCAATCAATTTGTATTTTTCGGCTGTCAGCCATCGGTGATGCAACCCATGTAATCCCCGTCGTTAAAAGCCTGCAGGCCTGTTACCCGGCGGCAAAAATAACCTGGGTAATTGGTCGGCTGGAATACCGCTTAGTGTCAGATTTGCCGGATGTGACGTTTATTGTCTTTGATAAAAAAGAGATGTGGACAAGCTTAAAGCATTTAAGACAATCGCTCAGTGGCCAAAAATTTGATGTGCTTTTACAGATGCAACTGTCTTTTCGCGCCAATGTTATTTCTCGCTTTATTCCGGCTAAACGGCGGATCGGTTATGATAAATCCCGGCACAAGGAAATGCATGGCTGGGTGATTAATGAGCAGGTCGAGCCGTTACCGAACTACCATGTTCTCGACGGGTTTATGCAGTTTGTGCGTTATCTGGGCTGTCAGCCAGTTTTTGACTGGTCATTGCCGGTGACCGAATCCGATCGTGCCTGGGCAGCGCAGCATATCCAAAGCCACCAAAAAAACATCATTATCAGCCCGTGTTCCAGCCACCATCTCAGAAACTGGTCCGCATCCCGTTATGCGGATTTGATTGATGCCATTAATAGCCGATATAACGCCCACATTATTATCACGGCCAGTCCGGCGGATCAGGAAAAAAAATTTGTCGCTGACATTGAAAATCAGTGTCAGTCTCAGGTTCTGAACTTAGCCGGTCAGGACACCTTAAAACAATTATGGGCGTTAATGGGTCTTGCTGATTTAGTCATTTCACCGGATTCAGGCCCATTACATATGGCTGGCGCAGTCGGATCACCGGTGATTGGTTTAATGGCCGCCAGTAACCCAAAACGTTCAGGCAGTTACCAGTTTCCTGAATTAACGGTTAATAAATACCCCGAAGCCTGCCGGCAGTTTCTGAATAAATCAGTTGATCAGGTGAAATGGGGCAGCAAAACGGAATTCCCCGGGGCCATGGATTTAATTACCGTGGATGAAGTAATGGAGAAAACTGTTCAGGTTTTACTTTAACACCCACCAACTCGATTTATGATGGACGTTTTAGTTATTCTCTATATAATGGATTTTTTAGAATCAGCTTATTCACTGGTAACGCTAATTTGGATGGTTGTAGTTATTAACGGTTGACTTAAAAGGCATGTTTATGCGGTTATTATTATTTATTTTGATTTTCATTTTTTTACCGGCGTCTGCTCAAAATTCTGGTAGTTTTTTTGATTATAGCAACGCTGAATACATCACACCTGCAGAGGGTATGTGGCATGTAGATGCCGAGCCGGGGCGAGGTGTGACCATCGAAAATCAGGACGGTCGATTGTTGCTAACCTTTTTTGGTTTTGCTGAAAATGGCAACAGTCAGTGGTGGCAAGGTGTTGGGGATTCACAAGGCGGTGATTTTTCAAACGTCTATACCGGTGAATTTGCCACCGGTCGAAATGGGCAATGTGCTGGTTGTGATTATGTGTTTCCCGAATTAGATGAGTCAGGTTCATTGGGTGCATTCACCATCACTTTTAGCAATGCCAACAATGCCCTGATGAACTGGAAAGGCAAAGATTTAAATTTAAGTAAATATTACTACGGATATGCTGATACCCTCGACAGGTTGCGCGGATTTTGGATGTTTAAAAGTTTTAACTTTACTGGAATTCCTACCGCAACTGGCTATAGCCTGTTTAAAAAAAGGATAACTGTGAGCGGGCGCGATATTTTAATCAATGAAAGTATGAGTTTTGAGGGCACCTATAAAGCCGCCACAACATTCACAAATGCTGACGGTGAGGAAATTGCGATTGTGGCTGATGGTATATCTGATATTGTGTATGGGCAACAATACATGATTTATGCGTTTCGTTTAGATCACACCATAGGTAGGGGCGGTTTTAATAATGATCAGGATACAGGTCGATACCTTTATGGTGATACCATGACTAAAAACCCAATGGATTCAGTGCCATTTGGCCCATTTTATGCTTATCGTATTATGGATGCCCATCAATCAGGCGCTTACTATAACTGGTACACGAGCATGAATTCCTTGCCGTTTAAAAATAAACACGCCGTGGGAGATAAGACATATCCTATAATGATTAAATCACCGGGTCAAAATAAAGATGAATTTGAACCTCAGCCTTTATCGGACGAATTGTTGTCTACCATGGATTTTCTGGTCGGTGTTCTTTCACAGTTTTAAATATCTGAATACTGACACTAATTACCAGATATAAATAACATCGGCGTCCACTAAAGGATAGTTATAATCCAATTCATCGATCTTTTTCACCACCAGGCGTTTTACCCGGCCGGTAATCGTGACAGCCCGGTCTTTAAAGTATTTGGGTTCCAGAAATTTGGGTTTACAGGCGATAAAACGCCCCAGATCCATGCGGTTTTGATAGGAAGGTCGGGCATATTGATTGGGCACTTTGGCCATGACGGTTATACAGCTGTGTTCGGGTTTATTTTCCACGTCAATAACGATACCGGTCCAGCGAACCTTGAGATCAGTCACTGGTGTTTTTTGATACTGCTGGGGTGGCATGGTGCTGTATTCACCGCGTAAAGGTTTGGGAGGCTGGACACAGGCTGTTAACAAGAGCGCTAATACGAGTATCAGTGAATTTTTCATGGCATTGTCACGCAATAAATAAAACCCATTATAACCAGCTTGATTAAACAGAGCCTGAATTGATGGTATTCTTTTGTCGTGTAGACAATAAAAGATCACCACAGAAGCACAGAGTACACAGAGTTAAGATGCTGAAGCGAAGCATCGCATTGCAATACCGGCGTAGGCCGGTAAACAGAATCTTTAAACACAAACAAAGAGTTAATTAAATAATTACCTTAGCGCCCTTTGTGAAAATATTTGCGCACTTTGTGGTTGTCTTTAATTGTGAGTCGGGTGTGTTTGATCAGCGCTCAGATTAAGTCGCTAAAAGTTGTCCGTAAAGCACCAATAAACTGACAAATAATGCCAGCATCAAGAGTAAACCCACACATTCTGCTGCCACCTGTGTCAGCAATTGGCGCCAAGCCGGGTGTTTGAAGGCATGGTGGATAACATAGCTGATCATTAGGCCCAATAGCATAAAGACAATAAGTAAGGGTTTAAATATCACTAAAACCAGCATGACAGCCAGTGTCATGAGTCCCGTGAGGTAAAGTCGATTAAATACAGTCATCATTAAGTTTGAAATTTTGGATGAGTGGTTATTAAAAAGCACAGCTGTCGCAAAAAGTGAGAAAAGGCCAAAATTTAATTCTTATGGTGGTACTTGCTTAAAGGCGGTCTATTAATCTAAAATAATAGAGATGAACAGAGCTAAGAAGATACTAAATGAAACCTTCGGCTACAGTGATTTTCGCAGTCAGCAAGCGGACATTGTGGCTTCGATATTAAACGGCGAAGACGCGCTGGTCTTGATGCCCACCGGTGGCGGCAAGTCCCTGTGCTATCAGATTCCATCGATTGTACGTGAGGGTGTGGGGGTGGTCATTTCACCTTTAATTGCCTTGATGGAAGATCAGGTCAATGCTTTACAGCTTTTAGGCGTTGATGCCGCTTACATTAATTCAACGTTATCTGCCTCAGAAGTTAAATCGATTGAGCAGAAGACGCAGTCCGGTGAATTGGACTTACTCTATATGTCGCCAGAACGCCTATCGAATGAGGATATGCAGGCGTTTTTAAAGACCGTTGATATTGCGCTCTTTGCCATTGATGAAGCCCATTGTGTATCACAATGGGGCCATGATTTCAGACCCGAATACCAGAAATTATCGGTGTTAAGCAAAGAATTTCCTGATGTGCCTCGGGTGGCTTTAACCGCCACCGCCGATGAGCGGGTGCGCGATGAAATTGTCCGTGAGCTTAATTTGCAGGACGCAAAGCAATTTATATCCAGTTTTGACCGGCCCAATATTCGATACGCCATTGAAGAACAGGATCGCGGTAAACAGCAGCTGTGGGAATTTATCAGCCAAAACCATAGCGATGAGGCCGGCATTGTTTATTGTCTGTCGCGGCGTAAGGTTGAATCGGTGGCTGATTATTTAACCGGCCAGGGTCGAACGGCCTTACCGTATCATGCCGGCTTATCAGCCAGGGTTAGGGCCAATAATCAAAAGCGCTTTCTTATGGAAGATGGCGTGATTATTGTCGCCACCATTGCATTTGGTATGGGCATTGATAAACCCGATGTGCGCTTTGTGGCACATTTCAGTATGCCCAAGAATATTGAGTCCTACTATCAGGAAACCGGTCGTGCCGGCCGGGATGGACGTCCGGCGAATGCCTGGATGGCCTATAACTACAAAGATGTGGTCATGCAACGGCAATTTATTCGTGACTCCGAAGCCGGTGATGAGTATAAAAACGTACTGCATAATAAGCTGGATGCGCTGGTTGATTTATGTGAACAACTGGAATGTCGGCGCATTACTTTATTACGTTATTTTGGTGAGGAACTGGCTGAGCCCTGTGGTAATTGTGATAATTGTCTGAACCCGCCTGAAAAAATTGATGCCAGTACCGAAGCGCAAATGGCGCTGTCTGCGGTTTATCGCACAGAACAGCGTTTCGGTATGATGTATCTGATTGATGTCCTGACCGGCAATGAAAATGAAGAGCGGATTAAACAATTCAAACACCATCAGCTGAATGTCTATGGTATCGGCAAGGACCACCCAAAAACCTGGTGGCGCCGTCTTTACAGGCAGTTAATCAGTCTCGGTTTTGTGCAAGTGGATGATGAGTTTGGTGCTTTAAAGCTCACGGAGAAAGCCAAGCCCATTCTAAAAGGCGAGGAGTCATTCTATCTTCGTGATGTGGTTAAGGCCAAAAATAAAACCGCTCAGAATGACAATCTGGAATTGGGTCGTCACGACACCATTTTGTGGAATGCCTTGCGTGAATTGCGTACAGATTTAGCGGCTGAGCATGGCGTGCCACCCTATGTGATTTTCAGTGACGCCTCCTTACTTGAAATGGTGAAAAAAAGACCGGTGGAAGGTGAAAAATTTATGTACATTTCCGGTGTGGGTGAATATAAACTGGCTAAATACGGTGAGGCTTTTCTCGAGGTCATTAAAGCCAATCCCTTGCCTGAAAAGCTGGATAACCGATTGGACGATGAGGTCAATGTCAGTTTAGATCACTTTTTAGAATTACAATCGGTGGATGCGGTGGCTGAAACGCTGGATTTAAACACCAAAACGGTTTATGCCCATTTATCACAAGCCATTGCCGCCGGTCTGGTTGATCGAAAGTCGGTGACAGAACTGGATGACAATGAAATTGATTACATCGAAGAAACCGCTGAAATGACCGGTTACATCGAAGACAAAAAGCTCAAGCCGGTTTATGATGCCTTGGATGGATTGTATGAATACGGTGTGCTTCGTTGTGTACTGGCTGAGCTTGAATAATTCAGGGTCTTAAATCCATGTCTGCTTCTGTGCGCATTCTTGCGGATGAAAATATCCCGGGCTTGGCTCATGCTTTTGGTGAAGATGTGGCTGTTGAAAAGATGCCCGGCCGTGATATACAACGTTCTGATCTATCCGCAGTGGATGCTTTATTGGTGCGCTCCGTGACCCGTGTTAATGCAGATTTGCTCAAGGGCACACCCGTTAAATTTGTCGGCACCGCCACCATTGGCCTGGACCACATTGACATTGATTACCTTAACGATTCGGGTGTTGGCTTTGCCTATGCGCCGGGCAGTAACGCCCAATCGGTGGTTGAATATGTTCTAACGTCGATGGCTTTTTGGTTGCAACGGACTAAGCGAACTTTTGAGGGGCTAACGGTGGGCATTGTGGGTGTGGGACGAATCGGCGGTTTGTTGCAAGCCTATCTTGAGCAGATGAATGTGCGTTGTCTGTTGTGTGATCCACCGCGACAGGTTCAGGAACCGAATGTAAGTTTTTATTCCTTACAGTCTATGAGTAAGGCCGATGTCATCAGCTTTCATGTGCCTTTAACACAACGAGGCCCCTGGCCAACTAGACATCTGATCGATGCGTCTTTTTTAAAATCATTGTCTGCAAATCAGCTACTGATAAATACAGCTCGGGGTGATATTCTCGATAATCAAATGGCCTTGCAACATTTTCAAGACAACGAAAATCCGGTTAATTTGGTTTTGGATGTGTGGCAGAATGAGCCGATGATTAATGCAGAGCTTGTTAAGCATTGCCTGTTGGCTACGCCCCACATTGCCGGTTACGCCATCGAGGGTAAATGGCGCGCCACCGCGATGCTATGTCAGGCATTGACTGATTATTTTCATGTACCGTTTAAACGAACAGCTTTAGACAGAAATATACGGGTTAATGACCCCTGGCAACCACAAACGGATGAAAACAAGGTGTCTAAGTTGCTGTCTTATTATGACATCAGTCGGGATGATCAGGCACTCAGGAATGAAATTAACAACCTGCCCCAATCATTTGATAAACTGAGAAAAAATTATCCCATTCGGCACGAATTTTTAGCATCTGTTTAAAACCTTATTGACATATTTTATTGCTTATTATTTAATGATGAAACTCTAAATAGTTTGTGATCTTATGAAAAAAATGCTCATTTTAATATTGTTAATTACCTTGTCAGTTGAGTCATTTGCTGGTTCCTCATGTGTTGAGCAGTTTGAAGACACGATTTCAAATGTTTTAAGTTTAAGTTATCAAGAGTATGACCAAACGCCCGGCGTCGGTTTAAGGTCCTTTAGCAAAAATTGTCAATATGAGGGTGCGCTTGCTTCAATAAACTATCTATCGAATAAAGCTGAACTCACCAAGACTCAAACAAAAAATCTGTCATTTCACATTGGTCAGGCTTTAGCGGCCAGCGGACATGAAAAAGAGTCAATTGGTTATTTTAAAAGTGCCAAATACGAAAAAAATCCGACCGAGCTTATGTGGAATGAATATATTGATGGCACCGTTGCCTTTTTAAACAAAAATGAAGAAACTTTGAAAGCAAACATTGCGATTCTTGAGAAAAACGCTGATTCAAATATGGGTAATAAAATTAATCACGGCGTTTTAAAGCGCCTTGCCGATGAGCTTAAAAAAGAAGTTTCCTATCAGGATATAGACTGGACAAAATAAAATAGTTTTTTTATAGAATTATCCGTGGTGCATTTGGAATGATAATTGTTTCATATGTATGTTTTTAATACTTAAAAAAGTCACGTCATTCCGACTAAGCGAAGCGCATGGAGGAATCTCCTCAAATTTGACGCAAATTTCCAGGTTAAGGAGATATCTCCACTCGCTTCGCTCGGTCGATATGACGGTTTTTATTTAGGTTTTTTCTTAAATACACCACGGATTAAAATAATAAATTAATGGGTTAACTGGTAAAACAGCATGGGGAGTTTTTTGGGCAGTTCTTCGATGTGTTTAATATGAAGAAAGGATTGGCCGCCGAAAATGTAAGCCAGATAATCATGAGGCTCGATATCGATGGAGATACAAAAGGGCACCAGGCCCTCTTTGCGGGCAGCATTGACGGCATGTTTGGTGTCTTCCATACCATAACGGCCTTCGTACTGGTCCAGATCGTTGGGTTTACCGTCGGTTAATATCAGCAATAACTTCTGACCTGTTTTTTGCGCGGCCAGTTGTTTGGTGGCATAACGTATGGCAGCACCCATGCGGGTATAATAATTGGGTTTAATGGCATATATCCGGTTACGCACGGTGTCATCATAGCTGTCTTCAAAGCCTTTGAGTTCATAATAACGCACATGACTGCGTAGTTTAGAAGCAAAGCCGGTAATTGAAAAACGTTCGCCGGCAGCACTTAAGCATTCGCCAAATATATACAGTGATTCACGGATCACATCAATCACCTTGCGGTCACCGGAAACAAAGGCATCGGTGGATAAAGATAAATCGGCCAATAACAGTGTCGATAAATCACGGTTAGTTTGGTGAAGCTGACGGTATAAATTGGGATCTGTGGTGCCTTGGCCCATGGAGCGCTGCACGCTGAAATCAAGAAAACTGTTTAAATCGGCTTCATCACCCTGTTCCTGCCGATCCAGCCATTTACGTTGGGGTTTTAAAGTTTCAAACTGACGTTTAAGTATTTTCGCCTGTTTGCGGGTTTCTTCCCGCCACTGTGCCGGTTCTGTGATATTCAGCGCCATGGTTTGTAAGGCGCATTGTTTTTCAATCAGTTGTTCTTTTTTGTAATGCCATTCAGGCAGTAAAATACCTTCAGTCAAGACCACATCATCGTATTCAGCAGAAGGTAAATCTAAATCGAGCTTCACCTTACTGGCTGTTTTGCCGCTGCTGACGGTGATTTTGTCTAAATCATCTGCGACACTTTGTAAGTCCTCATCATCGGTGTCTTCTTCAGAACGATCCAGGTTTAA
Source organism: uncultured Marinicella sp. (assembly GCA_947502925.1). Classification (GTDB taxonomy): domain Bacteria; phylum Pseudomonadota; class Gammaproteobacteria; order Xanthomonadales; family Marinicellaceae; genus Marinicella. The sequence continues at coordinate 146,827 of CANNBS010000005.1, read as the reverse complement.
AAATTCAGACCAGGTAAACAGACTTTCTAATCGAAAGGCAATCAGACCATCACCCTGATCACGGTCATCCATCTGCTCGGCTTTATATTTTTTATCACCGAGGTTTTTAGCGGCCAGTTTTTGTTCCTGTTCCTGATCACCCTGATGGTCCTGATCCCGGCGTTCGGCCACGGTGTTAATCGGTGACGGGTAAAGCCATAACATCACCGGTAAAGGCTGCACATCATGACCAACTTCAATGTCATTGTCGCACCAGGGATCGGCAATCACTTTTTGTAAAGCACGTTCAACCGGCTGTAATTTTTTGGGCAATGAACTGATTTTCGGCCGATGTTGTAATTGTAAGCGTGACAGAATCTTATAACGTGACCGTAAGCCCGGCCAGTTGTTAAGTATCTGCTGGCTTAAATATTGGTTGTGTTTTATCCAATGATGTTTGTGGGGCGTGTGATTCAGGCTGGCCAGAGCCGTCAGCCAGTAATACAGGGCTTCGTTGGCTTTCTTTGAGGGAAAACAATCGATTTGATGCGGTAAAAAGAAAAACTCATTGTGGAAATGGGGTAGGGCTTGTTTCACACCGGAGCCGGCCATTTTTTGCAAAAAAGTCCGATGACCATCATGGATATAATCCGATGTTTCGGCCAGGCTTAAGCCCGGATCACCACCCAGCGCGCGAAAATATACCGCCAGACGTTTACCCAAATCACTGAGTTTGACCGTTGCCTCTCGATAGCGGAGGGTGCTTTTATTGGTGATGTAATGGTGCCATTTAACACCAACCCATTCTTCCATTTTAATCGAACCTGAAAGACACTTACGTGTATAAAAATAAAAACTAAAATATAAAATTTATTTCGACCAAAAGTTTACTGTCAACAGTGTCTTTCAGGTCGATGTTGTGGCACATGGAAGTGCCATCCTGAGCCACATGGCTCAGGTAAGGTCAAAAAATATTAGTAAAATCATATTTTTACGTTTAAATATTTTTTGACCGAACATAATAAGTACAGGATGGACTTATTATGTGATAACCAATCAGTCGTCGCCCAGTTGCGCATTCATCACCTGCATCAGTGCTTCAACCACTTCAATGTCATCACTCAAGGGTTCGGCAATGGCGGCCCGGCAGGCTTCAGATATCGAAATACCACTTTTAATTAAAGTCGCGGCATAAATTAATAAGCGTGTTGAGGCTGATTCTTCTAAGTCGTGGTCTTTGAGCTGTCTGATGTGACCGGCCAAACGTGCCAGTAATTTCGCCAGTTCCAAGTCAACACCGGCTTCTTTGGCGACAATTTCGGCTTCCAGTTCACGTTCAGGGTAGTCAAAACTCATCGACATAAAGCGCTGCTTTGTGGAGGGTTTCATGCCTTTGAGTAAGTTCTGATAGCCCGGATTATAAGACACCACCAGCATAAATTCAGGTGGTGCATTGAGCAACTCGCCGGTGCGGTCAATCGGTAAAATACGACGGTCATCAGTGAGCGGATGCATCACCACAATACTGTCTTTACGCGCTTCCACCACCTCATCAAGGTAACAGATCGCGCCTTCTCGAACGGCCCGGGTTAGTGGGCCATCTTGCCAGTAGGTTTCACCGTCACCAATCAGGTGGCGACCAATCAAGTCAGAAGCAGTTAAGTCTTCGTGGCAGGCCACGGTGTAAAGCTTTCGTCCCAGTTTTTCAGCCATATGCTGGACAAACCGGGTTTTACCACAACCGGTGGGGCCTTTTAACAAAACCGGTAACTGATTGTGCCAGGCGGATTCAAACAGTGCCACTTCATTGTTTTGTTGTTGATAGTAGCTGAGTGAATCGGAATGTTTGAGTGGGCTGGTATTAGACATAATATTTATTCAATAAAAAAGGGCAGCCCGAAAGGGCCACCCTATTATTAAGTGACATCAAGAATTGATGGCGGGATTTTTATGGCTGACATCAATGTGTTGATCTGATTCGCCTTTGATTAAAAAGCTGCACAGATAGACAATCAGGCCAATTAAGAATACCACGCCGGCTGCTTCACGTAACCAGTAGAAAAATTCAAGTTTGTCTTGCACCACCATGTAAGGTAGGGGTTGATCGCCCATGCGTTGCAGATAAACCTGAACAATACCGGCTGCAGTCAGGAACAAGGTAATAAAGACCATTGAGATGGTCATGAGCCAGAATGACCACATTTCCACCACCTGAGCTTTATTTGAATTAGCCACCCGTCCACGTAATTTGGGCATGGCGTATGAAATCATACACAACACAACCATTACATAAGCACCATAGAACGCCATGTGGCCGTGAGCTGCAGTGATCTGAGTGCCGTGGGTGTAATAATTAACCGGAGCCAGTGTGTGTAAAAAGCCCCAGACACCGGCGCCTAAGAATGCCATCACACCGGTTCCTAAGGCCCAAAGCACGGCCACGCGGTTGGCATGAATACGCCGGCGCTTATTCACCATATTAAAGGCGAACAAGGTCATCAGGAAGAACGGTATGGGTTCAAGGGCACCAAATATGGAACCTAACCACAACCAGTAGCCCGGTGTACCAATAAAGAAGTAGTGGTGACCGGTGCCAATAATACCGGTGATTAATGCCATGGCGACAATAATGTACACCCATTTATCAATCACTTCGCGGTCTACACCGGTGGTTTTAATCAGCACAAAGGCCAGTAAGGAAGCCAGGATTAATTCCCAGACACCCTCTACCCAGAGGTGCACAACCCACCACCAATAATATTTATCCAGTACCAGGTTTTCAGGATTGACAAAAGCAAACAGGAATAGCAGCGCTAAACCCACCAGGCCGGTAAGTAAGACCACGTTAATGACAGTTTTTCGACCTGAAATAACAGTCATGCCGATGTTATACAAAAAGCCTAAGCAAACAATGACAATACCGACTTTACCAATGGTCGGCTGTTCCAGGAATTCACGCCCCATGGTTGGTAAAAAGGCGTTGCCACTTAACTCTGCGAGTCGTTGGTAAGGTAGTAACAGGTAGCTTAAGACGATTAAAGCACCTGAAATAAAGAACACCCAAAATAAGATTTTAGCTAATTTGACAGAATGTAGCTCACGTTGGGATTCTTCAGGCACCAGATAATAAGCACCGCCCATAAAGCCGAATAAAAGCCAGACAATCAACAGATTGGTGTGCACCATTCTGGCAATATTAAAAGGAATATAAGGAAACAGAAAGTCACCGATGACATACTGTAAACCCAATATCACGCCAAATATAATCTGGCCCACAAACAAGGCGATGGCCGCGTTAAAATACAGTTTGGAAACTGCTTGAGATTGATATTTCATAAATTAACTCCGTTATCCTTGAATGTTGGGTGGCCAGTTTTGGGCTTCGATACCATTCACATATTTTAAAAACTGAGCCAGGGCTTCAAGTTCTTCATCAGTGAAATTAAATTGCGGCATGGATCGACGACCGGGAATGCCGTTAGCAGGGCGACTCATAATAAAGGCTTTAATGGCGTCCGTACTTTGACCAAAACGATCATAGACATTGGCTAATTCAGGTGCAAAATAAGCACCTTCTCCCAGTAATGTGTGGCAACCGACACAGTTGTTTTCTTCCCACAGGCGTTTGCCGTGAGCCACTTGTTCGGTCAGGTTTTCTCTGTTATCAGTCGCCGGTATTCTTTTGTGCGTATCAAAAGTCAGCACCAAGAACAACAGGATGAAAAACAATGAGCCACCATAATAAATGTTTCTGGAAACACTTTTGGTAAATAGTTCTTTCATGAGATTCTCTTTTTTTGTTGACAAGGTGCCCTGCCGGAATTCTGGCAGGGCTGTTTACTAAACCAGGGGCATTTTAATTAGTTAGGGTAACGAATTATATGACCTGGGTCAATGTTATGTTTAAAATTACAAACTATAGCTGAACATCACCCATACTTTTTGGGTGTCCTGGCTGTGTTGATCCGCCGAATAATCAGCGGCCTTTAGTAACATACCGGCCTTTTGACCCAGTTTTTTGCTCAGGGAAACATCAAATTCAGAACCCAGTTGACCGGAACCGGCATCTGAGTCAAATTGATGGTATTTGGCTTGCCAGCCCCAGCCGTTGATGCTGCCTTTAACACCGATAAAGGTATCCACAAGGCCTTTATCAGGTGTCGCCAGGAATTGATCAGCCCAACCATTAAAAGCATGCAATGTGGCCAGCGGTGTTCTGAATGAAGCCCCGGTTTTTGTATCACTGCCTTCGAGTATTTCATGACCGGCAAAAAATTCACCATTGTTAAAAGTCATCGCGACATCAAACCGCCAATAATCGGCATCGTAGTTAACCGGATTATTATCCGCATCAGACTGGCTGGCGTATTCCAAACCGAGCTTTAATTTCTGTGCGCCCACATCAAAATGCGTTTTATAGCCGATACCAAACGTATCTGTTGAAAAAGCCGGGGCATCATCGTTTTCGATGCCATAATAATAGGCTTTGATGTGATGTTTTCCACCCCAGGTTTTATTCCAGTTGGCCAATAAAGTCTGGTTGTCATGATCCCCTGCGGGTACGTCTTCACCGAAAATGCGGTTGACATGATCCACATACGCTAAAAATAAGCGACTGTCGGCGACATTAAAATCAAAGGACAGGGCATCGTAGGTTTGTTCGTTCTGGCGCCAGCCAACACCACCGACAAAGCGCTGGTTATCCAGCAAAATACGTTGTCGGCCTAATTTTGTGGCGGCTTTGTCGTTAAACTGAAAACTCACCCAGGCCTGATTGATTTCAGTGCCGGTGGGATCAGCCACCACCGGGTATTGCGTTCTGTTGGGTGTATTGCCGGCGGCGGCGTTATAGTGATCACCCCAAATTTCAGTGACATTATCCGCTTCGATAAAAAAGCGCCAGCCATTATAGTCAGCGGTTTTATAATTTAAGCGGGTGCGCAATGTCGAGGCATTGGCGTCTTTGGCGAAGTTTTCCTGATCCACCATTTCATAACGATAGCGAAAAGACAAAGAGGCCTTGCTTTTATCTGCTGATGGTTCGTCAGCTGCGGCCTGGGATGCCATAGGTACAGCGCTGAAAGTAGCCGCTAATATCGCAGACGCTAACGCGGTTTTTTTAAATTTAATCATGGGCATAACCTGTTGGTTAAAAAATCATGTTAAATTGTAAGAAACTAAGCCGCGCCGGGCATTGATATACGTCAATTCAGGTGAATTTAAATCAACGCTTCAGCATTCAATAATATTCACTGCCAAACCACCGCGTGAAGTTTCTTTGTAACTGTCTTTCATATCATCGCCGGTGGCTTTCATGGTTTTAATGACTTTATCCAGTGAGACATAATGATTACCTTCATTGCGGTCGGCCATACGCACCGCATTAATGGCTTTTACACTGCCCATGGCGTTGCGCTCGATGCAGGGGATTTGCACCAGTCCGCCGATCGGATCACAGGTTAAACCCAGATTATGCTCCATGGCAATTTCGGCGGCATTTTCAATTTCATCCGGTGTCAGCCCACAGGCGGCAGCCAAGCCGGCAGCCGCCATGGAACTGGCCACGCCCACTTCACCCTGACAACCGACTTCAGCGCCTGAAATGGAGGCTTTGGTTTTATATAAAATACCTATGGCGGCAGCGGTGAGTAAAAAGTTGCGCACACCTTGTTGATCCGCTCCGTCAATGTAATTTAAATAATAATAAAGTACCGCCGGAATAATGCCTGCTGCGCCGTTGGTGGGTGCGGTAACCACCCGACCGCCGGCCGCATTTTCCTCACTCACAGCGAGGGCATAAACATTAACCCAATCAATCACGGTCAGTGGATCAGCCAGGTCTTTTTCAGACTTTTTATTGAGTTCCCGGTAGAGTTTTGAAGCCCTGCGCGGTAAATTTAAACCACCGGGTAGGGTGCCTTTGGTGTGAAAACCGCGTTGCATACATTGTTCCATGGCTTGCCATATAAGATCCAGTTGCCGGTCAATCTCTTCGCGGCTGCGCCAGGCCTGTTCATTGGCATACATGATGTCTGCGATGCTCATGTCATGCTGCTGACATAGTTCTATTAGTTCATCACCGCTATCAAATTTATAGGGAACAGGGGTGTCGTCTTCCATAATATGCTGTTCCTGCATATGGTTATGCGCCAGTACAAAACCACCGCCTACTGAATAGTAAGCTTTTTGTTTTAAAACTTCACCGTCTTTATCATAGGCCGTGAACTGCATACCATTGGAATGCAATGGTAGTTTTTTGCGTTTATGAAATTTCAAGTGAGTTTTGTCGCTGAATTTAAGCGATAAGTTGTTATTTTTTATGACACCACTGTTTTTAACTTGTGCCAGCATATCAGGAATCTTATCCGGATCGACGGAATCCGGTTGTTCACCCAACAGACCTAATATAATGGCTTTATCCGTGCCGTGGCCGCGTCCCGTGTGGCTTAAAGAGCCATAGAGTTCAGTGGTAATGTGGTGGGTTTTATCAGCCAGGTCGTGGTTTTGTAAATACTGAGTGAACAGGTGAGCCGCCCGCATGGGGCCAACGGTGTGCGAACTGGAGGGACCGATACCAATTTTAAACAAGTCAAAAATACTAACAGCCATGATAAACTAACGCCATGAAAAAACTGACATTATATAGCAGATTGGAATGTCCTTTGTGCGAGATTGCCGAAGAACTGTTACAGACTGAAGCGGTTCAATATGAATTCGTGGACATTGATGATTCCGCTGAATTAATTAAACAATACCATGTGCGGGTGCCGGTGCTGTCCAACGGACAGCGTGAATTAGACTGGCCGTATGGTGCAAAAGATATTCAGGAATTGGCTGATGGCTAAAGACAAATTACAATTCATCTGTAATGAGTGTGGTCATGTGACCAATAAATGGGCGGGTCAGTGCACCGCGTGTAAACAATGGAACTGTATCGATGAAGTTAAAGTTCATAAACCCAAGCGTGGCAGCCAATCTAACCGCTTTAGTAATTATTCGGGCGACAAAAAGATTCAGAAATTAGGTCAGGTCAGCACACAAAAGCAAGCCAGAACAACCACCGACATTAAAGAGCTGGATCGGGTTTTAGGCGGTGGACTGGTGCCGGGCTCGGTCATTTTACTGGGCGGAGACCCGGGTATCGGTAAATCCACCTTGCTGTTACAAGTCACAGCCCACATCACCCAGAGCATTAATCCGCTGTATGTAACCGGTGAGGAATCATTGGCGCAAATTGCCATGCGCGCAAAACGACTGGATTTGTCAGTGGATGCGTTATCCTGTATGGCTGAGACGTCCCTGGAAACCATCATGGATGCCGTATTACAACAACAACCGGATTTGGTGGTCATTGATTCGATACAAACTCTGTTTAGTGAAGAATTAACGTCCATTCCGGGTTCTGTGTCACAAGTTAAGGAAACGGCCGCACAATTAGTACGAATGGCCAAACAACATAAAATCACTGTAATTCTGGTGGGTCATGTGACTAAGGAAGGCAGCATTGCCGGCCCCCGCATTCTGGAACATATGGTTGATACGGTGCTGTACTTTGAAAGCGATGGAAACAGTCGATATCGGGTGTTACGGGCTTTAAAGAATCGTTTTGGGGCGGTCAATGAAATTGGCGTGTTTGCCATGACTGAAAGTGGTGTTCGTGAGGTGGAAAATCCCTCTGCTATCTTTTTAAGTGAACATAAAGCCGATAAACCCGGCTCAGTGGTGATGGTGACACGCGAAGGAACCCGACCATTACTGGTGGAAATTCAGGCGCTGGTGGATCAAAGCCCGTTAGGCAACCCCCGACGCCTGTCAGTGGGTCTTGAGCAAAACAGATTGGCCATGTTATTAGCAGTTTTGCACAGAATGTGCGGTTTGGCGATTCATGATCATGATGTTTTTCTGAATGCCGTGGGTGGTATTAAAATCACCGAAACAGCGGCTGATTTAGCCATCTTGATGGCCATACTATCCAGTTTTAAAAATCGATACCTGCCTGCCGGTACGGTTATTTTTGGTGAAGTGGGTTTAACCGGCGAAATCAGACCGGTACAAAACGGAGAGGATCGACTTAAAGAAGCTGCCCAACATGGGTTTAAAGCCGCCATCATCCCAAAAGCCAACGCCGGCCAATGGACTAAAAAACTAGCCATCAAAGTTATTGCAGTGGCTGAAGTTAATGAAGTGATTGATTTAGTTTAATGGCGTTTTATGGATATTAAAACGCTGAAGATTTCCCCTCTACCAAATGGTGTCGGGGAGAACCCCCTTACAAAAAGCCAAATGGTTATTGTTTTTAATTGCCGGAACCACAATAGAGTTTGTGTAAAAGATGAATGACCTCAACAGCTTTGCTGTCCGCCAGTGAGTATAAAATAGTTTGTGATTGGCGTTTTGTCTTGACCAAATTGGCTTTACGTAATTGAGCCAAATGTTGTGACAAAGCCGATTGCGATAAGCTCGGCAGATGCTCATTGAGCGCCCCCACAGACATTTCATTTTCATGCAATAGGCACAAAATCATCAAACGCTGTTTATTTGAAATTAGCTTTAGTAAGCCAGAAGCAGAAGCAGCGTGTTCGACCATTTCATTCATAGATTGTGTCATGGTTTATTTACCTTAGATTAAATAGCATGTTTATTTTGCCTGAAAAATATAAATTTGACAAACATTTGTTATTTAGAATTTAGCTTTGATGTCATGATGTTAGTTAAAAATACACTTGGATGGATGACTTTTTACACAGGATAATCAAATCGTTTCTGGTATAGTCGTCAATTATATTTTTCCACAAGAGGCTTCTATGTTACGAATTAAATACTCAGTGCTTATACTAATCGCATTATTGACAGCCTGCAGTCAACCGCAGCAGGTCAAATCGGTTGCCCAGACTGAGACGACTGATTCAGCGCTCAATCTTGATCTGAGTTATCAAACGTTCACCCTGGATAATGGATTAGAGGTGATTGTGCATGAAGATCATTCAGATCCGATTGTTGCGATTGCCACCATTGTGCATGTGGGTTCGAACCGGGAAAAGGCAGGCCGCACCGGATTTGCGCATTTCTTTGAACACATGTCATTTAATAATTCCGAGAATGTGCCGATGGGGGCGAATCGTAAAATGATTCCGGAGCTCGGTGGTACCCGAAATGGTGGTACCTGGTCTGATGGCACCATGTATTATGAAGTGGTACCGAAAGATGCCTTTGAAAAACTCATGTGGATTGACTCGGATCGCTTCGGTTACATGATTAATACCGTTAAACAGGGCACGCTGGAGCGGGAAAAACAGGTGGTTAAAAATGAAAAACGCCAGCGGGTGGATAATCGGCCCTATGGTCACACATCGCATGTCATTAAAAAGGCGCTGTTTCCCACCACACATCCGTATAACTGGACAGTGATTGGTGATTTAGAGGATTTGCAGAATGCCACCCTGGCCGATGTGCGTGAATTTTATGACCGGTATTACACACCGGGAAATGCCACATTGGTGATTGCCGGTGACATTGAATTTGAGCAGGCCAAAGCGTCGGTTGAAAAATGGTTTGGCGAAATTCCGGCCGGTCAGCCGGTTGAGGATTTAGCGCCCATGCCGGTCAGCCTGGATGAAAGTAAAAGACTTTTTCATGAAGACACCTTTGCCAAGTTGCCTGAGTTGCGCTTAACTTTCCCGACGGTCGAGGAATACCATGAGGATGCCTATGCGCTTGATGCGCTGGGTGAAGTGTTGGCGTCGGGTCAGCAATCACCGCTGTTTAATCGCCTGGTGAAACAGGAAAAACTGGCGTCACAGGTGGCTGCGTATAATAATTCTGAAGAACTGGCCGGAACCTTTACCCTGCGGGTCAGAACCCATGCCGATGTTGATTTAGACGAAGCTTATTCAGAGTTACAATCAGCGCTGGCTGATTTTGAAGAAAACGGGGTGCGTGAAACCACGTTAGAAAAAATAAAAGCCCGTCAGGAAACGGCCTTTTACAATGGTATTTCAAGTGTCTTAAACAAAGCCTTTCAGTTAGGCGTCTATAATGAATATGCCGGTGATCCATCCTTTTATAAGCAAGACATCGCCAACATTAAGTCAGTAACCGCTGAAGATGTGATGCGGGTTTACCATCAGTACATAAAAAATCAACCCGCCATTATCACCAGCTTTGTACCCCAGGGTGAACCTGAGTTGGCATTAATAGATTCCAGCCGAGCGCATGTGGTTGAGGAACAAATTGTGGCCGGTCAGGAACCTGAGTTTAACGAAGACAATGACCCTGATTTTGAGATAACACCGACCAAACATGACCGCTCTGAACCGCCTCTGGGTGATTTGCCGACGATGACGTCACCTGAGATTATTCGAACCAGGACAGCACATGGCATTCAAATTGCCGGTATTGAACAGGATGAAGTGCCACTTGTTAATTTCTCATTGCGGATAAATGGCGGTCAGATGTTGGATGATTCCGGTAAAACCGGTACCGCCAACTTAGTGGCAGCCATGCTTGAAGAGGGTACAAAAGATAAAACCGCCGCTGAGTTTGAAGATGCAGTGGGTTTACTGGGATCCAGTATTAATGTCTCGGCCAGTTCATCCGCCATCACCATCTCAGGCAGTACACTGGCCAGAAATTATCCGGCCACCATGGCGCTGGTTACAGAAATGCTCCTGCATCCTCGCTTCGATGCAGAAGATTTTAACCGGGTTAAAACCAACACCCTGACCGCCATTAAAGCGGCCAAAGGTAATCCCAACCGGGTCGCGCAAAATGTGTTTTTTAAACAGCTTTACGGACCGGACCATGTGGCGGGTCAATCTTCTGATGGCACACTTCAGTCGGTTGAAAACATTGATTTAGAAGACGTCAAACAGTGGTATGAGTCCAACATCAGCACCCGTGTGATGCAATACAATGTGGTGGGCGCCATTGATACTGAGCAGGCTTTAACGGCTTTGGAAACACTGGATCAAACGTTACCGGATCAGGTCATTGCGCTGGACTTTATCACGGCAAAAAATCCCACTAATACACCGCACATCTATTTTGTGGATATTCCAGATGCCAAACAGTCTGTGCTGATGGTGGGTAAATTATTACCACAGGGCAGTCACCCGGATATGATCGCCATTGACATCGTCAATAACCGCCTTGGCTCGGGTTCCAGTGCCAGATTCACTCAGATGCTGCGTATTACCAAAGGCTATACCTATGGTGCTTATTCTTATCCGATTCGCAGTGAGTTTTATCCGGGTGCCTTCGTGGCCGCCACGCAGGTGCGCAGTAATGTGACCCTGGAATCCCTACAGATTCTCAAAGAACTGATTGGGCAATATGCCCAGACATTCACCGCGGAAGACCTGGCCGTCACTAAAAATCTATTAAGCAAGAGCAATACCCGCCGTTTTGAAACTCTGAGCCAACTGCTCAGCAACCTCAACGAAGTCACACGTTTTGAATTAAGCGATCAATTCTTAGAAAACGAACAGGCGGTGCTGGATTCCATGGACTTACAACAGGCCAAAGCCTACATCGACCGATATATTGATGAGCAGGACATGATTTATGTGGTGGTTGGCGACGGCAAAACCCAGTTAGATCGCCTGAAAGAACTGGGTTATGGCGAACCGGTTGTTTTGGATCGTGATGGTCAGATAATAGATTATTAAATCAATCCTGAAAAATGCCGGGATTGACTATTTCAAGAAACATTAAAAGCACTCAGTTATGGCTGAGTGCTTTTATTATCCTGTCTTGATTGATACCAGTACAACAGCACCGGGATAACCACCAGCGTTAATAAGGTTGAAATCAAGATACCGAAGATCAGCGAAACCGCCAGACCGTTAAATATCGGATCATCTAGGATAAAGAAGGCGCCCATCATGGCGGCTAAGGCGGTCAGAATAATCGGTTTGGCACGGACTTCAGCGGACTGAATCACGGCGGTTTTTAAATCACTGCCGGCAGCCAGCTGAATATGCACAAAATCCACCAGCAGGATTGAATTTCTGACGATAATGCCGGCCAGGGCAATCATGCCTATCATGGATGTGGCGGTGAATTGCGCACCGAGCAACCAGTGACCGGGCAAAATACCAATAATGGTTAGAGGAATCGGTGCCATGATAATTAAAGGCACAAAATAGGAATGAAAATGCGCCACAATCAGTAAAAAGATTAAAATCAGACCCACCGAATAAGCGATGCCCATATCGCGGAAGGTTTCATACGTGATCTGCCATTCGCCATCCCATTTAATGTACGTGTTGTCCGTTATCAGGGGCTGGTTGATAAAATACTGATCGATTTCAGGGTATTGATCTTCAATCAGTTTTTTTGCGCCGAACATGCCATACAGCGGTGAATCTGTACCACCGGCGATATCCGCGGTAACCATGGTCATGGGACGCAGGTCTTTGTGCTGAATTGATTTTTCAATGACATCATCGACCACCGTAACCAATTCGCCCAATTGAATATAATTACCTTGTTGGGTTTTAATTGGCACGCTCAGTAACCGACTGAGATCATTTTGTTGGTTTCGATTAATTTCAATGCGGATCGGTTGGGCGTATTTATTATACTGATCGTGTAAAAAACTGACATCCATACCGGATAATGCAGTGTTAACCGTGGTAATAATTTGTTGCTGTGAGACGCCTGAGAGCATGGCTTTGGGTAAGTCAATTTCAAGCACTTGTTTAGGTGCGTCGTGCTCCACGGTGGTGTCAATATCAACCAGGTGATCCACTTGTTGAAATATCTGTTCGATGGCCCGGGTATCGGCGATTTGATTCGGATAATGATTGCCGTAAACTTCTGCCACCAGCGGTGAAATAACCGGCGGTCCAGGTGGTACTTCAACAATCTTTAAAGATGCATCATATTTATCCGCGATGACTTTCACCACCGGGCGCATCTCAAGGGCAATCTCATGGCTTTGTTTATCTCGTTCATGCTTGTCTGTTAACATGATTTGAATGTCGCCGAGATGAGGGCCGCTGCGCAAAAAATACTGCCTGACAAGTCCGTTAAAATTAATCGGTGAAGCGATACCGGTGTAGGCAACCGCGTGTTTCACATCTTCAAACTTGTTTATTTCAGCCACCAGCTCCACCATCAGCTGATTAGTGGTTTCTAAGGTGGTGCCTTCTTTCATATCGACAATAACCTGTAATTCAGATTTATCATCAAAGGGCAGCATTTTTAATACAACCTGCTGAAAAGGCACCAGTAAAATGGACAGAACCAGTAAGGCCACCACCGATCCAATTAACAGATAGCGGGGTGCCCGGCCGTTTTTTTGTTTAAGAAAGACCGGTAATATGCGTTGGAAGATGGATGTTTTTTGTGGTTTTTTATCATTCGTCGGTTTGGTTTCGCCATGGTCTTTGCCAATAAAATTGCCATAGAGCCAGGGCGTGATGATTAAAGCGATTAACAAGGACAACAGCATGCCCATACTGGCATTAATGGGTATCGGGCTCATATACGGGCCCATTAAACCACTGACAAAAGCCATTGGCATTAAAGCCGCAATCACAGTAAACGTGGCTAAAATGGTCGGACCGCCGACTTCATCGACAGCCGGTGGAATGATGTCGCTGAGTTTATCTTGACTGTTTTTACTGCGCCGGTGAATATTTTCAACCACCACCACCGCATCATCCACCAGAATACCAATGGAGAAAATAAGCGCGAATAAAGACACACGATTCAGGGTGAAGCCGTAAGCCCATGAGGCAAATAGGGTGATGGCCAGGGTGATACTGACGGCCAGACCCACCACAAGTGCCTGACGCCAACCCATGGTAATCAGAATTAAAATAATCACAGATATGGTCGCAAAGATTAATTTTTTAATCAGTTGGTTGGCTTTATCATTGGCGGTTTGACCATAATCCCGGGTGATTTCTACATGCACGTCCTCTGGAATACGGCTTTGTTTTAATTGCTCAAGGGCTGTGATAACAGTTGCAGTGATTTGTCCGGCGTTACTGCCGGGTTTTTTGCCCACCGCGATGGTAACTGCCGGGGCATAATCCGGTGCAACGCCGTCACCCCAGGCGTGACCGGCTTCGATCCAGGTGTATGAGTTGGGTGCATCCGCACCGTCATAAATCCGGGCCATGTCCTGTAAATAAACCGGCTTACCCTGTTCAGTCACTTTAATAATCAGGTTTTTGAGGTCTTCGGTGTTATTAAAGGTTTGTCCCGTCTGAACCTGAATCACTTGATTGTCTTCAATTCGTTGTGCTAGGGGTAAGCTGTAATTACTGGCCTGTAAGGCCCCGGTAATATCGGCAAAACCCACTTCATAATTCAGCATGTTAACCGGATCCAGTTCAACATGAACAATTCGCTGACCACCACCAAAACTGCGGATAATCCGGGTGTCAGGAATGCGTTTAAGCTGATTTTCAATACTGTGCGCCACTTCCAGTAAATCGCGGTGCGTTTTATTGACATCATCGCTCCATAAAGTGGCGGTCAGAACCGGCACATCATCAATGCCCAAAGGCTTAATGATGGGTGTGGTGGCACCGAGATTTCGGGGTAGCCAGTCGCTGTTGGACTGCACCTGATTATAAAGCCGGACTATGGCGTCATTTCTTTTTACGCCCACTTTAAAGCGGACCGTGATAATGGACATACCGGGGCGTGAGACTGAATAGATGTGCTTCACATCAGACAGTTCATCTAACACCTGCTCAGCGGGGTTGGTAATCAGTTGTTCGACTTCTTTGGCGCTGGCACCGGGCAGTCCGACCATAACATTAGCAAAGGTCACATCAATTTGCGGTTCTTCCTCGCGCGGCGTGACCATCACCGCGAAGGCACCCATCAATACCATCACCAGCGCAATAAGCGGTGTTAACTGGTTGTTCTGAAAGCTTTTTGCCAATAAGCCCGAGATGGACAGCTTGTCTTGCTTGTTCATGAACTGAATTCCCTCAATTATCGGTTTGATGGTTGTTGTGTAACAGCCACGTTTAAGGGGTTTTCGGCAATGGTGTCACCGGACGCTAAACCTGATATGACTTCGGTCATCTCATTGATTTGTTGACCTGTGCGAATTTGCCGGGGTAATTGCTGATCGCCGTGTTTGACATAAACCAAAGACAACTCACCACGCCGGACGATGGCCTGAGTGGGTATCATCAGGCGCTTTTGCTGACCGGTTTTAAAATGAACTTTAAGCGACATGCCCGGAAATAAGCCCGGTGTTTTCGGCGGTAAGTTGACCCGCATTTGAAAGGTTTTACTGACCGGATCGGCATAGGGGAACAAAATTAAATCACTGCTTTCGACCCGGGAGCCGTCAGGTAATTCAACCTGGGCGCGACCCTGTTCATTAATCCGATCGGCCATTGATTCAGGGATATGGGTGACCACCCGTAAATGATCTAAAGACAAACCTGACATCAGCGGTGTGCCGACGTTGACCGCTTCACCTTGTTCCACATACCGTTCGGTGACAATGCCGTCAAAAGGAGCTTTGATTAGTGTATATTCCAGCTGTGTCCGGGCCGTTTCCAGAGCCGCCTGTTGGGTTTTAACCGCAGCCACAGCGGTGTTTTTCTGGCTTTCAGCACGATCGTATTCGCTTTGTGAAATCAGTTTCTTTTCAAAAATATTTTTCGCGCGCTTAAAGCTGGCCAGTGCCTGTTTTTCTGTGGCTTTGGCCGCTTCCAGATTGGCCTGAGCCCGTTCAACGGCTTGTTTTTGTTCCTGATTGGTGAACTCAATAATCACGGTGCCGGCGGTCACATAATCATCCACATCCACATGGATTTTCGCCACCCGACCACTGGTCTGAGCTGAAACAGTGGCCTGCTGAATCGCCTCGATACGGCCCTGAAAGGTTCTGTAAACGGGTTCCTCAGTGACTTTTACCGCATACCACGTTGTATCGGCTGTAACAAGATAAGGGCTGATTAGTAAAATAAAGCTGATTATAATTTTCATAGAGTGATGGTTTTTGGTCACACGTTGAGCATAAAGCTAATGTATTTGATAAAGCTAATATAACATCAAATCCCGATAGTTCAAGCATTAATTCAAAATATCTATGCTTTACCGGGTGATGTTTAATAAGTGATCGTTATTCATTTTAGCTGAAAAGACCGATGTCGGTTGTATAAAATGACAAAAATAGCCCTGTTTATCATAAACTTAATGGCTTTATCTCTATAATGACATGATTTAGCAATCATTAGTATGCCATTTATAGACAGTCAGATATATTTAACGATCATCACGGCCATCGTCTGTGTAATTGCGGTCATGCCTTTTATCGAACGCCGCATCTGGTGGATTCGGGCTTTTGACTTTGTCCGTATTCAAGGGTTTGTGCTGGCTTTACTGTTATTGCTGATTGCACCTTTTTTTCTAGGTGCGTTAACCGCTGTAGACTATGTGATGTTGGCATTAATTGCCGCATGTCTCGTCTTGCAGACGTATTATCTGTTCCCGTATACCCGCTGGCATACAAAAGAAGTGGCTGATTTTAATGAAACAGATTGTCAGTCACGGTTCAAATTAATGATTAGCAATGTGTTGATGAAGAATGATCATTATTCAGCACTGGTGGATTTGGTTAATGAACAGCAACCGGATGTCCTGGTTTGTATGGAAACCAACCAGGCATGGCATGAGGCACTGCAGGAACTAAGCTCAGATTACCCGCATCGAATCAGTCAGCCCAATGAACGCATGTACGGCATGCATGTCTTCTCTAAATTTCCTTTAAGCGATGTCCAGGTCAATCATCTGGTACAGGATTTTGTGCCTTCAGTGCATGTTTGTATAGACATTCACGGCAATCAGGTATTAGCCCATTTTATGCACCCGGCACCCCCGAGTCCCTCTGAAAACGAAGAATCCACAGAACGCGATGCTGAATTAATGGCGCTGGCGAGAAAGCTTAATGGCATAACTGAGCCGTTATTAATGACCGGCGACTTAAATGACGTCCCCTGGTCAAAGCCACTGCGCGCTTTTAAACGCATCAGCGGCCTCCATGATGTTCGCGTTGGTCGCTGTTCCTTAAATACCTTTCATGCGGGTATTCCTTTATTGCGCTGGCCCTTGGATCATGTCTTTGTCAGTCGCCATTTTCAGCTGATAAATATACAACGGCATAAACTGACCGGTTCAGATCATTTCTCCGTGACCGCTGAACTGGCTTTGATTACTGATGAAGCGCTAGCAGATAAAAGACAGTCCAAAACACAGGATCAATCCTATGCTGATGAGGTGCTGGCAGAGCAGAATGTCTCTGAGCAGGATGTGCCCGAGTAGCCAGTTCACAAAAATAATAAAAACCACTTAGATTTATTGTCTCCGGTTAAAAATGGGTTTATGATTCAATAACCCATATTAATAAAAAAGAGGAGTTTTATGAGAATTTTACTGACCGCTGTTATGTTGCTGGCGGTATCTTTATCCGTGCAAGCGGAAATTAAACAACAATTAGGAGTTGACCAGCGGGTTGATTATGCCGCTCTGGCACAATTGGGCCCATGGGATGATCGAAATTACCAGCTGACCAAAGAAGATCTGGCGATTTTGCCAGAAAATGATCATTATGTCAGAAACGTGCCGGTCTTTTTTAAGGTCAAGGCGCGTAAAGCCAACCCCCATATCACCGAGTTCTACCCCCGGGAACTGTATCATGCATTTTTAATTCATTACGGTGGATTACTGGTGGATGGTGTCTGGTATAAAGAAGGACTTGGGAAATATTATCACCCTTATACCTTAGATGGTAAGCCGGATGATCCGCGTAAAGGGGCGGTGGTTAATCCCACCGGTGAAGTGGTGTTACAAACCGATGGTAATGAAGTCACCGTTGAATACAATCCCTATAACAATATGCAGGCAGTGGCCGGCGCCAATGCCAACGGTGGTCAGGAAATGTATTACAGCACTGATGGTGGCGTCACCTGGTTTGCATCACAAGTTAATCCCCAATCATGTTGTGACCCAACAGTTGATTGGTCAACCCTCGATGTCAGTCCGCAACGTGTTTATCAAGCTGATTTGGGCAGTTGTGGCTTTGGTGGCTGTAATATCCGGTCTTCATATTCAGAGGACGGTGGTCAAACCTGGGTGCCGATGATAATGGTTGATGGCGATCAGTCCAATGACAAAGAATTTATCCATGTCGATCGTTCGCCGACATCACCGCATAAAGACAATGTTTATATCACTTATCATAAAGGTAATGTGATGCGTTTTGCCCGGTCAACAGATTACGGTACCACCTGGAGTACACCAATTAATGTTGGTGTGGACACGGGTATTGGATCTGATATCACCACCGATTCAGCGGGTAATATTTATTACTTTTATCCGGGTTTGGATAGTGATGATAACGGTCAGGCAGAACTCAATATGCTGAAATCCACCGATGGTGGAGCCACATTCCAGGCACCTGTGGTGGTGTCACCGATTCGTGGTCGTTTCGACTTTCCGATACCGGCCATGGAAACACGAGAGGTTTTTATATACGCATCAGCTGATATAGACACCAGAAATGATCATTTATATGTGGCCATTACCGATGAGACCGCAGACAGTGTCGGTTATGGTGAGGGTTCTGCCAGTAATAACCATGCCGAAATCCGGGTCTTTAAATCCACCGATGCCGGTGCCACCTGGACTGAATTACCAAAACCCCATGCAACCAACGACCAATTGACCGTGGATCGTTTTCATCCCTGGATAAAAATTGGTGAAAATGGTGTTGTTCACATCGGCTTTTATGACACACGGCATTCCAATGCCAGAAGCGGTGTGGATTTTTATTACAATGTCTCCACCGATGGCGGAGCCAGTTGGTTAGCGCAGGGTGAACAGCGCTATTCAACCCAGACGTCCAGTAATGTCAACAATGGACAGGAATGGGGCGATTATAATGGTTTATCTGTGGTGTTAGATAAAATGGCGATGACCTGGACCGATAACCGTGCCAGTTCAGTGGATGCCATGGTGG
The DNA here is from genome assembly GCA_947502925.1 of uncultured Marinicella sp. Taxonomy (GTDB): domain Bacteria; phylum Pseudomonadota; class Gammaproteobacteria; order Xanthomonadales; family Marinicellaceae; genus Marinicella. Next base: position 127,848 of record CANNBS010000005.1, on the reverse strand, counting down.
GTTATGGTGATAACGCCAATGCCGAACCAACCTTTAAAGTTGATGCCACACCACCTCAATTTGCAGTGTGTGCCGGTGATACAGGTAGTTTATCGACCCTGTCCGTAACTGAAGTACTGGGTTATTCAGGTACGGTCACCTTAAGTGTGGATTCAGCACCTGCCTATGTTAACAACACCGCTTTTTCTGTTAACGCTCAGGTACCACCGTTCTCATCAGATTTTACGTTTGATGTGGATAGCAGTGGCACCACCGGAACGGATATCATCAGTCTGTTAGCCAGTGGCAATGACGGTGGTAATATAATCGATAAGAATGTTGATATTACGGTTAATTATTCAGCGGCGGCCACCACAGGATCGAATTTATTGACACCTGCTGACAGTGCCGGCAATGTTCCGACCAAGCCTAACTTTACCTGGAGCAGTGATCCGGATGCCATTGATTATTTACTGGAAATATCCACCGACCCTTCTTTTACAACAGTGGATGTCTCTGAAACGGTGACCGGTACCAGCTACACGCCAACCATTGATTTACAAACCAGTACCGATTATTACTGGCGCGTAACGGCTCAAAGCCCCTGTGGTGATACCACCAGCAGCGTTTTTAGCTTCCAAACCGAAGTGGCGCCCGGCGATTGTCCGATTGGCATGCAACAAACCGATATTTACAGCTATGACTTTAATACCGGTGCAGTGGATTTGATTTTTGAAAATGGCTTTGAACCCATATCGCCACAACCCTGGACCATCGAAACAGCTGTTGGACAGGCCAACTGGTCGCTACAACCTGTGGGTGATGGTGGTAGTACAGCTTACCAGGGAGATGACATTGACGCAGTTAATGACAGCTCACTGGTGTCACCTTTACTGCCTTTACCAACGGGTGTCGGACCGCTCACCTTACGTTTCTGGAACACGCAAGTCATAGAGGACAGAAGCGGCGGATGCTACGACTCGGCGATTCTGGAAGTTTCGGTTAATGGTGGTGGTTTCACTCAGGTTCCCGATGCCGATATCATTAATAATAACTATGATGGTCCTGTCAGTGGTTCATTCAGCAATCCGTTACCCGGTGGCACGCCTGCCTGGTGCGGTGACCCCCTGGCGGCCACCGTATTTAACGTTGATGTGGATGATTATGCCGGCAGTGACATTAAACTGGCCTTCCGATTAACTTCTGATTCATCAGTGGGTCGCCCTGAAGGCTGGGTCATTGACAATGTCAGAATCACAGGTTGTATGGCACCTTAAAAAGCCAATTTTTAAAAAACACAAAAGGGCATCTCGTGATGCCCTTTTTTATTAGAATCTAAAACCATATGCCGTACTGCTGAGCATTACAAACTAACTATATGATTAAGCTTTATGATTTATTTGGCTTGGTTTGAAGCCAGTTTTTCATCAGGGTTTTAAAGTGGGTTTGGTATTTGAGGCCTTGTTGTTCGCATTGGAAGCGGAAGGCATTAAGAAGGGGGACGGGGACTTTGAGGCTGATGAGTTTGCTGGGTTGTGGGTTATGGCCATGGAGTTGACGGAAATCATCTAAGAATTTGACGATTTCATCGGGTGTCATTTTTTGGCCTCTGGCCAGGGATTCAGGGCTGTGGATTTGTAGTGCTTTCATAATTGTTTCAGTGCTTTGATGTCTTCTAAATCCTGAGACCGGGCTGATTGCTGTTTCATTTTTACCAGGTCTTTTTTGTTTAACAGTTGGACTGTGCCGGTATTGAGGGTTTTCGTCAGGGTTTTTTTGTTGCTTAAATCAAAGGTAATGATTAAATCCACTTGTTTGCTCAGGTCTTTGGGGTGGTAGAAATGCCAGGCGATGAGTTGTCGATTGTTAATGTATTCATCTTTAAAGTGAAATAATTGTTCGGCATCGATGGGTAATTGAGAAACCAATCCCAGTTTTAAGCATTTTTCAACTGCTTTAAGTTGTTTTAGTGTAGTGTTTTGAACTAATATGCCCTATGAGTGAATCATAAAATAGTCAGCTACAAGGCTTGTTTTCGCAGTAATAGTTAGTCTTTTTGCCAGGAAACATAACGCCGTAGATGGCTGTTTTAGGGTTCACCCTTCGGGAGACCGCCACAAGCCTCATTACGGCGTTATCGTTCTTGATAAGGACTAAAGCCATTATCTGTAAACGATGCCCTGTTATGAGACTTGTGGCGGTCTCTCATAGAGAATATTAGTTCAAAATACTACACTTATTCCCACTCAATCACAAAATCAACGTCTACGGTACCACGGACAGCACCATGGAGAGCCACCGCATAACCACCGACCAGTGCATAGCGAACCTGATTGTTTTCTGAGGATTGGCATAATTCAGTTAAAAAAATGGGTGAAGTATATGCCGTATATACTTTGTTTACAATGGTATTTTATGGGTTCTTTGAGTGCTTACATCTGGTATAGTGTTTTGAATTTGTTCAAGAGCTCTTGCGGGCTTTCTTTATGCTCGGGGTCGGTAATAATGCAGTCGATGGGACAGACGTCGATGCATTGGGGGTTGTCGTAATGACCGATGCATTCGGTGCATTTGTCCGGATCGATTTCATAAATACTTTCGCCATAAAATATTGCTTCATTGGGGCATTCGGGTTCGCACATATCACAGTTGATACAATCTTGTTCAATCAGTAAGGCCATGGGTCGTTTGGTGCTGAGTTGTTGAGCCGTAATTATTGTTGGGGTTCGGTAAAAAGCGCATCAATAAACCCATTGACACATCGATATCTGGGTCTAGATGAATTGAAACCAGATGGCCCGAGCCTTTGGCATCGGTGATGGCTTCGCCGGCTTGATTATGCATGTTTTCCAAGATAAAGCTGAAGTTACCCTGAGGGGTCATCAATTGCATTTGATCACCCACCAGAAATTTGTTTTTAACCTCAATGTGAACAAGTTCATTGTCACGGCTGATAACTTCACCCACAAATTGCTGTGAATGGCTGATGGAATGGCCTTGTTCATAATTCTGTGTGTCTTGCGGACGGTGACGTTGTAAAAAGCCTTCGGTATAGCCGCGGTTTGCCAGATGCGACAGTGCTTCATTGAGGTCCGGATTAAATGGTCGACCGGCCACCGCATCATCAATGGCCTGGCGATAAACCTGAGCGGTGCGGGCACAATAATAATGAGATTTGGTGCGGCCTTCGATTTTTAGAGAATGGACGCCCATCTTAACCAGTCGTTCAACATGCGCCACAGCACGCAAGTCTTTTGAATTCATAATATAGGTGCCGTGCTCATCTTCATAGGTGGGTAAGTAATCATCCGGACGGCCTTTTTCCTGTAAAAGAACAATGTCCTTGCTGGGTTGTGCAATGACATCACCGGTGGCGGTTTCTTGCGCCGGGTGCACATCATACTGCCAGCGACAGGCGTTGGTGCAGGTACCCTGATTCGGGTCACGTTTATTGATGTAACCTGATAATAAGCAACGTCCTGAATAGGCCATGCACAAGGCGCCATGTACAAACACTTCCAGTTCCATATCAGGTACCTTAAAACGGATTTCTTCAATTTCATCAAGTGATAATTCTCGTGACAGAATCACCCGTTCGATGCCTTGTTGTTGCCAGAATTTAACTGTGGCCCAATTGACTGCGTTGGCTTGCACCGACAAATGAATCGCCATATCAGGAAAATGTTCACGCACCAGCATAATTAAGCCAGGGTCTGACATAATCAGGGCATCGGGTTGCATGGCAATCACCGGTTCAATATCACGCAGAAAGGTTTTAAGTTTGCTGTTGTGCGGTGCGATGTTACTGACCACGTAAAATTGTTTGCCGGCGGCATGGGCCTCATCAATACCCAATTGCAAGTTGTTCAAATTAAATTCATTGTTGCGTACCCGCAAACTGTAACGGGGTTGTCCAGCATAGACGGCATCGGCGCCGTAGGCAAAAGCATAGCGCATATTCTTCAGGCTGCCGGCGGGTGATAATAGTTCAGGCTGAGTCATGACTAAAAACCCAATAAAATCACGCATTTTACTGTTTCATGGACTCTCATCGCTTGACACATATCAAACACTTTGCATTAAAGATGTTGGAATGGCGTTTCAATTCAGGCCTCAAAAATAAGTGAGATTTGGTATAATTATTGTGGTTATGAAAACACAGTCCATCAAAAAAACGTTAAGTGACTGGTTGGCATCAGCAGATGTTCAAATCGGTGGTAATCGGCCGTGGGATATTCAGGTGCTTGATGCGCGTTTTTATGCCCGGGTGTTATCGCAAGGCTCGTTGGGTTTGGGTGAATCTTATATGGCCGGTTGGTGGGATTGTGGGCACTTGGATCAGTTTTTTGAGCGGGTATTGACAGCGCATCTTGATGAAAAGGTCACCGGTTTGCGTGGTGTGTGGTCGGTGCTTAAATCCAAACTGATTAATTTACAAAAGCCGGCCCGGGCGTTTCAGATCGGTCAACAGCATTATGATATCGGTAACACGCTGTTTCAGCATATGCTCGATAAACGCATGATTTACAGTTGCGGTTATTGGCGCCGTGCCGAAAACCTCGATCAGGCGCAGGAGCATAAACTGGATCTGGTGTGTCGTAAACTTGGACTTGAACCTGGCATGCGTGTACTGGACATTGGCTGTGGTTGGGGCGGCGCGGCACGGTTTGCCGCTGAACGTTATGGCGTTGATGTGGTTGGCCTGACTGTGTCCAAAGAACAACAAGCATTCGCACAGGATTATTGCCGCGGCTTACCCATCGACATCAGACTGCAGGACTATCGTGAGTTAGATGAGCTGTTTGACCGTATTTTTTCCATCGGCATGTTCGAGCATGTGGGTTATAAAAACTACGCTGAGTATTTTCAGGTGGTGAGAAAAAATCTCAGTGATGAGGGTTTGTTTTTGCTGCATTGTATTGGCGGTAATCATTCCGTCACACAAACCGATCCCTGGATTGCCAAATATATTTTTCCCAATTCGATGATTCCCTCCGTTCAGCAGATTGCGGAAAGCTCAGAAGGGGTTATGGTGTTGGAAGACTGGCATAATTTTGGCGTCGATTATGACATCACCTTAATGGCCTGGTATCAGAACTTCTTAAACAGCTGGGATAAAATCAAGCATGATTTTGATCAAGTGTTCTTCCGCCAATGGTGCTATTACCTGTTATCCTGTGCCGGTTCATTTCGCGCCCGAAGTAATCAACTGTGGCAATGTGTGTTTTCAAAAGAGGGTTTACCGGGCGGTTATCAGTCGATTCGTTAACAATAGAAATCACAACCAGCCTTGTTGCCATTTATCAGGGTTTTTAAGGTCATGCCAATCAATAGTAAAAAACCTCTTGCTGTGAATGGACTGCATTTGGCAGTGATTAACCCGACCGCTCTTTTCAATTTCAATTTTAGTAATCAGGCAATGCTTTTCTTTGTTCACAGGGTTAACAGCCGTCCATTTACTGTTCAGTAATTTATTCGGTAAAATGTTCATAGAGCGATATGAATTGGGTGCTAAAAATCAATATTTTTAGCACCCAATTAGTTATTCCTTGTGTTGATAAATACGTTGACCATTCACCCAGGTTTCTAAAACCTGAGTTTTCCAGATGTCTTTCGGGTCGATGGTGAAAATATTCTGGTCGATGATAATAAAATCGGCGTATTTGCCGGGTTTCAGGGAGCCGTTGTTATGCTCATCATGGGCGGCATAAGCGGCACCGATGGTGAAGGCTTTAAATGCCTCTTCAATGCTTAAAGCTTCATCTTTATACCAGCCGCCTTTGGGTTGGTTGTTGCGATCCTGGCGGGTGACGGCCGCATGCAGGCCGTAAAACGGATTAATCAGTTCCACCGGAAAATCAGAGCCGAAGGCTAAATGCACTTTGTTATCAAGTGCTGTGTGCCAGGCATAAGCACCGGCCATGCGATCGGGGCCGATACGGTCTTCGGCCATGTTTTTATCGCTGGTTGCATGGGTGGGTTGCATCGAGGCAATAATGTCATTGTCCGATAATCGTTTGATATCAGCCGGTCGCATAATTTGAGCGTGTTCTATTCGGTGACGTAGCTTATCTGAAAAAGCGGTGGGTTCAGCCAATAAATTCAGTACCTCGGTGTTGCCGCGATCGCCGATGGCGTGAATAGCGGCCTGAAAACCGGCGGCCACAGTGGGTTTAAGTTTGTTTTTTAAGGTTTCTAAATCTTGTACATAAGCACCGTGAGTTTCAGGTTTATCGCTGTAAGGTTCATGCAACAAGGCGCCGTAACTGCCGAGGGCACCATCCACCATCATTTTAACCGAGCGCATTTGGTAGCGGTTGGCGATATTAACCAGGCCTTTTTTTAAGGTGGCTTCAAAATCAGGGTCTTGAGAAGCCAGCATGGCATAAATACGAATCGGCATGTGGCCGGTTTCAGCCAGTTTGCGGTACATGGCATGGTTGTCTGTGCTGATACCGGCATCATGAACATAGGTTAAGCCGACGGCCGCCAGGTCTGCAAATGCTTTTTTAAGTGCCTGTTGTTGTGATTGTTGGCTGGGTGAGGGAATATGACGGGTCATTAAATCCATGGCATTATCTATCAGCACGCCGGTGGGCTCACCTTGCTTGTCTTTTAAAATTAAATCATTGTCTTTCGCCATTTCACGGGTGATTCCGGCTGCTTTTAAAGCCGCTGAATTGCCCCAGCCGGCATGGCCGTCGATTCGGGTTAGCCAGATCGGTGGTTGCTCAATAGACAGTTCATCTAAATCCTGTTTTGTGGGGAAGTCTTTTTCCGGCCACAGCGCCTGATTCCAGCCGCGACCCAAGAGCCAGTCATCACTTTGGTGGTTATTCAGGCCTTTTTTAATGGCTTCCTGAACCTTGTTAAAGTCTTCAAGTCCCTGGAGTTGAACCTGGGTCTGTGACAGGCCGTAACCCATGACGTGACCGTGAGCATCGTGTAAGCCCGAGATGAGAATTTGATTGTTGCCATCAATAAGCCGGTCCACCTTTTGATCTGTATTATCAGCCAAAATCCGGCCGCTGTTACTGTCAAAAGTCAGTGAATTGAACGTTATCAGTTTTTCACCATTGTGGGTGTAACCTTGAATATGATCAATGCGTACAATCTCACTGAATGAAATCATGGGGAAAAGCGCTAAAAATACCGCAGCAAACAATAGAATGGGGGAATGCTTAGTTTTCATGGTCTCTGGTCAATTAAAAAATTAAGTATACCAGTTAAAGTCATAAATTTGGCTTGATTATTTACAAATGGTACCAATTTAGTCCTATATGCGATAAAATGCGACTATGATTAAGATGGCGAGATTAACTGAATACGGCTTTATGCTGATTATGGCGTTGAAAAAAACGTCTGAGCCTGTGTCCGCCGATTATTTAGCGCAAACCGTTGGTCTGGAGTTGCCGACGGTCAGTAAAATCTTAAAACAACTGCGTAAAGCCGGTCTTTTGGATTCCAAACGCGGCGCCCAGGGCGGTTACTATTTAATCAAGCGCAAGCGCGACATCAGCTTGCATGAGGTCATTGAAGCCTTGGAGGGACGCCTGGCTTTAACAGAATGTGCCGATGATCAGGGACGTTGTGACTTAATCAGCCATTGTTATATGAGCGCCGGTATGCGGCGTGTGAATCAGGTGATTTCACAGGCGTTGCAAAATGTCACAGTCAGCGAAATCATGGATGATAAAAACAAAATTAATTTACAGATAAAATCATGAGTGAACAAAACGAAGTTGTTATCGACAATCAGCTGGTGCGTAATCGCGCCAACGAACGCTACAAAGAAGGTTTTTACACCGATATTGAATCGGTCACCATTCCACCCGGTTTAAACGAAGAAACCATTCGTTTAATTTCTGCCAAGAAAAAAGAACCTGAGTGGCTGTTGGAATACCGCTTAAATGCCTACCGGGAATGGCTGAAAATGCCGACACCTGACTGGGCTAAACTGAAGGTGCCGGAGATTGATTTTCAGGCCATCAGTTACTATTCTTCGCCGAAAACTAAGGCAGAGAATGCGCCGAAGTCTCTGGATGAGGTGGATCCGAAAATCCTCGAAACTTACGAAAAATTGGGTGTACCTTTACATGAACGTGAACGCCTGGCTGGTGTGGCTGTGGATGCGGTGTTTGATTCTGTATCTGTGGGCACCACCTTTCGTAAAGAACTGGCTGAAGCCGGTGTCATATTTTGTTCATTTTCTGAAGCGGTTCAGGATCACCCTGAGTTAGTCCGTGAACATCTGGGTACAGTGGTGCCGCCACGGGACAATTATTTTGCGGCCTTAAATGCGGCCGTATTCAGTGATGGATCATTTGTTTACATTCCAAAAGATACGCGCTGTCCAATGGAATTGTCTACGTATTTCAGAATTAACGCTAACCACACCGGACAATTTGAGCGGACTTTGATTATTGCTGAACCTGGTTCTCATGTCAGCTATTTGGAAGGTTGTACCGCACCGATGCGTGATGAGAACCAATTACATGCCGCGGTGGTTGAACTGATTGCCAAGGATGAGGCCAACATTAAGTATTCAACCGTCCAAAACTGGTACCCAGGTGATGAAGACGGTAAAGGTGGTATTTATAATTTCGTGACAAAACGTGGCAATTGTGCCGGTAAAAATTCAAAAATTTCCTGGACGCAGGTGGAAACGGGATCAGCGATTACCTGGAAATACCCCAGCTGTATTTTACGCGGTGATAATTCCAGTGGTGAGTTTTACTCGGTGGCCTTAACCAACAATTACCAACAGGCTGACACCGGCACCAAGATGATTCATTTGGGTAAAAACACCAAAAGCACCATTATTTCCAAAGGTATCTCGGTGGGTAAAAGCCAAAACAGTTACCGTGGTCTGGTGCGGGTCGCAAAACGGGCCGATCATGCGAAAAACTTTACCCAATGTGATTCTCTGCTGATTGGAAAAGAGTGTGGTGCCCATACCTTCCCTTACACGGAATCGGCTAATATGACCGCACAAGTCGAACACGAGGCCACCACCTCAAAAATTTCCGAAGACCAAATGAACTACTGCTTACAGCGCGGTATTCCTGAAGAAGAAGCCATTTCGCTGATTGTGGATGGTTTTTGTAAGCAGGTGTTTAAAGAATTACCGATGGAGTTTGCCGTTGAGGCCAAAGCTCTGTTAGACGTTTCATTAGAAGGAGCCATAGGCTAATGTTAGAGATTAAAAATATTCATGCCAAAGCAGGCGATAAAGACATTTTAAAGAATCTGAACCTGACCGTAAAACCCGGTGAAGTCCATGCCATTATGGGCCCCAACGGCTCGGGTAAAAGTACCCTGGGTAATTTACTGGCCGGTATGCCGCATGTGCAGGCCACTGAAGGTTCGGTTAGTTTTAAGGGTAAAGACTTGCTGGAGCTGGAACCTGAAGAACGTGCCGGTGAAGGGGTGTTTTTAGCCTTTCAGTATCCGGTGGAAATTCCCGGTGTTAATAACATGTATTTCTTGCGCACGGCTTATAATGCGCAGCGTAAATACCGCGGTCAAGACGGTATTGATTCCGCAGGCTTTATGCGCATGGTCAAAGATAAGATCAAGCAACTGCATATGAAAGATGATTTGCTTAAACGCCCTGTGAATGTGGGCTTTTCAGGCGGTGAGAAGAAGCGTAACGAAGTGTTTCAGATGGCGGTGTTAGAGCCGACTCTGGCGATCTTAGATGAAACCGATTCAGGATTGGACATTGATGCTTTGAAAATTGTCGCCGATGGGGTCAACCAGCTGCGTTCAGAAGATCGTTCATTTATCATCATTACCCACTATCAACGCCTGTTGGATTATATTGAGCCTGATTATGTGCATGTGCTGGCCGATGGTGAAATTGTTAAATCAGGCACCAAAAAACTGGCCTTAGAGTTAGAGGAGCAGGGATATGGCTGGCTTGACGTTTGACTGGTTGGCTGCTGTTAATGAGCAGTCAGAAAAAAACAATTGGCCTGAAGGGTTGTTGAACAAACAACAATCTGCGATTGAGGTGTTAAAAAACTGGCAGGCACCGAACCGGAAGTCAGAATATTGGCGTTATAGTGATGCCGGACGGCTTAAAAAGGACAGTTTAGGCCATGAATGGGTTGCAGTACCGGAGCCTGAAGAGACTTCGGTGGTAATTAGCCTCACGGAACAAGGTGTTCAATCGCCGAGTCATGTGCCTGACTGGTTAGAGATTAAACCCGTACATGCGGTTGATCAACCGGACTGGTCGGCTTTAAAAGCAACACCTGAACTGGTTGTTCAGGCCAGCAATGAAGCCCTGTTTAGCCATGGTGTGGCTTTAAGTGTTGCATCAGGTGCACCTAAGAATGCCACGATTGTGCTGCGTTATGCCGCGGATGAACCGAACCAATGGACGTATGTCCGCAACATCATCAGTTTAGAAGCAGGTGCCGAAATTACTGTGGATGAACAGGTGGTGGCCGGCCGTATCAATGTCAATAATTTTTATCAGATAGCCGATGGCGCGCACTTAAAGCGCCACCAGCAAGTGGTGCTGGCGGCTGATCAACAGCATGTGGCCTTACATCATTTTAGCCTGCACAATGAAGCTCAGGTGACAAGCCAAAACCGCCATGAAGGCGGTGATTTGCAGCACCATGTGCATTGGGTTGATTTTTTGGGAGAACAGGCTGAATATAAAGCCGGCTCGATTAATAAAGCCACCAACAGTACCCACATCAGTGACATTGTGATGGTCAACCATCAACATAAAAACAACCGTTCTGAAGTGATTCATCGCAGTTTAGCCGATGACAGCGGTCAGGTATTTAATAATGCCAAAGCGGTGGTGGTTAAACATGCCGATGGCAGTGAAATAGACCAGGATTTGAAAAATATCCTGTTGTCAGAGGATGCCAAAATTGCCAGTAAACCGGAAATGGAAGTCTATGCCGATGAAGTGATTGCTGCCCATGGTTCGACCATTGGTACATTGGATGAAGAGGCGGTGTTTTATCTGCAATCCAGAGGCATTCCGGCTGATACAGCTCGGGACATGATGATGGTGTCCTTCGAGCAAGAGGCGCTGATATGTTGAGAGAAGCCTTTCCTTGTTTACACCAACAAGTGAATGGCAAAGACCTGGTGTATTTCGACAATGCCGCCACCGCCATGCGCCCGCAGGTGGTGATTGATGCGGTTAATGATTATTATTGTCACAATAACGCCAACATTCACCGCGGTGTACACTGCTTAAGTGGCCGCGCAACAGATCTCTATGAACAAGCGCGCGGGTCTTTAGCACGATTAATCAATGCGCCTTCGCCGGATAATCTGATTTTTGTTCGTGGTTGTACCGAAGGGGTTAATCTGGTGGCGCAAACTTTTGTGCGTGAACGATTACAGCCCGGCGATGAAATTTTAATTTCTCATTTGGAACACCATTCAAACATCGTGCCTTGGCAAATCCTGTGCCAACAAACCGGTGCCAGGCTTAAAGTCATTCCTATGAATGAGCGTGGTGAGCTGGTCTTGGATCAACTGGATGAGCTGATGACCGAACGCACTAAATTTATGTCGGTGATTCATGTGTCTAATGCCCTGGGCACTATTAATCCGGTCAAAGAGCTGGTGGCCAAAGCCCATGCCAAAGATATACCGGTGATGGTGGATGGCGCACAAGCAACCCCCCATTTAAAGGTCGATGTGCAAGACATTGGCTGTGATTTTTACACGGTGTCGGGGCATAAAATGTATGGGCCCACCGGTTCGGGTGTGCTGTATGGTAAAGCGACCCATTTAGAATCCATGCCGCCTTATCACGGTGGTGGAGAAATGATCAGCAAGGTGACCTTTGAAGAAACCGTTTATAATAAAGTGCCGGCCAAGTTTGAAGCGGGCACGCCTAATATAGCCGGCGGCATTGGTCTGGGCGCTGCCGCTGAATTTATTTTAGATGTGGGCATTGAAGCCATTGCTGAACGAGAAGACGTTTTAAAACTATATACCGAACAGGCGCTTAAAACTGTTAAAGGGTTGCGTATTTTAGGTGAAGCAGCACATAAATCACCGGTATTTTCGTTTTTAATTGACGGCATTCACCCGCATGATATCGGTACCATCATTGATCATCATGGCGTTGCCATTCGCACCGGTCACCATTGCACCATGCCGATTTTCCAGTTTTTTGATGTGCCGGGCAGTTGTCGTGCCTCATTGGCGTTTTATAATACTGAACAAGAGGTGGATATTCTGGTAGAATCGCTCAACCAAGCCAAAGCGATGTTTTCTTAACCTTAAATGACCGACCTGAATAAACTCTATAAACAACAAGTCCTGGCGCATAATAAAACCCCGCACAATTATGGTGAACCGGATCATTGGACGCATCATGCCGAGGGTTTAAATGCCATATGCGGTGATCAGGTACATGTTTATTTAAACATTGAGGATGATGTCATTAAAGCCGCTCACTTTGCCGGTGACAGTTGTGCCATTTCGATGGCTTCGGCTTCCATGATGACTGAGTTAATCGCCGAAAAAACCACCTTCGAGGCACTGCATTTATTTGCTGCTTTTAAGCAGATGATGAGTGCCGAGGGTTTAGATCAGGCCGAAACTGTCCTCGGTGATGTGGCTTGTCTGGTTAGTGTAAAAAAATTTCCTTCCCGAATTAAATCCGCCTTATTATGCTGGTATGCGTTGAATGCCGCCATTCATGGTCAGGCGACCACCACCACTGAATAAAAGCCATGTCGTTATATCAACAACCCCAACCCAAACAACCCGTCAGCTGGTCTACAGGCAAACAATGGCTGAATCAGGGCATTAAGCTGTTTCAACAAATGCAAAAACACTGGTATGCGACCTTATTGGTGGTGGGAATAACAGTCATGCTGGTCTCCTTATTATCGGCACAAGTGGCTTTAATGGCACTGATGTTGTCCATGCCGATTATGACTGCCTGGTACTATTTATTATGCCGCCAGTGGCAAAATTCATCGAATGTCGAACGCCAGTCCGCTCAGATTTGGTCGCAATGCTGGTCATTATTGATGTCCCGGTTTAACCTGCTCTTATTACTGGGTGTTTTGGCTGTGATACTGAATTATGCCATGCATGCGGTTCAGTTAATGTTGTTAGAAAGCTTCCAATTACCGCCTTTAACAGAAGAAACAGCCGCACAAATTAGTCTGTCAGAAGCTTTATTACGACTCTTCATCAATCTTGCAACCGGTCTGCCTGTGGCCATACTGATGGCTTTTTCACCAGCGCTGGTGATGTTTAATCAAGATACCCCAATTCAAGCCATGATCCGAAGCGTGAAAACCGTCATGTTTGCCTGGCAGGCCATTTTAAGCTTAACGTTGTGGTTAATGCTTTTGGCGATGGCCGCTGCGTTTATTGTCAGCCTGGTGATGGGTTTATTGGCCGGCGCTTTTGGTATCGGTGTGGTCAATGTATTCATGTTGTTGTTTATGGGCGTGATGATGGGGGTGGTGTTTTCAGCCAATTATGTCAGTTACGATGCGTTGTATCCGTTCAATGATGACAAAGGTGATGACAATGATGATGCCAATAATTACGATGTAGATTCAGAGCAGCCACAAGAATCGATTTATAAAGAAATATAATAAAGAGGCCTATGAGCAATTCATACCAATCACAAGACATTGAAGTCTTATCCGGTTTAGAACCGGTTAAACGCCGTCCTGGCATGTACACCGACACCGACCGCCCGAATCATTTAATTCAGGAAGTGGTGGACAATTCGGTGGACGAAGCGCTGGCCGGTTATGCCAAAAAAATAACCGTGCGATTATTTAAGGATGGTTTAATTGAAGTGACTGACGACGGTCGTGGTATGCCGATTGATGTGCATAAGGAACATGGGGTTAGTGGTGTTGAATTGATCCTGGCCAAACTCCATGCTGGTGGTAAATTTTCCAATAAAAATTACACCTTTTCAGGTGGCTTACATGGCGTGGGCGTGTCGGTGGTTAATGCCTTGTCATCCCGGTTGGATGTGTGGATTAAACGAGAAGGGCAGGAACATCACATCGCTTTTGAACACGGCGAGAAAGTCAGCGAATTAAAACCGGTGTCAGACGTGGGCCAACGCAACACCGGCACCCGAATACAGTTTACGCCTGCAGAAAAATATTTTGATACCTTAAAAATTGATACCAAACGTCTGCGGCGATTATTAAAAGCCAAAGCCGTGTTATCGCCGGGGCTGACGGTTGTTTTTAAAGATGACATTAAGGACTCAGAAGACAGCTGGTGCTTTGAAAATGGTTTAAGTGATTACTTTAACAATGCCACACAAGCCACTGAAACGATTCCGGCGACAGGCTTTGACGGTGCCCATCAGGACGATGAATTTACTTTGGACTGGATTCTGGCCTGGGTGCCAGAAGGCGAGCTCATCACCGAAAGTTATGTAAACCTGATTCCAACGCCGCTTGGCGGTACCCATGTGAATGGTTTGCGCACCGGTTTGACCGAAGCTTTGCGTGATTTTGCCGACAGTCATCAGTTATTACCGCGTGGTGTTAAATTGGCACCGGATGATGTCTGGGACCGGGTCAGTTATGTCTTAAGCTGCAAAATGAAAGAACCGCAGTTTTCAGGCCAAACCAAAGAGCGCTTATCCTCAAGAGCCATCGCTGCGTATATCACTGGCACCATCAAAGATGCCTTAACTTTATGGTTAAATCAAAATGTCGATGCGGCGGAATTAATTGCTCAATTAGCCATTAACGCCGCACAAAACAGGTTGCGCAAAGCCAAAAAAGTGGTGCGTAAAAAAATCACTCAGGGACCGGCCTTACCCGGAAAACTGGCTGATTGCTCCAGTGATGATCCCAATGTCAGTGAATTGTTTCTGGTGGAAGGTGATTCCGCCGGCGGTTCGGCCAAACAAGCCAGAGACCGTGAGTTTCAGGCCATTATGCCGCTGCGGGGTAAAATTCTTAATTCCTGGGAAGTGGATCCCAATCAGGTTATGGCTTCACAGGAAGTGCATGATCTGGCGGTGGCCATCGGTGTAGACCCCGGCGCCACTGATTTGGAGAGTTTACGTTACGGTAAAATCATTATTCTGGCCGATGCCGATTCAGATGGTTTACACATTGCCACCTTATTATGTGCTTTATTTTTACGTCATTTTGAGCCGGTGGTGCGTGCCGGTCATGTGTTTGTGGCGATGCCGCCCTTATTCAGAATTGATGTGGGTAAAGAGAAGCATTACGCGGTGGATGACAGTGAGCGACAACATATTCTGGACACCTTGGAGAAAAACAACAACAAGAAAAAAGTCAGTGTTACCCGCTTTAAAGGTTTGGGCGAGATGAATCCCTTGCAGCTACGAGAGAGCACGATTTCACCGGACACCCGTCGTTTGGTTCAGTTAAAAGTTCAGGCCGGAGATAAAACCCATGAAATTTTGGACATGCTTCTGGCCAAAAAAAGAGCTGCAGACCGAAAGTCATGGCTACAGAAAAAGGGTGATTTAGCGGTTATTTGATTAAACCCTGTGATTGTTTTTTCAAGTATTCTCATGCTATTCTGTATTCTATGAAATTTGGCGATAAAGAGGTGATCAGTTAAATGGAGGGGCGGACGAAAAAAAGAATTTATGATAAGTCATATTTAATGGCATGGATCATAGCCATTTTTCTTATTGTCGGAGTCTCCGTAGTGGCCTATCAAATCCGGCAATCTCAGATCAATACGCTGAATCAAATTCTCAAAGGTCAAAGCGACCGGACCCGTTCTCAAATTATTTATAATGCTCAGGAACTCACCAGTGATCTGGCCTCAATGGTCAATCGTTGGTTAGTGGATGGCGGTACGGCGGAAAAAAACTGGCGTTCAGATGCCCGTAATTTTATCGATCGGACCGCAGGTGTAAATGAGATATGGTGGATTGATAATACCTTATCAGTGCGTTGGAGTGAGACACTTGAATCTTTACATCATATCGATATTCAATCCATCCTTGAACAACCGGAAATGCGCGAAAAGTTACGCATTTCACGACAGGATAACCTGCCTGAGTACAGTCGAGTGATTACCACAGATGAAGGATATGACATTATTTTCATCTTAATGCCGATTGTATTTGATGATTATTTTGACGGATTCTTTGCCATTGAAATCTATATAGATGGTTTTATCGATCGAATTGTTGACGATCCGCTGGACACCGGTTTTTATACCAAAGCGTATGCCGGTGATGAGGTGGTTTATCGTAATGGCCCGGAACTGACCCAACACAGTTATTTAGAATATTTTGAACTTAATTTAGATGCTGACACCGATGGCTGGCTATTTAAGGTATACCCAACGGAAACCATAATGACCACCATTTTATCGCCGCTTCCCTATGTGGTTTTTTCAGGCGGTTTTATTATTGTGGTTATGCTTTTGTTGACTTTGTTGTCACGATACAAGGCTAAACAGCAATCATTACAATTGAGTTTAGAGGTTAAACGGCGAGAAAAAATTCAGGATAAACTCAGCTATTTGGCGAATCATGACGCCTTAACGCATTTACCCAATCGACATTATATTACAGAATATATTGAGCATTATCTGGCGGATAAAACCAAAGCCAAGAAACCGTTTAGTCTGTTATTTATTGATTTGGATCATTTTAAAGATGTGAATGATACCCTTGGTCATGCCATGGGTGACCGTCTGCTGATGAAATTACCGGAACTGTTTGGCCAAATATTCAGGAAACAAGACATCATTGCCCGTATGGGTGGCGATGAGTTTATTATTTTACTGCCCGGTAAAACGGAAGAAGAAAACATCATCGCCCTTGTGGGGCGTTTTTTGAAGCAACTCAAATATCCGATTGATATTGAAGGTCACCAGATTCGGTTAACCGGCAGTGTCGGTGTCGCCATGTATCCGCGCGATGGCAGCACGGTCAATGAATTATTATCCAATGCAGATGCCGCTTTGTATCGAGCCAAAGATAAAGGCCGAAACACCTATGCCATTTATGATTCTGTGATTGAGCATAAAGCCCAGGCACGGCTTAAACTGGTTAATCAATTACACGAAGCCCAGGAACAAAATCGCTTTGAGATGTTTTATCAACCCCGTTATGACGCGCAGGGTCATTTGTTGGGTACAGAAGCATTAATGCGCTGGCGTCAGGAAGACTGTGACTATGCACAGCCAAAAGTCTTTATTGAATTACTGGAGGATACCGGACTAATTGTATCGGTGTCCTGGCAATTGTTTTCTCAATCCTGTCAACAATTTAAAACATTAATGGCCAATCATAAAAACATTGTTTTAAGTTTTAATGTTTCGGCAAAACTACTGGAGCATCCGGAATTTTTAAGCCGTTTAAAATATATTTTGGATGAACATAAATTTCCCTATGATCGCTTAGAACTGGAATTAACCGAACAAACTCTGATTCAGGATGTAGAAAACAGCCAGTTTATTCTTAATCAGCTCACCGCCTGGGGCATTAATGTGGCCATCGATGATTTTGGAACAGGTTATTCTTCCTTGTCCTATTTGAAGAATTTTCCGGTGCATGCGCTAAAAATCGACAAGTCCTTTATTCGCGATATGAATGAAGACAAAGATGATCTGGAGCTGATTAAAACCATGATTTTGATGGGCCAGAATTTGAACATCACCACTGTCGCTGAAGGCGTGGAAACACAGGCACAACTAAAACAATTAATTAAAATGGGTTGTGACCAATTTCAGGGATATCTATTTAGTCATCCAACCTCATTTAATGACTTAAAGGCCGGTATAGATGAATTATCTGATATTGATTTTTCTGCGTTAAAATCCATTAACAGCGTCGATTAATTGTTGGGTGTGTTTTTCATGGGTGGCAAATGAAAACACCAGACGAATGACGTCTTCCTGTCCCGGCCAACGGTGAAACTCAAAACCCTGTTGTTCCAAATAATCAATCAGCTTCAGGGGCATGCGACAAAACACCTCATTGGCTTCAACCGGATGGATTAAACTAATCTGATTATTATTTTCAACAGAGTTTGAAAATAGTTGAGCCTGTCGGTTGGCATGAGTCGCCAAATCAAGCCACAGATCATTGTCTATATAAGCCAGTAATTGGGCATGGATATACCGCATTTTACTGATCAGGTGTCCGGCGCGTTTGCGCAGGCGTTTAATTTGTTGATTATAAGCCGGGTTAAATATAATCAGGGCTTCGGCCATCATCGCACCATTTTTTGTGGCCCCGAAAGACAGTAAATCTACTCCCGATTGCCAGGTGGCTTCCGCTGCAGATACATTGAGTGACGTAAGCGCATTGGCAAAACGGGCGCCATCCATATGAACAGCCAGTCCGTATTTACGGGCTATTTTTTTTATGGCTTTCAGTTCACTTAGCGAATACACCGTGCCGGATTCGGTGCATTGGGTCAGACTGATGGCTGATGGCAGTGATTCGTGTTCACCGTGGTGACCGCTGTTTTCTAATTGGTGTTGCAAAGCATCCATATTAATTTTACCGTTATCTCCGGCTACAGGAATCAGTTTAGCGCCACCACTGAAAAATTCAGGCGCACCACATTCATCGACATTAATATGACTGTTGGGGTGGCACAAAATGGCGCCGTAGGGCGGTGTGGTTAAAGCCGTGGCGATGCCATTGGCAGCGGTGCCGGTGGTTAAAGGGAGAACGTCACACCAGCAGCCGAATAGTTGCTGAAAACGATCGGTGAGTTGTAAACCCAGGTCATCATAGCCATAGGATTCACTAAAGCCTTTGTTGGCATCAATGATGGCCTGCATAATGTCGGTATGAACCGGCGCTTCGTTGTCACTTCTGAAATTTTTCATCGAACCAGATTTGAGCAAATCCTTATTATAATAAAACTTCGCAGGAAATCGTGTTTAGTGTGTGGTCTTTATGGTCTATTTAAGCTAAAATCCGCTTTCAATTCGATGACAGTAAATGCCTGGCTGAATACTGAGCATTTGCGCCTAACAGGATTGAGCATAGTGTCTAAATTAAAGCAATTGTTATTTCCCGAAAATCGTCTGCCAGCCGTCCTGGCACTGGCTGATGGTCGTGTCTTTCATGGTTTTTCCTTCGCAGCTTCCGGTCGTCAGGTCGGTGAAGTTGTTTTTAACACCGCCATGACCGGTTATCAGGAAATTCTTTCAGATCCATCATACGCAGGTCAACTGGTGACCTTAACGTATCCTCATATTGGTAATACCGGTGTCAATGACATCGATATTGAATCAGATAAAATTCATGCTGCCGGTCTCATTGTTCGAGAATATCATGATGAACCGAGTAGTTGGCGCAGTCAGAAAAAATTAAGCCAATATTTAAAAGAACATAATGTCATTGGAATCACCGGCATCGATACGCGGGCGCTAACCAATCACTTGCGTGATCACGGTGCCATGAAAGCCTGTTTAATGACCGGCGATGTTGACAACCCGGTGGATGAACAGGCGGCTATCGCCAAGGCGAAGGAATTTTCGGGTTTAACCGGAATGGATCTGGCGAAAGAAGTGACCCTGAAAAACCAACAGGATTGGTCACAAGGCCGATATGATTTAAATAAACAGGCCTATAAAAAATCAGCAACGACGCCCTATCATGTGGTTTGTTATGATTTTGGTATTAAACAGCAAATTATGCGCATCCTGAATGATTTGGGTTGTAAAGTCACGTTGGTACCGGCGAAAACTTCGGCTGCCGAGGTACTGGCCATGCAACCCGATGGTGTATTTATGTCCAATGGCCCCGGTGATCCGGCGGCCTGCGACTATGCCATTGAAGCCTGCCGGGAATTTATAGCAGCAGACATGCCTTACTTTGGGATTTGTCTCGGTCATCAAATTATGGCTTTGGCTTTAGGGGGGCGAACAGAAAAAATGAAGTACGGTCACCATGGTGCCAACCATCCGGTGATGGACAATGACGGCAAACAAGTGATGATTACCAGCCAAAACCACAGTTTTTGTGTGTCTGATGACGATTTACCGAAAGAACTGGTGGTCACCCATCGTTCTTTATTCGATCATACCATTCAGGGTTTTAGACATAAAAACAAACCGGCTTATGCTTTTCAGGGACACCCCGAAGCCAGTCCCGGTCCCCATGATGCGTTGACTGTTTTCGATGGGTTTATCGACGCCATGAATAAACACAAACAACAACAGGAGAAGGCTGATGCCTAAACGCACTGATATCAAGCGCATTTTAGTTCTGGGCGCCGGTCCCATTGTGATTGGTCAGGCCTGTGAGTTTGATTACTCGGGCACCCAGGCTTGTAAAGCGCTTAAAGATGAAGGTTTTCATGTCATTTTGGTGAACTCAAATCCTGCTACCATTATGACTGACCCCGAAACTGCTGATCAGATCTATATTCAGCCGATTACCTGGCAGACGGTGGCCAAAATTATTGAACGCGAAAAGCCTGATGCCATTTTACCCACCATGGGCGGTCAAACCGCTTTGAACTGTTCTCTGGATTTAGTCAGTCAGGGCGTGTTGGAAAAATATGGCGTAGAAATGATTGGCGCATCGCGCGAAGCCATCGATATGGCCGAGGATCGCGAGCAATTTCGAGTGGCGATGGAAGACATTGGCCTGGAAGTGGCACAATCGGCCATTGTGCATGATATGGAAGAGGCCCGGGAAGTGCAAAAAGACATCGGTTACCCGGTGATTATCAGACCGTCCTTTACCATGGGCGGTACCGGTGGTGGCATTGCATACAATCTGGAAGAGTTTGAAAATATTACCCGTGAAGGCTTGCGTTTATCACCGACCACAGAAGTGCTGATTGAGGAGTCTTTATTGGGCTGGAAAGAGTTTGAAATGGAGGTGGTGCGCGATAAAGCCGATAACTGTATTATTATATGTGCCATCGAAAATGTCGATCCCATGGGCGTGCATACCGGCGATTCAATCACCGTGGCCCCGGCACAAACACTGACCGATAAAGAATATCAGGTGATGCGTGATGCGTCTTTGGCGGTGTTGCGCAAAATTGGTGTGGAAACCGGTGGTTCCAATGTCCAGTTTGCCATCAATCCGGACAATGGTCGGATGATTGTGATTGAAATGAACCCTCGGGTGTCACGCTCTTCGGCGCTGGCTTCCAAAGCCACCGGCTTCCCGATTGCCAAAGTGGCCGCTAAACTGGCGGTTGGATATACCCTGGATGAACTGAACAACGAGATTACCGGTGACACCATTCCGGCGTCTTTTGAGCCGACCATAGACTATGTGGTCACAAAAATTCCACGCTTTGCTTTCGAGAAATTTGCCGGCAGTGTCGATCGTTTAAGTACGCAGATGAAATCTGTGGGTGAAGTCATGGCCATTGGCCGCACCTTTAGTGAATCTCTGCAAAAAGCCCTGCGGGGTATGGAAATGGGTTACTGCGGTCTCCAGCCTCTGGTAACAGATGAACAAATGGCCCAGGGATTTGATTTAAATAAAGAAATCAGGGAAGGTTCTTCACAGAGATTGTTTTATGCGGCGGATGGTTTTCGACATGGCTATGATTTAGAGAAGGTGCATCAGCTGTCAAAAATCGACCCCTGGTTTTTACAGGCCATTGAGCACCTGATTAAGGTTGAACAATCTCTCAGTGACAGCGCCATTGATGAATTGGATGTTGCTGATTGGCTGGCCGTTAAGCGCCTGGGTTTTTCAGACGAGCGGTTGAGTCAGTTATTACAATGCCCAGAGGCCACAGTACGAGAAGCGCGTTTGTCGCATCAGGTGAAGCCGGTATTTAAACATGTGGATTCCTGTGCGGCTGAATTTGCTTCACCTACGGCCTATTTTTACGGCAGTTATGAACAAGACTGCGAAGCACGACCCTCACAAAATCGAAAAATCATGATTCTCGGTGGCGGCCCGAACCGGATTGGTCAGGGCATTGAATTTGATTATTGTTGTGTGCATGCTTCTATTGCGCTCAAACAGGCAGGGTTTGAAACCATTATGGTGAATTGTAATCCCGAAACCGTGTCCACCGATTATGACACCTCAGACCGTCTTTATTTTGAATCCCTGACATTAGAAGATGTACTGGCGATTGTCGATGTGGAACAACCTGAAGGTGTCATCGTCCAATATGGCGGGCAAACACCGCTGAATTTGGCTGAAGATTTACAAAAAGCCGGGGTGCCGATTATTGGTTCATCCCCGGAATGTATTGCCAAAGCCGAGGACCGCGAGCAGTTTAAAGCCATGCTCGATAAACTGAATTTAAAACAGCCGCCTAATGACACCGTCAGTTCCATTAATGAAGCGTTGGAACGGGCCGATGCCATTGGATTTCCACTGGTGGTCAGACCGTCTTTTGTACTCGGTGGCCGGGCCATGGAAGTGGTGCATTCAGTGGCAGACCTGAGCCGTTATATGCAGGAAGCAGTGCTGGTGTCGAATGATTCACCAGTATTGCTGGATCGCTTTTTAGACCACGCCATTGAAGTGGATGTGGACATTGTCTGTGACGGTGAAGATGTTTTGGTGGGCGGTATTATGGAGCACATTGAACAAGCCGGCGTACATTCAGGTGACTCGGCCTGCTGTATTCCACCGAATACGCTCAGTCAAGAAACCCAACAAGAGCTCATCAGACAATGTACCTTAATGGCCAAAGAACTGAATGTGGTGGGTTTAATGAACACCCAGTTTGCCATTCAGGGTGATGATATTTATATTATCGAAGTAAACCCGCGCGCCTCACGCACCGTGCCTTTTGTATCAAAAGCCACTGGCTTACCGCTGGCGCAGATTGGTGCTTTGTGTATGGCCGGTATCAGTTTAGAACAACAAAAAGTCAAAGCACGCCTGGATCTGAATCATTATTCCATTAAAGAACCGGTATTCCCGTTCACTAAATTTCCCGGCGTTGATCCGATTTTAGGACCTGAAATGCGTTCCACCGGCGAAGTTATGGGCACCGGTAAATCTTTTGGTGCGGCTGTAGCGGCGGCCCGAATGGGCGCACATGTTAAGATACCTCAGGTGGGCAAAGCGTTTGTCAGTGTCAGAGACGCCGATAAAGACAAGCTGGTGCCCCTGGCCAAACAACTCAGTGCGTTGAATTTTGAATTGGTGGCCACACATGGTACCTGTCAGCTATTAAGACAAGCCGGTGTATTTTGTGAAAGTGTTAACAAGGTGATTGAAGGTCGCCCGCACATTGTTGATCGCATTAAAAGCCGTGAAATAGATTTTATTATTAACACCACTGAAGGCGCTCAGGCCATCGCTGATTCGGCCTCAATCCGAACCGAGGCTCTGAAGCAAGGGGTTCATTACAGCACCACCTTAGCCGGTGCCGCGGCCACCATTGCTGCTTTTGAATATGTTAAAAACCCTGAAATTTACGCCCTCAGTGAATTGCATGAAGCATAAGGAGATAAAATGAGAAAACCGATTACCAAAAAAGGCGCAGAACAGCTCAAGGCTGAACTGAAGCGCCTGAAAAATGTTGAACGACCGAAAATCATCGAAGCCGTGGCCGAAGCCCGCGAACATGGTGATTTGAAAGAAAATGCCGAATACCATGCCGCCCGTGAGCAACAGTCCTTTAATGAAGGCCGTATCAGCGAGCTGGAAGGTATGTTAGGGAATGCCGAGATTATCGATGTGACCAATCTGAATGTGGGTGATAAGGTGGTTTTTGGTGCCACCGTGGTACTGGAAGAAGAGGACAGCGGTGATACCGTCACCTACCAAATCGTCGGTGATGCCGAGGCCAATATTGATGATGGTAAAATTTCCATCAGTTCACCGATTGCCCGGGCTTTGGTGGGTAAGAGCGTCGATGATGAAGTCCATGTACAAGCCCCGGGTGGTGAGAAGACCTTTTTTATCGAAGACATTCAATACATCTGATTACTTGTTATTCTTATGGTTCGTATAACCCGACGTGAGGTCAACAACGAACCGTTAGTGGGCGGCGAACACCTGCCGCCCCTCATCCAACGCATTTACCGGGCGCGTGGCATTCAGCACGCAGATCAAATTAATTACAGTTTAAACAAACTCAGCCATGCCGATTCAATGCCGGGTATTGATCATGCGGCTGAATTAATTATTGAAGCGGCCGGTCAGCATAAAAAAATCTTTATTGTAGGTGATTTTGATGCCGATGGTGCCACTGCAACCGCTTTAATGGTCCGGGTTTTACGCCAAATCGGGGCAGCTCAGGTTTATTATATTGTGCCCAATCGCTTTGATTATGGCTATGGTTTGTCTCGGGCTTTGGTAGATGAACTGGCTGAGCAGGACTGTGAATTTATTATTACTGTGGACAACGGCATCAGTTCAACCACCGGTGTGCGCAGGGCGCGCGAACTGGGAATGCAGGTGGTGATTACCGATCATCATTTACCACCCGATGAATTGCCGTCAGCCGATGCCATTGTTAATCCAAACCTTAAAAACAGCCAGTTCGGCAGTCCTGCTCTGGCGGGTGTCGGTGTGGCCTTTTATTTATTAACCCGGGTGATCAGCCAACTAAAAATCAACATAGATTATAATCACTTATCCGCCGACAGTGTCAACTTAAGTCAATACCTGGATTTGGTGGCCTTAGGCACGGTGGCTGATGTGGTGACTTTGGATCACAATAATCGGATTCTCATCGAAGCGGGCTTAAAACGACTACGACACGGCGTTGTTATTCCGGGTTTACTGGCGTTGTGTGAAGTGGCCGGTTGCGACCACAAACGAGCCGATGCCCAGATGCTGGCATTTATGCTGGCGCCGCGTTTAAATGCCGCCGGTCGCTTACAGGACATGGGTGTGGGCATAGAACTGCTGTTAACCGATGATGTGGAAAAGGCCCGTCGATTAGCCGAGGAACTAAACAGCATCAACAAACAACGCAAAGCCATTCAGGCCAATATGCAAGACATGGCCGATTCGGTGATTAAATCGCTGCAAAAAGCCGATAAACTCAGTTCTGCCATCTGCCTCTATCACCGCCGCTGGCACCAGGGTGTGGTGGGTTTACTGGCCTCTAAAGTCAAAGAATACACCCAGCGACCGGTGGTGGCCTTTGCCGATGAAGGCGAGGATTCTGAATGGGTCAAAGGTTCAGCCCGCAGTATTGACGGGTTTCATATTCGGGATGCGCTGGTGGCGGTCGATAGTAATAATCCGGGTTTAATCCAGAAATTTGGCGGACATGCCATGGCCGCCGGATTGACCCTGAAAAAAGACCATATGGCAGAATTTAAAAAACAACTGTGTCAGGTGGTGGAAGTTTCGATAAACAAATTACCCGATGGCCAACAGGTACTCAGTGATGGTGCCGTGCCGGTAGAGGACTTATCCCTTATAATGGCGCAACAATTGGTGGACGCCGGACCCTGGGGCGCCGGGTTTGAACCACCCTTGTTTGATGATTATTTTATTATTAAAGAGAAAAAAGCAGTGGCAGAAATTCACACCCGCCTGCGCCTGCAAACCATGGACTTAAGCAAGCAGATTGAAGCCATCGCCTTTAATTTTATCCCCCATCAATTCCCCGAAGCCGAAGACAAAGTCCATGTATGCTTTCAGATGCAGGTCAATGAATTCAGGAACCGGCAAAGACTGCAATTGCTGATTCGGCACATCGTCTAAAAACCGACGCTATTTTTTTGAATCACCTTTCATTATAATGATTGGTGACTTCATACATATAATCATTCATGCTGCAGTACTTAGATGGAAAGAAAGACCCGATGCGTAAAGTCGATACCGCCTGGTTGCGAATGGAGACGCCGCATAATTTAATGATGATTACCGGCATGATGTTTTTAGATCAGTGTCCCGATATCGATGTCTTTAAAAACGTACTGATTAAAAAATTTCTGACTTTTCGGCGCTTCAGGCAATGCGCCGAGCAGAACAAAACCGGCTGTTTCTGGCAAGAAGATAAATATTTCGATATGGCGGCCCATGTCAGACGGGTGGCACTGCCGGGTAAAGCCGATTACCGCGAGTTACAGGATTACGTCAGTAACTTAGCCTCATCACCGTTGGATAAAAACAAACCTTTGTGGTCTTTTCATATTGTTGAAAATTACGTCAAAGGCCCGGTGGTGGTGGTGCGGATTCACCACAGCTATGCCGATGGCATTGCCCTGATTCAGGTGTTACTGTCGATGACCAGCACCGGTCGTGACAAAAGTCTGCAACTGGATGCTGAAGAATCACAGCAGGAACAACATGAAAAACTGGATTTATTGCACCAGGTGATTAATCCGGCCAAAAAACAGTTTAACCAGTCGCTAAAACTTCTCAATGAGATCGCCGGATTGGGGAAAGATGTGCTGAATAACCCGGCATTGCTCGAAAAAGGCGTGGGTGAATCAATTAACCTGATGGAAGAGCTGGTGTCGGCGTTGGCGCTGAGTAATGATCCTGAAAGTGTGTTTAAATCTGATTTATGTACCCGCAAACGGGTGGCCTGGTCGCAATCCTTACCGCTGGATGAAGTTAAAGCTGTGGCCAAAGCCACCGGCACCACGGTGAATGATGTCTTGATTGCCAATCTGGCCGGTGCCTTACGGTCTTATATGCTGGATAAAGGCGATAACCCGGAAGAAAAAGTGATTCGTGCCACCGTACCGGTGAATTTACGGCCACTAAAACATGCCAAAGAACTGGGTAATCACTTTGGTCTGGTGTTTTTAAACCTGCCGGTTTTTGAAGCCAATCCATTGGCACGACTGGCCTATGTCCATCAGGAAATGAATGAGCTGAAAAAATCGAAACAGGCGCTGGTGACCTTAAGTTTACTCAGCCTGGTCGGGCTGGCACCCACGGCCATTCAGAACCTCTTGCTGCATCAGTTTTCCAAGAAAGCCACCGCGGTTTTAACCAATGTGCCGGGCCCACAAGTACCTTTGTATATCGCCGGCTGTAAAATCAATAAAATGATGTTCTGGGTGCCTCAAAACGGCACCATCGGTATGGGCATCAGTATTTTATCTTATAACGGCTCTGTTGAATTTGGTTTGATCGCCGATAAAAACCTGGTGCCGCAACCCCATGAAGTCATTGCTAATTTCCCCCTACAGTTTGCGCAATTCAGTGAATTGATGATGATGCATCCCTGGGATGGCGAGGTGCATGCTGAGTTATTTGACTTTGTTTAAAGCCAGCGGCCAGGCCTTTTTAATCGTATAAATTTGGTTCTTCAGCGGTTATAATCAATGGGTTATTATTGACCGGAGAGTTCATGCGAACCATGAGTGTATTCATTATTTTAATTTTAGTTGTGGCGGCGGTGGTCGTTTGGGCAGTTGGTTTATATAATCAACTGGTAAAAAAGAAAAACCACGTCGAAGATGGCTGGAGTGGTATCGATGTTCAGTTAAAGCGCCGATATGATCTGATTCCAAACCTGGTGAAGGTGGTCAAACAATACGCCAAACACGAAGAACAGACGCTGGAAAAAGTCATTCAGCTGAGAAACCGGGCTAAAAAAGCCGATAACCCCAGTCAGCAAATCCAGCAAGAACAAAAGCTCTCACAGGCTTTGTCCGGATTGATGGTGCAGGTGGAAGCCTATCCTGATTTAAAAGCCAACACCAACTTCCTCGATTTGCAGCAACAATTACAACAAATTGAAACCGATATTCAGTATGCCCGACGTTATTACAACGGTGCTGTGCGCGAGTACAATACCCTGGTGCAATCCTTTCCCTCGAACATTATCGCCCAGAAATATGACTTCAGAGAAGCCGAGTATT
Source organism: uncultured Marinicella sp. (assembly GCA_947502925.1). Lineage (GTDB taxonomy): Bacteria > Pseudomonadota > Gammaproteobacteria > Xanthomonadales > Marinicellaceae > Marinicella. Next base: position 100,140 of record CANNBS010000005.1, on the reverse strand, counting down.
TTGAAATAGAAGATCCGGCCCATGCTGAAAACCCTGACATTGCCTTCGACTGATATGATTTACCGTCTGTTTCTGGTTGTCGGTCTGCTGCTGTCACAGGCTGCACCGGCGGCTGAAAAAATTCATCGTTTTGACAGTGATATCACTTTGCATGTGGACGGTGAAGTGCAGGTGGTTGAAACCATTGAAGTTAATGTTGAGCACAATAACATCAAACGCGGTATTTTCAGGGACTTTCCAACCATTTACAAAACCGCCTGGTTAACCAAGTCCACGGTTGGCTTTGAAGTGGACAAAGTACTCCGCAATGGCCAGCCCGAACCCTATCATACCGAACCGCTGGCCGGTGGTGTACGGATTTACATCGGTGATAAAAACCGGCGGGTTCCGCGCGGCTTACAAACCTACACCATTGCCTATCGCACCGATCGACAAATGGCCTTTTTAGAGACCCATGACCGCTTTGCCTGGAATGTCACCGGCAATGGTTGGGGTTTTCCCATCGATGTCGTTTCGGCCACCATTCATTTACCCGAGGAAGTACCCCTTGCGGCCATTAAAGATGAGGAAGCCTGGACCGGTTTTGCCGGAAATACAGGTGCCGATTATGCGTCTGAAATAAGCGGTCGAAAAGTTTTGATTAACAGCACAACGGCTTTGCGGCCTTATCAGGGATTAACCTTCCGCATCGAGTTTGTCAAAGGCTTTTTCGTGAACACCCGTTCGGCATTCATGGACTTTATGTCGGATAATTTATTCTGGTTATTAATGGTGGTGACGCTGCTGAGTCTGTTGGTTTTCTATTGGATGGCCTGGGATCGGGTCGGTCGAGATCCTGAACCGGGCGTGATTATGCCGCGTTTTTATCCACCGGATGGCATGTCACCGGCGGCCATGCGCTATGTGCTGGATGAAAAAGCCGACGGAAAAAGTTTTACCGCAGCGATTATTAACTTAGCCGTCAAAGGATACATAAAGCTCACCAAAAAATCCGATGGCTATAAACTCACCCGTCTTGATGGTGAGCCGAAAGACAAGGCCTCAAAAGGTGAACATTTGGTTTTGCAAAAATTACTGCGTAGCCAGAATTCTATGGTGATTGATAAAAAATATAACAGCACAGTCAAAACCGCTCAGTCAGGTTTAATCGCAAAAATAAAACAAGAGTACAAGGAAAAGTGTTTTAAAAATAACTGGGTCTATGCCTTTATCGGTATGGGCATCAGTGTTTTGGTGATGTTTGCCATGTTGTTACACCACAATCCCGGCGATCGCAGTGCCTTTGGTGTGATGGGGCAGATTGGCTTTTTTGCGGTGGTGATGTTCTTTATTTTTAAATCAAAACCACTTGGCTGGATACCGGCGATTGCTGTTTTTATCTTCATGTCCAACTTAAATTTATCGGTGGAACTGTTTATTATGCTGGGTTTTCTGATTGTGGTGAATCTGGTCTTTATTTACCTGCTGAAAGCCCCGACACCTTTTGGCCGTGAGTTGATGGATAAAATTGAAGGGTTCAAATTATATTTATCCACCGCTGAACAAAACCGCTTAGATATTATGCATCCACCGCAAATGACGCCTGAACTATTCGAAAAATATTTACCCTTTGCCCTGGCGCTCGGCGTTGAAAATCAATGGTCTGAACAGTTTGCCGCTTATTTAAAACAAGCCGCGCTGGATCCACAGGAATACCAGCCTACCTGGTACAGTGGTCACAGCTTTGATATAAGTAGTTCAGGCAGTCGCAGTTTTGGTGCCATTTCAAGCAGCATGGCCAGCACCCTGTCTTCTGCGTCGACCGCACCTTCATCATCAGGTGGTGGTGGCGGATTCTCCGGTGGTGGCGGAGGTGGCGGTGGAGGTGGCGGCTGGTAATTCTTACCACAATTTCATGCTATTTTAATCTCCGGCATGTTACATTAATTGTTTTAAATTCTTAGATTGACCATGAAAAAATTCCTCAAGTGGATATTGGGTCTGGTGGTGGCATTGGCGCTGCTACTGGTTCTGGCTGTGTTTTTATTGCCGATCTTTTTTGATCCCAACGACCACAAACCGGAGATTCAGCAAGCTGTACAAAATCAAATCGGCCGTGAAGTCAGTTTAAACGGTCCCATCGGCTGGTCGGTGTTTCCCTGGGTTGCCATAGAACTGAACGATGTGAGTGTGGCCAATGAACAAGGCTTTTCAGGTGACAGCCTGGCAGACATCGGTAAGTTATCAGCGCGGGTTAAACTATTGCCGCTACTTAAAAAGGATATTCAGGTGGATACCGTTGAATTGAAACAACCAGGTATTCATCTGCAGGTGGCGAAATCGGGTCAAACTAACTGGCAGTCGATTATGGATCACCTGGCCGGTGATAAAGATGGCACACAAAGCGATGAGTCATCAGGTATTGATATCAATATTCAAGGGATCATGATTTCAGACGGCACCTTAAATTACCGCGATGCTGCAGCCGGATCGACGCTTCAACTGGCTGATTTAAATTTTTCCAGTTCTGCCATCAGTGCCGGTAAACCGGCTGAAATGTCTTTAAGTGCACAATTAGAAATGGTGGAAAGTCAATTACAGGCTGAGATAAGCACTGATTTTGTGGTCAATAATTTAATATCAGATCAGGCCATGGTGGTGGACATTAACTCACTGGATTTAAGTGGCGAAATGGGCGATGTGCCGCTTAAGGTTAACGCGACTAATGGCGGTCAGCTGGATTTGGGACAGGATACATTACAGATTCCGGAAATCAAAATGGATTATGCCAATATCAGCATGAGCACACCGGTGACCGGTAAGCAGTTAAGCGGCCAAAACCCAAGTTATTCCGGCAAGGTCAAAATCAGTTCATTTAACGTGGCTGACTTTTTACAACAATTAGGCAGCGGTTTAGATAACAAAGCCGATAACCAACTCAGTGCATCCACAGACTGGTCGATGCGCGGACCGGTGCTGTCCTTATCGAACCTGAAAGCGCAACTGGATGACAGTGAATTAAGTGGGCAGGTCACCCTCTCTGATATGGACCGCCTGGCGGGAGATTTCAAATTACAACTGAATCACATCAATCTCGATGACTATTTACCACAAACAGAATCTGAAGCCGCCACACAAGACAGCAGTGGTGCGGTAGACTTTGGTTATTTAGACGGAGAAATCACCGTAGGGCGTCTAACGGCTATGGGTACCAGTTTAAATAACATTAAAATGCATATGACCACCCGCGGCAGTGAGCTGGCACTGCGACCATTAACAGCTGATTTTTACCAGGGGCTGTTAAAAACCGAGTTAACCCTGGCACCGGATGCTGCCACCGATAAACTGGTGGTTAACCACAGTATGCAGGATATTCAGGCCGGACCCCTTTTGACTGATTTAATGGGAGAAGATTTTTTGAGTGGATTGGGGCAGTTAAAAGCCGATATTCGCATCAGCCAACCATTTTCGAGTGAACCCCTTCGAACCGCCAACGGCCATTTATCTTATCACCTCAGTGATGGTGACATTAAAGGCATTGATTTGGTTCAGATGACACAAAAAGCCTTAAGCCTATTGAATAAATCCGAAGCGGTTGAGGCCAATAAAGCACTTGAAACTGAGTTTGGTTCAATGGCCTTAGAAGCAGACGTGGTCGATGGTGTGATTAAAACCAAACAGTTAGCCTTAAAATCGCCTTATTTTGATGTGACCGGTGAAGTGGAAGTGGATTTGGTTGAACAATCGATCAAAGGCACCATCCAGCCCATGTTAATTAATATACCGCCTGGGGTATTGGATGAACGTTTTGAGCGATTATTAAATCACCGCATTCCGGTGAGTTTATCGGGATCGATGCTGTCGCCCGGTTTTGGTATTGATATTAAACAACTATTAATTAATACCCAAAAAGAAAAAATCGAGGCTAAAAAGGAAGAATTGAAACGGGATTTATTTGATTCCTTGCTCGGTAAAGATAAAAAATCAAAAGATAAACCGGCGGAAACGAACAACAATCAACCACCTGAAGACGGCGCTCCGTCAGAACCGGCCAGTCATGGCTCATCAGATTCTGAAAAAGGCGGGACTGAGACGGATGACGCACAAGCCCCGGAAGAAGACCGGGAAGACCGCTTAAAACGGGAATTACTGGAAGGCCTGTTCAAGAAATCCAAGAAAAAAGAGCCTGAACCGGAACCAGAACCGAGCCAAGAGCCGGCACCTGATACCGCGTAAAGCAAAGCATATTTGAGCGTATTAAAACATCGCAGATTTAATGCGCTCAATTTCATCCCGCATATCGGCTGCTTTTTCAAACTCCAGGTCAGCGGCATGCTGCTTCATCTGTTTCTCAAGTTTTTGTAGTAACTTGCTGACATCTTTGGCTTTATCAGGGTTGAACTGTGGTTTATTTTCGGCCACTTCCAGCAAATCCTGCGGATGACTCTGTTCATAAACAGCCTGCAGATCATGGATTTTTCGTTTCACTGACGTCGGCGTGATGTTGTGTTCTTCATTAAATTCAACCTGGATCGATCGTCGTCGTTCAGTTTCATCGATCGCCTGTTGCATGGCGGCGGTGACCGTGTCGCCATAGAGAATGGCACGCCCGTGGACATTCCGGCTGGCCCGGCCAATGGTTTGAATCAGAGAACTGGCCGAACGCAGAAAGCCTTGTTTATCAGCATCCAAAATCGCCACCAGCGACACTTCCGGCATATCCAGGCCTTCACGTAACAGGTTAATGCCCACCAACACATCAAACACACCCTGGCGTAAATCACGAATAATCTCAACCCGTTCCACGGTGGCAATTTCACTGTGTAAGTAACGGACTTTCACGCCTTGCTCAGCCAGGTATTCGGTGAGGTCTTCACTCATGCGCTTGGTCAGCGTGGTCACCAGAACACGCTCATTAATTTTCACTCGTTTATTAATCTCAGACAGTAAATCATCGACCTGGGTGGCCACCGGACGGACTTCAATTTGAGGATCGATTAATCCGGTTGGGCGGACAATCTGTTCGACAATTTGTGCCTGGTGTTCGGCTTCGTATTTGCTTGGGGTGGCTGACACAAACACCATCCGCGGCGTCCGTTCTTCCCACTCTTTAAATTTAAGTGGGCGATTATCCAGGGCACTGGGCAAACGAAAACCAAATTTAACCAGGCTTTCCTTGCGCGAACGATCGCCTTTATACATGGCACCAATTTGCGGAATGGTGACATGGGATTCGTCAATAACCAATAAGGAATCCGCCGGTAAATAATCGAATAAGCAGGGTGGGGGATGCCCAGGCGGTAAACCGGTTAAGTGCCTGGAATAGTTTTCAATTCCCGAACAATAACCCAATTCCTGCATCATTTCCAAATCGTATAAAGTGCGCTGTTCCAGGCGTTGTGCTTCGACTAATTTATTCTGATCATACAGAACCTTAAGGCGTTCTTTTAATTCAATTTTGATGTTTTCAATGGCATTTAAAACCCGTTCTCGGGGTGTGGCGTAATGTGAAGTCGGGAAAATATTAATCTGCTCTTCACGGCTGATGCTGTGACCGGTGAGCGGGTCAAAATACTGCAGAGAATCAATTTCATCATCAAACAGCTCAATGCGCACCGCTTCACGCTCGGAATCCGCCGGAAACACATCAATCACTTCACCGCGCACCCGAAAGGTGCCACGCTCCAAAACCACATCATTGCGAGTGTATTGCATTTCAGCCAGTCGGCGTAATAACGTCCGCTGATCGATGCGTTCACCGACGGTTAACGACACCAGCATTTGTAAATAAGACTGCGGGTCGCCCAAACCATAAATGGACGACACCGTGGCAACAATTATGACGTCCTTGCGTTCCATCAGCGCCTTGGTGGCCGATAAGCGCATCTGCTCGATGTATTCATTAATCGAGGCGTCTTTTTCAATGTATAAATCCGAGGCCGGAATATAGGCTTCGGGCTGGTAATAATCGTAATACGAGACAAAGTATTCCACCGCGTTATCGGGAAAAAATTCTTTAAATTCCGTGTACAGCTGCGCCGCCAGGGTTTTGTTGTGCGCCATAATCATGGTGGTTTTCTGCACCTTCTGAATCATGTGCGCCACGGTAAAAGTTTTACCTGAACCGGTGACCCCCAATAGCGTCTGACCTTTTAAGCCATCTTCAAAACCTTCGGCCAGTTTTTCAATGGCTTGTGGCTGATCCCCCGCCGGTTCAAACGGGCTGTTGATTTTAAATGGTCTGGCAGATTGTTTAATCTGTAGGTTAACAATATCCATAAGCGCCTATGATATCGGATTGTTTAAACACAATAAAGAGGCCTGTGCCGAGGTCTGTTGTAAGCAATTTTTTGATGGCCAATATGAGTCTTCTCGGGAAAATTGATTTAACACAAGGCTTTATGTTTTCTTTTTTAATTTCTGCAGTTTTCTGCGATCCCGGCTTGAAGGACGGCCGTCGGGTTTAGGGGTGGAGTGGTATTGCAGTTTGTTGAGCAGCTGTTGGTCTTCGCGGGCTTTTTGACTGGCTTCGGTTTCCTGGTAGAGGGTTTGTGCAACTTTAGCCGGGCCACGTTGTTCTGATAATTCCAGCACATTGACAACCCATTGTACCTGGCCTTTTTTTATGCTCACCTGATCGCCGATCTCAATGGTTCTGGCAGGTTTGCTACGCTGGCCATTGACCTTTATTTTGCCTTGCTCAATTTTCTTCTTGGCCAAAGAGCGGGTTTTATAAAAACGCGCTGCCCATAACCATTTATCTATTCTGACCATTATAAATCCTTCTTCGGTGGCACAAACAAGTTGCCTGCCAGCAGGCCGACTGAGATGGCGACGGCAACCAGCGCGGCACTGAAAGCGGCCTGCACACCGGTGATCGTGTCATGGGTGTACATGGCAGTGAGCGAATTGAACCCCATACTACCGGGCACCAACAAAATAATACCGGGAATCTGCATAACTGAGGCCGGGTTATCAGTCATGCGGGAATACATGTTACCGGCGGTGGCAATAAAAACAGCGGTGGCCAGCGATATAAAGGGTTGTTCCAGCCAAAGCTTGAATATTTGCGAGCCGGCATAAGCAATACCAATGGATAAAAATATCCAAAATACATCAGCAATACGGGCTTTAAAAATAACGGTAAAGGCCATCGAGGTAAAGACCAGAGCTAAATAGCGAAACCATTCGGGGGTGGGCGGTGACAGGGTGAAGGCTTCATCACCAAAAAAACGGTGGCCGATTAAATACCCCAACGCCAGTCCAAAAGACAACAGAAACAAAACAGTCACTGCACCGGCCAAACGGCCACTGCCTGAAACCAAATGTTCAGTGGATAATTCACGCATGGCGATGGTGATGCCCAAGCCCGGAATCAACACAATAAGGCCTGACAAAGCCACCAGAACATAATTAATGCCACTGCTGTAGTGGTGAATTAAAATGGCTAAAAAACCCACCACCATGGCAGCAAAGGGTGCCGTTACATGAGATAAATGAAAGTAATTTTCCCCGGTTCTGGCGATGATACCGGTGACCACACCAAGACAAAATGAAGCCAGAACATCTAACCAGCCACCGCCAAATAAGGTGGAAAAGCCAACACCGACGATGCCAAAAGACAACACCAGCAACCAGTTGGGAAACTCAGATTCCTGGTCTTTGATATGCTGGATTGTTTCTAAAGCAGTGTCGATATTAATGACATTATTTTCGATGTCATTTATGACGCTGTTAATGCGTTGTAAGGTACCTAGATTAATGTCGCCCACTTTGGTCTTGACCATATAAGTGCGTTGGTTTTCACCATCACCCATGCTGGCAATAATCGCCGTGGGAAAAGCCACAAACTGGCCACTGAAATTAAACTTTTCCAGAATCACCTGCATATACGCCTCTAAACGGTGTGATGGCGTGCCGGCTTCAGCGATGGCCTTACTAATGCTGATTAGCATCGCGGCTTGCTTTTGGCGCATTTTCCTTTTTTCAGATACCATGACAGTATGCGTCAGCTAAAACCGCCATATTAACCCAGAATTGTGACAACACCAATAATACAATGGTAATGATTATGGGTTATTGCTTGGAATTCCGTTAAAAACCGCTACAATTCATGCTTTATCAATTTGCGTATGGATTATGACGATCTATAATTTTTCTGCCGGCCCGGCTTCTGTGCCTGTCGCGGTGAAAAAACAACTGAAAAGTGAACTGGATAACTGGCAAGGCACCGGCACTTCGGTGATGGAGGTTTCACACCGCAGTCCGGAATTTAAAGCGTTGATGGCAGATAATGATGCGTTACTGCGGTCATTGCTCAATATCAGTGATGATTATGCCGTGTTGTTGGTGCCCGGTGGCGCACGCCTGCAATATGCCATGTTACCGATGAATTTATCGGCACCAGATCGTACAACCGTTTATCATGTGAACGGTTATTGGGGATTCCTGGCGTACCAAGAAGCACAAAAATTTTCGCAGGTAGAAACCACCACTGAACCGCCCAGTGCGCCGTATCAACCACAGCACAGCTTAGGACAGTACCAGCCCGCAGATATTGACAAACACGCCGATTATTTCCATTACACCAGCAACGAAACCTTAGAGGGCATACAGTGGCACACATTGCCTGACAGTAACGGCCTGCCATTGTGTTGTGACATGACTTCAGATTTAATGACCCGTGAAGTGAATGTTAATGACTTTGGCATGATTTATGCCAGTGCCCAGAAAAATTTAGGCATTGCCGGTTTAACGTTGGTCATTATTCGTAAAGATTTAATCGGCAAGCACAATAACAATGTACCCACATTGATGGACTATAGCACTTTTGAACAGCATAAGTCGGCGTATAACACACCGCCGACCTTTGTCTGGTATATGATGTACCTGGTGCTACAGTGGTATCAGCAACAGGGCGGGGTGCAAGCCATGCAAGCGCGTAATCAGGCCAAAGCCCGAAAGCTCTATGACTTTATTGATAACAGTGCCTTTTATTCAAATCGGGTTGAGTCGGGTATTCGCTCCGAAGTGAATGTGCCTTTTTGGTTGGCCGATGATGGCCTCAATGAACAGTTTTTAAGCGAAAGCAGTGCCGTGGGTCTGAAAGCACTGAAAGGCCATAAAGCGGTCGGTGGAATGCGCGCGAGCATCTATAATGCAGTCCCCATGGAAGCGATTGATGCCTTAATACAATTTATGCACAACTTTGAGAAACAACATGCTTAACATCGGCCAAACCAACCGCTTAACCATTCAGTCTTTAATGACTTCAGGTGCCCAATTAGCTGACAAACAGGGTGCAACGGTGTTTTTACCGGCTAAATATATTAACGATGGCATGAATGAGGGTGATGACGTTTCGGTGTTTATCTATCTGGATAAAGACGATCAACCAGTGGCCACCACCGAACAACCGCTGGTTGAGGTGGGTGAATGTGCGTTTTTAAAAGTGGTGGATGTTAATAAAACCGGTGCTTTTTTGGATTGGGGCCTGCCGAAAGATTTATTGCTGCCTTATGCCGAGCAAAAACGCCGTTTACAACCGGGCAATAAGCAATGTGTGTATGTCTATCTCGACAAAGCCTCTAACCGGATCACCGCCAGCAGTCGATTGAATAAGTTCTTACCTGAAATCAATGGTCCTTTTAAATCCGGCGATCAGGTTGAGTTGTTCTTTTGGGGTAAAAGTGAACTGGGATTTAAAGCGGTGATTAATAACCAATATTTAGGATTGTTGCATCATCAGGACGACTATGAAAACGTACGGGTGGGTGAGCAGCGCGCCGGTTTTATTAAGTCCATCAGCCCTGAAGGTAAAATTAATCTGGCTTTACATTTACCCAACAAAGCCCAATTAGGTGATCTGGCCGAACAAATTTATGCGTATCTACAAGCCCATGGCGGTGAGTCTGGCTTAACCGATAAAAGCAGCCCCGAAGCCATCAAAGCCAAATGGCAGGTGAGTAAAGGCAGCTATAAAAAAGCCCTGGGCAAGCTCTATAAGCAACGAAAAATCAGTTTATCTGCGGATAAAATTAAGATTGTCTGAGACCTCTGCATAAGTCTGGGTTATTGAAAAAATGATTGAAATTCTGAAGTTCAAGGAAGGAAGCGCAAGTAATAGCTCTAGCTATTACTAAGTTTTTTGACGCAGAAATTCAGGATTTCAGACATTTTTACTTAATTCACGACTTATGCAGAGGTCTCTGTCTATTAATTCTGTGTCTTATCAACCATTGAAATAAAACCCACATATAAGCCAGCGACCAGGTACTGACCGCAGCCACCAACCAGCTGTTTCGATGGCTTGAATATTCGGCCATAATACGTGCTAATACCGCAGCAATGATTAACAGTACCGGCGGATAGAAAACAGCCGCCGGAAAGTGGCGTTTTGGCATCAGGTACTTCAGTATTACCATGGCCGAAAAGGTGCCGATGGCACCCATGGTAATGACATGGATAAACGCCGGAAAATAATGACCAACGATTAATGAATAGGCCAACAGCGTACTGCCACAGATTAACCACACATAGCCCAAGCTCAAACCCATTAAATCACTGCGATGCAGGCAGCGCCAGAACTGCCAGCGTAACAGACGGATTAACAATAAGCTGGCTAATATAAACAGAAGCAGGCCGGCGATTATTTGTGTTTTTAGGTAAAAAAGTAACACAGAAGCAACCGGTGGTAGTATTAAAATGATGGCTTCGATATGCGGTTGTACCCGTGCTTTTAACGTGTAATTCTGCAGTTGTAACTCACCGGCAAACGCCGGCGCCAGCATCCGTCCGGCAATAAAGGACATCAGCATAATCAGCAACACCAGCAGACTCTGCATCACCGCTTGTGGGTTAATCGGCCAGTCGAATATAGACAACACAAACCAACCGAGCGGAAAACAAAATAAGGCCACCAATAAAGGTGCGATGACTTTATTGCGCCATTTTTTGGCCACCAGAAATCGCGGCGCAATATAGCGCACCACCCACAAGGCGAACACCACATTCAACAGCTCAGCCCATAAAGCGCCCGGCGTCAGGATAAAAGCTATACGCGCTGTCAACCACAGTGACAGCATCAGGCCCATTTTAAGCGGTGGTAGTTTACCTAAGGTGTAACCACAGATTAAGGCCAGCACAAAGCCAAAGAACATTTCATGGGCATGTCCCGGGCCGATTAAAGCCTCGCTCCAGGGTGTCATACCCAGGCGTGCGGTTTGTGAGAGTACAGACAGCACAATAGCGGCCAGACAGGCCGCCGGGAAAAACAGGTCCTGCGATTTTAATGTGCGCTGGCTTTTGGGCATTCGGTCATAGGCAGTTTGGATTCAGTTTCGTATAATAGTCCGTCTAAAACTTGTTTTCCATTTTTGTATTTCAATCAATATGTTTAAAACCCATAAACTTGACCCCAATCAATTCGTCAAGGCCAAAAGAATTTTGTCGTAATGAGACGCTTTTTGCAGGCTAAATGGTTTTACTGGTTGGTTGCCATATTGGCTCTGGCTCTGGGGGTAATCGGCGTGGTGCTGCCTTTATTACCCACCACACCCTTTTTAATTGTGGCGTTGTGGGCGGCCAGTCGCTGTTCGCCACGCTTGGAACGGTGGCTTGAAAACCACCCGAAATTGGGACCGATATTACGTAACTGGCGAGATCATCGGGCCATTCCTGTTATCGGCAAAGTGTTGGCCTGCATAATGATGGCCATTAGTTTTGCGGTGGTTTGGTATCGTGGGGCTTCGGTGACAGTATTAATAATTGTCTTTGTCGTTATAATCACCTTGATGGCTTACATTCTCAGTAAACCATCAAGGTGAAAAGACAATTATTTCGGTTCCAGACGAATGGCGCCATCTAAGCGAATCACCGAACCATTTAAATAGGTGTTTTCGATAATATGCGCAGCGGTGTGGGCAAATTCTGCCGGTGTACCTAATCGTTTCGGGAAGGGTACGGATTCACCCAGGGCTTTTTTTATCTCATCGGGCATACCCGAAACCATGGGGGTCATAAAGACACCCGGCGCAATGGTCATAACGCGTATGCCAAAGCGGGTAAATTCTCGCGCCATCGGTAAGGTCATGCCGACAATGCCACCTTTTGAAGCCGAATAGGCAGCCTGACCGATCTGGCCTTCATAGGCCGCCACTGAAGCGGTGTTAATAATCACACCGCGCTGATTGTCTTCGTCGCCTGCGTTATTTTGCATCAATTGAGCAGCGGCTTTAGAGACATTAAAGCTACCCACTAAATTAATCTGAATGGCTTTATTAAAATAATCCAGTGCCATCGGTGCTTCACGGCCTAAGACACGTCCGGCCGATAATACACCGGCGCAATTGATGACCACATTAAGACCACCCATGTTATCCTGTGCTTGCTGACAGGCATCTTCAATGGCTTTTTCATTGCTGACATCGGCGGCCACAAAAAAGGCCCGTTCAGCATGTAGTTGTTGCTGTTGTGATTGGCCGACATCTTCATTGATATCAATCAGGGTGACCTGGCCGCCACCGTCGATGATGTGTTGCGCGCAGGCCAGTCCGAGGCCGGATGCACCGCCTGTAATCAGGGCTTTAACTTCATTTAATTTCATAATAGTGTGTTTTATTTAGTGTTGGTTTAGTGGACGCATTAAATAGCATAAACAGTCCAGTTGAATCGCCCGCAGGCTCAGCGTAATCATGGCCGGCATCACGGATTGGCTTAAGCGTAATTGCCGGTCATCGATGTGAAAATACTGGTCGGTTATGTCATGATCCAGTTGATCGGTAACAGTTATCGGCATTTGTGGTGATTGTAAATAACCAAATTGTGTGCCTGCGTCCAATTGATGGAAATTATGATAATCTAAATCGTCAGGAATTTCAAAATCAACAGGTTCCACGGTTTCACCCTGAATGCCTATGGTCATGTCTTTTTTAAGTTTAACCACAGCAAATATATTCATAACCTCCTGGTGTTCACTGACACCAGGAATTTGAGTTAAATCGGTCAGTTGGCAGAGGTTTTCCATAAAGGTCAGGGTTTGTTCGATCCCATCTGCAGTACCGCTCATACCGCACTCAATGGTAATGGCGGGACAAAATTCAGCAAAAGCACCGGACTGAATACCATCGGGGCTGGTGATGTGAATAATGGTTTGTGAAAATAAGGAAGCTAAATTAATGTGCTCCTTTTTAATGGCATTAATACCGGCATAATGGGGATTGCGACCGGTGTTATTGTGTATATCAACACTGGCCAGAGGTTTCTGTTGTCGCACAAATTCGGTGATTGAGGCCATTTTTTTAGCCACCGGATGGTGTTTGGGCCGGATACCGGGCCAGCAACGGTTAAAGTCGACGCCATCATCCAGTTGACGAACATTGTGTTTAGCGGCCTGTACATTGCCAAACAAAACAATTAAGGTTCTGGGTAGTTTTGGCAAATGTTGTTTTAAAAATATGCGCAAAGCATCCCAGCCGGTGGTTTCGTTGCCGTGCTGTAGAATTGAAATAAAAATGGGGCGTTTAATTTGACCTGTGAGTTTTACCAGTGTCAAATTATCCACAAATTGATGCAGTTGATTGGCTTCCACGTCCAATATTCCATGAGGCAATTCTGACAACATCTGGGGCATGAAAAACAGGCTCCTTAAATAATAAACCGGATAAGGTACAACTTCGGTGAAAAAATTGGAAGCCCCTGCTTGATTTTTTTTCTGATCGGACCCAAAATCTATGGAGTTTTTTTCAGACATAAAATGCCATGATTGAATGTGCTCATCTCAGTAAAGATTTCGGAGAGGTTAAAGCGGTGGATGATTTAAGCTTTACCGCTCACAAAGGTCAGGTTCTGGGTTTTTTGGGACCCAACGGGGCCGGTAAATCCACCACCATGAAAATGATCACAGGGTTTATACCGCCCACCACCGGCGACATTAAAGTTTGCGATATTGATCTGGCCGAAGACCCTGTGGCGGTAAAAAACAAAATCGGTTATTTACCCGAAGGTGCACCCAGTTATCATGAAATGAAAGTCGGGCCATTTTTACAGTTTATCGCCCGCATGCGTAATATCCCCTCAGCGCAACAGCAAAGCGCAGTTGATTCGGTGGTGGCGCGTCTGAATCTTAATCATGTTTATTATCAAAAGATTGACACGTTATCGAAAGGCTTTAAACGTCGTGTGGGTCTGGCACAAGCCATTATTCATGACCCTGAAGTGTTGATTCTGGATGAACCCACGGATGGTTTAGATCCCAATCAAAAACATCAGGTGCGTGAACTGATTACCACCATGTCCAAAAACAAAACCATTATTCTATCAACCCATATTCTGGAAGAGGTACATGCGGTTTGTGACCGGGCCATCATTATTTCTCAGGGCGCGATTGTCGCGGATAATACCCCGACAGAAATGGAAAGCATGTCACGATACCACCATGCAGTGAGTTTTGTGGCTGATTTGGACACAGCTTTATTAAATAAAATCAAAGACCTAGACTGTGTTCGTGATGTTACCTACAACGCCAGATTAAAGGAAACCACGGTATTCCCAACGCAAGGGTTGTTTATTTTTGATGAGGTCAGTGGTTTATTGAAAAATCAGGGCGTTCAAGTCATCAGCCTTAAAATGGAAGCCGGCCGTCTCGATGAAGTGTTTAGAAACATCACCCAGCCGGAACAGAAACGGGAGGTGCAACGATGAACCACATCAGCGCCATCATTCGCAGAGAGCTACAAAGTTACTTCGCCACCCCGATTGCCTATGTTTTTATCGTGATATTTTTGGTCATGAGTGGGGTTTTTGCTTTTTACTTTGGCAGTTTGTATGAACGTGGTCAAGCCGATTTATTGCCCTTTTTTAATTACCATCCGTGGTTGTACTTATTCCTGGTGCCGGCGGTGGCCATGCGTATCTGGTCTGAAGAGAGAAATCGCGGCAATATAGAATTGTTAATGACATTGCCGGTTAAAAAGCTGGCCTGGGTTATCGGTAAGTTTTTAGCCGCCTGGCTGTTTGTTGGGCTGGCCTTATTGCTGACTTTTCCCATTGTGATATCGATTAATTATTTAGGTAATCCTGACAATGGTGTCATCCTGGCAAGCTATTTGGGCTCCTTTTTATTGGCCGGTGCCTTTCTGGCCATTGGCAGTTGTTTGTCAGCTGCGACCAAAAACCAGGTGATTGCCTTTATTTTAACCGTGGTCATCTGTTTTATATTTTTGTTGTCTGGATTTCCCATGGTGCTGGCATTTTTTAAACTGTTTTTACCGCAGTTTATGGTTGATGTGATTGCTTCAACCAGTTTTTTAAGCCATTATGCTTCGATTACCAAAGGGGTGCTGGATTTAGGTGATGTTAGTTATTTTGCGCTGACCATTTGTATTTGGTTATATGCCACGGCGCTGGTGGTTGAAATGAAAAAAGGAGATTAAGATGAAAAAAACCGGACACAGATTGCAGCTTTTAATCTTAGCCGCTATTTTTTTATTGGTCTCAGTGATTATCAGTGAGAGTGGTTTATTTTCACGAATGCGGCTGGATCTCACTGAAAATAATATGTTTACCCTAAGCCAGGGCAGTAAAAATATTATCAATAATATTGATGAACAGGTTCATCTTCGCTTATTCTTTTCTGAACAAGCCGCTCGCGACTTACCCGTGCTGCGCACTTATTTTCAACGTGTGAAAGACTTTTTAGAGGAGTTGACTCGGTTTGGTGGCAATAAATTAAAACTATCCATAATTGATCCGGTGTCATTTTCTGAACAAGAAGACCGTGCTTCTGAGTTTGGCTTACAGGCATTGCCGGTGGGTGAGGGCGGCGAGAATGTGTTTTTTGGCATAGCCGCCACCAATGCAGTGGACCATGTTGACGTGATTCCTTTTTTACAGCCAGAGCGTGAACTGTATTTGGAATATGATCTGGCCGAACTGATTTATAATCTGAACAATCCACAAAAACCCCGCATAGGTGTGATGACTGCCGAACCGATGTTGACATCTGAAACGGCCTCTGTGAATACACCGGCGCAGGAACAAGTGGTGTTCACTCAATTAAAAGACATGTATTCAGTTCAATCCGTAGATTTACAACAACCGGATTTAAGCAAAGTTGATTTATTGCTGCTGATTCATCCCCAAAACTTGTCCGAACAGACTCTGTTTGCCATTGATCAGTATGTGATGGCTGGCGGTCGATTACTGGTTTTTGTGGATCCCATGAACCAAACACAGGAAGTGGCGTCAGACCCACAAAACCCAATGGCACAGTTTCAGGCCAATCGGTCGTCTGATTTAGCGCGCTTGTTTGAAGCCTGGGGAGTCAGTTATGACCCGTCTCAGGTGGTGTTAGATATGCCCTCTGCATTAAGTATTCAATCGGCACAAGGTCAGACCATTCGTCATCTGGGTATTAATGCCTGGAATAAAGACAATTTAAGTGATGATGTTGTCAATTTTGAGTTATCCAAAATTCACACAGCACTGGCCGGATATTTTATAGCGGATAAGGGTCGGTTAACGCCATTAATCACCAGTAACAGTGATTCGATGTCGGCTCAGACAGATCCCTTTGGTATGTTGTTTAATCCGGCGGCTTTATTTCAGCAGTATCAGGCTGACGACAACAGTTATGTGATTGCAGCCCGATTAAATGGCCCGATTCAATCTGCTTTTGCGGATGGGCTGGATGATACAGCCGCTAAAGATGTGATTTCTCAACAGGATAATCCTCGGATTGTTTTGGTGGCTGATGTGGATATGCTGTATGATCGTTTGTGGGTGCAGGCGCAAAACTTCTTTGGTCGAAATGTGTATTCACCGTTTGCTGATAATGGCGCTTTAATTAATAACCTGGCTGATAATTTATCCGGTAGTGAAGATTTGATTCAGGTTCGCTCGCGTGGCACATCACATCGACCATTTGACAAAGTTCAGGATATTCAGCAAGCCAGTGAGAAAAAATACCGTGAAACCGAGAATCAGCTGCGACAACAGCTCAGAGAAACTGAATCGAAACTCACTGAACTGCAACAAGCCAAAGGCGCTGACAACCAGTTGATTCTGAGTGCAGAGCAACAGCGTGAAATTGAGCGATTTAAACAGCGCAAACTTGAAGTGCGTAAAAGCTTGCGTGAAGTGAAAAGAAACTTAAATAAGGATATTGAGGCACTGGGTAATCGCATTAAATTCATCAATATTGCACTTATTCCACTTTTAATAACCTTGTTGGTGGTACTATTATCCCTTGTTGGTGGTCGTCGTAGGAAATACAAAAATGGCAGGAATTAAAACTCTGTTTGGTTTATTAATCGTGGCCGGAGGTTTGGTGTATTACCTCTACATGAATGAAACAGGAACAACAGACAATGCACCGTTAATCAGCACACTTAATACCGATGAGGCAAGTATTAATTCTATTGACCGGGTGGTTATCAGTCACGCCGATCAACAGTTTGATATGCGCAAAGAGCTACAGGGCTGGCGTTTAAATGATGGTTTTTACGTGCGCAGGGATTCCCTGGTTCAGTGGTTACTGGCTTTAAAAAATGCCCGACGCATTGAAACAAAAACAGCCAATCCGGATAATTTCCAAAAATTGTCTTTAACAGAAGAAGATTTACGGGTTCAGTTATACCGGAATCAACAGCTTTTAGCGGATGTAATCCTGGGACAATCAGGCGCCACAAATCAAGCCCGCTTTGTGCGATTTTATGACGATAACCAGTCTTGGCTGGTTTCGGGTCTTAACGAATTAAACTCTTCACAAGAAGTCTGGCAATTATCAATGATTCTTGATGTGCCTGAAAGCCAGGTTCAAGCCATTGAATGGATGGCCAATAACACCTTAAATTTGATCAAAGATAATGAGACCGGACAGTGGCAGCAAGCGGATAATACAACGGCCAAAACAGTATTGGATCAGGATAAAATAAAGTCCATTGCAGCCAGTTTATCGGGGTTTAGAATTCAACAAGCCTTCAAAACAACATCGACTTTACAATCACCGTTACAACGTTTTGTATTTGGTTTAAATGAGGGCAGGCGGATAACACTTTCGCTGTATCGAGACCTTGATAAGACTTATGTGGTGGTCGATGACAGTCAATACCCGGGTCGATATAAGGGTTGGCATTTTACAGTGCCGGATTATAAATTATCGACCTTACAGCTGACGCAATCAGTGGTTCTCAATCCGCCGTTAGAGGATGATGGTCTGGATTTAGAGACCACCGATAAAACAACCAAAAGTGAGCAGTTGGCCTTATGACAAAGTCTGCCACCGGATATTTAATCGTGGCGGCATTCTATGGTCTTACCGCTGTGGCGCTGGGTGCCCTGGGGCAACATATGTTTGGTCTGGAAAGTGGCACAAGCGCCTACGTCTTATTCCAACATGCTTTTATTTATCAGCTTATCCATGCTTTATTACTGATTTGGGTGGCGACCCAGTTGCATCATGGTTTTTGGCTGCGGGCCGCGGCTTTAGCGATTAGTTTGGGTGTGTTGTTATTTTGTGGTGGTTTATATTTACTGGTCTTTATGGGTAAGACGCCCATCTCATGGATTACACCAATCGGTGGCAGTTTATTGATTTTAGGCTGGCTCAATGTGGTCATCCATGGCTTTAAACAGCTTCTTAAACCAGACGTTTAATCGCTTCAGACTCAGTATTTTGACTGTATTTGTTAAAAAATTATAAATTTTTACTCCTTGGGCGTTTGTTTTAGGCAGTAATTGTGTGATTAGTCACATTTCCTGTTGATTTTCGGTATAGACTTGAATTCTCATCACAGAGAATGCCACCATGAAAAATCACCGTGAAAGTCGTCGTCAACTCATGACCGGATTATCCACAGCCGGATTATTAACCGTTTTACCGTTTACCGCACAGCCGGTTAAGAGCAAGACAAGACCCAATAAGCCGACAAAAAAACAAACCCAAGCGTTTAAAGCCGCGCCTTTGCCCGGACAAACATTTGCACATATGGTGCTTAATCGTTTAGGTTATGGCGTCACACCGGGCCAAATGGATGAAGCGTATTTTCAGGGGTTGGGTGCGACCAATGCCGACCGCTTAAGTGCATTCGTCAATCAACAATTGGCCGGTGGTAATGATGTCCCTGTGAATCAGCGCATCAATCAAGCCGGCACCTATGAAACCCTCAATAAGTCATTAAATGAACTGTGGGTTGATTACCACATTGATATCAACGATCAATACAGTTCCAGCCGGCCGATTTATGAGCATATGCGCTTAAAGTTCTTACGTTCGACCTATTCTTTATTTCCGTTGCGAGAGCGGATTGCTGAATTCTGGCACAATCATTTTAGTGTCTATGGCTATGATTATTATGCCCGTTCGGTGTGGAGTAGCTGGGACCGAGATGTCATTCGAACCCATATGCTGGGGAATTTTAAGGACTTTTTAATTGCCACCGCGCGGCATCCGGCGATGCTGTATTACCTGGATAATTACAACAATTCTCGCTCCGAGCCCAATGAAAATTATGGGCGTGAAATGATTGAGTTACACACTTTGGGCGTAGAGAACTATTATGGCTTAGCACAGCCCAGTGAAGTCCCAAAAGTATTTGTCAATGAATCCGGCGGTGCCTGGCCGAGTGATGGCATGATCCAAGAATTCTATGTGGATAATGATGTGTATGAAACCGCCCGTTGTTTAACCGGTTGGCGGGTGAATGATCACAATGATTTCGGTGATACAGGTGAATTTTATTATGATTCAAATCGGCATGATAGTTTTGGGAAATCTGTCTTAACCGGTGGTTTTGTCAATTTTTCCGCTAATCAGGGTGAAACCGATGGTTATGAAGTGATGGAAATGCTGGCTTACCATCCCGGTACTGCCAAACATATTGCCGGTAAACTGGCCCGTGCCTTTATCAGTGATAACCCGCCACAGCAGGTGATTGATGATGTCGCCACGGTTTTTTATAACAATCGTACTGCTTCGAACCAACTGGAATTGGTGTTTAAAGCCTTGTTTAACCATGCTGCCTTTAGTGATCCGCAGTACTGGCAAAGTAAAGTAAAGCGACCCTTTGAAGTGGTGGTGTCAGCGATGCGAGCCTGTGATGCGGATTTCACCATTCAGCCTGATGATGGTGAAAGCAACAGCTTTGGCTATCGCATGGATGACACCGGGCATTTTCCTTATGACTGGCGGCCACCGGATGGCTATCCGACGGATTCGGCTTTTTGGCTGAATTCTACGGCTTTGGTGCAGACCTGGAAAACTGTGGACTGGTTGATTGACCATGACAGCTCTGGTACCACACCGGATCCTTTAGTGCCTATATTACCGTATGTTATACAGCATTTTCAGCCGCTACCCCAGGCTCAGGTGCTCCCGGATAATGTGTTATCTTATTGGATGTCGCGCATTTTTGACCAGACACCCTCCGGCGGCTGGGTTGGCGATCAGGTGTACGAATCAATCATGACCTTCTTTTTAAGTCGTCCGTCAGATCCCTCTTATCCGCAATGGTTTCGACAAAACTATATACCGAAAGATGATTTGTTTGAAAATAAATGGCCCTATTACTGGGGCACGCGTTTACGGGGTGCCGTTAAGTTAATGATTACTTCACCTTATTTTATGCAACGATAGGAGATTGACCATGAGTACGATGAATCGACGTAAATTTTTACAGTCTTCTGCTTTGCTGGCCGGCTTATCCGGTGTCAAAATCAGCCGGGCCAATAATTTAATGGCTTCATCACAGCCGATTGTGATTGATTTATTTATGCGGGGCGGTATGGATGGTCTCAACTTAGTGCCACCCCATACAGGCGTAAATCGCTCGAATTATGAAGGTTTACGGCCTGAATTACAAGTACCCAAAACAGGTAGCAATAGATTATTGGATTTAGGTGAGGCCTTTGGTTTTCATCCGGCGGCCACCGGCTTTCGGGACATGTATCTGGATGGCGATTTAGCCATTATTCATGGCACCGGATTACCGAAACAATTAGTCACTCGCAGTCATTTTGACGCCACAAAAGCCACTGAGTTGGGTACACCGAACAGCACCATAACGCCCGATGGCTGGCTGACCCGGCATTTACACAGTTCACCGCAAATCACCGGTGCTGAAGTCATTCCGGTATTAGTCTCCAGCAGCTCTAAACCGCTCAGCTTACAGGATTATTTTAATGCGTTGACCGTCGATCAGGTCAGTGGTTACCACCCCAATCCGGGTAGTTATGAGGATCAGCATGTAACCGCCATCAGTGATATGTACGCAGGTACATCAGCCATGGATCAAGCTGTTCACGGTGCCATGAACACCTTGCAAATTTTACACCAACTGGATTTGGATAATTACCAACCCGGTGGCGGCGCCGTTTATCCCGATAATAGTTTTGGCGATCAATTACAACTAATCGCTCAACTGATAAAAGAGGATTTGAGTGTTAATGTGGCCACCGCTGAATTAGGTGGCTGGGATACCCATGACCGTCAAGGTGATGGTGGTGTCGGTACTTTTTCTGATCGGGTCGGTTATTTATCCAATGCCGTGACAGCCCTGTGGAAAGATTTAAAAGGCTCCGGTCTGGGCCAACTGGTGACCATTGTGATTCACAGCGAATTTGGACGTCGCGCCAAACAAAATGGTGGCAGTAACAGCGGCACGGATCATGGTTCGGGTAATGTCATGCTGGTGATTGGTGGTCGCGTTAACGGCGGTCAAATGTATGGCGAGTTTGTTGGCTTAGATCAGTCCGAATTGTTCGAAAGTGAAGATGTCTCACCGGAGGTGGATTATCGACAGGTGCTGGGTACCATTGTAAAAGAAGTGCTTGGTAACCCGCATTTAGATCAGGTCTTTCCCGGCTATACAAACCATCAGTCGATGGATTTTGTGTCCAGTGATTTAATCTTTAAAAGTGGTTTTGAGTAAAGATTCAGATAAACACTTTTACTAGTTGCTGAAATTGGATGGGTGAGTGCCAGTCAGGGCCGCACACAAAGCGGGGTATCATCCATGGATTTGAATCTTTGGTGACAGCCTTAGGTTCACAGGTAAAAGCGGCTTTAATTCCATCACGCTGACCTTGGGTCGGTAAGAAGTCCTCGACAAGAAATGGATTTGTTTGTCCCCAGGGGTAGCAAAATAATTGACTGTTGGTGTTTGCTAAATAGTCGATTGTTTGTTTGGCTCGAATAATTTGGAGATTGGCTTCATCTGCTGTGAGAACGTCCGAAAATTGTGCTTGCTGCTGGGTATAAATAGCCGGGTGGCGGTGATCCCAGGAATGATTTTCAATTGAGAACAGGGGGGAATTGTTGGCTTCTCGCCACCAATTGTCATTTAATAAAGGTTGCCCCTGTAATGATTGTTCAGCAATGGTTTTTCGGGCCTCAGCATCAGCCATCACAAAGGCTGTCAGGTGTGCATGGGGTTGTTGATCGACACCCACTTCTAACTGAAAATCCTTAAGCAGGTTATACAGACTTTTTTGCGGGCCGAACTGCAGGTAGTCTCCATCAAGATAATCCTGGTCTAAACCATCATCACAACTCAGTGCCACGTAAGGTTTATCTTTCGATGGCAGGTCTCTATCTCCCAGTAACCAATCGACCAGCCAGTGTAAAGGTATGATTGTAAATCCCAGCTTGTGCAAGGTGTATAAATCGCTTTGAAAGGCAATCCGGTCGTTACTTTGATAGCAGTTACCCGAGATATTGGCAGCGTGATAGGTTAATACCGGCACCTGGCGAGTGATCATGTGTTAATCCAGAAATTCTTTTTTAACTGTTTTAAAGGCATTTAAGGCCAGGTCCAGATCATTCTGAGAATGTGCCGCTGAAATTTGTAAGCGAATCCTGGCTTCACCTCTGGGCACCACGGGGAAACTGAATCCGATGCAGTAAACGCCCAATTCCAGTAGGCGGTCTGCCATCTCTGAGGCCAACCGGGCATCACCCAGCATAATGGGCGTAATGGGATGACCTTCACCGGCCACGGTAAAACCCAGGTTGGTGACTTCTCGTCTGAAATAATCTGTGTTGGTTTGTAGCTTTTGAATCAGTTCCTGTGAATCATTAATCAGATCAAGCACCTGAATACTGGCCATCACCAAAGGTGGCGGTAAGGTGTTAGAAAATAAATAAGGGCGTGAGCGCTGTCGTAACAGTTCAACAACTTCTTTTTTTCCGGTGGTAAAACCACCAGATGCCCCGCCAAGTGCTTTGCCTAAAGTCGAGGTGAATATATCGATTTTATCCATCACCCCTTCTAATTCGGCAGAACCGCGACCGGTTTTACCCACAAAACCGGTTGCATGAGAATCATCCACCACCACCATGGCGTTGTATTGTTCGGCCAGGTCTGTGATTTTCTTAAGTGGCGCAATGCGGCCATCCATTGAAAACACACCATCGGTGACGATAAGACGTCGTTGACAATCCTGAGTGTTCTTTAAAATATCCTCCAGCGCATCCATATCACAATTGGGGTAACGGTGGCGCTGGGCTTTGCACAGTCGGATGCCGTCGATAATGGATGCGTGATTTAACTGATCGCTGATAACTGCGTCATTTTTATCCAAAATGACTTCAAATAAGCCGCCATTGGCGTCAAAACACGAGGTGTAGAGGATGGTGTCTTCGGTACCAAAAAAGTCGCTGATTTTGGCTTCCAGTTCCTTGTGAATATCCTGCGTGCCACAGATAAAGCGCACTGAAGCCATGCCGAAACCATGGCTGTCTAAGGCTTTTTTAGCGGCCTGAATAATGGCCGGATGGTCGGCTAAACCCAAATAGTTATTAGCACAAAAATTAAGTACTTTTTGGCCATCGGGTAATTCAATGTGGGCGGACTGTGGACTGACAATGACGCGCTCTTTTTTGTATAGGCCGTCGGCTTTAATCTGATCGATTTCTTTTTGATAGTCTTGCATATTAACTCCAGCTGCAAACGACTTTGCCACATTGGCCAGAGGCCATTAAATCAAAGCCATGTTGAAAGTCGTCGATTGATATTTCGTGGGTGAGCACTTTTTGTAAGGGGAAACCGGATAGTAACATCTGGGTCATTTTATACCAGGTTTCATACATTTTTCGTCCGGTAACGCCCTTGACGGAAAGGCCTTTAAAAATAATATTGTCCCAATTAATCTGGGTTTCATCCGGTAACATGCCGAGCAAGGTGACTTTACCACCGTTATACATATTGCGAAGCATGTCGTTAAAGGCATGGGGGTTGCCCGACATTTCCATACCCAAATCAAATCCGGTGATGTGTGCATCATGCATCACATCATCTAGCTTTTCATGGGTGACATTAACGGTTCGGGTGGCGCCCATCTCTTTGGCCAGGTTGAGTCGATAATCATTGACGTCAGTGACAATCACATTCCGGGCACCCACATGGTTACAAATACCGGTGGCAATAATGCCAATGGGGCCGGCACCGGTAATCAGCACATCTTCCCCCACCATGTCATATTCCAATGCACAATGAGCGGCATTGCCGAAGGGATCGAAAAAAGCCGCTAAATTAGACGGGATGGTATCAGGAACCGGCCACAAGTTTTGCACCGGCATGGCCACATATTCAGCAAAAGCGCCGTCACGGTTAACGCCGATACCCTGGGTATTGGGGCATAAATGCTGGGTACCGGCACGGCAGTTACGGCACACACCGCAGACGATGTGGCCTTCGGCGCTGACCCGCTGTCCGATGTCGTAGCCCTTGACTTCGACACCCATTTCGACAATATGGCCAACAAATTCATGGCCAATCACCAAAGGCGTGTTAATGGTCTTGGATGACCATTTGTCCCAGTTGTAGATATGTAAGTCTGTGCCGCAAATGGCTGTTTTTTCAACTTTTATCAGGACATCATTATGACCGACCTTGGGTTTTTCGACCTCATCCATCCAAATGCCCTTTTCTGGGAATTTTTTGACCAATGCTTTCATAGCTATCACCGTGCGTGAAATTGTGTGAGAATGTGAAATCACTCTGTTTTAGAGCGGCTCCATTATAAACTAAATCGTGATGTTTTTTCAGACAGTCACAAAGCGATCAGAGAAAGATCGCTTTGTGTAGTACAGTGTGTGGTTAGTTTACAGCTTTAGTTGATAATTCTTCATTGCGTAGATCTTTGCGTAAAATTTTACCGACATTGGTTTTCGGTAGTTCGTCCCGAAATTCAATAATTTTGGGGACTTTATAACCGGTTAAGTTTTTACGACAGTGATCGATAACCGTTTCATCGGTCATATCCTTATCATTACTGACCACAAATAATTTAATTTTTTCACCCGAACGCTCATCCGGAATACCAATGGCGGCCGCTTCGATAATGTTGGGATGCAGGGTTGCGGCATCTTCAATTTCATTGGGATAGACATTAAAACCCGACACCAGAATCATGTCTTTTTTACGATCAACAATTTTAAAATAACCCTCTTCAGTCATGATCGCAATATCTCCGGTTTTTAACCAGCCGTCAACAAAAGTGGCGGCGGTTTCTTTGGGCCGGTTTAAATAGCCTCTGCTAACCTGTGGTCCTTTGATGCACAATTCACCGGGTTCTCCAACCGGCAGCGGTTGGTTATTATCATCTCGAATTTGGCATAAAGTGGATGGAATGGGTAAGCCGATGGTACCGTTATAGTTATCCAGAGGAATAGGATTGATGCATGCGGCCGGAGATGTTTCAGTCAGCCCGTAGGCTTCTGCCAGCGTGATGCCGGTGACTTTTTTCCATGTTTCAGCGGTACTTTTCTGAACCGCCATACCACCGCCTAAAGCAAATTTGAATTCACTGAAATCCAAATCGCTGAAACCCGGTGTGTTTAACAGTCCGTTAAATAAGGTATTGACACCGGTCATAACGGTGAATTTATGTTGCCTCAGTTCTTTAACAAAACCGGGCATATCTCGTGGGTTGGTGATTAAAATGTTTTTGGCACCATAATATGAGAAGGTCAACATGTTCGCTGTTAAGGCAAAAATATGATAAAGCGGTAGGGCAGTGATGGCCACTTCTTGCTTGACATCATCAAGTTCGCTGCCTATCCATAATTTGACCTGCATGACGTTAGCCACCATGTTTCGATTGGTTAAAATCGCACCCTTAGAAACGCCTGTGGTGCCGCCGGTATATTGTAAAAAAGCCACATCATCTAAATTTCGTTTAACCTTATTGAATTTTAATTTTTGTCCGGCTTGCAGGACATCTTTAAATTTTTTGGCTTGCGGTAAATCAAAAGCAGGCACCATTTTTTTAATGCGCTTGATAACAAAATCCATGATCAGGCCTTTTAAACCACCCACCATTTCGCCAATGGTGGTGGTAATGACTTGCTGCACATCAGTTTCATCCAAAACTTCCTGTAAAGAGGCTGCGGTGTTTTCAATGATTAAGATACCCTTAGCTTCGGAATCATTAAGTTGGTGTTTAAGTTCTCGCGGGGTATAAAGTGGATTAATATTTGTGGCAATCATACCGGCTCGTAATATGCCTAACACGGCAATCGGGTACTGCAATACATTGGGCATCATAATGGCGATGACATCACCGGTGTTGAAATGTTGTTGTAAATATGCGGCAAACTGTTTTGATTTCTGATCCAATTCGCCGTAACTGATGCCTTTACCGAAATTAACAAAAGATGTTTGATCGGCGTATTTTTGACAGGCGGATACCATCATATCTGCCACGTTTTGGTAAGGTAATTCGCCGATTTCAGCGGGTACGCCGGGGTTGTATTGATCTAGCCAAGGTTTATCTATTTTCATAATGTCCCAATAATTAATTAATGAGGCCTCTTCATAAGACGTGAATTAGGCAAAAATGTCTGAGTTCCAGAATGTTATTCATTTTTACAATAACACAGACTTATGGAGCGGTCTCTTTATTTCATTTCTGCGAATGATTCATGGTTTTTGCAGAGCTTTCATTACATCAATAGTAAATGTTTTTATGACAATTTTCTACTAATTTGATAGACTTTAAGTTTACTAACCAGACAACGCGCCATGCCGACAGATTTGTTGATTCAAGCACCCCAGCCGCACACCATTGGTGTTCTGGTTCTGACTTTAGTGGCGTTGGTGCTGTTTACCCGTGAGAACATTAGTCTGGAAACCTCCAGTTTCTTTGTTTTGTGTATGCTGGTGATTGGTTTTCAGATTTTCCCCTATGAAAAAGCAAACGGTGAGGTGTTTCCGGTCAGTTCCTTTTTTCTGGGGTTTGGTAATGAAGCCCTGGTGGCTGTGTGCGCATTAATGATTGCCGGTCAGGCGCTGGTTCGAACCGGTGCCACGGAACCGGTAGGTCGCTTTCTGGCTAAAATGTGGGGCTATAGTCCGTCTTTATCCTTATTGATGACCTTGATTGTCGGTGCTGTTCTCAGTGCCTTTATTAATAACACACCGATTGTGGTCTTATTACTACCGGTGTTAATTAATGTGTCCTTGAAAACAGGGCAATCTCCCTCAGGCACACTGATGCCCATGGGGTTAGCAACCTTGTTAGGCGGCATGTCCACCACCATTGGGACTTCAACAAATTTATTGGTGGTACAGGTGGCTGAAGATTTGGGGGTGCCTAAATTCGATATGTTTGATTTTGCTTTGCCGGTGATTATTGCCAGTGCTTTGGCAATTGTCTATTTATGGCTGGTGGCGCCATTAATCATTCCTGAGCGCTTACCACCTTTACGGGATACTTCGCCACGTGTTTTTACCGCAGAATTAAAAATCAATGAAGGCAGTTACGCCGACGGAAAAACTCTGGCAAAAATTCGCGATAAACTCGATGGTAAGATTTCCATTTCCAGGATTGTCCGTGG
Organism: uncultured Marinicella sp.; assembly: GCA_947502925.1. GTDB lineage: Bacteria > Pseudomonadota > Gammaproteobacteria > Xanthomonadales > Marinicellaceae > Marinicella. The sequence continues at coordinate 72,326 of CANNBS010000005.1, read as the reverse complement.
CGATAATTTGTCGATTGCCACCTTGCCTGATGTGGTCATTCATGCCGGTGATCGGCTATTGGTGACAGACACGCCGGATAATTTGCGTGAATATGAAGTGGAATTGGGTGCCTCGCTATACACAGGCCGAAAACAAGTGGGCGAAAGTAATCCCTTATCAGCCGGTGATCAATCCATTGCGGAACTGGTCATTACTTCAGGTTCTTTATTGGATCGGGTACGGGTAGGTGATGCCCGTTTAGAAAGTAAATTTGGTTTAACTTTATTGGCCATTCACTCACAGGGAAAAGAAACATCGGCATTGTCCAAAGGGGTGAATGATCGGGTTATTCATCAAGGCGATGTACTCTTGGTGCAAGGTAATAATGAGGCCATCAGAGCGGTTAAGAAATCAGGTTCTTTGTTGTTGTTGGATGGTGGTGAAGAGTTGCCACACACTGAAAAAGCACCCTTGGCTCTGGCAGTTATGGCCGCCGTTGTGATTCTGGCAGCACTCAATATTACATCCATAGCAGTCAGTGCCACAGTGGGGTGTTTTGTGCTAATCGCCACCGGTTGTTTACGGTGGCATGATGCCACCCGTGCATTAAGTGTGCAGGTTGTGTTAATTATTGTGGCTTCTTTGGCACTGGGCTCGGCTTTAATGGCCACCGGTGGTGCTGATTTTCTGGCCAATGTGTTTGTGGTTACCACCCATGCGCTGGCGCCGGGAATGGTGTTGGGTATTTTAATGTTGGTGATGGCGGTGTTAACCAATGTGGTATCGAATAATGCCACGGCTGTAATTGGTACACCGATTGCGGTCAGTATTGCTCAGCGAATGGGTATGCCGGTGGAACCTTTTGTTTTAGCGGTTTTATTTGGAGCCAATTTAAGCTATGTAACACCGATGGCCTACAAAACCAATCTTCTGGTGATGAATGCCGGTGGATACAAATTTAATGATTTTGTGCGGGTGGGGCTGCCGTTAGCCTTAATCATGTGGCTGTCATTAACCGGTTTATTAACGTGGATTTATCAACTTTATTAAGCGGGATGGTGTATGGGTGAACAAAACATAAGTCGAGGCGATAATCACGAAGCCAAGCGTTTATTTACGCGGGCCGTGCTCAATGATTTGCGAGCCTTGGAATTAATGGTCGAAGAGGGCTTGATTGAATCCGGTGCACGAAGAATCGGTGCTGAACAGGAAATGTTTATCACTGATCAAAATTTTAGCCCAAAGTTAACCGCCTTAAAGATTCTGGATGACATTAATGATTCCCGTTTTACCAATGAAATTGCCTTATTTAATTTAGAGGCCAATTTAACCCCGCGCCGGTTTATCGGCAGTTGTTTGGCGGACATGGAAGCGGAGATGAATGAAGTGTTAAAGCTGGCCAAGCAGGTGGCAGGCAGCCATGATTCTCAAATTATCTTAGCCGGTATTTTACCGACCTTGCGACAACTTGATTTAACCATGGACAGCATTACACCGATGGATCGGTATTATGAGTTAAATGATCGCCTCAAGGAAATCCGTGGCGATGATTTTCGTATGGAAATCAGGGGCATTGATGAGTTGGCAGTGACCCATGATAATTTTATGCTGGAAGCCATGAACACCAGTTTTCAAATTCATTTCCAGGTCAGTGGTCATGAATTTGTGGAAATGTACAATTTGTCACAAGCGGTTACCGCGCCGCTGATGGCGGTGGCGGCCAATTCCGGTCTAATTCACCATTACCGGTTGTGGCATGAGTCGCGAATTGCGGTGTTTCAGAATTCTATTGATACACGCTCCACTGCCCATCAAAAACGTGGCACCCAGCCTCGGGTTCATTTTGGTAACGAGTGGATTGAGAGCATTGTGGATGTTTTTCGAGATGATATTTCCCGATTTCCGGTGGTGTTAACAACCGACTTTGAAAAGGATCCGGTGGCCATGGTCAAAGCCGGTGTAATTCCCAAATTAAAGGCATTGATGCTACATAATGGCAGTGTTTATCGTTGGAATCGCCCTTGTTACGGCGTTAAAGATAACATTCCACATTTGCGCATTGAAAACCGGGTTCTACCTTCAGGACCGACCACGGCGGATGAAATTGCCAATGCCGCTTTTTATTTTGGCATGATGTCGGGGCTGATGAATGAAGCAGCAGAAATTCCCGGAAAAATGCGTTTTTCTGATGCTAAAAACAATTTCCTTCAGGCGTGCCGCAGTGGTCTGGAGTGCCACTTTAACTGGTTTAACGGCGAAACCATGCCGGCCACTGAATTAATTTTGAAACAATTGATTCCAATCGCTGCAGAAGGCTTGAAGAGTTCGGGCATTGATGAAGCAGATATCAGTCGTTATTTAGGTATTATTGAGCAGCGGGCGATAAGTAAACAGACCGGTGCTAAATGGGCGATTAAGTCGATTACCGAAATGGATAAGGAGGTTCACCCCGATGAAAAGGTGCGCGCCATTGTGGCTGCCATGCATCGCCACGAAAACAGCCAGAAACCGGTGCATGAATGGCCACTGGCTCAATTGGAAAAAGACATTGACTGGCGCGCCTCCTACCACCGTTTGGGCCAGTTTATGACCACTAAACTGATTACCGTTCGGCCTGATGACTCAATGGACCTGGCAGCCAGCATAATGGACTGGAAACGGGTTCGTCATGTGCCGGTGGAAAATGACAAAGGTGAGTTAATCGGTCTTATTTCACACCGTTCAATTATAAAAAAAATTGTCGCCGGTGAACGCGAAGAAAGTGTCGCCATACGTGATATTATGAACCCAGAACCCATCTTCGCTTACCCGCAAACCAGTACGGTTGAGGCGCTACGCACCATGCGTGAGGAGCGCATCAGTTGTTTGCCGATTGTTGATGAGCATAATATCCTGGTTGGCGTGGTGACAGAATATGATTTTATTAAATTAGCGACCAAAATTTTGGAAAATGACTTACAGGATTACCAGGACAACAGTCAACATCAAACAAATGAAAATATCGGAGAATAAACATTATGGGTATATGGGATAAATTATGGGGTGAATTGGTTGATGTCATTGAATGGACTGATGACAGTCGGCATACCTTGGTCTATCGGTTTCCACGACATGGTAATGAGATTAAAAATGGCGCCATGTTAACAGTTCGGGAAGGACAGGTGGCGGCACTGGTTAATGAAGGTGAATTGGCCGATATTTATACCCCAGGGTTGTACCAGCTGGAAACCGCCAATATGCCGATATTATCGACATTACAGGGATGGAAGCATGGTTTTGAGAGTCCTTTTAAAGCGGAAGTTTATTTTTTCAACACCCGCACCTTTACCGACATGAAATGGGGGTTAAGAAACCCACTGATATTACGGGATAAGGAGTTCGGTGTTATTCGGGTCAGGGCTTTTGGTAGTTATACATTTAAAATTGATGATCCGGCGGTGTTGTTACGGGAAATCGTCGGCACCGATGGTCATTTTGTGCTGGAAGAAATTATCGGTCAGTTAAAAAATTTGGTGGTCAGTGGTTTTGCCCAGGTGATTAGTCAATCGGGTGTGCCGGTTCTGGATTTAGCCGCCAGCTATGACGATTTGGGTCGCTTTTTAACCCGGGAAATTAAACCCATGTTTGGTGATTACGGCTTATTGCTGGAACAACTGTTGGTGGAAAACATTTCAGTACCACCGGCGGTGGAGGAGGCCCTGGATGAACGAGCCAGCTCCATTGCGGTGGGTGATTTGAATCGTTTTAGTCGGTATCAGCAGGCACAAGCCATGCGCGATGCGGCTAACCAGTCCGGTAGCGCAGGCGGTGCCATGGGCATGGGTATGGGCTTTGGCATGGCGCAAACATTTGGTCAGGCGTTAGCTAAAGGCGATAACACCGATCCATTACAACCACCGCCAATGCCTGATCAGGTTAACGAAGTTAAACATTATTATGCGATTATTGACGGTGAGCGCACGGGTCCATTGAATTTAGCCGCGATCAAAGAACTCATTGATAAAGAACGGCTCAATCAAGAAACCCTGGTGTGGACCGCCGGTATGACTGACTGGACGGGTGCTGATCAGGTGAAAGAGATTAACGCCTTATTGCAGCAGCAACCGCCGCCAATTCCACAATAATTATAATGGAATGATTCAGTACGCACACTTTAAATGTCAGCAGTGTGGCTCTGATATGGATTACGCCATTGGCCAGCACTCGCTTCAATGTGTCAGTTGTGGTGCCACCAACCCCATTGAATCAAACGCAGTTGTTCAGGATAAACCACATGACTATGTTGGGACAAAACAACAACTTGATTATCTGACGCCTGAATTGAGTCAATTAGAATTGCACTGCAGTAATTGCGGCGCAACATTTCTCATGCCTGACGATCACCATGCCGGGGATTGCCCTTATTGTGATTTAAATGTGGTGGTTCCGGCTGAACAGCACCGTCAATTGGCACCTGACTATGTCCTGCCGTTTGCTGTGGATGATAAAACGGCCACCAATTCATTTAAAAAATGGTTGGGCAAACTATGGTTTGCACCCTCTAAACTCAAACTAAAAGCCTTTAAGTCTCAGCCGATGAAATGTGTTTATATACCCATGTGGAGCTTTGATGCGGAGGTTAGCTCATCTTATCAGGGGCGGCGTGGCGATTATTACACCACCTACCGTACGGTGACCCGTCGGGTGAATGGTCGCAGCCAGACATCCAGGGAGCCGGTACAAGAAATCCGTTGGCGCTCAGTCAGTGGTCATGTCTTTAATGCCTTTAAACATGTATATACCTTTGCCTCAAAAGCTTTGCCGGATAAATTTTTGAATTTCTTGAGTCGCTGGGATTTTCAACAAGCTGAAAAATATAAACCAGATTATTTAAGCGGCTTTCAGTCACAGCTTTATCAGCTGGGTATTGATGTTGGTTATCAACGGGCCAGGCAGATTATGGATATCACCATCCGCCATAGTATCCGAAGAGATATCGGTGGTGACCAACAACAGATTCAGCACGTCAGTTCTGATTATAATCAGGTTAAATTTCGCCTGGTACTGGTGCCGGTGTATATGGCTGCTTTTAGTTTCAAAAGTAAAATTTACCGCTATGTCATTCATGGTCAATCCGGTCAGACCTATGGTGAACGACCCTGGAGCTGGCTGAAAATAACCGCTACATTTTTGTTATTGGCGGCGGTTGCAACTGTGATTTTTGTTTACACACGATAAATTTACAGCCGTTGTATAGACAACAATAGCCACAAAGTTTAAACTTGGCATGTGTTCAATAATAAGGGCGATACCTTAGCCTAATGACAGACGACCAGAGTAACAAAGACACGGACGAAGACACGTCACAGAAAACGTGGTTATCGAAAATAACCAATCTCTTTAACGACCAGCCCCAAAGTCAGGACGATATCCTGGAAATACTTGATGTGGCCCATAAAGATGGCTTACTGGATGGCTATGCTTTGAGCATGATGAAAGGTGCTGTGAATGTCTCTGAGCTGCAAGTCAGGCAAGTGATGGTGCCGCGCTCTCAAATGGTGGTGGTGCCGATTGATGTCACCATTGAAGAGGTCTTGCCCATTATTGTGGAATCAGGCCATTCTCGGTTTCCGGTTATTGGTGAAGACAAAGATGAGTTAGAAGGTATTTTGTTGGCCAAAGACGTGCTCCGTTCTTTTGTTAAAGAAGAGAATGACTTTAACCTTAAAGAGCTGACCCGGCCTGCGGTGGTGATTCCTGAATCCAAACCCATTAACACCTTATTACAAGAATTCAGAACCTCCCGAAATCACATGGCAATTGTTATTGATGAATACGGCGGGGTGGCCGGATTGGTGACCATTGAAGATATCCTGGAAGAAATTGTCGGCGAAATTGATGATGAATATGACAGCCAAAATGAACCATTTATTCTCAAGCTAGCCGATAAAAAATATCGAATTAACGCCTTAACCACCATTTCTGAATTGAATGACTTTTTTGATTTAGATATTGATGACAGTGAATTTGATACCGTGGGCGGTATGGTGGCCAATAAAGCCGGTCGTTTACTGGAAGAAGGTGAAACCCTGGTTATCGATCACATGATTTTCACCATCACCCAATCAGATAAAAGACGTATTCAGTTTTTAGATTTAGAATGGTCCTGATATCAAGGTGCTGTTTTTTTTTGTGGTTGGGCTTATCGGCCACAGCCTACAGTCAAACGGTTCGATTAATTACCATTGGCCCGGGTGAAGCTTTTTGGTCGGTGTATGGTCATACCGCATTGGCCATCGATAACGAAGTCTATGCTTTTGGCTATTTTGATTTTGCTGAGGATAATTTATTTAAGGCTTTTTTGCTGAATGACATGAACTATGCCATGGGCATCAGTGAATTGTCTGATGAGTTGTATTGGGCAGAACACAGTGAGCGGCAATTCACTGAACAAATATTAGACTTATCGCCGGCTGCCGTACAGCAGTTGCAGCAACAATTAGAGCGGCATTATTTACCGGAAAACCGCCACTATCAATATGATTATTTTGTCAATAATTGTGCCACAAAAGTTAGGGATTTAATCAATCAGGCCACGGATGGTCAGCTTTACCAACAGGCACAGGCCGTGAGTCCCTACAGTTATGCTGATTTAACGCTGCCGGCGTATCATCAATCAACCATGCGATTTGGCCTGGCTTTGGGCTATGGCTACCGGGCTTATGAAAAAATCAGTTACTGGCAAGCCATGGCTTTCCCGAAGGTGATCAAGCAATTTTTACATGACCAGATGTCGAATATTGTGGTCAATGAAGCGGTCATTTATCAGCCACCTGCAGATTCATGGCAACTTTTAAAAGACCATGCTTTTTACCTGATATTGTTAACTGTTCTGACGTTAGGTTGGTTGCTAAAACCGCTGCGTCCATATGTGGTAACAACCTGGTTCTATGTGGCCAGTTTAATCGGCGTGGTGTTAGCGTTGTTGTGGTTTGTGCTGCCACATCCCATTGCAGACGGTAATTTTAATGTCTTATTGGCCAATCCTTTACTGTTTCTGGCTGTTGTGAGGAAACAATCTCAGATAATTCTTTGGATGTTATTGATCGGGCAGATTGTTTGGCTGGGTTTTGCCTGGTATTGGCAGGCCTGGTATTTGCTGCCTTTGGCAATGCTTAATGTGCTGTTTTTATGGACTAGCCGAAGACAAATTATTTCAAAGTTTTTAAAAAGGTAATTTGACCTTTACTGGCATTTTTCAAACTTGTTTTGAAGTCAGTGAGGTGATTATCCGGCACGATAACGCGCATATTAGCGCCTTCGCTGTGAAACTTTTCTTCTTGAACTTCACCTTCATACTGTTGACTTAAAGCATGGACGTTTTGACTGTGAGCAAAAGGAACCTTTAGCTGAATGATTGATTTTGGCACATGCCACTCGTAGGGTGCAGTCTGCAGGTTTTTGGCAATCACACCGCCATAGGCACGGGCCAGGCCGCCGGTGCCCAGTTTAATGCCACCGTAATAACGAATCACCAGTGCACCAACGGCATCAAAGCCGGCGCCGTCAATGGCGGCCAGTATCGGCATACCAGCGGTACCAGCGGGTTCGCCATCATCATTAAAACGGTATTGTTCACTTAAGCGGTAGGCCCAGCAATTGTGGGTGGCCTGGGGATCGTGATAGCGACTTAAGTGGTGTTCAAAAGCCGCTATGCTGTCGATGGGGAAGCAAACACCAATAAACGTGGATTTTTTGATGTCCTCTTGGTATTGGTGTACTTTTATTAAATTCTTAAAGCTCGGCAAATTCGTCCGGTATTTTGGTGTCAGGGAATTGGGTCTCGATAAATTTAACCAAGAACTCAGCTTCCTCAAATTTATCATTCTCAATTAATGTGGGTAGGGCTTTAACCGCTTGTTCACCGGATTTATATCGCATGGCGAACCGCATAAAGAAGGGTGAACGCGCTTCAATTTCAGCCTGCTCTTCCGGCGTGGGACGTTGCGCCATATTAATTTCGTCTTCGTCGTAAGACACCACTTTAATCTCTGTTTCTTGATCGCTTTTTTCCGCTATTTTTTCAGAAGCGGGTTGACGCTTGTCTTGTTTGGCTTGGCTGTCATCATCCTGGGTCATTCGATAACCCAGAGCCGCGGCGAAAATAATGGCGGCGATAATAACAAAACCAAAAACCATGGATTTAGATTGATTGGCCATAATAAGTCATTCCTCTTAATTTTAGATGGTGTGTTAGAACGTCTATTGATCAATTCGTTCCACAATTTTGCTGAGAATTTTACCTGATTTTAATTGGGTTGCAATGGTTTCGTTGTCAGATACCTGATGACTGTCTGTGATAACCACGCCGTTTTGGTCAGTGGTGTAACTGTAGCCGCGCGTTAAAACCGACAGAGGGCTCAATGATCCCAGCTGGCTTATTTGCTGTTGTAAAGCATGCTGACTTTGTTGCTGTTTATTGTTGATAAAATAAGTCAATAATTGTTGTTTATGCTTTAATTCATGTTGTAAAGCCCGGATGTCAGGTTGTTGAGAATTTAGTCTGGTTTGATGCTGATTGAGTTTATTTTTGGCGTGCTCAAGGGTTTGAGTAAGACTGCGATTTAATACATGTGTGAGGTGGTTGAGTTGGTGGTGTTGCTGAGAAAGACGGGTTTTAGGGTGTTGTTTTTGCAGGCGATGGGCCAGGCCATCGATGTGCTGTTGATGTTTTTGCAGGCTGTTTTGAATTAATAAGTCGAGGTAATTCGATTGATTATGCAGGGTGTGTTTATTCTCTAAGAACTGACCACTTAAACGCTCTGCGGCGGCGGTTGGGGTAATGGCCATTTCATCGGCACATAAATCAGCAATGCTGACATCCCGTTCATGGCCAATAGCGGTTAAAACCGGGGTGTCTAAATCAGCCAAAAGACGTGCCAGTTGTTCATCATTAAAGCACCATAAATCTTCCTGAGAACCACCACCACGGGTGAGTAGTAAAGTCTGATGATTGGCTTGATCCGCGCGTGACAGTGCCTGCATGATGTCTTTAATCGCAGTATGACCCTGCACGGCGGTCGGGTATAGCGTCACATTCAGTAGTGGGTTTTTACGCTTAATCACCTCTAAAATATCTTTTATAGCCGCGCCCTGTGGTGATGTGATAATACCAATATCATCAATCAGGGCAGGCAGTTTTTGTTTGTTGGCGGTATCAAACAAACCGGCTGCGTCCAATTTTTGTTTAAGCTGTTGAAATTGTTGTTGTAAGCGTCCACTGCCGGCATCCATGGCTTTCAATACATTGATTTGAACTGTGCCGCGAGGGGCGTACATGGACAGATAACCGAATACGATAATCTGTTGCCCCGACCCAATGGGCATACCGGCTTGCTGTTTAAACATCACACAGCGAATACTGGCATCCTTGTCTTTTAAGCTGAAATAGCTGTGGCCGGCTTGTGAGCGGAAATAATCACTGACTTCACCATTCAGCCAGAAGCTGTTGAGTTCAGATTTTAATAAGCTCGCCAGGGTTTGATTTAATTCTGAGGGAGACAGCGGATTTTGGGCGTTATTGCTTGAGTTTATATACATTTTAATGACCTGTTTGTGATAGAATACGCCGCTAATTTTCCAACCCAGGTGACCGCCATGAGAATTGCCTACGACGCCTTAACCTTTGATGATGTCCTGTTGGTTCCCGATTACTCTGATATCTTACCAAAGGACGTTAATTTGTCCACCCAGTTTACCCGCAACATCCAGCTTAATTTGCCCATTGTTTCTGCCGCCATGGATACCGTGACTGAAGCCCGCCTGGCTATTGCCATGGCACAGTTAGGTGGTATCGGTGTGATTCATAAGAATATGGATATTGAACAACAAGCGGCACATGTGGCACAGGTTAAAAAGTTTGAATCAGGGGTCATTAAAGACCCGATTACGGTGGGGCCATACACCACCATTCGTGAAGTCCTGGCCTTAACCAAAAAACATCGGATATCCGGTGTGCCGGTGGTAGAAAATAATGAACTGGTGGGTATTGTTACCAGCCGCGATATGCGCTTTGAAACGGTGTTGGATGATCCGGTGCGAAATATTATGACCCGTAAAGACAATTTAGTCACCGTTGGCGAAAACGCCAAAGAAAATGAAGTGCTGGGTTTATTGCATCAGCATCGCATTGAAAAGGTGTTGGTGGTTAATGATAATTTTGAATTAAAAGGCCTGGTCACGGTTAAAGACATTCAAAAGTCACAAGATTTCCCCTTTGCGGTGAAAGACGAAGAAGAGCAATTACGGGTGGCGGCGGCTGTCGGCGCCGGTGGCGATACCGATGAGCGAGTCGCGGCATTGGTGAAAGCCGGTGTTGATGTGATTGTCGTGGATACCGCTCACGGTCATTCCAAAGGTGTGATTGATCGTGTAAAGCAGATTAAAACAAATTACCCGGATGTGGATGTTATTGCCGGTAATATCACCACCGGTGAAGCCGCCAAAGCCCTGGTCGAGGCCGGTGCCGATGCGGTTAAGGTGGGTGTGGGCCCGGGTTCAATTTGCACCACCCGAATTATCGCCGGTGTCGGCGTACCCCAGATCTCGGCAATTGACGATGTCGCCAAAGCCCTCCGTGGAACCGGTGTGCCCTTAATTGCCGACGGCGGTGTGCGTTATTCCGGAGATATGGCGAAAGCCATTGTCGCCGGCGCCTCCACCGTAATGATGGGTGGTATGTTTGCCGGTACCGAAGAATCGCCCGGTGAAGTGGAACTGTATCAGGGCCGAACATTTAAATCTTACCGCGGCATGGGTTCTTTAGGTGCCATGGATAAAGGTTCCAAAGACCGTTACTTCCAAGATGAGGTGGATGCGGAAAAACTGGTACCTGAAGGCATTGAAGGTCGGGTGCCCTTTAAAGGGCCTTTGGCGCCGGTGGTGCATCAGCTGGTCGGCGGATTACGGGCCAGCATGGGTTATGTGGGCTGTCGTGACATTGAAGAAATGAAAAGCAAACCAAAAATGGTGCGCATTACCAATTCCGGTGTGCAGGAATCGCATGTTCATGATGTTCATATCACTAAAGAAGCACCTAATTACGGAACCCGCAGCTGATGGACATAAAACAAAGCAAAATCCTGATTATTGATTATGGTTCACAATACACCCAACTCATTGCCCGGCGGGTGCGTGAACTGAATGTTTATTGTGAAATTTATGCCTGGGATGCGGGTACCCGGGCTATTGTAGACTTTGACCCGACCGGCGTCATTTTATCCGGCGGTCCTGAATCTGTGCATTTGCCCGACGCACCGCCTTTGAATACCGATATACTTGATCTCAATGTGCCGATATTGGGTATTTGTTACGGTATGCAGCTTTTAAATGTTCATTTTGGTGGTCAGGTGGAAGCCTCAGATTTTAAAGAATTTGGTTATGCCGCCGTTGAACTGATGGATCAGTCCAAACTGATGGCGCAAGTGGATGATAACCGCATTGATGTGTGGATGAGTCACGGTGATCAGATTAAACAATTAGCCCCTGACTTTAAAGCCGTGGCTAAAACCGGCACCACAGAAGTGGCGGCTTTTGAATACCCTCAAAAACAGTTGTTTGGCTTACAATTTCACCCTGAAGTGGAACACACTGAAGGTGGCCGGGACATGTTGGCGCAATTTGTCCACACGATTTGTGGCTGTGAAAAACAGTGGAAAACAGGCAACATCATCGATACCCATGTGGACAATATCCGTGCCCAAGTCGGTCAGGATCAGGTTTTGTTGGGTTTATCCGGTGGCGTTGATTCATCCGTGGTGGCGGCCTTATTACATAAAGCCATTGGTGATCAGTTGGTCTGTGTGTTTGTGGACACCGGTTTATTGCGTTTTAAAGAAGGCGATGAAGTGATGCAAACCATGGCGGATAAAATGGATATCCGGGTGATTCGCGTTAATGCGCAACAACAGTTTTACAGTGCCTTAAAAGGCATCGATGACCCCGAGCAAAAAAGACGGGTAATTGGCGAGCAGTTTATCCGGATTTTTGAGCAGGAAGCCAAAAAACTGGATGACATTAAATGGCTGGCTCAAGGCACCATTTATCCTGATGTGATTGAGTCTGCCGGCTCCAGTACCGGTAAAGCCCATGTGATTAAATCACACCATAATGTCGGGGGGTTGCCGGCTGATTTGGCCCTGAAGTTAATCGAGCCCTTGCGGGATTTGTTTAAAGATGAAGTTCGAAAATTAGGCGTGTCTTTAGGCTTACCGGCCGACATGGTCTATCGGCATCCGTTTCCGGGGCCCGGTTTAGGTGTGCGTATTTTAGGCGAAGTCAAGGCAGAATATGCCGATATTTTAGCCCGTGCCGATGCCATATTTATCGAAGAACTGCGTCGTCATGATCTGTACGATAAAACCAGCCAGGCTTTTGCTGTGTTCTTACCCATTAAATCTGTAGGTGTGGTTGGCGATCAGCGTCGTTACGAATACGTGATTGCCTTGCGTGCCGTAGAAACCATTGATTTTATGACCGCCCGCTGGGCACACTTGCCGTATGAGTTTATTGACCTGGTTTCTCGCCGCATTATCAATGAGATCGACAGGGTTTCTCGTGTGGTTTATGATATCTCAAGCAAGCCCCCTGCGACCATTGAATGGGAATAAAAGGAATGTTCTTGGGCCTTACGCTTCCGCTCCAAGCTCACGCAGCACACCTCCATCCATGGAGGCGTCATTCACTCTTTTCTGCGAAAAGAATGAAAACGGCCACTGCGAAACATGTCTTATGTGATTGCACCCGACGCTCTGTCATCGCTGACGCTCTGCCAACCGCTTTGGGTGAGGAAATGGAAACAATCATTCACTTTTAATTAGTGATTTGACGTTTATCTGATGAATAGCCATAATTCTTTTAAAAAAGATGCTCATTTTATGCAGTTAGCTTTGCAGCAGGCTGGGTTGGCGGCTGAGTTGGATGAGGTGCCTGTAGGGGCGGTTGTTGTTTATCAGGATGAAGTCATCGCAGAAACGCACAATAAACAAATTAGCCATAATGATCCAAGCGCCCATGCAGAAATGATGGCTTTAAAGCAGGCAGCCAAAGTATTGAACAATTATCGCTTGCCCGGATGTACTTTGTATGTGACTCTGGAGCCTTGTGTGATGTGCGCAGGTGCGCTGATTCATGCACGCATTGAGCGGCTGGTGTTTGGTGCAGCCGATCCAAAGACTGGTGTGGTTGAAACGGTTGATCATTTATTTGATCGTCCTTACCATAACCACCGCGTTGATTATCAGGGTGGTGTGTTGGCGACTGAATGTAGCCGGGTGTTACAGGATTTTTTTCGGGCCAAACGGGCGTTAAAAAAACAAAAGGATTAAGGAGCAGATCCGGCGCTGGCGCCGGTGGCCATAACCCGGTTGTTATTGATGGCATTTAAGCGTTGCTGATTTTGTTTGTATCGGCCATAAAGTATTTTGACCCGTCGGACATATTCTCTGGTTTCAGGAAACGGTGGAATCTGACGGCCATAACGTTCCACCGCAGTTTCGCCGGAGTTATAAGCGGCCAAATAAATGTCCATATTTTTATAATTGTTTTTAAGGTGCCTTAGGTAAGCGGCGCCGCCTAAGATGTTTTGTTTGGCATCAAAGGGGTTGTTGACGGCATAGGTTTTTTGGGTCAATGGCATCAGTTGCATCAGGCCTTGTGCACCGGCAGATGAAACCGCGGCCGCTTTGTAAGCCGATTCCGCATGAATAACCGCTTGTAACAGTGCCTTTTCAACGCCGTGATGTTTGGCTGCGTGCTCAATTTCAGTTTGGTATAAATCGGTTATTAATGGTGTGTTTTTCCAATCAACGCTGTTACGCCACTCAGAACATTCAGGACAGCGGATGTTCAGAATATGATAGGATTTGCCCCTCGGTTTTTTTGATGAGTAGTGTATAATTCCCTGCGCATCCACATGCTTATAAACTTTCATATTACCGGCCTGTGCGGATACAAAGCCAAAACTTAACAGGCACAGAACGGCCAAAAGCACGAAGGAAAGCTTTTGATGAACGCCGTTTAAGGATTTAAATGAGGGTGGCTTATATGTCATGTTAACGGCTTGTGTTTTAAAGTATTACTGATTATCATGGCTGAATTATAATTTATTTCAACGGCTTTTAACAAACTGATGAAGCAAAATATGACCATAAAAACGCTAAAACGGATGAATTTTGTCCTGTGTTTTCTGATTGTGACCTTTTTGGTCGCATGTACGCCACCCACTGTGATAGATATTAATGAAGACACTTTTTATCAATTACAGCAACAGGTTGAAGACATTAAAAAGTCCGAGGTGGCTGATGCCGCACCCATGGAAATGAAATTTATCACAGAAAAACTGCAGCGTGCTAAACAGGCCAAAGCCAACGGAGATATCCGCGAAGAAGCGCGGTTAACACAACAAATTCGTGCTGATATGACCATTGCCCGATTACGGGCTGAGGTTAATGGGCTTAATCAAAAACTGCTCGATAAACGGGATGAGTTATCCGCAGCCAGAACATACCTGCAACAATTGGAGGCACAATTACCATGAAAAAAATTGTTGTTCTTGTTGTTTTAACCGGTTTTTTTAGTGTGTTAATCGCTAAAGAAAATTTAGAGCTGGAATCATTACGGATTGAGTTTGATAATTTTATTACCCAGCAAAAATATAAACCCTATGCCAAAGCAGAAAAAGCGCAGGCCAAAGCAGCCATTGAAGCGCTTTACAATCAGCGCGGTGAGGTTAAAAATCATGGTGTTTATATGGCCCGTTATCATTTAACCAAAGCCAAAATGACTGCCGAATCTGCTTACTTAGAGGATGCCCTAAAAGAAACTGAAGCCCACTTACAGACGGTCAATATGCAAACCCTTAAAGCAGAAGCGCAACTGGCGCGCATGGAAGCCGACCGGGCACAATTGTTGATTAAATTACATGCTGAAGAAGCTGAGCGCGCTCGACAGGAGAAACAAACGGCGCTTGAGTTAGCCAATCAGAAAGCCAGCGAAGCCGAGATGACACAGGCCGAACTGGAAGCGGCACAAGCTTATGCCAAGGCACAGGAGAAAGTGGCGGCGCTGGCCAAAGAAGAAGCCGATTTAGCTTTTGCCGAGATTGAAGCGTTGCGGATGCAACTTGAATCACTGGTGGCGAAAGAAACGGACGCCGGTTTAATGATGACTTTGGGTGATTTTGTATTTGCTTCCGGTTCAGCCAATTTAAAACAAGCCGCAGTGGATAATTTTGACCGGGTGATGCAATTTATCAACAATTATCCTAACCGAAATATTCGAATAGAAGGCCACACTGATTCCAGTGGCAGTGAAGATTTGAATGAAAAACTATCTAAAAAACGTGCCGATGCAGTTAAACAATTGTTAATTCAAAATGGTATCGCAGCCGAGCGCATATCCGCCATCGGCCAGGGTGAGGCGCATCCCGTGGCAAGCAACAATACCGAAGCCGGTAAAGCTAAAAATCGCCGGGTTGAAATTATTCTTTTAAAGTAATCTGAGAAACTCATGCAAGTCGTAAATTCAGTGGTCGATTTAATCGGCCGCACGCCTATGGTAAAAGTCAATCATTTGGACACCGGTCCATGTGAATTGTATTTAAAATTAGAAAACATGAACCCCGGTGGGTCGATTAAAGACCGTATTGGTTTAACCATGATCGAAGAGGCTGAAAAAGCCGGTAAAATTAAGCCCGGTGACACCCTGGTGGAAGGCACGGCCGGTAATACCGGGATTGGTTTGGCGCTGGTTGCGGCGCAAAAGGGTTATCAACTGATTCTGGTGATTCCGGATAAAATGAGTAAAGAGAAAATCTTTAACCTTAAAGCCATGGGCGCTGAAATCGTTTTGACCCGTTCTGATGTGGCAAAAGGTCACCCGCAATACTATCAGGATCTGGCGCAAACCATTGCCGATGAAACGCCGGGGGCTTATTTTATTAATCAATTCGGAAATCCCGATAATCCCAAAGCCCATTATCAAAACACAGCCCCGGAAATGTTTGAACAACTGGACAATCAGGTGGATGCCATCGTATTTGGGGTCGGCTCCAGCGGAACGGTCACCGGTTTGAGTCAGTATATTGATGAAAAGCAGGCTAAAACTGAATTGATTTTAGCCGATCCGGTGGGCAGTATTCTGGCCGAATACATAAATGAAGGCACCTTAAGTGACAAAAGCGGCAGCTGGAAAGTGGAGGGCATTGGTGAAGACTTTCTGCCGACCATCAGTGACTTTTCTCATGTCACTAAAGCCTATGCAGTGAGTGATGAAGAAAGTTTCCACATGGGTCGAGAATTATTGTCCAAAGAGGGTATTCTCGGCGGCTCATCAACCGGCACCATATTGCAGGCGGCGCTGAATTATTGCCAGTCAGCCACTGAACCGAAAAAAGTGGTGGCCATCGTCTGCGATACCGGTAATAAGTACTTGTCTAAAATGTATAACGATTACTGGATGATGGATAATGGTTATATGGAAACCACGGTTCATGGCGACTTACGTGATCTGATTGCCAGGCCGTATCAGAATAATGACACCATTGTGATGCGTCCCGATGAAACCCTGGCGGATGTCTATCAACGCATGAAGCTTTACGATGTGTCGCAATTACCAGTCATGGAAGACAATGAAATTGTTGGTATTATCGATGAATCGGATGTGCTGTTGACGGTGTTTGATCATGCTGAGGCTTTTAAAAACAGTGTGTCATCGGCCATGACCGATCAACTTGAGTTTTTAGACGTCAAATCTGACCTTAAAGAATTATTACCGGTGTTTGAATCCGGTCGTGTCGCCATTGTTAAACAAGATGATGAATTTTTAGGACTGATTACCCGCATCGATTTACTTAATTATTTACGTCGTTCAGACCAAAACCAATAGGAATTTTATGTCACACAACAACGAATATAAGAAAGATCAACAACAATTTGGCCCACAAACCAAAGCCATTCATGCCGGTCAGTACCCGGACCCGACCACCGGTGCGGTGATGCCACCGATTTACACCACCTCGACATATTTACAAAAAAGTCCGGGTGATCATCAGGGGTTTGAATACTCCAGGTCGCATAACCCCACCCGTTATGCTTATGAACGTGGTGTGGCGGCGATGGAAAACGGTAGTCATGGTTTTGCGTTTGCATCAGGTATGGCTGCCACTTCAACCATTGTAGAGTTACTGGATTCAGGCGATCACATTATTTCAATGGACGATTTGTATGGTGGCACCAATCGTTTATTCAGGCAGGTTCGGGAACGCAGCGCACATCTTGAGTTTGATTATGTGGATTTAACGGTTGAAGCGGATAACTTAGAGAAGTATCTAAAAGACAACACCCGCATGATTTGGGTGGAAACACCCACCAATCCAATGCTGAAGATCGTCGATATCAAAAAGGTCTGTGATTTTGCCAAAGCCCATAAATTATTGGTGGTGGTTGATAATACCTTTGCCTCCCCGTATTTACAAAAGCCTTTGGATTTAGGTGCGGACATTATCATGCACTCAGCCACTAAATTTATAAACGGTCATTCAGACATGGTGGGTGGCATGGTGGTGGTGAATAATCAAAGCTTAGCCGAAAAGATGGCTTTTTTACAAAATTCAATTGGTGCTGTGGCGGGTGCTTTTGACAGTTATCAGGCCCTGCGCGGATTTAAAACGTTGCCCTTACGCATGGATAAACATTGTTCAAATGCGATGCATTTAGCCCAATGGCTAGAACAGGACAGCCGGGTAGAAAAGGTGATATACCCCGGGCTAAAATCCCATCCGCAACATGAACTGGCGAAACAGCAAATGTCCGGTTTTGGCGGCATGATTACCGTTTTAATTAAAGGCGGCCTGGCTGAAACACGTACCATGATGGAGCGATGTCATTTATTCGCTTTGGCTGAATCGCTGGGTGGTATTGAGAGTTTGATTAATCATCCGGCGATTATGACCCATGCGGCAGTCCCCGCTGAACAACGGGCGCAAATTGGTATCACGGATAATCTGGTGAGATTATCTGTGGGCATTGAAGATGTTGAAGATTTGCAGGCTGATCTCGATTACGCCTTAGGCTGATGACATGCGGTTTCGACAATTGGCACATTATCAGGTCTCAGAAGTGGGCTTGGGCTGTGCCAGTTACTGGGGTAAAAAGCATTTTAGTGAGCAACAAGCCGCCTGGGTTGTGCACACAGCGCTTGAACAAGGCATTAATTATTTAGACACCGGTGCCAGTTATTCAGGCGGTCACGCCGAACAGCGTTTAGGTCGTGTGCTTAAAAATCAGGCAACGGATGATTTAGTTATCAGCAGTAAAGTTGGCACTGAAGTGGGTCGGTTCGGTCGCTTGTATAAGGATTTTACACCCCAGGCGATTCGTCATTCCTGTGAGCGCAGCTTAATACGGTTAGGCGTTGAACAGTTATCCGTTCTGTTTCTGCATGGCCCCAATCCAGAAGATTTTAGCGACCAGGTTTATCAGGTACTGGATGATTTGAAACAAGCCGGTAAAGTGGCGCTGGTCGGGGTTAATAGTTTTAATCCGGATATCATTCAACTGACCCTGGAAAGTTATCAGTTTGATGTTTTGATGACCGATTTTAATGTCTTTAAACCACATCAGCTCCAAACCATAAGTAAAAGTCGAACTTGTGGCATGGATGTGGTTGTGGCGGGTGCACTGGGCGGCGCTTTATACAGCCGCGACTGGCAGCAATCTTTCGGTTTAAAAAACCTGTGGTACAAACTGCGGGCTTATAAAAATAACCGGTCGCAATTAGAGGCTGCCAGGCATTTTGACTTTCTTAACAGTCATCCTGACTTGAGTGCAACCCAATTGGCTTTGAGCTATGTGCTCAATAAAACAGGTTTTTCCTCTGCTTTGGTGGGGAGCACCTCGTCTGAGCACATTCAACAACTGGCTGAAGTCAGTGGACGGTCTTTGTCACCAGATTATCTGCGACGCATACAACAAGCACAAAAAAATATTCACACGGCTTGAAAAAGTCACTACTTTATAATATAATAAATAACTTATATATTAGCTGAATTTATATGCACGTCGAATCTTTTTACCATCAAGATACATCCACCTGGACCTATGTGGTGGTGGATGAAAGTACCCGACAATGCGCGGTGATTGATCCGGTGTTGGATTATGATCAGGATGCCGCCCGTTACAGCACAGAATCGGTGGCTGAAGTGATTGACTATATTAAGGCACAGAATCTAACAGTGGGGTATTTGTTAGAAACCCATATTCATGCTGATCATATCAGTGCCACACATTATTTAAAAGGTAAGGTGGGCGGCCAAACCGGTATTGGCTCGGGTATTGTCAAAGTACTTAAGCACTGGGTACCGGTTTTTGAAACGGCGCATGATACCGCCATGGATGGTTCTCAGTTTGATTGTTTGTTTGAAGACGGAGATACGTTCCAAATTGGCGAATTATCCGGTCGCGTTATGCATACGCCTGGACACACACCGGCCTGTGCCAGTTATTATATTGAAGATGCGGTTTTTGTCGGTGATACTTTGTTTGCGCCGGATGGCGGCACGGCGCGGGTTGATTTCCCGGGTGGCAGTGCTGAGCAGATGTATGAATCAATTCAAAAGCTGTATGCCTTGCCCGATGAGACGGTCATGTATTTATGTCATGATTATCCTGATGAAGGTGAACAACCTCGCACAAGTTTTACCGTGGCAGAACAAAAGAAACACAATAAAATGCTGCGTGATGGAACATCATTGGCTG
This sequence comes from uncultured Marinicella sp., assembly GCA_947502925.1. Classification (GTDB taxonomy): domain Bacteria; phylum Pseudomonadota; class Gammaproteobacteria; order Xanthomonadales; family Marinicellaceae; genus Marinicella. Next base: position 52,553 of record CANNBS010000005.1, on the reverse strand, counting down.
AATATACCGAAAAACGCCAGCAACGTGATGCCACTTTATCAGTACCGAAATTAATTCTACCGTCTATTCAAACCAACATGCGTCTGGGTGGTTTTGGTGCGGTGTCTGAGCAGGGCACACAATTTATTAAAATCCCCATTAATAAACTATGAGAAAATTATGAAAAAATTAGCGTTAGTTGCAACTATCCTGTTTTTAGTGGCTTGCCAGTCACAAACGAAAGAACAATCCACTGAAACCGACACTCAAGCGGACACCATTGATTATTTAAGCCTGGGCCAACAACACGCCCAAAAAGCACAGCAAAAATTAGGGGGTAACTTAAAAAAAGCAATGCAGAAAAGTGGGCCGGTGGGGGCATTACATTTTTGCCATGAGCAGGCCATACCCTTAACCCAATCAGTGGTGGCCGGTGATTTACTGGACATAAAACGGGTGTCAGATAAAAATCGTAATCCGGACAATGTCCCAAACGCCAATGAACTCAATTACATTAATCAGGCCAAAGCCCAATTGGCCGCCGGAGAACAAGCCAGCGGTGAAGTCCTTGAAGAGGAGGATAAAATGGTGGCCTATTATCCGATTGTCACCCAACCGCTCTGTCTGCAATGTCACGGTTCAGCTCAAACAGATATCGCACCTGAGACCTTACAAGCCATACAGAAACTTTATCCAAACGACAAAGCCACCGGTTTTGATGTCAATCAACTTCGTGGTATTTGGGTGGTGACTATGGCTAAGAAAGACTGAATAAATTGTATTTTGATTTTCTGCTATTGTAGCTGCGCCCCTTGCGGGCGCCTATAGTTTCATAGTTATAAATCATTAAAATCAATCAATGATTTTAATCAAAATTTATACACTGTTGCGGGGCAAGGCAGGGGCACCAAAAGTAGGGCCCCTTAGGGCAGCCCTGCAGCTACGAAAAATTAATGAAATTTGGTTATATTTTTAATATCGCTAAAAAACCATTATTCTAAGAAATAGGATTATATCAACAAATATTTAAGCCAAAAACCCGCCGTCCACCGGTAAGTTTACGCCGGTAATATAAGCGGCCTGGTCACTGGCCAGGAATAAATAGGCGGGAGCAATTTCTTCCGGTTGCGCCATGCGTCCCATCGGGATTTGCGGCAGTATCATTTTTAACATGGCTTCATTTTGGGTGAGTGCTGAGGCAAATTTTGTGTCGGTTAAGCCGGGTAAAATGGCGTTCACGCGAATCCCATGGGCGGCACATTCTTTGGCAAAACTGCGGGTCATCGACATAATGGCGGTTTTGGTGACTGAATAAATGCCTTGCATGGCTGCGGGGTCTGCACCATTTACTGATGCCGTGTTGATAATGACACCGCTGCCTTGCTTTTTCATCTGCTGTCCGGCCAGTTGGCTGAGGTGAAAATACCCTTCAATATTGACTTCAATGGTTTTTTTCATGGCGGCATAGTCGGTGTCTAAAACCGGGCCGAAATAGGGGTTGGCGGCGGCATTATTAATCAGTACATCAATGCGACCACATTGATCAATTACCTGCTCAATCAGTTGTTGCCGTGAGTCTTTGTCCCCGTTGTGGCAGACGATGGCATGGGCTTTACCGCCTTGTTCAATAATGGCTTGTGCCACTTCATCGATACTGTCTTGTTTACGTGAACTGACCACCACGGTGGCACCGGCATGGGCAAACTGATGAGCGGCGGCTTCACCGATGCCGCGACTGGCACCGGTTATGACGACCACTTTATCGTTAAAATCATACATGTGTTGTTCCTATCTGTTGTTGAGAGTGTTGAATGAGAATATCGCGAATCTGACCAAAGGGTTTAAACCGTTCATCATCGCTCTGGCCTTGTTCGTAGCGATAATAAATTTGTTGGACAATAACCATCAGGCGGAATAAGCCATAGATATAATAAAAATCATAATTATCCAGGGATAAGCCGCTTAACCGGCAGTAATGCTGAACGTAATCATCGCGACTTAGCATGTTATCTTCTGTGGTTGGTTGGGTGCGAATCGCCTGTAAGCCGGCTGTATCATCCGCTTCAATCCAATAAGCCAGCGAACAGCCGAGATCCATCAGCGGATCACCGACGGTGGCCATTTCCCAATCCAAAACGCCTTTCACGGTGGTGGGCTGCTGCGCATCAAAGATTAAATTATCAAATTTAAAGTCATTATGAATTAAACAGTAATCTCTATGATCTTGCGGGGTGTTCTTTTGCAGCCACGCCATAACAACATCGGCGTGATTATGCTTGGCTTGAACATTTTTATAGCGTTGTATCCAGCCGCTAATTTGTCGTTCAATATAACCACGGCCTTTATTAAAGCGCTGCAGCGCGGTATTTAACGGCACTTGGTGTAACTGCTGTTGTGCCTTGATTAAGGCATGGCATAACGCTGGCTGGTCATCGGTTGTGTAGTTGTCCGGTAAGTCCTTATGGATTTCAATGCCGTTAATGGCTTCCATCACATAAACCGGCCGTGGAAAAACATCAGTGTCATCGATTATAAAATTAACCGCCGGGCTTAACGCATACAATCCCGAAAGCGCTTTGAGTAAATTAAATTCACGGTGCATGTCATGGGCGCCGCGGGCTTTGGTGCCGGGTGGTGAGGTGCGAACAATCCACTGATTGTCACCATCTGTTAAGCGATACGTCAGATTAGAGACACCGCCGGTGAGCGGTTTTAAGCTCGTTTTTTCGCTGCTATTCAGGCGCTTACGTAATTCTGTTAACAGCTGGATTTGCTGGTCTTTATTCATTGGACGTTCTCCGGTAAAAGCTGTTGTCTCAGGGACAATATATGCTGTTTATAGTCAGCCAATGTAATCTGTTCGTTCTGGTATTTATGATTTTTTAAATACCAGTCCTGTAATACGGATTTAAAGACCGAGGCGGTTAAAAAAGGGGATTGACATCGGCATAATTTGAGTGAAACAGCTTTCTCGATGTCTGATATTAAAACCTGTTCCAGTAATTTTTCTGATTCCACAAATCGATTCAACAACGGTTTTTTAAGATGTTTGGCTTCCATAAAGACAAAATAAAACCAGCGACTCAAACGTTCACTCATGTATAAATGATAAACCAGTAGGTGGTCAATGCTGGTTAAGGGGTTATCGTCCTGTACCGAAATTAAGACCCGTTCAGTCATGGCAACCAGGGCATGATGAATCATCACAAACAGGTCTTCTTTGTCGCGAAAGTATTTATACAAACCGCCGGTGCTGAGACCCGTTTCAAGACTTAAATCCCTCAGTGTCATGCCGTGAAAGCTGTGACGTTTGGATATTTTAAAGACAGCCCCAATAATAGTCGCCAGCTTAGTGGTGGCTATGCGTTGGTTTTTAAGGTTTAAGCGTTGTTTGTTTTGCTGATAGATAAATTGCCACTCGTCGCCAAAAAAATGTATAAACTTCTTTTTGAAGACGGCGTAATCCATTAATTAATCGAATTTCGCCAGCAGTTGTTTAGCTAAAGACAGTTGATGCACTTCATCGGGGCCGTCATAAATGCGTGCGGCGCGTTCTTCACGGTAAAAGAAAGATAACACCGTATCATCCGTCACACCTAAGCCACCTAAGGCCTGAACTGCATGGTTCATGACCTGCTGTAACATCTGCGCGGTATGAAATTTAATCATAGAAATATCATGTTTGGCGGCCGCATAGCCGTCCTGATCAATGCGCTCGGCGGTGGCCTGTACCAGATGTTGTGCCGCTTCAATGGCGGCATAGCTTTCAGCCACCTTGACCTGCATCACCGGTTGTTGCGCCAGGGTCTCATCGTCGGTGATGTGGCGTCGTTTAATGTAATTACACATGATTTCAAAGCAGCGCCGGGCAATACCAATCCATCGCATACAGTGCTGAATGCGCCCGGGGCCTAATCGCTGTTGTGCCATTAAAAAACCGTCTCCGCGCTGACCCAATAAATTATGTTCAGGGACTTTAACATCGTTAAAGATTACTTCACCATGAGAGAAATAACCGTGACCTTCGCTGCCCATCACAGAAATATTGCGTTTAATTGAATAACCGGGTGTATCAGTGGGGACAATAATCATGCTGGCCTTTTTGTGTTTAGGCTTATCCGTTTCTGTCACTGCCATAATAATGGCAAAATCAGCACCTTCGGCGCCGGTGGTGAACCATTTATGACCATTAATATGCCAGTAACCGTCTTTCAGTTCTGCAGTGGCATTCAGGCGGGTTGGGTTTGAGCCGGCCATGGCCGGTTCTGTCATGGCAAAGCAACTGCGTATATCGCCGTTAGCCAAAGGTTTTAAAAATTCATTTTTTATACGCTCATCGGCATACAGGTGCAACAACTCGGCATTGCCGGCATCGGGGGCCTGGCAACCAAAACACACATGACCCAAAGGTGATTGACCCAACAGGGCAGATAAGTCACCCAACTGGCTGACGGATAAACCCTGACCGCCTAAACTTTTATGTAAATGCGGTGCCCACAGTTCAGCGGCTTTGACTTTTTGGCGAATGGCTGTGATGGCCTGTTGTAATTGAGGCCATTGATGGCTGAGTAATAAGGGTTCGGCGTCGAAAATATCCGAGTGTACGATGTTTTTAGCGCGAGACTTTAAAGCTAAATAGGATTCAGTTTGCATGGTTCGATGATGTTAAAGACCTTTAAATTATATCAAAAGTCGAACAGATGTTCGAAAATGTTTGTTAAAATTATGCCATGAATAAAACCATGGTTATTACTGGCGCGGCCAGCGGTCTGGGTCGTGCTTTGGCGTTTGCAGCGGCACCTCATTACAACATCGCGGTGTTGGATGTTCAGGCACAGGCAGGGCAACAGGTGGTAGATGACATCCAGGCACAAGGTCATCAGGCGGCTTATTTTCATTGTGATGTCACCGATGCAGAACTCATGCAACAACTTGCCGAGCAGGTAAAGGCTCACTTCGGGCAGATGGATGTGCTGGTTAATAATGCCGGCATTGCCTCAGAGGGCGGGGTGGAAACCAGTTCAATGGAACAATGGCAACGCGTGCTGAATGTCAACCTGATGGGTGTGGTGCACGGTTGCCGGGCTTTTTTACCTGATCTTAAGCAACGGCCTGAAGCGGCGATTGTCAATGTGGCGTCATTTGCGGCGTTGGCGCTGGCGCCTTTTATGGCTTCTTATAATGTGTCCAAAGCAGGTGTATTGGCTTTAAGCGAAACCCTGCGGGCGGAACTGGTGGACACAGGCGTGCATGTAGCGGTGGCTTGTCCGGCCTTTTTTAAAACCAATCTGACCGAATCCATGACTGACAGCCATGATAAAATGAAACAGCGTATTGAACGTTGGATGAAGGATTCATCGTTTAATGCCGAAGATGTGGCACAGGATATTTTGACAGCCATCGACAAAAAACAATTTATGGTTTTAAGTGATAAAAAAACTAAAAACCAATGGCGTGTGGCGAGATGGTTACCGAATGTCTTTTTTCGTCAAAAAGTTAAATTTATTAAGCGGATTAATTCATGAAAGATAAAAAGCAGTGGCTACTTTACGGTGCTTACGGTTACACCGGTGAGCTGATTGCCAGACAGGCGGTTAAGGACGGTTTATCGCCGGTGCTGGCCGGACGCGATAAAGCCAAAACGGCCGAAATGGCGAATGAACTGGGCTTGTCCTATGAAGTATTTTCAGTGGCGGAATTAGCTGATAACAGTGATTTATTAAAGTCTTATGATTTAGTACTGAATTGTGCCGGACCTTTTTCTCAAACTGCCGACGTGTTTTTAGATGCCTGTATAGAATCGGGGTGTCATTATTTTGATATCACCGGCGAAATTGCGGTGTTTGAAGCCGCCGCTGAGCGCCATCAACAGGCGGCGCTGGCCGAAGTGATTTTATGTCCCGGTGTGGGTTTTGACGTGATACCGACTGATTGTCTGGCCGCCATGCTTAAAAAAGCCATGACCGATGCCAGCCACCTGTGTCTGGGTTTTGATTCACGTTCTGGTTTTAGTCCCGGGACTGCCAAAACCTCCGTGGAAGCCTTACCTGAAGGCGGTCGTGTTCGCGAAGACGGTCTGATTAAACAGGTGCCTCTGGCCTATAATACCCGTCGCATTGATTTTGGGGGCGGTCAGAAACTGGCCATGACAATTCCCTGGGGCGATGTGGCCACCGCTTATTATTCCACCGGTATTCAAAACATCGAAGTTTATATTCCCGGTTCCCCCAAACTGGTTAAACGCATGAAACGCATGAACTGGATACGGCCGGTTTTAGGCTGGTCATGGGTTCAAAACATGATAAAAAAACGCATCGAAAAAACCGTCAAAGGCCCGGATGAACAAGCCCGCGAAAAACTAACCACGTATGTCTGGGGTGAGGTCAGCAATATCACCGGCGAGCGAATTCAAAAGCGCCTGCAGGTGGCGAACGGTTATCAGCTTACCGTCGATGGTTCCCTGTATGTGGTGAATGCGGTGTTAAAGCAGACAGATTTATCCCCGGGCTATCAAACGCCGTCATCTTTACTGGGCGCGGATTTAATTCGTCAACTACCGGGTACTCAAGACATTATTGTGTAACAATCTATAATCCTGCTGGTTTAGGATTCAAAAATAATGCAAAATCTAAGTCGAATCATCTTTGTTGTGGTAGCTCTTATATGTCTAACCGGCTGGATAAACAGTGCCGCGGCTTTGCTGCTGGGTGTGGCACTGGCGTTAACTATAGGCAACCCTTTTGCTGAGCAAAGCCGGGTTGGGGTCAAGCATTTACTGAAAATTGCGGTGATTGGACTGGGTTTCGGGATTCAGGCCGGTGAAGCACTGAGTACCAGTGTGGACAGTCTGGGCATCACCGCCATCACCATTGTCACCACCGTTTTATTAGGCTGGTTATTGGCCAAAGCTTTGCATATGGATCGTCGATTGGGTCATCTGGTGTCATCTGGTACTGCCATTTGTGGCGGCAGTGCCATTGCTGCAGTGGCCCCGGTGATTAACGCCCAGAATAAGCACATCACCATGGCCATTGCGGTGGTGTTTTTGCTCAATGCCCTGGCTTTGCTGATCTTTCCCACCATTGGTGCGTATTTAGATTTAAGCCAATATGAATTTGGTTTATGGTCGGCGATTGCCATTCATGACACCAGTTCGGTGGTGGGTGCGGCACTGGCCTATGGTGATGAGGCGTTAAAAACCGCCACCACGGTTAAATTAGCGAGAACGCTGTGGATTATTCCGTTGGCGCTGGTTTCAATGCTGATGTTTAAAAGCCACGATAATAAAATTAAGATTCCCTGGTTTATCGGTGGTTTTATTATCGCCATGCTGATTAACAGTGCCGGCTGGTTGCCCGAGACAGTGACCGGCAATATTACACTGGTGGCGAAACGCTTATTGATTTTAACCTTATTTCTGGTGGGCAGCAGTTTATCACTGGCGGATATTAAGGAAACCGGCTGGCGGCCGATGCTGATGGCGGTTATCTTGTGGTTGTTTATTTCCGTGTTGTCCTGGTACATGGTGGTTTATTGGGCGTGATGCCGGTCACGTTTTGGAGCCGGTTTTTTTAATCAGTGATTCACTGAGCAGGCGTAAAATGGGTTTCATTTATTGAGGTAATCAGGATGAAACATTTAAGTTTTGTGTGTCTTTTAATGACCTGTTCAATGATTGTGTCAGCCCATGACAATAACCCCGATGTTTATCGGGAAACACTGGACTGTGGCAACGATGGCTGTACAGTGACCTGTTATCAGCCGGGTGATCGCTGGCAAAGTTTTTTGCAAACAGCCGGCGACATTGAGCTGACCTATTTTCTAAGCACGGGTGTACGGCAGTTAAAAGCGCCGGTGGCCGATGGCAGTATTACGGTTTTAGATACCCATCCAAATGTACAATCCTGTAAAATCAGCGGCATTAAAGCCACAAAGCCATAAAATGTATGAAATGCGTTGTTTATCGATCCAATAAAAAACCCGGCGCCTATGTTTATTGCAGCGAAGATTTTAAGCCTGCAGAGTTACCGGATGAATTGCAGGCATTGTTGGGTGTGTGTGAAGTGGTGATGACCCTGAATCTCAGTGAGCGCGACAAGCTGGCACGAGAAAACATTCAAAATGTCAGGGATAATCTGAACAATCAGGGCTATCACCTGCAATTACCGCCCAAAGATGCAACCGGTGTGATTGAATTCGGTTAGCAGTCTTGCAATCATCGGTTTTCAATAAATTCGGCTAAAAAGTCAATCTCTGCTTCATCCATGGGTTTTAAAGTCGGCCACTTGGGTTGCATTTTTTTTAGTCGTTTAACCATAATGGTGGCAATCAGTTGCCGCATCATCGGTTTATCGTCAGCCGGTATGATGTACCACGGGGCATAATCGGTGCTGGTTTTATTCAGCATATCATCATAAGCCAGTTGGTATTTATCCCAATGCGAACGCTCTTTAATGTCATTTATATTAAATTTCCAGTTTTTATCCTGGCGTGCATAACGCCGGATTAAGCGTTGTTTCTGGCTGTCTTTGCTCACATCGAGCATAAATTTAATCACCTGGGTGCGATTTTGGGTCAGGTGATGTTCCACCTGATTTATATAATCAAAGCGTTGTTGCCAGAATGCTTTTTTAACCGGTGTTTTAATGTGTTGTTTGTTTAAAAAATGCGGATGTACCCGAACCACCAGCGTTTCTTCGTAATAACTGCGATTAAAAACACTGATTTCACCATCACCCGGGAAATGCGGATAACAACGCCACATGAAATCATGTGCAGCTTCTTTATCACTGGGTGCTTTAAAACTGTGGGTTTTTAACAGACCCGGATCACAGTAACGAAATACTTTACGAAGTGAGCTGTCTTTGCCGGCGGCGTCCAGTGCCTGAAAAATAACCAGCAGCGATTGTGTGCCTTCAGCCCGCATCAGACGGCTTAAATCGGCCAGTTCCTTGCTGAGACTTTTGAGGCTTCGGTTGTTATGCTCAGTCCATTGTCTGAGGTCGACCATGTTGGGTCTGGGCTGATCAGGATGGTGGCGAAATTTTTTCACAGATGGCATACAATGGTGGCTTTTTAAAATCAACATCTTAACCGAGACCTTTGCATAAATCATGAATCGAGTTAAAAAGTCTAAAATTCCACCACTCCGCGTTAGAAAACTTGCTAATAACGGCGTATTAGACTGCGTTTCCTGCCTTGATTGATGGAATTTTAGTTCTTTTTTCCACCGACCCAGATTAATGCAAAGGTCTCTAACCAAAATTATGCCAAAACATAAAATATTATTTGTCTGCATGGGTAATATCTGCCGTTCACCTTCGGCAGAAGCCATTTTTTCAGATTTAACAGAACAAGCCGGGTTGGCGGACCGGTTTGAGATTGATTCTGCCGGCACCCATGCCTACCATGTGGGTCATTCACCGGATAAACGTTCGCTGGCAGCGGCTTTAGACCGGGGCATTAAAATGCATCACTTACGGGCCCGTCAGGTGGAGGCGGCTGATTTTTCAAGGTATGATCGTCTGATTGTGATGGATCGGGCGAATTTAGCCGAGCTCAAAAAACGATTTCCTGATCAGCCTCATGATAAAGTCAGTTTGATGATGTCCTATGCGGATCAACGCAGCGAAACCGAAGTGCCGGATCCTTATTATGGTGGTGAAGACGGCTTTGAGTTGGTGCTGGATTTATTAACCGATGCCGCGCAGGGTTTATTGGATGATATTCAATCAGGTAAAAGTCGTGCCTGATGCTATAATGCGCCCTTTTTTTAAGGGCTTTGACTGTGAAATTTAAACACATTAAACAAGATCAAGAAGCCAGACGCGGCCAGTTAACTTTTGCACGCGGCACGGTGGAGACGCCTTGTTTTATGCCGGTGGGCACCTATGGCACGGTGAAAGCCATGTCGCCTGAGGAAATAAAAGGTATCGGTGCTGAAATTATCCTGGGTAACACCTTTCATTTAATGCTCAGACCGGGGACCGATGTGATTGCCGAACATGGTGATTTGCATGACTTTATGGCCTGGGATAAGCCGATTTTGACCGATTCCGGCGGTTTTCAGGTGTTTTCACTGGCCAAGCGTCGCACAATCACCGAACAAGGTGTTGAATTCGCTTCACCGGTGGATGGTTCACGGGTGTTTATGGGCCCGGAAGAGTCGATGGAAGTACAGCGCAAACTGGGTTCTGACATTGTCATGATTTTTGATGAATGCACGCCGTACCCGGCGAGTGAAAAAGAAGCGTCTCAGTCGATGGAATTATCGTTGCGATGGGCCGAACGCAGCTTAAAAGCCTTTGAAGGTAACCCCAATGCCTTGTTCGGTATTGTACAGGGCGGTATGTATGATGATTTAAGAGCCCGTTCTGCCGCTGCATTAACAGACATGAATTTTCACGGGTATGCCATTGGTGGGCTGTCTGTGGGCGAACCCAAGGATTTACGGGAACAGGTACTGGCCACCACCACGCCGTTATTGCCGAAAGATAAGCCCCGTTATCTGATGGGTGTGGGGAAACCTGAAGATATCTTAGCGGCGGTTCTGATGGGTGTGGATATGTTTGATTGTGTGATGCCGACGCGTAATGCCCGTAACGGCTATTTATTTACCTGGGACGGGGTGGTTAAAATCCGTAATGCCAAGCATCAGTTTGACACCACACCGATTGACGAAAACTGTGGATGTTATACCTGCCAGAACTTTTCCAAAGCCTATTTGCGGCATTTGGACCGTTGTGGCGAAATGTTGGGGTCGCGATTAAATAGCATTCATAACCTGTATTTTTATCAGGATTTTATGCAGTCAATCAGGACAGCCATTGAGAATAATGAGATAACATCGTTTGCCCGGGAATCATTTGCCCGGCTGGGCGTGCAGGATAAAGAATAATAAGCAAAGACGTTGTCTTTTTGAGATTGATTTAGGCGCAGATTTAAGCCTGATTTATGTTACAATGATGCGTTTAATTTTTGACCTTAAGGGATGCTGATTTATGGCGGAAAATTCCACTGATATTATTAAAATAAACATCGAAGACGAGATGCAAAAGTCGTACCTCGATTATTCGATGAGTGTGATTGTGGGCCGGGCCTTGCCGGATGTGAGAGATGGCTTAAAACCAGTGCATCGCCGGGTGTTATATGCCATGAATGTTCTGGGTGTTAGTTGGAATAAAGCCCACAAAAAATCAGCCCGTGTGGTCGGTGATGTGATTGGTAAATACCATCCGCATGGTGATTCCGCTGTTTATGACACCATTGTGCGTATGGCACAGCCTTTTTCCATGCGCTATATGCTGGTGGATGGCCAGGGTAACTTTGGATCGGTGGATGGTGATTCGCCGGCAGCCATGCGTTACACCGAAGTTCGCATGGCCAAGATATCTCATCAAATGTTGGCTGATATCGACAAGGAAACGGTTGATTTTGTGCCCAATTACGATGAAACCGATTCTGAACCCTCCGTGCTGCCGACCCGCGTGCCGGCCTTATTGGTTAATGGTTCTTCAGGCATTGCCGTGGGCATGGCCACCAATATTCCACCACATAACCTCAATGAGGTCATTGATGCAGTAATCGCCTTGATTGGTAATCCGGATATTACGCTGGATGAGGTCATGACCCATTTACCGGGTCCTGATTTCCCGACGGCGGCTTTTATCAATGGTTCGGAAGGTATTCGTGATGCGTATGAAACCGGCCGCGGTAAAATATATATGCGTGCCCGCTCTGATATTGAAGTGGATGAAGCCAATGGTAAGCAAACCATTGTTATTGATGAGCTGCCATACCAGGTCAACAAAGCCCGCTTAATTGAAAAAATTGCAGAATTGGTTAAACATAAAAAGATCGAAGGGATTTCTGCTTTGCGTGATGAGTCTGATAAAGACGGTATGCGCATTGTTATTGAGCTTAAGCGGGGAGAAGTCGGTGAAGTGATACTTAATCAGCTGTTTAAGCTCACGCAGTTACAGACCGTGTTCGGCATTAATATGGTGGCCCTGGTTAATGGCCAGCCGCGAACACTGACTCTGATGGAAGTATTGAATGAGTTTGTCAAGCATCGCCGGGAAGTGGTGGTCAGACGTACCATTTATGAACTGGCCAAAGCCCGTGATCGTGCCCATATTTTGGAAGGCTTGTCTGTGGCGCTGGCGAATATCGAAGAAGTGATTGAGCTGATTAAATCATCGAAAAATCCGGCCGAAGCGAAACAACGGTTGCTGGCGAAGAAATGGCAGGCAGATTTAATCAAAGCTTTGTTGGATAACAATGGTGACTTATGTCGGCCGGAAGAGTTAAGTGATGACTACGGCTTTTTTAAAGATGGTTATCAATTATCACCGATTCAGGCCAAAGCGATTCTGGATCTGCAATTACATCGTTTGACCGGCCTTGAACAAGATAAAATCAGTGAAGAATTTAAAGACATTATTATTGCCATCAAGGAATATTTGAATATTCTGACCAACCCGGATCGTTTGCTTGAAGTGATTGTTGAAGAGCTCACTGAAATTAAAGAACAGTTCGGTGATGCGCGTCGTACCAAAATTCTTAATCGTCAGCGTGAATTAACCATGCGTGATTTGATTATTGAAGAAGACGTGGTGGTGACCCTGTCTCATGCCGGTTACGCCAAAATGCAACAACTGGATGTTTATCGCGCCCAGGCGCGTGGTGGAAAAGGTAAATCTGCCACCAATATGAAAGACGATGATTTCGTTGAAAAGCTCTGGATAGCAAACACCCACGACACGTTATTGTGCTTTAGTAACCTGGGACAGGTGTACTGGCTGAAAGTCTATGAATTGCCGATGGCGTCACGTACCGCTCGCGGCAAACCTCTGGTGAATTTGTTGCCATTGGATAAAGGCGAAAAAATTACCGCCATCTTGCCGGTGCGTGATTATGATCCTGACAGTTATGTGTTTTTTGCCACGGCCAAAGGTGTGGTTAAGAAAACATCGCTGGAGAATTTCTCGCGACCTCGGGCCAACGGTATTATCGGACTGGGTCTGTTGGATGATGATTATCTGGTCAATGTCGAAATCACCAACGGCGATCAGGATGTGCTGTTATTCTCAAGTGCTGGTAAATGTATCCGATTCCATGAAAGCGATGTGCGTTCGATGGGTCGTACCGCCCGCGGTGTCAAGGGTATTAATTTAAAACCCGGCCAACACGTGGTTTCCATGTTTGTGGCAGAGGAAGGCCATGTTTTAACCTGCACCGAAAATGGCTTTGGAAAACAAACAGCCTTAGACGAGTTTTCCCGCATTCACCGCGGTGGACAGGGTGTTATCGCCATTAAAACATCAGAACGTAACGGTGAATTGGTCGGTGCCTGTCAGGTGCAGGAAGATGATCAAGTGATGTTAATCAGTAATGGCGGAACGCTGGTGCGTACTTCGGTGAGCGGTATTTCCACTTTAAGCCGTAATACCCAGGGTGTGACGTTAATACGGCTGGCTGATGATGAGTCGTTGGTTGGTATCGCCAAAATTATTAATATGGACGAAGAAGACACAGAGTTAGAGGATGCAGATGCCGGACAATCAGAACAATCGGCGACAGGTGATGCAGATGACCGGGCGGATACCGATGATGCGTAAACTGATGGTGGCGGGAAACTGGAAACTACATGGGAACCAAGCCATGCTGCGTCAATGGTTAGCAGATTTTGATGCATTCGATGAGTCGCTGAAAGGCCTGGATGTGGCCTTGTGTGTGCCGTATGTTTATGTGCCACTATTAAAAGCAGCGGCTGCTGATTCTATCATCACAGGTGCTCAGGATGTCAGTGCCCATGACACCGGTGCTCATACCGGTGAAGTCAGTGCGAAGATGTTACAAGACGTCGGGACGCAACTGGTTTTAATTGGGCATTCAGAACGGCGTCAGGATCATGGTGAAAGCGATGATCTGGTCCGGGCTAAGTTTCAACAAGCTTTGGCACAAGGTCTTATGCCGGTTGTCTGTGTCGGCGAAAGCCAGCAACAGCGAGAGCAGGGTGAGGCCTTTGCAGTTATCGAGCGACAGCTTAAGGCTGTGATTGATTTACTCAATGTCGATAACGCCGCTCAATGTTTCATCGCCTATGAGCCTATTTGGGCCATTGGAACCGGCCTGACTGCCAGCGCTGAGCAAGCCCAGGAAGTTCATCAATTTATCCGTTCTCAATTGGCATCTAAAGATGTTACAATGGCGCGCCAAATTCGGCTGCTTTATGGTGGAAGCTGTAAAGGCAGCAATGCTTTTGAACTATTTTCTATGCCGGATGTTGATGGTGGACTCATTGGTGGGGCTTCATTAACAGCGGAAGATTTTATGGCAATTTGTCAGCAGGCAAAGAAGCAATTAAATAAAACACAGTCAAGCTAAATAATCTGACAGTTTGACACAGACGGCGGTGAATAACCAAAGTCAGGAGACAATTAAATGACGATTAATTTTTTAAATATATTACAAGTACTGGTTACCATTGCCATGATTGGGTTTATTCTTTTTCAACGTGGGCCGGGTGCAACCGCCGGTTCGGCTTTTGGTAGCGGCGCTTCAGGCACTGTGTTTGGTGCAAAAGGTTCCAGTTCTTTTTTATCTAAAAGTACCGCGGTGTTGGCCACTTTGTTTTTTATTGTTACCATGGCCATTAGTATAGATTTTCAGAACACCTATGGTGTGACTGAACAATCAGAAACCCAGGATTTAGGGGTTATGGGCAGCATGGACAATGAACAGCGACCGGACACCATGATTCCGGGTGAGGACAGTGCGGTTAATGATGAATTGCCCCAACAACAAGCGGCTGATTCAGATGACTCGAACACGGTTGAGGCCGTAGAGTCAAACACTGAAGATATGCCCAACGATGAACCGCAGGCGATTGATGAAGATCAAGGCGGTAATCAGTAATTGAATCGTATCATGTGCGATGCGATTGGATGCCATAATGTTCAATGAATGTTATGATTTATTATGTGCCGAAGTGGTGGAATTGGTAGACACGCTATCTTGAGGGGGTAGTGGCTTAACAGTCGTGCCGGTTCAAGTCCGGCCTTCGGCACCAATATCGATAGAGGTCTTTATTAAGTTCTCTGAATGTAGAATAGGAATGGATGTATGATTGCCGAATATTTTCCGGTGTTATTGTTTTTGGCCGTTTCTGTCGGCCTGGGCGTGGTGTTAATCTCTTTGGGCCTGATTTTTGGTACCCGAAAAACCAATGACGAGAAAGTTTCACCCTATGAGTGTGGCTTTGAAGCCTTTGACGATGCCCACATGAAATTTGATGTGCGGTTTTATCTGGTGGCCATCTTATTCATTATCTTCGATTTAGAAATTGCCTTTTTGTTTCCCTGGGCGGCTGTTTTAACCGAATTAGGTGCATTTGGACTGGTTTCTATGTTCTTGTTTTTGTTACTGTTGGTCATAGGTTTTATTTATGAGTGGAAGAAAGGAGCATTGGAATGGGAATAGTTGATAATATTATGCAGCCCGTGGTTGACCACGGCACAGGTGACAAGGGTTTTGTAACCGCACGTGTAGATGATTTATTACATTGGGCACGCACCGGCTCCTTGTGGCCGATGACCTTTGGCTTGGCCTGTTGTGCGGTTGAAATGATGCACGCCGGCGCAGCGCGATATGATTTAGACCGTTTTGGCGTCATTTTCAGACCTTCTCCCAGGCAGTCCGATGTCATGATTGTGGCCGGAACGCTGGTCAATAAAATGGCACCGGCGTTACGCAAAGTTTATGATCAGATGCCTGAGCCCAAATATGTCATATCCATGGGTTCATGCTCCAATGGTGGTGGCTACTACCATTATTCTTATTCCGTGGTTCGTGGCTGTGACCGTGTGGTGCCTGTTGATATTTATGTACCCGGTTGTCCGCCGACAGCAGAAGCTTTGATTTACGGCATCTTGCAATTGCAGAAAAAAATTAAACGCACCAACACCATTGCCCGAACATCATGAGTAATTACAAAAGACAATTAAGCAAAGATTTAGCGGCTCATTTCGGTGATGTCGATCTCACCATAAAAGAAACCAGACAAGGCATTGTTTGTACTGTTCCGGTTGAATCCTGGCTGGAAGTGGCCAAAGCTTTACGTGATGAACGTGATTTTGATTTCGACCAGTGTATTGATGTCTGTGGGGTTGATTATCTGAGTTATGGAGAGGCTGAGTGGCCCACGGAAGATGTCACATACACCGGTTTTAGTCGCGGTATCCGGGGCAAAGGTCCGGGTCGCTTTTCCTGGAGTGAGCGCCGTAAAGAAGCAGTGGCCAACCGGTTTGCAGTGGTCGTACAGTTGTTATCTCTTAACAAGAATCATCGTCTGACCTTAAAATGCTTTGCGCCTGATGAAGGCATGCTGGTGGTGCCTTCATTGATTGATATCTGGCCCGGTGTGAACTGGTTTGAGCGGGAAGCTTTTGATTTATATGGCATTATTTTTCAGGGTCATCCCGATTTGCGCCGAATTTTGACAGATTATGGCTTTATTGGTCATCCTTTCAGAAAGGACTTCCCGTTAATCGGTAATGTGGAAGTGAAATACGATGAAGACAAACAACGTGTGGTGTACCAACCGGTATCGATTGAACCAAGGGTATTGGTACCAAAGACCATTCGTCGTGATTCACGTTATGTTGATAACACAGCCGATCAGGAGAATTCATAATGGCTGAGATTAAAAACTACACCATGAATTTCGGGCCTCAGCATCCGGCCGCCCATGGGGTGTTACGATTAATTTTGGAAATGGATGGCGAGGTCATCACCCACGCCGATCCGCATGTTGGCTTATTACATCGTGCCACCGAAAAGCTGGCTGAGAGTAAGCCTTTTAACCAATCCATCGGTTACATGGATCGCCTGGACTATGTGTCCATGATGTGTAATGAGCATGCTTATGTGCGTGCCATAGAAAAACTGCTGGATATTGAAGCGCCGATTCGTGCGCAATATATCCGAACCATGTTTGATGAGATTACCCGTATCCGGAATCACCTGATGTGGATTGGAACACATGGTCTGGATTTGGGCGCCATGGCACTGTTTTTATATGCCTTTCGGGAACGTGAAATGTGTATGGATATGTACGAAGCGGTGTCCGGTGCACGGATGCATGCCACCTATTATCGTCCCGGTGGTGTTTATCGTGATTTACCTGAAAAAATGCCCAAACATAAAGAAAGCCAATGGACCAAAGGCGATGACTTAAAACAAGTCAACGAATGGCGTGAAGGTTCTTTACTCGATTTTATCGAAGCTTTTGCCAATGATTTTCCCGATAAAATCGCAGAATACCGCACTTTATTGGAAGAAAACCGTATCTGGAAGCAGCGTACGGTTGGTGTGGGCGTGGTGTCACCTGAACAAGCCAAGGCCTGGGGTTTCACCGGTCCGATGCTACGGGGTAGTGGCGTGGCTTGGGATTTACGTAAAAAGCAAACTTATGCCGCCTACGATAAAGTGGACTTTGATGTGCCGGTGGGTGTTAATGGTGATTGCTATGACCGTTATCTGGTACGGATGGAAGAAATGTCACAATCGACACGAATTATTAAACAATGTGTTAAATGGTTAAGAGACAATCCCGGACCTGTGGTGGCTGATAACTACAAAGTGGTACCACCCAAAAGAGCCACCATGAAAGATGACATGGAATCACTCATCATGCACTTTAAACTATTTACCGAGGGTT
Source organism: uncultured Marinicella sp. (assembly GCA_947502925.1). GTDB lineage: Bacteria > Pseudomonadota > Gammaproteobacteria > Xanthomonadales > Marinicellaceae > Marinicella. Next base: position 34,852 of record CANNBS010000005.1, on the reverse strand, counting down.
ATTCAGTACCTGCTGGTGAAGTTTACAGTGCGGTTGAAGCGCCGAAAGGTGAATTTGGTGTGTATATGATTTCAGATGACTCCAATAAACCATTTCGGGTTAAATTACGGGCACCCGGCTTTGCCCACTTATCAGCCATGAATGACATGGTGAAGGGCCACATGTTATCGGATGTCGTGGCCGTTATCGGAACTATGGATATTGTTTTCGGGGAGATAGATCGCTGATGTTTCAGATTGTCAATCCACAAAATACAGAAAAAACTCATCTGGACTTATTAACAGATGAAACCAAAGCAACCATTGACTATTGGTTGAAGAAATACCCACATGAACAGCGCCGTTCAGCCGTATTAGGTGCTTTGCACGCGGTTCAGGATCAAAATGGCGGATGGATCAGCACTGAACTTATGGCGGCCGTATCGGAATATATCGATATACCGTTGGTCTGGGTACGTGAAGCTGCTGAATTTTATTCGATGTTTCATACCCAGCCGGTGGGTCGCCATAAAATCTCAATATGCACCAACATCTCTTGTATGTTACGCGGTGCGGACAAGGTGGTTAAATATGCCGAAGATAAATTGAATATTAAACTCGGACAAACCACTGAAGATGGTCGCATCACGTTAGTCATGGAAGAAGAGTGTGTCGCTGCTTGTACCGGTGCACCGATGATGATTATTGATGGTCATTATCATGAGAATTTAACCGAAGAGACAATCGATGAAATTCTTGGAGGTTTGGAATAATGGAACAAGTCAACGTATGTCTTAACCCCGATAAAGATCCTTCCTTAAAGGATTATATGGATAAAGGCGGTTATCAGGCCTGGAAAAAAATTCTGGCCGAGAAAACCGATCGTGATGAAATAATTAACACCATAAAAGCATCGGCCCTACGCGGTCGGGGTGGGGCAGGGTTCCCCACCGGCTTAAAATGGAGTTTTATGCCCAAAGATGCCCCGGGTCAAAAGTATTTATTATGTAACTCGGATGAATCTGAGCCGGGCACCTGTCATGACCGTGATATTTTGCGCTATAACCCGCATGCGCTGATTGAAGGTATGGCCATTGGTTGTTATGCCATGGGCGCCACAGTAGGCTATAACTATTTACGTGGTGAATTTCACCATGAGCCCTACGAGAATTTCGAAGCAGCCTTAAAAGAAGCCTATGACGCGGGATTACTGGGTCGCAATATTCAGGATACCGGCATTGATGTGGATATCATCGGAACCTATGGTGCCGGTGCTTATATTTGCGGTGAAGAAACGGCTCTGATGGAATCGCTGGAAGGTAAAAAGGGCCTGCCACGTTATAAACCGCCATTCCCGGCCAATTATGGTATCTACGGCAAACCCACAACCATTAATAACACCGAATCACTGGCTTCAGTGCCGGCCATTATGCGTCAGGGTGCTGACTGGTTTTTAGAACTGGGTAAACCCAATAATGGTGGCGTGAAAATTTTCTCTGTGTCCGGTCATGTGAATAAACCGGGCAATTATGAAATCCCACTGGGAACGCCTTTTAAAGACCTGCTGGAAATGGCCGGTGGTGTGTTAGACGGCAAAAAACTCAAAGCAGTGATTCCCGGTGGCTCATCGATGAAAGTATTACCGGCTGACGTGATGATGGGCTTAACCATGGACTATGATTCATTGGGTGAAGCCGGATCCGGATTAGGTTCCGGTGCAGTTATCGTGATGGCTGAGGGCACCTGTATGGTGGAAGTCTGTCAGCGTATATCACGGTTTTATTACATGGAATCCTGTGGTCAATGTACACCTTGTCGCGAAGGCACAGGCTGGATGTACCGAATGCTGGATCGCATCCTGGCCGGTGGTGGTGAACAAAAAGACATCGAACTGTTACGTCAAGCCGCCGGACAAATTGAAGGTCACACCATTTGTGCCTTTGGTGAAGCTGCTGCATGGCCTGTGCAAGGCATTTTAAAGTATTACTGGGATGAGTTTGAGTACATCGTCAAACACAAGAAATCAATGAATGAGAGGTTAACTTCATGACCGAGACAAGCAATCAGGTGCCTGAAGATAAGGTGTCCATTGAAATTGATGGTCAAACGGTATTAGCCGATAAAGGCAGTATGATTATTCATGCCACGGACGCCCATGGCATCAACGTACCCCGGTTTTGCTATCATAAAAAATTATCCATTGCGGCCAACTGTCGCATGTGTATGGTGGACGTTGAAAAAGCGCCAAAACCACTGCCGGCCTGTGCCACGCCGGTGGTTGACGGCATGAAAATTTATACCCGTTCAAAACGTGCCACCAGTGGCCAGAAAAATGCCATGGAGTTTTTACTCATAAACCATCCGCTGGATTGTCCGATTTGTGACCAGGGTGGTGAATGTGAGTTACAGGATGTGGCCATGGGTTATGGTCGCGATGTATCTCGTTTTGTGGAAGGCAAGCGATCCGTTGCTGATGAAGATTTAGGCAGTCTGGTGGCGTCAGATATGACCCGCTGTATTCATTGTACCCGTTGTGTGCGATTTTTAAATGAAATTGCCGGTACCGATGAATTGGGTGGCATCGGTCGTGGAGACCGAACCTATATTGCCACCGCCATTGGTCAGGGATTAGATTCTGAAATGTCGGGCAATATCATTGATTTATGTCCGGTGGGTGCCCTCACCAATAAACCATTCCGCTTTAAAGCCCGTGCCTGGGAACTGATGGCCACAGCCGGTTTATCCATGCATGATGCCCTGGGTTCTAATATCTATTATCACACCCGCCACGGTAAAATCTTACGTGCGGTGCCGCGTGAAAATGAATCGATTAACGAAGCCTGGTTGTCAGACCGGGATCGTTACGGTATTCATGGTTTAAATAATGACCAGGACCGTGTGACCCAGCCCATGGTGAAGCAAAGTGGTCAATGGAATGTCATTACCTGGGAACAGGCGCTGACTATTTTAGCCGATAAATTAAAAGACACGGCAGCTGAAGAAGTGGCCTTATACACCGGCCAACATACCACCAGTGAAGAATACTTTTTGTTGAAAAAATTATTCGACCAACTGGGCAGTGATCAGCATGAACACCGATTAAGTACCGTTGATTTTAGCGCGTCATTTCAGGCACCGCGCACTGAAGTGAGTTTGGCTGATGTGGCCGAGCAAAAGCAAATTATTATGGTGGGTTGTTATGCCCGACATGAGCAACCCATTTTAAATCACAAAATCCGACAAGCCTGGTTAAACGGCGCCGAGGTGAATGCCTTTGGTCCTTGTCATTTTGAGCAAAACTTTGATTTGAAATTAGACATCACTGGGCATCAGATGGATTGGGTGAAAAAACTCGGTTCACTGGCACTGAGTTTAGCCGAAATTTCAGGCCGGAAACCCGATGGTGCTCTGGGTGACTGGTTACAACAGCAATCAGCTGACGAAGACATTAACTCCCTGGCTAAATCTTTGTTGAAAAACGATCATAAAACGTTGTTTATCCTGGGCCAAATTTCAGCCCGTCATCCACAGGCTCAATTAATCAAAGCATTGGTGGAATGGATGGCTCCATTGGTTGATGCGTCAATCAATCAAGTACTTGATGGCGCCAACAGTATGGGGGCGGCATTAAACGGTTTGTATAATGATCAAGATATTAAGCGCAATGACCATGCTGTTAATCTCATCTACCAGGCTGAAATTCAGGATTTTGCCGAACCGGCTAAAATCAAAGAATGCTTAGTTAACAGTGAGATGACGGTTGTTTTTAATGCATTTTGTGATGAAGCATTGAAGTCCAGAGCAGATTTGATTTTACCCATTGCTTTATTACCGGAAACCAGTGGCAGTCTGATCAATAATTATGGTCAGCGACAAGACGCGCTGGTGGCACACAAAGCACCGGGTGACACCAAACCTGGTTGGCGGGTGTTGCGGGTGTTAGGTAATATCCTCGGTTTTGATGGGTTTGAGTATGAAGATGTGCATGAAGTCATGCAAGAAACAGAACAATTAAAATCCTTACCGACGCCGGTACCGGTGGCAATAAAAGAAATCGACGCTTATAAAGCCAAAGGTCTGGTGTTATATGCACACCATGGTATTTATGATGGTGATGCCCTGGTGCGCCGCTCTCGGCCCTTGCAGGAATCCAAGTTAGCGACGGCTGACACGGTCTATGTAAATCCCGGCGATTTATTGTCGATTGGATTTGAGGCCGGTGATTTGGTTTCGGTAGAGCAAAATGGTCGATATGCAGAATTAACTTTGGCCACAGATGAAGCGGTTCCGACCGGTTCGGCGGTCATTAATATGGGACGACTCAGTACCTTGAATATCAATGCCGGTGAGTTATCGGTGAGTATTATCGGAGCCCAGTCATGATGGAAACATTTATTTATTTAGCCTGGACCATGGCAAAAATATTGGCCATCGTGCTGTCTATTATATTGGTGGTTGCGTACCTGACTTATTTTGAACGAAAAGTCATTGGTTTTATGCACGCACGACTCGGACCCAACCGTGTGGGATTCCTGGGTTTTAAATTGCGCGGTATCGGACAACCCTTTGCTGACGTACTTAAACTGCTAACCAAAGAAATTATTTTTCCGCAAAAGGCCAATAAATTCTTGTTTGTGGTGGCGCCGATGATTACCCTGGCCACGGCTTTTGCCGCCTGGGCGGTGATTCCGTTTTCAGAAGGTTTGGTACTGGCTGATATTAATGCCGGTTTAGCTTATGTGCTGGCCATGACATCGTTAGGTGTATATGGTGTCATTATTGCCGGTTGGGCTTCAAATTCAAAGTACGCATTATTAGGCGCATTGCGTTCTGCGGCCCAGATTATTTCTTATGAAATTGCCATGGGGTTTGCACTGGTGGGGGTTTTAGTGGCTGCCGGTACGTTGAACATATCCGGTATTGTGGAAGGCCAGCAGGGCGGCTTGTTTAACTGGTTTTTTATACCGTTGTTCCCACTTTTTATTGTCTACTTTATATCCGGTGTGGCTGAAACAAACCGAGCGCCTTTTGACGTGGCTGAAGGCGAATCTGAAATTGTCGCCGGTTTCCACGTGGAATATTCCGGTGCGGCTTTTGCCTTATTCTTCTTGGGTGAATATGCCAACATGATTTTAATATCAGCCCTGGCGACTTTGCTGTTTTTAGGTGGCTGGTATTCTCCATTTTGGGGTGACAGTTGGTTGGCCCAACCGAGTATTTTGTGGTTTATCGCAAAAACATCCATTTTCTTGTATACCTATTTTTGGTTGCGAGCCACCTTGCCACGCTATCGTTATGACCAAATCATGCGGCTTGGATGGAAAGTGTTTATTCCGATTACCATTGTCTGGATTATGGTCGTGGCTGTTTTAAAAGTTTACCAAATTGGCCCTTGGTTTTAATCATCAGGAGTAAATGATGTCTAAAATCGTCAAATATTTAAAAAGTTTAACGCTCAAAGAAATTCGTCAGGGTATGTTTTTAACCCAGAAGTATTTCTTCAAACGTAAATTTACGGTGCGTTATCCGGAAGAGAAAACCCCGAAATCACCACGTTTTCGCGGTTTGCATGCCTTACGTCGCTATCCCAACGGGGAGGAGCGTTGTATTGCCTGTAAATTATGCGAAGCCGTGTGTCCGGCCGCCGCCATCACCATTGATTCTGAAGAGCGTGAAGATGGCACCCGTCGAACGACCCGCTATGAAATTGATTTATTTAAGTGTATTTATTGCGGCTTTTGTGAAGAGTCTTGTCCGGTTGACTCCATTGTAGAAACCGACATTCATGAGTATCACATGGAAACGAAAGATAAAAAAGTGATTACTAAAGAACAACTATTGGCCATTGGCGATATGTATGAAGAACAGATTGCTAATGCCCGCGAACAAGATAAGAAGTATAGATAATGACTCCGGAATTATTACAACAGATATTGTTTTACCTGTTTGGTGCCATTGCCATCGGGTCGGGAATGGCCGTGGTGAGTGTTCGAAATACGGTTTATTCAGCCTTGTTTTTAGTGCTCTGTTTTTTCAACGTGGCGGTGCTGTGGCTGTTAATTGAAGCTGAGTTTCTGGCCATAATTTTGGTGCTGGTTTATGTCGGCGCGGTGATGGTGTTATTTTTATTTGTCATCATGATGCTGGATGTTAAAAAAGTCACCAAAAGCCAGCTCAAAAGTGGATATACCCGCGCGGCTATATTGATTGCGGCGGCCATGTTGGTGGAGCTGGTGATGCTGTTTGCTTACCGTTTACAAAACCAATTGCCCGCCGATGAGTTAATTCGCCAAGGTCTGGAATACAGTAATGTCGCTGAAATTGGCATGGCCTTGTTTGTTGATTACGTTTATCCCTTTGAAGTTGCCGGCGTCATCTTATTGGTGGCGATTGTGGCAGCCATCATGTTGACCATTCGTAAACGGCCTGAAAATAAACAAATTGATCCATCTAAACAGATTCATGTGAATCCGTCTGATCGTGTTCGGGTGGTTTCTATGGATGCAGAGAAAGGTAATGGAGAAGAATCATGAGTCTAACCTTAAGCCATTATTTAATCTTTTCCACTTTGCTCTTTATGGTAAGCCTGGGTGGTATTTTTGCTAACCGGCGCAATATTCTGGTGGTTTTAATGTCGCTGGAATTATTGTTATTGTCCGTTAATACAAATTTTATCGCCTTTTCGAAATTTATCGGCAATGTCGATGGGCAGGTTTTCGTGTTTTTTATTCTAACGGTTGCAGCCGCTGAAGCCGCCATTGGCTTGGCCATTTTGGTGATGCTGTTCAGAAATAAGAAAACCCTTGAAGTTGATGACATTAATGAGTTAGAGGGTTAAACATGGATATGAAAACGAATTTAATGATTATCGCATTTGCGCCCTTGCTGGCGGCTGCCATTGCCGGTTTATTCGGCCGCAAAGTTGGCCGGGTTGGCGCTCACAGTGTGACCATACTGGCTGTTGGTGTGTCCTGTGTGTTATCGATTAAAGTGTTGTGGCAGTTTATGAGTGGTGAAGCCACGGCTTTTAATGAAAATCTTTACAGTTGGGCTGTGTTTGGTGATGTGGCCATCAATGTTGGATTTTTGGTGGACTCATTAACCGCCGTGATGATGTCAGTGGTGACTTTTGTGTCATTGATGGTACATATTTATACCATTGGTTATATGAAAGATGATCCCGGCTACCAACGGTTCTTCTCTTATATTTCGCTGTTCACTTTCTCCATGCTGATGCTGGTGATGAGCAATAACTTTATGCAGTTGTTCTTCGGCTGGGAAGCGGTTGGACTGGTGTCTTATTTATTGATTGGTTTTTGGTACAAAAAGGAAACCGCCATCTTTGCCAACTTAAAAGCCTTTATGGTGAACCGAGTAGGTGATTTTGGATTCCTGATTGGTATTGCCGGCGTGTTGTATGCCTTTGGTAGTTTGGATTATGCCGAAGTGTTTGAACGTGCACCACAGGTGGCCGGTGAAACCATTGCCATCTTTGGTCAAACCGAGTGGTCATTGATTACAGTCATTTGTATTGCCTTATTTATCGGTGCCATGGGTAAATCAGCCCAGGCACCTTTACATGTGTGGTTACCGGATTCGATGGAAGGTCCGACACCGATATCGGCGTTAATTCATGCTGCCACCATGGTGACGGCCGGTATTTTTATGGTAACCCGGATGTCGCCGTTGTTTGAAATGTCTGAAACGGCGTTAAGTTTTGTGATGCTCATAGGTGCCTTTACTGCCTTCTTTATGGGCTTAATCGGCATTGTACAAAATGACATTAAACGTGTGATTGCCTATTCAACTTTATCGCAATTGGGTTATATGACGGTGGCCCTGGGCGTTTCGGCCTATTCTGCGGCCATTTTCCACCTGATGACGCATGCATTCTTTAAAGCCCTGTTATTCTTAGGAGCGGGTTCAGTGATTATTGCCATGCACCATAAACAAGACATGAAAGAAATGGGTGGTTTACGCAAATACATGCCGATTACTTTTGTGGTGATGTGGATTGGTAGTTTGGCACTGGCCGGATTTCCGGGGACTTCCGGGTTCTTCTCAAAAGATGTGATTATTGAGGCCACACATTTATCAGATCGCTTTGGCGCGGGTGTTGCGTACTGGGCTGTGTTGCTTGGGGTCTTTGTGACGGCTTTATACAGTTTCCGGTTGTTGTATTTAACCTTCCACGGTAAGGAACGCATGGATAATCACACCAAAGAACATTTAAAAGAGTCTCCCTGGGTGGTAACTCTACCGCTAATTTTACTAGCGATACCGTCCATTATTATTGGCTGGATGACCATTGAACCGATGTTATTCGGTGGATTTATGAATGATGCCATTGTGGTTAATGCCGCCAATGATGTGGTTAAAGAACTGGGGTTGTATCATTTTGAAAGTCCTGCTGACTTTACGATACATGGCATGATGGCCACACCGTTTTTCCTGGCCTTGTTGGGCTTTGCGGTGGCCACCTGGGTTTATCTGAAGAAACCGGGCTTATCAACGACCATCAAAAAACGATTGGCGCCGGTGCACCGAATTCTCATGAACAAATATGGTTTCGATCACTTCAATCAGAAATATATTGTTGGTGGCACCCAAAAACTGGGTAACGCCTTGTGGAAATGGTCTGACAGTCGATTAATTGACGGTCTGATTGTTAATGGCAGCAGTAAATTTATTTATGGCGTGTCTAAATTTTTGCGACCCTTTCAGTCGGGTTATGTATTCCATTATGCCCTGGTCATGGTGGTGGGTGTGATCGTCTTGATTAGTTTTTACCTCTTTTAATAGGCAGTCTTAACTATGTTTGAACAATCATTATTAAGTGTACTTATTTGGCTGCCCATGATTGGTGGTCTGTTGTTGTTGGCTTTGGGTCAGCAGCGGGCGGGGATGGTTAAATTCCTGGCATTGGCCCTGTCAGTGGCGACCTTTTTGTTGAGTATCCCTTTGTGGACTCAGTTTGACGGTGGCTCTGCGGCTTTGCAATTTGTTGAAAAAGTGGTGTGGATTGATGCATTAAATATTCACTATCATTTGGGTGTGAACGGTATTGCCATGCCATTGGTCATTTTGACCACGGTTATTACGGTGCTGATTGTATTATCCGCCTGGCGGGTGATTGATAAGCATGTGCATCAGTACATGGCGGCCATGTTGATACTGGAAGGCATGCTGATTGGTGTATTCAGTGCCCATGATGCCTTACTGTTTTATCTGTTTTTTGAGGCCATGTTGATTCCGATGTTTATCATTATCGGTGTCTGGGGTGGACCGAATCGGGTTTATGCCACCATTAAGTTCTTTTTGTACACCTTTTTAGGGTCGGTCTTAATGCTCATTGGTCTGATTTATTTATACATGCAATCAGGCACCTGGAATTTAACTGAGTTGGCCGCTTTGCCGCTAACCATGCAACAACAAACCTGGTTGTTCTTTGCCTTTTTTATCGCCTTTGCCGTGAAAATACCGATGTTTCCGGTTCATACCTGGCTACCGGATGCCCACGTTGAGGCACCCACCGGTGGCTCAGTGGTGCTGGCAGCGATTATGTTGAAAGTCGGTGGTTACGGCTTTATCCGATTTTCACTGCCAATTTTGCCGGATGCCAGTCAGGAATTTACCTGGTTGCTGATTACTTTATCGCTGATCGCAGTGATTTATATCGGCTTGGTGGCCATTGTCCAAAAAGACATGAAGAAGCTGATTGCCTATTCCTCGATTTCTCACATGGGCTTTGTCACCCTGGGCATATTTTTGGTGTTTATGCTGATGCGCACAGATGGCAACAGTGACATGGCGTTAACCGGTGCGGTTATTCAGATGGTTTCTCATGGCTTTATTTCTGCCGCTATGTTCTTGTGTGTGGGTGTTTTATATGATCGATTACATACCCGCATGATTCGTGATTATGGCGGTGTGATTAATACCATGCCGTGGTTTGGTGCCTTTTTTGTGTTTTTTGCCATGGCCAATTCAGGTTTACCGGGCACGTCAGGTTTTGTCGGTGAATTTATGGTGATTCTGGCCAGTTTTCAGGCTAATTTCTGGATTGCCTTTAGTGCCGCCATTACCTTGATTTTGGGTGCGGCTTATTCTTTGTGGATGATTAAACGGGTGGTGTTTGGTTCAATCACCAACGAGGCCGTTGAGTCGATGCAGGATGTCAATTCCAGAGAATTTTTTATCTTGGCCGTGTTGGCTGTGTTTGTGTTGGTTTTAGGTGTTTGGCCTGAACCGTTGGTTGAGGTTATGCGTGCTTCTGTTCAGCAAGTGATTGAACACGTGTCTGTGAGTAAGGTGATTTAATATGTTTGGATGGTCTGAATTAATTCCCGCATTACCGGAACTATTGGTATTAGCAATGGCCTGTGTGGTCCTGGTGGTGGGTTTGTACTCTTCAAATCGCAGTGGTGGTGGATTCATTGTCTTTTTATCCGTATTGACCATGCTGTTTGCCATTATTATTACCGCCAAAGATCATGTGGCCACGGTCGAATTTAGTCGCCAGTTGCTCTTTAATGGTACCTTTATTCGTGACGGTTTCGGCGATATGCTGAAAGTGGTGGTATATATCTTAATGATTGCGGTGTTCTTTTATGCCAAACAATATCTCCGCACCAATCATAACGTCCGCGGTGAATATTTTGCATTGTTACTGTTTGCCACCTTAGGCACTATGGTGATGATATCGGGTCATAGTTTTATTAGTCTTTACCTGGGTCTGGAGTTGGTGGCTTTGAGCTCTTATGCCTTGGTTGCCTACAGTCGGACAGATATTAAAGGTAATGAAGCGGCCATGAAATACTTTATTTTGGGTGCCATGGCGTCGGGTTTATTTTTATATGGTGTATCCTTGTTATATGGTGCCACCGGTAGTTTACAAATTGATGAAATATCATCAGCGATTGCTCGACAGGACAATGACATGATGCTGGTGTTGGGTCTGATATTTATTATGGTCGGTATTGCGTTTAAATTAGGCGCCGTGCCTTTTCATATGTGGTTACCCGATGTCTATCAAGGTGCCCCGGCGGCCACCACCTTATTCCTGTCTTCAGCCCCTAAAATTGCTGCATTTGCCTTAGCTGTTAGGGTGTTGAGTCAGGGTATGGAGAATATTTTTGATTATTGGCAACCGATGGTGGCGTCATTGGCTTTAATGTCGATTATTGTCGGTAATATCTTCGCTTTACAACAGGATAATCTGAAACGGATGTTTGCCTACTCAACCATTTCCCATATCGGCTTTATGCTACTGGGATTAGTCGGTGGTGCTGATGGCGTGGCTTCAGCCATGTTCTATATGATTGTCTATTTGATTATGGCTGTCGGTGGCTTTGGTATTATTGTGCTGTTATCAAGTAAAGGCATTGAAGCAGAAAACATCAGTGATTTTAAAGGCTTAAATCAACGCAACAGTTGGTATGCTTTTATGATGTTACTGATTCTGTTTTCAATGGCGGGTGTGCCGCCTTTGGTAGGCTTCTTCGCCAAACTCTATGTATTGCAAGCTGTTATAGCCGCAGGTTACCTGTGGTTGGCGATATTGGCGGTAATTTTTGCCGTGATTGGTGCGTTCTATTACCTTCGGGTCGTTAAAGTCATGTACTTTGATGAATCTGAAACTGATCAGGCCATTGATGTCAGTTTTGATGTCAAAGCTGTGTTAAGTGTAAACGCCCTGGCGCAATTAGGTTTATTGGTTATTTTGCCGGTACTGTTCCAATATTGTATTTATGTCACCAGAACACTTTAAATGATGTCTCATAAGGCTCCAAAAATAGGACTTATCATGGGTTCTCAGTCTGACTGGCGCAGTATGCATTTGGCTGCCGAGTTACTGGACAAATTGGGCATTGCCTATGAACAGGAAGTGGTGTCGGCGCACCGGACACCGGACAAATTAATGGATTATGCCGCACAGGCAGCTGATCGAGGTTTAAAAGTGATTATCGCCGCCGCAGGTGGTGCGGCACATTTACCCGGTATGGTGGCAGCAAAAACAGCTTTGCCGGTGATTGGCGTGCCGATTCAATCGAAAACCCTCAATGGTGTAGATTCTTTATTATCCATTGCCCAAATGCCCGCCGGTGTTCCGGTGTTGACCATGAGTATTGGTGACGCAGGTGCTAAAAATTCTGCCCTGGCGGCGGCTTCAATACTGGCATTGAATGATGCAGATATTGCGACAGAGTTAGACAACTTTCGACAACAGCAAACACAACAGGTGCTTAATAATCCAAACCCGGCAGGGGACTCATGACGCCGACCATTGGTATTTTAGGTGGCGGCCAATTGGCCCGTATGATGGCCCTGGCAGGTTATCCACTGGGTTTTAATTTTGTGTTTTTTGACCCCAAAGCATCAGCTTGTGCCGGTCAGGTCGGTACACTAACGGTCGCTGAATACAGTAACGAAGTGGCGATCGAAGAGTTCTGCCAACAAGTGGATTATGTGACGCTGGATTTTGAAAATGTGCCGGTGGAAACACTCAGGCAAATCGCCAAAAAGAAACCGGTGTTTCCTTCTCCGGATGTGCTGGCCATTGCACAGGATCGTTTACTTGAAAAACAGTTTTGTCATTCAATCGGCGTGCCGACAGCCGAATTTGAACCGATAAACGGTTTATCCGAATTAAAGTTTGCCGCCCGCAAATACGACTTTTCAGCCATCTTAAAAACCAGGCGGATGGGCTATGATGGTAAAGGTCAATTTCTGATTAAATCGGAACAGGACATCCAGCAAATTCCCGATGATGTGTTTGACAATGATTTGATTCTCGAGGGCTTGGTGCCTTTTGAACGCGAAGTATCAGTGATTGTGGCGCGGACGCCTTCAGGTGACATTAAAACCTGGCCTTTATGTGAAAACAAACACAAAGAGGGTATTCTAACCACCACCATGGTACCCGCCAAACCCCATGATTTAGATGACAAAGCGTTTGAATACGCTGTCAAAATGGCAGAATCCCTGCAATACGTAGGTGTGATGGTGGTCGAGTTTTTTCAAACCAAAGATCAGGTGATGGTGAATGAATTTGCACCTCGGGTGCATAACTCCGGTCACTGGACCATTGAAGGCGCCCACACCTCACAATTTGAAAATCATCTGCGCGCCGGACTGGATTTACCATTGGGTGACACCGGCATGAAGGGTATGGCCGCCATGCTTAATTGGATTGGCGCATTCCCTGAAAAATTACACGAATTAACCGATGTGGGCTTGTACTGGCATATTTATGGCAAAGCGCCTCGACCCGGTCGTAAAATCGGTCATGCGACACTCACCGCAGCGGATCCACAGCAATTACATGATAAAATACTGCAATTAGTTAATCGCCTGGGTGTACAGCTTTAGGCATTGTTCGTTAACGATTCGTCTTTCCCATGAGTATTTGTCTATTCGGAGTCAACCATAAAACCGCTGATATCGCCATTCGCGAACGGTTTGCGGTGGCTGAATCAGACTATAAAAAGCACATTGAAGAGACCCTGAGGCATCCGGCCATTCAATCCGTTGTTATTTTAAGTACCTGTAACCGCACTGAGTATTATCTGTCAGTTACGTCTGTTCAGGCCTTTAAGGAATTTTATGCATCCACATTCGGTCAGCAGGACAACCGTGACGTCATCTATAAAATGACCGGTCAGGATGTGGTCAGCCATTTATTCTCTGTCACCGCCGGAATTGATTCTCTGGTGGTGGGCGAAACCCAGATTCAGGGACAAGTTAAAAAAGCCTACGAGACCGCCAAACAGGTGCGCATGGACAGCGCCCTGGATAAATTATTTCAAATGGCCTTTAAAGCGGCGAAACTGGTCCGATCAGAAACTGAAATTGGTCGTAACCCGGTATCTGTGGCGCATTGTGCGGTGCAATTAGGACGGCAAATATTTGGTGATTTACAACAGCAAAAATTATTGGTGGTGGGTGCCGGTGAAACCGCTGAACTGGTGATTCGCTATTTAATCAACCATCAGGCTGACACCATTACCATCACCAACAGAACCCGTTCAAAAGCGGAAAAAATGGCGCGTATATTTAATACCGGTGTCATGCCTTTAAGTGATTTAGAGCGACGATTATCTGAGTTTGACTTAATTTTTACCGCCACCGCCTGTCCTCACCATCTTATTGTCCACCAAACCACCAAACTAGCCTTAAAAGCGCGAAAACACCGACCCATGGTGATGATAGATCTGTCTGTGCCGCGTGATATTGATGAGGCTGTTAAAGCCTTTGATGATGTGTTTTTATACACAGTGGATGATCTGCAAAAAGTCATCACCGATAACATGAGTCGACGTCAAAATACGGTGGTTGAAGCGCGTCGTATCATTGAAGCTGAAGCCAATTTGTACATGCAGTGGCTACGTCGACGAAAATACCACAACCTTTTAAAACAATACCAACAAAGGGTAGATCAGGACAAAATAGAGGCCTTAAAAAACCAACGGGCCGATATCGATGAGGCCGGTTTGCAGAAAATGGAAATCCTGGCGCACCAAGTAAGTAAAAAAGTGGCCCATCCCGTTATGGCAGGATTAAGAAAAGTGATTGAATCCGGGAATGAAGAACACATAAAATTAATGGCTGAATTATTGAATCTGGATAGTGATGATGACACCTGAAGTCAAACAAAAATTAGCCATCGCCGAAGATCGCTTTGAAGAAATAACCCGACTGCTGGCTGATCCTGAAGTGATGTCAAATCAGGATAAGTTTCGCGAACTGTCAAAAGAATATGCGCATTTAGAACCTATGATTGAAGCCTTTCGGGATTATCAATCAGCGCAACAGGAATTATCAGACGCCAGAGATATGATGGCTGATAAGGAACTACGGGATTTGGCTCAGGAAAGTGTGGCCGAGAATGAAGCCAAATTGGCCCGGTTGGATGAAGCACTTAAAATTCTGCTGATTCCAAAAGACCCCAATGATGACAAAAATATTTATTTAGAAGTTCGTGCCGGCACCGGCGGCGATGAAGCGGCTATATTTGCCGGTGATTTGTTTCGCATGTATATGCGATATGCTGAGAAAAAAGGCTGGCAAACTGAAGTGATTAGCACCAATGATGGAGAGCATGGCGGTTACAAAGAGGTCATAGCCCTGATTAAAGGCGCGGGGTGTTATGGTGATTTGAAGTTTGAATCCGGTACCCATCGGGTTCAACGTGTTCCGGAAACCGAATCACAAGGTCGGGTGCATACTTCAGCGTGTACCGTGGCCATTTTACCGGAAGTTAATCAGGTGGAATCCGTGGACATTAAACCATCAGATTTACGCATTGACACCTTTCGGTCCTCCGGTGCCGGCGGACAGCATGTGAACACCACTGATTCAGCGGTGCGCATTACCCATGTGCCGACCAATACCGTGGTGGAATGTCAGGATGAACGGTCACAACATAAAAATAAAGCCAAAGCCATGTCCTTGTTGGCGTCTCGGATACTGGCCGCTCAACAACAAGCCATCCATGCAGAACAATCCCAAGAGCGTAAATTACAAGTGGGCAGTGGTGATCGTTCACAACGAATCCGAACTTATAATTATCCCCAGGGTCGAATAACCGATCACCGCATTAATTTGACTTTATATCAATTAGGTGAAATTATAGAGGGTCAGTTAGAACCAGTCATTAATCCGCTCAAGCAAGCGCAACAAGCAGACTTGCTGGCACAATTGGGTCAATAAAATGAATTTAAAACAGTGCATGCTACTTTTTCTCTGTCTTGCTTTAATTGGCTGTCAGAGCCCGTCGCCAAAAACAAAGCAGGCTGATGGCGCCGACAGCGAACAGACCGCCTGGCAAGAATCACAAAAACAAGTGATTGAAGCGGTGCGTGAAAGACAATTCGATGAAGCCGCCGGACAGCTCAAAACCATGATTTCCGATGCCGGTGATGAAGACAGTCATTGGCAGTATATCCGCATGGTTCTGGCTGTGTTGCCCACTGAACAGTCCATGCCGTTAATTCAGCAGGCTGTTGAACAACCGGTTATACAACAATCCCCGGCGCATTTGCTGGCGTTCAGCCGCTTACTTATGCAACACAAAGATATCGACTCAGCGTTACAATTAAGTCATCAGGCTGTTCGTCTGGACAAATCAGAAACCGCCGTTTACTGGCGGGCACGGTTACTGGCGGTGGCTGAACAGTTTTCACAAGCTGAACAAGATTATCAATGGTTGCTTCAGCAATCACCGAAAAATACCGATTACATCAGTCAATATGCCGCCTTAAAAATGCAGCAAGATCAGTTATCGGTGGCTGAAACCATTTTAAAAGACCACAGCGATGAGCCCCGCCTGGTCTATCAGTATATTTTAATTTTACTGCAACAGGATAAAACCGAGCAGGCGCAACAGGCGTATCAACATTTAATCGATATAACAGCCAATCAGTCGCTTACACCGGAACAAAAACTGGATTACGGCGAAGTGGCTTTGTGGCTGTCTGATTATGACACCGCTTTAACCATGTTGCGCGATGTTAATGATGCCCAACACATTGACGCCGCAAAATTACTCCTGGCCCGGGTTTATCTGGCCCGGAAAAATCCCGAACGCGCCATGGTTTTGTTTAAGCAAGTGCAAAATGCGCCACAGGAGCACGCCATACCGGCTTTTCAAATGGTTGCCGAATATCATTACAGTGAAGGCCATGTTGAAAAGGCCATTGCTGAATTGACAGAGGGTTTGCGGTTTTTTACAGAACAGACGGATTTACTCTACTCCAGGGCTTTGATGTATGCCCAGGAAAATCAGGTGGCTGCAGCGGAAAGGGATCTCAGCACAATTATCAGACAAGACCCACAACATGCGGATGCGCTCAACGCGCTCGGTTATACCTGGGCTGATAACGACATGAATTTGGACAAAGCCCTGGATTATATTCAGCAAGCCGATCAGTTAAAACCCAATAATTCAGCCATACTGGATTCCCTGGGCTGGGTTTATTACAAACGCGGTGATTTACTGAAAGCCGAGCATTACCTGCGTGAATCGCTGAAAAAACCGGGTGCCGGTGAAGAAACTTACGAACACCTGATTACCGTGCTCGAAGCCCAAAATAAAAACAGCGAAGCAGCACTGATGCGACAAAAGCTCAAAGAATTTCTGGCCGATTAAGTCATAAGGTTTGCCATTAAATAACCCGTGAAAACTGTTGTTTTGAAGCGGGTTTTAAGTAGGCATCAAACACCATACAAACATTGCGAATCAGTAGGCGGCCTTTGGCGCTGACTTGAATCTGGTTTTGACTCATGTCCACCAGTCCGTCTTCTGCCATTGATTGCAGGCTGTTTAATTCATCCGCAAAATAGTCATCGAAATCGATGTTAAAACGATTGTCTAACCGGGTTTTATCAATTCGAAAGTGGCAGGATAAGTCCTGAATCACCTGACGGCGAATCAAATCATCATCTGATAGTCGGTAGCCTTTCATAATCGGAATATGGCCGTCATTTAATTGCTGGTAATATTTGTCCGACGTTTTAATGTTCTGACTAAAACAGTTATTAAATAAACTGATGGCACTGACACCCATGGCCAGTAAATCACAATCAGCATGGGTGGTATAACCCTGAAAGTTGCGCTGCAATGTTCCATTTTGCTGTGCCAGAGCCAGTTCATCATCGGGTTTGGCGAAATGATCCATGCCAATATATACATAGCCGGCATCGGCCAGGGTCTGGATAGTCATCTGTAAAATATCCAGTTTCTCATCTGCAGAAGGCAGGTCGGTTTCGTTTATGCGTTTTTGTGGCATAAATAAATGCGGCATATGGGCGTAATTAAATACTGACAGCCGATCGGGTGATAATTCGATGATCTGTTTTAAGGTATCCTCAAAAGATTGCAGGGTCTGAAAGGGCAGGCCGTAAATCAAGTCCACATTAATGGATTTGGCCTTATGCGATCGACAGGCTTCAATCACATCGCGTGTCATACTAATCGGCTGGATGCGATTCACGGCTTTTTGTACTTTTTCCTGAACATCCTGTACACCCATGGAAAATCGGTTAAAGCCTGTATCCGCCAGGCGCTGAATGGTGCTTTCGTCGGCTTCACGTGGATCAATCTCGATGGAATAATCACGACGGTCATCGGTTAACAGGGTGAAGTGCTGATCAATCAAACCCATTAGACGATGGTGTTGCGGGGCGGTTAGAAAGGTGGGTGTACCACCACCGAAATGAAGTTGTTCCACTTCACGTGTTTCGGCAATATACTGCGATTGCAGTTTAATCTCCTGCTCTAGAAAATCGATGTAGCTGTCTGCTTTATCACGTTTTTTTGTGGTAATTTTATTGCAGGCACAGAAAAAACACAGGGTGTCGCAAAAGGGTATGTGAAAATATAAAGACAGCGGATCGTGCGCGGCGGATTGCTGCTGACTTTGTAGGTTTTCCAGATGCGCTTGTTCGTTATAATTTTCATTAAAAACAACGGCGGTGGGATAAGACGTGTAGCGGGGGCCGGTTAGGTTATATTTCTTAATCAACGCCTTATCAAAATTAACGGTTAGCGGTTGTTGTGAGCTCATAATGGACTGCCGAGTAAACAAAAACGCCATTATAATTGATTACCCATGAGTTAACATGACATGAGTCAAATTTCGGCATAAAACAAGCTGTATCAGGCAGCCTGATTGTCGGCTGTCTGACTTGCTTTATTGGCTTAAAATCGGCACAATAGCAGGTTTTTCCAACGAGCCTTTTTATGTCTGATTTCAAATCGCTGGCAGTCCCCGGTGTGCAAAAATTAAAACCTTATATTCCCGGTAAACCCATCAGTGAACTGGAGCGTGAATTAGGCATCGATAACATCATCAAACTGGCCTCTAACGAAAACCCGCTGGGCCCCAGTCCCAAAGCCCTGGCGGCCATCGAGAATTTATTACCCGAATTGGCTTTATATCCCGATGGCAATGGCTTTGAGCTTAAGAAAGCGCTGGCTGAAAAGCACAGCGTCGAAATGGATCAGATAACGCTTGGGAATGGTTCCAACGATGTCTTGGTATTACTGGCCGAAGCATTTTTGTCATCGGCACATAATGCCGTTTATTCACAGTACAGTTTTGCGGTTTATCCGATTGCCATTCAGGCCATTGGTGCCACCCATAAAATGATTCCGGCTTTGGGTTGGGACAGTGATTCGCCGTTGGGTTGTGATTTGGATGCCATGGCAGCGGCCATAGACAGCCAGACCCGGTTAATCTTTATTGCCAACCCCAATAACCCAACCGGTTCGTTTTTACCGAAAAAAGCCTTATACGATTTTATTAAGCAGGTGCCTGAAGACGTGATTGTGGTGCTGGATGAGGCGTATTTGGAGTATTCGCCTGAATCCATGCGTGTTGATGGCAGTTTGTGGTTATCCGAATTTTCCAATTTAGTGGTTACCCGCACTTTTTCGAAAGCCTATGGACTGGCTGGTTTACGGGTGGGTTACAGCTTAAGTAACCCCGAAATTGCCAACGTTCTGAACCGCATTCGACAACCTTTCAATGTCAATTCACTGGCTTTAAAAGCAGCTGAAGCGGCCATTGATGACAGTGACTTTATCCAGAAGTCCATGACGGTTAATGCCAGAGGTTTAGACCAATTAAGTGCCTGTTGTGATGATTTAAATTTACGCTATGTGCCGTCAAAAGGAAATTTTTTACTGGTGGACTTTCAGCAGGATGCGATGCCTGTTTATGAACACTTATTACACAACGGCATCATCACCCGTCCGGTGGCTAATTACGGCCTGCCGAACAGTCTGCGCATTACCATCGGCACAGAAGAACAGATGCAGCGTTTAACTGATTTATTACCGGCGGCTTGTCAGTAAACGAATGACGGACATTCAACCGCAAGATATATTTCGGCTGCGAGCGCCTTTACAAATGAACGGCCGCATTACGGTTCCCGGTGATAAGTCGATTTCTCATCGGTCCATGATATTGGCCGGTATCAGTGAAGGTCGCAGTCAAGTAACCGGTTTTCTACAATCTGAGGATTGTCTGGCGACACTCAAAATCATGCAGGCATTGGGTGTCAGCATAGAAACCTGTGAAGATGGTTATCTGGTCGAAGGTGTGGGTTTACATGGTTTAAGTCAGCCCGCCACAGAATTAGACTGCGGCAATGCCGGTACCGGTATGCGCTTGCTGGCCGGTTTATTGGCAGCGCAGCCTTTTACCAGCAGCCTGGTGGGTGATGCGTCCTTAAGTCAGCGGCCAATGAAAAGAATCATTGAACCCTTATCGCAAATGGGCGCTGTTATTGAATCCGATAATGACACCGCACCACTGCATTTTAAACCGCCACAACAACTCAACGGTATTCATTACCACAGTCCGGTGGCCAGTGCTCAGGTGAAAAGTGCCATTTTACTGGCTGGTTTATACGCCGATGGGCCGACTTCTGTGACCGAGCCGCAGCGATCACGTGATCACACAGAAAAGATGTTACAAGGTTTTGGTTGCCAGGTCCATCGAGAGGGCTTAACCGTTACCTTAACACCGCCCAAACAATTAAATGCCCAGTCAATTCAAATTCCGGGTGATGTGTCTTCTGCAGCATTCTTTATGGTATTGGGTTTACTGCATCCGCAAGCTGATTTTATCATTGAAAATGTCAGCATTAATCCCACTCGGGCCGCAGTTATTACAATCTTGCAGAAAATGGGTGGTGACATCACATGCTTTGATGAAGCCGAGCAGGGCGGTGAGCCGGTGGCCAGTGTACGCATTAAAAGCAGTCAGTTACATGGGATCGATATCCCTCAAGAGCTCATTGCTTCAGCCATTGATGAATTTCCCATTCTGTTTATTGCCGCCGCTTTGGCTGAAGGCACCACTGTATTATCCGGTGCTGAGGAGTTGCGACATAAGGAAAGTGACCGTATTGCAGTGATGTGTGAGGGCTTAAAATGCTTGGGTATTGACTGTGAAGAACAAGCCGACGGTGCAGTTATCCACGGCGGTGAATTATCTTCGGGTATTGTAGATGGTGCCGGTGACCACCGATGTGCGATGAGCTTTTTGGTGGCCTCTGCGTTAACGGATAAAGCCATTTCAGTCCGTGGTTGTCATAACATTAACACCTCATTTCCCAGCTTCTTTCAGGTGCTCAGTGATTTAGACGTGACCACTGAGCGGCCTTTACCGGTGATTACGGTGGATGGTCCATCCGGCGTCGGAAAAGGTACATTATGCAGTCAGCTGGCGCAATCTTTGGGTTGGCATTTACTGGATTCCGGTGCCATTTATCGCGCGCTGGCGTTACAGGTCATTAAAGATGATTTGGTGGATGCGGATGAAGCGGCCTGGGTTAAAGCGGCGACTCAACTGGATTTGAGCTTCGAGGTGGCGGATGATGGCAGCACACAGATATTTTTAGCCGGTGATAATGTCACCGCACGTTTACGCAGTGAACAATGTGCAAAAGTGGCCTCTCAAGTGGCACCGGTGGCCGCTGTACGCACCGCTTTATTGCATCGACAGCAGGCATTCTTAAAGCCACCGGGTTTAGTCGCCGATGGCCGGGATATGGGTACTGTGGTGTTTAAAAATGCGCCATTAAAACTGTTTTTAACCGCCTCCGCGGCGATTCGTGCCGAAAGACGGCATAAACAATTGCAAAATGCCGGGGTCGATGTTAAAATCCGCGACCTTTTAAAGGACATTGAAGCCCGCGATGAACGGGATTCCAATCGTTCTGTGGCACCTTTGGTGCCCGCAAAGGATGCCATTGTCATCGATACCGGTGAGTTAAGCATCCAAAAAGTGTACGAACAGGCCATGCAGTTAATTAAACAAAAACTGTCTGTTTGAATTATTTTGAGCGGTTACTTCGGTAACCAAAACCAACGAGTATCGGGCAAGCCGATACAGAAGACAAGGTAGATAAATTCAATTATTTACCGGAATATTATATGAGCGAAAATTTTGAAACCCTCCTCGACCAGGATCTGGCCGAAAAAAACATTGTTCCCGGCACCATTGTTAAAGGTAAAGTGGTTGACATTGAAAACGGTTTTGCCGTTGTTGATGCCGGCTTAAAATCTGAAGGTGTGATTCCTTTAGAAGAATTTGGTGAAGACGACGGTTCGGTCAACATTGGCGATGAAGTCGAAGTGGCCCTGGAAAAATACGAAAACGGTTTTGGCGAAACGGTGTTATCCCGTGAAAAAGCCAAACGTATGCTGGTTTGGGATCAGTTACGACTGGCCATGGAAACCGATCAGATTGTGATTGGACAAATCACCTCTAAAGTACGTGGTGGTTTCACCGTTGAATTAAAAGACATCCGGGCTTTCTTACCGGGTTCTCTGGTGGATGTTCGTCCGGTCCGTGATCCGGGTTACTTAGAAGGTAAAGACCTGGAATTCAAAGTCATTAAATTAGATCAAAAACGTAACAATGTGGTGGTTTCTCGCCGCGCTGTGGTTGAGTCTGAGTACTCAGAAGAGCGTGAGAAATTACTGGAGTCACTGGAAGACGGCGCCATTGTAAAAGGTATCGTGAAGAACTTAACCGATTACGGTGCGTTCCTGGATTTAGGCGGTATCGATGGCTTGTTACACATCACTGATATGTCATGGAAGCGTGTTAATCATCCTTCAGAAGTTGTGGAAATCGGTCAGGAATTAGAAGTGCGCGTACTGAAATTCGATAAAGAAAGTCAGCGTGTCTCCTTAGGCCTGAAACAACTGGGCGAAGATCCATGGAAAGATTTATCGCGTCGCCATCCGGTTGGTTCACGTCACTTCGGTCGCGTAACTAACATCACGGATTACGGTTGTTTTGTTGAAATTGAAGATGGTATCGAAGGATTGGTGCACGTATCTGAAATCGACTGGACCAACAAAAACATTAACCCGGCTAAAGTGGTTCAGCCCGGTGATGAAGTCGAAGTGTGTATTCTGGATATCGAAGAAGGCAAACGCCGCATCTCTCTGGGTATGAAGCAATGTAAGCCAAACCCATGGGTTATCTTCTCTGAAAACGCCCAGAAAGGTGATGTCATTGAAGGTAAAATTAAATCCATTACGGACTTTGGTATCTTTATCGGCCTGGACGGTGGTATTGACGGTCTGGTTCACTTGTCCGACATTTCATGGTCAGACGCCGGTGAACAAGCCATTCGTAACTACAAGAAAGGCGATTTAGTGAAAGCCGTAGTGCTGGTGATTGATGCTGAAAGAGAGCGTGTTTCTCTGGGTATTAAACAGTTGGAACAAGATCCGTTTGGTTCATTTGTGGCCAACAACCCGAAAGGTTCACTGGTGACCGGTGAAGTCATTGAAGTGGACGAGAAACAAGCCATTTTAGAATTGGAAGATGGTGTTAACGGTATCATTAAAGCTTTTGATGTGTCTAAAGAGCGCACCAATGATGTCAGCGAAGTCTATTCTGTCGGTGATAAAGTGGAAGCCAAATTTGTTTCCATGGATCGCCGTAAGAAAATGCTGGTCTTGTCTGTTAAGGCCAAAGAAAACGATGAGCTTAAAGACGTCCTGGATGAATACCAGAAAGGCGCTTCAGGCACCACCAGCTTAGGTGACCTGTTGAAAGAAAAAATGGATGATTAATTGAATTAATCGTTTATTTTGAAACCTTTAAAGGCGGCTGTTATAGGCCGCCTTTTTTATTTCTTTGATATTTTCACTGTATATTTATCTTTGTTTGGTTATAATTACTGACAATGAAAGAATCCATTACTCGCTCAGAATTAATTGAAATACTGGCTGATAAATTTGCTCAAAGCGAATTGTCCAAATCAGATGTGAGTCTGTCCGTAAAAGAATTAATTCAGTTTATGAGCACATCCATATCAGAAGGCCATCGCATCGAAATACGCGGCTTTGGAAGTTTTACCTTGCGAGAAAGGAAACCACGTATGGGGCGCAACCCAAAAACCGGCGAACCGGTTCCTCTTGGCGCTAAATACGCACCGCATTTTAAACCCGGAAAAGATTTAAAAGAACGGGTTAAGGATCAAGTGGGTCAGTAAACCAGCGTGGATCTTTTAAGAATTATTTGATTGCTTAAGGGCTAAAATTTCTGTCGCTATGTCTTTTAGATTCATTAAGCATGCATCTAAGTCATCAAACGATTTATCTGATAAATGTTGTCGGTATTGCTTTAAATTTTCACACATTGTCGTAGCGGCACACACCCGGGCTGAACCCTGTAAGTAATGTAATTTATTCTCTAAATCCTGCCATAATTCAGCCTTGTGAAGCTGTTCAATTTCCTTAATTTCCTCAGGTAATTTTTTAACAAATAAAGAACGTAATTTTTGTACAATCTCTCTATCATGGTGTGAAATGGCCAAAGCCTGATCTTCATCAAAAGGATTTGAATGATTTTCAGCGACATGGCTGTTTGTCAGATATTCATTAATCAGTTGTCTGAGCCTTTGTTTGCTGATGGGTTTAACCAAAGCCTGGACAAATTGAGGGTAGGGTGCACAATCAATATGTTCAGCAGAAACCGCAACAATGGGCGTTTCGCTGTGATGCTCAAGTTGTTTGATTTTTTCAGCTGCTGTGACCCCATCCATGGGTTGCATACGGATATCCATTAATATGAGATTAAAATCCTGTTGCTGACAAGCGTTCAATGCACTTTGTCCGCTGTTGACTTCGGTGACATGATGCTGCCATTGCGTTAAAATGGTTTTCAGATATAAACGGTTGATGCGATTATCATCGACCACCAAAATACGTAATTGATCCATGGTGACAATTCCCTGTGCTGTCCTGTATAACGTTAAGATTACCGATGAAATGAATAAAAAGCAAGTATGTTAACCACACTTCGTAGGGCTTTAAATACATCTTATGTCATGTTTTCTGCATTTGTGTGGCTTTTTTTTTCAGCCTGCTTACAGGCACAAACACCTCAGTACCAGATAAAGGATCTGCATATTGAACAACAGCAAAAGAGCACAATCCTGCGCATCAAAGAACTGTTTGTGGCACCGGATATTCACATAAAAGATATTTATTATCAATGTCAGGGAACGGTTGATCTGTATCCCAACCATACGTGCCAAGAAGCTGAATTGGCCTTTGATTTACAGCAAAATCGATTACAACTAGTCGGCCAGGTTAATTATGATGTGCTTGAACAGGTGTTGAAAATAAATGCTGTTGATCAGGATAACACCATGGTTTTTAACTATGACAGTGCCCGTAAGAGACAAGATATTCAACTCACAGACTGGCCGATAAAAAAATGGTTACCACCCTTGTTTAAATCCATCAAAGATAATTTAACGGCCACCGCCAATGGTGATATCGGCGTGACCTTAAATCAGGGACTGATTAAAAGTATTGAGCCGGTTAAATTTTCAAGTTTAGATTATGAACACAGTGACGATTTAATTGCTTTGGGTCTGGCCGGTCAGATTGAATTTGCCTGGCACAGCCAACAACAATCTGTAACTGCTGAGTTGTCCATTAACCAGGGAGAAGCCTTGTTAAAGCAAGTGTATGTTAATTTTTCAGAGTTTCCATTACAACTGAGCCTCAATATTGACATGAGTGATCAGCGCTACGCGATTCATTGGGGGCTTGCCCATGAAAGTGCTTTTACGGCCAAAGGAGAGCTGGGACTTTCAGATAGTTTTGGTATAAATAGCTGGCAAGCGCAGGTTAATATTAAAGACAGTCATTTGGTGAATAAACATATTACCAACAGCGTACTGGAAATCTATGGTTTTAATCAAAATCAGGCTGACGGCGGTTTTTTGCTCACGGCCTCAGGTCACGGTAATCAGGTTGAGCATGTCACAGCCCAATTCGAAGATTTTTCATTTGCCAATCAAAAACGAAAATTATCTGTCAGCGGCTTAACCGGTGAGGTTGATTGGCAATGGCATCAGACCAGCCAACCCTCAAATCTATCCTGGCAGTCTTTGATATTATCCGGTTTGCCAATCAAGCAGGCGAGTCTGGATTTTAACCTCAGTGAAGATCATTTTAGTTTGTATGGCCGGCATCAGTTCCCGGTGTTTGACGGTGCTTTGGTTATCCAGCGACTGACGGTGAATGATTTTATGGCCGAAGAACCGGCTGAGCTTCAAATGGATGCTGAAATCGAACCCATTTCTTTGCTGCCGGTTTCTCAGGCTTTGGATTGGCCGCAACTGGCCGGTCAAATCAGTGGCGAGTTACCCGGCATGGTTAAAACCGGTAATGTGATTGAATTTGACGGTACATTGCATTTGTCCGTTTTTGATGGTTCGATTCGCTTTGAGAATTTATCTATGGAGCGTTTGTTCGGGGTGGCGCCGGTGATTGCAGCTGATGTGGATATTAATTTATTAGACTTGGCCTTATTAACTCAGACCTATGATTTTGGATTAATTACCGGGCGATTATCCGGTCAGATAGATCAGTTACGGATTACAAACTGGAAGGTGGATCGCATGGATGCCAGTATTTATAGTGTCGAAACAGAAGACAGTGATCAAACCATCAGCCAGAAAGCGATTGAAAATATTTCGGCGATTGGCGGCATTAAAGGTGCCTTATCCCGGACTTTTTTGCGGTTTTTTGATGAGTTTAAATATAATAAATTAAAATTAAGCTGTAAGCTGCATAACTCAGTGTGCCAAATAGGTGGTATCGATAACCAAAATGGCCGTTTTACCATTGTCGAGGGCGGTGGCATACCCAAAATTAATATTGTCGGCTTTGCCCGGGAGATTGCCTGGGATGTCTTTATCAGTCGGTTATTAAATGCCAGTTATGAGTCGAGACCTCCGCATAAGTCGTGAATGAAGTAAAAATGTCTGAAATCCTGAATTTCTTCGTCAGAATAATTCATCTGGAATGAATTATCACACAAGCCCCGAAGGGGTGAAGCGCAGGGAGGCGCTGAATAAAACTTAGCAATAGCTATTGCTATTACTTGCGTTTCCTTCCTTGAACTACAGGATTTCAATCATTTTTTCAATAACTCAGACTTATGCAGAGGTCTCGAGTCATAAGTTCAGTTAATGTTAACCCCTTTTTCGTTATAATAAAGATTTTTTGAGGAGAGTACCGATGAAGACATGGTTTCGAACAAGTATTATATTAAGTTTCTTAGTGGTGGCGGCGTGTGTCACCATCAATGTCTATTTTCCGGCAGCTGAGATGGAATCAGCGGCGGAAAAAATCGTCCGCGATGTGCTTAAAGAAGAACAACAGGATGAAGGTACTGAAGATAATCCACAAGGCGCACTCCATCGCCATCAGGAATCTTCATGGTTAGCCCGTATTAATCCCCTTAATTTCATCATCGGCAGTGCCCATGCACAGCCTCAAGCAGACATCACCTTATCTTCACCGGCGATTGATGCCATTACTGCGCGCATGAAGCAGCGGGTAAATGATTATCTGCGAGATTATCTCAATAAAAATGTGGTTGGATTTACCAATGATGGATTGGTCGAAATTGTGAATATTGATCAATTGGATTTAAAAGAGCGCCAAGCGGTTAAAAAAGTGGTGGCCGATGAAAACCGAGATCGCATTGCATTGTATCGTGAAATGGCGATTGCCAACGATCACCCTGAATGGGAAGATCAGGTACGTCAGGCCTTTGTGAAACAGTGGATTGCCCAAGCTCAGTCTGGCTGGTTGTATCAGGATAATTCCGGACGTTGGGTTAAAAAATAAGTTATGGCTCGACGACGAAAACGTTTACCCAAAGACCCCATTGAATTGCTGATCACGGATTTAAGTCACGATGGCCGTGGCATTGCCCGGCACAATGATAAAGTGGTGTTTGTACAAAATGCCCTGCCGGGCGAGACTGTGATGGCGCAGCTTAATCGACGCACCCGTCATTTTGATGAGGCCGTTGCGCAATCGATTGATAACCCTTCGGCTGATCGGGTGGAACCGGCCTGTCAGTTTTATGATCGCTGTAATGGCTGTACCATGATGCATGTCAGTGACGACAGGCAAATCGACTTTAAATTCAATACGTTAAAGTCTAATTTTGAGAAAATGGCAGAACTTCAGCCGGATCAGTGGCTACCGCATTTAAGTGATCGTCACTGGCATTACCGGCGGCGGGCTCGTTTAAGTGTCAAATGGGTGCCGGGCAAAGACAAAGTACTGGTGGGCTTTCGCGAAAAAAATGGCCGTTTTGTGGCCGACATGGATGATTGTCTGGTGTTAGAAAAGCCGCTGGCAGATTTGATTAAGCCGCTGCAGGAACTGATTATTCAAATGACAATCAGGACCCACATACCGCAAGTGGAATGTGCCTTAAGTGATCAGCAACCGGCTTTAATTATGCGCCATATGCGACCTTTGCCTGATGAAGATATGACCCTGCTGGAAGTCTTTGCTGAAAAGCATAACATTCAACTGTTTCTGCAATCAAAAGGTCCCGACACAGTGACGCCTATCCGGTCAGATTATCCGAGCCTGTCTTTTGCGTTACCACAGCAGAATTTACGGTACGAATTTTTGCCCAATGATTTTATCCAGGTTAATCAGGCCATGAATGAAAAAATGATTGACCGGGTGTTATCTGTCATGGATTTAAACAGTGAATCCAGCGTTCTGGATCTGTTTTGCGGTTTAGGTAATTTTACTTTACCGATTGCCCGACACTGCGAGCAGGTGACTGGGGTAGAAGGTGATTCATCTTTGGTTGAACGGGCGCGACATAATGCCGACTTAAATAAGTTAAATCATGTGGAATTTTACACCGCTGATTTAACCAAAGATCACAGTCAAAGTGAATGGTTTAAGCAGGACTTCAGCCATGTTTTGATTGACCCGCCCCGCAGTGGCGCCTGGGATATACTGCCGCTGATTGCTGAAACTTCAGCCAAGACCTTGGTATATGTGTCATGTCATCCGGCCAGTTTGGCCAGAGACAGTCAGCGCCTGGTTCATGATCTGGGTTTTAGCCTGCAATCTGCCGGTGTCATGGACATGTTTCCACACACGTCCCATGTGGAATCCATGGCAGTGTTTAGTCGGAGTTCAGGATGAAGCTGCTGGCTATATTGATTGCTTTTGGTGTATTTCACTGGTTAGGAAAACCCAAGGTTTTGCAATCTTTTGGCTGGTGGCAATCTTTGCTCGTCCTGGGTCAAAAACAAACCTGGTTTAAGCCCACGTGGTTAAAAAATGTGGTTTTATTATTAATTCCTGTGCTTTTGGTGGCCGTTGTTGCACACTTATTGGCGCATCAACATGACCATCAACTGTGGTATTTAATTTTTAACAGTGCGCTGCTTTATTACTGTCTTGGACCAGAACAACTTGAAATTGATGCCAGACAAATTCGACTGGTTGAACAGTCTGAATCTGAAGATAACGCACAGTGGCTGGTGAATAAATTAACAGACGAGGCCATACACCGATGGTTCGTGGTTGTTTTTTGGTTTGTATTATTAGGTGCAGCCGGCGCATTGTTGTGCCGTTTATTGGCACACATGATTAAACCTGAGCCAACGAATAAACTAACTATTATGAACCGATTGTATGAACTACTGTCATACCCGGTGATTTGGCTCATGATTCTTTCTTTATTGGTGGCCAGTGACTTTGACCGTATTTGGCGTCACAGCAAGCAATACTTTAAACGACAAGATTGGTACCGACAGCATCAGATTTTACTGTATGAAGCGATGGACTTTGCAGTAGAAAATTGTGAAATTGAAGGGGACCAGTCAGATGATTTGACAACAGTCCGAAACACCACCTTATCGGTGCTTAAACGCATGTTAATGGTGTGGTTGGTGTTGGTGGCTTTTAGTGTTATTTTTACCATAGGTTAGCGAAATGAAAAACATACATATACAATTACTTTTACTCGTCACGCTGATAATTTTTCAGGGTGATTTATCGGCCAAGTTATATAAATGGGTGGATGAAGACGGCAAAGTTCATTACAGCGATAAGGTGCCGCCTGAATACAATGATAAGGCACGACAAGAACTGAACCAGGCCGGCGTGGTCAAAGATTCGGTGGATCGGGCCCTGACACCAGAAGAAAAAAAACAAAAAGCTGAAGAACTGGCGCGCCAGAAAGCAGAAGCACAAAAACAAGCTGAACTAAAAAAACAACAACAGGCTGAACGCAATAAGCTGATTAAATCCTACAGCAGTGCAGACCAAATCACCCGTCTTAAACGTGAGCGCATTGACGCACTGGAACGAAATATTGAGTTAGCGGAAGAAAACTTGGTGATACAAAAACGCAATTTAGATGATTTATTAAAGCGGGCCGCGGATAAAGAGCGCAGTGGCGGTGTGGTGTCAGACGCCTTTACCGCTCAAATTGAAAAAAGCCGTGAGCAAATTGAAAACCAAAAACTGTTTATTATCGATAAAACGCAGGAAATTAAAGACACCGAGGAAAAATACAACGATGAACTGGCTAAATACCTTTTTTATACAGGTCAAACGCAATCCATCGAGCCCGTATTAAATAAAGAAGAAGACGAACAAACCAGCGTATCTAAAGACCCACAATAACGCTGAACTCAATCAACCGGGTGAATTTTTTCACCCGGTTTTCACGTGTTCCCTTTAAAATAGAGTTTCATTTTAAAAAAAAGGGGCTTCTATGAAAAAGGGTTTGCTGACCATATTTTGTTTCCTGTGGGCAGTTTGTGCCCAGGCCGGTAGCCGACAACTGGGCACCGGCGCAGTGATGCAAATTGAAGGTTCCTCAGGCAGTGGCATTGTCCCCTGGGCAACCATCGCAGGATATGGTGAATCGGATGAAACCGATTTCACCGGTGCCTACACTTTTCTCGATACCGATGATTATGAATTTGAGGCACTGGGCGTTGCCGTGGGTTGGCATAATCGCATAGAGTTCTCGGTGGCCAGACAATCACTGGATCTGGTTACACTGGGGCCGGCCATTGGTTTGCCCGGTGCCACCTTAAGACAGGATGTATTTGGCGCCAAAGTACGTATCGCCGGTAATCTTGTCTATACAAAAATGCCTCAGATTGCTTTTGGGGTGCAGTATAAAAAGAATAAGGACTTCACCATTCCCGGAATTGTCGGTGCCCGTGATGACAGCGGCGTCGATTATTACCTCAGTGCCAGTAAACTTTTTTTAGCCAAACCCTTTGGCTTTAACGGCTTTGCCACAGTAACCTTACGTTCAACCGAAGCCAACGAAACCGGCTTATTGGGTTTTGGTGGTGATCTGGGTTCCCGCCATCTGAATGTCGAAACCTCACTGGGCTTATTTCTTAACAGTTCCTGGGCAGTGGGTTTTGATTTTCGACAAAAACACTCAAACCTAAGTTTTGCCTCTGAAAGTCATTGGCGCGATGTCTTTATCGCCTGGATTCCCAATCGACACCTTTCAGTGGTGGCGGCTTATGCGGACATTGGCGATGTGGCCACACTCCAAGACCAGCAGGGATTCTATTTATCACTTAACGGGAGCTTCTAATGACGACTTTAAATTATCAATGGATTAAAAATAAATGGATGGTGGCTTTCCTGGCATGTAGTCTATTGGCATTTCAGGTACAGGCAGAAGATAAGCAACTGTACAATGATTTAGGGGGTGCCGATACCATTGATGCCATCACAACTGAATTATTAGACCGTATTTTAGTGAATGAGAAGATTGCCTTTTTGTTTGAAGAAACCAATCGTCAAGACCTGCACGATAAAATTGTCAATCAAATCTGTATGGAAACCGGTGGTCCCTGTGAATACGAAGGTTTGGATATGATCGAGGCCCACAGTGGCATGGACATTAAGTATTCTGAATTTGATGTATTTGTGTCTGATTTTATTGCAGCCATGGAAGCAGCCGGTGTGTCCTATCGTCTTCAGAATCGGGTGCTGGCCATTTTTGCTCCCATGCGTGAAGACATTACCTACGAATAAAATGATAAGACTTATAGAGACCTTTGCCTTAATCTGGGTCGGTGGAAAAAAGAACTAAAATTCCACCAATCAAGGCAGGAAACGCAGTCTAATACACGGCTTAAACGTTTTTTGTTCTGCGGCTTCTTGCCTTCGGCAAACCACCACAGAAACAAAACGAGCCTGTTATTAGCAAGTTTTCTAACGCAGAGTGGTGGAATTTTAGACTTTTTAACTCGATTCATGATTAATGCAAAGGTCTCTTATAATTTTAAACCCGGGTCATCTCGGGTTTAAAAGCGGATGGCTTTAATACGTTGTAAGACATCATTGACTGACTGGGGTCTTTCGCTTGGTTTTTTGGCTAAGCAGGCGGCAATTAACGCATCTAATTCATCCGGTGCATCTGCCCAAAAATCAGAGAGCTGAGCGGGTTTTTCTGACACATGTTTAAGCATCAGTTGCTCGATGTCTTTATCATAAAAAGGTTTTTTACCCACAAACATTTCCATTAGCATCGCACCTAAAGAGTATATGTCCGAGCGCTCATCGGCACCGTGACCCTGGGCTTGTTCCGGTGATATATAAGCCATGGTGCCACCGATTTCCTGTTCTTTATTGACACGACTAATGGCATTGTCCACCGAAGCAATGCCAAAATCCATCAGCTTCACGGAGGTATCTAATTCAATAATGATGTTATCTGGTTTCAGGTCGCGATGGATAACGCCGGCCTCATGGGCGGCGGCTAAGCCCCGACATATATGAATGGCGGCATGGCGAGCCGCAAAGGGGCGCATTTTTCCGGCATGTTTAATGATTTGGTGCAGTGTAAAACCCTGTACGTACTCCATGGAGATAAAAACCTTGTCACCAATTTGACCAAAATCATGAATTCTCACCACATTCGGGTGACTGATGCGTCTGGCCATACGGATTTCATCTTTAAGCTGTTCAATGGCCTGTTTGGATTGCTGGCGGTTCTTAAGAACTTTAAGTGCCACCACTTCATTTAATTCCTGGTCTTTGGCTTTGAACACAGCGCCCATACCACCAACGCCGATGCTTTGCAGAATTTCGAAGCGTTGACCAATGACTTTTCCCGGCTCAATCAAGTCCTTTTTGAGTTGCGGCGCAATGCTTTTCTGAGATTGTTTACTCAGTTGAACCATGTGTCTTGCTAAACTTTCACGGCCCCGAATATCGTTGGCCAGTGCGGTCACAGAATTATTTAAAACGGCTAAATCAGCGCCCACTTTGTCAGGAAACTCTGCCCGGTATTTTCCATCGGCCATTAAGCGGGTGGCCTGACTGATTTTGCGCAAGGGTACCAAGGTGTTGCGTACAATCCAGGCTGCCATTACTAAAGCCGTTAATATCATCAGAGCACCGACCAACAATAAGGCATTCCTGGTCTGGTTAAAGGGCGCTAAGATGACATCTGATGCAACCGCATTGAAATAATATAAGTCATGATTGTCCGCCATGAGTGACAATCTGCTTTGATAGTGGCCATCCTCAATCAGCTGTTCGTGAATGGATTGAGTTCCGGTGTTGCCGAGCTGCTTTAAATTGGACTTAATGTCTTCGCTTTGATTTAAGTTAAAGGTACCGGCGAGAACAGAGGTGGTGTCTGCCCGATGCTGAATAATGGCAACCTCAGTACCGGTCAGTTGTTTAATATCCGTGGCGAGGGCGTTGTTAATGCCGGTAGCCGTGATTAAAAAGCCCACCAGGTTACTGCCTCTTGCTAATGGCACGATGGCCGCTTGGTAGAACTGTTTGCCTTCCTGCCAGAAACCACTGACCGGAATCAGGTCGGTCATGGCCTTGTCCATCAGTGGTTTGTTATTTAATGCGCGTCGCGGTGCGGTGGGTTGGTCTGAACGGGCCACCAACTGGCCATCAACTGATGCCACCATGGCCATGTCAAAGCCGTATTGTTGTTGCCGCTCTCGTAACAAATCCGCAATGGATGACGTGTCGATTTGAGTGTTATCATCATCCAATTGATACAAGGATTGGGCAATATAGGATACAAAAGCTGGGTCAGAGGCCACCAGTAAGGTAACCAATTCGAGTTGTCGGGCTTTTTGGGTGATGAATTCATCTTGTATCAGTTGGCTGTTGTTAAGCTTTTCCTGGATGGTTTTTTGCGCCATATTCTGACCAAAATATAAGGTCACGAGTATGGATATCATGACTGTGAGCGTAATCAGCCCAATCACGGTCCAGGTTAATTTTGTGCTTAGTTTTAAACCTTGTTTCATGGTGTTTCTTTAATCTCTCGTTGGGCGATATGATTTGCCGAATTTATTGGTGTGTTTCGGTACTTTAGGCCGGGTAATGGCGAGTGTTTTATTAAGTTCCCGGTTGGCGCTACTTGCTGTGATGGTGTCAGCAACTTGCTGACCCCGGGGATGCCAGAAAAATAATTGGCCATCGGATATGGGAACGTTATTTAATTGATATCGGCCATTTTTATCAGCATAGGTGAAATAAGGTGTATCCAGGACAATCACATCGGCTTGCATGGCGTGGTGGACGTTACAGTGGACATAGACAATGCCTGAGTCATTAAAGACATGTTCTTTTGTGGTGCCCTGTGAATACAAGCCTAAATCAAAGTTATTGCCCGGTGTAACCGAAAAAACATTGTGTAATATGGTGTCTTTCACCGGGAATTGCACCGTACTGCCACGGGTAATGGCCAATACATCGGGTTTAAAGCGCTTGTTTTCAGTGACAATGCGGTGTGTTTTTGTAGGCAATGATTGAATGGTGTCATCTGGCTGAAAATAAACCACGGTTTTATCGATCTGGGCATTTTGGCGGCGAAGCTTATCCTGGTTTAATTGAATCCGGCCGGACAATGTCATGTGCTGAATTTTTGGCTCAACAGGTTCAGGCTCAACAACTTCAGGCTCAACAACTTCAGGCTCAACAACTTCAGGCTCAACAACTTCAGGCTCAACAACTTCAGGCTCAACAACTT
>CANNBS010000004.1 GCA_947502925.1 uncultured Marinicella sp. | reverse complement strand
GAACAGTGAGTTTTAGGGCAAACCCCATAACAAAAGAAAAATATGAATTAATAGTTTACTTTTAAGACAGTATCTCTCAAGAGGGGAAATAAACGAGCTGATTCTTTTTTAGATGTAAAAATACAAATGACGCGTTCCCCTCTTGAGAGGGGTGCAGGGGTGTGTCTGCTCAGGCTAAAACCAATCCGGGACAGTCACGTTATTTTAAAAAATTCTTTCACTCGTTCCCACGCTCCGACGTGGGAACGGCTATTGAGCCATGTAGGGTGGGCTCTGCCCACCAATTAACAGCTCACTGTTTGTTGTATAAATTCAGCTAAACCTCTATATAAAGTCATGTGTGACGAATATTAAAAAGATAAAATGCCTTGTGTTACTGCTTAAAAGGCCACTCAACACCTTCAATCATAAAATAACCTTCACTGCGACTTGCGATAGTAACTTTGGTCAGCTCACGGCCATTACAAAAAACAGCCAGTTTGCTGCCGATATTTTTAGATGTGTATGCCTTGTTTTCCTTTTCGCCAGCAGAATTTAAAGTAACTTTTAAGGCAATACTGTCTTCTAATATTTTTGATTCAACTAATTTGGCTGAAATAACCTGATCAGGACTGATGATGCGCTGCCCTATTTCTCCATCTTCGGGGTTAACCGCAAATATGGACAATTCACATTTTAATGATTGCTTTGGACATTCTGCTGCACAGGTCAGGGTTGGCAAGAGAATAAGAAACAATAATAAGGACTTCAGATATTTCATAATGTGAATAATTAAGGACAGTCACTTTATTATAGATATTTTTTGTACACACCATCAGCTATTTATTGGTGGGCTGAGCCCACCCTACGCGAACTGTTGTTTTATTTATGCACAATAAAAAGCCCTCACACCAAGCAAGGGCTTTGTTTTATCGATTGGTCGATTTATTTAGATATACGCTTGTGAGCATAATCTTCCACTTGCCGCCAGACACGGAACAGATTGCCGGACAGAATTTTCTCGATATCCTGTTCTGAGTAGCCGCGTTTTATCAGCCCGGCAATTAAATTCGGGTAAGTCGAAACGTCTTTTAAGCCAGTGGGTAGTGAATCACCGACACCATCATAATCCGAGCCGATACCGACATGGTCAATGCCCACCAGTTTCACCACATGATCAAAGTGATCTAACACAGTGTCTAAAGTGGCAAACTCGAAGGGTACTTTTTCTTGGTAGGCTTTGGTAAAGGCTTTGGCTTCCTCGCTATCGGCTTTGACCCTGTTTTCTTTTAAAAATTGAGCTGCAGCCTCTTTATACGCATCATAACTGTCTATTGATTTCTGAGAAACGAAGGTTGAACCAAAGTTGATAAAAATTACGCCGCCCTGGTCAGCCAGAGATTTAATCATGGCATCACTCATATTCCGTTCAAAACCCGGCGTAAAATGCCGCGCCGAAGAATGCGACGCAATCACTGGCACTTTGCTAATTTCAATCACTTGCTCAAAAGCCTTGTCAGAAATATGCGAGACATCAACCATCATGCCGATGTTGTTCATGGCTGTGACCAGTTCTTTACCAAAGTCAGTTAAGCCTTGCGCCGGTCGTTTTTCATCATAAGACGAATCAGAAATGTGGTTACTGAGCGAATGTGACAAGGTAATGTAACGGATACCGCGATCATAAAAATGCGTTAAATTATCCAAGTTTCCGGCAATCGGTGAACCATTTTCCATCCCCATCGGCAATGAAATCAGGCCTTTTTTAAAGTTGGCTTTGATGTCGGCAGGCGACTTCGCCAAAGCAAATTTATCCGGTGATTGCTCAACCATTTTTTCCACACCATCAATCAATTCATTGGCAACAGCTGTGCTGTCACCGCCCTCTGCTTCAATACTCGCAGGAATATAAATCGACATAAACGGCGCATCCAAACCACCCTTGAAAGCCCGCGGATAATCAAAATCACCACTTTCAGTGGCCTGACTCACATCTTCATACTGTTCCTTTAATCGATACGGCACATCCACATGCAAATCCGCAATAATGTATTTTTTGCTGATGGTTTCGGCTTGTTTTTGAACGTCTTTTCCTGCGTGAATAAACAGCGAGACAGACAAAAAGCAACAAACAGAAAATAGTTTTATTTTTAGATTCATGGTTAATACGTGTTTTAGAAAGTGCTGAGATTGTACACCACTGAAGTTGAAATATCTGTGATTTAAATGGATGCTTTTTAAACACAAACACAATAATAATTGTCTAATAAATGATATTAGTCATCTTAAAAAAGTAATTTATATGAACTGACTACCTCCAAGCTGATTTCTTTATCCAGCCACTGTTATGTGCTGGCTATTAATAGAGTTAACGCTAATTAACCCAAGCCCAAAAAGCCAAAATAATATAGCCGATTGCACCCAATATGTGGGCTCTATACATAATCGGGTTTTTTGTACGTTTATAAACGGTATACTGACCAATCGCATAACCCGTTCTATAAACAGTAAAGGCATAGTAGGCGACAAACGGTATGGAAACCGGGAATAACCACGAAAATATGCCTTCGACGAAAAAGTTTAAAGCCAACAACGAAAGAATTGCAAATAACAATAAATGCTGGGCAAATTGCACAGGCTCGGCTTCGGGAGGAATATCTTTACCTGAAAAAAACGGTTCTTTTTTGGTCACGTTCTCATCTTTTGCTTTCTGAGCCATAAGCCAATCTGCATAATCCTTGCCACATCGATAACAGCGCCAATTGTGATTCTCTCGATAGTCGGATGCTTCGAATTCACAAAATGGACATGGTGTACTCATACATTCTCCATCACTTAATCTTAGCAGGCATAATAAGACAGACACAATTCATTTCCAAATGTCTACTCACTGTTTTCCTCGTATAACAACTTATTAAATACGCATCTTAAGCTAACCTTAGGACTTGAATCATCTTTTAGGGCTTTTTTATGTCTCATTCGCCATGCCAGAGATTGTACACCACTGAAAATAAAATATCATAAAACTGAAACTAATCAGAAACCAATTTTAGGGATTACGAGGCTAAATATTTAGAATGAATTTTTTTAAATTGTTTAGTAACGGTTTAGAGCATTGGCGCTTACTTTCTCAATCTTACCTATAAATTTTATGTTTCATCGGCGCCCAAACTCAATTAATTCTATTTCTTCTTCTCGGTTAAAGTAGAAACATAATGCTTCATGAGCACACATTATGTCACTGTAAATAAAAGAAATATAAACCAGTTGTTTCTGTTAATGAAGCAACATCGGAGTGCATAAATTGCAACGAAGGACTGCTGTTCCGGTGCACAGCTCTATTATAGCCCAGCACTATACTTTGCATATACATCCTGGAATTGCGGCCTCACTTCCAACACCCCATTTGTATCGACAACTGGCAGGTTATATCTCCGAGTTGAGATTCCAGCCGTAGTCATCCTGGAATGTAAGCCATCAGCTATATCTTGATTATCCACTATAAAATAATGATAGTTAACACCAGAAGCCTTAAGGTCTGATATCATTTTGCTCGTAATACTGCAAGAATCCCGACCATAAACAGCAACGTATGGTTCGTCATATATAGGCTGTCTAATAACACTAAATTTTTCCCAAACTTGCAGTCCAGCGAAAATAACTACCGCCAATAGTATTAGATTCTTCATAATTCTGATTGAGCCACAACAACTTATTAAAAATGCATCTTAATCCAGATTTAGGCCTTAATTCATCTTTTCAGGGTTTTTTATGTCTTATTCGCCAGATCACTCATTCTCACATAGCGCAAAGCAACAAGATAATACCTGATTTTAACTTTCTTTGTTCTGCCTGAACACATCCCTGCACCCCTCTCACTAAAAATAGGGTCTTTAAGGCAGAGGGGAATGGATTGTCAGTTTTTTCATCGATGACTCTATAATTTAACGAATAAGATAATTTTATGCCTCCCCTCTTGAGAGGGGATTGAGGGGTGTGTCTGGATAACATCAACAATTGAAATTTTAATTAAGCCAATGCGATATTTTCACAGCCATTGATCGTGGAATCGATATAAAGCAAAAGAAAAATTACGGTCTTTAACGCTTATAAACATGCTTTCGGTGAGCTATTTTCACCACCGTAACGATTAACTGCCTATCGGCCACTTCATAGATAATTCGATACACGCCCTGTCTAATCCGATAACGTTCCTGACCTGAAAGCTTTTCACTGCCAATTGGCCGGGGATTTTCTCGGAGTGTCTCAATGCGCTGAAGAATACGGGCCACATCTTTGTTTGGGATGGGGCGTAAATCTTTGGCGACTGATTTCTTGAAGACAAGCTTATATTTTGCCATTGGCCTTCAGATCATCCAACAAGGCCTCATAGCTCATAGTCGGCTCGGAAACCCGTTCTTCAAAGGCCGCTAAATCCTCCTGGTCCTCAGCCAACGCTGCCCGAACTGCTTCGTTAACAATATCTGATAAGGAACGGTGTGTATGCGCAGCTTTCAGCCTGAGTGCCGCATGCAACTGCGGGTCAAAATAAATTGTAGAACGCTTTGATGTTTCGCTCATGGCGTCTCCATAGCTGGTGATGAATAAGCATTTTAGCGCTATAACGTTATGACGTCAATTTTGCCATGCTAACGAGTTCACTGGCGTTTGCTGTAACGCCGCCATAAACGGCGCGAGCTTGCGAGCGTCCGGCGACCGAAGGGAGCGTATTTGATGGCTTTGTTATGCATATTATAGGTCTCCTGCGTCCTGAACTATTTCAGACCAAGATTTATCGGAATGCCACTCGTCGTACTTTACCATCATTGGCAAGTAATGCTCTGGAATGTCTGATTCCGGTGCGTTGCTATACACATACGCCATACCTTCTCTAAACCATTCAGGTTTCATCATGGTCGAAACAGGGCCAATTTCATAAAATTGGAACCAATGAACCAATTCGTGCTGAGTGATGTAGCGTTGCCACGATTCAGGAGCTATAACCGTACCGAGAAACGGATAAGAAATCGCTCGCTCATTTCCTCCACCAAACGACTGGTAGCACTCTGCAGTAGAGCAATAAACAAACGTGGGGCTAGCTCTAAGTGGAAGTTGAGCTGCAGAGATGTTCTTTACCGCAGAGCCATAAAGCTCAATAGCTTGATACATCCCACTCGTATCCTCCACGCACACTGAGCCGTTGCACGTCACTCCATTTAAATGAGGCAGAAGTAACCTTAACGGCTTTGCATATGACCAAGCGAGCGCTGGAATTGACGCAATTACTAAAACCAGAAATAGTTTTCGTATCACACTGAGTCCTTATGCATAACAATTTATTAAATGTGCATTTTAATCAAAACTATAACAAGAAATGGGTGTTTTTCGCTTATATTTGCCGTTTTTTCACTTATTGTGACTCATATATACTTAAAAATTGCACTTTTATTCTGTTATTTCGAGTTTAAATTGCATAAATGCATTATTATCCGAATATATCGGGATTAAATTGCAAATATGAAACTTTTGCAGTAGATATACACTATTTTGGTGGGCAGAGCCCACCCTACCTGTTATTCGTTATTTTAACCCTCATCCGCCATTTTCAAACCCACGCCGGGGATGGTGTGCAGGAGTTCTTTGTCGAAGGGTTTGTCGATGGTTTTGCGCAGGAGATATAAATGACTGCGGAGGACGTCGGATTCGGGGACTAAATCGCCCCAGAGTTGTTGGGTGAGGTGTTCTTTGGTGACGACTTCGGGGGATTTTTTCATCAGGACTTTGAGGATTTGCATGCCGGTGGGTGAGACTTTTAAGACCTCGTTGCCGCGTTTGACTTGCATGGTGGCGAGGTCAAAGACGAGGTCGCCGACTTGCAGGGCGCTTTGGTCGAATTCGCCGCGGTGGCGGCGGACCAGGGATTTGACGCGGGCCACGAGTTCATCGGGATTAAAGGGTTTGACCAGGTAATCATCGGCTCCGGAATCAAAGCCGGTGAGTTTGTCGTCGATCTGGTCCCGGGCAGTGAGCATAATTATTGGCACATCGGAGCGGGCTTCTTTGCGGACTTTCTGGCAGATTTCGAAGCCTTCGATACCCGGCAGCATAACATCCAGAATCAGGGCGTCATAGTGGTTGGTGACGGCCAGGTGCAGGCCGGTGATGCCGTCGGCGGCATAGTCCACGGTGATTTCAGCGAGTTCCAGAAAGTCGGTGACGGTTTCTGCCAGTGATTGGTGGTCTTCCACCAGTAAAACGGTAATGTTGCTCATGTGTTTTTTTCCTCAGAAGCTAATATTCTAACTTGGGTTAGTGTTAATGTCACGCGGGTTCCCTGCCCGGGCTGGCTTTCAAAATTCACTTGCCAGCCGCTTTGCTGGCACAGCCAGTCGACAATGGACAAGCCGAGGCCGAAGCCTTTTTCGCCGAATTCATCGCCGCGATAAAAGGGTTCTTTAATGCGCGCCAGTGTATCGGCATCCATGCCTTTGCCCTGATCGGCAATGATGACGTGGTTATAATCGATGGTCACGGTTATCTTAGGTTCATCGCCGGAATAGAGACACGCATTTCGCACCAGATTACTGATAATCATGGCAAAAACCTGCTCTGACAGCGGCGCTTCAATCAGATGCCTGGCCTGCCAGTTTAAATGGACTGTTTTTTCCGGGAATAAGGCGATGGCTTGTTCGACGCTGTTTTTCAGCACATCATTCACCATGGTGACTTCCTGGTTGGTGACCTGGTTTTCACGGG
This sequence comes from uncultured Marinicella sp., assembly GCA_947502925.1. Lineage (GTDB taxonomy): Bacteria > Pseudomonadota > Gammaproteobacteria > Xanthomonadales > Marinicellaceae > Marinicella. The sequence goes on along the minus strand of CANNBS010000004.1, from coordinate 337,376 downwards.
ATAATACCAGCAAAGCTTCAATTAAAGCCTGCATATCCGACACCATCGGCTCCATGCGATTAACCAGGCGTTGCGCCGGGGGTTCCAGGGGCTGTTTTTTCAGCAGTTCGATGTTGCCTTTCAGCACCGCCAGCGGGGTTCTGAGCTCATGCCCGGCATAACGCGAAAAGTTACGTTCTCGGGTAACAAATTCAGCAATCTTACCCGAGACTTTTTCAAAGGTGGCCACCAGGGTGGCGATTTCGTTGTTGGCGTTCTGGTTCAAATCATCAAAATGCAGCTGACTCAGGCCTGTTTGTGAGATATCCACCTGCTCGAGTTTACGCACCAATTGCAATATCGGTGATAAGGCCCGTTTTGAATGCATATAGGAAATAAAAGCCGGCAGATAGATCGCCAGTAACACAATGACCAGTGGTGTGATGCCAAAATAAAACGCGAGTTTCGAAACCTGGGCTTCTTCAAACACCAGAAATAATTTCTGATTACCTTTCTGCGTCACATAGGCAATCGGCATTTTGTGGTTCAGTTCAACCCGCTGATAGGCTTCTTCCATGGTTTTAAGAGGCGCGGGAACCGCAGAAAAATCATCATTAATGACCATGTAACCGGTGAGGTTCATGGTTTTAGGCAGTGGGAAGTCGGGTTTTTTCGCCCGGTGTTCCCAGAAGAACTTCGCTTCGCCCTGTAAAGCCTGTTTAATCAGGACATTTTCCACCACTTTAGCCGCACCAAAGACACCACCGATGGTGGCCAGGCTGATAAAGACCAGCTGAATAATAAAGACTTTATTCAGTTTACTGACCAGTCCTTTGTCTTGTTTATTCGGTTTTCTCATGTGGACGTGTTTGGTGTCCATAAATAGTGTCCCACCAGCCATTGATTACCGTCATCATAACCAAACAGCTCGGCACATGACATAAAAAAGATGCGCCATCGCTGCCACCACAGCGTTGCATCATCACCATAAACCCGCTGTAATACCGGCATAATTTCGGCTTTGTACCGGTCCATATTGGCCAGCCAGTCATTCGATGTTTTCTCATAATGCTGACCGGATAACAGCCAGCGCTGCTTAACAGTCATATCATCCTGGAAAAATAAAAAGGTATCTTGCGCCGGCATTTGACCGCCGCTGAAGAAATACTTCGACATCCAGTCGTCTTCACCGCGCACCTCGTAGGGATACATTAAAAACCGATGGCAAAAGATATGCACAAACATCAGACCGTCGGGCTTCAGCCAGGACGAACAGTTGGCCAGTAATTGTTGGTAGTTACGGATATGTTCGAACATTTCAATCGAAATAATGCGATCGAATTGTTGCTCCAAACTTAATTCATTAATGTCACAAGTGATAATCTCGACGTTCGTTAAACCCCGTTCCTGTGCCTGTCCCATAATGTATTTTCTTTGGGAATGAGAATTGGAGACACCGGTGATTTTTGCTTTCGGAAATTGTTCGGCCATAAACAGGGTCAGCGAGCCCCAGCCACAACCCAGTTCCAGAATTTGCTGACCGTCTGTTAATTGCGCGCGTTCAATATATAAATCCAGCATCCGCCGCTCGGCGGTAGATAAATCATCGCCCGGCTGGTAGTAGGCCGATGAATATTTGGCGTAATCACCGAGCACCCAGCGATAGAATTCAGCGTCCACTTCATAATGCTGTTCGTTGGCTTTGTCGGTGTCGATGGCCATGGCGGTTTTTTTCAGCTCATCCAGAAATTCATGAAATCGCTTTGATGCCTGTCCCGGATTAAACGCATGTTCTTCTTTCAGGCGCTTTTTAATTAAATGCCGGATACCGGCGCGAATCATAAAATCAGGAACGAGGCCGCGCTCGACCCAGTTGATTGCATTAGAAATCATCGTTGACAGGTCCTATAAAAAATTTGTTGGTTTTTTGTTGGTAGCGTTTATACGCCAGCCCGCGTTTCTTAAGGGCTTGTTGTTCAGAAAAGGGAATGCCGGTGAGCTTTAATAAAAACAGTAACATCAGCGCCACCATGCCTAAGGCATACCAGAAATAAGCGCTGTGCCACAATAAAATCGGGTAAACGAACCAATGTAACCACTCAAAAAAGTAATTCGGGTGACGCGAATACCGCCATAAACCAACGTTACAGACTTCACTGCTGTCATGGCTTTTCTTAAAGCGGTGCAACTGCCGATCCGCCAGGCTTTCACCGATAAAAGCACCACCACCAATCAGCACAGCGGCGACCATTTGCCAGACTGCCAGCGCACCAGACGTTAATAGCCAGTAGGCCGGTAATGAAAACAGAATACTTAAGCCCGCCTGGAACATAAAAAACACAAAGAATTTTCCTTGCGTGTTTTTAGACCAGTGATTTCGTAAGTGACGATAACGTGAATCTTCCTGCTCACCGTCATAACGTGCCACCAGATGCCAGCCAAGTCGGCCATACCAGATGATCGGGAAAATCATCACCATCAGACGATTGCTGATATCGGCGGTTAAGGTGAGCTGATAAATAATCGCCACAATGACTATACCCCAGGCCCAGGCCATATCGACACTGTCGGCATGTTTTGTTTTGAGCTGATAGAAAAAGGCACACAGCTGTAATAAAACACAGGCCGCTGTTGCCAGAATAATCGGATGGTTAAGAATCATACGCGTTTCTCCAGGATTTATTCACGCCATATAAAACACTGAAATAAAACCACCAGCCCACGGCAATCAGCAGCATCACCGCGGTGGGTTTTTGTAACACCACAGCGCCGAGTTTATCGGCTGAAAAATAACTTAAGGGCGCACCAATGATTAAAAAAATCGCGCCCAGCCAGTAATGCTTAAATAACCAACGCATGCCGATTTTTAAGGACAAGGCAAAGCCCATCCACAGCATCAATATCCAGTAAGGCGGTAACCATTGACTGCCCTTAAACCACTGACCGTAATCAACCCAGCCACTGACCTGTAAAAATCCGTCCAAAATCACACCGACCATTAAACCAATGAGTAAAGCCATCCAGTCACTGCGTTCCCAGCCTTCATAAGCGGTGACAAGCACCATAAGCACAAACACCACCACCGCGGTAAGCTGATGCTGATAGGCCACACCCAGAACCACTGAAAACCACAGGGCATTGAGCAGCATGGCATGGATCAGGGTTTTCATTCGACCGGACATCATTTATGAAACATCGGTTTTGCGCCACATGGCTCGGCGGTTACCGGGCTTGGCCAGCAGTAAATGCACATCACTGATGGCGCGTTCAATAAAACCGCCTTCACAGTAGCTGAAATAAAACCGCCACATACGGCGAAAATGCTGGTCATAACCCAAAGATTCTAATTGTTCGGTTTGTTGGTTAAAACGCTGCTGCCAATCGGCCAGGGTTCTGGCATAGCTGTCACCAATGTCTTCTAAATTGATGAGCTTTAATTGGCTGTGATCACCGGCAGTACCAACCAGCGTACTCACCGAAGGGATAAAACTGCCGGGGAAAATATGCTTTTTGATGAAATCAACAGATTTCAGGGCTTGTTTGTAACGGCTGTCTTCAATGGTTATCGCCTGAATCAATGCCAGACCGTCTTGTTTTAACAAGGTATCGCATTGTTTCAGATAAGTGGGTAAATAGTGATGACCCACGGCCTCGACCATTTCAATGGAAACCAGTTTATCGAACTGACCTGTGAGATCTCGATAATCTTTTTTCAGCAGCGTGATGCGATCTGTTAATCCGGCGCGCTTAACCTGTTCACAAGCATAGCGATATTGTTCTTCAGAAATGGTGGTTGTGGTCACGCGGCAGCCATAATGTTTAGCGGCATAAATGGCAAAACCACCCCAGCCGGTGCCAATTTCAATCACGTGATCTTGTGCATTCAGTTGTAGTTTTTCACAAATAAGCTGTAATTTTCGCGTTGCCGCTGTTTCTAAGTCATCCGACGGGCTTTCATACACCGCCGAGGAATACATCATCCGCTTATCCAGAAACAGACGGAATAAATCGTTGCCTAAATCATAATGCTCAGAAATGTTTTTGCGACTGCCCTGTTGTGAGTTTTTGTTGAAAAAATGCCCCACTTTGAGCAACGCATTTTTAATCCGGGCACTGCCGTTTTCGACACCATCGAGCCAGTCACGGTTACGCACAAAAACCCGAATCAGGCGGGTTAATTCATCGCAATCCCAATCACCTCGGCTGTAGGATTCCGCCGCACCGACACTGCCCTCCAGCGCCAAAGCAGAATAAAACCGGTCATCATGCACCCGAATACTGACCTGCAAGTCAGATAATTCATCGCCAAAATGAAACTGTTGATCACCTTCGATAATAATCAGGTGGGCGTGTTGAATGTCGTTAAGTTGCTTCAGAAGCTGTTTCTTCAGCCAGCAGGTGAAGCGACTGCGTTGGGTGCGTTTATGAGCAACGGGTTGGCCATTTTGCGGGCTGTTAAACTCACTTTGAATACTTTTAGTTTTTACTTTGTAGTTTACTTGAGACATATTATTCTGTGTTTGGGTGGTTGTGAAATGGTACTTTTTTAAGCCATAACCGGGCGGCCTGATAATAAATATTCAGCCACATTTTCCAGGCCTGTGCCGGTCTTGTGACGGTGATGCCACTATCAGCAGATAGCCATGTGGTTTTCATGCCCACATACATCAGCGTTGCATCGTTTTTAAACAGTTTCATGTGCACATCGACGCCTGAAGCATTCACCACAAAACGCCACTGATAATGAATATCCATGGACACAAAGGGCGAAATATGGAAACACTTATCAAAACTAAAATCATAGTGATTGTCGGTGTTATGTTGTTGCCGACAATCATGAAAATACAGCTGCTTCTCTCCCCAGGGCGTGTTGTTAATTTCTGAAACAATGTAGTTAAGCTGTTGTTGCCGGTAACAGAAATAAAAATTAACCGAGTTAAAGCCGATGTTCAGATAGCGCGGGTGGCTCATCAGCAGTATCGTGCCGTTAAATTCTTCACCACTTTGTTGTTTAAGAAATTCTGTTATTTTCGATTGGATGGACTGCTTGTCATTTGACACATAATCGCTGTCTTTAAAGCCGTAGACATTAAAACCATTGTGACTACGAAAAGTGGACCGCTGTGACCAAACATCTAACTCATTGGTATTTACCAGGTGCCAGTACATGCGATTGGTAAACCGGTGTTCTTTGGGCGTAAATCGGTGGTGAACCACCTCACCCTTTAACAATCCCGGCTGCAGGGTCTGTGTCGACAAATGTTGTTGCGCAGAATCAGGCATATTTTTCTTTCACTAGTTGAGCTGCTTTAACACCGCTTTCGGCACCGTCTTCATGAAAGCCCCAGCCTAAATATGCACCACAGTAAAAACTGTTGTTGTGGCCTTGTAAAGCTTGAATCTGTTGTTGTCGTTCGGGTGTTTTACGGTCGTAAACCGGGTGTCGGTAGGTCTTTTGAACCAACTTCAAATCCGGTTTAATGCGTTCGGTTTGGTTCAGACTGACAATCACCGGCGATGATACGGTTAAATTTTGCAGTTTATTGAGGTAATAATTCACCTGACAACCCAGCGCGTCTTCGCCATAATAATTCACCGACCAGCTGGCCCAGGCTTTATTATTATGGGGCAATAAACCGGCGTCGGTGTGTAAAACCATGTCATTGTCCACATAACGAATACCGCCGAGTATGTCGGCTTCCTGTAAGGTCGGTTGTTCCAGTAAGGCCAGCGTGTCATCAACATGGGTGGCAAAAATAACCGCTGTATAACGCCTTGCACCTTGGGATGTGGTTACGACAACACCCCGGTCATCCCGCAAAACGGACTGAACCGATGTGCTGGTGTATGCCTGTCCTTGCATGTGCCGGTGAATGGCATCGACATAATGTTGAGAACCACCTGAAATGGTGCGCCATTGCGGCCGTTGAGTTAATTGCAACATCTGATGATTGGCCATAAAACGCAATAAATAATAGACCGGATAGTCTTTCACCGTATCAAAATCACCGGACCATAAAGCGCTGACCATAGGCATCATATGCTGTTCAATAAAATAATCTGAATAGTTCTGCGAAGTAAGGTACCGATATATGCCGGTGTCTTCACGGGTTTCGATTAATTGAGGTGCACGGCGATAAAATCGAACGATGTCTAAAATCATGCGATAAAAGTCTTTATTTACCAGGTTTTTTTTCTGACAAAATAGGCCCGATAAACTGGTGGCGTTATATTCCAGACCGGTGACCCGGTTAGACACGGCAAAACTCATGTCGGAGGCTTCGCTTTGCACACCATAGCGATTTAACATATCGGTAAAATGGTGATAGCGGGATTCGTTGTAAACCAAAAAACCTGTGTCCACCGACAAGGGCTGGCCATCCACTTCGATGTCATGGGTGTCGGCGTGACCGCCTAAATTTGACGCGGCTTCATAGAGGTCATAGTCGATATGACCATTGAGGGTATCAGCTGCCATCAACCCGGAAATTCCACCGCCTATAATGGCCACTTTCATGCCGTCGCTCCGGGTAATTTCTTGTTCGCCAACAGGGTTTTATTGGGCGATTTTAAATCCCAGATCAGGCCCACTTTTGACATCAGCCATAAAATATAATAACTGACATCAATCTGCCACCAGCGAAAACCCTGCCGCACGGATCCGGGCGAGCAATGGTGGTTATTATGCCAACCCTCGCCCAGTGTTAGAATCGCCAGAATAAAATTATTGCGGCTGTTATCACCGGTGTCGTATTCCCGGCTTCCAAATACATGCGCCAATGAATTAATGGCATAAGTCACATGTGCCAGCAATACCGTCGAAACCACATAACCCCAGACCACCAGCTGTAGGCCTGAGGTGTTCAAAGTCGGAAAGATTGCATCTAAAATTTCACCTAATGCAAACAAGAAAATGATGTAAAGTATGGGAAAAATGATGTCATAGCGGTCTATCCAACGCAGCTCAGGAAATTGGTTTAAGTCCTTGACCCGTTCATGTTGAGTGGCAAAATTTTTATCCTGTAAAAACCAACCCATATGACTGCGCCAGAAGCCATGTTTCGGACTGTGAGCATCAGCATCCGTATCCGCATGAATATGATGATGTCGGTGATGGGCCGCCCACCACAAAGGTCCGCGCTGGGTCGCTGTGGCTCCAATGACGGCAAAAATAGTTTGCATCAGACGGCTGGTCTTGAATGATTTGTGGGAAAAATACCGATGGTAAAATCCGGTGATGGCGAACATCCGAATAAAGTAGGACAGACCACAAATAAGCAGCGCAAAACCGGTCAATGGCACCCAAAAAACCATCAAGCAAGCTAAATGCAGCATGATAAAAGGCACAATTCTGGACCAGGCAATGGATTCAGACTCTGAATCAGGCTGATTATGTTGGTTATCAAACCATTGTAGCCACATTCTTTTCATCAACAACATTTCACTTAAAACTCTTATTTTAAGTTTCAGCGGTGAAAACAATGTGAAGTGGTTTCGGCTTCTGTTCACGGCATCTTGACACCACAGACGATAATATAAATGTTTTTAAATTGTGGTGAATTGTGTTGAAAGTTATTTTGATATTGATTGCTGTTGTTTTCGCTCTGTATGCCTGCACCCGATCGCCCGGTCACAAGCCGGATCAGAGCTTTCAAGCTTATTTCGATGCCATATCCCAACAACCTGCCAGCCATCAGGCAGATGCCAAACAGCAAATGCATCAGGTGTTCGCGGATATGTCTAAAGGTGCTACCGCTGAGACCATCGAAGAGGTCTATGCCAAAGACCTTTACTTTAATGACACTTTTAAAATCATCACTGACCGGGAAAAACTGGTCAAATACCTCAGTGAAACAGCCCAAAGCGCTGACACTAAAGTGGAGATTTTAGAAGTGATTAAAAGTAAAGATGATTATTATGTCCGCTGGCGCATGCACATGGCTTTCACTGCGGTCGGTAAAGACATCGAATCAAACTCTGTCGGCATCAGCCAGTTGCGTTTTAATGAACAAGGTCAGATTACTTTTCAGCATGACTTCTGGAACAGCAGCGAGGCTTTTTATGAGCATTTACCCTTCATCGGACGCTTTTTAATCAAAATAAAACAACGACTTTAGTCTATGAAAAATACAATTGCTCTTACCTTTATCGTGCTTTCAATAATTGGACAGGCACAAGCCACTGAATTATCAAATCAACCCCAATCACTCGCCGCTTATGATCAAAACTGGCAACAATGTAATCACCACATGGTCCGCAAAGGCATTATCTTCAAAGTCGCCGACATCGACTGGTTCTCCATCGAATGCCGAAAAGATCAACATATTTTAACCACCACCCCTGTTCTGCTGCGCTTCACATACCTGCGTGACATCAAACGCGAATTCTTCATCGAAAGCGCAACTGAATATTTTTTCCGCAACCTCGACCGGCCCCAAACCGAACAATCCAAAAAAATAATTAATGACTTCAACCAAAGCTACCAGGATGTCACCGACGGTGATGTTTACGATTTAGTCATTGACCAAGAAGGAACGCTCAAACTATTCAAAAACAACAGCCTAATCCAAAGCACCCAAAACCCACTTATCCGAAATAACTACTTTAAAATATGGTTTGGTAAAGAACCGGTCTTACCAAAATTAAAAGAAGCATTTTATGCAATAGCGAACTAAATCATTAAACAAATGGACAGTCACCTCTTGTAAACCCCTAATCAAGGACAGCCTGTCCTGAAATTCTGAAAAATTTTTCTGATAATTATTTTTTTCTGTTAGTTTGGATTCAAAATGAATAGAAATCATTTAACTCAATGTGAATAACTTCTTTATAAATGATTTTGTAATCCCAGTTCGTTGGGATAGGGTTTTAAATAGACCTGGTCTAATAAGTAATTGATTTTATGCACCTCCGCATAATGACGCATCATGGTTAACGGTGTCATCAGAAAGACCTTTTTTTGCTGATATTGCTCGATGGTTTTTATGATTGACGCTTTGGCGTCGCTGGGAAGCTCTTTTTTGAAGAAACCCAGCAAATGATACAAGACATTAACATGACTTTTGATTTTGGCAGGTTTGGCCAGGCATTGCATAAATAACTGGAAATAATCATCGCGTAGCTTTTCACCATCACCGGCATTGGCGACGATTCGGCCCAAATCGCGGTACATGACTTCTGAATGGGCTTGAAGCAGGAATTTATGTTGTCGGTGGAAATCCACTAGTGCGCCCGGTGAAGGATCCGTCAGAACTTCGCGGCGCCATCGGTCTGTGGCAAACACCCTGATAATAAAGTTTTCCCGCAGGCGCATGTCATTCAGACGACCGGCTTCTTCTTTTGGCAACAGGGGCATGGCGTCGTCGATGGCTTTGGCGTAGATACCCGATTGCGGTTCATTGTGGGGCATACCGTTGGGTAAATAGGCTTTCACCCGGAACAGGCCGCAACTGGGAGATTTTTGCATAAAAATATAGCCACAGACATCTTTTAAGTCAGGCAAGCGTTTTTCGGCCAGGTCGGCTAATTGTTCGGTGTAATCGTGTTTATGGTCATTGACGTTTTTGGCTTTAACACCATCATCTTCCATCACCAGACGAATCGGTTCGCGTGGTACACCAAGACCAATCTCGACTTCCGGGCAAATCGGCACATACTCAAACCATTTCGACAGTATCTGGGTACAAAAAGGGGCATGTTTATGACCGCCGTTGTATCGCACTTCCTGTCCTAACAAACAGGTGCTGATGGCTATTTTAATTTTTTCCATGGGTGTATTTTATCGGTAACGTGTCAAAAAAGAATGATAAAACAAAGGTTTTCACCGTTTTTGTTCATTTCATGCTGCTTATTGTAGAATAGGTATTGTAGTGATAACTTGAAAAGCTTGGCAGTAACCATGATATTATGAGTCAATAATAGATTAAACAACAACCCATGACCGATAAACAAAACAAAACACAACAAGGTGTCGATTTACTGGAACAGTTAGAATCCCAGATAAAAGACCCGAAAATGTATAAAGTGATGCTGATTAATGACGATTTTACGCCCATGGATTTCGTTATTGAAGTGTTGCGTAAATTTTTCTATATGGATGAATCACAAGCCACTAAAATTATGTTGCACGTGCACACCCGTGGGCAAGGCGTTTGCGGTATTTTTACCCATGAAGTGGCCGAAACCAAAACCACATTAGTCAATGATTATGCCCGTGACAATGAGCATCCGTTGCTGTGTGTCAGTGAGGTGGTGTAAATGTTAGACAGCCAATTAGACCAGAATATCAGTGAAATCTACACCCTGGCCCGGCAAAAACGCCATGAATTACTGACTATGGAACACCTTATGCTGGCCCTGCTCAAAAACAAGCAGGCGCTGCAAGTATTAAAAATGGTGGGTGCTGATTTACATTTACTGGAACAGGAGTTACAGGTACTCATCGCCCAGCACGTCAAAATTTTACCGGCTGAGGCTGATTTTGAAACCCAGCCAACCCTGGCATTTCGTCGCGTCATCCAACGTGCCATTTATTCAGCGCAATCGGCTGAAGTGAGTCAGGTCACCGGCGATCGGGTTCTGGTAGCGATGTTTGATGAATCCGATTCCCACGTGGTTTACTTACTGAATAAACAGGGCGTGTCACGCTACGATGTGGTCAGAAGCATTGCCCATGGTGGTTTTGATGAAGTGGAACAACCGCTCACTGAGCAACAGGATGAACAGGGCGAAAACACCGAGAAGAAAAAGCCCGACAGTGGCAAAAGCTTTTTAATCAATCTCAATAAAAAAGCCCAACAAAGTAAAATCGATCCGTTGATTGGTCGTGATCAGGAAGTGGAACGGGTGATCCAGGTTCTGATGCGGCGTTCTAAAAATAATCCTTTACTGGTGGGCGAACCGGGTGTGGGTAAAACCGCCATTGCCGAAGGACTGGCCTTAAAAATTGTTAACGAAGAAGTGCCTGAAGTGATGGCCGATGCGCAGGTTTTTGCGTTGGATTTAGGGGCATTGTTGGCCGGCACCAAATACCGCGGTGACTTTGAAAAGCGCCTTAAATCCGTGATTAAGTACATCGCCGGTATTGAACATGCCATTATGTTTATCGATGAAATTCACACCATTATCGGTGCCGGCGCGGTTTCCGGCGGCTCTCTGGATGCCTCAAACCTGCTTAAACCGGCTTTAAGCAAAGGCAGCTTACGTTGCATCGGCGCCACCACCCAGGATGAGGTGCGCACCATATTTGACCGGGATCGGGCTTTGTCCAGACGATTCCAAAAGGTCAGTATCACAGAACCCTCAGAATCTGAAGCCATTCAGATTTTACGCGGTTTACAGCCGTATTATGAAGATTTTCATGATGTCAATTATTTAGATGAAGCGGTGACGGCAGCGGTTAAACTCTCGGCTAAACACATCAGCGATAAGTTTTTACCGGATAAGGCCATCGATGTGATTGATGAAGCCGGTGCCTGGCAGCGCATACACGGCTTACAGGAAGAACCTATTTCCGCCACCGACGCCCGTCGCGTGGTGGCTTCGATTGCCAAGATTCCTGTGGCCGATTTGAATGAACAAGACACCGACCGACTAAAATCAATCAAACGTAACTTAAAACACGTTATCTTTGGTCAGGATGAAGCCATCGAAATTCTCGCAGACACCATTAAAATGTCGCGTGCAGGTCTCAACCGTGACCATCGCACCGTGGCTAATTTACTGTTTGCCGGGCCCACAGGGGTCGGTAAAACCGAAGTGGTCAGACAATTGTCTCATCACTTAGGGCTGAAATTAATTCGTTTCGATATGTCTGAATACATGGAACCGCATGCCGTATCAAAATTAATCGGCGCGCCACCTGGCTATGTAGGCCATGAACAAGGCGGTTTATTGACCGATAAGGTCCATCAGACACCGCATGCGATTGTTCTGCTCGATGAGGTTGAAAAAGCCCATCCGGACATTATGAATATTCTGTTACAGGTCATGGACAACGGCAAACTAACCGATTCCAATGGCCGTGAAACTGATTTTCGTCATGTCATGCTGGTGATGACCACCAACGCCGGCGCCACTTTACACAGTCGCAGCAGTTTCGGTTTCCTGGATCAGGATCACAGCAGTGATGCGATGTTGGAGATTAAGCGGGTATTCACGCCAGAATTCAGAAACCGCCTGGATGCCATCGTACCATTCCGGAATTTGGAAGTTGGTCATATTGAGCGTATTGTCGATAAACTGATGATCGAACTGGAGCACCAACTGACTGAACCGGGCATCCGGTTTAAACTCAGCGCAGCAGCCAGAAGCTGGCTGGTGGGTAAAGGCTATGATCGCGAAATGGGTGCCAGACCCATGCAGCGCGCCATCGACCAACACCTGAAAAAGCCTCTGGTGGATGACATCTTATTTGGTGATTTGAAAAATGGCGGTGTGGTTAAGGTTGACGTCGCCGATGACAAACTGTCATTCACCATCGAAACCGACGTCAAACAACAACCTCAAGAGGAAGAAAAAGCAGATTAATTCATCCTTGAAAATAACGACTGGAAAGAATTACTTACTACGGAAAGTAATTCTTCCTTTACTCAGGTCGTATGGAGTGAGTTCAACGGTGACGGTATCACCGGTTAAAATACGGATATAGTGTTTACGCATGCGTCCGGAAATATGCGCCACCACTTCATGTCCGTTTTCCAATTCAACACGGAACATGGTGTTAGGTAAGGTCTCAATAACTTTACCCTCTAATTCAATTACATCTTCTTTTGCCATATATTATTTAAAGGTCTTTTCTAAAAAAGAGGCTTATTCTACCAGAATAACGATTTTTTTACAGTGATAGTGTAGTGTATAGAATAAATGCAGATTAATCTGACTTAAAAACCATCGGCAAATATAAGATCTGTTAATGGCACCAAAGCCGGTATCCAGAAATCACCCTCACCCTGTTCGCCGGTTAAACGAACACTCCCCTGTATCGGTGTTTGAGACAGCGTGACTGAAAACGTGAAACCATAACCCCAGGTAATATAATGATCATTTGATGATGCCATCTCCAATGATGTACCGGTATTATTCAAAGGCCAGTCATTTAATCCAATGTCGTCCACATCCGTAAAATCATATTGACTAACCGTGGTGCCGGATTGTAAAGGAATTTCCAGTCCTGATAATCCCGGATTATAATCATAATTTTCAACAAAATAATGATACCGATACAAGCCACCGCCTATGTCAATAACCTTAGTCTTTACTGAGAGATGTCCAGCACCGGGTCTGAGCAATCGAAACGATGATGCGTAACCCGATGGGTCAAAGCCATTATTCGCGACCCAGCGATCAGCGGCAGGGCCTTGCTCAAAAGGGCCGGTATTAGTCAGATATTTGCTGGTAGCGCTATAGGCCACCGGACGACTGCCCATGCTGTTATAAATATCGATATCATCACGCACTACATACCATGCAGACAGATAGTAATTTGCCTGCGCATCATTAATCTCATTGAGTTTCACCCGCATTCGTTGGCCGTCATTACTGGCTGCGTTGGTTTGTGAACCGGTACAGCCCGGATCAAAAAACGAGCCACAACTGTCCCAGGTACCCAAAAAAGGATTAATTTCCTGACGCGGTCCTAAATGTAAATTATTGTCGTTGCTTAACTGACCATAAGTATCCCGGCAACCCGGCCACAGAATATTATTATCATAGCAATTCAATGTACACTGTTGATTGGTGGTGTAAAAAGCATGTTTAAGTGCTGAGGCGGCGACTTGTGTGAACCGGCCTTCTTTTTCCTGGTACAAGTTCCAAATTAAATAGGGATGTTGATTATTATTGTGCGGTGGAAAGGATCCGGTAAACTTGCGGTACCAGGGCACATCGGCATCACCAATATTTTGCAGACGGGCTTTTGGTATAACAATACGATCTGTGCCTCCACCATCGACCTGCCGACTTTCACCTGTAAGTTCGATCAACATCACATCGGCCGGATCCTGCGCTGAAGGCCACACCGGTCTTGAGTTACATTGCGGCGGACCACCTTTAACTGTGGCATTCAGATCATTTTGTGTGACATTATTAATCATTTGTAAAGAACCTACCACACGACCTGACAAGTGGGATTTATTGAGTTGCTCAGCCAACCATGAACTTAAACGCATATCCACATGCTGATAGCGCAGGACATTGTTATTCTGCTCCCAGACAGTGTGAATATTATCTAAATGAAACAGTGCATGTCCGTTACCGTCGGTAATATCTAATACAGCCATATCACCGGCTTTTGGCGGGCGTTTGGCATGAGCAATGCGTAAATCTTTAAACGCAAGGGCACGTCCTTGATTGAGCATTACCAAACTGCCTTCAACAAATAATTGACCGGACTGCACGCCTTCAAAAATTCCAAAAGGTAAAAATAACTGTAAGCCGGCCACATTTTTTAAATTATATTCACCGGTTATATATTGCCCCCCTAAATACTGATCATAATCAAGTAAGCGACTTGTCTCTTTGAGTTGTTGAGGCATTTCAATTGTTTCGGCCAAATGTGACTCAAGCTTGATGCGTATTTGGCCGCCTACGGCAAAACCAAAACGATTAATTTGGTCTTTATACTGGGGCTGATTAATCAATTCTTGTAACCATGGCGCAGGATTGTCCGGCAATTGTAAATTATTGCTGCGCACAGATGTGAAGCTCACAATGAGTGTTACAAAAAGTAATAATTGAAATTTATTAAGACCAATCATGAATTAATTATAAACGTCTTCAAGTTCATCGAAAACAAAAACCAGAGTTTTTAAGGCAATTGCCAGTTTATTTCGGTATTTTGGTGGGATTTTAAGTAGGCATTGGCACTGGAAAAGTGCCGGCAACCAAAAAAACCGCGGTGCGCAGATAAAGGTGAGGGGTGAGGCGCGGTTAACACTAAATGCTTTTGCGTATCAATCACCCGGCCTTTTTTCTGTGCATAACTGCCCCACAGCATAAAGACCACATGCTGACATTGCTCATTAATGATTTTTATCACTGCGTCGGTGAACTGCTCCCAGCCCTGGTCACGGTGACTGGCGGCCTGATTTCTACGCACCGTGAGGACACTGTTTAATAACAACACGCCCTGCTCGGCCCATCCGGTTAAATCACCTGACTGGTTATTGACCCCTAAATCACTGTGTAATTCTTTATAAATGTTTTTTAAGGACGGTGGCAGAGCCGTTCCCGGTTGCACCGAAAAACTTAATCCGTGGGCCTGGCCCGGTCCATGGTATGGATCCTGGCCTAAAATCACCACTTTGACATCGCTTAAAGGTGTGTTATTAAAAGCCGCAAAAATCTGTGAACCTGGCGGATAAACCACCTGTTTTTGCCGCTTTTCTGATAACAAAAACTGTTTCAGTTTTTGTATATAAGGCTGTTGAAATTCCTGATGAAGGGCACGCAACCAACTGGCTTCAATTTGTGGCGATACGGATTCAGCCATGGTAATTAGCTGTCTTGGCTGGTTTTATTTCGATGAAATTGGGTAAAGCGGATCTGGAATTTGATTTTTTTCACCAGGGCTTCCTGATTAACCGGTTTACCGATGAGATCATTGGCACCACTTTGCAGGATTTTTTTCTGATTTTCAGTGTTTTCATCACCGGTCATTATCACAAAGGGCATTTCGATTTTATCCAAGCCCAAATCACTGCGCACATAATTCAGAATATCCATCGCCGTTTCATTATTTTTCAGGTAATAATCGGTTAACACCAAATCAAACTGATCATAGGCACTGTCCCGATCAGGAATGAGTTCTTTGGCATCGGTGACACTTAGGGTGTGGGTAATATCGAGGTTGTGGTTTTGCAGTAATTTCTTGGTGGCATGGGCCACCACAGCAGAATCTTCGATGTACAGAATTTTACCGTTAATCTGATCATCAGGCTGTAATAAACCCGACAGAAAAATTTCCAGACCCTTCTGCCCCGCAGACTTATCTATGTAGTCGGTGACATCGCTGCCGAGCAAGCGTTCTTTTAAGCGATTATCCACATCGCCGGACACCACGATCACCGGTAAATAATGATGATTTTCTCGCACATAGGTGCAAATTTTTGTGCCATCATCATCTTTCAAACGCAAGGCCGTCAAAATCAAATCCACCCGATGTTCTTTAAGGTGATCAAGCGCCTCAGAGACACTGCCAACCGCAATCACATCGGTGTAGGGTTTAATTTTTTTCACCAGCTTTTCAGTCATGGTGCGCGCTAACTTCGAAGAGTCAGCGATTAAAACTTTATGCGAATCAGTCATGGGCTTTATTGTACACGATACGCACCAAAACTGTTTTTGAATTGTTCACAGTTTGTGAATATGACCGGAGCTACTGATGCGGGCACCGAGCCAGGTTATGGCAGCGCACAGCCCGATAAAAATCAGCCATTGTGACCAGGAGCCAACATTAATTTCAAAAGCTCTGCCAAAGCTCATGGTCAGTGCCATCAGTGGTTTTTTCATCCACCACAAAGTAAGCATCAGTAATAACCAGGCCAGTAAACCGGCCAGCACACCATAATAGACACCGCTGTATAAAAATCGCCGGCGAATCTGCCCGGGGGCGGCGCCGAGCAGTTTTTTCAAGCTGATTTCAGCTTTGTGGGCGGCGATTTCATTGCCGATGGAATGACTTAAAAACACCAGAACAATGGTCAGGAAAATAACAATGCTGCCCTGTGTCAGGTAGTACAAAGCCTGTGTCACCGCCTGTAACTGCCGGTACCAGTCGGCATCAAAACTGACATAATCAATATCCGGGTGCAACTGCAATTGTTTTGCCAGGGATTTTAATTGTTCAACGGTGGCAGATTTATGCGGTTTCAGCATCAGTTGATCGGGTAAATCATAATCATCAATCACTGCAATCACCTGATTGAGTTGCGGGTCATCACTGAGGTCGGCTTTGATGTTTTGCTTGGCCACCAGGATGACTTCAACAATCAGATTTTTTTGAGACAATTCTTGTTGTAAATTCTGCCGCTGCTGTTCGCCCACGTTAGGTTTTAAAAACACAGCGACGCTGCCCTGGTTTTGCCACTGCTGCTGAACACCGTCAAAATTTTGCCACAAGGTCCACATTAATAAAGGCAGATAAAAACATATCGCCAGGGTAATGATGGTGAAGACACTGCTGTAGGGTGTCTGCATGGGCATTCTGAACCCGCCCAGCACAGCCCGGCCATGGCCGCGATACCAGCGCTTAAAGGCATTGGGTTGGTTATCAACAGTTTGGTTCATGTTGGCCTGTAATCATCAATAAGTTGCCCCGAATCAAGCACCAACACCCGCTTTCGAAGTCGTTTAATCAGAATCAGATCATGCGAAGCGATGACCACTGTGGTGCCATTTTTGTTAATGCGCATAAACAGATCCATCAGCTCTAAAGACAAATCCGGATCCAGATTTCCGGTGGGCTCATCGGCCAGTAAAATGGCCGGTTTCGAGATAATGGCACGGGCAATGCCGACCCGTTGTTGCTGACCACTGGATAACTGACTGGGATAGAACTGCGTTTTTTCTGCCAAACCCACCTGGCCGAGAATCACGCGGGCTTGTTTACGGCTTTCATTCACGGTAAAGCCCCGCAGCCACATGGACATCGCGACATTATCCAGAATTGTGCGGTTTTCCAGGAGCCGATGATCCTGAAAAATCATGCCCAGATCCCGGCGATAACCGGGCAGCTGGTTATCGGATAATTGTCGCAAATTATGACCATTAACCTCAGCCTGACCATATGAAATCGTTTCAATCCGCATTATCAGTTTAAGTATAGAGGTTTTACCGGCACCTGAATGGCCGGTTAAAAACAGCATCTCACCGGCTTTCACATCAAAACTGACATCCGATAATGCCTTGTTGTGTTTGCCGTAGGATTTACTGACGCGGTTAAATGAAATCATCGATTTAATTCAGCAGGGTATTGATTTGGAATATTGGCAGTAACATGGCCAGCACAATAAACAGCACCATTAAACCCACGAATAAAATGGCCAAAGGTTGAATGGCGTTGGTTAAAGTGGTGAGTTTACTTTCTACATCCCGTTCCTGCACCATGGCAATGCGGTTCAGCATGTCACTTAATCGGCCACTTTGTTCACCTGAATGCACCAGCTTAATCGTCAGGGATGGAAATTCATCGACCGATCGCATGGCACCGGCCAATGACGCGCCTTCTCGCACCGCAGCCGCCACTTGTTGGCAGGCCTGTTTCATCACGGCATTGCGAACCACTTGCGAAGCTAAAGACAGCGCGGACACAATCGGCACCGCACTGTGGGTTAAAATACCCAGTGTGCGGGTAAACCGGGCACTTTGGGCAGTGCGCGTCAAAGCACCAAACACCGGCAATTTAAGCACCCACCGATGCCAGGCCAGTTTGAATTCAGGTTTTTGCAAAGCGGTGAAAAAAGCCAATAACAGCACCGCCAGTCCCAACAATAACAGCCAACCATACCCACTCAAAAAATCACTGATGGCGATTAAAACCTGCGTCATCAGGGGTAAAGCCACATTGGCTGATGCAAACACATCAATCACTTTAGGCACAATATAAACCATTAAGCCGGCCACCACGGCGATGGCTGTGACAATTAAAATCATCGGATAGATTAACGCCGATAAGGACTTTTTACCGAGGGTTTCGCGGGTTTCCAGATAGTCGGCCAATTGCAACAAGACTTCGGCCAACTGACCCGCTTGTTCACCGGCTTCCACACTGGTGGCCACCAGTTCATCAAAGGCTTTGGGGAATAATCGCATGGCGTACGCCAATGACTGGCCTTCCATAACCTTGGCATGCAGTGTAGACAATATGCGTTCGGTATTACGGTGATCGCTTTGTTCCTGTAAAGTCAGTAAAGCCTCATCAATGGGCAAACCGGCTTCCACCAAAGTGGCTAATTGTCGGATAATCAGCGGTAGTTCGTTTTTTTTAAAACGGATTCGGAACTGTCGGGCATCGGATTGTTGACTGCCCCGCTCAATCACCTGTTGAACGTCGATTGGTGTCAGCTGTTGCGCTCGAATGAGCTGACGTGCCTGTTTGGCGCTGTCTGCCTGAATGATGCCTTTTTTAGTGCGCCCGGTGGAGTCTAATGATGTGTATTCAAAGGCCTCCATGTTTATTCACTTAACACCCGCATTATTTCATCCGCTGAGGTAATACCGGCCAGCAGCTTTTCCCGTGCATCGGCCGCCATCGGCGCAAAATGCTGGCGCGCTTCAGCTGCCAGAACTTGTTCGTTTTGTTGCTGATGAATCAGCTGTTTCAGTTGTTCGGTCATGGTGATGATTTCATATATCCCAATCCGACCACTGTAAGCCTGTTGAATCGGTAACTGCTCATCCGCTTGATAAATGCTCATCACATCATCCGGTATGCCTAAAGCCTCACGACTTTGCGGGGTTAATGTCTGTTCAATTCGATGCGTGGGATTCAGCCGGCGCACCAATCGTTGGGCAATCATGGCCTTCACTGATGAAGCCAGTAAAAATGGTGGAACCCCCATATCAATCAGTCGCGTCACCGCACCGATGGCGGTGTTGGTGTGAAGAGTCGAAAATACTAAATGACCGGTTAAACTCGCCTGAATGGCGATTTCAGCGGTTTCTAAATCACGAATTTCACCAATCATAATGACATCCGGATCCTGCCGTAAAATGGCGCGTAAACCACGGGCAAAATCCATGTCAATTTTATTGTTGACCTGAGTTTGACTGATACCGTCCAAATGGTATTCGATCGGATCTTCGATGGTCATGATATTACGCGAACGCTCATTCAATGCTTCTAAAGCCGCATAAAGGGTGGTGGTTTTACCGGAACCGGTGGGGCCGGTGACCAGCACAATACCATGGGGAAGTTGTAGCAATTGCTGAATCTGCGCCAGATGGGTGTCATTCATACCCAATTGTTTTAATGACAGCTGACCGCTTTGTTTGTCCAGTAAGCGCATGACGATGCGTTCACCGAAGGCACCTGGAATGGTGGACACCCGCACATCTATGGGGTGACCTGCGATTTTTAATGAAATCCGACCATCCTGCGGTAAGCGTTTTTCGGCAATTTCCAGTTTCGACATGATTTTAATTCGTGAAGCGATAAGACCGGCCAGCGCACGATCCGGTGTCAGCACTTCCTGTAACACACCATCCACCCGGTAACGTATCGATAACTGTTGTTCACCGGGCTCCACATGGATATCCGAGGCACTCATTTTCACAGCATCAGCCAGCAAGGCATTAATCAGCCGGATTATCGGCGCATCGTCTTTACTTTCCAGTAAGTCCTCGGGCTCAGCCAGGACTTCGGCCACTTGTTCCAGTTCTGATTCACTGCTGTCTAAATCGGCCACCACATCTTCGGTCATGGATTGCTGGTGGTGGTAGATTTTTTGTATCACCTTGCGGTATTCAGTCTCATCTAAAAACTTTAACTCAACGGGCTGTTCTGACAATCGTTGTAATTCAGCGATGGCGGCCGGCTGGGCTTTATCAGAGACTGCCAGGGTTAAGGTGCCGTCATCCGCCTGTGACCAAATGGTGGCGCCGCGGTTTTTGGCAAAACGATAACTGGGTAAATCAATCGACTGAGTCATGGTGATTATTGCGGACCGTCACTGACCTGGTCTTTTAACGGCGGTAATTCCGGTTCACCGCGACGAAACGTTTCAGGCTTCACTTCTTGTAATTGCTGGCGGCGTATGTCGTCATACCGCTTGCGACTAATGGCCTCCTGATGGGCATCGGTGTGCATAATTTGCGGGTGAATGAATATCATTAAATTACGTTTCACCCGGGTGCGCTTTTTGGTTCTGAATAAATTCCGAATTAAAGGAATGTCACCAAGCAAGGGCACCTTTTTAATGCTTTCCTGCACCGAGTCGTCGATTAAACCGCCAAGTACCAAGATAGAATTATCAGGAATCATCACTGACGTATTCAAGGTACGTTTTTTGGTGACAATATCCACCGCCGTGGTGGCGTTGGGATCGATGCTGGAAATTTCCTGAGCAATATCCACGACAATTTGTCCACCTTCATTAATATGTGGGGTTACGGTTAGAGACAAACCCACGTCTTCACGCTGAATGGTGGTAAACGGATTCGGAGAACCAGAATCATCGGCATTACCGGTGGCTGAATACTGACCGGTGACAAAGGGTACTTCCTGTCCCACCGACAAGGACGCTTCCTGGTGGTTTAAGGTGACCACCGAAGGCGTCGATAAAATATTGTTATTTCCATCGGTACTGATGGCGCGCAATAAACCGCCAAACTTGAACTGGTTTTCACCGTCATTACCGATACCAAAGTTTAAATAACCTAAATTCAGACCGCCGGATAATAAACTGCCAAACACATCGAGCGGATCATCGGCGGTTAAATTAGGCAATTGATTGCCGGTGAACGATCCGCCAACAAGGCCATCATCACCATCGCCAGCTATCGGCGCATACCAATCCACGCCCAGCTCTTTTGAGTTATCCAGCGACACTTCGGCAATAATCGCTTCCACCAGAACCTGCTGGCGACGGATATCGAGTTTGGCGATGGCTTGTTCAATGTTACGGTACACCGCCGGTGGTGCTTTAATCACCAGTGAGTTGGTTTCATTGTGCGCCTGGATGCTGATACTGTTATCGGTTGATTCTTCGCCTTGCTGACTGCTGGCCAAGGTATCTAAAATCGGCACCAGTTTTTCTGCCGAAGCGTATTTAAGATAGACCACCTGGGCCTGGGTGTTGGTATTCAGTGGCCGATCCAATTCATTGACGATACCCTGAATTTTATTTTTTAAGGCCGGATTGGCGCTGACCACAATGGTATTGGTGCGGCTGTCGGCGACAATTTTGGTTTGCGGGCCTAAATTATTACCGGTGTCCAGTAATTGTGTTAATGTATCGGCCACATCCTGGGCATTGGCATACTGCAAGGCAATCAGCTCTATGGCACTGTCTGATTGTAAATCAATATTATCGATGAGTTCCTGCATCTTATCCAGATGACTGCGTTTATCAGACACAATCAGCATATTGCCATCGGCATTGGCAATCACTTTTGATTTCGGGTTAATGGATTTAATGACCTGCATGACATCATCCACCGCCATATGCTCTACCCGAAAAATACGGGTCATCATATCATCGGGATGACCGCCGCTTTGTGCGTACATGGGGTTACTCTTACCCACCGGTAAAATTTTAATGACATTGCCCTGTTCTTCGGTGGTAAAACCATTAACGCTCAGGACTGACAAAAACAGATCATAGACTTCATCTTCAGGAATGGGCTGACTGGAGATTACAGTTATTTTGCCCTGAACTTCGGGATCCACCACAAAGTTTTTACCGGTCATGTCACTGATGGTCTCAACCAATAAGCGAATATCCGTATCCTGTAAATTCAAGGTGTGGGTTTGCTGTTGCTCATTGTTTTGTTGCGCCGTCACATTCAGGCTTAACACAACCATCATAATCACGTAAAAAAGTGGGTTTGATTTTGTCATTGTTGAAACTCAGATAAATTGAGGTTAAGACTGATTTCTCGGCCATTGCGATTTACAGTCACAGTTGCGCTTGATCCTTGCTCAAGTTGTTGTTTAAGGTTAAATAAATTCTCACTGGCAATGGCCACGCCATTGATGGCAATAATGCGGTCATTACTGCGTAAGCCTTGCCGCATCAGGGCATCATTGGCACTTAATGCCGACACCTTTAAACCAGCAATTTGACCTGAATTATTTCTCACCACACTGACATTACCGGCCAGTTGGGCGATTTTACCGGGATCGTATTTGGTTTGGTTTAGGGCCTCTTGCCAGTTTTGCGGGCCGTTATTTGACGGGTTTGGTCTAGTTGTTAGCTGTTGAGTCTGGCTACCACCTGATTGGGTACCACTGGATCGATTTGATTGAATTCGGTTTTTAGATAAGGACAATTTTTCCTGACGGCCATTGCGCTCTAACAGGACATAGCCCGGGTAAACGGCACTTAATTTCGCCACATTAAATACCCGATCGCCCACCTGAAACATTTTTTCATCACCGCCGGGTTGTCGGATGTAGGCTTGACCTTGTTGCTGCTCATTAGAGGCGAAAGTGCCTGTAATGATTAAATCCAAACCGGTTTCACCGGCCTGGGCGGGATTGAGGGCTGTTTCGGTGGTTTGTGATGCGCCAAATAAATGGTAGCTGGAGATAGCCGGGCGAACGCTGGTCTGAGGAATTAAATTGGGCGGTGCGGTGGCTGATTCAATATCGGCACCACGGTGTTTGGGGAACAGTAAAAACTGTCCCCAAACCACCATGGTTAACACGATTAAAGCCCACGTTAATAATGAAATGAATTGTTTTTTAGGTATACGCAATCTGGCTCATTAAAATTCTGATTCCTGAATATCCATCAAAGAATCAGCCCCGGTTCGAATGCTTGCCTGACAGCTTTCAATCCTCGGCAATATTTTGGCGAAGTAAAAAGCAGCCGTTTTTTGTTTGCCTGCATAAAAATCGGCACCGAGCTGACCTTTGTTGTGCTCTGCTGAATTATGCAATCGTGCCCAGAAATATGCAAGAACAACATAGCCAGACATCATCAGATAATCAACCGAAGCCGAACCGACTTCATTGGCGTCTTTCATGGCAGACTGAGCAACAAAGCCAGTAATGTCATGCCAGGCATCTAAGGCATTCTGCAACTGATCATTAAATGGGGTGTCATGATTATCAATAAAATCCTGGATAATATCGCCCATCTGACCAATTTTGCCTTTTTGTAAATGCATCAGCTTACGACCCACCAGGTCCAGCGCCTGAATACCGGTGGTGCCTTCATATAAAGTAAATATTCGGGCATCTCGGTACCATTGTTCCTGACCGTGTTCTTTAATATAGCCGTGCCCACCGAAAACCTGAATACCATAAGTAGTGGCTTCCAATGCTGTTTCAGTGATAAAACCTTTAATAATAGGAATCAGAAATGCCAACAGCTGTTCTGCCTGTTCAACTTCATTGGCATCTTTTGAATGCTTAATCACTTCAAGCTGCTGCCCAGCAAAATAAGCCATGGCCCGATTACCTTCGGCAAAGGCCTTTTGGGTCAGCAACATGCGACGAACATCGGGATGTACAATAATCGGGTCAGCTGGTTTATTGGGGTATTTAGGCCCGCTCGGAGCACGCATTTGTAAGCGTTCTTTAGCATACGCCAGAGCATTTTGGTAAGACGCCTGAGTGGCAGCCAAACCCTGAATACCGGTATTTAGTCGCGCGCCATTCATCATGGTAAACATGATTTTCAAACCTTCATTAGGCTCACCAATCAGATAGCCTTTGGCATCATCAAAATTCATGACACACGTGGCAGAACTGTTTAAACCCATCTTGTGCTCAATACTGGCCGCAGCCACGCCATTGCGCTCACCGACACTTAAATCATCATTAATCAGAAATTTCGGCACTAAAAACAGTGAGATGCCTTTTGTGCCCTCAGGTGCATCCGGTAAGCGTGCCAGCACCAGGTGTAAAATATTGTCAGTCAAATCATGTTCACCGGAGGTGATAAATATTTTTGTACCCGAAACGCGATAAGTACCGTCATCGGCCGGTTTTGCCGCAGTGGAAACCATGCCTAAATCGGTACCACATTGTGGTTCGGTTAGACACATGGTGCCGGACCATTCACCGGTGGTAAGCTTCGGTAAGACTTTGGCCTGCAATTCTTCAGACGCAAAATGATCCAGTAACTCCCGAGCACCGTGGGTTAAACCCGGATAGTTCGACCAACCGGGACAATAGTAGGTATTAAGCTCACCTAAAATCAGTTGCAACCAGTAACTCAATCCTTGTCCACCGTAGTCCGGATCACCGTCCAGTGAAGACCAACCGGATTCACAATAGTTTTTATACAGTTCTTTAAAACCATCCGGCGTGGTAACCTGATTGCCATCGATACGACAACCTTGCTCATCGGCCGGGTTATTTAATGGACCAACGTATTCATGAAGAAACTTGGATGCTTCATCCAGAACAGTCACGAATGTTTCAGCATCCAGTTCTTCATGAACACCGAGTTTTTGATAATGTCCGGTCAAATCCAGAACTTCATCAGCAATAAATTGTATGTCTTTAATAGGTGCGGGTAAATTAGCCATAATCAAACGTTCGTATTAAAAAAATTTATTTTACCACCGACCTGATCAAAATAAAATCAAAGCATACTAATCAGCTGACTAATCATTGATTTTTTATATTTAGCTGCTTTTTTAACGATTTTAAACCCATTGTATGATTGCATAGCAGCCATATTTAAACTACAATTAAATTTTATCTAATATTCCTAGCAGACCCACTATGGATACTTTTGACCCACTCATTCTGGCCCGAATTCAATTCGGTTTTACTGTTTCTTTTCACATTATATTTCCGGCATTCACCATCGGCTTAGCCAGCTTTTTAACTGTGCTTGAAGCCCTGTGGTTAAAAACGGACAATCCGGTCTATAAGCGCCTGTATAAGTTTTGGGTTAAAGTGTTTGCAGTCGCTTTCGGCTTAGGCGTCGTTTCAGGCGTAGTCATGAGTTATCAGTTTGGTACGAACTGGTCTATTTTTTCAACCCATACAGGAAATATTCTTGGCCCTTTATTGGGCTATGAAGTACTGACCGCTTTTTTCCTGGAAGCCTCTTTTTTGGGCATTATGTTATTTGGTTGGGGACGAGTCAGTCCAAAAATGCATTTCGCGTCCACCGCAATAGTCGCATTTGGCACCTTGATATCTGCTTTTTGGATATTGTCAGCTAATAGCTGGATGCAAACCCCACAGGGATTCAGTCAAGATGCCGCAGGCATTTTCCACCCGGAAGACTGGTGGGCCATTATTTTTAACCCTTCATTTCCCTATCGTTTAGTTCACATGGTTACTGCCGCCTTTTTAACCACCGCCTTTGTGGTCGGTGCTGTGGGTGCCTGGCATATATTAAAACAGCGGTATTTAGCGGAAGCCAAAGTCATGTTTGGCATGGCCATGTTAATGGCGCTTTTGGTGGCCCCGGCACAATTGGTCATTGGTGATATGCACGGTTTAAATACCCTCGAGCATCAACCCATTAAAGTGGCTGCCATGGAAGGAATCTGGGAAACGGAACAAGGCGCGGGATTTCGCGTGATTGCCTGGCCGAATCAAGACGAGGCACGCAATGATTTTGAACTGACTGTGCCGTATGCATCCAGTTTAATTCTCACCCATAGTTTAGAGGGTGAAGTGAAAGGCTTGAACCACTGGCCCGCCGAAGAACATCCACCGGTCATGGCCGTTTTCTGGTCATTCCGCATCATGTTAGCCATCGGATTTGCCATGATTTTTACCGGCCTTGTGGCCGCCTGGCGTTATTGGCGCGGGAACTTATATCGCAATAATTGGTTTATGAAATGGTGCATATTGATGGGACCAACAGGGTTTATCGCTCTTCTCGCCGGTTGGTTTGTCACAGAAATTGGCCGCCAACCGTATACCGTTTATGGGATATTACGCACCTCAGACAGTTTATCCCCGGTGATTGGCGAACAAGTCGCGTTGTCATTAGGCATTTTTATTATTGTTTACACTGCGCTATTCGGTGCCGGCACCTATTATATATTTAAGATTTTTAAAAAGGGCCCGGGCGATCAGAGTGATCCGGATTATTACCAGCATAGTCGGCAAGTGGCCGCCAAAGCCTTAAATAATGACGGAGATCAACAATGAGTGAATTAGCAAACTGGTTAGATTTACCCCTGATATGGGGGGCTATATTGGCAGTGGGTATATTTATGTATGTACTACTGGACGGTTTTGATCTCGGTGTGGGTATATTATTCCCCTTTGCCCCGTCTGATCAATGTCGCGATCGCATGATGAATTCGGTGGCGCCTTTCTGGGATGGCAACGAAACCTGGCTGGTACTTGGTGGTGGCGGCTTATTTGCCGCATTTCCACTGGCCTATTCAATTGTCTTACCGGCCCTGTACTTACCTTTCATATTGATGTTAATCGGCTTAATCTTTCGTGGCGTCGCCTTTGAATTTCGCTTTAAAGCGGAAACCAATCGCTGGGTCTGGGATGCAGCATTTCATTTTGGCTCAATGTTAGCCACATTTATGCAAGGTCTGATATTAGGCAACTTTGTGCAGGGTTTTACTGTTATTGATGGCCAATATGCCGGCGGTCCTTTAGACTGGGCCAATGGCTTTGCCGTGTTCAGCGGGGTTGGTTTAATCTTTGCTTATGGTTTACTGGGCGCCGGCTGGACCATTATGAAAACTGAAGACATCACCCAAAAATGGGCACGCATTGCCGGTCAATATTGCCTGATTTTTGTGGTCTTATTTATGGCACTCATCAGCATTATCATGCCACTGATGGATGAACGCATCGCCAAACTCTGGTTTACATTTCCCAACTTTTGGTATTTATTACCCATACCTTTAATCAGCCTGTTTACGATAGTACAAATTATTCGGCATTTACAAAACAAAGACTCTCATAATCAAGTTTTTATTTATGCCATGGTACTATTTGTCACCGGCTATGTGGGACTGGCTATCGGCATTTTCCCCTGGATCGTACCTTTTGAACTGACCCTTTGGCAAGCAGCCGCCAGCAACAGTTCACTGATGCTGCTACTGGTTGGTACAGTTATATTCCTACCCATTATCCTTGCTTACACCGCCTTCAGCTTCTTCACCTTCCGCGGTAAAAGCAGTCACGAGCACATGTATTAAATATCATGACAAAATCAAAAACAAAACAATGGCTTTGGTTTATCGGTTTGTGGTGTTTGGGTTTGCTGGCGGTCGGAATGATTAGTCTGGTGATTAAAGGGATTTTTGCTTTGGGGCAATAAATTAAAAAACTAAACACCCTGAATAGTAAAACTGCTTTAGACAATTTTAATTAATGTTCTTTTTGTTCACTTTTTTGTCGTATGCGTAGAAAATTCTGTCTGATTCAGTAAACGGGATTTGGTATTCATCACAAGTATTTTTTAATTCAATTAAATAGTCCAGGTATCGATTTATATTTTCATTTATATTATTATCATTTATATACTCTTTTAATTTAAGCTCATACCCATACAGTAATCGAAAAACCCTTTGATCAATAATTTGGTAAATATATGGGTTCCTGAATCTTAAAATAGTCGAAGCCATGGGCAATCGAACACCCTTGGTTTTGAGTAAATTTGTTAACACCTTATGGGTTAAATCTAAATCTATGGCATCAGAATTTGGGTCAATTTTATTGACCAAATTGAGCGTTTCAATACTTAATTGAGCATAGCGATTGGTTTTCCACAAAACGATTTCGTTTATCACGGATTGATCAAATTCAGACTGCGTTTCGTCTAATTTAACAGTCAATTCTGGCTGAAACTTATAGTCCAAATTCATAAGTTCAGTAGTCGATGGGCTGTGTTCTTTTAATTTTTTTATTGTTTTCATCATTGATTTATTGTGCCTTTTCCCTTGTTAGAGTCTCACAAGTTTAATTTTCAAGGTCTTCAAGCAATACACTGACCCCATTAATTTCATCCTTATTCAACATCAAAGATTGACCATCTATCAGTATGTCATCAAGCATTTCCAAACCTGGCATTAAACTGAGCTTAATATCTAAAGTAACTCCGGATGCCTCCATACTATTCTCTTGTTCTGCCTGTGTTTTACTTTCCACAATTTCCAAATATTGTTTGGTAACATCAGGACTTAATTTGATAGTAAGTTGTTGCATATTTAATAATTAGGACATATTTAAGAACAAATCGATTTTTACTTTAAGGTAAGTTATAGGTTTATGCGAGCATTTTCCTCATGTCTGTTAAATATGTGCGACATATTTTGACTAACAGCATTGACTTCAATCCGAAGAGCCACGAAGACAGAGGCTCTTCGGATTTGTCCATTTTAACTTTCAAACCCATCTTCAAATATTAAGTCAGGAATATCTGAAATAAATGGATGAGTACCGTTTAAATATTCTTGTAAGTTGGTGAAGTTGTCATTATCGGGATCTTGATGCGCATCGGCCGGATTATAAGGGTTCAAGCCATAGTAATTTTCCCACCAATCGGGCATACCATCATCATCGTCATCTTCATCAAAAGGATCGGCTATACCATCATTATCGAAGTCAGTAAAATCACCCACCAAAACACTGTCACTGATACTACGACGGTAAATACCCCCTTCAAACAGCTCAGTTTCAAAAGGAATAACCCGACCTCTTTGTGTGTAATAATCGACGTCTTCCACCACAGAAATATTCAATATACCTTGTGGGGGCAATAAACTTAAATCATTCTCATCCCAAGATAAATAACCGCCAATACCGCAATCAGAACAGGAACCGCCATTGGTCGCTACCGGGTACTGATCCATATAATCCGGCCACATCAGTCGTAAACTTAAATTATCACTGTTGACGGTTTGCAGGTTTTTGATATCGATGAGCATATTTAACTGATCATTTGTGTCAACAGGTACCGGCCAGGCCATAATATCCAGAGCAAAATCGACAGGTAAATTAACTTCACTGCTGCTCATGGCGTGACTTGACTGTGACAACCCATCAATGTCAGCCTGTATAAAACCGTTTTCAACCGTTAATAGAGCGCCCTGTGGCAATGCAGAATCAACTTCAACCACAACCTGTTCTCTGCCACCTTGTCCTGAATTAATTTGACTTAATTGCCATGTAACCGTACCGTTATTTTCGATACCGCCTCCGGAGGCAGACACAAAACTTGTCCCTTGAGGGACAGAAAAGACCAGACTGGCATTGATGGCCTGAAAACCACTGTGATTGCCATAGGTTAAATGATATGTTAATTGAGCCCCCGGCATCACCGGATCCATCTGGGGATCAATCGCCAGATCCAAGCCACTGTCCGCATCCACTGTGGTGTTGCTGTAAACACCACCACGCCATAGTCCATCCACGTATACCATGGCTTCAAAAGGAATAACCCGACCCGAGGCCACCCCTTGACCTGCGTAAGAATTCACGGATAACACCATGCTTTCACCGGGCGGTAACAAGCCTAAATTTGCATCACTCCATGCAATAAATTCACCACCGGAACAACCACTGTAATTTGTCGCACCTCCAGTGGTCTTATAATACATCCGAACATAATCAACACATTGAAACAGCAAATCTGACAAATCCTCATTGACCATTCCGGTGTTTGTGATTTTTAACTGGATGTCAAAGGTTTCTGAAGGTTCGACGGGATTGGGGTTCACCTCCATCTCAAATTGCAGCGGCTCATTCATTTTAACCTGACTGACCGCCGTGGCCTGTACGGTTTCAGTCAGATAATTGATTGATGCTTTAAGCGCTGCTGCATTGACAACCAGTGTTTCACCATCAGCCAGTCCATTATCAACCGCAACAATAACCTGTTCCTGACCAAATTGGCCTGTCGCTAATTCAGCCAAATTCCAGAAAACAACCCCATTATTGAACACACCATTGCCACTGGCGGACACAAAAGTTGTGCCTTCTGGTATGGGAAATGTTAAATGTGTGTTGTTGGCCTGTAAGTTGCTGTGATTACCATAATTTAATTTGTAAAGCAGTTGAGCACCTTGTGCCACCGGGTCAGACTGTGGATAAACCGCTAAATCCAGACCACTGTCAGCATCCACCACCACATTGTCATAAACGCTGCCGCGCCATAATCCACCCGCATACATCATCACTTCAAAGGGAATCACACGACCCGAGGCCACCCCTTGGTTTACATAGGAATTGACGGAAATCACATGGCTTTCACCCGGAGGTAAAATGCCTAACACCGCATCACTCCAATCAATAAATTCACCCGCATCACAACCACTGTAATTTGTTGCGCCACCGGTGGCTTTGTAATATATCCGAACATAATCAACACACTGAAATTTCAAACCCGATAAATCCTCGTTAACAACACCTGTGTTGGTGATTTTTAACTGAATGTCAAAGGTTTCTGTGGGCTCCACCGGATTCGGGTTCACTTCCATCTCAAAACGCAAGGGTTCATTTGTTTTGACGTGTGTTACAGCCGTGGCCTGTGCCTCCTGAGGCAAATAGTTGATGGTGGCTTGTAATACCGCCGATTCAACAAGCAAGGGTGTACCATCGGTTAGTCCGCCATCCACCAACAGCGTAAGCTGATGAAAGCCATGGCTATTGGCTGCTATGGTGCCGATGGTCCACTCGACCACATCACCATTCAATGAACCATTACCGCTCGCAGAAACAAATGTGGCGCCTTCGGGCAAAGGAAAACTTAATACAGCATTGGTGGCTTGAGCGGTGCTGTGATTGCCGTAGCTTAAGTTATAAATCAGCTGATTATTCTGCGCCATGGGATTATTTTGTGGACTCACCATCAGATCCAAACCGCTGTCATTATCCACAGCAATGCTGTGAGAAACGCGACCACGCCAATAACCATCCACAAAAACCAGGGCCTCAAATGGAATCACCTGGCCGGAATTAGTCCCTTGATTAACATAGGAATTGGCTGAGACAACAACCGTTTCACCCGGTGGCAAAACACCCAATGCGGTATCACTCCAGGTGATAAATTCACCCCCATAACATCCATTATAATTGGTGGCGCCACCGGTTGTTTTATAATATTCTCGGACATAATCAACACACTGAAACATCAAACCCGATAAATCTTCATTGACACTTCCTGTATTGCTGATCTTAAGTTGAATATCGAAAGTTTCTCCGGACTCAATCGGGTTAGGGTTCACTTCCACAGAAAACTTGAGCGTTTCATCTGCTTTTATCACACTGATTGCATCAGCAAAAGCACTCTGATTAACAAAATTATAATCCGCTGAAATTTCTGCGGCCTCAATATTGATAAAATCCCCTTCGTTTAAACCCGCATCCACATCAAAGACAACTTGTTGCCGGCCGTGACTGTAGTCCGGCAGGGTGTTTAAATTCCATTCAACCACACCATTATTGAGAACGCCATTACCTGTGGCGGTGGCATAAGTTGTCCCGGGTGGTACCGGAACACTCAACAGAGTATTTTGTGCCGGTGTGGCACTGTGGTTACCATAAACCACATCATAAATAACCTGTCCACCGGCTTGCGCAAAATTTGACCGGGACTGAATGGTCAAATCCAACTCGCCTGTAGTGCTAGTGGTAATGGTTTTGTTGATGGTCTGGCGTAAATAACCATTTTCATAAAGTCTGATAATAAAATCAAGGTTTGAACCATCCGGTGTATTATTGGATATGGCAGAATTCACAGCGATTAATTTTGACTGCCCGGAAGCCAAACTGCCTAAATCCGAAGTATCCCAAAGAAAAACTTCTCCGGTACTACAAGAACCTGAACATGAACCACCGCCGATTTGTCCTCTGATGTTACCGTACAAATATTGTGGCCACACCAGCTCAACCGATAAATTACCGGTTGAATTGTTATCAGTATTGGATAACAGGATTTGAACATCCACCATTTCACCGATGGCCGGCGGATTAGGATTAATTTCTACTGCCATTTGCGGTGTTGCTTGTGTAACGGCACTAACCATTAAAAGCCCTATTAATAAACAAAGTTTGTTAAATTTTTTCATGCTGCTTTCCCATTGAACTGATTGATTAATTCTTAAGTCGACAAATCACTTAAAAATGCATCATTTATTTTCATTAATTATTAGATGGAATGTGCCAAAGAACCACTTTACGGTCAATATGCGACTATAATTAAGTGTCCGAGCAGTGAGGAAAGGTCATATTTTGGTGTGCCAACTTTTCCCAAGCCACCCGGACACTTATCTTTTAGTCGATATTGATGCTGTATTTACCTCATGAAAAATCATTCAGTAAACAACCACCTTCTGCAGACCAAATTAAATTCAGCCACTCTTTTGGGGCTGACAGCGGTTATTTTATGGTCGTTATCAGCACTCATGATGGTGCTGACCGGCAATGTACCGGCCTTTATGACGCTGGCCGTGAGTTCTTTGCTAACCTGCTTTTATTATGTGGCTATCCATTTCTTATGGCGACCCGTGATACCTGCTGTTGCACGGCTCAATACTGGCTTCTGGGTGAGTTTTGTCGGAATATTTGGTTATTTTTGTTGTTATGTGCTGTCTTTTAAACTGGCACCGGCTTTGCATGTTAATTTGCTCAATTATTTATGGCCTGTTTTCACTGCGTTGTTGGGGGGGGGTCTGTTTTTTAAAGTGGCTCGACTGGATCGGGTGTTTTGGTTTTGGCTGATGGCGGCATTTATCGGTTGTGTCGGCTTACTAACGTTCAGTCATGCAGGTGAAGTTACGGTGTCTGAAAACGCTCATTGGGGCTATCTCCTGGCTTTAACGGCCGCCATGATATGGGCACTGTACAACAACCTGACGCAACTTATTCAGGCACCTCGTGGTGGATTCTTTTATGTCTTCGGGCTTATGGGTCTGTGTGCCGGTATCATCAGCATTGTGTTTGAAAGCCCGATCATACCCGATAGCCGGGAATGGTTTGGTTTGGTGGGTTTTTCCGGGGTTAATTTAGGTTATGTCGCCTGGGAAGCGGCCCTGAAAGGCAATCATATGAAGCCGGTATTGGCTTTGGCATATCTGATTCCTGTATTTTCCACAGCGATTTTGATTGTATTTCTGGGCGCCAGTCTCACCGGAGCGTTTATTGTCTTTGCGCTGTTAATTTTGCTGTCTTCGGTGATGATCAACCGGCGTAATACACGTCAATCCATTCAGCAATCGAGTTAACGAGAGGGGTAACGTTTCAAGACATAGCGATGTTCTTCAGGCCGATAATAACCCGCTTTGTATTCTTTTTCAGTAAAGCCAAATTTCTGGCACACATGCAACATGCTATTATTTTCGGGATCGACTGTAGTCAAACAAGCAAAACCATGGCGGTCACATTCCTTTACAACCTGAGCGAACAGGCCTTGTCCGACACCTTGACCACGAAATTTACGATCAACAACCACCTTATGCAATAAAAAAATCGCCTTATCATTGGCCCGAAACACATTGGCAAAACCAATGATTTTTTCATCATGTTCAGCCACGAAAACAGCGGAATACGCCACAAAAAACCGCCAAAGATGCTCCCCGTCCGGTATATAGTCGGCAGCTTTATTTTGTTGCCACCCGACGCGGTCTAAAGCGGCAATTTGCAAAAAATCAGCCACCTGAGCGCGCCTGAATTTAACTTCAATTAACGGCTCATTCATCAGCGGCTTCAGCCGTTGATTCTTGTGCCTGTTTCTTTTTCATTTCTTCAATCTGCTGCAAACGTCTTTTGATTTCTGCGACTTGTGATGCTGTTTTAACGGTACTTAAGGGCCTGTAATCTTTGTTTTTTAAAGCCTCACAAGGCGTCCACCAATTAAGTTCTTCTAACTTCACGCTTGAAAAAGGCTTTGTTTTTTGTAGCTCTTCATCTGCTGATTTTTTCATGAATTGAAGCTCATTATTGATGGCACCACAAAGTGCTACTGAATCAAATACACCGGTTTCTTGACACATCTGCAGTGACTTTGTAAATGATAAGTAGTCTCTGCGCTCACAAGCTAAAAGCGTATTATGCAAATGAAAAGGATGCTCATCATAATATTCGGTTCCCTGCTGAATTACCGTCTCGGCTTCCTTAAATTTTCCAAGATGAATGTATGATTCAGCCAATAGTACAAAAAAATCCTGGGGTATAATTATCCCCATATTTGTTGCTTGAGCTGCAAAGTCCTCAGTAAAACAATCTGAGGTTTTAAACCTCATAATTTTTTCGCATAAATTAATCAGTGCTTTTTCAATATCGCCTGGCTTGCTTTGCGCTATCCTTAGTTTGGCTTTGACAATTCTGTATTTAATAAAAACCGGCTGAAAAATTGCATTGTCTTGTTTTTTTAAAAACTTAAAAACAGCATCTAAAATTTCACTTGATTCATTATACATACCAACATCAATAGAACCACTGGCTGAGTCCAGTTTACTTAATTGATCATGCACCAGCGTTACTTGGGATTGAATGTCGTTAAAATTGAATTGATTGCTTCCAGAATCTGCGTCTCCATAATCAGGCCTATCATCGTAATATTGATAATGGGTATTATATTCATCAACCCGATGAAACCTGATTGCGGCCTTCATATGACTTCTTTTTTTATCCCTAAACCACCCGCCTAATTTTTGAGCAATTTGGGCTGCTTGCTGTTGAATTACGGTTGCCAACACTAATTTCAAGGGGTCATCACCGGCCAACCGCACTAATTCATGACTCACCCAAGATTCAAAAAGTGGTGAAATATACTCAACCATATCTTCAGTGGCTTCAATCACCTCTTCTGTATTCATTTCATCAACATATAAGAGTTTTAACATGGTGGTTGCCGCAACAGGATTATAACCAACCAGTTCCATTAAGTCAGATGCAAAATAATCCGCCTGTTCTTCATGTTTACGGGAGATTTTCTTATTAATGTAATGGTGTTTAACATCACTCATTAACTTACCAATAAAGACTGTTTTTAAAAGTTCCTCTTTCCCGGAATCGTCAATATAAACCTGTAGATTTTTACCACTGGATTTGGTTTCCATATTGGCAAAAAAAGAAACAATACTGGCCATCTCAACAAATTTTTTCACAGCCTGTGTCTGCTTATCTCGATCCACATTGGTATCCGGGTGTTTTAATACAATGTGCGCCAGTTCATGCGCCAATAGTGCCGCTATTTCATCCTCAGATTCTGCATTGACCATCCATTGAGATGTGAGCAAAATATTGTTATTTCGGGTCGCATGGGCATTGAGCGTCAAATCATAGACCATATAAACCTTGACCTGGTTTTTCAATTCCTCATAAATTTCCGGAAAATCATCCTTAAGACCCTCAATGAGTTTCGTCATAATACCCTGTGCGTAATTTTGGGGGGCTCCGCCAATGTAATATTCCTGATTAAAATCAGAGGATCGAAACTTCAAAACACCTTCAACATCACCTTTAATTTTTTTCAGGTTTTTATTGCGTAGCTTTTCAAGTTCATCAATCACCCGTTGTTTGGGTATTTTTTTCCTGGGCTGATCTTCTTCAGGTAAAATAGCGCCACCGGATAACGCTAAAAACATTAAACCTATACCCAATATCAATCTGATAGAGCAATACCGATTCATCGCTCACACACCGAAGTGGTTTCTGCTCTTTGCTCATTCTTTCCCAGATTAGACTGACTACAACTCAAACCGGTGGCTGTTCGTTTATCAAATTCCGGGTCTAAAACAACCTTTCCACGTGACAAGGTATATTGTTGACCATTATGGCTCAATATAAGATGGCCTTTAGATCTTCCTGCCAGGCCATAAACCGCGACCTCTGAAGGCTTGCCCAATTCTGACGATTTTATTTTAATGGAATTTTTTGCCTCTGGATATTCCCACAATTTAAGCATTTCCTTTTTGAACTTAACGATTGGATAGGCAGGGCTCTCCTGGCTTTGCGCAAAAACAGCGCCTGTGGCAAATAGCATGATTAAGATATATCTGATCATTATGGATTCTCCTTTAGTTGGTTTGATGGTGAACGTGCAGTCAAACGAAAAATATTTAACGCAAATAACCACACAAAAAAATAGTAAATCGTTTCATACATAAATATATTGGTGGCCAGTAAACCGATGATATTACTTGGATCACTACGTAATAAGAGATGGCTCAAGGCCACGCCCAGCACAGTAATTACAAAACAGAAAACAGCCCATAAAAACGTTTTCAATAACACCTTGCCCACTTGACGCGGTTGCTTGAAATCATCTTCATTCAGGGTTGATTCAAAACGTAAAAACAGACACAAATTGGTTATCAGTAAAAGTATTTCGATTAATCCCCCAGCCCCCTGACCGGCGAACAACGGTAAGGAATCATCTCGTTTAACATAGTTATCCCCATATTTAATCAGGTTATCCAAAGCCAAAGCATGTAAAAACACACCCGGCACCTGTCCGTAAATCGGATTGGGAAAGAAATCTTTAGAAGCCGGGCGCTCACTGCCGAGAAAAACAATGCGATCGGTGAATTGTTCTGTGGCCTCCTGATGCGACACCACCATATCCTGGACTTTAAATTTATCAAAATACGGTTTTTCATCCGGATGATCGGCACAATGCAGCACACAATTCCAACCGGCTTTGAGTTTTGACCAAAAGCCACTGCCTTGCGGTAAAGGCCGACTGGGCCATTTTAAAAACATTGGCACCTGATAACGCTGATCGACTTCAGTGTAAAAATCATGATATATCTGCACACCCGCCATAAAATGGTTATTACTATCGCGAATCGGATAATAACCCAATTCCAGATCATCCCAGCGCGTGCCGATGGGCTTTAACCACTGGGCAATATCCAGGTCTGAGCTGTTACTGACAATCCCGTATATTGGCACTTCATAATCATGGGCGTCCGCCAAAACATCGACCAGGGCGTCTTTATATTCAGCATGCAGACGCTGTTCAAAATTTATGTCAATAACAATGGCTTTGGGGCTGTAATCAATCAAAAACTCCAGCCACCTGGCATAATCAATGTAAGAAGGTGGCCATTGCTCGACACTGTATTGATCGGTGTTCACCACCACAATGTCATCAGGTTCCCGGGGGTAAAAGTAAGACAGAAACCGTGTGGTCACATTCTGACTCATTTGGTTGGTGTATTCTTCCAGATGAAAGTAGTCTTTGATAACAAAGACATAGACACCCAGTAAGGTCACCATCAATTTGGCAAAAAATATATTATCGAACCTGAACTGATTAGCAACCAACTGAAAATCCCACTTTTTAAATTAAAATAATCAGCACAATAAAGACTGTCAACTAAATTGTGCGCTAATTAAGACCATCTCCATATAAAAGCTTAATAAAAATCAAACCAAAACTAAATTCACGACCATGGTGACAATTTTTGCCACCATGGTAATAATCACTTTGCTGGGCTTATTCAAAATCACCCGCATCAAAAATAACGTCTTTTAAATACCCTCTGAAAACATTATTTTGAATTTGAATATCATTCATACCATCTGGTACTGTGACAGTGACCACCACTTTTTGATTCACAGTAGGATTTGTCCATTGGACTTCAAAATCCATACTGGCACCCGCCGGTAAATCTAAGCTGAGCACCATATCTCCTGTGCCACTTGTACTTGGGCAAATGGCTCCGGCAGTGGCATTTAAACACAACCAACTGACATTGAGTTCAGGTGGCAATATATGCATTAATTGTGCGCCGGTAATGGAATTCGCGCTGTTATTAGATACAGTAAAGACATAATTTGAATTAGCCTCACTCATCGCTCCATGAATGGCTAAATCAGTGTTTGTAGATACCCAATCTGTTGTTTCAGCAACCCAATTCGATGATTCACTCAAAACCTGATTTTGTTGATTACCATCGTGTGGGTTGGTCAACGTTTTAACCTTGAAATAATAGGCCTGACCGGGTTGCAGTCCGTTAACGGTGTAAACCAGTTCTTGCTTGCTGAATGTTTGATAAATTTGATTATAGGGACCTGTCTCCTGCTCAGCCATCAGCACCTGATAGCCACCTGTTTGAAGATAATTTACCTGATTCCATTGCAAACTGACGGTTTGATCACTGGAAGCTACAACCGTGAGATTTAAAGGTGACTGGGTTTGCGTAAACTGCCAATCTTCACCACAAAAATCACCCGAACAAGGTGCAGCATTGATAAAATTGTTAACAATTGGACTGTCGCTGTATAAAGCATTAAAGCGTGTATCTATCGATAGGATATTAGAGAGATTTGTTATTGAATTCGGCACGGCACCATAAAAAGCATTGGCATCAAGTCTTAAATATTCCAGACTCGACAGAAGTCCCAATTCATTCGGTAAATGACCCGATAATTGATTGTTATATAAATAAAGGTTTTTTAAATGCGTTAAGTTGCCAATTTCTACCGGCACGGAACCTGTTAAATTATTGTAGGCTAATGACAACAGGGAAAGATTCGTCAGATTGCCAATTTCAGGGGGTATTTGACCCGTTAAGGTGTTTGAACTCAAAACCAGATTTTCTAGCAAGGTTAAATTACCCAACCAAACGGGTATTTCACCGGTAAAACCTCTGGTAAGATATAGTGACTTTAACTGACTAAGGTTTTGCAATCCAACCGGTATATCACCCAGACTATTCGTAGAAATATTGGAAATTCTCAGATACTCAAGATCAGTCTTTGTCCACAACCAGGCCGGTATCTCACCGGTCAAAGGCAAATAGAGACTCAGGTGTTTTAAATCGTTAAAATTATTAATCCAGGCCGGAATCTCAGACGCTTGGGGATAGTAAGAAAATAAACCAAGGTGCTGTAGATTGGTTAAATTACCAATTTCAGGGGGTACATCAACATATTCAAATAAAAAATAACACCAGGATAAATCCAGGTAGGTTAGATTTGTCAAATTCCCCAACCATGACAATGAATCATAACCTTGATATAACCAATTATTATAAGACAAATCCAATTTTTCTAAATTTAATAAAGAACTAAACTGAGCCGGAATGGGTCCCCCTAAATCATTGTGGCTTAAGTCCAATTCCTTTAATTGGCTTAGGTTTCCTAAAGTAGTCGGTATTGATCCATTTAACTGGTTATTGCTGAGATTAAGCCAATTTAAATTAAGGATATTACCCATCGTGCTGGGTATGTTCCCAGTAAGTTGATTGTGACTTAAATCCAACCAAATCAACCAGTTTGACAAGTTACCCAGTTCCGGAGGAATGCCACCCGTTAGCTCATTTGAATTGAGTAATAGATAAGACAAATCACTTAAATTGCCCAGTTCTTTGGGAATATTACCTGATAAATTATTACCACTTAAAATTAATGTAGACAAATTATTCAATCCACCTAACTCAACCGGTATAGATCCGGTAAAGTTATTATTATGTAACTGAAGACTGCTTAATAGTGTCAGGTTACCCAGCCATGTTGGGATGGTACCCGTCAAATCATTGTTACTTACGGCAAAATAGCTTAGATTGGTCAAATTTGACAGTTGATTGGGGATGGGTCCGGATAATTGGTTTCGAAATAATGCCAGGCTTTCTAAGTTAACCAAATGACCAATTTCAACAGGAATCATACCTGTTAAGTTATTGTAGGCTAAATCTAAATTTGTGAGATTACTTAAGGCATCGATATCTGATGGAATGGTTCCGTTTAAGTTATTAAGAAATAAATCAACTTCTGTGACTGTATTGGTTCCACAAGTAACACCATACCAATTATTATCACAAGGGTCACCTACCAACCAGTTGGAGTTATTGGTCCAATGAGGTCCATCTGTTGCGTTATACAGCGCAACCAAAGCGTCTCGTTCTGCCTGGGGAATGACAGCTTGAGCGTTTAAACAACAGCATAAAGCCAATATAGTGAAGGTGTTTTTAATGACCATGATTATGTCCAATGAGTTTGAATACTTAATAAGTCGTCATTGGCAGAACAATCACCTCAAATATTTTTAAAATATTTTATTTTTTTATTTAAAACTTGGGTTGATACCAAAGGCACCAGCCGGACAAAACTATATATTGGCTTACTCAGCATTGAGGATTTGTGTAATCAACACAGCTTCCTGCTTCCAGGGTGAATCCATAACCGCCTGCAGATAAGGAAAAT
Organism: uncultured Marinicella sp.; assembly: GCA_947502925.1. Taxonomy (GTDB): domain Bacteria; phylum Pseudomonadota; class Gammaproteobacteria; order Xanthomonadales; family Marinicellaceae; genus Marinicella. Next base: position 296,632 of record CANNBS010000004.1, on the reverse strand, counting down.
CACTATTATTGACTTGTCTGTTGTCATGTTTTAGCTGACAGACATCAGCAAGATAACGGTAAACGTTGGGCAGTTGCCAGGTTTTTGGATAAAGCCCTATAGCTTTACTGGCTGTATTATTAGCTGATTGATAACATTTTTGCCAGTTATCCTGTGTTGCACTTACTAACCCAATTAAGAAATAATAATCTACATCGTCTGTAGGTGAATCGGTTTCATCAATAAAATTCTTTACTTTCATCAAAAACTTATTCGCTTGTTCAAATTGACCCATCTTTATAGCCAAATCAGAGTTAAGCAAATAAAATTGACTTAATTCTGCTGCTTTAGTTAACTGGCTATCAGTTATATCAATTGATAATAGAAGTTTACTCGCCTTATCAAGTTCGTTATTCAAAATTAAATACTTTATGGCGAGCATTTTAGTCATAGCAATAACTGTTGGTGGTAGTCCAATTTGGGTAAACTCATCAAGCATTTGATTCTGTAGCTTTACAGCCTTATCAATCTGGTTTCCCAAATAATATGCTTCTGCAAATGTAGCCTTAACAATGGTATTGTTAAGGTGTTCTTGGGTATATACGGATACAAATTTTTGTTTAATCTCTTCCACTAGCGTATCATTTAAAGATTCAGGATTTAAAAGAGATTTGTATCTAAACTGTAAAGCGAGTGCATTCAAATATAGTCCAGAATCTTCTCCATATTCCTTTTTGTAGAAGGAAAGTGTTTCTTCCAAATTTAAATAACCTTTCTCTAGTTGCATTAAGCTAACTCTAGAGTTTGCTAATGCAAAATGTGCTTTTGCAGCAATCTCTGGTTCTGGTTTCAACTTGAGTATAGATTCTGATACTTTTATAGATTTTGAAACCTCCCCTAATCCAACGTAACAAAATTGTAAGTTGCTTAAAATAGAAAGCTGAAATTTATCACGACCATCATGGGGTATAGCAGATGCTAATTCTAAAGCTAAAATAGCAGTAGTTACACAGCTTTGAAAATTTGCCAAATTGTGTAACAAAACAACCTTTTCTGCTAATAATTCAATCCTGATTTTTTGATGATGAGTGTTTTCAATAATTTTCAAAGCCTCATCAATAACATCCAAAGACTCGTTATACTTTCCCCAACTATTATAAGTTTGTGAAATCATAAAAGCATGTTTGGCTAATCTCTCTGGTGGTACAGTTTCTTCATTTTTAAGCAAGTTTACAGCTTTACTCATGAACTCTCGCATCTTTAGATCAGGATCACCGCCATTAAATGCATTCATTAATTTAAAATTTGTATTTAAGAAATTTGAATAACTTTCAAGTTCTTTGTTTGTTTGCAATGTTAACTCTTTCTGCAAAATCGCCTCTTGCCATTGCCAGGCAGCAAGACCAGATGCCGCTAATGTCATGAGCAAGGTGATTCCAAAAATGGATGCAGCTATACGGTTTCTCGATACAAATTTTCTAAACTTATACCAGCTGCTGGGGGCTCTGGCTTTAATGGGTCTTTGTGACAGGATTGCATTAAGATCGTTGGCAAAATCTTCACCATTTTTATAGCGCACATTAAGATCTTCGGCTGTGGCTGTCATAAGTACCAAAGCTAAATCAGCGACGGCTTGATTGTTAAGGCCTTGCCAGATTTTTTTGTTTTCTTGACGAGAAAGTTGTAACCGCTGTTCTATGTTGTTGATTGATTTGAGTTTATGGTCAGAATTCACTGGTAGCACTAAATCAAGCATTACAACGCCAAGTGAAAAAATGTCACTTCTGATACTCAACGGCTTCCCTGCCAACTGCTCGGGGCTGGCATAAGACGGTGTGAGTCCTGCGCTGAGGGTTTGCTCTTCACTTTCGTGAATCGAGGTCATGACTTTGGCCACGCCAAAATCAATCAATTTAGGCTCGCCCTGGTCGGTAACCATGATGTTACTGGGTTTGATATCGCGGTGTAAAACCAGGCGGCTGTGAGCATGTGAAACGGCGCTGATGACTTTTAAAAAGAGCTGAATAATGGCTTTAATCGAGAGGTTTTCATCTTCACAATATTGTCGAATGGTTTTGCCGCGGATAAATTCTGTGGCAATAAAGTGACCAAAATTGTCAATTGTTCCCCAATCTTTGATGGAAGCGATGTTGGGGTGTTCCAATGACGCCAAAATCTTCGCTTCCTGTTCAAGCGCTATTTTTGTGGTTGTGCTGGTGTTACTTTGATGCGCCACTTTAATGGCGACAGACAAATCTATGTCGGCACGATGTCCCTGTAGTACCATACCCATTCCACCGACGCCAAGAATGCCTTCAACACGGTATTCATCAATAACCTGGGGTATCTGGTAAGCCGAACCTTGGTGGTCATGAGGATTCGCAGGGATACCGAATTGGGTTGGTTCTGCCTTAAGCAGTGCATCCAGTTCATCCGCCACTTTGGGATCATCTAATCTGAGTTTTTCTATGACCTTTTGTTGCTCTACAGAATCTAACTGATGGCATCGATTAAACAATTCCACTATACTATTTGGCATGTAAGTCCTCGCTAATCAACTCTTTTTTTAACCAATATATAATGAGTCAGCACAAAGGTCAATTAACTGTTTACATACAAAAGTGGCATCAAGGCGATGCTGATGCAGGTCATAAGCTAATAACAATCGCCTATCAGCAGCTTGTGCATATTGCCCGTCATAAACATCATCAAGTGGGTGGCATTTCACTGAACCCGCAAGAAGTGGTGCATGAATCCTATGAACGCATCGGGCGCGCCATTGCCCAAAACCCACCCAAGGACACCTTGGGTTTTTACAATCTTGCTTCGACCATACTACACAGAACCTGTGTTGATTTGTTGCGACAACGCATGGCATTGAGAAGACGACAACCACATTTGTCTTTAACAGCCGGCTTAACGCAACCGGAACACACTTTATTACACATGCTTAGCTTAATTGATGAACTGCAAGCACTTCATCCACGGCATGCCATGGCTTTTCGTTTGCATAATTTATCCGGTGTGAGCATCGCTGAAACCGCTGATTTGCTGCAATGCAGCCAGGCCACCATTTCCAGAGATATTAATTTTGCCCGAAGATGGTTAACCGTTCGATTAGACAATAAAAAAGCCCCTTAATCGGGGCTCTTTAAAACAGGTTGAATGATGTTCAAAACGGGATTTCATCATCGAAATCGTCATAATTTGGGCCGCTGTCCTTATTATTGTTGTTATTTGACTGGTTGTTGTTGGCTTTGGGGGCTGAGGGCATATTGCCGCCACCGCCCATACCGCCGCCGGAGCCGGGTCGGCCGCCAAGCATTTGCATTTCGTTGGCGATGATTTCGGTGGTGTAGCGGTCATTACCGGATTTGTCCTGCCATTTGTTGGTGCGTAACTGACCTTCGATATAGACTTGTGAGCCTTTTTTCAGGTATTCGCCGGCGATTTCTGCCAGGCGGCGGAAAAACACCACGCGGTGCCATTCGGTGCGTTCTTGTTTATTGCCTTCTTTGTCATTCCAGGCTTCGGTGGTGGCCACCGAAATGGTGGTGACCGCAGCGCCTGCCGGTGTATAGCGAACTTCGGGATCCTGTCCTAAATTGCCCACTAAGATGACTTTATTAATACCTCGTGCCATGTGTTTTTCCTGATTGAATTGCTGTTAATTATAGGGTGGTTATTATAGCGGTTCAAGCGACAATCAGCCATCTAAATAGTCGCCTTTATCGACAGGTGTAGGATTTTATTGACATGAGCATCAGAAAATGACGGCAGATAAAGCACGTATGATTTCGGACAATACATACTCACTTAATTTTAAGGGAGGCTTTATGTCACATAAGCAAACAGGTATGACACTAATAGAAATGGTGATTGCTTTGGCCGTTATTGGTATTTTAACCGGCTATGCGGTGCCGAATTATCAGGAATTTAAGCACAATAAAATGATGACCACAGAAATCAATCGGCTGGTGAGCAGTCTGCATTTTGCCCGAAACCAAAGCATTATCCTGGGTCGCCATGTGGTGTTATGTCCGAGCCAGTCATTGGTCAGCTGTGATGCCTCGAGTCAATGGCATAAGGGGTGGCTGGTGTTCAGAGATGATAACCAAAACAGAACACTCGACAGCAACGAGATTATTCTAACCACAGAACAAGCCATGCAAGATTCTTTACAGGCGGTGGCGTCGGTGTATCGTCAAAAGATTCGATACGACCGGTTAGGCGCGTCACCGGGGACTAATTTATCAATTCGATTTTGTGATTTTCGTGGTGCACAGCATGCCAAGGCGATTATTGTTAATAACATTGGTCGGCCACGGGTGGCTGATACCGGACACTGTTAAACTTTAATTGGTGGTGAAACTCTCGCCACAGCCACAGGAACCGGTGGCATTGGGGTTTTTATAGACAAATATCTGGTTAATGCCCTGTTTTTCATAATCAATGGTGGTGCCTTTGACTTTGTCCAGATCCTGCTCGGGCACAATCAAAGTAATGCCACGGTCTTCGAAGACGGCATCATCGGCCTGTTTATCATGGGCAATGCTGACATCGTAACCCCAACCAGAGCAGCCCATTTTTTTCACTTTCACGCGAAAACCGATGGCATTGTCATCTTGTTGTAAAAAATACTGGATGCGGTTGGCCGCTTGTTCAGTCAGTTTTAAAGACATTGTTCTAACAAAATTGGAGTGGCTTAAATGTGATGCTTATTGTAGCATTTTTCAAGTGTGATTAAATATCCATTGGTTTTCGATTAGACACAAAAAAACAGCAACCATCCATGGCTACTGTTTTGGGGGACACGGTTAGAACCGTTGTAGCTGTTTAAGCTGACTTTTCTAATTTTTTAATTTCTTTGGTTAAAGCATCGATTTTCTTGCTCAGTTTGTCCATGTCATCGCCGGTTGGGATGTCCAGCTTGTGCAAGGCATTTTCAACACGGGCTTCGAACAGCTGTTCGATTTTCTCTACTTGCTCGCTGGCATAGGCTTTCAGGCCCTTGACTTTCTTTTCCGCCATTTCAGTGGTTTCGTTCACTGATTTTTTGGATTTCTTTTCAAACTTTTTACCTTCTTTAATCAGTTGATTGTAAAATTTTTGACTTTCTTTTGAGCCTTTTGTATAAACTTTAGCGGCTTCTTCCTGGGCCATTGATACGGCACCCATACCGGCTAAGTAAATATTTTTGGCTGATTCTTTAACTTGATTTGTTACTTCGTTTGTATTCATTTTTAAACCTCACTTGATTGTGTTTTTTTGCTGATATGGGTATCATAATCAGGACACATAGAGTAAACACACTAATTGACAAAAAAACCGAAAAAAAATATGAAATTTAATGATTGGCACGATACAGACACTGAATTTACACTGTCTTTAAGCAAAAGTGACTTAAAAGATCGCTGGCAAGAACTGCACCAGGCTGATTTAGCACCACTACCCTCAGGTGACCTGCTAGATGCCTGGCTGGCATTTCATAATGGCCATTTTTCACAAGCGGGCAAAATGGGGCGTGGTTTGGGCATCAAAGGTCTGCCCGTTTTACTGCGCTCAGTGGTGGCATATACGGATTATGTTTGTGAGGATGATAAGGTTTCCACTGAATTGTTACATGATGCCTATATCTATGGTGTGGATCTGTGTGAAGACAGTCATTTTGATTATAATTGTGAATTCACCACCGCCTTAACCATGGGCCGCTATTCACAATCGATTTCCGTGACCAAAGCCTTACACCAGGGCATGGGCGGTAAAATCAAATCCCGTTTAAGTGCAGTGCTTGAGCATCAGCCGGATCATGCCGAAGCCCATATTGCCATGGCTTTATACCATGCGGAAGTTATTAACAAGGTCGGGGCAACCCTGGGTGGCATCACCTATGGCGCCAAAGCCAAACTGGCTTATGAACACATCGACCGGGCTTTGACACTGGCACCCACAGCCATAAACCTGATTGAAGCCGGCAATGCTTATATCTTACTGAAAGACAAAAATGCGGTGGATAAGGCCACAGAATTATATCAGCAAGCTGCCGATAAGAAACCTTTGGATGCACTACAGGCCATGGACATAGATTTTGCCCAGTCGCAGATATAAGCGGGTATTAAGTCGTCGATAAATATGTGGGTAACATGGCCGCGGGACGGTCTTTTCTACCCTCAAAGCTGACAATTTCAAAGGCCGATTCATCAGCCAATAAAGCCCGCGCCAATTCGTTGTTCAAGGCGTGACCTGATTTGTAACCGTGAAAAGAGCCAATAATGGGGTGCCCTAACTGATAAATGTCACCGATGGCATCAAGAAGCTTATGCTTTACAAACTCAGACTCATAACGCAGTCCATCGTTGTTTAACACCCGATAATCATCCAGGACAATGGCATTATCCATACTGCCACCCAATCCGAGATTATGACTACGGAGTGTTTCAATATCACGCATAAAACCGAACGTTCGTGCTCGCGACACCTCTTTTATAAAGGACTGGCTGTTTAAGTCAATGTCCGCATAACGACAATGGTCTTCAAAAGCCGGATGATCGAACTCGATTTCAAACGAATAGCGGCTGCTGTTACCCGGTTTAAGTAGGGCATACTTGTCATCCAGGGTGATTTTCACTTCTTTTTTGATTTTGATAAAGCGTCGGGGGGCATCCTGTTCCTTTATACCGGCCGACTGAATCAAAAACACAAAAGGCCCCGAGGAACCATCCATGACCGGCACTTCTGAGGCACTTAAATCCACATAACAATTGTCAATATTCATGCCGGCAAAAGCCGCCATTAAATGTTCAACAGTACCGACTTTGACGCCATTTTTAACCAATGTGGTGGACATACTGGTTTCACCCACATTGAGTGCATTAGACTCAATGGCCACGGGTTGTTTATAGTCCACACGCCGAAAGACAATACCGGTATCAACCGGTGCGGGCTGTAAAGTAATAAAAACTTTTTGCCCGGAGTGTATGCCGACGCCGGTGGCGCGGACAGTGTTTTTAAGTGTTTGTTGTGCAATCATAAATGACTGAATGGGGTCGTTAATGTTCGATTTTTGCCGATTGTATCACAAGTTAGGCACTAAACAAGGGTTTTGTTGTTTTTAAACAACGCTTGTGTCTTTTACGATACAAGCCATATCGATGGTTAAAAACCAAAACTGACTGCCGGGTGCGGCGGGAGGTACGCCGTCACCCGATCAACGTATTGTTATTGTCAGCATGATAAACCGAACAATTTCAATGCCACATATTTAATCCAACTGGTTTCTTAAAAAGGTCGGAATATCCAAATAATCATCAGAATCCTGCGCCTTGTCATCACTTCTGAGCTGATCAATCACGGCCTGACCGCTTTCTTTGCTGTCATCCTGATCATCCCGGGTGGCCCGAAGTGGCTGCTCCGGCTGATTATTAGTAGCTTCGCGAACAATTTCAACAGACTTAAATTGCTTTTTCTGAGCACTTTTATTTAAGCCGGTGGCCACCACGGTGACACGGATTTCATCTTTCATTTCCATGTCAATGGAGGTGCCGACCACTACGGTGGCTTCATCAGAAGCATACTCTTTAATCAAATCACCGATTTCATCGTATTCACCAATGGTTAAATCCATTCCGGCAGTAATGTTCACCAGCACACCGTTGGCACCGTGCATATCGATGTCCTCAAGCAACGGTGAATTCATCGCCAGTTCAGTGGCTGAAGCCGCACGATCATCGCCTTTACCGGATCCAGAGCCCATCATGGCCATACCCATTTCACTCATAACGGTGCGTACATCGGCAAAGTCAACATTCACAAGACCGGGGCAAGTAATCAGTTCAGCGATACCTTGTACCGCACCTTGCAGCACATCATTGGCCGCCTTAAAGGCATTCAATAAAGTCACATCACGGCCGAAGTGGGTCAGTAACTTACCATTGGGTATGGTAATTAATGAATCCACATGCTGTTCTAAATCCTGGATGCCTTTGTTGGCGACATCCATGCGTCGTTTGCCTTCAAAAGGAAACGGCTTGGTGACAACCGCCACAGTTAATACACCCATTTCTTTGGCAATTTGGGCAATAACAGGTGCCGCACCGGTACCGGTACCACCACCCATACCGGCGGTAATAAACACCATATCGGTGTCCTGTAAACTTTCTTTCAAGCGCTCGGTGTCTTCCAAAGCGGCCTGACGACCAACTTCAGGGTTAGCCCCGGCACCTAAACCTTTGGTAACATTCTGGCCAATACGAATGACATTTTTGCAATTGGTTTTTTCCAATGCCTGCATGTCTGTGTTGGCGCAGATAAACTCGACCCCTTCAATATTGGCGTCGACCATTTGTTGGACGGTATTACCACCGCCGCCACCGACCCCAATCACTTTAATGACTGCACCGATGCTATCGTTTTCCATTAATTCAAACATATCAATATACCTCCAAAATAAAATCTAATTTCAGCGATTAATAATCGCCCAGAAACCACTTTTTAAATTTATGAAGCCAAGATTCTGACTCCGTTAAATTATCGGCAACAAAATCACTGTTGCTGCCATATTGCAATAACCCGACGCCCGTGGCATGGACCGGATTATTGACAACCTCTTTTAAGCCGGTGACATCCACCGGCACACCCAGACGAACGGGCACATGAAAGACCTCTTCGGCCAATTCCACAGCACCTTCCATTCGGGCCGCACCGCCGGTTAATACAATACCGGCAGCAATTAAATCAATGTAGCCGCTGCGTTGCAGATCGGCCTGGACTAAACTAAACAATTCTTCATACCGCGGTTCCACCACTTCAGCCAGTGTTTGTCGCGCCAGACGACGTGGTGAACGATCGCCGACACTGGGCACTGAAATGGTTTCATCCGCGGACGCCAACTGGCGTAAGGCACAAGCGTATTTCAGCTTAATATCTTCGGCATGTTGTGTCGGTGTGCGCATCGACACGGCGATATCGTTAGTCACCTGATCACCGGCAATCGGAATGGTGGACACATGGCGAATGGCGCCTTGCGTGAACACTGCAATGTCGGTTTTGCCGGCACCGATATCGACCATACACACGCCCAATTCTTTTTCGTCTTCAGTGAGCACTGCGGTGGCCGATGCCAGTTGTTCCACAATCAGTTGATCAACAGATAAACCACAGCGTGCCACACATTTATTAATGTTTTGGGCGGCGCTGTCTGAGCCAATGATTAAATGCACCCGTGCCTCCAGTCGTACACCGGACATACCCACCGGATGACGAATGCCATCCTGACCATCAATCACATATTCCTGTGGCAGCACATGCAAAACCTTTTGGTCATTAGGTATGGCCACAGCACGCGCCGCATCCAACACTTTCTCCACATCAATTTTGCTGACTTCCTTATCTTTAATGGCGACAATGCCATCTGAATTAATGCTGCGAATATGGCTGCCGGCAATGCCGACGAACACCGACTGAATCTCACAACCGGCCATCAATTCGGCTTCTTCAATGGCGCGCTTAATGGATTGTACGGTGGATTCAATGTCCACAACCACCCCACGTTTTAAACCGCGTGAGGGGGATGAGCCGATACCCACCACTTCCATCGAGCCATCATTGTGGACTTCACCGACAATGGCCACCACTTTTGAAGTGCCAATGTCTAAACCCACTTGCAATTGACTGTCATTTTTTTTCACTTTCATCAGCTGACCTCCTGTTTCTGATTATTGTCTTCTGTTGGTTGCATCGATTCATTGCCCGGATGCCACTGCACCACATAGCCGTTACTGTAACGCAAATCGATGCGCTGGGGTGCTTGTTGACTGGCGCGCATCAAGTTCTGCCAGGTATCAGCCAGACGCAAAGCCCTCGATTCCTGCTGCTCAGTGCCTAAATTAATGTGTAAACCATTGCGTAATTCCAGCTCCCAGCCGCCCCGTTGACTGACCCGAGCCACGGCAATCTCATGGCCCACCGGCTGCAGCAATCGATTAAATCGTTTAAATAATTTATAGACCTCTTCCACCTGGTTGTCGGGGGCATATATTTTCGGTAAATCTGCCACATCATCAATGCGCTCCACAGTAAATAAATCACCCCGTTGGTTAATGAGCTGTTGTTCATTCCAGATAACCCGCGGCTGATGCTCAATCAGGGTTACTTTCAGACTGTCAGGCCACTGTTTCACCACATGGGCTTCACGCACCCAATGCAGTGATTTCAAACTGTTTTTCACCTGATCTGTATCCAGTCTGAAAAAAGACCGTTCACCGGTTTTTTTAATGATCAGGCGCACCTGTTCAGCGGTGACCCGTTGATATTCAGCTGCCACATCCACCTGTTTAATGGTCCAGCGTTCCGACTGAATCAGACCGCTCATCAGGGCTGACACCAATAACAAGGCCAGTAAACTAAATATCATCATCAGTTGCGCGACTTTATTCATCTGGACTTCCTGTTTTAATAATTTCTGCCACCAAACGCTTAAAATCCCAGCCATATTCCAGAGCCGCTTTGGGCAATAAACTGGTGGCAGTCATACCCGGCGTGGTGTTGGCTTCTAAAAACCACCGCCTGCCGGATTCATCGACAATAAAATCAACCCGACCCCAACCGCTGATTTGTAAAACCTGGCATATTTGCCGGGTATCGTCTTGCAATTGTCTTTGCATGGCTTTAGAAAAAGGTGCCGGGCATTGGTATCGGGTTTCCTGACTGTTATATTTAGCTTCATAATCATATAAATTACCCGCAGGTTCGATGCTCACCACCGGCAAAATTACTTCACCCACTAGGCCCACCGTGCATTCTGTACCGGCGACATATTCCTCAACCAGCACCTGATCGGTTAAATTAAAAGCCTGTAGCACCACCTCGGACAAGTCATCGGCATGATCAACCTTGTTTAAACCAACACTGGAACCTTCACTGGCCGGTTTTACAATCCAGGGGCCTTCAGCGGCATCAACAATCAATTGTTCGGGTTTGTTCAACAACTGAAAGTCCGGCGTCGCAATGCCCTGCTGTGCCACAAGAGTTTTGGCCATGTGTTTATGCCAACTTAAACAACCGCCGACATAATTACAGCCGGTGTAAGGCAAGCCTTCCAGTGCCAGCCAGGCAGCCAGTTGGCCATCCTCACCATCAGCACCATGCAACAGATTAAACACCACATCAATGTCATGTCGGCTTAAGGCTTTTAATTCATTGACGTCATTAACACAAATCACTTCATGACCCATTGCTTTCATGGCTTCTGCCACTGCATGACCTGAATTTAAAGACACTTCGCGCTCAGCACTGTGACCGCCCATTAACAAAGCAATGCGTTTAGTCATGATATACCTCCGGATCGCTGATCATGGTTTGGATAACCGCGCCAATGGATCCGGCGCCAATCATCAGCACCACATCCTCGGCTGTTAAGATATGTGATAAGGTTTCTGGCAGTTGCTGTACATCCTGAACAAAGATAGGGTCTAATTTGCCACGGTTACGAATAGAGCGACTTAAATCCACCGCCGTGGCGCCCGAAATTTCAGACTCACCGGCCGGATAGACTTCACTCAAGACCAGCACATCGGCCTCATTCAGCACATCACTAAATTCATCGAATAAATCCCGGGTGCGGCTGTAACGGTGCGGCTGAAACACCACCACCAAACGCTGCTCAGGCCAGCCATCACGACAGGCCGCAATCACCGCTGCCAAAGCCGTCGGGTGATGGGCATAATCATCAATTAATGTTAATTCACCGCCTTTGGGTGCAGGTAACTTATGAATATTAAAGCGACGACCAACACCGGTAAATCCGGCTAAAGCCTGTTTCATGGTAGCCGTAGGTACATCCAGTTCCATGGCCACTGATATGGCCGCCAACGCGTTCAGTACATTATATTCACCGGCAATGTTTAATCGCACATCGGACAATATGCGCTCACCTTCATAAAGCACATCGAAATCCATAAATTCATGGCGTTGTCTTATATTAGTCGCTCTGACCTGGGCCTGGGATGACAAGCCGTAAGTGATTTTATGACGTGACACCTTGTCGGCCAATTCAGCCACACGCTCATCATCCACACACAACACCGTGATACCGTAAAAGGGCACCCGGTGCATAAAGTTATTAAAGGCCTGATTTAACACCTTAATATCATTATCAAAGGTTTGCATATGGTCTTCATCAATGTTCGTGACCACCGCCATCACCGGCTGTAACAACTCAAAGGAGCCATCAGATTCATCGGCTTCGGCCACCAGATACTCACCGGCACCCAAACGGGCATGCGAGCCGGCAGCGGTTAACAAGCCACCGATGACAAAGGTGGGATCTAAATCAGCTGCCGCCAAAATACTGGCAATCAAACTGGTGGTGGTGGTCTTACCGTGGGTGCCAGCCACCGCAATACCGACCTTAAAACGCATTAATTCGGCCAACATTTCAGCCCTGGTTAGCACCGGCAATGCAGCATCTCTGGCGGCACTCAATTCAGGATTGTCTTCCCTGATGGCTGATGAATAGACCACCACATCGGCCTGTTTAATTAACGCCTCATTGTGTTGATAATGCACCGACACGCCCATCTTAACCAGGCGTTCTGTGGTTTTACTGCGTTGCTGATCAGAGCCACTGACTTTAAAGTCTAAATTATGTAAAACCTCAGCTATCCCCGACATGCCCGAACCACCGATACCTATCAGGTGAATTCGCTGCATGCGGCGGGCAAATTTATGTTCCGGGGTTAAATAACTCATACCGCCACCTGCTCACAAATATCGGCGATTCGATTGGCCACATCCGGTTTGGCAATCTGCTTCAAAGCCTGTCGCATCTTTTGTTGTTGTCCGGCATCAAATAATTGTTCAATCTGCGCATTGAGTTCATCCGATGAGCTGTTTTCTGACCAAATCAGGGCGGCCTGGTGATTGACTAAATACATGGCATTTTTGGTTTGGTGGTCATCCACGGCATGGGGAAAAGGCACCAATAAAGCCGGTAAGTGCATGGCGGTTAACTCAGCCAGTGTCAAAGCACCGGCACGGGCAATACAGACATCAGCCCAACGATAGGCTTTTGACATATTGTGAATAAACTCATCCACCTGAACTTGTGACTGCTGCTGGCCATAGGCCTCTCGCGTGGTTTCGGCATTGTTTTTACCGCACTGGTGCCACACCTGAATGCGCCCCTGTTCGATGGGTTCTTTTAAGGTTTTAGGTAAGATCCGATTGAGACTTTGTGCGCCCAATGAACCACCCATTATCAACACCTGAAGCGGCGTTTCAGACTGCTCTTTTTTGGGCGCTTCAACAATCGAGCCACGCACCGGATTACCCACCCATTGGGAACCATATAAACCTGACAGGTCAAAACCGGTTAACACCTGGTCGGCATGTTTGGCTAAGATACGGTTGGTCATGCCAAATAAACTGTTCTGTTCATGCACCACCAGTTTTGTACCACAAAAGCGTGTGGCCAGACCGCCCGGTGCTGCCACATAGCCACCCATGGAAATGGCCACATCAATGTTTTCTTTCTGCATAAAACGACGTGCTTGCCAGGTGGCTGTTAACACCCGAAAAGGTGTCACTATTTTTCTGATGAGGCCTTTACCTCGCAGAGGTTTAACTTTTAACAGTTTTAATCGAATACCATATTGACGGACAATGCGCTCTTCCATGCCGCCTTTGGCACCGATCCAAAATACCGTATGACCACGTTTTTGCAGGGCTTTGGCCACTGAAATGCCCGGAAAAATATGTCCACCGGTGCCACCGGCCATAATCACAAAATTCATGCCTTGGCCTCCTGCTTAGTGAGCCTGAAATTCATTTTGCGGTTTTCATAAGACACCCGCAACACCACCGCCACCGCCAATATATTCATCATAATGGCGCTACCGCCTGATGAGATAAACGGCAAGGTCAATCCTTTGGTCGGTAATAAGCCCAAGTTAACGCCCATGCTTAAAAAAGTCTGTAATGCCAGCCAAACCACAATACCGGAACACAAAAAGCCGCCATATATCTGGCCGTTAATAAAAGCCTGTCGCGAGATTTTAAATATTCTTATAAATAACAGAATAAATAATCCCACCATTAACAAAACACCCAAGAAACCCAATTCCTCTGCATACACCGCAAAAATAAAATCGGTGTGTGCTTCAGGCAAATAAAACAACTTCTGAATACCGGCGCCGATACCAACACCACTAAACTCACCACGGCCCACGGCAATCAACGCTTGTACCAATTGAAAGCCGGCATTAAACGGATCCTGCCAGGGATCGGTAAAATTAACCAGACGTTTGACCCGATAGGGTTCTGCCCACGCCAACACCAGAATCGCTGAACCACTGATTAATCCGATGAGTGTTAAATCACGGTAACGGGCTCCGGCGATATACACCATAATGAGTGTAATGGCCATTAATAAAACACCCGAACCAAAATCAGGCTGTATTAACAACAAACCCACAATCACAGCGGTTAAGATAATGGGCCTGAGAACACCCAACATCGATTGTCGAATGGCCTGTTCGTGTTTGACCACATAAGCTGCCAGGGACATAATCAAAGCCAATTTCACCGCTTCAACCACCTGAAAACGACCCACACCCAAATTTAACCACCGTCTGGCACCGTTAACTTCAATACCGATACCCGGAATCATCATCACAATCAACAAAAGCATTGCCACAATCAAAGCCGGCCGGCTTAATCGCTGATACCAATTCACAGGAATATTGAGCACCATCCAGGCACCTACTAAACTGATGGCAATAAACAGCAGATGTTTTTTCAAGTAATAAAAGGCATCACCGGTGGCATTTTCGGCCACGGCCACCGAAGCCGAAGCCACCATCACAACACCAATAAATAACAAACTAAAAAAAGCCGCACACAGCCAGCCATCGACACCCACCTGGTACCAATGAATCTGTTTATTTTTACGGGCTTTAGCTGACATAATTTAGCGTATTTTCAAGGTCGCAAGACCAACCAAAACCAAAATAATGGCGATAATCCAAAACCGCACAATCACTTTCGGTTCGGCCCAGCCTTTTAATTCAAAATGATGGTGAATCGGTGCCATTCTGAAAATGCGTTTACCGCGCAATTTAAAGGATGCCACCTGTAACATCACCGAAGCGGTTTCCATCACAAACACACCGGCCATAATAAAAAACACAAATTCCTGGCGGGTGATAAAAGCCACCAGACCCAGCGCTGCACCCAATGCCAGGGCACCGACATCGCCCATAAATACTTGCGCCGGATAGGTGTTGTACCACAGAAAACCTAAACCGGAGCCCACAATGGTGGCACAAAATATGGCCAGTTCTCCAGCACCCGGCACAAACGGCAGAATCAGGTATTCACTGATGACCGTGTTACCGGCCACATAGGCAAACACACCTAAAGCGGAGGCCACCAAAACAGTCGGCATAATGGCCAGACCATCCAGGCCATCGGTTAAATTCACCGCATTACTGGCACCGACAATCACAAAATATCCCAATGGAATCGTCAACCAACCTAAATGCCAGTTAAAATCGGTAATCATCGGCACCACCAGTTGTTCCTGAATACTGCTGTGGCCAAAATAATAGAGATACAACACCGCCGCCAAGCCGATTAAAGACTGCAGTGAATATTTATACCGAGCGGCCAGACCGTCTGAGTTTTTGCGGTGAATTTTTTTAAAATCATCGAGCCAGCCGATTAAGCCAAAGCCGACAATCACAAACAAGGACAGCCAGATATAATGGTTACTTAAATCGGCCCATAATAAAGTGGCCAACACAATAATCACCAGAATCATGCTGCCGCCCATTGTCGGCGTGCCCTGCTTACTTAAATGACTTTCAGGACCGATTTTACGCACCTGCTGGCCAATTTGTTTGGCTTTTAACCAGGCAATAAAACGACCACCGAGCATCAATGACAGTATCAGTGCCGTTAAGGCCGCCACCACTGCTCTGAACGTTAAATAACCAAACACATTCATCCAGGAAAAGTGGGCTTGCAGTTGCTCCGCTAACCAATACATCATGCCGCTGTCTCCGCCAATAGTGCGTCCACCACCCGTTCCAGTCGCAGACCTCGGGACGCTTTCACCAGGACACTTTCCTGTCCGGTTAAATGATTCTTTACAGCTGCGCTCAATTGATCGGTGCTTTGAAAAGCCTGACAATTTTTCTCACCGAAACCCGCACACACTGCCTCGGCCCATTCACCAATTGCATATACCTGATGAATACCCCGTGTCTGGGCTTGATGCCCCAAATCCCGGTGGGCTTGTTCTGCGGCATCGCCCAGCTCCAACATGTCTCCACATATAAAAATGTGCGGTTCAGGCAATGCTGACAGCACCGAAAGAGCGGCTTGCATAGACGCCGGATTGGCGTTATAGCTGTCGTCAATCAAAACACCGCCTTGTTTAAATTTATGCTGTTGAACACGGCCGGCTTCAGGTTTAAAGTGGTTTAATCCATATTCAATTAAATCAGCAGCCACACCCATGCCATCTGCCATGGCCACCACTGCGGCGGCATTCATGACATTATGGCGACCACTGACCGGCAGTTGTAGTTGTATGACTCCACCATTGGTTAAACGGACAAAAAATTTGCCATCAACAGTTTTCTTCAGCTGATAATCAACACCTGACCGGTTGCCAAAAGTAATACAGGTGGCCGTTTTCGGCCATGACCAACTGTCGTTAAAATCATCATCGGCATTAACCACCGCCAAACCACCGGTTTTCAAGTGCCGATAAATCTCGCCTTTGGTCTGGGCAATGGCTTTAAGGCTTCCAAAACGCCCCACATGAGCGTCACTAATGTTATTAACCAGCGCCACATCCGGTGGCGCAATATCGCATAAATAGGCTATGTCACCGGGCTGTCCTGCACCCATTTCCAGAATTAAATATTCGGTGTCAGGCTTCAATTCCAGTACTGTCAGCGGCAAGCCGATTTCGTTATTAAAGTTACCAACAGTGGCTTGTACTGTGCTGTGCCGCTTGAGCACACTGTATAGCATGTTTTTGACGGTGGTTTTGCCATTAGAGCCGGTGATACCAATCACTTTAGCCTGATTTTGTTGTAACCAGGCGCTGGCCAGCGCGGCCAGTGCTTTTTGCGTGTCAGCACATATAATTTGTGGCACAGATACGTCCACAGGCTGATCCACCAAAACCGCCACCGTACCGGATGACGCCGCTTGTTGACAAAAATCCGCGCCATTGAAATTATCACCGGATAAAGCCACAAAAAGCTGACCGGACTGAACCTGCCTCGAATCGGTTGTTACACCTTTAATGCGCACATCCTTGCCTACCAAACGTGCACTTAACAAAGTGGCGATCTGGTGCAATTGCATCTTAATCATGCCGCCGCCTCCTGCCAGTTGTGCACCACCTGAGCATCATTAAATTCAATGTATTGGTCGTTAATTTGCTGGGTGGTTTCATGGCCTTTGCCGGCAATCAGCACCACATCACCGGCCACCGACTGCCCTAAGGCCTGTTCTATGGCGGCTTTCCGATTGTGGATAATTAACGGTTGCGCGTTCATGCCTTTCGCAATATCCGCAGCAATCTGTTTCGCAGACTCAAAACGCGGGTTGTCATCGGTGACAATCACACGATTGGCATATCGTTCAGCAATTTTTCCCATTTGTGGGCGTTTATCGGTATCACGATCACCACCACAGCCAAACACGCACCACAATTCATGTTGGCAATGACCGCCTAAAGCCATCAATACCTGTTCCAAAGCATCCGGTGTGTGGGCAAAATCAATCACCACGGTCACGTCTTTATGAGTCAGACGAATCACATTCATGCGCCCGGGTACCGGTGTCAGTTGTGACACCGCCTCACCGATTTGCGTGGTATTGAAACCCATTTCCACCAGCGACGCCATCACCGCCAGCAGATTGTCCACATTAAAACGTCCCAATAAAGAACTGATGACACGATAACTATGTTCATTATGACGCCACTGAAAAGCCAGTCCGGCTTCTTTTAATTGAATATCTTGAGCACAGTGATTGTGTTGAGTGTTTGTTTCAGACTGGCCATAGACACTGATTTTGTCTGCTTTAATACCGGCTTGTAACCACTGCCGACCATAATGATCATCACTGTTTATCACCGCATGACGCAGCTCAAAATCTGTAAACAAATGTTGTTTGGCCCCTGCGTAGGCGGCCATGGTCTGATGATAATCCAGATGATCCTGACTGATGTTGGTGAGTATTGCGGTGTCAATATTTAAACCGTTGAGTCGGCCTTGTACCAAAGCGTGAGAAGAAGCTTCCAAACAAACACGCTGATAACCAGCCTCTACCAGGGCGGCCAAATGTCTTTGAATATGTAATGCCGATGGTGTGGTATTGGGCAATTTGGCCAACGACTCCAAAGCGCCCACGCCCAGAGTGCCCATATACGCGGCTTTTTCGTCTAAATAGCCCAAAGCCTGTACCAATAACCAGGCGGTTGAGGTTTTACCATTGGTTCCGGTGATGGCGATGACTTTAATTTTCTGACTCGGATGGTTATAGAATTCTGCCGCTAAAACACCCAATTGTTGCGTTAAATGACTGACTTCATACACCGGGATATTGGGGGCTTGTTTATTCAATTTCTGAGGTATCGGTGTTTCTGCTAATATCGCCACAGCTCCTTGTTGAATCGCTTGATGCGCATAGTCTATTCCATGTTGCTGATGCCCGGCCAAAGCCACAAACACATCACCGGTTTGAACTTCACGACTGTCGATGGCCAAACCAGTCACGGTCAGTTCCTTATCAACCTGTCCGGTGTAACCAACTATGTTTAACAATTTGGACAATGTCATGCGCTTAGCCATGTGTGTCCTCTGTGCTTTGCAGTGTTTTTTCTGGTGTTTTTTCCTGGGCCGTTAAAGGCGCTTCATCAGCGGGCACATTAAGTAACCGCAAACCGGTTTTCATCACCTCAGCAAACAAAGGGGCCGCCACCTGCCCGCCGTAATAGGCTTCTCCTTGCGGACTGTTAATGTTTACCGCCACCACCAAACGCGGCCGACTGACTGGCGAAAAACCCACAAAAGAGGCCATGTAGTTATCTGAATAACCGCCATCTTCAGCGATTCTGGCGGTGCCTGTTTTACCGGCCACACTGTAATTGGACAAACCCGCACGGTGCCCGGCATTATCGGTGACCACATGAGACAGCATTTCACTGACTGTTGCGGCCATCGCCGGATCGATAATGGCACGCTCTTCATTTAAGCTGTTCTTGATAAAAGTAGGTGCCCGATAGCGCCCCTTGTTGGCAAATACGGCATAAGCGGAGGCCAGCTGCAAAGTGGTCGCCGATAAATTATAACCTCGCGATAAGGCCGCATGATCGACGGTTCGCCAGCGGTTGTGTGGTGGCAAATAGCCGGCAGACTCACCGATAAAACCACTGCCGGTGGACTGGCCGAAGCCAAAGCGATGATACACATCCCATAAATGTTCCTGGCCTAAATCCAAGACCAGCTTAGCCACCCCGATGTTGCTTGATTTAACCAAAATGTCCACTAAAGAAAGCTCGCCGTAATCACGAAAATCATGAATCACAAATCCATCCACTTCATAGACGCCGGGCGAGGTATCGATAATTGAGCTGCGAGTAAACTGACCGCTTTCCAGGGCCGCAACAATGGCAAAGGGCTTCATGACAGAACCCGGTTCATAAATATCCGTAACTGCCCGATTACGCCAGCCGTTATTGTCTTCTTTACTGCCGTTGGGATTAAATGACGGCATGTTAGCCATCGCCAACACCTCGCCGGTACTGACATCGAGCACGACCACCGAACCGGATTTGGCCTGATGCTGATAAACCACTTTTTTCAGCGCCAGATAAGCCGCGTACTGCAAGCGCCGGTCAAGACTTAAATATAAATCCTTACCCGGCTTTGGGGCTTTAATTTCATCCACATCAATATCAGCCACAGCATGACCCAATAAATCTTTAACCACGGTTTTTTTACCTGACGTACCTGTTAACCAATTGTCATAGGTACGCTCAAGTCCTTCCTGGCCCTGATCTTCAATATTGGTGAAACCCACCACATTACCAAGAATTTCACCGGTCGGATAAAAGCGTTTATATTCGGTTCTGAATTCCACGCCGCGCATATCTAGGGCTTTTACCGCTTCGGCCATCATTGGCGTAATCCGCCGTTTGATAAATAAAAACTGACGATCAGTGCGACTGGTGATAATTTGTTTAAGTTCTTCGGCATCTAATTGCAGCACTTCTGCCAACTGTTCCACTTTTGAGAATTGATCAATTAATTGCCCCGGCACAATGCCCACCGACGGCATCGCTGTACTTAATGCCAAAGGCTCACCATTGCGATCATAAATGGCACCCCGCGACACCGGCATTTCAACCTCCTTAACGTGGCGAATTTCACCCTGTGCCTGATAAAAATCTTTACCTTTAACCTGAATGGCAAAAGCGCGCACCACCACAACCATAAAACCTATGAGAAGTACAGCCATGACCGCCAACATGCGTAATTGGGTTCGACTAATTTGTGCGCCTGATTTTGTCATCGTTTTATGACCATAATCTGTTCATCTTCGGGCAATTTCATGCCCAGTTCACTTTTCGCTAAATGTTCAATGCGGCTGTTACTCACCAAAGTGGATAATTCAATTTGTAAACGTGCCCACTCACCATTAATGCGGGTTTTTTCCTGTTCTGCCTGTTGTAAGGCAGCAAACACCTTGCGCGTTTCATTCTGGCTAAACACAAAAGCCACTAAAACCGCTGCCAGTAATATGGCCAGCACCATAGTAATGACGGGCTGCGCGTTCATAAGCGCTCCGCTGCTCGCATGACCGCACTGCGGGCTCGGACGTTGGTATCCACTTCGTGGGCTTTAACGGCTTTGCCCATAATTTTTAAGGTTGCCTGCGGCATGTCCGCCGGCATCACCGGCATCCTGCGGTCGACCTTGACCGGCTTGGCCTGTTGTTTCATAAAGCGCTTTACTAACCGGTCTTCCAGTGAATGAAAACTAATCACCACCAGACGTCCGCCCGGCTTAAGTAAATTCAGTGCCAGCGGCAAACTGCGCTCAATTTGTCCTAGTTCATCATTGATGTGAATACGAATGGCTTGAAAAACCCGCGTGGCCGGATTTTTTTTAGTAAATACCTTATTTACTTCAGCCACCAGATCAGCCAGTTGTTTAGTTCGCGTTAACGGTTTGTCTTGTCGAGTATCGACAATTTTCTGAGCTATTCTGCGGGCAAATTTTTCCTCACCATAACGCCAGAACACCCTTCTCATCTCATCCATATCTGCTCGAGCCAACCACTGAGCAGCCGTTTCACCCTGCTGGTTGTTCATGCGCATATCCAGGGGACCGTCTTTTTGAAAACTAAAGCCCCGCTCGGCCTGATCGATTTGTGGTGAAGACACCCCAAAATCAAACAACACACCATCATAAACACCCGGCTTTAACTGCTGTTCAATCACCGATTCAAAATCACCCGAATATACAGTGACACGATCATCAACAGCCGCCATCTCATTGGCCACTTTTAAAGCTTCAGGGTCACGATCGATCACATCCAGGCGTCCCTGCCCGGAGAGGTTATCGAGAATTTCTAAGGCATGGCCGCCACGACCAAAGGTGGCATCCAGGTAATGGCCGTCTGATTTGACAGCGAGGGCCGCTGTGGCATGTTGCAACAGGACGCTTTGATGCAATGACTGACTCATTACAACACCAATGATTTCATATCGTCAGAAACTTCTCCGCCCATGGCCGGTACCTCATGCCTTTGCTTGTGCAAGGCATCCTCATTCCAGATCTCAAACTTTTTACCCAATCCCAGCATCACCACCCGTTTTTCCATGGACGCCACTTGCCGCAGCGTGACCGGTAATAAGATACGCGATCCTTTATCGGGACTGACATGATAAGCACTTCCCACCAGTCGCCGCTGTAAGGCTCGATGCATGGGGTCAAACGTGCTAAGCGCCATCACACTGTCACGCACCTGCTCCCATTCGGCTTGTGGGTAAAGCCATAGCGAGTCATTTTCATAGGCGTTATAGGTCAGAACCAGGGCATTATCGCAGGCATCGCTTATCGGTTCGCGATACATTGATGGTATCGCCAACCGTCCTTTTGCGTCTAAATTTAAAGCCACTTCGCCGTAAAACACTACTTTATCCCACAATTATGATACTTTTACCCACTTTATTGCACTTTAGGGCGAAATGCATATCAAGTCAAGCCGGAATTTCAAAAAATTGTTTGATTTCAATAGCTTAAAGAATATTTTACTTTAAGAAAAGGCGCTAAGTGATTGATTTTAAAAGACTGGGCGGTTGAAATGACCGCTGAACAAGCCAAATGGCTTAGCTGTTACCGCACAGAATGCCAGTATAGCTCACTTATCATAAAATTCAATGACCACGCACCTGACGAATTCTGAGCCACAAACCCCACTCACACCCACCGTTGAACCATTTATAAATTCACAGCCATAAAAGGTGTGTTCTTAGGGCTTCATTTACCTAATCCACCCGGCTCGATTTCTCGTTCTGCTCAGCAGCACTACAAAACAGATTCATTACACGCTAGCACTTAAATTGAGACCGAATACTCAATTTCTAATAAAGATGTCCACAGAAAATTTTCAATACGGTACAATCATTGCAATCAAATCAAAAAGAGGTTTTTATGAAACGAATTTCATTTTTGGCACTGATAATCGTCACTCTGGTTTCTCTTACTGGCTGTGATGCGCCGTGTACCGAAGAAGTGCTCCAGGACAAACTGCAGGAAGTCAGTGAAAAAATGCAAGACATTGTGGAATCCGGTGACATGGGTAAACTTATGTCCATCGCCGCTTATTCACAGAAGTTAAATAAGTTACGTGACGTCAATAAGGATAATTTGGAACCCGCTTGTGAGGCCGTTGATGAATTAATGGCTGAATTAGACGACCTTTAATAAAGAACATCGATTAGGCTGCGATTCAGCTCGCAGCCTTATTCGGCTATAAGCGCAAAATCGTTCAGTAGATCTATCATCGTTTTATTTGTAGACCTTTGCTCGAAAGCCGGCTTTAATGCCTGATGAGCTTTTAATAAGTGGCCGAATTGAGCCACTGAAAGACTTTTCCAGCGTTGACACTGACCACAAAACCCGTGGCAGGTATTACGGCCAGATAATGGACTGCCACCGGCGCCGACAACATAGAAATGGTCACAACAGACATCTTTTTTCACCCAATCACCGTTCATATAGTGCTGTAATAACAGACCGATGTTATATGGTGGCACACTCAAATAAGCCACACTTAAATAAAGGCCGGAAAAACTGATATTGGCATAATCTGGATGACGCACAATCATTTTTCGATGTTGCCAAATTTGATCAAAGTGGCGTATAAATAACTGCAGATATTTAAACTTATGCGCACAATGCTGCTGTTCAAATTGCTCAATGTGGGATGCACTTAATCCCAGAACCTGACTGAGCTTTTGCCTGTACCCTTGAGGTAACTGGCCGGTTTGTTCAAACTGATGTAAGCGACGCAAAGCTTTATGGGTGTTTCGAAAACCCATGCGTTTAACTAACTCAAGATTGCTTAAACCGGCATGTTTTTGTGCTTGTTTAATAAAATGGATTAAAGCCTGATTGCTGTTAGTGGTTTGATGCCGTTTTTTGAGGTGGCTGACTTTGAAGTCTAATCTCATATCTGTATTCCTGTTTAGTAGTGATTTATCTAACGCCCTACAATTTGGATTAAATGGCGTTTCAGCTTTTAGTATAAAATCATCCCGGATTAATTAACAGGCTCAACCAGCTCATTCAGAAGTCTATGCGACAGGCTTTGACGCGTTCTCTGAGTTCAGGAACCACCTCTTGTTCAAACCAGGGGTTTTGCATGCGCCAGTATCGGTTGCGGGGCGATGGATGTGGTAACGGAAAATAGTCGGGCAGAAAATCATGACGGTTGCGCACCGTTTCCGTCAGTGTTTTGGGCTTGTCTTTTAAATAATAATTCTGCGCATACTGGCCGATTAATAATGTCAGCTCTATATTCGGCATGAGTTCGAGTAATGGCTCGTGCCATAAAGGTGCACATTCAGGCCGCGGTGGTAAGTCACCGGAACGACCGCGGCCGGGATAACAAAAGCCCATTGGCGCAATGGCGATTACGCCCGGGTTGTAAAACAAATCACGCCCCATATTCAGCCAGCGGCGCAATTCATCACCACTTGGATCGTTCCAGGGGATGCCGGTTTTATGGACTTTGGTGCCCGGTGCCTGGCCAATAATTAAAATCCGGCTGCTGCTTGAGGCTTGCACAACCGGCCGCGGGCCCAATGGTAAATAATTTTCACAAACCCGGCATTGTCTGATTTTATGCAGTAATTGATCCATTAGCCGGTTGTCTTTATTAATCGAGCTCGGCGTTTTTCTAGCTGAGATTCACGGTGAGCAATATACGCTCCGGAAGCAAATACCACGGCAGCGCCGATCAGTGTCCAGTGATCAACACCCTCATTAAAAAACAGCCACGCCAAAACAATCACAAAGGGCAAACGGGCAAAATCAAAAGGCATCACCAGGGACACCTCACTGCCCCGAATCGCATGAGTAAAAAGCAAATGCGCCAGACTGCCACTAAAACCCAGTAATACAAGTAACAGCCAACCCCAGGCATCCGGCCACTGCCACACCGTTAAAGCCACCGGTAATGACAAGGGTGTCATTAATAACACCATAAAAATAACAATGGTGTTCGGGTTTTCTGTGCGTGATAAATCTTTAATAATCAATACCGATGCGGCCATGGTTAAGGCCGAAAAAACCACCACCAAAGAGGGTATTAAATCACCATCCAATGAAGGTCTTAAAATGATTATGGTGCCGATAAAACCAATCACCACCGCTGCCCAACGCCGTGCATGCACGGCTTCTTTAAGCACCACGGCTGCACCAACAGTCACAAACAAAGGCACGGTAAAACCCAAAGCCACGGCCTTGGCCAAAGGCAATACGGTTAAACCCCAGAAGAAACAGAACATGGATATAATACCAAGCACAGCACGAATCAAAAACAAAGGTAAGCGATTGGTTCTAATCACTTTCAAGCCATGTTTCAAAAACCACGGCAACATAAACAGTAATCCGAACACATTGCGAAAAAACGCTATTTCAAAAGCATGAAGTTGCTGGGAAGCCGCGCGAATCAGAACATTCATAACACTAAATGCCAGAGCCGCCAGCAGCATCAAACCGATTGCTTTTAATAAGCCATGGCTGGTGCCGTGAGAATGCATAAGTCACTTAACAAAACAGGGTAATAGAGCATTGTAACAAATTATGGCGGCCTTCATTAGCCACTTAACTCGATCAAAAACTTATTTTTTTGATGACGAATAATTATCAGTTACACCCCAGCCAAAGCCATGTGCTGCTTAGGTATTGTCATATTAATCAAATACTTAACTGGCTTGCCCTCTAACCTGTTTTTAACATTTCAATAACTTTGCATTAACGGTGAATCCTTATAATGACATCCATCATGTCATTCGGCATGTGGTATTACTTAATTAATATGAGGACAATAATTATGAAAACTTATCAATCAAACAAGTTAAGAAACGCCATACGAACGACAATTTTAGCAGCATCCATCGCTGTCACCCCCATCGCACTGGCAGATAATTCCCAGTACGACAATGATGACAAGCTGAAAGATGCGTGGTTAGACGGTAAAGTGGAAACCGCATTACTGGTTAACCGTCATTTGAATAACTTTGAAATCGATACGGATGTTAAAGGACGTACCGTTATGTTAACAGGTACGGTTAACTCCGAAATTGATAAAGAATTGGCGGGTGAAATTGCTAAAGGCATTGAAGGTGTCGATAAGGTTAAAAACAAATTAACCATCGAAAAACCAGACAAAATGAAACATGAAATGCATGATGACCATGACATGAAAGATGATCATGATGCAGATCGTTCATTCGGTCAATGGTATAACGACGCCACCACCACGGCGGCACTTAAATCAAAACTGCTGTGGAATGGTGAAACATCTGGCTTGAGTGTCAACGTAGATACCATGTACGGTAAAGTCACGCTTAAAGGCGAAGTTAATAATTCTGCTGAAAAAGATTTAGTGGAAAAAATCGCCGAGAATACCGACGGTGTCAGAAATGTTGATAACCAGCTAACGGTTAATCCAAAAGAATCATAAATTAACCGCTATTCAGCGTGTGGGGTCCCAGGCCCCACACATTTTTAATCAATAAACGAGGGTTTTTATTATGTTATATTGGGCATTAGTCTTTTTAGTTGTCGCATTGATTGCAGGCGCCTTAGGATTTGGTGGCATTGCAGGTGCCTCCGCAGGTATTGCTAAGATCATTTTCTTTATCTTTTTGGTGCTTTTAGTACTCTCTTTGCTGGGTCACGTACTCAGGTAGCGATACAAATTTAACCAAACAAAAAACCCCGCATTTAAAGCGGGGTTTTTTAGTCGTGTTCATTAATTTATTTTTTTAGCAGTAGAACAATACCCACCACTGCGGCCACAGCACCACCTATCAGATAGTACATCGTTTCATCACTGTAACTGCCCGTCAGCGCTTCAGACGCCTCCTCCAAAGGTGCTTCAGTGGCATTTATACCAAAAAACACCAACACAGCACCCAACACCAATAACACCAAACCAATAATTTTATTCGTACTCATACAATTCACATCCTCTTTTCATATTAAAAAAATACATTCTTATAGAATGCAACCAATCCGCTAACCGGAGTCGGATTTTTTTTCGTACTCATCTTCGCAATGACCATTTTCCTTAACGATCTTTTTCGCATTGTAACCAATACGCAGAATCAGAAAATTAATCACTGCAATAATGATGGCAATTTCAAAACGTTGCCAGGCCACAGACATGCCGATGGCACCTGTGTTCCAGATACTGGCGGCGTTAGCCAATCCTGACACCTTCGAATCTTCTTTCGATTTAAGTATCGCGCCACCGCCAATAAACCCAATTCCGGTAACAATACCGGCCATAAATTTTCCAATGGCTTCTTCATTTCCGATCACGTCGATACACAACAGCGTGTAAGAACAGGTGGCTATAGCGACCAGTGGGAAAGTGCGCACCCCGCCGCCACTGGAATAAGCTTCACGGTTCACTGCCACCGGCAAAGTGAGCAGCAGCGCAAAACCAATCAGCACCAAATGACGCAAAATGGCGCCCCATTCAATGTAATGTTCTACATTAATGCCCAGAAAGTCTAACATCTTCAGTCGCTTTGTTTACGCGCATCGTTCATGGCATTTAAATATTGATCGCCCATCTCTTCGGCCTGCTCATCACTTAATACTTCATTGGCTTTGGGGAAGTAATCCTGCTCTTCCTCTTCTAAATGATGTAACACCTTGTCAGCCAGATTTTTGGCGTGTTTTAACCACCCCGAGGAATCAAATTCAGCTTCTTCCACTTGCTCGACCAATTCCTCAATTTCATGGTGTTCAGCAATACCATGGCGGGCATCATCCTGGGTGCGGTCGATTTCGATTAACGGCACATAAAAATGCCTTTCTTCGGCATCAGCGTGAATCTTCAGCTCTTGCTTCAGCCGTTTAAATAAATGACGTCTGTCTTCAGAATCACCCTCGGTAGCCAGTAATTGCTCAATTAAATCCCTTTGAATGGCATGGTCTAAAATAATGGCCTGATCAATTTTCATACATTTAAATAATTTAAAACCTCAATTATTCTAATGCAATTTATCACAAAAAACCATGATTAAATCATTACACCAACATCGCTTAACTATTCATTCTAATGGCTTTTTTGCGACGGACCG
Source organism: uncultured Marinicella sp. (assembly GCA_947502925.1). Classification (GTDB taxonomy): domain Bacteria; phylum Pseudomonadota; class Gammaproteobacteria; order Xanthomonadales; family Marinicellaceae; genus Marinicella. The sequence goes on along the minus strand of CANNBS010000004.1, from coordinate 268,737 downwards.
AAGCCACATAAATACCCATCATGACCGCCACAAACCCGATCATATCCAGCGTCGAAGTGGGCCGACTAAAGAAAACAATATCCCACAGCATTGAAAGCGCCGGCTGTAACAATAAAATCAAGCCCACCAAAGAAGTCGCCAGTAAGGGCATCGACCGGGTAATCACCACCCAACCAATCACCTGACAAAACACACCTAAACTAATCATTGAAAACAGCGTCTGGTTATCATTAATAGCAAAAGAATCGCCTTCAAACACAGCCATAACCGCCAGCATGGCAGCACACATCAGCGACACCATGCCTAAATTGGACATCGGTGACAGCGCGCTTTGCATGCCCTGCAACTGGCGCAGTACCAGCATAAAGCCGGTATAAGCCACCGCCGTTAATAAGCCATAAACCACACCGATGCGATAATCGGCGTCAAAATTTGCCCAATCAACACCGACGAGCAGGAATAAACCAATGAACGCCAGACCTAAACCCGTCATAAAGCGCCATCCAACCCGTTCACTTAAAAACAGCACACCAAACAAGGTCATAAAAAACACCTGAAAATTACCCAGCACGGTGGCCAAACCGGGTCCCACAAACAAGATACTGCGGTGCCATAACCATAAATCCACCGCAAAAAAAGCCGCTGCAAAGAATAATTTAAGGGCATACCCACCGCTGTGCCACAGCTGACGGCCGGTTATTAAACAAATCACAATTAATAGACCGCCGCCAATGGCCATCCTGTAAAAACCACTGACAGTCGGTGCGATATCCGCTAATTTTACCCAGACGCTTGAGGTACTGATTAAGATGGCACCAAAAACCAAAGCGAAAGCCGCCGTTTGTCGTTGCTTTACCTGATCCATTGACATGATTTAAGTCATTCTGTAAAAAACCCATTATTGTGACCTTTGCGTTGGGAATCAATGTATTTTTTGACCCAAATCAACACAACACATTTTTAGCAGGACTATAATGCCGCCATGAATAATACACACTCAAATTTACCCCGCTCATATTACGGTTTGTTTGCGCTGGGCTTTCGATCTCTGTTTTTCATGGCCGGCCTCGGCGGCTTTGGACTACTATTGGCCTGGCTTTTGTATCAGCATCACGGCATGATTTTTTCCGGTCTCAGTTATTACACCCCGAATTTATGGCATGCTCATGAAATGGTGTTCGGTTACACCATGGCGGTCATCGGTGGTTTTCTGCTCACCGCCATTGGTAACTGGACCCGTCGGCGTACTTCCACACCCACCACATTAGCAGCATTGACTTTTATCTGGCTGTCAGGCCGGGTGGTGGCCTTTATCCCGGGTTTGCCGGGCTGGTTGATTGCCTGCGTGGATATTTTATACTTGCTGATGCTCGCGGTGATGATTGCCATTCCGCTGATTCAGGCCGGTAATAAACGCAATTATTTTATGATTGGTCTGGTCAGTTTATTTGCTTTCATTAATGTTTCGGTTCACATCGCCATTCTCTCCGGTGAATACGCCTGGGCGCGCGCACTGACTAATTTTGTGCTGTTTTGGATATTGTTATTAATTATCGTGATGGCTGGCCGTGTGTTCCCCATGTTCAGCCAAAACGGCGTGCCTGAGCGTTACGTCGCCAAACGCTATAAAATGATTGAACGCTTCATTCCACCAGTCATGATCGCCTGGATTTTTGCTCTGAGCTTAGCACCGCACATAAACTGGCTCTGGGGCAGCCTGACAATCATCAATGTGATACTACACAGTATCCGGCTATTCGGCTGGTATAACCGGCAAATCTGGCTTAAACCACTGGTGTGGGTACTGCATATCGGTTATGCCATGCTGATTGTGGGCTTTATCATGATGTTTGCCATGATATTTAAACCCGGTATTTATTACCTGGCCTTACATATGCTAACCATCGGCTGCCTGGGCATTATTACTGTCGGCATGATGACCCGGGTCAGTTATGGCCACAGCGGCCGGAATTTACACAGACCACCGAAAGTCCTGGCACCGATTTTTATTATACTGGTACTGTCAGTGGTGATACGCTCTGTTTTACCCCTGTTCGGTGTTATCAGTCACTTTAACGGCATGTTGATTTCCGGTGGTCTGTGGGCGCTGGCTTTTTTATTGTTTACAGTGCGATATATTCCGGTATGGTTCAAACCCCGGACGGATGGCCAGCCGGGCTGATGCCTGACCACATAAAAGCCCGGACTAATTAGCCGGGCTTTCATTTTTTTATCGCGGTTTAATCAAAACTGTCTTTAAATATTAAATCCGAACAGGCTGCCACCTGCTCAGGGCTCACCACCACATGAAAAGCCGCACCTTCAGGCATCGCAACTTCATCCTGATTGTAAACACTCCAACGGCCACCTGTATACCAGACGCCAACGGGGTGTTCGTTAAAGACGCCTTGAGAAGCACTTTGGGTAACATGCACCTGAGCACAGGGCACACCATTAATAATGGGGTTATCTAACACAGTCCAGTTACTTATTATGTTAGCTGCAGTAGCCACATGCTCCCAGGCACTTTTACTGGGCTCCTGGTAATAGACATTATAATTGGCACCATCGGGAATATTGACCAAATCCAGATTACTGATGTTCCATTTACCAAAACCGTACCAGACCCCGGGCGGGTGATCATTATAGGTGCCTGTATAATGTTGTGTCACTTGTAAAATACGTTGCGACGCTCCGTCCAGTCCGGAATTGTTGATGGTGGTGTAATTATTACCCGCAGCTGTCACTTCGTGTTCAAAAGTATTTGTTGTGGCACCAAATTTAACCACATTAAAAGCGGCATTTGAGGCAATATCTAACAAACCTTCATTAAAAATACGCCATTTTCCACCGGTATAATAAACACCTTCATTATCATTATTATATGGACCAGCTGCACCATTATGGGACCAATTCGAGGTGATATGAATGTCATCGGCACCACTGTCTCCATTTAAATCCGGATGATTCAGGGAGCTGATATGTGAACTGGATATATTATTATTGACATGGGTGTAAAACACATCCCCGGATTCATAGGCGCCAATATCTAACTGGGCTGCTCCACCGCCTTTTTTCTTCATCCGTATGCCACCATCGGCATCAATAAAAGGACTGGAGCCCAAGGCAAATAAAGCAAAAGATTGGGCACTGTCAATCGCCGGGGAAGCGGGGCGTAAACGGGCATTTTGCAAGCCCACAATCTGCGGGTTAACCGATAATGCATTCGGTCCCGGCGTGTATCCGGTATTTCCGGTCACTGCATACACCAAATTATAATCATGCGTCACGGTTGCGGCCGCAGGAAAATAAAACCCGGTAATGCCATAAGCCACCAGATTATTATAGACATAGGCATCGACCATGGCACCGGGCACCTCAATAATGTCCACGCCATAACGTGATTCAATCATACTGTTATTAACGATTTCCGCCTCAATATCACCATCAAGTGCCTCAAGATGAACGCCTGAGGGGAAATAAAAATCATCGTGGCGATAAAAGGCATTGCTACCAATTTTGGCATGAATATCGCTGTTATTATGTTCGCTTAGCACATAAACACCACCCTGAGTGGCACCGTAGATTTCATTACCAATGATATTCATATCAATACCACCTCCCACCAATTCATTTAACATAATACCGCGGGATTCAATCCCCACCGCTGTCACCGTGTTACCGTAAACACGACCGGTGGCGGTACCATTACCAAGTGTTTTATAAACGCTGATGGTACCAACAGGGTCTGACAGAGTGTTTCTGAATGTGGTGTGGACCCGGTTATAACTGACATCAAAATTTATATCATCGTTACTGGTGTTATAGACTCGGATACTACCAACATTGGCATTGGTGTGGGTAACATCATTATGGGTCACATAAATAGAATGCGGCGCACCAGTACCAACCACTTGCAGGCTACCACCAAGCATAGTGAGACCCTTGACCCGAACCGTACCCCCATTAGAATACACCATTATATTATTACCTGCAGAAAATTTGGGTTTATAGCCATTACCGGCCACCAACGACTTAGAACCCGTGGCAACAATACTTTCATTGATGGAGCCATTGGTACGAATTTCGATATACTCACCATTTGGGCTGCCATCAATACAGGCTTGCAAAGTGGTATTACACGGTGCGGCTCCACCTGGCCAAAAACTAAAGGCTGCCGCCGGCAAACTCATCACTGTCATGATTAATACGATAAACTTTTTCATTGCTTTACTCCTTTTAAAAAAATGGCACCTTTATAAGCTGCCTATCACTTAAGTTCGTAAAAACACAAAAATTCATGACATAACTTAGTGAAATAATCCGTTTTTATCAGTTTTCAGACTGTTTCAGACTCTTTTCAGGCTTTTCAGACTTCAAAACCATGTAATACAGCCACTTAACAAAAAAAGAGCAAAAATGAAAAAAAGTCTATATACCTTAATAATGGTCATCGCCGGTTTATGGCAGATACAATCACACGCTTTTGTTACTGTCGGTAGCGATGCGGCCTGTGATTACAACAACCTGACCGATGCCTATAATGATAATGATGTCTTTGTCCGGGTCACCACACAAGGTGCTTTCAGTAACCAATTTGAAATCACCAAACCCAAATGGTTTACCGGTGGCTATCTGAACTGCACCGATGCCGCCAATGGTGTTCGCAGTGCGGAGAAATCAAAATGGCGTTCAGTGGTTAATAACAATGTCGTGCGCATCAATGCCCAACAGGCTGCCAAAGCCTTAATCGTGATTGACGGTTTTGAAATTTTTAATGGCCTGAATAACGATCCTGAAGGCGCCGGCGGCATTCAAATCGGAGGTAACAGTCAATTGTTACTGGCCGAATCGGTGGTCTATGACAACACCGGTGGTACCGGGGGCGGTATTAAGGTCAGTGGGCCCGATGCTCAGCTGTTAATCAGCAACAGTATCATTCGAAACAATCAGTCTGTATCAGGTGGTGGTATTTATTGTGACAATCAAGGCACCGTCACCATGTTGGGCTTGTCTGCCATTAACAACAACCAAGCCACTTATGGTGGCGGCATCTATGCCGACACCCAATGTGACATCCAAATGAACAGCGGTGACAGTCTGCCGCCACTACAGGCAGAATTTGGGATTTTAAGAAACATCGCGGAAGTCGGTGGGGGCGCCTTGTTGCTTGGCGGCACCCAAATGGAAATAAAAGGTTCTTTGGAACATCCTGCCAGCATCGTGCTCAATATCGCAGACACGGAAGAAGTTGAAAGTGGCGGTGGCGTATATCTGGCCGGTCAGGGGACCCGTTTTGAAGCGATTAACGGGCGCATTGAATCCAATATCGGCACATTCTTTGGCGGTGGATTTTCGGTTCAGGATCAGGCAGTGTTTGTAATGCGCCGATTACCCGGCGATTGCTGGGATAATGAGCGCTGTTCTTCATTATCGAATAATCTTTTAATCTCCGTTGACGGTGATACAGAAAGTTATGGCGGTGCCGGTGACTTATTTGAAGGCGGTGTGGCTAATATTTCGCAAACCCGCATAGACGGCAACATGGGCAACAGTGTCAGTGCCTTTAATCTAGATGCCTATTCCTACCTGCGTCTGGAAAGTAATTTAATCATTAACAACCGACATTTTAACGATGACTCCGCAACCACTTTAATTCGGGTCAGCGGTGCGCCTGCTGAAGGCTCCAATGTGGATATGTTTTACACGACTGCGGCCAATAATACCACCACCTTACCACTGATAAACCTCAGAAATGACAGCCAACATACCATTAATATTTTTAACAGCATCATCGACCACAACAGTTCAGACATCCTTGGCTTTTTTGATGCCGGACAAAATAACAGCTTAATGCAATGGGATTGTGTGTTTGCCACTGAGTCAGCCTCTTTAACCGGCAATGTGGGGTTTATCAGCACACAAGACCCGATGTTTGTGAATAAAGTCCAAAGCAATTACCGCTTATCACCGGCCTCACCGGCCATCGATGCCTGCGATGAGTCGGCTTTTGTTGGCGCCAGCTACCCTGACCTTGAAGATCGTGACCGGGGCGTGGATGAGCCTGGCATACCCAACCATTTAGGGCCTTACGATGCCGGAGCCTATGAAGCCAATCTGGATATCATTTTCATTAATGGTTTTGAGTAATGGGTGTTCGTTGGTTTATGACATTATTATTGTTCAGTGGCATGCTTCACTCAGGTGCCACTGAATTCCATAAATCAAGAATTACGGTGGGTAGTGGTCTAAACTGTCACTACCCTCCTGAACGCTTAAATCAGGCTATTCAAGCGCATAATACCTTATATCTGACAACCGGGACAGTCTATCCACCCATTGAAATTAATAGCCCTCGAGCCCGTATTATTGGCGGTCTGTCTGATTGCGCCGATTGGAAACCACTCAGAAACAACTCACAAAAAAGTATTATTTCAGGATTTAATGTTCACAGGCCTGTTACCATCAAACAACAGGAATTACATAGCGCAATGAACACCAGTATTCAGTTAATACAATTGCGCTTAATTAATGGACATAGTGATTTTGGGGGTGGTTTAAAAATTACCGGACCGGCTAAAGTTTACCTGCAAGACTCTGTGGTTGAAAACAATATTGCCACCAATCATGGCGGCGGTATGGCCGTATCAGGGTCGCCTGTGGAATTACAAATAATCGACAGTTTGATTCAAAATAATAGAGCCGAAGAACTGGGTGGTGGTCTCAGTTGTCACGGCAACCACCGAATTATCATGAATAACAAGCATACCATTCAGGCTAATCAAGCCCCCTTAGCCGATAATTATCTGCTTAATCAAAACTGTTTTATAAAAATTAATCTTGATCACTAACTTTTTTAAGGTTTTCTCTACAACTTTGCAATCATGCCATTTATTTTTTTCGTTAACTGATTGATGACGCGTTCATCCACCCGTGATGATTGACTCAAAGACTGTTGCCTGGTTATGACTTCTTGTAGTCGATTCTGATATAGTTCATAAGATAAATCAGATTGTGATGTGTTTTTTAATTTCAATTGCCAGTACTGTTGCGCCAAAAATAACCAGTTTTCGATTTCAAACTCGTCAATATCAGCCATGACTTGCTGGTGTTGACTGTTATTTTCCAATGAAAGATAAGCCCAGGCCAGGGCTATTTTTGAAAGCCCCTGCTCATGTGCCTCAGCGTCTTCCATCGCCATAACTTTTTGAGCCGCTTCAATGGCTTTAATTGGTTGTTCACTGCGGGCATGACTTAAAGCAAAATAAGCCAGTAACATCGGTCTTTGGTAATTAAAATTATTCACCTGAGAGGCCTGCCAGGCACTTTGTAATCGGGTTGCTGCCTCAGTCCATTTCTCTTGATGGGCTAAATTCATGCCCTGATACAGTTGTACAATGGCCATCGGTGAGGTCTGATTAAGTCGTTCGACATATCGCTGGGTAAGCTGTAACAGCGCATCGGCTTGTTGGCTTTGAAAAGTCACCACCAATAGATAGTTTAAAGTCATTAATTTCGGATTTAAGCCCCGACCACTGTTGCTTTTAAGTTGATACTTCAGGGCTTCTTGTATCTGCCCGATGGCTTTATGGGGTAGGTTTTTCTGCAAATAGATCTGGCTCATCATGCTGTAAGCCGAAGCAATGTAACGACCTTCACCAATTTCTAAACTCAGGTTTAAACCTTGCTGCAGTAATTGTTGCGCTTTATCCACATCATTCATCACCAGATAAGTGGCAGCCAGATTATTCAGTGCCATCATTTGTCCGACCGGATCGCCGCCCTGTTTGGCTCGATCTGCTGCCTGTTGATAGGTCTTAATGGCAGCGTCAAAATCACCGGATTTTTTATGTAAAAAAGCCAGCTCCATTAAGGCATCTACCAGCTGTGCCGTATTATCTGAGTCGATAAATAATGCCACCGCCTGCTTCACCTGATCGGTTTGTTCATGTTTCTGACCTAAAGCGCCATAAGCCCGCGAAAGCAAGATATGAGTTTCACCCAATCGTTTTGAATTTTGTGCTTGTTTAAAGTAGTCGGTGGCTTGATGTAATGATTGTGCACTTTCCTGATACCGTTGTAATTCCAACAGCGCCTGACCCTGTTGTTGGTATAAAAAGCCCAGGTCCGTCATTGAATATTCATCATTTTCTGCCAGTAAATCGTTGATATGTTTTAATCCGACCTGCCAATCTGATTTGGACAATTCAACAATGCTTTGTTTTTTAGCGTCACTGAGCAACTGGCTCGGCTGGTTTGGATTAAGCCAACCAGTGACACCATAGATAAAAATAAATAATAATGCCAATACTGCGCCGGTAATGACTGTTCGGCGGAATAAGGTCTGTGGTTGTCCGGCGTCAAATCCATTAGTGTCATCCTCACTGAGCTCGATTACTGCATATTTTAGTCGGTAGCCTCTGCCGTAAACATTTTCAATGCTGTCTTCAGGCAAACCAATTTGTTGCAACAAACCTCGGCAGATTTGAATCTGTTTAAATAAAGAAGCCTCACTGACAATGACATCACCCCAGACGGCCTGCATAAAATCATCTTTGCTGATAATGTTTTGTGGATTTTGTAAAAACAGAGACAACGCCACTGCAGTTTTATCCGTCAGCGCAATACGTTCTGTGTCATGAATGAGCTGATTGGTTTTGAGGCTGAATTTTACTTGCTTGATTTGATAATGCATTAGACTATCTTATATCAGATACCTTATTTTGATTCATATCTTTTTTTACACGCTGATAAAAATAGTGCAATCGCCGTTGATCGTCAGTGGTCAGTTTCTCTTTTTGATAGCGGATGCGTAAATAACAGCGCTGAAAATCCAGCAGCGATTTTTTTAAGTCGGGGTACTTATCAATGACTTGAGCCGTGACCTGTTCGATACCGCTTTCTTTAGCGGCATAAATAACCGGGTCCTTTTTAAATAAAGCCATGAACCGCAGATACCATTGCTGTAAATCGGTGTACTTCGGCCGCTGTCGCCACCATAACCAGACAAAAAGTACAACACCGGTGGCCACCAATACCGACAGCAAAACGATGGCCAGATCTTTGCCATCGCGGTGCTTAATACCAATGGCGTCGAACAGTGCCTGTTGTTTACTGACATTAAAATCACGTACCCATTGATTCCAGCGAAACCGGTAGCGGTCCATATTTTCCCTGATATCTCTCAGCCATGGAAAATCAAAAAAACTGCGGCGTTGTTCAATAATATTGCCTGATCCCTGGAATAACCGTTCCGGTGACACCACCGAGGTCGGGTCAACCCGTTGCCAATAGCCACCCAGTTCATGATTTGGCTGATCAATATAAACTTCTGCCCAGGCATGGGCATCGGATTGTTTCACCAGTAAATAGTCACCCATATCAACCCCACCCTGATAACCGGTTACCACACGCGCCGGTAAGCCGGCCATGCGCATCATCACCACAAAAGTGGAGGCAAAGTGCTCACAGAATCCTCGTCTGGATTCATATAAGAACTCATCAATAACCTCATTACTGTCTAAAGCCGGCGGTGCATAAGAGTACAAATAATCCTCGGTACGAAACCAGTCAAGGGCTTTATTAATCAGGCCATAGGCAGAATCATCTGTCGCTTGCCATTGTTGCATCATCAATTGGGTTTGCAGATTTACATCCTCTGGAAAATCCAATAACCACCGACGTTGGTAATCCGGTAAACCCTGATGTAATCGATCACTGACCACTGAGGTTAAGCGATAATGTTTTAATTGATTGACTTTACTCATTGCAAACAAGGTCGATGTCGGTGACAGTAGCGTACCCCGTGGCGACTGGACAATCACATCCAGACCAAACATATAATGCCGGCCGTTGGGCTCCATTTCGATGTCATACTCAATCACCGAGGCCCGGTTATCAAACGCCACCTGCCCGCGTGTTCGTCGAAATTCGTGACGGGTCCAGGTTCGGCCATCAAACTCACTGAGCACCGGGCCGCGCCAGTAAAGTTGATTATTATCAGGTTGTTCTCCGTCTGCAAAGGTTACCCGAAAAGCCGGTGAATCATCCATAAACAGCTCAATAATTGAACCCGGGCTCATTTCATCGGAAATACCGGTTTTACCTTCTCCAAAAATATCCGGCGAACCCCAGATTGGTGATCCCAATCGTGGAAAAGCCAGAAAAAACAGCACCGCAAATGGTAAAGCCATAGCCAGCCAGCCGACACTGGCTTTAATCTGCTGTTTTTCAAACCAGGCTTTTCCATGTGGGTAATTAACGATGGCCAAAGCGTGGGTGGTGACCCAGGTGGAGAGTAATAAATACAGTACCAGAACCAAATCCTGAGAGTACAAAAATCGGGTCATGGCAACAAAATAGCATAGCATCACCACCAACAGGGCATCTCGCTGTCGATAGGTTTCCAGCAGCTTTAACACCGTCATGGTGATTAAGATGGTGACTGAAATTTCACGCGATAAACCAAAACCCTGACTGTAAACAATCAGCAATAAGGCGGCGATGGCGACCATCATTAAAATGATGTTATAGGCTTTTTTGATGTGCTTAACCTGCACATAAAAACGGTAAGCGATGACCGCTGCCATCATCGGCGCGAACCACAGCGGCAGGCGATAAAGCTGTGGCAAGACAGCCACCACCACCGCCAGAACAATCCAGAACACCTGTTTGGTGGATAATTGTGATGCCATACGCGCTATGACACACCTCCTGGACCAAACACAGCCAAAGCCGTCAGGCATTCATGATAATGTCGCTCACCACGACCCATACCACTGTCAAACTGAGGCAACTTTAACTGGTATGTGAGTGTCTGCTGCTCAGCTTCCACCACCCAGGCAGTCAATCGTGATAATCGTTTTTCAATGTCTTTTAGATTCAGCTGGCTATAATCAAAACACAGCTCTTTGCCCTGTTTTAAATGATATTTTTTTACAAAGGTTCCCTGGCCCTGGGCCGATTTTTTCCAGGCAATGTCACGAATCGGGTCGCCGCTTTGATAGCTGCGCAAATCATCCATTTCATCACCCTGAATAACACTGGTGTCGGGACCATCTATTCCCCCATGCTGAGGAAAAGCCGGACAGGGTTGCTCCGGTCGGGGGTACACCAGTACCTGTTCTTTTGGCTGACAGTAAGCCCATACCGTGACTAAACCCAGCGGATAGCGGGTTAAAATTTTAATTCTCGGTACGGCTTGATAACCGCGGTGTTGAGATTTAATCCGCAGGTTCCATTGCGCTGAACCACCGTCCAGATTAGCCGCAGTCTCATCATTGTCAGACACCAGTACAATTTGATAATGTTGCCGCCGGGCATTGAGCTGAACCTTTAAATCAATGTCTTCCCCCAAAAAAACCGGTGTAGCGTGGACTTGATTGATTACCACATCTTTCAGATTTAAAAATGTTTTGTACAATATGACCTGACCAACACCGAACAATAAAAACACCAGCATCAGGCTCATATTATTATTAAAGTTTAAGCCGGCCAGCATCATGGTCGAAACAATCAAAAAGAAAAACAAACCCGGTTTTGAAGGTAACACATATAAGCGTCGCCAATGCAGTCGCACCGGCAATTCTTCCCGGCCACGACGATTGATAAAGTAGTTTTTTAGCCGATTAAACAAGGTTGGCGCTGTCGAGCATCTCTTCAATGTATTCATCTGCCAAACGACCGTCATCGGTGAGCAATCGATGCCGGCACACGGGATAGAAACTCTGGGTGACATCGTCGGGGGTGATAAAATCACGACCCGCCATAAACGCCTGACTTTGCGCCATACGGAATAAACCCAAACCGGCCCGGGGCGATAATCCCTGTTGGATATGCGGGTGTTTTCGGCTTTGGGTTACCAGCCATTGCAAATAATCCAACACCTCATCTGCGGCATGGACCTGAGTCACCCCCTGCTGCCAGGATAATAACTCATCGGTGTCACTGAGCGCCGGTAAGGATTGCTTCATGGCCTGTAAATAGTCACCGGAATAAATACGTCGCTCGCTGGCTTCGCTGGGATAACCCAGACTTAAACTAATTAAAAAACGGTCTAACTGAGAATGCGGTAAGGTATAGGTGCCCGAATCATCAATCGGGTTTTGCGTTGCCATGACAAAAAACACCTTATCCATCGGATAAGTTTTGCCATCCATACTGACCTGATTTTCAGCCATCGCCTCAAGTAAAGCGCTTTGGGTTTTTGGTGTGGCGCGATTAAGTTCATCAGCCAGTAAAAACTGCGTAAAAATAGGCCCTTTATGATAACTGAAAGCCTGTTTTTCAGGGTGGTAAATACTCACGCCCAACACATCACTTGGCATCATATCCGAAGTCAGCTGAATGCGGTTAAAATCAAGGCCGAATACCTGCGCCACCGAGGCAGCCAATGTGGTTTTACCTAAGCCCGGCCGGTCTTCCAGTAACACATGACCGCCGGCCAATAATGCCGCAATGACCTGCCGTATGGCTGACTCTTTATCTAATATCCGTTCACCGACGCACTCGACAAGCCGGTTTATTCGGTTAACCGGGCTATCCTCGGGGGTCTGCTTTTTTTGTGTTTTTTCCATGGGTCTTTGAATAATCAATTGAATTTATTGTAACTGATTGAAGGTGAGATTCCTGTTGTTATTGGTGTTTACCTTTGGTCCAGTTATCTTCAGCCGAATATTTTTGACCGGCTTCTTCAGCGGGCTCTTCAAGTGTGGTTGCCATCGAATCATTCCATCGATTGAGAAAACCAAACAAGGCAATCACCCCGAGCACTTCAACGATTTCACCGTCATCCCAGTGCGCTTTTAAGGCTTGTTCAATGTGTTCATCGACCGCATTAGGCACCGATGAGGCCGCCAGCGCAAATTCAAACAAGGCTTTTTCAGCCGCTGTGTATAAATCACTGTCACGAAAGTCCCAGATGTTTTTTAAGCGTGCCTCGCTGCCGCCATATCGTTCTGCCGCTAATAAAGTATGCGCCTGACAATACCTGCATCCGGTCTGGGCGCTGGTCAGATAACCCACTAGGCGCTTTTGTTCTGCGGTGACGCGACCTTTGTTGTCCATCACGGCCTTGTTGATATGAACAAACGCTTCGGCAATCGCCGGCCGGCGTTGCATGGTTAATAAACTGTTGGGGCAGAACCCAAGGGTTTCGTTATAAAATTTTACCAGCGCCTTAACTTCAGGATTGGCAAACTGATTCAGCGGTTCAATTAAGGGCATCTTATTTCTGTTTATTTAAAACAAACATCTTAACCAAGGCGAAGTCATGTGGCAATCATCAGGCAGACAAGGTCTCCACACGAATCAGATTAGTGGTGCCTGACTGACCAAAAGGCACACCCGCGGTAATCACATAGGTATCACCGATTTTAGCCATATCGGATTCGGCAATCACTGCATTGGACACCGCCACCATGGCATCTGTGCTCTTGGCCTGATCATTGAGCACCGGATGAATGCCCCAGGATAAAGTCAGCTGACGACAGGATTTCTGATGCGGTGATATGGCAATCACCGGTGTCACCATACGATTTCGGGCCACCCGTAACGCCGTGGCACCGGAACTGGAAAAACAACACATCACCTCGGCATTTAAGATACTCGCCACCTGACAGGCGGCCGTTGACACCGCATCCGGCGTATTCTTTTGTACCGCCACTTTATGCTGATCAATGTGAGCACGATAACTGTCATCTTGTTCTACGGTTTCAGCAATTCGTGCCATGGTTTGTACCGCCTCAAGCGGAAAGTCCCCGGTGGCGGTTTCAGCCGACAACATCACCGCATCGGTGCCATCGAATATGGCATTGGCCACATCATTGGCCTCAGCCCGTGTCGGCGTGGGCTGTTCGATCATACTTTCCAGCATTTGCGTGGCGGTCACCACCGGCTTACCTTTTTCCCGGGCTTGCTGAATTAATTTTTTCTGTAATAAAGGCACTTGTTCAGTGGACAATTCAACACCTAAATCACCGCGCGCCACCATAATACCGTCAGCATGTTTCAAAATGGCTTTAAAATTTTTAATGGCTCCGGGCTTTTCAATCTTGGCCATGAGTTTAGCGCTCGATAGGTGTTCATTCAGATACTGCCTGGCCAACTTTAAATCATCCGCTGAGCGCACGAAACTCAACGCCACCCAGTCCACATCCAGCTCAGCCCCTAAAGCCAAATCAGCCCGGTCTTTTTCGGTTACAGCGGCAATCGACAAATCAGCAGAGGGCACGTTAATTCCCTTATGATTACTGAGCTCACCGCCTAATAGCACCCGACAAACCAGTGTGCTGTCATTAATTTCTGCCACCTGTAAACTTATCTTTCCATCATCTAACAACAAAACATCATCAACCTTAACATCCTGCCATAATTGAGGGTAGCTGATGCCGATACCATCCACATCACCGGTTTTATTTTTATCGGCATACAGTTTAAACGTTTGGCCATTGTCTAAATAAACCGCACCATCTTTAAACGTTCCCACCCGGATTTTAGGTCCTTGCAAATCTTGTAAAATGCCTACCTGAACCTGAAGATCTGAACTTATTTGGCGAATTTTTGCCACCGACTGTCGGTGGTCTGCGTGACTGCCGTGAGAGAAATTCAAACGAAACACATTCACGCCGGCTTGAATCAGCGCTTTAATCTGCTCAGACTGTTGGCTGGCCGGACCCAAAGTGGCGACAATTTTGGTCTTTCGGTACATAGCTATTTTAGTGGCTGGATTGAAGCGGATATGATAGACCTTTTCGCTAAAAATTTCATGTTAGACTTGTTATAATGTTACTTTTAAACAACGCTTTTCGTATATGGCTCTCGTAAAATGTCCTGTTTGTCGAACCCGCATGTCTTCATTAGCTAAAGTTTGCCCAAAGTGTGGTTTTAGCCATGAAGGCGAACAGGAAATCGATGAAGAACAAGCCGCCCTCTATAAAAAAAGGCAATTCGGCCAGCGCATCTATCTGTTAAAAATGCTGTCCTATGTGGCCATGAGCATCGCCATGATTGGCGCCATTCCGATGCTGTGGGCTTACATCAAAGGCCTTGAACAAGGTGACAATGTGGTGTTGCTTGAACATTGGGGCGTTAATCTGGTGGGTCTTGGCTTTGTGATATATCTGTTTGTTCGCGCCGCCATTATCATCGCCCGTAAAAACTACAGAAAATAAACCGACCGCTTTTATTAATCGCGAATCCCCAGCAGAGGGTGCGCACGTGCATAATCTTCGAGCGCATCTAACAGACGCATTTGCTGTCTGTCTTTTAGACTTTCTTTTAGTTCTGATAAATGGGTGAACCAATGGTGCCAATTTTGACCATGTCGTTGTTGTAAACGATTTCGACATTCATCAAACCACTGTTTGTGCTGTTGTTTACTGAGGCTGTCGGGAAAATTTCGGGCACGGTAACGACGCACCAATTCAGGCCCACGATTGTCCTTAAATTCAGCCATGTCCTTTTTTTCCCAGGGCATATCCTGCGCTTTCATGGCACGAATCTGGTTAAACAGCGCGCGTTCATCATAACTAAAAAAACCGTCATAAATAAGACTGTCCACATCATCAGTTTTTGATTCAAACGGCCGGTTAAAGACTGTTTTGATTTTTTTTATTAATGCCTGGTGGTGATCAGCGGCATAACTTTTGATTTGCTCTAAATGGGTTCGACATAACCCTTCATCCAGACCTAAACGCGCTGTATCGGTGTGTTTCAGAATAGTCACCGGCGCCACAAAGGGGATTTTATTAATATGAATGGTTTTTAAGTGAATACGCTGCTGACCGTCCGGTAGCTCATCCTGCGGTGTGTAAAGACGTTCAGCGATGTCTTCTGCGCTTAAACTCAATAAATTATCAGGTGGGAAGTTCAAATCATAACAAATCACACCATTTTTATTGCGCCCATCCACCGCCAAAGGCACAAATAAGCTCACACAGCCCCGCTCAGCCGGAATCATGCCTGAAACATGCACCACCGGCTGTAATAAATCCCAGTTCAATAAACTTTTGACATAATGCTTATCCCGCATTTTTAAACCAAATTCAAACAATCTGGGTTGTTTTTGTTTAATCAGTTGAGCCATTTGGATGGTGGCATGGACATCGGATAAGGCATCATGCGCCGCTTCATGGGATAAACCATTGGCGTCAGTTAAATCCTCCAGTTTAAAACTTGGCTGACCATCTTCACGTAATGGCCAGTTAATACCCTCAGGTCTCAAGGCATAAGTGGCACGCACCAGATCAATCAGATCCCAGCGACTGTTGCCGTTGCTGTATTCACGGGCATAAGGATCCATCAGGTTTCGATAGAATAATGAACGCACACACTCATCATCAAAGCGCACCGAGTTATAACCGGCTACACAGGTATTGCCTTGGGAGAAAATATCATTGATCCGGTCGGCAAATTGCTCTTCTGATAAACCATCCTGTTGGCATTTCTGCGGCGTGATACCGGTTACCAGCACACTTTCAGGTGTTGGCAGGTAATCAAAGGTGGGCTGACAGTAAAACATTTCAGGCTCACCGATAATGTTTAAATCCATATCTGTTCTTATACCGGCAAACTGAGCAACCCGGTCGTATCGGGTATCAATCCCAAAGGTCTCCAAATCATACCAATAAAACTGACTGTTATTTTTCATTGCGCAATTCTGTGATTAATGTCTCAAAATGAAATAAATAATTGCCCTGCGGAATTAATTTCGCTAATATAAACATTCATTTTAATCCAAACTTAAAGGGGAACCCATGAAAAAACTTTTTTTCTTATTACTTATTATTTCAATCCAGGTCACTGCAGCACCGGTGCGTTTTGATTTTGTCTTTGATGATCCAAATAGTACAGCACGCAGTGAGGGATTTATTATCCTTGAAGAATCTTTGGTGACTAATCCCGGCGATAATACATTTGTTTTACCCAATCCGGCTGTCATCGACCTGCAGTTCACGGTGACAGGTTCAATTGACAGCGATGGTCAATATGATATCAACGACTATGAAGAAATCTGGTTTGATACCAATGGCGGCACGCTGGACTTTTCTCAACCTTTAATTGGCCAGGCCACCAACGGCCAACCCTGGGGTACGGCCTTCGATGGTTCTGCCGGTGATTTTAATTTATTCCCAACTGGCGGCCTGAATGTGAAATCAGGTTCAAGCTATGATGGCAACCGTGGTATACAAGGCGGCCCGCCCTTTGGCTGCAATTTCTTTACATTGTGTGAAGGTCTTGGCCAGATTCCTAATGAGGCTCAAAACAAAGGCATCCCCATTGGTCAGTCACCCATGGAACTTCAGTCGATGCAACCGGATCGTGGTACAGCCGCACCGCAATCTGTACCATCTTTAAGCGTCTGGTCAACCGTGACACTTGGCGCGATCGTTTTAATCATGGCTGGTTTATTTAGACGCCGTCTACATTAATCCAATATTCATAACCAATTTAAACGCCGTTATTGTTAACGGCGTTTTTTATACCCGTTTGGTTTGCCGTCCCCAGTAAAACAAACCGGTCACCACAATGACACCGGCAAAAACCATGAGGCAACTCATTAAATACTGCGGCTCATTGTGATGCCATGGCCAGATATTAGTCGCCTCCGATGATTTCCAGGGCCAGACTTTAAACACAGTTCCCAGCATTAGCCCGGATAAAAAATAAATCATGCTGGTATGATAATGCGCCAGCAGCCATTTCAGCAATTTAGCAAACAACAACAATCCCAGCAAAGCACCTCCGGCAAACACCATCAAGGTAAACAAGTCGCGCTGATGCGCCGCTTCTAAAAGAACCGCATATTTACCCAATAATACCAGCAGCAGGGAACCTGAAATGCCGGGCAAAATCATGGCACAAATAGCAATCATACCGGCTAAAAAGAGTCCTGAATATCCACCCGGCAACATAAACAGCGATTGCGTTGACAACACATAACCCAAAACAACACCCAGCACCAGCCAAAGCCACAGGATTGCACTTTTTTTGTGTTCAGAGGCCACCAGTAAAACCGCCGCCGCCACAATCAGACCCAGGAAAAAAGCCCAGGTTAACACCGGCTGCGTGGCCAATAAATGGCTTAATAACCCTGCAAATAAAAAAATCGCCGTTAATATGCCACCGAATACCGCCAATAAAAACCAGCCATCCAGATAGCGCCATGCCCGGCCAATGTCCAGTTTCAATAAATACCCGATAAAATCGCCATCCACCCGTGCTATGGCTTTAATAAGACGCTCATATATGCCGGTGACTAAGGCCATGGTGCCACCAGAAACACCCGGCACCACATCGGCCAACCCCATCAATAATCCTTTTAAAAACACCCACAAATATGCCATTATCACCTCAGTTTATTGTCGTTTTAACTCATTGGGAATGTAACGCTCGATGGCGTCCATCACCTGTAACTGATCAATCAGATCATTCACATAGTCCATTTTATCGGTCTCAATAATCAATACTTCACTTTTATCATAAACATCAATCCATTCACGGTATAAACTCTCTAATCGCTTTAAATAACTCAAAGGCATATCCTGCTCCATGGCGCGCCCGCGTAGTTTAATCCGCTTTCGCGCGGTGCGTATCGAACAGCTTAAATAAATCATCAGATCGGGAGGCTGGATGGCCTGTTGAATGCTTTCATACAAGCCTGTAAAAGTCTGCCAGTCGCGCTTGTTTATTTTTCGCATCTGGTGCAAAGCCGTGGCAAAGATTTCCACATCCTCAAATAAGGTCCGGTCCTGTAACACCACACCACTGCACTGCTCTAATTGCTGTTGCATGGCAAACTTACTGCTTAAAAAATACAACTGCGAATGAAACGCCCAGCGTTTCATATCCCGATAAAAATCCTTTAAATAGGGATTAACGTCATTCGGTTCATAAAATGGCGTAATCACATAGCTGCGCTGTAAAAATTCAACCAACGAGGTCTTACCGGCACCAATATTACCGGCAATGCCTATAATCTTCGGACGACTCATTGGCTCGCACTATGCATCAGGCAAATCATGACCGGTCCAGGCCTTAAATACGTTCTTCTGCTGCCGTGAGGCCTTATCAACCGGCTCAATGCTGAAGGATGGATTTGGATTTTTCATTGGATTGATGGTGGTGGATTTTAATCTGTCACCATTGAAATAGCTGACTTGATAACGTTCACCCACCTGCAAGGTCTTCAGATGATCCGACCAGTTATCAGCGTTCGTCCGATACCCATCAATGGCCAGGACAACATCTCCACCAGTTAAGCCTGCCTGCCAGGCCGGGCTGTTACGATGGACCGCATAAATGCCAACACCGGCATCATCTTTTCGGCTTTCGATACCCAGCCAGGCCATTTCTTCGCTGTCTTCATCAAACACCCGCTGTAAACCGTAATAAGCCAGTAAAGCATCAAAATCTAATGCCTCAGTTCCGCTTACATAAGACTGCCAAAAATCAGTCATGGGCGAGCCGGTCAAATCATTCAAAATCGCCTGGACATCCGCCTCTGTGTAGCCCACATCAGTATTGACATGACGTTTATAAAGCTGCCTTTGTACATCATCATAACTGTGTTTATTATTGCTGGATTGACGAATGGCCTGATCCAGTGCCCAGGTTTTAAGTGCGCCTTCTAAGTAAATACTGACTTGATTATTAAGACTAAAATGCGGATCATTATTCATCCAGGTATCAAAACTGCTCATCGCCACTGAACTGACATCCCGACCCGGCTTATTCAGATGCCCATGAATGTTGTCAGACAGGCGCTTAAAATAGTCCTCAGGCTGGTAGATTCCGGCGCGCATCAGAAATAAATCATCGTAATAACTGGTACTGCCTTCCACCATCCAGAATAATTTCGAATAATTCTCACCACTGTAATCATAGGGCGCGATACCGGACGGCCGGTAGGATTTCACATTCCATGTATGGACAAATTCATGGGCGGTTGTGGCCAGCACCTTAAAATAATCTTGCAGCGGTTTAAATTTGAAGCGGCTACTCTGAATAATGGTGGAATTCATATGCTCAGTGGCACCACGCAAGCCCTCACCCACATGATACATAAAGACATAGCGCCGGAAAGGAAAATCACCCCACAAGTCAGCCGCCACCGCATCCAGTGTACTTATTTTTTCACGTAAATCACTTATGTCATGGTTCCCTTCACCCCAAATAACAATCTCATAGTTTCTCTCATCCACTGTAAAAGCCAGAAATTCATGCACTCCCGATTCAATGGGCGAATCAACCAGTTGATCGTAATTATCTGCCACAAATAGATGATCTGACGGCGACTGCATACCTGAACGCGAACGCCAGTGATCCGGCACATCCAGGCGCACTGACAAAGGCGCTTGCCGTAAACTTGGTGCAAACATAAACACCCCACTGGCATCTAAAAAAGCATGGCTTTCATCAATATGCGCCACCCGATAAGACAGCATATTGGCATAAACCAGATAACTGATTTGTATATGTCCTTGTTTAGGATTATTGATAACCCAGGTATTTTTGTCCGTTTTTTTCCATGAAAGCGGCTCACCTTTTTTATTGTGGGCTTTAAATTCAGTGATGTTTTTACTGAGGTTGAGCACCTCATAACGACCCGAACGCCACACCGGTAACTTAACCACCACCTGTTGCTGACCTTCCACTGGCAAGACTATATTGACCCGGCCTAAATGCTGTGCCGCGTTGGCAACCGAAAAATCATATTGAACCACATCATCAGCCATCACAAACCCCATCCAAAACAATAATATAAAACGTATCATAAAAATACTAACTGTTAAAAATTGTCACAAATTCTACACGGAATCTAATTTTTATAAAGCACAACCATGAATATTCCCGGTTAAAGCAAAAACAACATATAAAAAGCGAACTTTGTCACAAAAGCGATTGACTAAAAATAAATTGCTTTTAAACTACGCACTCTGTTTGTCCCATTGACCTTTAAAATACATGAAACACCTTATCATAACCTGTCTGCTCATGACCCTTTCTGGTACTTTATCAGCCCAAACCCAAACAAAACGCCCCAGCTGGTCGCAAGGCCTGCCCGAACGACAAACCAGCCAGCAACCCGGCAAACCGGGCTTTGATCCAGAACTAAAAACGGAAAAAAACAGACAAACACCGAAAGTGCAAAGCGAACGTCCCACCACACCAACGCTCAACATTGATATCGCAACTCAGCCTGACCTGAACTTTGATATTAAACCTGATCGCAACCCAATTCCTGAATCAAAACCCATTCGCCGAGCCGGTCAACGTTCTATTCAATATCGTCAGCAAAACACCCCGGACATTAATCCGCTTCACCATAAATACAAGTGGGACGTGGTGAAAACGACCCCCATCGACATCCCCGATCGCTACGCCACCCAAAGCACCCTTAAAGTCCGTATTTATATTAACCCTCAGGGAGAAGTCATTAAAGTCGCTGCCGCCTCTCCTGACGTACCGGCCATGATGCTAAAACAAGCCCAAAAAAGCATTGAAAACTGGCGCTTTGAAGCCCCCAAAGACATCGGCATCAGCGACAACCTGGCTAAAACCTTCACCATTGAAATAAAAACCGGCTAATAAACCCAATCATCGCTGACCAACAAAAATGCACACATAAATCCGCATTATAATCGAGCCAGGTACCTCGGTAGCAAAGGCAAAAAAGTGCTTGGGTTTTTTGTTTAGCAACCAACCGTAGGGGCTTTAAGCCAAGAAGCATATGCTTTGTGACGTTATGCGTGAATTGAAGGGTTTTTACATCAGTTGGATTTTCTACTGTTGGAACAGTTAATCAATTCAAAGAATATTTAGCAAAAAACATCGGGAATGTTTTTTCACGCCAGCCCGCATGGTTGAGTCTCATGGATGAGACGAATAAAAACAAAGCGCCCAACAGTAGGGGCCACGAGGCCAAATGAATTTTAGGTATACACCTTAAAGCAGCTCTCGAATAGACTAATACAAACAAATTCCATTTAAGTCTTCACGTTCTTGAAACCATGCCGCTCGGACTGAATCCGGCCAAAACCATAAAACCAGTTAATAATATCAATCAGTCTTCTTTCAAGCGAAAATCTTAAAAAATTGCATCAAAATATCTTAATTTTTTCCCTAGAAATCAATGAAATATTATATTTAAACAATCTAATAAAGTGCATGTCCTTGATTATTTTGAATTAGTTGAGGCGTTCATATATGTCCATTATTATTTATTTATGCAATAATAATGTTTTAATCTCAATGGCTAATTTCTGACAATATTCATCATCAGCGTCTTTTGAATCATAAACTGAAATATATAGCTCATCAGGTATCTGAATATTGTCAATCGATATACTATATCCTCCTTTGTCAATATCAAGATAATTAGCATCATAAAACCTAACATAAAAAACATTGTCTGCGAGCATTCTACTGAGAGTTTTTGAATCATCAATTAAAGAAAACCCATATTCTTTCTGTTTTTGTAATAACAAGGCCTTCCATTCCTCAGTTCGATCTGGATCAAAAGTAATACTTTCTCTAGCGCAGGGCTCAACCAATATTTGTTCTTGTGCTTTGCAACCTGTTAGACAGAGTATCCATAATAATATAATTACTAATTTGGACATTATTATTTCCTATTATAATTTTTTAACTCCTGTACATTTTTAACGTATTGAAATGCTACATTAAAGTGCATGTAGGAAAATAAAGCATCTCCTAATAACTCATTAAATCTAGGCCTAGGTCCAAAACCACTTCCGATTGTAGTTAAATTAACCTTACCATTAACCTCACTTATTGGTAAGGCCTGAAAAAAGTAGACACTTTTTATGGTATAAAATGTAACTTAACCATAAGAGGTAAAACGATGGGTACAGGTATCCGTTATACAGATGAATTTAAACAAGAAGCGGTGAATCAAGTTGTCAAACATGGCTACTCAGTTTCAGATGTAAGCAGTCGATTAGGCATATCAACAAAAAGCCTTTATTACTGGAAAAAGAAGTTCAGCAAACCATCCAATGTTCGTAAACAAGAAGATGACTTACAAGCTGAAGTTGCACGCTTAAAACGCGATTTAAAGCGTGTTGAACAAGAGCGAGATATTTTAAAGGAAGCCGCGGTGTTCTTTGCCGGCGAGTCAAAGAACGCTACCCGCTGATTAAAGCTCGTAGTTCAAACTATCCGGTCAGGATGCTGTGTAAAGCACTTGAGGTTCATCCCAGTGGTTACTATCAGTGGTTGCACAAGCCATTAAGTAATCGTGAGATCGAAGATGAGAAATTAACTGGTCAGATTAAAAGCCATTGGACTGATAGTGGTGGCCATTCTAGTTACCGTAATCTTCATCTGGATTTAATAGAAGCTAACATTGATTGTGGCAGAGATCGTGTATTGAGATTAATGCAATCAGCTGGAATAAAGGCTATACGTGGTTATAAAGCACCTAAAACTAATCATGCAGGCATGGAATCACCGGCAGCACCTAACCTGTTAGATAGACAATTTGAAGTTGAAGCACCAAATCAGTGGTGGGTCAGTGACATCACCTACATCCATACATATGAAGGGTTCTTGTTCTTAGCTGTTGTGATGGACCTATATGCCCGAAACATTGTTGGTTGGGCAATGGGGGCAACAATGACTGCTGACCTGGTCTTGGACGCTTTAACCATGGCTTACTGGCGACGTAAGCCTACAAATACAGTCATGTTACATTCGGATCAAGGTTCACAATACAGCAGTAGAAAGTGCAGGAAATTACTTAATACGTTAAATATGCAACCAAGTATGAGCCGTCGTGGTAACTGCCATGATAATGCTGTGGCTGAAAGTTTTTTCAGTAATCTAAAAAAAGAAAAGGTGAGAAGAATTAAATACAAAACTCGTGCAGATGCGCGACAAGATGTGTTTAACTATATTGAAATGTTCTATAACCCAAAACGCCGACACACCAGCAATGGTCGAGTGGCACCAACGGTTTATGAGCAAAGATTTTATGAGAGCCAAAAAAGTGTCTAATAAAGTCAGGCCTTACCATTAAAAATATGACTAGATATAGATAATTTCCAGTTTCAGTAAATGCCAATAGAGGTGCAAAATATATTAAAATAATTATAAAAACAAAAATTGCGATGCCCCTTTACTTTTATTATTTAAATGCCTATTCCACTCTGTATCATAGCATTATGTACATTGTTTTCGAAATGAATTAAAGGGGTCAGTACCCTTTAGACCCTTCTCTTGATAATTATCTCTTCTCTAAGTGTCTGTTTTTGGTTATATCTAAATCACATCATTATAGCTATATTGGTACAGACATCAGAATATTATTACCTCAGCTTTACAGTGTGAAAAGATAAGCTTAAAAGAGTAGATGATAAAAACTGGAAATAAAAACCCCCACGCATGGGTGGGGGTTTTATTGTTTCCATGTTTGTCAGTTGTCTTACTGACAGCCTGGCATGGCTTCGAAGCCACCGCGATGAATATAATTAATTAAAGGGGTCAGTACCCTTTAGCCTAATTACTGGCTTTACCCGGTCTGCCACGTTTAGAGTAACCAACTTTTACTTTTAATTGCACTTCAATTTGTTCAATAAATCGGCTGCTTCCTAACGGTGTTCCGGTTTGAGCACAATTCCTGATATCTTTTAAAACCTTATCATCCAAATGTTCATTAAATAAGTTTATATAACTGCTTAATCTTTGCTTTTTGGTTCTCGCTAAACCTAAGTAGCTGTCATGAGGTGTAATTAATCTGTCATGGTTATCCAAGGCATTTTTATGATAGCTTGACCACTTATACGCTTGAGGTGATTCTACCATGTTGGCTCTGACAGGATTCATTTCAATATATCGCATACAAGCCAAAACATAGAAGTCACTATCAACTAAAGAACTTTTAAAACGTCCTTCCCATAAGGTGCCAGATCGCTCATATTTATAATTGATATAGGGCACATAGAAACGACCGGTCTTTTGCATCATTAAACTGATGCCGTCTGTTGTTTCGGCTGTGGCGAGAATATGAATGTGATTTGTCATCAAGACATAAGCATGAATCTTTACACCACTGCTTTCAGCAGCTTCATACAAGTAATTTTTATACGTTTGATAATCTTCTTCTTCAAAAAACACAGCCTGACGGTTATTCCCTCTTTGAATAACATGGTTGGCAATATGTGGAACAAAGAACCTTGGTTTCCTTGGCATGAGTCGCCCCTTAAATTTGCTATGATAGCATAAATCCCTTTAAAGGGTACTGACCCCTTTTATTACAGACATGGCACAAATACAGCCACGACAAATCAGTTTTAAGCACACATTACAGCTTTGGCTATCATGGCATCAAAATACAGCAAGAGGCATCAGCATTGGGCACCATAAATTATTGGCTTTAATTTCAGAAAAACGAGTTGGAAACAGACCAAACAGGATAGAACCCAGAGCAGTCAAGCGAAGGCCAAAACCCATGCCATTCCTTATGAAACCAAGAGCACAAGCAAGAGCCGAAATAGCTAAAAATGGTCACCCAAAAAAGCTTAAGTAAGTGCCATTCGGTACTGACCCCTTTTATTCTGACCCCTTTTATTACAAACATAAAGCATAAGATAAATGACTAATAAGCGGCTCAACGGTATAAGGCTGACCAATAAAAGCCTTAATTTCTTTCAAGCTATCAACCGCCTTCTTCCTTTTTTAAATATCTATTCAACTTTTTTATGCATGAGCGCTGGTGAGCAACACGACCCGGTGAGCCGGTTAGGCCAGTTAAATGAAGTCCCAAGAACACACTTTTTGGGACTGGCAGTTTAAAAATTTTCCCTGATAATGCCATAGAAATACTATGAAATATAAATGATTCAACTTATTAATTTTCAAAACCTTGTAACAAGAAACGCATGCGTTACCACACAATTTATCTTTACTTTTTATTCTCGATTAATAGCCACGCCAGCTCATCGACAGCCAAGCCTCTGACATCTGACTTTTGTATTTCAAGTTTTGATATTTTGTAGTCACGACCATAGTATTTCCTGATATCGGACTCAGTGACAGAAAACGGTGGTCCTGACATTTGACTTTGGTCATACTCAAAAACGACTAACAGCTGTTTTGTTGCCGAACATATTTCAAGCATATGCTGACAATAACTTACCCGCATATTTTCAGGTAATGCAACCAGGGCCGCACGGTCATAAATGGCATCGACAGAACCTAATTGCGCTTGGGTCAATTCAAAAAAATCACCCTGATAAATCTTTATTCCTGGTCCCTGGTAACAGCACATGGTGTCGCCAATATCCTGTTTTTCAGGAACCATATCGAGCTGCTGAAATAATTGTTCTACCGCTGTTAAATCTAATTCGATTCCGACCACACGATGTCCTTGCGCCAACAACCAACTGATATCAAGCGTCTTTCCACACAGCGGCACAAATACCAAACTATCTGGCGGCAACGCTAGTTTTTCAAAATACTGCACTAGGAAATCATTGGGCTTAGACGCATGAAAGCCAATTTCATTTCTCTGCCAACGTCGGTGCCAAAAGTCTTTGTCCATACTCCAATTATAGGTAAATTAAACAGATTAGCACACTGCGATGCTTTAGCCATGCTTTTTATAATAAATAATTGATTTAAATGAGGGTTGGCGCGCCCGGAGAGATTCGAACTCCCGACCAACCGGTTCGAAGCCGGTTACTCTATCCAGCTGAGCTACGGGCGCATGTTTGAGCTTGCGTATTGTACTTAATTTATGGGCTGATGTGAAAGTAAAACTTGAGATAAAACTAAGAAGTTACAGGTCGTCATGTCGATGTGCCCGGAGAGATTACTGCGTGAGAGTAACACGACTTATTGGGTAATATGTACTCATTTCAACTTATAATCAATGTCCTAAATAAAAATAAATATGTTCACCCGGTCTTACCTGCGCTAATTGGTTTAGCACTTGTCGTTGAAGCACGATAATTCGCGGATAGCCACCGGTGGTTTGGCTGTCTCGGTGGGTGATGATGTACTCACCGCCCGGTGTCACTTGTAAGCTGCCCGGAACCAGACCGCTGCTATTGATATCAATTTGGTTTTTCACAATCAATTCAGGTCCGGTAATTTTTAGGCCCTGGCGGCTGATGTGTTCAGTCATGGTAAAGGGTTCTTTGAAAATCTGTTTTTTTGAACGGCAGGTGAATAATTCAAACTCTGGTCCTGCAACAGCCGCCAGACTGTGAATGGTATTGTGCGGTGGGCGTTTATGGCATGGTTTGGGTTGTCCCTGGACAATCTCTGGTTTGAGTAATGATAAACAGTCCTGTTTTTCTAAGCGACGGCCCTGATATCCGCCTAAAGTGGCCACTGTTAAGGTTGAGCAACTGCCTAAAACCGATTCCACCGCAATACCGCCGGCAAAAGCCAGATATGTCCACATGCCGTTTTTTAATGGCTTAATCAGAAGCTGATCATCGGCTTTCAGGTTAATTGGTTTGCCGGTGTCTTGAACTTTTTGGTTAACCAGGACTTCTGCCTGGGCGCCTGCCACTGCCACAGAACAAGACACATCGATGCTTAAACTGATACCGGCGACATCCACTTCTAACAGAGGCGTATTGGCATCATTATTAAGCATTTGATTCGCCACATGCGCTGACTGCCGATCCATAAAACCTGAGGCGGGAATGCCAAGATGACCATAGCCTGGTCGGCCACCATCTTGAACCGTGGTCATGAAACCGGCCTTGTTAATGGTGATGCTCATGACTGATATTGTTTAAATTGCTCATACTCGATGGCTTTAAACTGAATTTCATCGAGTGGCTGATAGCGAATCACTTGTTCTGAATGCCAGTCAATTAATTCAATCGGGGTTCTGCCAATGACATGCCAGCCACCGGGGCTGTTCAAAGCGTAGATACCGGTTTGTCCGTTAGCGATGGCGATACTGCCGGCCGGCGTGTTTTGGCTTGGCTTTGATTTTCTCGGCAGCTTTAATGAATCAACACGACCCTTTAAATAAGCAAAACCCGGCAAAAAGCCCAGAAAATCCACGGTATAAACAATGGACGAATGCTGTTTAATCAACTGTTCCAGTGTTAATCCGGATTGTGACAGAACCGCTTCTAAATCAGGCGCCACATCAGGGTAGTAGCACACCGGAATTTCGTGTTTTTGCGGTGTCATATCAACATTGAGACTTAGCGCACAAGCATCATTAATCGCCAGCATAAGTTCATCATCAATATCAGCAGGCTGATTAAACACCAGTAACAAACTGTCCGAAGTCGGCACCACATCAATAATATCATCCACTTGCTGATCACGAATATAAGCTGCTAAAGCCTGTAACCTGCGCCCTTTGTCAGCATGCGGTTTAAAGAAAACCAGTAAAGCACAATCACCATTGGCCTGCACATAATGAATGTCCAGTGGTTTCATGATACGGATGTTTGTTCAGATGGATGTTGATTGACCAAGCGATGCAAAGCTTTCGCTGTTGCCAGTGCATTCGGCTGGTCACCATGCAAACACAGGGTTTGGCATTGCACCGACAGCCATTCACCATTTTGACCGTATAAACCCTGCTTGTTTATTAAGTTTTCGGCCTGTTTTATTTGCTCAGCGAGCTCATCAATCAAAGCATCAGGGTGCGCCCTGGGTACCAGGCGATGCCGGCTTAAATAGCGCCGATCGACAAATCCCTCGGCCACAAAAGGAAGATCGGCCATCTGAGCCGCTTCCGCTAAGGCAGAATGTGCCTGACCGCATAACGTAAGGTTTTCATCCAAGCTTTTTATCACTGCCACCACCACTTTGGCAATACGCAAATCATCAGCAGCATCATTATACAAAGCACCATGGGGTTTCACATGCCGCAAAGCAGCACCCTGTTTTTCGCTGATCTTTTTCAAAGCAACAATTTGCTCAGTCAACACCGCAAATAATTGTGTTTCAGGCAACATCATACTACGCCGACCAAAATGCGCCGGATCCGGGTAACTTGGGTGGGCACCAATGGCGACACCATTGTCCTGAGCCAATTGAACACTGTGCTGCATGGTCTCCTCATTTCCGGCATGACCGCCACAGGCAATATTACAGGCAGTGATATAAGGCATAACCTCAGCGTCTTTGTGTGCTTCAGACAATCGTTCGTATTCTCCTAAATCACAGTTGATATCCATATTATTATTTTAACATACCAAAAGAAATGCGTCAGGTATCGACAGATCCCATAAAACTTCATAATTAATTCAGTCCTGTTAAAATAAGCTTTTTTTTAAATTCTCATTGTCATGGGTCAAAAAATTCTGGCTTACCTGTTTTACGGCTTTTTAATTCTGATGGTGATTGCCGCTTTGATTTTGCTGAAATACCAGCTCGACCACAAAGACATCAAACAACAACAAATTGACATCCGTGCGAATGTGGTGAGCCACTCGGAAAAAGACAGCAAATCACCAACCGAATCCAACACCCGAGAAAAGACCGAATCAGAACAATCCTCAGAAAACATGCCACTTAAAGCAGATCAGGAATTACGGCAGGAAGAAGCCGGTACACTCAGCTATTTAGATATTTACCGGCAGCTTAACCAAGCCAAAACCTGCCAGCCTATTTTTCTGAAATGGCAAAGTGATGGCTCAAAAGCAGATTTAGAATCCTTAATCAGTAAACCTTATACTTACTACGGCGACCCCATCTATCAACTGGACCAGAAACCACCGATCACCACAGCACAAAAACAACTGCTACAGCAATGGAAAGACCAGTGTCTCAATTTATGGCGCCTTTACGGAAAATACACTACAGACCTTCAGGACAATCAATTTTTAATCGCGGCCATCGAGGAAAATATTGAACTAAGACTTAATAGCACGCTGCCAGAAACTAAGCGCGAACAGGCCATAAAACAGGTACTTAAGCTCACCGGGCAATGGCGACATCGGTTCACTGAACTGGAACAGGCATTAAGCGGAGAAAACAGCCTCACAGAAGCAGAGCTCGCTGATATCAACAGCCAAATTGAACAACTCAGTGATGAGCAATTTCAAATCATTGCCGATTCACAGACGGCGCAAAACAATTCAAATTTGACCGATCAAATCGCTCGAATCAATCAGGAAATCAGCGAATTAAATGATATCCTGATGCAACAAAAGGTCAAAAACCCTGACACCATTGCACAAGCCAAAGCGGCGTTTGAAAGCATCGATCAGCAATTATTTAAACAATTTTATACGCCTTACGGCGAAGTCTTTTATGAAGCCCTCAAAACGGTGGTGGGGCATGATAATCTGCGCTACATAGGCAGTGGTTACAGTGCCGGTGGACAAGCCAGTTATCAGCGCATTACCCCAATTAATATGGTGATGGAGGCGAATAATTTGCGCACCAATCCATGGCATCGAGAAACGGTCAGTAGTGCCACATTACTATATTTGTGTGAATTGGGCATGGATTGCAGTGCCAACAGTCAACTCATGATTAATTTTTGCCTCACCGGCTATCCCAGCTATCCAACGGGTTGTGGCTTAACTGTGCATGAGTTTTTGCGCCAACAATTAATCAGTCCGAACCAATGGACCGATGTACAAAGCCTTAAGAATAGCTATCAGGAGATTTTTAATGGATAAGCGCGGATTTCATAAAATGTTTTTTATCGTGATTGCACTGATTATTGCGGTGTTAATCCTTATCTATATTGTGGTCACGCCGAGAACTCGCGAGTCACTGCATCGACTATCACAACCCGAAACAGACACAGCGGTTCAGACAGAACACATCAGCCGGGAATCGCTACAGCCATCACAAACAGAAACACCGAAAACTGACATAAACGCTGATACTGAAACAGCGATTCCGCAGAACACTCTAAACAGTCTGCTTAAAGAGCTTCAACCACATAAATATTCGACCGACCCTTACCTTGAAGCCCGTTCCATTTTGTCTGAAAATACTTTTTGTTTTGCCGATGATGCAGACAATTTCTCAGACCATATGAAACAAGAATTTAAAAAGGCCAATCGTTTAAAGGAATACAAACAACTACAACAACACTGCCGAGGGATTCTGACCGCCTACCCCACACTTCAATCCACCTTTGAAGAGATTTATCTGAATCTGATACCGACCAGCCAGACCGGACAATTATTACAAGCCATGATTAAACGCGACAATGAATCCAGAAGTGTCATGCAGTCACATAATGAACAAACCCTGCGCGCTTTATTAAAAAGTCAAAACGGCCCCTTACTGGCCGAACAAGCTGGTATGCCTTTTATGTATTTTAACCACGGTGAACCAGTACCCATTTCAAAGTGGATAGATAGTCGAAATCATCAATACATCGAACAAGTCTTTACCCTGTCACTGACCAAATTGGCCTGCCAATACCAGGGTGGTGCGGCTTGTCAGCCAAGCGGCATGG
Source organism: uncultured Marinicella sp. (assembly GCA_947502925.1). Taxonomy (GTDB): domain Bacteria; phylum Pseudomonadota; class Gammaproteobacteria; order Xanthomonadales; family Marinicellaceae; genus Marinicella. The sequence continues at coordinate 237,311 of CANNBS010000004.1, read as the reverse complement.
CCATGTTGATGCTGTGTGCCCAGGATCCTGCGGCCTGTGGCCTTGATTTTGAAAGCTATTACCAACAAAACATCCTGCCCGGCATGCAAAAAGACGCCGATATTCTGGTTGAGAAGTTTGAGGCGATGGCTGAATCGATGTAACAAATGCCATCACCTCAAACCTTTCTGTTTATGCCGTACGCTGGGAAGCAATGCGTAATATATCACCGAATACACCGCGTGCGGTGACCTGTGCGCCGGCACCGGCGCCCTGGATAATCATCGGTTGTTGGCCGTAGGACTCGGTGTAAATCTCGAACAAGGAATCGCTGCCCCGCACCCGACCTAAGGGCCCGTCACCCCCCACCGCTTCCAGTGATACCGTTAATCGCGCGGTCTCTGTGTGCATTAAATCACCGCTTAAATCACCGATATAACGCAGCACCTGACCGGGCTTTAAAGCCGCTTTTTTAGCGGTAAATACCGAATCTAACTCAGTTAATCGCTGTTTAAATTCAGCTAAATCCGGCTCCACCAGATTATCCGGCACCAGATTTTCAATGCCGACATCGTTTAAGGACACCGCTAAATCCAGTTCGCGCGCCAGAATTAACAGTTTTCTTGCCACATCCAGACCGCTTAAATCAGCCCGTGGATCGGGCTCAGTGAAGCCCTGCTCCACAGCGGCTTTCACCACCTCGCTAAACGCCACGTCTTCGACCCCGAAGCGATTAAAAATATAGCTTAAAGAACCTGAGAAAATGCCACGAATGGCGGTGATATTTTCACCGGACTGATGCAGGGATCTGATGGTATCAATCAGCGGCAAACCGGCACCGACATTGGTTTCATACAGGTAGCGTTTATTGTGCTGTTTTAATAAACTGTGCAAGCGTCGGTAGCTGTCATAATCCAGGGTATTGGCAATTTTATTGGAAGATACCAGATCATAACCGGCGGTGATTAAATCACCATAATGACTGCATAAAGAGCGGCTGGCGGTGTTATCCACAGCGATGACATTCTCTAAATGGTGGCGCTCTACATAGTCAACAATGCATTGCACTTGGGAGGCTTCCCGGCTGCTTTTTAAGCGAGTGTGCCAATCAGTGCCGATACCGTCTTTATCGAGAAGCACATGTCTGGAATTGGCAATGGCGATAATTTTTAAGTCAATGTTTTTCGATGTTCGTATCGAGTCGCGGGCTTTTAAAATTTGCTCGATTAACGCACCGCCCACCACACCGTGACCAAACAGCACCAGATGAACCCGTTTCAGTGCCCCAAATATGGCACTGTGAATGACATTTACGGCTTTAATTAAATCACCTTTTTTCACCACTAAACTAACACTGTGACCACTTAAGGCATTATTCATGATTAAAGGTGTGATGCGATTTTTCACTAAAGCGTTTAACGGCCGGCTAAAATCGGTCAGCGATAAACCCACGGCGGTAATCACCGACACCTGTTCATCTAAAGTGATGTCACTGACATCACGGCTTTTCATATCGTCACTAAATTCATCGCGCAGTACCCGCCATGCCAATTGGGCATCATCAGAATTGACCACCAGACCGATACCCCGCTCGGCACCACTTTGGGCAATAATGTTGACACTGATGTCATGCCGTGCCAGGGCATTAAAAATGCGCCCGTCAATACCGACCCGACCTAATAAGCCGCGACCGGTTAAATTAATCAAAGCCCGCTCAGACTCAGCGCTGATACATTTAATCCCTGCCTGGCTTGATTGTCCGGAAATTAAGGTACCCGTATCGCCTGCGTTAAACGTGTTGAGCAAGCGCAACGGGATGTTCTTTTCAATCAGTGGCAGCATGGTTTTGGCGTGCAAAACCGAAGTGCCCAGTTGCGCCAGCTCATTGGCTTCGGCAAAACTTAAGTGTTCAATTTTATCGGCATGATTCACCCAGTCGGGGTTAGCGGTAAAAATCCCATCCACATGGGTGTAATTATGGACTTCATCGGCTTCTAAAAAGTTGGCCAGTAAAGCTGCGGTGTAATTACTGCCATTTAAACCCAGCGTGGTGGTTTCGCCCTGTTCAGTGGAGGCCACAAAACCGGCGGCCAGAATAAAGTCATAATCAGCCAAACCCGCCACCGCCTGACACACAGCATGCTGTGATAATTCTGCCAGGGGCGTGGCCCGGCTGAAATTATTGTCACTTTTGAGCAGCGAATGGGTCTGTAACTCTCCGGCGCGAATATGCCTGGCCTTTAGTCCGGCAGCCACCGCTTTAACGGCCATCAGTTCGCCTTGTGCCAGAATCTGATCTAACGTTTTTAAACTGTAATCACCGACCATGGCGATGCCTTTTAATAAGCGACGAATCAGTGCCACATTTTCCTGCCAGTCAATGCTCAGTCCGGGTGGCGTTTGCTGTCTGATAAGTGCATCTAAATCTGATTGAAAGTCATCACCGGCCACCGCTTGCCGGACCAGGGCCTGCAATCGCCGTGTGGTGTCACCCCGGGCTGAGATTACCACCACTGTGCGGCGAAGTCCTGTCAGATGGCTTTGGATTATGTCCAATACCCGCTCAAAACCACCGTTGTTATCAGCCAGCGACTGACCGCCAAATTTAAGCACACGACTTTTTTTATGTCGGTGTTGTTCATTTAAAATTAAATTCATAATCTCTGTGGTTTGTTGATTTTCAATCAAAAAAGCATCGTGTCCGTGGGGTGAGTTAATCTCGTGGTACTCAACCTGCCCCGGCGATAAATGCTGTGTTAAAAATTGCTGTAAGTTTCGGGTATCCGCTGCCGGATAAAATAAGTCTGAATCAATCGCCAGCAGATGAATCTGCGCGCTGATCTGCGCTGCCCGCCTGGGCTTATCACGAAAACCTGAATCCACTGTTTTTAATAATTGATTCATTAGCAAATAGCTCTGCAAAGTAAACCGTTTATCTAAACTGTCACCGTGGTGATTTAGCCAGCTTTCCACCTGAAACAGCGGCTGACTGTCTTGTTTTTGGCGTTGAAACCGCTGACTGAATGATTGTGGCGTGCGGTAGCACATCATGGCATGCTTACGGGCATCAGGGACCGGCTGTTTGGAGTTTAAAAGAATCTGCTCCTGTAAATGACAATTGGCTATCAGCCAGTCAGAGGACACACAATCAGTGGCCACAGGGATAAAGTGACGACTAATCTTCGGCGCCAAAGCCAGCATCTCCCAGGCAATACCACCGCCCAATGAAGCCCCGATTAAGGCATGTAATTCACGAACATTTAATTTGGATAAAGCCATCAATATAATCCGCGCCATGTCTTTGGCGATAAAATCACGGTAATTGTCTATCACAAAATCATGACTGCCATTACCGGGCAGATCAAAAGCCAAGACCGTAAAATAATCGGTATCAATGGCCTGACCGGGCCCGACCAAATCTCGCCACCAGCCGCTCTCACCACTGACACGTGAATTACCGGTGAGGGCGTGATTAATGCAGATAATCGGTGCCTGATGCAAGTCAGGCCCAAACAGCCGATAACTCACCGGTATGTGTTGGTAGTCGGCACCCGATGTCGTTGTAAACTGATCAATAACTATCGTTTGAGCCATCACGCAACCTCACTGGCTTAATTGTGCAAAAGCCTGCTGAAGATCAGCCTGTAAATCTTCCAGCGCCTCTAAACCCACCGACAGTCGAATTAAATCAGGTGCCACACCGGCGGCTTGTTGATCGTGTTCGCTGAGTTGTTGGTGGGTGGTGCTGGCCGGGTGGATAATCAGTGATTTGGTGTCACCGATATTGGCCAGCAAAGAAAACAATTGAGTTTCATTAGCCACGGTTTTGGCCGCTTTATAGCCGCCTGTTAAACCAAAGGTCAGAATACCGCTTTGCCCTTTGGGCAGGTATTTTTTCGCCAGATCATGATAAGGACTGTCTTTTAAACCGGGGTAATTCACCCAGGCCACTTGTGGCTGGTCTTGTAACCATTTGGCCAGTTGTAGTGCATTGTCACTGTGTTGTTTAATTCGCAACGATAAGGTCTCAAGACCCTGTAAAGTCCCAAAGGCATTAAACGGACTTAGGGCCGCACCCAAATCCCGTAAACCTTCAATCCGCAAACGCGCCACATACGCCAGATTATCCAAAGCCTCATGGTAAACCAGACCGTGATAACCCGGCGCCGGCTCTGTAAACTCAGGAAATTTGCCGTTAGCCCAGTTAAAACGTCCGGCATCGATAATCACACCACCCATGCCGGTGCCGTTACCTGTGATGTACTTGGTCAGCGAATGAATCACAATATCAGCGCCATGTTTAATCGGATTTAACAAAACCGGTGTGGCGATGGTGTTATCGACAATCAGTGGAATATCATGCTTATGGGCTATTTTGGCGATGGTTTCAATATCCAATACATCCAGTTTGGGATTTCCCAAAGATTCCACGAAAATGGCTCGTGTGCTGTCTTTTACTGCACGGCATATGTCCTCAGGATTGTCCGCATTAACAAAACTGCTGGTAATCCCAAATCGCGGTAAGGTTACATTCAATAAATTAAAAGTACCGCCATATAAACTCTCTGATGCCACAATATGATCACCGGATTTCAGTAAGGTCAGTAAAGCCGTACTGATGGCCGCCGTTCCTGACGCTGTCACCACGGCACCAACGCCGCCTTCTAAAGCGGCTAAGCGCTGCTCTAAAATATCATTGGTCGGGTTATTTAACCGGGTATAGATAAACCCGGGTTCTGAGAGATTAAACAAATTAGCCGCATGATCGGCGTCTTTAAAGACGTAGCTTGATGTTTGGTAAATAGGTACCGCTCGGGTTCCGGCGTGTTGCGTGACATCATGGCCTGCATGCAGGGCCCGGGTTTGTAATTGTGTAGATTGTGTCATTTTTCATACCTTAAAAAATTAAAATTCACATAACGCATTGCGTCATGCCGGATGAAAAATGTTAAAAAGAAATTCTGAAAAACCACCGGACAGTGATTTTGTTCAGTTATCTATCTTTTGATTCAATCAACCAAAAGTAGAATTTAGCACCTTCTTTCACGTACAATTACGGAGAAAGGGTTGCTAAGGCGTCGTCGGGTCTAGTCCCTCGGCCTTTCTTGATAACATTTTCGATACACGCCACGAATATCAGCGTGCATGCGCCTATCCTACACAAAAACACAATTTAAAAACAAGCTTTTTCCTCAAATTACCAGAAAAACTAAAAAGCCTTTGCCTTTGACAAGGATTGTTAAATAAAATATTTGATGGTTTTTGTTAACAACCACATCATGAAGAAAAATCAAAAATTTATCCTGCAATGCATGGAATGTAATCACCGTCACCGACGGTCTTTTAAATGGCTTGAAAATAACCATCATTTTCCCTGTGACCACTGTGACACTGAACTGGATATTGATGAAATAGTTGATGATATTTACGATCAGCCCGACAAAGAATTATTTAAAGTTTATCCAAGATAAATCAAATATATGACGAACATTTCAACCATTGAAAAACGCGTCCAAACCCCGATATATAAACCATCTTTGCTTTATTTAACTCACTCAAATGCAGTATAAAGATTATTATAAAGTTTTAGGCGTCAGCAAAACCGCCGACAAAGCAGAAATCAAAAAAGCCTATAAAAAACTGGCGCGTAAATACCATCCCGATGTCAACCCGAATGACAAGGATGCCGAAGCACGTTTTAAAGAAATTAACGAAGCTTATCAGGTGATTGGTAAAGAAGAAAACCGCAAGAAATATGACCAATTCGGCCAGGACTGGAAGCACGCTGATCAATACGGTCAAAGTGGTGGTCGACAAGGTGGCGGGCAACGCGGTTACCAGCAGTACCAATACACCGGCAGCCCCGGTGGAGAACATGATTTTAGTGACTTTTTTGAATCCATCTTTGGCCAGCAAGCCCGGGGCGGCGGTGCCGGTTTTAGCGGGTTTGGCGGTCGTGAAACCCATTTTAAAGGCGAAGACATGCAAGCTGAATTAACCCTGCAGTTAACCGACGTCCTCACCACCCAAAAACGCACCCTGACCTTAAACGGTAAAAATATTCGCATCACGGTACCCGCCGGTGTCGAAAACGGTCAGCGAATCCGCTTAAAAGGCCACGGTGGCAAAGGCGTCAATGGTGGCCCTGATGGTGATTTATATATTCGCTTTAACATACAGAACAACACCCCATTCCGCCGTGAAAAAGCCAATTTGTATAAAACCATCGACTTAGATTTATACACCGCAGTGCTTGGCGGCGACGTGCTGTTAGACACCTTAGACGGTCAGGTTAAACTAAAAATCAAACCCGGCACGCAGGGCAACAGCCAGGTTAAGCTCAAAGGCAAAGGCTTTCCCAAATACAAAAAAGACAATGACAAAGGTGATTTAATTGTCACCTATCAGATAAAAATACCGACTGAGTTATCGGATAAAGAGCGTCAACTATTCACTGAATTAAAAGACCTTCAATCATGAGTAACGAAACACAACGCATAGAAATCACCACCCTCTGTCGCCACTATCAGGTCGAGCAGACTTTTTTCAGCCAACTCAATGACATTGGCCTGATTGAAACCATCACCATTCAAAACACCCAGTGCGTCGATGAAACCGACATTCACCAAATTGACAAAATCATCCGCCTGTACCGCGAACTGGATATCAACCCCGAAGGCATCGATGTCATCATGAATTTATTAGACAGAATCGACGACCTGGAACAACAACTCACCGCCACCCGGAACCGTTTGGGTTTATACGAAAACAATTAAAGCCACCCGGTCTGCCAGAAATCACCTCGCTTATCTTATTCAGATACAGATAGTTTGCTCGTATATAAGTTCACTTGTTTAGATAATATTGACAATCAGTTTAAGAAATTGAACTGGTCATCAATAATAAACACCCGGATTAGAACGTGAACCTTCAATCATGCACGACAATACCCCGTCACAATCGTAAAACAGTTTTTGCTTGACATAGACCTGGTCCATATTAATTTGCCAGATACCTAAACCGCCCTTTCTCAATTGAAACGTTGCTTTATCACCGGGTTTGTATTGCTGCCAATATTGACTCTTTGCCATATATAAATCCAAGTCTGGCACCGCCTGATTGCTTTGCCAGGTCAGTTCTTCAGTTAATTGATAGCGATAATCCTGAAGACCTCGGCTATCGGTGATGATGTTAAGCCGCAGAATAAATGCATACATAAACAGTGCGAAACCAATACATGCCACCAGGCCATAACTTTTAGCGTCTGTGCGCTCGGGCTCTTTTTTTAATAAATACCGGTAGGCGATAAAACTGAAGACTAAACTGACTATAACTATGAGTACATAAGGCGGGGCATCCGCATAATACTCACTGCCCCAAAAATAGATTTCACCGGCGAAATAAAATACGCACAGAAAAAATACAATGGCAACTCGCAAAGTCGCCGGCGTCACGCCCTCAATTTGATGTTTCATGGCAGCCTTTTATTATTTATCTGCGCTGAATCATAAAGAACAAGTCATCAAAAAACAACTTCGCCGGACTATTGGTTACAAACCATGCAATTTCGCCCTTTTTCTTTGGCTTGATAGAGTGCTTTATCGGCTGCTGACAATGCTTTGTGCCAGGCTTTGTCGCCCTTGGCTTCTATGGAGCAGACGCCAATCGAGGCGGTGACGGATATGGTTTCGCCTTCGTAAACAATTTTGGTCGAGGCAATGGCGTGCATTAAGCTATCACAAAAACCGTTCATTTCTTTTTCAGTTAGATCATCTGTAATAATCATAAATTCTTCACCACCCCAACGTGCCACCATGCGGTCAGAATTGACAAAACCAGTCAATGTTTTGGCCAGGGCTTTGAGAACTTCATCACCGGCTTCATGGCCATATTGGTCATTGACCTCTTTAAACAAATCCAAATCAATCAGCCACATCAACCGTTTTTTGGGCGGATCAGGCATGGGTCGTGCGGTCAACCACTTATCAATGGCGCGTCGGTTGCCCAGTTGTGTCAATGAATCACGGATCGATATGGCATGTAAACGCTTATTGGTCTGGCGTTGCCAGTAGAAATAAATAAGCACTAACATGGAACCAAAAGCCACCAACAATATAATCAATTGTCGATTATGCTGTATGGCATTCAATTCGATTTGATCTTTTATTTGCTGTGCCTTGAGTTCAGCCAATTGTTTACGCTGCTGACTGTCGCTGAGACGGGCCTGCATTTGCGCCATGACTTCTTTATTGAATGTATCCTGAAATTCATTATCAATTTCGGTAGCATACTGCCTAACATTCAGAGCTTTTTCTAATTCATCAAGAGATTCATAAACATTCGACAACCCGTACAAAGGATTATTAATGCCCATAAGCTGATCACGATTTTCCGCTGCCTGATAATACTGCCAAATCTGGTCAGCTACTCTGAGCGCTTGTTGCGGCTGATTGCGAGCTATGAAGATTTCAGCCTGATTGGTTAAACTCAGGTAATAAAGAATCGGTTTTTCTTTGTGGGCAGAATATATCGTTAAAGCCTTTTGATTATAGTCGTCGGCTTTGTCATAATTCTTTAAGCTGACATATACACTCGCTAATCCGCCATAAACCTGAGCTTTGCGTCGATCGGGCCATTGCGGTGTCATCATCGCTTCTATCTGCTTAAAAACCGATAGGCTCTCATCGTAACGCTGTTGACCATTTAAGGTTAAAGCCAGGTTAAAGAGCACCGGCGCATGGTAAGTAAAATCATTAAGTTCAGTCATTAAAGCAATGGCTTGACGGTAATTTTTAATGGCCTGCTCTTCTTCCCTCATTTGCGAATGTAAAACCCCCAGATTCACCAGTATTGGAATTTGTACATTTATCAGATTCAGGGACTCAGCCAAATTCATGGCTTTTTGGTAATTATCAACCGCCGCCACCCGATTACCCAAGCGATGAAAAACGCTGCCGGTTCTGCGCAATAAATTCACCTTAGTTTCAGCACCATCCATATTTCTTATCAGAACCTCAAGATCAGAAGCATAGGTCAGTGCCAGTTCAGTTTGGTTAAGTCCCACTGCCGCCCAGGCTGCACAGCTCAAAAAACCGCCATACAAAAGCGCGTTATCCTGCTTAGATAATTGGGCTAATTGCACTTCAGCCAGAGACAGTGCTTTTTGAGCCTGGTCATCTTCCAGTGATTTACATTCACTTAACTGCTGATTTATGTCTTGATTTGCAAAGCCTGAATTCCAGAATAATAGCAACAAACCAACTACAAAACAGAACCGCTGTAACTTTTCCAATATATTTCACACCCGAGTAAAACACTATTATTAAACCATACGCCATCGGCACCTGGCAAAAATTTGTCATCTTTGGAAATTAATCTTACAACTTTAGTATAAGACTACACAAAATTTTATATGACTCTCCACTATTTAAGGAATAATTCAAAAAATTGTCACCTGATCACAAAAACCATTGCTGAACCGACTATACTGTCTCCGACTAAAGCAGACTATCTAACATGAAAAAAATTCTCGGACTCATCTCTCTTCTGTGCATTTCGCTCACTTTAAACGCCTCACCATTTACTGAACAAGAAACGAAACAGCTTGAACATGATATTAAGTTACTTCGCGATGTGGCAGATGGCGTAAATGACCTGCAATTATCTGATATCTACTTAAATAACTTAAAACATAAACACACCCTATTAACCCAGTATTTTGCCAATCCGGACGAAACCCAAGAAGACAAACAACAGCTCATAGGCCTTTTCAAGTCGCTTAACCGGGCTCTGTCTAATTATTTACCTAACATCTCTGTTTTAAATTTTACAGAACCCAATCATCAACGCGGAAACGGCAATGGTATTATAAGTGGCCATCTTGTTGACTCACAGACCCAACTTCCTTTGGAAAACCTGTATGTTCATCTTTTTAACAGTGCGGGCCAATATATTAAGAACTCATCTGTTGATAATTTAGGTCGCTACACATTTACGCACCTTGAAGCGGGCGATTATTATATTGCCAATGGCGGTTATACAAATTATGTACAACAATTTTATGGTGGAACCATATGTCCTGGCGGTATTGGTCAGGGTTGTCAGCTATCCGCACTAACGCCGATAACCGTCAACCAAGATTCTGTTTTGGAAGATATTGATTTTTCAATTCTAAGAAGCGGCCGCTTAAAAGGCCGACTTAATATGGATTATTTTCACAGTATTGGTCGGGTTGAACTGTACGACGACAATGCAACGCTTTTAGCCGCTTATGACAGCCATTACTCAGGCGGCGACAATTTCGAATTCTATATCGCACCAAATCAAACCGGCGATCTGTTTTTAAAGTTTTCTGCAGACAATCATTTCTCTCAGCTGTATGACAACCAAGTCTGTGCGCCAGGCTGTTCTGTGCTCAATGGCACACCTATTAACGTCAGCCCCTACCAAACTGTCAATTTATCAACAATCACTTTAGATGCTTACGCTAATTTAACCGGGCAAGTTCATGTTAACAGAACAACCTTTATTAAAGATGACAGAAGCAACGTTTATATTACTGATGTGAATAATGCCGTTATAGATACGGTACTTGCTGATCTGTATGATCCGGCAGATTGGTCATCAATGCCACTACCTACCGGCCAATATCATGTTTATGTTAATAAAAATGGTTACATCCCTCAGTTTTATAACCTCAAGAATTGTGAAGGCATGAATTTAACTGACTGCCCTCTGGTATCACCAACTGCAATTAATCACACTGAAAACAATAACACCGACCAGATTGATTTCACATTAGACCAATATGGAACCGTTTCAGGCCGCGTTACAGATGAATTCGGCAGCGCTTTATTCCCGGATTTACGGGTTTTTGACCTCAATGGACAGCTTGTGTCTGAAGATGTTTACTTTGACGGTTACACCTTTACTGTATCCGGTTTGCCTGATGGACAATATTATTTAACCGCTTCTGAATACGGTTACTTAACCACGATGTATCCAGACTTTGTCTGCCCTGATTCCCCCAGTGCCGGATATTGTAATGATACACCACCGGCTTCTTCCGTCATAACGATTGCACAAAATAACCACCTCACCGACAAGGACATCACCTTATATGTCGGTGCTACAATCAGTGGTCATGTAAGAGATACAAACGCCCAAACATTGACAGGTCACAGGGTGGTCTTGATGGATGATCAATTCGAAATAATAGAAGAGGCTAATTCTCATTATCAGGGTTACCAATTCAGACATCTCTTCCCTGGTGATTACTATCTGGCCGTTAGAGAAAACACCGAATTTAAGGCTGGCCTGTACGATGGTATTGATTGTGATACATATGATAGTTGCCCTTTGAACGCCGCAACTAAAATAACGGTTACCAATTTCAATGATTATGGTCCTTTCAATTTTACGCTCAAAAGAAAACCCGCTTTATCGGTTAATTTATTAGCCAACAAACCTAATACACAAGTGACCTCTGGTATGGTCAGTTTATATGATACGCAAGGTAACTTTATTACGGCAAAAGATGTTTCATCCAACAATGTGACATTTTATCCGCAACCCGGACAATATTATGTTATCTATAGACATTTGACTCAAGCTTACTATGATGAAATCTTCATTAACAAGCCTTATGGTGGTAGAAATTGTGACACGGCATGTGACCCACTCGATGGCACTGCATTAACCGTTCACAACCAAGGTACCACAGAAGTCTCTCTAAATCTGGATGCCGCTTTTAAGGTCTATGGTCAGATTGAAAATATAGATTATGGTTCTTTTAATGATTATGCAGACATTAGAATCTATGAAAATGATCAACTAACAAGGGATAAATTTTTCACCAACTCTTATCAATACTTTTTTAGTCAATCTCAAAGTTTTAAAATTGCTGCTGAATTTGAAAACTATTATTCGCAATACTATGAAAGTATAGATTGTGAAGGTCCGGAGTGTGGCTTAAACCAAGCCACAGTGATAAATACATCGTTGAATAACGAGATTAAGATTGATTTTAACCTGCATCCGCTTAACAGCCTATCGGGACAGGTTCTCGATGCCCAGAACCAACCCCTCAGTAATTTTACGGTGAGTTTGCTTAACCAAGCAGGCTCAACAATATTAGCGAGCACAGACTCAAATGGCCAATACACGTTTGCCGGACTTGAGGCCGGCAATTACAATGTCTTTACCCAATCCCAAGACATTTACATCGCCACCCGAAACACCCCAGGAACAAGTTGTTATATTCAATGTCCTTACGATCCAAATGTGGCTATCTCAGTGGGTCAAACGGGTCATATCACAAACATTGATATTTCACCCATTGAAAAAGGCGGTATTGTTGTAAACAATTTACGTTTCCTCGATAATCGAATTGTGGCCAATATTTATATTGAGGTTTATAATCGTAGCAATGACCAACGAGTTACTTCCCAAAGAACAAATCAATCAGGCAACACCGGTAATATTCAACTGGATCCGGGTGAATACTATTTAATTGCTTCTCCCTCATTAGGTCAAAGTTCAAAAGCGCCTGATACCGCCTATCCCAGTTTAAATTGCCGTACATTGTCGGAACCCGTGTGCCGACAATCAGCGACAACGCTAACCGTCACAGAGGCCGATAAATTGATTATCAATGATTTTGTGATTCATGATGCCGGCCAGCTTTCCGTAAGCTTAAAAGATGCAAACACACAAAATATTATTTCAGAATCTCGCAGCATAACTATATACAGTACTGATTATAATCAATACGAACACGTTAGCACTCAATATGGTGTGGCTGACGATATTGTTCTTCCTGAAGGTGATTATTATCTCATGGCTCAACCCGTCAGAAACAGCCCTTACACGGCTCAATTGTACCCCGATGTACCTTGTCCAAAAGGTATTGGCTATGATTGCCTTCTCAGTCAGGGGCAAACCTTCTCAATCAGTGACAATCAAACCAAAAGCATCGAACTTTTATTAAATAAAAAACCCTCCGTATCAATTCAAGCCAAAGACAGTTATACAAACAATACCATTAAAAGTAAGATTACTATTTTTAACGAGAACACCACTTACCACCTAAGCCGAGGACAAGGTTATAACTATATAGTTTATTTAGATCCCGGTAATTATTACGTGATGGCTGAACCGGACATATCCTATCAAAACAATTACAACACTAAACTTTATCCCAACATCGAATGTACCGGTAGTAACAACTTAAATAATTGTGACTACTTTTCGGCCCAACTCATTTCCATATCACAGTTAGGCCATGCCCCTATAAGCATTAATTTAGATTTGATTTGGGGCTTTAGAGGTGAAGTCATTAATGGTTTAAGCAACACCCAGATTGAGAATGCCACAATTGATTTCTGGCGAGATATCGGGAGTCAAGGTTATCACAGTGACGCAACTGTAACTAACCAGAACGGACGTTTTTCAATCCCGTTAATTGGCCAGTATTTTATAAGTACTCATGTCCCAAACACATTACCGGTATTTAATGAAGTTTATAATAATCGACATTGTTTCAATGGGCCAGCTTATTTAGGCCTTTGTGATGTAAAACAAGGCGATTTAATCAGCAATAACGCTTCAAATCCAAACCTCCAAGAAGTCATCTTTATATTGGATGGTGACTCTATTTTTGACAATTCATTTGAAGTCATAACACCCTAAAGTCTTGACAACGCACATGGATGTGCTTTTATTTAACGTCACTTTCTAACTCTGAACAAAAGAACTTGCTTGTTCTGTTTTATCGAACATACTGTTCTAATCATTCAATTTTACAAATAGCTTACCTCGGCTTATCATACACACATCGTTTCATTTTTTAATTTTAAAACTTAGGAGTTTATTATGATTAGTGTTGGTGAAAAATTTCCCGAATTTAATTTAACCGCTGTTGACGGCAAACCGTTGGCTGATATCAATATCGATAACGTCTTTACCGAAATCAGTGACAAAACCTATGCCGGCAAATGGCAGGTGATTTTCTTTTACCCGAAAGACTTTACTTTTGTCTGTCCAACTGAAATCGCCGCTTTTGGTGATATGTATGAAGACTTTGCGGACCGTGATGCGCAATTATTAACCGCCAGTACTGATACCGAGTTTACTCACTGGGCATGGCGTAAGCATCAGGAAGAATTGCGTGACTTACCGATTCCAATGTTGGCGGACGTCAAAAAAGAATTATCAGAGGCCTTGGGTATATTGGATAAAAACGAAGGTGTGGCTCAACGTGCTGTGTTTATCGTTGATCCCGACGGTATTATTCGCTTCTCCATGACCACGGACTTAAACGTGGGTCGTAACCCGAAAGAAGTGATGCGTGTTCTCGATGCGCTACAAACCGATGAGTTATGCCCTTGTAACTGGAGCAAAGGCGACGAAACCATCGATTTAAAACAAGCCACTGCCTAAATTAAACACATCCCGTGGCCAAACGGTCACGGGATAATTTGATCTATTTTCAAGGAGTATTTTATGTCCATCCAAGATTTAAAATCAGCCCTGCCTGATTACGCTAAAGACATCAGGCTCAACCTCAGCAGTGTCCTGACAGAAGAAGGCGCCGCTGGTTTAAGTGCTTCGCAAATCGCCATGATCGCATTGGGATCAGCCTATGCCACTAAAGATAAGGTGGTTATTCAAAGCATTGCCAATGAAGTCGCCGATGTCCTCAGTGATGAAGATGTCGAAGCAGTTAAAGCTGCCACCACCATTATGGCCATGAATAACATTTACTATCGTTTTACGCATTTATGCAGTGACGACAGCTACGCGTCATTACCGGCTAAACTGCGCATGAACGTCATGGCCCGACCCGGCATTGAAAAAGTCGATTTTGAACTGATCAGCCTCGCTGTTTCCGCCATCGAAGGCTGCGGCATGTGCATCGACTCCCACGTCGGTGTTATCGCCAAACACGGCATCAGCAAAGAAGGCATTCAATCGTCTATTCGTATTGCTGCCACCGTTAATGCCGTGGCGCAGGCTTTGTCGATTAAGGATGCGTGTGAATAATATATAGCGTACTTACCCACTAAAAGCCCGTCTCAATCAGACGGGCTTTTTTGTGGTAAACAAAACACCACTGCTATAATCAGGATTTTTTATATTCATATTATGAATAAAAAGTCTTTCAAGTACTTTAGAGACCCAGATAATTTCTCTTTTAAAATCGATGAAGTATCAGCATGTTCAGTCTGTGGTGATAAGGGCATTTGGTTTGATGCTGGTGGCTTCTATGGTGAAACAGAAATTGATTGCATCTGTGACGAATGCTTGGCTTCAGGCAAACTGGAAAATTTGGGAATCGAAACCAATGAAGCATTTGGTGACAATGATGAAGAAACAAATGTCATAATCTACAGTACACCCGCGTTGCCAACATGGCAAAATCGAGTTTGGCCTTATGTTAATGGTGATTATTGTGTATTTGAGAGATTAGCGTCAAAAGCAGATTTTATAAACAAAAACGAATTTATAAATTCATTCTCCGCCGAAGATAAAGAACAAACCGATTTAGACTGGTTATGGCAAACCCTACCTAACAACCGTATTACTACTCATCTTGAAGGGAATTTTGATGTTTCGGTTTACTTGTTTACTTGTCAAGGCCAAAAATATTGTACATGGGACGCAAGTTAAATCTCATTAAGAACCCAAGCTCATTAGGCCCAGTGAACTCATCTAATAAATGGCGACCGCAAGGGTCGCAGCTACGACAAATTCCACTGTAGCTGCAGGGCTTGTCCCTGCCTTGCCCCGCAACAGATTAAAAAACAAAAATATTTAACCCCGTTTTGATTCTCATACGTATATAGGGGTACTTAACAATTGAGAATCGCTATGAAACACCTTTTAATCATCTTATTTTTGGCATTACTCACCGCCTGTGCGGGACATCAGCCGGAACCTGTTGAAACAACCAAACCGGTAACACCTGAAGTTGACAGCAGTCAGCCGGTTATGGCCGAGGAAAAAGAACAGGCATCTCAGGACAGCCTACAGGAACACGGTAAAATTATGGTGACCGGGTCTCGCATCAGACGCGCTGACGATGCCGTCGGTATGCCCATGCCCTCGCCCCAACCTATGCCGCGGCAGGACCGGGAAAATTATCATCAATTCGACGATATGAGCGTGCAATCGGTGTTTAAACAACCGGTGTCAACTTTTTCGATTGATGTGGATACCGGCAGTTATGCCAATATGCGTCGTTTTTTAAACAGCGGGCAATTACCACGCAAAGATGCGGTGCGAACCGAAGAGCTGATTAATTATTTCAGTTATGACTATGACGCGCCGGATAATCTCGACACACCTTTTGCCTCGCATATTGAGCTCGCACCTTCGCCGTGGAATAAGAATGCGCATTTATTGCACATCGGTTTAAAAGGCTATGAAGTACCGGTTAAAAACCGCCCGGCGGCGAACCTGGTGTTTTTACTGGATGTTTCAGGTTCCATGAACAGCCCTGATAAGATTGGCCTACTCAAATCGGCTTTAAAACTCTTATCACGCCAACTCAACAGCGATGATCGCGTATCCATTGCGGTTTACGCCGGTGCCGCCGGTACGGTTTTGGAACCCACACCGGGGAATAACCAGGCCAAAATTGCCGCGGCTTTAGATCAGTTATCCGCCGGGGGTTCCACCCACGGCTCGGCCGGTATTCACCTGGCTTATCAACTGGCCGAACAGAGCTTTATTAAAGACGGCATTAATCGCATTTTACTGGCCACCGATGGCGATTTTAATGTCGGCACCACCAACTTCGAGGCTTTGAAAGAACTGGTGGAGAAAAAACGTGAACAAGGCGTTTCCTTAACCACACTGGGTTTTGGTACCGGTAATTACAATGACCACCTGATGGAACAACTGGCCGATGTCGGTAATGGTAATTATGCCTACATCGACACCATTAAAGAAGCCAATAAAGTGCTGGTTGAGCAAATGAACGGTACCCTGTTGACCATCGCTAAAGACGTTAAAATTCAAATTGAATTCAACCCAAACACCGTGTCTGAATACCGTTTAATCGGTTATGAAAACCGCCAGCTGAATGAAGAAGATTTTGACAATGATAAAGTCGATGCCGGTGACATTGGTGCCGGGCATACTGTGACGGCCATTTATGAAATTGTTCTGACCGGCAATAAAGGCTGGTTACCGGAATCACGCTATCAACAAACGGATGATTCAAAGCAACATGGCAAAGAACTGGCCTTTTTGAAAATCCGTTATAAGAAACCTGACAGCGACAGCAGCCGCTTATTAAACTGGCCGATTGAAAAAAACCAGATTAAAGACTTATCTCAGGTCAGTGATGCCTTCGGTTTTTCGGCTGCCGTGGCCGCCTTTGGTCAACAGCTGCGTGGTGGCACGTATCTTAAAGACTTCGATTTCGATGATGTGCGAGATTTGGCCAATCAACACAAAGGCCGGGATACTTTCGGGTATCGCGGTGAGTTTGTGCAGTTGGTGTCCCTGGCGCAATCGCTGTCGAAGCAATAAATTATTCGCCCGATGTTGGTTTCGTTTTACAATAACACCATGCTTAAGCATGTTAACCGTGAAACGATAGACAACCTCAACAATGAACAACTGATGGTTATCTACGCCAACAATAAAAAAAACGCCCAGCGGGCCTTTAGCGTTCTCTATGAACGCCACAAAGGCCCGCTGTATCGTTTTCTTTTAAAATCAATCAACAACGAAACCCAAACAGATGAACTATTTCAGGATTTGTGGTTTCGGATTATTCAGCACAAAGACAGCTTTAATCCCAAGCAAACGTTTACCACCTGGGCCTACACCATTGCCCGGCGACTTTTGATTGATTTTTACCGCAAGCAAGGCCAGCGTTATGAACAAGCTTTCGATGAAGCCATGCAAGAGCATAATGAGGAACCAGCCGGGCCTTACGCATTACCCGAACAGGTTTTGCAACAAAAACGCCATGCCAGGGCGCTGCAACAAGCCGTCACTGAATTGCCGCAAGATCAACGGGAAGTGTTCTTGCTGTTTCATGAGAGTGATTTAACGCTGCAACAAATCGCCGATATCACCGACCAGCCCAAAGAACGCATTAAAAGCCGATACCGCTACGCGGTGAAAAAGCTCAAAAACACCTTACAGGTGCTGTTATGACCCACAAAGATTCGAATATTGATCAGCTTTATCAGGAGGGTAAAAAAGCCCAACCGCCGAAAGCCCTCGATGAGGCCATTTTAGCGCAGGCTGAACAATCCAATCAGCGGACTCGCCGGGGCCGACTGCGACCCTGGCTGGCCGCGGCTTCTGTATTATTCACTGTGCCTTTTTTATGGTTAATTCTGCAACAGCCTGAAATTCAACAAGCCAGACAGGAATCTCTGCAGCCGAAGCCTGCTCCGACCATACCTGTAACTGAAGACAGCGTCCAACCAAATGTCCAAGCCAGATCAGATCAATCAGCAGAAGATACTGAGCCACAGGACACCTTAACAGAACAAGGAAAACTCACCGTCACCGGCTCACGCATAAAACGCCGGGACGCTGAATCTGATGCAGCCGGATTGCAAGCACCAGACACAGCTGAAAAAAGACAGGCAGCGGCTAAACAAGCGCAAGAATTTAAGGAATTAAAGGCCGAACAGGAAGCCGCTGCTGAAGACAATATGCAGTCATTACCTGCATCCTATTCATCGACAGATACACAAAGCCAGGAAAAGGCTGCTTTAACTGAATTAATCAAGCAATTAAAGCCAATGGATTTGAGCGATAGTGAGCAGGTCTTGTGGCATGATTTTCAGCGGCACATCGACAAACAGCAATACGCAGCATCTTTAAAAAGCCTTCAGCAATTAAAGAAAATTCATTCGGCACTAGATTTTACAGACTTAGAAAAACAGTTAATGCAATTATCAAAAGACTAAATGGCTGCGTATGATTAATGATGACACGATCATTAAAAAAACGGCGAAAATGTGTCAATTTTTTAACTTTATTTGAATTAACTCACATATTCAGGCCGTTGCTAAGGATATTTTTAGTAAAAAGGCACTAAAACAACGCTTTTATGTGACGCCCATCACATTTTCCAGTAAGGTAACCACACGTACCAAAACCCCGAGATTTTTATGAAAAAACATTTTTGCCTGTCAATCATAACAGCATTAGGCTTTAGTTCGCTTGCCATCGCCGGCGACCCGCTTAATTGCTCACCCAATGCCAGCACATCGTTTCAGGACTACTTAAATCGCGCTTATACGATATCCAATGACAATTCAGGTAACATGACCCTCACCAGTCAGTGCACCAACTTAACCGACCAACAAGTGTTAGGAAATCTTTCAAGCTGTAGCGCTGTCATGAACCCGATTAATGGTCTGGGCTTAAATCCGGTGGATCAGTTACTCTATGGTTTAATGCCCACAGACAGTCGCGGTATTGGTACTCATCTGGAAATGACTTTTCCATTCCCGGCACCCGGCAAACCCGGCGATATTATGAAAGCCGATCCGGTGGCTGTTTACCGCATCGGCAATGACGGTGGTTATGAAAACATCGGCACCATCCAGCCGCCGACAGAAACGGCCACCTCCGGCGACATTGAACAAGTGGTGCCGATTGTTCATTCTGCCGCCACTTTTAATGAAACCGGTGATTATTTCCTACTGGCTTATCGCACCAATTACGAATCATCGGCCAATGTCATGGCCGGTACAGGTGAAGTGGATTACCAGGCCCCGCAAATTGTCATTGGTCAGGTTAGTCACGCCACTTTAGCCACCGCATCAGGCGGCAACCTACCCACTGTCTGGTTAGACGTTGATGACAGCAGCGATTCGGTTTGTGCCGCCGTGGTCAATGAATTTCAAAACCAGACCAATGCCTTTTCAGCCTGTGTGGTGAGTGACTATATTGCCAACGGTAACCACGATCAGGCGGTGGATAATTGTCTGGCTTCCAGTGGTATTATGGACAAAGGCATTCATGATTTTGCCGTCAGTCCCACAAACAACCATTTCTATGCTTATGATTCGCAGACCTATAATGACAGGGATGTGTTAATTGATGTGGACCCAAACACCATGACCGCGGCCTGTACTGAATTTACCGATGTCGGCAATGTCACCGGCCGTCTCACCAGTCTCATGTTTTCACAACAAAATAAACTGGTGGCCTTATTTGCCGATGAAGGTAACGGCACCTGGATTGATGTCACGGCCGGACCGAGTTACGGCGATTTTAATGCAATCGCAGAACCGGTCACACCCTTCCCGCACGGTGATGGCAGCAGTTTACCCTTTAACATTATAAACAAAGCACTCAAGGGTGGCACTTTAACTGATCTGATTTTCAAAAATGGCTTTGAAGACTTTATCTTCGCCAATGGATTCGAAGGCGATCCACCACCTGCCACCTGTCCTGCCTTTTAGAAAATAATAAATCAGCGACTCATATCAGTATTTGGGTCGCTTTGTCCTCTCCCAACAGCCCCATGCGTTTTTTTTCATGACGCCCTTCTTTTTTGCTATAATCATGATTAGGGTATGTGTAATAACAGCGTCATCATTCGCTGTATGGAGGGAACATCATGACTTATTTGACCAAGTCACTAAAGCTTGCCATCGGTTTAATAAGGGTTAACCGGGCTTTTCTTCGCGGCCTATTAAATTATTTAATGGTGCCTTGCCTCAACGCCCCTCACAGAAGAGTCATCTCATGATCGCCGCCAATCCGATTGGGCTGATTTGCCTTTTACTGGTGGTATTACTCATCGCCATTTCAATCTCAGGCTGGCTCAAACGACGCTGTAAACTATCTTTAGCCGCTGCTTTTGTTTTGGTTGGGTTTGTGCTGATTAATGGCATTATCTTGATAAGACCAATACCCGCAATGAATGCCAGCCAGATACAGTTATTAACCACTTATGTCTTATTGCCCGTAATATTGGCTGATGCCGCCTATCGTTTTCGGATTCATGATCTACGCTATCAACGCTTAAAACCGATGCTGTTGTTGGCTCCGGTTTTTTTAGTGGCATTGCTGTTTACTTTTTTGTTTTTTCTGTGGGCTTTTAATGGTCAACCGGGCATAAATTTACTCATTATCCTGGCCGCTTCACTGCTTATATTAATGATTGACCCGTTCCCATCTCACAGTACATTGAACGCTTTAACTGCACTGGATAAAACCAGTTCAAGCAATACAAAATTAACAACACTGGTGCAAGTGGAGTCATTATTGATTGGTTCACTGACACTGATTCTCTTTTTAGGTATTGGCCAGTTAACCGATATGAATTCTCAGGCAAATTTAAATCATTCAAGTGTAACCTGGTACTGGCTTTACTGGCTATGGGCTTTTTTTGGTGGCGTCGTGTTTGGTTTTATTTGGGGGGTTGTCGGCGGTCTGATTGCCACCAATATAAAAAATTATCGGGTTAATTTAATACTGCTCAGTGTCATCATCTGGCTCTCTTATCTCTCCAGCCTACACTTTTTTGAAGTTTCCGGCATCATGGCATTATTAACCACCACCTTGATAATGAGTAAGGCGCATACGCAGTTTTTAACCCCTCGTGAAATCAAATACATGCGTGCGCTTTTTAGAAACCTGCGTTTTATGGTCGGTATGGTTATTTTTGGTCTAATGGTTTATAAACTGCAGATTAATGTATTAATAAATCACTGGTTTATCATGCTGATAGCCGTGGCTGTGTTCATTATGGCGCGTGCCATCAGTATATATGGGTTTTTACCTTTAATCGTACAACTTAAGCATCGTCAGACTATGTCAATCAGACAGCATGTGCTGTTTATGAGCTCAAGCCACAGCAGTCTCATCTTACTGGCCGTATGGCTTCTGCCCGAAAGCACACCGTTTAGAGGCCATTATGAAGCCATGGCCATGGCTTTGGTTATTTTGAGTTTATTCGCACAAAGACCGAATTTACCCCAACTGGTTCAAAACTTATTGCCAAAAAAAACCACCCGGGGTATTAATCTCATTAAAAACCGTTAGTATGGGTCCTTTTTTAGTACCGATAATCTCCGCGTTCCAGCATATCCAGATCATATTGCGCCCGATGTAAATCATCATCTAAGCGATCTCGCCGAATCCTTAAGGTCTCACTTTGTTCTTTATTCCGCTCTAATTGATTAATCAGTTCAGCCCGTTCAGCGGCGGATAAATTATCGTTCAGTAACGCTCTGCGAATGGCATTCCACTCATCCTCAAGAGCCACAATATCTTCACTGGTTTGTGCGATATCGCGCTCTAAATCAGACACCAACGTTCTTTGTTGATAAAGCTGCTGACCCTGCTCATAAGCCTGTAAAAATTCATCGGCAGCCCGACCTTCACAAACACCGTGATAAGTCCGGTTATTAAGACCTTCTTCATAGCCTTTTTGAGCCGTACAATAACGCTGCAAACCTGCCTCACGCCCCGCTAACCAGTCATCCAAATTCGCCCGCACACCATGTTTGGCACAGGCTTTTCTGTGTTTTTCCAAATAACTGTCAGGCTGACCTTTTACACCATCGCTGTAACCAATCTCATACCAGTCAGCGGTCACACATTCATCTTCATTTAACGTGGCACAACCCACCATCAAAACAGACAGCAAAACCAGGCAAACGCTTTTAATCATACTCTTCATATTGACCTCTTTTATTTTCGCAGCATTGTAGCATGACAGCGACCGCAGAATTAAACGGACATTTAAGATAAAAAATATTAATGCGTATTGCGCTCACTGAATTTATGAACTAACCACGGCATCAGCATAAATAGCATTAAAGACAACACATAAGCGCCACCTGAAATCACATCACGGCTTTCAATATAAGCTGATAATGTCAAACCCCGTAACCCCAAAACCACTGTCAACTCAAAACCCAGCATCAAAATTAACGCCAATAAACCAACCAACAGAAAATGACTGTCGCGTCTTTTTTTAGATGGTCTCACAACACAATACGTTGCCGCTAACCAGGCAACCAACAATATCACCGGCATTTCCATTAATTCAGCGTTTCGCTGGCTCAGCCATTGCAACATCCACAACTCACGAACCACACCCAGGACAAAGCCACACAAAAACACCAGAAAAAAGTAACTGACAGCCGGTTTTATCACAGACATATTCACCCTGAGACCTCTGCATAATTCTGAGTTATTGAAAAAATGATTGAAATCCTGAAGTTCAAGGAAGGAAACGCAAGTAATAGCAATAGCCTATTGCTAAGTTTTCTGACGAAGAAATTCAGGATTTCAGACATTTTTACTTCATTCACGAGTTATGCAGAGGTCTCACCTATTTCAATCCAGACCCAACCGGATTCTTCTTCGATTTGACAAATAAAACAACACCGCCGAAGCACTCCAGAAACCCGAGAAAAAAACCGTCAGAATCACCGCATCCAGAGGCCATTTAGGTCCCGACAAACCCCAGTCACCCACTAAAGCCGCCGCTAAAATTAATAACATTAAAAAATCCAGAACCAACATCACCAACGCCAACCCTAATCGCTGCTTTCGAAGTCCAATACCACCCACAAGCCCCACACCCAACAAAGCGTTATAGAGCATATTAATGTCATTGTTCGACGCACCAATAACACCCACGGCACCATTCGACCAGAACAGTAAAAAAACACCCACTAAAAAAACCAACCACGCCAGGCGATAAAACCGATCGTCTGATTGCCGAAAAGTAACCCAGCGAAATAACACCAGCAGAACAGTGGCTAAAATAATTAACGGCAAGAAAATCATTCAATTACCCTCAAAATTTTTATTTTAACTGTGAGTTATGACAACACCCGGATAATTTATGATGAAATAATGATTTTAAGACACACCCGCTCGTCGAAATGCCGTGGCTAATACTCGTTCAATATTCATGCTTTTATCTTCTTTTTAATTTATTAAACGACTTCCTCGTTCTCACGCTTATCAAAACAAATTAACGAGAATGTGATTCAACCCATTCCTGTAACGCTTTATCAATACGTGTTTGCCAGCCTTTACCATCGGCCTTGAAAAAAGCCAATACCTCTTGAGACAAACGAATTGTCGTCATTTGCTTGGGATTTTCTGATTTGGGCCGGCCCACACGAGAAGCGGCCGTTCCGCGTTTGGCTTTGGCAAACATTTCATCAGTCCATTCAGGATTGTCTCTGTCAGTTTTGTCTGGTTTAGTTGAATTGCTCATATTTTTTGACCTCTCGTTTATTTGCTTTACGAAGACTAATGATTCGTACCTTGTCACCCCTAAGAGTGTAAACAAGAGCATGTAATCTTTTTTGAATATAACCTAATGCAAAATAGCGTTTTTCTCCATCAACAACCTGAGTAACTTCAATGGCATTGTTATAATCAAATTCATATGCCAAGTCGAAGTCTAAATTCCGAGTCTTGATATTATGCTGATTTTTTGCTTCATCATACTCAATCTTCATTGATTTATTGTAGTAACAATAATTAGTTTTGTCAATATAACTTTTTATGGATATCCTTGTTTAAATATTCCAACGACTGTGAAATAAATTAAACCAAATTAACTACTTCAAATACACCACGGACTGCCCATAGTGCGTTACTTTATTGTTAAAGATTGATGTTGGGCTGCGCAGGCTTAGCCCAACCTTGTCTAATATGGGCGTCACATAAAACGATTAGGCGCAAAGACTTGCTTTGAATGATAATTGGGAGTTTAAAATGGTGCCCGGTGGCGGAATCGAACCACCGACACGGGGATTTTCAATCCCCTGCTCTACCGACTGAGCTAACCGGGCTTAAGGCGGGTTGGGCGTGATGCCCAATCAAAGAACGCGAATTATAATAAGCCCTCACAAGACTGTCAAACTTTAATTCTGCTTTGTGGGTTAATGACCCGACTAATCTTCGCTGTAACCTTCGGGCGTGACGTCTTCGCCTTCGAATAAAAAGGCGCGCATTTTTTCTTCTAAAATTTTTCGATGCTCAGGATCAATCGGCGATAGGTGATTTTCGTTAATAATCATGGTTTGCAGCGCCAGCCATTCTTGCCAGAATTTTAAACTGACATTTTGTTTGATTTTCTCGCCGAGTTCACCGGGATAGGGGCGGTAAGGGATTTGTTCTTGATCGGCGCCGTATTTAAGGCAGGTGATGGTTGTCATAATAATCCAGAATATGTATTAATGCGGTTGGATGGGGTAATGTTAACAAATTATCGCGCTGAATGGGCGTTTGTCGGGCTTTATCCTTGGGGTTGGTAAAGACATGTAAGGTTAAACGCCGGTGGGTCAGTACGTGTTTAATACTGGCCAGATGCTGACTGTCCGGGTACGATTGGCGCAGTGCTTTTTTGGATTCAAACTCCGGTAAAAACCACATTTTTGACCAGATGCCTGTGTCATCGCGTTTAACCAATTCAGGCTCATTCTGCGCAAAACCTAAATGCAGGTATAAATCGACTTCTTTGATTTTGGGTT
Organism: uncultured Marinicella sp.; assembly: GCA_947502925.1. Lineage (GTDB taxonomy): Bacteria > Pseudomonadota > Gammaproteobacteria > Xanthomonadales > Marinicellaceae > Marinicella. The sequence goes on along the minus strand of CANNBS010000004.1, from coordinate 211,836 downwards.
TTTTCTTTTTTTCCGGGTAATGTTCAATTACATCATCCTGATAAGCCAGGCAATCGCTGTGCAACGGACAAAGCGTGCACTTTGGCCGGTGTTTAGTACAAATGGTGGCGCCTAAATCCATTAAACCCTGACTGTAGGCCCGGGGATTTTCATCGGTTTGCTGTTGTTCTGCCAGGTGCCAGAGTTTTTTTAAAGTGGGGCCACTATTCGGCTCGCCGGTGACTTTAAAATAACGTGCCAGGACCCGTTTAACATTGCCATCGAGAATTGGTTCGGGTTGATTATAAGCCAGCGACATAATGGCGGCGGCAGTGGTCCGCCCGATACCGGGCAAGGCCATTAAATCAGTAATATTATCGGGTAATTGACCGTCATGTTTTTCGACACAACAGCGGGCGGCTTTATGTAAATTTCTTGCGCGGTTGTAATACCCCAGACCTGACCATAAGGCCATCACCGATTGCTCATCGGCCGACGCCAAATCAGTTAACGTCGGAAATGCTTTAATAAAGCGGTTAAAGTAATCAATGACTTTAACCACCTGAGTTTGTTGCAGCATGATTTCCGACAGCCAGACATAATAGGGATTATCACCCTGCCAGGGTAAATGGTGGCGGCCGTTGTTGAGTTGCCAGGCGATGACCCGGGCACTGAAATCCGTTTCTAAATCGACCATTAATCTAAAATGGCGTTGACAAAGTCCTCAGCCCGATAAGGTTTTAAATCCTTGGATCGCTCTCCGACCCCGATATAACGTACCGGTATACCGAACTCATTGGCTAGATTAAACAGAACACCGCCTTTGGGCGTACCGTCCAGTTTGGTAATAACCAGTCCGGTGAGTTTATTGGCTTCATTAAAGGCGCGCACCTGAGAGATGGCATTTTGCCCTGTACCGCCATCAATTACGATTAAGGTTTCATGCGGTGCGGTTTCGTCGTTTTTCTTAATCACCCGGGTAATCTTTGCCAATTCCTGCATTAAATTCGACTGGGTATGCAACCGCCCGGCGGTATCGGCAATCAGCACATCCATGTTACGGGCTTTGGCCGACGTCATGGCATCAAATATCACAGAGGCAGAATCGGCACCGGTTTTCTGCGCCATGACGGCAATGTCTTCGCGCTCACCCCAGGTTTTTAATTGCTCAACTGCAGCAGCACGAAAGGTGTCACCGGCGGCCAACATAACCTTATGGCCTTCGTTTTTATAGCGCCTGGCCAGTTTCGCGATAGTGGTGGTTTTACCGACGCCATTGACGCCCACCACCAAAATCACGTAAGGCTTTTTCGTGGTGTCGATAATTAAAGGTGCTTCCACCTGTTTAGCCAATTCAGTAAGTTGTTCACGCAAGGCACCCAAAACCGCATCAGCATCCGATAAATTCCGGCGTTTTAGAGATTTACGCACCTCTTCCATAATCTCCATGGTGGCATTGGCACCGACATCAGCCATCAGTAAAGTGGTTTCCAGATCTTCAAACAGCTCTTCATCAATTTTCTTTTTAAATGAAAACAGCTGCTTCATTTTTTTCCCGAAATTGGCCTGGGTTTTTTCCAGGCGCTGATCCAGCACCTGCTCGTCAGAAGACTCAGCCACTTGTTCCTGTGAGGGTGTTTGTTCTTGTTCAGATTCAGACGGCCTTGCTTCCTCCGGCTCCTTAACGACGGTTTCGGTCATAAAATCATCATCAAGCTGTTGCTCTATGGCCTCCTCGTGCTCCTGTAACTGATCTGATGACTGATGTTGTTCGTCCTGATTGTTGTCTTTATTCTTGGACTTTTTGTTCTTTTTACGTTTAAAAAATTTCATGATTTGGGATTGCGCTGCTTATTCCGCTAAAATATGGCGTTCAGTTTAACAAAATCAAGCAAGCCAGATGGGTAAAAACATCACTTTCAATCCACAGATATAATGAAAAAATCACCCGGCCAGATACGCATTATCGGCGGCAGCCACCGCAGCCGATTAATTTCGGTGGAAAATCAGGATGATTTACGACCCACTGGAAGTCGCATTCGCGAGACTTTATTTAACTGGCTGGGTCCAAATTTAAGCGGCTGGCGGGTGTTAGATTTATTTTCCGGTAGTGGTGTTTTAGGCTTTGAAGCCTTATCACGCGGTGCCCGGGAAGTGACCTTTGTTGACAGCAGCCGGCGCGCCATAAAACAGCTTCACAACAACGCCGGAACCTTAGGTTTTGATCAGGTCACGATAATTCACAGTGAGGCTTCAGTGTTTTTAAATACCAGGCCAGATCCCTACGACCTGATCTTTTTAGACCCGCCTTTTGCCGGTGATGCAATGGTGTCAATCAATGTTATAATGCCCGAGGTGGCCAAACCCGGTGCTTTTGTGTACCGGGAATTTGCCAAAAAACAGCAACCACCAGCCCTGAACACCGATTTTTTTACATGTTTAAAAGAAAAAACCAGCGGTCACGTTAATTACCAGCTTTGGAAACGTTATGAATGATAAAATCGCCGTTTATCCCGGCACTTTTGACCCCATCACCAATGGCCATCATGATTTGATTAAACGCGGTTCTGCGCTGTTTGATGAGCTCATTGTCGGTATTGCCGATTCAAAACGCAAAGGCCCTTTGTTCTCGCTGGATGAACGCATTGAATTATCCAAAGAAATTTTAAAGGAGTTCGATAATGTTCGGGTGGTCGGTTTTGATGTGCTATTGGCGGATTTCGCCACTGAGATGGGGGCTAAGGTTATTTTACGCGGCTTACGAGCGGTGTCTGATTTTGAATATGAGTTTCAGCTTGCCAGCATGAACCGACATTTAATACCGAATATTGAGACCATGTTTTTAACACCGGCTGAGCAGTTTAGTTTTATTTCCTCGTCTTTGATCAAGGAAATTGCCATGCTGGGTGGCGATGTCTCGGAATTTGCTCATCCGATTGTCCAACAAGCACTGAAAGATAAATTTGCACAAGGGAATTAATCATGGCCTTAAAAATCACTGATGAATGCATCAACTGCGATGTCTGTGAACCGGTTTGTCCCAACGAAGCGATTTACATGGGACCGGAAATTTATGAAATTGATCCCGACAAATGCACCGAATGTGTCGGCCATTTTGATGAACCGCAATGTGCCGAAATCTGCCCGGTTGAATGCATTCCCAAAGACCCCAATCACGAAGAAACCGAAGAACAACTCCTGCAAAAATACCACCAATTGACCGAATCATTATGAAAAAAACCATCGTACTACTGTTGCTGTTAAGCAGCACCCTCAGCTTCGCCATAAAGCCGCAAAAAGCCGGCATTGCCAGCGCCCACCCTTTGGCTACCGCCGCCGGTCATGAGATGCTTGCTCAAGGCGGTAATGCCTTTGATGCCGCGGTTGCCATCAGTGCCACTTTAGCCGTGGTTGAACAACAGTCTTCAGGTATTGGAGGCGGTGGCTTCTGGTTACTGCACCGTGCTCAAGACGGTAAAAACATCATGATTGACGGTCGCGAAACCGCACCTGCGGCGGCGCACAGGGATATGTACCTCGATGAAAATGGTGATGTCAATCGCGATCTGATGCTCTATGGGCCGATGGCTGCGGCCATTCCGGGAGAAATTGCCGGTTTCGCACATATTGCTGATCATTACGGCAAGTTGCCACTCAAACAATCTTTACAACCGGCCATTCGGGCTGCACAAGAAGGTTTTGAAGTCTACCCGCGATTAGTTAAACACATTAACAACAAACAAAAAGTGCTGGCGCGCTACCCCAGTTCCAAAGCCATTTACCTGCCACAAGGACAGCCTTTAAAAGTCGGTGACATTCTGGTACAAAAAGACCTGGCTGAAACCTTAAAACGCGTTGCAGAAAAAGGTCCTGAAGGTTTTTATGAAGGTGAAACTGCTGAAAAATTAGTGGCCGCAGTCAAAGCCAATGGTGGTATTTGGACCTTAGATGACCTGAAAAACTATCAAGTCAAAGAACGCGCTGTGATTACCACCAATTATCAAGGTCAACAGCTGATTACCGCACCGCCACCTTCCTCCGGCGGTATTGCGCTGGCCACCATGCTAAATATTTTACAGCCCTGGGATTTAGCGACAATGGCTCAAGCAGACCGTGTTCATTTGGTTACTGAAGCCATGCGCCGCGCTTACCGCGATCGCAGTCTCTACTTAGGTGACCCTGATTTTGTCAGTATTCCGACACAACGCCTAACCCACCCTTATTACGCCGCCGGATTACGCGCCGCCATTAACCCTGATAAAGCACTGCCATCTGAATATTTACCGGGTGTTGGTGATTCGCCCAAAGGTGAAAATACCACCCACTTTTCGGTGATTGACACGGAAGGCAACCTGGTGGCCGCCACCTTAACGGTCAATACCGGCTTGGCTTCAGGCTTTATTGCTGAAGGTACTGGGGTGTTATTAAATAACGAAATGGATGATTTTTCCGCCAAACGTGGTGTGCCAAACGCCTATGGATTGACCGGTGGCGAAGCCAACCAGATTGAACCGGGTAAACGGCCCTTGTCCAGCATGACGCCCACTTTTGTGGTCGGCGATGATGGTGTGGCGGTGTTGGGCACACCCGGCGGTTCACGTATTATCACCATGGTGATGCTCGGTATTCTCGATTACTTTGATGGTCATGATGTTAAGTCATGGGTCACAAAACCGCGTTACCACCATCAATATTTACCGGACGCACTGTCAGCAGAAAAAGATACGTTTGATCAAACCACCATTGAAGCGCTCTCTGCCAAGGGTCATAAAGTCAAAGTCTATAACGGCCAGTGGGGCAATATGCATGCCGTACACTGGAATAAAAAGACTGGCGAAATCAATGCCGCCAGTGACCCCCGTACTGAAACCGGCTCGGCGGTGGTTAAATAAGAACCCATTCATATGGACATCTTATTGGCGTTAAACGATAATAATCTGACTATTTAACAGGATAAAGACCATGCTTATCGTCACTGCTTTATACGCCTCTTTACTGGCGCTTATTATTTTATGGCTGAGTTATAACGTCGTTAACTTCCGTCGCAAAAAACAGGTCGATTTGGGTGATGGCGGCCACGATGAGGGCATTCGTCATATCCGGGCGCAACAGAATACACTGGAATACATACCACTGATTCTGATATTAATGGCTGTTTATGAACTTAATAATGGTTGGCCACTGATCTTACATATGCTGGGCGTGGTTCTGGTCATTGCGCGTATTATTTACCCGCTTGGACTGGTGGCTAAAAAAGGCGCCAGTTTTGGCCGGTTTTACGGCACCTTGTTCACCTGGCTGTGCTTATTGGCACTCATTGTGCTTAATTTATTCAAGGTGATTTCAGTATGGCTATGACTTTGCAGATTTTTAAAAACATCACCCTCTGCGCTTTTCTAATGGCATTAAATGCCTGCGCAGAACCTGTCAGTAACACCAAACCCGCCTTAAAAACAGCCCATGCAAAACAAGCTGATGCTAACCAGTGGTATCAAGCCGGTGAAGCGCAAATCAAAGCTTTACAATCCGTACCAAGCTATCCTGAACAAGCCAAAAACGTGATTTTCTTTGTCGGTGACGGTATGAGTCTGGCCACCGTCAATGCCGCCCGTATTTATGAGGGTCAACAAATGGGACAGCCTGGTGAAGAAAACCTACTCAGCTTTGAACAGTTCCCACATACTGCGCTCTCCAAAACCTATAACACCAATCTGCAAACACCGGACTCCGCCGGCACCATGAGCGCCATGATCACCGGCGTCAAAACCAAAGCCGGCGCCATCAGTGTTGATGAACATGTCGCTATTGGTGTGTGTGGCGATAAGAAATATCCTGTCCTTTCTTTATTATCCCGGGCTGAAATGGCCGGTATGAATACCGGCGTGGTAACAACCACCCGCTTAACCCACGCCACACCGGCAGCCACTTATGCCCATGCTGAAAGTCGCCATTGGGAAGCTGACAGCGATTTACCCAAAAACGCTGATAACTGCAAAGACATTGCTGCACAGTTAATCGATTATCCCCATGGTAATGGTTTGGAAGTGGCCATGGGCGGCGGTCGCCGTAACTTTATACCGAACACCTATGCAGATCCCGAATATAGTATGCTGAAACCCGGCAAACGTGGCGATGGCCGTGATTTAACCCAGGAATGGTTAAACAAATACTCCAACGCGGCCTATGTCTGGAACCAGAAGCAATTTAAAGCCCTTGATTTAAGCCAAACCGACCACCTGCTGGGTTTGTTTGAACCCTCGCACATGCAGTATGAAATGAACCGCTCCAAAGACGAAGCTGGTGAGCCCTCGTTAACTGAAATGACCGAAGCCGCCATCAAGATGCTGGCGCAAAAAGACAAACCGTATTTCCTGATGATTGAAGGTGGTCGCATTGATCATGGCCACCACGCCGGTTACGCCAAACTGGCATTAACGGAAACCGTGGAATTTGCCAATGCCATAGAAAAAGCTTTGGCTATGGTGGACTTAAATGAAACACTAATTCTGGTCACTGCCGATCACGCCCATACCATGACGATCAGTGGTTATGCCCAACGCGGTAATCCAATCCTGGGCAAAATTGTGGTGCCTGATGATGAGGGCAATCCATCGGATCAATTACAACTGGATGCCCAGGGCAAACCCATGACCACATTAAGTTATGCCAACGGCCCTGGTTACATTAATGGTGATGAACGACCGGATTTAACCCATGTGGACACCACCGCTGACAATTACAAACAGGCGGCCACCATCCCGTTAAAATCAGAAACCCATTCCGGTGAAGATGTGGTAATTTACGCCACCGGTGCTGGCAGTCAGTTGGTGCGCGGCGTGCTGGAACAAAATATGATTTATCACATTATGAAAACCGCGCTGTCTGAACAAATGACACCCTAACGACCAGGGCACGTCATGGCACCACAGCTTAAAAAATACCCATTCAGCGTTTCATGTGCTAAATTATAAGCGTCCACACATGAACCGAGATCATGGAATGGTTTTTTAATAAACCGCAACATGCGGCGTTTAAACAACAGTTCATTGAAGAACAGTTGGGCTATGCGCGTAGCATGGGTGTTTTTGCCACCTGTTATTATTTTGTTTTTAGCTTTCTCGATTTTTACCTGACCAGTGAAACCACCTGGCAACTACTCAAAGTCAGGTTTATCGTTACCCTGGTGTTGCTGTCATTTCTTCTATTAACTTTTCATGAAAAATTAAAACACCTATGGCAAGTCTTTATTGGCTTACTGGTGTTTACCGCCGGGCTGGGCGTAATTCTTATGGCTGTTTATGTGCCCGATACCTATAAACCCATTTACGCGCAAGGCCTGTTGCTGGTTATTTTTTATGGCTACACCATGAATAAACTACTGCTTAAACCGGCAATTTTGGCCGGCTGCAGTATTACACTGGCTTACTTTATTTATGCTTATTTCTTTTCAAATCTGGCCACCGAATTTATCGTCACCAGTTTATTTTTTCAGATTTCCACCAACGCCTTTGGCGTGTTTGCGGTGTATTTTATGCAAAAAACCGCCTTTCAGGCCTACCGGAAGAATGAACGTTTAAAAAACCACAACAAGACCTTACTGAAACAAAGCGAAACAGACGGTCTGACCGGAATCGGTAATCGCCGCTTTTTTAATAATCGATTTCAGCGCTTATTTAATGAGCGCATTCGTGGGCTTGATTATGTTAGTTTATTACTGTGTGACATTGATTTTTTTAAAAATTACAACGATGCCTATGGCCACCTCAAAGGTGATGACACACTGATTAAAGTGGCTGAATTACTGGCCGAACAGATCCCTGATAATGAGGGCTTTTTGGCACGATTTGGTGGTGAAGAATTTATTCTGGTGCTATTTAATTATGATTACGACAAAACCAGAGATTTTATACGTGGCGTCCAACAGAAAATTGCTGCAGAGAATATTCAGCATGCCGACAGCTCAGTGGCTGATGTCTTAACCTTAAGCTTTGGCTACGTCACCTTTGATGTTAACAACACCTCGCCCAGTCAGGCCTACAAACAACTCACCAAGCGTGCTGATCGCTGTCTCTACCAGGCCAAAAAACAAGGCCGAAACCAAATCATCGGCACCACTTTTAACTAAATTCAGGTTTAGACAATCCAAACATTCTTTGCCGGCGAAGGCCGGCATCCTGTGTCATACAGATAAACACCTGATATTAAATTAAAACACTACCCTTTCACCAACTGCGATAAATCTGCAATTGAGCCCGTTAAACGACTTACCTGGGCCAGTTGGGTCAGGCGATTCAGACGAATGGTTGCATCATCTACATTGACCATCACACCCTCAAAATAGGCGTCTAAAGGTTCTGCCAATGTGGCCAATAACCGATAAGCTTCGCCATATTTTTTATCCGCCACCAACTGTTTAAATTCTGAGTTCATGAAATCTATCTGATTAAAAAGCTGAGACTCCAGCGCAGACTCAAACAACTCAGGATTAACAGTTTGCTCATACAGATTTTCTTTGGTTTGGGCTTTTGCCACAATATTGGTGGCGCGTTTATTGGCTTCAATCAGAGATTTGGCATAATTCTGTTGTTTAAAATCTTCGGTGGCTTTTATGCGCGCATCTAAATCCGATAACACAGTGGCATCCGCCGTATTTGCGGCGTTAAAGACATCATGGGCTATACCGCTATTAATATAAAAATGACGCAAACGCTCTGTAAAAAACATCTGTACTTCTGAGCGTGCTTCGGCGTCCATGCTGCAGTTTGTTTCGTTTTCCAGCACCGCGATACAATGGTTTATTAAATCATCGTAACTGACGTTTAAATCCTTATCGCGCAGAATACTGATAATCCCCAAAGCCACACGTCGTAATGCAAAAGGATCTTTAGAGCCGGTGGGTTTTTTACCGACCGCAAAAATACCCACTAAGGTATCCATTTTATCCGCCAAGGCCAGCGCCTGACCGAGAGCATTGTCCGGTAACTGATCACCACTGAACCGGGGCAGATACTGATCGCGAATGGCCATGGCCACAGCTTCATCTTCACCTTGTTCAGCGGCATAATAACCACCCATCAGGCCTTGTAAATCAGGAAATTCATCCACCATATCGGACATTAAATCACATTTCATTAATTCAGCGGCGCGTTCACCCTGAGCCATGTCGAAATCCATTTTCGGTGACAGCCAATCCATGATGTGCCTGATGCGGTTGGTTTTATCCGTATAGGATCCCAGCGACTTTTCAAAAGTCATCTTCGCCAAAAACGGTAAATTATCAGTCAATGGCCTGGCCTTGTCTTTTTTCCAGAAAAATTCAGCATCCGCTAAACGCGGTGTAATGACTTTCTCATAGCCTTTTTTCACCAAGTCCGGTTGTTTCGAATCAATATTCGCCAGCGCCACAAAATGCGGCATTAACTCACCTTTCGTATTTTCCACCGGAAAATACTTTTGATGGGATTCCATTGAAGAAATCAGCGCTTCTCTTGGTACCTTTAAAAATTCTGAATCAAAATCACCCAATACAGCCACCGGTTTCTCAACGATACTGGACACTTCCTGCAGTAAAGCCTGCTTAATTAAAGCCCGGCCTCCGACCGCTTCGGCCTCCGCGTTTACCTGTTGTTTAATCAACTGCTCACGTTCTAAATGATCCACCATCACGTCAGCTTGCTGTAAAACCGCTTTATAATCCAAAGCACTGTCAATACACAGCCAACCTGCGTGGTGAAATCGATGTCCTTTCGTTTTGTGATCACTTTGATGGCCAAATAAGTCCATTGCAATCACATTCTCGCCATTCATTAGCACCAACCAGTGCACCGGTCGAATAAAAGCGTAATCATGGTTACCCCAACGCATCGGTTTCGGAATCGGTAACTGCTTAATGGCTTGCTCAATCATTCCGGGCAACACATCATTAATATTCAGGCCTTTTTCCACCACCTGATACACCAGGTATTCACCTTTGTCGGTTTTTACCGTACCCAAATCCTTAACTTCAGCACCCACGGATTTAGCAAAGCCCGTGGCCGCCGGTTTCGGCTCACCGTTGTCATTAAAAGCCACCGCCACCGACGGGCCACGTTTTTCGACTTTTTGATCGGCTAATTGCTCACTGACATCGCGCAATAAAAATGCCAAACGTCGCGGTGAGGCAAACCATCGGGAGTCCTCGGCAAATGCAAAGCCCTGTTCGTTTAATTGTGCACAGACACCGTCGAATAAGGCTTTTGATAATCCGTAAAGGGCTTTTGGCGGCAATTCTTCACAACCCAACTCAAATAAAATATCTGCCATGATTACGCCTCCTGCTGTTTATTGTGGGAATCTTTGCAACCGGGGAAACCCAGGGCTTCACGGGATTGGTAGTACATCGTTGCCACTGATTTTGACATATTCCTGACCCGTAAAATAAACTGCTGGCGCTCAGTGACACTGATGGCTTTACGCGCATCGAGTAAATTAAAAGTATGCGAAGCTTTTAACGCTTGCTCATACGCCGGCAAGGGTAGTTTTTCTTCAATCAATAAAAGACACATTTTCTCAGCCTGATCAAAGGCCTTAAACAAGGCCGGCACATCGGCATGCTCAAAGTTATAGGTCGATTGTTCCACTTCATTCTGATGAAAAACATCGCCATAAGTCACGGTACCATTCGGTGTCTCTGCCCACACCAAATCGTATATCGATTGTTTATTTTGCAAATACATGGCCAAGCGTTCCAAACCATACGTAATCTCACCCATCACCGGCTTGCAGGTCAAACCACCGACCTGCTGAAAATAGGTAAACTGGGTCACTTCCATGCCATTAAGCCAGACTTCCCAACCCAAACCCCAGGCGCCCAAAGTCGGCGATTCCCAGTTATCCTCAATAAAACGAATATCATGCATCAAAGTATCGATACCAATGGCTTTTAAGGAGGCTAAATACAGCTCCTGAAAATCATCCGGTGACGGCTTTAACACCACCTGAAATTGGTAATAATGCTGTAAACGATTTGGGTTTTCACCATAGCGGCCATCCGTCGGCCGCCGACTGGGCTGTACATAGGCACTGTTCCATGGCTCCGGTCCGATCGCCCGTAAAAAAGTCGCCGGATGAAAGGTCCCCGCACCCACTTCTAAATCCAGAGGCTGAATCACGACACAACCGTTTTCCGCCCAAAACTGCTGCAAGCGAAGTATTAAATCCTGAAAAGTCAGTACCTGTTTATCCATGTGAATATTGGTGTGTAAAAGAACGGCTTATTATAGTGGAATGTCTTTGTGACTTCATTCATTTTGTAATGGTCAATCGAGTACACAATGGTCAACATTGTATAAAGGTCAGAGGCGTGAACAGGAAGCATAAGCCATCAAACAGGCTACGGCAGGCATGCTTATGGGCAATGCATGTAAAGCACTGATTCAAGAAACAGTTTTTTTATCGTAATAATGACAACTGTATAAAACGCCAACCGTACCACCTGCCGAGATCAACGAGAATTTCACTCTATTAAGGATTGGGTTTAAGGTTTTAATATTCATCATCGATAAAAATTAATATATACCCGGTCAGATTTCATAATTTGGTCACATCTTTTTTTTATTATTCAAATTCTTAATTAAGCCTCGTTATAACCATGAATAAATTCTTCGTCATCAGCTGTAGCCTCTTAATTTCTTTAACCTCATTAGCGACTGAAAGCAAACGACCCAGTTGGTCTCAGGGTTTACCGGAACGAAAAAACCAACCTACTCCACCCCCGAAAATAGAAAAGCTCACAAATAAACCTTCAACTAATTACGAGTTAGACAGAAAACATTTCGAAATTACCCCCCAACAAAATCAATCTTTAAACGAGTCGACTAAAAATTCTGATTTATTCACAGAAATACCCTTGATTCCGCCACAAAAACAATTAACTTCTGCTAACAAAATCCAAACTGATTCTTCACCCATAACCATTATTCAATCTAAAAGACAAAATAAACAGATTCCAGAGCACTATCCGTGGGAAATAATTCGCATGACACCAGTTACTGTACCGCGTTTTTGGATACCCGAATACCCCTCAGTAATGCTTGAAATCAGCATTAATCTCAATGGACAAGTTAATGAGGTCTCGGTCAACGAATTAAATCCAATACCGGATACGCTAAAACGCAGGATAGAACGTTCAATCAAAAGATGGCATTTCACTGCACCTAAACATTATGGCATTACTGAAAACATCGTTCGTCTATTTGAGATTCAACTTCTGGCAGACTCGAGTTGATCATCGTCGTTAAAGCTGAAAAAAATTTTTATTCAATTTCATTCATGTTGCTAAAATATGTTGTGCGAATATCAATCCATGACTTTCGACCCCGCTATTTCTGACAATAAGTTTGATAGAATCAGTACCTGAATTTTAAATTGGAGCAGTTATGCCTTTTTTGTTGTTGTCTGTTGTTTTTATTTTCAGTTTTTCCGTTTCGGCGCAAGAAGCGTTAGATTATCAGAAACCGCCGCAAGAGATTTTAGAGTTAGTGGATATTGAGCGGGCGCCTTCGGTTCGCATTGATTCGGCCAGTGAGACTTTATTGCTGTTGTATCGAGATACTTATCAGTCGATTACAGATTTATCAGCACCTGAAATGCGTTTGGCGGGTTTACGGATTAATCCGAACACGAATATCTCCAGTCGTATTCGTTATTATAACAACATTAAAATTCAGGATATTAATTCTTCAAAAATCCACGAATTATCCGGCTTACCGCAAAATCCTAAATTGGCCTATGTCAATTGGTCATCGGATGAGCAAAAGGTCGCCTTTACTCATACCACTGATAAAGGCGTGAGTTTATGGGTGGCGGATGTAAAAACCCGGCAAGCGAAATCTTTAAGTCAACCCAACCTGAATGCCAATCTGGGTCAGCCCTATACCTGGCTGAAAAACAGCAACCAATTACTGATAAAAACCTTACCCGAAGACCGCAAGGATTTAATCGATACAGATCAAGCTGTACCCACCGGACCAACGGTGAGCACCAGTGATGGTGCCAAAGCCCAGAACAGAACATATCAGGATTTATTGAGTAATCCACAGGATGAATTTAATTTTGAACAATTGGCTTTATCTGACTTGCAGTTAGTGAATTTAAACGGCAAGCAAAAACCCTGGGCGGACACCGCCATGTATCGTGATTTAGATGTTTCACCGGCTGGCGATTACGTCATGGTGACACAAATTCAACGGCCATTTTCTTATTTGGTGCCTTATTACCGCTTTCCATCACAAACAGATATTCGAACTAAGTCGGGTAAACCTGTTAAAACCGTGAACCGAGTTCCGTTAATTGAAGATTTACCCAAAGGTTTCATGGCGGTACGCACCGGTAAACGTGAGATGCAATGGCGCAGCGATAAGCCGGCGACGTTGGTGTGGGTTGAGGCGCTGGATGGTGGTGACCCTGAAAATAAAGTAGACTTTCGAGATGAAGTGTTTCAGCTGGCTGAGCCCTTTAAAGGAATGCCGGAATCAATGCTAAAAACAAAAGACCGTTTTTATCAGGTGACCTGGGGTGATGATCAGCGGGCACTGATTTTTGATTATTGGTGGAATACCCGACAAATCAACACCTCTTTGTTTACTCCCAGCGATCTGTCCAAAGTACCGCGCCTAATCGACAGCCGCAATTATCAGGATGTCTATGCCGATCCCGGTCGTTTTATGTTGGTTAAGAATAAATACGGCGAAGAGGTTTTGCGGATTCATGATGGTAAAGCCTATTTATTGGGCGATGGCTTTAGTGATGCCGGTCAATTTCCTTTTTATGATGAATTTGATTTAAGCAGTTTTGATAAGAAACGGATTTATCAATCATCTTATAAAGATAAACTGGAAACCCTGGTTGATGTGATTAGCGATGATGGCCAACAATTATTGGTTCGTATTGAAGCGCCGAATGAATTTCCCAATTATTATGTCCGTGATTTAAACCAGGATAAGTTGAGCGAAATCACTGACTTTGAGAATCCGTTTAAATCACTGACTAACATTCACAAAGAAGTGATTAAATACAAACGCGCGGACGGTGTGGATTTATCGGCCACCTTATATTTACCCGCCGATTATGATTTTGATCAAAAACCGAAATTACCGATGATTCTGTGGGCCTATCCCACTGAGTTTAAAGACCAGGCCAGCGCCTCGCAAAATCGCCAAAACCCGAACGAATTCACCTATGCCTATTACGGTTCAATGATTTACTGGGTCACCCGCGGTTATGCGGTGCTTGATGATGCCGCTTTCCCGATTGTCGGTGAAGGCGACGAGCAGCCCAATGACACTTTCATCCAACAATTGGTGGCCAATGGCGATGCCGCCGTGAAAGCCGTGGCTGATATGGGCTACATTGATCCTGAACGGGTGGCAGTGGCGGGTCATTCTTACGGTGCTTTTATGACCGCCAATTTGCTCAGCCATTCCGATACCTTTGCCGCCGGCATTGCCCGAAGTGGTGCGTATAACCGCACTTTAACACCTTTTGGCTTTCAGGCGGAAGAGCGTCATTACTGGGAAGCGCCGGAGATTTATTACAACATGTCGCCATTTATGCACGCCGATAAAATGGACCAACCATTATTGCTTATTCATGGCGCTGCAGATAATAATTCCGGTACCTACCCGATGCAGTCAGAACGTTACTTCAATGCCTTAAAAGGCCTCGGTGCCACCGCCCGATTAGTCATGCTGCCGAAAGAAAGCCATGGCTACCGTGCCAAAGAATCCATCCTGCACGTGCTGTGGGAACAGGATCAGTGGCTTGAGAAGTATGTGAAAAATAAAGAGGCTGAGTAAGTCGAATAATGAATCGCTGTCATTCTCGCATCAAGCGCGAGGTTGGCAGCGTTCACTCAAATCCGTCTTTGAATATAATGTCTGATTCGAAGCCGTTTTTAAAGATTAAATCCGGTAACGGCAGGGCTGTGCAATTATCACAGACCAGGGCAAAATCCTGGCGGTTGGTGGTGGGGTTATGGGGATTAAGGGCATCACCCATAATATTGGCGGCCAACACCTGAACAGTGAAGGGGTTGCCGTTATGCTGATTCGCTTTTAAAAACACCGCTTCCATATTGTTTTTATTATCCGGGCTGCCGCCGGGTGCTGAAAAACCATCACCGGCGAATTGGTTGCCGAGATAGGTATTGGCACCGCTGTTGACGGATAAATCAAGGTCATTGACCCAGGCCGGGTTAGTTCCGCCTAAGCCGGCGGCCGGGGCATCAGTCCAGACCAGCATGATTTTGACCGGTTTATTTGGGTTGTCGGCCATTAACGGCACAGACCACATTTCACCACTGGTGGTAAATGTAACTTGTTGATCATTCATCCAGACGCCATAGGCCGGATTAATAATGGCATCTAAATTAACCCGGCCCCAGCCTTGTTTCCGATTTGGCGCATGACCCATCACATTGCCATCGGCGTCATCATAGCCATTAAGATCATCGGCTTTAACGGTAAATAACGCTTTAATCAGGGCAGAACTCGGATCAACACCGTGGCTGTTTTTATACTGCTCCCAGTACAGGGAAACGGCGCCGGAAATGACCGGTGAAGCCATCGAAGTGCCACAATTCATACCATAGTTATTACTGCTGTTTGGTGCATCTGTCCAGCAACCTGGCGCCACAATATGCGGCACCAACCGGCCGTCACAAGCGGGCCCATGTCCGCTATTAGAAGAGATATCAAATAAGGCTTTTAATTGGCTGCCGGAAACACTTTGCAATTTAGTGGAACCCACGGCAAATAAATTTTTAGCTTCATCCGGAGAACCCAATGACGATGGATCACAGGTACCAAAAGGACGGTCGCCATTGCCGTTCATAATCGACCACACCGGCATCACCGGCTGATTACCCGGAATATCCGGATTGGCATCGCGGGCAATCATATCGATTTCCATGGTGGGAATGTCATAGCCTTGCGGCGAACCGGTGGGCCCCCAGGAGTTATTGGTTAATAAAGCGCCGCTGATTTGTGAGTCTTTATAAATCGACAGCATAGCACCTGCACCTATCATGCCATCTGGTTGACCTGGGTCTGTCAATGGATCATAAAGTTGTTCTACGATTCTCACACCCGGCGCCACACCCAATCCGCGGTTAAAACCACCTGAATCCAGGGCATTATTCACACCGGTGCCACCGATGGCACCGGCCACATGCGTGCCGTGGGAATCTAGGGTGTTACCACAACTGGCACCCGACCCTGAACAGGGAACAAATTGACCCACCAGATCAGGATGATTATTATGTATGCCGCCATCGACCACACCAACAGTAACACCTGTCCCATCCACACCGGCAGCAGATAACCAGCCAGCGTAACCAGGTGAAACAGTTAGCCCGGCATTGTAAGCACCGACCACAGATTGTTGGCTCATTTCACCCCGCGGGCCGCCATCAGTGGAAACTTTTTGGATGGTGAGTAAGCCCGGAATGGCCGCAGCATTTTGGTATTGTGAACCCGATAAATAAAAATTAATGGCGGATAAATGATTATTTATGTTAGCCGTTGATTGAATAACAGCCCCCAGATCGATCAAAGCGTGTTGGCTTGGTTGTAACATGATGGTCGGTACCAGGGCCATCGACGGCACCACCAAACTGCTGAGCTGTCGATTATGGTTTGCCACACGAAAGGCCGAATAAAAATAACTGACATGACGCACACCGGCAACCTGACTCAGGTTTATTCTTTCTTGTGGGGTACTTAAAACAATCCATGAAAAAGGTGCCAGCGGGGCAATTAATTGAACATCCTGCGCTTTAACGTCACTCAGCCAGTTATTTTTGATGGGGCCTTTAAATTGCACAATATACAGCTGTGGTGTTTTCTGGCCGCGGCCCAAAGACAGATCTTCAAACCAGGCTGTATTGGGTAATTGATTTTGGCTTAAATCAAGGTATTGACCATCAATTCTATGCGCAAATGGCCGAGTCATCTGATGTATAAGTGAGGCGTTAATGGACAGTGGCGAGGCCAGGTGACTGGCTTCAACCCACAAAAAACTGGGGTATTCAATCGCAACATCGGCTAATTGTTGTTTCACTAACTGGCTTGGGTTGTCCAACCGGAGCCAGTCATTGTCTGTTTTGCCAGTGTCAGCCACAAGCACCAGAATCATCAGCCAATACAAACGATACGGTTTATTATGCATTTATCCCCTAAAACCACAAATTGAAACAATTTTGCCCGCTTAAAATCCAAAATACAAGTTGTATTTAGCAACCATCAACCCAATAATAGCCGATGAGTTGGTTGGGCAATCGCGGGTACCTTGTGTATTCGAGGAAAGTCCGGGCTCCACAGGACACAGTGCCGGATAACGTCCGGGAGGCGCGAGCCTACGGCCAGTGCAACAGAGAGCAGACCGCCCCTCACCTATCGTTAGGTGAGGGGTAAGGGTGAAAGGGTGCGGTAAGAGCGCACCGCAGCTTTGGTAACAAAGTTGGCAGGGTAAACCCCACTGGGAGCAAGACCAAATAGGAAAACTTAAGGTGTGGTCCGCACTTGTTTTCGGGTAGGTTGCTTGAGAGCGGCAGCAATGTCGTCTCCAGATGAATGATTGCCACGATATATCGTACAGAACCCGGCTTACAGACCAACTCGTTTTTTTATGAATAGATGATACCATGAATGAAACGGCCACCCAATTCAGTGAAGATTTCTGGTTAGATGATAACCACTATTCTCAAGGGCATAAATCCAAAACACTGGCATTACTTGATGAACTGAAAGCCGATCAGGACATCAAGACCATTTTCCAATGCTTTCATGACATCAGAAACCATCCCGACTGCCATGACCAGGTGGTCATAAACCTGTCCAAAGGCCAACGGCAAACTTTAAATGATTTATTAAAAATCCATCAGGCAGACTGGTTACTGAATCCCAAATCCAGCAATGCCGAAGGTTTACGTCGCTTGTTATTTGCCATGCTGAACGATGTTCGTTTGGTGCTGATATTACTGGCAGAGCAACTGGTGCTGATGAGAGCGGCTTTAAAGTTCTCTGAACAATTACAAAAACAACTGGCCACTTCCACGATGACTTATCATGCCGCCCTCGCCAATCGACTCGGTGTCTGGCAGATTAAGTGGGAATTAGAAGATTTATCATTTCGTTATATGGACACCCGAACCTATCGCATGATAGCGCGTAAACTGGCAGAAAAAAGAGATGATCGGGAACAGTTTATTCAACGCTGTTCAATTGCGTTGCAACAGGCACTTAAAGACAATCAAATTAATGCTGACATTGCCGGAAGACCGAAACATATTTACAGTATTTATAAAAAAATGCAGAAAAAAAATCTGCAGTTTGAAGGTTTGTATGATATCCGTGCCATTCGTGTCCTGGTGGATACGGTAGCCGACTGTTATGCCGCCCTGGGTCTGGTCCACGCCAAATGGCCGCATGTACCCAAAGAATTCGATGATTACATCGCTCAGCCCAAAGGCAATATGTACCAGTCTTTGCACACGGTGGTGATGGTGGACGGTAAGACCCTGGAAGTACAAATTCGCACCCACCAAATGCATGAACACGCCGAACTTGGTGTGGCGGCACACTGGCGCTATAAAGACGGCAGTAAGGAAGACCGGGGGTATGATAAAAAAGTCAACTGGATGCGAGAATTACTGAATGAAAACACCCACAGTGACGATTTGCTGGATGCTTTTCAGTCCGACACACAAGAAGAACGGGTGTATGTATTTACCCCCGAAGGGGATGTCATTGACTTACCCTACGGCAGCACTGCCGTGGATTTTGCTTATCAGGTACACACTGAAGTCGGCCATCGCTGTCAGGGTGCTAAAGTCAACGGTGCCATTGTGCCGCTGACCCGCCCGTTAAAAACCGGCGAGCAAATTGAAATCTTAACCGCCAAAGAACCCAAACCCTCCAAAGACTGGCTCTATGAACAATCGGGTTATTTACAAAGTGCCCGTGCCCGTGCCAAAGTCAGACAATGGTTTCGGGAAAATGACTTCGATAAAAACCTGACCACCGGCAAGGATATGTTGGAAAGTGAGCTGAATAAATATGCCTTACAGAACGCTGACTTAAACAAACTACTCAGCTCATTTAATTTACAAAGCTTAGATAAGCTGTATGCCATGATTGCCACCGGAGACATCACCGTATCACAAGTGCTCAGACGTGCCGATCAACAGCTTAACCCCAAAAAGAAACCGGTTAAGACCGCAGCGAAAACTTTATCAAAAAAAGCCAGTCCCGATGATTTAATCGTGGAAGGTGTAGCTGATTTGAAAACTACTTTTGCCAGCTGTTGTAAGCCCATGCCCGGTGATAACATTGGTGGCTTTATCACCCGCACCCGCGGAATCAGTGTACATCGCAGCGGTTGTGATAATTATATTCACATGATTTCAGAAGAACCCAATCGTCTGATTAATGTGCGCTGGCGTGACAGCTTAGCTGATCACAACACCAGTGTTTTGCGCATTGTCGTGGATGATCGTAAAAATGTAATTAAAGACATCAGTCATTTACTGGCCCAACTGGATAGCGATATTATGGCGCTGAACACAGAAACGGATGATCTTTTAGATGTCGTCATCATTGAAATTGCTATTCAAACCAAAGACTTTGATCATTTAGACCGGGTCATCAACCGCTTGTCCAGCGTCCAGGCAGTTAAAGACATTAGACGCAAATCCTAATTATCTTGGGCCAAAAAAAAACCGGTCGATAAACCGGTTTTTTATTAACAATAAAACTTTAGTTTATTGCAACTCTTTAATCGCCAGTGCTTTGGCAATATCAATTTCGTCCTGGCGAGAATTCATTTGTTCTCGATTGGGTGAATATTTTCCATTAACCACCAGTGTTGGTGTCGAAGATACATTCATGGCTTGCATCATTTGCATACCTTTGCGAATCTGGCCATCGACCATAAAAGATTTTGCGGTAGATAAGAATTTATCACGGTCCACATTAAATGAACCTGATACCCAGTCTGCCACTTCTTCGATGTTACGAAAACGTTTTTTGTGCTGGTGAATGGCGGCAAAAAACGGGGCGTGAACCTGATCCAGTATATCCATGGCTTCAAAAGTATAAAAAGCCTGAGCTTGAGGGCGCCATTGTGGGTAGAACACCACCGGAACCCGTTGAACTTCGACACCCTCAGGCAAATCGCTTTCCAGTTTCTTCATATATGGCTGAAAGGTGTTACAGTGGGCGCACATATAACTGAAAAATTCATAAATAACCACGTCATCACTTTTGGTGTCCCAGGCAGGCGTAATCACATTATAATGAATACCGGCCTGATAGTCTGAAGCCGCGGAATCTTGATTGCTGTGGTCATGTCCTGAGTGGTCTTCTGTCATTTTATCAGCCACCTGATCCACCACTTCATCGGCTTTTTCTTTGGCCTTGGCGCTTTGTTCTTCAACGACCTCTGAAACTTCTTCGTCAACCTTCTGCTTAACGTCTTGTTTCACAGCCTGGGTGGTTTCAGTGGCTTGTTCTTTAGCTGTTTTGGTGTCAGATTCATCCGCTTGAGAACAACCCCAAATTAAGGTGACAGCCAGTAAAAGTATCAGTTTTTTCATATTTTTTCCTCAATTATTAACGTCATTATGGACTCAGTAAAGCGAACAAAGTTCAGTTATTTTGCGGCTTGTAGCCCCTGCATATAACTTGAAACCGCTTCAATTTCTTCCTGGGTCATGTACTTGGCGATGTCGGCCATAATCTTACCGTTGACATCATCTTTACCAGGCACCACACGGCCCTGCTTGAATAATTTCAGTTGTTCAACAGAGTAGGCCGCATGTTGATTGGCCACAACCGGATAACCACTCAAAGGGTTTCCCTGCCCTGTGGGTCCATGACAGGCTATACACGCCGGAATATTGCGATCTTTAATGCCACCTTGATAAATGGCTTCACCCAACTCGATTTTAGCAGGGTCAGCGGCCAGTAACTTCGCCTCTTGTTGACCAAAATAAGCCGCCAAATCGGTCATGTCCTGTTCTGATAAACCCATCACCATGGGCATCATCACCGCATTTTTCCGATCACCACTTTTATACAATTTAAGTTGACGCTCAATGTACTGCGGATGCTGACCGGCAATGGTGGGCCAAATCGGATTAACACTATTACCATCGGCACCATGACAGGCCACACAAGTGGCTGATAAGGCTTTGCCTTTGTCAGCATCACCGTCTTGTGCCATTAACTGGCTTGCGAATATGGCCAAAACCACGAGAACAATCTGTTTCATAACAACCCCTGAATGGATAACTTTTTACAAAGTGCGCTATTATAACGCAATATCAGCAGTCAAACATATCAAAATTGCGGTCAGTCCATTAAAATACCCGAAGTCAAAATTATCAGTCAGGCCGATGCCTGAAACTTAAATTAATTTAACCCTATGAGCCAGTTATTTAGCCAAAGCCGTTATCTTGTCAGTGCCTACCGCTACGACCAATTACCTGAAGACAGTGGTCAGGAAATTGCTTTTGCCGGACGTTCCAATGCCGGGAAAAGCACCACCATCAATGCCCTGACCAACCACAAAGGCCTGGCCAAAGTCAGTAAAACACCCGGTCGAACGCAATTATTTAATTGTTTTGAATTCGCCCCGGAGCAACGACTCATTGACTTGCCCGGCTACGGCTATGCCAAAGTGCCGGAAAAAATGCGCAAACACTGGCAAAAGGAAATCGACCATTATCTGATGAATCGTCAAAGTCTTATTGGGGTGGTGATTATCATGGATATACGCCATGCCATGAAAGCCTTTGATGAACAAATGATTCACTGGGCCCATCAATCGGGCCTCCACAGCCATGTATTACTGAACAAGGCTGACAAACTCAGTCGTTCCCAAATGAACAAAGCCCTGCACGCCACCCAAAAGGCCATTGCTGCCATTAGCGACAGCACCACTTGCCAGACTTTTTCGGCATTACGTAAAGAAGGCACCCAAGTATTATCAGATACCTTAACACCCTGGTTTAAGTCTTAAATGAACACAAACCATCTTTACGGCCTCATCAGTTTAGAATGCCAAAGCACTCTCAACCAAACCCTGGATAAATCCCGGGCCACAGAATTGGGTGATCAAATGGCCTCTGAGCTCAGTAAAGTGTTGCGTTTAACACCACAAACCTCACTGGTGGTGGCCGCGGCGGCCTACCCCACTGAAGCTGTCTTAACCCCGGGGTTTACCTTACATAGTAATTTAATAAAATACGCCTCGGCGGTGTTTCAGGGCGAACAACAGCAGCATCGGGTGCTGGCCATTGGCGCTCATCAGGGCAGTATGCCGAAAGGTCTGCAGCCTGCCGTCACATCAGCACCTTTAATGCACATACCCTTTGTGCTTATTACTGAAGACGAAGCGGTGAGCCATCGCTTTGAGCAAACCCTGCTTGATAAGGGGATGGTTTCGCCCCCGACTTATCAGTTATTGAGCGATTATTTTCAGGGTCAGATTGTGCATGCCAATTACATGAGCCATCTGGATTTAATCGCCATGATGCATAACCATTATGACCAGGTGGGCATGCATCATTTATGGCAGGTGATTGAAACCGCCCTTTTGGCGGATCGTCCACGACTGGATTTACAACAAAAACAACAAGCTTTTTATCTCCGTGGCCAATCGGTTTATATGCCTTTTTATTCACTTTCTGGTTTTTGTACGCTTAATCCTGACTGCAGCCAGCAAGATTATATTAACTGGCTGATGGCCCAGCGCCTGGCGGCTGAAGTTTTTCAGAGCCATGGTCTTAACAGTCTTTTTTTCGATGCCGGACAATCCAGCCAGAAACCGAATGATGATGCACTCAAAACAAGCTTAATCAAGCGACCCTTTTATCACCAGCAACAAAAAACAGAAAAGTGCCCCAATCAACCGCAACTGGTGGATTATATGCACCCAAGAGCCGGTTATATCTGGTCCGTATTAACTGAAACAAGCGGCCAACAACACTGGTTTTATCCGCTTGATCAAAACGGTCAGGCGGCCATTGATTATCACCTTGAAACCGAAATGACTGAATTATATCGAGCCGCCAACAAACAAAAACAACGCACTCATGAACGTTCACAGGAATCCTCAGGATGTCATTAGACCCACACAATATTATCGAAAACCTGAATGAAACACAGGCTCAGGCAGTCACCACCGATGCCCAGCATGCTCTGGTCTTAGCCGGCGCCGGCAGTGGTAAGACCCGGGTTCTGGTACACCGCATTGCCTGGCTGATTACCGCTGAATTTGTCTCGCCTTTTAGTATTTTAGCGGTCACATTCACCAATAAAGCCGCCGCTGAAATGCGCAACCGGGTGGGCCATATGCTCAATCGCGAGGTTCGGGATTTATGGATTGGCACCTTTCACAGCATTGCTTTACGCCTGCTACAAATCAACAACGAAGCCGCCGGTTTACCGCGCAATTTTCAGATTTTAGACAGCGATGACCAATACCGACTCATCCGTCGCTGCTTAAGTGAATTAGAACTGGATGAGAAACAATGGCCACCGCGAACGATTCAGGCCTACATCAATGACCAAAAGAATGAAGGCCTGCGGCCCGATGAAATCGATGATATGGGGGATTATAACGTCGAAATATTCTTAAAAGTCTATGCCCATTACGATGAGCATTGCCGGCGCGCCGGTCTGGTGGATTTTTCTGAAATGCTGATTCGGGCCCACGAATTATTACTGGATAACGATGATTTGCGGGCCAAATACCAACAGCGCTTTTCTCATGTACTGGTGGATGAGTTTCAGGACACCAACGCCATCCAGTCGGCGTTTATCCAGGTGCTGGTCGGTAAAAGTAACAGTGTCATGGTGGTCGGCGATGACGACCAGTCCATTTATGCCTGGCGTGGTGCCCGGGTCGATCATATTTTGGATTTTCAGAGCCTCTACCCTAAAGCCGAACAATACAAACTGGAACAGAATTATCGTTCAACACAGACCATCCTCGATGCCGCCAATGGCGTGATTGCCAACAATCAAAAACGCCTGGGCAAAAACCTGTGGTCAGCGCAATCTGCCGGTGAAAAAATCCAGGTTTATGGTGCCCATTCAGATTACGATGAAGCTTATTTTGTGGTTGAGCAGATTGAACAGATGATCGCCAACACCACCAAAGCCAGTGACATCGCCATTTTGTATCGATCCAACGCCCAATCCCGTCTTTTAGAGGAAAACCTGCTCAAACGCAATATTCCCTATCAAATCTACGGCGGCCTGCGTTTCTTTGAACGACTTGAGATAAAAGACGTACTGGCCTACGCCCGACTGGTTAACAACCGCCATGATGATCTGGCTTTTGAGCGGGTCATTAACACACCCACACGCGGTATCGGCCAGACCACCGTTAATCGCATCCGTAATCAGGCGCAAATGGAGACCATCAGCTTATGGCAGGCGGCGAGTCAACTCTCACAAAGCGGAAAACTATCTAAACGCGCGGCGGGTTCTTACGTGAATTTTTCCAGCTTAATCGATGAGATTGAACTTGGCAGTCAAGAACAAAGTCTGGCCGAATTATTCAGCGACATTATTGAACGCAGTGGCTTAAAAGACCATTATTTAAAAGAACCACCTGAAAAAGCCCAGACCCGTTTAGAAAACTTAGACGAGCTGATTAATGCCGCCGAAAGTTTTAGTATGACCGATGAAGAAACGGCCCTGGGTCTAACGCCTTTATCGGCTTTTTTGTCACAGGTGAGCCTGGATGCCGGTGATACGGATAACACCGATGAACCCCATGTGCAGCTGATGACCCTGCATTCTGCTAAAGGTCTGGAGTTTCCGGTGGTATTTATCGTTGGTCTGGAACAAGGACTATTCCCGCATATCCAGTCCATGGAAGACCCGGTTAAATTACAGGAAGAACGCCGGCTGGCTTATGTGGGCATTACCCGTGCCGAAAAACAACTGATTCTGTGCTACGCCACCTCGCGACGTATCCGTGGCAAAATGTCGGCCTGCTTACCCTCACAATTCCTGCGTGAAGTACCAAAAGAACTGATTAATCAAATCCGTGGCAACATCCATCCGCCCAAACCGCAGGTCAGTGGTTATCACCGACCGGGCAGCCAGCGCTTTAACCCAGGGCCGTCAGAATCACTGCCCTATCAAATCGGTCAGACCGTGCGCCACAGCCGATTCGGCGAAGGCGTGGTCACCGATATGAACGGCAAAGGCGATTATCTGCAGGTCCTGGTGCAATTTAACGACGCCGGCCCCAAAGTCCTGGCCGCTAAATACGCTAAACTTGAAGTGTTTTAATCACGCATTGTTCGCAAACTTATT
This sequence comes from uncultured Marinicella sp., assembly GCA_947502925.1. Taxonomy (GTDB): domain Bacteria; phylum Pseudomonadota; class Gammaproteobacteria; order Xanthomonadales; family Marinicellaceae; genus Marinicella. The sequence goes on along the minus strand of CANNBS010000004.1, from coordinate 186,484 downwards.
GGTGGCATCCACCAGAGCTTCAGCAAGCGTTGGCTCAAAGGCAGAATGGCCGGCATCGGGGACAATCACCAGTTCCGAATTATTTAATCGCTGATTGAGTTCATAGGCCGATTCCACCGGACAAATCACATCATAGCGCCCCTGAACAATAATGGTGGGAATATCAGCAATTTTGTCACAGTCATCCAGCAACTGGTTTTCGTGTTCAAAAAAGCCCTTGTTCATAAAATAATGGTTCTCTAAACGGGCAAAGGCCAGGGCAAACTCAGGTTCCGCATTGTCCTCGATATGCTCCAGATCGGGGTATAAATGACAGACCGAGCCTTCCCACACCGACCAACGCTCAGCCGCTTTTAACTGCACATCTTTATCGTCGCTGAATAAGCGTTTTTGATAGGCGGCCATAAGATTGTCGCGTTCATCTTCGGGGATATGCTCATAAAACGGTTGCCAGGCATCCGGGAATATCCGACTGCAGCCATCCTGATAAAACCAGTGCATTTCTTTTTCACGAAATAAAAAGACACCTCGCAGCACCAGTTCAGTCACCCGCTGAGGGTGTTTTTGCGCATACGCCAAGGACAAGGTACTGCCCCAGGAACCACCAAATACCTGCCATTTGTCGATATTCAAATGTTCGCGAATACGCTCCATATCGGCCACCAGATCCCAGGTTGTGTTGTCTTCTACGCAAGCATGGGGCGTGCTTTTACCACAGCCACGTTGGTCAAACTGGATGATATGGTACTTATCCGGATCAAAAAACTGTAAGGTTTTTTCAGATACACCACCGCCTGGACCACCATGCACAAATATAACCGGTTTACCCTGTGGATTACCGGCGGTTTCCCAGTAAATGGTGTGGATATCAGAAACCGGCATTAAGCCGCTTTGCAGAATTTCTGGTACTGGAAATAATTTAGCCATCCGCTTACCTTTTATTTGTTAAAGATTCATTATAAACAGTCACTTTGAAAACATAAACCCTCTTTTAACGGTTCCCAATCCCTGTCTTTTTGCGTTACAATTAATAAAAAAACACACAAATAATATGTCACAAGAACGACCAGTCAATTTAACCCGTTTGGCTTTAAAAATTCCGCCCGCCCTGATTTTTGTTATCTGGCTGGCGGCCATGGCCTCTCTGCGCTATATTTTTCCGGGTCTGAACTATACGCTTTTCTTAACGCCTTTTATCGCCGGCTTATTTTTTTTACTGGGCTTATTTTTGACGTTGTCTGGTTTTTTCCATTTCAAAAAAGCACAAACCACCATTGATCCCAGATACCCGGAAAATACCACAACCATCGTGACAACAGGTATCTATCGCTTGTCTCGAAACCCCATGTACCTGGGTTTTCTGATGTGGCTGACCGCCTGGGCCTTTATATTGTCCAATCTGGTGGGCTTTGTGTTTTTACCGTTATTCGTGTTTTACATGAATCGCTACCAAATCATTCCCGAGGAAAAAATACTGCATAAGCAGTTTGGCGATATTTACTACCGTTACCTGAATAAGGTCGGTCGTTGGTTGTAATGAACAGAATACCCGTTGATTAATCCCGTTAAAAAATCGTTCCACTTTTTCCTTAAGCTGGAGCGGCAAATTGCCTTTTACCCCAGTGTCATGGCATTGGCCGGCTTGTTGCTGGCGCTGATTATGATGTACTTAGAACGCCATGGCTTATCGCAATGGGTCGTTAAACATGTACCGATTGTGATGGTGCAAAGCTTCGACACTGCGCGCACCATTTTGGGCACCTTTATCGGTGGCTTTATCTCGATACTGGTGTTCAGCTTTTCAATGGTGATGATTTTATTGAACCAGGCCGCTTCAAATTTTTCACCGCGTTTGTTACCCGGACTTGTATCCAACAAAAAACACCAGATCATCCTTGGTATTTATTTAGGCAGCTTGTTTTTCTGTTTGCTGGCACTGATGCTGATTGAACCCGGAGACGAAGAAGTCAGAGCACCCGGCGGCATGATTTTAATGGCCATTATCATGATGGCAACCTCTCTGACTGCATTTTTATATTTCATCCACTCCATCTCACAATCCATTCAGGTAGACCATATTTTACGGCGTATTTATGAACGCGCCGAACGTCAGTTTAAACATTTGTTAGAAGAGAACAGTGAACAATCCATCATGACTGAGCAACCGGATGATTTTTCACCGGATAGTCAATGGACGACTTACCGTGCCAAAAACAATGGCTATCTCAGCGCTGTGGACGCGGACGCCTTAGTCAAGCTTATGCAAGACGACGATAACCAGTTACAGGTTTTGGTGGGCAAAAGTTATTATATGCTGGCCGGTAGCCCGCTTTTTAGAACACGCCAGGCAGTCGATGAAGATGACATCGACGAACTGCATAAACAATTTCTCATTGAACCTTCGGTCTCGGTGGAAGACAACGAAGACCTCGGCTTTAAACTCATCACAGAAATCGCCATTAAAGCCATGTCACCGGGCATCAACGATCCGGGTACCGCGCTCAGTTGCATTGATTACCTCACCCAGTTATTGGCGCTTCGTTTGCGCTATCAACCGCGCGCATGGTTTCAAAACAAGACAGATGATAATGATAAAAACAAAGCCATGACTCGTGTGCAAATCAAAACCTTGGACTTTGATGATTTACTGTTCCAAATTATGGCACCCTTCCGCACCTACTGCGCCCATGATATTCTGATTGTTTTAAAACTATTACACCTACACATAAACTTACTGCAACTGGCGCCCAATGATTGCCAGGAACAACAAGCCTTAATCCGCAGCGCTCAATTACTGACCCAATCAAGCGAGCAAGAAATTACCCAGGAACGTGACCGACAACGCATTCAAACATTGATGAATACTTTGGATTCATCTCATTAACCCTTGAAATTTCATGCGCCAACAGACACAATAATAAGAAAATTTAGGGAGGATTTTTGTTTTACAAAACCGTCTTTTTCTTATTTCTAACACTTTATTTCACCACTCACGCCTCTGAATCTGAGCCCGAATCAGATCGAGACAAAACTCAGGAACAAACCGAACAAAAAGATTTTAATGTCGATTTAGGTGGCGCCATTCGTTTTAATTACGGCTGGAAAGATTACTCCGCTGACAGTAACGGCTCTTTTGACTTCGAGCTGTTTCGCATTGATCTGAAAGCGGACTATAAGCGATGGTTTTTTGATGCTCAGTATCGCTGGTATAAAGATTTCGACACCATTCACCATGCCTTCCTCGGTTACAATATTAACGAAACCCAACAAATTTCCGCCGGTGTTTTACAAGTACCAATGGGTATCGAACCTTATGCTTCTCATAGCTTTTGGTTTGGTGGCACTTATTACCTGGGTCTTGAAGATGATTATGATCTGGGCGTTGCCTGGCGAAAAGTTTTTGATCAGTCTCAACTGCACATTGCTTATTTTTCAGAGAGTGAATATCGAGCCGACGAATATGGCCGTTATTCATTTGATGTGGCGGCCGTTGGTGACAACCGGACTAAGGAAGATGGCCAGTTAAATGGACGTTTTCAGTATAGCTTAACACCCCGGCACACAATCGGTTTGTCTGGTCAATTAGGCGAAATTAAAAACACCAAAACCAATGTATCAGGTCGGCATTGGGCCATTGGCGCCCATTATGATGGCCATATTAACCAATGGAATTTGCAGGCTCAGACAATTAAATACCGCTATCAGAATAAAGCAGGACTGGGCACTGACAATTACCGCCTGAATTTAGCGGCCTTTATGCTCCCCTTTGAAATTGCCACCGAGGCCTGGGTGACATCTTTAAATGCCGCCCGGACCTTTGAAATTAACAATCGTGCCATTGACAGTATAACTTGCTACAACAACACCACTTTAACCGCACCCTCTGATCAGGCCGGCCTGGCTGATTCTATTCAAAACGTCACCGGCTGCCTGTTTGTTAAAGGCGGTTTATACACCTATGTGGACTGGATTGCCGGTAAAAATATGTGGTTTGCCGGCGGTCCCGGCGTCGGTATTAATGATGGTGATACCGGTTGGCATTCACGATTGAACATAAACTTTGGATACTTTTTTTAGGAGCGTTTAATGAGCAATGAACAACACAACGAACTCAGCAGTCGCTACGAAACTGACTACGAAATAGGTGAAGATAATATTCAGGTTCTGGGCATGGATTTGCATAACCCGGTATTTATCATGTCCACCATACTGATATTTTTATTTGTGGTCGGCACCCTGATTTTCCCGTCTGTTGCTAAACAGACATTTGACACCTCCAAAGATTGGGCCATTAATAACTTTGACTGGTTTTTTATGTTGGGCGGGAATATTTTTGTGATATTTTGTATCGCCCTCATTTTATCCCCCTTTGGTAAAATTCGCATCGGTGGCCAAACCGCCAAGCCGGAATTTTCCACCATCTCCTGGCTGGCCATGTTGTTTGCTGCCGGCATGGGTATTGGCCTCATGTTTTGGAGTGTCGCTGAGCCGGTGGGCTATTTTACCAACTGGGCCGGCGCGCCTTTAAACGCTGTCGCCGGTACTGCGGAAGCGGCTCAACTGGCCATGGGTGCCACCATGTACCACTGGGGCTTACATCCATGGGCCATTTATGCTGTGGTGGGCTTGTCACTGGCCTTTTTTGCGTTTAACTGCGACATGCCTCTAACCATTCGCTCCACTTTTTATCCGATTTTCGGTGAACGTGTGTGGGGCACCATTGGCAATCTGATTGATACCATTGCGGTCCTTGCGACCATATTTGGTTTGGCGACCTCACTCGGTTTCGGTGCCCAACAAGCCGCCGGCGGCTTGTCTTTTTTATTTGGCATCAGTTCAGGGATATTAACTCAGCTGATTATTATTACTGCAGTCACATTAGTGGCGGTGGGCTCGGTGATGCGGGGACTAGATGGTGGCGTTAAAATCTTGAGTAACATTAATATCTCTCTCGCCGGTTTACTGATGGTGTTTGTGATTATTGCCGGCTCCACCAGTTTAATACTTAACGGCATTGGCAGTACTTTATTAACCTATGTCAGCAACGTTATTCCCTTAAGTAATTTAATGGGCCGCGAAGACCAGAACTTTATTCATAGCTGGACCATATTTTACTGGGCCTGGTGGATTTCCTGGTCACCTTTTGTGGGTATGTTTATCGCCCGTATTTCCAAAGGCCGAACGGTTCGCCAGTTTCTGTTTTCTGTGCTGATCGTGCCGACATTAATTACCACCATTTGGATGAGTACTTTTGGTCTGTCCGGTATTGAACAGGTGAAAAATCGTGTCGGCGAGCTGGCCAACGGCATCACTGATTCATCACTGACCTTATTCCAGATGTTAGACAGTTTACCCTTTGGCCAGGTCACTTCATTCCTGGCCATTGTTCTGGTACTGGTGTTTTTTATCACTTCATCAGACTCAGGCTCGTTGGTGATTGACAGCATCACCGCCGGCGGCAAAATCCATGTACCGGTGGGTCAACGCATTTACTGGGCTGTGATGGAAGGCGTGATTGCCGGCACCCTGCTATTCGGTGGCGGCAGCGATGCCTTGGGCGCTTTACAAGCCGCAGCCATTACCGTCGGTTTGCCCTTTACTTTAGTATTACTCACCATGTGTGTCAGCTTATTTATGGGTCTGTTCGCCACCCATAAAATACTTAAGGCAGAACCGGCTCCTGACAACCCGCTTGGATAGCTAATGGCCATTTATCGAATCAGTTATTGGTAGGAATCAATCACAATAATACAGAATAATTGTGGTCTGTGTGATTTTTTGAGAACTGGTTCACAGTATTAGATTAGATATTTTGTTTCTGAGATGTATAATAAGTGGGTATCGGTGAGTGATATATTCGCTGATTTCACTTATTAATCAGGAGAGGACAATGAAAACACTTATTAAATTTGCCTTAATATTTGGCACGATAAATTGTGTACAGGTCAGTGCACAAGCATTAAACGAAGAGCAATTGGCATTAATTGCATCTGATGAAATTTCAGCCATGCAAAAAGCTAAATCTCAGGCCAATGAAGCTTTCAAAGGTTCGGGCTTTGTCACTGTAGGCAGTGATGTTGCTTGTGATTTCGACTCAGGCAACACCCGCATTCAGGATGCCATTGACGCTGGTCACACTGAAATCAGAATCGCAGAAGACACCTATGAAGAAAACGTGACCATCGATGATGTCGATGTTCAACTCTTGGGAGGATATGCGAACTGTACGGAAGCCCAAGGAGGCACCTATAACCCAAACTCAACGGCCACCACCATTTCGCCATTAGTCGGTAGTGGAAAGCCGGCCATCATGATTCAGGGTAACAGTCAACGCAATAATGTTGTACTGAGAAATTTAACCATTAACAGAGGTGAGGACTGGTCATTTCATGCCGGTGGCGGTGTATCTGTTCTTAATGCAGATGCTTTTATTTCCATGAATAAAGTTTTCATCACTCAAAATAATGGAAACCTTGGGGGAGGTGTTTTTGTGTTTATCGGTGATACAGATATTAATATGTACAATGTCACCATCGGAAACAATACTGCCCTTAATCAGGGCGGTGGAATTTATTGTGACGGCCCAAACAACACAATTGTTTTTGACAGTGAAGACAGCAATTCAGCCGCTACGATTCTTAATAATTCAGCCTCAGACAACGGTGGCGGGGCTTACATCACAAATGGTTGCACCTTTACCAATTATGTTGGTACCGGGCCAAAATTAGATTTTAGAGGTATTCTTGCAAATTCTGCAGATAACAATGGCGGTGGTATTTATGCCTCAAATGGTGCACGCGTTAATTTGTATGGCACACGTTCATGTTCGATTACGTTTCCGTTCACCTGCAAAGGCTATAGCACAGAACCTGTTAATTTATCATCAAATTCTGCTGATGACGACAATGATGGAACCGGTAGTGGTGGTGCGATATTTGCCACCGGCAGCAACACCGAAGTGTATGTCAGCAACGGCCGGATAAACCTCAACACTGCTGCATATGGTGGTGCTGTGGCGGTTGACGACGGCGCTTTGTTTCAAACCTATACATCCTATTTTGCATCTATATTTTTCAATGATGACAGCTGTTGGGATAATGGTCGCTGCAATCAATACACGGAAAATAAAGCTTCAGAGACCAGTGGTTATGGCGGCGCCTTTTTTGCTGAAAATGGGGGACGAATCAATATTACCCGCACCCACATTGAGGCCAATCGCGCTGATTTAGGGACAGCGGTTTATTTACGAGACGCCAATACCGAATTGGATATGGAGGGATCATACGTTACCGGCAACGGGTCTGCTACTGCTGATGGTTATTCCGATAGCTACCCAATTAGGGTTTTTACAGACGCTTCAGCGCGGATAGACTACACCACCATTGCTGACAATGAGGCGACAATTGCTTCACTTGGCAACAGTGGCGGTAGTTTACGTATATATTCAAGTATTGTCCATGACTTATCAGGCGCACCGGCGCTATCAGAATCAAGTCCGGTTGCTTCCACAGAACGTTGCATCATTGTGAATGACATGGGTGACGTGACCAATAATTCATACAATCTGGTCGATGACCCTGAATTTGTGGATCGAGGCAATAATGATTACCACATTAATGCCATGTTTTCACCGGCGGTCGATTATTGCGATGAAAATCAATCAGGTGCACAGCACACCACGCAAGATACCGATAAAGAAGATCGTGGCTGGGATGATTATGTGGCCACCAATAATTTTCAGGGTAGTTACTTTGACGTGGGTGCGGATGAAACCTACCAGAATGATGTTATTTTTGAAGATGATTTTGAATAATAAACCATCATTATCATAAAAATTAAAAGCCCCGAATTTCGGGGCTTTTTTAATGGCTTGGTGTTATTTACGGGCTTTTTTAAAGGCATCAGCCATGGCGCCGCTAAAGGCATTGTCAGGTTTATTATGGGGTCGTTTAGGTCGATGTTTTTTATGCAGCGATGGCTTATTATGAGTTGATTTTTTTGATTCGCCTTTTTTGCCACTGACCTTGCTTTGACTTTGTTCAGATTTAGCGCTTAAGGCAATGCGCTTGCGTTTTATATCAACTTCAAGCACCCTGACTTTAATAACATCACCGGCTTTGACCACATCGCTGGGGTCTTTTACAAAGCGGTCAGCCAGTTGCGAAATATGCACCAGGCCGTCTTGATGTACGCCGATATCGACAAAGGCCCCAAAAGCGGTGACATTGGTGACCACGCCTTCTAAGCGCATGTCCGGTTGTAAATCATCGAGGTTATGAACATTGTCATCAAATCGGGCTGTTTTAAACTCGCCACGCGGGTCACGTCCGGGTTTCTGTAACTCGGCTAAAACGTCCCTGACCGTGGCGAGTCCGAACTGATCATTGGCATAATCACCGGCGTTAATGTTTTTTAATATGCCAATCTGTCCCATCACCTGTTCAATGGGTTGCTCAATGTCTTTCAGCATTTGCTCAACCAAAGGATAGGCTTCAGGGTGGACGGCGGATTGATCCAATGGCTGATTGCCACCGCGGATGCGCAAAAAACCGGCGCACTGTTCAAACATTTTATCACCCAGACGCGGCACCTTAAGCAGTTCTTTGCGATTTTTAAATCCACCTTGCTCGGTACGAACATCAATAATACTCTGCGCCACATTATCACTGACACCAGCGACATATTTTAAAATATCCGGCGATGCGGTGTTTAAATCCACACCCACGGCATTGACACAATCTTCAACGGTTGCCTGCAAGGCTTTGGATAGGCGGCTTTGGTTCACATCATGCTGATACTGACCAACACCAATGGCTTTGGGGTCAATTTTCACCAATTCAGCCAATGGGTCCTGTAAGCGTCGCGCTATGGACACGGCACCGCGATAAGATACATCTAAATCAGGAAATTCACGTGCAGCGGATTCTGAGGCCGAATACACCGAAGCGCCGGCTTCAGAAATCATCAGTTTCTGCGCTTTGATATCTTTATTCGCCAGTAATTCAGCGGCTAACTGGTCAGTTTCCCTTGAAGCAGTACCATTGCCGATGGCGATTAAAGAGACAGCATGTTTTTGACACAAACCTTTTAAAACTGCCAATGCTTGATCCCACTGCTGTTGCGGTTTATGTGGATAGATAACGGCTTTATCAATCAGCAGACCATTATGATCAATCACCACCACTTTCACGCCGGTCCGATAGGCCGGATCAAGACCCATGGTGACATGATTTCCGGCCGGTGCCGCCAACAATAAATCTTTCAGGTTTCGGGCAAACACCTCAATCGCTGCTTCATCAGCCCGGTTGCGCAATTCTGTGGTTAGTTGTAACGATAATTTCAGATGCAGTTTTACTTTCCAGGCCATTTCCACCGTGCGCATCAACCACTCAGAATCTATTGCAGGCCATCCGGTATAGTCAATGATTCTTCCCAGGGCCGGATGCGTTTTAGTGCTGTCATCAAGGACGCTCGGGTGATCAATACTAAGGTGTAAAAACCCGGCCTTTTGCCCACGCAATAAAGCCAGCATCCGGTGGGAGGGGATTTTATCGATGGCTTCCTGGAAATTAAAATAATCTTTAAAGGTGGCGGCTTTGGGGTCTTGTTCCGCGTCTTTTTGGGCTTTTGAAATAATCACTGCAGTTTGTTGCATCCAGTCACGCAGCAATTGCACTAAATCAGCCTCTTCAGTCAAGTCTTCCATGGCAATTTGTCTGGCACCGTCTAAGGCATCTTGCGCTGATTCCACCCCTTGATTCTTTTTAATAAATCCTTCAGCCAGTGATTCGGGCGATGCCTTAGGCGCTTTAATCAGTTGTTCCAGCATGGGTTCTAATCCAGCCTCGCGCGCCTTTTGTGCTTTGGTCTGACGTTTTTTCTTATAGGGCAGATACAAATCTTCCAAGCGGGTTTTACTGTCCGCATCAATTAATTGTTGTTTTAAAACCGGGGATAATTTTCCCTGTTCATCAATGGCCTTTAAAATGGCTTCCCGCCGTTCATTCAATTCTCGCACATAGCTCAGACGCTCATCCAATAACCGCAATTGGCTATCATCCAAACCACCGGTCATTTCTTTTCTGTATCGGGCAATAAACGGTACGGTATTACCTTCATCCAATAATGCAATGGTTTGTTCAACCTGTGTTCGCTTAGCGGCAATGATTTCCGCCAGTTGTTCAACCTGCGCTCTGGTCAGTCCATGGTGGCTCATAACAGTCATCAATTTAAAAAAAAGCGCATTTTAGCACGAACATTAACAGCATAAAGTTTCATGCTAAAATGTTCATCTTTTGCTGCGATACTGTACGAACTATCACCTTAATGGAGCCATTTAAATCATGAAACGTTTTTTTCTTAACCCATTACTTAAAGGCGCTATGGTGGTGCTACCGATATTAATCACTGTCTGGATTTTATGGGCTTCTTTTGTCTGGCTTAACGGCATGGGTATCTCTGCACTGACTGCTTTAAACCTTGAACAATTTATATTCCCGGCCAGTGGGCTAATTATTATGCTGGTGGTTTTACTGATCGTCGGTTTGCTGTTTCAGTTCAGTCTGTTCAGCTGGCTTTACCAGCGCATGGAAACCGCTTTACTCAAATTTCCACTGGTTAAAACCCTCTATGGTGCGGTTAAAGATTTGGCCAATATGTTTGATAACTCACACCATAAGTCACAACAAGTGGCTTTGGTTGATATGAGCGAACAAGGTTTGGGACTGGCTGTTGGCATTATCACCACCGACAACATCCCGAAAGTGATTAAGGACAATTGTGAGCATCCCGATGAACTGGTCACGGTTTATTTACCCATGAGTTACATGGTCGGTGGCTACACCGTTTTATTGCCCAAAAGCAAAGTTAAACCCATGGACTGGACCTTTGAAAAGGCCATGCGTTATGCCCTGACCGCCGGTGTTTCGCAAGAAAAAAATGAAGATGAATCTCTATTATAGTAGATACATTAAATGATTGACCTCAGCAAAAGTCCCTCAGATTAAATCAATCAGACTAAGTAACATAGACATTGGTAGTGATTTTCAAGTATTATTGCCTGCTTTATCACTATACATCTACTTATGTCAGAATACATTTATACTATGATGGGTGTCAGTAAGACCGTGCCGCCCAATCGTGAAATTATTAAAGACATTTCTTTGTCCTTTTTCCCGGGCGCAAAAATCGGTGTACTGGGCTTAAATGGTGCCGGAAAATCCACTGTTTTACGCATTATGGCGGGTGTCGATCAGGAATACAGCGGTGAAGCCCGCGCCCAACCGGGCATCGACATTGGCTATTTACCCCAGGAGCCGCAGCTGGAAGAAGACAAGACTGTTCGGGAAAACGTGGAAGCCGGCATGGGTGAAGTTAAATCCCTACTCACCGAATTCGATGACATCAGCGCCAAATTTGCTGAGCCCATGAGTGACGATGAGATGAATGATTTACTGGCTCGCCAAGCGGAGTTACAAGAAAAAATTGATAATGCCGACGGCTGGGATCTTGATCGCACCATGAATATGGCCGCCGATGCCCTGCGACTACCGCCCTGGGATGCCACTGTTAAGAATCTCTCAGGTGGTGAAAAACGCCGCGTGGCTTTGTGTAAATTATTATTGTCCTCTCCGGATATGCTGTTGCTGGATGAGCCTACCAACCATCTTGATGCAGAAACTGTGGCCTGGCTGGAGCGCTATTTACATGATTTTAAAGGCACCATTGTGGCGGTCACTCATGACCGTTACTTTTTAGATAACGCCGCGGAGTGGATTTTAGAACTTGATCGTGGTCATGGTATCCCCTGGAAAGGTAATTACACATCCTGGCTGGAACAAAAAGAAAAACGCCTGGAACAGGAAGCCAAACAAGAACAGTCGCACATGAAAACCATTAAACATGAGCTCGAATGGGTGCGCAGCAATCCCAAAGGCCGCCGCGCTAAATCCAAGGCACGGTTAAGACAGTTTGAAGAATTACAATCCAAAGACTTTCAGAAACGTAATGAAACCAATCAGATTTACATTCCACCGGGACCGCGGCTGGGTGATTTGGTCATTGAGTTTGATCATGTGAGTAAAGCCTTTGGCGATAAGTACCTGATTGATGATTTGTCTTTTAAAGTACCCCAGGGCGCCATCGTCGGCATCATTGGCCCCAATGGTGCCGGTAAAACGACACTTTTTAATATGATTAACGGCACTGAACAACCCGATGAAGGTAGCATCACTGTTGGCCCGACTGTGGAACTGGCCTATGTGTCTCAGAGTCGAGAGGATTTAGGCTCTGATAAACAACTGTGGCAAGAAGTGGCGGATGGTGAAGAAGTGATTAAAGTCGGCAACTATTCAGTGCCGGCCCGTGCCTGGCTATCACGCTTTAATTTTAAAGGTGCTGATCAGCAAAAACTGGTTAAACATTTATCCGGTGGTGAACGCAACCGACTGCAACTGGCCAAAGTTTTAAAAATTGGCGGTAATGTGCTGATGCTCGATGAACCCACTAACGATCTGGATGTGGAAACTTTACGGGCACTCGAGGAAGCGATTTTAAACTTCGCCGGATCAGCGCTGATCATTTCTCACGACCGCTGGTTTCTGGACCGTGTAGCAACCCATATTCTGGCCTTTGAAAACAATTCTCAGGTCGAGTTTTTTGAGGGTAATTACACAGAATACGAACAGGATTATAAAAACCGACATGGTAAAACCCTCCAGCCTGAACGGGTTAAATACCGACCTTTAAAAAAATAACCTTAATGCCACAGCATGTTTTCGCTGTGGCATGACTTTGTTTTTTTCTATCACCGCAGTACAATAAAGTAAAACACCTGGTTGATTGTTATGCGATTATTGTCACTCATACTTGTACTGCTTAGCGGTTTAGCGCGGGCTAAAGAAATGCCCGAAGCTTATGCTGATTTTGACCACAATGATGTGATACCCATCAACCTGAATCTCTTAAAATCCGGTCAATTAAGCTTTACTTTAAAAGACCACACCATCTTATTACCCGCCGATATCACTAAATCAAACCATAACACGCAGAGTTTTCAGCAAAAATTTAACAACGGCGAGCTGAATGCCACCATTGGCGGTGGTGGATTATTTGGCCAGTTACGAATAGATAACGCCTGGTACACCCTCACCACAGAAAAAAGGGGAATGTGGGCCGTTAAAATGCCTCAAAGGGCTCTCTATAACAGCTGCGGAACGGACAAGCATACAAACATTAATCAATCACTTAACCTTAAAACGCTGAATAACATGCCTCAGCAGAAATCTGCCGGAACGGTCATCGATTTACTGGTGGTTTATGATCAGGCCATTGCTCATCGATATCCCGGTAACCTGCTTAAAGCACGGGTTCAGCAGTATATTCATGTGGCCAACCAAAGTTATGCCAACACTCAATTGGATTTAAGTCTGCGATTGGTGGGTTTAAAACAGTCGGACTATAACGCCAATAATGCCAACCAGACTTTATTATCTCAATTGCAAAAAACCCTGGCCCGGACCGCAAGTTATCAAGGTTTATCAGATATTCCCGCCTGGCGTGCAAACACCGGCGCTGATTTGGTTATTTTCTTGCGAACCCACGATATTTTAACCCGGGGAAATTGTGGCATCGCTTTTTTTCCGAATGGCAATGGTCAGCAATTTGATGATTCTTACGGCATTAATATCATGGCGGATGGCAGTGGCAGTTGGTCGATTTGTACCGACCAACTAATGGTGCATGAAATCGGTCATAATTTAGGTGCCGGACATCACAACACACCACCGAGCTACCGATACCTGCCTGATTCGGCAGGCTTTGCCAAATTAGGTCAATATGGCACCATTATGGGCTCATTCGGTACCGGAAACCCCAACCGCTTTTTAGAACTTAATTATTTCTCTAACCCCAATGTGCGATGCGGCGGCAATGCCTGTGGCGTCGCAGGACAACGAAATAATGCCAATGTTATATCCCAGTTGAAAGGTCCGGTCAGCCAGTACTTCCCAAACCAATCGAACGCACCTTATCCAGACACTTTTACGCCTTCAAACTCAGACTCTGATGGTGATGGTATTACCGATCGCAATGATGAATTCCCCTTTGATCCGGCTGAAACATCAGACAGTGACGGTGATGGCGTGGGTGATAACCAGGATGCCTTTCCCAATAATTCCGCAGAATGGGCTGATTTCGATGGTGACGGAATGGGTAATAATACCGACACAGATGATGATGGTGACGGCCACCGGGATTCTTTAGATGCCTTTCCATTCAATGCCGATGAACATATAGACAGTGATGCAGATGGTGTGGGCAATAATCAGGACGCTTTCCCACATGACCCGACGGAGTCGTCTGATACCGATGGTGATGGGATTGGTGACAATACCGAATTAGACAGTGATGACGATGGCTACCCCGATATTGACCCTGACAAGGAAGATATCCTGGTTATCAGCGTCAACAACAACCGTATTTTGCGTTTTGATGCGCAAACCGGCCGCGCCAAAGGCATCGAAGTGTTGCCCACTGATGGCTTATTAACGTTTCAATCTGACCTGGTCTACGATTATCACAGCCAACGCCTTATATACACCACCGAAAGTCGCGTGAAGGCATTGGACACCCGTCAGCGGCAGCTACCGGCCAGTACCCTGATTTACCCTTACGCTGAGGATAAAACCGAACTCAATTCAGGCTTCCCGTCAGCCCTGGCCTGGCTGCCTGAGCAACAATTGCGAGTCGCTAAAACACGCACCACCACTAACAGTCAAAACCAACATGACTACATGGCCAATTTCAAGGTGCCATTGGCAGGACAGGCTGATTTCACCGATGTACATTTTATCCCGACAGCTGAAGAAACCCTGATAGATTTTTATCATCACAACAATCAACTGTTTGCCCTGGGTGCCAACAACAGACTCTACAAGGGTCATATCAATGACGGTCAGTTACAGACGTTTGGCCCGGCATCAAGCTTCTGGCTACTGGGCGCGTATGCGCTGGTGGTGACCGAAGATGAACAATTAATTTATACCAGAAACAGCCAACTCGTACTAACAGATGCCGTCAATGGCACTGTAGAGGGCACTTTTGCCACCACTTTCCAGCTGGGTTACGAGGCGTTAACCGGGATTACCCAAACCCTGGACAATCGCCTGATCGTTGCCGACGCCGAGAAAAATGCCCTGTTGCAGTTTGATATGGATGGTGAATTTCTGGGTGAACTGGTCACAGGTCAAGGCTTGGACGGTCCCCATAAAATCATCACTGTACCGGCTATAAAAGATCGTTTTTACCAGAACCCTGATCGTGTTATGAGTCCCAATTCCGGTAACTGGTATAACCCGGCCAGTTCCGGACGTGGTTTTACCGTGGGTGTTTTT
Organism: uncultured Marinicella sp.; assembly: GCA_947502925.1. GTDB lineage: Bacteria > Pseudomonadota > Gammaproteobacteria > Xanthomonadales > Marinicellaceae > Marinicella. Next base: position 171,092 of record CANNBS010000004.1, on the reverse strand, counting down.
AACCACCGCTTACAGGTGCTGTGGTTTACCTATGACCAACAAGGTTTACCGATTTGGTATTTCTCAGCCGGTGAATTAAACGGTTTTCACTATCAGGGCGATTTATTAAAAACCACGCAAATTTCAGACAGTGAAGTGGAATTTGAATTGGTGGGTGAACTGGTGGTGAATTTCAACAATGAAAGAGAAGCCACCATTGACTGGCAATTACACAACTTGAGCGGTTCAGAGGACATTCAGTGGCAACAATTTAGTCTTGAACCCGAACAACAAAACTACTCAGGCATGTGGACCCGGGAAGACGCGCCAGGCTGGGGTGTCGGGGTGGCCACCATCGGTGAAAAAACAGTGATCACACCTTATCTTTATGATGGCGCTGGTGAACCCAGGTGGCTCAACAGTGATGTGGCCATTGGCAGCAGCCCATTACACTTTAATTTAGGCTTCTTTACCAGCCAGACCTTGTGCCCCGGCTGCAGTGGCGAGGCATCCGTTGATTTGGAGTTTGTGGGTGAAATGAATTTTGATTTTAATCAGAACAGCTGGCACAGTGATATAAACTGGCCAAGTCCACTAACCGGCTCCTGGCAACTGGATAATACCGCCATTATTCGAATTTCGGATGAACCACGAAGACCCCGATAAGCCTTAGGTCCTAAAATGGCACCCGACACTGTCGGTATTTGACCACGCGGCTAAGGTCACAACAATGGCGGTACGGACCGCATTTCGCAGTCCGATTAAGGCATCTGAAACCCGGCACTTACGATAAAATTGCTCAATGTCATCCTCCAAACGCCGCAATTCTCGTAAAGCACGTTGCAAACGGTCGGATGACCGGCTGATACCCACATAATTCCACATAATGGTTTGAATGCGATGCATGTCGTGTTGAATTAAAACCTCATCAGCGGATTCCAAACTGTTCATTTGCCAGCTCGGTATAAGTTGTTCATCATATAAAGAAACTTGATCACTGTTTTTGGCAATCATGCGAGCCACATCCAGTCCGGTCACCACCCCTTCTAATAATGAAGTGCTGGCCAGTCGATTGGCACCGTGTAATCCGGTACAAGCCACCTCTCCCACTGCATACAGCTGTTGCACATCACTCCTGCCCTGTTGATCCACCCAAACACCACCACAGGCATAATGCGCGGCCGGTGTCACCGGAATCGGCTGTTGGGTTACATCAACACCATGCTGCAAACAGAACTGATGTATAGACGGAAACTGTTGTTTTATCTTGTCGGCATCTAAAAATGAACACAAGTCTAAATAAACACAATCACTGTTTAAACGCAGCATTTCTCTAAAAATACTGCGGGACACCAGATCACGTGGCGCCAAATCTTTCCATTCGGGTGAATAACGTTCCATAAAGTATTCACCCTCTGTATTAATTAATCGGCCACCGGCGCCGCGTATGGCCTCTGAAATAAGAAAATTAGAGACCCCTTTTTGATGGAAGGTGGTGGGATGAAATTGCACAAACTCGCTGTGAATAATTCTGGCTCCGGCACGATTGGCCATGGCCAGGCCATCACCGCGGGCACCGGCTGTATTGCTTGAATATAAAAATAATTGACCATAACCACCGGTGGCCAATACCGTGTGTTTCGCCAGCATTCTTTTAACCCGGCCGGATTGCTGATCCAGAACATAAGCACCAACCACTTGAGTGGCTTTATAAACACTGCGCCGATCCAGACTGTGGTGATTGGGCGTAATCAGGTCGACGGCGGTGTGCTGAGTTAATAAAGTAATGGACTTGTGTCGTTTAAGTGCCGCCAACAACACATCATGGATGGCTTGTCCGGTGGAATCTTTGCGGTGTAATATTCGCGGTAAACTGTGCGCACCTTCCTGGCACGTCTGCCATTGTTGCTTGTTATCACGATCAAAATCCACCTGAGTTTGTTGCATTAAAAGATAGCGCACATACGCAGGACCCTGTTCAGCCAGGTGCCTGACATATTCAGGGTTATTCAGCCCATCACCGGCGGCCATGATATCCTTTGCCAGGCGTTCAGCAGAATCACCGTCTCCGCGATAGACAATACCTCCTTGCGCCCAATGTGTATTACAATCTTCGGCTTCAACCGACCGGGTTAACACGGTGACAGATAAACCCAAATGAGCCAGTTCAAGCGCCGCACTTAAACCGGCTATACCACTGCCGATAACAAGCACCGTGTCCTGATGCAGTTCTGACATCCGATTCAGCCGATTTGTAGCATTCGATTGACTGCTTGAAAAGCCCGTTGACGGATGTTCTCATCCAGCGTGATTTCATACTGGTTAAATAACAATGCGTTGTAGGTATCTTTCAGTTGAATCTGGTTCATATAAGGACAGCGCATGTGACACATGCGTATCATTTCCCGGTTGGGATTTTCGGCATGGATGTTATCGCCCATGGCACATTCGGTCAGTAATAAATAACGCTCCAATTGATTGTCACGAATATAATTAATTATGGCTGTGGTGCTGCCGGAAAAATCAGCAGCATCCACCACCTCCGGTTTACACTCAGGGTGAGCCAGCACCTTGGCATCGGGGTAACTTGCGCGTACATGTTCAATGTCTTCCACAGTAAACTGATCATGTACTTCGCATCGGCCGTGCCAGCCAATCAGTTGTACATCCACGTCATTGTCTGTGCCTTTGTTTTTGCTTGGAAAAATAATGTGTTTACCTGTTTCGCGGGCAATGTTTCCCGCCAGATACTCATCCGGTAAAAATATCACGGTATCCGAATTAAGTGATTCCACCACTTGTTTAGCATTGCCCGAAGTACAGCAAATATCAGTTTCTGCCTTAACATCGGCATAGGTGTTGATATAGGTCACTACCGGCACACCCGGAAACTGCTCTTTCAGTTTTCTGACATCCGCCGCAGTGATTGACTCTGCCAGTGAACAACCAGCTTTGCTCGAGGGCACCAGCACGGTTTTGTCCGGGCTTAAAATTTTAGCGGTTTCAGCCATAAACTCCACACCACAAAAAACAATGATGTCTTTATCGGTTTCAGCGGCTTTTCGTGATAACTCCAGCGAATCACCGGTAAAATCAGGCACAGTGTGAAACAAGGCCGGTTCCATGTAGTTGTGGCCAAGTATCAGGGCATTTTTCTCATTTTTTAAATCAATAATCTGTTGCGCCATCTCGGCTTTTAGCATTAATTCAGCTTCAGAATATTGATCAGACAGTTTCCGGGTCAGTTTATCGAGGATTGGATTGGCTAACATGGTTTTATTTTTTATTGAGTTTAAAAGACGGCGTCGCCTGTCGGGCGACGCCTGTTCGACTGGAATTTTATTTAAAATCGAATTATTATTTCTTGATGCAGGTCAGAAAATTAAGACTTAATGCCTGCTAATTTTAATAAAAAAGCATAATCCTGCGCCGTTTCTTTGTAATAACTGAAACGTCCCGAAGCACCACCATGACCGGTCTCCATATTGGTCCGTAACAGCAGTAAGTTATCATCGGTTTTATAATCACGCAGTTTCGCCACCCATTTCGCCGGTTCAAAGTATTGCACTTGTGAATCGTGTAAGCCGGTGGTCACCAGAATATTCGGATAATCCTGGGCTTTAACCTGATCATAGGGTGAATAGGACAACATATACTCATAGGCGTCTTGGTTTTTAGGGTTGCCCCATTCCTCAAATTCACCGGTGGTTAATGGCAGGCTTTCATCGAGCATGGTGGTAACCACATCAACAAACGGTACACTGGCAATCATGCCGTCATAAAGCATACCGTTCATATTGGCCACCGCACCCATCAATAAGCCACCGGCACTACCGCCCCAGGCATACATTCGCGCCGGGTCACCATATCCTTTATCTAAAAGCGCTTTTGAAGCATCGATAAAGTCGGTAAAGGTGTTCATTTTGTTAAACATTTTACCGTCTTCATACCAGGCGCGACCTTTGGCCTGTGAACCGCGAATATGCGCCACAGCAAACACAAAACCTCGATCTAACAAGGATAAGCGACTGACTGAAAAGCCGGGGTCAATGGAATGGCCATAAGAACCATAACCATACACCAGCAAAGGCCGTTCAGATAAGTCTTTGTCTGATTTTTTATACACCAGTGAAACCGGCACTTCAACACCATCTCTGGCTGTGACTAATAATCGCTCGGACTGGTATTGCTCAGGATAATAGTCCCCATTAATTTCATCCTGCTTAAGCAGGGTTTTTTCATCGCTGTTTAATTCAACTTCAAAAACGCTGCCAAGCTGGGTAAACGAATCATAACTGTAGCGCATGGTATTGGTGTCTTGTTCTGGATTAAAACCCACCCACATGGTCGATACAGCCTCATCACCCTGAATTATTTTTTCTTCTCCGGTTGACCAGTTTTTCACTTTAATGTGCTTTAGACCATTACGGCGCTGATCCACGGCTAACCAGTCTTTAAACGCCTCCACATCATAAATTAAGGTCTCATCATCATGGGGAATGATTTCCTGCCACTTGTTTTTATCCTGTGAATCACCAATGGGCACTCGCATCACCCGTGAATTAAGGGCCTGCCAGTTACTGACAATAATCCAGTCACCGTTAAAATCTTCCACTGAATATTCATGCTTGTCCTCTCGTGGTAATACCGATGAAAATTCACCCGTTGGATTGTTAGCATCCAAATACAGGGCTTCACTTTGGGTGGTGGATTCAATCTGAATCATAATGTAATCACCTGAGCGCGAGGTATAACAAGACAGGTAAAAAGTATCATCGGGTTCTTCATAAACCAGCACATCCTCACTCACCGGGGTACCTATACGGTGTCTGTAAACCTGATAAGGCAGCAGTGTAACGGGATGTTTACGGGTGTAAAAAAAGGTTTCACTGTCTTTTGCCCAGGCGATTGAACCGGTGGTGTTCTTAATGACATCCGGCAACATCTTGCCAGTGGCCAGATCTTTAAAACGCAAATCATATTGGCGGCGACTAACGGTGTCCTCAGAAAAGCCATAAATTTTGTGATTGGGACTGGGTTGCTGGTTATTGCTGGCATAATACGCATAATCCTTTGCCAGCTTATTGACATCCAGCAGCACCTGCTCTTCGGCATCTAAGCTGCCCTGTTTGCGGGCATAAATCGGATACTCCTGGCCTTCTGAAAAGCGTTTGTAATACCAAAAATCATCCAGCCGATAAGGCACCGACTCATCATTCTGTTTAATCCGACTGGTGATTTCCTGATATAAAGTATCCACCAGAGGCTCCACATCCTTTAATTGCGACTCGGTGTATTTATTTTCTGCCGTCAGATAAGCCAACACATCTGTATCGGTGCGTTGATCATCACGCAACCAATGGTAATTATCCAAACGCCTGTCACCATGTATTGACCAGGTGTGTGGAACTTTTTTTGCCTCAGGCGGCTGTTGTTGACTCATGGTTGACTCCTTGTTGGGATTGGATTGACACGCTGATAACAGCACAATAAATAAAATCAGGATTAATTGATGTGGCATGACAGGGCTCCTTTTCAAGCTGGGGTTTGTAATTCAGTCTGTGATTTGTGTGAATGGTTATCAGAATCAGCAGAATCTTTTTTCGGTAAATAGCGCAGCCAGATTAACCAGACAATCAAGGCATCTAAAATAATTAACGCTTGCCAAAGGTATAAATGAAACCACTCAAACCAGGTTTGATTCCATTGCAATAAATAAAACAATGAAATGATACGCACCAGGTTAAGCGATTGGATCGCCAAAAACCCAAAAAACAAACCTTTTATTTTATACCAGATGGATGACGGGAAAGCGACAATGGCCGCTAACAGAATAATCATGGCTTCCACACCATTACAGCCGGGGGCAATTTGAATGGCGACCAAGGTTTGGGTGTCTTGAATAATATCACCGTAGGCGTGCACATTGGGATCAAATAATTGCACAATCCACGAACTAACCGTAGCTAAAAAACCGGTAAAAGGTAGCACCACTGCCTGACGAACAGGCTCATAGATTTCTAACAGAAACAGCGACACAAGAATTACAAGGAACAAAACAACGAAGCGAATCATGGATATTTTTCAGATGCCATTCAAAGTGGACTGATTTTATCACACATCGAAGCCAACAGCTGATCGTAATTGACAGCGTTTAATGCATTTCATTTACAAACATTTAATTTGTATTTAACGATGTTTTAACAGAAATGTTAGTAAAATAACAATCATAGTCAAAGTTCTCCAAAAAACAAATTGACTTAAATCTGGGCATCTATTTCCCAAGAAGCTTTTGAAGTTTCTTGGGATTTTTTTATCATCTGTTTTGTCTCAGATGGCTGACTATTAATAACAAGCATATAAAGGTTAAGCTTATGAAAATTCTGGTTGTTGAAGACAATACCGATATTGCCGCCAATATTGTCGACTATTTCGAAGAACAAGATCATATTGTGGATTATGCCGGCGATGGCGTGACCGGTCTTCACTTAGCGGTGAGTAATGACTTTGATGTGATTATCTTAGATTTGATGTTACCTGGTATGGATGGCCTGGATTTGTGCAAAAAATTACGTAAAGAAGCCAAAAAGAATACACCGGTCATCATGCTCACAGCCCGTGACACACTGAGCCAAAAACTGGAAGGTTTTGAATATGGTGCTGATGATTATATGGTTAAACCCTTTGCCTTACAGGAACTCGAAGCGCGAGTGAATGTTCTCGGCACCCGTAAAAAGAAAAACCTCAACCGAACCTTACAGGTGGCTGATTTAGAATTTAATCTGGATTCTCTCACGGTGAAACGCAATGGCGAGAATCTTAAAATGAACCCCACCGGCCTAAAATTATTACAAATTCTGATGGAAGCCAGTCCTTATGTTGTGCCGCGCGAAGAACTGGAAGTAAAAGTTTGGGGCGAAGAAATGCCCGATTCTGACTCTTTACGGGTTCATATCCACGGCTTAAGAACCACCATTGATAAACCCTTTGACAAGCAATTGATTCATACTCGACACGGCATAGGCTATCATATATCCGACCCCGATGAACTTTCGGAATAGTTTAAAAAGCCGAATAATTATTGCCTTTCTGGCATTCAGTACCCTGTTGACAATACTGTTTGCGCTGGCATCTTTGAGTATCCGGCAAAACCTGCAAACCGAACTGATTGAACAGACCATTAAACAGGATCTGGACAGTTATATGACCAAACTGTCAGCCAATCCCAAAGATGTCTTAGGCCAGCCTTTATCATCCAATGTCCAGGGTGTCATCACCACCCCGGATAACTTCCACACTGATTTGCCGCTGGATTATGCTGACTTAGAAGACGGCACCCACCTGATCACTGAAGATGATAAAACTTTTATTGTCGCAGTTAATAAACAAAATAAAGTCGAAGGCCAGGCTGTTTGGGGTTACATTAAATACGACATCAGCCACATGAAACAAAATAACCGCATGCTGTGGATTATCTTTGGTGGCATGTTGGCTATATTTTTGATATTGGCTTATTTACTGGCCATTTATGTATCTAAAAAAGTGCTTAAACCCTTAAGTAAACTAGCTGCTAAATTAGAAAATTTATCTGCTGATACCCACATTGAACCCTTAGCGCCTTATTTTACAGAAGATGAGGTGGGCAAAGTGGCCCTGGCATTGGACAACTATGCCCAGAGCCTGACTGATTATGTGACCCGCGATAAAGAGTTTAATGCCGATGTCAGCCATGAACTGAGAACCCCGCTGGCTGTCATTACCAGCACTGTAGAACTCATTAAATCAAATCCCGACATCAGTGAAAAAGAACTTAACCGCATCAATCGCATAGAACGGGCGGTTAAACAGTCTTCTGAACTCACCGAAACTTTACTGCTGTTAGCCCGCGAAGAACGCAAAGAAAACCAGGGTCTGGAACGCACCCAACCGGCCATTATTATCCGTAAAATTTTAGACAGCCACCAGGACACCCTCAAACTGAAACCGGTTAAAACTAAAATCATTGAAAAGGACTGGCTGCAAGTCAAAGCGCCTGAATCAGTGGTGTCTGTGGTGCTGGGTAACCTGATTGGTAACGCCATTAAATATTCCACCGAGGGTACCATCCACATTATTATTGATAACCATTCTGTTATTGTTCAAGATGAGGGCGTTGGTGTCAATGAATCGGAATTACCGAAATTATTTGAGCGCCATTACCGAGCCAATAAATCGAGCTCAAAAGGCTCGGGTATTGGTCTGGCTATCGTCAAACGCCTTTGCGACCTGTATAATTGGCAGATTGAAATCAGGCAAAATAAAACCGCGGGATTAACGGCCATACTTACCTTTAATCCGGAATAGTTGTCATCGTAACTTAATGGATTAAATTTGTGTCACCATCAACCACCACAAAAAAAGATATTCTCAATTGTTGCCGTCGAGGACAACTGGCTCAACTGGAGCAGTTATTAGCCGACGGGATAACCATTGACACCGTAGACAGCGAAGAGTTTGCCCCTTTGAACATGGCCTTAAGGCATGGCCGTTGGCAGGTGGCTCGCTATATATTGCAGCAAAACAGCCTCCCTAACTATTCTCACACCCCGCCCTTTATCGCCGCCTGCCAATACAAAAAAGATGATGTAACCGGTCTTGATTTAGTCTATCGACATACCGCCAATATCAATTGCACAGATAAGCATAATCGCACCGGTTTAATGACGGTTTGCTTGTTAGGTCATGAAAAAAAATTCAACTTTATTTTAAATCATTGTGACGATGTTAATCACCGTGATGACAATGGTATGACCGCTTTACTGGATGCCGTAACCAGTCAATCCTATGCCATTGTGCAGCAACTTATTCAATCCGGTGCGGACGTAAAACAATGTAACGATCACAATGACAATGCCTTAATACTGGCTTTAAAATCTAAAAACCCGTCCGCCAAACTCATTCAATTGTTAATCGACCATAAAGTGCCGATCATTCATCGCAACCATCAGGCACAAACGCCCCATGATCTGGCCAAAAAACACCCTGAGCTGACCAAACGACTGGATACTGCCATCGCCGAACAACAACAAATTGAATTGCCCTTGTTCACAAACGAATCAAATCAACAAAAAACACATCAAACCCAAACCACCGGAAATAACAAAAAGTTGCACCAGGATTGGTTTGAAGCGGTTTCTAACGGCAACTTGGGACTGTTGAACCGCCTGTTATTAAAAGGTGCCGATATTAACCAGAAAGATCACAAAGATTGCACTGCCCTGATTCATGCTGCCGGGCAGGGCAAACGTGCAGTGTGTTCTTTTCTCATTGAAAAAGGTGCCGATGTAAATTACCGCAGTGCTCGCGGAAGTACCGCACTTTCCAGCGCTTTGATTAGTCGCTCTGAGAATGTGGTGGAGCTGTTAATGCGCCAGCCCGTTAAGCTCAATGAACAAGGCCCGGGTGGCTTTCCTTATGTGAATTTGGCCGCAGCCCAATGGAGCGAATCCTGCTTAAGTCGGCTGGTGGAGGCCGGTGCCAATCCATTAAGCCGTGACCCCAATAACGGTAACTTGTTCCACAATGTTATTTCAGCAGTGCCCTATTACAGCCAAACCGGCAAAGCCCTGCAAACCCTGAAACTCGTTCACAGTTACCATGTTCCCATTAACCAGCGTGATCATCATGGTCGAACGCCACTCACTTTACTGGCATACTTGGGCCGTCGCGATAAAGACCAACAATTGGCCACCATTGCACATCAACTGCTAAAATGGCAAGCCAAGACAAATGAAAAGGACAAAAAGGGTCTAACCGCAATGGATTATTGTCAGCAAAATCAGTTGTCCAACACCCGAGGGGTTATACTGTCCTACACTAACTCATAACATCGATCTGACGTGAATAAACAGCAACTGACCATCTTGTTTCAAAAACACCAGCACTTGATCGATCAGGCTGTGTTCAGTAAACAAATCAACATCACCGGTGTGACCCGCGATGATGTCTATCAGGAAGTGTCGATTCGTGTGATTAAATTGTTAGACAGTGACCGAGAAATTGAAAACCTTTCGTCTTATATATACAGAATCACTGCCAATGTGATTGTTGATTTAGCCAGGGCCAATAACCGCCATGCGCAGGAAACACAATTACCTGAACACCGTGATGAATCGGACAGTTACCATCCCGAGCTTGACAGCGATGTTCCGCAGCCGGATAACAAACTGGCCGATAAAGAATTACAAAAGGCGCTTTTAACGGCCATTGAGACACTGCCGGACGATCGCAGAGTCGCCGTTAAAATGCGGTTACAAGGCTACACAGTGAAAGAAATGATGGCTTTAACCGGATGGTCTTATTATAAAGCTGAAAATTTATCTAAACGTTCCATGAATGCGTTAAAGGAACAGTTAGAAAGAATGGGTATAGATTATGAAATTAACTGAACAACAATTAGCACAGATTTTTCAACAAAGCACAGACCGTGCCAACGATACGGTTAATGTCGCTGATTGTCTGCATGCGCCCAATGTAGCGAACGCAGAAGCCATTGTCAGTGATTTTAACACCGCACAAGCAGCTAAATTAGCCATAAATATGCAACCCTGGAGCCAACAGGTGGCCACTGACATTTCAGCAAGTCACCGCACTTCATGGTTACATCGCAGTAAACAATTTATCAGCCAATGCTTGCCTGAATCACCCTTCGCCGTTTCTGCCCTGGCCGTTGTCTTTACCCTGTCAGCGGTTGTGTTTATAAGTAACCAGCCATCATCTTCACCATCAGTCAACACCGATATGGTGACCAACGATGTGATTAATTCGCTGCCTTTTGAAGGTGACAGTGACCGCTTAAGCAAAGGTGGTTTTGACGGCAATGATGAACAGGATCGATTATTCCGGGCAAACTTCAGCTAATTAAAACTGCACTTTTTTTAATCATCCTGTAACCGCGCATCTATCTTGCACACCGTTGCCCAATGGCTGGCCCAGCGCCATCCGAACATATCCGCAAGTGTTCACCGACAGCTGCTGGCTCATGTGATGAATAAAAACAGCGCCTGGTTGTTCAGCCATGACGATGTAGAATTAACCCCACCGCAAATTCAACAGCTAAAACAGTATCAGGAACAGTATCTGAGCGGTAAGCCACTGGCCTATATCATTGGCCATCAGCCGTTTTGGGATTTAACCTTAAAGGTTAATGAACACACCTTAATACCGCGACCTGATACAGAACTAATCATTGAAACACTACAATCATTGGCAATAAAGCCACGCTCCATTTTAGATTTAGGCACCGGCTCAGGTGCCCTGGCATTGGTTCTGGCACGGTTATACCCAGGCAGCCGGGTGATCGCCACCGACATCAGTCAAAACGCATTGAACGTGGCAACTGAAAATGCCCACAACCATCACATCAAGAATATACAGTTTAAACACAGTCATTGGTTTTCTGATATTCAAACACAGAATATCAATTTAATTGTAAGTAATCCACCCTATATCGAACCAGACGATGACCACCTAAAGGATTTAAGCCATGAACCTCACACAGCATTGGTTGCTCAGCAGAACGGACTGGCTGATTTAACAACAATAATTGAACAAGCCGGTCATTATTTATCTCACAAAGGACTGCTTATGGTGGAACACGGTTATAACCAACAGCAGGCCGTATTTAAACTTTTTACTGAAAATGGCTACCAGTGCATTGAAACTTTATTTGATATTGAACATCGTCCCAGAGCCACCATGGGCTATAAAGAGTGCGTTGAGTGATTTAAACACACACACTTTCATCGTATAATTAGATGAACCTGACAAAGTTCTGGATGTACTTTTTCAGGGAAAACACATTATTTTTTCTGAGTTTACTATGATTCTTCGTGCTTTGTTACTAACCACCCTCCTTCTATTAGCCGCTTGCGGCCCGCCCAGAATCGAAAAACCCAATAATGATCTGCCCACCTTAATTGAAGTGGTTAAATTAGATGCCGACGCACAACAATTAATTATCAGGCTGACTCACCGTCAAGCCAAAGTTCGAGACGCCTCAACTTTACACTGTGAATTACAAATTGATGACGGTAACCGCGTTTCTTTAGCGGTTTTACAAACCCCGGAACTGACCGCTTATGCCCGTGAAATTCTGGCATGGTCAATCCCTGATTCATTATCAGTACCAGTAAAACCAAGAATTAACTATACATTCGATTGCCAGCTTCGCTCTTCGGACACACGCAATGAACGCTTCAAAAGTCACGGCACCTTATACCGCTTAGGCAGCCACGAACCACCCATTTACCGATAAAACACACCAATCGTGACCAATGGCCTATTTGCATTTGCCTGGGTGTTATAGTACACTACAACACTATTAGACATAAACGGTGTACTTATGACTGCCATCAAACAAAACTTATTAGCCACATCACTGTTATTAACAGCCCTATCTTTGAGCCTGCTTATTGGCTACTGGATTAACTTAAACAATGACCAACCATCGCATTCGGCCATTAACCAGACCCATGTAGAGATGCAAAAATTTAATCAGTTAAACCACAGTTTAACCTTACTCCTACCGGCCATCAGGTAACAAACATGTCCTATCATTGGAACGACAGCCAGCCGATTTATTTACAGTTGGCCGAACAAATTAAAGATATGATCTTAAATGGCGATGTATCTGCCGGAGAAGCGTTACCCTCGGTGCGGCAATTGGCTGTGGACTATCAAGTCAACCCCATCACGGTTTCTAAATCCTACCAAATACTGGTGGACGAAGAACTAGTGACAAAAAAACGCGGGCTGGGCATGTTTGTCAGTGATGATGCCAAAGATATATTGCAGCAGCTACAGCGACAAGACTTTATAAAACATCAATGGCCACAGGTTCTCAATAAAATCGAACAGTTGGATATTGATATCGACACCTTAATTAAATCCTTAGAAAAAACCGGGAGAACTTCATGAGCGCTTTACTCAAAGCACATAATTTAAATAAGCATTACGGCAAATTCCAGGCCCTTAAAAATATTAACATCGATATTAACCGCGGCAAAGTGGTGGGACTCATTGGCCCCAACGGCGCCGGAAAAACCACTCTTTTAAAAGCGGTTTTAGGTCTGGCGCCTTGTGACGGTGATTTATCCGTATTGGGTATTGATCCGTTTAAAAAACGCGCAGAGTTGATGAAAGACATCTGTTTTATCGCCGATGTTGCGGTGTTACCTAAATGGATTCAAGTCAGCCAGTTGCTTGATTACACCGAACAGGTTCACCCAAATTTTAATCGCAATAAAGCAGAAGACCTGATTGCCAAAACCAAAGTAAATCTGAAGCATAAAGTCAAAGAACTTTCAAAAGGCATGGTGGCACAGCTGCATTTAGCCATTGTTATGGCCATCGATGCCCAGCTACTGGTGTTAGATGAACCCACTTTAGGGCTGGATATATTATTCCGTAAAGAATTCTATGACAATTTAATCAATGATTACTTTAATAACGAACGAACCATTATCATCACCACCCACCAGGTTGAGGAAATCGAACATATCCTCACTGATGTGGTGTTTATTAAAGACGGAGAAATTGTTCTTAATAGTGATATGGAAAGCTTAACCCGTGACTTCTTTGAAGTTATGGTCAGTCAGGATAACTATGAAAAGGCCATGACCTTAGAGCCTTTGACTGTGAAAAAAGTGTTTGGTCGCTACATTATGCTGTTTAAAGCCGCTTCCCGACAACAGGTGGAAATTTTGGGCGAAGTCCAAAGACCGTCCGTATCAGATCTGTTTGTGGCGATTATGAAGGAGGGTCAATCATGAAAAACCGAATGAAAACTTTTTGGGCTTTATTAAAGCTGGAGTTTTGGGAGCACAAAGGTTCCTTTTTCAAAACACCGATTATCATTGGTGTCGTTTTGGTGGTCATGGCTTTATTAAGTTATTTCACCACGGATCGTATTGTTCTTGATGTCAGTGGCGGTGATAATTTGCAACTGGCCATCGGCTCACTCCAGCAGGTGAGCGACGATAAAATAAATTTTGCTTTAGATGTCCTTATGTTGATGACAGGTTCTTTGTATCATTTTATTTTATTTATTGTGGTATTCTTTTTCCTGTTAGGTAGTTTATATGACGACCGTAAAGATGGCAGTATTTTATTTTACAAGTCTTTACCGGTCTCTGATACCCAGACTGTTTTATCAAAAATAATTACGGCCATATTGGTGGCACCGGTTAGTTTCGTGTTCGGTTTAGTCGTCAGTCATTTATTGATGTTTATTGTTATCAGCCTGATATTATTGATTAATGGCCTAAATCCATTCACAATCCTTTGGTCAAATGTGTCGTTTATTGAAAACTGGGGCGCCTTCATGGTCGGCTGTCTGGTTCAGGCCCTCTGGGCACTGCCTTTATACGGCTGGCTTTTGTTTGCCTCATCCGTGGCTAAAAGACGACCTTTTCTGCTGGCTGTTTTTGCACCGCTCATGGCCGGATTTATTTGGTATTGGTACAATGCGCTGGTCAATTTAAATTTATTTAAATTTGGTTTTTTTCAAACCATTGGCATGTTGTTTGCCAAAGCCACCACACCATTTGCCACCGGCATTGGCCACAATGATTTCGAGAACGTGGATTTTGATCCGACCGAACATACCAGCGGAGAAGTTATTCACAATATGCTCAATGGGTTAATGCAAATCGAGCTGCTGTATGGACTGTTATTTGCAACAGTAACTATCGGACTAGCCATCTATATTCGTCGTTATCGAAATACCGTTTAAGACCATTCAGTTGATTCGACACAGGATTAATTTAAAGGACTTCAATTAATAATCACAGCGGCTTCTTATTAAGGAGCCGCTTTGCTACAATATTCAGATTCATTTTCGGCCTCTCAGAGGCCGTTTTTAATAGCACCTATGCCGGATTATCTGAAAAATTTTCAACTGCCTTCACCCTTCACCTTTTATCGTGGTGGCCAGTTATTTGATGCCCAGCTACAATATGAAACCTGGGGTCAATTAAGCCCGTCAGGGGAAAATGCCATTTTAATATTATCCGGACTTTCACCGGATTCGCATGTGTGCCGTCATCATCCGGATGATGAACCGGGCTGGTGGGAGTTTATGGTTGGCCCGGGCAAGGCGATTGACACCAATCAGTTTTTTGTTATTTGTGCCAGTTCTTTGGGCAGTTGCAAAGGCTCCACCGGCCCGGCTTCTGTTAATCCAAAAAATAACCGTGCCTACCGTTTTGACTTTCCTGATTTATGTTTACAAGACATTGCCAACAGCAATTTACTGTTATGCCAGTATTTAGGTATCGAGCGCTTACATGCGCTTATCGGCCCATCGATGGGTGGCATGACCGGTATCGCTTTATTGCAGCAACAGCCTGATATTTGTCGCCATTGGGTTCAGATTGCCGCCGGCCTGGCATCACCGCCTTTCAGCACCGCGATTCGCTCCTTACAAAGAGAAGCCATTATTAATGATAATAATTTTAACCGAGGATTTTATTCGCGGGAAGACTGGCCGGTAGATGGCATGAAGTTCGCCCGCAAGATTGGGATGTTGTCCTACCGTTCTGCTGAGGAATGGAATGAACGGTTTCCCCGCTCTTTAAAAAAGGTACCTGATCACCCGTTTGGTATCGAATTTCCGGTGGAAAGTTATTTAGAACACCACGCCAATCGCTTTATCCATCAGTTTGATCCCATTTGTTATTTATATCTTTCACGTGCCATGGACTGGTTTGACGGTTACCATTACCACGCCGAAACTGACAATAAAAATCCTTTATCGGACATTCGCGTTGAATCAGCGTTAATCATGGGCACCCAAACGGATTTATTATTCCCAACCTGGCTACAACAGGATGTCTACGATTTGTTACAAAAAGCGGATATAAACAGTGAATTAATCATCACTGATTCAATTCAGGGGCATGATGCCTTTTTAGTGGATGAACAAAGTTTTTCTCAAGCGTTAAATCGCTATTTATTGTCCACTGTGTGAAGAATTTGCATCACTTTTTCATCATCACCGGCGATCATGGCTGATGTAACATCAACACATTGATCAAGACAGCGACCAATACTGATGGCATCATTTTCACTGGGACGACCCAATACCCAGGGCGTTACTTTATGTTTATCGCCGGGGTGACCAATACCAATCCTTAAACGCTTAAAGTCGGGGCCTAAACCGGGAATAATATCTCGCAAGCCATTATGGCCACCGTGACCACCGCCACGTTTAAACTTAGCGGTACCCGGTGGAATGTCCAATTCATCATAAGCCACCAATACCTGATTGGCGGCTATGCGGTAAAATTGTGTAAACGGGATGACACTTTGACCGGACCGATTGACATAGGTTTGTGGTTTGACTAACCACACTTTATCACCAAAGTAACCGGTTTGCGCCACTTCGGCTTTAAATTTTTTTTCAAACTTAAAATCCACACCGACGTAGTCGGCTAAGGCCTCGAGATACCAAAAGCCGGCATTGTGGCGGGTATTTTTATAGTCTTGTCCGGGATTGCCCAGACCAAAGATTACTTGGATCATCTTTTTACTTTATCACAGAAATCTTGAGATCGCTTTACATAAAAAACCACGGTATCCATGACTGAATACCGTGGTTAAACAAAGCGACAAAAACAAATTGTTTATTCGTCTTTTTCCTGATCTTTGTCTTGACCGTCTCCAGAATCCCCTTCTTCACCGGCTTCATCTTCATCGACAGTCGGCACATCCACATCCGGCTCTTCAGCGGCTTCATCTTCTTCGCTGGTATCAATAACGGTGGCGGTATTAACGATGACTTCATCATACTCTTCATCATCCGTGCGTAAGAATGCCATGGCTTTAACACCTTCTGGCATGTCAATTTCGCTTAACATAACCGAATCACCGACTTCAAAATCAGCCAAATCAACTTCAAAACTTTCTGGTAAGTCTTTCGGCAAACAGGTAATCTCTATTTCATGAATTTGATAATCGATAACAATACCCGCAACTTTACTGGCCGGACAATTATCAGCATTCAAAAAGTGAATCGGAATATTCATCACCAGTTCTTGGTTATCATCGACTCGCATAAAGTCCATGTGCATGATCACCGGTTTCGCCGGATGACGTTGCATGTCTTTAATGACCACTTTTTGTTTGGCACCACCATCGGCAGAGAACTCAATAATGCTGGAGAAGAAACCTTCGTCTTCAATTAAACGCAGCACTTTATTGTGGTTTAGGGTTAAATTTCTTGGGTCCCGGCCGGCACCATACAGTACCACTGGAACACGTCCTTCACGACGTAAGCGGCGGCTCGCACCTTTCCCCACATCGTCACGGAGTTTTGCATCTACTTTATAAATAGCCATAATATTTTCCTATATTCAACCCTTGCGACCAGGGTCTTAAAAAAATCGATTTAATACATTAATCGATGTACATGGAGCTAACAGACTCTCTGTTAGCAATACGTCTGATTGTCTCGCCAAGCATTTCGGCAACAGACAACTGACGAATTTTCTGACAATTCAGCGCCTCTTCCTGTAAAGGTATGGTGTCTGTAACCACCAACTCATTGAGGCCTGAATTTTCAATATTCTTAATTGCGTTGCCCGATAAAACCGGATGCACACAATAGGCATTAACTTGTTTGGCGTCCCATTCCATTAACGCCGTTGAGGCGGCACACAAGGTACCCGCCGTATCAATCATATCGTCCACCAGGATACATATTTTACCCTTGACGTCACCAATGATATTCATCACCTTAGCCATATTAGGTTTGGGACGACGCTTATCAATAATGGCCAATTCGCAGCCCAATCGTTTGGCAATGGCCCGGGCTCTCACCACACCACCGATATCAGGTGAAACAATGGTCACATCTTCACTCTCATACTTTTGCCACATATCGGCCAGCGTTAATGGTGACGCATAAACATTATCCACCGGGATATCAAAAAATCCCTGAATTTGATCAGCGTGCAAATCAACGGTTAATACCCGATCAATGCCCACCGTCGCAATCATTTTTGCCGCCACTTTAGCGGTTATCGGCACCCGCGCGGAACGGGGACGACGGTCTTGTCTGGCATAGCCAAAATAGGGAATAACTGCGGTCACTGTTTTCGCCGAGGCCCGTTTAAGGGCATCGACCATCACCAACAATTCCATGAAATTATCTGCTGTGGGACGACAGGTGGGCTGAATCAAGAAAATATCCTGACCGCGTACATTGTCCCGAATTTCCACAGACACTTCACCGTCACTGAACCGGCCAACATGGGCGCGCCCCAAAGGCACACCTAAATTATTGGCAATTTTTTTTCCCAGTTCGGGATTGGCGTTTCCGCAAAATAACCTAATTCCACGATCGAACATTTGCTTGGCCCCTTAAATGAGTATGCCCGCGCAGAGCGCAGGCATCACAAAATATGGCTGGGATGGCAGGACTCGAACCTGCGAATGCCAGGATCAAAACCTGGTGCCTTAGCCACTTGGCGACATCCCAATTCGCGAGAATCTCTCTCTTTACCAGCTTTGTAATCGCTGTTAAAGGCGGCATATTATAACCACATTGGCAATGAATGCAAACCAAAATAGTATATTTAACTTTAATTTATCGTTGTTCGCCGCACGTTAGCCGCCATTATATTTCAACCAGTTTGGTTCGACAATATTCTGAAGCTATTTTTTGATGATTGAGGGCTTGTTTTTTATTGTCACATAAGGCAAACAGGGTTGAGCCGGTACCGGATAAGCGCAATCGTATAACCGGGTTAAGGCGGGTATATAACTGCTTTATGTCTGGGTATTCCTGTAACACCACCTGAAAACAATCATTAATCCAGAAATCCCGATTCATCATTAAAGTACGGGGCAAAGGTGTTTGATTACGATTTAAATCCGGGTGTTTAAACACAGATTCCGTGGCAATGCTGACATTAGGAAATAACAACAATAAAAAACCTGAAAAAAACTTCATGGGTTCTAACTGTTCGCCAATACCGGTAACCAGGGCGGATTTACCGACCACAAAAAATGGCACATCAGCACCTAATTCTAAAGCCATTTTTAATAAGGATTGTTGGTCTAATTGGCAGTGCCATATTTGATTAAGCGTCAGTAAAGTACTTGCTGCGTTAGAACTGCCACCACCCAGACCGGCACCGGTCGGGATGCGTTTATCGACATCGATATTAACTGCATGCGGCTTTTTAACAAAGGGTTTCAACAATTGTGCTGCCCGATGGATTAAATTATCTGATTCTGCGATGCTGTCGAACCCGATTATTTTAACTGTTGCCTTATCTGAAACGTTTGTGGAGAAAACCATCTCATCCCCCCAGGGCAATATTTCAAAGCAACTTTGTAATTCATGGTAACCATCTGACCGTCGACTTAAAACCCGCAGCATTAAATTAATTTTTGCCGGTGCTGTGATCTTTACCACTGCCATTGTCGGACAACCAGGCGAATACTGTAAGGTGACTTAGAAGCCATGATGCGGTGCGGAAAACAGCCCTGTTCATCGTCTTGAAAACGATCATAAACAATCGTCCAGCCCTGCTCCACAATTGTTTTTGAGGTTTGATTACGCGTAATTTCAGCCTGGTTTCTATTAACCGGTTGCGCCACAATCCATTTTTTTAATTCATGCCAGGGAACCGGCCAGCCCACCGCTTCTTCAATCAGCGTTTCAGCGTGCTCAGCATAATAGGGTGCCTCGTTATTAATCACTAAGCGGGCACCGTGATCTGATTCTTCAATCAGCCAATCCCCCTGGCCTAAGGGTGCTATAAATTGAGCGGTGACTTGCGCGTTATGTTGTCGCCAGCTCAAACGACCACTGCCACCTTCCTGACCATCAGACAAAGCCAATTTGCCGGACAGTTCAAAATTATCGGAATTAATATGACTGAGCTGGCTGCAATGACCATCATGTTTTTTTGGAAGAGACTGACAACCGGCCAGGAAAGCCAGAATCATGATGACAGCACAATAAACAATCCTATGACGACGCGGCTGAAAGCCCGGATTGGTCATAACCGGATGTTATAGATTGTGTTTAAATTTGATGTAAGGAACGGTGCCGGTGAATTGATCCAGATTCGTGGCGACATTATCATTCATATGTCTTCTGGCACCGAAAGACAGGGTACCGTCTTTATTAAAGTGCCAATCCACCTGCAAATCAATACTGGAACGATACAGGGCACTGTTTTGTCGGCTTGCGGCAAAGTCAGAATGTAAACTGGCACCAAAACGCTGATTGCGCACACCTAAACCAAAACTGGTGGTGTCTAACTGATCCTGATACAAACCCAGTATGTCACCGGATACCTGACCTGTGCTTAAGTCTACACCAAATCGCCAGTTTGAATTGATATCCAACACCGAACTAACCCCCAACTGGTAACCTAAATCGTTATGGCGACTGGTTTTATTGTGCTGAGGAACCGACATAAACAGATCATTAGCTTGGTTGTCATCGTACACGCCTAAGCGTAGCGACAACCAGTCGGCAAATTGCATGCGAAACATAAGCTGTTGTCCGTAGATGTTATGCTGCGTGCCTAAATATGAATTTTGGTGATTTTGCGGTTTCAGTAAATCATACGCATACTCATCGGCATACATAGAATCACTTAATAACCAATCGCTACCTGTATAGGTGAATTGTGTGGGTGGCTGTAGTTGAAGCTGAGATGTTTGTTGCAGGCTTTTCTGGGCTGTTTGACCCACAGCCACAGCGCTCAACAAAAACAAACAAACTGTGATTAGATATCGCTTCATATTCACTCCCAACTCACTTTAACAACTAAAACCTAAGACCCAATATGGGTATGTTAGTTCAAAGTTAAAACTATTTTAACAAAAATTTAAAAAATCTTCAAATCTGCTGATAAACAATTGCATTTATATCATTAAGATACCCATTATTATTGAAAAATAAATTAACTTTTTAGACCGCCGTCACAATTTTAACTGATGTTTCGTTTGTTATTTTTTATCATTAACATGCTGCCAAAATTGACGGGCTTTTTTCATGGCCTTACCCATAATACTGTTTTCAGCATAGGCACCATCCACCAGCAATCCGGCCGGCTGACCCATCAATATTTCCATGGCCTGACTGATATTTTCAACCGCAAAAACACTGAACTGACCATCAACACAGGCCTGCTGTACATCCGGTCGCAGCATTAAGTCTCCGGCATTACTGGCAGGAATAACAACGCCTTGCTGACCATTTAAGCCGGTCAGTGCACAGGCATCATAAAAACCTTCAATTTTCTCATTCACACCGCCAATGGCTTGAATTAATCCATGCTGATCGATGGCGCCGGTCATGCTGATGCCCTGATTAATGGGGATTTGGGTAAGTTCTGAAATTAAGCAACAAAACTCAGCCCCCGAGGCTGAATCACCATCAATACCACCATAGCTTTGCTCAAAGGCCACAGAAGCAGAAAACGTTAATGGATGTTTTAGGGGCAGCATATGGCGCAATAACCCGCCTAATATTTCAAAACCCTTGGTGTGGATGGAGCCCGATTTACCGGCTTTGCCCTCGATATCTATGACACCCGCGCGTCCTGCACCAATGGAAGCGGTAATGCGTGACGGGAAACCATAGACAATCGGACCGGCATGAATCACCGCCAAACCATTAATCTGTCCCACTTGATTGCCTGATGTGGCCACATTGAGGGTGCCGTTAGCCAGCCGTTCGCGAAATTTTCTGGCGGGCAAACCGGCGCGCCGCTTGGTGCGTTGAATGGCCGTGGTCACATCGCCGCCGTTAACCTGCTGCTGCTTTTGCTTTGTTGCCACATAATGAGCTTCACGGGCAATGTCAGCAATCCGTGAAAAACGCGCAGTGAGTTTATCTTTTTGCGCACAAATACGCGCACCATGTTCAATTAAAGCCGCCACCGCATCAGCGGTGAAAGGCAACAGCTTATCTTCTTTTATTATTTTTGCAATAATGGCGCTGTAGTGTTCAAAACCCCGGGCATTTCGGTCAATCACCGAGTCAAAATCCGACAACACCTTAAACAATTCCGAGAAATCAGCATCTCCATTATCCAGCATATAATACAAACCGGCATCACCCAGTAAAATCACCCGAACGTTAACCGGAATCGGCTCCGGTTTTAACGAAGGCTGTCCAAAAGGCCAACTCATCTCTGCCGGGACAATTTCCAATAAACCATTTTTTAAGGTACGCTTCAGTATCTTCCAGGCACCGGGTTCGGTCATTAAATCCCGGGCATCAAGTACCAGAAAACCATCATCAGCCTGTAACAAAGAACCACCGGTAATACTCATGTGGTCGGCCATTACAGGACCATTCTCACCCCACTTACTTTCGATGGTACCCAGTAAATTCTGTAAAGTCGGCACCCGTTCAGCCACAATCGGACTGAGCTTATCGGTGCTCCTTTTTAATAAAACATTGACCGCATAACGCTCTCTGGGGTTATATTTTTTATTCTTTTTATAAAAATACTGCTCAATGACATCCTGTTTAAGTGCCTCTAAAAAACGCGACACATCGGAGTTATTAAATTGTTCCTCAATGGCTTTAATTTGGGTATCCAGTAATGACGACACATGGCTTTCCATCACTGTGCGAATGTCTTTGTAGCCGAGCTTTTTGGCTTCATTAACCTGCCGACTGATGTCTTCCAACTGACGTGTGTATTTTTGCTGTTTTTCCATCAGCTGTTTTTGGGTTTGTTCGCTGATGTCACCTGCAGTTACTTTTTCCTGCCAGCTTTTCGGGTCTAAAGCCTGACCATCCACCACCGGCACAATAATGGTTTGGGTGCCTTGTTTAGATTGTACATTCATCATCGCCAATCCCTGTTCTTTGAGCTCCTTTTCAAATGGCGCCGTAATGTCCTTAATGGCATCTTGCAGATTATCTTCTGCCTGCGATTTTTGTTTGGCCATGACTTCAGAGTCTAAGGATTCACGCAAATCCTCGGCAATATACGTTGCCAGCTCATCCATTAACTGGCTTAACTGAGATCCTTCACCGGCTGATAAAGTAATCAGTTTCGGGCGATCAGGTTGTTCAAAGTTAGCCACGTAGCAATGTTCTTTTTTGCGGTCAACCTGCGGCTGTGACGCCTTTAAAATATCTGAAACCATGCTCATACGTCCGGTTCCACTTAATCCACGCACGTACACATTCTGCCCAAAAGCGCGACATTCAATGGCGAACCGAAGTGCATCCACCGCGTCATCTTGACCCACCACTCCTTGTACCGGTGTTACGTCCCGGGTTGTTTCAAAGCCCAATTGATCGGCATCACAGCGCCATCTGACTTCGCTTCCTTTTAGTTGTGTTGGGTGTTTCATGGTTTCCTCATCGCTTAAAGTAAAAAATTATGCTTGCATGGCACTCGGTTTTCCCCTAAAGTTTGCTTTTTGTCAGCATTTCCATGGACAATCAATGGCGCATACTTAAGTTTGGTGGCAGCTCGGTCTCAACAGCCGCGCAATGGCGCACCATTCTACATCAAATCAGCCAAAATATTGAACAAGGTTACCAGGTGTTACTGGTTCATTCAGCCTGTTACGGTCTGACCAATACACTGGAAACAAAAATCAAAACAGGGCAATCTGTATATAAGTCCGTCAGCCAGAGTCTCAAGACCTTGGCTAAAGAGTTTAATCATCCATGGGCGGATTTACAGGCTGATTTAGAGCAACTTAAGGCATTATGCGATCTGACTCATCTCGATGATTATCAGCAAGCCCAATTATTATCCTGGGGCGAATGTATTAGCCATCGTTTATTTGTTGCACATGTCAGCAAGTTTATGCAGGTGCACAGCCTGAACCCCAAAGACTGGCTGACCACCACGGTTGATGACCACCGAAACCCGCATTCTCGTGTCTTATCGGCCAAATGTGCGGTGCAACCTGACCCACAGGTTCAACAAAGCCTAAATCACTCTTTTTATATGATGCCGGGTTTTTTTGCTGCCGACGAAACCGGCCAAACGGTGCTTTTAGGACGCAGTGGTTCTGACACCTCAGCGGCGTATATGGCGGTTTTGCTCAATGCACAACGAATTGAAATTTGGACCGATGTGGATGGTATTTTCAGTGCCAACCCTCATCAAATTCCACAGGCTAAATTATTATTGCGTTTAGGCTACCAGGAGGCACGTGAAATTGCCGCCAGTGGTGGTAGCGTCATTCACCCGCGTTCAATACTGCCGGCTGAACAACATGGTATCCCGATTTACATTAAAAACAGCCGCAGGCCAGAAGCACCCGGCACCGTACTTAAACACGAATTCAGCCCGAAAAAACCTCGGGTCAGCGCCATTAACACCCGCCACCAGGTTACACTGGTGTCGATGGAATCGGTTAATATGTGGCACCAGGCCGGTTTTATCAGTGATTTGTTTGCCGTTTATAAAGATCTGGGTTTATCGGTGGATTTAATTTCCACTGCCCAAACCAATGTGACCGTGTCGCTGGATGCGGTGGATAATGTCATAACCCCGGCTCTGTTATCGCAACTGCAACAACGACTTGAACCGTTGTGTGACGTCAATATTATTGACAACTGTTCAGCCGTGACTTTGGTGGGCTACCGTATTAGGGCCTTGGCTGACACCATTGCTGCAGTGGTCGCCACCTTTGCCGATCAACGTATTTATATCACCACCCAGTCATCCAATGATTTAAATCAGACCTTTGTGGTGGACGAAGATCAGGCCGACAAGCTGGCCCGCGCTTTACACGAAGTGTTAATCACCCGATTACCTGAACGCGATGAATTTGGCCCCAGCTGGGCAGATTTGGTGGCCAGTCGCACCCAGGACAAACCTGTGTCACCAACATGGTGGCAACAAAAAAGATCACATTTGCTGGATTTAGCCGAACACCATTCGCCCTGTTATGTCTATGACTTAGAAACCATCAATGAACAAATTAAAACCCTGAAATCACTCACCGCAGTGGATCGGTTTTTCTACGCCATGAAGGCAAATCCACACCCGGACATTCTATCGATTATGGATCAACAGGGCATTGGCCTTGAAACCGTATCACCCGGTGAGATTCGGCGTTGCTTAGAAATCAACCCGCAACCGGATTTCGAATCGCTGTTATTCACACCCAATTTTGCACCGATTGAAGAATATCGCCAGGCCCTTGAACAAGGCATCGCCACCACCATTGATAATCCCGGATTATTGTATGATTATCCGGATGTGTTTAAAAATCATGATGTTATTTTGCGTCTTGATCCGGGCCATGGCAGCGGCCATCATCGTTACGTCCGCACCGCCGGTGAACAATCAAAATTCGGCATCCCTGAAAGCGAATTACCGAAACTGGCTGACTGGTGTCAGCGCCATCATATTCATGTTAAAGGCTTACATGCCCATACCGGCAGCGGCATTTTAGACCACCAAAACTGGCAACGCATTGCCCATTTCTTAGCCCGGGGCTTAGACTATTTTAATGATGTTAAAGTGATTAATGTCGGTGGTGGTTTAGGCATTAAAGAAAACCCGGGCGACAGCGGTTTGGACCTTAAAGCCCTCAATGAATCGCTGCTTGATTTTAAAAAACACCACCCGCAGGTTGATCTGTGGATGGAACCGGGTCGGTTTCTGGTGGCACACTCAGGCGTCCTGTTGGCTAAAGTCACACAAACTAAACTCAAAGGTCAGCAAGGTTATATCGGTCTGGAAACAGGCATGAATTCTCTGATTCGCCCGGCCTTATACGGCGCCTGGCATAATATTGTTAATTTAACACGCCTGGACCAAGTCTGTGATTTAAGCGCCAATATTGTCGGGCCGATGTGTGAAACCGGTGATATTTTAGGCATAGATCGGCCGATGCCCGCTACCCATGTTGGCGATGTGTTATTGATTGCCAACACCGGCGCCTATGGCGCGGCCATGGCCTCTTGTTATAATTTGCGAGAACCGGCACAGCAGTTGATTATACCGATTGAGCCTTAACGCCTGACGCCTCAGACGTTATAATAACTGATTTATGCAGGTGAAAAATGATACAGCTCTACACAGCCGCCACCCCAAACGGCCATAAAATCTCTGTTTTATTAGAAGAGTTGGGCGTTGATTATAATGTTCATGTTATTGACTTTGATAAAAATGAACAAAAATCTGAAGCCTTTTTAAACATCAATCCCAACGGTCGAATTCCTGCCATTGTTGACACTGAAGCTGATGCCGATGGTGATGAATTCGCGGTGTTTGAAAGTGGCGCCATCATGATCTATTTAGCCGATAAGTATGGTCAGTTTCTGCCGTCAGAAACCAAAGCCCGTTCACAGGTGATTCAGTGGCTGATGTTTCAGATGGGCGGTGTCGGTCCGATGATGGGCCAGGCCAATGTATTTTATCGTTATTTCCCCGAAAAAATCCCTGCCGCCATTGAACGTTATCAAAAGGAAGTGAAACGTCTATTTTCAGTCCTGGACACGCATTTAGCCGACAACAGCTATTTAGCGGGCGATTATTCGATCGCTGATATGGCTAACTGGTGTTGGGTCCATACCCATGAATGGTCTGGTGTGGATATTGAACCCTATAAACACCTCAAACGCTGGGTGGCTGAAATCGCCACGCGTCCGGCGGTACAAAAAGGTATCAGCGTTCCGCCGAGCGAGATTGACGAAAAACAATTACAAGAAGCGGGTCGAAATTTGATTTAATGAGACCTCTGCATAAGTCTGGGTTATTGAAAAAATGACTGAAATTCTGAAATTCAAGGAAGGAAACGCAAGTAATAGCCAAGCTATTGCTAAGTTTTATTCAACGCTTCCATGCGCTTCACCCCTTCGGGGCTTCCGTGATAATTCATTCCAGATGAATTATGCTGACGAAGAAATTCGGGATTTCAGACATTTTTACTTAAATCATGACTTATGCAGAGGTCTCTTAATGTCCTTCGGCTGATAAATCACTGAGCAAAGACTTAAATTCAGCGGCAATAATTTGTTGTAAATCCGCCGGGAGTGCTTGTTGGTTCACCGATAACCAAAAAACGTCCTCAGCACGATGACCAAATGTGGCGATTTTGGCTGCCTGCATATCAATCCCATGGGACACGAAAATACGGGTTAAGTTAACCAATAGACCATCGTGATCCGAACATTTAATATCAACCCGTGTTTCACTGTTATTACGCCCTTTGGCAAAGGTAATTTCCGGCATTTCTATAAATAATCGCTCGCGCCGTGTGGCCACCATATCGCGTTTACGTATTTCCCGTACCGGTGTTTTCAGAGCCATCAACAAAGCTGATTCAATATGCGCCAACAAGTCTTCATCGTATTCACCGAGGCAATGAAAATGATCCAGGATACGGCCGTCACTGCCACTGAAAATACGGGCATTAACCACACTGATGTGGTGGTTTGAAAACACCTCCACCACTTGATGAAACAAGCCCAATTGGTTCTCGCCATACAGCATCACCTCAAAGCCATCATCGTGACGATCGGTCACACATACGGTGTCCTGTCCCAGATTGTCAACAATAGCCAGACTGACTGACGCCACCTGCTCGGGGGTGGCGTAATCAAAAAATCGTTCTGGGATTTTTTGCCATAATGACTCAATCGAAGACAACTGGTCATCTGGAATTAACTCACGGGCTTCTGCTTTACCCTGCTCCACCGCATCGGCTTGTTGAGAGGTGTCTAAATGCACCGTGGTGCGCAGATACAATTCGCTGAGCAAGCTGTCTTTATAAGAATTCCACAGTTTAGGATCGGTGCCTTCAATATCGGCAATGGTTAAAATATATAAGGCATCCAAGTAACGTTGACGCCTCACCAGTTCAGCAAAGCGTTGAATCACCTCAGGGTCATTAATGTCCTGTTTTTGTGCCACCACCGACATCACCAGATGGTGTCTGACCAGCCATTCCAGCAGTTGACCATCGGCTTTAGGCAATTTGAATTCCCGGGCAAATAAACGGGCCTCTTCAGCACCGAGTTCAGAATGATCGCCGCCGCGGCCTTTACCGATGTCATGAAAAAAACCGGCCAGGTGTAAAACATAAGGTCGTTTAAACTGACCGGCCACCTTATGCGCCAGTGGATGGCTGTCGTCATCGAGAAAAATTTGTCGAATATTACGCACCACAAATAAGGTGTGCTGATCCACCGTGTACATATGAAACAAATCATATTGCATGCGGCCGACAATGCGACCGAACACCGGTAAAAACTGACCCAAAACACCCAGAGCATTCATCAGATTCAGCTGACTGAACACCAGATTTTTGTGCTTAAAAATAGTTAAGAAAATGTCCTTGACCGTGTCATCATGACGGAAATCATCGTCAATTAAATGTAAACTCATACTGACATGACGCTGGGTGTTGGCGCGGATGCCATAGACATTGGGGTTTTGTTGATAATGATGAAACAACTCAAACAAAGCCGCCGGCCGATCCAAGAAAACTTGTCGGTCATTGACTTCTAAGAAACCGTTTATAATGGAAAAATCTTCATTAATGCGGGTGACCTGCTTGTCTTCGTTACTTTGTAAAATATTTTCTTTAAACAATTGTAACAGCCGCATGTTGAGCTGCTCTAATCGCATGGCATTGCGGTAATAATTCTGCATGAATTTTTCCACACCCAGGGATTCATCATCATCGTCGCAACCAAACACCAGTGCCAGCTGTTTTTGATAGTCAAATAACAAACGGTCTTCCTTGCGCCCTGCTAACAGATGTAGCGCAAAGCGAATTTTCCACAATTTTCGCAAGCCTTTTTGCAAGCGCACATATTCATCAGGATGCAAAAATCCCACATCCACCAAACCATGCATGGACGGTACATGAAAGTGACGTTGTGCCACCCAGGTCACCATTTGAATATCCCGCAAACCGCCCGGCCCTTCCTTGATATTGGGTTCCAGATTATAGGCACTGCCGCCACATTTTCGGTGCCGTTCTTGTTGTTCAGCATATTTAGCCTGAAAGAAATCACGGCCTGACCACATATGCTGGTCATCGGTTAAGGTCATCATGCGGCGGTATAAATCCGGGTTACCACGTAGATAACGACTTTCCATCAGATTGGTGGTTACCGAAATGTTGCTTTCAGCCAATGCCACAGTTTCTTCAACCGTGCGCACTGCATGACCCACATCGAGGCCTAAATCCCAAAGGTTTTGAATAAATAAGCTGACCGCTTCTTCAGGTAATTCATCTTCAAATAAAATCAGCAAATCAACATCAGAATAAGGCTGCAAGTCACCGCGACCAAATCCACCCACAGCCACCAGGGTTAAATCGTGGTGATGTAAATCACAGCGCAACCACAGCTCTAAAACGAATTGCTCCACCAGCCAGGCACGGGTTTTAACTAAACGGGTGATGTTTCGCCAGCGATAAAAATCGACGT
The DNA here is from genome assembly GCA_947502925.1 of uncultured Marinicella sp. Classification (GTDB taxonomy): domain Bacteria; phylum Pseudomonadota; class Gammaproteobacteria; order Xanthomonadales; family Marinicellaceae; genus Marinicella. The sequence continues at coordinate 141,673 of CANNBS010000004.1, read as the reverse complement.
TAATTTTTTCTTCGGCTTGCTGTAACAGTTGTTTTAATACCGCCAGATAATCATCATCCTCAACCGTATCGAGCGCAATAATATTGAGGTATTCTTCAGCGTGATCCGGTGGGGCCAGCAGCGCCATGAATTAAAGTGGTAATTGAGGGGATTCAGTCAGCACATCAAAACCATCATCAGTGACCGCCAGTGTGTGTTCCCATTGTGCCGATAAAGACCGGTCTTTGGTAACCACAGTCCAGCCATCAGACAGTAGTTTATTGTGACGTTTACCCAGATTAATCATGGGCTCGATGGTAAAAGTCATGCCTTTTTCCAACACCAAACCGGTGCCTGGACGACCATAATGCAACACTTGTGGATCTTCATGGAAGGTTTTGCCAATGCCATGGCCACAATACTCATAAACCACAGAATAACGGTTTTTGATGGCATGGGCCTGGATGGCGGCACCAATATCACCCAGCCGAACGCCCGGTTTGACCATTTCAATTCCCAGCTTCATGGCATCATAAGTCACTTCAACCAATCGCCTGGCGCGCTGTTTCGGCTCACCAACGAAAAACATTCGCGAGGTATCACCGTGCCATCCATCTTTGATCACCGTGACATCAATATTAATAATATCGCCGTCTTTAAGCACCCGGTCTGCACTGGGAATACCGTGACAAATCACCTGATTCACCGAAGTGCATATAGATTTAGGGAAGCCTTTATAGTTCAATGGTGCCGGAATATTGCCTTGCTCCTCAACAATAAAGCGATGGCAAAGCTCGTCCAGTTCCAGGGTGGTAACACCGGGCTGAACATAAGGTGTAATCATGTCCAATACCGCAGCAGCATCCTGACCCGCTGCCCGCATTTTCTCGATTTCTTCCGGTGATTTAATAATAACAGCCATGTGTTTGTGATGATTAAAAGCTGAAATTTTAACCTAAATTCACTAAACTATCACCCTTGTTTCACTTGGGCTCACTAACACATGCATTTTCCACATACCCGCAAACGACGGTTGCGGCAAAACCAGGCCATCAGAAATCTGTCACAGGAGCATACCTTAACCGCCAATGACCTAATCTGGCCGGTGTTTATTCTCGACGGATTTAATCGCACAGAACAAGTTCAGTCCATGCCCGGTGTTACCCGCATGAGTGTTGACTTACTGCTCGACAAACTCCATAAACTGGTCAGCAAAGGACTTAATGCCGTGGCTCTGTTCCCGGTGGTTGATAAAGCTTTTAAATCTGATGACGCCGCTGAAGCCTGGAACTCCGAAGGCCTGGTGCAAAAGGCCGTGAAAACCATCAAATCTGAAATCCCTGAATTACTGGTGATTACCGACGTGGCCTTAGACCCTTACACCTCGCATGGCCAGGACGGCATCATTAATGACCAGGGTGAAATACTTAATGACGTCACCATCCGAGCCCTGGTAATGCAGGCGCAATCCCATGCCGACGCCGGTGCCGATATGGTGGCACCTTCGGATATGATGGATGGCCGCATCGGCGAGATTCGTGCCGCTTTTGAGCAAAAGAAACGTCATAACGTGAGTATTCTGGCCTATTCTGCCAAATACGCTTCCGTTTTCTACGGTCCTTTCCGAGATGCCGTGGGCTCAGCAGCTAACTTAGGCAAAAGCTCAAAAGAAACCTACCAGATGAACCCTGCCAATGCCCGCGAAGCCATCGATGAAATTCAGTTGGATATCGAAGAAGGCGCTGACATGGTGATGATTAAACCCGGTATGCCTTACCTGGATATCGTTAAAACCGCGAAAGAATATTTTAATGTACCGATATGCGCTTATCAGGTCTCCGGCGAATACGCCATGTTACAAAGCGCCATTAACAACGGCTTTTTAGAAGAAAAAGGCGCTATTTTAGAAGCGCTGCTGTGTTTTAAACGCGCCGGCTGCGATGCCATATTGACCTACTATGCTGACCGTGTGGTTCACTGGTTAGACAGCTAATGAGTCATCAGTTAGCCTTGTTCGGTCATCCGGTGACACACAGTTTGTCACCGAAAATCCACCAGGGATTTGCCCAACAATTTAGCCTGGATATTGAATACCGGCTGATTGATGTTACCAATGATGCATTGCATCGTCGCGTCCGGCAGTTTTTCGAAAACGGTGGCCACGGCGCCAATATCACTGTTCCCCACAAACAAGCGGTGATGGCTGTCACCGACCAGCTCACTGACCGTGCGCAACAGGCCGCCGCCGTCAACACGCTGTTTAAACAAGACGGCCAATTATGGGGTGATAACACCGATGGGGACGGATTAATAAACGACCTGCAAAACAAAAACATCTCAACCAAAAACCAACATATTTTAATTATTGGCGCAGGTGGCGCGGTACAGGGCATCCTGCCGAGCCTGCTCAGAGCTCAGCCCGCCGCCATTTACATTCACAACAGAACTCAGACAAAAGCCCAAACACTGGCCGCCACATCGTCACGGTGTCACGCCTTAAATGAAAACGAAATCAAGCAGCCCTTCGACCTGATTATTAACGGCACGTCCTTGGGCCATCAGGGAAAATCTCCCGAACTGAAGCCGTCATGGATTGATCACCACACCACCATTTACGATTTGACCTATGGCAAAGCAGCCATGACTTTTTTACAACAAGCCATTAAACTCGGCGCTAATAACGCTTATGATGGCTTAGGCATGCTCCACCATCAGGCCGCACTGGCTTTTTATCAGTGGTTTAGACACATGCCGACCCTTAATTATGAACGATACGAGTAGAAACCAAACCATGAAAACCTTGAAAACGCTTGTTTTATTGTCCCTGACAACCCTTGCCTTTGCTAATAAAGACTACGATCAGAACTTAGCCCAATCATTGGGTGCTGATGAATATGGTATGAAAACCTATGTGATGGCCTTACTTAAACCCGGCCCCAATCGTGACCAGGATAAAGAAACCGCACAAAAACTACAACAAGCACATCTGGCCAATATTCGTCGCCTGGCTGAAAAGGGTCAACTGGTCTTAGCCGGACCTTTTATGCCAAATGAGCAGGATTTACGCGGCATTTATATCTTTGATGTCGCCACGGTCGAACAAGCCAAAAAGCTCACCGAAACCGACCCTGCCATAAAGGCCGGTCGCCTGCGCATGGAACTGATACCCTGGTACGGCTCAGCCACCCTACCGATGATCAATCAATGGCATAAAAAAAATCAGTAAACAATCTTTTTGAACAAGATAAGCCAAAAGTAAAGCGATTAAACAAGCCCATCTTAAGAAATGAACACACTATCCAGATGAAAAATAATTTATTAATTCAAAATTAAAAACATATGGCTTTATTATTTAATCTTATTAATCGTTAAACTCTCAACTTCAATCGCATAACTTGGTTCCAAATATAAATCAATTAAATGAATTGTTGAATTATATTTCCCCCGTTTAACTTTATGAATATATTTAAAGGTTTTGTTTTCACCCTCGGTTCCATATATCTTATTATCCGAAAGTAAGTTGCCATTGGCCAAAATTTGCATATACCCTATTTTTGCTTGTTTTGACTTTGTGCTGCTGTAACTTAAAATTAATTCATAGCTTCCCGAATGAAGCACTTCGTAATTCCTGAAAACTAATTTGTCATTTTTAGTGTCGTTTCTGTCACACAAATTAACCCCACAAATGTTTGCGCCTTTTCTTTTCAGTTCATGGGGCAAGATATTCTTAGAATAAACCAAATCTCCATCAATATTCTTATATTTCGAATTAAAATCGTTCTCTACAATCAGAGCTGCCGTTGTTTTACCCAATGAATCCTGAAATTGTTTTTTTCCTACAATGGCTGAACTTTTCATATAAGAATACATAAGAGGCGCATTTGCAAATACAATCACAGAAATGAACAATAGAAAACTTAATATGTAAAATTTCGCTATGCCAGGTTTAAACTGAAAATTGTTTTTCTTAAGGGCATAAATAAAAACTAAAGCCGCACTAAATGTTGAATATGAAAGTAGTCTTGATAAATCCCATGCAAACAATAAAATAGATAAAGGTGCAAAAATAGCGATAAAGTAAAAAACATTTTGAAAACGAGTTTTTTTTATTTTTTCGGATGCAAAAAAATATGCACCATAAACAAGTAAAGGAATAAAAGTAAAATAGATTGTTTTAATAATAAACAAATCAAGATTTCTGTATATGACAAGAACCATCTTCTGAAAAGCTGCTCCGATACTTTGATTAAATTGCCATTTATAAAGCGTTTCTTTATTGTGCTGAGTTAGAAAATCAACATTATTAAGAGTCAAATTAAGTGCTTCATTGTTATGGAAAAAACCTATGACAACATATAGCATTAAAGGTAAAGCAAAGGAAATAAAAACAGATTTTGACCAGCCTTTATATTGAATATTATTAAAGACTTCGTATGTAATAAGACAAAGAACTGTCAACCAGATAAAAATAAATGCTCCATGTATTAACATACCTATTACAATAGCTAACACCAGTAGAACTGTATTTTGATGAATATAGCCCAAAAAACCTAAATAGCAGCAAAAAAACACGAACAAATCTGGATATCCTGTGGTGTAAGCAAGAGTTGGCCATAAAGGCGAAATACTCAGCAGACACAATAACATTAATAAATATGATTTATGAGACGCGGGTGCGCTTAATCTGAAAACTAAATAAAACAAATGCCCAAACAGAATTGTAAAAAACACAAATACAAATCCACTGTATAATTGAACAATGATTTTAAATTGTTGGTTGGTTTCTAAATCAGCGAAGATCATCTGAAATAATGACCCTATGAGACCACGTTTAATGAAACCATTTTCATAGGACACAAACCACAAGTATTTACCCCATACATTGAGTGAATATAGTCCTTTTGTTAAATTAGGAACGCTAATGAAAATACAAAAAAGTACAACTAAAACAATTAATGTTCCGAATAGAATTTTCTGATAATTGAATGATTTATTCATGCCCTGATTGAATATTGATTAAAATAAGAATTAATTGTTATTGACTCATGGTTGTTAATATTTATGGCTGATATAAAAAATATTATAACTTTATTAAGACCCCACCAATACTTAAAAAACTTGTTTGTGTTTGCGCCTTTGTTTTTTGCTTTTGCCTTTGAGGCGAATATTGTCTGGCACACACTGATGGGTTTTGGGCTTTTTTGTTTATTGGCCAGCAGTATTTATGTATTTAATGACCTCAATGATGTTGTTGAAGACCGGCAACACCCGAGCAAACGAAACCGACCAATTGCCTCAGGCGCCGTAAGCCAAAAATCCGCCTGGGCTTTATTCGTAATCCTGAGCATAACGGCTTTATGTGCCGCTTATTTTTTGCATATTGACTTATTTTATGTGCTGGTCCTGTATTTTTTTATGAATATCGCGTATTCACTGGGCCTGAAACATGTGCCGATTATTGATATTTTTATCATAGCCATCGGTTTTGTGCTGCGCTTGTTCGCCGGTAACGTATTTTTGGATCAGCCCTTGTCCATGTGGATTATTATCATGACTTTTTTATTGGCGATTTTCCTCGGGTTTGCTAAACGACGGGACGATGTCCTGTTGCAGCAACAGGGTCAGGCCACCCGCAAAAATATTGATGGTTATAACCTGGAATTTATCAATGCCACCATGGTGTTGATGTCGGCGGTGATTATTATTGGCTACATTCAATACACCCTTTCACCGGAAGTCATGATTCGTCTTGGTACGGAATATGTCTATTTAACCGGTGTTTTTGTGATTTTAGGGATTTTGCGTTATATGCAAATCACTTTCGTGGAACAAAAAAGTAGCAGCCCGACCCGGGTGCTGATGCATGATTTATTTATTCAACTCACCATAGCAGCATGGTTGGCGAGTTATTTGCTGATTTACTTTTTTGCCGCACAGTGAATGATGCTTTCCGACTTTTTCTCAAAACAATTTATTTTATTTTTATTAACCGGTGGCATCGCTGCTCTGGTTAATTTTCTCAGTCGGTTTTTATACAGCATGGCCTTTAGTTTCCCGGTCGCAATCATCTGGGCCTATCTGACCGGCATGGTGGTGGCTTTTATTTTATTCAAAAAATTTGTTTTTAGACCTTCGACACAATCGGTTAAAAAACAAATTTTTTATTTTACTGTGGTTAATATTTTGGCCGTTGCCCAAACCTTAATCATCAGTTTATTACTGGTCAATAGTTTGTTCCCGATGCTAAAAATAACCTTTTATCCTGAAGCCATAGCCCATGCCTGCGGTATTGCAGTGCCGGCAGTCACCAGTTTTATTGGGCACAGCCTGTTCAGCTTTAAGCAACACGAAAGCCATCATGCCTGAAGCGACTGATAAACAACTAAGTGGTTGGGGTCGATATCCACGATTACAACACAGCGTTTTTACACCTGTTACAACATCAAATTTGCACGGCTTTGTGGCCAACAATAAAAACCCCAACACCATCGCCTTTGGAAACGGCCGAAGTTATGGCGACAGTGCTTTAAGTGAGTGCATTGTTGATTGCCGTCTAGCACAAAACTATTTTATTGATTTTGATATCAGACAGGGTACGCTGACCTGTCAGTCCGGTATCACTTTAGATGAGATTCTTAAGGTCATTGTTCCCAAAGGCTGGTTTTTACCGGTGACACCCGGCACCCGCTTTATCACGCTTGGCGGCGCCATTGCCGCCGATGTGCACGGTAAAAACCACCATCTAGCCGGTTGTTTTAGTCAACATATTAGCGCGCTTCGAATCTTATTGGCCGATGGATCTGACGTGACCTGCGATGAACAGCACAACACCGACTTATTCAGAGCCACCTGTGGTGGCATGGGGCTGACCGGTATTATTTTATCGGCCACCATACAGCTCACACCGATTGCCTCCACACAAATCAAACAAACCACCCATAAAACCAGAAACCTTGAAGAAACCTTTTCTGTTTATGAAGAAAACTTAAACAGCAGCTATTCGGTGGCCTGGATTGATTGCTTTGCCAAGGATAAATCCTTGGGACGAAGCCTGGTGAGCCTGGGCGAGTTTGCTGACGACGGGACATTAAGACAAGGTCAGAACAAAGCCCTGACCATGCCCGCATGGTTCCCCGGCATTATGCTTAATGCCTGGTCAATCAAATGCTTCAATACCCTATATTATCACCGTCAGCGTAGATCCATCAAAGAAGAGACCGTACACTACGAACAGTTTTTTTATCCTTTAGACGGCATTAAACACTGGAACCGAATGTATGGACGAGGCGGCTTTATTCAGTATCAGTTTATTTTACCCAAAGACACCAGTTTTGAGGGCTTACAAACCATTCTCAAAACCATCGCCGATTCGGGGCAGGGTTCTTTTTTAGCGGTGTTAAAACTACACGGTAAAGCCAACCAAAACTGGCTGTCCTTTCCCATGGAAGGTTACAGTTTGGCGCTGGATTTTAAAATCAAAGACAGCTTATGGCCGCTGTTAGAATATTTGGATCAGCTTGTTTTAAAATACCAAGGTCGTTTTTATCTGGCCAAAGATGCCCGGGTATCCCGTGAGGTTTTTGAGCAAGGTTACCCGAACATCGAGAAATTCAGACAGTATAGACAGGAGCATAATATGAACCAGCATTTTAATTCCGCACAATCTTTACGAATAGGCTTATAAACATGTCATCTTTATTAATACTCGGTACCAAAAGCGACATCGCTAAAGCTTTGGCCAGACAATACGCAGCCAACGGTTATGATTTACTACTGGCCGGTCGAGCCATCAACGAATTAGATGACTTTGCCAAAGACTTGACCATACGGCATGAGATTAAGGTCTCCTTACATGAATTTGATGCCAATGACTTTGACAGCCATGCTGCCTTCGTTAAACAGTTACCGCAGCTACCCGATGGGGTTATCACCGCCATTGGCTATCTGGGCGAACAAAAGCAAGCTGAAAAAGACTGGTCTGAATGCCAAAAAATAATGAACCAAAACCTGTTGGGCAATATATCGGTTCTTAATATACTGGCAAATCTGTTTGCCAAGCGGCAATCCGGCTTTATTATCGGCATCAGCTCGGTGGCCGGTGACCGCGGTCGACAAAAGAATTACCTCTACGGCGCAGCCAAAGCCGGTTTCAGCACCTACTTATCAGGCTTACGCAATCGATTATTTAAAGACAAGGTCCATGTCCTCACGGTCAAACCGGGCTTTGTCAACACCCAAATGACCGCTGATATGGATTTACCGGAAAAACTCACCGCAGAACCGGAGCACGTGGCCAAAGATATCTATAAAGCCCAGCAAAAAAACAAAAATATCCTGTACACAAAAGGCATCTGGGCCTGGATTATGCGCATTATTCGTCTCATCCCCGAATGGCAATTTAAGAAAATGGATATATGAAACTGGCCTTATTTGATTTCGATGGTACCATCAGCCGTAAGGACAGCATGCTGGATTTTATTCAGTTTGCCGTGGGTCGCCGGCGTTATTATAGCGGCCTAATCAAACAATCTCCGTTGCTGTTGTCTTACCTGCTAAAAAGAACTTCTAACAGCGAAGCCAAGCAAATATTCATGGCCCATTATTTATCCCATTTAACGGTGCAACAATTTGAGACCCTGGCCAAAGATTATGCCCACACCAGGCTGGCTGATATTGTCCGCCCTAAAGCTTTACACCGCATCCAATGGCATCAACAACAGCAGCACAGAATTGTGATTATTTCTGCCGCCATTGAAGACTGGCTTAAGCCGTGGACTGAACAAATCTGTGTCGAGCTGATTGCCAGTTGCTTAGATAAAAACGGCCCGTTAATCAATGGCCGTTTACAGGGTCATAATTGTCACAGTGCAGAAAAAGTCAGAAAACTGAAACATCATCTGACATTAAATGATTACCGTTATATTTACGCTTACGGTGATTCGTCCGGTGATACCGATATGCTGGCACTGGCCGATGAGCCTCATTACAAACCATTTCGATAGAACACCTATGAAATTTAATCCACCGCTTATAAAAACCACCTTAATTAGACGCCATAAACGCTTTCTCGCCGATGTCACACACCATGAAATGGGTGATTTTACAGCCCATTGCCCGAATACCGGCTCCATGAAAAACTGCTGGCGCGAAGGCGATACCGCCTGGTTACTGGATTCTGAAAACCCCAAACGCAAATACCGTTATACCTGGGTGTTAAATGAAAGCCATGATGGCCACATGATCTGTATCAATACCCATCTGGCCAATCAAATCGTCACCGAAGGTATTGAATCCGGCATTGTCAAAGAACTTCAGGACTATGACCAAATTCAGCAAGAGGTCAAATATGGTGATGAAAACAGCCGCATCGATTTACTGCTCACCGGCGATAATAAACCTGCTTGTTATGTGGAAATTAAAACGGTGACTTTACTGGAATCCGGTGATGGTTTTACCCAAGGTGCCGGTTTTTTCCCCGATGCCGTCACCACCCGCGGGCAAAAACATTTACGGGAACTGATTGAAATGAAACAGCAAGGGCATCGGGCGGTGTTGTTTTTTCTGGTACAACACAGTGGCATTCAAACCGTGGATGCGGCCAGGCATATTGATCAAAAATACGCAGACTTATATGACCAGGCTCGAGATGCCGGCGTGGAAGTAATTGCTTACCAATCGAAGATAACCACCAAAGAAATTACCTTACAAAAGGCCGTACCGGTTATTTAATCGAGGTTTTTATCTTTGTACTCACATAAATCCACAATAATGCATTTTTTGCAAAGGGGTTTGCGGGCTTTGCAGACATAGCGGCCATGCAGTATCAGCCAGTGATGGGCATCTTGTAAAAACTCTTTGGGCAGCAGTCGCAGAAGCTTTTTTTCGACCTCAAGTACGGTTTTACCCGGGGCAATTTTGGTGCGGTTGGCCACCCGATAAATGTGGGTATCGACCGCCATGGTTGGCTGACCAAACGCTGTATTAAGAATCACATTGGCGGTTTTACGACCCACACCGGGCAGCGATTCTAAATCCTTGCGGTTATCAGGCACGGTTGAATTGAATTGATCCACCAGTATTTGGCAGGCCTGAATAATGTGTTTGGCTTTGGAATTGTACAAACCGATGGTTTTAATATAATCTTTTAAACCATCTTCACCCAGCGCCAAAATCGCTTCGGGGGTATTGGCTTTGGGAAATAATCGTGCCGTGGCTTTATTCACCCCCACATCGGTGGCTTGCGCTGATAAAGTCACTGCCACCAATAATTCAAAAGGCGAATTGTATTCGAGCTCAGTGGTGGGCTCAGGATTGTTATCACGCAGTCGGGTAAAAATTTCAGTGCGTTTTTGTTTATTCATCGGTCTTTATCGTTCTGTCAGCCAATTGTCTGTCTGGCATCTGCTTATCGTCCATCTGTTTCTGCGCGTCATTCAATTCAGCCAATAACCTGATTTTCTCTGCCTGTTCCTGGTGCCAGCTATGGTTGAGTTCAGCAATCACTGCCTTCGCATCTAAAGACTGTTGTTGCCAGAATTCAGGGTGGTCTTGTTTAATTTTATCAAGCGATTGACTGCCCAAATTATCCAGTAAGCCGGATTCATCCAATAGCGCATCCACTTCAGTCATAATTTCAGCTAATTCCTGTAAGTCCTGATCAGAAATGACATATCTTTTTGGAATAGACTTCAAAGCATGCACCTTTTTTAAGGAGTCGTCATCCAATCCAAAAGCTTTTAACTTATTTAAATACGCATCACTGTTAAAAACATCTTCATCCAGATCAATCACCACATCAGCATACTGCTGCCCCAAAACAACCGACAGGCGATAAATCAGATAAAAGCGATAAAAAGCATGTCGCCCCGGTTGTGGCGCTAAAAAAGGCCATATCGGCGCCAAATCAGCACACCATTGCATCAGCTCATAAGCATCAGCATACGATTCATCGTCATGGTGTAGTTCAGGAATATGTTTTCTTTGTGAATTCCATAACTGCAGGGGATTACGTTTTAAATACACAATATTGGCAGCCGGATAATTATTGACTAGCCACTGAATACGAAAATCCATGCGATTAAACTGTAATACCGGTCGATTATCATCACTGGCTGCCAATAAAAAATCAAGATACTGTCTTAATTCAGGCCAGCTGTCTCGGGCGGTTAGGTACAATCGCTGGCTGCCAAAACGAACAGCATGATAATCAGACAAATTCTCGACCGTTCGATACGCTGACCAGTAATCCTTGATATTGACATGATCTGCTTTGGGCGCTGTGTATTTAATCTGCGACAAAAGTTGTGGGTGCAGGGGCTCATACCAGGCTCTGAAACCGTCTAATTGGTTGAAAATATGCCAAAAGTGCGAGGTACCACTGCGGAACCGGCCTAAGATAAAAATAGGATTTGTTTTCATGACCCTATTTTACCGCTTTATAGTAATACTTTTCAGGGCAAATCCCACACGGCGATGATCATCACTGTTAAAGGCCTCGGCGTGGCTCAGAATTTCCGGACAGCTAAAGCTTAATCTCATTAAACCATTGTCCTTGATGACAATTTTTGGGCATTCCAGATGCAAGGTTCGCACCACCCCATGATCAGGGCTTGACCAATCGATTGTTTGACCGTTTATCTGCACAGTTAAATCATCCAGAAAAGAATCTGATAAAGCATTAATAATAGAGATCTTTATTCGGTAATCATGCGGCTCAAGCCAAAAATCCAGACTTGAGGTGTCCGAAGGTCCTGACCATCTGAAAAAAGCCTGTTCTGCTTCAATCCATTCCCGACGGTGCCAGTTTTGCCCCCATAAAACATCACCACAACTAAAATCGGCAGAATCAATGAGCTGATATTCATTTGCATAATGTTGCTGATAGCGCTTATCCAAAGCCTTATCAATTTCAGTAGCCGGGCTTAATTCATTTAATTTTAAATCACTGAGCATGGCTCGGTATTGATCCGCAAACCGCTGCTGCGCATACTCATAAAGCTGACTGTCCTGACGGTTATTTTCCAGCACCCGCTGTCGAGCCACATCACTAATTACCGGGCGCTGATGATGTTTATTCAGCTTTTGACTGTCACCCATCGGTGGCCATTTCATGCCATAGCACAATAAGCGCATGGCATCATCAAATCGATCCAAAACCCCAAACCACATCGCCTGATCAATCCATTTTTTAGCCCGATGATAACGTTGTTCATCATTTAAAGTTGAGCTGTTACCGGATAATAAAGGCTGTAAATCTTGAATGGTTTGTGGTGATAAAAACACTTCCTGGGCACTGGGGTCGTCGTTAAAATCAAAAGACAGGTATCGCACCATGCGATTGCTGACCAGATTTCGGGTGTCGGGATGAATTAAAAAGTCCTCAAAACTTAATGACTCATTAACCACCAAATCATGCACCACCGTGTTTTTTTCACGTTTAATAAATTCATACGTTGAATAAGATAACTCAACCGGATCACGTAGCATGGTCAGATTTTTTAACGGACATTCAGACAATACGGTCGCACCGCCGCCACCAAAATGCCCCCGGATAAATCGATAATCTTGTGCTTTACGGGTCGATAAATCTTTCACCTGGCGCCATAACTGCTCTGGCATAATGTCATCGGCATGAAAATACCGATCCAACAGCACAATCAGACTGGTTCCGGCTGTTTTTGGGATATGAGCAAAATAAAAAGCCGGTTTATCCGGCTTATTAAACAGTCGCTTAAACCAGGCCTTCATAGGCTTTAGCTATGCGTTTGGCATAATTTTCCGGACTGAAAAAGACCACCCGCTCACGGCCTTTTTCAATCATGTCTTTGCGTTTGTTCGGATTTTCAATCAGCGTGTTTATGGCGTCACGAATTTCACTAAACTGATACGGGTCAATATAAATCGCCGCATCACCGGCCACTTCCGGTAAAGAGGAGCGATTAGAACAAATCACCGGGCAATCATGTTGCATGGCCTCCAACACCGGCAAACCAAAGCCCTCATACAAGGATGGCATCACCAGACAGGTGGCATTTTGATACAGCATGCTTAATTCGTATTCCGGCACATAATCAAGAAACACATAGTCGTCCTTTTTCAGGAAACTCTTAAGCCCTTTTAACTGACCCTCATGCATCCACGCCTTGCGTCCCACAACAGCCAATTTATAGCCTTTTTTCACATAAGCCATGGCTTGAATCAGCTGTTTGATGTTCTTTTTCGGTTCAATATTACCGACAAACAAAATGTACTTTTGGGGTGTTAATTTTTGGGCTTTTAAATAAGTTTCCGCATCCTCACTATTGACCGTTTTTGAGGCCCGATAAGACTGATAGGTGACTTTAATTTTATCCTCGGGAATACCATAAATGTTAACGATGTCATTTTTGGTGTGCTCAGACACCGACAATATCAAATCCGCTGATTCCGCCGCCTGTTTAAACAAATAATAAAAGTATTTTTTAAAATCCAGGGTGGTAAACGGTATTTTCAGCGGTATTAAGTCGTGAATGGTGATGACCGTTTTAACCCCGGGAATTTTCACCGGCCAGGGGGTGGTCAGATGAAAAATATCCGGCCTTTCAGTGGGCTTGATTTTGGTCAGCCGTTTGGTGAGCGCAAACATCCGGTTGGCCAAATGAAACACGTCAGGAATATTCTCAATGTATGAATATTTATCACCACCAACCTTCGATAAATAATTATCCGGGTCAGGTTCCACATAATGCGGCACCACACGATGGGATTTACGCGAACGCAAGGCATAACTGGCGGCCCGCAGATTACGCAGCCATTTATAATTCAGCCAGGGATGTAAGCGCACCTCATCCTGATCAAATAAATTAACTTCATCCAGTAAAGGATTTTCACCGGTGACATATTGATTGTCCGTGAGCACGCCCACTTCATACCCCAGTGCCTGATAGGCATCCAGCGTCGTCGTACCATAGGTTTTAATGCCGGAACCTTTTTTTAAGGCCAGATTAAAGCCATCAACCAGTATATTTGTTTTTTTATCCATTCATGACCCTCTTGTGTCGTTACCAGCCACTTAATTTTAGCTGACCATTATCCGACCTATTGTATCGAAAAGTACAGACTTGTGAAGTATTGCACACCATTGGTTTGCTTAATCAATGTATTGAGAGGTTTTAACGCCTGATACACTAAAAACGGTCACCTATTTGGCTTCCAAAGGTGATTTTGTGAATTGGATTCACAAAAATCCGCCACCTGTTGCGCATTTATATATTGCCCAATTAATCCATTAAGCTGTGACTCAACAACCCGATATAACCGGCCATCGGCCTGATTATAGGCCTCAATAACCTCACGATCACTGTCACTGATGTTATCCATGCTTTTTTGTGGCGGCGATTGATTACGGCGTTGGTAGAAAATATCTGAAAAACCCAGAAAATGATGCAATAGCAACAAAGTCTCATCAAAACGCGACGTGGTACCCACCAGCGAAAAACAATCCCGCAAAACATCCCGTGCAGTTTCAAACAAAGTCTCATCATCCGGTGGGCTCTGGTGCAGATAACCGCTGAATCGGCGTGCCTGGCCATTGTTTAATTCAGGACTGACGCCACTTTCCACAAAATCCGCCAACCCCAAATCACAGGTCTGTGGATGCAAGGGATGATCGGTTTTGTTCCGCAGGTAGTTATAGTAGGACAGTACCCGCGACACCGGCTCACGCAACAGCGTCAGATGGAACACAGGCGCTACCGGCAAATGACGATAAAGCTGAGAATGCAAGGGATGGTGACCGCAGATAAACCTCGGCGGGTTTTTCTTTAATTGCAGTATCTCGGGATAACGTTTAAATTCTGGCGCATTCAGGTGCAGAACATCTGATAAACGGTAATTTTTCGCCAGTATCGTTTCCAGCGTGGTGCCGCCGGTTTTGGGCACATGAGAAAACACCAGGCGCGGCGATTGATTCTGCAGCGCTTGCTCAGGTGTCAACACCCATTGAGCCAAAAAACCACACGCCTGATTAAAGTATTCAATGTCCTGAGTCACACCAGTATCCATTTTTAAAACCCTGATTTTACCTTATTTTACAGAACGCTTTCATGGCTTCTAAAAAGGCACAGCTGATTCAAAAGTCATGATTGCACCGTTGGCCGGATGCATCAACTGTAAAAGTGTACTGTGCAGATGCAAACGGTGGCGGTTCTTTTTGCGTTGTAATGTTTCAATCTGCTTCATTTGCTCCCGGTCCATCGTCGCTGGCTGATAAAGCGAATCAGCCACAATCGGTAAACCCATATACCACAAATGCACCCGCAACTGATGCGAACGACCCGTAACCGGCGTTAAGTCCAACAACGTGGTCGCCGCTTCTCTTTCAGAAACCGCCCAGTGCGTTAGGGCTGTCTTACCGCCGTCAAAATCTACTTTTTGCTTCGGGCGATTGGGCCAGTCGCAAATTAATGGCACATTGATTTCACCTGAATCGTGTTCGGGGTGACCGATAACCCGTGCCACATAGCGTTTATCCACCCGGCGCTGCTCAAATTGCTTATTTAAATTCACCTGAGACGGCTTATTAAGCGCCAGCACCATTAAACCGGAGGTTTCCATATCTAATCGATGGACACAGCGGACACCGGGAAAGTCCTCTTGCAGACGACTAATCAGACAATCCTTATAAATCCGCCCCGGAACCGACAATAAGCCCGACGGCTTATTCACCACCAGAATATCGGCGTCACCATAAACCACTTCAATGGCCGTTTCAGGCGGTCGGTAATCAATCACGTTCGTTTCTTTTTAAACCGCTCTTTTCGCGCGGCTTTTTTAGCGGCCTTTTCCGCCAGTATCTGCTCAACTTCCGCCACTTCCTTTTTTTGCATGGCCGGCGTTTCCAGTGTGATTCGGCCTAACTGGCCTTGTCTGAATTCAGTAATTAACTGGCGGTAAAAGCGCTCCATATCCGCCTGATTGCCTGCTTTGACAAAATGCCGGGCTTTGGCCATGTCTTCCATCAGTTCATAGACCGCCATCTCATCGTGATGATCGAATGAATCATCAATTCGGATTTCAAACCGCTCATAGATGGCATCAGGATAATGAGCGACTAAAAAGGTGGTGAGAAAATGCGCCAAATCCCCCATATCGACCACTGAAGATTTAATGCTGCCGGCGATTGCCAAACGATGGGCGCTGTATTGATTATCAAATCGCGGCCATAAAACACCTGGGGTGTCATGCAAAATCACATTTTTTGGTAATTTAATCCGCTGCTGTCGTTTGGTCACCGCCGCTTCATCACCGGTGGTGGCTATGCCGCGTTCGGCAATCACATTAATCACCGTTGATTTACCGGCATTGGGGACACCCATAATCAGTACCTGAATGGGCTTTTTATTGACTTCACGCTCCGGAAACATGGCGCGACACCAGTCAGGAATCTGTTTCATCACTGCCGGTTCAGACAGACTGACGGCATAGGCTTTAGCCTGATCCACTTGTTCAAAAGCCTGCAGCCATTGCCCGGTAACATCGGCATCAGCCAAATCCGCTTTATTTAATAACTGAATGGTCGGCTTATGCCCGCGGATTTTGGCCAACAAAGGATTTTGTGAACTGTACGGTAACCGCGCATCCAGCACCTCAATCACCAAATCCACCTCCGGCAACAAAGCCCGAATTTCTTTTTGGGCTTTGTGCATGTGGCCGGGAAACCAGTTAATCGTCATAATATCGGTTCAACATGAACAAAACCCACATTTTACATGACTGTCCCGGCTTGCGCCTTGAAAACCACCCAATCATCCCTAATTTACTGGCATCTTAAAATTTTACGATTAACCATGAGCCAAACAGCCAAAAAACACACATTTCAGGCAGAAGTGAATCAGGTGCTTGACCTGGTGATTCATTCTCTATATTCGAACAAAGACATTTTCTTGCGCGAATTAATATCAAATGCATCTGATGCCTGCGATAAATTGCGCTTTGAAGCGATTAAGAACAAAGACCTCAACGCCGAAGATTTGCACATAAAGGTGAACTTCGACAAAGACGCCAAAACCATCACCGTTTCTGATAACGGCATCGGCATGAGCCACGATGAGTTGATTGAAAACATCGGCACCATCGCCAACTCCGGCACCAAAAAATACCTCGAATCCATCGCCAAAAAAGACAAAGCCGATGCCAACTTAATCGGCCAGTTCGGGGTCGGTTTTTACGCCTCGTTTATCGTCGCCAAAGAAGTCGAAATCAGAACATTAAAAGCCGGTGCTAAATCTGACCAGGCCCTGTCCTGGCGCTCAGACGGTAAAAACGACTACACCATAGAACAAATCACCAAAGACAATAATGGCACCGAAGTCATTTTACATTTACAAGACGACGAAGTGGAATTTGCCGATGACCATCGTCTGCGGTCTTTGATTAAAAAATACTCAGAGCACGTTGCTTTCCCGATTAAAATGCTGGAAGTCATTCACCCTGAGAAAGACGAAGACGGCAACGACAAACCAACCAAAGAACCCGAATACGAAGTGGTTAATGACGCCACCGCGATGTGGAAGAAAAACCCCAGCGATCTGAAAGATGAAGATTACCAGTCGTTTTACAAACAAATCAGCAATGATTTTAACGACGCTGCGTTTTGGACACATAACCACATCGAAGGTACCCAGAGTTACACCAACCTGCTGTACGTTCCGAAAAAATCACCCTTCGGTATGTTCCAGAACCCCGACGATCGAGAAGGTTTAAAACTCTACATTAAACGGGTGTTTATCACCGACGCCTCGAAAGAACTGTTGCCGAATTATCTGCGCTTCGTAAAAGGCATCGTTGATTCCAATGACCTGCCCTTAAATGTGTCACGCGAAACCCTGCAAGACAATCCCTTGCTAAAGAAAATCCGTGCCGGACTGGTTAAACGGGTCTTAGGGATGCTGAAAAAGAAAACCAACGACAGCGAAGTCTATGGTGAATTCTGGAAAGAATTCGGTGACACCTTAAAAGAAGGCGTGGTGGAAGATTTCTCCAACCGCGAAGCGGTGCTGAAACTATTGCGCTTTGCCTCAACGCACAATGACGACGCCACCGAGAATGTATCGCTGGATGATTACATCAGCCGCATGCAGGACAAGCAGGACAAAATCTACTTTATTACCGCAGAATCCTTCGCCGCTGCGAAGAACTCACCGCATTTAGAGCTGTTCAAAGAAAAAGGCATCGAAGTTCTGCTGATGCACAGCCGCATCGATGAATGGATGATGGGCCATGTCCAGGAATATGACGGCAAACCATTCCAGTCGGTGGCCAAAGGTAAACTTGATTTCGATGGCGATGACAAAGACAAAGAAGATAAAACCAGCGAAGAAGACAAAGACTTCCTGAAAAAACTCACAGAACAACTCAAAGACCAGGTCAGCGAAGTCACCGCCTCAACGCGACTGGTGAATTCTGCCAGTTGTCTGGTGATGGACGAAAACGCCATGGCCATCCACATGCAAAAACTGATGGAACAAGCCGGCCAGGCCATGCCCGGCCAGAAACCGGCGCTGGAAGTGAACCTGAACCATCCGTTGGTGAAACACATCGAAAACATGGACAACGACGAGCAATTCAAGCAATGGTCCGAACTATTGTACGAACAAGCCCTCCTCGCCGAAGGCGGCCAACTCAAAAACCCCGCCGAATACGTCCAGAAAATGAACCAACTGATGCTGGATATGCTGGGTTAAAGCATAAAACATTGACGCAACAAAAAACCCTTGGATTCACACCCAAGGGTTTTTTTATGACCTTAAAAATGTTTTAAATAATCACCCATCCTCCAACAACTGCCGTAAATCAATCACGCCGGCATTCGCTCTGGAAATATACGACGCCATCACCAAAGAATGATTCGCGAAAAACCCGAAGCCCGAGCCGTTTAGAATCATCGGTGTCCAGATGCTGTCCTGCGTGGCTTCCAGTTCACGGATAATTTGCCGCAAAGATACCAGAGCGTTTTTCTTTTCCAGGACACCCTTAAAATCCACTTCAATGGCTTTTAATAAATGAATCAGCGCCCAGGTCGAACCACGGGCTTCATAGAAATTATCATCAATCTGCAGCCACGGTGTTTTCACCTGCAGCTCACTCGGCTGATAGGTCGCCGATTCCGCGGTGGCATCACCGCCACTGTTGGTATTAATCCGGTCTTCCCCGACACTGGCGCTTAATCGCTTGGACAAACTCCCCAGGCGCTTTTCCACCAGATTCAGCCACACCACCAGATTATCGGTCCGGGCATAAAACTCCGCCGGCGGTTGCGCTGAACCCGCCAGTCGATTCATGTATTTGGTAAAAAACTCACGACCTGATTTATACCGCCCCTCGGTGGCCGGCCAAATCCATTTATCATGGTCATTGTGAAACTTCGGATCTGAATCCGCCAGATCCGCATCCTCTTCCGACTGACTCTGCGAACGGCTGATGTCATTGCGCATCACCCGCACAAAATCCCGCACCTGGATGACCACCCCAAATTCCCAGCTCGGCATATTATCCATCAACACAAAAGGCGGTAAGACATCATTGGCCATATAACCGCCCGGTTTATTTAAAAGAACATCCGTGATTTCCAAAAAAGCCGCCCCCGATGTCACACCGGTCACATCTCGCCACTGATGTTCTTTCGCGTATTGCTCCGCATTCACCTGGACATCAAACAAATCCGGCTCCCGATCAAAAAACATCACCAACAAAACCTGCAAAGCCAAAAACAACGCCAGGCCCACACCCCACCAGCGCCAGGACTTACGCAAAGTCAGCGCACGTTTTTTCTTATAACGATTGCCGCCATCACCGGGCTCAGCCTTATAATCCGCCGGCACTTCATCATGCACTGCCTTATCAGAATCAGGAGTTTGGTTATTCATGGTTGTTCATCTTAGAAAAGTAAACAATGATTATAACAAGAGACCCGATAAAAATGCATGTGCCGGAGGTTGGGTGTTAAATTTATGGCCTGTTTTTGCTGATACTGATTTACCCTGGTCAACATACCAAAACCTCACTTTCAATGCGCATACATTTCGCATCTAAATTTATAATTGTATACTATTTAAACCAAACTTAAGAATCAGATCATGAGCACAAAATCATTAAATATTTCGCTACCGGAAGACTTAAAAATAAAAGCCAAGCAGATGGCCGTTGAACAAAACCATGGTTCAGTGGGTCGGTATATTCAGTATTTATTGAGACGTGAAGCTGAAAAAGATATCGAGCGTAAAAAATTGGAAGTCTTACTGCAACAAGGCATTAATTCAGGAATCTCAGATACTGAGCCCGAAGACTTTTTTAAACAACTCCGTTCAAATTTAAAATAATGCCTAATCAATACCGACTTACGCGACTGGCTGAACTGGTGTAGTGTATTGATTCACTCACCTAATACATTGCACAAGACAGCGTCAAAGCTGCCAACAAATTTATAGATGAAGTCGAACGAATTTGTCAAAATCTGGCTCAAATGCCAGACTTGGGTGCTAAAGTTTCTTTTATTAAATCGGAGACATTTCAGTTTTTCCCGGCTGGTAAATTTCAAAACTTTTTAATTTTCTACCGTCTGTTCCAAAACACGCCTGAAATAGTGAGGATTTTACATCGTCACCGTGATATTGAAGATTTGTTTGAAGAAACTTAATCAATGATTAACAGACATTCTTCTCAATTCATAAAGGTAAACAGGGCTCTACCCAAGTAAATCTACTAATTATTTATTATTAAGCAACTCTAATAGGCTGAATCCGTGCAACTTCAGACTTAAGCGCCTGACTTGCCTTCCACAAATCCACGCCTCGCTGTGCATTTAGCCAAAACTCAGCTGAATTTCCAAACAATCTGCCCAAACGAACAGCCATTTCAGGACTAAGTGCTCTTCGTTCACGTAGCAGTTCATTAATCGATTGTCTTGAAACACCCAAAGCTTCTGCTAATGAAGAAACACTCAACTCATAATCAGGCATAAAATCCTCACGCAACATCTCACCGGGATGCGTGGGTTTTCGTTTAATTCCAGTATTTTTAATGGTCATATATTTCACCTCAAATTAATGGTAATCGCAGACCTCAACTTCATAAGCATCACCGTCTTCAAACCGAAAGCAAATTCGCCATTGATCATTAATTGCTATGGCATGCTGCCCTTTACGATCAGGAGTTAGTTTAGGCAATCTATTCCCAGGCGGAACCTTATGATCATCAAGACAAGTCGCCAGATTTATATAATCTAACTTCC
Organism: uncultured Marinicella sp.; assembly: GCA_947502925.1. GTDB lineage: Bacteria > Pseudomonadota > Gammaproteobacteria > Xanthomonadales > Marinicellaceae > Marinicella. Next base: position 120,426 of record CANNBS010000004.1, on the reverse strand, counting down.
TTGAAGCCCGTGCGTGAATATTAGGTAGAAATTTTTTCGACGTCCCAGATTCGTACATAGCCTTAGTGTGCTTAACAGCAAAGGTCTTAATCATGAAATCCATTGTAGTCCGTCACGTGACGAATGCCAATCACGATGCTAATTACCACATTGATTATACCGAAAAACCTTTGCTTTGTTGCGATTAAAATCAGACTAAATCCGTGACTTCCAGAATTCCGGGTTTCTGTGTTGGTGTAAAATTGCAAAGATTGAAATGCAATCATTTTGATTAACAAAGTAAATAGAAAATGGAAATCGATTGACTAACGCCCTTCTGACTATATCCTTGTAAATAACTTGGTAATGACAGGGAGCGGCAAGAATAGAAGCAATTTTCTTGTCCACGCATCGTGCGAACTCTTTCCCCAGTCCAAGGTTTTGATTTTCATACCAATCATACGCCTCCACAAAGTCCTTTTCGGCCTGCGGGGTAAGAACAAGTGATTTAGCCACAATTTATATGAATTTTTTATATGAGACCTCTGCTTAAGTCTGGGTTATTGAAAAAATGACTGAAATTCTGAAGTTCAAGGAAGGAAACGCAAGTAATAGCAAGGCTATTGCTCAGTTTTCTGACGCAGAAATTCAGGATTTCAGACATTTTTACTTAATTCACGACTTATGCAGAGGTCTCTATATGTAATTTTTTCGGATTTCATCCCACGGCTTGCCATTCTGAGTATCTTGTTCAAGGGATTGAAGCCGTTCATTTAAAACATTTTCATGATGTTCGGGAAGATCTAATAAATTAGAATCAGAAGCAATCGAATCCCATAAGGCCTCTACTAAGGTAATTCTGTCATCTATATCAAGTCGAGATAACTTTTTGATTAATGTGTCTTGCATAATGCTTTAAATAAATGGTTAAAAAATCGCTAAACCAAATGTGGTCGCATATTTATTATACGCGCACCAACGCTATATTTCAGCAAATTTAAAAGCTAATGTATTAAACTGGGAGACCACCATGGTCTGTGGGAATACGATTAAAACCAGCTCTCGAATAGCATAAATTCAGCAATCTATTCTTCAAACTTCACATCAGTGAAGCCATTCCGCTCGGCCCGAATCAGGAAAAACCATAAAAATCTGCTAAATCTTTAAATCATCTGCTTTTCTGGCAAATTACTTTTAAATTCATTCAGAATTTCCAATCTTATAGCCAAATTTTTAATTAAATCCAGCCCATTAGGTTTCTAATATAGTGCCTGTCCTTGTTGATTCGTTGGGCCCTCAATGGGTGGCTTATGCTTTTGGCTGTAATCAGTTATATGCGCAAAAATATGATTGCCACCGGCTTCGGGCTGGATAAAACCAAAGCTTTTTTCTGTATTCTAGTTGAGGATTTGACCTGATTGGATGTCCATCTTTAAATTTATTCTGAGATGAAGCTAAAACGGCCATTTTTGATTACATAGAAATATTTTATAACCGGCAACGTATTCTTCAATCATTAGGCTATAAAACGCCTATTGATTTTGAAAAACGTGTCATTTAATTAACTGTCCGTGGAAACGGGTATACCTCAGACTGTCCTTGTCTATTTGTTGTGAAGTTAATTAATTATAAAACAATGACAGGCTAATAACATGTGCTGTAAGTTTGAATAATTCACTCAAACCTTAGTTTATTTAATTAGTTTTTATTTCAATACCTTGCAGAAAAACCTTGGTTATAGATTTAGGTTGAGACAAATCATAATTAGTATTTTTGTCCATTAGCTCTAAGTGTAGCGCGGTATTACCATTTAGGTGTTCAGCTTTCAAGTTAAAATCAATTTCATTGTTACCTTTATTTAGCCTAAAAGATTTTGCTGTCGTCTGATCACCATTTACCATAACCAATGCATCTGTTGACTGATTGGATTCAAGTTTCAATAATAACTGCCAGTAATCTTCGCTATTGGATTTATTCACTTGGCTATTCCATGCGACAATGGCTTCATCGCCAACGATTCTTAATCCACCTTTTGCTTTAAGATAAGTGCTTAAACCGTACCTATAACAAATTGACCCTTTATTTTTCGATTCAAGGTTTAGCCGGACTGGAATTTTTGTAGGTTCACACCCTCTCAATGTCACCCTTTCCATTTCCCAGCTTTGGGGGTTACTGAAATTTTCCCCCACTTTATAAATAATTCCATTTGCTAGCTCGGTATTTCTTATCAGCATTTCATTGCGATATGAAGAAAAGTACCTGATTCCTTCTTCTAGCCAATCTATTTTTCCAGCATGTCTACTCAAATCCTGAATGAACTTATTCACTTGAATCAAGGATACCGGGGTTTCAACTTGCTCAAAAGGATGTAAAGCATCGACTCCTTTGATCATCAACAATATACCTGCTGACTTCAATTCATAATCTGATGGCAAACCATCTTCTTGCATAGATTCAAACATCCTGGCTCCGTGATCTGACATGACCACAATCAATGACGAGTCAAATACATTAAGATGCTTCATTTTTTCAAAAATAGCTAACAACTTTTTAAGGGTGCACTTGGATTGATTGAGCATATTTTCATCATCATAGTTAAAACGAGTTAGAAGTTGACAGTTTGCATCAAAAATCAATTTAGGGTGAGGCAAGGTAAAGTGCAAAAACTTAAATCTGGGCTCTTCTCCTCTCACCTCCATTTTTTCCTTATATTCATCCATCACCAAAGCGGAAATCCAAGGCTTCTCATTTCGATATGGGCTACCCGATTCAACATAATTTGATACCAACCACGCTCCTCGGTTATAAACATTTGGCTTCAGTATATGCGGGGTCATTCGAAAAATTGCATAATCTAACAACTGCCAATAGTTACTTTTTATATACCCTTCTACTTTTGGTAGCTGATAGTAAAATCTTTTTTTATAAAGGTGGTGAAACCACAAGTATGAAGTTGACAAAACACTCACTATGTAGCCCATTTGTTCAAATTGCTTTGGCAGCCCCTTTTCACTTACATAGTCTGACAAGTATTTTTGATATTGGACATCTTCGGGAATAAGCTCTCCCATTAGGAATGAAGGTATACTGGCTTTGGTAACTGGATAGTTGCTGATGGCATCCTTATAACTGATAAAGCCTTTCAACTCATGTTTCAAACCAGCCTGTTCTTTTAAGATTTGCTGAAAATATTCACTTCCAAAGGTGTCCAATACAATGATGAAAATATTTTTATTTTGAGAAACCCCAAAAACTTCATCATCTACTGATTCTTTTTGTACTTGCTTGTCAATTGGTTCAGTTATAACACCTTTAATGACAATTGCTATCTGAGCCAAAAGGATCAATAAAACTATAAACGACAAATTGTCTAATATTTGCTTTCGAAACAGTATTGCTGCTAATAAGAGTGGCAATATGACCCATAATTCTAGCCTGCCTCTGTTAGCATGTTGAGAAAACACCAAACCCAGACCGTTCAATTGACCATAGCTGACAGAAAAATAGTCACCCATACCCCAAAAGACAAAGCCTAACACAAGCAAAATTGATGTAATGTACCTGAATAAATTAGTAGGTACTGCTGACACCAGTAGAGTCAAAACAACAACTATTGAAAACGCAGCTAAAGTCACAGGGAAAATCAATTCGCTGTAGTATTCAGGAAAATAGGATCGATTACTGTTGTAAACCAGAAAAGGGAGATAAAAACCGATCAAAAAAATTAACCAGCAGATTATTGGTGTTATTTGTCTTACTTTAGCCCAATACCTTTTATTCTTACCAACAGAGCCATCATGACTATCACTCACATGATTTTGGATTGCCATATGCAGTGTTTTAGATTTTTCATTTAACTATATGTTGGTTAACAGATTTTTTCCTTAATTTCCAAATCTGTGAATCGACTATATAGTGATGAAAATTTATTGCCGAATAAACTATCAGTAGCAAAGGCAAGCCGGTAGAAACAGCTAAACTATCTATCAAAAGATCCATCAGCCCATAGAAAACAAATGCCAGGGTAACAAACACCAACAGATATAACGGCAACCTATTGGGTTGACTCAAATAAGATATAACCAAATGTTTCTTATCTACTCCTGACATAAATTTATTAGAATTAAAAAGGTGTACTATTGTTATATATTGAATGTTGTGCCAGATATTTATTGCCAACCAACCTGAAGTTATATCCGTTACAAGCACATAAGCAACTAAATAAATGAGACAGTGGCCAATATAGTAATAGGCATAAAAGGCTGTCAGTCTTTGAAATTTAACATCCCGCAAAACTCGACCAATACCAACCAAGGTAATTAACAACAACAATACACCAAAAATCATCCGCCAAGTGTCAGGTAGATAAAAATTATAAAAAGTTGAACCAAAAAACATTTGGTTCGGGCGTGTTACCATCAAAACCAATGACAACACTGGAACTGAATAAAAGAAAAACCGATGGACAGAGTGATTTAATATTCCATTTTCTTTAGATTTCATGCCATATGCTTTTGATACACCCTCACTTTGTCTTGTGTAATGATACCACTGCCAATACAAATAGATACTAGACATCAAAGAAAATCCACCTAACTTAAAGGCATAAAAGACACCGATAAAGACCAGAATTGGCAAAATAAAAATAAAGAACTTATTGGCCTTGATGCTCGCCAAATCAAATCCAATCCTTGAATATGTTGATAACACATGGTGATATCCAAATAACCATAGGTTCAGTGTGATAACCAGTTCTTTATAAGATGGGTTTAAAAATACAAACAGTGAACAACAAATTGCAAATAGCGGCAAGCCAATTAAAAAAAGCAAATCTGAATGTTGGCTTTTTAATATACCTTGTTTAGGATTAAGTTTAGCAGTCAGTTCATTCATAATTATATTGAGTTATTATCTATACTTTTACTATAAAATTCAATAATCACATTGATGAGGCATAAAAAATTTAAAAATGATTTTACCCCAAATAAATATTTGTCTATGTCCATATTTTTAACAAACAGTAAATCGCTGATTATCAAAAGTAATGTTTTTTATACCTGCAAAATCAAAACTAATCAGTAATTAACAGGTACGCTAGAAAAAATTGTTTTATTATCTTCATCAATCATTAATGCTATGCTAGGACTGTTGCCTCTCGTCATGTACCATGCATTCAAGACTCAATTATACTTTGGTTAAACGATACTTGTAACTTTATAAATTTCAGCAATTTGCTCCTCATCAGACTCATGATCTAATTTTTTAAAGTTCATAAAGAATTTAGTTTTATTTCTAATTAACACATAAAAGGACGGCCGCATGAATATTTTACTATCACGCAATAAAGGTGGCACCAGCTCATCAAGAATGAACCTGAAAAAATAAGTGAAATTTCTTGAAAGTGTCATTTATTATGTAAATCAGGTTTATTAAAAAATCAAAGATTGTAGTTTAACTGATATTCAATAACATATCTTATTTACAAACCATATAAATCAAATGATTAACAATCAAAAATTATTCATCAATAAAACCTTAAGCCATTATGGCGTCCTACATTCACTTGGAAGATAACGATTATTTAGTGTTGAACGACATTGCCAAAAAAGGCTCGTTCCGGTATTGCCCCCTGTACCGGGCAGAATTGGTGTTAAAGTCAAAGTTTCACCTGATAAATCAGGATCATTGAAAAATGATACTTCAATAACACCAGCGGTTACCTCCACTTGACTGATATTATTACCCGTAATTGAAGTAGCGCTTGGAATCCCATTAGTTCCACTATTTAGCATTGAAACATCACCGTCATTGACCCAAACTTCTGAAATGTTCGATTTTAATCCACTCGCTACACTAAGTGCTTCACCGGCTTTTGTTCTAACTGTATAGTCCCTATAAGCTGGGATTGCATAAGCCATTAAAATAGCAATGATGGCGATTACCATCATAAGCTCTATTAATGTAAAACCATGATTTTTTGTGTTAAAGCGTAACATTTGAAACAACCTTCATTACTTCAATTAGTATTATTATTGTTAACAAACTACGTAAAGTAAATTATTTTGCTATTTATCAGCCTTTTTGAAAGGGTTTATTCAAATATACTGTATTTTATTACTTGCTTTAAAACAATAGTGACAAAAATTATTACTAAATACAAAACCACTAAAAGCAATTAGGGACATGCTAAGCATATCCTTGTTTATATTTAGCTTCACCAATTTATAATTAATTAATTTCCACTGAATTCATAGTTAGCCCTAACTTACGAGTGTCATTATTGATTGACATTTCATTGGGAGGCATCAGTTCGGGAATTAATAATTGAATTACAGTTTGTTTTGATGACTGAATTAAATTGCCTTTAAAACTAAAAGTAACGCTTTGATCACCCTCTTTGGTGATTAAATGTTCACCAACTCCCACATTATTGATGAGTACTTTGAAGGTAATAGGTAAATGTTCTTGAGCTACTTTAGTTGAAAAGTTGAATGTAACATTATAAGTATTAGCCCTATTTATACTCTCTTTATTGAGTTCCAGTATGATCCGACTATCAATACTTTCTATCGATGAACCAGTCTTTGTTGAATGTGGTTCTGTGAAACCATAAATTGAACAATAACCTTCCCGACCATTGGTATTAAAGGTCATCTTCAAAGGAAAGTTTTGAGGCTTACATTCATGTGTTACAAATCTTTTTAATTTCCAGTTTTCAGGATTTGAAAAATTTGGTCCTACTTCAAATAAAGGTGCGTCCGGCAAATAGTCCTTATGACCTTCATGATGATATCTATAAGCATAAAAGAGTCTCATATTGTCTTGTAAAAAATCATATTTACTAAAATGTAATTCTTCATTGAGCATAGCATCATAAAGCTTAATTAGAGAAAAGGGCTGGCTCACTTGCGAAAAATCATCTTTTTGACCAATGCCCTTAATCATGAAAAGAGCTCCTGAAGAACTCATTTCAAAGTACGATGGAAAACCAGTTAGGGACTTATCTGTCATAACTCGGGCACCATGGTCTGAAGTAACCACAATCAAAGATTTATTGTAAATTCCTTTCTCTTTATATCTGTTCAAAAGCACATCTAGGCTCTTTAAAACACACATTGACTGTTCAAGCATGGCTTGTTCCCCAACAGGAAGCTTTATTTTTTCACAATCTCTATCAAATCTATATTCTGGATGAGGAGTAGTAACGTGAATCATTTTAAACCTAGGTGTTCGGTCATCTATCATCATATTATCAGTCATTAGTTCCAAAAAATACTTACCAGTTTCAGGATACGTATGAGGAATATTGTAATTATTTGAAACTTTATCGGAAACAAACCAATCACCTTCGTTAAATATTTTAGGCTTTATAAAGTGAGGCAAAACACGAAATAAGGAATAATCTAAAAGTTGAGCTGAATAATATCGATTCAAAATATTTTGATTAAATTGAGGCTGAGAAATATATCTTTCTTTATATAAGTGTTTGAACCAAGTATAGGATGAGATAACACTTACCAAATATCCTTTCTCACTAAACATCCTTGGCAGTCCAAAGTTAGACACATAATTAGATAGGAAGTTATTATATGTATCCTTTTCAGGAATCATCTTCCCAGTTAAAAATGAGGGAACACTGCCTTTAGTATAAGAGTAATTACTAATTGTATCGGTATAACCGACAAATCCTTCAAGGTTGTCGGCAATTGAAGGGTTTTCAATGAGTGCTTGTTGAAAATATTCAGATCCAAATGCGTCCAATACAATTAATATTATATTTTTATCAGAAGAATACTTATAAAACTCTATATCCATATCTTCTTCTTGATCACGAATTAATATTTTATTCATTCCCAATGGTTCTTGGTACACATTAATAAATGTGAAAACTAACTGTCCAATCAAAACCAGAAGAACCACAAATGGCAAGTGCTTTATAAAAAACCGATGAAAAAATAAAGCCATTAATAAAGCAAAACCAAAGATAATAACTTCAATGTAGCCACGCTGCTTGAAATGGTTAAAATCTATAACTGACCCATCTAAAGGACCATAGCTAACTGAAAAACATTCAACGTAAACCCATATCAACAAAGAAAGTAATAACAAAATAGATATGATAAATTTAAGTAATTTTTTTGGTAATAAAACAAGCAAAAATGTAAAAAGTAAAACAGAAAGAAAACCAAAAAACACAGAGGGTTGAATTAATTCAATAAAATAAGCTGCAAAATATTCTCTTTGATTAAAGTAAATTATTTGAGGGACGTAGGTAGTTATTAAACAGACAATAAGTAGCATTGCCAGTATTGCTTTTATAATTAAGGATGATTTTGTCATATAATATTAGAAGTTCAGAACCGCTCTGACTATTATAATTTTTTCAGGGATTAGACTTACTCAAACTCATCTTTAAGCAAATTTTTCATTTCTTTCAATATTTTATCATCAATAACCTCAAGTAAGCTATTTTGCTCCTTCTTATCAGCATACCAATCATATAAACGATAATTATTAATTTCACCGGAAGTTAATGTCCCCATTAATTTATAAAAATGCTCTTTATTTTCTTTAACAACCATGACTTCTTTTGAATTTCGAATATTTTGATGAAAAGTAATTCGATTGGGCTGATAAGGCCTTAATACCGAACGACCTTGCCAAGTTTCAGGAATCGGCAGATTTAAGCAATCTAATATGGTGGGTGCAATATCAATTTGTGTTCCATAACGTGTATTTTCAAATTCACAGTTTTGATCAGAATACATTAAAAAGGGAATATTGAGGTCTTCATGATATAAGTAATGTGTATGAGAGAAATGCCCTCGCTCGCCCATTCCCTCACCATGATCACCGGTAATAATGACCACACTGTTATCTAAATAACCTTTCTCTTCTAATGTAGAGAAAACACGTCGAATATAATCATCTGTCTGTAAAATACCATTGTCATAGGTATTATTAATAGCAACAGCATCCTCCTCACTACTTGCTTTATTACCTAAAAATACCTCTTTATAGGGTTCATATTGATTGAATTTAGATAGATTTTTTCCCAGCTGATGTGCAGACATCAAATGTAAATAGAGAAACATGGGGGTTTCAGAATCTTCAGCTAACTGTTTTAAATGATGTATCACACCCTCATCTTCATATAACTGGTAAGGTGCATCAAAATTTGAGCCATTTATATATAAACCTCTGTCCTTACTGTAAAAACCTTCTAATCCATTATAATCATGACGTGCACTGAGGATATACTTTTTACTGTACCCTGCATCCTTTAAAACATCTGATAAGTCATATAAATCCTCACCTAAATACTTAGCTCGACGTGAACTGAACGCGGAATAAATACCACAAGTCGATTCCGGACAAGTTGCCGTAAAATAATCGACACTTTCCAACTGTCCTTTTTTTTGTAATTGGCTTAAAAAAGGTGTTGTCTCACGCTCATAGCCATTAACACTCAAACGGTCGCCCCGAAAACTATCAACCATAATCACAATAACATGACTTGACGGCAATTGGTTCGGTAAGTTTTTTTGGTAATCGGCTCTGATGCTATAATCATTTAGTCGTTCTAATTTATTTGCGGGTGAATTATAGATTCCGCTGTTTTTTGTCAGAACATTTATGAGAGGCTCATTCTTCCATATATCCGGATCTTCCGCCGAATAAGTAAAACCAACATATGAAAGACTTAATATTAGAAATACACCTGAATAGACAGGTAGTTTTACAGAAATATTTTGGTTGTTTAAAAATTTCACGCAGGTTTTTAATAGTTTATAAGCGATAACAAAAAATAAGCTAAAAAGAAAAGATAAAACCGCATAAAAGAAAAAAACATTAACTGAGATTAAAACGGAAAGTGTGTTTAATTGTTCTGGTATATTAACAATAAAATCAGCCAAAATTAGGCTTCCCCAGTACTCCTTAGAAACCCAATTAAGAACATATAATAAGATCAAACTCAGCCAGTAAAATGCCAAATAAACTGATAATATCCCACAGATCAGATTCTTAAAAAATAGTTTCTGAAAGATAGAATTATAACTTACTAAACATGCCAGAATGGCGACAGGTAAATGAATCGTAACAATAAGAACAAGATGTTGAATAATCACCAGTTTGGGTAATTCAAAATATGCCAGCCATAAATATATATAGCCACATGAAATTAGCATGTGACCAACAAGGTAATACAGCAGATAAGTGGGTATTTTGTATAAAGCCATTCTCGTCATAAATATGTTAAACAAATTAATATAAACCAATACATACAAAAAAGCCCCTGATTTAACAGGGGCTTTTACAAAGTATCAACTGATACTATTTACTTCCTAAATTTATGGAGAAGCAGTACGACAATCAGTAGGCAGATATCTATTATCTAAATTAGAAGTACATGCCCAAGTAATACTGCCAGCACCTGTAGCTGAAGTAGGTGTTAAAACAATATTACTAGATGCAGTTAATACCGAATCATTACCATTAAAAAGTATAGTAATTACACCTGGATCAGTTACTGTTACTGACGCAACATTTTCACCAGTAATAGTACCAGCCGCAGGTAAGCCAGCCGCAGGGTTAGAGTCTGGCCACTCGCCTTCACTAATATATGTTTCTGAAACAGCTTGTTTAGCAGCAGCCGCGATGGCAATACCTTCACCAGCTTTCGCACGAACGGTATAGTCACGGTATGCTGGAATGGCGTAAGCCATTAAGATGGCGATAATCGCGATTACGATCATCAGTTCGATTAATGTAAAACCTTGATTCTTTTTCATGTTATTTACCTCAAATGTGATTAATAAAAAAATCGTCCATGGAGTGTAGATTATGTATTTTTCCTGTCCGGCGCAAGTGCCTTGTGGTTTTTTTAGTTTAAATTGCAGCTCAATGTCGACTGGTTCACATTTTTAGCGTTTTCGAAAAATCGGCTCAAGATAGAATTTTAAAACTGACGTAAATTGTCACTTAAAAGTCATTTTAAACTAAAAAAACACGCACCCAAGGCAATAAATCCCCAGTACAACACGCTTTTAGAAAGAATAATCTAAACATTTACACCTCGAATACTGAACTGAAACCAGCTAAAAACCCCTCAATAACCAAATCTCAATCCAAAGAAACCACTCAAACCCCATCTCAACAAGCCAATGCAAAAAAACACAACACAACCCATCGCAACATACATTCTTGGATGTTTATTTAAATTACCCCTCCAACCCGATCCCTTTGCCAAAAACCAACATTTTAGGCAATGAAAGCCAACTATTAGAGAAGAAATATACCATTAACTTTAGAAGCAACTCCTAAACCAACTTGAACCAAAAGACAATAGTACCCAAAACATCACCTCCCGACTAAACTAACCGACAGCCCCAAACCCACACCCAACCCATGTAAACATACATTCCTAGATGTTTTTATAATTCTGGCTTTTAAGTGTGATAATAACTTAAAGTTTCCCTACTCCGGGGAGAGACTTCGACGGAGCTCAGCCGGCTTGAGTTATGGGAGTTTCCTCCATTTCGATATCATTCCATGTACTGTAATCAGAGTTAGTGTTTAATATCATAGTTCACTACTTTTCTTGACAACCATACGGCATTGCCGTATATTCATAAAATGATATTTATCGAAACTTCATTGTTTACTAAACTTGTACACAGCTATCTAACCGATGAAGAATATCGTGGGCTTCAAAATTATTTAATGCAAAGGCCTGATGCTGGCAACATTATTAAAGCATCCGGCGGAGTTCGAAAAGTTCGATGGGCACCAACAGGGTCTGGTAAAAGTGGTGGCGTTAGAGTCATTTACTATTGGAACAAGATAGATAACGAGTTTTGGATGCTAACGCTTTATAGTAAATCTGATATAGATACAATCCCGGGGCATATACTTAAACAAATACTAGAGGCAATTAAAAATGACTGATAGAAATATAGGCGCAGAAATTCTTGATGGCCTTAAAGAGATTAAGGCGCATAAAAAAGGCGAATTAGTATTACGAACGTATTCGCTTTCCGATCCATCACCACCCAAAGTTATTCGGCTTAAATTAAAATTATCCCAAGTGGCATTTGCCGGTCTAATGGGCGTCAGTGTCAGAACACTTCAGGACTGGGAGCAAGGCCGCAGAGAACCCCAAGGTCCGGCTATTGCCTTACTGCGTATTGCTGAACAGTATCCCAAAGTTTTTACACAGCTACATTAAGGGTAGCAAAACTTTATAACTTTATCAGATTGATGAAAAGTGTTAGTTTCTTTAACCTAAATAGATTTGCAATGTACCAACGCTGAACTTTAAGGCATAATTATTCCATGGACAATTCAAATTCAAATATAACAACGCTAATCAATCAAGCTGAATCGTTACCAGCTGATCAACGTGCTATTATTGTGGATGCACTTTCAAGAACCCTCAACCCATCTCAAACAGAGATTGAAACGGCATGGACCCAAGTAGCGCAGCGAAGGCTGGATGAAATTAATGCAGGCACCGCCGAGTTAATGTCAACCGATCAGGTTTTTAAAGAGATTGATGACTTATTGTCGTAATGTCTTTTCAATTCCATTCAGAGGCTGTTGTTGAATTCAAAACTCTGTTATTTATTACCGTTCTATTGATCGTCAATTAGCCCATCAGTTCGTCAAAGAGGTTAAACTCACTTTACAAAATATTCAACAGTTTCCAGAAGCTTGGACTCAAATAAACCTGAACTTAAGACGTTGTTTGTTGAACCGATTTCCGTTTGCTGTTATTTATCGTGTAGATAAAGACAGCATTTATGTCTTAGCTGTCATGAATCTCAACAGAAAACCCGAATACTGGAAAGAACGGTTATAGGCTTTGACTAAAAATAGACCGGAGCCCTGTTAAAGAGGAAACCCAAAGCCCCAGCCATAATAAATACTAAACCAAAAGCCAAACGCCCAAGACCACCGAAAAACCACGAACACCAAACCTCTCCAAGCCTAAATTAAAACCCAAATACCCAAGACCATCCAACCCCCCAAACTAAAAAATCCAAAAATCCCAACCCCTAAAACCCCCACACAACTCATGCGAACATACATTCTTGGATGTTTGTTTAATTTGCCCTTTTATGGTGGTATTTAGGCCTAAAAGTGGCTTTACTTATGAAAAAGGCTTCGACAAGCAGCGTGCTGAACCAGTCGAAGGAGGTGCTAATTCCTCAGATCATGTTTAATTCTTTACATGATCAAATGGCTTTTCTGTTATTTAATTCTTAAACCTCTGAGTTTTAATATTTTCAATTTTTTGTACCAGTCAATTAATATATTGAGTGCTTTTGGTTCGTCTTTTATAAATAATCATTGATCTCTATGTGAACAACCTCTTGACCGGTCTCTTAACAGGTGTTATAAACAAGTCTTATTCACTTTTGTTATTACGATGCAAATTAAATTTTCTCAAGATGTTGTGCCACTTTCTACACTTAAAATAAATCCGGGCAAAGTGGTTAACCATAGTAAAAATTCAGGTAGAGCTGTTTTAATAACCAGTCGCGGTAGAGGTGTTGCGGTGATGCAGGGTTTAGAAGCGTATGAAAATACGGCCGAAGAACTCGCCTTTTTCAAAGCCGTTGCCAAAGGTCTGTTGGAAGTTAATGAAGGCAAGCATATCGACTTAGAAGATGCCAAAACAAAGCTTGGTTTATAAGCGTGAAAATTCGGCTAACCCAATCTGCCCTCTCTGATTTAGAAGAACTTCAGACTTATTACAAATCACAACATGCCGAAGAAATAGGTATTCGATTCGTGAAAGAAATCATCTCACACATTGAAACCCTTAAAACCCACCCAAAAATTGGCCGCATTGTGCCGGAATTTGATGATGAATCTATCAGAGAGATTATTCACAAGCCATTTAGAGTAGTTTATTTATTAAAAGGCGAAATGATTTATGTGATTAGAGTATGGCGAGGTGAGCGTTTGCTTATATTGTCTGACGAAGTAAAATAATTCGTCATTCTTTGACAAATAAACTGGTTAGACTTTTTACATCTCTTCATCATCCAGCATAATGGATTGCGCTGTGTTTTTTCTGAAGTCGTCAGGATCGAATTCATCTAAGAATTGTTGAATATCATCATAGACCTTAATGCCTGAATCGGTTTCAATGAATACCCAGTTAATTCCTTTGGCATATTTTCTGACGGTGATTTTGAATTGAGTCGGCTTATCGCTGTAAACGCAATAATCCCTGGCCGGATATTCATCGTATTCTTTGAAGTCATCCAGTGACATAATCTCATCATGAATGTGCTTTTGCTTTAATAGCGCTTCTGCGATTATACACTCACTGAATTGGGCGTTTAAAAAGAAGACACAACCCGGATAATCGTTAACGTTTTCTTGCGCCTCTTCTGTTTCGTTCGTACCGCTGTTTAGTAGAGCATAGACCAATTCAACTTCCGGCAAAAACCGACTGAATGACACCGTTGCAGAAGCCATTTGTTGTAAACCCGAGCCGGCATAGCGTAGGGCCACAATAAAATAAAGCAGATGCATCCAATCAAAGCTGGATTTATCTGTAAAATCCACAGATAAAATAATCACGGCGCAACCAACCACTAAAAACAAGGTGTTCAGCCAGGTGACGTGGATTTCGGCTAATCGTCGTTTATAACGGTAATCAGAAAAAGTTTGGTAACCTGAATCCAATAACTTTTCTGTAGCCGCCTCCTGATGGGTGACGGTTCGATTCAGAACACCTTTAATGACATCACTCAATGAGCGCATCGTCCTTTTTGATAACCCGCTCAGAATAACCTGATTCCGGGCTGCATAGCGATTAATAAAATACAGCGCAATGACATACAAGAAGGCCAAGGGCGCTAACAGCGATAAGAGATAGCTATCTAACTTAATTAAAACCACGAATGACACCAGAAAGGTGATTAATGGAATCATCATGCGAGATAAACGCCTGGCCACCAGACCGGTCATGCCGACACTTAATTTTATAATTTGATTGGTTTTAGGTAAGGGTTCATTTTCAACCACATGAATCCACTGATGGTTTTTATCATCTTGAATAGTGGCAAAAATATCTTTTATTGTTTTCACCTGGTAGCGAATAACCGAACGTACTCCCACATGAAAGGATAAAAAAGAAATAGCTGCACCCAAGAGCCCCGCTAAAGATAACAGCAAAACCCAGACACCTATGGGAAGCTGAAAGAAAAACTTCAAAAACGAAACTTGATACTGCTCTAAATAGCTCGGATCATTTAAAAAATTCAAACCGGCAATTAATCCCAGCAACCAAATCAAACCCAAGGCCATAGAGAGGCCCATTAACAACTGAATCAGCCAGAATGATTTTTTTTCTTGCCGATAATAGGATGTCATCATCCATTTAAACACCAGCCAATAATGCTTGCCTTGTTTTTTTATGTGTTGAATGGCCACGTTATCAGTCAATATGCCAATTCAGGAGTTGGTCATATTGCTTATTAGATTCTTTAAACCTTTTCACCCTGTCAGCATCAATGCCTAATTGTTCACAACGTTTATTAAATAAATCTTTGGCAAAATCATAAAGTGCAATATCCAAAGCGTTGACCTCTTTAATGGTGTTGATGGTTGCTTCAGAAATTGTGGATTTGTCGGTTTTCACTTTGGACTCATTCAAACGACGGTAAAAGATATCCTGCCAACCCATGGTTTTCTGCGCCATAATGAGAAACTGATCATACATTTCAGTTAAACCAAATAAACTAAACCGGTGTTCTAGCTGGTATTTAGCGGCATCCAGCAACTCATCAAAACTGCGTGGGTCTTTTTTCCAGGCATGCTCTTTAATGGTACCAAGAATGCGAAATGCCTGGCCATTGGGCATTTCATCAATGGCATCATGAACAATAAATTCATCCAGGCTCATGTCTTTCGCCAGTTCATATTTCGGGTGGTTCTCACTGGTTCTGAGATAATCATAGTAGGAGATAACGCGAGAAACCGGCTCACGCAACATGGTGAATTGGGCGACTTTTAAACGATCAAACAACTGATAAAAATAATCATTGAGCTCATAATGCCCCATGATGGTTCTGAACATCTGCTCATTTTTAAAAACACCGGCGACATGTTTATCAAAAGCCGGCGCATTGACCTGGTACACATAGTCTATACGGTAATTTTTAGCGGTGATGTAGTCCAGCGTCGTGCCACCGGTTTTAGGAATATGAAAAAACACCACATGAAACCCGGCAAGGCCCGGCAATGGTTTCTTTTTTGCGCGTTTAACCATACGTGGCCACTTGATAAGCTTTTCATCGATAACTGCATTGTTTTTAGTATTCCTTTCTTCAATTGAAAGCTTATACCAGGACTTCATGTCACCATTAAGTTTAAACTGTTTTTTCACCAAGTTTAATCCTTCATTTAATCAAATAGCGTAGTATATGATATGATGCAAAAATTTTGTAGTGATTAGACCACAATGAAAACAATAACAGACTACCAGAGAGAATCCGTCAACTACGCTTATTTGGGTAATAACAAGGCATTAGCTTTAACCTATTTTGGTAGTCGCATCTTATTGGATACACGTAACATTCAACATATGCGAATCATTAGCCACGGCTGTTACGAGCCTGCAGTCGCTTGGGCAATCGAAGAAAATCTCCCTTTTGGTGGTCGGATGATAGATGTGGGAACCAATTTGGGCTATTTCACATTATTGGGATGTCAACAGGTAGGACATGAGGGTCATGTTATTGGCTTTGAAGCCAATCCTGATATCTATGAAATGATGTCATCTTCTGTTTTTGCCAATGCTTTTAGAAAGCGTTGTGATACTTATAATCATGCGGTCTTTAACGAAACCAAAGAATTTGAATTCACCTGGGACTCAGCTGGTCATGGTGGTGGTCGAGTCATTAACGACGACAGCAAAAATCGCGACGAAAACATCATTAATGTTTCAGCAATTAAATTGGATGATTTCCTCACAGGAAGTGATCGAGAATTTAACGTCATGAAAATAGATACGGAAGGCTCCGACCCTTTTGTTATTGAAGGGGCACAAAATCTTATTCAGGAAAACTCCGGATCTGTTGTCATTACTGAATGGTCTCCTCGTTTTATGGAAGCAAGAGGTTATTCCACAGAAAAAGCCATTGATCTGATTTTCTCACTCTTCTCTGAGGTTGGAATTATCAAAAAAATTGGCGTCAGCGAACTTATATCTAAAGAAGAGTTGGCCAGTACCCATCATGGTAATTTGTTGTTAAAAGTATAGATTTAAGAACCACAGAATCTTACATAACAAATTATTACAGCTTATAGAATAGATATTATCTATTGCTAAAATCAAAATAAGGAATAATGGTGTCTTTACTTTCGATAGGTATTACCTGCCCATTTAAACTTAGGAATTCGGTTGTTTCTTGAGTTTTATGTCGAATGTGATTAATTATATCTAAACCAAAATCAATTGTTTGAAGTAAAATTTCAGAGACCTTAATATCTCTCTTAAACACAGGGTGCATTATAATATCTCTGAATAAATCTGAAGTTTTTTCATTTTTCTCTAATGTGTTTTTCCAATCATTTAACTTTGCGCTTAGATTGGCAGACATAAACACGTCATTAACACGCAACACACTTTTGATTTTACTGTCTTTCATCAGGATTCTAGACCAGACACCATGCGAGACTGTCATCTTGGTGATGTTTGATTCTTTAAGTGGTTGATCCATAAAAACAAGTAGTTTATTTAAGTCAATATTTAATTGTTGCTCTTTTTTATTTTCGAATTTAATGGGAATACTGAGCAAATCATTATCTTGCAATAATCGATTATATTCTTTGGAGGCACCGCGTTCACCATCTGAGTTGTAAAACCAGGACTGGTACATAAATTTAACACGTTCTTCTTTATGTCCCCAATGGAGGATTGCCATTTCTTCACGTTCATTTTGCTCATTGAAAAAATTTAATTTAATATAGCCACCGGCACCTTGCTTTCTGTAAACCGGTTTTTTAAATTGGTAAACTAAATGGTTGGGTTTTGATAAATCTAGTTCAACAATTTGGTAAGTTTCCATATATTCATCAAACGACCAGGAACCCCAGGGGGCATTGAGTCGTAAAACATTTTGGCCGCTATGAACGAAATTATTAAAGGCCGGGCTGGTGTCTTTCTTATACCGGTAGCTGGTTTGCCAGCCTTTTAAGCTCTCATTAAATGATGGGTTTATGATGACTTTATTTGGCTCAGTTAGTGATTCCGGTTTAAAAAAACGTGGATCCATGTCTTCAGTGTAGGTTTTAAGTTTTTTAGGATAAGCTACTTTATGATCATGGTCTATTTTACGACCAATTAACTGCACATCTTCACCATCGACCACCACTTCCATATAAAAACCACGTCGAAAATAACGACTAAACGGATTGGCTTCATATTCAGCATATTCTTCACCAAAAGGTCGTCCCATGACAGGTGTCGGCACATTCACAAATTTTGTGCCCTTGTATTCAACTGAACTTTTTACTGAGCCCTTGACACCTGAATGTACATGGCCGGTAAAAACATATTTCACATTACCGTGTTCGGTAATGGTATCCAATATGGCATTTTTGAATGATATTGGCCAATAGGTGTAAAACTCCATTTGGCTGAGTCCAATCGGCATTATATGGTAATGCATAAAAAGCATAATTTTTTTATCTTGATGTGCATTCAGTTCCTGCTGCAACCAAGCCAGTTGTTGTTGGCGTAAGGGTTCAGTGAGATATTTTTCCGGGGCTGCCATAACAACCATATGCCACTGGCCATAATCAAAGGAATAATTAAGCTTTTGATAGCCGGATAAAACCTGCTGAGCCTGTTTAAATTTTGGATCATCATTATGGCCATCGTGATTGCCATGTACCAACACTGTTGGCACTTCTTGCTCTTTAACAATCCGAACAAAATTATCAAAAGCGTCTTGGTATGGATCCCAGACCAAGTCACCGTTATAAACTACAAAATCAATCGCTGATTTTTTGTTATCTTTATTCACATCCTCAACAAACATTTCAAGAAGTTCATTGAGTATTTTAAGACCTTTCCTATCTGTGGATTCCGGCCCCATCTGTGGGTCTGCGTTAATATAAAACCTAAACGAATCTTTGTTAGTTTTTTCTAAAGGGTGTTCAGCATTCGAATAGAAGCTTAAACAAATTGTTAATAAAAAAAATATTCTAATCATATTAATTATAAAAATTATTGATTGTTAATTAAATCCATATGTAAACAAGTATCTCTCATATTTAACTGAATTCGATGAAATAAAATAGTTGACAATATATTTATTATATTAGGGTTTAAATTTATCATAAAAACGTAACCCAGTTCTTTCAAGCGTGTTCTCATCGAACTCAACCTCATAAATTTCCGCATCTTTCATGTCATAATACCCTTGAGGCTTAAAATAGAACATTAACGACTCCCTATTAGGAATGACTTTAGAAAACAAACTTATTCCTTTAAAATCGGAATTCATAGAACCAGATATTCCAATAAGATCCAATATAGTTGGCAAGATATCAATATGTTGTGACTCTCTTTTTGAATATTTCAGATTAAAGTTTTTACTATTTACGGGTTTAATCATTAACAGCGCTTTAGTTCTTGCAAATAATTGACCTTCATTCCATTTAGAGTAATTCTTATTTACCGGTTGTTTATTTCTTTTAAAATCTTTATTTCTTAATAAATCAGTTGTTCCATTTCCGTGGTCACCTAATACAACAATCACAGAGTCATTATACTTCCCTTGCTTTTTTAATTCTTGAAGAAATTCTATAGTTAACGTTATTCCACATAAAACCTGGTCATAATATTGTTTATCTTTTCTATTGGATTTGTTTTTTCTAACCCCTAAAAATTTACATTCACGATCCAGCACATAGGGAGGATGTGGGATAATAGCCTGTAGCAATACAAACTCGTTGTGGCTCATTCGTTGTTTTTCATCTTCAATCCCTTTTTTGAACAATAGTGTAGACATAAATGGATACATACCTTTATTTACAGAATTAATATTTTTATTTACATCAGTTTCCACTTTGCTGAATAATAATTCATTGATAGTTTCTCCAAGTTTAGTACCAAAATCTAAAACTTCGTTGGCTAAAAAGTTTGGTGACATTTTAACTAAAGAAAGTGAAACAAAATCCACAACATATGGATTTGAAGTGTTTTCCCCCTCAACAATTTTATAAATGTCATTAGTTAAAATACGGGTATCATCCAAATCAGAAAGGAAATCTGATCGTCCATAGGCTGTTAACTGATACCCTTCTGATTTTAAAATATGTCTTAATTTATCATCCGACTTCCATTTATCAAAATCTATGCCGTCGTAAAAAGTACTTGAAAAAAAACTTTTATATGAATGCCAACTATACAAATAATTGCTCATATTATTTACAAACTGCGTAAATCCTTGGAATTCATCTGCCAATTTTAATTCCTCAACACCTGTCTGGAAATAATCAGATTGCATACCATCTAGCCAAATTATATAAACATTTGGTTTTTTACCTTTGTTACCTGTTTGATTTGAAGAAACAATATGATTAATTTCAATATTATTTTTACTAATACCTGTATAAATAACCACTAAAATAAATAAGACAAAGATAGCAACTGAATATTTACTAATTTCAATAAAAACTGATTTAATCTTTGTGTATTTTAAAACCAATACTAACAAACAAGCTGCGATAAATATTTCAATTATTGTTAAAAATACAGGCTCTGGGATTTGGTTTAACGTTCCATCTAAACTCTTGGCTTGAGTTGGTACCAATAAATCATTAAGAAAAATTGTTAGCCCAAGGTAGCTCAGAAGAAGCTGAATATAGTTATTTGTCTTTTTTGAAAAGTTAAAAATAAACCTAATCAAAAACACAAAAAGAAATACAATAATTGCTAATAATACAGGGATTGTAAGTAAATAAAAATCATAACCAAAATCTGTCACATTGATTAAATAAAGTACAAATGGAATAAAACAAATTCCAAAAACTGCAAAAATAAATAAACCGTAGTTTCTGGAAAATAGATTGGGCTCACTTTTATTGACTGTTTCTAACATATTTATATGGAATTTTTTTATTTATATCACGGCAATATGCCTGAATTCGAATTACAAGTTTAATTTTTCGAAAACTTGGTTTACACAACACCTTCGTCGCCCAATCAATTAAATTGATTTAACGTAAACTGTTTAATTTTCTCATGCATAAAATGATAGGTCATACCGTCTGTTTCTTGTTGCGAAGTGGTGTTAAAATCTCTGAGACCGTTGCTTGAATAAATGGCTTGTTTCAGTACAAAGGATCTGACCCAGGGATCTACAAAGCCATAAATCATACGATACTTGACTTGATTATTAAGCTCACTGGGGAGTTTTAATTTCAAATCAGGTAACCAAACCGGCAAAATTATATCACCCACATCAATGCCCGGAGACAGAAAAAAAGCGGACGCCGATAACCTGTTGGCGAGTAATTGTGACCAGAGTACACAATCGGCTCCTCTGATGTCAGGTAAATAGCCGGGATGAACATGTATGAGACGTTTATTGGCTATCGTTAATAATTTATCCGGGACAATGCCGCCGCCGGTAAATAAGAAAAGCTCTGATTTTTCGTCGTTTAATTTTTCTGCAAGAGCCTTGTCTCTGAGCCCGGTAATGTTTAATGTCTCCAGTTCCTCAGTGTAGGCTTGTAAATCATGGTTTTCAGTGGCGCTTGCTTGGGTGGTGACTTTGAACCCCAGACTCTCCTTTACTGATTGTTGAATCGATTGAATGACTTTTTGATTTTTTGATTTATATTGGTTGGGCCAGTAAAAGATTTGTTTATATTGTTTGTTGGCGGCATAACTTGACCGCATGAAGGATGGCAAAAGCCGGCCCACAGGTTTTTTAGTGATTAAATCTATACTGGAAACCAGCTTAATAATTTTCCTAACTTTGAAACCCATTTCTTTGATTGTTGCCAAATAGGCTCTGGCAATGGGGCCTTCCCAAAATAAAACCGTGATGGGTAAAATAGGTGTATTTGATTTAATCGCTTTATCAAGCTTAGACGGTGGAACCGCTTTAACCCTGTAACCGGCTAATACTTCATCAAGATAAGCATAAATCGTTTTTTTATCTGGTGTTGTTTTTCCTTCTAATAAATCAATGATCTTATAAATGACATTACAGGTTTTTAAGCGTTCTCCGGTGTCATCAACATCATGGCTCAAGGCCTCTAAATGCGCTATAGCCACAATCAGAGACAATTGATACATTTCAGCCGAAATAGCTACCTTCTGTCGAGCTAACTTCCAGTCATTTTTATAGTGGACATAGTGTTTTTTTGCCACATCCAGTTTCTTCATCCAACCATGGAAAAAGCCCCATTGGTCGTTTGACCATTTTTTTGTATGCAATAAGTGAATGAGTTGTGCCTGGACATCTATGCACTGGTCATCGGTATCAGTTGTGGAAACCGGATGTTGCTGTTTTGCCTGCTCATGGGCTTTTTCTATCCAACTACTCATTCATTAATTACCCAGTGCTTTTTGTTGTATAAACTGTAAAACATTGGCCATTGCCCAATACAGCACCATGGACGCCGGGAATGGGTAGAACAAAACAAAAAAGGCAAAAGCCATTAAATAGAGGTTTATTTTCTGTTTTTTTGTTTCTGCAGCCGGCGCCAGATCATTTTTATAATATAGGGTCGATAGTAACGTAATGGCGGTCATTAAAATGGGCAATAAATTAAACCCGGAGCCCAATAAAGGTATGGCAAAACCCAAATCAAATAATGTATCGGGCAAGGACAAGTCGTTTACCCACAAAAAAGGCTGACCTTCTAGGGCACTCATTTCCCCCAAGACATTAAAAATAGCCACTAAAATGGGGATTTGAACTAAGTTAGACAGCATGGGCTTTAGGCTGTAAAAAGGGGTTATACCCAGGGCTTTATGGGCTGTCATCATTTCATTGTGGGCTTTTTCGCCTGTGTACTTTTGTTTAATTTCTGCAAGTCTTGGGGCTAATAAGGTTTGGTTTTTACTGACCATTTTTTGATATTTCAAAGTCAATAAACTAAAGGGCATTAACAACACTTTCATCACCACAGACAACAACACGATGGACCAGCCCCAATGTCCCACCATTAAATTCAGGGTGGTCAGTAACCATTCAATCCCTAATGAAATTTGGCGTAACCAGTTCCACAGATGGGCGTATTTTATTTCAGAAAATTGTGGGAATTCATCGGTGTAGCCCACCGATGTGACTATTTTTACCGGCTGTTGCGATTGCAGGATTAGTTGATTATTTTCAAATTGTGCGTCTATGTTCTGTTTATTTTCGATCAATGCCAACTGATATCTGGATTTCCAGCCAAAGTGACCGGCTTTTTTCGGTACTTCTTGTCTTCCTTCAGGGTCAACGAACACCACCTCGTTATCAATCAAATAAATCGGCTGCACACTGTTATAGATAAATGCCAGGCCATAAAAAGGTTTTTCGTGATTAACCAAAAACTCAGGCGTATCAATTTCAACTGATTGATTGATGCTGGTGACATTCCTGATGTCTTTTGCCTGCAGTGAGGTGACACTGAATACAATCAACATGAATGAAAAGAATTTTAGTTTCATATCATTTCCAAAATGGCCTTTGCCGCAAAATCACCACTTGTCCCCGGGTTGTAAACATGTTCTTGTCTCAGCGTTAAAAGTTTATCCTGCCATTCATTACCTGAATGAATTAAAGCCTCTATATTCTTTTGTAAACCGTTTAAATCCATTGTTTGGACCACGCCAATTTGATTTCTTATTGAAGACTCAAAGGGTTCAATGTCTAATTCTTTGTATCTGGGGTTTTGGACTTTTTTAGGCACATCGATAAACAAAACCGGCTTAAGCAAACCAAAAGCATAATCCAAAGCAGCACCGGACCAATCTGAAATCATCACATCCGATTGGTGTAAAGACTGTTCTGAATCAACGCCTGTTTCCAAATTAAAACGCTCATTGTCCCGATATTTATGTGCTATTTTCTCAATGGTTTTACCGGCAAATTTAAGTGTTTGTGGGTGGGGTCGCAGAATGACCTGATATGACATCTGCATCAGGGTATCCACCAGCTGCTCGCCCATCAGCTCGATGGTGCCGTTTTCTCCCCAACTGGGGGCAATAAGGATCTTTTTTATGTTATTTTCTGCTCGATTCTCTTGATTTGCAATGATTGAATCCAATCGACCATATCCGTGGTTAATCAACTGTTTTGGAGGCATCTGCCATGTTTTTTCCATGGCTGAAATTTCTTCATTATGATGCGTTCCAGCGCACATAACGACATCAAAGGCATCAAACGCTTTGGGCCGATAAACCATATGATGGCTCACCAGAGAGTGGTGTATATAAACAAATTTTTTAACTTTTTTCGATTTTTTAATCTGATATTGGTCTAAATCGGGCATGGTCATCACCACCACATCACTTTTTAGATTATCAAAAAAATAATTCCTAATAAAACCCTCGCCAATAACGAAGGTATTAAGTAATTTGTGATTAATCTCCAACGCCGGGTCATTGTCATCAGAAGTCACATAATTAACAATTTCCCTGCCCTGTTCCAATAAAGATAAAACAACCGGTTTTAAATGTGGCCAGTAATTTTTACCTTCACAATAAAAACATATCTTATTATTCGCCGGGTTAAGTTGATTAAACCTCAGGACATCCTTGAAATATCGAATAAATTTCATGTTAAGCACTTAAATCGCAGTAAGCCTTTAATTGACCCTGGTCTTGCAATGACTGATAGGTTTCTAAGTCTGACACAGAATCAATTTCTAACCAGCCATTACTCACCTCTGCTGATTTAACTTCCCACCCGTTATCAATCAACTGCTGAATAAATGAAGTCATGTACATGTTATCGAAATCCTGGCCATCGTAGTTTTTGTCTCTATCCATAGCGTGATAAAAGTGAATAAAATCTTGTACCTTGTCTTTTCTGACTTTAATAAGACCGGTGTATTGACCCTGAATTTCATCATAACTTTTTGGCTTTTTACCTAATTCAAGAACATGGCCTTCATCATCGAGCTTAAGGGTTTCAGCATCAGACAGTGGGTCATCCAGTCTCAGCTCCCATAACTGACGCCAGTCTTTATCGACCATCAAGGCGATTTCAGCCTCACTCTGTAACAGCGTTTTAAGGTTATTGGGCTGATAAATAATATCGCCATAACAAATCAACAGGTCTTCACGACCTGACATTAACTGCTCGGCACAAAATAAAGTGCTGACCATATTGGTGCTTTCGTACCTGGGGTTTTCATGACACTGATAGCCCAATGCCTTAATTTGATCAATTCGATAGCCGCCAATGACGACTATGTCATCGATACCTGCTGACTGTAAAACGTCTGTTTGTCGTGCCAGTAAACTTTTACCGTCTAAGGGTGTCAGACACTTGGGTTTATCGTCAGTTATCGGGCGTAAACGTGTTCCCTGGCCTGCTGCTAAGATAATTGCTTGTGTCATAGAAATGTCTCTTTAATAATAGTTAAGCTGATTCCCTGATCCTGATTGAACCGTTCAGGATGCCACATGATACCGGTTATCGGTTTGTTTTTATGTTGACAGTATTCAACCAAACCATCCTCTGAATGACCACAGGCAAACAACTCCTTAGATAACAGATGCTCAGGAATGCCCCAATCGTGGTAGGAATTGACAGAATATGATTGGCCGTCTGTAAAATTTACAATATGATTTTTAGTCACATGATCAGACACGTTCTGTAATTCTCCGCCAAAATACAGATTAAGCATTTGCATACCGCGACAAACACCTAAAACAGGGATGTTATTATCACAGCAATAGTTAATCAACGCTGATTCAAATTCATCCCGTTCAATGGCTGCTCGCGGGCTGTTTGTCTGGCTTAAATCATTACCACCGGTTAAAACAACACCGTCTAAAGCCAAGGCATCTAAATACCGGGTAATCAATTCCGGTTGAGTGATATTAGGTAAAACAATGGGCATAAAGTCCAAATCGGAAAACAGTTTAATCCAATTCTGATCCAGACAATCCCGCCGTTCACCATAATCAGCAATGACTTCAACCCGTTGTGTCAGTCCAATCCTTTTCATTATTTAATCCGAATGATTTGTTTCTCACCACAATTTAGGCGAACTATGTCGGCTGTTTTTAACTCATCATATAATTTATCACCGACACCAATGGCCGCCGGTAAATCCAATTCTGCCGCTCGAATCGCCATGTGTGAATTGGCACCGCCATATTGAGTAATCAAGCCGGCCAAGTCATAAGCAAACATCCAATCATAACCCGGATCTGCCTGTTCAATAAAAACAATTTTTCCTTTGAGCACATCAGGTTCGTCTGTTAAACAAACACAATCAGCTTCAATCGATTGACTCGTCACAAAATTGGGCTCAGATGCATTTCTTTCAAAACCATAAAAATCATGCTCAGTCAGAATCAGTTGTGGCAACTCAATCATCTTGGTTAGCATGAATTTTTTCTTCTTGGTTTTTATGATGTTTTTTAAATCATTTATATGCAACACACCCAATTTATAGTCTTGGAGGTCAGTGACTGACACATAAGATAATTGCTTTCTACTCAATCCATGTTCAGCACCAAAATTCGAAATTAAGTCTAACGCTTTGCTGAGATTTTTAGAGAATTCAAATTTAACAAATTCCCTGGCTTGTGTGGCCTCTCTGCAATACACAAAAAATTCATTCGCATCCAGATCAAAATCCATGTGATTAAGTAAAGTGGTGATTTTTTGCTTTTTTTCTTCAGTCAGATCAAATGTTTTTTCTTGAGCCGTCGATTGTGGCTGGTGATTTACTTTTGAAAACAGGTACTGCTCAGGGTCCTCCCAGTACGCTTTGGCCGTGATGTCATACGTACCGGGTCTTAAATGGCCATATTTATCGATATAGTCTTGTTTTGAATATGTTCCGGCAGCAACGGCCACAGCATCCTGTTCAAATTCACCGGCCACGGTATGAAAGGAAGATAAAAATCGCTCCTTATCAGTTTGGCTCAGGATGTTTAATTTCACCAGACTGTTTAATAATGTCATCGCCACAAACCCCGCCCGGGCCGCATGTGAAAAAGCCAGAGTTCCCTGCTTTCTGCATTCGTCTAATAACAACAGCGCTTTTCTTAAGTCAGAACAGTCTGTTGCGAGGATTTTTTGTCTTTCAGATTCTAATTCTGATAATGATTCAATGTCTTTATTTAATCGTTTAAAGGCTTTTTGGGTGATTTTATGCAGACCTACTTTTAATTCCTGAATGTCTGATTCTGAGACATCAGTGTGATTAAATCGATCTTTGGCTTCGGTATCAAAATCAGGTGTTAAAACTGTAAAAGCCACATCAAATTCAATCTTATCGTGCAGCTGTGGGTTTGCTTTTAAGCGATTTAAATAGGCATTACATATCCGTTCTGCTGCGGCCATAGAGACGCTAGCAGGAATAAATGAATTAAAACTATTTCTGATATCAACAAAAGGCTGACCTGAGAACATTCTAATCAATGGATATTGGCTGACATCACGGTAACCAAATTCTTTTCGCTGCATTGCCCAAATGTCATCGACAATCAAGTACCGGTATAAACTATAGGCCAATGGCTTCGGTTTTGTGCCAATTATTTCTGCCGGATTCCAGTCAGGCATGACACCAAAATAAGCCGCGTCACCAACCCGATTAAGTCCTTTAGGCTGTTCTTGTTGGAAGGACTGAGCACATTCTTCTAAGCTGTTTTTTATATCAGCATCACTTATTCCATTCTCCTGGTAAGAAACTGCAATGGGCCTTACCTGAAAAATATGTAGCCTGTGAGAAGTATCAATGGCAAACTCAATATCAAACTTATCAAAGCTTAGTAAGTCTTCTATTTCGGCCACACCTGCCAATAATAACTGTAAATCAGCCGACAAATGATCCATGTGTCTTCGGTGGGATTTACTGACAATGACCGTTCTCAGTTCAGTACCGGATCCTGATGTAACAGACTCGGTGGATTGTGTCTGGTCATCAAAGTTAATGCGATAATAAGGCGCACCGGTTTCCAAAGACCGAGTAAAGACCACGCCGGACATTTTCACGTCAGATAAGTATTCCTGAACCAGTACTTGATCATTATTTAAAGAACTTGAGTCTTTATAGGATGCAATGACTTGTTCCACAGCAGTGACAACATCAAGCTCAGACTGACTGTCCACATTTAAGACACTGTCAAATCCACCGGCATGTGACTCATTCCAACAATCTTCAGCAAATGAACTACTTCGCACAACCAGTGGCCTGGCTTTAAATCGCTTCTGGATTTTATCCACATAAAATTGTTGATTGTTCTGCCATTGTTCGACAGTGAATGTAACCTGCTCGCCAATCAAAGATTTTTTTACCAGCGGGAATAAACGATACAAAGTTTCTGATTTTGTGCCAAGAATGAAACGGGCAATATCCAGATCTGAATTAAACTCGGTCCAGTCACCTTTCACATCATAAAACTGAAACGAAAGTCCGGTCTTGTATAAAAACTCAATTAATTCCACCATATTGTTCACCTTGATGGAGTCAACAGTCTTTATCTTATCTATGGCTTTATCTGAAAATTTGACTAAACCGGTAAACTCTGCCTGGCTGTCTTCTGATGTATCCTGACCAAAAGCGGACAACTCAATGACTTCAGAGCTTGAAATATCTTTTTCGCTTCTGTTTTCAAATCGGGTAAGCCACAAACTATCCACACCAACAACAACATCGGCTTCAATACGGGAAAAACGCTCAATTGTTTTTGGTCTAAACAGTGTATCCGAATATAAAACCAGTGAATCCTTACCGGGGCGGAACGGCGACTGTAATAAGGTATGTATTACGTTTTGACTGCGCCAATCAGGAACAATGGTGTAATTTAACTCAGGATATTCTTTAACGACATCTTCAACATGAAAGCCACCGATGAAGTTGATTTCATCTACCTCTGCCCTTTCTAAACTTTGCAATTGCCAGTCTAAGGCTTTGCGGTTTCTGGTAATGGATTTTAATGCAGAGGGAACAGTCCCGGAATAAGACTCACCCGCGCCGAGAAAAAAGACGTCTAAGACTGGCATAAAAAACTGTGGCTATTCTTCAGCGTCAGAGCTGTCTTCAACTTTTTTTCCGGTAAACAAGGCTTTGATTTTGTACCAGAATGTTTTAATGAGCAAACCAATGGCCACAAAGAAACCGATAATCGCCGACATAATGGCGCTACCCGAACCCGGGTCAATATAAGCAAAAGCACTGTTTGGTATTAAAACCAAAAGAACAAAGAATATTACAATTTGTTTAAACATATTAAAAATCAGAACAAATAAAACAAAGCGACATTGTATTACCTAATCACAATCTTGTCATCACTTTGTCACATAATGGTGGTATGTAAACCCATGATAACTTATAAAATATAACTGCCTTTGATTAATTTCTAACCATCAAAAATAATCATCCCCGCCGGAGTCGTCTTCGCTGGAGAGGTTAATGCGGACTTCGAGGCCCTGGCGGGAGTCGGCGTTGCCAAGGGCTTCTTCGAGGGTGATAATGCCATCTTTGTACATATTATAGAGAGCCTGGTCGAAGGTTTGCATGCCGTCTTCGAGGGATTTGTCCATGGCGATTTTAAGTTCGTTGATTTCGCCGCGGCGGATGATTTCACGGATTTGCGGGGTGTTGTAGAGAATTTCGCAAGCCGGGCGGCGTTTTTTATCGACGTCTATCACCAGGCGTTGTGAAATTACGGCTTTGAGGTTGAGGGCTAAGTTCATCAGGACATTATTATGCATGTCGCTGGGGAAGAAGTTCAGTACCCGCTCCATAGCCTGGTCGGAGTTGTTGGCGTGCAATGTCGCCATGCATAAGTGACCGGTTTCGGCAAAGGACACGGCCGCTTCCATGGTTTCGGCATTATTAATCTCACCAATCAAAATCAAATCCGGCGCTTCCCGCAAAGCATTTCTCAGGGCCGGCTCATAACCTAACGTGTCAATACCAATTTCCCGCTGATTAATGACGGATTTCTTATGCCGGTGGACATATTCGATGGGATCTTCCACAGTCAGAATGTGCCCGGTGGTGTTGCTGTTTCTGTAATCAATCATGGAGGCCATGGTGGTTGATTTACCGGAACCAGTGGCGCCGACCACCAGGATAAGTCCCCGTTTTTCCATAATTAAATCATATAAATGGGTCGGCATATGTAAATCTTCTAAGGGCGGAATATTGGTTTTAATGGTTCTGATGACCATACTGACTTCACCGCGCTGCCTAAAGACATTAACACGATAACGCCCAACACCTTTAATTGATACGGCCAGATTGCACTCTAAGGTATCTTCAAATTCCTTTTGCTGGCGTTCGTTCATGAGTGAGTAGGCGATTTTTTCAACGATACCCGGTGGCAATCCTGTGCTACTCATGGCTTCTAAGACGCCTTCAATTTTGACGTTAATCGGGGCACCGGTGGTGAGGTATAAATCCGAGCCGTTTCGCTCGCGCATTTCTTTTAAAAAATGTGTTAAGTCCATAATGTTCTCTTTTTATGAATCATGTTAATTAATGACGCTCTCTGGGTGACAAATTCTGTCCAATTGGCTGGTGTTAAAGCCCAGTTGTTCGCCCGCCTGATAAAAAGTTTGGGTTTCCAGCAGGTGTATTTCACCATCTGCCGAGGCAATTTGCCATAGCTGTACCATCAAAGCGTGTTTATCCTGACGATTTAAATAGGCATTAATAATTTCAGTTTGTGGTTTTAACGTTACCGACACCTGGGCACTGATGTTGGCATGGGCCAAATACTTGTTGGCTTTAGCCCGGCTGAGATTTAGCTTCTTAGTCAGGTGTTCATTGAGCACCAGTTTTTCAATGTACAATTCCACATAATCGGCTTTCACCATCTCCGTCAATAAGCATATTATGGCCTGATTGAGTTGGTCTTTTTGTTCTGAGCTCAAATCTTCTTTTGAACTTTTGGGTTCAAAAAAGGACTTAATTGAATTCAATAAATTGACCATAGAATGGTTGATGCGGACGTCAAAATACTGATAATACACAATACTCACTTAACTGCAAACAGATTTATGCGTCTTATTTTCTTCTTTGTGACTTTATTCGTGTTTAACGGCTGTCAACAACACACCGTTAAAAAAGAGGTTCAAGCCTCAACACCCAACCAATCTTTACCCTCATTAATTACCGCCATCGAACAATGTCAAAAAAGCCCAACCTGTGAAGAAGCCCTGAATGCTTACTTTAAGCAGTTCGAGGAAACCACCCAAACCGAAGAAATGATTAATGACCAGGCTGACATCGAAGCCTCCAGCAATCCGTCTTTGGATGCGGCCACATTAAATCAACCTTTACTGGCCAATCAACGCATTCAGGCGGCTTTAAATGAATGGCTGACCTGGAAACGTCCCATTCTGATTGAAACCTGGCATAATTACCAATTTTTAAAACGCTACATTTTACCGCCATTTACGGAAAAAAATATTTCAGAGCATTTTATGCTGGCCATCATCGCTCAGGAAAGTGGCGGTCGGGTACATTCCATGTCATCAGCCGGCGCCAGTGGTCTGTTTCAGTTTATGCCGGCCACGGCACAACGATTTGGGGTGGTGGGTACCTTGGGTGATTATGATGCCCGATATCATCCCAAAACCGCTGCACAAGGGGCAGCAGATTATATTCAGGAACAGCGGCAGTTGTATGGCGATGATTATGCCAAAATTTTAGCCGCTTATAATTCCGGTGAGAATCGCTTTAAACGTCTTAACCGAAAGCACAAAAACCAGTCAGTGTGGCAGTCAGAATTTTATTACGATTTACCGCGTGAAACCCGCAGCTACATTGCCAGTGTATTGTCGGCGATGTTAATTTTTTCCAATCCGGATGATTTTAATGTGACGTTAACGCCGATTGATGGCCACACAGCGGTGATTAAAGCCCGCAGCGACGTGTCTTTAAGTGAATTGGCGGTTTGTTTTGGTCAACATAATCAAGAAATGGGCTGGTACCGGACCTTACGCAACTTAAACCCCACAGTAAAAGCCAAGCGGGTTATCAAAAAAGGTTCACCGATTGTGATCCCGGAAATATTAAAACCCATTTATGACAGTCAATGCCATGACACGGCTTTAATGGTATTGGCCAAAAAAATTCATGATGCGGACTTCCCCGAGCGTCCGGCCTTTACTTATTATCGTATTCGCAAGGGTGATTCGTTAAGCACCATCAGTCGTCGTTTTCGCTGCGCCACAAAAACGCAAATTGCGCGCATGAACAACATCAAGCCACCACGCTATCTTATTAACGCCGGCAAGCGATTAAAAGTGCCGCAATGCTAACAGAAGTCACCACTCGGCGAATCTTCTGGGGGCTTTTTATCAGCCTCGTGATAATCCAGGTGGTGATGGCAATTCAGACAGCCTTGTTTGGTGATGAAGCTTTTTATTGGCTGGAAAGTCGCTTTTTACAATGGTCTTACAGTGAAATACCCGGCTTTGTGCCCTGGCTGAATGCCTTGAGTACCGCGCTGTTACCACAGCATCCTTTTTTTCTGAGATTGCCCTTTTTACTGGCCTGCTGGTCACTGCCCTGGTTGGCTTTTTTGCTCGCCAAGCAAATCAGCCGTTCACATCAGGCCGCCTGGCAAGCGGCTTTATTCAGTCTCATCGTGCCCTTAATCGGGCTGATGGGTGTGCTGGCCATTGCCGATGTTTGGTTGTTGTTTTTTACTTTATTAACCGTTCTTTTGTGGTTGCGACTCAAGGAAAATCACCACCGCCGACAAGCGCTGTTGTTGGGTTTGTGCCTGATGTTGGCCGTTAATGTACATATTCGCTTTTGGTTTATTTTATGTGTGGCTTTACTGGCCGCAGCGGTTATCTATAAACAACAGCTTTTAAAAATAAAACCTCTGTGGCAAATCACTTTGCCTTTAACATTCGTGGGCTTTATACCGATACTTATTTTTAATGTTCAGCATGACTTTCCTTTATTGAGTTTTCAACTGGGCGAACGCAATCCATGGCAGTTTCAGTTAAGCCATCTGTGGTTTTTTCTGGGGCAGATTGTCATTACTACACCGTTGGTTTTTTATTTGTGCTTAGTGAGCCTGAAACGACCAAACGACTCTGATGAAACGCGCCACCAGGCCATCGGCTTTATTCAGCTGTTTGCGGTTTTGTACTGGCTGTTATATGCCATCTTAGGGTTTTTCTCTGATAACCTGCGCACCAACATCCATTGGCCGGTGCCGTCTTATTTGTTGTTACTTATCGTGGCGGCCAGTTTTTTTCAGAGTCATCAGAAACTTAAACAATGGGCGGTGTTGACCGGCGGTTTGGCCCATGGTCTGTTTTTAATCGGCTTTTATATTTTACTGCATGTGCTACCGGTCAATTCAAATAGCCACAAACAACTGATTAATAATGCCATTGGCTGGCCGCAACTGGCTGCCAAAGTTAAACAGTTACAACAACCGGAACAATTGCTGATTGCGGATAATTTCATGACAGCGGCAACTTTGAATTATTACCTAGAGGCCAAAACCCTGATAGCGTCTTTGCCTCACCCCATGAATGGCAAACATGGTCGTCAGACTCAATTGGCCATGATGGACTTATTGTACCGTGACACGCCCAATCAAGCGGCTTTGGTGGTGGTCGAACACACTGCTTTAAAATTACCGCAACAAATTCCTTTTTACCAACAAAGTTGTCAACAGCTCAATGGTTTACGCCTGGTGGATGATTTAAGTCTTCGTCAGGGCAGTAAAGTGTATTACTTCTTTCACACTAATGCCGGCACGTGCGAAATACCACCCATCGTTTACCATGATTATCAACAAGACAACCACCGGGGCTGGGTTGTGGTCGATAAAAATCTAGATGTACAAATAAGTTATCAGTCGCCAGACGGTCAGTTTAAATTAATCAACACGC
This sequence comes from uncultured Marinicella sp., assembly GCA_947502925.1. Lineage (GTDB taxonomy): Bacteria > Pseudomonadota > Gammaproteobacteria > Xanthomonadales > Marinicellaceae > Marinicella. The sequence continues at coordinate 86,353 of CANNBS010000004.1, read as the reverse complement.
AGACAGAACCCTTAGGTCAGAACCGCTTATTTAATGGTCTTGATTCGCAACAGTATCATCGGTTGAGCTATCAGCTTGAGTCAGATGAAACCCTGCAACTAGACATCAAAACCAACCTTGATACCATTTCCACACAACGGTTTTATCCTTAGCGGTTTGTTTATTTATTGCCGGATCAGACGAAAACCGATGTGAGTATAGGCATCGCCGTAGTCAACCAAATTAATCTGACCGGTTGCTTGTTGACTGGACACCCATGACAATCCTGCCACCGGGTTTTGATCACAGGGTTTATCGGGTTTGAAAAAAGATTTTAGCTTACCCGGTTCTTCACAACCGGACAGCCACTCAGCGGCATTGCCGTACAGACCATACAAACCCAAACCACTTGATTGAAAAGCGCGAACAGGTGCTAAATGCGGGTAACCATCATCACAGCTATGGTAAGTCACATCGTTACTTTTATCGGGAAATTCCTGTCCGGCGACATTGCGACGACCACAGTTTTCAGGTGCGCTGGTTTGACTGATTAAAAGGCGCCATTCTTCCCGATTCGGTAGGCGGTATGAATGATTCGATTGTTGGCTGAGCCATGCGGCGTAATCCGTGGCATCCTGCCAGGTGATGCACACTGCCGGCATGTTATCGTCATAGGGAAAGCCAATGTTATCCAGGTTTCGACCGGAAAAAATTAAGTTGGATTTTAATAAACTTTTACATTTTTCCAGTGGTCGATCGGTGGCTTGTTTGAATTGCTGGTATTGCGCCCTTGTAATTTCAGTTGGGGTCACATAAAAACCATGACGGATGGAATGTCCGGACGGTGGCGAAATAAACACCGATTTAATCCCAAGCCGATCAGACACCACCTCTCCGTGAGTCGGCATAGTGGCCAGTAATTCATTAAGCTCTGTGATGATTTGATGACCCGGCATCAAAATATCGGTCAGATTAATCAATCGGCTCGCCAGGTTTCTGTTGTTATTGGTCACGGCCGTTCTGACTTGTTCAGATAAACTGCCCAACAGCAAACTCACAGTCATTTCGCTGTTATTGGCCAGATACTTAAGCAGTTGTTCATTGACCAAAGCCACTTTATGCCGAACGGTTGTCACAGATTCGGCAAATTGCTCGGCACGGCTATAGTTGTTGTTTAATACAGCCTGGTAAGCCAGTTCAAAATAGCCGTCGTTAATATCCGCGAGTAGCGCTCTGGCTTCCCCGTGTTGCGGCTGATCAGCCAGAACTTTTAATAATTTATCCAGCGCGTTATTGTCCTCGGGCGTGGTCAGCTGTTTGCGTTCAATATTTTGTTTCGCCTGACTTAATAACTGATTAACTGTGTCGGCTGATAATTGTGGCTCGGGGTTTACTGCGTCACTTTCTTGCTGTGCTGCTTCATTTGTTGACTGCTTGCCACTGACAAAATCAGGTGTTTTATTTTGTTTAGTATGAAATTCTGTCTGTTCTTGTCCAGTTTCTAATCCGAATATATTCTCCTCCGGCCTCAACCACCAGACGGCCATAATTACCAACAAGACCACCGACATCATCAGATAGGGCCAGGCGCTTAATCGCCTGAGGGGACCTTGTTTGACCTGCGGTGTGACTTGTTCAATGGCCTGTTGCAGGGATTGCATGGATTGAAAACGTTGGTTCGGTGATTTCGCGAGACAGCGATCGATGATGTCTTGCCAATGCGCCACTTTATTCGGTAATCGCGGTATCGGACTCTCCACATGAGCCATCATAATGCCTAAATCATCCGGCGCATCAAACACCGGCTCACCGGTTAAAACTTCATACAAAATAGCGCCCAAACCATAAATATCAGAACGCGCGTCCACATGTTTGGATCGGGCTTGTTCAGGGCTTAAGTAATGAATACTGCCAACAATACGCTGGTCTTTGGTAAATCGGCGTTTACCGCTGCTTAGGGCAATCCCGAAATCAGCAATTTTCACATTGCCAAACTGATCAAATAAGATATTTTCAGGTTTAATATCACGGTGCACGACGCCCTGGGCATGGGCAAACGCAAAGCCCTGACATAAGCCCGACATCACCTTTTTCAGTTCTTCGTCATTATGATAGGCAAAACCGGTTAAATCGCCATGCTGTAAATACGGCATGGCATAAAACAAGGTGTGCTCATCCACAGAGCCGACATCATAAATGCTGACTATATTGGGATGGTAAAGTTTGGCAATAATTTCGGCTTCTTGTTTAAAGCGTTTTACCACATTACTCTCATCAGCAATCACCGGGCGCATGATTTTTAGCGCCACTTCTCTTTTAAGCGATTCCTGATAAGCCAAATAAACAACGCTCATACCACCTTCACCAATCTGGCGAATAATCCGATAACCGGGAACGTGAATGGGTTGTTTTTTTGAAGTCATGAACTTATTGTATCGCAATCAATCGTAAAAGGAATGCAGCGCATCATAATCGACTGAAAGGTGACAGGTTTTGTCATATAAGCATTATTCACGTTTCTTTTAAAGGCCATATAGCAACTTACCATTCTTTAATACAACTTATCTGCCATTAATTAACCTGTTCAGACTTCCTGTGCTGCATTTTCTGCTATGCTTGGTTCTGGGGTTTAAATGTGTGTTTATTATGAACAGTAAATCAATTAATGTAAATGATGAAATTATCAGCGTTATTTGCGCCGGTTGCCATCAACAAACGATCTATTTAAAGATAATTAATGCGTCTGAGAATACGCAATTGTACAGACCACAGCGTATAATATGTTCACAATGCCAATTAAACCACCAAAATCATCAACACTCCGGAAAAATCCCAGCGCTTAATGCGACCGCTTAGCTATCGGACTATTTTTTCAGCGGACGTCTCCACCCAACAATCCCAATTATTTAACCGACAATTTGAGGATATCTACCATCATCAAAAGGCGATGGCAGAATCTCAGGAAGTTTTTCTCGAAGCTAACCGTTTAAGTGAACGCTGGCGTGACAAGGCTGATCAGTCCGACTTTGTAATTGCAGAAACCGGCTTTGGCAGCGGCCTTAATTTCCTTACCACCCGAAGGCTGTGGCATGCCAGTGACCACAAACCCGGACATTTGCACTTTATCAGTTGTGAGCAATGGTTATTATCCCCGGAACAATTTGAGATGGCCTTAGGCAGTTTGCCGGATTTACAAGCAGATGCCGCCACCATTCGCCATATCTTTAGTCATCGCCGTGCCGGATTTCACCGTTATCGCATTGATAAGGACATCACGCTGCATCTTTTATTGGGCGACGCGTGTGCCTGCTTTCAACAATTAAATGCCGCAGTGGATGCCTGGTTCTTAGATGGCTTTTCACCGGCTAAAAACCCGGCCATGTGGTCACAAGAATTATTCACTGAACTCGCCCGGTTGTCGGCACCGGGTGCCACGTTTGCCACCTTTACCGCCGCCTCCAAAGTACGCAAAAATTTACAATCTGTCGGCTTTGAAGTCAGTAAAAAGTCGGGCTTTGAGGGCAAACGCGAACGCCTCATCGGTCATTTAAAAACAGCTGTTGATTCAAGCCACAATCGAATGCTCTGGGCACCCACACCCCAGGCAAATCCACCGGCACAAAGTCTAACCATTATCGGTGCCGGTATAGCCGGTTTATGTCTGGCACATGTTGCTAAAGCCAATGGTTTAGAAGTAACCCTGATTGACCAACACCCGCAAGCCCTCGCCGCCGCTTCAGGCAATGCCTATGCCATGATGATGCCTTATTTAACCGCACAATCTTCACCGGAAGCGCTGTTTTACTGGCGGGCTTTTGAAGCGGCATTGGACTTTTATCCTCGTAATGTTTTTAATCCCGTTGGGGTACAATCGAGTGAACAACCGCGTAAGTACGATGCCCGCTTTGATTTACCCGATGATCTTATTCAAACCGCCGAACAAGGTTTATATTATCCCGGTGCCGGTTTTGTTGACACCAACGCCTTAGGTCAGCATTTATCTCAAGCGGTGGATAACCGGTTAACCGCTGAGGTTGCTGATATTGAGCAAACACCCGAACAACAATGGCTGATTAAAGGCAGTCATCAGCAGGAGATTAATCGCTGCGATGTATTGGTGGTGGCGGCCGGTATTCAGAGCATTCAGCTGTTACCGGCTTTACGACCCTTTGTCACAGCCCGCGCCGGCCAAACTGAAGTGTACCAATTAACCCACTGGCCGTCGTCGTTAAATCAAGTGCAACACAATCAGCGGTATTTAATCCCAATCGAACGACACAGTCAGGTTTTAATTGGCGGTGATTATCGTCATCTGGATCCAGAAGAGTGGTTTCAGACCCCGGCACAACTACCCAAAGGCCCACAATTAAACTTAACCGCCTGGCAAAATCAAAGTAACAGTACGCTATTGAACAAAGCACAATGGCAGCATACCCATGTCGGTATTCGCGCCAACACGCTGGATCATTTACCCTTGTGCGGACCGTTGGTGATGAGTGAACAATTCAAAAAAGACTACGCTGATTTGCACCATGGCCGCCATTGGCAGTCATATCCGCCGGCTAAGACAAGTAAAAACCTGTATATTCTTTCCGGACTGGGTTCGCGGGGCTATACGTCTGCACCTTTACTGGCGCAGTATTTAATGGCCATGATATTGAACCAACCATTACCAATTGAACAGGATTTGGTTAAAATACTGCATCCCAATCGATTTGATTATCGGCAACTCAAAAAACCACCGCAAAAGACCACGGGAGACAAACTATGAGCGAATATAAAATTTCACATGTGGCGGTTTATTGCGCCTCCAGCCGTGATATTGATGAACATTATTTCACCGCAGCCGATGCCCTGGGCGAACAAATGGCCAACAACAAATGGACCCTGGTTTATGGCGGCGGCAGCACCGGACTGATGGGACAAGTGGCCCGCTCTTTACAAAAACATGGTGGAAAAACTTTGGGAATCACACCGGAAGTGCTGAAAATTGATGCCCTGATTAATACCCGGGATGATGAGCAAATCATCACCCATGACATGCCTACCAGAAAGAATAAAATGATTGAAGTGGCCGATGCTTTTATCGCTTTACCCGGTGGTTTTGGCACCCTGGAAGAGTTGTTTGAGGTGATGACTTTAAAACAGCTGGGCTTTCACAATAAACCCATCGTAATTGCCAACTTTCACGGGTATTACGATCAGTTACTGGATTTTTTCGAAGAGATTTATCGCCAGAAATTCAGTAAAACAATTTACCGTCAGCTTTATTATATTGCCAGTGATGCTAAGACCATTGTTGAGTATTTGAATCATTACGTGCCACCTGATTTAGATAAGCACTGGTTTGTTTAGTTTTCCTTGGCTGATTCGTTCCAGTAATAGGAATCGGGATACTGACGTTCGCCGAAAATGGCGGTGCCCACCCGAATAATGGTGGCGCCTTCTTCGATGGCAATCTCTAAATCGCCGCTCATGCCCATGGATAATTCGTTCATCTCTACATGGGGGATTTGTTGAGATACGATGTCCTGCTGAATCGTCACCAGCCGTTTAAAACAGGCACGCACTTTATCTTTGTCATCAGAAAATAAGCCGATGGTCATCAGGCCTTTGATGTGTATGCGATCGAACGCGCTGATTTTTTTGACCAGCGCTATCGCGTTTTCTGGCTTTACCCCGAACTTACTGTCCTCATATGAGGTGTTGACCTGAACCAGGACATCGATGTGCTTGTCTTCAAATTCGAGTCTGTTTTGTAACTTTTTCGCCAGCGACAGGCGATCCACTGACTGAATACAATCCGCCCAGCGCAAAACGTGCTTAATCTTATTACTTTGTAAATGCCCGATAAAATGAACTTCAGGACGTGGTTCTTTAAGTTCAGGCCCTTTTTGCTCCAGTTCCTGCACCCGGTTTTCGCCCATCAGAGGCTTATCCATCAACGACAAGGCCTGTTCAATGCGTGGCACATCCACGGTTTTACTGGCCAGTAACAAGCGAACATCCTCACGCTTCCGACCGGCCTTAATACAGGCTTGTTGGATGCGTTTATCGATGATGCCAAGGTTGTGGGCGATGTCTTTATGAGCCTGATCAGCCTCGTTCACACAGCACCTCTTTTAACACCACTGCCTGATTATGTTCTTCATCTTTGGCGCCATACAAAAGTGTGACGCGCTTATCTTTTGCGATATCCACCAATTCATCAAGCTTATCATCGCAGTCATTCAGTTCTTTTTTATACTTTTTGGCAAATTCATCAAACTTGTCGGCGTCATGATCAAACCATGTCCGTAAATCATCGGACGGTGCCAGTTCCTTGCACCAGTCATCCAAACGGGCGTCATCTTTACTGACGCCACGCGGCCAGAGACGATCCACCAAAACCCGGTGACCGTCTCGTTTGGCCGCATCGTCGTAAATTCGCTTGGTAACAATATCCATTTGTGCCATTTTTTATGCCTCTTTCAGAAAATCACGCAACACGTACTGCAAAATACCGCCGTGTTGGTAATAGGCAATTTCAATCTCAGAATCCAAGCGTGCCACGGCTTTGAAATTAACTTCTTCGCCATTGTCTTTAACCGCTTTCACCGTCACTTCTTTCTGCGGTGTTAAGCCTTCGGCAATCCCGCTGATGGTAAACGTTTCGGTGCCATCCAGGCCTAAGCTGGCGGCATTTTCACCGTCTTTATATTGTAACGGCATGACGCCCATACCCACCAGATTGCTGCGGTGAATACGTTCATAACTGTCCACCAACACCGCTTTAATTCCTAATAGGGCGGTGCCTTTGGCGGCCCAGTCACGGGACGAACCACTGCCATATTCTTTACCGCCCAAGACCACAAGAGGTGTGTTATTTTCACGATATTTTTGAGCCGCATCAAACACAGTCATCTCTTCGCCTGTTGGTAAGTATTTAGTGAAACCACCTTCTTTATCCACCAGTTCATTATTAATCCGGACATTGGCGAAGGTACCGCGCACCATCACTTCGTCATTACCGCGTCTGGAACCATAAGAATTAAAATCTTCAGGATCCACACCCTTGCTGATTAAATATTGACCGGCGGCAGAATCCGCTGAAAATGATCCCGCCGGTGAAATATGGTCAGTTGAGGTGCTGTCGCCCAGTTTTAACAGCGCCCGAGCACCTTCAATATTTTCTAATTCCGGCGGCTGTTCTGAAATGTTTTCAAAGAACGGGATTTCCTGCACATAGGTTGACTCGTCTTCCCATTTGTACAGTTCGCCTTCGGCCACCGGTAATTGTTGCCAGATTTCATTACCGGCAAAAATTTCACCATAGTTTTTGGCAAAATCCTCAGGCGTTAGCACATCCGCCATAATGGCATTAATTTCATCGTCACTGGGCCAGATGTCTTTTAAATAAACCGGATCACCGTTTTTATCGAAGCTCAAGGGTTCTTTCTCCATATCAATATCAACACGACCGGCCAGGGCAAAAGCCACCACCAGCATCGGCGACATCAGGAAATTCATTTTTACCAGCGGATGAATTCGGGCTTCAAAGTTGCGATTACCGGACAACACAGAAGTCACCACCAGGTCGTGTTCTTTCACGGCTTGTTCAACTTTCGGTAGCAGAGGTCCGGAATTACCAATACATGAAGTACAACCATAACCAACCAAATGGAACTGCAACGCTTCAAAATCCCGCATTAAGTCAGCTTTTTCAAGATAATCAGTCACCACTTTTGAACCCGGTGCTAAAGAGGTCTTCACCCAGGGTTTGACGTCGATACCCCGTTTTCTGGCATTACGCGCCACCAAACCGGCACCAATCATAACGAATGGATTGGAGGTATTGGTACAAGAGGTGATGGCGGCAATGGCAATGGAGCCATCAGATAATTTATACTTGATACGATCTTCATCTATCCACACCGTTTTCAGGCCATTGTCGTCCTTGGCATCATGGATTTTACTTTCTAATTCCTCTGTATTTTCAAGCTCCTCAGTCTGTCCACCGCCTTCTTCTAAAAACCGCACTTCCATATCGCGCAATGTCTCGCGCTTATTCTGTTCAATGTATGTGCGACCAAACCCACCATGCAATAAATCACCGAATTTCGGTTTTATGTTTTCCAATAATATTTTTTGTTGCGGTAATTTAGGCCCGGCCACCGTCGGTTTAATGTCGCTGATATCCAGCTCCAAAACAGTTGAGTAATTAATGGCTTCTTCATTCTCGCGCCACAGCATATTTTCTTTACAATAGGCTTCCACCTGTTTAATCTGTTCCTCTGAACGGTTACTGGTGCGCATATATTCCAGAGTTTTGTCATCAATCGGGAAATAGGTGATGGTACAACCAAATTCCGGGGACATATTACCCAGTGTGGCCCGATCCGGTACGGATAAATTATCCAGACCATCGCCAAAAACTTCCACAAATTTACCGACCACGCCATGAGAGCGCAGTAATTCGGCCACTGATAACACCAAATCCGTGGCCGTCGAACCCAACGGTAAGTCACCGGTGAGTTTTAAGCCCACCACTTCCGGCATAATCATATAAATGGGCTGACCCAATATGGCCGCTTCTGCTTCAATACCGCCCACGCCCCAGGCAACCACACCAATACCGTTAACCATCGGTGTATGGCTGTCTGTACCGACTAAAGTGTCAGGAAATAATTGACCGTCACGGGCAATCACACCTTGTGACAAATATTCTAAGTTCACCTGATGACAGATACCCATGCCCGGCGGTACCACAGAAAAGTTTGTGAATGAATTTTGTGCCCATTTCAGCAATTGATAACGCTCCTTGTTACGTTCATATTCCATTTCCATATTGCGCTGATACGAATCACGGGTTCCGAAATAATCAATTTGTACCGAATGATCAATCACCAGATCCACCGGAATCAGGGGGTTAATTAAATCCACATTCTTACCCTTACGCGCCACTTCCGATCGAATCGCGGCAATATCCACCACCGCCGGCACACCGGTAAAATCCTGCATTAAGACCCTGGCCGGTTTAAAAGGAATATCATCATCTGAGCCTTCGGGTTGCCAGTTTAATAATGTGTCAATGTGTTCCTTGGTGACACCAAAACCATCATGATTACGTACCGCATTTTCCAATAAAATTCGAATCGAAAACGGTAATTTTTCGATGGCATGTCCTTGTTCTTGAAGGGCCTTTAAACTGAAGTAGTCGTAGCTTTTATTATTAACTTGAAGTGTTTTTTTAACACCATAGGGATCTTGGTTGGCCATCATATACTCCTTAAAAATGGGTAAAATAAGAAACCATGGTCTTTTAAAAAAACCTGGTTTCTAAACAATGTAATTAATAATTGTTATACCTGAAACGGGCTTTTTTTTCAAGTATTAGCGCGGGTTGAGGCGCTTAATCTCGGCTAATTAGAGGATTAATACCAGTATAAAAATAATGGCAAATATAATGAGAAACCATTTATAAACGGCGGCCTTTGACGGTATGGACGACTTATGGCTTTGTTGTTCCGCCAAAAACCGCTGCATCATGGCATCACTGTCCTGCGGCATGGGCTTTTCAGCGTTTGCTCTGACGCGTGTTTCAGGTTTTAGTGTCTCGATTTGTGTTTGTGAATCCCCAGTCGGGCCGGGCTCAACATAGTCCGCTTTTTTCATGGCTTCTAACAGACTGATCAGGCGTTTTCGCTGTGGCCAGGGGATTTTCTGTAATGACTGCGGATCATCATCTTGCAGCCGATGGGTTTTGCCGCCAATACGAATCAGAATGTCATCGTCCTTATTCATCGCGTTTTTTTCGAATATAGAGGGTTTTATCGACTTCAGCCACCGTCTCACCGGATTCATCGGTGATTTTCAGCTTATAAACCGGTAAATCTTTTTCCCCCATTGCGGTGACCTGTTTTATGCGCTCGATTTCTTCATCCGTGATTGACATGGTGGCGGTCACTTTACCGCGACCCGGTTTGACAAAATTAATGGCAGCCGCTTTATCCCAAACAATATAATCAGGGCCTAAAATTCGCATCAGCATCAACATATAATGCGGATCCACCATGGCATACAAAGAGCCACCAAAATGGGTACCGACGGCATTACTGTTATACCAATGTTGTTTCATACTGACCGTGACACTTTGCCAGTTATCAGCAATGTGTTCAATGCGAATACCGGCACCCAAATACGGGCCATACCAGTTCATCAGGTGTTTCATTTTAGCCGGTGTATTGGCTTTTTTAAGGCGTTTGAGCATTCGCATAATTTAAGTCGCTAAATATTGCAATATAATACCTGTGAGCATCGCCGCTGAGGTGCCGACAACATAACCGAAGACCGCCAGCAAAACGCCCACCGGTGCCAGGGCCACATGAAAGGCTGAGGCCACCACCGGGGCAGAAGCGGCACCACCGACATTGGCCTGGGAACCGACTGCCAAGAAAAACACCGGCGCTTTAATCAGCTTACCCACCAGCAACAATAAGCCGGCATGAATGGAAATCCAGATGCCGCCGATAACAAATAAGAACGGCTTAATTTGTGTGACATCCATTTTGAGACCAATGGTGGCCACCAGAATATAGATAAACACCGAACCCACGGCCGAAGCGCCGGCGCCTTCGAAGTTACGGGCTTTGGTGAAGGACATTAAAACCCCGCCGGCAGTGGCAATAATCACCAGCCAGAAAAAGGTCGAATCAAGGTTCATTTCAGCCAGTAAAGGAAAGGTGGTGCCAATGGCAGGTCCCAGCCAGTTAGCAATGGCATGCGCCAGGCCGGTAATACCAAAGGCAATGGCGGAAATCAGCATCAGGTCATCCATCTTAACCGGCCTGAGATTCTGTTCGTGGAAAGTCTCCATTTTTAACTTGATACGCTCGATGGCTGATACATCCGCGCCGGTTTTGGCGTCAATGGTGGCGGCACGTGCTGCCATCAATAATAAAATGGACATCCAGATATTGGCCCACACCACATCGATGGCGACCATTTGGGTAAATGCGGGTCCCGATACTTCCCAGACCTCCATCATGGCTGCCTGATTGGCCCCGCCACCAATCCAGGAACCGGCCAAAGTGGTCATACCGCGCCAGATATCTTCCGCGCCGGATCCGGCAAAGGCTTCCGGGAATAACCAGCGTGTGACAATAAACGCCACCGGACCACCAATCACAATGCCTAAAGTTCCTGTTAAAAACATAATGCCGGCTTTCGGCCCCAGCCTGATTATGCCTTTTAAATCCACGCTGAGTGTTAACAGCACCAGCGCCGCCGGCAGTAAATAGCGTGAAGCCATATAGTACAAGTTTGAATCAGCAGCATTTATTAAACCAAATGTGGTGAGAAAAGAAGGCAGTAAGTAACACAGAAGTAACGCTGGAATATAGGTATAAAATTTTTCCCAGAATGGGTGTTTACTCTGTTTAGTGTAAAATATCAGTCCTAGAATAAGTGCCAAAACGCCAAATAAGACGGCATCACTTTCAATAAAATATGATTGTTGTTCCACGATGAGCCTTTGTCCTATACAAAGCACCACAGTTTAACAAACTTTTTAAACCTGAATTATAAAAACCAGTTTTTTTATTTAAAACGGCAGTTTTTATGTGAGGTAATATGCAATACATACAAGACTATTGTTGTTTCCCTTCATGCTGACTAGTCCAATATAACCCGTGGTGGTTTGAATATGACTAACGTATATGCCAGCCATAAATCAGTGATTTATACCTTAGAAATACATTCCTGATAGGAAACTTACAGATAGCTGAACTAAAATGGAGCGTTCTGATTAACCTGAATTTTTAAATACGAAAACTCACAATACCATTATGCTAAAAAATAGTTTTTTAATCCTTTCCATCTTTTGTCTGTATGCATGTCAACCCCAAAGCAAACAAACAGATCAGAAACTCTATGTGTTTGGCACAATAGTAAATATCACTATCTGGCACGATAACCCGAGACAAACACAACAAGCCCTGACATCAGTCTCTGAATTATTCAAGCAAATGCACACCCAATGGCACGCCTGGAAACCGGGCCGGCTACATGACATTAATCAAAAACTACGTGCGGGTGAAACCGTCCAACTCAGTCATTCCGAAATTAGGTTTTATACAAGAGTAATCGAGTTAAGTCGACAATCTAACCACCTTTTTAATCCCACAATCGGTGAATTAATTAATATCTGGGGCTTTCACACAGATACTTATCCAATCACCACACCGCCGCCGCCAACTCAGGACATTGAACATTTAACCAATCAACAATTAAGCGTTGATAACTTAAACCTTGTTCAATCATATCTAAGCAGTAATAATCGCCGTATATGGCTGGACTTTGGTGGCATTGCCAAAGGACTGGCCGTTGATAAAGCCATTCAGATTATTCAGCAGCATGGCATTGAAAACGCCATCGTTAATGCCGGCGGTGACTTGCGTGCCATTGGTCATAAACAAAAAAGAAACTGGCATATAGGTATTCAGTCTCCAACTGACAAAGGTGTTGTCGCCGCACTGGACGTCTTGGGCAATGAGGCGATATTTACATCAGGAAATTATCAAAGGTATAAAGAGTTTAATGGTCAAAGGTATGCCCATATCTTGGATAGCAGAACCGGTTTTCCGATTAAGGACATTCTTTCTGTCACTGTGATTGCTAAAGATGGTATCACCGCCGATGCAGCTGCCACCGCACTGGCTGTTGCAGGTTTAGATAATTGGCAACTAATAGCCAGACAAATGGGAGTCGAACATGTCTTAATAATTGCAAGAAACAACCAGTGCCAAGCCACGCCTAATATGCTTAAGAGACTCAGAAACCTACATTTAACGTGCCAAGAATTAACTTTAAATTAAAACCACTAAATTAAGCATAATTATTTACTTGTTATTTTTATTGATATTCATTATCATTCGCGTTTTTATTAAAAAGAGCGAAAACATGCACAATAAACTGAAAGTGGCACTGCTTTTTGGCACCTGTCTTTCTGGCGCCGTTCACGCCGAAGACGATCAGGCCGAACACATGGAAGCCATGGTTGTGACAGCCAGTGGCTATGAGCAAAAATTGATAGACGCACCGGCAAGTGTCACAGTCGTTACGCGAGAAGAACTTCAGTCAAAACCATTCACCAGTTTGGCTGATGCTCTCAGGGATATTGAGGGTATTGATATTGGTAGCGGACAAGATAAGACCGGCAACATTAGTATAACAATGCGCGGCCTGCCAAGTGACTATACCCTGGTTTTATTTAATGGCAGACGACAAAGTGATGTGGGCAATATTGGACCCAACAATTTTGGCAATAACCAGTTTATGTATATGCCACCTCTGGAAGCCATTGACCGAATTGAGGTCGTTCGAGGTCCCATGTCAACTTTATATGGTGCAGATGCAATTGGCGGTGTCATCAACATCATTACCCGAAAAAACCTGGACACATTAACCGGTGGCATCACGGCCAGTTATGGTATTCAAGAGGATAACCAATATGGTAACGACGGAAAGTTTGATGTATTTTTAACCGGGCCCACGGGAATAAAGAATTTAAGTTTCTCATTTCGAGCCGGTATTTACGATCGTGAAAACTCAGAACCCGGTTACAGTGATTCTTTACCCTTGCCCGATGGATCTTTATGGGAAGATGAAGGCAGCTTTGGTGATAAGAAAATTGTTGCTGCAACCAATTGGAACAGCGGGTTTTCCTTGAATTATCAAGCCAATGAAGCGCATGAAATTTCATTGGATTATGATATCTCAAAACAAAAGTACGACAACACTAAAGGCCAATCAGGTACATTGGATAGCCCGGTCAGCCTGTGGCGACTACGAGGCGGCATAGTTAATCCGCGGGTGGGATATGCCCCTTACTTACGATTTGAAAGAGAACAAACTGTCATTGGCCATGTGGGTACATTCGAATCTGGGACCTGGACCACCTATCTGACTAAAAGCCGCAGTGAAAACCTGGGACGCTCGCTGCCCTTAACTGTAGAAGAAAGATTACAGGTACAAGATATCTGGGATCAGGCAGTGATCGAACAAGGTAGCAATTCGCCTGAATTAACCGATGCCATTTATAATCAATTAAATAGCCAGTTTCTGCCCCGGCCTCAACGTCAGTTGAAATTAGACAATACCATTTTAAACAGTCATTTTGAGTCCAACTGGAACAACCACTATTTTATCGTTGGTGGTCAATTCTTTGAAGCTGATATGGAAGATGGATCTTTTGGGTTTTATGGAACCGGGTTCAATCCAGGTACACTGCAAACGCATCGCCAATGGGCTCTGTTTGCCGAAGATAGCTGGGATATGTCATCACGAAGTACACTAACTTACGGTACCCGATACGATCACCATAATATTTTTGGTAGCCAATTAAGTCCCCGGTTGTATTTAAATGTTGATACCAACAGTGCCTGGACTTTTAAGGGAGGCTTGAGTACCGGCTACAAAACACCCGAACCCAACGAGCTTTTTCCAGGTATCGTTGGCTTTGGTGGCCAGGGAACCATTCCGTTTGTTGGCACGCCAAGCCTACAACCCGAAACCAGTATTAATTATGAAATAGCCGCTTACTATAACGGTGCTGGTATTTTCAGCGGTAATGCCACCTTATTTTATAATGACTTCAAAGATAAAATAATTCGCCAGGACAATTTACCTAATTGTGAAGTTTCTCAGCCCGGTGTGGATTGTGTCGATGTTGGCCCCGGTTGGGCTGATTTAGGCATAACAAACTTCAGCCAAAGCGCCAATGTGGATGAATCAAGAACACAAGGAGTTGAGTTGGACGGCCGATTTCAGTTTAATGATCGCTGGTCATTAAAAGCCAATTACACATTTACCGACAGTGAAGTCCTAAGTGGTCAGGACAAAGGCTTGCCTTTGGTTAACACCCCGGATCATATGTTTAATGCCAGTCTGAACTGGCGATGGACAGATTATTTGAACATGTCTTTAATCAGTGAAGTTCGCAGCAAGCGCTTTAGAGGCACGGCTAATATTTCTGGTCCACAAGGGCCTGAATCTAAAACTCTGTATTATAAAAGCTATGAGCTGTTTCATTTAGCGGCCACCTATCAAATAAGTTCGTCGCTGAGTTTTACGGCCCGAATCAATAATTTACTGGATGATGATTTAGCAGGCAGAACTTGTTTACTGGCGGCCAGTGAACTTGAGTATGAGTGTACCAATGATTACAACACCACAGAAAAAGCACGCAATCTGTGGTTATCGTTAAGCTACCAGTTTTAGACCATAGCGGGGTTGCCTGAATAAAGCAGGCAACCCCTGATTGGTTTATCAGATAATTATATAACCATAAACCGCTATAAAGTGACTGAAGCTTCCGAATAACACAAAGAAATGAAAAATGGCATGGTTATAAGGAATGGCTTTAATGGCATACAAAATAGCACCCAGGGTATAGGAAATACCACCGCCAATCAGCCAGTAGAGTCCGGCATCGGACAATGCCGCCGCTAAAGGTTTAATGGCAAAGATAATTAACCAGCCCATGGCCACATACATAAGTGTGGAAAGAACGGTAAAACGCCCGGTAAAGAATAATTTAAGCACAATACCCACCGCCGCAATACCCCATGTCACCGCGAACAAAGTCCAGCCTAATTGACCACGTAAGGTGGTTAGCATAAACGGTGTATAGGTACCAGCAATCAGGATATAAATGGCCGCATGATCCACCACCCGCCAACGGATGCGTCGCTCTGGTGTTTGGGTGGTGTGGTATATGGTTGAAGCGGCATACAGCATAATGAGACTGATACCAAATACAGTAAAACTAACCACATGCCCAGCTGTGCCATCAGTCAGTGCGCGCACAATCAGTAAAACCAGCCCCACACAACTGAGCACTAAGCCAAATGCATGGCTAAAGATATTCAGAAGCTCTTCACCTCGGGGATAAAACTTGACGTCTTTCGAAGCTGGATTTAGGGGCATAAATAATACTCTTGGGTTTAAGTTTCAAGAATTGTAAGCCATGACCGGGTCATGACAAAAAATTTATTTTGTTAAAGCGCGGTATCCAATATCGGTGCGATAGTACACATCTTGCCAGGTAATCGCCTGAACCCCCGCGTACGCTTTTTGTCGAGCATCTGCCAGGTCTTCGCCCAGAGCACAAACACACAAAACCCGGCCACCGGAGGTCACCACCTGCTCATTGTCCATAGCTGTACCAGCATGAAATACTTTAACATTACTGTGAACTAAAGGTAATCCCTCAATCGCGGCGCCTTTATCATAGCTTTCGGGATAACCACCGGCAGCCATCACCACGCCCAAAGCCGGTCTTTTATCCCATTGAATCTGTTGTTTCGATAATTCACCATTAACCGCCGCCAAACACAAGCTATCCAGATTACTGTTTAAGCGCATCATAATCGGCTGGGTTTCGGGATCGCCGAGGCGTACATTAAATTCCAGCACCTTAATGTCACCGTCTTTAATCATCAAACCGGCATATAAAAAACCAACAAATTCTTCAGTTTCTGCGATGCCTTTTAAGGTGGGTTTAATCACCTGATCGATGATGTTCTGTTCAATTTCTGCTGTCACCACCGGTGCCGGTGAATAGGCGCCCATGCCGCCGGTGTTCGGGCCCTGATCTCCGTTATCACGGGCTTTGTGGTCTTGTGATGTCACCAAAGGAATAAAGGTTTTGCCGTCACTGATAACCATGTAGGACGCTTCTTCACCCTGTAAAAATTCTTCGATGATGATCCGATGACCGGCCTCTCCGAATTTATTTCCCCTGAGCATATCGGTGGCCACAGCTTCAGCCTGTTGGCGGTCTGAGGCAATGACCACACCTTTACCGGCGGCTAAACCATCGGCTTTAATCACTTGCGGGTAGTCGCATATTTGTAGATATTCGATGGCTTTATTAACATCATTAAATTCAGCATAGCCGGCAGTGGGAATGTTGTGTTGCTGCATAAAGCGCTTGGTAAACGCCTTAGAACCTTCTAATTGCGCCGCTGCGGCTTTGGGTCCGAAACAGGCAATACCGGCATCAGATAAGGCATCCACCAGACCATCCACAAGGGGTTGTTCAGGTCCCACCACAACCAGTGAAATGGATTGAACCCGACAAAAATCAATCACCGCTTTAAAGTCAGCCGTATCAATGACCACGTTTTGAACGTTGTCTTCCCTGGCTGTTCCTGCATTACCCGGTGCCACTAAAACAGTCTCAACGGTGCTCGATTGTGCCAGGCGCCAGGCAATGGCATGTTCACGACCACCGGATCCGATAACAAGTACTCTGTTTTTCATAATCAATGGTTGAAATGTCGCATGTCCGTAAACACCATGGCCATGTCATGCTCATTGGCCGCGGCGATGGTTTCAGGATCTTTCTTAGAACCCCCGGGTTGAATGATGGCAGTGATACCGGCTTGTGCGGCGGCATCGATACCGTCCCGGAACGGGAAAAAAGCATCGGACGCCATCACCGAACCGGTGACTTTTAAATCCGCATCTTCGGCCTTCATATTGGCGATACGAGCGGACACCACCCGGCTCATTTGACCGGCACCGATACCGATGGTCTGGCCGTCTTTGGCATAAACAATGGCGTTAGATTTAACCCATTTAGCCACCTTCCAGGCAAAGGCCATATCTCTTAGTTCATCGTCTGTGGGTTGTCGCTTGGTGACCACTTTGGCTTCGTTGATATCAATCATACCAATATCAGCATCCTGTACCAACAAGCCGCCACTGACCCGTTTAAAATTTTGCCAGGGCTTCTGGGTATCGGGCAGTTCTCCGCTGCATATAATTCGCATGCGTTTTTTCTGTGCAAACACCGCCAACGCATCTTTTGTTATTTCCGGCGCAATCAGCACTTCAGCAAATTGTTTACTCAAAATCAGTTCAGCGGTTTTTTCAGTGACTGTGCCATTAAAAGCCAGGACACCACCAAAAGCGGAGGTCGGATCGGTGGCATAAGCTTTTAAATAGGCCAGTTCAAGATTTGATTCCACCGCGACGCCACAGGGGTTGGCATGTTTAACAATGACACAGGCGGGCTCCGGCCCCACTTCCTTTAGACAGGATAAGGCCGCATCGGCGTCATTGATGTTGTTATAAGACAAGGCGATTCCCTGCACTTGCCAGGCCGCACCAATGGTGCCTTTGGACGGATTTTTCTCAATGTAAAAAGCCGCCTTTTGGTGCGGGTTTTCACCATAACGCAATTCACTGCGATGGATAAATTGTTGTGATAAATATTCCGGAAAATCCAATTCTTCCGGTGTACCACTTTTAGCGGTTAAATAATTAGCAATCAAACCATCATACCGGGCGGTGTGTGCGAAGGCTTTTCCGGCCATGGTGTAACGGGTGGTGTCAGATATACCTTTATAGGTTTTATTTTCTTCGAGCACCATTTCGTAATCTTTAGGATTAACCACCACAGTGACTCGCTGGCTGTTTTTAGCGCCGGCACGAATCATCGCAGGACCACCGATATCGATGTTTTCGATAACCTCATCCAGCGTCACATCGGCTTTTTGGGTGGTGGCCTCGAAGGGGTATAAATTAACCACCAATAAATCGATGGCTTTAATACCGTGTTCATGCATCACATCGCTGTCATCGTCGTCTTCACTGAGGCGCCCAAGCAGACCACCATGAACAAGTGGGTGCAGGGTTTTAATTCGACCGTCCATCATTTCCGGAAAACCAGTGTAGTCACTGATATCAGTGACTGCAATACCGGCCTCTTTCAGCACGCTGGCGGTTCCGCCGGTGGATAAAATTTCCACCCCGGCACGCACCAGGCCTTTGGCCAGGTATTCAATTTGGGTTTTGTCTGTAACAGAAAGTAATGCCCGCCTGATGGGGATACGTCGGTTGTCCTGATTCATGATTAACTGCGCAGAATTCAATGGAGCGGTATTATAACGCTTTTGTATATACCCGTCGCCCGTTGTTTGCTAAATTTTATGGCAATTGAACGGGGATCACTTGATTTTCAAATTTCGCATTTTAGTACGCAGTGTGGTGCGGGTAATGCCTAAAGTGGCCGCTGTTTTAGAGCGGTTACCTTTGTGCCATTCAAGCACGGCTTTTATCATGCCACGCTCGGTTTCTGCCAACACCAAATCATACAAGCCATCGGTGTCATGCCCACTTAACGAATCCAGGTAATCACACACCGCCATATAGGTACAATGTTTCTGGCTGTGATGATCGTTCATGGCTGACTAAACCCAATTTCAAAAGCCACGGCATGTTCGCCCGGATTTTGAATTTCCAGGGTAATTGGCACCAGGGTGTTATTGATAAAACCCGCTTTTAAGATATCTGCTGCCAGGTATTCTTCGGCCTGAAAGCGACGCATGGCAATGACCTGACCATCCAAATCAGATAAGCGAATGGATAAATCCGGAAATCGTTTATCCTCAGAATGGGTTTTAATCATACTGGCCGAAATAATTAAGGCATTATCACGACCTGGGTGACTGCGGATATTGCGGGATACCAGTGAGACATTGGTTAAATCCAAGGGTCGGTTTTGTTCAGCACATGTCAGGGTATCGCAAATTTTATCCGCCCATGCCCGCTCAGGTAAGCGTAATCGGCCATCGGCCAATGCCTGTTGTGCCTGCCAAATAAGCGCAGCCACCATCACCACACTCATCAAAGCCCACCATTTTCGGCCCGATTGATGGCTGGTATCTGAGTCCTCATAGGGCAAGTCAGCTTTTTTTGTTTGTTCTTGTGAATCTAAAAAATCAGGCGTCTCTTCATCTGTTTCATCGGCCATCGCTTCATCATCAAACTGATACGATTGTGCACTGAAAACAATCTCATCATCACGATTCGCATCATAATCGTTTGTCCTCGATCCTTTTGATTCTTCAGCACCGGCGTCTTGTGAAACCGGTTCATCAAGGTCGACTTGAAAACTACGGGTTAATAATGGCGGTGCATGACCATCGTCATGCAGTAATAAATCTTCGCCATCGATGGGTTGTTCAGAAGTCAGGGTTTGTAGGGCATCAAAGACAGTTCCACAGACATGACAGCGCACCTGGCCACGGGCTAAGGTGAGGTGTTCTGCGTCAATAATAAATACTTCGCCACATCCACGACATTGTGTAAAAAGCATTAAATTTACCTGAATTAATGACGAGGCGTTGTAGATGCCTCTGAATTTTTAAAAATCGCTCAGAACCTTATTTACGAAGGCAATCGAGCACTAACCCGCACCCAATCATCCAAGTTTTGACATTCAATGTCAATAAAACTTTGCGCATATTCATCGCACAGCGCTTTTTGTTGCTCAGCGAGGATACCACTGAGCACAATCCGCCCACCGGGTTTAAGCATGGTGACGAATTCTGACCGTAATTGCCTTAAGGGCGCAGCCAGAATATTGGCCAAAATACCGTCTTGTTGCCCGATGGTATCTATGGCATCCGGGGACACAATCTCGATGCCTGAACTGACATTATTTTTTTCGGCATTTTGCCAGGTCGCTTCTATAGCCTGATCATCGATATCGACACAAATCACTTTTTTCGCACCCTGTAACAGCGCCATCACCGCCAGAATTCCCGAACCGCAACCAAAATCAACCCAATGCTGACCGCTGAAATCGTGTCGGTCCAGCCACTCTAAACACAGGGCGGTGGTGGCATGGGTGCCGGTGCCAAAAGCCAGACCCGGATCCAACCTTAAATTCACTGCATCATAATCAACCGGCTCAAAACCATCGGGAATAACCCAACTGTTTTGACCAAACCGCATCGGTTTAAAATGATCCATCCACACCCGCTCCCAAATCTCATCCCGGAGCTTGGTGGCAATGATTTCCACCTTGGGCAAATGATTTGTAAGAAATTTTTTTGTGCGATTGAGGGTTTCTTGATTCTCAAATAAAGCGGTTAATTTCAAGAAATCCCATAGCGGTGTCTCACCGGGCAACGGCTCATAAATCGGGGTACGGCTGTCATCCTGAAAGGTGATGGCCACCGCACCCAAATCCGATATGATGGCCTCAAGTGGTTTCGCCTGCGACGAAGTCACGGGCAAGGTCAGTTCATAAAAAGGCATCGGTCAGACTACTGATCTTTATTCAGCTTTTTTTCTAAATAATGGATATTCTGTCCGCCTTCGACAAAGCCCTGATCCTGCATGATGCGTTGCTGTAAGGGAATGTTGGTGTTAATACCTGAGACCACAGTTTCAGCCAGCGCCAGTCGCATGCGTTTAATGGCTGTGATACGGTCTTCACCATAAGACATAATTTTACCAATCATGGAATCATAATTGGGCGGCACCTTATACCCGTCATACATATGGGAATCAACGCGCACACCGGGCCCGCCGGGGGCATGAAAAATATCAATGGTACCGGGTGAAGGCATAAAGGTTTTCGGGTCTTCGGCATTAATGCGACATTCAATGGCATGGCCTTTAATCTCGATGTCTTCCTGCTTAACCGCCAATGGCTCTCCGGCGGCAATCAGTATTTGCTGCTTAATGAGATCCACACCGGTAATCAGTTCTGTTACCGGATGTTCCACCTGAATACGGGTGTTCATTTCGATAAAGTAAAATTCACCGTCATCGTATAAAAACTCGAATGTGCCGGCACCTTCATATTTAATTCGCTGACAGGCTGCCACACACACCGCACCGATTTCGGCCCGCTGTTCTTCGGTAATGCCGGGTGCCGGCGCCTCTTCCACCACTTTTTGATGGCGGCGTTGCATCGAACAATCACGCTCACCCAAATGAATGGCGTTACCGTGGGTATCGGACAACACCTGAATTTCCACATGGCGGGGATTTTCCAGGAATTTTTCCATGTACACCGTGTCATCACCAAAGGCCGCTTTAGCTTCGGTTTTGGTGGTTAAAATGGCGTTGTTTAAAGCTGCTTCGGTGTACACCACGCGCATACCGCGACCACCACCGCCGGCAGCGGCTTTGATAATCACCGGATAGCCGATTTTTTTGGCCATTTTTAAATTATGATCAACATCTTCACCCAAGGGACCGTCAGAACCGGGCACACAGGGGACACCGGCTTTTTTCATGGCTTCGATGGCCGCCACCTTATCACCCATCAGACGAATGGTTTCTGCCCGCGGACCAATAAATTTAAAACCCGATTCGGCAATACATTCGGCAAATTCGGCATTTTCCGCTAAAAAGCCGTAACCCGGATGAATCGCCTCAGCATCCGTGACTTCGGCAGCGGCAATAATTTTGGGGATATCCAAATAAGACTCAACCGCAGGTGGTGGCCCGATACACACTGATTCATCGGCCATACCCACATGTTTTTGGTTTCTATCGGCGGTGGAATGTACTGCCACCGTTTTAATGCCCATGGTTTGGCAGGCACGCAGGATGCGCAGGGCAATTTCACCACGATTTGCAATCACTATTTTACTGAACATGGTCGCTCCCTTAAGCCTTATTCAATTTCAAACAAAGGTTCATCAAATTCAACCGGCTGGGCATTTTCCACCAGGATACGTTTAATTTTACCTTTGAACTCAGATTCAATCTGGTTAAACATTTTCATCGCTTCAACCATACATAAGGTATCACCCACATCCACTGACTGTCCCACTTTAACAAAGGGCTCGGCATCCGGCGACGGACTGGCATAAAAAGTGCCCACCATCGGACTGCGCACAATTTGGCCGCTGGGCTCTTCGCTATCCTGTTGTGGTTCCTGGCTGGCTGACGCCGGTTGGGCCGCCGGTTGTTGTGGTTGGGCCGGGGCCTGTTGCGGCTGTGGCATCACATAGGATTGCGGTGCAGGTGCCTGTTGTGACTGCCTGGATAACCTGATCTGATCGTCATTCTCAGTGATTTCTATTTCTGTAAGGGAGGATTCTTCTAATAATTCGATCAATTTTTTTATTTTTCTGATATCCATTACGACTCCTGTAGTTTGTAAGTAGGCCAAAAACGCACAGCCGCTAAATAACCTTCGATACCCAATCCTGAGATGGTGGCCACGGCTTTGTCAGCTAGATAGGAATGCGTTCGAAAAGGCTCCCGGGCAGCCACATTCGATAAATGCACTTCAATAAATGGCTTATCAATGGCCAATAAAGCATCCCGCAGGGCGACACTGGTGTGGGTAAATGCAGCCGGATTAATGATGACTCCATCCACAGCATCAATACAACTGTGAATGAATTCAACTAATTCATGTTCAGCATTGGACTGAAAAAAACGCACGCTTAATGATAATGAATCGGCCAGTTTCTGAATCGACGCATTGATGTCTTGCAGACTCTGATGGCCATAAACCGAAGGTTCTCGGCGACCTAAGAGGTTTAAATTGGGCCCGTGAATGACAGCAATTTCAAGCATAGGTTTTTTAGTTGAATTAGCGACTAAGTTCTGCGATTTTGCATCAATCGGTTGCGAATGTCCAGAAAGTAGGTTAATTTTATGTAGTGTATTGCACCTATTTGCACTTTGAGAACCAGCCATAAGTCTCATAACAAGGCATCGTTTGCAGTTAATGGCCATAAGTCCTTAATAAGAACGATAACGCCGTGATGAGGCTTATGGCTGATTCGGCGAAGGGTGAACCATAAAATAGCCATCTACGGCGTTATATTTCCTTGCAATATGAATAACTATTGCGAAGAAAAAAAGCCTTGTAGCTGACTATTTTATGATTCACTCATAGCGCAAATAGGTGCAATACACTACATCAGTATTTTTTCAAACGTTTGTTTTAAGGCCGCCGCATCTTTATAACCGAAGAAATTATATTGACTCAAAGGCTGACCTTCGGCATCAAAAAACAAACTGGCCGGCGGACCAAATACCCCAAAATGATTCATCAGGGCCTGATCAGTTTCATCATTGGCCGTGACATCGGCTTTTAATAAGGTGAACTGTTGCGATAGCTCAACAATATCAGCGTCCTGAAAAGTGGTGCGTTCCATGCGTTTACATTCGATACACCAGTCCGCATAAAAATCAAAATACACCGGCTTATCGGTCGTGGCCAATCGATTCTGTAATTCATCCAGGGATTTAATGGTATCAAATTTAACCTGTTGACTCTGAGCGGCCACCGTATCTCCACCACCGGAAAAAATACCGGCCAGCGGCTGTAAAGGATCTTTCTGACCAGCCATGGCGCCAATAATCTGCGCCACACCAATCACCAATAAAATCACTTTTAAGGCATCAAACAAACTCATCATCCAGCCGCTTAAGCCGTTGTTCTGCGCATTTTTATGCCACATGATGCCGCCGGCCACCAACAACAGCCCCCACAATAACAGCACCACCGGTTCCGGTAAAATTCGGCTCATAAACCAGATGGCCATGCCCAACAACGCAATGCCAAAAAAGGATTTAACCACATTCATCCAGCCACCGGCCTGCGGCATCCATTTACCGGCTGAGGCGCCAATTAGTAGTAACGGCACACCCATTCCCATGGACATGGCAAACAAGGCCAGGCCACCCATGATTGCACCATTTTGTTCGGTAGAAATATATATCACCGCAGCCGCCAGTGGCGGTGCCACACAGGGACCGACAATCAGTGCGGACAACAGGCCCATGACGGCCACCCCGATAAAGGATCCACTTTTCTGTTTGTTGGAAATACTGGATAATTTATTCTGCCATTTAGCCGGCAACTGTAAATCATAAAAGCCAAACATTGACAAAGCCAACAGCACAAACACCAGAGAAAAACTGATTAAAATCCAGGGCTTTTGGAATATCGCCTGTAAATTAGCACCCAACAAACCGGCCACCACACCGACAACGGTATATGTCAGGGCCATCGCCAGCACATACACCAGTGACAGCAAAAAGGCTTTGGAGGCTCGACGAATATTCTGACCAACAATCAAGGATGACAAAATGGGAATCATCGGAAACACACAAGGTGTTAAAGCCAGCAGTAAACCAAAACCAAAGAATTTCAGCACTGTCCACCACTTGGCATCAGCGCCAATGTCCTGGGTCAAACGTTGTTGTTCAGACAGCGCCGGTTCGGCCGCTACTTCGGACTGTACGGTTTGCGCAGGTGTTTCACTAATGACCGCACCGGCCGGCAAATCGACTGAAACGATTTTCTCGGCAGGCGGATAACAGATTTTACCATCTTCACAACCTTGATAATCGGCTCGCAGGGTGATGCTCGATATATCTTTTTGGCTGTGAATAAGCGGCAATTCAATTTCAGCTAAATCGTAAAACACCTGCACTCGGCCAAATTCAGGGTCATCTTTTTCCACCGTTTCGCTGTAAGTGGGTTGACCCACCCGGACACCCGGGGTTTCGCTGGTAAATTTAAGCTGGTCCAGATACAAATACATATTAGGTGCCATGGTAAATCGTGCCAACAGGGTATTGGCATCGCCGGCAATGGCTTCAAATTTAAATGCATCATCCATGGACACGAAAGACTCTGCGCCCGGGAAAAAGCCCTGATTGCCCTGTCCAATGTTAAGCAAACTACCGCCCGTCTGACCGGGCTGGACGCCGGTTGATTTTATATCATTACTTAAATCGAAGGTTTTTTTCTGCGGCGGATAACAAATCCCTGAATCCACACAACCCTGATACTTGACCGTTAACTGTGGCTGTTGACCGGGTTCCGAAAAAGGCAGTGAAACCCGTAATTGCTGACGGTAGGTTTCCACTTCACCAAAATACGGATCCTGTTTTTTTTCACCGCTCGGGATGGCGTTTTTGACCTCGCCCAGATTTATATCCTCGCCGATAAAATCCAGTGCATGGCGATACAAATAAACATCATCAGACACATCAATGGTGACAACAATGGTGTTATCAGTCACCTCAACCGACGGCACCATCGCCTCATCGGGGTGTAACACTTCATCCGCATTAAGTGCCAGTGTTGGCAGACTCATCAGGCACATGAAAAGCCAGGCAGCCGCCTGAATTGCTGATTTATTATTAAGTGGTTTCATCTTTTATCCAGTTTAAATAGTCGTTATGTCCATCCACAATATCCACAACAATGATTTCAGGCACATCATACCGGTGGTGCTTTTTAATCATGTGTTCAGCGGCTTTAAGGTGTTGTTTTTGGGTTTTTAGCAACAACAAATATTCTTCATCACAGCAGACCTTGCCTTGCCAGCGATAATAACTGCTCATCCCCGGCAGGCATTGACCACAGGCTATTAATCTTTCTTCTAACAGGACTTTGATGATGTGCTCTGCCTGCTTGTGATCATCGATGCTGACCATGATCTGAATGTAATGTGAACTCATACTATTCCTACCGCTGACTACGCGCCGGTTAAGACACAGCTTAATCAATAAGGTTCATACCATCGGGGATTATTTGCTAAAATAGCCGATTTTCATACACCTGTAATGGCCAAACTTTATTTTTACTACTCCGCCATGAATGCCGGTAAAACCACGCATCTGTTGCAATCCAGTCATAATTACCGTGAGCGTGGCATGCAAACCCTGATTTTATCATCTTCCATCGATGACCGATATGGTCAGGGGGTGGTTAAGTCACGGATTGGCATAGAATCACCTTCAATGCTGTTTAATAAAGACCAGGATCTCTATCAGCTGGTCCGGCAACAGGGCAACGTGGATTGTGTACTGGTGGACGAGGCCCAGTTTTTAACCAGGTCACAGGTCTATCAGTTAACAGATATCGTCGATAAGCTTAATGTGCCGGTTCTGGCTTATGGTTTGCGAACAGATTTTCAGGGGGAATTATTTGAGGGCAGCCAGTACCTGCTGGCCTGGGCCGATGAATTGTGTGAACTCAAAACCATTTGCCACACTGGTAAGAAAGCCACCATGGTGATTCGCATTGATAAACATGGTCAGGCCATCACCGGCGGTGCACAAATTCAAATTGGCGGCAATGAGCGTTATGTGTCGGTTTCACGGGCCGAATACAAACGAATTTTTCATGGCGAAGGCAGCATAAAACCCTCACAAATCTCCCTGCCTTTAGACGACAACCCACAGGAATAATATGCGCATACTGTTTTGCGGCACCCCTGAATTTTCAGTGCCCCCTTTACAACAACTGCATGCCGCCGGGCATGACATTTTGGCCGTATTTACCCAACCGGATAAAGCCCGCGGGCGCGGCCAGCAACAACAAAAAACCCCGGTCAAACAAGCCGCCGAAGCCTTAGGCATCACCGTACACCAACCCGACGGCATGAAAGCCGTCGATACCCAGACTTTAATCGCCGACTATCAGGCTGATTTAATGGTGGTGGTGGCCTACGGGGTCATCATTCCGCAGGCGGTTCTGGATTTACCGCGTCTTGGATGCTGGAACATTCATGCCTCCTTATTACCCCGCTGGCGCGGCGCGGCACCGATTCACCGCGCCATTTTAGCCGGTGATCAGGAAACCGGTGTCTGCATTATGCAGATGGAAGCCGGTCTCGATACCGGCCCGGTTTACCTGTGCGAAAAAACTGCCATCGATTCACAAGACACCGCCGGTAAATTACATGACCGTTTAAGCGAGATGGGTGCCAGGACAATCGTAAAAGCGGTTCAGATGGCCGAAAACAATACGTTGCCACCGGCAAAAGCACAAAATGACACACAGGCCACCTATGCCCATAAACTTAAAAAAGTCGAATCCAACATCGACTGGCAACAGCCGGCCACTGACATTGAACGGCAAATACGCGCCTTCACGCCATGGCCCGGCAGTCAGTCTAAAATCAATGGTGAAACCCTGAAAATCTGGCAGGCCGAAGTGGTTAATAAAGATAACAACACCGTACCGCCGGGCACTGTGGTCTATGCCGATTCCGACACATTAATTATTCAATGTGGCCGGCATCAACTCAAGCTTCTGGAAGTCCAGCGCGCCGGCAAAAAACGCATGGCCGTAGGCCCTTTTATGCGCGCCAAAGCCGACTGGTACAGCCAATGAATAAAAACCGCTACTATGGCAGCCATATTTTGTATCGTGTCCTGATAAAACACGAGCACCTGAAAAGCGCCATGGCCGCGGTATTGCCTCATGACATTAATGCGCAAGATAAAGCCTGGATCCAGCACATGTGTTACATGAGTTTGCGTCATGGCTTCAGCCTCAGAGCCCGCTGGCAAAAGTTTTTACATAAACCGCTGAAAGACCAACTGGTGTCGCAGCTATTAACTTTTAGCCTGGCACAAAAAATCCATGCCGATGTGCCCGATCATGCCATCGTTAATGAAGCGGTGAACACCGCAAAATTACTAAAAAAAACCTGGGCCAAAGGTTTAATTAATTCCGTACTTAAACAAAGCCTGACCGATCAGGACTTTGCGCCCGGCGATGACCAGCAACGTTACGAACACCCTGACTGGTGGCTGGCCATGCTGAAAAAAGACTGGCCTGATGCCTGGCGGGAAATTATCCACGCCAATAATCAACAACCACCGCTGTGGATTCGCTGCCAATCAGATTTAACTAATTGTCCCGGCGAACCCCATGCCCACCTGAAAAATGCCCGCCTGATTACAGATAAACAACTGCCCCGTAAATTATTGTCTGAGGGCAAAATCAGCGTCCAGGATGCCGCGGCGCAATGGGCCGCTCATTTACTCAATCCGCAGGACAATGAACGCATTTTAGATGCCTGTGCCGCGCCGGGCGGAAAAAGCAGCCATTTACTGGCGCTCAACCCAAACATTCATTTGGACATCGTTGAACAGGACAAACAGCGCTTAGAACTGGTTAAAGACAACCTGCAGCGCCTGAATTTAAAAGCCCATCGCCTGATTCACGGTGATGCCGCTGAACCGAGTGCATGGTATCAGGGGGTAAAATATGACAAAATATTACTGGATGTGCCCTGCAGTGCATCGGGTGTGGTCAGACGCCACCCTGACATTAAATTACTCAGACAGCCCGAGGACATGACATTATTAACCCGTTTACAAACCCGCATTTTACAGGCCGCAGCCGACCTCCTGACCGAAGGCGGTGACCTGCTGTATGCCACCTGTTCGGTGTTTCGGGCAGAAAATGAACGTCAAATTAAACGTTTCCTTAAAAACAACCCTCGTTTCACCGAACAAGCCATTGATCTGCCTGACAGCCAAGCACAAAAACATGGGGTGCAGATTCTCACCGGTGAGGCAAATATGGACGGTTTTTACTATTGCTTGTTGAATAAATCATGACCATGTTAAGAACAGGCATTTTAGTGTTGGGATTTTTAATGGCGAGCATCGCCCAGTCACAATCCATTGAGTTTAACAACATCACCATTGAGCAAAACACCGATCACTGGCAGGTCACGCCTCACTATGACATTACGCTCAGTGAAGCCATGATTGAGGCCATTCACAATGGCATTGAAATTATTTTTGTCAGCGAAGTCCAACTGATTGCTGAAAAAAACTGGTGGCCGGATGAGACCTTACTGCGCGAGGTAAAACGCTTTGAAATTCACTATTTTTCATTAAGCAGTCAATACCAACTTAAATTAATCGGGGAATCAAAGTCGGCGACTTTTATGACTTTAGACGCGCTGCTGACACAACTATCCAGGAAAACAGCCTTCAGCCTCGACAAGAAACCGACCGCCACTGCCGTGGAAAGTCATTTTTATCTGGATAAACGGGCCCTGCCTTCAACCATGCAATTACCGATTCTGTTTGATCCGCAGTGGTCGCTTAAAGCCCGGCCGTTTCGTCAGGCCCTACCGGATACAGATAACCCATGAAAAAACGGCTTAAAAAGTTCCTGGTTAATAAAAATTTGCCGATTTTATTGTTGATTGGGGTTTTGTTATGGGCCATGTATGTTTTAACCGTGGCCATGCAAAGTTCGGAACAATTTAACCGCTGGTATTTATGGCTGGTGGGTGCCGCTTTATTGGCGGTGTTTATTTTACTACTCATTATTATCCAGCGCATTGTCTGGCTGTACCTCAGGCGCCGACAAAACGCCGCCGGTTCACAACTCACCACCCGCATGGTGCTGATGTTCACCGGCTTGTCTTTACCGCCGGTCTTGATTGTCTATATGTTCGCCAATTTACTGGTCAACCGCTACATCGATTCATGGTTCAATGTAAAAACCGATGAAGCCTTTCGCGATGCCATCACTTTAGGCCAAATATTTTTAGACACCCAGACATTGGCCAATTTGAATACTGGTAAAGATCTGGCCGAGCAGTTGGCTGATATTGATCCTTTAAACCAGTCGATTTACTTGGATCGATTATTGGACACCACCAAAGCCACCTCCTTAAGCATTTATGACGCCAACGGCCGCCTGGTGGGTTCAAGTCAGTTAGACCCGCTTAATTTACCCCAACAAGTCATGCCTACCAGCGCCTATAACGAAGCCAGCAATGGCCGAAATTATGCCCGGGTGGAATCTGCCGGCGACGAAGGCTTACAAATCAGGGTGGCACTTCCGATTGCATCCCGACAGTCCATCAGCATGGGCAGCCATCGTTTATTACAGGCGCTGTTTCCGATTCCCGAAGAATACGAAGACTTAACCATTAACATCGAAACCCAATACCATCAGTACAACAAACAAACTTTCCAGCGCCAGCAATTAAAAAGCACCTTTTTAATCATCCTCACCATTGTCTTATTGCTCAGCGTACTGTTGGCCATTTTGCGCGCTTTTTCTTCGGCCCGAAAACTGGTGGCGCCCATCCGGATGCTGTCCGAAGCCACCGAAGCCATTGCCGAGGGCAACTTCAGTAAAATTATTCCGGTGGATTCTAAAGACGAGCTGGGTATGCTGGTGCAATCCTTTAACAGCATGTCGGCGCAGATCGCCGCCTCCAGCGCGCTGGCCCACCGGGCGCAATCAGAAGCCGAGAATCAGCGAACCTATTTAGAAAAAGTCATGTCCCACTTATCCAGTGGTGTGATTAGTATTGATCAGGATTTACGGGTGCGACTCAGCAATGAAGCGGCATTGAAAATTTTACATTTAGACGGCTTGAATATCACCAATCAGAACATTGATTACCTGGCCATGAAAAATGCCACCCTGACACCATTGGTGAGTTTGATTAAACAAAAAGTGGCGGATCAGACCGGTTATTGGCAACAAGAGGTTCTGATTGCCGAAGATTCATTGCGACGGGTGTTATTGGTTCGCGGCAGCCAGATTAGCGAAAAAGACATTGAAGGCGGCGGCCATGTGATTGTTTTTGATGACCAGACCATTATTAATCAGGCACAACGTGATGCCGCCTGGTCGGAAGTGGCACGACGACTGGCACATGAGGTGAAAAACCCGCTGACGCCAATCCAACTATCCGCCGAACGCATGCACTTAAAATTCACCGGTAAGTTATCTCAGGAAGAAGACGAAATTTTAGACCGCGCCACGCAGACCATTGTCTCGCAAGTGGCGCATTTAAAAACACTGGTCAATGCCTTTTCCGATTACGCAAAACCACCGGAACTGAAAAAAGAACTGGGTGGACTCAATCAGATTATTCAGGAAATTGTCGATTTATATACGCTCTCACAACCGGAGATCCAGTTTAATTTAGACTTGTCCGAACCCGAACCCCAGCTGCTGTTAGACCGGGGGCGAATTAAGCAGTTACTGACCAATTTGATTAAAAACGCCCAGGAAAGTGCCGAAAATGATACACTGATTATCACCATCGGCACCCGACGAACTGATAACGCCCTGATCTTAACCATTCAGGATAATGGCCACGGCTTTAAAGCGGATATTATGGATCATATTTTTGAACCTTATAAAACCACCAAGCCCGGCGGCTCCGGACTGGGTCTGGCCATTGTTAAAAAAATTGTCGAAGAACACGGCGGCTCAATCAGTGCCGACAATCATGAACATGGTGCCCTGATCACCATTTATTTACCCATTGCCTAAACTTATGCACAATCAACTGAACAAGATGCAAGCCCTGCCGGCCTTCAGCGTAGATGAGCGTTTAGATCGCCTTAACGCCTTACAAAAAGCCATCCAAAACAACAAGCAGGCCATAATCAAGGCCATCAGCAGCGATTACGGCCACAGGGCCTCCAGTGAAACCTTATTGGCCGAAGTACTGGTTAACTTAGAAGATATTAAGCACACCATCAAGCACCTGCCGGATTGGGTAAAAGCCGACAAATGGACCGCTGACTGGAAATTCTGGCCATCCCGTTGCGCCATTGAACCGGAGGCCAAAGGTGTGGTCGGGATTATGGCACCCTGGAATTACCCCTTTAACCTGGTCGCCGGCCCTTTAACTGCCGCCATTGCTGCCGGAAACCGGGTGATGATTAAGCCCTCGGAAGTCACCCCAAAAACCGCACAATTCATTAAGACATTACTGGCAGAAGTCTTCAGCGAAGATGAAGTTCATGTGGTGCTGGGTGATGTGGACATCGCCGATGAATTTAGCCGCCTGCCCTTTGATCATCTGCTGTTCACCGGCTCCACCCGCGTCGGCAAAATCATTATGCGTAACGCTGCTGAGAATTTAACACCGGTCACTTTAGAACTCGGCGGTAAATCACCGGTGCTCATTGACCGGGATTATTCCCTGGATAAAGCCGCCAAAAGTATCGCCAAAGGCAAATGGTTTAACGCCGGCCAAACCTGTATCGCACCTGATTATGTGTTAATTGAAGCTGATCGTGTTCGGCCACTGATTGATGCCCTGAAAAAACACACCATTGATGCCTACCCAAGCATCGACCGAAACAACGACGATTTTAGCTGCGTGGTCAACAACCGGCATTTTGACCGTTTACAAGGCTTATTGAAGCAACTTCCCCAAGAACAAATCATCGCGCTGTATCCTGACTATCAAAGCCAGGGCAATCGCATGGCACCGGTTATTGTGAACCAACCCGATCAGCAAAGCGAGCTGATGCAAGAAGAAATATTCGGCCCCATTCTGCCGATTGTTGCCGTTGACGATTTATCCGAAGCCATTGACTATATCAACCGCGGCGATAAACCGCTGACATTATATTTGTTCAGTAACAAGCGACAAACAATCCGCCGGGTCAAACAACACACCTCATCCGGCTCACTGGCGGTCAACGAAACCCTGGTACATTTTGCCCAACAACGCCTACCCTTCGGCGGCATCGGCGCCAGCGGCATGGGCAGCTACCACGGTTATCAGGGCTTCGTCACCATGAGCCACATGAAATCCATTTACTACCAATCCCGTCTCAACGGCAACGACCTGGTCCGCGCCCCCTTCACAAAAATTAAAAAGAAGCTGATTAACTGGATGAGTTGAGATTATTCAAACGTCGATAATACCAGGCACTAACAATCATCATAACTCCTAACGACAATAGTACGAATATATGATTCACCGGCACCGAAGCGGCTAAGCCTCTGAAGGTGAATTGTTGGGTACTGTTGTTAACATCTGGATCCAAAACACCATAAGGTGGATAAATTTGCCATCGCATATCTACAGTATCAACATATTGTATCGCCGTAACAAATTCGCAACTTACAGAACTCCCGGCCGGTATTATTTTTTCAATACTTCCATAAAATACAGGGATGTAATCAATATATGGTGGAGGTGGATCCACACTGGTGGGGATTAAAGAACAATCCGGATCGGCACTGATCAGTGCTGAAAAAAATTGAATGGGGCTTTTACTGACATTCCAATTGTACAAACCGACGATTGTCATAGCACCTGGCGAAGTCAGAACATCATCCGGCCCATGATTAATTACAGTAAAGCGAATCACGCCGGTTTGGTTTACCGGCAGGCCGCCAGCATAATCATCGGCTTCAAAGATCAGCTCTATATCGCTTAGCGCCTGAGCAGAAACAGCCGCCAAAAACAAACTTAAAAAAGCCACAATTTTAAACATAGAAAGCTCCGGTAGCCATTTATACTGTAATAGTAAAATCTTGTGAACACAAGTTACAACGCTCTTTTTTAGGGTTGGCACGACTCATTTTAGTTAAATTAATCACGATTTGGACTTTTGGCCTATGCGCCTGGGTTTTATTAATGCTACAATTTTATTCATCAATCGGCAACTCACTGCGAATTGCCATCAAATAATAAATTTTTAGAGAGGTTACCATGAAGAAACTACTTATTTTAAGCCTAATGGCTTTAGGACTGACAGCCTGTGGCGATAAAGAGGCTGAGCAACCGGAAACCGTTAAATCGGCCATGGAAGAAGCGGACATTTTATCGTATGTTCCGGCTGAAACGCCGTTGTTTTTTGCCTCAGGCTTAAGTAATGAACTCTATCCAGATCGTTACATTAAAGTTATGCAGGATAATCTGGATAATATGGCTGACTATGTCAAGCTGGCGTTTAATGATATTAACGAGTCGGTGCAACAGGTGGACGAAAATAAAGAGGTTGTGTCGGATGAAGAGTTGAAAAAAATCGAACAATTTATTGATCGCTGGGTGGTTGACGGGAAATTTAGCAAACTCGGTGTCAAAGTCGGTGAAAGCCAGCTGGTGGGCTATACCGTGGATTTGTTTCCGGTGATTCGCATGCAATTATCAGGTGGTCATCAACTTGGTGATATGTTCGCCGATTTAGACCAGCAATTTTCCCTGACACCACAAATTCAGGAGCAAGACGGCTTATCCATTCGTGAATATCCTGTGGATCGTATGACGATTCTGGCGGCACACAGCGATGACTATCTTGTTCTGTCCGTGGCACCCAGTGTGATTAAGGATAAATTGGTGAATAGCTTAACCGGAATCGAAAAACCGGCTGCTAACATGTCTCAAAACCGTGATCGGTTGAATGAAGTTAAAACCAAACACGGTTTTGTGATTGACGATATATTTGTGATGGACGTACAAGCGGTGGCAGATTATTTTATCAATCCTGATAATTATGATTCTGCATTGTTGGACTTTTTACAAATCGAAGACAATAAACTGTCGCCGGCCTGTAAAACTGAAATCAATGCCATGCTGGCCAAAGCACCGCGTCTGGTGGCCGGTGCTACCGCCTTGACGGACAATCAATTTGACAGCGCGCTTATATGGGAAATGGACTCAGAACTCAGTCAGGACATGGCCCAACTGGCCGGTCGTATTCCCGCCACTGATGAAACCGCGGCTTTTAGCTTTGGCATGAGTGTCGATATTTTAAACAGCCAAAAGGTACTGACGAAATACATCGACAACATCATTAATGAACCGTATCAATGTGAGCTGTTCACCCAATTTAACCAACAAGCCGAAACCTTTAAATCACAAATCTCTCAACCTTTACCGCCATTTATTGGTAACTTTAAAGGCTTTAATATGGCGTTTAGCGATTTAAAAGTGAATGAACAAGCGGCCAACATGAATAAGCCGGCTGAGATGATTGAATCGTTTAAAATGCAACTGGCGCTATCTGTGGATGAAGCCCAGTCACTTATCGGCATGGCACAAATGATGTTGCCACAACTGCAGGGCATGGTGTTACCCACCGACGGCAGCTTAATTCCCTTAAAAGAACAATTACCTCCCAATCTCATGAATTTACCGGTGGATGTTTCAAGCGCTTATGCAGCCATTAATAACCAGACCATTGGCTTATCGCTGGGTTATCCCGGTGGTGGCAATTTAAGTGATCTGGTCAGCGAACCGGGTCAGAACTTATTGTTCAGCGCCACAGCTGATGCCGATGGATACAAACAAATGATTGAAGAGTTGTTTAAACTGGCTGATATGCCGCAATTATCCGACGCGATGAAGCAGCAGCTTAAAAGTCAGAAAGAAATCACCCTGAATATGTTGTACTGGAAACAACAAAAGGTCACCATGAATTTTACCGACCAAGGGTTTACCACCGATATGAAAATGACCTACTAATCGCTTAACTTTCTCAATGACCCGAGTCAACTGTTCCGGTTGGCTCGGGTTTTTTTCTGTTATAATTCTTAAAATGAGTTTACGCGCTTTTTTAGATTACAATCCAACCATCGGTGATCGGGTTTTTATTGATGACAGTGCCCGGGTGATCGGCCAGGTTGAATTGGCCGACGATGTTTCGGTGTGGCCGATGACGGTGATTCGAGGCGATGTTAATACCATTCAGATTGGTGCAAAAACCAATATTCAGGACAACTGTGTGTTGCATGTCACCCATGTCGGACCTTATACCCCCGACGGCGGCAAGCTCCTTATCGGCAGCGAGGTGACGGTGGGCCATGGCGCCATTTTACATGCCTGTGAGATTGGGGATTGCTGTTTAGTGGGAATGGGCGCCCGTATTTTGGACAAGGCGATGATGCAGCCCGGTTCAATGCTCGGTGCCGGCAGTGTCCTCACACCGGGCAAGGTGATTCCATCAGGTGAGTTATGGGTCGGCAATCCGGCGACAAAACGCCGGGATTTAAGTGCTGAGGAACAACAATCTCTGACCTATTCAGCGATGCATTATGTGAAACTGAAAAACCAGTATCTGGCACAACAAGCGGACCGAGATTAATGTCAGATTGTTCACCCGCAAGCGATGCCAGCCGTGAAAAAATCAAAACCATCTCCGATGCCCGATATATTCTCAAGCAATTAGATAACAACCACCCACAATTAAGCCATTGGCTTGAATGGGCCGAGCCCACTTTTTCGCAACATGCCTGGTGGCCACACTTAAACGACATTATGCCAATGGCTTATGCCCGCATGTGCCATCGAAACGGTAGTTTAAGTCAACATCCACGCAGTTATCACAATGAATTTCACTGTAATGATTTGTGTGAACATTTAATTGAATGCCACCAGCAGTTTGCAGATTTATTTTCCCCGGTTCAATGGGCCATGCTGTCATATTTTTCAGTTTGTCATGATTTACAACAGGGATTACACGGCACCCACCAAGATCAAGCCCTCATCGGTGCCAATGAAGCGGCCAGCTATGAAGAAGCCGTTGAAATTAATGACCTGTGTGATGGCGCGTACCCAGAACGCTTATTGGATCAGTCACATCATCGTAACCTGTTAAAAACAATGATTGAAGGCAGTACCTTTGGTCGCCATGGAGATAATAAGCGCTACTTTTTTCAGGGCAATATCGCCAAATATCTGTTAAAGAACCGTCACATGAACAGTGATAATGATCAACAGCTTGTCTACTTAGCCTGTGATATTGATACTGCCAATGTCAGTCTTCCTTTCGCTGATTACGCCCGTGCGGCCATTCGCATTTATGACGAGCTTAAAGCCCATCGGCTGTTAAAGGTCAGTGCCCGGGTGTTTTTTAGTGATGAACAAATTAATTATTTTTTTAATCAACAACAATTTAACTCTCAACCTGCGACTAAATTATTTCAGCAACGTAAGGAGCAGAATGCACCGTTACTGAAAAAAACTGTGGCGGCGGTCAACGCGCTGCCTGAAGATAGCGATACTGACACCATTAAACACACTTTTTTTTCAACCGCCCAAGATTTATCGACACCATGAATTTATTTATTGTTCGCCATGGCCACAGTCCCATGAAAGACAGTGACCACCAACGGCCTTTATCAGAACTGGGACAACAACAAGCCCGTCAAGCGGCCGAATTTATTCAGCAAAACACCGACACCATACCGTATATTCTGTGCTCCGATGCCGTTCGAACACAACAGACTGCGGCACAGATTGCCAATGCCTTTGGCATCGAGAACTGTGATGCCCGAAATGAATTTTATACCGCCGGAGTTGGTATATGGTGTGATGCCATTATGCAGAAATCTGACTGCCCGTCATTGGTTCTGGTTGGTCATAACCCCACCATCAGCCAACTCAGCGGCTATTTAAGCGGTAGTCATGATATTTACTTTAAACCGGCCTGTGTGACACACATCAGACTTGAAATCCGTGGCGATGGCCTCAGGTTACCGGCTCAACTTCTAGCCAATTTTAAACCCGATGCAAAACCAGAATAACCCTTTGGCCGCCATTCCGCCGGTGACCCGCAATGTCCTGATCGCCATGCTGGTGATGTTTGTGGTTCAACAGGTATTTAGCAGTAACTTTATTTACCGTTACTTTCCCCTGTATCCGATTAATTCCGATTATTTCTATCCCTGGCAGTTAATTACTTACAGTCTGCTGCATGGTAATTTTATGCACCTGTTTTTTAATGGTTTTGCCATCTGGATGTTTGGCTCGCAGATTGAGCACTATTGGGGCGAAAAAAAATACGGCTTGTATTTAATTGTTTGTATTATCGGCGCTGCTTTGGCCAATGCCCTGTTATCTGAGGCACCGGCCATCGGCATATCCGGCGCGGTGTATGGCTTACTGGTGGCCTATGGCATGATGTGGCCGAACCACACCATCTATCTGGTGATTCCGCCGATTCCCATGAAAGCCAAATATTTTGTACTGATTTTTGCCGGTATCGCCTTAATCAGTAGCATTAACCCAAGCCAGGACGGCATTGCCCACATTGCTCATTTAGGCGGAGCCTTAACCGGGTTTTTATTGATTCAGTACTGGCGTGGCAAACCGCCGTTTAAGTGGTAGCGCTCAACCCGGACAATCCATTCTTAGATAAAATATTTGGCTTAAAATTAGCGTTTTTTCGCCACAGATTTAACCGATAACTGAGAAACCGGCGGCTCATAATGGCTGTCCTCAAATAAAATCGACAGCTCCTTGTCGTTTAATTCCCGGTGTTTGCCCTGGGGCAGGTTTTTGGGCAAAAACACGCCACCATAGCGCACCCGTTTAAGTCGATTGACCTGCACCCCTTGCGATTCCCAAAGCCGTCTGACTTCCCGGTTACGGCCTTCCATAATGGCCACATAAAACCAGTGATTGGCACTGCCTTCCCGGTCTTCTTCAGCCCGCTGAATATCGCTGAAATGAGCCGGACCGTCCTCCAATTCAACACCGGCCAGTAAACGTTCAATCATGTCATCATCCACTTCACCAAAAATTCGGCAGGCATATTCTCGATCAATATTGGAACTGGGGTGTGTCATGTGATGCGCAAAATCACCGTCGGTGGTAAACAACAATAAACCCGTGGTATTAATATCCAAACGACCAATGTTCAACCACTTCTGGCCTTTGATGGTCGGCAGTCTGTCAAACACAGTCGGTCGATTAAATTCATCTTGTCGGGTGGTCACCAGGCCTTCGGGTTTATGGTACATCAGTACCCGCGGTCTGGCTTGAGATTCTTCCACCAGCCACACCCGATTTTTCCACACAATACGATCACCGGCTGTCAGTTTCTGGCCCAACTCAACCGGGGTATTATTAATTTTAATTTGCCCCAGTTTGATGGCTTGTTCAATTTGTCGGCGGGAACCCAGGCCGGCACGGGCCAGGGTTTTCTGAATGCGTTCTTGTTTATTGGTTTCTGATCTCATTGTGTTGAGTGCTCGCTAAAATCCAATGACTGTTCTAAGGACTCAAAATCTTTGATTTCCGCCAAAGCCGGCAGTTCTTGTAAAGACTTTAAGTTAAAATAGTTTAAAAATTCATCGGTGGTGCCGAGTAATGCCGGTTTACCCGGTGCATCCCGGTGGCCCACTTCTTCTATCCATTCCTTATCCATCAGGTAATGAACGATTTTACTCGATACCGCCACCCCGCGGACATCTTCAATTTCACCGCGCGTGATGGGTTGTCTGTAAGCCACCAAAGCCAACGTCTCTAATAAGGCCCGAGACAATTTTCGGGGTTTTTTCTGACGCAGATTATCGAGCCAGGATTGCATCTGCGGTCGTGTCTGCAAACGAAAGCCTTTGCTTAACTGCTGTACCTCAATGCCACGCTCGGCATAGTCTTCATTCAGTTGTTCAAGGGCGCGATTAATGTCTGTACCACTGACCGCCTCTTCATCAAACAACTGCTTTAAGTGATGTACGCTTAAGGGCTCTTCAAAACTCATCAAAGCCGCTTCGATAATGTGTTTAATTTGTTGATTATCCATGTTTAATCTGACACCAGATTCAAATATATAGGACCAAAAGCCTGATTCTGCACTAATTCCAGGGTATGGGCTTTTAACAACTCCAACACCGCCAAAAAACTCACCAGGGCGCCTTGCTTACCCTCTTCCGGGGTAAACAGTTCATCAAAACGTGTGGTTTTACCAGGTTGTAAGCGCCGCATCACAATCGCCATGCGGTCCTTCACACTCAGAACTTCGCGACTGACTGCGTGCGATGTTTTTAATTCAGCGCGCGCCATCACCGCCTGAAAAGCCAATACCAACTCACGGATATCCACGGTTTCAATCTGTTCTTCGATCAGCCCCGTTTCACTGTGAA
The DNA here is from genome assembly GCA_947502925.1 of uncultured Marinicella sp. Classification (GTDB taxonomy): domain Bacteria; phylum Pseudomonadota; class Gammaproteobacteria; order Xanthomonadales; family Marinicellaceae; genus Marinicella. The sequence continues at coordinate 46,149 of CANNBS010000004.1, read as the reverse complement.
TATGCACCGGCCAAAAATCACGGTCTTGCCGGGGTAATCTATCCATGTCTTCAGCGGCTTGTTTAAAGCGCTCATATTCCTGTAATCGTCTGATTAATTCTGCCCGAGGATCACCTTCTTCATCTTCTTCAAGCGCCGGTTTCGGTAGCAGCATGCGAGATTTAATTTCTGCCAGCATGGCAGCCATCACCAGATATTCCGCCGCCAGCTCAAAATTAAGCTGGTGCATCAGTTCGATGTACTGCACATACTGCCTGGTAATGGAAAAAATCGGGATATTCAAAATATCCAGATTTTGCCGTTTGATTAAATACAACAACAAATCCAACGGCCCTTCAAAGGCCTCTAAAATCACTTCCAGGGCATCGGGGGGAATGTATAAATCCGTCGGCATTTCGGTAAAAGGCTGCCCTTCCACCAGCGCAAAAGGCATTTCTGACTGGGTCACCTGATTGCTTTGTTTTGAATCAGACAAAATCAATTTCCCCGGCACCTTTTCTGAGCACGGTTACCTCACCCTCACTTAAATCAACCACCGTCGAAGGTTCCTGAGCACAATAACCCACATCGATAATCACGTCCACCTGATTGCCAATTTTATCAACCACATCATCAATATCCAGGGCATACATATCCACATCCGGAAATTCAAGCGACGAGGTCATCATCGGTTCCCCCAATTCTTCTAACAAGGACTGTACCACATTGTGGTCAGAAATCCGAACACCGATGGTGCGGCGCTTTTGGTGCTGCATTTTTTTGGGGACCCGACGGGTGGCGGGCAAAATAAACGTGTAAGGACCGGGCGTGTGGTGCTTAATTAAACGAAAAGCGACATTGTCCACCAGCACAAAATCCGTCATTTGCGAGATACTGTCACACATCATGGTGTAATTCTGGTGTTCTTCCACTGCTTTAATTAAAGCCACTTTTTTCAGCGCCTGATGATTATCCAGGCTCCAGCCGATGGCATAGCCTGAATCGGTCGGATAGACAATCAGTCCGCCACTCTTCATCGAATCGATGGCTAATTTAATAGACCGTGGCTGCGGATTGTCCGGATGAACTTTATACACTTCAGCCATGATGTTGTGCCTCAAATCGATTCGCCTTGCGATTTTTAACCACCTTATGCGGATCCCAAATCTGACCATTCATCACCACCCAGGCACCTTGTGGTTGCGCCTGTACCGCAGCCACCGCACAACCGATATTAAAAATAGCATCGGTGGCATTAAACCTGGCCGGTGTTAAGGCACCGGTTAAGACGATGGTTTTGTTGGCTATACCTGATAAATACTGCGCAGTTTCCACCATGGTATCGGTGCCGTGGGTAATCAAAATATGAGACTCATCAGACTTCTCAATCACCTGTTTAATTAACGCCCGATCGTCATCATTAATGTAAATGGAGTCTTTTTTCATTAAAGGCACCACCTCAAAATCAAAGCCCACATGATAGGTTTGTAATAATTCACCAATAATCGGCTGACCAATCTGATAATCACTTAAGTCATCAAAATACAGCTTATCGATGGTGCCGCCGGTGGTTATGATTTTTAGTGTTTTCACAATTAATTTATAATATGTCGGACATAAAAACAGCTATTTTAGCCTGCCCGGCAGTAACTTCCAAATATAATTGGAATAGCGACCGACAATTAAAAGATATTCGCACTAAACTGATTTGGTGGAATTTTAGATTTTTTTAACTGAGTTCATGATGAATACATAGGTCAACATTAATTCACTTTCTCGACCACGGGCCATTTGATACAATTAACTATCTAAAAATAAATGAAGACAATTGCATGGCTTTGAATTATAAACATTTGCTGGCAGCCACCTGGTTTGTCTGGTTGCTCTGGTGCCTGCCCGTGGCGGCACAAGATTCGGCCATGGAGACACTTGATGGTGATGATGCCGTTGCAGTGGCTCAATTAATTAAAAGCAATCATGACATTTCAAAAGCGGTCTATTTGACCCAAATTGCCGATCAGTTGTCCTTATCATTTGCATCCCAGCCACAAATGGCCAGCCATTGGCAGCAAGCCCTGGCCGAAACCATTGAAACACCTGACAATTTAAGCCAAATCAACACCCACGCATTAATGGCTCAAGTGCTGATTCGTTATTCTCACGGCATGAACTTAAACCGCTGGCGCCTTGTTAATTTAAGCCCGCAAAAACCTCTGCCACATCTGCATGAACATATGTCAGCCACCCAACAATTTAGTGTCTGGCTTAATCTGAATCATTACTGGGAAATTATTTTACAGCGACTGTCAAGTCAGGACAGCACGGCCTGGTTAGACATCACATCATTGCCGTCGCCCGCACAGACTCCTGCAAAACCAACGCAACAACTCAACAAAACCCTCCGTTATATCAACACCCTGCCCGACGCCGAAGGACAGTCTGTCATATCTTACGAATCATTACTGCCATTCACACAACAATGGACCAAATGGCAACCTTTACCGGCCTTATTGCTCCGTCAGGCCTGGCACCGTGATCGACAGTTGTGGGTGGCCTGGGCTTATGACTGGATAGAAATTTATCAACATATTGAACTCAGTTCGTACTTACTGACGGCACAAGAACAGCAGCTGCTACAACAGCATATCGAGGCGTCTGAATCGTTGTGGGAAACCAGTCAATCGATTATCGAAGCCCGCGATGAAACCTTGTATCCGTTAATTGTGGCGATTTTAGAGCAATTACCGGCTAAATTTAAGAACCCTGATCACGTTGATGAAGACATAAACCGGCATATTTTAAGCTTGGCCACGGGTATTCAGGACACCGCGGATTATTTTAACCAGCCCTTAAGAGAGCAGATTCAGGAAAATCTGGAAGTGTGCCTTAATTTAAGTACCCATCAACCACCCAATCCAGAACAGCCCATCGCAGATCATCAGTTCGAAAGCTGCCTACAGGATTTTATTGACTGGGCTCAACAGCAGGCTTTTGATACCGGATTGGCCGGTCAATTGACACCGCTTGATAATTCGGTGAGCATGGCGCGGGTGCTGGATATGCCGCCACCCCAAATTATTAACTACTTGCCGGCACAAGCGGTGCAAAACCAGGAATGCCTCAATCAGTTGAATTTAAAACCCAATCCGGTGGAATGGTTGCTGGCGATTGAATCACTCAACTGGTTACATGACCGTTGGCCAGGTATCATGGCAGTCAAAAAACCATTACAAGCAGATAACCAATCCATCCTTGATACCGGCTTATCCGTTTATCAGTATCCTGATTGTTTTCAGCCGCAGACCGTTTTAAGAAATCAGTTTAATCAATTAGAGCAAAAATGGTCTGCGGTTAAACAGGCCATTCGACTCTACATCAAAGACTATCGCGACACCCATTTAGCCAATGGTAGCGACATTGATTTCTTTCAGAATACCGACCAACTGACAGATGCGGTGCCGGCTAATCTCACCATATCAGCCTGCGATAAAAAAACCGCCTGTGGCGCGAATATTCAGCTCAAACCGGATAATAAGGTCTTACAACTGTTTCCCAATCACCTCAAGATTGCACAACAATTACAGTTGGGCAATCTCTCCGTCTGTTATGACAAGGTCGGCTGGCAGGAAAGAAAATCATTACCCACCCAATTAAACAATAAAAAAATTGCCAATTATGAAGGTCAACTGGCCTTCACCCTGGTGGGTAAATTTGAAGATAATATTGTTTTTGAGCAACCTTTGGAAACCAATGAGCGCTACGTCTATTTGTTTGGTGAGAATAACCAGGCAGTTCAGGATATGGCCTGCCCGTTACCCATTATCGGTCAACAAATCACCACAACTTTAGACCGTGGCACCTTTGGACTGTTGCCTAACCGACTGACTTTTTTAACCGCACAAAAGGTCGATATTAATAACCTGATTAAACAACACTGGCAACAATGGCAAAGTGCCATTAACGTCTCACAGGTCAATCTTGTCAACAGTATGGACAACATAAAACCGGTTGTAAACGAAGCCTTTATCAAACACACCAACACAGTACAGCAACAAATTTACCGTAAATTAACCACCAGCAACCCGGCCAGAATTTATGACTCGGCCCTCTCTAATGCGGTGTTTGATTACCTCACTGAGCGTCGCCGCTTATTAGCCACAGTTCAGGCGCTGTTTCCCGTGACCTTCCACAAAGACATGAGCATTCGAAGTGCACTCACCGGCACGCAAGCCATTGTTGGCTTAGATTTTTTTAAGCGTGCTTACGACGCCCAACTCAATCTCATGGATCTGATGGATCGTGGCGATGCCTTATTCGAACAGCACAAGCCGGCCTGGTATGATCAAGATCGCCAGTTTGAGGGGAATTTCCTACATCCGAGCTTAATGCAGTTTATGAAACGCTATCATCGTGACCAAAACATCGCGATCACGCCAGAACCGGATCAAGACAACCCTGATTTATAAGTGACAATTTGGCTGACGCCCGTTTTGATGGGCCTGACGCTGATATTTTTGAGCTTCAGGTAAATATTTTTGCAGGGCAATAATACGATTTTCAGGCTCCGGATGGGTGGATAAAAATTCCGGCGGCCGTTGGCCTTTCGAGGCTTCATCCATGTTTTTCCACAACTGAACACTGTCGGCAGGATTAAAGCCGGCCCGCGCCATGAGATTTAAACCGTATTGATCCGCCTCAGATTCATGCGCCCGCGAAAACGGTAACAGGACGCCAACCTGGGTACCGATTCCAAGACCGGCCATCAAAATTTGTTGCTCAGTGGAACCTTCCACACGTTGCCGCGCCACAACATCCGCCAGCTGCAGACCGGTTTGTGCCGCCACCTGTAATGACACCCGCTCGGCACCGTGACGTGACAACACATGGGCAATTTCATGGCCGATCACAGCCGCTAATTGTGAAGGCGTTTCGGCAATATCCAGTAAACCGGTGTGCACACCTATTTTCCCGCCGGGTAAAGCAAACGCATTGGCCGAGTCGTCATCGAACACCACAATTTCCCATTGTCGATTGGACCACTGGTCAGGCAAAGCAGCAATAATATTGTTAGCCACACAGGTCACATAACGTTGCTTGTTGCGATTACGACTGACCTTTTTATCTGATTTAATCTGCTGAAAAGAGCTGATACCCATTTCCTGCATTTGTTCTTCGCCCACCAAAATCAGCTGATTACGTCCGGTGGGGCTGGTGGCGCAAGCCGCCATTAACATCGCGATAATTAATAAGGTAATACGTTTCATTTTTGCTTCCTCCAATGTTTCAGCTGTTATATTTTACAACAAAGCCGCCATTCCCAGAATAATCCCGCTGACTAGCAGCACCAGATAGATGATCTTGGCCAGCCGATATTGTTGTTTTATGGCGCCATCAGTGACATGTTTTCCCCGATGGTGAAGCCAGGTCAATTCCAGTAAAATAACAAAGACAAACATCATGATAAACACAATACCAAACAGCCCAACCAAATCTGACCAGGGCTGATTCGGCACCACAAAGGCAACCAGGGCAGCCAGATTAGCCACTACAATCAATACCATTAATACCACCCGTAACGGGCTAAAAACCACGTGTTTTTCAGTCATGAATGCCTTTTATTTGTTATTTCAAATAATATAATTGTAATCAGCACTCACAACGATGTCCAGTGATTAAGCAGCACGCTTAAGTTCTATTCATCCACTTTGACCGGCTTAAGGGTGACTTCTTTCACTGTCAAATTATGTTAAGTATGATATATTATTTAACCATGACAAAAGATTCATTGCTGTTTACGAAAATTGCCTTTGGCATGCTATTAGCGGTCATTGGACTGCTTTACTTCAGCACTTCAGTTTCGGCACAATCCAATTCAAATCAAAGCACCCCATCCGTTGTGGTACTGAGTATTGACGGTGCCATTGGCCCCGCCACCCGCGATTATATAATTGATGGCATCGAACAAGCCGAACAACAGCGCGCCGCGTTGGTACTGATTCAAATGGACACACCGGGCGGTTTATCAGCTTCCATGCGCGATATGATTAAAAAAATTCTTAACAGCGAAGTGCCCATTGCCACCTGGGTGGGCCCGTCGGGATCGCGGGCTGCCAGTGCCGGCACCTATCTTTTATATGCGTCCCACATCGCCGCCATGGCACCGGCGACTAATTTAGGCGCCGCCACACCGGTCCCCATCGGCGGCCAAAAACCACCGACACCGGCGGGAAAGACCTATGAAGAACTGAAAGAAGCCACAAAAGACAAGGAAGAAAAAGACGACGCTGAAGTTACCGAACAAGCTTCAGGCAATAAAGCATTGGAAGACTCGGTCGCTTATATCCGCGCTTTGGCCGAACAAAAAGGTCGAAATGCCGACTGGGCAGAACAGGCGGTGCGTCATGCCGCCACCTTAACTGCTGATCAGGCACTGGCAAAGAACGTGATTGACTATGTCGCGGGTAACGAACAAGACTTATTAAATCAGATCAACGGTCAGACCATTGCGCTGGCTAACTCAGAAGTCACTTTGGCTTTAGACCGGGCGTCACTGGAGACCATAGAGCCAAGCATAAAAAATAAAATTCTCGCCACCATCACCAACCCCTCTCTTGCGTATATTCTGTTACTGATCGGTGTTTACGGCTTGATTTTAGAAGGCTATAACCCGGGCGCATTGGTGCCCGGTGTCATCGGCGGTATTTGTTTACTGGTGGCCCTATACGCGTTTCAGATTCTGCCGGTTAATTTTGCCGGTTTAGCACTTATTTTCCTCGGGTTCGCTTTGATAGCGGTTGAGTTTTTTGTACCGTCCTTTGGTATTTTAGGCATTGGCGGCATTGTTTCTTTAACCTTTGGTTCGGTGATTTTAATGGACACAGACGTTCCGGGATTTGGTATTCCCATGAGTTTAATTATCAGCATTGCGCTCACCGCTGGTGTACTTTTTGCCGGTATTATGTATTATTTAGCCGGTTCTTTTAAAAAACCGGTGGTTTCAGGCAGTGAAAGCCTGGTGGGTCAAACCGGGAAAGTGGTCAGTAACCATGACGAACATGGTTTACGGGTACACTTAGACGGCGAAAACTGGCGCGCTGAAGCCACCACAAAGCACCATTACGATATCGGCGATACAGTTTTGGTTGAACGTATCGACGGCCTCACCCTTTATGTTAAACATTTGGAGAATGCATCATGAACGAACTTTATTTCTGGCTGGTCCCTGTGGCGGTCATCTTCTTTTTATTGACCTCAATGATCAACATCATGCGCGAATACGAACGCGCGGTGATTTTTACCCTGGGTCGCTTTGATAAGGTTAAAGGCCCCGGCTTTATATTGGTCATTCCCATCATTCAACAACTGGTGCGTGTCGATTTAAGAACTGTTGTTTTAGACGTACCCACCCAGGATGTGATTTCTCTGGATAACGTCTCGGTGAAAGTCAACGCGGTGATTTATTACCGTATTTTAGATCCTGAAAAAGCCATTATCGCCGTGGAAAAAGTCCACGATGCCACCAGTCAGTTAGCACAAACCACCTTACGCTCCGTACTCGGTAAACATGAGCTCGATGAAATGCTGGCCGAACGCGATTCACTGAATGCCGATATTCAGGAAATTCTCGATAAACAAACCAATGCCTGGGGTATTAAAGTCGCCAATGTGGAGATTAAACATGTCGATCTCGATGAATCCATGATTCGCGCCATCGCTCGCCAGGCCGAGGCCGAACGAGAACGTCGTGCTAAAGTGATCTTAGCCGATGGTGAACAACAGGCCGCCGCCAAACTGGTGGAAGCCGCCAAAGAAATGACCGAATCCGCCGGCGCCATGCAATTAAGGTACCTGCAAACCCTCAGTGACATCGGCAGTGAGAAAAATTCCACCGTGGTATTTCCGATGCCAATGGAAATCATTGCGCCTATACTGGAAAAACTCAATAAGTAACCGTGTATCGCCCGTTTATACATTTAATAAGATGCCTGCTTTTTACAGGCATCATCGGGCTCTTTACACCCTCTTATGCACAAACAGCTTGTGGCAACAGCCCGCAAGCTGTCCAACTGGCTCAATTAATTCGCCAGCACCCACAACAGTTAAGAACAGATATTCGCTGTAACGCAAAACTGACACAAATCGCTGAGCACAAAGCCGGCTTGTTAAGTGAAAACAATGTGATTATGCACAGCATTGGTCGCCAAACACCCAACCAGTTACTCCGGAATAAAGGCTACCCGTTAAGTGCCATCTATCCAATGTTAGGCAACCAAGTGGAAGCGTTGGCGGCCGGTGAGAACAATGCCAATGATACTTTACAACAATTATTAAACAGCAAAAGCCATCGCCGTTTGTTACTGGGCGAAGAACCTTTCTATCAACCCCAGAATGAAATTGGCGTGGCTTATGTCAGACAAACCAAAAGCCCTTATGATTTTTACTGGGTCATTTACCTGGCCGATTACAACAGAGCCAAACCTGAGCGTGACTATGTTGTCAGTTCTGACTACCAACACAAAAAACCTCAGAACACAACCTCAATTCGGGATCGACATAAGCAATCAAGAATCAGCCGTCCTTTCATGCCCACAGACAATTAAGAAATGTGAACTCAATCAACTCTTTAAAGAATTCCCTCACTATAATTAGTTTTATAAAATAAAAAAGGACGTCTATGAAAAACACATTAATTTTATTATTATTGGCTTTCACTTCTTTTGCTTTTGCCGACTTTTTAGATGCCGGCGAAGCCTATGAAAATGAAAACTACGACCAGGCACTCAGCGAATACCAGGCACTGGCTAAGCTTGGTCACCATGAAGCCCAACATAATCTGGCCGTAATGCATTTTTTAGGCCAGGGCACTGAAAAAAACCCAGTGCAAGCCTTTGCCTGGGCCGGTTTGGCCAAAGCCAGCAAAGACACAAAATTACAGGCTTTACAGGACACAATCAAAGGTAACCTCTCTGCCGAACAATTGACCGAAGCCAGGCAACAGGCTCAAACCCTCCAAAATCAATACGGCGCTGAAGCGATAAAAAAATTATGGGCGCCACCTGAATCTAAAACCGGACAACAATTCTCCAACAAGAACAATCTCACATTCAACAGTTCTGATTACACAGTAACAGCGGTAGAGCGTAAAGCACCCTATTACCCCAGAAGCGCATTACGCAAAGGTATCCAGGGCTGGGTTAAAGCCTCTTTTGAAATACATCCCGACGGCTCATTGCGCAGACCAATGATTATTGATAGTTTCCCGGAAGGTGTTTTTGATGAGCCCACGCTGAAAGCATTTCACGGCTTTCGTTTTGATGTTCAATTTAAACCAGGTATCGAACCCTACCCGGTCTCTGGCATCCAAACCATGCAGTTCCAAATAGGACGTGATGCCAAAAAGTATCAGGATTTATATCAAGAAAGAATAAACGAATTACATGAGTTGGCCGACAATGGTCATCCTGATGCTCATTTTTATTTGGCCATGGCTTACGATGAAAATAGCCTGTTCACATTAGCATCCGGTCAGGCAACAGACCAACTATTAATTAATACACATTTATTCAAGGCGGCCCAAAGTGGTCAAGTCGATGCACAATACCATCTTGGCAACAATCTTTTTAGTGGCAAAGACAACTACCAAGATAAAGACAAAGGCATTCGCTGGTTAATACTGGCTGCAGAACAGAATCATGCGCAAGCCGCTCGGCGATTGTCACTTATTTTTAAAGCAAATCCAAAGATGAACCATACCGAACACCCGGCCCACTACTGGATGGCACAAGCTGCTGAAGCTGGTGATCTAGATGCCCAGTTAAATTACGCCGAATGGCTGTCAGAAAACAGTGATAACACTGAAGAAATTAAGTACGCCCTGACATTGTTAGACAACTACGCTGATGACCGTCCGGAAACTATCCTCTGGTACCAAACTGCAGCCCGACTGCAGCATAAATCAAACAACCCGAAAAAAGCCCAAAAATACCAAAAGAAAGCCGACAAATTAGCCAAAAAACTGGGCTGGGAAATCTAAAAAAATATCTTTATGTATGACACAAAAAAACCCGCCGATCGGCGGGTTTTTTTAGCTTAGGAATAACTGATCTTATTCGGGCTTATCTAATAATGCTTTCATCGACAAACGCACGCGACCTTGTTTGTCCACTTCTAACACTTTCACCCGAACAATATCACCTTCGGACATTTTGTCGGTGACTTTTGCGACCCGTTCGTGGCAGATTTCAGAGATATGAACCATACCGTCCTGTCCGGGTAACAAGTTCACGAATGCACCGAAGTCCATAATCTTAACCACTTTACCTTCGTAAATGGCGCCGACTTCAACTTCAGCGGTTAAATCTTCAATCCGCTTCTTAGCCAGATCACCGTCTTCCTGGTTAATGGCGGCAATGGTCACGGTGCCATCATCATCAATATCGATGGTGGTGTTGGTTTCTTCGGTCAGCGCACGGATGGTGGCGCCGCCTTTACCGATAATATCACGGATTTTATCGGGGTTAACCTGAATGGTTTCAAGTCGTGGCGCATAGGCTGACATCTCTTCACGCGGTGAGGAAATAACTTTATTCATTTCACCCAAGATAAACTGGCGACCGGCGGTGGCCTGGTTCAGGGCTATTTCCATAATTTCAGGGGTAATGCCTTCGATCTTAATGTCCATTTGCAGTGCCGTGATGGCATCTTCAGTACCGGCCACTTTAAAGTCCATATCACCCAGGTGATCTTCATCACCCAAGATGTCTGACAGAACAGCGAAATCATCCCCTTCTTTAATCAAACCCATGGCAATACCGGCCACCGGTGCTTTTAGAGGAATACCGGCGTCCATCATGGAAAGTGATGAACCACAGACTGAAGCCATCGAGCTCGAGCCGTTAGATTCAGTGATCTCAGAGACCACACGTTTCACATAAGGAAACTCTTCTTCATTGGGAACCACAGCCATTAAGCCACGTTTAGCCAACCGGCCATGACCAATTTCACGGCGTTTTGGACCACCCATGAAGCCGGCTTCGCCGACACAAAACGGTGGGAAGTTATAATGCAGCATAAAGGCATCTTTGGTTTCGCCTTCAATACCGTCAATCAACTGGGCATCACGGCCTGTGCCTAAGGTGGTGGCCACAATTGCTTGTGTTTCACCACGGGTAAATAAAGCCGAGCCATGGGCGCGGGGTAAAAAGCCCACTTCCACATGAATCGGACGAACGGTGTCTTTATCTCGACCATCAATCCGTTTGGCACCGGAAATAATTTTACTGCGCACATGTTTCTTTTCTAACTGACCCAAAGCAGCAGCCACTTCTTTGGCTTCGTATTGAGGCTCATCTTCACCTTCGGGACAAAAATGATTCACCACATTCTCGCGTAACTGCGCCAATGCGTTATAACGCTCTTCTTTCACCTGATTGGCAAAAGCCGATTCAATGGCACTGCCAAACTCAGAAGAAATGGCGTTCAGTAAACCTTCGTCAGCTTCCGGTGCTTGCCAGTCCCAACGGGGTTTCCCGACTTCATCAGCCAGTTCTTTGATGGCTTCAATCGCCACTTGCATTTGCTCATGTCCGTAATTAACCGCACCCAGCATTTGCTGCTCGGTTAATAAATCAGCTTCAGACTCAACCATTAATACGGCTTTATCGGTACCGGCGACCACCAGATCCAGCTGTGAGCTGTCCAATTGCTCTAAAGATGGATTTAATAAGTATTCACCGTCTTGAAAACCGATTCGGGCGGCACCAATCGGGCCATTAAACGGGATGCCTGATATGGCGAGGGCAGCCGATGCACCCAGTAAAGCCGGAATATCTGAATCGATGTCTTTATCAAAAGACATGACATTAGCGACCACCTGGACTTCGTTTTTAAAACCATCCGGGAATAAAGGACGAATCGGCCGGTCAATCAACCGACAAATCAAGGTTTCCTTTTCTGTTGGGCGACCTTCTCGTTTGAAAAATCCACCCGGGATGGCACCGGCGGCGTAGAATTTTTCCTGATAATTAACCGTTAAGGGGAAAAAGCCCTGATTAGGATCGGCTTCTTTTTTACCCACCACGGTGACCAGTAAAACGGTGTCGCCCATGGAAATTTTAACCGCACCGGTGGCCTGACGGGCAATCTCACCGGTTTCAATGGTTACGGTATGGCGACCGTACTGAAATTGTTTAATATGTTTATTCATTTTCTCTTCCTGACCTACTTATTGGCCTGTTTTCGTTTAACTTCTCTCATCTCCAATCTTGCAGATTCCCTTGAACCTACAAAAAACCCCCTTAAGCGGGGGTTTTGCCAATCTTATCGACGTAAGCCAAGACGCTTAATCAGATTTTGGTATCGATCTGCATCTTTGCGTTTTGTGTAAGCCAGCAATTTACGACGTTGGTTAATGAGTTTTAATAAACCACGTCGTGAGTGGATGTCTTTTTTGTGTGTTTTAAAGTGAGTTGACAGGTTGTTAATGCGGGCTGTTAACAGCGCCACCTGAACTTCCGGTGATCCGGTGTCATTCTCACTGGTTTGATATTCTTTGATAATATCTTGTCTTTGTTCAACTGTAATCATGTTCTTTCTCGTTGAAGGGGACGCATGTCCCATGAAAAATACCGAATGGCCGTCAGACGAATCGCACCATCCAGATGAGCCGCGTATTCTAAAGGCTATGGGGGTTAAACACAAGCTTTTTGGTGTTTTTAGATTGTTCCATTAAGCCGTTGCTGGTAGGACTTCATAAATAATTTATGTACCCGCAGTGAATGATTATAAACCTTGCCCATACCCATAAATAAACCGGACTGATCGTACAATCGATGCAGGCCGTTATCGCACTCAACCGCAGTTTGTTTGCCGTGAATCAGATCCTGCGCTTGTTGTTGATTCAATTTAATTTTTGGATACTCAATAAGCGCCGCATCGGCCGGTAGCAGAAATTGGTTTGGATTGTCACTTTGTTGTAACGTATCCAGAGTCTGCATTTGATCACCGTTAAATACGCCACTTTGGGTGCGATGCAAGGCTCTCAGGTGCGCATGGGTGTCCATTTTTTCAGCCCAATCTTCAATCAGGGTCCGAATATAAGTGCCTTTTGAACAGTGCACCTTAAACGACACGGTCATTGGTTGGCTGTCAGTGTCGATAGCCACATAATCGAAACTGTGGATGGTGATTTTACGGGCTGTCCGTTTAACCTCTTTACCTTCGCGCGCCAGTTCATAGAGCCGACGACCCTTGTGATGAAGCGCTGAATACATGGGTGGTGTTTGGTAAATTTCACCGGTTAATTCATCACAAGCTGCCTGGATTTGTCGAGGTTTTAAATTGGGCACGGATTTTTCCATTACAACGGTTCCGGTGGCATCGCCGGAATCGGTTTTCACGCCCAACACCGCGGTGGCCAGGTAGGCTTTATCGGCATTAATCATGAGATCAGCCACTTTGGTGGCGTCACCAAAACAACAGGGCAATAATCCAGTGGCCATCGGATCCAGATTGCCGGTATGACCGGCTTTATTGGCTTTTAGAAGATGCCGGACTTTTTGTAGTGCCTGATTGGAACTGATACCGCTTGGTTTATCCAGTAACAGAATACCATGCACATCGGAAAAGTCTTTTTTGCGACTACCACGACGACTCATCGCCACTGCCTCTGTTAATCGTCTTGTGACGGGTCGCTGGCACGCGCCTGCTTAATCAGGTCTTCCATTTTACGGCCATATTCTAATGAATTATCGTACTTAAATCGTAATTCAGGTATTTTTCGGCTGTGTAATTGTGAGGCCATGACTTTGCGTAAAGCAGCGGCATTGGCTTTTAACGTATCTAAGGCCAACTTTTCCTGAGACGGATCCAGGGTGTTAATAAAAACTGTGGCCACGGACAAATCTCGACTGACCTCTACATCAGAAATGGTGATAAAGGAGGTGTCCTCATCCGGTAAATTTTGATGTATGGCGGTGGCCAGGGTGCGACGCAACTGCGCTGCGACCCGGTCACTGCGGGTAAATTCTCTGTGTCCCATGTTATTACCTTAATCCAACGTTTTCTGCACTTCAATGCGCTCAAAGCACTCAATCTGATCGCCCACCTGAACGTCTTTATACTGCTTCACGCCGATTCCGCACTCGGTACCGGACTGCACTTCTTTGACATCATCTTTATGACGTCTCAGGGATTCCAGTTCACCTTCAAACACCACCACATTGTCACGCAGAACACGTATTGGGTTATCACGTTTAACCACACCTTCTGACACCAGACAACCGGCAATGGTACCAAATTTAGATGACCTGAATACATCCCTGACTTCGGCGGTACCCAGGATTTGTTCCTTGGTTTCCGTACCCAAGACGCCGGTCACAGCGGCTTTCACCTGGTCAATGGCTTCATAAATAATACTGAAGTAGTGTAAGTCTAAGTCACTTTCCTTAATGGTTTCGCGCGCCACTTTATCGGCACGTACATTAAAGCCGATAATAATGGCATTGGACGCGGCCGCTAATTGAGCATCGGCGTTATTAATGCCACCGACTCCGGATGAAATCACCTTCACTTCAACCTCATCGTTAGAAATATTTTCCAGCGAATCTCTGAGTGCTTCAACAGAGCCTTGTACATCTGCTTTAACCACAATGTTGACATTGAGACGTTCTTCCTGACCCATTTGTGACATCAGGTTTTCAAGCTTAGCGGCTTGTTGCCTTTTTAAGCGCATTTCACGCTCTTGTTCACGGTTTTCCTGCGCGGCATCGCGGGCTTCTTTTTTGTTTTTCACCACTAAAAACTCATCACCCGCCGAGGGCACACCGGATAAACCGAGCACCACCGCAGGTATCGAGGGGCCGGCAGATTCTATGTCCTGGCCATTTTCATCAATTAAGCTTCGGATACGGCCAAATTCCTCGCCGCATAAAATCATGTCACCTTTTTTCAGGGTACCGCCCTTGACCAATACCGTGGCGACCGGGCCACGGCCTTTGTCTAATGATGACTCAACCACAATACCGGTGGCTGATGTGTCTTTGACGGCGGTTAATTCCATCACTTCAGCTTGTAAGGAAATGGCTTCTAATAATTCGTCAATGCCCTGGCCGGTATGGGCTGATACCTCAATAAACTGTGTATCACCACCCCAGTCTTCGGGCACCACTTCATGGGCCGCCAAATCCTGTTTGACTTTATCGACATTGGCTTCGGGTAAATCAATTTTGTTAATCGCCACAATCATGGGCACTTCACCCGCTTTGGCATGTTCAATGGCTTCTTTGGTTTGCGGCATGACACTGTCATTGGCTGCCACCACCAAGATAACCAGATCGGTCACTTGCGCACCACGGGCACGCATGGCGGTAAAAGCAGCATGGCCCGGGGTGTCGATAAATGAAATTACGCCTTTCGGTGTTTCCACATGATAAGCACCGATGTGTTGTGTAATACCACCGGCTTCATCACCGGTCACTTTGGTTTCACGGATATAATCAAGCAGAGAGGTTTTACCATGGTCCACGTGACCCATGACAGTCACAACCGGGGGTCTTGTCTGCGCTTCAGACGTATCCACTTCTTTTTCTGTTTCTTCCTTAAGGATCTCAGCCTTACTTTTCACCACCGCTTCTTCGGCTTTATGACCCAGTTCTTCCACCACTAAAATGGCGGTGTCCTGATCCAATGGCTGATTAATGGTCACCATCATGCCCATATTCATCAATACTTTAATGATGTCGCTGGCTTTGATGGATAGTTCTTTGGCCAAATCCGCCACGGTGATGTGTTCCGGTACGGCCACTGTTTTAACCACCGGTGCCGCCGGTTTTTGGAACCCGTGTGATTCACTGGCCGAAGTGGTGACTTTTTTACCGGGACGTCCTTTTTGACCCTTAACATGTAACTGTTTTCGGCCATAACGTGTTTCATCCCCGTCTTTACCGCGTTTTTTGCCTTTCTGACTGCCTCGGGCCGGTTTTTCGGCCTCTTTACGTTTACGTTTGGCACGTTCATTAACCGCTTTTTGCACCTGCATATCAACCATTTGCTCACGGCGCTGTTGTTCTATTTGTTCTTCAGTCAAGCCTTCATCTTCCTCTGAATCGTCCGATTCAGTGGCGATTTCTTCCTGATCGCTTTCTGTTTCTTCAGATGTTTCTTCAGATGCTTCTGCATCCTCTTCTTCAACAACATCTTCTTCGGTTGTATCTTCAGCTTCTTGTGCAGCCTTTTGCGCTGCTTCTTCGCGTCTTTTTGCCTCTTCGACTTCTCGCTCAGCGGCTTGCTCAGCTTCTCGTTTTTCCTGTTCGGCTTTTTTAGCCTCTTCTTCGTTTTTTAGTTGCTGACGACGTTCTTCTAAGGCACGGCGAGCTGCTTCACGTTCTTGTTCTATTTCTGCCAATTCTGACTGACTTGGGACAGCAGAGCGTTTTTTCTTTTTAACTTCTATATTGACATTTTTGGTCTTGGAAATCCCGGAGCCGCTACTGACCGTCAGCACTTCCTTGGACTTTCTCTTTAACACCACTTTTTTTCGTGGAGACAGGCTTTTCTTGTCTTTACCGTGAGAACCACGCAAGAATTCCAACAGTTTTACTTTGGATTCGTTATCAATGGTATCGGTTTCTGATTTCGCCGGAATATCGGCTGCTTTCAGCTGCTCCATCAGCTTATCAGCGGAAATTCCCAGCACTTCAGCAAGTTGTTTTACGGTTACATCTGACATTCTTATGTCTCCTGTTTAGTATTTATTCGAACCAGTGTTCTCTGGCTTCCATAATCAATTCTGAGGCGGCTTTTTCATCGAGATCGGAAATTGCCATCAACTCATCGGTGGCTAAATCAGCCAAATCATCGCGGGTTCTGATACCCTTATCCGCCAGGTCATAAGCCAACTTATCATCCATTCGTTCCAGACCCAGTAAATCATCCGCAGGCTTATTGTCTTCAAGTTTCTCTTCCCGGGCAATCAGCTGAGTTAACAGCGCATCTCGCGCCCGACCGCGAAGTTCGTCCACCAGATCTTCCTCAAAGCCATCAATGTTCAACAATTCTGACCGATCCACATAGGCAATTTCCTCCACTGAGGTAAAACCTTCCTGAACCAATAAAATGGCCATATCTTCATCCACATCGAGTTTTTCTTCAAACTCTTTCACGTAGGCCATGGCTTCGGCTTCGTTCTTTTCTTCGGCTTCACCGGTGGTGAGCACATTAATTTCCCAGCCGGTTAATTCACTGGCCAGACGCACATTTTGTCCGCCGCGGCCAATGGCCTGAGACAACTGGCTTTCATCCACAGCCACATCAATGGTATTTTTTTCTTCGTCCACCACAATGGAATCAATTTCGGCCGGCGCCATGGAATTAATTATAAATTGTGCCGGATTTTCATCCCATAAAACGATATCAATGCGTTCGCCACCGAGTTCATTGGCCACAGACATCACCCGTGAACCACGCATGCCGACACAGGCCCCAATCGGATCAAGTTTTTTATCATGAGAAAACACGGCGATTTTAGCCCGTTGACCCGGGTCTCTGGCCGCCCCTTTAATTTCTAAAAATCCTTGCGAAATTTCAGGCACTTCAATCTTAAACAGCTCAATCATGAATTTCGGATCACGTCGCGATAAGGTCAATATCGGACCTCGGTTTAAAGTATTCACTTCAATTAGTAGACCTTTCAGGCGATCGCCGTTTTTAATATTTTCGCGTGGAATGGCATGCTCTCGCGGCACAATCGCTTCCACACCGGCGCCGACGTCAATAAAAACATGACCACGCTCCACCCGCTTGACAATACCTGACAGTACCTCGCCAACCCGGTCTTCATACATTTCTACCACTTTGGCACGTTCAGCTTCTCTGACCTTTTGAATAATGACCTGCTTGGCTGTTTGTGCTGATATCCGGCCAAAGGAGACTGATTCTAATTGTTCCTCAATGGTGTCGCCAATTTCTAATTCCGGATCGATTTCATGGGCTTGTTCGAGCGTCAGTTCACGGGCCGGTTCTTCTAAATCCTCGTCTTCGACAACCGTCCATACCCTGTAGCTGTCATATTCACCTGTGTCACGATTAATAGATACACGCACATCAATGTCTTCCGCATGGTCTTTGCGGGTCGCCATGGCCAGTGCCGCTTCTAAGGCGCCAAAAATAACACCCCGTTCGACATCCTTTTCATTGGAAACACTGTCGACAACATATAAAATTTCTTTACTCATTTTTTGACTCCGTCATACTGCGGTTGTAAGCGTGCTTTCATTACATTGCTCATGTTAAACGTGTATTCATCGACCTCATTCAGTAAAGTGATGTCATCCTCATTCACTGACTTGATGGTACCCGTTATTTTACGCGAACCATTAATTGGCTGCGCTAATTTTACCTTGGCCTGGTTGCCTAAATATCGACTAAATTGTTCAGCATCAAACAATACCCGATCTAAACCGGGTGAAGACACTTCTAACACATAAGCACTTTTGATGGGATCTTCAACTTCCAGTACCGCAGAAATTTCTCGACTGCAGTCAGCACATTGATCCACCGAAATACCCTGCGCATGGTCGATATAAATGCGCACCAGGGCACCTGACTTTTGCGGCAGATATTCAATGCCCCATAAGTCAAACCCAAGGTCTTCAACCACCGGTTGAATAATTGTTGTTAATTGTTTCTGTTTCATAGCGTTTGTTAAAAGTCACGGCCACATTTTCTGGCACACTTATTTTGAGACCTCATGGCCTTCAATCAATGGGTGATTTTGTCAAAATTGACTTTTATGGCGGTCATCACCAGCGCCACGTTGCAGCTGCTGAGATGTTGATTGATGCTGATAAATCAGCAGTTGCATGATTTTAACAACAAAAAAGGCTCCACCTGGAGCCTGATTTATCGTAAATTCGATTGGTTGCGGGGGTAGGATTCGAACCTACGACCTTCGGGTTATGAGCCCGACGAGCTGCCAGACTGCTCCACCCCGCATCATCAAGACGAGCTATTCTACTATAAAAAATTGCATTTGCAACCGGAATTCACAATTAATAGATCATAATCCGATATTTATTGATAGCAACAAAAAAGGGTGACCACCGGCCACCCTTTATACGCGTTATATCACGTCGGTTACCAATCTAAACGGAAACCTATATTAGCTCTCCATTGAGACGCATCCCGACTGTTACTTAGATCGTAAACACGACCCATATCAAGTTCATAAGTACCATCTTCTTGAATACCTTCAAGAGATACAGCACCTTCTCCACGATAGAAACCGGTGTATGACTGACCCCAATCAGAATCAATTAAATTACCTAAGTTTTTAATGTTAAAGAATAATGTGGCACGTACAGGGCCCCAAGCAGGCAATTCCTGTGAAACATTGATGTCCCAGCGATTAATACGCGGTGTTTTAAAACCATTTCTTGGTGCAATTTGACCTCTGTATTGATCCAATCCTGTTGACGCAAGATACGCTTCAAAGTCTTCACCTGATGATCCATCTGCCATAACATACTCGTCAGCCAATGGCACATACATTAAATCATTATAATAAGAACCATCACCATTCACATCATTATTCCAGCGGTATGAGTACGGTTCGCCATCACGTGAAGTCCACACTAAACCGATGTTTGTGTAGGTATCGCCAAAAAACATTCTGCGATAATTAACAAACATGGTAAACGCATTTTCAATCTCATAAGCAGATGTACCATAACTGCCTTCATTTGGATTAACGTAGTTAGTGTATTGCCAGCTTGAGTACGAGGTGCTGGAATCCGCATCACCTGTGTCTTTCGCGTCTGTAAATGTATAAGACGCTTTTGCACTCCAGTGCTCCGTTTGTGGCAACTCTAATGAGAATGTAGCACGTTTGGTTTCACCATCACCATCACTTGACAAATAAATCACATTATTGAAATCAGGATTACTATTAGCTCGGCGCCCTTCTAAATTGTATGGATCTTCGTAATAAGATAAACGACCATCAGGTAAAGTGCCAGTTGGTGCACCAAGGTTCAAATGTTGCCATAAAACCGCATTGCGATTTTTAATATATTCCACCTCAGCAGAAGCAATCAAACCATACCAGGGCAATTCAACATCAACAGCTATATTTGATTTTAAAACAGTTGGGATTTTAAAGTCAGGCGCTAACACATCAACATTTTGGGTAGACGATCCTGCAAAAACGGGCTGACTATTAACATCCGGAGAGAAAATGGCACCACAGCCACCGCTCCAATCCCCACAAGCATAGTTAACGGTATCGCCACCTGTGTTTGTATATGAGTTAGATAACCAAACATTGGGTGAACCACCGGTAAATAAGCCGATACCACCTCGTAACTGCATATAACGCTCGTCAGACATATCGTAGTTAAAACCAATTCGAGGTTGTAATACACCTGAATCCATTACATTGTTATTGGCAAAACCAAAGGCATCAAAAAAGTCCTGGTTAAAACGAGGCTTATCATCAACGCTTGGTTTGTCATAACGCAATCCATATTGTAACGTCAAGCGATCAGTCGCACGCCAGTTATCCTGTACAAAAAATGCCATATTCTCCCAGCTCCAGTTAGCTGCCGGGAAAGGATTTGCTGGATCAACACCTTGATTAAGCTGATAATCCGAAGGTATGCCGGCAGCAAAATCATCAAGACTATCAAATTCATAAGTACCAAAGGCATGTCTGATATAGATATTGTATATATCCTGTTTTTTGTAATCCACACCAAAGGTAATATCATGATCACCAATAAAATAATTACCAGCCAAATAGACATTGTCTGTTTTGACATTTAAATAATTAGCATGCCGACTTTGCTCAGTACCCATATATGCAGTTCCATCAGATGGCAAACCAACAGAGATTTCAGGATAAAAAACATTTACCCCGGGGTCTTTGTCAAATTCAGACGTGCTGACACGTAATTCGGTAGAAAAATTTGCTGTCCAATCACTGTATAAATTTAAGTTATATGATTCATTATCATAAAGGACATCATACCAATGAGAACTAAAGGAAATAGTACTACCACTCATATTATTAAACCTTGGGCTCACGTCTTCATTCTGTTGATATTTAAACGACGCTCGATGATAATCATTGATGTTCCAATCCAATTTCAACACCACAGATTCTTCTTCTGTTAACACATCACCAGGTGCACTTAAAACACCAGGGTCTATACCCCAAACATTGCTGGCAATATCTGCTGCCATTTGAGCTTCTGTCACATCAACATTGGAACTATCGCCAAGTTCAGTTCTCTCTTCTTTTTCATAAGCCAGGAAAAAGAATAATTTATCTTTAACGATGGGTCCACCAACAGATAATGAATAAACCTCACTGGTATACTCATCCCTTACACCATCCCTGTTATCATCACGGTATCTTCTTAAATCTTTATCACCATAATACACAGCTGCGCGACCAGAAAACTCATTGGTACCCGACTTGGTAACAGCATTAATATTGGCACCTGTAAAGTCACCCAATGTCACATCATAAGGTGATAACTGAACATTCAGTTCCTCAATAATATCCAGAGAAAAGGGTTGAGAAATACCGGGAGAATTACCAGCTTCCAGACCAAATGGATCTTTGATACTCACGCCGTCAATAGTAATGTTGTTATAGCGGTTATTAACACCCGATACTGAAATACCTCGCTCATAATCCAATACATTCACACGAGAATCTAAACGAACATAATCCTGCAAGTCACGATCTACTGTCGGCAAGTTTGTAAGTTGTTCTTGAGTAAAACTTGACCCTGAACCCATGTTGTCTGGATTAAAAGTCGCAGACTGAGCTGCCACACCCACTGCTTTCACTGTATCTAAGGCGATGGCGTCTTCCACCAGTACCGCATTAATGGCACGATCTTCACCCAGTTTAATGAAAATATTGCCTTCTTCTGCCGTTGAAAATCCATCTCTGCTGACTTCGATTTCATACGGACCACCGACACGCAGGCCGCGGAAAGAATAACGACCCGCATCACCTGTGGTGACTGTTTTGACCTGTCCGGTTGGCTCATGCCGAACCGTTACTTCAGCACCCGATAATGGATTGCCGTCAGAATCAACGATGGTACCGTTCATGGCTGCTGATGTTTCCTGCGCCATGGTTGCCCCGAAAGGAACCATTAGCAGAACCAGCGCCGCCAATACCCATTTATTTAGTTTCAAATTTCTCATTGCAAAACCCTATTTAAATTAACATAATGGCTCAATTAAGCGCCAATCCCGAAATAAACTTAACAGAAATTGGCGACAAATTCACGACTTAATTAAACCGCTCATGGAGAATAATTTGCGCTATTTTCTCACATGCACCGGTATGGTAAAAGGGTTTTGTGAAATTTCCGTTAAATAAAGGAGAAAAACATGCTTCGATTTATTATATTGATAACCACCAGCCTGATTTCAGGCGTCTTAATGGCATCGCAATTACCAGCCGGCCCCATGCTGGGTCATGTGGCTTTACGGGCAGCCAATGTATGGGTTCAGGCGCCTGAACCGGGTCAGCTCAGCATTAAATACTGGGCGCAAAACACCCCTGATCAAAAGCAAACAATCACAACAAGGGTCAATAATAACTTCGGTCAAAGTCATACCTTCAAACTCAATAATCTTGAACCGGGCACAGATTATCATTACCGGTTATTTTTTAACGATGAGCCCGTAAATGATGGCAAAACCTATGCCTTAACGACACAAACACTGTGGCAGTGGCGCACAGACCCACCGGATTTTGAAATCATCACCGGCTCGTGTAACTTTGAAAACCAAGCCATTTATGACCGTGCCGGTGACCCCTATGGTGGACAACACGAAATTTTTAATCAAATCGCCACAGAAGACGCAGACATGATGTTGTGGCTGGGCGATAACTGGTATTACCGTGAAGTTGATTATGACGCCGAACAAAGCCTGCTTTACCGGGTTTTACGACATAAAAGTTATCCGCACCTACAAGCCATTTTCCAGAAATTCCCCAATTATGCCACCTGGGATGATCACGACTATGGCCCCGATAATTCCACAAAAAGCTATGTATTTAAAGAAAAGACGCTGAATATTTTCAAGCACTTTTGGGCCAATCCAAGTTACGGTATGCCGGATCATCCGGGCGTCTATACTAAGGTCAGTTTTAATGACGTTGATTTCTTTTTACTGGACAACCGCTATTACCGCGATCATGAGAATAAAATCGATGGCCCTGATAAGCACTATTACGGCCAAAAACAACTTAACTGGCTTCAAAACCAGCTATTAAGCAGCCGTGCACCGTTTAAATTTATTGTCGGCGGTGGTCAAATGCTCAATAATTTCCACAAATATGACGGCTGGGATAAATACCGCCATGAACGGGAACCCTTTTTACAATGGTTAGACGACCAGAAAATCACCGGTGTCATGATGCTCAGCGGCGACAAACACCACACAGAATTACTGAAAGCCGAACGTGAAAATGCCTACCCTTTGTATGAGCTTACCTGTTCACCGTTAACGGCCGGCACCCATATCGGCGCCTTAGATCAAATCAGCCAAAACCCCAGACTGGTGGACAACACCCTGGTGGGTGAACGCAATTATTGCAAAATAGCTTTTTCAGGCCCCCGCAAAGACCGGCGTCTTGAGATTAAAGTATTGGGCGTCAACGGCCAGGAATACTGGAGCAAACAAATTAAAAGCAGTGTGCTCAGCTACGACCAGATCAATTAAGCATGGTAAAAAAATCCGACCAGGAAAACATAGCACAAATTGAACAGCGCAATCTGCGCTATTTGAATTTATTCCGTTTATTTGCCGGCCTGTTCTTTTATATGCTGGCAAACGGACATTGGGTCGATAATTTTTACCAGGTTGATTACTTCCACCCCGGCGTTCACTGGACGGTTAATATTTACTTAGGTTTATCTGTTTGGGTGATGCTGTCCACATTTATCCTGTCACAAAAAGCGGTCATCATTATCAGTAAAGCCATGCTGTTTCTGGATTTGCTGTTTTTAATCTACATGGCCTATGCCAGCAACGGATTTGCTCAAGGTCTGGCGATTCTGCCGGTATTGCCCATTGGTTCGGCCGCCATGCTTTATCGCAAACCCATTAACATACTGATGGCGCCCTTTACCGCCACCACCGTTTTGTGGCTAATGCCTGAATTTATAGACCTGTCAGACCAGGCCACTGTCAGCCAATCCAGTTTATTGTTACATGCGCTGGCCTATTTCATCATCGCCCTGCTGGGTATCCGCCAGTCACTGTCCTACACCAGCACAGTCCGATTATATAAAAGCCAACGCAAAACCATCAGTGGCCTTGAAAACATGAATCAGGTCATTATCGAAAAAATGTCTCAGGGTGTGATTGTATATCAACATGACTATGTGGTGCTCCATGCCAATCAGGCCGCAAAAAACTTACTCAACGAAGATGAGCTGTTCTTTATCCCCGACGCCATAATTGAACATATGGAAGAAAAGCAGGAAAGCCAGATTTATCACAGCGGCCAGGGACTGGATTTATATATCCGCAAAGCAAAACTCAACACAGTGAAAAATTTTGGTGTGCTGTTCATCGAAGACTCCAGTTTCCTTAAAAAGGCCGCCCAGCAACTGAATCTGGCCTCACTGGGTAAACTTTCCAGCTCCATTGCCCATGAAATTCGCAACCCGCTGGCCGCCATCAGCACCGCCTCTGAATTACTGGCGCAATCAGAACACCTTAAAGATGAAGACCGACAAATCGCCAACATCATCACCAACCAAACCGAACGCGCCAATCACATCATCGAAGACATACTGGCGATGTCAAGACGCACCACGGCCAAACCCGAAGACTTAAATTTATTCGACGTCTTAAAAAACCTGAAAAAAGAATTGATCGGCCAGGGCCTCGGCGAAGCCCAAAAAATACATATCGTTTGTCCGCATGACAAAACCATTCATTTTGATCCTAAACACCTGCACCAAATCTGCTGGAATCTGGGTAGTAACGCACTCAAACACGGTCAGCAAAAAACCCTCACCATCAGCGTCCATAACAACCGCATTGACTTTAAAAACCCAGGCGAGCCCCTTAAACCAAAAACCCAGAAAAACCTGTTCGAACCTTTCTTCACCACCCACAACCGCGGCACCGGCCTCGGCCTACATATCTGCCGCCAACTCAGCCACGACAACCACGCCAGCCTCACCTATCACCACCTCAACAATAACCACGTATTCCGCCTCGTTTTTGACTTAGCGTAATCAGCGCTCACACAAACAGATTACATCGCAGAACCAGAGTGAGACCTCTGCATAAATCTGGGTTGTTGTCTGTCAAAGACACGATGCCAGCTTGCCCTTAAATTTTTTAAACTATACAAGACCCTGACTATGATATAATCTATTAAAATTTTAATACTAATTAAGGGTGTGATATGAAAAAACTTTATCTTTTACTGCTTGTCAGTTGTTGTCCCGCGCTGTTAGCGCAAACCGATGATCCTAATAACGCTTCTTTTAATCCGGCAGTATCTCGCGGTGGTGGTATGGGTACATTTTTAGGCTCTTTTCCTTCACCACCAGCCGGCGTTAACGGAAACTTTCCGGTAGGAATAGAAAACACCGGCTCAGGTGATTTATGGGTGACTGAAATTAACAACGATGACTATTTTAGCCAAGCCACAGGCGGTGGTCTGGTCAGCGGTCCGATCAATGTTACTGCTCAAAATGGCAACCCCATTGGTATAACCACCGATGGCAGCACCCTTTATTTGACCGATACAGACGACGATGATGTTGATCTATTTGACATGGCGGGCAATTACCAGTCCAGTTTTGATGTTTCAGCTGAAAGCACCTTTCCTGAAGGCATAACATATGCTGCACCTCTAAACAGTTTATTTGTTGTTGACGGCGCTGGCGGCAATAAAGTCTCTGAATACGATTTATCAGGCAATTTATTAACCAATTACTCCATTAATGGTACATCCCAGGATGGTATTGCCTTTGATAATCAACGCTGTGTATTTTGGATATATGACAGTGGCACCGACTTAGTCCGTGCCTACGACTCAAGCTTCAATGAAATGGGCAATTTTCCGGGCACCGGGGCGAATGGCTTTTCAAACGGTGAAGGCGTGGCTGTCATTGGTGACAGCTTATATGTAACTGCATCAGCAAACGGTGAAATTGTCGAATTCGACATTTCAACCGCTCCGGATGCACCAAACGCATCAACTTTATGTTCACGCGGTCCTGTTTCACCGCAATCTGTTCCCGTTAATGGCTTATACACCCTCATTTGCCTCAGCCTACTACTCGCCCTGATGGGTGTTGTCACCGTCCGGCGGCGTTACCACAACTAACAACACCGGTAGATAGCCCGCGCAGAAATACGCGGGCTTATTATGGTAGCAAACACTAAATAATCGAATAAACGCATCCAGTATCTTTCCCTCTTTTTGATTTTTATTATTAATAATAACGTGCTTCCAATTACTGCCTCTATTCCCTCGGCTCCCAAACCGCCCGACTAATCGCATCTGGTGTATCAAAGCCATGGCGGTAAATCAGATCATCGCCGAATTCACAATTCACCAGAACCGAACTGACGTCTTGTCCAACAAAGGTTCCGTCACCTTGCAGCACTTCACAGGTTTGGATGGGGTCAACAGGTTGGGTTTGGATACTGACGGCATAGTTTTCAAAATTGTTCATCGGCGTATCAAAAACAAAGGGCCCTTCTCCTCTGACCACTAAATCATCATTGAGGTTATTTTGTAAAACCATATAATTATTTGGAATCAAACCGTTTACATAACCGCCCACAAAATACAAAGTCAACTCACAGATGACTTCTATATTGGTCACATCTGCCCCCATAACTATACCCGAACCGTTTGTCACCGAACATGTTTGATTAGGGGTGGTTGGATTTGAGGCAACAGCCACATCATAACCTGACGCATCAGGCAGTGGATTGATAAAAACAAAAGTATCATTGTTATCAACAAGCAAATACTCGTCACCACTATTCATGGACAAAGTGACATAGTTACCAGATACCAATCCGGAAACTAATCCCCCGATATAATAGGGCTGATTAGCGCAGGTAACAGATAATTCAATATCTTGACCATTAACCACCCCCACGCCATTTTCAACTGTACAGTTTTGGTTTGGCGTTGTTGGCTGGGTTGTTACAACAACCTCATAACCATCACCATTGTTTAAAGGTGTTGAAAAATAGGTCAGCACATCATTGGTATTGACCAACATGTTGTCAGCACCATTATTGCTGAATTCAACAACATTGCCCTCAGCAAGACCGGTGACTGTAACGCCTATAAAATAACTGTCCGGCGCATACACCACGTCAAAATCAATATCCGTAAGGTCCTGCTGTGAAGCCAGTTCAATGGGGTTTCCGGTTAACACATCACAGTTTGGCTGACAGATGGCGCCACCGTATAGCACATCCTTAACATTATCATTAATAGAATATAAGACGGCATAATAAGTCCCGCTTAACAGACCCTCGATAGCATATCGATTATTTAATCCAACACGACTTTGGCCAACTAAAAAACCATTGGCATCATACAATTCAACCAAAGAACCTGCCAGTGAAGTGGACGCGCCGGATAAATTAACTTGTCCTGAAATACGCGAAGCGTGATCTAATTCAAAATTAATTTCCTTATCAGCGCCAAAACCGATAACCGATACCAGTGAACCCATCGATAAATCACACTCAACCGGACAGGGGATGTCATTATAAAGCTCATTGATAAGGCCCGATTTTTGTTCAGCTTCCACCCTCAGATAATAATCACCCGGCGGAAAAGTGACATCGGTTGTGTATTCTCCCAAGGCATTGGCAACACCTTTGCCTGCAACAGAGCCATTTGAATTTAACACAGTCACAACACTCTGATTGACCGGCTCTGCCGTTAAAGCATCAGTAATGGAACCATAAAACGCAACACCGGCATCCAAAACAAAGTTTATGCTGCCGGTTGATCTCAATATTTTATAATTTGGATTAACATAAGTACCCGGTGCGGGTGCTGAATTCAGCGTTATGGTCGTGCCTAAACTTGCGATATCACAGCTTCCGGCCGGACAAGGCACTTCGCTGTATAGCTGATCAACCAAGCCTGAACCATTGAGAATAAGCAAATAATAATCGCCATTAGCCACGCCTTTAAACTGCCAGTTGCCCGACACGATGGGCGTTTCCAAAACAATTTCAGGCGTTCCGATGGCATCATATAAGACAGCTGTGCCGGTTGGTAAGGGGTTATTAAAGGCATCCGTTGCTGTGCCTGAAAATGACTGCCCAAAATCCAAAGCAAAATCAATACCGGTTACTTCTG
Organism: uncultured Marinicella sp.; assembly: GCA_947502925.1. Classification (GTDB taxonomy): domain Bacteria; phylum Pseudomonadota; class Gammaproteobacteria; order Xanthomonadales; family Marinicellaceae; genus Marinicella. The sequence goes on along the minus strand of CANNBS010000004.1, from coordinate 17,777 downwards.
TCGTGGTTACGTTGACTTGTGTCGCATTCGCAAATAAACAAGGTTCCGGACCACAGCGTTGACCACCATATAATTGATTGATGTAACCATTGTTTGCCGCTGTTTTTAAATAATAATTACCCGGCGTCAAACCCGATACATAATAATGTCCAAGTGCATCGGTTTTCTTCGTCGTGATGAGGTTTTCATATTCATCATAAATTTGAACCGTAATACTCGAAAGCCCATTCATGCCGTCGTTAATATTTCCTGAAACGGCGCCACCGGGCAGCAAATTAAAGTCAATATTTACAGCTGATCCACTGATGGTAATCTCCGTAGCAGTGGTTACATCACAAAAACCATCACAATCATAGCCATTATAAGCCTGATCAATATAGCCGTTATTATTTTTGGTGCGTAAATAAAACATCCCATCCGGAATCGTGTTTAATGTGTATTGTCCACTCGCATCTGTCATGGCTTCCGCATACATCAATCCGGAAGAATCATACAATTGAACACGAATGCCGATTAAACCTGCGGTTAAGTGCTTCACTGAACCAAAAATTGTTACACCGCTTCCCAAAGCAAAATCAATGTCATTACGATCTCCGACAAGTGACACAACCGATCCATTGGTTGCAGAACAACTTGCACCGCACACAACATCACCAAAGGCTTCATCGACATAGCCCGGTGTGCCACGGGTGACCACATAATAGTTTCCTGATAATAAGCCATTAAACTGATATCCACCGGCTGAATCAGTCAACGTATCCTGAATAAAATCTCCGGCTGAGTTGTATAAAGCCACTGTGGTGGCGCTAATGGGCTGTAGCGAACTATCATCAATGACACGGCCGCCTAAGCTGAGTGCATTTTCTAACTGCAAGACCCCTAACTGCGTGTCATTACCTGATGAAACTGATATAACGGTGCCATTGGTTACTTCACAAGCGTTGCCAACACACCGCTTCGATTGATACAGAACATCCACATAACCAGCCATGTTTTTAGAGCGTGCATAGTAGTTGCCGGCCGTTAAATTCTGGACACTAAAATCACCATTGCCATCAGTAATTGTGGTGGACACATACTCACCAATGGCATTATAAACCTCAACAGATTCTCCGTCCGCAACGGATGAATTCGGGTATATAAGCGACCCACTGATTGAACCGGCCACAGCCAGTTCAAAATCAATGGAATTAACCGTTTGCCCGGGTGAATTGATTACAATCGGTGCCCCAATGGTGGGGTTGCAAAAAGGATCACATATCAAATTATCATACACTTCATCGGTGTATCCGCCATTGTTGTGGGTGACCAGATAATAGGTACCCACCGGCAAACCTCGTAAACTATATTGACCCAGAATCCCGGTTACATCTTCAACAACTTTATGGCCGGCAACATCATAAGCTGTTACAGTCACCAAAGACAAAGGACCATTGCTGTCAGAAACTTGACCAGAGATTGTGCCGCCTTCACTGACTTGAATATCTAATCCTGTCACAACGCTGTTCGAAACTGTGACAGGTGTCCCTAACGTCACATCGCAACCACCGGCACATTCGATATCATCATATAACTCATCAACCAGGTTTAAATCTTTGCTTAAACCCAAATTTGATCGGCCATGTGCAAAAGTACTCAGGTAGTAAGTCCCCGGCGGTAAGCCGGTTCTTAACACCCAGTTTCCTGATGCATCGGTATTTCCATACGCCGCATAAAGACCCGCGTCATTGTGTACATAAACTGAATCGGCCACCGGATTACCCAGCGTGTCAGTTAACGTGCCTTTCATCACCGGCCCCCAGGAGAGTTTGCCGTCAATGCCTGCTGTGGTTTGGTTGGCTTTCACGGTAATGGGGACTGTTAAACTTAAATCACAACTCCCCCGAGGACAAGGCAAACCACCATAAGCTGTGTCAATTAAAGCCTGATCCTCACGACCCGGGTAATAAGCACCGTTATTAGATGTTGAACTTGCAAAAACAGCATAATACGTACCCGGCGCTAAACCTAAGAACTGATAAGATGTCTCAAAAGGATAATATTGAAATCCCTGTCTTAATAGATTTCTATTGATATCAAACAACTCGACTCGTACATTGCCGCCCCCGTCATAATAACTGTTATCTTCAAGTAATATTGTGCCGGTTATGGCCCCACCTATTCCCAATTGGAAATCAACTTCCGTCACACTATCTGTCAAACCATTAATTAAAACAGGCGTACCGCTCTTGTTTGGTATGCAGTTTTTGTTTAATTGACAAACCTGGCCACCGTACCAGGTATCTAAATACATCTCATAATCTGTATTGGTTTCTAAGAAATAAGCCCCTTTAATCAAGCCACCCATCGTATAAAACCCATTAATATCCGTTTGTGCGGATTTGAACATTTCACCACTGGGCAGATAAGCATAAACAAAAGCCTGGCTGATTGGATCACCGGTCACAGCTTCCGTCACTGAACCACTGATTGTGCCACCCGTATCCAATGAAAAGTCGATATCAGAAACAAGCTGTCCATTCGCGGTAATTGAAACCGCCGTTCCTAATACCGACATGGTATTTATGCAGTCTGTAATGCAATTAATACCATTATAGATTTGTGATATGTGCGAACTGACATCTGCCCTCAAATAATAATTTGCATTCGGTAAATTCTCGACAGCATAATGACCCGATTGATCGGTTTGTAGTGTTTGCAAAAACCAGCCTTGATCATTTTCAATAACAATAGTGACACCCTGAAGTGGTTGCAAGGTAGCAGCATCAAGAACAGTGCCTGAAATCGTACCGCCCATACTTAAATTGAAATCAATATTGACCACATGAGCATTTAGGTTGAGTGTATCTCCCAAAGAAATATCACAATATTGACGGCAATTGATACCATCCCATAATTGGTCCATATAACCGGTTGCGCTGCCTTTAATATGATATTCACCTGCCGGTAGTGCTTCTGATACATAACTGCCATCAAAATTAGGAAAAGCGCGTACATTAATATAGTTATGATTCGCATCATAAAAATGCACAACGGATTCGGGTATATAGGTTCCGTTGTCAGCATCTAACAGATGACCTGAAATAATATAACCGTCTGCCAAAGCAAAATCGATGCCAGAAGCACCATTGACGCTCAGATCAATACCGTTGGCATTTGCCCAATTTCCATATACTTGATTATCAAACGCTTCTCGCAGATAAGGTTGCCCGTTTGTACTTTCAACAAAGGCAATCAGATCTGATTCCAAAGGCAAGTTCATGAGCGCATACATTCCCTGGTCATTGGTCGTCGCACAACGTAACGGCCAGCCATCTCGGCGCGCTGCACACACCTCAATGTTTGCTAATGGTAGACCGCCTGTTTCTGACAAGACCTGGCCTGTTATTCGCGGGCCGCCGATATAGCTCAAAGCAAAATCTATATCAAGTGCATCTTGACCTGTGAGCGTGATGACAGTGCCTTCAGCAGATGGATTACAAGAATAATTATCGCAAGGGATGTCATCATATAATTCCAGGGCGTAACCACTGGCATAATCCACAAAAACCTTGTAATTACCATCAGCCAGACCAGAAAAATAGTACCGCCCGTCTGAATCAATGCTTGTGTTTTTAAGATAGCCACCTGATGAGTCCAACAATTGAACATTGGCATTTGAATTAAGAATCACCCCTAATACATCATCAGTTAATTGACCGGATATCATATTGCCTGCAGGCACACTCAAATTAAAATTAATGCCTGTGACATCTCCGCCACTCACGACAACCGGCGTGGTACTGGTCACGAAGACCGGATCATCACAATTAGAAAAACAGTCTATTCCATTATAAAACTGTCTGGCCAAACCATAAGGCTCATTATAAGTACTCAAATAATACGTACCATCGGCCAACTTGGGCGTTATGAATTCACCATTTGCATTGGTGACTCTGCCATTGATTAGACGTCCATCGGCTGCATAAAAGTTAATCTGAACATCGGATAATGGATTGCTCGAAGCATCCATAACGAAACCTGAAATCCGACCGCCCACCAGATCATCCAAAATAAAATGAATATCGGTAACACTCTGACCGCCACTAATCACAATCGGCGCACCGGTTTCCACAACACCGCACAACTCATACATACACGGTGTACCATCAACACCATCCCAGACATCATCATAATAATCCAAGGTGTCACGGGTCACTGCAAAGTACGTACCATCAGGAAGAGGATTGGAAACAAAGTTCCCAAAACCATCTGTAGCAACCTGATCGACATAGTTTCCGAAAGGATCATACAATCGAACAATGCCAAAAACATCCAGACCGCGGGTATCCTGCAAAGACCCTGAAATCGTGGCAACGGCACTGATGGGTTCTAAATTAAAATCTACACCCGAAATAGAAGCACCCGATAAAACAATGGGTGTGCCCATGCCGACGATATCACAATATTCCTGTGGGCAGGATATACCCTGCCATAACTGACTGACACGTCCCCAGCTTTCACCCACAGCCGTGGCATAATAAGTACCCGCCGTTAAATTATCTGTTTCGTAATTGCCATTGCCTTGGTTATAAGCCGTGCTTACCTGATTTCCCAAAGAATCCCAAATATGAACACTGCCATCAGAAATCGGATTATTAAATTCATCCATGATGACGCCGGAAATTGTTAATAGCGGCGGCAGTGTAAAATCAATGCCCACCGCATTATTAACAGAAATATCCACACCTGTGCCATTGGCATAATCATAGGGTGGTTTATTATCGTAAGTTTCAAGTGAATAGGGTTGACCATTGGTGTAATCAATAAACACAACCAAATCACTTTCTGCCGGTAAATTCGTGACCGAATAATCACCATTGCTGTCTGTGGTGGCGCAATTTAAATAGCTGCCATCACGCCTGGCCACACAAACCTGAATATTGGATAAGGCCATGCCACCAACCTCGGCCGTCACATTCCCTGAAATACGTGGTGGACCGTTATAAGTCAAAGAAAAATCTGTGTTCGGCGCATCACTACTATTCAGACTGATTAGGGTACCCTGATTCGCGATATCGCAAGAATAGTTTTCACAGGGAATATTATCGTAAAGTTCCTCAGCATAGCCCTCCGCATAACCAATCGAAACTTTATAGTTACCATCAGCCAGTCCTGAAAAATAATAATGACCGGTTGAATCGATGACGGTGTTAGCTAAATACCCCCCAAATTCATCATAAAGACCAAGATCAGCATAAGAATAAATAACGCTTCCAAGTAATTCATCCGTCAGCTGACCGGAAATCATATTCCCTGGCGGAACAGTTAAACTGAAATCAATCCCTGTGACATCACTGCCACTTAAGACAATCGGCGTTGAAGCAGTGACGACAGTCGGGTTGTTACAGTCCGTATGACAATCAATCCCATCATAGAATTGGGTCCCCAAACCGAACGGCTCTTGATAGGTTCTTATATAATAGGTGCCATCAGCTAATTGCTCGGTGATAAAATCACCATTAGTATCCGTAATAGCATTTGTGGCTTGCTCTCCATTGGCAGCATAAACCAACAACTGCACATTGCCCAAAGGATTGTTAGAAGCATCTTCCACATGACCCGAAATAGTCGCACCCACCAACGGATCCAGAATAAAGTCGATCCCACTAACACTTTGTCCACCGCTAATAACAATAGGCGTACCGGTCGACACTACACCACATAATTCGTACATGCAGGGTGTGCCATCGGCCCCATCCCACACATCATCAAAGAAACCATTGGCATATCTTGTCACCACAAAGTAAGACCCATCCGGCAGCAAATTTGAAACAAAATCAGCATTGCCATCAACATTCGCCTGATCGACGAAATTCCCCGAGGGATCATAAAAACGGACACTGCCATAAACTGGCTGGCCATTTATATCTCGCAGAGAACCTGAAATGGTGGCCACTGCATATTGTGGCTCAAGATTGAAATCCACACCGCTAACAGAACTTGTCGATAAAACAATCGGCGTGCCCGTATTGATTAAATCGCAGTATTCCTGTGGGCACGAAATACCTTGCCACAATTCACTGACTCGACCCCAGTCTTCACCGTAAGCTGTGGCATAGTAAGTGCCGGCGGGCAACTCCTGAGTAGTATAATTACCATTGCCTTGGTTATATGCAGTGTTTACCAAATTGCCCACAGAATCCCAGATATGAACTCGGCCCTCTGCAATCGGGTTATTTGACTCATCCCTCATCGTGCCTGAGATGTTCAGCAAGGATGCCAGCACAAAATCAATGCCCGCCGCATTATGAACAGAAATATCCACGCCGGTTCCATTGGAGTAGTCATGGGGTCCTTTATCCAGATAAGTTTCTAATTTATAAGGCTGACCATTTGTCGAATCGACAAGAACCACCAAATCAGCCTCCGACGGTAAACCCGTGACCGAATAATGACCATTTTCATTCGTAATGTTACAACCTAAAAATGATCCATCCCTTCTTGCCACACAGACCTGGATATCTGACAAAGCCATTCCACCCACTTCGGCCGTAACAGTTCCCGAAATACGGGGTGAACCGTTATAAGTCAATGCAAAATCCGTGTTCAGTGCATCGTTACCACTGAGCGTAATCAGGGTGCCTTGAGTTACAATATCACAGTTATAGTCCTCGCAAGGGATGTCGTCGTAGATCTCTTCAGCATAACCCGAAGCCATTTCAATTAAGACCTTATAATTGCCATCAGCTAAACCTGAAAAATAATACTTTCCTGTTGAATCAACATAAGCGCGTTTTTGAAAGCTTCCATACTCATCAAAAAGTGCTAACTCAACATAGTCAGTGATTATGCGACCAAGTGTATCATCCGTTATTTGCCCCGATATCATATTACCGGGAGGCATACTGAGATTGAAATTAATCCCTGTGACATCACTGCCGCTCAATACGATCGGCGTTGAAGCAGTCACGACTGCGGGGTTATAACAATCCGAATAACAATTGACACCATCATAAAACTGCGTGCCCAGACCGAACGGCTCCTGATAAGTTCGCATGTAATACGTGCCATTTGCCAACAATCCGGTCTGGAAATCACCATTGGCATCAGTCATTGTACTTTCGACCTGTTCACCATTGACCGCAAATATCAATAATTGCATATTGGCAATGGCATTATTGCCATCATCCTTAACATAACCGGACATAGTGGCCCCAACCAGGGGGTCAAGAATAAAATCGATGCCACTGACACTCTGTCCGCCACTGATAACAATCGGTGTACCGGTCGCCACAACGCCACACACCCCATACATGCAGGGCGTACCATCTACCCCATCCCAGATATCATCAAAATAAGTATTCGACGCACTTGCTAAAACATAATAACTGTCATCAGGCAACGAACCACTATCAAAGTCACCATTACCATCAGTCCCTACGTCAATAAAGTAATTGCCCGCAGAATCATAAAACCTAACACTACCATAAGCAATTGGTCCATTTGCATCCTGTAGCGAGCCATAAATATTGGCAGCATATAGCGGCATTGAAAACAATGAAGCCAAACCCATCAATAAACATATCAACTTTTTCATTATTATTCTCCGCTATTAATGACTTTTATTCTTTACATAATTCACTGTTCTATTAAACAAAATTAAAATTGTTGAGAACAAAAAAGGGCATCAATTCAAACTGATGCCCTTGTTACATTTAAAACACAAATTGCTTACCACTTATATTTTAAATTTATTTCTGACTTCCAAAGCTCAATGATGGCCATGATTTCCTCGAATGTATACGAATAATCAAGGAACGCATGGTGACCCATGTAGAACACATGGATACCTTTGCTGTCAGAAATCTCATCGATAATTAACTGTTCAGACAATCCGGACTTATCAGAACCTGAGAGTTTCTCATCACCTTCAAAGCCATCTCTGAATATTAAATCAAGGTCTGTGTGAATGACCATGAATTCAAGCGGATCGGACGTATCCTCACCCTGGTTGTCTGTTCCGCCATCATCCTGAAGCTGGACTGAAACAATCGCCACACCATAGTTCAATGGATTCATGTCGATGCTTAACAGACCGTTATTATCGATATCGATACTGTTAATCAGACCCTGGCTATCGGTCACAGACAGCAGATAATCAGCCACAACTTGATCAGACTCATTAGCCGGCCCAAAGACAATGTTTTCAACAAAGTCGGGTACCTCGACCAGTGTGTTACCCGGATCAACTAAACCGGTCACATCGACATTACCCAGTAGGTCAAAACTTGGTTTGTCATTAGACGGCAGCACCTCAATGGTAATCATACCGGTGGCATTTGTGGTGCCATCTGTGACTTCGTAAATAAAGGTTGCCTGACCAAACGCATCAGCAGGCGGTACATATTGGAAGGTTCCGTCACCGGCAATATCAATCAATCCACCAATGCCGTCGACAGTATGCACGCCTGTATTGGTAACACTGAGGCCGTCACTGTCTGGATCAACATCATTGGCCAACACGCCATCATCGTTCGAATCACCCGGCGTAACAGCACCATCCGCATCATTCGCCAACAATTGATTATCCTCAATCACTGTATAGTTATCATTGGCAATCACAGGGATATCGGCTGTAACAGTCACATCTCTAATCGCCGTTCCGACATTACCGGCATTATCTGTGACGCTGAAGTAAACCTCATAACTACCCGGCACGTTGGTATCAACAGCCGAATCATCGATCACAATATTAGCCGTCAATACCGTATCGTTATCAACAATATCCGTGGCTTCAGCACCCGGGTCAACATAAGGATTACCTTCTTCAATATACAGAGGATTATCACCTAACAGAGTAATATCAGGCGCTGTTCTGTCTTGCACTGAAACAATTCTAATCACTGTCGCGGCTGTATTACCTGAACTGTCCTCAGCATTGTAAGTGACAAAATAAGTACCGGGAATTGAAGTAATCACCGTCGAGCTATCAATTACAGCACTTAAACCGGACTCAACATCTATCACATCAGCACCCAATTCAACATAAGGCGAACCTGCCTCAATAATTTGTGGATTGGCGCCAATCAGTTGAATCACCGGACGGGTGGTATCTTCCACAATCACGGTTCTGGATACCTGAGCAGCATCATTGCCCGCTGCATCAGCAATGTCATAAGTCACGTGATAAGTATCCGGCGCCATGACATTCACACTAGAATTAACCGTAAATCCTGTGGTGATTAAACCATCCACAGTATCTAAAGCCGTGGCACCGGCATCGGTGTAGCTGCTGCCGGCTTCAATAGTCACCGTACTGGCACCAATTAAGCTAATGACAGGTGGCGTGGTGTCCTGAACAGTCACCGTTCTGGCCACTTCAGCGGCTGCATTACCGGATGAATCTGTCACATTGTAAGTTACCGCATAACTACCGGGAACCGTATTGTTCACCGCTGAGGCATCAATCACGATATTGCCACTGATGTCACCATCAATGTTATCACTGGCGGTGGCACCGGCTTCAGCATAAGCACCACCGGCTTCCATCAATTGCGGATCTGAACCCTGTAAAACAATAACAGGTATTGTGGTATCAACCACATTCACTGTTCGACTAACTTGTACTGCTGCATTACCCGCCGTATCAGTCACGTTATAAGTCACCAGATAACTGCCTGGAACTGCCACATTGACCGCACTGGCATCAATCGTTACGGTTAAACCGGTCTCATTATCAGTAACAGTGGCACCGGCTTCTGTATAACCAGTTCCTGCTTCTACTGTTTGAGGGTTGTTACCATTTAAGGTAATCACCGGTACAGTGGTATCAACCACTTCAACTGTACGGGTCTTTTTAGGCGCCGGATTACCCGCAGTATCTGATACATTATAGGTAACTGTATAGGAGCCAACTGTACCGATAATCACTGCGGATGTATCAATAACAATCGAACCCGTGATATCACCATCAAAACTGTCAAAGGCCGTGGCACCCAGTTCAGAGTAAGCATCGCCCAGTTCAATCACTTGAGGATTATCACCTTGCACCGTGATCGCTGGTGGCGTCGCATCTTGGGTGACTTCTACGGTTCTAACCACCTGAACAGCATTGTAAAAATCGCTGTCAGTCACGTCATAAGTCACTTCATAAAAATCGACGGTATTAGTATCAACAAAATCACCTCCAATCATAATTTCAGACGTTAAATCACCATCCACATTATCAAAGGCTGTGGCACCAGGTTCTGTGTAAGTATCACCTTGCTCAATGCTCATGGTGGCATTACCAATCAAGGTAATCACCGGCAATGGCGCATCTAAATCATATTGATCATTGATGCCATCACCATCGATGTCATTACCAAACAAGTCCGCATCAGCTCGATCGCGTATGCCATCGTTGTCATGATCTGGATATTTTGTATTTGTTGGGTGACCAGGTGAGTAGAAATTAATACTAGGTTCTGCATCCGCACCATCGTTAATACCATCGCCATCGGTATCAGTAAGACCTACATCAGGATCTTCAGGGTCATGCAGATTATCGGCATCAAAATCAATTAAGGTAAAGTCAACTTCAGCATTATCATCAATGGGTAAACCATTTACCGAAGCCTGGAACGTGATGTATTCAACTTTGAGATCACTGACCGTGAATTCATAGCTGCCATCCAACATATCGACAACAGTGGATATGACTGCAGAGCCTTTATCTGGTGTTAATGTAACTGTATCACCACCTGCAGTTAAATTATTGCCTTGAGAATCTTTTAACTGCACCGTGATAACAGATGACTGACTACCATCAGCCGGTACGGATATCGGGCTGGCTGTCACCTCAGAAGTTAACGTGGATGGGTCGCCTATTACCACATTAACAGTCCGAGTCACTTCATCGGCCGCATTTCCGGCTGAGTCTGTGACATTATATGTGACCGCATAACTACCAAGCTGAGAGGTATCAACCGCACTGGCATCAATAATTGCATTCAATCCGACCTCAACATCTGTCACGGTTGCGCCTGCTTCAACGTAAGCTGAACCCGCAGGAACATATTGAGGGTTATTTCCATTAAGAGTAATGACAGGTTTTTGGGTGTCTTCTACCACCACCACACGAATAACTGTGGCCGCATTATTACCTTCATTGTCTGTTGCATTAAAGGTAACAAAATAGTTTCCGGGTACATTTTCATTCACATTACTGTCATCAATAACAACTGTAATTGGATCGACCTGATTATCTGAAACATTGGCGCCGGCATCTACGTAAATGGTTCCTGACTCCATAATATGTGGGTTATCGCCTATTAAACTAATCACCGGCGCAGAACTGTCGACCACATTAACCACTCGGACTTTCCGATTGGCCACATTACCGGCAGCATCTGTCACATCGTAGGTAACACTATATTGACCGACCTCTGCAGTGTTCACTCCTGAATCATCGATAACAGGTACTAATCCGGCTTGGTTATCAACAATGGTCGCACCCAGTTCAATGTATGAACTTCCCAGTTCTATCGTTTGAGGATTGGCACCATTTAAATTAATAACCGGCGCAACGGTATCAGTCACATGAACTGTTCGGGTTTTTTGATCTGCAGGATTACCCAATGCATCAACGGCATCAAAGGTCACAAGATAAGTCCCGGGTATGCTGCCATTGACAGTGCTGCTATTAACAGAGACTGAAACCGAACCATCCACAATATCAGTGGCCGTGGCCCCGGCATCTGAATAAACCGTACCTGCTTCAATGGTCACAGGATTTGAACCCAACAAGGTAATAACCGGTCCGGTGGTATCTTCCACAATCACTGTTCTGGATACCTGAGCAGCATCATTGCCCGCTGCATCAGCAATGTCATAAGTCACGTGATAAGTATCCGGCGCCATGACATTCACACTAGAATTAACCGTAAATCCTGTGGTGATTAAACCATCCACAGTATCTAAAGCCGTGGCACCGGCATCGGTGTAGCTGCTGCCGGCTTCAATAGTCACCGTACTGGCACCAATTAAGCTAATGACAGGTGGCGTGGTGTCCTGAACAGTCACCGTTCTGGCCACTTCAGCGGCTGCATTACCGGATGAATCTGTCACATTGTAAGTTACCGCATAACTACCGGGAACCGTATTGTTCACCGCTGAGGCATCAATCACGATATTGCCACTGATGTCACCATCAATGTTATCACTGGCGGTGGCACCGGCTTCAGCATAAGCACCACCGGCTTCCATCAATTGCGGATCTGAACCCTGTAAAACAATAACAGGTATTGTGGTATCAACCACATTCACTGTTCGACTAACTTGTACTGCTGCATTACCCGCCGTATCAGTCACGTTATAAGTCACCAGATAACTGCCTGGAACTGCCACATTGACCGCACTGGCATCAATCGTTACGGTTAAACCGGTCTCATTATCAGTAACAGTGGCACCGGCTTCTGTATAACCAGTTCCTGCTTCTACTGTTTGAGGGTTGTTACCATTTAAGGTAATCACCGGTACAGTGGTATCAACCACTTCAACTGTACGGGTCTTTTTAGGCGCCGGATTACCCGCAGTATCTGATACATTATAGGTAACTGTATAGGAGCCAACTGTACCGATAATCACTGCGGATGTATCAATAACAATCGAACCCGTGATATCACCATCAAAACTGTCAAAGGCCGTGGCACCCAGTTCAGAGTAAGCATCGCCCAGTTCAATCACTTGAGGATTATCACCTTGCACCGTGATCGCTGGTGGCGTCGCATCTTGGGTGACTTCTACGGTTCTAACCACCTGAACAGCATTGTAAAAATCGCTGTCAGTCACGTCATAAGTCACTTCATAAAAATCGACGGTATTAGTATCAACAAAATCACCTCCAATCATAATTTCAGACGTTAAATCACCATCCACATTATCAAAGGCTGTGGCACCAGGTTCTGTGTAAGTATCACCTTGCTCAATGCTCATGGTGGCATTACCAATCAAGGTAATCACCGGCAATGGCGCATCTAAATCATATTGATCATTGATGCCATCACCATCGATGTCATTACCAAACAAGTCCGCATCAGCTCGATCGCGTATGCCATCGTTGTCATGATCTGGATATTTTGTATTTGTTGGGTGACCAGGTGAGTAGAAATTAATACTAGGTTCTGCATCCGCACCATCGTTAATACCATCGCCATCGGTATCAGTAAGACCTACATCAGGATCTTCAGGGTCATGCAGATTATCGGCATCAAAATCAATTAAGGTAAAGTCAACTTCAGCATTATCATCAATGGGTAAACCATTTACCGAAGCCTGGAACGTGATGTATTCAACTTTGAGATCACTGACCGTGAATTCATAGCTGCCATCCAACATATCGACAACAGTGGATATGACTGCAGAGCCTTTATCTGGTGTTAATGTAACTGTATCACCACCTGCAGTTAAATTATTGCCTTGAGAATCTTTTAACTGCACCGTGATAACAGATGTCTGAATACCATCAGCCGGCACGGATATCGGGCTGGCCGTCACCTCAGAAGTTAACGTGGATGGGTCGCCTATTACAAATTCATAATTCACCGGACTACCGGTCAAATCGCCCAATCCAACAGACACATCTGTGGAATAAACACCGGGGATGGTAGTACTGGCAAACATGTTACAAGCACCTGACTGCCCAGTAGTACAGGTTCTAACCAGTCCAACACCCAATCCAAAATCTACATTCGATGTGGCCGCAAATGTCACCACTTCATTCTTAACCGGATTGAAATATTGGTCTTGCAAGGATGCTTCCAATTCATTGAGCGCCACACCATTCGCCACGGCATTATTGGTTAATACGGCAACACTGGATTTGCTTAAATCAACAGGACCTGCAACAAATTCAAAACTTAACAGACCTGCTCCAATATTTCCGGCACCAATTGATACTTGGCTGTTATAAATCGAGGCTTTAATACTTTTAGCCATGACCGAACACTCACCATTCACATCAGTATCACAAGTAGTTGCACTTAAGGTGACATCAGCTGGCTGACTAAATGTCACTATTTCACCATCAACCGGGTTACCAAATTGATCTAAAATTGTGGCTTTTAATTCAACTTCATCAACATTATCTGCCGTAGCAGGTGAATCATGAGCAACACGAGATGAATTGTTGATTACTGCCGAATCATGATCCCATGTGGTGCTATCAAACTGGCCATTAATAATGGTGCTTGCATTCCCGCCGACTGCTGCAGCAGCCGAGACCGTAGTGACACCGGTTTTCTGGCTGGTGGCTTGCGCTGAACATGAGCCAGAACCTGGCGTCACAACACCCGTAAAACAGTTGACAGTTGCGGGGGTATCTGCATCCAACGTATCAGTCAGTGAAAATGTAACCTCAATACCATCAGCCACTAAATTATTATATTGATCACGAACAATTGCTGTATAAGTTACTTGGTTATCGACAACCTGCTGGTCATGATCAACACCATACTCTGAATTTGCCCCGGATGGAGGCCCGGCTTTAAAGTCATAAACAATGTCACTGCCCACCAGTGGTGTACCGTCAATAGTAACTGTTGTTGAATGAGAACTTGCAACCTGACTAAATGCTAAGACCGAACATTCGCCATTGATATCGGTCGTACAGGTGATGCCATCACCCACTGCCGGTGTATCGACACCATTTTCAAATCGAACGCCAACAGTACCGGCAAAATCGACCACAATACCCGGCACCACATTATCATTAACATCTTTGACTAATACGACAAGTGTTTCACTTTCAACATTATCAGCAATCGCCCCTGAATCTGTGTGGCTGACTGTGGAATTTGCTAAATCAGGTGCACCGGCCACAAACTCATAATTGGCATTACCGATTGAACCTGTATTGATACTTATTAACGAAACAGGTGTGGTATACGAGCCAGCAACAGTGCTATTGACTTGTACAGAACAACTACCTGTATTAACAGTTTTACAAGTGCTTGGCCCACTAATTTCAGTCAGATGATCAAAATTAACAGTCGCATCTTCCTGATCAGCCAGATTTCCAAATTGATCTCTCAGCGTTACTGTTAAAGTAATTAAATCAGTACCATTGGCTTCAGCTGAAGCCGGACTAACATCAATCTCTGAATCGACAGCCGTTGCCGGACCTGCGACAAAATAATAAGCCAAGTCATCAGCAATTAATTCTGGACCGCTACCCTCATCGATACTGATGTCTGTGGTGTGTGGTCCTACAAAATTACTTTGTACATTGACACTGCATTGACCATTGGCCAGTGTTGTACACGCACCAGCTAAACCAACACCACCATTATCAAAATCTACATCTGCAGTTACTACAAAACTGACCACTTCTCCTTCAACAGGATTATTGTTCGCATCCACAACCGTTACTGTGATGACATCTGTACCTGTCCCTACCACTTCGCCATTGGTGGTCACCACCGCAGAAGACATACTAGCATCAGCTGGACCTGCGATGAATTCAAAATCTATTGGCGTAACAGTAATACCCGGAAAACCATCCACTGTGGCATTCAAACTATAAGTGTCTGCAGTGGTACTGGTCGCTGTGATGGCACAGGAACCAGAGTTATTGGTGTTACAATTGGGACTGGACAAACTCACAAAAGGATCAGTCGAGAATGAAACATCCTGTCCACTGATTGGATTACCAAAAGCATCTATGACCGTTACAGAGAACTCATTGGTATCTGTACCGTTGGCCACTTGACCATCCACATCAACAGACAAAGTGGCTGAATCAGCAGCAGCAATTTGCCATGTTGTGGTGTCGTACACAGGAGGTTGTGCAGCAGCACCTTCAATCAGCACCTGTATCTCAGTTTTGGCCAAAACAGTACCACTGAGGTCTTTAACCAATAGGTAAACTGAATAATTACCGGCTATATCAGGGTCGTATGTATCCAATGGAGACAGTGATGAAAAGAATGCATAACGCCAGGATTGCTGCAACACATTGTTATTGGCCAGTAAATTGGCATAACTGGCAGCATCTGTGGCCTCAACACCAGCGCCATTGACTGTGGTATTGGTACCCATGCTGTGATCTAACCAGGGTGATGAATTAGATGGGGTAATGGGATCAAATACCAAGTAGTTTACACCTGGACCTGGTTCGGCATCCATACCCAGTTGGTAAGTGTATTGATCCAGACTCAATGGTGTGTAAATACTCCACTCAAAATTCCAGCATTTGTCTGCACAATTAATACTTGGGTTAAGGTTAGGATCAGTTTCATCTAAAGTGTAGCTGTAGGTTCCATCACCATTGCTATTTAAAGTACCAACAAATGGAATCTTCGCCCTTAAACCAATCTCGATGCCATTGTTATTGTCCTCTGTGAAAAAGCCATTGCTGTTTCCAGTGCCAAATATGATGTCAGGCGTGATATTTTGATTGTATGTTATGTTGCCATTGGTAATCACTCCCAACCCATTGATGGAGGCCACAACCTGTGTTGTGCCCATAGAGTCAAACGTGGTTGAGGTACTGTGAGCTGATACACTGCATGAACTGGAACCTGATGTATCGCATGAGACATCAGGTGTATTCGCATCAACGTTGGTCATGGCAAAATCCACTTGTGTGCTTGCATCCACCAGATTGTTATAAGCATCTCGTATGGTGGCACTGTAGTCAACATTGACACCAACAGTCTGAGTATCAAGGTTCACACTATATGTTGAGTTATAAAGAGAAGGACTACCGGCATTCCACACTGTATTATCCTGACCCATAGTGACATTTGTTAGTTGCATATCACCCATGCCATCATTAACAAACGCAATGACTGTGGTATTACCTGTTGGGTGGCTGGTTGCTGAAGCCGAACATGCACCCGATTGACTGACTTCTTCACCCGTAACACAAGTTAATCCAGGTGGTGTTATCGCTCCATTGGCATCGTTTAATACAAAAGTCACCAGGAAACCATCAGCCACCAAATTCCCTTCAGAGTCCTTGATGATTGCTGTATAAGTCACATCTTCACCAACTGTTTGCGATGTGATATCAACGCCATATTCTGAATGATCAGCGGTAGGAAGACTTGGCACAAACGTTTGGTTTACAGCAGCCAATGAGCCCTTATCAATGTCGGCTCCCACTGAGAAAGTACCTGCAGTTGTTGATTTGGTATTGACCGTACAGGAACCCGAACTACCGGTAGTGCAATTGGCAGGAGGAACAAAGGTATATGGCTCACCCAAAGCATCAAAAGTCACATCCTGACCATTCAAAGGATTACCATACTGATCTGTAATGGTCACTTGAATGGTATTTTCTGCCACACCATTTGCGACTGCATTGTTGGTTGTGACATTCAAAGTAGAAACAATTGGATCAGCAACATCAGCTGTCCATGTAACAGTTGTGCCCACCATACCTGTGTTAGGGATATTTACCATATCAGCCGTAACTGAATCAACCGTGCTTGAACCCACCAGGGTACTTCTGAAAGAAACTTGACATTCACCTGAAGGAGAGCCATTTTCACCTGTATTACAGCTCAAAGAAGTAGCTGCATCAGCGTCGACATTACTTAAAGTTATCGAAACCGTTGTCCCATCAGCCACATTATTATCAAATTGATCCTTTATTGTTGCGGTTAATGTCACATCATTCCCGACAGTTTGTGAATTGCTTGAGAGAACAAATGAAGAATTGCCCGCATCGGCAGATGCCGGTGTCCAATTGGTACTGGTAAAACCAGAAGCGGCTGTAAAGTCACCGCTGGCAGCAGTCGAAGCAACCACTG
>CANNBS010000003.1 GCA_947502925.1 uncultured Marinicella sp. | reverse complement strand
GTTACCGTTCGACTTGCATGTGTTAGGCATACCGCCAGCGTTCAATCTGAGCCAGGATCAAACTCTTCAATTAATTTAATGATTCTGTCACGTTAGTAAACTAACATAACAGCATCGATTCATTGTGAGAAGTAAACTTCTCGGTTTGACCTAACTGTATTATCTTAAAAAGAAATTACGTGATAGTTATGGTCACTTTTGTCGTTGTACCTTTATTAACATCAACTCAAGTGCCCACACAAGTTATCTATTTGAGTTTTTAAATTACTCTTTTTAAAGCTAAAATCAAAAAGATTTTAACCTCAAAATACTCCCAGCATTTCGCTCGGGAAAGGTGCGATATTATCGCTGATTTTTTTCCTTTTGCAAGCTTTTTTAGAACTATTTTTAATCCGCTCTATCTCTCCGACTTCTTCAAGCCAGACGACTTACTCAAGGGAGGCGTATTATCACCTGAAAAATCCACTTTGCAAGCTTTTTTATCAACTCATTTTCAATGTACGTAAACATTAACTTTAGCGATAAAAAAACACCAGTTTAAAACCGATGTCTGAATGCAAGATGCGCATTATAGTCATTCAGTTTGTTTTGTAAAGAGGACTTTTATATTTATTTAAAATTGATTCAGCAAAACATCTTCTTGTCTATATATGTGGACGTTCTTGATAATTTAAAGCATAAAGGTGTGTTCTTGGGACTTCATTCACTTTTGTTCCCGACAAAAGTGAAAGCGGCCACAGCGAACACTTCGTATAACTTCGCGCTCTTCGCCTCTGATTCGCTACGCTCACCAACCGGCTCGGCGGGTCGTGCTGCTCAGCAGCACTCCAATTTATTTTTGGCAGCGAATAATCACGCGTCGCGGTGGTGGATGGCCTTCTATTGTTTTTGATTGATCTTTATTCAGAAATTCAGCCAAAGAATGAAATCGCATCCAGTCTGTGGCACGTTGCTCAGTTAAGGTGGTGTAACTTTCATCGATAACCGTTGTGTGTTTAAATCCTAATCTGTCCAGCCATTGACTCAACATTTCGACACTCGGCAAGAACCAGACATTGCGCATTTGCGCATAGCGCTGACCGGGCACCAGACAAGTCTGTGCATCGCCTTCAACCACGAGGGTTTCTAAGATCAATTCACCCTTGGGTTTGAGCAGCCCTTTGAGGTGTTCAATGTGTTCGATGGGTGATTTTCGGTGATAAAGAACACCCATGGAAAACACCACATCAAAATAAGGAAATGATTTTGGCACCTGCTGTATCTTTAGCGGTAGCATGGTGGCCATGGTTTGGGCATATTTCTGAACGGCCCAAAACTGAACATGTTGTAAAATACCCGGCTCAATGCCTAACAAGACTTGCGGCTGATAAGCGGCCATTTTCAATAAGTAATAACCATTACCACAACCGACATCCAAAACCGTTTTATAGGTCAAATCGGGCAAACTGTCCAGCAACCGCTGCCACTTCATGTCCGAGCGCCATTCGGCATCGATTTCCACATCAAACAATGAAAAAGGACCTTTCCGCCAGGGTATGAGTGTTTCGAGACTGGTCAGCAGTTGTTGCTTTTGATTGTCATTACACGAACCACTGACCGTAATCGCATCGGCTCTTAAATCAATAAGCTCTGTCGTTAGATTTGGTAGGTTTTCATAAGCTTGCTGCCATCGGGGCAAATCACCCTGGTTAATGTTTTTTATCACATCAAGGGTGAGCGTGCTCAGTTGATTAAAACCGGCTGATAACTCGGTATTAGTGACTTGTTCCTTTAGCTTATTGAGTTGTGCCTTAAACATAACCGGTGTTATTTAAAAGCCACCAGTGAAATAAAGTTAAAGGCGCGAAACCAGACTTCAACAGAATGAAAGCCGATGTCCTTAAGCCGCTGCTGCCATTGATCCAGGCTATCGGGTTTTAAGGTATCTTCTAATGCCTGTCTTTTCTGCGCCACTTCAATATCACTGTAGCCGTTAATTTTTTTATAACCATGATAAAAATCAATCATTTCTTGAGATGATTTAATCTTTTCAGACAATATAAAAACACCCTGTTCATTTAAGCCATTGTATATTCGCTCACACATTGAGTGGCGATCACCCGGCTGAATAAATTGCAGTGTGAAATTACTCACCACCAGGCTGGCCTTCGCTATTTCAATGTCGCGTAAATCCTGATGATGGATATAAATTTGGTTGTTGAGCTGTTGCTTGGCCAATATTGACTTAAAGCGATTAATCATGGCATCGGAATTATCAACGGCATGAATGTCGATGTTGCTCGAACCAAGCGCTTGATCCACGGTTAGGCTGACTGCGCCCAGAGAAGCACCCAAATCATAAACCCGTGTGTTCGGTTCGACAAAACGCATGGCGTACATGGCCAGGCCTTTTAAAATGGTGTCATACCCGGGAACAGATCGTTTGATCATGTCCGGGAAGACCGACACCACCTGTTCATCAAAGGCAAAGGCCGAGACTTTTTCATAAGCCCGGTTAAATATCTGATCGCGTTCACCCATGCCGGCGTATTAACCCGGCGGCCATTCCATTTGACGACCGGCCAAAAAGTGCATATGTATATGGTTTACAGTTTGTTGGCCGTTTTCGTTACAATTCATAACAATGCGATAACCATTTTTATCTTCACCAATTTGTTTGGCATACTGGTTGATGGCCAGATGAATTTTACTGACATATTCCATGTTAGCTTCATCGATGTCGTTGTGGGTTTTGATGCGGACTTTGGGAATAAACAGCACATGAATGGGCGCTTGTGGGTTAATGTCTTTAAAAGCCAACACAAAATCATCTTCATAAACCACATCAGCAGGTATTTTACCGGCCAAAATTTGGTCAAATATCGTGCTTTTTTCGTTCATTTTTTCTCCTTAAATAATTGGCTTAATAATGAGTTCGACCGGCAAAGGCATGTGCCAGCGTATTATTATCGATGTATTCTAAATCTCCGCCCAGGGGAACACCATGGGCCAGACGACTGGCTTTTATCCCACCTTTTTCAGCGAGGTTGGCCAAATATTGTGCTGTGGTTTCACCTTCAACAGTTGATCCCGTGGCGACAATCAATTCCTGACACTCATCACGTGCCATCAAATCAATTAATTGATTGAGTTTTAATTCACCCGGTCCCATGCCGTCTAATGGCGATAGTTTTCCGTGTAAAACAAAATAACGACCTTTAAAGTCAGTGGCTTGTTCAATTTGGATAATATCAGCGGGACTTTCAACCACACATAATTGTTGCCATCCCCGCTGGTCATTACTACAAATCTCACAGACTTCATGTTCAGTGAGGGTACGGCATTGCCGGCATTCTCTAACCTGATCCAGAGCCTGATCAAGAATTTTCGACAAATGACGGGCACCGTTCTGGTCTTTTTGCAACAAAAAGAATGTCAGACGTTGGGCTGACTTTGGTCCGACACCCGGCATAATTTGCAGGGCATCCATTAATTGTGACACCAATGACATGTTTTTTTTAAAATGGCATCTTAAAGCCCGGTGGCAAATTCAAGCCATCGGTTAATCCGCCCATGTTTTCCTTTTGTAATTCACTGATTTTATTAAGAGCATCATTGAAAGCTGCCGTCAATAAATCCTCCAGCATTTCAAAATCGTCAGCGACCATGGCTTGATCAATATCGATGTTCTTAACTTGTTGCTGTCCGTTCATGGTTACTTTGACCGCATCTGCACCGGCCGAACCGATGACTTCTTTTTGGGCTAATTCAGCCTGGGCTTGTTGCATTTGCTCTTGCATTTTCTGCATTTGCTGCATCATATTGCCTAATGTACCTTTCATAATTAATGACCTGTTTTTTCGTTGATGATGGTGGCATCAAATCGCTCTTGTAAGGCTTCAACCACCGGATCTTTGTTTTGTTGGCGTTGTTGCCTGGTTTGTTTGTCTGCATCGGCTTGTTTTCTGGCCACGGATTCCACGTTTTGTTGAACACAAAATTTCAGTTGATAATTCTGTTTGTCCGCGGCTAATGTTTGAGTCAACTTGTCCAATAATTTGGGCTTTTTAAATGACTCCACCGATGCGTCTAAGGCAAATATAATGGTGTTATTATTATTTTCAAGCACCATGAGATTTCGGGCCATTTCTCTGACCATGCCTTTGAGCGGTAGATTTTTAAAAATCTGTGGCCAGTTATCATTATTTAATTCTGCCAGGTTAATATAATCAGCCTCTGTTTTTTGCTCCGCTTGGCTCGCGATCTGATTTTTATTGGGCTGAACTGGAGTTTCATTAGCATCAGAACTTTCTTTTTGTTGTGGCGATGCTGACTTTTGATTATTTGTGTTGTTGTCTCTGATCGGCCGTTCATCATCTGGCAAAAGACTAAAATCAAGCATTCTGATAACGGTCATTTCAAAGGATATTTTTTTATCAGGCACAGTACGCATTTGCTCTAAACCAACCACCACAAACTGATAATACAGCTGCCCCAATTCCTCATTGAGTTGTTGGGCCAACTTTTTTAACACCGCCACGTCGAAAGCGCCGCCACCGGTGACTTTATTTAAAGACTGGGTCAAAGCAATTTCATGTAATAAACGGCTGAATTCCTCTAATAACTGACTGTAATCAGTGGACATGGCGTGAAACCAATCTAATTTTTCCACCACTCCACTTTTATCACCGGCTAATATCAAATTCAATAACTCGACCACATGAGACTGCTCAACTGTTCCCAGCATGACACGAACTTCATCGTAATCCAGTTTGTTGCCGCCGAAAGCCAGGGATTGATCCAGTAAGCTCAGGGCATCCCGCATACTGCCGTCTGCCATTCTGGCCACCAGTTGCAGTGCTTTCTCATCATATTCTAACGACTCTCGCTGTAATATGTCCGCCAGATAATCACTGATTTGTTTTTCTGTGAGGCGCTTTAAATTAAATTGTAAACAACGGGATAAGACGGTGATGGGCAGTTTTTCAGGTTCTGTGGTGGCCAGTAGAAATTTTACATGCTCAGGCGGTTCTTCCAGGGTTTTTAACAAAGCATTAAAACTGCTCTTGGAAAACATATGAACCTCATCAATGAGGTAGATTTTGTATTGTCCTTTATTGGGTGCGTAACTGACGTTTTCCAGTAAACTGCGGGTGTCATCGACGCCGGTTCTGGAGGCGGCATCCACTTCGATTAAATCAATAAAATCACCTTGCTGGATTTCAAGGCAATGGGTGCATTGACCACAAGGTTCGCTGGAAACACCCTCTAAACAGTTCAATGATTTAGCCAGCACACGAGCTAAGGTGGTTTTGCCCACACCGCGGGTACCGGTAAATAAGAAGGCATGATGTAATCGGTTATTGTCTAAACCGTTAACCAGGGCTTGCACCACATGTTCCTGACCCACCACTTCTTTAAAGTTTTGGGGGCGGTGTTTCCTGGCAAGTACTTGATAGGTCATATTGGTTGTTTTAATAAGTGGGACTCCCGCCAGCCAATCCCCGCACATGGTATCACAACTACGGCTGCTCCCTTCCGGGCCTGACCGGGTTCGCTGCTGACCATTGCGGGGCGACAAACGAGAGTCACCGATGGCGTATTATCCACATTGCTATGGGGCTTGTCTACCGTCATTTTTTATTTCTCCGCGATAACACGTTTAACAAAAGGGACGGTTATTTTTCGCTTATCACGCAGAGACAAAACCGACAGCTTTTGAAGCAAGTCATCCAAAGAGGCATAATCAGTGGCGTAATGACCGGCTATATAATTAAGAACAGATTCATTGGCGGGTATGCCATGATCTCTAAACTGGCGCTTGAATAAAGTCATGGCCTGATTACCCTTTAAAACTGACAATTCAAGTGTCAGTCCTGACTGTAATCTTGAACGTAAATCCGGTAATTGCCAGTCATCGTTTCGGGGCGAAATTTCTGATGCCGTAAGAATCGGTATGTGTTCGGCACGGCAAATATTGAAAACATTAAACAAATGCCGCTCACCCAGTCCGTGACCAGCCAGCAAATGAATGTCGTCCAATACCAGATAAGACCATTGAGGCTGCATAACATCACTGAAATCAGCCTCCAATAACACCCGGGCAGAAAACAAAGCACCTTGTTCACCGCACTGCTGTCTGTACTGGCTGTAAGCAGACAATAAATGGCTTTTACCCGAACTCACCGCACCCCACAAATACGTAAAGGGTGGTAATTCATTGTAATTTTTTAAGCTGACTACCACTTCATCGTGACCGATAAAACCCTCAAATCCGGCTGATTCAGAATTTTTTAACTGGAGCGGCAATTGCGGATCAGTCATCGGCTTGAGGACTCTGTTGTGATCGTGATGGCCTACCATATAATTCGCTTTCAACGTATTTTTGATGCGCATGTCTTAACATCACCATCACCACAGCCGCCAAAGGCAAACCCAACAGTACACCGACAAATCCAAATAATTGACCACCGGCCAATACCGCAAAGATTACCGCCACCGGATGTAAGCCAATTTTATCTCCCACCAGCCACGGTGTTAGCACCATACCTTCCAATAACTGGCCCACACCAAACACAATCAGTACATAAACAACATGAATGATATCGCCAAATTGCACCAGAGCTGCAATCACGCCACCCACAAAGCCGGTAATGGCACCCAGGTAAGGAACAAAAGACACCAAACCCGCGCCCATGCCAATTAACAGTGCAAGATCCACACCAACCAACCATAAACCAATGGTATAGATAATACCAAGCGCCAGCATCACGCTTAGCTGGCCACGTAAAAAAGCACTGAGCACTGAATTAGAATCTCTTGTAATTTTATGCACAGTGTCATAATAACGACGCGGAATCAGCTCACCAACACGGGCGGTAATAATGTCCCAATCGCGCAACAGATAGAATAAAACCACCGGAATTAACAATAAATTCATCACCCAGTTAAGAACAACCATGCCACTTTTGGTGACTGAGCTAATTACAGATTGTGCCACACCACCGGCGCTTTCCCAGTGCTCTTTTAATAATTCGCTTAATTGACCGGTATCAAACAAATCAATCTCCAAACCAAATTGAGCCTGCAGCCAGGGATTGATGTTATCCTTCAGCCAGTTCACATAAACCGGCAAATTTTTAATTAAATAACTGATTTGTCGCTCCAGGGCCGGTATCAGTATCAGCGCCACTGTAATCATCAACAGACTAATGATTAAAAACACCACCGCAACCGACAGTGTTCTACTGAGTTTCCAGGTTTCCAGCTTATCCACCAACGGATCAAACAAATAAGCAAATAAAGCCGCAATCGCAAATGGCGCCAGAATGGGTGACAATAAATACACCACATAACCCACCACCAATACCAGCGCCAATAAATAAAGTTGTCGCATGACTTGTGTCTGCATCAATATCTCCCTTGTTTAAATTGTTGTTTAATTCTAAAACCTAACCAGACATAATGTAGACCGCTCACAACAGTAAAAAAAGCCACCAGATAAAACAACAGCTGATTAATGGTGCTTAATTCATATAGGCCGCTCAAGCTGACCAGTAAAGTCAGGATAAGTATAATTTGCAATGCCGTGTTTACTTTACTGACTAAGGTGGGCGTGGCCACTTTAAGTCGGCCAACAAAAAAATTCACATAAGTGGTTCCCAGGACAATCACCACATCCCGGCCAATAATCAATAAAAACAACCACCACGGAAAGTGTCCCTGATAGACAAACACGCTAAAACAACAAAGCATCATCAGTTTATCAGCCAGGGGATCTAAAATACTGCCTAATCGGCCTTCCCAACCAAAGCGCTTAGCCAGAAAACCATCAACACCGTCAGAAGCGCCGGCCACCAAAGCTAAAATTAATGCGCCGGTGTAGTGTTTTTGCAACATCAACCAGACTAAAGGAATTAATGACAACATCCTTGCAATGGTGATGGCGTTGGGCAAATGGCGCAAATAGGTCATGGTTGCCAGCTAAAAACAAGGCGTTCATCTATTCCCAACGGCATATGTTGTAACAATCCGTCTTTAGCCAATACATTAATAAATGTCTGCCGATCAACGCGTGTATCAAGTTGTAAATGTAAACTATTCTGGCCATATTCTGTGGCCTGAAAATCCATAATCAGTGGTTGATTCTGTAAATACTGCCAAAGGTTTAACATCGAAGAGGCATGATTAATATCATTGACCACTATAGATAAGGTGAATTGGCCAAATTGACTGGCTTCAATACGTTGACCCTCAGCCAAACTTTGTTGAATAGATGTCGCTAAAAAATCCATACCCTTGGCAAAATCCACAAACTGTCGATTTTCAATATCGGCCTCGCTATCAGCCGATTCAAACACACCCATGCGATATGAATGACCACTGCCATAATGCCGTAATTTAATTAATAATACCTGATCAGGCTCATAATCCTGATAAACCTTGTCCACTAAATCCGGATTTAAATAGCTGACATCTTCAGGCTTAAACTGTAACAGGTCGGCATTCATGGGGTTATAAAACTGGTGCTTAATGCCTTTGTTGGTTAACATTTTTTTTAACCAATAATGCACTTGTGAATCCTGTGCTGCATGAGACAAGCTACCATCGGTCTGCTCTTCCACCACCCACACAAACACCTCAGGTCGATTCGGCGGCCATAAGGGCACATTGCGCTCAATCAGCATTTGATTCAGCTTTTTACTGTCAGTTACCACATAAAACCACAACCCGGAACGGTCAACATAGGACGGTAATTGTTCATAGTAATGACGTAGCACCACCTGAAGAAAGGATTCGTCCAGCCAAGCCTGTTCATCAATAACCTGCTCACTGAGACCACTTTTTTTACTGACCACAGCCCGCAGCGCTGCCATTATCTGATCATTATCCTGGGAAAGCTGTCGGTCCACTAAAGCCGCCGCACTGTTTAAATTGTCCGTTTGTGCTATGGCAAATGAAGCCATTAAACACAAACTATAAATTAACATTCTCATAGGGCTAATTATAATGGAAGATTGGATCAATAAAACAATTAATCCCTAAACAAACCTAACATCAAGCTGCCGGCTTATCGAAACTGTGAAACTATCGGCTTTTTTTAACACATTGGCGCCTTAATCGAATACAATCGCATGTGCTTTAAAGCCAGTAAACACATGACCGATAAAAAGCCATATACCTATCAACAAGCCGGTGTAGATATTGATGCCGGTAATGCTTTAGTTCAACGTATTAAACCATTCATTAAAAACACCCACCGCCCTGGCGTTATGGGTTCATTGGGGGGATTTGGTGGACTATTTGATTTATCACAAGTCAATTGTGACAACCCGGTTCTGGTCTCCGGCACGGATGGTGTAGGCACAAAGCTGAAATTAGCCCAGCAGATGAATGACCACAGTACCATTGGCATTGACCTGGTGGCTATGTGCGTCAATGACATCATTGTAATGGGCGCCGAACCGCTGTTTTTCTTAGATTACTATGCCTGCGGACATCTTAATAATGACCAGGCCGCTGAAGTTATCAGTGGTATTGCCGAAGGCTGTCGTTTATCCGGATGCGCCTTGATTGGTGGTGAAACCGCTGAAATGCCGGGCATGTACATCCAGGGTGACTACGATCTGGCCGGCTTTGTGGTGGGTGTGGTCGATAAAACCAAAATCATTGACGGTCGAAACATTCAGGCAGGTCATCGTATTATTGGGGTCGCTTCCAGCGGCCCACACAGTAATGGCTACTCATTAATCCGGCGTTTAATTGATGACAACTCATTGGATTTAACGGCAGATTTTGAGAACAGCACATTAGGCCAAAAACTATTAGAACCGACCACACTGTATCCAAAATCCGTATTAAGTCTTCTGGCGAAAGAAACACCTGTTTTGGGTATGGCCC
This sequence comes from uncultured Marinicella sp., assembly GCA_947502925.1. Classification (GTDB taxonomy): domain Bacteria; phylum Pseudomonadota; class Gammaproteobacteria; order Xanthomonadales; family Marinicellaceae; genus Marinicella. The sequence continues at coordinate 340,121 of CANNBS010000003.1, read as the reverse complement.
ATATCACCGGTGGTGGATTGATGGAAAACATTAACCGTGTGTTGCCTGAAGGATTGGCGGTTGAAATAAAACGCGACAGCTGGCCACGACCAGCCATTTTCAATTACTTACAGGAACTGGGGAACATCGAAGAAACCGAGTTATTGAAAACCTTTAACAGCGGTATTGGTTTATGTCTGATTGTGCCCGATGAAGCCGTGAATGCGACCATTACACATTTTGAATCACAACACTTAGCGGCCTGGTCAATCGGCCAGATTACCCCACACACAGGTCAGGATGTGACCCTGGTTTAATGCGTGTTGTTGTTTTTATTTCCGGCCGGGGCAGTAATTTAAAAGCACTGCTCGAACAACAAAATAATTACACTGTCGTGCATGTCATCAGTAACCGCGAACAGGCAGCCGGGCTGCAAATCGCCCAAGATTTCGGCGTACCAACCACTGTTATCCCCTGGAAAAACCGTGAACAGGCTGAAAACCAGGCCCTTAAACAACTTAATGATATCAATCCCGACTTAATTGTACTGGCGGGCTTTATGCGGGTTTTATCTGAAGATTTTGTGACTAAATTCCCATTTAAAATCATCAATATACACCCGTCACTTCTACCACTTTATCCAGGGCTAAACACCCATCAAAGAGCGCTCAACGACAAACAAAAACAACACGGTGCCACCGTTCATTATGTTAATCAGCATTTGGATCAGGGTCACAGCATCAGTCAGTGTCACATTGACATTACAGACGAAGACAGTGCCGAAACTTTAGCGACTCGACTGCTGTCCAAAGAACATAAATTATTATCCACCACGGTGGATAAAATCGCCACCGGTCAGATTTACAGACACAACAATCAACTTTATTATCAAAACCAGGTCATTACCCAACCCATTGTATGGTCAAATATCTAATTTCATTTTTCACCTTAATCGGTTTGTCCTTTTTAGCACAATCCAACCCCAAACCTTTTACCGCCACTTATGACGTCTATGAGGACGGCAGCGTCAAAGCCCAATTAACCAGCCAACTAAAAAAAACAGGTCATAAACAATACCAACTCATCGATACCACAGAAGGCACAGCCGGATTAGCCTCTTTACTTAACTTTAAACGCACCGAGCAGACTGATTTTATTTATCAGAATAGAACACCCGAGGCCATCTATCATCGCATGGATCAAAAAGTCGCCTTTAAAAAGAAACACTATGAATTCAAGCATCAGGTCGGAGAATTGTCTTATCAAGGTGACGATGATAATCAGCCGTTTCAGTTAAACAGCCAACAGCCGCTGTTAAGTAATCAGCTTATGTCCTGGCAGCTGAGCCAACAGGTTTGTCACAATCCCAAAAACACGCTGCAGTGGCCGGTTCTCAATTCAACGCAAGCCAAAGTCTACACCTTTAAAACTGTCGCTGTTGATAACCGCAGAACCCTGGTCCATCGAGTCTATCAGAACCGACCGGATAAAAGCACCATGATATGGATCAATACACAAGATTGTTACATTGAAGAAATCAGGCATCAAAAGGGAGATGACGTTGTCCGCACTGTCCTTAAAGAGATTGATTTTAAACATGACTAATAATACCGAACCACCCTTACCCACACATAAAGAACTTTTGATTCTGACAGTCCTCTGGCAATTAGGCCCAACCACCGTTCGTGCTGTTCATGAACACCTGAAACAGCGCCATCAAACCACCACCTACACCACCACCTTGAAAATGATGCAGGTCATGCTCGACAAAGGCTTGCTGGTTAAAAACACCGAACCGGTGGCGCATATTTACACAACAAAATTATCCCAGGAAACCACTCAAATTAAACTGACCCGGGATCTAATCGATCGCGGCTTTAGTGGCCGGCTTGAAGATTTACAGGAACTGTTGGAAAAAATTAAGAAATCATCAGGAAAATAATGCTAAAGTAAATGAAACTTCTCTGAATAAATATTTATGTCAACAATTAATATTAAATACCCCATGCCCTGCAGCTTAGATCAAAGTCAGGAAGTTATCAGTGAACTGCTCGAAGATCTGGCTGAAAAGTACCACATTCATCACGAAGCCATAGGCGACAATCGGTACAAGTTAACAGGCAGTGGCATCAAAGGTGAAGTCAAGTTAGACCACGAGGAACTACTTATCACCGCGCAACTCAACTTTATGATGATGGCCTTTAAACCATTAATTGAAAAAGAAATTCACAGCCAACTCGACAAATCCTTTGCCCATCTAAGTTAACGGCAAACACAAAAAAACCGGCACTCAGGCCGGTTTCTCAGGTGCATTGAACAGTAAATTTACGATTTACGTTCTATCACATCATGTAATTCTTCAGAAGTTCTGGCATAAATCGACACCGGCTCGATATGACGGTATAGAATCTCTAAATTTTTATCCAATAAGTAAACCGCCCGTTTAACACCAAACCAACCAAAAGCATCATATTGCTCAGCCACTTCACCCTTTTCATCACTTAACATAACAAACGGTAAATCGTGCTCTTTTTTAAAGGCTTTAATGGTCTTGGTGTCATTGCCGGAAATACCAATGACTTCCACGCCTTGCTTTTTAAAGGCATCGGCCTCTTCTTTATAATCTAAAAATTGTTTTTCACAAATCGGCAAGCCGTCACCCGGATAGAACACCAACATCATCTTACTTTTGGCTTTTGAAGATAACTTAAAAGGTTTACCGTTATCGGCAATCAACGAAAAATCAGGGGCTTTATCACCGGTTTCTAAAGACATAATTCAATTCAATAATCAGGGAAACCGCGTATTTTAGCCGTTTTCACTGAAAATAAAAAGCCCGCCACAATTCACATAAGAAATAAACATCGAAAGTCACTAAAAAATTCTGGAAAAACCCAATCAATTAAGCTAAAGTACGCATCCCAAGTGAGAGACGGTATCCAAACCGTTCACCACAATGCGGAGAGATGGCAGAGCGGTTGAATGCACGCTTTTAACGACATCTTAGTGAAGGCTTCTTTGACTACGTCAAAACCGCCATCACACGATGCCTGAGCTGGTCTTGTCAAGACCGGTGCTTTTCGTTGATACGGAGCTGATAACTCTATAAACTATCACACAATGCGGAGAGATGGCAGAGCGGTTGAATGCACGCTCTTAACGGCATCTTAGTTAAGGCTACTTTGGCTATCGCCAAAACCGCCATAACACGATGCCTGAGCTGGTCTTGTCAAGACCGGTGCTGTTTCAGACTTGAGCTGATGACTCATTAAAAACATCATACAATGCGGAGAGATGGCAGAGCGGTTGAATGCACCGGTCTTGAAAACCGGCATACGTTAGTAGCGTATCTAGGGTTCGAATCCCTATCTCTCCGCCACTTTATTTGTCTTTTTAAATAAAGTGGCGGAGAGATACTAATGAGAAACCTCCGTTCGAAAAATTCGTCAGGAACGAATTTTGACGCCAAAGGCGCCCGCAGGGTGAAATGCAGGAAGCATTTCATCAATCCCTATCGAAACACCCAGACTCCCTAGTGTTTAATTATCCTAGAATTTCCTGTGTTATCGCCGCAGGCGCACGCAGTGGCAAATACAGGATGTATTTGATCAATCCCTATCTAAAACACAGATTCCTTAAAGCCCCAAACAAAAACCCAAATTCCTATGTTTGACGTCGCAAGCGCCCGCAGGGTGAAATGCAGGAAGCATTTCATCAATCCCTATCGAAACACCCAGATTCCCTAGTACTTAATCATACAAGAATTTCCTGTGTTATCGCCCCAGGCGCAGAAGATGTCAAATTCAGGAAGCATTTCATCAATCCCTATTCCAAAATACTCATGACTTCCTTTCAACAATCAAATTAAACCCTAAAATGTCCAAACAAACTCAACAGACGCAAGAAGTGTAAATGACCAGCCCAATAATGTCAGCAAACAATCAATCCAAAACCCTCTCATGGTTTTTTTACCAGTAATAAGTTAAAATTTAACTAATTTACTAAAAACATGATATTCATGCCGGCTCACTATTTTTTATTTATTACCAGTCTCTGTTTGCTGCTTTTCTCACCCATTTCAACCGCTCAATCTATTAACCAGGTCTTATCGCCGGAATATGAACACTTATACACACTGATTAGTGACAACCCTCAACATGTCGTCGATGAACTACTGGCCAATCCCCCCGATAAATCACAAAACGAGTTGGCTGCTCAATATCACTACACCCTAAGTGAAGCTTATTTAAGTTTGGTTTATCCACAACAAGCACTGGAAGCAGCCAATGAGGCTCTGCAATTAATTCCGGACAAACAACCGGCCGCGTTGTATCACCTTTTACTTATCACCAAAGCCCAGATCTTAGACCTAAAAAACCAAAGCCGACAAGGTTTACCATTAGTTAAACAGGCATTGCAGTGGGCTGAATCCAATCACAATGAAAGCATAATTATTAATGCACTGGTTGCACAAGGTTATCTTGAAATTACTATGGGCAACTATATGACGGCATTAAACGTTTTATTGCGCGCTTATCACATGGCACCACACAATGGCAGCCTGAATAACAAAAGCGCCATCGCCGGTAGTGTGGCTCTGGTTTATGAATACCGCCGGGAAGATCAGCTGGCCATTCCGTATTTTCAGGAAGCAGTTAATTATCAGCGCAAAAACAATAATCAAGTAGAATTATCCATTGCACTGTATGGTTTAGGACGGGCCAACAAAAACACAGGAAATCTTGAAACAGGTCAAAAACAATTAGAGGAGTCTTTAACTATCTCCCGGGCCATTGGTGATGACCAGGGTGTGGCCTACGCTTTAAAAGAACTGGCGCCTTTGTACATACAGTCTGAAGATTTTGAACAAGCCAGTATTATGCTCAGCGAAGCAGTCAGGTTATTTAGCAAAAGTCAAAATGAATTTATGTTACTGGACATCCATAGTTCCTTAACGCAATTGTATTTAAAGATGGGCGACAAGCCAAAGTCATTACGCCATATAAAACTGGCAAATAAGTATTTAGACCCAGATAGCATGCCCATTCAGGCCATTTCTCTGGCCGAACTGGAGTCCGAAGTCAAAGCTCAGCAAGGCTTTTACCAGCAAGCCTATGCTCAACTCAAAGGTACCATCAATAAAAAGCAGAAACTGATGTCGAAACGCAGCGCCCAAAAATTACATGAATTAAGGGTTAAATTTGAATCAGAAGCACAAGCCAAAGAAAATTCCATACTGGCCAAAGAGAATGCCGAACAAAAACTCATGCTGATAAAGGAAGAACAACAAAACCAGCGATTAATGATGGGGGTCTTTGCCACGGTTAGTCTGGTCGTGCTTCTGATATTAGCCGTGATCAATAATAAAAAACAACAAACCAAACTCTATCATCTGGCTAACTTCGACCAACTTACCGGCTTACCCAATCGATCCCATATCATGACATTATTGCGCCAAATACATGCGCGACTTCAACCCAATCAAAGCATCCACCTGGTGATGCTGGACTTAGATGATTTTAAACAAATCAATGACCGGTTTGGACACGACGCCGGTGATCAAGTACTTATCCAATTGGGGAAAAATTTGTCAACATCTTATCACAGCACCCAATTTAGCCGGCAGATTTGGCGGTGAAGAGTTTTTACTGGTCTTTGTTGACCTTGACACCGATAAAGTCATCACAGAAATAGAAACTTTACGTCTTCAATTACAGCACATCAATACAACAATCCACCCCGAATGTCCACCGATACATTTCTCCGCGGGAATAACCGAATGCCAAGAAAATCAAACCATAAACAAATGCATCAAAAACGCAGATTTAGCCATGTACCAGGCGAAAAACGACGGCCGCAATCGCACGGTCACCAATTCACTCAAATAACACACTGCATGTTTAATCAAGCATTTATCCAAGTTATAAAAACCAGCACCAATAACAGAAAAACCAAAAATACCTGTCTGTATCAACCCTAGCCAAAACCGCCATTACGCACTTTGCCAATTAGTAAAATTTATCCCAAAAATTAGATTCAGGTTATTGTAGTCAGACCCAAATTACGAGAAACTATTTAATTGTTTAAAGGACTTATCATCTCTTATATTAAAAAAACGATTTGTGAAGCATTTTTAATAAAAGACAGAACCTCACTCCCCACTCTTCTCCATATACCCCTCCAACAACAACTGATCTTCAGCGGTCCATAGTTGATTGGCTTTTAATTTATTTTCCTGCATCAGCATGGCGGCGGCTAAATAATCGGATTCCCTGGCTTTAAATTGCGCTTTTAATTTAAAAAACAGGTAATCGTAGTCAGTATTAGAATCCAGTCGATTGATGACAGTTTGATAATCGTATCCAGGGTGGTTCAACATAATGGCCAGGATTTCAAATCCCACATAATTGGCCGCATGCTTTTCATTGATTTCACGGTAACTTTTTTCGACTTTTTTTAGAATATCCAGACCTTCATCCACTTGCCCCAACCTAACCATGATATGCCCTCTGGCGCGTTGCATATCCGAGTAATAATTATCCATCAAAAAAGGTAATTTTTGAATCATCTCCTGATAAAACGCCATTGCCTGATCCGGTGACAGAACACGACTCGACATCAAGGTCGCCCAGCTGTAAATAATGGACATCTCTTCGGGTAAATAATTATGTTCAAGCGTGGTTTTTATGGTATTGGCATGGTTGTAGGCCTCAAGAAATTTATTTTGCACATAGAAGGCATGCATTTTCACAATCTCAACCATTATGTAATACCTTTTATTGTCTGTTTTTTTGGCCAGTTGAGCCAGTTGCTCAATGTATTTTTGGGCACGATCAAAACGCCCGGTTAAATTAAAAATTAAACTGGTGTAAAATAAATACTGCATTTTCTGGTGAGGCAGCTTAGTTTCACTGAGTAGCGTTTCAGCTTGATTGGCAATTTGCACACCTTGTTCATAATCAGAGTCGATTAAATTGATGGTATTCAACAAAGCATAACTTGTCAGCATATTATCCGGATTGAAATCTTTGGAATAATAATCAATGGCTTTATGAATCGCATCTTTGGCCTGAGTGTATTCTGTTTTTCGTATATACACATTCGCTTTACTCAGATTAATCGATCCCAACTGATGGTCTAATGGGTAGTAGCTTTCGCTTAATTTCAATTGTTCATCAAGATTTTTCAACGCCAAATCCCAATCTTCCATAAGGTAAGCCAATAAAACCATGGATTTTAGACCATGGATTTTTTGGATTGGGTTTTGGTTTTTTTCAATGGACTGAATAGAATGCTTTATATATTCTTTGGCTTTTTTATTTTTTTGTAAGTGGTTGTAGGCCAATGCTTTAATGAAATATAAATCAAACTGCAAGCCCTTATTTTTATCAGCAACGGCTTGTGGTAAAAATGTATCAGCGATACTGATTGCTTCGTTAAACTGATTGAGTTTTAACTTCACATAAGCCAGTTGCACCCAGGCTGTTTTAAATTGGGGGTCTTTTTGCACAGCCGCTTCAAAATATTCACTTGCTTTATGGAAATCCTGATTTAATTTCTGCTCTGTAATGCCTTGTATATAGCTCTGCAGTGCATAATCGTCTGTGGTAAGTGGTGTATTATTCGATGAAGGCAAGACATCTTCAACGGTGGATAATGCCTGATTAATCCATTGGCTGATTTTTTGCGTCAAACTCAATAGTTAAGTTGATTCCAGCACCGTTGTTGATAAAACCGTGTCTTCATTTCGTAAAGTCAGCGCTGCTTCATAGCGATCGCCCCAATCAGAAAAATTAACTAAAACGGCATAATCAAGCTGACCTTTCGACGTTAAATCAATGGCCAATTCCTGAGGTTTATTTTGTGTCGCCCAATTGATTTGGGGGTAAAAAGCATTGATTGAAGTGACTTGATCAAGTTCTGAAACCAAATAGCTCAATGTGCCCATATCTAACTGCGATGGTGTTTCAGCGTTTGACAATATCACCACATTCACATCATCAGCCGCCACCGCTTGTTCAATGGTGGTCACTGTCTTTGTCGGCCAAATAAAAATAAAAGCCATCACCAACAGCAATAAACTTACGAATAAACCTGTTTTAAAAAAATGAGCGTTTGCTTGTTTGTTTTTAATTGTAACCGGCGCTGTAAAGCGATAACCCACACCTCTGTGGGTTTCAATAATGGGGTTATCTAAATCGCTGTCATGAATGATTTTCCTGACTCTGAGAATTTGTTTGGCCAAGGCAGCATCGGTCACCACCTGACCATGCCAAACCGTATTAATCAGATGGTCTTTGGATAAAATTTCACCCTGGTTTTCGACCAGCTCTAACAACAAATAATAGGCTTTTGTGTTAATGCTTTGTTTTTTGTTTTTATAATAGAGCGCCTGTTGATCCTGTGACAGGTGAAAATCTAAGAAATGATATTCAGGCGTTGTATCCGCACCCATATTTTATGTTCTAGCCACGCTACTTTTAACCTATTTTACACTTTTAATTGGGGCTTTGCATAAAACTGGTTAGAGGATTATACGTTCTGAAAATTAATAACCATTATGACAAGTTATGCATCATTCTAAGATTAATCTTAACCACCCAAGAATGTATCTTGCCTTGCAATAATCATATAATAACGGATTTAATTGATCGTCCAGGTTGCTATGTCAACAACTTTCAACAGCCTATTCCCCACCCTAAACAAGATCACCGCACAAGGCGAGATTAGAACATCCCCTGAAGACTTTAGTGTTATTGAACACATTGAAACCGACTTCACCCATAGCGGCGAACATCTGTGGTTTAAACTGGAAAAAATTAACAGTAACACCGCCTGGGTGGCGACCCAATTAGCCAGTGCCTGTAAAGTACCGGCCAGACAAGTGGGTTATGCCGGCATGAAAGACCGCCATGCGGTGACGCAACAATGGTTTAGTGTACAGCTACCTAAAATAACCGACATTAACATCATTAAAGATAAGTTGCCTGACGAAGTGACCATGCTGGAACATCACTGGCACAAATCAAAATTAAAAACCGGTCAGTTGACCGCCAATGAATTTAAACTGGTGGTTCGAAACATCACAGGTGATGTCAGCACTGTCGTGGACACTATTCAGTCCATAAAACAACGGGGTGTGCCTAATTACTTTGGCCCACAGCGATTTGGTCATGACTTAAATAATATTCAGCAAGCTCAGGACTGGTTTACCGGTCAAATTCGCGTCAATAATAAAAAAATGCGGGGTATTCTCATTTCAACTGCCCGCAGTCATATATTTAATCTGATTGTCGCTGAACGCATTCGTCAAGGTATCTGGCATCAGGTGATACCAGGCGATATTGTACAACTGGACGGAAGCCACTCCTGGTTCCCAGCCAGTGACGCCACAGAAACCGAGTTAACCGAGCGCCTGGCGGCTTTTGACATTCACTTAACAGCGGCGCTTTGGGGCGAAGATAATGTCCAAAGCACATCGCAATGTGCAGAATTTGAAAACAGCATGGCTGCCACCCTGCCCGACTATCAATCGGGATTTACCCGACATCGCGTCAAACAAGACCGCCGTGCCATACGCACTTATCCACACGAATTAAAACACGCATGGCATGATGATGCATTACAAATTAGTTTTAAACTCCAACCTGGCGCTTATGCCACCAGTGTATTGCGTGAAATTATTCAAACCCGGACATAAAAATTAAATCACGTTGTGACAGTATCTGAATGCTGTTATTTCTGTTTGATGCGATGGCAAAGCGACTTACAGCAAAGCCATCATTAGCCAAAGATATCATATTACTGACGCCGAAACCTGTATCAGTAAGCACTCCGGTGTTAAAAGATGTTCCGTTGATATTTTTGCTTATATTGATAATGCCTGTCTGGTCACTGACACTAACCACATCTGAATTATCGCTATGGTCATGATTATTAAACGCCAAATCTTTGATAATCTCTTCACTTTGAGTGATTAATAATTCAACAAACCCACCCTCGTTATTTTCCAATAACCAGACAGATTTATCATTACTGGCATTAAATACAACTTCCACATCACCATCATTATCAACATCATCACTTAGAATGCTTGTTGGTTTGGTTTTATTCGCAGATAATTGTTGTTTGCTAAACTGCCCTGCCCCATCATTGTAAAAAACATGGATGCTGTTGCCAAAATAGCTGCCTACAAGGATGTCCTCATGACCATCCAAGTTAATATCATCCACCCGTAATGCCAATGCACCATCCAATTGGTCATCAATCAAGGTTTCGGTAAATTGTACACCATTGACATCAAACCAGCGTAAACTGTCATCCAAACTTGAAGTGGTTACCAGATCAAGTTTAGAATCACCATTCACATCCATAACTTCAATCCGCGCCGGATTATTGGCGCTATCGCTGACAATAAATGTACCAAATTGGCCCTGGCCATTGTTTCGGTGGAAATAAAAACGATCATCCCAGGCACCGGCGCTGAACACATCTAAATCACCGTCTGCATCAATGTCAGCAAGCTTGACACTTTGTGGCCCGTCAACGCCATCATAAATGATGTGTATTTGGTGGCCGGTTGTGGTTTTTTCTGCCCAATAGACTTTATCGCCACGAAATGCGGCGTAAACCAAATCAGTATCGCCATCACCATCCACATCTCCGGCTTGTAAATACAGCGCACCATCGGGGAAATCCTGCCAAATAACCTGTTCCTGACTCACTTTATCCAGGGTATAGATGAGATTTCGGTTTTCAAAAAATGCCTGGGTAAGAATAACCGGCTCACCACCGGCTTCTAAAGTTGCTGCTGTGGCTGTGATATAACCATCCCTGCGGTTGGCGATTAAGTGCTTATTTTGTCCACTGAGTTCCTGAGTATAAATACTGTCATGCAACCGGGAAATACTGATAAGTTCTAAGTCTGCATCCTGATCGATGTTAACGCAATCAACCACATCGGCACTGGGCAAATCATGATCAATGACTGAAGCACTGAAACTGTTACTGCCCTTATTGCTAAACAACATGACTTGATTCGCATCCGTCACACCGGCCACAAAATCCGGCAGTTGATTAGCTGAAATACCACAAATATCGATATATCTGATACCGGTTAACTGATCACTGATAAGTATTTCATTAAAACTGCCAAGACCTGTATTACTGAATAAACGAACGCTGTTATCCACCGATGACGCCACCAAAATATCTGTTAACTGATCATTATTAAAATCAGCCACAACGATTTTTCTGGGCCTTTGCGGAGATGAGGACAAAACACTTGTCATAAATGTGCCATCACTGCTCTGTTGGTGCATCAGAAGTTGGTTGTGTTCAAAGGACACACTGACAACATCCATCAAGCCATCATTGTTAAAATCCCCGGCTTGGGCGTCCGTAGGTAATATTACTTTACCGGCAATGATTTGTTTGCGGTAGCCATAAGGCTGCGCTTGGCTGTCTGCAATTAATGCGATAATTTCATCACTTTCAATCGAAGGCAGCAAAAAGTCCGTTTGCCCGTCTGTGTTGATATCCGTTGCGGTTATTCGATAAGCACCGATGACTTCAGTGCTCATCAACTGTTGCTCGAATTGCAAGCCACCCTGATTGATATAAGCCCGCACATGGCCGTCATCAATCGAAGCCGACACCACATCCATTAAACCATCCTGATTCAAATCGACTGTAATGGTCTCAACAATCCCCACCTGTGATGGACCATGAACAGCCTCAAGTTCCCAACCGTTTGGCAAGGATTGGGCTTGTGATCCAAAAACCACCATCATCATGAAGAAGTAGAGTACTTTTCTGATTCTTTTTTCCTCTTAAATAGATGTGTTCGTAACTCAATTATAATGTATTGGTCTGAGCAACGAGAATTCCAACAATTTCTCGATTCCTTAATTACTCATACTTCGCCGGCTTGCCATTGGTGCTGGTTTTCTCAATAAATTCACGGATATCATCATTGGCTTTTTTCAGATCATCTTTACGCAGGTACATCATGTGTCCGCTGCGGTAGCCTTTAAACGTCATGCGGTCTTGCATATCACCGCTGGGATCAATTTGGTTCAGGGTGTACTTAGCCGCTGAATAGGTGGTGGCGCCGTCATAGTAACCGGATTGCACCAGGATATTCAGATACGGGTTTTGTGCCATGGCCTGCCGCAGTTGTTCGCGGACGGTGTTATTGGTTCGGTCCCAGGGATGTACATCACCGAACATACTATACGGGACGTCAGTTTTGTAATTTAAAACTTCTCGAATGTAATAATTGATGGCCGGGGTGAAGGAATGAAGCCATGAGGTCAGCTCGGCGCTGTAATCCGGGCTGTCACCGGTGTTAAATTTATCCATGCCTAAATAGCGCGAGTCCAGTCGACCGATGGTTTGGCCGGTTTTATCACGCAGTAGTTCTTTCCAGAAAAACCGCGGTGTGACCACTAAATGGCGCTGTAAGATGGCTTCCTGGCTTAAACCCGAATAACGCGCCATATTAGCCGCTATTTGTTGCCGTTCTGCATCGCTGATAAAGCCGCCTTTGGCTAAAGCAGGCATTAATTTATCGATGGCAAAAGCCTCAACTTCCGGTAATATATCGGTTAAATCTTGGCTCTGCAATTCTTCAGGCAGCATTTTATGGTGCCATGCGGTGGCGGCCATATAAGGAAAATCAATGGCCCGGGAAATGGCAGAATCTGAACCCATGGCCTGATAATCGGCCGGTGAAACCAAGATGACACCGTTCAGATACATCCATTGTTTATTCTGCAAAGCCGCAGCCAGACCCATGACCCTTGTGCCGCCGTAGCTTTCACCGATAATGTATTTCGGTGAACGCCAGCGGTTATGGCGTGACATAAAAGTGGTAATCCAATCGGATAAATAAGCAATATCGGCATTCACGCCGAAAAATTCTTTTTTATCCGGGTATTTGCCTTCTTCATTTTTAACCAGGCGGGAATATCCTGTGTTTACGGGGTTAACATAAACAATATCGGCCACATCCAAAATTGAATACGGGTTATCTTTAACGCCATAAGGTTGTACCGGATAACCTTCTGAATCAATGTTCAGCACCCGCGGTCCGGTATAGGCAATGTGCATCCATACTGAGGCCGACCCCGGCCCGCCGTTAAACGACACGATAATCGGTCGCGACGTATTGTTCTTTACATCATTGCGCTGATAATAGGTGTAAAACAAGGTGGCGGTGACCTCCCCGTCTTTATTCCACACCGGCTGGGTACCGGTGGTGGCGGTATAAGGCACAGTCTGTCCATTAATACGGACTTTATTTTTGGTCACCACTTGTGACTCAACATCTATACTGCGGTTATAAGTATTTTCGGGGTCTTCCTTAGCAACAGTGACAGAGAAGACTGCTAATAAACAAAGTGTAAGAGCTAATTTTTTCATTATATCAATGGCTTATTGTGGTTAATTAATGTACCGGTGGGTTTTGTAAAAACCGCTGAATCCGGAAAAATCTTTTCATCAATTCTGTAGAACATAACAAGTCTTGTCAAATCAAATTAATAAAACTATTTATTGTTGACTACTTAATACATTGATCACTGCTTTTTTATCGGTAGAATCCGGTATCGTGATGACCTGATAAATCAGATTAAACGTACCTTCATCCATGGCAGGTACCGTCTGACCTGATAATAAGTTGACCAGTTCAGGTGTTGTGTTGCTGTGACCTACGATAATGGCATTTTCATTAAGATCAATAAGCTTTTGAGCAAATTGTTTTAACGACTTAGGATTATAAAGTTGAACCGTTAAATTTTTGACCTGTGCAATGGACTCAGCTGTTTGCCGTGTCCGCTGATAGTCGGTGCTATAGACAGCCTGAATATCTGTTAGCGAAAGCAGCTTTGCCACGCGTCCGGCGCGTTTTTGACCCTGAGTGGTTAATTCAGGATTATCACCTGTTTGTTTTTCAGCGTGACGCAATAAATAAAAAGTGGCAGCATCAGAGGTACTTATTAACATCAGCAACAAACAAATGGATAGAAATTTAATTCGCATAATAGCTTCATCTTGCATCGAGAAAAGTGAGTATAACTTAATTAGTCCATAATAAGCATGAAAATGAGCATGCAAAGAAATTGACCGACCGGTCAGTCAGCAGTATAATTCAGCCTTATGAATACAACCACAAAAAAAGAAGCCATCTTAACCACGGCGCTGACACTATTCGCCAAACATGGTTTTGCCCATGTGTCTATTGCCATGATTGCTGAACAATCTGATGTCACCAAAAGTCTGATATTTCACCACTTTGGTAATAAAGAACAATTGTGGGATGAGGTGAAACAGTATTATTTTAATCAGTATGCCCAAACACAGGAAATCCTGTTTGAACAAGAAAAAAACCCGCTGGCTTTGATTGAAAAATCCATGCGAAATTACTTTAAATTTATCAAGCAAAACCCGTTAGTGGCACGCTTTTTTAGTTATGCCCATTTGGATAATGACGCCGGTTGTGGCGATTTGGATCGGCCCTTATTTAATCAAGGTGAGCGTTTAATCAAAAGCGCGCAACAACAGGGTCTAATCCGCCCCGGTATTAATCCGACGGTACTGATTATGACCTTTATTAACGGTATTAATCAATACTTTGTGGCCCGTTGTCGTTTTGAACAATGGGATGCGTCGATTTACCAGGACGATGACAGGTTTATTGATCATTTTATTGCCTTACTGATAACCGGGGTTAAGCCATGAAACAGTCCTTCATATTGTCACATTCAATCCCTTGGCGCGTTCAGGCCATTTTCATTGTTCTGCTTGCTGTTGTCATGCTGTCAGCCTGTCAGAATGACATTAACAGCAATCAGAGCGCAGATGACGCGCATGTAACCAGCGCAGACTATTCGCCCAAAACCGTTTTAAAACTGCACAAAATCAGTGCTTTTGTGCAGCCTGTGGAATATGCTCAACTGGCTTTCCAGGTCAGTGGCCGCATTTCACAACAACATGTAGATATTGGTCAAGAAGTCAACAAAGGTGAAGCCTTGCTGGAGGTTTATAATCCCGGATTGGCGCCTCAAATTGAACGCATTCAAGGTCAACTCGAGGCCAATCAGGCCGATTTAACACAAACACGTGCTGAGCTGAAAAGAAACCAATCTTTATCAGATATTCAGGCCATCAGCCAGAACCAACTGGATCGCTTAGACAGTCGGGTCAAACAACTTAAATCACAACAAGAAGCGCTCAACGCGCAACTCAAAGCCGCCAAAAATAACTTTAAAGAAACCACCCTTAGCGCGCCATTTGCCGGTGATGTGACTGATATTTTAGTCAAACCCGGCACCATGGTTAAAGCCGGTCAGGCAGTCATTGAATTAAGTGGCACCAACATTTTTGAAGCCCCCTTGTTTATCAGCAACGAATTACTTAAACACCTTCAGCTCAACAAGAATCTCACAGCCCATCATGATTCAGCGACTTTCACAGTTAGTGTGAAAGAAATCAGTCGCTCGGCTAATCCCGCGTCCCAGTTATTTAAAGTGCTGGTCAGTTTACCGCCAGAAACCGGCATATTAGCCGGCGAAAAAATAGAAGTCAGTATTCCTGAACCAATTAAAAATGTTTATCAACTACCGGTGAGCGCGGTCATTGATGATGGTATTAATGAGCCTTATGTTTATGTGCTTGAATCAGATCAGGTCAAACATAAAGCGGTACAAATTATTGGCTTTTACGATAACCAAATCCGGGTTCGCATCGATCAGCCTCAAAATACCGCCATCACGGTCATTAGTGAAGGCCAGAGTACTCTGACACCGCCGGGTAAAAATCCGCAGCCATGAGTATAGTCCGCTTACTGGTTAATCAAAAAAGGCTGATTTTAACCACATCAATTTTACTGGCCTTATTCGGTATTTTATCCTGGTCCAATATGAACCGGCAGGAAGACCCCTTCTTTCCCTATCGGCATGGCTTTGTCCTGGTTCAATACCCCGGTGCCGACGTCCATAAAATTGAACAACAGGTACTTAAACCTCTGGAAGAGGAACTGGCCCAGATTGAGGAATTAGAAGAAATTCGCTCCACTGTTCGCGATGGATTTACTCAGGTGGTGGTGCAAATGCTGGAGCACATTGATGACACCGACCTGGTCTGGGATAAAGTCAGACGCGCCGTCACGCGCGCAGAACGCAAATTTCCCGAGGGCGTCTTAGAGGCGACTGTAGAAGACCAATTAATGGACACCGCCTTAGCTGTTTACGCCATCTCAGGCAATAATGATGTGATGCAACTGAGGCGCGCCGCCAAAGACATTAAAAACCGCCTGTTCGGCTTAAAGGGTGTGGGTAAGGTGCGGCTTTACGGCATGCCGGAAGAACAGGTCACCATCACTGTGAAAGAATCTTTTGTCACCAGCCGGGCTATTAACCATGAGTCCATCGCTGAACAAATCAACGCCAAAACAAAAGCCCGACCCATTAAACCCCTGCATGTGGGGCATCAAAGGGTCAGCCTCGATGCCCACACCGAATTTAAATCATTAGAGGAAATTAAAAACACCCCGATTATGCTATTTAATGGGGATCAACTACCCTTATCAAGTCTGGCTGATGTCCGCATTGAGTCACAAACCGTCGGTCAGAGTGGATTTTGGTTTCAGGGTAAACGCGGCGTGGCACTGGCCATATATGTGCCGAATAATCGTTTAAATGTGGTGGATTTTGGTGAGCAATTGCGCCGCTATGTGGCTGATTTAACCAATGAATACCCAAACATAAGCATACAAGAAGTGTTTTTTCAGCCGGATCGGGTTACAGATCGATTGCGTGAGCTAGGTTATTCTTTACTCACAGGTATGGCCTTTGTGACCATTATATTGGCCCTGTTTTTAGGTTTACGGCCGGGTTTGGTGGTGGCCACCATTATACCCCTGGTGACATTTTCAGCACTGGCTATTTTTAACCTGGGCGGTGGTGTGCTGCATCAAATTGCCATTGCCGGCATGGTCATCGCTTTGGGTATGCTGGTGGATAATGCCATTGTGATGGTTGAAAACATTCAGTATTACATCGATCAGGGTCGGCGCGGACGTGAAGCTTCGGTGATTTCAGTGAAACAACTGGCCATGTCGCTGGGCTCGGCCACCGGCACCACCATCGCTGCCTTTATGCCGATGTTGTTATCGCAGGGCAATGCCTCAGATTTTACCCGCGCCATACCCACCATGATTATTCTGTCCATTTCGGTCAGTTATATTTACGCCATCATGGTAACCCCGGCTTTTAGTCATTTGTTCTTAAAAGCCAATAAAGAACGACAACAATCCAGTTTAGAAAAGCTTGGACAAAAACTGGGCAGCATGGCGGTCAGTAGAGGTGGTTTTATTATGCTGGCTGCGATTATTTTTATCGGTTTATCAGTTTATTTATTTACCCATGTGCAAAAAGACTTTTTCCCGGACACCGATCGCAATCAGCTGATTGTTGATATTAAATATCCCGAAAATTACCACATTCAGGAAAACGCCCTGGTTACCCGTTCCATTGCCGAACAAATCAAACAGCGCGAACATGTGGAGAAAACAGTGACCTTCGTGGGCAATTCCGGTCCGGTGTTTTACTATAACCTGATAGAAAAACCCCACTCGCCCCATGTGGCCAGAATTGTGGCGATTTTAGATGATGTGGATAACAGCCATGGGCTGATTAAATGGATTGGTGAATCCGTTAACCCGCAATTCCCACAAGCGGAAGTGGTGGCCCATCGACTGGGCCAGGGTCCGCCGGCGGAAGCACCGGTTGAGCTCAAAGTCATTGCCCATGATCGCCTGCAATTACGCGATGCGGTGCAGACCATACAATCGCAATTGCAACAGACCGAAGGCACCCGTATGGTGCGAAATACCCTGGGCCTTGGCATGGCCAAATTAACCTTAAGCCCGGATGATGTGCTACTCAATAAAAACAACATTACCCGCCAACAACTGGCCTCCGGTCTGGCTTTACGCACTTCCGGACAAGTCATCGGTCAATACCGCGGGGATCAGGATCCGATGAATATTGTCATGCAATCAAAACAGCATGTGAACTTCCCCATTGAACAGTTATCGGATATCGCCATTTACCACGGCCCCGATAAACTCTCTTTAAGCACCATGAGCGACGATCACATTGATTACTTACCGGCGGCCATCCATCATTTAAATTTGCAGCGTACCGCCAGTATTTACGCGGAAACCCAGGACGGTTACACATATAATGATGTGCTTAGTCAATTATTGCCACACTTGGAAAAGATGGATTTTGCGCGCGGTGTGTCCTATCAAATCGCCGGTGCCGCCAAAGAATCCAGTGAAGCCAACAAATCCCTGGGCAATGCCCTGCCGATTGGTGTGATTCTGTTGTTGGTGTTTTTATTGATTGAGTTTAACTCCTTTCGAAAAGTGCTGATTATATTAATCACCGTCCCCTTGGCCTTTTCCGGCGTACCGCTCGGGCTGCTGCTGACCGGCACACCCTTTGGCTTTACTGCCACCTTAGGGGTGCTGGCTTTAGTCGGGATTGTGGTTAATAATGCCATCGTATTACTGGATCTAATTCAACGCAATCAGGATGAGGGCATGGCGTTAGCGCAAGCCATTGAAACGGCTGTGGCACGTCGCACCCGGCCGATTATCCTTACCACCTTAACCACCATCGCCGGTTTGTTACCGCTGGTAATGACCAAATCAACCCTGTGGCCGCCGCTGGCCTGGTCGATTATTTCAGGTTTAACCGTATCAACGGCCTTGTCTTTACTGGTTATACCCGCCATGTATCAGTTATTCGTAAAAGACAGCAGACAAGTCATTCATCATGAAACTCACTAACCACTACGCCAAATTAGACCCACATCTATGCCAATCAGCAGATCCCTTTATGGTCAGTGACCCTAAACTTTTGCTGTGGAATGACGCACTGGCCAAGCAACTTAACCTGCAATCTTTAGAACCCGATCAACGTGCTGATTATTTCAGCGGACAGCTCAATTTACCCGGTTCCAAACCGGTGGCCTGTGCCTATGCCGGCCATCAGTTCGGCCATTTTAATCCGCAGCTCGGCGATGGACGGGCCCATTTGTTGGGCGAAGTTCATACAGATTCCGGCACATTTGAATTACAGCTTAAAGGCTCGGGGCAAACCCCTTATTCACGCAATGGCGATGGTTTATGCGCTTTAGCACCGGCTTTGCGTGAGTATTTAATGAGTGAAGCCATGTATCATCTGGGCGTGCCCACCAGTCGCTGTCTGGCGGTGGTCAGCACCGGCGATGAAGTGATGCGGGAAAAACCACTGCCCGGCGCCATTGTCACCCGGGTGGCGGCATCGCATATCCGGGTCGGCACTTTTGAGTATTTTGCCGCCCGTGGTCAAATGGATGTGGTGAAAAATCTGGCTGACTTTGTGATTGAACGCCATTATCCTGAACTTAGAAAAAGTGAAGATATATACCTTGATTTACTTCAGGCCGTGATTCAAAAACAAATTAATTTAATTAACCATTGGCTGCGGGTCGGATTTATTCACGGTGTCATGAACACCGACAACACTTTACTCAGCGGCGAGACCATTGATTTTGGGCCCTGCGCCATGCTGGGTGTTTATCACCCAGCCACGGTGTACAGTTCCATCGACCGACGGGGTCGATACGCCTTCGGTCAGCAGGCTCAGATAATGCAGTGGAATATGGCGCGCCTGGCCGAGTGTTTATTGCCCTTAATCAACAGCGATGAAAAAAAGGCGCTGCAACAGGCTGAAAGCCTGATTAAAGCCATTCCTGAGCAGCAGTCCAAGGAATTTGTGGCCATGATGAATCGTAAATTAGGTTTTGACAGTGCCGTGTTTAATCAGTCATGGATTAATGATTTTCTAAAACGCCTGCAAACAAAACAACTGGATTACACCGCATTGTTTATCGCTTTAACTGAGGATGTGACAAAACCAACAGAAGACGATGAACTCAAAAATCAATTGGGCGATTTGTACCGACAATGGCGCCAGCAAGTGGGTAAAGCGGATCTGCCATCAGTTGAAAAAACCATGCGTCAACATAACCCACTGGTTATTCCGCGTAATCATGCGGTCGAAAAAGTGCTATCAGCGGCTGTTGAAGACAATGATTTAAATCCCTTCAAAACGTTTTTACAAGTGCTTCAATCACCCTATCAAGCCATCGAACATACCGAGCGGTTTCAGCAACCGGCACCGGAGTACGATGCCGGTTATCAAACCTTTTGCGGAACTTAGTTTTAGCGTCCGGCTATTTCAGCGATAAAATCTGAAATCAACTGCTCACTGCGTCGGTGGGCATCACTATTATAAACTGTGCCAAAATCCGGGTCATTGGCACCGGGTGTGGTAAAGGCATGGTAGGCCAGACCAAAATCATGTTTCTGCCAGTCACAACCGGCCTGCGACATCTCATCCCGCAATTGTAGCCAGTCTTCATCGCTGACCATCGGGTCTTTGGCACCATGTAACAGCAAAACTTTGGCGGTCCAATGCTCAGCTGTTGTAACTTCCGGCTTATTCATTAAACCGTGCACGGACACCACACCGGCCACCTGATCATTGGTTCGGGCCAGATCCTGGACCACCAAACCACCCAGACAATAGCCTATGGCGATGATTTTATCTTTGGCCACAACTTGTTCACATAAAGTATCAAAGCCTGCATTAATACGGCGATGCAACTCAGACCGGTCATCCATTAATTCCTGCATTAAACTCGCCGCTTCGTCCTTGTCCTTGGCTAACTGACCGTTGCCGTATAAATCCACCGCCAGTGCGGTCATGCCGCGTTGTGCCATTTCTTTGGCTTTGTTATCAATAAACTCAACCCGGCCGGTCCACATCGGCACCAGCAGTATCGCCGGCGCTTGTCGATCCGGATTTTCAGGCTGTGCCAGAAAGCCCTGTGCCTGAACATCACCGGCTTGATAATTTAGAATTTCAGTCTTAATTTGAGTATTCATTTTTTATTACCTGACCTCCTTTAATAACCACCTGGATATCGGTGAGTGTTTGAATATCATCAATGGGATTACTTTTAACCACCACCATATCGGCGTAACTGTCTTTTTTAATCACGCCAATCTGATCGTTACCAATTAACTCAGCAGCGGTTTTCGTGGCCGACACAATGGCTTCTGCTGCTGACATACCCTGGGCCACCATTAAAGCAAACTCCTCGGCATTATCACCGTGTGCAGATACACCTGAGTCCGTTCCAAAAGCAATCTTGACGCCACCGTCATAAGC
Source organism: uncultured Marinicella sp. (assembly GCA_947502925.1). Classification (GTDB taxonomy): domain Bacteria; phylum Pseudomonadota; class Gammaproteobacteria; order Xanthomonadales; family Marinicellaceae; genus Marinicella. Next base: position 318,852 of record CANNBS010000003.1, on the reverse strand, counting down.
GCGTTTAAATGCCGCACCCATAATCGGACCAATGGTAGCAGCTTTTTTCGCCACCATGGGTGGAAAGTAACCGTCTTCTTTGGCTTTTTGTGCGACAAAATCACCGGCCATCAGGGTCGGTACTAAATACGTGCCATGTTTTTTCATCAGCTTGACAATTTCATCATCCAGATAACTGCCATGTTCGATACTATCCACACCGGCTTCAATCGCTCGCTTCATACCGGCTTTACCATGGGCGTGCGCCGCGACTTTAAACCCATAATCATCAGCTGTTGCCATAATGGCGTCGAGCTCATCCATCGTAAACTGACTGTTATCACCACTGGATGCCTGGCTCAACACACCGCCAGTGGCCGTAAATTTTATCAGGTCTGCGCCATCCTGATAATGCTGTCGGACAGCCCGAGCGGCTTCAACCGGACCATTAATGACACCGTGAGCCGGCGTGGTTGGCGGATGCAAACCATCCCGATAGCCATTACTGGGATCGGCATGACCACCGGTGGTGGCCAGTGATTTACCGGCGGTGAATATTCGTGGGCCGGAAACCTTTTGGGCATCAATGGCATCCCGCAAGGCCACGGTCACACCAAATGAATCACCCAAATCACGTACCGTGGTAAAACCCGCCTGTAAAGTACGATCGGCATATTGCACTGCATTAATAGTCACATCAGGGGCATTCTGCGTAAATTTTTTGACATAACTGTCAGGGCCCATTTGTGAAGATAAATGCGTGTGTGTATCGATTAAACCCGGCAAACAGTAACCGTCACCAAAATCTAAATCTATAATCTGATTCTTTTTGTCAGTAACACCAACCACCTTATCCTGATCAATCTGGACGACTTTATCAGCCACAAACCGACCCTGCTCACTGTCAAACAGATGACCGCAGGACACGGTTAAAGCCGAACCGGCACCGCTAACGGCGATGAGTACAAATGTGAGTGATTTTTTCATGTGCTGTATCCTGTTTTAATTGTTCATTATATGTTCAATATCATCAATTTCTTTGACAAGACCTGATGATAATACTTGAGGCCCTTTTGGCGTCACCTGAATATCATCTTCGATGCGTATGCCGATTCCGCGCCATTCAGCCGGTGCCTCTGTGTGTTCACCGATATACAAGGCCGGCTCAACCGTTAATACCATATCTTTTTCCAGTTCAATCCACAAGTCATCCACCTGATAATCACCCACATCATGGACATCCAGACCCAGCCAATGACCGGTCATGTGCATGTAATACTGTTGGTATAATTTTTCCTCTAACACCTGTTCTAATGAACCGGACAAAATACCTAAATCCAGTAAGCCCTGACTTAGTGTCTTAACAGCTATTTGATGCGGTTTATTCCATGGATTGCCGATCTTTACTTCAGCAATGGCATCTTTCTGGGCCTGCAAGACCACGGCGTATAAATCCTTTTGTCTGGCACTAAAACGTCCATTTACCGGGAAGGTCCGGGTGATGTCAGAGGCATAATAATCAAACTCAGCACCGGCATCAATGAGCACCAAATCACCGTCTCTTAAGGGTTGATTGTTGTTAATATAATGCAGAATACAGCCATTATTGCCGCCACCAATAATCGGCAGATAACTGGGTTGTGACTGATGTCGGGTTAATTCATGCAGGTACTCGGCTTGTAAATCGTATTCAAATAAACCTGGTCGACAGGCTTGCATCATTCGTTGGTGCGCTTTCACAGCAATCTCAGCCGATTTTTTTAAACACCGGATTTCCGCTGCGCTTTTATACAATCGCATATCATGAATCATGGGATTAACCGACACAAATTCATCCGGTGCCCGTGATTTTTGGCCTTTTCTGTGTTCGATATTTTTAACCCACTGACTGATTTTAGAGTCAAATGATTCATCCTCACCCAACTTAAAAACCAGTCGCTCCCTGTCTTGCATAAAACCGGGCATGCGTTGATCGACTTCGTTGATATAATAGGCCCGCTCAAAACCGTAGTCACTGACCGCAGATTCCGTGCCAACCATCGGGCCGTCCCAGATCATTTTATCCGGGTCTTTTTCCCGGCAAAATAAAACATCTGATTGGTGCTGATCATCAGTTATCAGCACCAGTAAGGCATCCGGCTCATTGAAACCCGTTAAATAATAAAAATCACTGTCCTGCCGATAACGATACTGGGCATCGCCATTTCTGAGCTTTTCATCACGGCTTTTGAGGACAATCACAGCATCATCGCCCACCCGATTCATCAGCTGCTGCCGTCTTTTCTTGTATTCGCTTGTTTTAATCATCCCGATTGGGTTGCCATTGAAAAACAGTTAAGTCTATTCTATCCGCGGATGAAATTTCAATGCCTTCGTCCAATAACTTTTTACGCTGTTTTTCAGCCTGCGAACCGGTGAGAGAAATACCACCCTGCGCATTAATCACCCGATGCCAGGGTAAATCATATTTGTTACTGCTACTGTGTAAAAGACGGGCCACCTGGCGGGCTGAACGCGGTTGACCGGCCATGGCCGCAATCTGGCCATAGGTAGCCACTTTGCCAATCGGAATGGCAGAAATAATGGCGATAATGCGTTGACTGAATTCTTGCATTAAAAAGGTGTGTTCTTGGGACTTACGCTTCCTCTCACGGCCTTAACGGACATTCCGTCACGCTTCTTCGCCTGCGGCGAAACCGCATGACTTCATTTACCTGGCCTAACCGGCTCGGCGGGTCGTGCTGCTCAGCAGCACTCCAAAGCCCGGCTAAACCGGGCTTTGGTTTAACGTATTGATTACTCTGTTTGGGTTATTTTAGCTGCTGTGGTGTCGTCGCTTTTGCCCCGGTCACCCTGCACCCAATTAAAGGCTTTTTCTTTTAATTTCACGAATTTTTTGGAACCACGTTCTAATTTGGCTTCCCATTCAGGATTCGGCTCCTGGCCTTCGGTGACCTTAAAAAACACCTGCATTAAAGCAGTCATGGCAAAGGGATCTATCAGCGCGGCTTTTAATCCCCAGGCAGTGACCACCGCCAAAGCAAAAGGCCAGAAACCACCTTCATAACCACCAAAACTCATTAAGGCCGCCAACGGCGCAAACACCACAATCAATACCAGTAAAGCCATAATCCAGGTCATCACTGTGAGAAATAAGGCATTTTTTAAGAATGTTTTATAATTCTGCGCATACAGAACCAGTGCTTTTCGTGAGTCTTCCCAGGGGTTGGTGGAGTTATTACGGATGTAATACGCCAGTATCACCTCATCCACATAAGTTAATGACATGGTCACCACGGCATTCACAAACTTCACCAAAGGCTGGGGAATAAACGGTAATAACAACATGACACCGGAGAAAATTCGGGTAAAGGTTTTCAGCACGCCTTTAATCAGCTGATCGACACCGAATAAAACCGACGATTCGGTAAACCGGTCTTTGACCACCCCTTGAGCATATTTAACCTGGCTCTGACCTTCTGGCATCGGCTGATTATCCAAATGCTTAACAATTACTGCGATGTGGCCGGCTTTCACCAGATAAAGTAAGTATTCACGAAAGAAGTACAACACGCCACTGACCAATGCAAAACCACCGAACATGCCGTAAAACACGCCGCTTTCGGGGTTATTACCGACTTTACCAACCATATAGCCGATACCGCCGCCGGTGCCAGTAACCACGATATACGCCACCGTAATACCCATGTAGATTAAAAACCGAAACAGAACGAATTCTTTGGTTTTAAATAAGGTGGACATCACCTGTCCAAATTTAAAATCAATCATAAAGACCTCAATAAATAATTGTTTACTTTATCGGCCTGATCCCTACAGCGTCTTTTAATTGTGCTAATAACTGCTTAGCAGACTGTCTGGCTTTGGCCGCCCCTTTTTGTAATTCCTGTTCAATCTTAGCAGGATTGGCCATTAAATCTTCATAATTTTGCCGAACTTGTTTCAATTCTGTGTTCAAAGTCTCAAAAATAATTTGTTTTGCCGTTCCCCAGGCGATGCCATCGCGGTAGGCCTGGCGCATTTCAGCCACCTGTTCATCACTGGCAAAGGCACGATAAATGTCCATTAAAGCCGAATCATCGGGATCTTTAGGTTCGCCCGGCTCCAGGGAATTGGTCTTAATTTTCATAATGTGCTTGCGTAATTTCTTCTCAGGCAGCCACAATGGAATGGTGTTGTTATAACTTTTACTCATTTTTCGGCCATCCAATCCGGGTAATACCGCCACATTATCATCGACAATGGCTTTTGGCATCACAAAATGCTCACCAAAATGATGGTTAAAGCGTGCACCAATATCACGCGCCATTTCCAGATGTTGAATCTGATCTTTACCCACCGGCACCTCATCGGCATTAAACATTAAAATATCCGCCGCCATAAGAATCGGGTAACTGAACAAACCCATGGTGATGCCTTTATCAGGATCATCACTGCCCTGCTCCTGGTTTTCAGCCACCTGGGCTTTATACGCATGTGAGCGGTTCATCAGTCCTTTAGCCGTCATGCAAGTTAACAACCAGGTCAGCTCGGAAATTTCCGGAATATCCGACTGCCGGTAAAAAACGGACTTTTCGGTGTCTAAACCCAGTGCCAGCCAGGTGGCGGCAATTTCACGGGTTGATTGAGCAATGCGCTCGGGTTCCCAACATTTTATCAGGGCATGCAAATCAGCTAAAAAGAAGTAACTGTTAATGTCCGTATCACGGCTGCGTCGAATGGCCGGCTTAATGGCGCCCACATAATTACCCAAATGCGGTGTGCCTGTGGTAGTAATGCCCGTTAGTACTGTGGTCATGAATTTAGATTTATTATAAAAACAGCTATTGTATTCAACTGACTCATCTAAATACAATAACAAGGCCTTAATTCAGGCTTTTTTTATGCGTAAATTTTTTCCTTTATTTATCACGGCATTGATGACAATTAGTTTATCCACTTCGGTCTTGGCTGATAGCGATGCCGAACAAGCGGCCAAAGCGGGTTTAAAAGCCGTCACTATTTTCATCGATATCTCACGTTTTAGCCGGAAAAATGGTGCAGCTAAGAAAATGACCCAATCTCATCAGGAATTTGCCCGTCACGGCTATACTTTAGTGGCGGTGAATGTCTATACTGAAAACGGTGATTTAGAAGGTTTTTTTGTCAGCTACCGTCAAGGCGATGTCATGCCAAACCCATAATACAGTGTCACAAAGCGTCAAAAGAAGTCGCATTACTATTAACTTATGCACAAGTAAGGTGTGCATGAACTATAACAAGGCGTTAGTCACAATTTGTTAGTTTATGGATTAGATAAACGCTGTATAGTATTGATATATATGCTTTTATTTGAATGGTCTATTTTTAACCATTTCGCAGAAAGTCTTATGAGTGCTTTATATATTCTTAAAATTATCGTGTTATTCACAAGGTTATCCACAGCTTGTGTGGATAACTGACGGACATGCTTTTACATGATACCTCTGCATGATAAGTTAATCATTCCTTATTCAAATCAGCGCTTGTAATTGTGCCATCACGCGTTGCGTTTGAGCCAGCCCGGCGGCACTGCTTTCGAATGAAAACACCCACAGAGAACCATTCCTTTTACTGATATAAAACTCGCTCTTGGCCGATTGTGTGGCTTTTTTATAAACTATATTAAATACTTTATAGGCTGAATGCGATTTAAACTGGCTGTCGATTAAATGGTATTGATGGCGAATCCCATGATACAGATTGAGTGCATAAGAAAACGCATCTGTGTTCAAGGTTTGCTCGGGATTTTTAAAGTATCTAACCGATACCTGAGACGACTGATTATGAGACCTTCCTGGTACATCCACCGACAAATGCCAGCCATGCTGGTTTCGGCTTAATTGAGCAGGCCAGTTATTTTTATGGGCGATTTCAATAAAAGCCTTAGAGGAAGCCGCTTGGATTGGTGCTGAAGCGGCCTGTTTAAATGATTTCGGTTTGTGCTTTGGCTTGTTGGCCTGTCTTGCTTTACGTTGATTTGGTTGAGCACTTTTTTTAGTGGCCGGATTCATTCGGGTCACGGCACAGGGCCGATCCTGAAGCACCACCGGCCCATCATCTGTCTTACAATGATATAACTTTAATTGACCGGCCTGCGCGAGATTCAGGCTTAAGCAGCCATAAACAATCCATACTAAGCATGATGGCCCCATAGTAATTAAAAAGGCATACCGCCACCGCCGGGTAATTTACCGCCCAGTTTCTGCATCATTTTCATCATGCCTTTTCCTTTAAATTTACGCATCATTTTCTGCATTTGGTTGTATTGCTTTAGAAGCTTAGACACATCCTGAATATTGGTGCCCGAACCATTGGCGATACGCCGTTTTCGTGAGCCTTTTATCAGCTGCGGATAGCGTTTTTCCTTGACCGTCATGGAGTTAATCACTGCCAGCATTTGATTGGTGTGTTTGTCGCTGGCCTGATTTTTCACTGCATCAGGTAACTGCCCCATCCCCGGTAGTTTATCCAACATGGAACTCATGCCACCCATGTTCTGCATTTGCAGTAATTGCTCCTGAAAATCTTCCAGGGTAAATTTATTACCCGATTTAACTTTTTTGGCAAATTTCTCGGCTTTTTTCTTGTCAATTTTACGCTCGGCTTCTTCCACCAAAGACAAGACATCGCCCATGCCTAAGATACTGGAAGCAATCCGATCCGGGTGAAATGGCTCAAGGGCATCCATTTTCTCACCGACACCCTGAAACTTAATGGGTTTCCCGGTGATGGTTTTTACCGATAAGGCGGCACCGCCGCGGGCATCACCATCGACTTTGGTCAGAACCACACCGGTTAATGCAAGCACATCAGAAAAGGCTTTGGCGGTATTGGCAGCATCCTGACCAGTCATGGCATCCACCACAAACAATGTTTCTGTGGGGTTTAAGCTATCCTGAAGCGCCTTAATTTCCTGCATCATGGATTCATCCACCGCCAGGCGTCCGGCCGTATCCACAATCAAGACATCAAAAAACCCTTTTTTGGCCGCATCCACGGCGCTTTGGCCAATACTGACCGGATCATCAATCACTGATGACGGGTGCACACTAACACCAATCTGCTCGCCAACGGTCTGCAATTGTTCAATGGCCGCCGGCCGATAGACGTCCGCGGACACCATCATGACTTTTTTCTGTTGTTGTTCGGTCAGGTATTTGGCCAGTTTTCCTGAGGTGGTGGTTTTACCGGCCCCTTGCAGACCGGCCATTAAAATAACCACCGGTGGCTGCGCGTTAAAATTAATGCCTTGCGTTTCTTCGCCTAAAACACGTTCAAGTTCCTCCTGAACGACTTTAACCATCATTTGTCCCGGCTTCACGCTGGAGAGAACTTCCTGTCCCAGGGCACGCTGTTTAACATCATCAATAAATGATTTTACCACAGGCAATGCCACATCAGCTTCCAGCAGGGCCACGCGAATATCACGCAATATGCCTTTTATATTGTCTTCAGTCAGACTCGCCTGACCGCGAATTTTCTTAATGCTCTGTGTAAGGCGATCCGTTAAATTGTCAAACATGATTACATTATCCTGTTGGTAAATAACAAACATGCCATTATAATGGCTTCATCTTCAAAGATAAATGAGACCATCAACAAAAATCGTCTCCCAATGCCATGACAAGTCTTTTTATTGCCACCACAGCGGCGCATCTGATTGCCTTGCTGACTGTCAAAAGATATGCCGTTTCCATACTCTTTTTAGTGCTGGCCAGTTTATTTCAAACTGTGTTAACCGGCCTGTTATTACTCAACGACAACGGCTGGACTTTTAATGCGCAAAACGCCTGTCTGGTGGTCAGTTGGTTATCCAATATTATCGTCATCGGCAGCCAGTTCAGATTAAAGACCTTGCGAATTTTATTAAGCATAATTGCCATTGTAATTATTGGCTGGATTCAATTAATGCCATTGCCGGATTTTTCCAAGCCCTACGCGCTTTTTATAGATTTACACATTACCTTATCAATTCTCGCTTATAGTTTTCTTTTTGTATCTTCTTTGGTGGCCATCAATCTGGCCTTGCAAATCTATCGACTAAAGAAAAATGCCTTTATCAGCCCCGAGTTAAGTTTAAACAGCTTATTAAAAAATGAAGAAAAGCTGTTTATTTTAATCGTCATTGGCTGGTTATTTTTAGGCTTGTCTTTATTATCCGGTGCGATATTTATCGACAATTTTTTCGGCAACCAAATGGGCCATAAAATTGTTTTTTCCATCCTTGCCTGGATTTTATTTTCAATTCTGATTGCAGGCCGCATGCTGAAAGGCTGGCGGGGTAAAAAGGCCATTAAACTTAATCTGACTGCCATGGCCCTATTAATGATTGGATTTTTGGGCAGCTATCTGGTCATTGATTATATCCTCTAATGCTATCTGCCCTTTCCATAGGCCAACTTATAGGCATTATTATCGGTTTGTTAATGTTGTCGGCTTTTTTTTCCAGCGCCGAAACCGGATTGATGGCCTTAAACCGCATTAAATTAAAAAACGATGCTAAAAACATCAAAGGTGCCTGGTTAGCGCATCGACTCCTGCAAAAACCCGATCGCTTGATTGGCATTATCTTAATCGGAAATAATTTCATCAATATTTTAGCCACGGCTTTAACCACTTTACTGGCGATAAAAATGGCCGGTGAACAAGGCATTGTTTATGGCACCGCGATTTTAACAGTGGCCATTTTGATTTTCGCCGAGATCACTCCAAAGACATATGCCGCTCTGCATCCTGAACGTATTGGCTATCCGGCGGCTTACATATTAACCCCACTACTTAAAATATTTTGGCCCCTGGTGTGGCTGATTAATTTATTCACTAACAGCATTCTCAGACTTTTGGGCGTGCCGGCAGAAATAGCTGATAAAGCCTTATCACGAGAAGAGCTGAAAACACTGGTTGTTGAAAATGACATGCTAAATCCGGATGTGCATCAAAAAATGATGATTAATGTCATGAATTTAGAGCACATTAAAGTTGAAGACGTGATGGTGCCTCGCAATGAAATTCAGGCGATTAATATTAATGATGACTGGGACCGAATTGAGCGAAAAATTGTGGGCACTTACCTGACGCGCCTGCCCGTGTACCAAGACAGCATTGATCAGGTCATTGGCATTTTACATATTCGCACCATTTTGAGTATGCTTAAAAGTAGCACCTTAACCAAGGACAAGCTAAAAAATATTTTACGTAAACCCTACTTTGTACCGGAAACAGCCCATTTATCGGGACAACTACGGGAATTTCAGAATAAGGAGCGGCGTATGGGCTTAGTGGTGGATGAGTACGGTGATTTAGTCGGTTTAATCACCTTAGACGATATTTTAGAGCAAATTGTCGGTCGTTTTACCTCTCAATTCGGTGATCGTGGTTTGCAGATTATTCAAAAGAGCGAACAAGAATATGTGGTCAAAGGCCGCATCGCCATTCGCTTTTTAAATCGCCGCTTGCATTGGGACCTGCCCACCGAAGACGCCACCACAATTAATGGTTTAATCACTGAAACCATCAAAGACTTACCCTCTCCAAACCTGGAATTAAGTCTGGATAATTACCGCTTAACCATTTTGGAAGTCGGTGATGACAACACCATAAACAGCGTTTTGATTAAGCGCCTGGATAAAGAAGATGAATGACTCAGCCAACGGTTTTTTGGGTGCCAAAAATCATCAAACCCACCAGCCCCAAAACTAACTGCAATCCAAACAACGCCAACAAGACGACCTGACTGCTGAAAGACATTAAAAAACCACCCACGGCACCACCGACAAAAGCCCCCAGAAACTGAGCAGTCGAATACGCACCCATAGCCGCCCCACGGTATTTTTCAGTGGCTATTTTGGACAATAAAGCCGGCATCGATGCTTCTAAATAATTAAACAGGCCGAAGTAAATAATAAGACTCACCACAATCACCAGCCATCGATCGATTGCCATCTGCAACAATAAAAAATTCACCGCCAACAGTAAAAACGTCACCAACATCAGTCGTATGTGATTTTTTTGTTTTTCCTGCCAGAAAATAAGCGGAATCATAATAAATACCGAAGCCACCATCACCGGCAAATACAATTGCCAATGCTTAACAACCGGCCAGTTAAATGTATCCACTAAAATCACCGGCAACACCAAAAACAAAGCCGACATACTGGCATGAATGGCAAACACACCCATATCAAGCAGTAAAAGCTGTTTGCGTCGGATGCTTTGAATAACCTCAATAAAACGATAATCACGTTCAATGCGCTTGTCCGGTTCAGGCACCATGGCAAACAACACCAGCAAGGCCAAACCCGCCAAAATAGCGGTCACCCAGAACAGACCACTTAAACCATACAGCTGAGCCAGCATGGGACCGGTAATAAAAGCCAGCATAAAGGAAAACCCGATGCTGACACCGACAATCGCCATCATTTTACTGCGCTGTTCGGGGCGTGAAACATCAGCAATCAGCGCCAGACCGGTGGCAGCAATGGCACCCATGCCTTGTACCGCACGGCCGATAATAATGGTATAAATATCTGATGCCAGCGCAGCAATCACGGAACCGGTTAAAAATAAAACCAAGCCCAGCGCAATCACCTTTTTACGCCCCCATATATCGGATAAAAACCCCATGGGAATTTGTAAAAACGCCTGCGTTAAACCGTAAATACCAATCGCCACACCCACCAGAAAAGGTGTCGAAGCTGTTATGTCTTGTGCGAACACTGAAAAAACCGGCAAAATAAGAAATAGCCCATACATACGTAGGGCAATCATAAAAGCGATGGCCATCGCGGCGCGGCGTTCAATCTTTTTGGAAGCATCATTCATGGCGGTGCATTTTACCCTTTAGACCCGAATTTGACCACTGTTGAAGATCCTCGATAAGAATCATCTGTTTATCAAGCCACGGGTTGATTATAATAACGCCTTTTAAGCATAAAAACCCACAATGACCGAGGATGTAAGGTGCATTGAAGACGTTTTAGCAATAACGGCTTCGGATATGCAGCAGGTGAATCAGCATTTAACCCAGGAACTCAATTCAGAAGTCATTCTGATTAATCAAATTGGCCGTTACATCATTAATAACGGTGGTAAACGCCTGCGACCGGTGATTATGATGCTGTTAGCCAGGGCTTTAAATTACGCCGGCGACCAACACATTAATTTAGCCGCTGTGGTGGAAATGATTCACACCGCCACCTTACTACATGATGACGTGGTCGATGAATCGGATATGCGTCGTGGTGAAAAAACGTCCCATGAAATATGGGGCAATGCCGCCAGTGTTTTGGTGGGTGACTACCTGTACTCAAAATCTTTTAAAATGATGGTCACCGCCGATAGTATGGATGTCATGTCGGTGATGTCAAAAGCCACCAACACCATTTCAGAAGGCGAAGTCCAACAGTTACTCAGTATCGGTGACCAATCCCTGTCTGAAGGCGATTACTATCAGATTATCGCTAACAAAACCGCGAAATTATTTGAAGCGGCCTGTGAACTCATTGCCATTATCGCCACCACTTCAGAACAACAACGCCGACAACTGGCACAATACGGCCAATTATTAGGCATCGCTTTTCAAATCGCCGATGATGTCCTGGATTACACCGCCGAAGACGACGCTCTTGGCAAGAATATCGGTGATGACTTCCAGGAAGGCAAACTCACCCTACCCCTAATTTATCTGCTCAAAAATGGCACAGAACAACAAAAACAGGCAGTCAGTGGCGCATTAAATGATCCAACAGCCGCTGATTTCATGGCATTAAGACAATTGGTTATAGACTCACAAGCCATCGAATACACCCGGCAACAAGCCCAATCAAAAGCCCAACAAGCCGCCCAATGCCTCTCAGAGTTGCCCGACAGCCAGTCCAAACAAGCCCTACAGTTCCTATGCGACTACACCTGGCAACGCAACAATTAAGGTGTGATACCACACATCACACCTTAATACCGGCGCAGGCCGGTATCAAGCGTCTTTCAGAATGAACAAAATTCATCACAAAACCAACAAAGTCTGCGGCTTTGTGCTCATTACAGAAACCCAAACGAACTGTGGTAAAAGAAAAAAAGAAAACCACAGAGACGCAGAGGCCAGGTCAGATGACAGAGGACGGGGGACTGAAAACAGAAAAAATTGAATAAGCTTGCCCTACCTCAGAAGCATCCTGATCTTTTATAACAATCCCTGAAAATTATTATGTGGCGGATGGATGAAGAATCCGTTTTCTGTCCTCTGTCATCAGTGACCTGTCTTCTGAAACCGTGACCGTCTCAGAATTCATCTGCAAGGAAGAAAACCATATCGTACATTTCTGAAATTATAGCTGCATTCAAAACTAGAGCTGAGAGCAAATTTGAGGTTTAAGGCGCCTACAGGACGTAGGTGTGCAAAGTGAGCAGGAGCGGAATTTGCCAAGGCGCAGATGAGTTTTGAAGGCGGGAGCGGACAGCCAAGTCCGTGACCGTCTCAGAATGACTCTGCAACGCAGAAAATAGTTTATTAATGCCAGAAAGTTAGTCACACCCAAACATGGAGCTGAGGGAAAATTTGGGGGGTGAAAGTCAAGGCGCAGAGGGATTTTGAAGGCGTGAGCGGACGACCAGTCCGTGAGCGTCTCAGAATGACTCTGCAACGCAGGATTTTACCCTCAAATATTTCCTCAGTGGCGTCCCCTAGGGGACTCGAACCCCTGTTGCCGCCGTGAAAGGGCGGAGTCCTAGGCCACTAGACGAAGGGGACACAAGAACATTTCCGATTAGAGACCTATACAAAGGCCTTAATAATCTTTATACCTCGGCTGCATAAAGATGGCGTCCCCTAGGGGACTCGAACCCCTGTTGCCGCCGTGAAAGGGCGGAGTCCTAGGCCACTAGACGAAGGGGACGCAAGGACATTACAATCTCTTTGTTGGTGGAGCTAAGCGGGATCGAACCGCTGACCTCAACACTGCCAGTGTTGCGCTCTCCCAGCTGAGCTATAGCCCCACAAAGAGGTTGCGTATTATCATCATTTATCAAATGATAGTCAATGAAAATTAACAGGTTTTTTTATTCACCACGATAGATACAACCGGAGGTACAGGTTTCACACACCTCCACCTGAGATAATTGGGGTAAGTGTGACTTCAGTTTACGCCAAATCCATTGCGCCAGGCGCTCACTGGTGGGATTTTCAAGTCCTTTGACATGATTCAGACACTGATGATCCAATTGCTCAAACAGCGGCTTAAAAGCTGACTTAATATCGGCGAAATCAACAATCCAACCACTGTCCTCTCCCGGTTCACCTGAGACGGTGATAACGACTTTAAAAGAATGGCCGTGTAAACGACCACACTTATGACCTTCAGGGACTTTGGGTAACCAATGAGCCGATTCCAAGTAAAACTCTTTATAAATATCCATTTATTTTTTCTTTTTCACATAGAGAACCATCTTATGATCAATCAGATCATAACCATGTGCATCAGCAATTTTTTCCTGAAGCTTTTCTAATTTTTCATCATAAAATTCGACCACTTTGCCGCTGTCAATGTCCACCATATGATCATGGTGTTCACCGGTATCGATCTCAAACACCGCCTGGTTCTCTTCAAACTGATGCTTCATCACCAGTCCGGCCGTTTCAAACTGATTTAAAACACGGTAGATAGTTGCCAACCCTAAATCCTGATCGGCCAGTTTCATTTCGGTGAATAAATCTTCAGCTGTATAGTGCTTACCTTTATTGGCAGTGAGAAATTCTAAAATCTGAAGCCTGGGTAATGTCACCTTTAAACCGGCTTCTTTAATTTCATTTTTCGACATGTTAATTTTTAACTGTTATTTAATTGAATTTATTGTATCATTTGGCACACAAATTTGGACATTATTACCCATGAAAAGTATTTTCATCAAAATTATTTTACTCGCCTTTTTAATAAGTTTAGGCGCTTGTTATAAAACACCCATCCAACAGGGCAATATTCTTAAACAAGAAGATATTAACGAAGTTAAACCCGGCATGACAAAAAAACAGGTGGCCATTATTTTAGGCACGCCCGCCATTGCCGATCCCTTTAACCAGGACCGCTGGGATTACATTAATACTTCAAAAGTGAAAGGCGAATTCAAAAAACTCAAAAAACTGACCTTATATTTTGAAAACAATGAACTGGTCAGAACCGAAGGTAATTATTTTCCAGAGGATGAAAAAGAGTAGATTCTCTATTAAAGTTTTTTCATCTGTCCTCAGTCATCAGCCTTCAGGCGTCTGAAAACCACAGAGATTACCAAGAATACACAAAGTTATAATAGCCTTTGTGCTCTTAGTGAACAACTTTACGAACTTTGTGGTTATAAATATAATCTCAAGCTATTTAGTTTTATTCTGCTCGGCTTTTTCTCGCCGCTTGGCTTTTGGATCCGCAATCAGAGGGCGATAAATTTCGATTCGGTCACCGGTCTTAAGGACATAATCCAATGGCTTAACCTGACTAAAAATACCGACTTTATTATCCGATAAATCAATCTCCGGATATTGAACCATAATACCGGATTGCTCGATGGCTTGTTCAATTGTGGTACCGGATTTAACCACCAGTTCAATCAGCTTCTGCTGTTGTGGCGTGGCATAAATCACTTCAATATTAAGCATACACATCTCCGGCCCGACGAACAAAATCGGCCACCATCTGTGAAGCCACCTGATCAAAACCTTTGCTAAACATCCGACCAATCATTCTCGATTTAATTTCATAGGACAATTCTAATTGAACCTTGGAGCCTAGTTCAGATAATTGAATAAACCGCCAATAACCCTGTAAACGTCTAAACGGGCCTTTTGATAAGGTCATGGCCACCGCCAGAAAATCACTGTCATCAATCAGGGTATTGACCGTACTGAACTCCACCCGAATACCTTTTATTTTGACCTGCATACCCGCTTCATAACCAGTAGCAAAGGTATCAAGAATATAGCCGTGCTCACACCATTTGAGAAATTCCGGGTAAGCGGGCACATTATTCACCAATTGCCGCATATCATGGGCACTATACGGTACAATGGCAGACTTGATTATTTCAGTCATGGGCTTGAAATGACCTCACCCGGTCAATACTTAAGAATTCAGAAGGCGTTATTTTAACAGGAACCATGCACCACTGTACGGGAGTTTAATTTAATTTATGGCCAAAGAAAAAAAAAGCAGCAACACCATTACTGTCAATAAAAAAGCCTCACATGAATATCATTTCATCGAGGACTTCGAAGCCGGACTTGAATTACAAGGTTGGGAAGTCAAAGCCATACGCGCCGGCAAAGTTAATCTGGCTGAAAGCTATGTCTATATCAAACAAGGCGAGGTCTTTTTAACTAACTGCCATATAACCCCATTAGATACAGCCTCCACTCATATTGAACCTGATAGCAATCGACTGAAAAAACTACTGCTGCACAAGCATGAAATTGACCACCTGATTGGTGCTGTTGAACGCAAAGGGTTAACACTGGTAGCCAGAAGCCTGTATTGGAAAAAAGGCAAAGTAAAACTTAAATTAATACTGGCACAAGGTAAAAAACTACACGACAAACGCGCCGCCAAAAAGGAAAAAGACTGGAACCGCCAAAAACAACGCATCCTAAAAGAAGGGCGATATTAAATCGCCCTCACGCCATTGACTATCTCATTTATTGCCAACATTCAAGTGGTGTTTTTTGACCTAAATTATTGTAATTTATGGTCGGACATTCGGTATCCTGTGCCTGACCACCTCTGGCTGTAGCAGTTAAAGTCCAACCGCCGCCCGTTGCCGCGGTAATTTGATAATCTTCCCAGGTTAAATAACTGGAATCCAGATTCAAATTATTACCGCCACCGGTTAATCCGGCCGGATAACGATTGGTGTTGGCATAATACTTCTCAAACATTCCGGCAATTTCAAGGAGTTTATTCTGCGCCTCTGCCCTCTTACTGCGCATAACATAATCACGGTAATTAGGTAAGGCATAAGCCGCTAACATCGCCACAATGGCAATGACAACCAACAACTCAATTAAACTAAAACCAATTGATTTACTTTTCATTATTCAGCCTGTGGTTCTTGTGCAATAAAAATTAGCTTAAACTGATCAGTGCCTCTGCTTTCTTCCTGATAAAGATTAAAGAAATAAGTCTCGCCAACCTTTAAATCATAAATATCAACCATTTTCTCAGCATCTTCATATTGATACGCCGCATTTTTTAAATCAGGCTGATACTTAAAACGTTTATTATTAAACACCACCAGTTTGCTGCCGGTATCCACTTCCTGTAACTCAGCTTCAACCAAACGACTGACTGATTTATTCTGCGCATTGGCCACTGACAGCATAAACAGTGAAGCCAATACACATAAAGCCAATTTGTAATAAGATAGTTTCATATTTTCACCATTATTCTGTTAAGAGATTCGTCCAGTTACGACGACGCCATGTATAACTTTTTAAGGTTATAATTTCTGTATTTTGAGATCCTTCAATCACAATTTGTTGCGCTCCAGGAGTCTCTAATACCGGCGGCTGACCAACAATTAAATCATTAATAAGGGTACTGTCACCGGATTCAACCAGTGTAATGGGATCCCCATTGACATCAACTCCAACAACCACATCATCAAAAATCTCTCCCACATTAGGCGTCCCTCCCGTTTGCGGGTTAAATGCTGTTAACCAACTACGTCCACCTGCTTCACAAGGATCTATTCCGGCAGTTACAGTGCTTGATGCCAACATTAAAGAAGTTCCAATTCGCGATATGGGATTGGCTAAGCGTTCACCTTTTTCAGATAATTTTATTTTCCATCCGTAATCGGACAAAGGATTAACACTGTTGTCTGACAGCTGCCTTAACCGACCACCTGCCGTTTTAGTGAATGTTTGTAATACAAACTTAGAATCATCAATATCTAGATTTACATCTGTCGACGTTAAGCCATCAATGACACCCACTAAATATTGGTCATCCGGTAGATTAATGGATCGATCCGGGATTTCGATATATTTGCCTGTGCCATACACAACCACAACATCGTTGGCCTGGTCTTGATTTCTGTCAGCAACCTGAACGACCCTTGGTTGCACTGTAATGGGTCTGTGCATGATATTATCCGCTTTAACAACGCGTGTTATCGAGCTTGACCAATCTGAATAATTACTACTGCTGAAGTCAAAACGCCATAAATTACCGTATAAGTCACCTGCATAGGCAAAATCTGCACCAATATCAATTCCATCAGGCGTAGAAAATCTAGAATCAACAGCCATTGCGCTGGCAAGACCATTAGGCGTGGTGGGCGAGCCAACACCCGTGTCCAGTTTAGCCAACAATTTACCATCACTCAAACGAACCACAAACAACACAGCATGCCCGGTGGCTGACACATTCTTATCATCAGGATTTGAGGGATCTTCTGTGTAGGGCTGAGTGTTGTTATACCCATTCGGCAAAAGCGCCACCCAATCACCGGTACTGGTGATACGGGCAATCGTTGCACGACCGTAAGAATAACCCATATCCGCATCATCCTCGTCACTAAACTCCCATAACACATCAGGGGCAGTGGACGGTGCCTGGGTAACATCTAAGGCAAAGAAAGCCTGACCACCATAACGCATCCCACTGATTAATGTTGTACGCCATTTTTTATTAATAAAGGCATCCTGAATAACAGGTGTATTATCAACATATGACCAATGCTTAAACTGAGGATCTGCTAATCGGTGAATGTTATTAAACGCTTTTCGGGGCATATAGGCCCAATATTCTTCGGTTGCTGTGGGGTCATCCGCATCAAATGCATGTAATAAGCCACTGTTGGAACCCACATACATAACATTGTGGCGGTTCTGCTTATCAATTTTAAAATCAAGATAACCATTTCCGTTGGCCGCGGCGTTGGCTTCAGGTGAACCAACCGGCCATTTAGTGTCATCATAGCCTGCACCCGGCCCCCTTACGACACTTGGGCTGCCATGTACGATATCAGCAAGGATACTGGCTCGATTTCTTAAAACACCGCCATTGGCTATTTCATTGCCTTGCTCACCAATGATATATTCTATGAGCTCATTAACTAAGGCGCCGGTTCTGGCTAATAAATCAGAAGCATTATTTGTTAGTTGTGACTTTAAAGTAGCCGACATGCTTGTATCAAAAGCGACAGCGCCTAAACTGTCGTCATAGGTAAATAGTTTTCGGTTGGTCTGTTTGCTCACATGTGTGCCTGTGGCATTACATAAACCACCGGTTAAATGACAGGCAGCATCCCATTTAACATCACCGAATGAACCATCACTGTTGACCTCTCGGGCCAACAGATTTCCGGACCATTTAGATGAATCAAACCCGGGGGAGTAGGCAATGGTATCATTGGTAATAACTCCTGAAGATACGGTGGATGTACTACCTCGGGACAATCGTTCAAGAATATCATTGACCACTTCATTCAGTGCTTTTATTAATTCTTCTGGGTCATTGGCACTAAAGAAATCTCCGCGACTGTTGATAGAGCTGTGCCAGACATCATCAATATTATTATTCGGCCAGGAACAACTGCCATCTCGCAGCGCCTGATAAACCGCTTCTTTGGGGTCACTGATGCTGTTAGTAACACACGATGCACCACCATTTATCTGATCAACAACAAGAGAGGCTTCTAAACCCATGCCAACATTATAAGTGACCACATGTTGCCAATAGGCCGGATTATTTTTTGGATTCCAGACAAATTCCGCATTGGCCCATTCATCGGTATTACCGCCAAAATTAATATTGGCACCGGAGGCATTTTTATAATCCTTTTTAAAACGTTTCACATTATTGTTTAAACTGGGCACCAAATCCTTTGCCCAATAATGAAATGCCACATCAGCCAGGCTATTGTTGTCACCGCTGTAGGGATATATTTTCTGCTGATCAGAGCCATTATAAGCACCGTATTTTGGACCCGGTTGTGCCGTGGTACCGGTATCACCGGGTAAAGTACTTAAAGATTGGTTATCGTGTTTAAAACCAGATGGATTGGAAAAACCTCCATTCCACTCACCATCAGATACTGCGATATGAAAGTTTTGCTGACAGGATAACTTGGTATTAAAATCTTCAGAGTCATAACTACTACCTTTTTCAAATAATTGACCACCACGTTTTAATGCATTTCTTAGGGGAGTTCCACCTTCTGTGGGGGATGCAAATAACCAGTCGTAGAAATCAGCACGATGAGTGTCTTCAAATTTAGATAAGTTATCAAGTGTTTTGTCATCCCATAAATTCTGCCAATCAATCTTAAAACTGGGACCAAAGCCAGCAAAAGAGCGACTAATAGAAGCTCTGGCTAATTTCATACGACTGTTATAATAAGAATACCAGTTGGCAAAGTTTTTCAATTCATCGGCATCTGTAATATAGTGAACATCGTAACCACCGCCGGACTTTCTGGTTTGATAAAAGGCCCGTGTGCCTGCACTACTCCAATTAGGGTGATAATTTTTATAACTATAATCATCTACCCAATATTGATTTACGTCAGCTACATTGGTCCGCTTAAACCTTATATGAACATCGTCATCTCCACGATCATAATCATAAGTATAAATCGGAATATATTTTGAGGTTAAATCAACTGTATCGTTCATATTGTTGGGGTAGCCATCCACCCAAGCATCGTAGGGGTCTGATTGAGGCATTTGACTGCCGTCAGCTTTAATAGGAGGCGAATACGTAATTTTAGGATTGTAATACAACCGATTCATACTCGGTGTTACAAATCCATCTCTACTACTACTACCCATGTAGCCTAGATTCATACTTCCAGAATCATCCAAGGTTACCGCAATCGCAGGTGGTACGGTTTGATTGAGGAATAGTGGATCGTGAGATAATTGCAATAAGGAGGCTTTGGCACTTGGGATGCCCGCGCCCATACAAAGTAAAATACTGGCCGAAAAAGTGATTACATTTAATTTTTTCATAGCATCCTCTTAATTAATTCGTTGGTGAACTGTCCACCACCACGGTGTACATCGATTGATTCATTAATATGGTATTTCCATCACCACTGGTACTTTTACCGGTCACCAAGAAAGCTTTTTGAACACTGCCATCACTGCCACCACCGGCACCACTGGCAAACTCCTGGGACCCTTCTCCACCACCACTGATAACAGACTGTAATTCTTCGATAATGAACTGGGGTTGATTACTTAACGCTCCATTGTAAGACGAAGAAGTGAAATTATGACTGTGTGCAGTGCCGGCAGTACTGCTCAAATTTCGTTCTTTAAATTTTTCTACAACGGTGTTTAGTCCGGATGCCGCATTTTTGGGTGTTTGATAATGTGAATAAATATTAAACAAACTGCCTGCAGGGGTACCTTCAACATTAACACCGTTGGTTTGGCTAACCAGATTGTACAAATAAGTTTCACCGGCACGCACTGCAGAGTTTGCACCTGAATGAGCCAAACTTTTGTTATGCAGACCGGCAGCCATTTTTTCCTGCAACATCGTACCTTTCATGCCGGCATATCCCATTAATGTGATAATGAGCAACAGTATTAAACCCACGGCCAGTGCTGCTCCCTGCTGATGGTGAATTGATTGATGCTTCATAGTGTATAACTCCTGATTGGTACAGTGGCAGTAAATTCTCTTCTGTGCATGCGTTCACGATTTAAACCGGATGTGAGTGTGGATGAGGGCGATTGTGGTGTTAATCCATCAGGCGAATAAATAAACACCTCATCTTCCACCATAGAACTATCATTAACCGTATTCATAAGTAAGTGAATTTCCATGGCGTAAATTGAACGCCATAAACAACCGGGGCCATTGGCTAATCTCAACACGCCGGCAATTGGTTCCATTTGAGGCTGAATAATGCAACCTGTAATACTGTCCATTGCACCATCTTTATTAACATCACCACCCCCTTGTACCGCTTGTACCTGGGCAGCAGTTAAACGAACAACATGTCCTGTTTGTGTTTGGGCTAAATAGAAGACATCAAAACGCTCTACACCTTCAACAAGCTGCTGAACATTACCATTTTCTGACCGGTACAGTGAACTAATTTGTCGCCCACTGTTGTTAGGATCAGCATCGATGCCAACAAAATAACTGACCGTTTTAAAATCTGAGGTTAAATCAAACGCCCGTGTTGTTGAATCGATGTTAAAGCTTGGTACTGTGGCTGCTTCATCAATTGTCACCATGTTGCCGTTCCAGTTAGCCCTATCAACATACGTGGTTTCACAATCTGAAATAACAGCCGGGTTTGTGGAGGCGTCTACATTTTGTTGTAACTGGAATTGATTACGACTAGCACCAGCAACGCCTACAACCTGATTGCCTCCATTTAAATAACGAATTGTTAAAATATCTGTATTGGCTGCACGATCACCATTGGCTGAACCAATATTACGTAAATTGGCCGCCCTATCTGCACCTGGAACTGTGACTGCAGGTTGGCATGATGTCGCACCGCATTCATGTCCCTGAATAAAGTAACGGGGATCTAAAGGGTAAGGTTGAGGAGCTATAGCAGTCCCATTGGGTAACTGATCATCATCACCATCATCAAGCTGAATTTGATTCATCAGAGGCAGCCCATTTGTGGATGGAAAATTACTTAAATTTAGGTCATTATCAATGGTCCATGTTCTCATGGCATAACCCTGATCCCAATTTGTGATTACATCTGAGGGCATGGCCAGTGTGGAGCAATGTTTTCTGCCTGCCTGTTCAACATCATCCTTAATTCTGGTTATTGCATAACGTCCATTTTCCTGAAGTGTGGCTAAACCTGTCTGCGCTTTATTGAGGATACTGGAATTAGTAAACAGTGATACCAGTCCGAGTAAAACAATTAATCCAATGACCATGGCCACCATTAACTCGATTAATGAAAAGCCTTTGGTTTTTGATAAGTTCATTTTTTGATTCATTTTTCTCATGGTTGTGCCACCAGCTCCATCGTTTGTTGTTGGTCGCTAGATTGGCGATTAGACTCTTCCCAATTAATTGTGATAGTGCAAACGCCATTGTAAGGTGAGGTTGGCGCCCAGATACTGGGTGCAGTGGCAGAAATGGTCGCTATATTATTTGTCCCTAAATCATTACAGACAATGGTTCCCGAACCATTGGGTAATGCCGTTTCAATACTCTGAGCCCATTGTTCCATATCATATTGAGCCAGTTGATTATAGTTACACGGATTGGTGAAA
The DNA here is from genome assembly GCA_947502925.1 of uncultured Marinicella sp. GTDB lineage: Bacteria > Pseudomonadota > Gammaproteobacteria > Xanthomonadales > Marinicellaceae > Marinicella. The sequence continues at coordinate 296,588 of CANNBS010000003.1, read as the reverse complement.
TCACAGTCGGTTGCACCGGTACTGGCCGTCCCAGCATAGACCCCATTCCAGAGTGCTACCGGGTTGGCACGCATTCGATCGAGCATATTTTCTGCCAGAAAATTAGCCTGAGAACGAAGGTATCCGTTATGGTTATTACGCACTGAAATGGTCATCATTCCGGCGATGCCAAGCAGGCCAAAAGAAAACACCACAATAGCAATTAAAACTTCCAGTAAGGTAAAACCTTCTTCATTACGACGTAATATCATGGTTCCTCCACCTTAACTGAGCCGGACATTCTGACGCGGACATTCCGGGACCTGGAGCTGTCACCAGTATGGACTAAGCTAAAGACCGCTTCATTCGTTCCGGATAAGCCTCCGATTCGATTGAAAGAAATACTGCCACCCGGATTTGTTGTTAAGGTTACATTGATATCTTGAACGGGATCATGTTCTTCGATTTTAACATCCGGGTTTCCACCCACACCGGTTGCCGTTGATATCCAACCTTGGTTCCAATCATTACTAACAGGTGAAACCGTCACTACCGTACCATAACGAACAGCTTCAGCTCTGGCAAGATTCATGCTGTAAACAAATTCATTGGCATTGTCGACAATCTGACGTCTCATTTTAAAATCCCGGTAATTCGGCACGCCCCAGGCCAATAATAAGGAACCGATTAACAAGGTGATAATCAATTCAATTAAGGTAAACCCTCTTACTTTCATTGTGTGCGCTCACTGTTTTGACTTAAGTACAGGGTAATCATGTCTAAAGTTATGTCAAAAGGCAAGAAAATGAAGAGGGCTTCCGACCAGTGGAAGAAAAGTAGCGATAAACGGTTAACGACTAAGTGGTTTGAACTAATCGCAGTTCTTTGGGCAACGCAAACACCATGTTTTCCGGTTCACCATCCAGTGACTCAACTTCAAGTTCGCTGTCATGGTTTTTGAGCCAGGCGATGACATCTTTAACCAACTTTTCAGGCGCTGAAGCGCCGGCGGTGAGACCGATGGTTTTAACGCCGTTTAACCACTCAGGATTTATGTGGCTGGCGTCATCAATTAAATAGGATTGAACGCCTTTTCGTTCAGCCAGTTCTTTAAGGCGATTGGAATTGGAGCTGTTGATACTGCCGACGACCAGGACAAGATCACAAAATTCGGTGAGTTCTTTCACTGCGTTCTGGCGGTTTTGGGTGGCGTAGCAAATATCATCATGCTTTGGGCCTTCGATAGCGGGGAATTTGTTTTGCAAGGCCTGAATAATGTCTTTGGTGTCGTCCACGGATAAGGTGGTTTGGGTGACAAACGCGACTTTATCTGGATTGTTTATCTCCAGATCTTTAACTTCATCCACGGAATCCACCAGATAAACGGTGCCTTTGCCTTTGTGTTTGTCCCATTGACCTAAGGTGCCCTCCACTTCCGGGTGCCCGTGATGACCAATTAAGACCAAATCATAGCCTTGTTTACAATACCTAAAGACTTCGATATGGACTTTTGTTACTAAGGGACAGGTGGCATCAAAGACTTTTAAATCACGGCGACTGGCTTCTTCGCGCACGGCTTTTGAGACGCCGTGAGCGGAAAAAATCACTATCTGATTGGCCGGTATTTCATCCAGCTCATCGACAAAAATGGCACCGCGGTCGCGCAGTTTTTCCACAACGTATTGGTTATGCACCACTTCATGGCGCACGTAAATCGGCGCACCAAAGGAATCTAAGGCGCGATTAACAATATCAATGGCTCGGTCAACGCCGGCACAAAATCCGCGCGGGTTAGCCAGAAGTACTTTCATTGTGTTCTTTATCCTGGTTTCTAAAGAGTGTATCTACAATTAATAACACTGCACCCACCGTGATGGCTGAGTCGGCGATATTAAACGCCGGCCAATAATAATCGTTGTAATGCAGTTGTATAAAATCCACCACATAGCCTAACACAGCCCGGTCATAAATATTACCCAGGGCACCGCCAATCACCAGCGCCAATGAAATATTATGTAACTTAAGATTGCGCGAACTGTTATACAACCAGATGAACAGCCAAATGACAATGGCAGACGCCATAATCAGAATAAACCAGCGTTGCCAGCCGGGTTGATCGGCCAATAAGCTAAAAGCAATGCCTTCATTATGCAATAAAGTCCAGTTTAAAAAGCTTGTGACTTTTTCAGGCACATACAAGGTCAAGACTTCGGTGGCCCAGTATTTCGTCAATTGATCAGCAATAAAGATCACAGCGGATAACCACAACCAGACTAAACCCCGTTCACTAAAACGCATTATGCCACCCGCCTTTTTTCGCCAGAACCTTCAATATTAATAACACAGCGGTGACATAAGCTTGGGTGATTATTATCTTCACCGACACTGTCCTGAATATGCCAGCAGCGTTCACATTTATCGCCTTGAGCCTGGATTGCTTCAATTCGCAAGGTATATTTCTCTAAGGACATTGTGTCTTTGTCAGTTTCAGTCAATGGGGCTAATGAAGCTTTGGAAGTAATCAGCACAAAACGCAACTCATCAGCAAAAGGCGCCAGTTGCTGATGCAATTCATCATCCGCATAAATGGTCACATCGGCATCCAGGGAACCGCCGATTTCGCCGGCTACCCGCAATTGCTCAAGCTCTTTAGAGACCATTTTTCGCACTTCACTCATCAGTTGCCACTGCTCTGTGCTGATCGGATTATGGGTGGTGATTTTTGGAAAATCGTACCACTGCTCAAACAAAACATGGCGCTCATGACCCATGGCCTGCCAGATTTCATTGGCGGTAAAGGTTACAATTGGTGCCAGTAAGCGCACCAGCGCATTGAGTATATGATGCATCACGGTTTGCGTCGAGCGTCGCGCCTGACCACCGGTTTGCGCGGTATAAAGGCGATCTTTTATGACATCCAGGTAAAACGCACCCATATCCTGGGAGCAGAAATGGTGGATTTTCTGGAAAACGTGGTGCAGCTGGTAATCCTGATAATGCTTCAGCACCTCCGCCTGTAAATCCTGCATCCGCTGCAAGGCCCACAAATCAATGGCCAGACAATCACTGAGATCCAGGGCATCATCAACATTAAAATCATTGAGATTACCCAACATAAACCGAGCCGTATTTCTGATGCGGCGGTAACCATCGGCGGCACGGCTTAAAATCTCATCGGATATGGTCATCTCGCCGCGATAATCCGCTGACGCCACCCACAAACGCAGTATATCGGCACCGTATTTATTCATCACATCAACAGGTGACACCACATTGCCCAGGGATTTAGACATTTTCTTGCCGTCTTTATCCACCACAAAGCCGTGGGTCAGAACCTCTTTATAAGGCGCGCGATCGTTGATCGCCACACCGGTTAATAACGAGGAATGAAACCAGCCACGGTGTTGATCAGAACCTTCAAGGTATAAATCCGCCGGTTCACGCAGGTTTTCGCGGGCTTTTAATACACAGTAATGGGTGACACCGGAATCAAACCAGACATCCAAGACATCGGTGACTTTTTCATAGTCATCCACCGCATCGCCCAGTAATTGCGTATCATCCAAATCAAACCAGACGTCCATGCCTTTTTCTTCAAATAAATCAGCCACTTGCGCCATAATATCCTGCGTATCCGGATGCAACTGGCCGGTTTGTTTATGCACATAAAAGGGAATCGGCACACCCCAGGTACGTTGCCGCGAAATACACCACTCCGGGCGGTTTTCAATCATGCCGTAAATGCGTTCTTTACCCCAGCCAGGAATCCATTTCACCTGTTCGATTTCGCTCAATGCGCGTTTGCGTAGTTGTTGTTTATCCATACTGATAAACCACTGCGGTGTGGTGCGAAATGCGGTCGGGCTTTTATGGCGCCAACAATGTGGGTAGCTGTGCTGGATTGTTTCATGGTGCAATAACTGACCGCTTTCTTCTAAAGCGGTGACAATGGTTTTATTCGCTTCCCAGACATGCTGACCGTCGAACATCGGCGTGTCGTCTAAATAATATCCCTGGCTGTCGACCGGATTATAAATTTCCAGGTCATACTGCTGACCGATTAAAAAGTCATCAGCACCATGACCGGGCGCTGTATGCACTGCACCGGTACCGGCTTCAGTGGTTACGTGCTCGCCCAGGGTGATGGGCACCTGAAGATCAAATAAGGGATGTTGCAGTTGAATTTTATCCAGATCACGTCCCTGTACAGTGGCCGCCACATGATAATCTTCCACACCATAACGCGACATCACCTCGCTCATCATGTCTTCAGCAATCAGCAATATAAAGTCCTTATGTCCGGTCACCACGGCATATTCCAATTCAGGGTGCAGGGAAACCGCCCGGTTGGCCGGTATGGTCCACGGGGTGGTGGTCCAGATTGGAACCGCCAACGGCAAATCTGATTCGGGCAGATTTACCACATCAGCAATACGCTGATCAACCACCGTAAAAGCCACATCAATGGCCGGTGAAGTTTTGTCCATGTATTCAATTTCGGCTTCCGCCAACGCCGAACCGCAATCAAAACACCAGTTGACCGGTTTCACACCTTTCTCTACATGACCATGGGCCACAATTTCAGCCAAGGCACGGATCATGTCCGCTTCGTATTGAAAAGATTTGGTCATATACGGCGTGTCCCATTCACCCATGACACCCAGGCGTTTAAAATCCTTTTTCTGGATTTCAATTTGGGTGTCGGCGTAATTACGACATTTTTCCCGGAAGGTTTTGGCATCGACTTTTTGGCCAACTTTACCCACTTTCTTTTCCACCTGAACTTCTATTGGCAACCCATGACAGTCCCAGCCGGGCACATAGGGTGCTTTAAAACCGGCCATGGTTTTAGACTTCACCACCACATCTTTTAAAACCTTATTCACCGCATGACCCATATGAATGGCGCCATTGGCATACGGTGGCCCGTCGTGCAACACAAACAAAGGCCGATCCTGACAATGCTCCTGTAAAGCCTCATACAGGCCTTCTTTATCCCACTGCTTAATCCATTGGGGTTCTTTGGTAGCCAGCGAGGCTTTCATTTTAAAATTGGTTTTGGGCAAATTGAGCGTTTTTTTATAATCTTGGCTCACAGATTTCTCCTGTTTGTTCGGCAAAAAATTGTTTGGTTTGTTGCACATCGGTTTCGATGGCGGTGCGTAAGGCACATAGACTGTCAAATTCTACTTCATTTCGCAACTTTTTATAAAACAAAACTTTAACGAAATGGCCATAGACTTCCGTATTAAAATTCATGACATAAACCTCTAAGCGTTTGGCATTGCCGCCCACGGTCGGGTTATAACCCACCGAAGCCACCCCCTGATACCATTCTCCCTCAATCTCTATCGCCACCACGTACACACCATGCAAAGGGTTGCCACCTTTGTTAAATTCAATATTTATGGTGGGATAGCCTAAATTACGGCCTATTTTCCGTCCATGTTTAACCCGCCCGACAATGCTGTAATGACGACCCAACGCCTGTTTGGCCAGCCGAAACTCTCCAGCCTTTAATAAATTTCTGAGACAGGTCGAACTGATGCGACCCTGCTGGTTTTGTATAGGCGGTATAATTTCGATGTTGATGTTCTTTCTCCGGCACCAGTCGGATAAAAATGCAACATCACCATCACGATCAGCACCAAATTTAAAATCATGACCCACCACAATATGCTGCGCCCGTAACCCACGATCAAGAATCTCATCACAAAATTTATTGGCACTGAGCTGCGACAGATGCCGGTTAAAATTCAGCACACATAACACATCCACGCCCAATCGCTGAATTAAGCGGGCTTTTTGTTTAAAACGTGTAATAAGATCCACTTCAAAACGGCCTTTGAAATACTGCACAGGTAAGGGTTCCATGGTCACCACCACCGATTGTAATGATTGTGTTTTAGCCGCTGACAGTGATTGTTTAATTAAAGCCTGATGGCCTTTATGAACACCATCAAAATTACCGATGGTTACGGCCGACGGACTTTTTAAAGGGGTTTTCTGCGGATAGCGAATTATTTTCATGATTCAATCCTTTTATGGGCTTTTAATAACCACAAAACCGCAAAATAAACCATCACGCCGGCAACGATAATCAGCGACAAATACCCCAAGCGCTGATACCACAGCCATTGCATCCAATCACCCACGCGCTGCAACATCAACCACAAAGTCACGGCCATCATCGCCACTGCTATCATCAATTTAAGTAACAAATCAGGCGCCAGCAGGGCATTTTTGATGATACCGTCCAGTTTTAAGCGTTGATACAACCAGAAACACTGTAACCAGGCCGAACCCACACCCGCCATGGCCAATCCCATGTGCAAAGAAACCACATCCATGGCGTACAACAGCGCCACAAAAACCACATTCAAGACCACATTCACCAACATCGCTTTTATGGCAATGCGCACAGGCGTTTTTGGATCTTTTCGTGCGTAAAAAGCCGGTAGCAGAATTTTAATGGCGATAAAAGCCGGTAAACCCAACATATAAACCATTAAACTATAGGATGTAAACAACGCGTCCTGTAAGGTGAACTCATTATAGGTAAAAAGCGTAAAAACCACCGGTTTGGCCAATACAAACAAACCGACGGCTGAAGGAATCGCCACCGACATCGCCAGCGACATGCCCCATTGCATGGTTTTTTGATAGTCTTCATTGTCTTTGGCGGCAAAAGCCTGTGATAATTTTGGCAGAATAACCGTCGAAATGGCGATACCGAACAATCCCAGAGGAAATTCCATTAAGCGATCAGAAAAATAGAGAAATGTAATGCTGCCCACCAACGGCAACATGGAGGCAATTAAGGTATCAATCAGTAAATTAATTTGCGCCACCGAAGAACCGAACAAGGTGGGAATCATCAATTTCATGACCTTTTTAACTTCCGGATCATGTATTTTTAATACCGGAACCGGCACCACACCCAATCGAATTAATGCCGGAATTTGAACAATGAGTTGCAAAACACCGGCCGCCAGAACACCCCAGGCCAAAGCCACCACCGGCACATCAAAATCATCGCGAAAATATAGGGCGGCCACAATCAAAGAGGCATTAAGCAAAATCGGCGTGGCGGCGGGTACCGCAAAGCGATTAAAACTATTTAGAATACCGGCAGAAAAAGCCACCAGAGAAATTAACAGTAGATACGGCAAAGTGATGCGCAGCATGGTGACTGCTGACTCAAAAACTGCTGCAGGTTCATCCAAAAGTCCCGGCGCAAACACACTAATCACACCCGGTGCCAGCAGCTCCATCAAGCCCACAACCACCAACAAAGCCGCTAATAATGCCCCCAAAATATGATTTATATAGGCTTTTAAATAGGCTTCACTTTGTTGCGTTTTTATTTCGTTAAGTACCGGAATAAAGGCCAAAGAAAACGACCCTTCGGCGAATAAACGACGCATAAAATTGGGGATCCGAAAGGCCACAAAAAAAGCATCCGTCCAGACAGTGGCACCAAAGTAGCGTGCCACCAGCACGTCACGAAAAAACCCTGAAAACCGAGACATCAAGGTAAAAAAGCTGACCACAGCCGTCGATCGAGCTAAATTCATCCAATAAACCTCAGCAAATGTTGACTATTCATGAAATAAATGGGAAAATGCGCCGTTTTTTAAAATTCTTAATTCCAAGGAGAACCGTTTTGGCCAATTCAGCATCTGCAAGAAAACGCATTCGTCAAGCCACAAAAAGCCGACAGCATAACATGAGCCTGCGTTCTAAAGCACGCACCAAAATCAAAAATGTGGTGACTGCCATTGAAGCCGGTGACAAAGAAAAAGCACAAAATTTATTCAATGAAATGGTTCCTGTTGTTGACAGTGTCGCTCGCAAAGGACTTTTTCATAAAAATAAAATTGCCCGTCACAAAAGCCGACTGAATGCAAAAATAAAAGCCATGGCTTAATCGCTATTATTTATTACAGATAAAACCCGGTTATAGACTGATATAACCGGGTTTTTTTGTGTTTAAAATTAAAACGAATTCATGAAGGTGACAAATTTCGTCACTTTTTTATGTTTTTTGTGAATTACGTCACTATCTTGGCATAATCTTGTGATAGAATCACGTACAGGTATAATCTTAATAAGGTTAACATTATGGGCATAGAAAAAGAAAAAATATCCGTTAAGTATTTGAAAGTGGGCATGTACGTCTGCAAATTAGACCGTTCATGGTTGGATACACCGTTCCCTTTCCAGGGCTTTTATATCCGCAGTCAAAATGAGATTAAAGACCTCAAAGCGTTCTGTGACCACGTTTATATTGATGTAGTGAAAGGCAAGTCTCTGGTGGCAGAGCCGGAAATCTCTAAGCCCTCCCCTTTATTACGCAAACAGGAAAAAAGCCACAAGTACCGCAATCGTAACCAACCGCTGATTATTAAACACGATTATTACACCACGCAACTTAAGCCCATTAAGCGTGAATTTGGTCGTGCCCATTCTTTAATGGTTGATTTAAACAGTGCGGTTGAAGAAACCAGTTTTAATTTACGTGTCGGCAAACGGTTAGACATTAAGAAAACCAAACAAATCGCCTCTCAGGTGGTTAATTCGGTGATTCGTAACCCCAACACCCTGGTGTGGCTGACCCAATTAAAAGAAAAAGGCCAGTACGTGTACGGTCATTCACTGCGCTCAGCCATTTTATCGGCTGTGTTTGGACGTCACCTTGGTATTGCCGAGGACAAATTAGAAACTTTGGTCACTGGTGTGTTACTGGCAGATATTGGTAAAACGAAAATCAGCCGTAAGTTACTCAATAAAAAAGACAGTTACACGGAAAACGAACGAAAAATATTCGAATCCCATGTTGAGTTGGGTGTAGAAATTCTGGCCAAAGATAACAGCATTCCCCATGATGTGCTGACCATTGCCGAAACCCACCATGAGCGTTTTGATGGCAGTGGTTACCCGTATGGCTTGGTGGGGGATGAAATTCCTGCCATGGGGCAAATTGCCGGTATCGTCGATACCTTCGACGCCATGACCAGCAAAAAACCTTACGGCAAAGTCTATTCGTCTTCACAAGCCATGGAATGGCTGTTTAAACAGAAAAATAAACTCTTCAGCGCACAATTGGTGGACGAATTTATTCAAGCCATTGGCTTGTATCCTGCAGGTTCACCGGTTCAACTTTCAGATGGTTCTGTCGGTTTGGTATTATCACACAATAAACAGAAACGTTTAAAACCTGAAATTTTGCTGGTTCGCAATGCGCAGAATAAGATACTCGATAAACCCCGGTTTATTGATTTATCGAAAAAACCACCCTTTTCCAACAAAGAACGTCCCTGTATCACCGGTGCACTCAGCATGTCTAAATTGGGCGTTGACGCAGATCATGTGTTGGATAATTTTAATGCCCCCAATGCCGTACGAAGAATGTTTGCCTAAATATTCCTGAAGACAGCGAACAATCCTAAACCTTGCTATAATTCAAACTTTTTATAGCAAGGTTTTTTTATGCGCGCTTATTTGGATTTTGCTCGTCACATTCTTGATAATGGAACAAAAAAGGATGATCGCACCGGCACCGGTACGATTAGTGTATTCGGTTATCAGATGCGTTTTAACTTATCTGAAGGGTTTCCCTTGCTGACCACCAAAAAACTCCACATTAAATCAATTATCTATGAATTGCTGTGGTTTTTAAAAGGCGACACCAATATTCAATACCTGAATGATCACGGCGTAAAAATATGGAATGAATGGGCTGATGAAACAGGTGATTTAGGCCCGGTGTACGGCCATCAATGGCGCTCATGGCCCGATGGCGCCGGCGGACATGTTGACCAGATAAGCCAACTCATTCAACAAATAAAAACCAACCCTGAATCAAGACGACATATCATCAGCGCCTGGAATGTGGCTGATGTTGATCACATGGCTCTACCACCCTGTCATTGTCTGTTCCAGTTTTATGTCAGCGAAGGTAAGCTTTCCTGCCAATTGTATCAGCGCAGTGCCGATGTCTTTTTGGGGGTGCCTTTTAACATTGCCTCTTATGCCCTGCTCACCCACATGGTGGCTCAAGTCTGTGATCTACAAGTCGGTGACTTTGTCCACACCTTTGGCGATGCCCATATCTACCTGAATCACCGCGAACAAATACAACAACAGTTAGACCGCGAACCGTACCCGTTGCCCCAATTACAAATCAATCCCGAAGTTAAGGATATATTTGGATTTGATTATGATGACTTCCGCATTACACATTATCAGGCCCATCCTCACATCAAAGGTCAGGTGGCGGTATGAGTTTTACCCTGGTGGCAGCGTTTGATAAAAACAGGCTGATTGGTGCTGATAATGATTTACCGTGGTATTTACCCGCAGATTTAAAGATCTTTAAAAAGAATACCTTAAACAAGCCGATTTTAATGGGTCGAAAAACCTGTGAATCACTCAAAAAGCCTCTACCGAAACGCGTAAACTGGGTATTAAGCCGTCAACCTGATTATCACCGCCCGGGATTCAACATTATTCACGACTGGCGTAAACTCCAGAATAATGAAGAAGTAATGGTAATCGGTGGCGCCGGTATTTTCGAGCTGCTGTTACCGGAGGCCGATAAAATGATTATCACCCATATCGACGCTGAGTTTAAAGGCGACACGTACTTCCCGGAAGTTAATTGGTCCAACTGGCACATTATTGACCAATCGCATCACCCCATCGATGATGACAACCCACACCATGCCTTTACAGTCATCACCTATGGTAAAAAGTAATTAACCGCAATATTTTATGTGATTTAGCTATCCAGCTCACGGTGCAACAGCATATTATTGATGCTTTTAGCCGCTAAATAGGTGTGCAAGGCTTCGGCCAAATAAACCGAACGATGGCGACCTCCGGTACAACCGATGGCCACTGTAATATAACTGCGATCATTGACTTCAAACTTATCAATCCATTTACGGCTAAAGGCACACAAATCAGTGAGATAATCATCAACCAGAGGCTGGTCATTAAAAAAAGCCACAATCGGTTCATCCTGGCCGGTATAGGGCCGTAAATCTTTTTCCCAATAGGGATTGGGTAAACACCGGGCATCAAACACAAAATCAGCATCAAACGGCACACCCCGTTTAAAGGCAAAGGATTTAATAATCACCGTAACCCGTTGATTTGACTGGTTCATTATTTGCCAAATCTGTTGTTTTAACTGCTGCACCTTCAACTGACTGGTGTCGATAATTAAATCGGCAGCTTCCTTAACGGGCGCCATAAGCCTGGCTTCTAATCGAATCGCTTCAGTGAGGGAATGTTTTTGTTGTGCGGTGGATAAGGGATGGCGGCGACGTGTTTCACTGTATCGACTTAACAGAACTTTTTCGGTGGCTGATAAGAAAACCACCCGTATATGAAGTTGTTTTTTCAGGGCTTTAACTGTTTCTGGAAAGTTGACTAATTTTTGGTGTTGACTGCGAATATCCATGCCAACAGCCACTTTAGGATAAAAAGCCACATCTTCATTAATGTGTTCGGCAAAATCAGTCAGCATATTAACCGGTAAATTATCAACACAATAGTATTCCATGTCTTCAAGCGAGCGTAATACAATGGTTTTACCCGAACCGGATAATCCCGTAATAATGACTAACTGTTGCATTGTTCAAATGCCTCCATAATGGTTTCAACCATGGCGTGTTTATCATCTATTTGAATCAGCTTTTCATACAGCACATGCTGTCTAAACAGTTGTGCGGTTTCTTTAAGGAATCGCTGATGCTTCGATTTGACGGTTAAAGGAAAGACCAGGCCAACCACAATTTGTACCGGCTGATTGTCCACTGCTTCATAGTCTGCGCTGTGTGACAGTTTGATTAAACAGGCACGTATTTCATCGGTTTCTAAACAACGGCCATGGGGCAATGCCACACCGGTGCCTAAAGACGTATTTCCCAGTTTCTCCCGATCCAGTAAGCTGTGATAAATAAATAAGCCTTGAGACCTTGAATCACCCAATAACTGCCCGACTTGCTCAAACAATCGTTTTTTACTGATAAAGTGGTAGTTCAGTAAAATATTTTCTTCTTCCAGTATGTCAATAAATTTCATGGGTCAATAAAAAAGGTGAGTTCTTGGGACTTCATTCACTTTTGTTCCCGACAAAAGTGAAAGCGGCCACGGCGAACACTTCGTATAATTTCGCGCTCTTCGCCTCTGATTCGCTTCGCTCACCAACCGGCTCGGCGGGTCGTGCTGCTTAGCAGCACTCCATGGCCTAAGCGAAAATTAGGCCATTTTCTCACGTTATCTAAGCGAAGAGTCAATATTGTGTTCGATTAATGGCAATCGCTTCTTTGTTGTTGTAATTATTGAGTTTGCCTTTATGGCGTCTGATTTGTTTATCCAGTTTATCGACCATCGAGTCGATCGATTTATAGAGGTGATCTTCTGTGGATTCTGCAAAAAAATCTTTACCGCCAATATGCATGGTGGCTTCCGATTTATGTCTGATTTTTTCAACGCTTAAAATCACATGAACACTTAATACCTGGTCAGAGTGTCTTTTAATGCGTTCAAATTTGGTGTCGATGTAGTCTTTAATGGGTTCAGTCACGTCGAGCTGATGACCAGTGATGTCTAATTGCATATCTAATACCTCATTATTATTTTTCGAGTTTTCAACAGGCACAACCATTCGCGACAAAAATGTGTCGAAATAACAAAAAAGCGTGTCGGAATAATTGTGAAATGCGGGAGGTTTTTTTAAACAGCCATCAACAACCGATGGTCTTGATGGGTGTTGAGTGAAAAGCACAAAATTTGTATTAATTGCCATTACCTCCTGTCTAATAATATACCGAAACACAGAATAAATAGCAATCGTATTCACGGTTTTTAACTGTCATTAATTTGAGCACAACATTACATAGAAAAATCTTGCCCCAAATAGACCTTCCTGACATCTGAGTTGGCAATAATTTGTTCCGGCTTACCTTCGGTCAACATTTTACCGGCATTCAAGATATAAGCACGGTCACAGATACCTAAGGTTTCACGCACATTATGATCGGTAATTAACACGCCAATACCTTTACTCTTTAAATGATACACAATTTTCTGAATATCAATCACCGATACCGGATCAACACCGGCAAAAGGCTCATCCAATAAAATATATTTCGGCTCCATCGCAAGTGAACGGGCAATTTCAACCCGCCGACGCTCACCACCGGATAAACTGATGCCCAACTGGTTTTTAACATGTTCCACATTAAGCTCTTCAAGAAGTTCTATACACCGATTTTCGCGCTCATTACGGTTTAAATCTTTGCGTAATTGCAACACCGCCATTAAATTATCTTCAACACTCAGCTTTCTGAAAATGGAGGCTTCCTGCGGCAAATAACCGACCCCCAGGCGCGCTCTTTGATGCATTCCATAACCGGTGGCATCAACACCATCTATTGAGATTGAACCACTGTCGGCATCCACCAAACCCACCACCATATAAAAACAGGTGGTTTTACCGGCACCATTGGGACCCAATAGCCCCACCACTTCACCTTCATCCAACCGTAAAGAAACCGAATCGATAATGGTTCTCTTATGATAACTTTTGGCTATATTATCGGCTTTAATCATTATTGGGGTCGATTTCTAACATAAACTGTTCATTGTTTTCACCAACAGCCTTGTACTCCTGAGTTTTTAAATTAAATTCCATGGCGTTTCCGGTACTGATTCCGATGTTATTTTTAATTCTGACATTTCCTTTGAGAAAAGCGGTTTCGGCCTGGTAATCAAAATCAATTTGCCTGGCTTCTACTGTCATCAGCGTACCATCATCCATTTGCTGCTGCATATGCACTGGTGCACCGGTCATCTCTACTGTGGCAATTTCATTGTCTTTAAAAATAATTAAACCGTAATCTGACTCTATTTTTAAACTGCCCTGTTGGATCACCATGCCTTTTGGGCATTCGGTTTGACCAATGTTCAGCTTACTGATACAACCATCTCCTTTTAAAGTGATTTTTTGTTGTCGATCACTTTCTAAGGCCTGGACAGACATTCCAAATGCCAGACACCCTAAAACCAAACAAAGTTTGACTTTATTGCGCTTCAAATTCTGCATATACATCGTTTAATATCTCAATTTGCTTACTGTTAAATAAAATATGCGCACCCACACCCTGCATTAACCCGGAGGCCTGTTGCAACTTAATTTCTGCCGGAGTGGTGCCTTCTTTAGACACTAAATCAACACGTAACCGGGATGATTCTATGGCCACTTCGGGAGCCTGTTGTGATTCCACCATCACCTGATCCGGAAAATATAAAAGTTGCTCATTGCGTTGGTAAATTGCTTCGGGAGATTCCAGTAACCAGCTGTTGTCTTCTGTGAACAGTTGAACCGTTGGTTGTTTAATTAAGGTTTGTTCATTGTCTAAATAATGGGTCATGTTCGGTGACTGTAAAAGGGTGACCACCTGACCACTGTCATCTGTAGAGCGCATCACCACATCGTTCAATGCATAGCCTTTGGTGAATGGCTCATAGCCGGTTGCGCCCTTATCACGATAAAAACCCTGATAAACAGCCACAGAAGCGAATGCAAACAGCAACAGTATAATCAGTTGTTTGCTTTTAAACGACATTCACTGCTGCCCTGAGAATTCATAACCATTAATCTTAATGTCATGACTACTCAACAACACATCACATACTTGCCGCGCCGCACCATCTCCACCTTTCTTACTTAATATCCAACAGGCTTTTTCAATCACCGACTCATGGGCATCAGCCACCGCCACCGGCAAACCACACTTGTCCATAATTGGGATATCAATCACATCGTCACCGACAAAAGCCACCTGCTGATCATCAATTTGCAAAGCCGCTTTCAGGTTTTCGTATGTTTCCAGCTTATTTAAACGCCCCTGGTAAACATGATTAACACCCAGAGAACGCATGCGATCGGCCACAATCACAGAATTGCGCCCGGTAATCACCGCCACTTCAATGTCATGTTTAATCAATAATGAAATTCCCAGACCGTCTTTGACATTAAATTTTTTCATCTCACGACCGTCGTCTGTGAAATACAAGCCGCCATCTGTGAGTACACCATCCACATCAAAAATCACTAACTTTATATTTTTTGCTTTAACAATAACATCGTCACGTACTTTCTTATCCATTACACCACGCCCGCTCTTAATAAATCATGAATATTCAATGCCCCGGTGAGCTGCTCATCAGCATCAACCACCAACAAAGAGTGAATTTTATGGGTTTCCATTAATTGTGCTGCTTCAACCGCCATTTTATCGGCCTTGATTGTGATTGGGTTATGGGTCATAAACTCTCCTACCACATGATCTTTAAAATGATCAATGGTCGGTAAAGAACGCCGTAAGTCACCATCCGTAAAGACCCCGATAACATGATGCCCGGCATCCACCACTGCCACCATTCCTAACGCTTTTTCAGTCATGACCAATAAAGCATCACTGAAGTTCGTATCCTCATACACCCGGGGAATATCTTCTCCGGTTCGCATCACATCGCTGATACCCAGTAATAAGCGTTTACCCAATGAGCCGGCCGGATGAGAGCGCGCAAAATCTTCTTTGGTAAAACCACGAGATTCTAATAAGGTAATGGCCAGAGCATCACCCATCACCAGGGTGGCGGTGGTGCTGGCCGTGGGTGCCAGTCCTAAAGGGCAGGCTTCTTCATTGACCGACACATCAATATGGATGTCTGAATTTTTAGCCAAGGTTGAGGCCGGTTTTCCGGTCATCGAAATCAGCGAAACACCCATACGTTTTAACACCGGCAAAATAGCCAGCACCTCTTCGGTTTCGCCGGAATTAGACATGGCCAGGACAATATCATTATTGGTAATCATGCCTAAATCGCCGTGACTGGCTTCACCGGGGTGAACAAAAAAGGCCGGGGTACCGGTAGAAGCTAAAGTGGCGGAAACTTTATCGGCAATGTGGCCGGATTTACCCATACCAATGACCACCACATGACCGGTGCCGTTTAATATCATTTCAACGGCCGCCACGAAATCATCACCAATGCGTTGCTGTAAATCATTAATGGCCTTATGCTCAATGGCAAACACTTGTTGCGCCTGGGCAATGGCTGCTTTTGGGCTAACTGTTCTCTTCATGTGGCCTTACTCGCGAATAACCAAATCATATAGGCTGTATATAATAACACCAACACAACACCGATAAGCCGAGAAACAAATCGATCCTTAAGTACAAAGTATATCGATACAAAGAATAAAAAGACCGTCAAAATCACCATATAAAGGTAATCAAACATCAAAAATCGACGGGAAAACTCAAAATCATTGATCACGCCTGAGATACCAATGACGCCTAATAAATTAAACAAATTTGAACCGACAATATTTCCGATGGCCAAATCATGTTCTCTCTTTGCGGCACTGGCAACAATGGCGGCCAATTCAGGCAAGGATGTGCCCAAGGCGACAATGGTTAAACCAATCACCAAATCAGACACTCCAAAATACTGGGCAATATCGGTGGCACCAATCACCATTAACTGTGAGGCCAAAGGTAAAACAATAATTCCGAAAAGCAGAAATAGCGACGCATGCGACATTTTAATGTTTAAATCGTATTCACTTTCGATTTCGTCACCGTAGCTGTCCTTACTTTCGCTCATACCTAAAAAACCCAGCATGAGGGTCACAGCCAACATGGAGAGCAATAAGATAACCCCATCCCAAAACGTCAGGCTTAAATCCAACAGCAAGAATAATGCCAGCAGACACACCACCAACAAAATTGGCATCTCTCGTTTAATGACTTTAGATTTGACCTGCATCGGTGTAATTAATAAACCGACACCCAGCACCAATGCGATGTTGGTAATATTCGAACCAACGGCATTACCCATGGCTAAACCGGAATTGCCTTTAAATGAGGCAATCGCTGATACCACCATTTCAGGTGCTGAGGTACCAAACCCCACCACAATTAAACCCACCAGCATGGTGGATACCCCTAAATGCTTTGCCAGGGCGGCAGCGCCAACGATAAATTTATCTGCCGCAAAGATAAGCAATATCAATCCGACAACCAGATAACCTGAAGGTATTAACATAAATTAAATGTCTCAAAAGATGCGACTTAAAATCAGCCGGAACAAATTATTCATATTGAATAAAACCCGCAACGGTTCAATTTTGTCATAAAATATTCCGCCTAAATGCGCATGATGTCTTTATAAACCGGTCATTATAAAAGATAATGCCCCGGGTAGAAACAAACAATTGACTCAGATGGAACCAAAAACAATCGAAGATAAAATTAAAGCACATATTGAATGTGATTATATTCATGTCCACAGCGATGATTTGCGACATTATGCCGCCACCATCGTATCGCCGGCTTTTGTCGGTTTAAATAAATTAAAGAGGCACCGTCAGGTTCATCAGGCCCTCGGCTCAGTGATGGGCAATGAAATTCATGCCATGAGTATTCAGGCCATGACCCCGGATGAGTACCAACAAACACAATCATGAGCAATAAAATTGTTATTAACGGTGGTCGGGCTTTATCCGGTCAGATTAAAGCCTCCGGTGCTAAAAATGCGGTACTGCCTATTTTAACAGCCACATTATTGGCCGAAGGCAATTCCCATATTCAAAATGTGCCGCATTTGCATGATGTCACAACCATGAATGAATTACTGGCGCATATGGGCGCCGAACTGACCGTGGGTGCCCATTCAGATATCTTTATTAACACAGATCATTTACAAAATCACACAGCTCCTTACGACATTGTACGCACCATGCGAGCCAGCATTTTAGCACTGGGACCATTACTGGCGCGTTATGGACAAGCCAAAGTCTCGTTGCCAGGTGGTTGTCAAATCGGCGCACGGCCTGTGGATTTACACCTAAAAGGATTAAAAGCCATGGGTGCGGAGATTGAAGTCAGCGATGGCTACATTAACGCCCATTGTCAACGCCTGCAAGGTGCCCGTATTATCATGGACAAAGTTACCGTAACCGGCACCGAAAACATTCTGATGGCGGCCTGTCTGGCACAGGGCGAATCGCTGATTGAAAATGCGGCCATTGAACCTGAAGTGGTTGATTTAGGCCATTATTTAATCGCCATGGGTGCAAAAATAGAAGGGCTGGGTAGTTCTAAAATTCGTGTTCAGGGTGTCGACAAATTACGTGGTGTGGAACACCATGTGTTGCCCGATCGCATTGAAATCGGCAGTTTTTTGGTGGCGGCCGCCATGACAGGTGGTAACATCACCATCAGCCACACCCAACCCGATGATTTGGATGCCGTGTTATTAAAACTCACCGAAGCCGGTGCTGATATTAAAACCACCGAAGACACCATTCATCTTGATATGCATAAGCAAAGGCCGCAGCCGGTAGACATCAGAACCGCGCCCCACCCGGCTTTTCCCACCGATATGCAGGCTCAGTTTTGTGCTTTGAACGCCATTGCAGATGGCACCAGTGTCATCACCGAAACCTTATTTGAAAACCGCTTTATGCATGTCGATGAACTAAAACGCATGGGTGCTGATATCACTGTAGAGGGCAACCAGGCCATTATTACAGGTGTTGAAAAACTCAGTGGTGCACCGGTAACAGCCACTGATCTACGGGCTTCAGCCTCTTTAGTGATTGCCGGTTTGGCAGCGATTGGTGAAACTGAAGTCCATGACATTCATTACATCGATCGCGGCTATGAAGCCATCGAAGAAAAACTGAATCATCTGGGTGCGCGCATTATTCGACAATAATCAACATGACAAATCCATGAGCTTACTCAAAAACATCCTGATCATAACGCTGATTTTTCTGGTGATTCGCGGTGGTTATGAGCTGAGTTATCCATCAAAAACCCCACCGCATTTAATTTATGATTCAGTGTTCATGGAAAACATTCTGAAGCATATTAAAGAAATAACAGCGCATCCTCATGCGGTTGGCGATGTTACCCACAAAGTCACCGGTCGTTACATTGAGCGACATATTCAACAGCTCAATAACCCGAAAATAAAAATCAACCGTCATAAAGCCCATTACTACAATCAGTATAACCGCAAAGCCGCTGCACTAACCAACTACATTATCCAATACCCGGGCCAAACCGAAGACGCGCCGGCGGTCATGCTAATGGCGCATTATGATGCTGCACGATTTTCAGCCACCGGTGCCGCTGATGATGCCGCCGGTGTGGCGGTGGCTTTAGAGATTTTTAAAACCCTCATTCAACAAAACCCCACGCCTAAAAATAAGCTCATGTTATTAATCACCGATGGTGAAGAGCTGGGCTTATTGGGTGCCAAAGCTTTTATCGAAGACCAGCTTCGCTACCACCATATCGGTGCCATCATTAATTTAGAAGCCCGCGGCAGCAGCGGTCCGGCGATTTTATTACCGGAAACATCCGGCGGCACTCGGGGCTTAATTGAGGCCTACCAACAAGCCGCTGTGCCGATGCCGGTCAGCAGTTCATTGGATGCTGAAATTTACGCCAAAATGCCCAACGACACCGATGTCACGCCGTTCAAAGAACAGGGTATCGATGCCTTTAACCTGGCCTTTATTGATGATCACTTTAATTACCACAGCCAAACCGACGATTTAGCGCATTTATCACTCAATTCGGTGGCCCATCACCTGATTCAAAGCAAAACGCTGCTCTCCTATCTGGCTAATCACGATTTAAGCACACTGCAAACAGATGATTCACCGGTTTATTTCAGCATACCAACCCAAGGCCTGGTGAGTTATGACCGCAGCACATCCTTAATACTTTTTATTGTTGCCTGGCTAGGCTGGCTGGTATTACTGGTATTGACGCTCAAACATAAAGATTTTGGATTTAAATCCATGTTAAGCGGCCTTAAACCGCTCGCTTTAGCCGGATTTTTTGTATTTATAGCCAATTACATCCTACTGGCCGCTGTTTATACTTTTATTCCGGGCTGGAAAGATATTTTACAAGGTTTCCCCTATGGCGGGCATGCCCTGATTAATGTCCAGATTATCCTCAGTTTAATTATTTTTGTGCTGATTTACGGCCGACGTCAAAAACAACAACAGATAGCTGATGTTATTATAAGCCTGGCGATGTGGTTGGCGGTGGTGAGTTTAGTGGCCAATGCTTTACCCGGTGCCGGCTTTTTAATTATTCCTGCCGTTATGGCGCTGCCTTTAGGGTTCTTAAGCCTCTACAAAACACATTGGGCACAACAACTGGCCCCTGTTCTTTTGCTGATTATGTTACTGCCACTGGGCGCTCTGATGATTAACTTACCGGTGGCCATGGGCATCTGGATGACACCGGCGGCCATGCTTATTATGGTGCTCATGCTGGCACCCTTTGCCGCCGCTGTCGAACATCGTCCGGTTAAAGACAAAGCCGCCTGGCTGTTATTAATTCCGGTCATTTACAGTGGCTGGATTATTATCGATGGCCGGCATTTCACCCCATTTCAACCTTTACCGACATCCATCAACTACCTGTATGACACAGACACCGAACAGGCCTATTTTTTCCATGCCGATAAACAGCGCGGAAACTGGCTGTCAGACTTATGGACTGATCCGCTGACAGAACAACGCAGCAATGATTTCCAGAAAACTTATAAAAAACCGCTGACCACACTGGTAAGCAGCGTGCGTAAGGACGCTTATCCGGCCACGATTGAAGCTGAAAAACCCTTAAATCAAATGAACCACCAACGCCTCAATGTCACCATTAAGGCCCATCCGGATACAGACATTGTCACTATTTACACCCAGAAAGCCATGAGCATTCACAGCCTGGCTGTGGGTGGACGCATCCATCGATTTGAAACACCCATGGTGCTGGCAACAGGCTATAAACTGATGGAATACCACATCACCGACAATCCCACCTTTACTGTTCAACTGGAAGTGACGCATGACACATCTATTGACTGGCAAATACAAAGTCACCGAGATGATTTACTGACTGAATTTGAATTGGCTCAACGACCTGATAATCAGGTGCCCAAGGTCTTTATAAAAACTGATTTAATCACCACGGTTCAGAACTGGGCGTTTGGCGATAATCAATAAAGGTCGTTTATCATTGGGGTTTTTGCCGTTGGCAATGCGATTATTGTCCAGTACCAGATAGAAATTCTCATCATCCACAGCCAGACCTTCAGCATGGCCAAACTGCATATCACTGTAGGCATATTTTGGGTTTCGGACGATGTGCTCATAGGACCAGGCCTGACCTTCCAGGTATTGACCATTATCGGCCGGAGTTAACTCGTGAATAACGTAGGCATTGCGTTGTAATCCAAATACCTGCCCTTCATGGACAAATAAACCGGTTAAGTCAGGGTGACGACCATGTAAATGCTGTCGACTGTTGCGCATGATTTGGTTCATTTGTGATTGAATTGTTGTTAATTCAGAATCAAATTCCAGCGCGATTAAACCACGTGGCTGGCGCTCTGCCGCCACCAAAAACCGCTGACCGCCTAAATAGGTCACAGCCTCCAAACCGGCATTATGCAGTTGCAGTAACCCCGCCTCAAAAGCCGACCGGTATAAATCATCACCGTGCTCAGGTAACCAGCGTAATTGGCCGGCATTGTTCACATAAATTAACCGGTGATGGGCTTCGGAAACCAGCACGAAATCACCATTAACAGTGGTAATACCCTCTAAATCCAGCGCCGACACACCCAAATCACGCTCAGGGTCTAAAGTCACTTCTTTATGCAGCCAGGCGGCCGCATTTTTAATATCCAAACGATAAATGGCCCGGTGTTTATCACCCACGGTATAAAGTGTGCCATTCTTTAAGGTTAAACCGGAGGGTTCAATGTTATCCAGACCGTTAATGGGATAAACCTGATAATCGTTTAACTGTATCGGCTCAACCTGTTTAAAAGGTTGCGCCACACAAGCGCCTGAAAAAAATAAAAAAAACAACAGCAATCGCCGCCCAATTGTCATTGTATTCATTGTTTACTATGCAACTCGTGTTTATTTACTAATTGACCAAAATAAAAAGTTAATACCAGCGCATCTTTGAGGGTATCTTCAATCAGGGATTCATAATCACTTAAATGCGTTTGTTCCATTTTCTCCAGCACATCACTGCGGGATCTGGTGCGTGGATTTTTAGAAATCAGGGCGCAACAATCCTTATGCGGTTCCCGACACACATCGAATAAACCCAGATCGGTGGATAATTCGATAATGTCATGTTTGTTATAGGTCAATAATGGTCTTAAAATCATGGCCTCGGTGCTATTATTCATGGATTCCATGTTTTCCAGTGTTTGCGAAGCGACCTGACCCAGATTATCACCGGTGACCAAAGCCTGCGCTTCCACATCAGGCATTAAACGTGTCGCGACCCGCGCCATAAAACGCCGAAACAGAATTAAATCATAGTCTAAATCCAGTTCCATTAAAGCCATATCGAAATAGGTATACGGCACCATGTAAAGTCTCACATAGCCACTGCTTTCACTGACGATTTGAGCCGTCCGTACAATTTTGTCCTGTTCAATATCCCCGGGTGGCTGGTGGCTGGCGGTAAAATGAATAAAGTCCGTCTGACAGCCGCGCTTGGCCATCAGCCAGGCTGCCACCGGAGAATCAAAACCACCGGATAACAAAGTCAGTACCTGACCGGTTGAACCCACCGGTAAACCGCCGACGCCAATGACTTTCTCACTATGTACCGAAACACCATCAGAGGCAATATCCACGTAAAAGGTCTGGTCGGGTTGTGTCAGATTAACCTTTTGCCATTCACTGTTTTGTAAAATGGTGGTGGCAATCTGTTGTTCAAAATCCTGGGAGGAAATTGAAAAGTTTTTATCACGGCGCTTCACCCGCACCGCAAAGCTGTGATCGGGCCGATATTGTTCCTGCGCCAGGCGTTTAACCAAATCGTGAATTACGGTTAAATCAGGTTGATGGTTCAAAAAACCAAATTGCTGTTCACTCAGCCAATAGACAAAACTCAACCAGGCAATGCCCGGCAACCGCGCTAATTCCTGCACCACTTCTCTGGCCATTTTTTCATCAATCGCCTCATCAGCGCCTTCACCGGCAGGCACCTGCACGTAAATCCGATCATGAATGGCTTTCACCGGCCATTCATGGCCCAACATTTTGAGTTTGTCTTTGATGTTCTTCTTAAGTCGTTTAATAAACCGATGGCGGTTTTTTCCCTTCAGTGCCAATTCGGCAAACTGCACAATAATTCGATACTGCATACTTATATCCGTATTTGCTCAACCGCTTGTTTAATACGCGCCATGGCACTTTCCAATACGTCCATACCGGTGGCAAAAGAAATGCGCACATAACCCGGTGCGCCAAACGGGGTGCCGGGCACCACCGCCACACCGGCGGTTTCTAATAACCAGGTGGCCAGCTCCACATCATTGTTACAATCGCTGTGGGACTCAATGATTGCGGTCACATCCGCAAAAGCATAAAACGCCCCGTCACCGGTCAAACAGCTGATTCCATCCATGTCATTTAACGCCTGAACCACAAAATCATGGCGTTCTTTAAACGCCCGGGTCATGGTTTGTAAACAATCCTGCGGGCCGTTAAAAGCCGCCACCGCAGCGGCCTGCGAAATTGAACAGGGATTGGAGGTGCTTTGCGATTGAATTTTCCGCATGGCGGTAATAATAGACTGGTTGGCAGCGGCAAATCCAATGCGCCATCCTGTCATGGCATAACCTTTGGATACACCATTAATTAAAATCACCTGGTCTTTTAATTCAGGAAACAGCGCCACAAGATTAGTCAGTCGCTCATCGCCCCAATAGATATGCTCATAAATATCATCGGTGAGCATTAACACCTGTGGGTGGGCTTTTAAAACTTCACCTATGGCCGCCAATTCAGTTTGTGAATAAACCTGTCCGGTGGGGTTGCTGGGCGAATTAAGAATAATGAGTTTGGTTTGGTCGGTGATGGCATTGGATAACTGATCAGCCGTCATTTTAAAGGCTTGTTCGGCATCGGTTTGGACAATGACTGAACGACCGCCTGCCAATAAAGTCATGTCAGGATAGGACACCCAATAAGGTGCCGGGATAATCACCTCATCGCCGGGATTAATCACTGCATTTAATAAATTGAAAATACTGTGTTTGGCACCATTGGACACCAGAATTTCACTGGCCAGATAGTCTACCTGATTATCACGCTGTAATTTATTGATGATGGCTTGTTTTAATTCAGGCGTGCCATCCACGGCGGTGTATTTGGTCTTCCCCTGATTAATGGCTTCAATGGCCGCTTGTTTAATATGTTCAGGGGTATCAAAATCAGGTTCTCCGGCACCGAGACCAATCACATCCTGGCCGGCAGCTTTTAATTCAGCGGCTTTCATCGACACCGCGATGGTGGCTGAGGCCTTAACCTGCTTCACTAAATCAGCAATAAAGTCATTCATGACATCACAACAAATTAAAAACCCTTTATCTTAAGTCATATCAGCCAAGACTCAACAGTTTTTAATGTATTTAAAAAGACTTTGCATTAACAGCCACGCCAAAATATGCTGCGTGCTTCAATCATTTTTAATGTTACAATTTACTAAAAACCAACAAAACATCATGCCAGTAAAAACCAACATCATTGAAGCCATCGGCCAGACTGATTTAGTCAGAATTCCTTCTTTGTCAGAATTAACAGGATCAGAAATATATATTAAATGTGAATATCAGAACCCCGGTGGTTCCATCAAAGACCGTGCCGCACGCCAGATGATTATTGATGCGGTTGATTCAGGTCAGTTAAGATCTGGTATGACCATTGTCGAAGGTACAGCCGGCAATACTGGCATTGGCTTGGCATTAGTTGCCAGAGCCATGGGCTTTAAAATGCTGGTTGTGATGCCCAAAGGCCAGTCACTTGAAAAGCAACGGTTAATCAAATTGTATGGGGCCCAATTAAAATTGGTGGACCCCTGCCCTTTTTCCGATGACAATCATTTTTACCACACCGCCAGAAGACTGGCTGAAAATAATACGAGTTATTGGTGGGCGGATCAATTTGAAAACACAGCCAATGCTAAAGCTCACTACAGTACAACCGCCCCTGAAATCTGGCAACAAACGAAAGGTCAGGTAAACACCGTGGTTTCAGTTAGCGGCACCGGTGGAACAATTGGTGGCGTCACTCACTATTTAAAAGAAAAAAACAAAAATATCACAACCTGGCTGGTTGATCCGGACGGCTCTGGGCTTTATCAGTATTTAAAAACAGGCCAGTTTAAATCGAACGGTGATTCATTTACCGAAGGCATTGGTATTATGCGCGCCGTGGCCAATTTCAAACAGGCACAGGTTGATTGCGCCATCAATCTGCCGGATCGCGATTTAGTTGCGATATCCCGTCATTTACTAAACTATGATGGTATTTTACTGGGTAGCAGTGGTGCCCTGAATGTGGCGGGTGCTTTATTTGCAGCGGCACAGGGCGCACAAAATCAACATATTGTGACCTTCGCTTGTGATCTCGGTGAGCGGTCTTATTCTAAATTATACAACCCGAAATTTCTAAAAGAGCGCCATATTGCTTTACCCGCTGAAAATGTAGCCTCTTTGTACAAGCGATATAAAACCATGGCTGACCTCATTGTCAGGAACAATTAATCGGGTTTGACCGGTTTTCGTAAAACCCGTTCCATACCTGACTCCATATCACCCTCGGCTTGCTCTTGTAAACGCTCTAAATCACGAATCCGGATATCTTCAATATAATCACTGGCCTGATCTTCACTGACACCGAGTTCTATCAACACCTGCCGACCCAAAATCAATGCACTTTCAAAAGTCTCACGCACTGAAAAGGTGACATTCATGTCATGTAAATCAATGGAATGACGGCGATTATAGGAACGCACAAATATTTTAGCTTGCGGGTTAATCGCTTGTAGAGCCCGGATACTGCGATTGGTGACTTCCGGGTTATTGGTGCAAAAAATCACCACTTCACTACTCTCAGCCCCGGCGGCACGCAGAATATCACGGCGGGTACCATCACCAAAATTAACCTTAAAGCCAAAACCCCGGGCTTCGCGAATACGGCGGGCGTCATTGTCCAAAATGGTGATGTCATAACCATCAGCAAATAAGGGTTGGGATACCATCTGGCCAAACCGACCAAAGCCGATAATCAGTACATTGCCGCGGGTATCTTCAAATGTTTCATCCAAAACATCCTGTAACTCTTTGTTAATAAACCAGTTCTGAAATAGCAATGGCAGTGGCGATAACATCATGGTGACCGAGACAATGGCAATCAAAATAGACGAGACATTGTCCGCAAATATACCGGCCGTGGCAGCAGCTGAGAATAACACAAAACCAAACTCACCCAACTGAGGCAGTGCAAAGGCCAGACGAATCGACGTGTTGTGGTCATGTTTAAAAAATCGACTGACCCCATACAACAATATGATTTTCAACAACATAACGCCGGGCGCAATGCTTAATATTAATAACCAGTTTTCAATCACCACCCGCAAATCCAGGGCCAAACCCACAGCCATAAAAAACAAACCCAAAAACAAGCCCCGAAAGGGTTCAATGTTGGCCTTCACTTCATGTCGATAGGATGATTCAGATAACATCACACCGGCCAGAAAAGCCCCCATGGCATTCGACATACCGACAATGTCCATCAGTAAGGCGGCGGCAATCACCAACCCTAAGGCACTGGCGGTCATAATTTCATGCAAACCTGTGGAAGCCAGTAATCGAAACACATGATCTAACAGGTAATAACCGATTAAAATCAGCGCCACAATCGCCGCCACCGCCAAACCAATATCAATTAAACTTTGTGTTAATGAAACATTTTCACCGGTCGGTGCCAGTAAAGTCACCATCAGCAGTAACGGCACAATGGCAATGTCCTGAAACAATAAAATCCCAAAGGTTTTACGGCCATGTAAACTTCGCCGTTCACCTCTTTCACTCAGTTGACTCATAACAATGGCGGTGGAACTCAAGGCCATGCCACTGCCTATCACCACCGATCCGGATAAATGGATTCCCAGCAAATAAGCCAATAAACCAATCACCAGCGCACTAAAAATCACTTGCGCTGCTCCCAGACCAAAAATATCCTTACGCATATCCCACAAGGTCGCCGGATTCAGCTCAAGACCAATCACAAATAAAAACAACACCACACCGAACTCGGAAAAGTGCAGCAATTCTTCTGGATGTTCAGAAAAGCCACCTGAAAACAGTAAATTAACCGCAATCCCGGCCACCAGATAGCCAAGCACCGCACCAAATTTAATTTTCACAAATACCGGCACAAACACACTGGCCGCCACAATCAGCGCCAGGGCATTCCAAAACAGTAAGTCAGGCGATCCGGTTTCAGGCATATTTATCGTTTGTTATCATTCAGATGAATCAAAATCTTGATTATAATTATCATAGAGCTTTTAATCTTTATGTACAAACAAAAAATAATCATAGATCTTATTCACTTGCTTTAAGAAAGCCCCTGAAGCAAAGCATACAATTACACTAAGAACGGTGATAAAATAACCGCTTTTTTGGGTGTAAAAAGTGGATACTGCTGCATTGCTGTCGGATCAGCCGCATAAAATTGTTGAGTTTCAAGGGATTGAATACACCCTGCTTGGCACTGCACATATTTCTCAGAAAAGTGCCGATGTGGTTAAAGAACTGGTCGCACAAGGTGATTATGATGCCGTCGCCATCGAACTGGATGATTTACGTTACCAGGCACTCACCGACACCAACCGCTACAGAAACTTAGACCTGATCAGCATCATCAAACAAAAGCAAACCGGTGTCATCGCCACCAACCTGGCCATGAGCGCCTACCAGAAAAGACTGGCCAACCAACTGGGCATTGAACCGGGTGCTGAAATGAAACAAGCCATTGAATCGGCTAAGGAAAAAGATTTACCAGTGTGGAACATTGACCGGAATGTCGGTATCACCATGAAAAGAACCTGGCGCGGCTTGTCATTTTTGGAAAAGGTCAATCTTATTTTCGGCTTTGGTGGATTTTTTGAACAGTCTGAAATCAGTGACGAAGAAATTGAAAAACTAAAAACCGGCGATATGCTGGAAAGCACCTTCAGTGAACTGTCGGAAAATTCAGCCGGCATTTACCGCTCTTTGATCGATGAGCGTGATCAATTTATGGCCGCCAAACTGCATGTCCATGCCGAAAAATTAAAAACTGACAAGGATAAACCTCAGGTTCTGGTGGTCATCGGTGCAGGGCATTTAAAAGGCTTATCAGGCTACGTCACCGAAGAAGGCAACAACCAAAACACCCTTAATCAACTGGAAACCATTCCACCCAAAAAGAAATGGTTTAAATTGCTGCCCTGGTTAATTACTTTAGTGATTGTTACCGGTTTCGTCTGGGGCTTTGCCACCGAAGAAGCACTGGGCTGGTCACTGATAAAAATCTGGTTGATTTACAACGGCATTTTGTCCGGCATTGGTGCGGCCATGGCCGGTGGCCATCCATTAACAATTCTATCGGCGATGCTGGCTGCACCCTTTACCTCTCTCAATCCCACCATCGCCGCCGGCATGGTGGCGGCTTTGGTAGAAACCATGGTTCGCAAACCCAAGGTACACAACTTTGAATCTTTGCAAACCGATGCCATGAAGCTCTCCGGCTGGTGGAAAAACCCGGTCACGCGGGTATTATTGGTATTTATTCTCACCAATGTCGGCTCCGCCATCGCCACTTGGGTGTCGGGTTTTAAAATTTTCAGCCAGCTGGTTTAATACAATCATGTCTTTTTACATCGGCCCCCATAAAATTGAACATCCGGTGATGCTGGCACCGATGGCCGGTGTTACCGATCGCCCTTACCGTCAACTATGCAAACAACTGGGTGCCAGTTATGCGGTGGGTGAAATGCTCAGTTGTGATTTATCGCTGTTAAAAACCGCCAAAACCCGCTTTCGTATGAACCACGACGGTGAACCAGGCCCCATCGCGGTGCAAATCGCGGGCTCTGACCCAAAGGCCATGGCTGAAGCGGCCAAACACAACGTCGACAACGGTGCTCAAATTATTGACATTAACATGGGCTGCCCACAAAAAAAGGTGGCCAAAAAACGTTGTGGCTCAGCGCTTATGGCCTATCCCGAACAAATAAAAGCCATATGCCAGGCGGTGGTGGATACCGTGTCAGTTCCGGTGACTTTAAAAACACGTCTCGGCACCGATGCCTCATGTTTAAATATTGAAGATATTGCAGCTGACGCTGAACAAGCCGGTATCGCCGCCCTATTTATTCACGGTCGCACCCAACAACAAAAATACACCGGCCGGGCAGATTATGACTTAATCAAAGCCGTTAAACAGCAGCTCAGTATTCCGGTGATTGCCAATGGCGACATCGACAGTCCTCAAAAAGCTCAGCGTGTTCTGAATTATACAAATTGCGATGGGCTGATGGTGGGCCGCGCTGCGCAAGGAAACCCCTGGATTTTCAAACAAATCCAAACCTATCTTGAAACCGGACAATGTATTGCCAAACCCACAATGGAACAAATTATGACAACCTTATATCAACATGTGTTAAATTTACATCAGTTCTATGGCCAGGCACGGGGTTGTCGTATGGCCAAAAAACACATCAAATGGTTTTCAGCCCAATTACCGGCCGTTTTCCAATCGCGTGAACTGTTAACCATTGATGACGGACACGCACAATTACAATTTATCGAACAACATTTATTATCCAAGGTGGCCTGATGAGCATACTGAATTGGTTTAACAAGCCAAAATGGCAAAGCAACAACGAACAAGTCCGGTTAACGGCGATTCAGCACAGCCCCGATGCTGAATTAAAAGCACATTTGTCAGACATTGTGTTCCGGGACGACAGCCCCAAAGTTCAAAAAGCCGCGTTGAACCGAATCCAGGACTTAAGTGTTCTGCAACACATTGCCGAACACCACCCCATTAAAGACCTGCAATTACTGGCAGATAAAAGACTGAGTCATTTTTTAGCGGCCATCACACCGGAACAGCAAACAGAAACGCATAAAACCATCGCCAAGCAACTACAAAGCAATGAAGCCAAAGCCCATCTAATTGAGCACGGTCAATCATTGGCATTGCAACAAGCGGCCATTAGTCAGCTTAAACGCCAAGGCTTACTGGGCGATTTATTATTGACGGTACAATCAGCTGAGCTGCAACACGCTATCCTCGCCAATATCGATCAAGGCTCGACCCTAAAACGCATCCTAAAACATCTGGGTCATAAAAATGCTGACTTAAAAGCCGCCATCACTCAAAAATTACAACGACAAAGCCCCGAAGATCCAAACCAAATAGGCGAAGACTTATGTCGCCGTTTAGAACATGTGGTCCTAAAAAATCAAAAAGTCGATTTAAACGACATCGAACTGCAGTGGCAGCAATTACCCCAAAAAGAATTACCCGACAACCTCAAGACCCGCTATCAGGGCGCGCTTAATACTGCCAAAATGACCCTGGACAGCGATTACCGGGATGCTTTTTTAAAACAACAGAAACAACAAAAGCAGTTGCATTTATTGACGCAATTAAAGGATCACAGTCAGCGTGTTAACACCCTATCGCTGAGCCAGTTGCAACAGGCCATAGAACAGTACCAAAGCGCTGAAATTGATGCCCTCAATGAAGAGCAAACAGCGCAATGGCATGAAGGTCTGGCGACGCTCAACGAACACTTAATAAAAGCCCAGAAAGATGCCCAGGCACCGGCTGAATGCCATGATATTCTGGCTGAACTAAACCGACAATTAGAACAAAGCACGGCTGCACCGCACTCACTTAAACAACTTAAGAATAAATGGCAACGGGCCACCAAACAAGCCTCAGACACCGCCGATTTAGCGGCTTTACAGAATCAATTCGATGATGGCATGGCTCGACTGGCCGATAAAATAACGGCCACCGCCGATCGCCGCAACAAAGCCGCCGATCGGGTCATAGAACTCATTGAGCCCACGGAAACAAAGATTAAAGACGGCCAACTCAGTGAAGCCAAAAAGTTAATCAATCAACTCACTGAATTACAAAAACAAGCCGGCCATAACCACCCCACCCTGAAAAAGCATAAATTTGCCATCGATCAATTATGGAACCAACTCAAAGAACTCCGGCAATGGCAACAATGGAGCCACGACAAAGTGCGTCAACAACTGATTGAAGACCTTAAACAACTGGTCGGTTCCGGCATGCACCCCGACGCGGTGCTGCAAAAATTGCAACAGGCCAATCAGCAATGGGCTGAATTGGAGGACATGGAGAAATTACCCGGTGATCGCTTTTCACCCCGAAACCAGAAACAATGGCAAGCCTTCCGAACTGTTTCTCAGGCGTTGTTTGAACCGGCGCAGCCTTTTTTTGAAAAACGCAGTGAACAACAGGACCAACAATTAACCAAAATCAATCAACACATAAAATCCATGCAAGCGGCTGATTTGGAAGAAGATACGCCACCTGCGTTAAGCAAACTGGTCAGAACCGCAGTTAATCACTTAAAAAACCTGGATAAATTATCCCCCAAAGACCGCGGACAAGCCGCCAAAGCCCTGCGCCGGGAGATGAATCGGATTAATGACCATCTATCAGAGGGGTACAAAAAAGCCGAACAGAATAAACAGGCCTTAGTCGAACAAGCTCAGGCCCTGGCAGATGTTGAGGACTTATCCGAAGCCATTGAAACCGCCAAGGCACTGCAAAAACAATGGCCCAAAGCTGGTTACGTCAGCCCCAAAACCGAACGCACACTGTGGAAAAAATTCCGCCGCGCCAACGACAAGGTCTTTAACCGCCGGCAAGCGGAGCAACAAGCGCAACAGGCCGAAATCAATGCCCATAAAAAACAATGCCTGGATCTGATCAAAACCACGCATAAACAATTAAAACAATGTCAGGACATCCAAGCACTGGAACAATTGCGCAGTGAATTTAACGGCAACTGGCAGCAACTGGCGCAACAAGGCCATGTTCCGCAAAAAGAACAACAACAATTACTGCAGGATTTTGAACAACACCAACAACAACTCTCGGCGCAACAATTAAACCAGGACATAAGGCAATGGCAAAACATCAACGCGCTTTATACCCAACACGAACAAGGTGAGCTATCAGCCGATGAACTCGACAAAGAGCTGTCGGACTGTTCAGCCAAAAACCGGAAACTGTTTACAGAACGATCACAACAAGATACGGACACAGATGATCTGTCAGATCGCCTAATTGCCGGCGAATACCTCACCGGTTTAGAGACACCCAAAGATTACATGGATCAGCGCATGGCCTATCAGGTCAATGTCCTGGCCGACCGCATGGCCGGTGAAGAAGGTGAGCAACAAGTCTACCAAAAAGCCCTGAAATGGCTAAAAAACTGGTACCAACAACCCAAAGGCGATCAGGATTTTCTCAAACAACAGCAGAAACGCATTCAGAATGTCACAAAAGCAGTCACCGATTTAGCCCTCAGCGGCAAAAACTAAAAAACTTTTTGCGTGTAGTGAGAACCTTTACCAACTTTGTGTAAATAAAAAGATTACCACAGAGGCACAGAGAGCACAGAGATAGGTAAATCATAGGCAAGCCTCAGTCTAACTCCCGTCCTCAGTCCTTTGTCCTCAGTCCTCCGAACATGACCAAAGACACATACAGACCAAGCCTAAACCAGTTAAGATAACATGGTTTTATAAAACCGACTAAATTCCATGAAAAAATTACTGTTCACGGCAGCCGTTTGTTTACCCTTAATGGCCTGCCAAACCAATCAAACCAAGCAAGCTGATACACAATCCACGCAAGATTCTGTGCAATCAGGCATCACCTTAGACCACATGGACAAATCCATCCGTCCACAGGATGATTTTTATCGCCATGTGAATGGTCATTGGCTGAAGACGTTTGAAATTCCCGCCGATAAATCAAATTTTGGCTCATTCACCAAATTGGGTGATGAAAGCCGAGAGGATGTGAAAGAAATTATCCTTGAGGTCTCAAGCCAGGACAATCCACCCGGTAGTACCGAACAAAAAATCGCCGATATTTATGCGTCCTGGATGGATACTGAGCGATTAGAAGAACTTGGCATGCAGCCTTTAGCCGATGAAATGGACCGCATCGCTAACATTCAGTCAAAAGCAGATTTAAGTGCTTATATGGCTTATGCCGATATTTACAGCACTGCACCGCTTGGCATGTATGTCTATATAGACCAAAAACAATCAGACACACATATTGTTTATATGAACCAAAGTGGTTTGGGTTTACCCGATCGTGATTATTATTTTAAAGAAGGTGAACAATCACAAAAAATTCGCGATAAATACAAAAAACACATCGCCACCATGTTTGATTTAGCTCAGTATGAAGACAGCCAGGATATGGCGAATAATGTCTATCAAATGGAGAAATTTCTGGCTAAAGGACAATGGACACGTATCCAAAACCGTGATCGGGATAAAACTTATAACAAATTAAGTTTTGGTGAATTAAAAGCCCTGCTGCCGAATCTGGATTGGGATGCCTGGCTCAGCGAAAGCATGATTGAGCAACCTGAACAACTGATTGTCTCACAACCTGATTATCTAAACACATTCAACCAAGCATTAACCGAATTTGATGTTGATCAGTGGCAGGATTATTTCCGCTGGCATCTCATTCGCTCAGCCGCACCTTATTTAAGCAGTGAGTTTGAACAAGCCAGCTTTGACTTCTACGGCACAGTACTCACCGGTACCCCGGAACAGGAACCCCGCTGGAAACGCGGCGTTAACCTGGTCAATGGCTTAATAGGTGAATTGGTCGGTAAAATCTATGTTGAAAAACACTTCCCGCCCGAAGCTAAGCAACGCATGAATGTGATGATTGAAAACCTGCGTGATGCCTATGGCGACAGCATCAAAGAACTGGACTGGATGAGCGATGATACCAAGGAAAAAGCCCTGGTGAAGCTCGAAAAATTCAACCCGAAAGTAGGTTATCCTGACCGGTGGCGTGATTACAGCGAGATGACCATTCAAGGTGATGATTTGATCGCTAACCTGGTGGAAGCCAACCGCTTTTTAACCAAACGTAACCGGGATAAACTGGGGCAGCCCATTGACCGCCACGAATGGGGCATGAACCCACAACGGGTCAATGCTTATTACAACCCCACTAAAAACGAAATCGTGTTCCCGGCCGCCATCTTACAGCCGCCATTCTTTAATTTAGAAGCCGACGAAGCCGTGAATTACGGCGGCATCGGCGCCGTGATCGGTCATGAAATGGGCCACGGTTTTGATGATCAGGGCTCAAAATATGACGGTGACGGCAACTTAAAAAACTGGTGGACTGACGAAGACCGCAAGCGCTTTGAAGAACGCACCGCCAAACTGATTAAGCAATATGATTCCTTCACCGTATTGGATGATGTTCATGTTAAAGGTGAATTCACCCAAGGCGAAAACATCGGTGATTTAAGCGGTATGGCGATTGCGTACAAAGCCTTTAAAAATAATTACACGGCAGACCGCGTGATTGACGGTTACACCCCGGATCAGCGCTTTTTCCTCGGCTGGGCCCAGGTCTGGATGCGCAAATACCGCGATGAAGAGCTGCGTAAACGCATCGAAACCGATCCGCATTCGCCTTCTGAATTCCGCACCAATGGTATCCTGCGGAATATGCCGGAGTTTTACCAAGCTTTCGACGTCAAACCCGGCGACGGCATGTACCTGCCCCCGGAAGATCGTGTCAAAATCTGGTAATTAAATTAACCTTAAAGAAAAAAGGCGGCCACCGAGCCGCCTTTTTTATGAACAATTATCCTCCATCCCGTGCCGGCAAAGGCCTGTACCCAGCGTATTAGAGAATAATCGCGCTGTATTTAAAAAATTGAACCACAAAGGACAAATTGTACAAAAAACAACTCTGTGCTCTTTATAAAACTTACAAACTTTATGGTTAGTAAAAGAAGATAACCACAGAGGCACAGAGAACACAGAGAATATAGGTTAATATTGTCCTGCTGCGAACTATGGTAATTACCAGATTCTTCTGCTATGACTTTTCGCCGTTCTTCAACAACTCAAAGGTGACCACAATCGGCAGATGGTCGCTGGCGACTTTGGCGGTTTTGATTTTTGAGCGATGGGCATTCAGGGCTTTCAGACCGCCGCGGTAATAAATACGATCCAAACCGCCTCGCGGTGAAAAAGAAGGATAGGTACGAATGGCTTTTTCATTGCCGCGAATGGTGGTGCGGTCGGTGGCGCATTGAAAATCGCGGCCAATAATAAATAAGGCCCGCAATAAAGAGCGCCAATCATTAAAATCACCGCCGACGATGCAGGGATAATCAGGATTAATATTAGAAAACTCTGGCGATTTAAATAATATACCGGCCTGTTTTTGACGTTCTTTGGCCGATAACCCCAGATGCAGATTAAAAACATCCAGCATCAACCGGTCATTGCGCGATTCATCCAGATCAATCAGGGTATGCTGACAACCGCGTTTTTTCTTGTTATCCACGGTTAAATCGATGTTGGTCTCACCGACAATCGGAAATCGACTCAAGGTGGCATTGCCGTAATAGCCTTTTTTTAAGCTGACATTATAACCGGTGGCCTGATAGGGATAACCGCACATATCCGCCAGCGTCGCAGCTAAATCCAGCTCATCTGAACGTGGTACACCATAATCCACCTCTTGCAGCATCACAATATCGGCATTCAGCGTATTTAATATATCGGCAATTCGCTGCGGACTAAAACGCCGGTCTAAGCCAATGGCGCGGTGAATGTTATAACTGACCAGTTTGAAAATCATTTATATGTTATTTACTATCGTAACTGACTGTCCTTGGAACCACGCCGGTTAAATCCGGAACGGGTATTGCTGGTCTGATCCAGTTCTTCCTGACAGACCACACATAAGCGTACACCCTGAATGACTTCCTGTCGCGCTTTTGGAATC
Organism: uncultured Marinicella sp.; assembly: GCA_947502925.1. GTDB lineage: Bacteria > Pseudomonadota > Gammaproteobacteria > Xanthomonadales > Marinicellaceae > Marinicella. The sequence goes on along the minus strand of CANNBS010000003.1, from coordinate 260,563 downwards.
GGCGCATCACATTCTTCACAATGACTTAAGCTCGGTCCTGATGCCTGTCGCTGTTTTAACTGCGCCACCGCATCCGCCACATCCGCATCAATCTGATCCTGCACCGCACCGTCTTTATACCAACCGCCGGCCATAGTAACACCTCAAAAAATTCTATCATTCTGAAAACTTAAAAATGGGATTATTCACCATTTTATTAAGGACTTATTATTATTTGACAATAAATATAGTGTCTAAGGACTTGAATTTCAATGGATGCTCGCTTTTGAGAAAGCTACATAAATGACATGGCCATCTAAAACTTAATGAGACTATCAACCCAGTTTAGCGCCGTTTTTACATGATTTATCAGGAACAGCCAAGACCACAGCGCCTTCATTATCGTAAAAACCGGTGACCAGGCATTCTGACATCATGGGTCCTATTTGTTTGGGCGGGAAATTAACCACGGCGATGACTTGTTTTCCGATGAGTTCATCGGTGGAATAAAGTTCTGTAATCTGGGCGCTGGATTTTTTAATGCCGATGTCTGCACCGAAATCCACTTTTAGCTGATAGGCGGGTTTATGGGCTTGTTTAAAAACCTCCGCTTCAATTATGGTACCGACCCGCAGTTCAACCTGTTCGAAGTCCTGCCAGCTGATGGTTTTCATGTGGAAGACCGGCAGGCGTTAGCAACTTTGCTGTTCACAGAACGACCCAGGACTTTGCTGATGTTTTGGCCGGCTGAAATCAGTTTATCCAGATCTATGCCGGTTTTAATGTCCATGCCGTGCAGCATATAAACCACATCTTCGGTGCTGACGTTGCCGCTGGCGCCTGGTGCATAGGGGCAGCCGCCGAGACCGGCCACGGATGCATCGATGATACGGGCGCCTTCCTGGATGCAGGCCAGAATATTGGCCAGTGCCTGACCGTAGGTGTCATGAAAATGCACCGCCAGTGAATTGGTTGGTATACGCTTTGATACCTGACTAAACATTCGTTGGGCTTTCAGTGGCGTGCCGACACCGATGGTGTCGCCTAGAGAGATTTCATAACAGCCCATGGCGAACAGTTTTTCACTGACTGCGGCCACTTGTTCAGGATCGATGTCGCCTTCATAGGGACAACCCAGCACACAAGAAACATAACCCCGGACTTTTATGTCCTGTTGTTTGGCCTGCTCTAAAATCGGTGTAAAGCGCTCGAAGGATTCTTCGATACTGCAATTAATGTTTTTCTGATTAAAAGTTTCTGAAGCAGCGGTAAATACCGCCACTTCTTTTATGCCAGCGTCCATGGCGGCTTCAAAGCCTTTCATATTGGGCGTTAACGCAGAATAGACAACATCTTCATCGGGCGCTAATTGACTGGCCACTTGTTGCGCATCCGCCAGCTGAGGCACCCATTTGGGGCTGACAAAGCCGGTGACTTCAATGTGTTTAACACCGGCAGTGCGTAAATCATTGATTAACTGTACTTTGTCTTTTACAGCGATAACCTGGGATTCATTTTGCAGACCATCTCTGGGCGAAACTTCGACAATTTTAACGCTTTGCGGTAAACTCATCATGGCACTAACTCCACCAATATATCATCGGCTTTGACCTGATTATCCACCGCCACTGACAGGGCTTTAATTTCACCATCTCGTTCGGCTTTAATCGCCAGCTCCATTTTCATGGCTTCCATAATCAACAATGTATCGCCCTGATTCACCTGCTCGCCTTCGCTGACTTTAATATCAATGATTTTGCCGGGCATCGGTGCATACAGTGCGTTGGCATCAGAGGCCACGGCTTGCACATCATGATTAGGCAGTTGAAAACTGTGGCGTTGGTTGTGATGGACTACCTGGACAAAATGCCGGTGTTTGTAACAGACATCATCTGCTGTGGGTTGGTAATGAAATTGGCCATCGACTAAAAAACCATCATCGTTTATTTCTACCTGATGCTGTTCTTTGTTGTCATGGCTGTTGACAGTAATGGTCAGCGCCCGGGATTGCTGCATTCGCCAGCCGGTGGCCTGATGCCACATGCTGTGGCTGTTGCTTTCTTTATATAAATAATCAGCCAGGATGGCCCAGACGGCCGGTGGTATCTTGTGTTTTAAATCAATGGATTTGTTGTCTAAACTGTTGGTGTAAATTTCATGTTGTTTAAAATCATCACTGTCGATAATGGCCGATAAAAAGGCTATATTGGTGGTCACGCCAAACACCACGCTGTGATTCAGCATATGCTGCATACGCTGAATACAGGTAGCGCGATCTTCACCCCAGGCCACCAGTTTAGCAATCATGGGATCGTAATGAATACTGACGCTGTCATGGGCACGCACACCGGAGTCCACCAGACCTTTTTCTTCGACAGGAAACTGTAAGTATTCAATCAGACCGGTGGATGGTAAATAATCATTGTCGGCATCTTCGGCATAAACCCGTGCCTGAATGGCATGGCCGTGGCATTGAATCTCAGCTTGTTTCTTGGGTAAAGGCTGACCCTCGGCCACTGCAATTTGCCAGGCCACCAGATCGACACCGGTGATTAACTCAGTCACCCGATGTTCCACCTGCAAACGGGTGTTCATTTCCATGAAATAAAACTGCTCACCATCAAGTATAAACTCAATGGTGCCGGCGCCACGGTAATCAATCGCCTGAGTGGCTTGTACCGCTGCCTGGTGCATGGCTTGACGCACCTTATCATCTAAATCAGCAGCTGGTGCTTCTTCAATAATTTTCTGATAGCGACGCTGGGTCGAACAATCGCGTTCAAATAAATGCACCACGTTACCAAGAGCGTCGGCAAAAACCTGCACTTCAATGTGTTTAGGTCGGGTGATGTATTTTTCTAAAATAACCCGGTCATCGCCAAAGGCGTTTCGGGCTTCGCGTTGGGCAGAGCTCAGTTGTTTTTCAAATTCATCGGCCGATTCAACAATTTTCATGCCTTTACCGCCACCCCCGGAAACTGCTTTAATTAGGATTGGAAAACCAATTTTATCAGCCTCTTTAGATAATAAAGCACTGTCCTGGTCATCGCCCTGGTAACCCGGTACGCAGGGCACATCGGCGGCCAACATGGTTTTTTTGGCGGCTGATTTTGAGCCCATTAAGCGCATCGCTTCAGCCGGTGCACCGATAAAGGTTAGACCCGCTTCGTCCACCTGCTGAGCAAAATCAGCTTGTTCGGATAAAAACCCATAACCAGGATGAATGGCGTCGGCTTCACAATCCCTGGCGGCCTGAATAATTTTATCGCCATTTAAATAAGAATCCGATAAAGCCACACCGCCTAAGTGAACCGCTTCATCCGCCATATTGACAGCTTTAGAATAACGATCGGCGTCAGAATAGACCGCCACAGTGCGGATACCTAAGTGACGACAGGTGTCTATAATGCGCACTGCAATCTCACCCCGGTTGGCAATCAGTATTTTTTTAATCGACATGAATGATGGCTGTTTTAAAACCAGCCATTATAACTGATTGCACTGATAAAAGCCCAAATCCGTGTTGCGGTAAATGCTTTAGCGGCGTAACAATTCGCGACTGCGAATTGGCCGACCGCCCACCAGGTGATTAACCACCGGGCGAAATAAGCGATTTATCCCACGCACTTCATCGTCGGTCAAGGCCTTGTGATTCACAAATCGTCTGAAAGTACCCGCAGTACAAAATTTATCCGCCTGACTGACTACCAAGCCGTGATCAGGCTGGAACATCAGGGCGGTATTATCAGCCATTTCTTCGTCTATACTCAGCGCATAGCCGTTTAATGCACATAAATTCAGTTCAAAATACCGCAATAACAAGGCCACAGGCTGATTGTCATACAGTGATTTAATTAAATCCCGATAAATCGGATAAACAGCGGTACTGTGCTCTTCATCCATATTCAGTAACAATAACAGCTCGTTACAATAAAGCATGGCCACCTGGTTAAGATAATCCGGTTTACCGACCAGGCCTGATTGTTCGGCTTGGGTGAGGGTTTTTAAATCTTGTCGGCCCTGCCAACTGATGGTGGTTTCAATAAAGGGTTGTAAATGACCTTTGAAGGGTGATTTTTTGCCACGACTGCCTTTGGCGACCGCATCAATGCGACCATGCTGACGGGTCAGTAATTTGACAATCTCGCTACTGTTTTTATAGTTGATTTTATGCAGTACAAAAGCATCATCGGTGAGCATAAAATTTATGGCTCTTTATAGCCCAGTCCGTCGAGTGCCTGCTGATCATCGGTCCAGGCCGATTTAATTTTAACCCAGAGCTTTAAGTTAACCCGTGCCTGAATAAAATCTTCGATTTCAGCCCGGGCTTTAATACCCACCTGTTTTATGGCGGCACCCCCGCGGCCAATGATAATTCGCTTTTGCTGCTCACGTTCAACCCAGATGGTGGCGTGTATATGGGTCATGCCGTCTTTGATTTCATAGGCATCAATGGTGACGGTCAGACTATAAGGCAATTCCTGATGAAAACGCAGTGTCAGTTGCTCACGAATGAGTTCAGAGACAAAAAAACGGGTGGAACGGTCCGAAATAAATGACGGATCATACAAAGGCGGCGATTCGGGCAACATGTTCAGTAATCCGTTAACTAAATGATCCACCTGTTTGTTTTTTAAAGCACTGATGTAAAACACTTCATCATAGGAAAACCGGCCTAAAATCGTCTCCACAAAAGGCAATAATTCACTTTTATTGTCAATTAAATCCACTTTATTGATAACCAGGATTTTTTTCGACTCACCGGTCATGGCAATTTCAGCCGCCCGATGGTCTTCATCATGCCACTGCCCAGCTTCGACCAAATGCAGAACCACATCCACATCTTGCGCTGAACTGCGGGCTGTTTGATTCAGTTGTTTGTTAAGTGCTGTTTTTTTCTGATTGTGAATACCCGGTGTATCCAGAAATACGATTTGGCCTTTGGGATTGTGATAGATAGCCAGAATTTGATGCCGGGTGGTTTGGGGCTTATGGCTGACAATACTGAGCTTTTGTTCCAGAACCTGATTAATCAGGGTGGATTTCCCGACGTTAGGCCGGCCAATCACCGCCACATAACCGGCTTTAAACGCTTTTTTATCATTCATTGTTTAACAGTTCCAACATTTTAGCCGCCGCCATTTGTTCAGCTTTTTTACGGCTTTTACCGGCGGCTTTTGTTTGCTTATGTATTTCATTGATTTTGCATATAACCTTAAACGTTGGCTCGTTATCAGCGTCTTCAACGGCTATGGTGTCATAAACCGGTAACTGTAATCCATGCTTTTGCAGGTGCTCCTGTAATCCGGTTTTGGCATCTTTACCGATGTCATCGGGATTGATACGGGTTAACCATGGATGCATCACCGTTAAAATAAACTGGTTGGTGACTTGATAGCCCTGATCCAGTAATACCGCTCCATAAACCGCTTCCACCGCATCAGCCAATACCGAACTTTTATTAACACCGCCGGATTTGATTTCACCGGGTCCCAGTTTAATCTGACTACCCAGGTCATAGTACCTGGCAATTTCGGCCAGTGTTTTACCTTTCACTAATTGCGCCCGCAAACGCGACATATCGCCTTCAGTTAACTGCGGAAAGCGATCATAAAGATATTGAGAAACCACTAAAGAAAGTGCCGAATCACCCAGGAACTCCAGGCGTTCGTTGTTGTTTTTGCCTTTGCTGCGGTGGGTTAATGCCTGTTGCATTAAGGCCTTATTTTTGATGGCAATCGATTGACCTAAAACTTTCAAAATTATTTTAGTGGTACAGATTCATCGAATTTCATGGTAAAAAACAGATTTCCAAAAAAAGGCTTTTCCACTTCGTATTCAACCTTCAGCTCCCGGCCATTACCGCGGACCACTTTAAAATCTGCAGGCTTCACCACATCCACATAGCTGATATACAATAATTTACTGATGCGTGTTTTAATTTCAGCTGGTGACTGATTGGCCGATTCATCAGCGGCGGTTTTCATGGCTTTAACCACTGAATGGTGGTCCAGGTACACCGGAACAATTTGCATCGCAGCAAATGCCACAACCCCGAGCAAAGCCAACATGATAATAAAACCCACTAAGGTTATGCCCTGCGCTTTTTTAGCTGTTTTCATGGTTTTTCTCTAAATAGTCAACGAATTATATTAATTATCCGTGTAAAAACAGGCCTTTGTCAAGAGACCTCTGCATAAGTCTGGGTTATTGAAAAAATGATTGAAATACTGAAGTTCAAGGCAGGAAACGCAAGTAATAGCAAGGCTATTGCTCAGTTTTTTAACGCAGAAATTCAGGATTTCAGACATTTTTACTTAATTCACGACTTATGCAGAGGTCTCGTCAAATTATCTTGGTACCAATTCTCTTTAAGCCTTCCCAAAAATGCGGAATTCGCCAGTGCATCCAGATAAATTCAGCCCGGCCCACCAAATTTCGCTCAGGCACCAATCCCCAATAACGGCTGTCCGCTGAGTTATCGCGGTTATCACCCATAACAAAATAATGGCCTTCCGGAACAATCAATCGGGTGTGTTTAAAATTTTGCCCCATAACGCCATTGATGGTGAGCATTCTGTGCGGTTCCTCGCCTAAATGCTCAGATTTTTCTATGACCCGACTGCGGGCCTGCAAATCATCCAAAAAGCCCTCGTAAACGCCAATGGTGTCTTGCTCTACCAATTGTCCATTCAGATAAACATGTTTTGTGCGCGCATCATAAAAGACATCATCGCCGGGCACACCCACCACCCGTTTTATGTAATCATCCTTCTGATTTGGCGGATATCGAAACACAATGACATCACCCCGCTCAGGATGACCAATCTCAATAATGGTGTCGTGTAAAACCGGTAATTTTAAGCCGTAGGAAAATTTATTGACGACAATAAAGTCACCTGTAAGCAAGGTCGGCATCATTGAAGAAGAAGGAATTCGAAATGGTTCAAAAACAAATGTACGTACCAGCAATACAAAGAAAAACACCGGAAAAAACGAGTAGGCAAAGCTCAATAGTTGACCACCAACACCTTCGGGACTTTTGTCGGTTTTTTTATATTTAAACTTAACGTAAAACCAGGGGACGATGGTTAACAAGGTAGCCAGCGTTAAATACGCTTCAAAATCTAAATGTATTTCATTCACGGGAATAATCCTCTTTGGGAGGCCTCTGGCCTCTATTTATCAACTTTTAAGACGGCTAAAAAGGCTTCTTGTGGCACCTCAACGCGGCCAATTTGTTTCATTCTCTTTTTACCGGCTTTTTGCTTTTCCAATAATTTCTTTTTACGGCTGGCATCGCCACCGTAACATTTGGCGGTGACATTTTTGCGCAAGGCTTTAACCGTTGTGCGGGCGATAATTTGTGAGCCGATGGCTGCCTGAATCGCCACATCGAACATTTGACGCGGAATCAGCTCTTTCAGACGCTCGGTTAATTCCCGACCCCGTTGTTGGGCATTTTCCCGGTGGGTTAAAATCGATAAAGCATCCACCCGATCGCCATTAATGAGCACATCTAAGCGAATAAACGGCCCCGGTTCATAATGACTAAACTCATACTCAAAAGACGCATAGCCGCGAGACACTGACTTGAGGCGGTCAAAAAAGTCTAACACCACTTCACTTAAAGGCAAATCAAACTTTAATTGCACTTGTTTACCCAAATAAACAATATTTTTTTGTACGCCGCGTTTTTCGATACACAAAGTAATTACATTACCCACATAATCCTGCGGCAGCAAAATATTGGCACTGATAATGGGTTCACGGATTTCTTCAAACATATCCGGCAGGTCAGCCGGGTTATCCAGTTTTTCAGTGGAGCCGTCTTTATTAACCAGTTCATACACCACCGTCGGCGCAGTGGTCACCAAATCAATATCAAATTCGCGCTCAATACGTTCTTGTATCACTTCCATGTGCAACATACCCAGAAAACCACAACGAAAGCCAAAACCAAGCGCCGAAGAAGTTTCAGGCTCAAAGACCAAAGAGGCGTCATTTAACTGCAGCTTTTCCAGGGCTTCTCTTAAATCCTGATAATCATCGGCAGAGGTTGGAAATAAACCGGCAAACACCCGTGGCTGAGATTCCATAAAACCAGCCAGGGGTTTTTCTGCAGGGTTTTTAACTGTGGTAATGGTGTCACCTACCGGCGCACCATGAACATCTTTAATGGATGCGGTGACATAACCCACTTCGCCACATTCCAGGGCATCTTTAGGGGTTCTTTTTGGATTAAAGGTGCCCAGACCGTCCACACTTTGCTGGCTTTTGAGCGACATAATTGTGATTTTGTCTTTGACTTGCAACCGGCCATTAAATATGCGTACCAAAGAAACCACACCCAAATAATTATCAAACCAGGAATCAATAATCGACGCCTGTAAAGGGGCATTCGGGTCGCCTTTAGGGGCGGGAATTTTTTCGGCAATGACTTCAAGCACCGCTTCAATGCCCTCCCCGGTTTTGGCAGAAACCAATAAAGCTTCTGAGGCATCAATACCAATAACTTCTTCGATTTCTGATTTAACCCGTTCCACGTCAGCCGCCGGTAAATCAATTTTATTGATCACCGGAATCACTTCTAAGCCCATATCCAGAGCCGTATAGCAATTAGCCACTGATTGTGCTTCTACACCCTGAGCAGCATCCACCACCAAAAGTGCACCTTCACAGGCCGCTAAAGAACGTGAGACTTCATAGGAAAAATCCACATGCCCAGGCGTGTCAATTAAGTTAAATTGATATTCCTGTCCATCTGTTGCCTGATATTTTAAACGCACGGATTGCGATTTAATGGTAATACCCCGCTCGCGTTCAATATCCATGCTGTCTAAGACTTGCGCCGCCATTTCTCGATCTGTGAGACCACCACACAAACGAATAAACCGATCAGCTAAAGTCGATTTACCATGATCGATGTGGGCGATAATGGAGAAATTACGGATATTTTTCATGGATGACGTCTTTTAAAATAATGTGGGAAAGCAAAAACAACAAATCCCATGTGTTTCATGGGATTTGTTGGCTATTCTATACTTATTCAGCGTCGCGTTCAATCACAATAAAGCGATTTGCCGGCCCTTGTTTGACCAACAGAACCAACGGCTCACCTTCCTTCAGTTCATCAATGGCATCACTGAAATCAGACAAACTGTCGATGGGCTTTTTATTGACTTTTTTAATCACATCACCCACTTGCAATTGCGCACGTTGCACATCTCTGTCTGTGATGTCCGTAACAATAACACCGCTGCTTTCTCCGGTTCGGTTTTTATCCTGATCAGATAATTTACTCACCGAAAATCCAATACCCGCTTTAAGATCATTTGATTCCTCGGATGTACTGGCCACAGCGTTTTCGTCCAGGGCGTCTAATTGAGCGGTGATACGCTTATTTTTACCGTCACGAAACACCGTTAAATTTACTTTTGTATTTGGCTCAACCATGCCAACTATTGGCGGCAGGGTATCAGCCGTACTAATATCCTGACCATTAAATTCAACAATCACATCACCGACTTCAATACCGGCTTTATCAGCCGCACTGTCTTCGGACACCTGATTCACTAAGGCACCCTGGGGTTTTTTCATACCCATGTAATCGGCCATTTTCTGGGTGACATTTTCAATACCAACCCCCAATAGACCGCGTTTAACCACACCATTTTCACGCAGCTGATCAGCGACATTAATGGCCACATCAATGGGAATAGAAAACGAAATACCCATATAACCGCCGGTGTTAGAAAATATCAGGGTGTTAATGGCCACCACTTCACCGGCCATATTAATTAACGGACCGCCGGAATTACCGCGATTAATGGGGACATCTGATTGAATGTAGGGGATGTACTGCTGGCCTCTGATACGTCGGCCTTTGGCGCTAACAATGCCTTTAGTCACCGAATTTTCAAAGCTTAACGGTGAACCAATGGCCATCACCCATTCACCAATCTCCAGATCTTTTACAGAGCCCACTTTTAAGGTGGGTAAGTTCTCTGCATCCACTTTTAAAAGCGCCACATCACTGGCTTCATCTTCGCCAATAATTTCGGCTTCTAATTCACGGCGATCTTTCATGGTCACCGTAATTTTATCGGCTCCGTCCACCACATGACGGTTAGTAAGGATATACCCATCTTTTGAAATAATGAAACCGGTTCCACCTGAAACCCGATCTCTGTTGGGTGGCGTGCCCGGATTCGGTATGCCAAAAAAACGAAATAATTCTTCATTGGGCATATTTTGCGCCGGTGCTGATTGCTCAGCATTTTCACGGGCGCGAATATTGACCACAGCCGGTGCGGACTCTTTCACCAGTTCAGTAAAATCCGGTAATTGAGCCGATACAAATCCCGAGGCCAATAACATAAAACCTGAGAACATAAATATTGATAATCGTTGTTTCATACGTTTCTCCACAGATTAAATTTAATAACAAAAATATAGACTAATAGCGCAAAGACAAGTGCAATCTATTTATAAAATCGTGACTTTTGGCAGGGTAGATGAGGATGAATGGCGCTTAATTCGATGACGAAATAACATCCATGTAAATGCCAACAGCATACCTAAAAAAGCCCATAGGTCAGGCGATTGTTCAATCAATACAGCGAAATAATGACCGGCAGCCATCGCCATTATAACCACCATTAAAGGCAACACATAAAACTGAAAGCCACCTGACAGCATAGCGCCATCATCAATCTGTAATCCCACTTGCTGGCCTTCCTGCCGAGCAGATGAATCGTCTCCAAACAACAGATGGCTGTTTTCTAATTGCAAGCCTGATTGCTGCTGATGAATACGAAAATTATCATCCTGAATTGAAAAGAGTTTAAACAATGGACGGTGGCACTGTCCGGAACAGCCCTGACAAGGCGTTTTACGGATTAATTTCAATTCCACCCACTGTGGCGTTTTAGCCACAACCGTGGCCCATCTGATCATTCGTCCGTGTAATGTCTGGCTTGGTTTTGAATGCTTTGTTGAACCGGTGATTGCTGGCCGGATTGAATCCGATAATAAATCGGCACCACTGTTTGGGTATTTTTGTCCATAATATAATGTTGTACCTGAGGTGTTAAATCCGGGTATCGAGTATAACGTGGTTTTTGTTCAACCCGAGCGGTAAACGCATTGGGCGGATTAATCAGTTGTTTAGCTGTTTTGGCGTATTCTGGAACCTGTGAATCCATATCCGCGGATGACAGGTTATTTTGATTAAAAGATATCACCGCCAGCAAAGCCACAGAAGCGGCGATGGCAGAACCGGTCATGGCTTTTAGCCATCCGCGACCCGATGTGGCAGAGGGTTTGTCAGCCTCTGAACCTGACTGTAAACGCTGCACCACACGACTTCCTAAATTAAGCATCAGTGGTGCTTGACCATCCTGCTGAACAGCGGAGCGTAATAAATGATAATGATTCCAGCTGTCACGAAAATCGGCATCGTGATTCATGCGCTTCAGTAAAAAGCGGCTGCAATCACGGGATAACTCACCATCCATTAATTGGGAAATATTTTGTTTAGATTGATCTGACATGTTCTTTATTGTGTTGCTCTTTATCTAATAAGGGTCTCAATGCTTGATCGATGGCATCCCGGGCTCTGAATATGCGAGATCGCACCGTACCAATCGGGCAGTCCATTTCTGAAGCAATGTCTTCGTAACTCAAACCATCCACTTCACGAAGGATTATGGCCGTTTTCAGGTCTTCCGGTAACTGACTGATGGCTTTAGACATGACTTGTTCAAGTTCACCACGGGCATAGACCGCATCAGGTGTGTCTAAGTTCCGATGGGCTTCGTTTCCACTAAAAGATTCGGCTTCTTCGTATTCCACCTGAGTGTTTTGAATACGCCGTGATTTTGCAACCAGATGATTCTTGGCGGTATTAATGGCAATCCGATAAACCCAAGTGTAAAAGGAACTATCGCCACGAAATCGTGGTAATGCCCGGAAAACCTTTATAAACACTTCTTGTGCCACATCTTCAATCTCGCTGCGATTTTTGACCAATTTGGCAATCACATTGGCCACCCTTTGCTGATAACGGTTAACCAACATTTCAAAGGCAGGCATGTGGCCTTTCTTGGCCTGTTCGACCAATTCTGCATCGAGGGTTTTTTCCGACATTTTAGTGTTGTTGTCTTGCTTCATTCATGTGCCTGGTTGGACTCGTCGTCCAGTGAAAAAGTTCATTATCTTTAATGGTTTTTTAAGATTTGTGCACGCTGTTCAAGTATTTGTTCAATTTTAGATGCCGGTAATGGCCGACTAAACAAATACCCCTGAAAAAAATCACAGCCTTTATGGCTTAGATATTGCCGCTGGTTTTCGGTTTCTACACCTTCAGCCACAATAAAATGCCCCACCCGCTTAGCCATATCGATGGTGGCATCTAAAATGGCTTCATCATCGGGGCTTAATCCGATATTCTTGACGAATACCTGATCAATTTTCAAAGTTTTAGCCGGAATTTTGCGCAAATAATCCAGCGTGGAATGTCCGGTACCAAAATCATCGATGGATAATTTGCAACCCAAATCCACAATCCGTTTAAACATGACCAGCGCATCTTTAACACTTTTAAACTTTTCACTTTCGGTAATTTCAAAATCTAAATCTTTGGGTTGAATGTCCGTCTGGTTTATAACATATCGAATGCGATCAATTAAGCGGTTGTCATTGAGCTGAATGGGCGATAAATTGACTGACATGGTCAAAGGTAAGTCGTAATTAGATTGCCACTTTTTTAAACATCGGGCTGATTTTTCAATCACCAATAAGCCAATTTTATGAATCAAACCCGATTGTTCGGCTAATGGCACAAATAAACCGGGGCTGATAATACCCAGTTCAGGATGCTGCCACCTGACCAGGGCTTCAAAACCGGCAATATCTTCGGATTTGGCATCAATCTTGGGTTGGTAATAAACTTCAATCTGGTCTGATTCAATGGCTTGTTCTAAATTTTTTACCATTTCCTCACTTTGTTTGGCCTGTTCACCATCCAATTCAGTGCGGTAAATGGAATACTGATTTTTACCATTTAACTTGGCATCATACAGCGCCACATCCGCGTGTTTAATCAGTGAATTAACCATTTTACCGTGTTCCGGATATACCGCGATGCCTAATGATATGGTTAATTTTATTTCACTGCCATCGGCTAATGTCACCGGCTCGGCCACCGATTTAAGAATATTATCCGACACCTGGCGGATGTTTTCCATGCTCACGTGGTTGTTGAGTAACAGCAGAAATTCATCACCCGCATAGCGTGCGGCCACCCCGTAATCTTGCACATGGTCATTCAGGATATTGGCGACATTAACCAGCACCTGATCACCTATGTCATGGCCTAAAGAATCATTAATAACCTTAAAACGGTCCAAATCTAAAAATATGACAGCCAGTGACTGTTTCTTTTTAGCCGCTCTATCAATGGATTTTTCAATATATTTGATGATGTAACGGCGATTAAGCAAGTTGGTCAACACATCATATTGACTTTCTGACTCATGGGAATGTTTTAATTGTTTAAAGGCCATGGTGGCTCGATAGTGCTCAACCAGTTTACTGAACAATAATTTTAATTGATTCCAACGTGTGTAAGCACGGCCGCCACCTAAAACCAAAATCGCCTGGTGATGTTTGTTGACCCGACAATTAAAAACCATAATCGATTCAACATCATTCATGGTGACAAATTCATCACCGGGGATATGTTGACTGGCATGTTCACTTAAAGACAATATTCTGACATTTTTGAGTTTTCTGAAAATAAAGTCATGATTACACTCGATAAAATGTTCGGCATGGTTGGTTTTAGAATAATCAAAAATAATTTGATCATAAGCCCGACTGCGGCCTTTACTGAGCATGAAACAAAAATCAAAATCAGCCCATATAACCATTTGTTTTAATAATTCATCTGAACGTTTGGAAACAAAATCAATGGCCCTGATTTTATCCAGAAAATAGAGCATTTTTTGACGAAAGACATGGTTACTTTGGTCATGGAATTCAATTAAATTATGCGGTACACCGTTAAAAGTTAAATAATAGGCACACAGTTTAAGCGGATATGACTCGCCATCGATATTGCACTTAGACTGAATCTCTAAATGGCCCGTTTCATTCAATCGGGTCTGGTATTGTTCAATTTTTTTCTGTTGTTCCTGCGCCAAATAATTCAGCCATTGCTGGCCAATTATATTTTCCTTATAAACATTAAACTCCTGTAAAAAACGTTCATTGACCTGCACAATACTATGGCTTTTAGCCTCCGCCAAAAGCATCGACAAACTACCGGCCTGGAACGCACCCTGAAGATAACTTTCTAATTCTGTATTTGCTTTGTTCTGATCCAATAACGCCGTAACCGCAACCAGTTGATTGTGACTCAGCGGCGAATACACCAGATGAGCCACCCATTTTTTAATGTCCTGATATTCTGAATAATTAAACCGAATATCATTTGCCACCAGGCCAATGATTTTTAAATCGGGAAAATTTTGGCGCAACTGTGCCAATTGTTGCATGCTTTTAATCCATTCTCCTGACACTTCAACAGCCAGCAACCCAACAGCAACCCCATCGTCAGCCAACAACTCATTCATTTGTTCTAAATGACTCGCGGTCAATATTTTTTCGACATTTAAATCATCGAAAAAATTAAAAAATTTTAAACGATCCGCTTTACTGGAACAGGCAATGACGACGCTTTGATCATCTAATTTCATCGGCACTCACCCAACGACCATCCCGCAAAACAAAATTACCATCGAGACCGGTGTTAAAAGACACCTTATGGGCTTTTTCCGTAAAAAAGGAATGGCTTTCTTCACGGGGCAGAATAAACAGGAATTTCACAGGCTGAGTTGACTCCGGTGTGTTTTTATTAAAGTACATTTTGCATTGTAGCCAACTGTCCTTATCAATAACCGGGAACACAAACACCGAAAAATGTTTTCGCGCCAGAGCAAATTTCACAGCATCTTTAAACACATCGGTACGTGGTGGAGGCGGTTCAGAACTTTTTATATTGATGAGACCTCGGTCGCTGTCCCAGACATACAGCGCCCAGCCGGTTTTTAATGTAATCGCCTTGAGGCTGTTATGAAGTCCTTCAATGTTATTTTTTTGAACGTATAAAACCTGTTCAGATTGCCGAATTTCTTCTTCAAGATGAGACAGTTCATGACCATTTAACAGATCACGCATAAGACATCACAAAGTTAATGTGGCAATATCTTCGCCATTGTAAGGCGCCAATATGCTGTGAATTTTAGTTTTGATGTTATCCATATCACTGTTATCGTTAAACTGTACACCGATGCCCTGAACCCGCGATCCCTGCGCCCCTTTTGGGGTAATCCAAACCACTTTACCGGTCACCGGCATGCGCTCATCGTCATCCAGCGTTAAAATCAAAAAAACCTCGTCACCCATTTGGTAGTTTTTGTTGGTTTTGACAAACAAACCACCGTTTTCAATATAAGGCATGTAATGCTGGTGTAACTGAGCCGCACCCTGGATGTTAAGTGACAATATGCCTTTTTTGGCCATTCCGGCTGAAAATGCCATAATTGCTAACCCCTGTGTGTTTAGAAACTTTTACTTCGTACCGGTTTGTTTAATTTGTACCATCATAGATTCAATCATTAACCGGGTCTTTATTTGGTTATTTAAGTTTACCATAATTGTATTGATTAATTGGCACAATTTTAACACCAAAGCATCGGGCTGTGGTCGTTGATATAACCATTGACGCAATGGATGAGCCCAGTTTAATTGGTCTGGATCGTCGCCATGGCTAACTTTAAGCCAGTGTAATAAAATCGCCTGAAGTAACGGCCAGTGATGATGCGTTACATGTTTATCCAGATACTGGGAAACAATCACCAGCGATTGTTGACCCGTGAAATAGTCAAGAAACTGACTTAAATGATCTTCCAGTTGTGAGGCCACATCTTCTTCAATCATGGCGTTTACTTGTAGCGGCAAACCCGGACTCAATGTCCATAAACGATCCAGTTGCTCTGCACTGAGATTTGGGTGCTGCTGTTGTAACCATTGCTTAATGACCGGATATTGATCTTTATTGCAGTGCAATTTTAAGTGCACGCAACGTGAGCGAATGGTTGGTAACAAATGATGCATGCGGTCTGTTTGTAAAATTAACAAACTACCCTCAGGCGGTTCTTCCAATACCTTTAACAAGGCATTGGCGGCCGCTGTGTTCATGTGATCAGCGTGATCAATCACCGCCACCTTATGCGGTGCGCTATGAGCGGTGGCGGTAAAAAACTGCACCAATGCGCGAATGGAAGCGACTTTGATGAGGTTTTTATCTGTCTCAACAGACATTAAATCCGGATGGTGGCCTGAACCAAAAATACGACAACTCTGACATTGACCACAGGGTTCAGGCGTTGGTTTGCGACACAACAAGCCGGCGACAATGGCTTGGGTCAAGGCTGATTTTCCAATGCCCTGGTTGCCCTCGATAATCATCGCCTGGGGTTTTCTGTTGGCAGCCAGCTGCTGGTTCCATTGATCTAAAGTCGGTTTTAACCAGGGATAAATCATGGGTTCACCCAATGATCATAGGATTGCATGAGGCTGCTTATTTGTTCTTGCACAGCCTGAACAGAGCGGTTGGCATCAATGGTTTTAATGCGCTGGGGATATTGCGCCTGGCGATGGCGGTACCCATCACGAATGCGTTTAAAAAAATCATGGTTTTCCTGTTCGATGCGGTCTTTTTCAGAACGCATCGAAGCCCTTTTTAAACCGACTTCCGGCGCCACATCCAACCACAAAGTCAAATCCGGTTGATTTTTGTCCACGGTTAACTGTTCTAAATGCTGAATAAAATCCAAATCAAGCCCACGACCAAAACCCTGATAAGCAAAGCTGGCGTCCACAAAGCGGTCTGAAATAACCCAGGTACCCTGCTTCAACCCGGGCTCAATAACTTTTTTGACATGCTCATGACGTGCTGCAAACATCAACAGTAATTCAGTTATCGGTTCCAGGTGTTTAGATTGTAATAGAATATCGCGTATCAATTCGGCCGTTTCCTCACCACCGGGTTCTCGGGTCACAATATAAGGCACTTGCCATTGTTCTAATTGATTTTTGACAGTATTGAGGGCGGTGGTTTTACCGGCACCCTCAGAGCCTTCCAGGGTAATAAAACGGGCTTTATTGCTCATGTTGTTTTTTTAAATAATTTTTCACAGCTTGTTGATGCTGTTGATAAGTTTCACTGAACACATGTCCACCGTCACCACTGGCGACAAAATACAATTCGCCACCGTCATTAGGCTGACCGGCGGCATAAATTGATTCCGCACCGGCCATGGCAATCGGCGTTGGCGGCAACCCATGCCGTGTGTAGGTGTTATACGGTGTATCTGTACGTAAATGCTGATACGTGATGTCGCCTGCATAATCATGGCCAACACCATAAATAACCGTCGGATCTGTTTGTAATCGCATGTTTTTCTGCAGACGCCGGTTAAACACACCCGAAATGATGTTTCGCTCTGAGGCGATGGCCGTTTCTTTTTCGATGATGGAGGCCAAAATCAGTAATTCATAAGGGTTTTTTAAGGCTAATCCCGCGTCTCGCTGATCCCAGGCTTGTTGTAGCACCGCTTGTAAATCCCTATGCGCCCTTTGTAATAACATCAAATCCGTATCTGCCCGGGTATATTGATAGGTCTCCGGCAATAATTGGCCTTCCATGGATGGCGCTTCGATGCCTAACAGCGCAATTATTTCTGCTTCTGACTTGTCGCTTAATTCTCGTTTCAGTGCATCTAACTGTGCCAGTTGTTGCTGAACTTGCTGCCAGGTCTGGCCTTCAACCATGGTCCACGAATAACTAATAACCCGATTAGCTGCAATGGCATCCAGTAAACTGCGGGGGGTGTCTTCAGCCGTCAATAAATATTCACCACTTTTAATTTGGTGCTGATAACCATGCCAACGCCCCAGAAATTGCCATTGCCAGGTTTCACCACGGCCATTTTTGCGCTTAATTTGATCCACAAGCTGACCGTAATAACTACCGGGCTGGATATCCAGTCGTGTTTCATCTGCCGAAAACACCGGCGTATTTAGAAATTGCTCATAGCGGTAATAAACCACAACCGAGAGCAATAAAATGGCCACCACCAAAGCAAACAGTGTTTTCAGGAATATGGATTTCATGCTGATTTAAACAGTTGCTGCCAAAGACTGCTTATTCTATCGCAGATTGGGTGATTAGTCTGGAATGTCCCCAGCGTTTTTATGGACACAACCGTTCTGAATCCATGCACGGCATTGGCTGTCATCACGGCATCGGCCTGTTCGATATCAGAAAACATCATCCGCTTCGTTTTTATCTGCATTTGTCCTTTGAGCCAGGTTAATGCCACCCCTTCAACGCCACAATCCTGTAAGTCAGGTGTGAATACACGCTCATCTTTTATGACAAGCAAATTCTGACAGGTGGTTTCGATCACATGATTATGCAAATTGAGCACCAATAAATCATCGACATTCTGATCAGCCAGTTCACCGGCAATCAAGACTTGTGGTAAGCGGTTTAAATGTTTTAAATTTTTTAACAAAGGCTGAGGGGATAATCGTTGATTGGCTAACGCCAGGGTTTGTGGTCGATTCTGGGCTTGGTAAGGGTATTCGCTTAACAACCAGTGACATTGCCGACTGTGTGGCTGATAGCCCCGGCCTTGCTGTTGTCTAAATACAGTTAAGCGAAGCACTCCTTGCTCTTCGGATGATTGTTTTTTAATGGCTTTCTTCACGATTTTAAAGTCCGGCAAATCCATTTGTAAATAAGCCAGGGACTGTTCTAAACGCTGGTGATGGTACGGCCATAAGGGCAAATCATGATTTAAACAACGCATGGTTTCAAACACCCCATCACCATACATTAAACCGCGGTTTTCCCACATTGTGATGTCATTTGTATCAAATGAAGCGGCGATTATCATGTGCTTAAGGCCCGAATTAAACCTTGGGCCTTGTGTTCGGTTTCTTCGGTTTCTTTAATCGGGTTTGAATCGTGGACGATACCGGCACCGGCATTAAAATGCAGCGATGAGCCGTGTAAGCTTAAGGTGCGTATTAGGATATTAAAATCAGCCTGACCATCATGGTTAATATAGCCGATGCTGCCGGTATAAGCACCACGCGGGCGCTGTTCGATTTCTTCAATAATTTGCATACAGCGAATTTTCGGGCAGCCTGAGATGGTGCCGCCCGGGAATAAAGCCTTAATAACATCAGAAAACATGACTTCATCGCGCAGTCGGCCCTGAATATTCGACACAATGTGATGCACATGCGGATAGGTTTCCACCACCATCAGTTCATTCACTTCGACGCTGCCCGGAACACTCACCTGACCGATGTCATTGCGTTCTAAATCAACCAACATAATGTGTTCAGCCTGTTCTTTTTCATCCGAAACAAGGCGTTTAATTTGTAAGGCATCTTCTTGCCAATCGTGCCCACGTGGATGGGTGCCGGCAATCGGTCGGGTACTGACCTGACCTGCGATAATATTAAACAGCCGTTCCGGCGATGAACTGATAATGGCCCAGTCCTGACATTGAAACAAGGCCGCAAATGGAGCCGGATTGGCCTGCTTTAAGCACGCAAACAAACCGGCAGCACACGGGGTCTTATCTTCGCTGGAATAGTCCCAGCGCCGCGATAAATTGGCCTGGTAAATATCTCCCCGCCGAATGTATTTCTGGCAGGTCTCAATGCCCCGCTGAAAAACCTGAGCCGATTCCACCTGTTTAAAATGAAAGGGACTGTGCTTTATCGTCTGATTTTTCGATGCAATAATATGTTGCTGAATATCATCGACCACCGCCTGTGATTCTCCGCATATATAGGTGGTCTGAGAAACATGATCAAAAATCACCGAACCGGAACATCGAATGGCGCTCGCCAGTACCTGTTGCTCAGTGGGCACCATTAATTTCTCCTGCCAACAGCTCACCGCTTCATAAGACAAGTAAAGCAACCAGCCGTATTCAAAAGGTAACTGCGAAGTTGTCGATTGTGCGGGTTTTTGGTCAATTGTTTCAAGCAATTGAAGCAAATTCGGACAATCAGTGGCCACTACGGTTTGCTGCGGTGCGGCAAATAAAATATCAAAGCGGGCGTTATCCCCTACACCGGACTGGCTTTCTAATAAGCCCGGGAAATAATCTTTATTGGCAGCGGCCAGCTTAATAAATGACGGTTGATAATCAAGGGTTTTGATCACCGGTGTAGGCGATTTAGTCATTCATTATCAGTGAACTTTTTGAACACCACGGAACCGTTGGTACCACCAAAACCAAAAGAGTTAGACATCACGGCATGAATATCGGCAGATTTAGACTGATTGGCCACATAATCCAAATCACAGGCCGGATCCGGGTTATCTAAATTAATCGTTGGGGGCAGCATTTGGTCACGTATGGCCAGCACACAAAATATGGCTTCAATACCGCCGGCTGCACCTAATAAATGGCCGGTCATGGATTTGGTGGAGCTCACCGCCAGTTTATAGGCATGGTCACCAAAAGCCACTTTCACCGCATCACTTTCACCGACATCGCCCTGCGGTGTTGAGGTGCCATGGGCATTGATGTAATCAAAATCTGTTTTGTCTAAACCTGAATCATTAATGGCATTGGTCATACAACGGGCTGCACCTTCACCACCCGGTGATGGCGCGGTCATATGATGGGCATCAGAACTCATGCCAAAACCGACCATTTCGGCATAAATTTTAGCGCCGCGCGCTTGCGCATGTTCTAAAGTTTCCAGAACCAGTACGCCTGCGCCGTCACCCAATACAAAACCATCACGTTCCTGATCCCAGGGCCGCGAGGCTTTTGTCGGTTCTTCATTACGGGTTGATAAGGCTTTGGATTGTGAAAAACCGCCAATGGCAATGGGTGTAGAGGCATATTCTGCACCACCGCAAATCATGACATCAGCATCACCATACTGAATACTGCGATAGGCCATGCCAATACTGTGGGTGGCAGAACTACAGGCAGACACCATGGCTAAATTAGGGCCTTTTAGTCCATATTTAATGCTTAAATTCCCGGATGCCATGTTAATGATGGTACTGGGAATAAAAAAGGGTGAAATCCGTCTGGGCCCTCTGTTCAGCCAGATCTCAGTGGTTTCCTGAATGCCTAAAATACCGCCAATTCCGGCTCCCACATAGACGCCGATTCGTTCAGCATTGTCTTCAGTGACCTCTAAACCGGCATCCTCGATGGCATCGATACCAGACGCCATGGCATAATGAATAAAGGGATCCATTTTCTTGGCTTCTTTGGCAGACAGGTATTTCGAGACATCAAAGTCTTTCACTTCGCCGGCTATTTTAGCGGTAAAATCACTGGTATCAAAATGGCTGATGAGCCCGATACCACTGACGCCATTAAGAATATTATCCCAGGCTGTTGTTAATTGATTACCCACCGGTGAAACAATTCCCATACCGGTGACCACAACGCGACGTTTTTGCATATCAGTTCTCAGCTTGTCTTAAAATTTGGTAAAAAAAAGCCACGGTAAGACGTGGCTTTGGTGTACTCAATTAATCTGTAAACAATGTTAAACGTTCGCAGTGACGTAATCAATGGCTTGTTGAACAGTGGTGATTTTCTCGGCATCCTCTTCGGGAATCTCACATTCGAATTCTTCCTCCAAAGCCATTACCAACTCAACAGTGTCCAAAGAATCAGCGCCCAAATCATCCACAAACGAAGCACTGTTATTTAATTCTGATGCACTGACATCCAGATCTAATTGTTCAACAACAATTTCTTTTACTTTGTTTTCAATGTCACTCATGTGTTCATTACCTGTGTCAAAAAGTCTATTGTATGCAAGCTTTAACGATTTTTCCACCAATAAATGCCACCAGTTATCCAAAAAAAGCACATTTATATCAAACGTCTGTTTAGAACTTTGCGATTGATTTCAACCTGCTCAGCTCATATACATACCACCATTCACATGCAAGGTTTCGCCGGTGATGTAACGACCTGATCTGGCCGCTAAAAACAACACTGCCTGAGCAATGTCTTCAGTTTCACCCAATTGTTGTAACGGAATTTTTTCCAGTAGCAAATTTTTTTGATCCTCAGGCAAATCAGCCGTCATGTCTGTCTGAATATAACCCGGCGCCACCACATTGACTGTAATGCCTCGACCACCCACTTCCTGTGCCAGCGCTTTGGAAAAACCTAACAAACCGGCCTTGGCGGCGGCGTAATTGCTTTGCCCGGCATTGCCCATGGAACCAATCACGGAGCCTATATTAATAATACGGCCACTGCGGGCTTTCATCATACCGCGAATAAAGGCCTTGCTCATGCGATAAATGGCCGATAAGTTGGTGTCCAGAACTTTTTGCCAATCGGTGATTGACATACGCATCAATAATTTATCTTCTGTGATTCCAGCGTTATTCACCAGAATCTGAGGCAAACCCACTGAATCTTTTAAATCAGCGACCAACTGCTGGACACTGTCATCACTGGTAACATCTAATAGGCGTCCCTGACCACCATATTCTGATAAATAATCAGTGATGGCTTGCGCCCCGGATTCGCTGGTGGCGGTACCAATAACTGTGGCACCGGCTTTGGCCAGTGTTTCGGCGATTGTTTTGCCGATACCGCGACTGGCACCGGTCACCAAGGCCACTTGTTGATCTAATTGCATACTAACTCCTAATATTTAATTAACGCTGAACCCCAGGTAAATCCACCACCAAAGGCTTCCAGCAATAAAATTTCACCCCGTTTGATTTTACCTGAAGTCACGGCTTCATCCAGCGCCAATCCCACTGAAGCCGCCGAAGTATTACCATGTTTATCCACGGTAACAATGACCTGATCCATGTCCATATTCAGCTTTTTAGCGGTGGCGGCGATAATCCGTAAATTGGCCTGATGCGGAATTAGCCAATCAACATCGCTTTTTTTCATATTATTGGCTTTTAACGTCTCCGTGACAATTCTGCCTAAGGTCAAAACCGCTGTTTTAAAGACTTCGTTGCCTTTCATGCGGATTTTTAAACCACCATTGGGTTCATTTTTAAGACCGCTTGAGACGCCGACAGTGGCATTCAATAAATCATCATGAGAACCATCGGCATGTAGATGCGTGGACAAAATACCCGCTTCTTCGGAGGGCTCAACTATCATCGCGCTGGCACCGTCACCAAACAATACACAAGTCGAGCGATCGGTCCAATCCACCATCCGCGTCAGGGTTTCGGCGCCAATCACCAGCACCTTTTTATGCTGGCCCGACTGAATAAACTTATCAGCTACACCCAAGGCATAAATGGAACCACTACATGCTGCATTCACATCAAATGCCGTTATACCGGGGCAACCCAGGGCTTTTTGTATTAAACATGCGGTACTGGGAAAAACCAGATCAGGCGTCGTGGTGCCGACCACGATTAAGTCCAGCTCCTGGGCTGACATATCAGCGCGTTGCAGGGCTTGTTTGGCTGCTTTTATGGCCAGCGTTGAGGTGGTTTCTCCTTCGACGGCCACGTGCCGTTGTTTAATGCCTGTGCGATCCTGAATCCACTGATCATCCGTATCCACCATTTTTTCTAAATCGGCATTGGTCAAAATTTTATCCGGTAATGCACTGCCGGTTGAAGTGATTCTTGCGTAAGTTCTCATGTAGGGTCTCTATTTGTTTTTAGGTTTAAATGTACTTACATAATCAGCGGTTCTTTGTAAGGCATGATAATAAGCTTCACTGTCAGAATGCCCATGTGACTTGACCACTAAGCCGTCCAGTCCAAGTAATAATGCCCCATTATATTGAGACGGGTTTAAATTAACAGCTTTAAAACCCGGAATCCAACGACGCCAATTTAAACGGGGGTTATTAGACTGTAAATTTTTAATCAAGCCTTCGCAGGCTTTTAAGGTGATGTTGCCAACAAAACCATCACAGCAGATAACGTCATATTTGCCATTAAATAAATCGCTGCCTTCGCAAAATCCGGTGTAGTTTATGGCAGATTGCTGAAGCAGTCTATCAGCCTGCTGAATGGTATCGTGGCCTTTTATATGTTCAGTACCGACATTCAGTAAGGCCACCTCCGGATTATCTAATCCCGTTATTAAGCGCGGCGCCATTTGAGCACCTAATTCTGCCAAATTGAGAAAGTCTTCGGCCCGATATTCTAAACTCGCGCCCACATCCAATAACAGTGTGGGTTTGGGTTTACCCGGCAACACCGTGGCCAGCGCCGGTCTTTCAATGGGACTGATTGGCTTTAACCAGTGCTTGGAAAAGGCCACCAGGGCGCCGGTATTTCCGGCGGAGAGAATCGCATCGGCACGTTGTTCCTGTAGCGCTTTGACACTTAACGATAAACTGCTGTCCTGTTTATTTCGCAAGGCGGCCAAGGGACTTTCTGACATCATAATCTGTGAAGCACAAACCTCTGTGACCCAGTTATCGGGTAAACGATGCGCCTGTTCTTTGAGCTGTTGCGCAAAGGGTGCAGCCACATAAACCAGCACATCAATCATCGGATTTTTTTTGGCGAATTTGAACACGGCTTCATAACGCGCTTTTACCGGCGCATCACCACCCATCAGATCAACTGCTATACACACCATTTTTTAACTGCCAGAAAGCACAAAGGGCAAATCATTGATTCACCCTTTGCGTTAATATATTCACCTGCGCAATGTCGTTATTCACGACCCATTCAAACACAGGCATTCGGCCATTTACTCTTCGATAACCGGCTCAAATTGAATCACTTCTTTACCGCGGTAAAAACCTTCCGGGCTGACATGGTGACGTAAGTGTGTTTCACCGGTTTCAGGTTCCACAGATAAAGTGCGTGTTTTTAATTTATCATGAGCGCGTCGCATACCGCGTTTAGAAGGCGTTTTTCGACTTTTTTGTACTGCCATTTTAGGTTCTCCAAAATTACTTTAAATCTTTTAACACGGAAAAAGGATTGTCATCCTCACTTTCCGGCTCCTCAGAATCATCGCTGAGGTATTTACTGTCTAATTCTGCTCCGGCCTTGTTAGGATAGTCCGGAATCAATAATAATATTTCATCTTCCACCAGCGCTTTGGGATCAACCAACATGTCTTCAACCCATGTGGCTAACACATCCGGTGGCAATTTGGCTTCATCTTCCACTTCACTGATAAAACCCACTGTACTCTCTTTTTCAATGGTGTAGGTGAAAGGTTCTAAACTGCGTTGACAGATTAATTCCAGGTCACCTTTAACCTTAATAACTGCTTCACCCAAAACTGCCTGCGAAGTCTGAAACTGAATGTCATAATCAATCAATGTATCTTCACTGTGCAGCAATTCATGCGGCATTCTCTGCAGATCGGATAATTTAATTTGACCTGTTAATTGCCAGCGGTTTCTAACCGCTGCATTTAAATCGATGGTTTCTGGTAGTGACTGAGCCATAGCCGGCGAATTCTAATGGTTTTTTAAAGCTATTGCAAATGCTATAACATTTTTTTACGACAGCCAAGCACTGCATAATTAATTTTGCTAAAATTATCACTTTTATGCAAGTATCGTGTGAATATCCTGCAACGAAAACTGGCTTATAATCCGCTTCTGTCAAAACGCTCACTGGCCGACATTAATCTGATCGTTATTCATTGTACAGAATTACCTGATTTAAACCATGCCCGTGAGTTTGGTGAAAAAGTTCTATATGACAGTGGCACCGGAAACAGCGGTCATTTTTATATTGATCGTGACGGTCACATTGAACAATGGGTTAGTTTAGAACGGGTGGCACATCATGTTCAGGGTCATAACCAGAACAGTATCGGTATTGAGCTGGTTAATACAGGTCGATATCCGAACTGGTACCACAGTGACCATCAAAATCTTACTGAATCCTATCCGGACAAACAAATTAGTGCTTTGATAAAACTGATTAAACATTTAACCAATCGACTGCCCAATTTAAAACACATCGTGGGTCATGACGACCTGGATCAACGCATGGTTCCGGCTGAAAACAATCAGGCCGTTTCAGTGTCACGAAAAATTGATCCAGGTCCATTGTTTCCCTGGCAAACTGTCATGCAAAATACCCATCTGATTAATATTGGCAGCCATGCACAAAATTATGGCAAAAGAAGAAATGACAAACCAAAAAAATGACATTAAACAATTACTCCATTTCTTTGATCTGGAAACTTTAGAGCTTAACCTCTTTCGCGGTCAATCGCTGGACATTGGCACCGGGCGTATTTTTGGCGGTCAGGTGTTGGCACAATCCTTAAAAGCCGCCTATCTGACCACTCAAAACCATGATGTCCATTCCCTGCACGCCTATTTTCTTCGTGAAGGTGACTGTAATAAACCGGTTATTTTTGAAGTCGAACGCGTGCGCGATGGCCGCTCATTCAGTAACCGCCGGGTGTCAGCGATTCAAAACGGCAAAGCCATTCTTATCATGTCTTGTTCATTTCAAAAGTTTGAAACCGGATTTGACCATCAAGCCAAAATGCCGGATGTACCAGATCCTGATTCACTCACTGAAAAAACCCTGATCCCGATTGATAAAATTCGACAGCTTTCGCCGCGCATGCGCCGTACCCTAACCACCCAGGGACCGTTTGAGTTTCGCTTTGTCAACGATGTCGATCCTTTTGATGAAACCGCTAAAGAACCCATAAAACGCATCTGGTTTCGAGCCCGGTCCCCACTGCCTGATGACCAAGTGTTACACCGGACTTTATTAACCTTTGTTTCAGATTATCACCTGGTATCAACCGCCACCCTGCCCCATGGCATTTCCTATTTAGACCCGAAGCTTCAGTTTGCCAGTCTGGATCATGCCATGTGGTTTCATCGGCCACTTAAGATTGATGATTGGCTATTATACGATTGTGACAGTCCTAGCGCCTCGGAGGCGCGCGGTTTTGCCACCGGTCATGTATTTGACATAAAAGGTCACCTGGTCGCTTCCACCGCGCAACAAGGTCTGATGCGTTTATGGAAAAAACCAGAAGACGAATAAAA
Organism: uncultured Marinicella sp.; assembly: GCA_947502925.1. Lineage (GTDB taxonomy): Bacteria > Pseudomonadota > Gammaproteobacteria > Xanthomonadales > Marinicellaceae > Marinicella. The sequence continues at coordinate 233,455 of CANNBS010000003.1, read as the reverse complement.
TCAGCCCCATGACAAGCAAACGCATTAACTGGATTGAAGAAAGTCAGCATCTGCTTAAAATTGTGCTTGGCTCAGCCCTGATGGCCGCTGCCATTTCCCTGTTTTTGGTGCCCGCTGAAATTTTAACCGGCGGCACCCCCGGTATGGCCATGATTATTTATTTCCTCAGTGATATATCTATGGGTGTGGCCATGTTACTGGTGAATATTCCCTTGCTTATAGCCGGCTTTCATTTTGTCGATTTGGGCTTCACCATACGCAGCATTATTACCATGATTATCACGGCTGTTTTAGTGGACGTGATGGCCGCTTATGTACCGTTTCCTGAATTACACAGTTTATTGTTATCAACACTTTACGGCGGAATTTTAGCCGGTATCGGCATCGCCCTGGTACTCAAAGCCCAGGCCTCCGCCGGCGGCACCTCAATTGTCGCCCGTATCCTGGCAAAATACACCCGCATCAGACCGGCTCAAACAGTGCTGTTTATGGACATGATTATCCTGATTACCGTCGGCTTTATTTTTCGTGATATGGAGCAGGTATTGTGGAGTATGATCAGTATTTATGTCACTGCACAAGTCATCGACAAACTACTGACCGGTGGCGTTAGTGAAAAAATTGTCCATATCGTCTCAGACCACTACCAGGAAATCAGTCAAACCATTCAGCAACAGTTACACCGTGACGGCACCCTGATTCCCGGCACGGGATTTAATCAGAACCACAACAAGCATGTGCTGTTCGTGGTGGTCCACGCCCGCCGCATCCCGCAACTAAGAAACCTTGTAAACACCATCGACCCCAATGCCATTATGGTGGTTATCGAAGCCTCAGAAATTATGGGTAGCAGTCGTACACAAGAGGGGCAGAGAATAGCTAAAGGTTAGTGAATAAGTGAGGTTAAGGAAGTGGCGGTGAGAGAGGGATTCGAACCCTCGATACGCTATGAACGTATACACGCTTTCCAGGCGTGCTCCTTCAACCACTCGGACACCTCACCGCAAGGCCGCTGATTTTACCTGTTTTCAATAATAAATGGAACAGCGATTGATGAATCGCTTCTATTATTGCTTTTAGCAGGCATAATTTAAGTTATAAATTTATGAATTTGGTGGTGATTTTAGTTGCTTGTTAATTTTCCTAAACAAATCTAATTCACATAATTCATCCAATGATTGTCTTGGCCATTTTGTTTCCAGGGCATGCACTGTTTTCAAAATCTTAAACGCATCAAACCATTCGATGACAAACTGCTGCCAGCGGTTAGCTGTTTTGGTTTGTTGCATTGTTTTATGTATAAGTGATTCAATGTACCAAAACTTATTGATGATGGTGTTATCGGGCAAAACTCTTTTTTCAAAATAATCACATAGTTGCTTATACCAGTTTTTTATATCGTCAAATATCTGAGGATGGTAAAAACGGACTGATCCAGTTGAATATTTCATTTTCAGTAAGGCCGGTCCCGTGCCAAACGGAACCCTTTGTGACAATCTGCTTTTAATGTGAATCACCGGATTATTTGGTTGAGCAATTGGGCCTATTTTGGCCAGTTTGTTCAGAAGATAAAAATCCTCACCACCACTGCGTTTAGGAAATCCACGAACATGAGCATAGGCTTGCGCTTGAATAATTAAACAACTGCCCAGCGGAATGTAATCATAAGGTGTGCCGATATAGCGCATGGCTTGCTGATAATACCTTAATTTAAAATCATACAATGCCTGCCAGTGGTTGAGTTCGGGATCATGGCCCTGGTGTTGAAAAGCCAAACTATAAGCCGTATAGTTGATATTCCTCGCGACCTTAAAATAATCAGTTGGCAGATTCACATCGGCATCAGTACTGTGTATCCAAACGCTTTTAATAACTTGTTTGTCAATCAGTTGAAGTGCTGAGTCAGCGGCAATTTTGCGGGCTAAACCCACACCGTGATTACTTTCAAATGGCTGCTCATTATAATCAAGTAGCCAGATATCAAAACACTGAAACGATAAAAAGTGGCCATTAGTCAGTTGATTCACTGATTGAGCTTGTTGGCACAGGTCATTAATAAGCCGTTTATTTTCCTGTTGCCATTGGCTGGTTTTGGGATGATTTTTCGGCCGATTAACACAAGCAATAATCAAATAATGATCGCTTTGAATCAAGCGTGTCAACTGCTGAAAACAATCAGAATCTTCGCCACATATCGGGACAATTAATACATGCTGCCAGGCTTGATAATATTCTGTCGGTAATTGGCAATGATGACCGTAATTTAATAGATAGGATTTAAGTATTGAAGTGCCGGACACTGTTAATGGACAGCGGCTCTGAGTGGCAGGTTATTGACAATCTCAGCTTCGGCATCCAATAACTCATCTAAACGCTTAAAAACCACATTTTCATCGAAATACTGCAAAGCCAGATCCATAAATAATGTGTAGTGGCGGTATTCGGCTCTGGCCAACCGCTGATAAAAATCTTTGAGTTTGGCATCCTCAAGCGCCTCACCAATTAAATGAAATCGCTCATGGCCGCGTTTTTCAACAATACTAAAGATTAACAGTCGATCTAACAGGTAGGCTTTTTTGCCTTTTCCCATCAGTTTCAATAAGGCTTTAATATACGGGTCTTTTTCATCGTTCTCTTGCTGCAAACCCTTGGCCAGCATGATTTTAATGACTTCCCTAAAATGCGCCATTTCTTCCATGGCCAAATCAATCATACCGCGAATTAAATCCGGTTTATCCGGGTAATGTTGTACCATGGACATGGCCAAAGCTGCGGCTTTACGCTCACAGGCGGCGTGGTCTTTTAAAAAAGCATCAAAATCAGACAAAGCCACCTTAACCCAATCCTGTGACGTTGCAGTGCGTAATTCAAATTCGTTGTTCATACAATTAACTAAATCAACCCAAGTTCTAAGGCTTTTAATACCGCGCGGGTGCGATCTCGTACACCCAGTTTAGATAAAATATTAGACACATGGTTTTTAACCGTGCCTTCGGCCACAAAAATTGAGTTGGCAATCTCTTTATTACTGTAACCACCGGCCATTAAACGCAATATTTCGGTTTCTCGGTTGGTTAATGGGTCGGGGCGCTCAAGGCTCATAAATTCATTTTTAAGGCCTTCAACACTGTCCAGTATTTTCTCTGTAATTTGCGGTCGAACGATGGTTTTTCCGGCGGCCACCTGTTTAATGCCTTCCACCAGTTCTTCTAAGGGCACATCTTTGAGTAAATAGCCTTTGGCACCGGCTTTGACACCGGCCAATATCAGCTCTTCATCATCAAAGGTGGTTAGAATAATGGTCGGTGGTAATTGATTGGCTTGTGACAATTCATGCAAAACATCCAAGCCTGACATACCCGGCATACGCATATCTAATAGCACCACATCCGGTTTAATCTGAGGAATCATCTTAACCGCTTCCTGCCCTGATTTCGCTTCACCAATGACTTCAATTTCATTGGATAAATCCAATAAGGCCTGAACGCCTTGTCGCACTAAATTTTGGTCATCGACCAGTAATACTTTTATCATTTTATCTCTCCCGTTTATATCGGAAAGGTTAATTGCACGTGGGCACCTTTTTGATTATTTATTTCAAACCGGCCATTCATAATCGCGACCCGTTCCTGTATGCCCTTTAAACCATTGCCAAATTGTTTATCACCCAATCCCAGGCCATCATCACGGACACTCAGGATTAAATATTCATCTGAAGAAGACAGCTTAACCCATAAATGATTCGCTTTGGCATGTTTTAAGGTATTGGTAATGAGTTCCTGGGTGCAGCGTAAAATGGTTTGTGCTAATCGCGGATCTTCCACCAATAACTCATCCGGAATCTCTTTTTGCACTTTTAACCCCGGTAAATCAGTCAGCAACTCATCAATGGCCTGCCCCAAGTTCAAAGTACCACTTTGTCTAAACTGCCCCACCACTTCACGTACATCAGCCAATAATAAGCGTGCAATCGATTGCGATTTTTTGACGTAGTTTTGCGGCTTGCCTTCTGTGAGATGACTGGCAGCCTCCAAATTTAAAGTCAACGCAGTGAGATGATGACCCACTAAATCATGTAATTCCCGTGAAATACGCAAGCGTTCATTAATACGAGAACTGTCAGCCAAGAGCACTTGAGTGGCTTTAAGTTCAGTGTTTAATAATCGCAGCTGCTCTTTGTCATGCTGCTGTTTAAAGGCGGTTAATGAAATAATAAAAGAAAATACCGAAACACCCAAATACACAAAAAACAGAACATATTGAAAGGTCGGATTATTGAGTTCTGCGCCGATATAGCCGAATTGAATACCAATTAATAAGTTATACGTGGCCAACACAAAGAGGCTCAAGCCCACCGGAAAAAGCCAGGGTAGTAATACTGATATAATTAAGGCATAGAAAATCCCGGTGGCACTGTCTGTAATGTAATTAATTACCAAAACAAAAAGGACCATTAACACCACAGCCAGCCAACCACTGGTGTTATAACGGCTGTTTTTAAAGTTTAACGTGGCCAACCAAAAAACCAGGCCAAAACTAATATGCGCTAAACCATAAACCACAAAAGGCTGCGTTAGGGTCTCATAATGTAAAATCAGCGGAATCGACAGGCTGAGCCAGATAATCAGCCCAGCCAGTCGAATCAGTTGAATATGGGTATAGCGTAAAACCAAATTATTGAATCACAAATTTCTGTGGCCCCATTTGTTTCATGGTTTGTTCGGTGTCTGTTTCACCTTTCAACCAGAAATAAGCACTGCGGCTGTTACCCAAAGGTCTTTCAACCAATACAGTGTGCTCAGAAACATATAATATATCTTCTGATTTGAGCTGAGATGCCCGCAGGGTGCTATTAACCGCCTTGTTTCGAATAAAATCTCGACGCAACTGGTCTTGGACATCCTGATTATCAGTCACAGCAACAAAGTCAAATATTTTTTGACTGGGCTTTTGTGATTCTTGACTGGTTTTATTAGTTGTCAGCTGTCGCTTTATATCCTGGTCTGAATCCTGGACTGATTTAACATATTTTCCACTGCCCTTTTCAATCAAGGTATGCTTGTTTGGGTCATAGGCTTCCTTCATCCAATAATATATCGCCACACCACGGTTAACGTAACGTTTAACCAAAACAACATCATCAGCCACATATAAGTCATCGTCGTCAGTGATATTGTCATAACTGATCGATTTATCTACCGTCTTGCCTCTGGCATGTCGTATTCTTAAGTTTTCCTTCAGAGTACTCCGATCGACTTTTGCATCATTTGACTTTGTATTGGACACATTTTTTTCGGTTTCACCAATTTGAGCCGATACCTGTTTCTTGGATTCCATTGTTTTTTTGTTGGAATGACCATTATTTGGTAGTTCCAGTTTTAATTCATCCATATCAGCCAAAATATCATCTGTTTTAAAATCATTTTCAAACTCAGGTGCTTCAATACGCGTGTCCATTTCAGGCTTTTCAATCACCACCTGCTTTTTTGCCACTGCAGGTTGTGTGGTTTGAGAAGTGTTTGATTTTAAGTCCATTCCGGGTGTAGCCGTGATGGTGATGCTTTTATACAAGGAGTCTTTAAAATTAATCTGCACATTTTTAGCACCCTGATCACTTAATGCCGATCTGATTTTACCGTGCCAGTCTTTAGGTGCTGTAATTTTAAGTAACCAATCATTGCTGACAGCCCGGTTACCAATTTTTTTCATTTTGGTCGTGAAATTTGGCATTTTATATTGGGTTTCGGTCATGCCCCAAGAGGGTAATTCTTCGGCCAGAACCGAGCCGGATAATATTATTAATAGGGTAAAAGTCTTCATTAATCGTATCATTTTTATTTCTCCAGACCACCGCGGGTTAATTTGATGGGATCTAATATATCTTTAACTTCTTGTTCACTTAAATCAGTCATTTCTTTGGTCACTTCAATCACTGGCCGTTTGTCCTGATAAGCTTTTTTGGCAATTTTGGCACCCAGTTCATAACCAATCACCGGATTAAGTGCGGTGACTAAAATGGGATTTTTACCGACAATTTCAGAAACTTTATCGTGATTAACGGTAAAGCCATCAATACATTGCTCAGCAATTTGTTGTAAACCATTGGTTAAAATATCGATGCTTTGCAGGGTGTTATATACAATAACCGGCAGCATTACATTGAGTTGAAAATTACCCGATTGGCCGGCCACCGTTACTGTGCTGTCATTACCTATCACCTGCGCACAAATCATGGCAACCGCTTCTGGAATCACTGGATTGACCTTACCCGGCATAATGCTACTGCCCGGTTGTAAGCTGGGTAATTCAATTTCACCGATACCGGCCAATGGACCTGAATTCATCCAGCGCAAGTCGTTGGCGATTTTCATTAAGGTAACTGCCACAACCCGAAGTTGTCCTGACAATTCAACAATATTATCTTGGGTACTGATGCCATCAAACTTATTGTCCATTGAAGTGAAATTTAAGCCGGTTAATTGAGACATCTTATCCGCAAATACCTCGCCAAACTGCTTATCAGCATTGATGCCAGTGCCGACAGCGGTACCACCCTGGGGCAGTTGACAAACCCGCTTTAAACCATCACTCAATCGCTCAATATTCGTTTGTATTGTACTGGCCCAGGTATTAAGTTCCTGACCAAAAGTAACCGGCATGGCATCCATCAGATGGGTGCGCCCGGTTTTTACCACCGTGTCCAGTTCTTGTGCTTTAGCTCGACAGGAAGCGATAAAAGAATGCATGGCAGGAATTAAATTCTGTGCCACATCCAGCGCATTACTTACAGCGATGGCGGTAGGCACTACATCGTTTGAACTCTGACCCATGTTAACGTGGTCATTAGGGTGAATATTCAAATCATCGGTGGATGCCAGATGAGCAATCACTTCATTGCAGTTCATATTTGAACTGGTACCAGAACCGGTTTGAAAAACATCAATTGGAAAATGTCGATTCATGTCGCCACTAATAATTTGGTCGGCTGCTGCCTGAATGGCTTCGCTTTTATCCTTGGGTAAATGCCCTAATTGCTCATTAGCCTGAGCGGCGGCTTTTTTAACCAAACCAAGGGCTTTTATAAAAGCCGGTGGCATGGTCAACCCGCTCATCGGGAAATTATTAACGGCGCGTTGGGTCTGTGCACCGTATAAAGCATCAGCCGGAACTTCAAGTTCACCCATGCTGTCCTTTTCAATACGAAAGTCGCTCATTGCTTGCTCGTTTTATTAGAAAGCGCAGATTATAAGCAAAAAACCATCATAAATCGATGGTATTAATGGATATCACAAGGCTAAAACAGCTTTAATTCTGTTTAAACAGCATGATTTATTAAAACAGCGTTAAATGCAGTGTTTGAAATGTCAGAATTTCTACAATCACTCTTTTAAAGTGGACAATAGTCCTTATATTAATGGCCAGCTAAAAATCATTTAATAAACTAATTTTGGAGGAATATCATGTCTTTTGAATTACCTGAACTACCTTATGCCAATGATGCTTTGGCACCCCATATTTCTGAAGAAACTTTAAATTATCACCACGGCAAACACCACAATGCTTATGTCAATAAGTTAAACGATCTGATTAAAGGCACCGAATTTGAGAATATGTCTTTGGAAGATATTATCCAAAACTCAGATGGTGGTATATTCAATAACGCCGCCCAAATCTGGAATCACACTTTTTATTTCAATGGTTTTTCACCGGACGGCGGTGGTGAACCCACCGGTGAATTGGCCGATAAAATTAAAGCTAAATTCGGCAGCTTCGATGACTTTGTTCAAAAATTTAATGATTTAGGTGCTGCTACCTTTGGTTCAGGCTGGGTTTGGCTGGTTCAAAACGATGCCGGCGACTTAGAACTGGTGAACACTTTTAACGCTGGCAACCCAATGACCGATGGCTATCATCCTTTACTGACCTGTGACGTTTGGGAACACGCCTATTACGTGGATACACGAAATGACCGCGGTGCCTACCTGAAAAACTTCTGGAACATCGTTAATTGGGACTTTGTGGCCAATAACTTAAAATAAGTCTCACACATAAATTAGCATCTTAAGCCGGCGGTAACGCCGGCTTTTTTTGAGCAAATATTGATTAGCAATCAATTGTGTACATATGACTACACCACTCAATTAATGAGGGTGTTAAAATAACCCTATTTATTGACTGGAATATCCATGGCGTTACCATTCTGGAAAAAGTTTGAAAAAAGTGATTTTGCGCAATCAGCAAAATTAAAATTAAGACAAGCCTACGGGCGAGAACCCAAGTTTAAACTTGATAAAAAATCTGACATCACAGTTTTTGGTGATTGGGGTTTACCCCTTGATGTGCTGAATGAACATGACATTGTCTATAGTTTTGGTGTCTGTGATGACATTGATTTTGAACTGGCACTGATCAACTTAAAGAAAGTACAGGTGTATGCCTTTGACCCAACCCCATATTCAGTTGATTGGGTCGCTCAACAATCCCTACCCACTGAGTTTAACTTCCACCCCTTTGCAGCGGCGGCCGAAGATGGTGAATTTTATCTTTACCCGCTGGTGAATAAGAAAGGCAAAAAATCAGCCATCATGTACAGTTTTAGTGCACATCAGGAAGCACGCAACGATGGCGTCCTGGTCAAAGCCCTGTCCCTTAAGTCAACCATGAATAAGCTCGGTCACGATAAAATAGATGTGCTTAAAATGGATATTGAAGGGGCTGAATATGATTTTATTGACAGTATCTTAGATACAGATATCAGACCCAAACTTATATTGGTTGAATTCCATCATCGATTTGACGACTTTGATAAACAGAATACCATCGAGACAATCGATCGATTACGTCAGACCGGTTATCAAATTGTTTACATTTCCCCGGCCGGTCGAGAAATGTGTTTCCAGTTCAAACAAGCTGTTTAAACACATGAATGGCGCGCTCGGCAGGAGTTGAACCTGCGACCTGCCGCTTAGGAGGCGGCTGCTCTATCCGGCTGAGCTACGAGCGCATTAATTAAATTTCATACCTATCCAGAAAGCCGTAAAACAAGCAACGACGGTGAGTAATGTGTAGCTGAAAGCTTTAAGCATTTCACCTTGTTCCATCATTAATACGGCTTCCATGGAAAATGTTGACCAGGTGGTTAAGGCACCCAGAACACCGACCATAATAAAAAGCTGCATATTTTCTGAGATAGTGGTTTGTTGGCTAAACCACTGGTACACCCATCCCATAATGAGACAGCCTAACACGTTGGCACTGAATGTAGCCCAGAATAAGGGCAAACCCGTTTGTTTAACGAGAATATTCAGCCCAAAGCGACTTAAGGCACCTAAAGCCCCGCCCAGCATCACGGCTAATAGCGTATTTATCATGAGCGTTGCTCGCGAATGTGTTTGAGTTTCTCGGCGATTTTTTGTTCTAAGCCCCGGTTAGGCGGCTGGTAATAAATCTGTTCACCAATTTTGTCGGGAAAACCGGTTTGACTGTAAGCAATGCCGCCTTCGTAATCGTGATCGTATTGATAACCTTTGCCAAAATCGTTGTCTTTCATTAATTGTGTTGGCGCGTTACGTAAGTGCATAGGGACATCTAATGAGCCATATTGACTGACGTCTTTTTGGGCGGCTTTAAAGGCCGTATATACCGCGTTACTCTTAGCGCAGCTGGCTATATAGGCCACTGCCTGGGCTAAAGCCAGTTCGCCTTCGGGACTACCGAGACGTTCAAAGGTTTGCCACGCCGTCAAACAAAGGCTTAAAGCTCTGGGATCAGCGTTGCCGATGTCTTCACTGGCCATGCGCAAAACCCGTCTGGCAATGTATAAAGGATCGCAACCACCATCCAACATTCTAGCTAGCCAGTACAAAGCCGCATCCGGATTTGAGCTCCGTACAGATTTATGTAAGGCTGAAATCTGATCGTAAAACACATCACCCTGGCGGTCAAAACGCCGTGTTTGGCCGGTGGTAACCAGCGCCACGTCCTCGTCTTGCACCTGCCCGCCGCTGCTGTAATCCTGCAGGATTTCTACTAAGTTTAAGAGTTTTCTGCCATCACCATCAGCAGCTGCAATGAGCGTTTTTTGCTGGTTTTCAGTCAGGCTCATGGGCGAGTCGAATGACTGCAGACCTTTATTCAATAACTGCTTGGCACTGTCATCATCCAGCGATTTTAAAATATACACTTTAAGGCGTGATAACAAGGCATTGTTGAGCGCAAATGACGGATTTTCAGTGGTGGCGCCGATTAATGTAATTAAGCCACTTTCAAGATGTGGTAGAAAAGCGTCTTGTTGAGATTTATTAAATCGATGGATTTCATCCACAAACAGCACAGTGATATCCGGCAAATTGGCTTTGGCTTGCTCGATGGCATCGCGAATATCTTTAACCCCGGACAAGACCGCAGAAATTTGAATAAATTCGGCATCCAAACTATCGGCAATAATTTGTGCCAGCGTGGTTTTACCTGTTCCCGGTGGGCCCCAAAACACCATGGAATGCAGCGAATGACGCGTCAATAGCCGATGTAAGGGTTTGTTTTCTACCACCAGGTGTTGCTGCCCAACCACCTCATCAAGGGTTTTGGGTCTAAGCTTATCCGCCAGCGGCTGGTGTTTAACAACAACCATGTTTAGTCGATGGCTTCCACCACATCCACGCCTTCTGGTGGGCTAAATTGGAACGTGTCCTCGGCTAAATCCGGGTTGCGTTTTAAATCACTGAACTCAAACACCAGGGTCTGATCCAGTTGATTGTTAACATGAATACTGTGCAATTGATTGTCTTTAATTCCCAGTAATACAGATTTGACTTCGTTAGAGTCTTCTTTTGGGGTTAATCTAACCCATTCGAGCCTATCTTTTTCACCGTCATAAGCCATATCATAATAGCGTGTCGAGAGTTCTTCGTTAATAATGACATAAATGGGATTGAGGTTGTTTTTCTGGGGTTTAACGGTCACTTGTTGTAAATCTTCATCATACACCCACACCTGTTCGCCATCGGCCACAATTAACTGTTCAAAAGGTGTTTCATAATGCCACTTAAAATAATCCGGCGCCTGCATCCACACAGTGCCGGTGTTTTCTTCCACTGAACGGCCATCGGGGGTTAATTCATATTGTTTAAACGCCGCTTGTAGCGCATTTAAATCGTTCCTGAGCTTTGACAATATAAGCTCAGGTTTATTATCGACCCCTTTATCAGAATCAGATTGAGCCAGTATCATCGTACTGGTTACCGATAAAATCAGAAATATCAGAAATTTATTCATGGTAATGCCTCATTAATAACATCTGTCATTATAAAGAATTTAGGCTGAACCTGCCTTAAATTAACAAATGGTTAATTAATCTTTCACAGGTGGTGGTGCAAGCACTTCCCGCGCACCATTATGGGCCGGCGCTGAAACCACACCGGCTTCTTCCATCTGCTCAACGATGGTGGCCGCCCGGTTATAACCAACCCGAAGTCGTCTCTGCACATAAGAGATGGACGCTTTTCTGGATTCGGTCACCACAAAAACTGCTTTATCATACAACTCATCAACTTCTGAATCAGGCGCTTCAGGTAAACCGGTTTCGCCCATAATCTGACCATCTTCGGTCATTTGTACATTATCCAGAATACCTTCCTGATAATCGGCCTCATAATGGGTGGTTAAATAATTGACCACTGAATGAACTTCATGATCATCCACAAAAGCACCATGTACACGTTCCGGCTGACTCGACCCCGGCGGCAGGTACAACATATCGCCGTGACCCAATAATTGTTCAGCGCCGCCCTGATCCAAAATGGTTCTGGAATCAATTTTCGAAGACACCTGAAAAGCCATCCGGGTGGGAATATTAGCTTTAATCAGTCCCGTAATCACATCCACAGAAGGGCGCTGTGTGGCTAACAGTAAATGCACACCGGCAGCCCGGGCTTTCTGCGCTAGACGGGCAATTAATTCTTCTACTTTTTTGCCGACAATCATCATCATATCGGCAAATTCATCAATCACAACCACAATAAAGGGTAATGGCTTTAAGGTTTCAGGATCATCAGCACCGATACCCTCTTCAGCCAGCGGGTCTTTAATGGCCGCTCCCTGATCAATGGCTTTTTGTACTTTACGGTTATATCCGGCTAGGTTCCTGACCCCCAAAGCCGCCATTAATTTATAACGACGTTCCATTTCTGCCACGCACCAGCGCAGTCCGTTGGCCGCTTCTTTCATATCGGTGACCACCGGTGCCAGTAAATGCGGAATACCTTCATAGATGGATAATTCCAGCATTTTTGGATCCACCATTAGCATGCGCACTTGTTCCGGACTGGCTTTATACAATAAGCTGATAATCATGGAGTTGACAGCCACCGATTTACCTGAGCCGGTGGTTCCGGCAACCAATAAATGGGGCATTTTTGTAATATCCACTATCACCGGATTACCGCCGATACTTTTACCCAGTCCGATGGTTAAAGCGGAACGTGATTTGTCAAAATTAACCGAGCGCAAAATTTCACTGAGGTAAACAATCTCTCGATTACTGTTGGGTATTTCGATACCTATGTACGGTTTGCCCGGAATAACATCGACAATACGAACACTTGACACCGATAAACCGCGGGCCAGATCTTTAGCCAGGCCGGTAATCTTACTGGCTTTAGTGCCGGCTTCAGGATTAACCTCAAAGCGTGTAATTACAGGCCCGGGATAAACCCCCACCACTTCAGCCTTCACTTTAAAGTCTGATAACTTATGCTCGAGCTGCCGCGACAGTACTTTTAGTTCATCATTAGAATAACCAAAGGTCTGTTCCGGCGGATCATCCAGTAATGATAATGGCGGTAATTTTCCGGCAGGCAAACTGTGGAATAAATTGAGCTGTTTGTCTTTTGCCGCCCGTTTGCTGGGTTTAGGATCGCTTTCGGTTTGCTCAATTAAAATCGGTTCTCGTTGTTGTTGCATAGTGGCGTCTTGCTGGCGACGCTCTTCTCGTTCACTTTTGGCGGCCCGACCTGCGCGCCAATCAATAAATCGTTGCCATTGACTGTATAACCAGCGAAAAAACTGTATGGCAATACGCCCGACTGCATCAGTGAGATTCAACCAGGATAAACCTGTAAACAATGTGACTCCAGCTAAAAAAACCGCCGATAATAATAAGGTGGTGCCGATGACGCCAAAGCCCGATAACACCGAACTGCCCACTAAATCCCCAATAATACCGCCACCTGAAAACGGTAATTCACCGGTACCGGCATATAAATCCGACAAACCACATCCGGCCAGCAGCGCTGCTAAAAAACCCAAAATTTTAACGGTGGCATCAATCCAGGTGAGGTCTTCATCATTGGGTCGGTGATAAATCCGCCAGGCCAAATAAATCAATCCCAAAGGAATAAAGTAGGCAAAATATCCAAGGAAATGTAACGAGAAATCAGCCACATAAGCGCCTGTCATTCCACCTAAATTAGCCACATGATCGGTGTCGGTGGAGGCAAAGGAACCGGGATCCGTGGGACTAAAACTTAACAAAGCCAATAATAAATACCCGGCCACCGGCAGCAGAATAAATATCAGACTTTCTTTTATTCTGTTGCGCGTTTGTTTAGAGACGGCATTCACTTTAAAGGGTTCCAATCATGAACAATTACAAATCTTTCAGGGCAGGATGAATCACCTGGCCCGCTTTAACGTTCACACCGCGCTGCAAAGCCTCAACCTGATACCAGTCAGCCGTTGCCAGTCGTTGGACATAAGGTAAAATGGCTGCCGATATCGCATAGGTGGCTGTTCTCGGCACTGCACCTGGCATATTAGTCACGGTAAAGTGAACCACACCATGTTTTTCGTAAGTAGGTTCATTCCAAGTGGTGGCTTGTGAGGTCTCAATACAACCACCCTGATCGATGGAAATATCGGCCACCACAGAACCCGGTTCCATCATTTTAATCATATCTTCAGACACCACATGCGGGGCTCTGGCACCCGGGATTAACACCGCACCCACCACCAGGTCGGCTTGAGCCACGGTGTCTGCCACCAGTTGTTGATACGGATAGAGTGCGGTTACATTTGAGCCCAACGCCATCATCTGAGCCAAACGATCCTGCCGTTTATCAAAAACCACCACGTTGGCACCGGTTGAAGCAGCCAGAGACGCCGCATGACCACCGGCGGCACCACCACCCAAGACCACAACATTGCCCCGTTCCGTTGAAGGTAAACCACCCAATAAAACACCTTTGCCACCTGCTGGTCGGTGTAATAAATGGGTGCCCACCTGGGTTGAAATTTTACCGGCAATAATACTCATGGGCGCCAATAATGGCAAAGAACCATCATCCAGCTCAACGGTTTCAAACGCCACACCGGTTAACCCAATATCCAATAATGAGGCAGTTAATTCCGGTTCAGCCGCTAAATGCAAATAACAAAACAGTAAGTGATCTTCTCGCAGGTATTTAATATCCTCAGCCACTGGCTCTTTCACCTTGACAATCATTTCAGCGCTGCCGTATAAATGCTCTGCGTCAGGCTCAACTGTAGCGCCTATGGCCTCATAGTCTTTATCTGAAAAACCACTCAATAATCCGGCTTCACTCTGAACATACAGTTCATGCCCGGCTTTAATTAAATCTGACACCGCATCGGGTACCAGAGCCACACGGCCTTCCAGGGTTTTAACCTCTTTGGGTATGCCAATTCTCATCGCATATTTTCCTCATAATAATCTCTATAAAACAGCCAAATAATTGATGGCTCATCGAACTGCAATAAACAGGTGACATGATACTAAAATCTGGCCTGTCTTGTCAGTTAAATGCGTTAAATTCTTGTGGCTGATTGATGTAGTCAATCACAGCCTGTTTATTCAAGGCTTTAGAAAAATAATAACCTTGTAGGTTATAACATCCATATTGTGTTAATTGACTGGCTTGATACGAGACTTCCACCCCTTCTGCAATGACCTTTAAATTTAATTTATCGGCCAAATTTATAATTGAACTAATCAGCTGATTATAATGACAATCATCCTGAGATATTTTTTCCACAAATGATCGATCAATTTTTATGATTGAAATGGGGAAATCGACCAGGCTAATCAGTGATGAATACCCCACACCGAAATCATCAATAGCGATGTCAATTCCCCGCTGTTTAAAGCCTTCAAACAAAGCCATGATTTCAGCATTTTTATTGAGCAAGGCCCGCTCAGTAATTTCTAAGGTGACATTTACTTTGATAGCCAGTTCATACAGCCAGTACAACCATTCGTTTAATAAGTGGGTTTGACAAGAAAAAATATTGGGCGAGACATTAAGGCTAATGCCCACTGCCGCTTCATGACAATGGCTTTTAATGTCATCAATGTCTTCATTCACCTGCTTTAACACCGCAATATCTATATCAAATATGGTGCTGGTTTCCTCACATAATTGAATCAATTCTTCTGTATTAAAATAACCTCCGGCGGAATCAGGACAACGCATTAAGGCTTCAATTTTCACGACCTCCTTGGTATCGGTGTTGATAATGGGTTGGTAATAAACTTCTATACCATTGGTTTCAAGACCATACTGAAGGGCATTTTTCAAATGAATTTGACGTTGGGCATGCGCTTGCATCTCGGCATTAAATATACAGACATTATTTTTACCCCTTTTTTTGGCTTCATACATGGCCAAATCAGCATAGACCATTAATTCTGAAGCGGTATTGGCGTGATCGGGATAAACAGAAACACCAATGGATGCACTGATGAAAATCGACTGACCATCAATATACATGGGCTGACTGAAATGTTGTAAAAGGACATCTATCTTTTGTTTAATAATCCCATAAGCTGTGTCACAAGTCAGCATCACAAACTCATCTCCACTGTATCGTCCGAGAATATCCGTATCTTCAGCCAATTCTCTGAGGATACGTGAAAAATTGGCCAGAACTTTATCACCATATCCATGACCTAAACTGTCATTTATATTCTTAAAATTATCCAAATCTATAAAAATAAGGGCCGCCATACTGTTGTTTTTATTGGCTTGATGTAAACGTTCTCTTGTTTGCTGAATAAAAGCCGATCGGTTAAATAAATCGGTCAATATGTCATGGGTGGCCTGATATTGGATTAATTCGCTGATTTCTTTGTATTCAGTGATATCTTGAATGGCACCGATAATTTCTTTGCCCTGCTCCTTTTCGATGGTTTGATCGGACACCACGCGTAGCCAACGTTGATGACCTTTATTATCGAAATATGGTACTTCCACATCAAAACCGTCACCGGATAAACCGGCATGCATAATGTCATATTTAAAAGAATCGGTCATTTCATTGCTAAACAAATCCCAAAAATCATCCACATGGTGTATTTTTTTCGGAACGTATAGACCTAAAACATCATTGCCTTTTGCAGTCCACTGCAAAATCTCACCTTGTTCATTAACACGCCAGGCAGCAATTTTTGCCACAGCACCGACCTCATGTAATAGCGTTTCATGGGTTTTGACTTCTTGTTGAATTAATGCTCTGGCATGTTTTCTTTTTAGTAGAAACCGCACCCGAAAAAACCAAGCCATTAGCAAAACGGCACCCAAAAACCGCAAAATCCAAACATGTAATTCACTTAATGACCAACCACCAATGGGGCTAATATATAGTCGCCATTGATTATCAATAATGTTCATGGGCACTGTTAATGGGTCGGTATGACTAATATAGTATGGATTACCATAGATAATGTAGCCTTGATTATTATTGTTCTTCGACTCAATCACCAAATTAAATCGAGTTGCTTCTTTATAAACGCCTGATTTTTCGAATACTTTTTTGATATCGACGGCTGCAGACACAACGCCCCAGGGGTTTCCACTGTCCGCCTCATAAACACCCTGTCTTATAAAAACCCCACGGCCACCTTGAATAAATTGCATGGGATTACTCAACACGGTTTTCCTGTCTTGTAATGCCTCAAAAACCAATGCGCTTTGTGAGGGTATCTTCCTATAATCGACCCCCAATGTGGCTTCATTTCCGGATATGGGACATATCATATTAATGACTAAATCAGGGGCTGCAGCCAAGTTGATTAAACCCTCACCTTGGCTGAACATTTCATGGCAAAAAGCCAGGAATTCTTGTTTTTTAATGTCCGGGTTTATGGCAATATAAGCCGCCAAATTTTTCACTAAAATAACATCATTGTTAAGAAAATTAGCCAGTTCCGTGTTTAATTTCTGTGCTGTATTCAAGGATTGATAACGTAGCGACTGTTTATGACCCTGGCTGAGGTTGTATTCTATTAAGATATACAACACTAAAATAACCGCTAAACCAATCAAAAAAACATGTTTATATTCTTGAAGTGAATGAAAACGATAAATAACAAACGCTAAAACACCTAAGGTAACCAATACAATTAAATACATACCCCATTGTCGAATATTTATCTGTGGTGAGTACAAATAATGATCGATATTCCAGCCACCCTTTAGAAGTCCATTGTTATATAAATCATTATATATTTGGTGCCAGCGTGTTGCTTTTGAATGACCGACGGGTACTTCCGGCCATTGCGCATAATTCTTCATACTTTGGGCGTATATTGTGTTGTATGTATGTCTCTCTGATTCAGGTATAAGATTATTGTCTAACTCTTGTATCAACTCAACCAGCTGCTGTTCGTGGCTAAAGGCGTATTGCCAACCACTTAAACTGGCTTGTAAAAACCGGTCAACCATTTGAGGCTGTTCTTCAATCATCGACTGGTGAGTAAACAATACATTGCCATAGAAAGCGCTGCCCAAATCCGATAAATGTATGACTGAAATATCCATATTAAGCTTTTTGGCATGAAACTGTGCATTGACGCCATAAGACAACAAAACATCTATACCAGCTGTATTTAAGTCATTTACCCGTATTGGCCCGTGAATAAAATTAACCTGATCTAAACTGATTTGATGGGCATTAAGCAGAACTTTTAATTCATTCAATAAATGATTATTATCCGGTGATTTAATGGTTTTGCCAATTAAATCATGAATCTTGGTAATTTTATTATCCGACTTGGTAATTAACGCTGTGGGAGACTTTTGCATAACTGGAGCCAGAATAACTAATTGCCCACCATTATCAATGGTGTCTAACAACTGTAAATCATCAACACCAAAATCAGCTCGGCCAGCCATCACCTCCTCAATGGGTGAAATCAACTCACCAAATTGATTAAAACCTGATTGGATGGAGACTTGAAGACCTTGTTTATGGTAAAAATATTGAGATTGCGCTGCATAATAACCGGCAAATTGGAAACTAGGCACCCACCTGAGTTGTAAATCAACCTTTTCATCAGCCGACAATGGATTTGAATGACACAAAAGGAACAACCAAATAGCGCTAAGCCAATGTCCGAATTGGTAATTCATTGACTCAAACCAGCGATTAACATGATAACGAAAAGCTGCCGCTCTGAAAAATATATGGATGATTCGACGAGCATATTATTTTTATTATTGATCGTGTTCTCAGAATTTTATAATTATAGCTGTTTTTTGATAAAATAAATCGATTAATGTATGCGATTTATAACCATTTACAATGACTTATCATTCACTATAATGGTGTATTTCTCTCAAACAATATCATGAACCAACAACACCATAAACTTATTATTTTAGGCTCCGGCCCTGCCGGCTATGCCGCCGCTGTCTATGCTGCACGCGCCAACTTGCAGCCAGTTTTAATCACAGGATTGGAACAAGGCGGTCAATTAATGACCACCACAGAGGTCGAAAACTGGCCCGGTGACCCCGGTGATTTACAAGGCCCTGAACTGATGGCTCGTATGCTGAAACATGCCGAAAAATTCAACACAGAAGTGATTTTCGACCACATTAATGAAGTGAATCTGCAGCAAAAGCCACTCACACTGTCCGGTGATCAGGGTACCTACAGTTGTGATTCGCTAATTATAGCCACCGGTGCCAGCGCCAAATATTT
This sequence comes from uncultured Marinicella sp., assembly GCA_947502925.1. Classification (GTDB taxonomy): domain Bacteria; phylum Pseudomonadota; class Gammaproteobacteria; order Xanthomonadales; family Marinicellaceae; genus Marinicella. The sequence continues at coordinate 214,456 of CANNBS010000003.1, read as the reverse complement.
AGGCCTTGAGTCCGAAGAAAAGTTTAAAGGTAAAGGCGTGTCGGCCTGTGCCACGTGTGATGGCTTTTTCTATCGTGATCAGCCGGTTGCCGTGGTTGGCGGTGGTAATACAGCCGTTGAAGAAGCCTTGTATTTATCCAACATTGCTTCAAAAGTATATTTAGTTCATCGCCGTGATGAATTACGTTCTGAAAAAATCCTCCAAGATCGACTCTTTGAAAAAGCCAAAAACGGCAATGTTGAATTTTTATGGGACCACGTTGTTGATGAAGTGGTGGGAGATGACAGTGGCGTCACCGGCTTAAGCATTAAAAATGTTAAAAATGAAGCCTTACAAACACTTGATGTTCAAGGTGTCTTTATTGCCATAGGTCATAAGCCTAACACCCAAATATTTAACGGCCAGTTAGACATGGTGGGCGGTTATATTACAGTCCAATCCGGCCAACAAGGCAATGCCACGCAAACCTCTGTTCCTGGTGTTTTTGCCGCAGGGGATGTGATGGATCATGTTTATCGTCAAGCGATTACCTCAGCTGGCACCGGTTGTATGGCGGCTTTGGATGCTGAAAAATATATAGACGCCTTAGAAGCACAGAAATAGATTTCTATTATAATCCATGCCCATATATTTGCCTGATTTAGCCCACTGCCATGATTTTCCGGCAGTGGCTCAGGCTATGAATGAACCCGACGGTTTATTGTGTATGGGTGGTGATTTATCCGTATCAAGGCTGACGCAAGCCTATCAGCAAGGCATTTTTCCCTGGTACAATGAGGATGAGCCCATACTGTGGTGGTCTCCGGCACATCGAATGGTGTTGCCAGCTAGTGAAATTCATATCAGTCGTAGCCTGACTAAAGCCATACGAAAAAATCGACCACAATTTTTCTTCAATCGACACTTCGATCAGGTTATTAGACATTGCGCCTACATTGTCCGAAAACAACCCGGACGGTGGATTCATGACGAAATGATTGCAGCTTATGTCGACTTATTTAAGGCAGGCCATGCGTTTTCAATTGAAGTTGAAGTGAACGGCCATTTAGCCGGAGGCTTATATGGTGTTAAAACGCAACATATGTACTGCGGTGAATCCATGTTTTCCACGCAAACAAACGGCTCAAAGTATGCCCTGGTGGGACTGTGTGCTTACCTGGACAGTATCGGATTGAATATTTTAGACTGTCAGATATATAACCCTCATCTGGCTTCCATGGGTGCTAAATTGATACCCAGGAAACAGTTTATCGACTTATTAAAATAACCATTATGCAATATTTATATATTTAAAACGCTTGATTGGTTGATGACGATAAAAATAGGTTTTATATCGACTATACTGATAGTTCAGATAATTGCGATGACGCCTGTGAACTTTCTTAAGGGTAATCATTTCACCGGAGATTAATTCAGCCTGCAAAAGGTATTTATAACTGATCAGTTTTCCAAATTCACGAGCCTGTTGTTTCGCAGTGACATTAAATCGTGCATCAAAGAGCCTTTCACATTGTTTAAATCGTTTGTTATGACCGTGCTGTAAGCCAATACATAGGTGAGCAAATTCATGCCTTAATACAGCGTTTAATAATTGATGAAAGTGGGTTCTTAAAAAGTTATGGTTGATATGTATTACACCTTCAGCATCTGCCATACCATATTTGGTTTTCGCTTGGCTTAAACGCCAACTTTTAGGTTTTATAACCCAATCTTTGGAAGGAACCAACGCATATAATTCTTGTTCAATTAGATCGAAATAATTGGTAATGACTGATTGGTTAATTATGGACATCAATAAAAAAGACTTTACGCATTAAACGCAAAGCCTTTATCTTTCTATTTGAGCTGAATTATAGATTGTCCGCTTCAGAAGATAAGTATTCAGCGACACCTTCAGGGGACTCTTTCATGCCTTTTTGGCCATCTTGCCAGCCGGCAGGACACACTTCACCGTGCTCTTCATGAAAAGCCAACGCATCGACCATACGTAACATTTCATCCACATTACGTCCCAACGGTAAATCATTAACGACCTGGTGACGAACAACGTTATTTTTATCAATGAGAAATGAGCCGCGAAAAGCCACAGCACCGTCAGGTGTTTCTACGTCATAATCTCGGCAGGCCTGGTGAGTTACATCACCGAACATGGTGTATTTCACCGGCCCAATACCACCTTCGTTAACTGGGGTATTACGCCAGGCATTATGAGTAAATTGTGAATCAATCGAAACCGCAACCACTTCCACATCGCGTTTTTTAAACTCATCCATACGTTTATCAAAAGCAATCAGTTCTGATGGGCAGACAAACGTAAAATCTAAAGGATAAAAGAATACAACTTTAACTTTGCCTTCTGTGGCTTTTTTAAAGTTATAATCATCCACGATTGAACCATCACCTAATACTGCTGCACCTTTAAAGTTTGGTGCCTTTTTACCGACTAATACGCCCATAACATTATCTCCTATTTATTTAACATTAGAATATGTCTGAATCTAACAGACATGGAAATTACTTGCTTTTGATATGGCATCCTATTTTAAATTTTCAACAAAAAACCCCGGAATAAATCCGGGGTTTTTAATTTTAATGCTTGCTGATTATGGACCACAAGCTGGCGGTACCGGTGATGGGGGTGACAAACATATATCATTACCCCGCACCTCAATAACCACTGAAGGTTGGCCCTGTGGTGTAGAAATAGTGCAGGTTCCTGAGAAGAATTCATTTACACCATCAAGACTTGCATTAATTTCAACCCTTGTCTCACCATTTTGATCAGTTGGATTAATGGCACCGTTTATGGATAAACTGCCACCATCTGATTCACAAGTGCCCACTAAGGCTACATTCGGGATACCTTGTCCACCGCCATCAAAGAGGAATAGTTCGCTGCGAAGTATGCCACTGGTATAAAAGGCGGAAGGTGACGCTGTTAAATAACTGGCACCTGGATCAGCCACAGCAATACAAACATCAGAATCACTGTCTTCAGTAATACAGGAAGTTGAGCCGGCGGTAAAGATAAATCCGATATCATTGGCAGCCGTCACCACACCTGACGCTTCGGCGATGCCATAAGCACAACCATTCGCTCCGGTTCGATTTATCATGGTGCCAGATCCGGTTGATCCATCAATACTGCCTGTTCCATTACCACCAACATATGCCCAGTTAACAGTAACGCCCTGGATAGGGTGTCGTGCTGCATCATAGTAACACACGGCAATCGGTGATGGCTGATTAGCAGGAATAATGCTGGGTGAAGCTTGTAAAACCGGCGTTAATTCGCTGCCACCTACACTTGCAGCACCCGGATAAATCAATGTTTCAACATCAGTAACTTCTCGAACATGACCGTTATGATTAGCGCCAAAGCCTTTGGCGTAAATAGCGGCTAATTTGCCTAATTTTGATACAGGATAGTTAAGTTCAGTGCTGGCAACACCGTTTTCATCCACAGTGGCTGTGGCGTTAATATTACCATCAACAGCTCTGCCTATCATATACGGGAATATATCCATATCATTGACAATCGTACCGGTTAAGTCATTATAGTTAAACCGTTCAACAATGGTTAAACTTTCATTAGACTGTACAGATTGAACAGTTTTGGCACTTTCCATGTCTTCGTTATCTATAATTTCTTCGCCCTGAACCAATAAGGTATCGCCAGGCTGCACCAATCCGGGTGCTGTCAAGAAATCACCGGTTGGTGCATAAAATTGTTTACCACCTTCTTGAGGATCACCATCATTTCCGCTGATGATAAACTGGCCGGGCCCTTCATTAGGAAAACCTTCTAACGGGCTGTCAATCAAACCAAACTGAATGGTTTGTGGTAAAGCAGGATTCCCGCCTTTATCAGTGGCAATGGCACTAATAGTGATTGAATAGCTGCCATCCAAATTACCAATACCATCTTCGTTCACAACACCATCATCAACACGGTTTATAAATAAACTATTTAAGTTAGGCTGTGTAATATCTAATCCGAATAAGATACCATCACTAATTACAAAATTTTTCGTAACCGTAATCGGATCTTGCAGACCGTTATCAACATTATTGTCCGCCCGATCTGTGGTCGCAGTCACAATCGCCGTATTACTCTGATTACCACTATGTAATGCAAACGAGGCCACACCATTATTCGTATCAATTTTAATCGATTGACCCTGGACAGACTGACCATTAATATTCTGGCCGGAAACAAACTCTCCACTGTTATTTCCATCAGTAACGATATCAATCATAACATTATTAAAACCATTAGGATCAGGAACAGGTGAGCCAGAATCTTCGACAATGGCTTGAATGGTCTGTGATTGCGGACCACCGGAACCATTGATGTAATTAGCGCCTGAACCCTGTAATGCAATTGAATCGGGTAAACCATCATTGGATGAAATAACTTCAATCTCCAATTGTTCCGTAATTGTGGCACCAGTAAAAGGATCTTGTGCACTGACTGTTAGAGTCGCGGTTCCAGGTTGGTCTGCCCATATAAAGATGGTGCCTTTACCGGAAACCATATCAACCGGTGCACTGCCCATCAGAACATAAATCTCATTGACGTCTTCTGTTTCTGGATCATCCAAGGTTGAAAAAGAAGCCACTGTCACCGGATTGATAGACACGCCTACTGAAGATTCTTCACCAGCTGGATTAATAAAATTACCCAACGGATCTCTGAAACTAATAACGGCTTCAGTCATATAGACTGTACCAAATGCCTGCTCAGGGCTTAAATTGTTAACATTGGCCGGTAAGGTGGTTACACCAGCGTCAATGGTTAAACGATCAAAAGGTTCTGGACCTTCTGTAATGGTGTATTGAATCGAATTATTAGATGTCCGGTTAGTTTGTGGATCAACGGCAGAAGCGGTCAGTGTAACTGTACCACTTGTCGATCCATGAATAAAGAATGTGCCTTCACCACCGGCTGACTCATTGAATATAGAGCCAAACATTGTGGTAAATTCATTAATGTCAGTGGTTTCCGGGTCATCCAATGTAGAAATAGGTGCTACTTCAACATTCGATGTTCTGAGCTGCACTTCAGTGCCATCAGGGATCGGGTTTCCATTATCGTATGTAACCCTGACATTTAACTGAGTCATAAATGGCGAACCTGAACTGATTGGAAAATCATTGGTATTAGCCGGTATTGTTTGTTTAACCGGTGTTAGGGTGATTTTTAAGTTCTTAGCGGCTGGACCGGTTGAGGTTCCGCCACTGTCACTGCTTCCGCCACATGCGCTTAATACAAATGCAAACCACGCGAGAAGTAAAAATTGTTTCGTGTATCTAAACATAATTAACCTATTATTTTTAAATTATAAACTTTCTTTGATGATAGTCGGCGTCACAAATATTAACAGCTCGGCCTTCTCATCTTGGACCGCTTTATTTCTGAATAAAGCCCCTAATCCCGGAATATCACCTAATACCGGTACTTTAGAACGCGTGGTTCTTCTAATTTGCTCATAAATGCCGCCTAACACCACAGTCTGGCCATTACTTACCAAGACGCGTGTTTGTACGGCACGGGTATCAATAGAAGGAACGCTGCCACCTAATGCTGTGGAAACTTCCTCACCAATGGCATCCTGTTTTACATTGAGAGTTAAATCAACCCGCTCATCAGGTGTAATTAACGGCGTCACTTCTAATGCCAGCGTCGCTTCTTTAAATTGAATTGATGTGGCACCACTGGAGGTGGCTTCTTCGTAAGGAATCTGCACACCTTGTTTAATCACAGCTTGAGTTTGGTTGGCTGTAATTACTCGCGGTGATGAGATAACTTCACCCCGATCTTCTGATTCAAGAGCGGACAGCTCTAAATCCAGTAAATAGTCGGCTGCCAATATACTCATGGCCCAACGACCTGCGGACGAAGCAGCCGCCGGTAAATTAACATTCAGTCGTTCACCAATGGGCGGACCGGCAATCGGTGATGAGGCTTCATCATCCGGTATGACCGTCGGCAAACCAGAACCACTGGATGAATTATAACGATTAATTAAGGCCGCATTATTCATTCGATCCAGGGCAGCAGCACTTCCACCTGTGCTGATAATATTGCCATATCGATCTTCATGGGAACCGGTAACGCCAAATCGAACGCCTAATTCGTCACCAAAGCGCTCAGAGGCCACCACAATACGTGATTCAATTTGTACTTGTTGTACAGAACGATCAAGCGTTTCCACTAAATTTTGAATTACGCGTAATCGGTCAGGAACATCGGTAACAAGCAAGGTATTGGTTCGCTCATCAAAGGTTACTGAACCGCGATCTGACAGAAGTTTATTGGCACTGCCACCACCGCCTCCCTGGCCACCAGTTTCTCCATTAATTAGGTTGGCTAAGTCTTCGGCTTTGGCGTAGTTAACCTGAATAAAGATATTATCCAGTGGCTCAAGTTCTTCTTTTTTACTTAGTGCTTCTAATTTTTTCTGTTCAAGTTCAGCAATTTCTGCTGCCGGTGCCACCCAGATAACATCACCTCGGCGTCTTTGGTCTAACTGTTTACTTCGCAATACAATATCAAGAGCCTGATCCCAGGGGACATTATTTAATCGCAATGTCACATTGCCCTGAACACTGTCAGCCACCACAATGTTTAGCTGTGAGGCATCTGCAATAAGTTGCAGCAATGATCGCACCGGAATATCCTGAAAGTTAAAGGACACCAGATGTCCGTTGTACTCGATTTCATCTTCTAATAAACGAGATTTACTTTCAGTATCAACCTGTTGTTCTGAAATTTCTACAGTATAGCGATTACCGGTTTGATAGGCTAGCTTTTCAAAAGCACCTTTGGCTTCCAATTCAATTTTCACATCATTGCCACGTTGTCTGGCATCTACATATTTCACCGGTGTGGCAAAATCGATCACATCCATTTTAAGATCCAATGATTCATCCAAATTGGCATTAGCCACTTCAATCACCACCTTGTCCATGATTTCTGAAATATTGATGATGGCGTTGGGATCACTTAAGTTAACTTGTACGACAGCCTGGCCGTCTTCACCACGACGAAAATCAAGATCATTAACTGTAACGGCCTGTTGTGCACCCTGTTGAACATTACGTTCAGTGGGCTGTACAGTTACAGTCACAGTATTGTTACTGGTCGCAATACTATGCTCTGCAGGGCCGGTTAAATCAATAACAGCCCTGGTTTTTGATCCGGCAGATACAATACGCAGACCTTTGGCCTGACCAATACCAATGGTCTGGCTGTCCATATCACTGTTGTTACGGGTGTTTTCAAAATCCAGAGCCAACCGGGGCGGTAAATTGGTGCTAAATACTTTTGGCTCAGTGACTTGGCCACTCATTTCAAAATTAATTTTTACCGCACCGTTTTCACCGGAATTGAGGGTTACATTCTCAATGGTTGACTGGGCATTAGCCTGACTCACAAGAAAACACAAAACCAAACAAACAAGCTTGAGATTTGTAGCGGTTGAGTTAAAAATTTGCATATTCATAAAATTACTCTCAATTACTCTTCTTTTAAAGCAATAGCTGCAGATTGTTCACGCCATGCCCCTAATCCATCGTTTATCCATTCTTTAATCTGGATTTCACTTTCATTTATGGCAACGACCTCACCATAATTATGACCCAAATGATGTCCCACGGAAACCCGATGAATGGTGCCATCAGGATCTTCCACCAATGCCCAATAGTCATCCATTTGTTGGTATGTACCTACCATGACCAAACTATCTAAGGGGTAGGATTCCAAATATTCTTTACGTCGGGTTAAATCAGGACCCTGACCATCCGCAGCCTGTGTCATTTGAGAATCTTCTTCGCTGTTGTCAGCCACTTCTAAATCATTACTAAAGGGGTCACGCAATCCATTTTCATGGTATTCAAATACCACCTGTGGCGTGATTTCAGGTAACGGATCGATGGGCTTAACCGGTTTTTCTTTTTGTCGATCCATAAACTCATTCAGATCCTCCAGGCTATTTTGACACCCTGTCAACAACAACACAAAAATTAAGGTGGTTAAAATTTTCATTGACCTGCCCCCGTATTTTGATCTTGTTCTTGAATTTCATTGTCATCTAAATAGCGATAGGTTTTAGCCGTTCCTTCTAATATCAACCGACCACCTTGCGTGGCCTCGCCAATCGGTTTTAATGAGATATCATGCATGGTTAAAATAACCACACGAGGCAGTGAAGCAACGCCACTAACAAAGTTACCAAATTGATGGTAATTACCTTTCATCCGTAAAGTAATGGGTTTTTCCGCATAAAACCCTTTTAAGGTTTCAGCACCTGGTTCGAACAGTTCATTTTCAATGCCACTGGCCAAGGCCGTTTGCGACACATCTACAATCAAGTCAGACATTTCGTTTTTACTGGGCAGTTGACGCAACATCGACTGCAAAATAACTTCCATTTCCTCTAATTGATTTTTGTAAGCAGGTAATTGTGCGGCTTTCTGATATTTCGCGGAATAGGTGTTTTTTAAATCAACCTCAGTTCTTTGTAAACTTTTGAGATTTTCTTGCTTTTCTTTAATAAAAAACCAATAGCCAACAGCCAGGATGACAACCGCCACCAATACCACAGCACCAACCTTAATTCCCTTGGACCATCCGCCCGGGTTACTGTAGTCTAAACTTTGCAGCTCATCATATAAACTCATGACTGCACCTCCTCAACCGAGTCATCTTTCATGTTGGGGTTCACCAGTTTTACACTTAACTTAAATTTTTGTTCATGCGAAATCAGCGTGTCATCTGTTCTGATGTAATCTAAATCGACACCACTGAACCATTCTGACTTTTCCAGTTTTCTCATGTAGTCTGAAACACGGGAATGTGATTGAGAATAGCCTTCCAAGGAAATAACCTTACCTTGTTGCGTGATTTTTTCCAAAAACACACCATTGGGGATGGTTTTAACCAGCTCATCAAACAAATGAACCATTTGTGTACGGCTGGCCTGTAACTCTTCAATTACCTGTTGACGTGCAATTAAACCGGCTTTTTTGCTTTCTAATTCTTTTATTTCAGCAATTTTTTCATCAAGCTTTTTAATTTCAGCCGTTAAAAATGCATTACGTTTATTTTGGAACTCTATGCTTTGGTTATAAAAGTAAAAAGCCAAAGCAAATAGCAACAAAGCCACGCCGGCAGAAATTCCCAACATAACATAGAATTCTTTGGTGAGTTGTTGACGTCGCTCTTCGCGCCAGGGAAGTAAGTTAATCTTTACCATATCAGTCAAAATTCCTCATTGCCAAACCAACCACGGTCATCATAGCCGGCGAATCGGCCTCCAAGGCTTCCTTTTTAACCTTTGAAGAGACATTAAACGTGGCCACTGAATCCACAATGGCTGTGGGCACACCAATTTGTTCTTCCACTAAAATATCAAGATCGGTAATGGCTGAACAACCCCCACCGAGTAATATGCGATCGACGTTACCAAATTCAGTTGCTGAAAAGAAAAACTGTAACGCCCGGCTGACCTGTTGTACCACTGTGTCTTTAAATCCCTGTAGCACTTCAGACTCGTAACTTTCCGGCAACCCGCCTTGTCTTTTGGCCAAACCGGCTTCTTCATAAGACAATCCATAGCGTTGCATAATTTCTTCGGTTAACTGACTGCCACCAAAGGATTGTTCACGGCTGTAAATACCGGTACTTTTGTGCATCGCGTGCATGATGGTTGTGCTGGCACCAATATCAAACAAGGCAACCACTTCATCATCTTCGATGCCATACTTGCCTTTAATCTCATTAAAACAGCGTTCAACAGCAAAGGCTTCTACATCAACCACTTCCAAAGGAATGCCGGCACCACCAAATGCTTCAATTAAAATATCCACGTTTTCAGAACGAGAACTGGCAATCAACACATTATTTAGCTCTGGATTGTTTTCAACAGGTCCCAATACACAAAAGTCCAAACTCACTTCTTCGATGGGATAAGGAATGTATTGTGTGGCATCCTGCTCTAACTGGACTTCCAGTTCTTCTTCAGTTAATTCAGCAGGCATTTGGATGATTTTAGTGATGACAGCAGAACCGGAAACAGCGGTCGCGGCACCAATATTCTTAATGCCGGCGCGATTAAACGCCTTATTAATGGCCGCTGACACTAAATCCACTTCAGCTATACTGTTATCTGACACCGCATTGGCAGGTAAAGGCTCCACGGCATACCGTTCTACTTTAATATTGTCTTGGTTGCCGGACAGTTGCAATACTTTAACCGCAGAAGAACTGAGGTCAACGCCAACCAATTGAACTTTTTTACGACCTAATAATTGCAAAATAATCTCTCTCTTTACCGGTTAAATACAAAGTCAAAATGTTTAATATTTCCTGGTGCCCATGAGACCATGTTCGATCATCTTTTTTTGTGGCACCTTTCACATTTTGTTAACTTACTTTACTTTTTTTAAGAAGCCATTGCAAGAATAACCTTTAAACCACTGAAAAATCAAGACATAATTATATTTTTAATGCAGTTATTTTGTCGTTTTTGCTGAAAAATAAGGGGATAGAGGGCTTTTTTTAAAGTTTAATTAACCGATTATTAACCGATAAATAACCAAAAAATCACCCTTAACCGACTGATTTTTAAATTTATTACAACGAATGGTGGGCCCGGTAGGATTTGAACCTACGACCAATGGATTATGAGTCCACTGCTCTAACCAACTGAGCTACGGGCCCTGAGAAGATTGGGCATTATAACCGAAACCATGATAACGATAAAAACATAATATGAATTATCTTACCCAGACTTAGACAGAAATCTTATCTTGAGATCAAATTCATATAGAAACCATGCATTAATTCCACGGATTTGTTGAGTGCTTGTAGCGTACCCTGATTGCTTATAACATCGTCAGCTATTATTAGTCTTTGATGTCGGTTGATTTGTGATGCCAACATTTTTTCCGACAATTCTTTACTTATCTGATCTCGCTTTTGTAAACGTTGGCGTTGGGTTTGCTCGCAAACATCCACCACCAACACCCGATCAAAGTATTCGTGTCGGTTGTCTTCGGTTAATAAAGGTACCACCACGACCACCAGATTATTATCGCATTGCTCAATGTCAGACTTAATCATTTTTGTTATACGCGGATGGGTGATGGCATTGAGGTCAGCCAGTGCATCGGCATCATTAAAAACGACTTTTCTCAGTGCTCGGCGGTTAAGCTCACCATTTTCATGCAAGACTGTATCTCCAAATCGCTCATAAACAGCCTGCCAGCCGGCGGTGCCTTTTACCACCACATCTCGTGCCACTTGATCGGCGTCAATAACAGCACAACCTAATTCGGCCATACGATTAGATACCTGAGTTTTTCCCGATGCAACACCTCCGGTTAACACCACCACCAATTTCGACATTAAGGTAAATACCAGTTCAGCAAGGTGTCACCAAATAACAAACTTAAAAAGATACCAATAGACAGATAGGGACCAAAGGGTATTTTGGCTTCGCCCTGTTGAGCGATCCGTTGCAGTAAAGCAATGACTAATCCACTGACTGAGGCCAGTATCAGCACGATAATCAGCATCTCAAATCCCAGCCAGGCACCGGCCGCGGCCAATAATTTAAAATCACCATAACCCATGCCTTCTTTGCCCGTTAATAGTTTAAAGACATGAAATAGTAACCATAAACTTAGATAACCCACTAATGCGCCGATAATGGCTTGTTGAGGTGTGACAAAGACCTCGAATAAACTAAAAAATAAACCAATCCATAATAAACTTAAACTCAGTTGATCCGGGATTAAAAAAGTATCCAGGTCTATAAAAGTAATAACAAGTAGAAAGAACAGCAGCACACAAGCCGCCACAAAGGGTAATCCCCATCCAAAATGATAAGCCAGAAATCCGGTTAGCAAACCGGTCAGTGTTTCAACCAATGGATAACGAATGGCAATCGGTTTACGGCAAGCGCTACATTTGCCGCGTAAAAATAAATAGCTGAAAACCGGGATATTTTGCCAGGCTGATAATTTGTTTTTACAATGCGGACAATAAGAACGGTCAAAAGCAATGCTCGGCGGGGGCTTTTGTTTAAAAGGCTGATCATTCAACTCAGCGCAATCTTTTTGCCAGCCATAATGTAAAATGGGTGGCAAGCGATAAATCACCACATTTAAAAAACTGCCAACCACCAAACCAAGCACCACTGCAACGGCGACAAATAATATTGGGTGTTCGGCAAGTGCCTGAACGGTATTTGAAAACATTAAAAGACCGATGCCATTTTAAAGATGGGCAAATACATGGCCACCACCATAACACCAACCAGACCACCCACCAACACCATAATGATGGGTTCTAACAAACTACTCAGCGCGTCAACAGCATTCGAGACTTCCTGCTCATAATAATCCGCCACCTTGGCCAGCATCTGATCCAAATTACCCGATTCCTCACCAATGGACGCCATTTGAATCACCATATGCGGAAACACATTGGTCTGACTCATGGCCAATTGTAACTGGTGACCGGTGGAGACATCCTCCTTAATTTCTAATACCGCATCTCTAAACACCACATTACCGACTGCACCGGAGACAGTTTGCAAACCCTCAACCAATGGCACACCGGCGGCAAACGTGGTGGACAGGGTTCTGGAAAAACGTGCCACAGCGGCATCATATAAAATACCACCGACAATTGGGATTTTTAAAGCCAACCGATCTAAGGCATGGGCAAATTTTAATGAGCGTTTCTTTAAATAAATAAAGCCAAAAATAAGACCACCAAAAACCAATAGAAATTTCCACCAGTTATCCTGCATATAATGAGAAGCGCCCACCACCATTAAGGTCAAACCGGGCAAGTCGGCACCAAAACTGGTGAACATATCCTGAAATTGTGGCACCACTTTAACCAGTAACAAAATGGTCACACCAATGGCAACGAATAATACTGCCGCCGGATAAAACATGGCTTTTTTAATTTTGCCTTTAATTTCTTCGGTGCGCTCTTTATAGGTGGCAATGGTGTCCAGCAGTTCATCCAAAACACCCGCTTTTTCACCTGCCGCCACCAGATTGCAGTACAACTCATCAAAATAAACAGGGTGCTTACCCAATGATTCAGACAAAGAAGAACCGGATTGTATTTCAGTTTTAACCTCACCAACCAGTTTAGCCATGCGAGGATTGGACTGCCCTCCTTCAATAATTTCAAAGGCCTGTACCATCGGCACACCGGATTCCATCATGGTCGCTAATTGGCGTGAAAATAAGGCAATATCTTGCGCCTTAATTGACTTACCACTACTAAATAAAGATTTACGTTTTTTATAAATCTTTTTAACTTGAATGCCCTGTCGCCGTAATTCATTTTTAGCCAGCGTACTTGATTTCGCCTTTTGTTCACCTTTGAGCGTTTTACCGGTTTTATTAACACCTTTCCATTCAAAGGTTTGTAATTCATCTAATTTTTTTGCTTTTGCCATGTTCTTAATCCACTGTTACTCGATTGGCTTCAACCAAATCGGTGATACCGTTTTTAACTTTCACTAAGGCTGATTGTCTTAAGTTTGCAACACCGTCCTTGCCCGCTTGTTCGGCGATGTCCATAGAATTCCCGCCGGCTAAAATAATTTTCTTGATGTTTTCAGTCATGGGCATCACTTCATAAATACCCACCCGCCCTTTGTAGCCCTCATTGCATTTAGGACAACCCACCGGATCAAATATATTTGCGTCTTTTAAATCATCTTCGCTAAATCCCGCATTTAATAAAGTTTCATGCGGCAATTCTGTGGGCTTTTTGCAATTTTCACAAAGCCGTCTGGCCAGTCTTTGTGCAATGACCAACGACACCGCCGACACAATATTGAATGGCGCCACCCCCATATTAGCCAATCGTGCAATGGTGTCAGGTGCACTGTTGGTATGTAAGGTGGACAGCACCATATGACCGGTTTGAGCCGCCTTAATGGCAATTTCCGCTGTTTCCAAATCACGAATCTCACCCACCATAATAACATCAGGATCCTGGCGCAAAAATGACCTTAATGCCGCTGAAAATGTCATGCCTTTTTTGGCATTTTGTTGTACCTGATTAATGCCGTTGACTCGAATCTCAACCGGATCTTCAGCCGTTGAAATATTTCGGCCATCGGTATTCAGAATATTTAAAGCGGTATATAAGGACACGGTTTTACCACTACCGGTCGGACCGGTGACCAGCACCATGCCATAGGGTTTTACAATGGCATCTTTAAATAATTTTTTCTGATCTTCTTCATAACCCAGCTTATCAATACCCATTTGAGCCGCTGAGGCATCTAAAACACGCATTACCACTTTTTCACCAAACAAGGTGGGGCAAGTACTTAAACGAAAGTCGATGGATTTGCCTTTGCCTAAATTTAGTTTTACACGACCGTCCTGTGGTACGCGTTTTTCAGCGATATCCAGATGAGCCAATACTTTTAACCGTGAAGCCACCTGATTGGAAATACTCTTCGGCGGTTTAATCATGGTGGTTAACATGCCATCAATGCGATAACGCACCCGATAATTCTTTTCATAAGGTTCAAAGTGAATATCAGAAGCACCTCGCTTAATGGCGTCCAACAAAACTTTATTAATGAGTTTAACTGCCGGAGAATCTGAGCGATCACTGACATCTTCGTCATCGTCATCATCGTCAGGCTTATCTTCAAACTCCAAATTGTCCAGGCCTTCTTCATCAAATTCATCCATCATTGATGACGAATCTTTCATCAATTCATCAATACTGGATGCCAATAAATCCTGCCGCACCAATATTGGTTCAACCGTTAAGTTGGTGTGGAACCGCACCTCGTCCTGAGCGCGCGAATTGGTGGGATCGGCTAAACCGATAAAAATCCGTTTGCCCCGTAAGAAAAGCGGTATAACCTGATGTTTTTCTATTAAATTCTCAGAAATAATGCCTTTGGGCGCCTCTGACAGATCGAAGGTCGTAATATCCAAATAAGGCACACCATATTCATTGGAAGCCGCATCAGCCAATTGTTCGGCTTTGACTAACTGGTTGTCCACCAAATAAGTAAATAAAGGTATTTTTTTCTTTTTAGCCGCGTCATTGGCTTCCGCGGCTTCTTCCATTGTCATCACCTCGGCTTGCACTAAACGCCGTAAAGCACCGCTGACCATGGTTTTAGAAGTGGCAGTATTCATCGTTCCCCGAAGGCTGTTTAAAGTTCATAGGCTTAATACTTTACCTGAAATTATCAATCAATGACAACTATTTAGCGCCATGTTTTAAAGAAAATAGTCTGACTGCGAAATAGCCGCCAGTTTAAAGCCAATCAATTGACCACAATGAGAACGCTTTCACATAAAACACCATTAATCCATTACCACGCCCAATAAATCATGCATTTTGCACCTGGGAACCTTTAATTTGTGCCGAATAATTCATATAAAGATCAAAAATGAAGAATGAAATGGTTATTTCATAACTGGTAACATGAAATATTCGGGTTAAGCCCCAAAAGTCATTGCATTTCCGTTAAAATACCCGGCCAATTCCAATTATAAATGCAGGATAAAAACTTATGAATTTCCACGAGTATCAGGCAAAAGATTTATTTGCCCAATATGACATTCCGGTGCCCAAAGGCACTGCCGTTAAAACTGCCGAAGAAGCCGTGTCTGTGGCCAAAGCGATGGACGCCACCCAGTGGATGGTAAAAGCACAAGTTCACGCCGGTGGCCGCGGTAAAGCAGGCGGTGTTAAATTCGCAGACAGCTTAGACAAAGTGAAACAATATGCCAGCGACATGCTCGGCATGGAGATTAAAACCTACCAAACCGGTGGCATGGCTTTACCGGTGAATGAGGTTCTCATCACCGAAGCGGCTAACATTGAAAATGAACTGTATTTAAGTTTACTGGTTGACCGCGCTAACAAATGCCTGTCCTTTGTGGCGTCGGCTGAAGGCGGTGTGGAAATTGAAGAGGTGGCTAAAACCAATCCCGAAAAAATCCATAAGTTACATGTGGATAACACCGAAACCTTATGGCCCTATGCCTGTCGCAACATCGGCTTTTCAATGGGATTAAGCAAAAAGCAGGTATTTCAGCTGACCCACATTATGATGCAAATGCACAAAATGTTCCATGATCTGGATTTGTCGCTGATAGAAATTAATCCACTAATTATTGATGACAATCAAAATGTGGTGGCTCTGGATGCCAAAATCAATTCTGATGATAACGCCGAATACCGCCAAAAAGAACTGGCCAAATTGCGCGATAAAAGCCAGGAAGATCCGGCTGAAGCCAAGGCCCATGAACATGAACTCAATTACATTAAATTAGACGGCGACATCGCCTGTATGGTGAATGGTGCCGGCCTGGCCATGGCCACCATGGATGTAATTAAACTGAAAGGTGGCGAACCGGCTAACTTTTTAGATGTCGGTGGCGGCGCCACCGCAGAGCGGGTGGCGATAGCTTTTAAAATCATTTTATCAGACCCCAATGTGAAATCTATTTTAGTGAATATTTTTGGCGGCATTGTGCGTTGTGACCTGATTGCTGACGGCATCATCACAGCCATAAAAGAAGTTGGTGTTGAGGTGCCCATTGTGGTGCGCTTAGAGGGCACCAACGTCGATGCCGGCAAACAACTGTTAGAAGACAGCGGACTGGCCGTCATTGCCGCCAGTGATTTAGACGACGCAGCCAACAAGGCTGTTGAAGCGGTAGGAGCATAAGCATGAGTGTATTAGTTAATAAAGACACTAAATTAATCGTCCAGGGATTCACCGGTTCACAGGGCACATTCCACAGTGAACAAGCCATTGAATACGGCACCAATTTAGTCGGCGGTGTGACGCCGGGCAAAGGCGGCAGTCAACATTTGGACCGTCCGGTCTTTAACACAGTGGCAGACGGTGTTAATGAAACCGGCGCCAATGCCTCTGTTATTTTTGTTCCGCCACCATTTGCTGCTGATGCCATTTTAGAGGCTGTTGATGCCGGTATTAAGCTAATTGTCACCATCACTGAAGGCATTCCGGTGCTCGATATGATGCGCGTTCGGGCGGTGCTTGATCAGAATCCTGATGTTTATATGATTGGACCTAACTGCCCGGGTGTGATTACACCGGGTGAATGTAAAATCGGCATTATGCCGGGCGCCATTCACAAGCCCGGCCGCATTGGCATTGTGTCGCGCTCAGGCACCTTAACCTATGAGGCTGTGCATCAAACCACCCAAGCCGGTTTAGGTCAATCAACCTGTATCGGTATTGGTGGCGATCCCATTCAGGGCACCAACTTTATCGATTGTTTAAAACTATTCCAGGAAGACGATCAAACCGACGGTATTATTATGGTTGGTGAAATTGGTGGTTCCGCGGAAGAAGAAGCGGCTGATTTCATCAAAGACCACGTCACTAAACCCGTTGTTTCTTATATTGCCGGTGTCACGGCACCTGAAGGTAAGCGCATGGGCCATGCCGGCGCCATCGTTGCCGGTGGTAAAGGTACCGCACAGGCTAAATATGAAGCACTGGAAGCAGCCGGTGTGACCACCGTTAAATCACCGACTTTCCTGGGTGAAACCATAAAAGACCTTTTGTCATAGGCGTCAGCTGACCCAATAAAAACCCACGGCATTGAACCGTGGGTTTTTTTATGGGCTGGTTAAAAATTATATAAGGCTTTGATTTAGTGAAGTTTTAACATTTTCCATGATAAGATAATTGGGTATTCCACAAATTTATCGGAGAATAATGATGACAATCAAAAAATTACTAAACCGCACAATTTTAATCGCTGTTTTAGTGACTTGCGGCAGTACACTACACGCTGAACAGGTGGTGATCCAAGATAATTACGAATTACATTACAATACATTTCCATCAACTTTTTTATCCAAAGAGATTGCCAACACTTATCAAATTACCCGTTCAAAAAATCGCGGCGTTTTAAGTATTTCAGTGATGGATAAAAGTGGTGACGAGCCCAAAGCAGTGGAAGCAAACATCACCATTGAAGCGAAAAACTTAGTCCATCAAAGTAAAGACATTAAGCTCACTAAAATCAAAGAACAAGATGACGCCATCTATTACCTGGGTACTTTTGCACTTAATAACGAGGAAAATGTCAACTTTAGCATTGAAGCTAAACCCAAAGGTTCTGACACGGTTTTCCTGGTCAAATTCACCCGCGAATTTTTTACTGATTAAATAACCGGACAATTCGATGCGTATTATTCAGGTTTTAGCAACGGCCATTTTAGGCCTGATTTCGACAGTCACTCTGTCGGCAGAAAAAGATAGTTTGGCTATATACTCATCAACAGTGGGCTATAACATCAACCAAAACCAACACATTCAGGCGCAGCAAATCCCCGGCTTTGCCATGATTAAGCAACATAAAACCATGGCCTTTGAAAAAGGCCGTTTTGAGTTGATTTATGATGATGTGACCGCACATATTGACCCCACCACGGTATCTTTTAGCACGCCTGACAATCCAGGTGCAGCAGTCATACTGGATCAGAACTATCAATACGACCTGGTCGGCAGTGACAGTCTTTTACAAAAATACATCGATAAAACCATTACTGTAAGTTATGACAAAGGTGGCGAACCGAGTCGTGTTGAAGGTCAGTTACTCAGTACCCAGGGTGGTCTAATACTGCAAAAAGACGATGGCAGCTTATTAACTTTGCGCAATTGGTCACAAATCAGCTTTCCGGAATTACCCGGTGGTTTATTGACCAAGCCAACGCTTGTCTGGCTGTTGGATTCAAACACCATCAAAGATCAACTGGTCGCCATCAGCTACCAAAGCGCCGGCATGACCTGGTGGGCGGATTACATATTAGAATTAGACCAGGAGCAGGACTGCCAATTTAACTTAAGCGCCTGGGTATCCATCATTAATCAGTCAGGTAAAAGCTTTAACGATTACGCGTTAAAACTGGTTGCCGGTGAAGTCAATCAAACCGCCAATAACATCCAGGTCAGTGGTGCACGAATGAGACAGGTCAGCTATATGGAACAAGACCGGGGATTCCAGGAAGAAAGTGTTTTTGAATATCATCAGTATAAATTACCGCGTCCGGTGACATTGCCTCAAAATTCAACCAAGCAAATTCGCCTTTTCTCACCGGATAAACCCATTGATTGTGAGCGAAAACTGGTTTTTGACCCACTCAATAATCAACATTTTAATTATTCAAGCCCCATCCGGGATGCCAACTACCTAAGTCACGCCAACAAAAAAGAAACACCTGTCGAAGCGCAGATTCATTTCAAAAACACCCAAAAAAATAATTTAGGCATGGCCATGCCCGCCGGTCGGATTCGTGTGAACCAGGCCGATTCTGATGGTCATTTAACCTTTATCGGCGCCGATCAAATTGGCCACACCGCCAACAATCAAACCGTGTCCCTGACCCTGGGCAATTCTTTTGATGTCAACGGCGAACGGCGCCAGACAGACTTCACCCGTGGTAAAAACCAGGTTCAGGAACGCTTTGAAATTAAACTCACTAACGGCAAAAAGTCTGCCGAACAGGTTACCGTTCGGGAACACCTGTATCGCTGGTCAAACTGGACCATCACCGATGAAAGCCATAAACACAGCAAAATTGACTCAAACAGCATTGAATTTAACGTTAATGTTCCGGCCGAAGGTGAAACAACCGTCAATTACACCGTGGAATACAATTGGCCTGATATGAACAATTAATATTTTCATCAATTGTTGAAAACTGTGAGTCTTTTCACAGTACATTGATTTTCTAAGGTCTAAACTTAAAGACTAAGACAGGCACGGTGATGAGCGATTATGAATGATAATAAAGACAATAAACCATCAAGAAATGACAAAAAGGTCGTAAATATCCAGAATAATCCGGAAGCGAACCTGGGTCAGATTCTGCCTAAAGTCCATAAAATTTTTATCACTGGGCTCAAACCCAGCATTCAAAAATATTACGACAAGCTGGATGATACCTTGTTTGATATGGCTGAAAAGGCTGAAACCAATGACATGCAAACCCAGTACTTTGAAGCCATGCGTACCGTCCGTAAAAAGAAAGAGTTGATGGTTCGCAAATTTTCTGACAACATCCAACACGCCTTTAAATTATTTAAAAAAGGTGACTATAAGTACTTTAAGGACACCAAAAACACACAGTCAATGGATGAAACCGACGGCTTGTCGCTGGTGGAAGAAAAAGAACTGGATAAAAAACTGGCGGTCACCAATTTAATCGACAAATCCAATACTTATTTTCACAACCAACTGTATGCTTTAGAAAAACGCTTTACCCTGCTGGCCGGTGGCAGCGAATTAAAGCTCAGCCAAATTCCGGTCTCACCTTTTGTTATCGTGCATGCTTTTTCGGCACCCTTGGATTTACTGCCGATTGAGACCAACACCCTACTCATTATTATTAAACTGTATGAACGCAGCCTCATCGAGAATTTATCTAAACCCTATGAGGACATCAATCAATACCTTATTAAACAAGGCATCTATCCCGATATTAAGTTTTCTTTACCCGGACAACAATCCGGCACAGCACCTACTCCCCAACCGGCGCCTAATCAAACTGACCCATCGATGTCTCAGCAGACACAAAGCCAAGCCGGGCAACCCCAGGCTTTTCGTCAGCAAGCGCCCATTGATGACCAAACTTATCACAGCATTATAACGGCCCTGAATCAACGGCATCAAGGCCACGTGACACCCGTAGATGTTTACGATTCCAATGTCATAAACTCTGCCTTGGGATTATTACAATCTCAAGAATTACAGCAAATGAATGCCGGTGGTTCAGCATTAAGTCCCAGGCAAATTAAGGACGTTTTAATTAAACGCCTGCAAGAATTGGATGTCGATGGCAATGAGCAACGCAATGTCAATAAAACCGACGAAGACACCATTGATTTAATCAGCATGCTGTTTGAATTTTTGGTGGAAGATCGTAATTTACCGGCACAAATACAGGTGCTATTATCTCGATTGCAAATTCCTT
Source organism: uncultured Marinicella sp. (assembly GCA_947502925.1). Classification (GTDB taxonomy): domain Bacteria; phylum Pseudomonadota; class Gammaproteobacteria; order Xanthomonadales; family Marinicellaceae; genus Marinicella. Next base: position 193,418 of record CANNBS010000003.1, on the reverse strand, counting down.
ATTTACACATTGCGCTAAAAGACCGAAAATTATTTTCAAATAAGAACAATAATGCCCGAAAATTGTTGGATGTGCTGGCCAAAGCCTCCATTGGCTGGACCGAAGAAAGTGATCGCAACAACCGATTCATTAATAAAATAGAAGGCATTGTCCAGCATATTTTAGAACACCAACAAGATGACATCGATTTTCCGGATATTATCGAGGATTTTCAGGCATTCGATGCCAAGAATAAGAAAAAAACCCATGTCATCGAAAAACGTACCTACGAAAAGGCCCTCGGCGAAGAGCGTATTTTCAATGCCAAAGCCAAGACCGCTGAAATCTTAGAGTCAAAAATGAACAAATATCAGTTGCCAAAACAGGTCACTGAATTGTTATTAACCCCCTGGGCCAATGTCTTAACCCTTATTCACCTGCGTCATCATGATGAACCGGAGGTGATTGAACCCTACGTTAAATTTGTTGATAAACTCATCTTTGTTTCCGTTAAAGACAAAAAGAAACAAGCCACCAAAGCTCAGGTCAGTCACGTATGTGATTTTTTGAGTAATGGTTTACGTCTGGTGGCCTTTGATGAGCGCAATGTAAAACAAAAGACCGCCGATTTATACCAACTCTTACTGGAAATCAATGGTCTGCACGAAACCAGCGACCAAGATCATGAATTTGTGCTGCCGCAGGAAGCTTTCACCGTTAAAGAAGACCAGGAAGATCAGCCGGAAATTGTTCATTTTATTGCCAACAAAAAAATCAATGATCAGGCCCGTGACATTGAACACATTGAAGATGAGTATTATGAACAAGCCAATGAATTAGAGGTGGGTGACTGGATTGAATTTATTGATGCCAGTGAAGACGGCAATATTCGGGCAAAATTATCCTGGATTAGTCCCATCAGCCACAAAAGATTATTTGTCAATGCCAGAGGCATTAAAGTCACAGACAAAAGCCTTGATGAAATCGCTGATGACTTAAGAACCGGCAATGCCATCAGATTAGACCAGGTGCCTTTATTTGACCGCGCCATGAATGCCATTGCCAATAAGGTTGAAGAAAAATCATCCACTCAAAACGATTCAGATCATTCAGATCATTCAGATAACACGGACAACGATTAGTTCAGCAAACTGGCCTCATAGGTGTTCTGCATCAGGGTGGCCACAGTCATCGGACCAATACCACCGGGAACAGGCGTGATCCAGGACGCCTTCTGGCTGGCCACCTCAAAATCAACATCACCACTTAAAGAACCATCCGCCAATCGATTGATGCCGATATCGATTACGATGGCGCCGGGCTTAATCCATTCAGCATTGACAACGTCGGGATTACCCACCGCCACACAGACAATATCTGCCTGGGATACATGGTGCGCAAGATCACGGGTAAAGCGATGACAACTGGTAACCGTGGCACCGGCAAACAACATTTCTAATAACAGCGGCCGACCGACAATATTAGAGGCACCGACGATAACACAATGATGACCTTTAGGATCAAGGTCATAATGATGTAGTAAGGTAATCACGCCCCGTGGCGTGCATGGCCGTAAGCCTGGTTGCCGTAAGGCCAAATGCCCGACATTAATGGCATGAAAACCATCCACGTCTTTATTGGGATGAATACGATTGGTGACTTCAGTTTCATCGATGTGTTCAGGCAGTGGCAACTGCACCAGGATACCATGCACCTGCGGATCATTGTTTAACTCATCAATTAAACTATACAGCGCCACAGCAGATGTTTGCCGAGGCAAACAATGGGATTGCGATTTAATGCCGGTGCGTTCGCAGGCTTTAATTTTATTATTGACATACACCGCCGATGCCTCGTCATTGCCGACCAACACCACCGCCAAACCGGGCGCATCAAAGCCACCGGCGACACGTTTTTTAATTTGTTGAGACAGTGATTCTTGTAGTGCTTTTGAGACTTTCTTACCATCTAATATTTGAGCAGACTGGGGCATGATGATCGTTCGGCGAAAAAACAGCTATTTTAGCACCGAGTTTTCAGATTGGTAGTTTGAACCAGCAATTAGCGTCTGTTTTTACCGCGTCTGGATGGATCCGACTTGTTTTTGTTTTTATTGGCGTAAGGGTTGCGGCCCGCTTTAAACTGCAAAACCAATGGAATACCTTTTAAATCAAAGGCATCACGGAAAGTGTTTTCCAGATAACGCTTGTAGGAATCAGGCAATTTATTAACACGTTTACCATGAATAATAATACGCATTGGATGATGCCCACCCGGATGGGCGTATTTTAATTGCGAACTGAGGCCCTGAACCAAAGGCGGTTGATGTGCTTTGTAAGCTTCATTGAGGACGTTGGTCAACTGGTTAGCGGTTAATTCCATATTGGCTCGTTCTAATAAGAGCGCCACCAGCTCCATCACATGACGTAAACCGGAGCCGTGTAAGGCAGATGTGTAAACCCGGGGCAACCATTGAAAAGCCTGTAATTTATGATTCAGACGACTTTTTACCTGCTGCTTATGGTCATCTGACAAATGATCCCATTTATTGATAACCAATAACACCGGTTTAGCATGATAAACCGCCAAGCCAATAAGATGCATGTCCTGATCGGTGATGTTTTCGTTGGCATCAATTAACAATAAGCAAACCTGCGCTTGTTTAATGGCGTCAATGGTTTTAATAATACTAAATTTCTCAACACCTTCACCGACTTTAGCACGGCGTCGGACACCGGCCGTATCAATCAAGGTATAACGATCTTCTTCCCACTCAAGGGGCAAACGAATACTGTCCCGGGTTGTACCCGGTAAATCATACGCTAATACCCGGTTTTCACCCAGTAAACGATTGACCAGTGTTGATTTGCCTACATTTGGACGGCCGATAACCGCTAAAGCCGGACCAAAATCCTCATGTGTTGATGGTTGTTTATGGTTTTCACTGAGAAAGTTTGTAAGCTGGTTTTTTAATTCACTGATTCCACGTCGATGGGCTGTGCTTATGGCATATAAGGTCTCAATACCGAGCTGATAGAAGTCAGCCAAAGCCATATCCGGGTCCTTACTTTCAGCTTTGTTGGCTAATAACCAAACCGGTTTACTGTAAGGTCTGATACGATAAAGTATTTTTTCATCATCACCCACCAAACCATCTTTGGCGCTCACCACAAACAACAACAAATCGGCTTCTTCAACCGCTTGCATTATTTGTTCATCCATTAATTCAGTGAGTTCACCTTCGTCACCTAACATACCACCGGTATCTACCAGCGTTGCTGTGATTTCACCCAGGTTTATTTCACCATATTGGCGATCACGGGTGAGCCCTGGCAAATCGGCCACCAGCGCATCACGACTTTCGGTTAAGGTGTTGAAAAGAGTCGATTTACCCACATTGGGACGACCGACGATGGTGATGACTGCCGACATGGAAGATCTATTCAGTATAACTAAAAGCCGTTAAGGTGCCGTCTTTGTTGTAGCTGTACATCACATCACCATCAACCACCACAGCACCATAGAAAGCATCTTTACCCATTTGCTTACGATTCTGAATTTTGCCGGTAAAAGCATCAATAACATGAACGTAACCGGCTAAGTCACCGACCACCAAATCGCCGAGATAGAAAACCGGTCGGGTTAGCTGACGATACTTGAAGTCATCCACCTGCCAGCCCAGTTCTCCGTTTGAGCGGTCAATTTGGCGCAGTACAGAATCATTATCTGCAAGATAAATAAATCGGCGTGAAACTGTTACACCTGAACTGCTGCCATGGTTATTTCGCCACAACAGTTGACCGGACTCTGTGGCCACTGCCAGTGTTTGATTGGCAGCACTGGTAACATAAATATCGGTGGCCACCACCCCCATATCACCATCAATATCAGACAAACGATCAATCTCGGTTTTGCCCTGATTGTTAACCACATTTTGTTGCCACATAACACGGCCATCGTCAATGTTTAGTGCCACCACATCACCATCATCGAGACCTGCATATAAACGACCGCCTTTGGCTAAAGGCGTACCGGTGCCGCGTAAGGTTAAATTAGGCACTTCACTGCTAAATAACCACTGTCGCTCACCATTATTAATACTTAATCCATATATACGACCATCCATAGAACGTATGACAACGCGATTACGATCTATCACCGGCGGGCTAAGCACTTCAGAGCTGACCGTTTTTTGCCACAATTGTGAACCTGAATCGGCATCCAAAGCCGTCACCTGTCCATCAGGGCCTGCAACAACAACCACAGTTTCACTCACACCCGGACCGGCACTAATCACATGATCAACATTGGTTTGCCACTGGGTTTGTCCATTATCGGCTTGATATCGATAAACGCCACCATCCACATCGGCTGTAAACAAGGCATCATTGATTGGCGCCGGTCGCAACTGGTAACCGTAGGTATCCTTATTAGACTTTAATTTTTTTTGCCAGAGAACTTTAAAGGAACCCTGCGCTGAAAAATCGGCCAGTTCCTGCGGTTTGATGTCATCTTTATCTGAATTACAAGCCGCTAAAACCAGGACAAAAATTAATGGAATAAATCGCATAATCACCTCGTTCATTCACTGACTTTAACGTCGGATAATTTCATTTCCAACAAGGCCTTGCCTGAATATCCTTCACCACTTAATAAAGCCAACTGATAAGCATCCTGGGCTTTGGCCGGCATGTTTTCAGCCACAAAAATGTCGCCTTTAATTTCTTCCACCACGGTTTCATAAGCACTTGACTGCACCATCGACAACTGCTCGCGCGCCGCTTCGTAGTTACCCTTGGCCACATACAATCGTGCCAAACGTAACCGCACCATTTCAGCAATCGGCTTACCCGCTTTGGCATCTAATACCGTGCGGTATTCAGCAATGGCCTGATCAACCTGATTATCTTCTAACCAACGATCAGCCAAAGTCATGTGTGCTTTCATGGAGTAATAGTTAACCCCATACTGTTCATCATACCGGCTCAACACCTCAGCCGCATCAGCGGTAGACTGATTTTTTAAAACGCTGTCCAGTTGTTGATATTCAGCCGCCGCTTCATGGCTTTGCGCAATTTGTGCGTTCTGCCACTTGGCATAACCCCATAAGCCACCGATTCCCAATACAATACCGGCAAAGATGGTGAACCAGTTTTGACGTAACCAATCTTTGATGATTTGTTCTTGTTCATAATCATCATATTCTTCAAGCGCCATAGTTTATTCCTGTCAAATGGATTAGATAAAAGCAGGTTATTCTACCTGAAAACAAGGTAAATTTCACCCAGGTAAAGAACCCTGCTGATGTTTTTTAAGCAAAAAAAAAGCCGCAACCTGTGCGACTTTTTAATGTTTGGCTCCCCGGGACGGGCTTGAACCGCCGACCTAGTGATTAACAGTCACCCGCTCTACCAACTGAGCTACCGGGGAAGAGTTTCATCTTGCCTCAACAAGAACTGGGCATTTTACCCTGAACATGACCAGTGTCAAGTCTATTGTGGTCATTTTTTCAGGTTCTTGTTCACTGCACTTAAAAAGCCGCGTAACATATCCATTTCATGGGTTTCAATGTGCATTCGGTTAAACATCATGCGAAACTTTTCAGTCATGGAAGCTTTGTTCATCGGGTTTAAAAACCCCGTATCTTCCATGGTTGAAAATAAGTGCTGATAAAAACTCTGCATTTTCTGACCATCACACAAATTGACCACTTCATCACCTGTTTTTGTCGCGATGTCTTGCTGATCATCGAGACATTCCATTCTTAGTTCATAAGCCGCCAATTGCACCGCTGCGGCTAAATTCAATGACGGATAATCAGGATTCGCCGGATATTTAACCAGATAGTGGCAACGCTGCATTTCTTCATTGGTTAAACCATAACGCTCTTTACCGAACAGCATCGCAACCTGCTGACCTTGATTCGCTGCAGACATCATTTTTTGCGCTGCCTCACGCATATTCACCATCGGTATATTCATACCCCGGCTGCGAGAGCTGGTTCCAAAAACCAGCTGTGCATCACCAATGGCATCATCTAATTCAGAGTACACTTGCGCTTTGCTTAAGACATCATCGGCACCGGAAGCCCGGGATCGCGCCTCAGGCGAAGGGTAATTTTCAGGATTTACTAACGATAAACGATCTAAGCCCATGACTTTGATGGCACGCGCCGCCGCACCAATATTACCCGGATGAGTGGTGCCAATAAGCACCGTATTAATTTGCTTGAGTCTGTGCATGAACAGATGTCTTTTGTGATGAATTTTGCTATCATACGCGCTTGCCCTCGTAACATCAATAACATGTCTCCGGAACTCAATATTGCCCATAAGGCCGCGTTAAAAGCGTCAAAATCCATCGAACAACTGATTTTTCAAAATGAATTGTTGTCGGTACAAAAGAAACTACAAAACGACTATGTCGATAAAGCGGTTCAGGTTAGTTTAAATGACTTGTTCTACACGCTTAAAAGGGCTTATCCTGAGGATGTCGTTCGCTCAGAAGACAGTCTGTTAAGCGACCTGGAACAGGGCGAACGCACCTGGTACATCGAACCTTTGGCCGGCACCGCTAATTTTCTTTATGACATTCCGCACTGTGCCATTGGACTGGTTTTAACAGAGCAGGACAAATTACAACACGCCATGGTTTTTCAACCACTGACAGGTGATAGTTTCACAGCCAGTCGCGGTAAAGGCGCTTATTTAAATAATAAACGATTACGTATCGACCAAAACAAGGAATTGGCGGCAGCCATTATTGCCACAAATCTGCCTGAGAACGATTCTTTAACGGCTGCTCACGGCTTGTCGTTAAGAAATATCAACAAGCATGTCGCAGGAAGTCGACTGCTTGGCTGTGATATTTTAGACCTAGCCTGGGTCGCCGCCGGCCGTCTGGACGGCTTCTGGCAAGCCGATGCCGCTAAAATCACAACCATGGTGGGTCAGCTTTTTATGACAGAAGCCGGTGGACAATGCAGTGACTTTAGTTTAAAACAAAACCCTGATAATAACGGTCACCTACTGGCCGCCAACCTGAAATTATCCGCTCAACTCAGTCAACAGATCAACCCTAACTTTCAACGAAAGTAACTCAACCACTTAAAAGGCACAAAAAAGCCCAAGCCATAACAGCTTGGGCTTTTTAATGAGCGTCATATATTCTTAAGGAATATGATCTAAATTACCGCCTTCTTTCGCCACCGGAATTAAATCTTCACGGCTGACTCCGAGGGCCATGGTTGCTGTGGATGCGACAAATATGGATGAATAGGTACCAATCATCACACCAACAATTAAGGCAAAGGCAAATGAATTAATCAAATCACCTCCAAAGAAATACAAGGCAAACAACACCAGCATGGTGGTCAAGGATGTGACCACGGTTCTGGCCAGGGTTTGGTTAATGGAGGTGTTAATAATGGTTTCAGTGTCCGCTTTTCGACCGGATAAAAAGTTTTCGCGTATTCGGTCAAACACCACAATGGTGTCATTCAGGGAATAACCAATCACCGCCAGAAGCGCTGCCAACACCGTTAAATCAAACTCAACCTGCCAGATAGCAAACACCCCGGAGACAATAATCACATCATGTACCAATGCCGCAATGGCACCCAGGGAAAATCGCCACTCAAAGCGAATGGTAACATAAATCAAAATACCGAAAATGGCGTACAACAAAGCCAGAGAACCTTTTTCCACCAGCTCATCACCCACCTGTGAGCCCACAAAATCCGCTTTGGAAATACGGGCACTGGCATCATATTCTTGTAATATATCGAGAATAACATTACTGAGTTTGGCTTCATCTGTACCGGTTTGTGGACTATCGGGTGACTCTGTGGCTGTTTCGGTGAATTCTTCAATCGGTGGCAAGGTGATTTCTATGTCCCGGCTTGAGCCAAAGTTTTTCACCACCGCATCACCATAGTTGGCATCTGATAATTGCGTTCTGACATCTTCCAATTCCACCGCTTCATCAAAATGAACCACAATCACGGTACCACCGGTAAAATCAAGGCCGAAATTAAAACCGCGAATAAAAATAGCCACAATGGCGGTGATAATTAAAATCGACGAAAACAGCATCGCAATCTTTCTTTTGCCGGTAATGTTGTAATTGGTATTTCCAAATATATTCATAATCAGATCCCTTAAATAGCGATGGATTTCAGACGCTTTTGACGCCCGTAAATTAAATTAACGATGGCTCTGGACACGATAATCGCGGTAAACATGGAAGTTAGAATACCAATCGACAAAGTCACTGCAAAGCCCTTAATCGGCCCGGTACCAAAAGCAAACAACACAACCGCCGCAATAAACGTGGTGACATTAGCATCTGCAATGGTCGAAAAGGCTTTACCATAACCGGATTTGATACTGCTTTGTACCGATGATCCGTCACGCAGTTCTTCTTTAATCCGCTCAAAAATAAGTACGTTGGCATCAACCGCCATACCCACGGTTAGTACAATACCTGCAATACCCGGTAAAGTTAACGTCGCCCCGAACAGAGACAAGCAGGCCACCATCAAGACCACATTAATGGTCAGAGCAATGTTGGCAATAACGCCAAACATTTTGTAATAAATCAGCATAAAGATGACCACCAGGACTAAACCAATCTGTACTGATTTAACACCTTTATCGATGTTATCCTGACCCAATGAGGGCCCAATGGTGCGTTCTTCAACAATCTGAACCGGAGCCGCCAAAGCACCGGCGCGTAATAATAAAGCCAGCTCGGAGGCTTCTTTTTGAGAATCTAAACCGGTGGTCTGAAAGCGATTAGAAAATACGCCATTGATGCGGGCATTACTAATCACTTCTTCTTTACTTTTATACTGCATCACGCCTTCTTCGTTTTTCCCCAAAGGAATGCGCTCTTTGAACACCACGGCCATATTATTACCAACATTGTTTTTGGTAAATTCCAGCATCCGTTTGGCACCGACACTGTTAATCACCACAGATACCGCTGGTGTACCGGACTGCTGATCGAAAGTGGCATTGGCGTCAACCAACTGATTACCGGTCACAATCACACGGTCTTTTAATAACACTGGCCGACCTTCGCGATCATAAAACAGTGATGAGCCAATCGGCGTACGACCCGACTGATGTGCCGCCACGGCATTATTTTCCATATCGGTGGCTCGATACTCAAGGGTCGCCGTGGCATCCAGAATATTTTTTGCCCGGGTGGTGTCCTGAATACCCGGTAACTGCACCACAATACGATCTTGTCCCTGGCGTTGGATAATCGGTTCTGCCACGCCAATTTCATTGACACGGGAACGCAAGGTGGTGAGGTTCTGAGTGAGTGCATTTTCTTTAATATCACGAATTGACTGCTCTGTCAGTAAAGCAACCAAACGGGGCTCATCGCCATCCGTTTCTAATTCAAAACTAAGTTCATCAAAATCTTTTTTTACACTTTTTAACGCTTTTTCGGCAGCCACTTCATCGCGAAATTCAACGACCAGACGGTTATCCTGCCAGCGAATACCTTTTTTAGGTATTTTTTCTTTAATTAATGTGGCGGTGATATCAGAACGCAACTGTTTCTTTTTATTATCAGCCGCCTCTTTCATATCCACTTCTAATAAGAAATGTACACCACCACGTAAGTCCAAACCCAAATTCATCGCCCGACCGCCTAAAGCTGACAGCCAATCAGGCACATTTGGCTTGAGATTCATGGCCGTATCAAATCCCGGCAGTTCGTCTTTCAAGACATCCTGTGCTTTACGCTGATTGTCCAAATCATTAAATTTAACAATGGCTGAACCGCTGTCTTCAAACACAGAATCAAAACCAATTTGTTTTTCTTCAAGCGTATCTTTAATGATGTCAATGGTGGCAACCTGCAGGTCGCTTTGATCTTCGGGTTTGACTTGTACAATTGGGCTTTGACCGTAAATATTGGGCAAGGCGTATAAACTACCCAAAGCCACGACCACCAGCACCAGGATGTATTTCCACAGTGGATATCGATTCATAAAAAATCCTTACTTAATTGATTTGATGGTGCCTTTGGGCAGCACTTTTGACACAGCGTTTCGCTGTACATGAATGTGGGTATCGGCAGCAATTTCCACCGTGATAAAATTATCATCCATCTTAACCACAGAACCCAAAGTACCGCCGTTGGTGATAATTTCATCACCCACCGCCAGATTAGATACCATTTCATTGTGCGCTTTCATGCGTTTTTGCTGCGGTCTGATCAGCATAAAATACATAATCACAAAAAACACACCAATAAAAATAAAGGAAGTCATGGGGCTGCCGGCCTGGCCACCTGATTGGGCCATGGCATCAGAAATGAAAAAATTCATAGTTAAGCTCGTCTGGTTAAACTAAAAGCGCGCTATTATAGCACCGTCAGCAACTCATATAAGCCTCAGCCTAATTTTTTTCAAGTCCAGCGCAGGGATTAATTATTTTTTCAGTTTCTTGTTATTCTTATTGCTTGATATTAAAATAATCTTACCCTGAACCATCACAACCTATGTTTACCATTACTACCCCTAGATTAAACTTACAACCCACGCATAAAAATTGCTGGTCTATTTGTGATCAAAATAGTCAGGATTTACTGGGTAAGGTTTTTTTTCATAACAACTGGTTCAACATTATTCTTAAACCCAAGTCCTTACATTTGGGCGTGGCCACGGAAGCCGGTTATGGTTTAATTAAAGCCCTCAATAGCCAAACGGTTAAAGCCAAATCAGATTTACCACACGCCCGGCTTTATTTGAAAAACATGGGTTTTAAACAAGTCGATAATCATTTTGAAGTTACACCGGAAGACTTACAGTTTCCAGATTTATACCTGCGCTTAAATCAGCAATTAGGTATCAATATAAAAGAAGTCAAAGCACCACAGTATCCAACCGCCACCCAAATTGTTGATGCTGGCATGGATTTTTTCAATCGCCCCATTAAACTACATCCCGCAGCAAAAAAAGCCTGGCAATCCATGCAACAGGCTGCTCAAGCAGACGGCATTCAATTAATGCCGGTTTCAGCGTATCGATCTTTAAATTATCAGGCAGAACTTATCCAGAAAAAATTAGATCAGGGACAGACACTGGATGAAATTCTCAGGGTCAACACACCACCCGGTCACAGTGAACACCACACCGGCTGTGCGTTGGATCTTACAACTGATGGAGAAAATCAGGTTTTGGAATCTGGCTTTTCCGATACCGATGCCTATGCCTGGTTACAAAAAAATGCCCGAGATTATGGGTTCGTTGAAAGTTATCCCGAGAACAACCCCCATGGCATCATTGCCGAACCCTGGCATTGGTGTTTTAATTCAAAGAAACAACACAGCACATTGTTTTAAAATTACAGCACCTCAAATCCATCGACAAATATCACATCAGACAACGCCGTAAACGGGTGTGCGCCCATATGTACGGCAGGAACATTCCAGAATACACCGTCCCCGGCATCGATGGCCGGGCTGTTTTCAGATAAATAGAAATCGGTGGTATTAATAAATTGCGGATTAACACTGATCGACTGTAATTCTCTTTGGCTGAACTGGGCTTGAAATGTAGCCAAATCATAAGATGTGCCACTGTGAAAATTCCCGCCCCAGTTAGGCCTGAGGTGAATATCTGCATGGCTGTTATTAAAAAACAGATTATGGTGTGAACTGAATTGATCTAAATAATCATTGACCGTGGTTGTTGTGTCACCACTTTGCAGGTAAATACCCACTTCATTATTGATAAATATATTATTGGCAATCACCGTACCAAAAGTGCCGTCCCAGCCGATATTAACAGCCGACTGAACGTTATAAAACACATTGTTATACAGCCAGTTATTATCATTATCCTCATCATAGGCCGTCAACCGTAAACCCACCTCGGTATGAGTGACAATATTTCCATAGATGCGCCATTCTCCGGCCGGCCGATATTCAACATCCGTTTCCTGACAGCCATCGGTATTGGTGGAAGACCAGATGCAGCGAAAACTGCCCGGCTCAAAAGCATTATAAACATCATGAATATAATTGTATCGAACAATCAAATTGGACACACCACCTTTGGTGCCGACGGCTGAACGTCCCGGAATATCATAAATTTCATTGTATTCCACGATATTGGGCGCGCCCGGCTTACTGACCATAAAGCTCACGCCTTTACTGTTTGAGATACCACCCCAATAGACAGAATCAAAAATACGATTTCTGCGCACCACACTGCCTTCAGAATCCCAGATACGCACCGCATAAGAATTATCGTTACCATTAGAAATATGACCAAACACATTATCTTCCAGGGTGACAAAATCAGCCCCTTCAAAGAATATCGGACTGCTTTGGGTGTAATAAATTTCAACATTTCTCAAGGTAAAATAATCACCATTACCGGCCACCCGTGGCAGCCCGCGTTGGGATAATTCATAAACCTCATTGTTGGGCAGCTCCCCGGCTTTCGGGTATAAATAAATATAACAACCACTGTTATCAGAAAAACATTGGTTACCATTGATATCGGCTTTGGTCCAGTGGTTAGGTTCCACTAAATTAACAACATCATCATGATCGCGTCCGCCGTCCAAGTCACTTTGATGCTCAACCCGCTGATGACCATTAAACATGCCTTTGGGGTCAGTATTCAGTTGATCGGCCGGAATACGCCAAATATTGCTGTCATAAGCCTGCCAGGTGTCATTAGCGGTGCTATAGGAACCCAGGATTTGCACCGTTTCTCCGGCATAACCCTGCACGGTTAAATTCGGTGTGTTGATAGTGCTTAGATTGGTTTCGTCAATTAAACGATAAACACCGCCACGCAGTGTAAGCGTATCGCCATCCACCAACTGGCTGAGTCCATGAGAAAGGTTTTGCCAGGGCTGATTGATGGTTCCGGGATGGGTGTCATCACCCTGCGGTGAAATATAGTATTCTTCGGCCAAAGCCGAAACAGATATAATCAAAAGAAAAAGCACGGTGATTTTTTTCATGACATTCAATCTCTAAAGCAATCCCTTAATGTAATTGAAGTATAGCACTCGGCTTGTGACTCGACTCACAAAATATTAATGTACTCGAAGTCATTGACTTCATGGCTTGGTAAGGTGCTCGGTGAACTTTTTGAATGAATTCAATTCAGCGGGCGGTCTTAATATTTTAATTCAAACGCCTATTGATGATCCTTGTATTTTTGTTGCTTAATGATTTCCTTAATTTCTATTAGGTTTTGAGGCGCCGGTCGACGATTGTTATCAAAACCCTGACTATTAATATACTCTAAACTATCTGGATGGTTGTAAATTTTACGATCATCTGTCAGATAATAAACTGTATTCCCTCCTTGAACGGAAACATAAAACACACCATTTTTATCTTTTTTTAATAACATGAATACGCGATCACCCTCTTCGAGCTCATAACCGGTGCTCAATCTTCTACAATAGCCCTCATCATCACATCCACCGCCGGCTTCAATTTGAATAACATCGTTGGCCACGTTACCTTTTAATACCTCATCAACATGTAATTCATAATCCGTAAAGAATGCATCGTATTCAACCGTTTCTTTAATATAGGAATCGCCCGTAACCGGATTCTGTTCAAATATTAAACCCGTGGATTTCTTCTCACTGTACTTTTTATCAATAATTGTACCGCTAACAACCAATTCAGCGTCTGCCAACAAATGTTCAAATGGCACATAGACAAAACTGGCTTGGGCTGAACTCTGAATTAGAAATAAACCGTAACTCAAGAAGAAGTATTTAAATTTAAGACTCATCAATTTTAATTAACTATGTGGTTTTTGGTATCAATTACTTAGATTAAGTTTAGCACGGGCACGGTGCACCTTTTGAATAAAATCAATTAAATTCAAATGCCGGTCTAAGCCTTCTAACTGCATACTGGTCTTGGTTAAACCATGAAATCGGACTTCACCGGTGACTGAACCGACCACGGCCGCTGTGGTTTCAGCACCAAACATACGCTTCAGATTCTCGATAAAATCATCAATCTCCAATGATTCATCTAAAGTAATTTCCAGCACCGCCTCCATGGCGAAATAAAACAATTCCCGCTCAACGGTATTATCATTGTATTGCAAAAAAGCCTGCACCAGATCAAGCGCTTCTTCATAGTCCTTTAACACCAGATAGATTAATATTTTGAGCTCTAAAATGGTCAACTGCCCCCAGACGGTATTTTCATCAAACTCAATACCAATCAGGGTCTTAATGTCCATGTAATTGTCCAGCTGACTGTCCTCTAAACGATTTACAAGATCGCTCAATTCATCATCAGATAAGCGGTGGATATTGAGGATATCTTCGCGAAAATCCAGCGCCATATTGGTGTTATCCCAGATTAAATCTTCCACCGGATAAATTTCCGAATACCCCGGCACCAGAATCCGGCACACCTGAGATCCCAGTTCATCAAACACCGCCATATAGACTTCTAAGTCCATGTCTTCGAACAAGCCCATCAGGAAATCACTTTCAGCTTCGGTGCTGCCTGAAAAATCCCATTCGCAGAATTCATAATCAGCCTGTTTACTAAAAAACCGCCAGGACACAATACCCGTTGAGTCAATAAAATGATCCACTGAGTTTTCCGGCTCAGTGACCGCCAGACTGTTGAAGGTCGGCCTCGGCATATCATCCAGCCCCTGAAAACTCCGGCCTTGTAATAATTCAGTCAAGGTGCGCTCTAGCGCCACTTCAAAACTCGGATGGGCACCAAAACAGGCATAGGCACCACCGGTTTTCGGGTTCATCAGGGTCACATTCATGACCGGGAATTGACCACCCAATGAGGCATCTTTAACCACCACCGGAAAGCCCTGCTCGGCCAGTGCCTCGATACCGGCGACAATCTTCGGGTATTTCGCCAGGACATCTTCCGGCACATCCGGTAAGGCAATTTCTTCCTGAATGATTTTCTTTTTAACCGCTCGCTCGATAATTTCCGATAAGGCCTGCACTTTGGCTTCTGCCAGCGTATTACCCGAACTCATGCCATTACTCACATACAGGTTTTCAATCAGATTTGAGGGGAAATAAACCGTTTCTCCGTCTGATTGTCGCTGATAAGGAATGCAGCAAATACCGCGATCTGCCCGACCTGAATTGGTGTCGATTAAATGCGAACCACGCAATTCGCCATCCGGGTTGTAAATGTCCAGACAATAATCATCCAGAATACCACCCGGTAACGCGTCATCTTCCGTCAGCGCAAACCATTGCTCATTCGGATAATGGACGAAATCACTGTTCGCAATCGCTTCACCGAAATAATAGTCATTGTAGAAAAAACCACAATTCATGCGCTCCACGAACTCACCCAAAGCCGAACACAAAGCACTTTCCTTGGTCGCGCCTTTACCGTTGGTAAAACACAAGGGCGAGGCCGCATCCCGTAAATGCAGCGACCAGACATTCGGCACAATATTCCGCCAGGACCCGATTTCGATTTTAATCCCCAAATCCTCAATCAGTTTCGACGTTTTGGCAATGGTTTCCTCCAGTGGTAAATCCTTGCCTTCGATATAGGTTTGTGAATCCGTATCCACATCTCCCATTAATAAAGCACCGCTCTCGGCATCGAGGTTTTCTACCAGTTCAACCTGAAAATCAGGCCCGGTTTGTACCACTTTTTTCACGGTACAACGGTCAATGGATCGTAAAATTCCCCGGCGATGCTTCTCCGAAATATCCTCCGGTAACTCCACCTGAATCTTAAAAATCTGGTTATACCGGTCTTCAGGATCGACAATATTATTCTGCGATAAACGGATATTTTCCGTTGGAATATCCCGGCTGTTGCAATAAATCCGCACGAAATACGCCGCACATAATGCAGAAGACGCCAGGAAATAATCAAAGGGCCCTGGTGCCGAGCCATCGCCTTTATAACGAATCGGCTGATCGGTAATCACCTTAAAATCGTCAAAAAGGGCTTCCTGACGAAGATTATCGAGAAAATTAACTTTGATTTCCATGGCGGTTTATCCAGTGCGGTGAATTAAATCACCGCATTATAACCTGTCATAAAATATCGTTTATAGGTATAAGGGACTGATATTCGGTTATTCAGCTATATTAAGTGAAATGAAAGCCTATGGCTCAAAAGACTGAATCCCGTTGTTCTGAAAGTAACTTGTTAGTTCTTCCCTGTTCTCAGTATTCAAATAATTTTTAGGTAGCAAAATATGACTGTGAGAATCTTCACCCTTATTGGTAAATGCCAATAAATACAACACATCAGTTTCATGATAGAAATGAATTCTATCCCAGGTTAATGATTCTTCATTATCATTATAGCTTCGTTTAATGCCTTGCTTGTTAATTTCAAAAGTATACGTGGGTTTTAATTTTGAAAAGAGTGCCTTAAATGAAAATATTAAAACCACAAAAGGCGTTAAGAAAGACATCATAATGTATTCATACTTTTGCCCTTTTGCTAATAAATCTGCTTTTGCAATGGCCAAATTATATTTTATGGCAGCATAGTAATCTCTTAATTTGTATTTAATGCTAATTTCCATGGCTTTAGATTATTTAGATTTAAACAACATACTACGCAAAACACCGTCCCGACGCACCCAGCCATGATATAAAGCGGCGCCGATGTGTAATAGAATAAGCGCAAAGAACAACCAGGCGGCATAACCATGCAGCGTTCTTAACAGGCCGTACAGGGCCAAGTCTGGCTCAATTAAATTGGGTAAGTAAAACAAGCCAAAGGGTTCGACCATCAGGCCATTGGCATTTTGCATCAACCAGCCAAGTATCGGCATTGCCAGCATCAGGGCATACAAAGTCACGTGACTGGCTTTGGCCATAAAGACCTGAAAAATGGGCAGATCTTGTGGCAGCGGGGGGTTTTGGATGGTGAAACGGATTATAAGTCTGAATACAACCAGCAGTAAAACCAATGCACCGAATGATTGATGCCAGTGTATTGCGGTGTGCTGCCAGCCGGCTAAACTTTGCACCATAGACACGCCTAAAAATAGCATCGAGAGAATAATAAAGGCCATGGCCCAATGTAACAGCTTATATGTTTGCGGAAAATTCTGTGGTTTACTCATGCTGTTCTCCTGCTGACCGCTCCCCCAAAAAGACTTCCTGTGCCCGACGTTTCAAAGACTCCGCATAAGCCGCCGAGCGCGCCAACAATATCGGATCTTGTGATGGCTCAATTCCTTCAGGCAGCACCAGCGGATTGTAGTTAATGCCATCACAGGCACCACCAAGCTGGGGTTGCCAGTCGGTGATGATTACTGTTCCGGCGTTGATACTCTGTCGGCTGTCGGGCCAGGGTTGGGTTGGATTGTTCACCGCATCACCGGATTCGGCCAGGGTGAATATAAGGTCATATTGAATGGTGTCTTGTTGTAAGCGTTGTTTCATTTCATCGAACAAGGCATCTGGGTTATCGGCATTTAACGTGGTATCTGGTTGGGCTGTTGCCTGGGGAACGGCCGACCATCGGACGGCTTGACGATGACCTTCTTCATCCGATAAATAAAAGGCGTTAATGCTGTGGTATTGTTCAGTGGCGAAACTGTCCGTGGCTTGGTAGCCGGCTTTCCATTCATTAAAAGCGCGGCTTTCGGGGTGATTTTCAAAAAATGTTTTAATTTTATCGGGATTTCGTTGACCGGTGTCCGGATCGGGTGACAAGGCCTGTAATTGTTGGAAAAACGCTTCCGGTGTGGCCACCGCCATCACCGGTGGTGTGTTCATCGCCAGTCGCCATTGTTCTGACGTATTGGCTGACAAAGCCAACGCTAAACTACGAACCGGTGCTTTTAAATCAGGGGCTGAAGGATTATTACCGGCGATGGAATAGCGGCCGATAAAAGAAGTTGAAACCGGTTTAAAAACCGCCGCTTTTGAATACGTCGCTAATTGCCCATTGGATTCAAACCGACCCGATAAACAGACCCCCTCGGCATGGGCGCGCCGAAACCCGGCAAATGGTTTTTGGCCTTGCTGTAAATTAACAAACTGCTGTGCGGTGACCGAAGGATAACCGAATTGTCCTGCCGCAGCCAGAAAGGCCAGTACCAGGACGCTTAACACAAGCAAAATTGCCATAAAGCCTTTAATAGCCTGACCTGAAATAGCATTAATGGAATGAGATTTGAGAGATATATTCATAATTTTTTGTAAGCGATCATTACTTCATTACGACGCAGCATAGGTAAAGTCCACGGTCCATTATAACGCGCCAGTTGTGGTTCACCCGTGGGGGTTAAATTATGCTCAGCCATCCAGGCAAGCAGGTCATTGGTTTTGGCGTCCACCTTTTTAGCGCCGGTCAGACCTGAAAATCGAATCACGGCAAACTGTTGACCGGGCTGTTGATGCAGGGTAACTGCCGGGTTGTTCGGTTTGGGCAGTGTTTCGAGTGTGTATTTCGACGGCATCACAAAATTAACCCGCCATGTGTCATCGGATTGGGCCACAGTAACCGGCGCGGTCATATCAATTTTCTCGGCATTAGCTGTGGCCGTTTGGCTGGCCATGGTGACCGGTGCGGTCATGCTGATTTTCTCGGCTTTCGGGTTGCTACCGGAAACAACGGTGTTGTTACCGAAAATGTAATCCGCAAGCAATCTAAATCCTTTATTCGAGGCTTTATCCATGCTGCCTTCGACCTCAACCTGCGCAATAATTTTGGGTTCATAATGACGTAACTCAAAGGGCTTATCCTGCTGAGTGACCGTGTACTCGGGTTCTTCAGTGGCCATGGCTTCTCCTGACAAAATAACACCAACAATTACAAACAATGCCACCAGAATAAACATCAATAAATCCAGCGTCAAAAGGCTTTTAGTATGGGCATCTGGTTTATCCATCTGTTGAGCGATGTTGTGTTGCGTATTTTGGTTAGTAGCTCGGTTCATGATATGACCCATTAAATTGACAATGCCTGTATTGTGCTACGTTAGATGTGAAGACTAAGTGGAAAAATGTCCGTCATTGTAAAACCATCTTAATACCAGAATGATGATCAGACCCGGACCTAATTTGAAAAAAAGCATGACCAACACATATCTATTGTAAGCATTTTAAAAATCAGGGTTTTGTAGGGTAAAGAGCCCTATCGTACATCTACTTAAAAGATAACCCACAAAATACAGGAGTTAACATTATGAACCAAGCGAAACACGTCTTAGTCGCCGGTGCCAACGGCACAACCGGTCGTCAAATTATTAATCTTTTAAAAGACTCATCTGACTATCAACCCATCGCCATGGTCCGGAAACAAGATCAGGTCGATTATTTTCAACAACAGAATGTATCAACAGTGCTGGCTGATCTGGAAGATGATGTCAGCCAGGCCGTTAAAGGGTCCGATAAGGTTATTTTTGCCGCCGGTTCAAAAGGAAAAAACCTGATAGCTGTTGACCAGGAAGGTGCCAAGCGACTTATAGATGCGGCTCAGGAAGCCGGTGTCGAGAAATTTGTTATGCTCAGTTCCATGGGCGCTGACAACCCGGCCATCAGCGATGAGCTGGAAGATTATTTACGCGCGAAGCAAAGTGCCGATGACCATCTGCGGGTCAGTCAGCTGGATTACAGCATTATCAGACCCGGCATGCTCACCAATAACGAAGGGAATAATCATATTGAACTCAGTCCACAGCTGAATAAGCAAGGTGAGATTCCGAGAGCCGATGTGGCCAAAACCCTTGTCGCTGCCCTGGATAGAAACGTTCTGCCAAAACAAATCGTAGAAATTTTATCCGGTGATGTCGCCATTGATGAAGCTGTTAAATCTGTATAAAAACCACACAACCGAGGAGTCGATTATGAAAACAACACAAACCATCTTATTAAAAAATCGTCCCACCGGCGAACCGACCTTGGATGATTTTGAATTTACCGAAACAAATATCCCCGAAATAAAAGACGGCGAAGTGCTGGTCAGCACCCAATATGTTTCTGTCGATCCCTATTTAAGGGGTCGTATGAGCGACGCGCCGTCTTACATTGAGCCTTTTGAAGTGGGCAAACCCATCGCATCCGGTGTGATCGCCAAAGTCATAGAATCTAAAAGCGATAATTTAAAGGCCGGTGATTATGTCTCCGGCATGATGCCCTGGAAGGAATCCCAGGTTGTCAGCGCTCAGGGCTTAACTAAAGTTGATCCGGACCAAGCCCCGTTATCGGCCTATTTAGGGATTTTAGGTATGACTGGTTTAACCGCTTATTTTGGTCTGACTGATATCGGCCAACCCAAAGAAGGTGAAACGCTACTGGTCTCCGGCGCCGCCGGAGCGGTCGGTACTGTGGTCGGCCAAATCGGTAAAATCCTCGGCTTACGGGTGGTTGGT
This sequence comes from uncultured Marinicella sp., assembly GCA_947502925.1. Lineage (GTDB taxonomy): Bacteria > Pseudomonadota > Gammaproteobacteria > Xanthomonadales > Marinicellaceae > Marinicella. Next base: position 173,077 of record CANNBS010000003.1, on the reverse strand, counting down.
ATTGCCGGCACCGATGAAAAGGTTGAAATGCTAACATCTGAATTCGGCTTTGATGCCGGTATTAACTACAACACTACCGACAATATGGTCAAAGCCATTCATCAGGCTTGTCCCGATGGTGTTGATGTCTATTTTGATAATGTCGGCGGTGAAATTTCAGATGCGGTTCTCTTTAACATCAACAAATTTTCCCGAACCATTAATTGCGGAGCCATTTCAGTCTATAACGACACCGAAGCCCCGAAAGGCATCAGCCCGCAACCTTTCCTGGTCAAAAACAGCGCCTCCATGCAAGGCTTTATCATTTTTGACTACGTCGACAGACACCCCGAAGGCATCCGGCAACTGGCCGAATGGTTACAACAAGACAAACTCAAATACACCGAAACCATCCGCGAAGGCTTCGACAATATCCCCCAGGCCTTTTTAGACCTGTTCAAAGGTAAAAACAAAGGCAAAATGGTGGTGAAGGTTTAACCCGCGCTCAACCCGTACTGTATTTTAATGCAACTTATCTCGCAGTATTTTAATTGCCCGGTATGAATCAAGACCGTGTTGTTGAGCCGTTAAACGAACCACAAAATAACAGAAACCCACGACAAGCCAAGTGGCTAAAATCATTTTTAGCCACTGGCTGTTTATTGACCCAACAAAAAGCCACAGCAGAGACAGTGAAATAATCTGAGCTAATCCTATAGATAATAGCGCAATCCGCCAGCCCTTATTACTTATTTCCTTTTTCTCTTTTTTGGAAAATGATTCAGCTGCCCAATACGAACGCTCAACAACAAATACTGATGACAGCGCACTGATGGTGTCAATGGAAACACGACCGACTGATTCAGCACGCTGAACAGTTCTTAAACTGAGACCACTGATATCGGCTAAATGTTGCTGAGTCCAGCCTTTCTGTTGGCGTTGTTTTTTAAGTTTTTCGATATCGATGTTCATTTCATTGTTCATAATCAGATGATGTTTAATATTGTAGACTACAAATTAAAACATGAACACCTAAAAGATTTGACGTCATTTATGCGTCACCGGACCGCCAAAAAACGTTTCATTCATTGAAAAGCAAATAGGTTTGACTATTGATTTGTCCATGTCATATTAATTTGTAGTGGTTTTTTGTATAAAATATCGTAGCCGCAGGGCTTGCCCCTGCCTTGCCCCGCAACAGAATTTAGCTTCTTTTCAAACCAAGCGTTGGTAAATTCGTGTTGCCGAACAGGGCGACCGCAAGGGTCGCGGCTACAATCTCTTTTTACACCGAATATCCTCATAGATGCGCTATAAACCCAAGAGCATAGCTTGGTTGTAATGAAAACTTTTTATTCAGATTTTTCAAGCACAGGATAATCCGTATAACCTTTGGCACCTTGCGTATAAAACGTATCCTCATCCCAGCGTGCAGTTTCAGCGTTCGCGTCAAAGCGCTCGACCAGATCAGGATTGGAGATAAACAATTTACCAAAGGCCACCAAATCAGCCAGACCATCGGCAATCACCTGATTTCCGCGTTCTTGGTTAAATCCTGCATTGATCATTAAAGTGCCTTTATAAAGTGGACGATAATGCTCGGCAATATTCGGTTCAGCGTGCGGCACATCACTGACATCGTTAAACGGCTCAGATAAATGCAGATAGGCCAAATCGTAATTATTTAATTTATTCACGATATAATCAAACGTCGGAATGCTTTCTTCATCGAGCGTCATACCGAAAATATCGTGTAATGATGGATTAAGACGTAAACCGATGCGATCTTCAGGGATATGCTTCTTAATTTCATCAATCACTTCAAACAGAATTTTAGCTCGATTTTCTTTTGATCCGCCGTAATCGTCGGTTCTGACATTCGATGTTCTGCTGAAAAACTGATGCAACAGATAGCCATTGGATGAATGAATTTCCACACCATCAAATCCCGCTGCCATGGCATTTTTAGCCGCACGGCCATAGTCAGCAATGGTCTGTTTAATTTCATCGATGGTCATGGCTTTGGGTGTCACCGTGTCTTTAAAGCCTTCCGGGGTAAATGACTGGGAATTGGGATTGATGGCAGATGCTGACAAGGGCAGTTCACCGCCATGAAAATCCGGATGCGACATCCGCCCAACATGCCATAACTGACAAAACATCTTACCGCCCCGGGCATGCACCGCATCGGTGGCTTTACGCCACCCTTTTACTTGCTCATCGGTGTGAATACCCGGCGTATTAATATAACCAACGGCGCGCTCAGAAATCTGCGAACCTTCTGAAATAATCAAACCGGCTGACGCCCGCTGGGCATAATATTCCACCATCAAATCATTCGGTACTTTGCCCGGATTATCGGCCCGACTCCGGGTCAGTGGTGCCATAACCACGCGGTTTTTAAGTGTGATATCACTTAAACGATAATTTTCTAAAAGGGGTTGTTTTGTTTCCAATTTATTTCTCCATCACTTTATTTTTCTTAGAAGACAGTTATTTTAATTTAAGATTCGACCACCCTCTTGATTCATACCGGCGAAGGCCGGCTATCCAGCGTCTTTAAGTATTTACTTAATAGCTTTAATCATAAATCTTTGTTGTTTTTGTCTGTATTGATTTTACCAGTAATCCTTTTAATTTTAAGCAGTGAAGCACGCAAAGGCGTTCTCGGTATTTTTGGTGCCTGTTCAGTCATTTGATCAAAATCAGCATCTTGCATGTACAGCATACCACCATGTGCCAGCATAATTTTAGCCGGTGCCAGCTGTTTTATATTACGCAAGGACGCGCGGTATTTGTTCGGGTGAAATACCGGAAAAGGTGCAATAAATCCGCGCTTAATTTTAATGATTAAATCGGCTACATACACCCAGTTTTGTTCTTTATGCAAAACCGACAAATCACGATCGGTATGACCGGGTGTTTCTAATACTGACCAGTCCGGGAAGTTTGGCAACTGATCACCTGCTTTGACTTTGACATCCGGTTTTAATGTTCGGCGATACCAAACGTTTTTCCAGGGCTTTTTTAATTTCCTTGCCACGTAAACGGTTAACGCCATATCAATCCAATGCATCAGCAGGCCATTAAAACCACGGTACCATTGGGTGCGTTTATCAGCAGAAACAATGACACAGCCGGTTAACCGGCGTAATTTATGGGCGGCACCGGCATGGTCCGGATGCATATGGGTGACGATCAGAGTTTTTAAATCCGACAGCGGACGTTGCAGGTCTTGCTCTATAAATTTACTCAACATGGTGACATCAGCCCGGCAGCAACCATCAAGCAACAATAAGCCATGTGGATATTCAACAAGATAAATGGACTGAATATAGCCGGTTAAATGGTGGACTTTCATGTTGGTTTGATTGTGATTTGATGTTTTGAATGTAATGAGTAAACCGATTCAGTTAAACATTAGTTATAGTTAAGCTTAATATGGAATAGCTTACCAAAATTGAGACGATATACTGTTAAATAGTTTCGAAATGTCTGATTTACAGTTAATTCCAGCGGGTAATAAGCAGCATTAACAGTTGAAACCACCTCGCCAAAAGCACTAACACACAGATCGAAACAAGGCGGTTTTTAACAATGTTGGCTGTGGTTTGGAAAAACACTGAGGAGTGCTGCTGAGCAGCACGACCCGCCGAGCCGGTTAGGCCAGGTAAATGAAGTCATGCGGTTTCGCCGCAGGCGAATAAGCGTGACGGAATGTCCGTTAAGGCCGTGAGCGTAGCGAATCAGAGGCGAATAGCGCGAAGTTATACGAAGTGTTCGCTGTGGCCGCTTTCACTTTTGTCGGGAACAAAATTGAATGAAGTCCCAAGAACACACCCTTGTGGGCTTTTCATGGCGACAAAGATGGTACTGTTGGTGCCAGTGGCACCATTAACCCCATTAATAATATCCTCGGCTGCACGGCACCGCTGGAAGATATCAACATGGTTATTTACCCGGGCGTCGGCCACAATTCCTGGCGCAAACCTATGATTTAAGCGCCGGCCATGATATTTATCACTGGTTACTGAATTTCAGAAATGAGGATGCCATAACCATTCCATAAATCAGCCGTTTGACTTATGGAATGTAACATTATGTGCTCAAAAATTTCTCCAGCTTGAACCAGACCAAAGTCATTAATCTACGGAGTATTTTTTCAGTGTTGTTCCCTCTTTATTAATATAGCTTATCGTTGCCGTGTCTTTTTTTGACACGGTGTACCAGTATTTTTGATCATAAAGTTCAATGATTTTTACTTTTTCATCATTCAATAAAACATCTGTCACACCCTCATAAAGCGGATCAACCTTCCCACAATAAGAATTATAAGTCCGTGAGCCTAGCCGGGCATAGGCACTGCCGCAGCCTGAACCGGGTTTAAGATCCCAGCCATCTGCTGTTATCTCATAAGGCTTCATGCTGACATACTTAAGACCTTCCCCCTCAATAACTTTAGCCGTTAAAGCGACACCATAATTATTGACCTCGATTCGATCGATGACTTTCACTCCGGTCACATCATTACCAATTTCGGCCATTTCAGCGAGGTAAAATTCTTCGAATGTTTGTTTACCACAACTCACGAGTATTAACAGGCTCAACACACTGAGCAATGCTTTTAAATTTATAAAGGTTTTACGATTTGATTTTTTCATATTTTAATAATATTTATTGGATTTCAATAAGCCTATCATGTTTTATGTTTTATCTAAATTATATTGTCCTGATGCGGACAGCTAATAATGCATAACACCAAATGGGTCACATATTCTTAACGTCACTCTTTACATTTACATGCCAGCATGATTTGCAAATAAAAAAATAAACGTATCTACAATTAAAGAGGAAATCTGTCCGGTTTTTAAGATCGATATGATGTTTTAAACGGTTTAAAGCTGACCGTCGTTTATAGCGGGTAAATTATTTTCCAGACAGCATTTAGTATGTGAAACGGGTAAAAAACCGGGACCAACCATTTTCGTCAGTGGTGCCTTCTTCCACCTTCGCTGTGTTCATCACGGTACTCATGCCGGTGGTGACACCACAACCCAACAGGCAAACCTCTTCAAGCGGTGCTTCAGGATTCACCTTGGCCAGCGCGATTTCCGGTAATACGGTGTATTCTGAGAACGTTGAACAACCCATGTAATGATAGATGGGCTTGCCATCTTTATAAAAACGGGTGGAGCCATCGGGCATCAGGCCCTGGCCCTGGGTTTCACGAATTTTTTGACAGAGATTGGTTTTACCGGACAGGCAGAATTTACATTCACCACATTCCGGGGTGTATAAAGGTATCACATGATCGCCAACGGCGACGCTGGTGACACCTTCACCGACTTGTTCAACCACACCGCCACCTTCATGGCCGAGTATGGCAGGAAATATACCTTCGGGATCTTCACCGGATAAGGTAAAGGCATCTGTGTGACAGACACCGGAGGCCAGAATTTTGACCAGCACTTCACCTTTTTTCGGCAACATCACATCCACTTCTTCCACAGACAGTGGTTGGTTCGATCCCCAGGCGATGGCGGCTTTTGAATTAATAAATTGATCAGACGGCTTTATTTTTGAATAAAGCCAGTATAGTCTGTTTCCCTGCGAATGGTAATAGCGGAATTTGTAAAACAATGTTACCACACAGTAACAATTATCGGTTTAGAGTTTATCCGCCAAAAAATCGATCAGCTTGCGCACTTTGGGTGATAAGTAGCGGTTATAGGGATAAAGTGCCCAGATATCTCCTTCAGGAGCCTGATACTTATCCAGCAGTGGCACTAAGGTTTTATCTTCGATATATTCAGCAACATAACAATCAGGTAATTGGGTGACACCCAATCCTTTTAAAGCGGCATCCAACAAAGACAGGCCAATGTTACAACTGATGCTGCCTTTAACCGGGATATGCACGATTTCATCCTGATCTATAAACCGCCAGTATTCATTCGCGCCGCGCAGGCAATTATGCTCATGCAATTCTTTTAGAGTAAAAGGCATGCCTTCTTGTTCAATATAAGCGGGGGATGCACACACCACTTGTTTCCGTGTGGTTAATTTTTTAGCCATTAAACTGGAACTTTCCAGCTCACCCAAACGTATCACCAAATCAAAACTTTCATCCACCACATTAACCTGTCTGTTGGTCAAGTGAAGATCACTTCGAGGGATTTGTGCTGCTTCATAAAATCATGAATCAACAGTGCCACACGGCGCTCGCCATAAATAACCGGTGCGGAAATACGCAATTGGCCGGTCACGATGTTTTGTAAATCCGTAATCGCCCGTTCGGCTTCCTGTAAACCATCCAGCGCCCGCCTACAGTGGTGGTAATAGGTGCCACACAATTCCGTTAAGGCCACATGCCGGGTGGTGCGGATAAATAATTTTGTGGCAATTCTCGATTCTAAACGACTGACCTGACGACTCACTTACGCGGTGGATATTCCCAGCCTTTTGGCCGCCGCGGTAAAACTATTTTCTTCTGCAATGGCAACAAATTCACTGATGCCTTCCCATTGATACATAACGCATAACCATTCAATCTGATCGATAAAGATGCTACGACCTCACCGCCTGAATGTCTATTATTTTTTATGTAAGCTAATGGATTCAGCTGAACTGAGCCCAGATAAGGTTTTATTTTAAATAAGCTGTGAATGGAATCGTTAAATAGTATGGTTTTATAAACAAGACCTTTTAATGAATGCCACATTTATAGCAGATAACTGTATTCAAACAATTCAATTTTTTTTAGTGAAGGCGAAAACCGCTGACAGTAACAGATCAGCGGTTTTCTAAGCTGAACTTAATCAATAAGCTGGAAACGCATCCACACAAAGGCTTTTTGATTAAGATCCTTACCTTTATTGCGGGCTCGGATAGGACCTTCGAGTATGGTTTTACCGGCATACCCCACATCCCTTAACGGTAGCGCAATGCCATCAAAGTGATCAAACTTCAATTTATGGTTCACACCACCGTCAAAATATGAGTCTTTATTATCAACAGTTCTGATTCCCTGAAGTGATGCCAGTACATCATGAATGGCCACCTTCAGCTTTCTGGGGTCTTTGTTCATAACCACATCATTGTTCGAATATTCCTTCACCCAGGTATCAATGATAAATTCCGCATTTTTATCATTTGCCTGTGCCGGTGTAATATTAAACACAATCGAGTTATTAATATTTGGATTACGTCTAAGTGGTTTTTTCGACTCAGCCTCATGAATTTGCCGGTTTTTATTGCCGCAGATTAAAGCGGTTGAACCCTGCCATGGTCGATTTATTCCACCAGGATCACAATTTGTATTGTTAGGAAATTTATTGATGTGCTTTTCAACGGGTTTAATGATCTCACCATTCGCTTTATACAAAATATGTTGCGTAATGCCAAAATCACCAATGCGATCAGAATCACCGGAAACATCACATTGAAGTTCAAGAAGGGTGACTTTCAACATAAGACCTTTATTAGGTACACAAGTCTCAATGGTTTGTACATTTTGACTGTTCATGCCCACTTGCTCATTATCAAGGTTTTTTAATTCATAACTTATGGGATAGCTTTCCGCTTCAGAAAAATGATAACCATTAATGTAATCTTCCAATGGTTTTCTGCCTTTTGCTTCCCAGTCAGCCACTAAATCCTTGGCAGCACTGTCGATACTCCCACCATAATAGAACGCTTCGACCTCAGTACTTTTATTGCTTGTAATTTTTTGTAGATTTGATTTGATCGCGGCATTATGTCCTGCATAACTGGCGCTCACATCCGCACTCACCCCAAAATCTTCAAGGCTTTTCTGAGTCTTAAACATGAAATATCCTTTCCGCCCGTAATTCACTTTAGAAATATAGACATAATCACTTAAATCCACATTGGCATTGTTTGGAAAAATTTCAGTTTTATTTAATCCATCCACTTCAATACTGAACAGTGTTTGCATAAATTCAACCAAATAATAATGTTCCGATTTTTGACTTTTATTGCTGACACCGAGTTTCGCGGCGATGCCATAAAAACTATTAGAATATCGACCATTTACTTTTAAATTAAGCTGTTCAGCTGACTGAATTTCAGTGTATGAATAAGAGATATTTGCACCATGTTTTTTATCAGGATCATCTGAAATCAAATCTGAAATGGCCATTGAAATATCGGACTTCCTTTGTGGATTATCAATCGTAACGGCTTTGCCTGAACCGGGTAAAGCCAACGTAATGGGACCGCGTTCATATTGTTCTTCAATGCGATTTGCACCACGGACAAATGAAACGGCGTCTAAAATAATGCCCGGCTTTAACCAATCCGGCGGACCATTGACTGTAAAGTCTTTAAAGTCTTTGGTGGTGAAATTTGTCTTTAAGGTCGTAACAGCACAAAATTCACCATCTTTTGTTTTGTTGACCGTTGACATGGATGAGTTATCTGCCTCTCTAAGCCCATCTTCATAGGTTTTTAAAACACTTTTTTTGTTTTGCTTTGTAAACGTATCTCTTTTAAATCCTTTTAACTTGGCAAGATCGATTCTTTGCAAGACGGGTTTGGCTTTTTCCGCCTTAATGGTTCGCAATTGGGACGTGTTTTTAAACTCTTTTAACTGATTTGATTGATTCTTACGTTGATTGGTTTTCTTTGTATCTTTATCGCTTTGATTAGCTTTTGATTTTTGAAGCTGCACGTGTTGAATAGCCTGAGGACTGATTATTTTTTGGTTTTTTTTATGTTTTTTCTCGCCGTTGTCTGACTTGTCCGATTGTATCGCTGTTAAACCCTGTGAGCTTATGGCTAAAACACACAGCATGATAAGTGTTGTTAATTTATTCATTGTTACCACCCATTAAATTTCTAAAAAGTCTCTGACCAGCGTTGATTTGTAAACCATATAAATCAACTCAAAATCCTTTTAAACAGTAGCATAAAAAAATGTTGATTTAGCTTTATCTAAGTAAAACTGTGAGCAATGTCTCAATAAAAGTGCTAACTAAATGATAAAAGAAGCATGTAAACGTGATATCGGCGTATTTAAAGAAAAATCTTCGGAGCTTGTTTTTTCAAAAGATACACATGAGTGCACCTCAAAACAGTTTAAAAGCCTTTTAAACCTTTATTGAGTTTGAACAGCTTTATTATCGGTTTTTGCACAAGGACAAAGAGAAAAAAAAGCAGTATCAATGCATGAAAATAGAATGGCCAGATGTGAAAGGATTCAACGATAACTCCTTCATTCTGATTTAATGAGACTGGTTCTCCGGGTAAGGAAAAGATGCCATAAACACGACTGAGAAATTCAGCAGGAAATACGACCATGGCTAATATCCATGCCCATGGTCGAATTTGGAACAAGCCATAGGCCGTTATCATTTTTAAAATACACAGTAGTGTAAACCACACAGTCCACAATAAGTTCCAAATATACATATCAGACATGACATCATGGTGAGCCGAATAGCTCCATTCCAACCAAATAAAATTCAACAAATCCGGCAGTGAATACAGCGCCATGGCCATTATAAAGATGGCAACAACCCGGACAATGAGCACTGGTTTGTTATTTTGCATGGCTGTTAAGTATTAGATTTTTGAACATTGTAATCTCATACAGTCGTTTAATGTGAACCGATTATTTTTATTCTTGATAAGTTTAGGCCATCGCTTTAAGATAATTTCAGATCATTCAGGAGCACACATAACATGAAGAAGAGTCTTATTTTACTGCCTTTAGCGCTGATGGCTTGTAGCCATGAGACTGTTAGACAAGATAACTCATCGCTGACTCAAGAAGAACAAGCCGGCATCGAGACCATCTCAGTTGAGGCATTAACTGAGCACGTTAAAATTCTGGCTTCTGATGAATTTGAAGGCCGCGGGCCTGGAACAAGGGGTGAAGACTTGACCGTTGATTATTTAATTAAAGAATTTAAAGACGCCGGTCTAAAACCCGGTAATGGTGATAGCTACACCCAAGCGGTACCTTTGACTTCGGTTGAAGCTGTAAATAAGCCAAGCTTAACCATACATAATAATTCAGGTCAGGATATAACCTTAGACTACACCAAGGAACAGGTTATCTGGACCCGCCAACAAACCGATTCGGTTTCAATTGATGACAGCGAACTGGTATTCGTCGGTTATGGCATCAATGCCCCGGAGCAAAACTGGAATGATTACGCGGATATCGATGTTACCGGTAAAACCGTGGTGATGCTGGTGAATGATCCGGGATATGCCACCCAGGACGAAGCCTTATTTAACGGTAACAGCATGACTTATTACGGTCGCTGGGATTATAAATACGATGAAGCCGCGCGTCAGGGTGCCGCCGCAGCCATTATTATTCATGACACCAAACCGGCGGCCTATCCCTGGTCCACAGTGGCATCGAGTTGGACGGGTCCGCAGTTTGATATGGTCAGACAAGATAAAGGCGAAGAACTGGCCTTGGTTGAAGGCTGGGTGACCAAGGACACTGCAAAAAATTTATTTAATCAATCAGGTTTAGATTTAGAGGACATGTATGCCGCCGCTCAAACCCGGGGTTTCAAAGCCATTGATATGAATTTAACCGCCACCGCGACCATTAAAAATAAAATCACTCAACTGGATTCACAGAATGTGCTGGCGATGATTGAAGGCAGTGAATCGCACGATGAAGTTTTTATATATATGGCACACTGGGATCATTTGGGCATGGATCCAAACCTACCAGGCGATAACATTTATAATGGCGCTTTGGATAATGCCACCGGCACCGGCGGTTTGATTGAACTGGCCAAAGCCTATGCCGCTTTACCGAAACCACCCAAACGCAGTGTTGTGTTTCTGGCCGTTGCTGCCGAAGAACAAGGTTTGCTTGGCTCGGCTTATTACGCCGCCCACCCTGTTTTCCCGCTCGAGAAAACCGTCGCTGGGCTCAATATGGACGGCCTGAATAATTTCGGGCCAACCCATGATGTCACTGTGGTCGGTTATGGCATGAGCCAACTTGATGATTATTTGGCGCAAAACGCGAAAAACCAGGGCCGAGTTCTGAGACCCGATTCCATGCCCCAAAATGGCTATTATTACCGCTCAGATCATTTCGAACTGGCTAAACTCGGCGTACCCATGCTCTATCCCAATAATGGCATAGATCACAAAGAAAAAGGCATAGAATATGGCAAGAAAAAAGAAGCCGAATACACTGCCGAACACTACCACGCCCCATCTGATGAATACGATACAAGCTGGGACCTGAGCGGCGCGGTGGAAGACCTAAAACTGTATTTCCTCACCGGTTTAGAGATAATTAACAGCAACGACTGGCCAGAATGGAATGAAGGCACGGAATTCAAAGAAATACGCGAAAAGCAACTGGACAACAACCACTAAAGCTTCAGCACGCTTTGTGAGAAAACAGGAAATGAGACCATTAATATGACGAAATATGAAAGCTTAAATGTTTATGGTGAACCACTGGAACCTTGCAGTGAAGACCCGGTCACTGGTTTTTTCCGGGACGGTTGCTGCAACACCTCACAAGAAGACATGGGCATCCATACAGTTTGCGTTCAATTAACCGATGAATTTCTGCAGTTTTCAAAACAACAAGGCAATGACCTCACCACACCGAATCCACAATTTGATTTTCCCGGTTTAAAAGCCGGTGATCGCTGGTGCTTATGCGCCACCCGCTGGCTCCATGCCTACAAAGCCGGCAAGGCACCCAAAGTCTATACACGCAGCACCCACTTTCGAACCATGGAAGTGGTGGATATTAAAATACTTAAGGAATTTGACCTTGATGTGCAATAAGCTGATTTAAAAATATGAAAATATTAAAAAGGAGTCTTTATGCCTAAAACGATTACAATAATTATCTTATTTCTGCTTTCAATGTCTATTCACGCAGAAGAAATAATTAAAAGTGATCAAATAAAACATCAATGGAATTGTTTTGGTGGTACATTCTCTGATTATGATAAATGGCGCACATCCATAAAAGAAAAAAATGCCAGAAAAATAAAATCAGAAGAACAACTTAAAAAATTCATGGCTTCTCTTGATTCAATGTTTGGCAAAGAACAATTTAATCAGTATAAAGCCACATTAGCCTGTCGAAACTTTCAATACACTGTGAACGGCCATTTAGTGAATGGCTATGTTATTAAACCGAAATCGACTCAAAATAAACTCCCGGTTCTTATTTATAACCGGGGTGGCAATGAAAATTTTGGTGGTGTTGTTTTTGCTTCCATGATGCGTAACCTATTTCCAATCGCTGCTGAAGGCTTCATTATAATTGGCAGCCAGTATCGAGGTACATTTATGCCACAATCAACGGTGGGTGATGAGTTTGGCGGTGCTGATGTTGAGGATGTTATATCCTTATTAGAATTCATCCCCGATATTGAGTCAGCTGATCCAGAAAGAATCGGTATGTATGGAGCCAGCCGTGGTGGTATGCAAACATTTTTGATTTTGAAAAAATCGAAAAATATCAAAGCCGTTGCCACCATTGCAGGAAATTCTGATTTATTAAAAGGGCTTAAAGAGCGACCGAAAATGGAACGGGTATATAAAGCACGGATTCCAAATTATGAACAAGATAAAGTGGCTGAATTAGAAAAACGCTCCGTCTTAAAATGGGTCGATGAGTTGCCAACTCATGTTCCTGTTTTATTAATGCATGGAACCAATGATACGCGTGTCGATGTAAGCCACTCTAAAGAATTAGCTGTGGCCTTGGAAAAGCACGACATTCCACATAAACTTGTTTTATTTGAAGGTGATAATCACACACTTTCAAAAAATAAAACTCGGGCAAACAAAGAACTGGTCAAATGGTTTCGTGATCACTTATAAACCCTATTCAAATAGCTAAAAAAATCAACCAATTAATCTATAAAGAAATAAAGCCATGAAAATAACGCAAACCTTGATTACTTGTCTATTACTGACTACAGGATTAACAACCGTTAAAGCCGACACCATTCTGGGACTCTATGCCGGTTATCATTACTGGCAACATGATTTAGCGGATGATATTGAATCTAATTCATCCAATCAAAACCGTTCAGAAACAGGCAATATTTTTTATTTTGCGTTAGAGCATCCGGTGCCTTTTCTGCCTAATGTAAAATTACAGCAAAATGAAATAAAAGGTCAGGTTACAGGCACATTTCAAATAATTGAAATCGACGGCACTATCCAAAATATTAAGACAAGATCAGTAACGGACCTAAGCCACTCAGATATTACTCTCTATTATGAAGTGCTTGATAACTGGGTTAATCTGGATATCGGCTTGAGTGCTAAATACTTTGATGGAAATGCCGTATTTTATGATCAAGACATAAGTCGGGGCCGAAAAGATATCGACGAATGGATTCCTTTGCTCTATGCCAAAGGCCAGTTTGACTTACCGTTTACCGGCTTATCCGCTTATGGCAGTCTTCAAGCTCTTAGCTTAGGTAGCAACGATGTCACCGACCTTGAAATGGGTCTGAACTATGAAACAAAAATGGGCCTCGGTGCCACCCTCGGCTATCGCACGCTGGATGTCGATTTTAATATTGATGACGACCTGCGCTACAACAATCGTTTAGATGGTTTCTTTGTAGGTATAAATGTACACTTTTAAAGAAGGTTCAAATGACCATGATACCCGCCAATTAATCTTTTTGTGGGCTTTCCTGGTTACCAACAAAAAGCGCAATTAACGCAATCAATCCGGCATATCTAAAGGCTGAATCAAGCACCGGCTCACGCATGACTTCAGACTGCCATAAGCCGAACCAGGATTCTGCAATAACGATAAAACCAGTAAAAAGCATAAATATCGCCACACCACAACCGGCCAGAGCCATTTCTTTGGCCGTAGTGAAGTCAGTTGCAAGGGCATGTCTGTTTTGCCACATTTTAAACGCGCCCCAGGAACACAATACTGACGCTGTTAGTTTTGAACATACAATAAATAAAGCCCCTAACCACACAATAATGGGCCGACTGGTGGCTTGCCAACTTTCAGCACCGCCTTCAAAAGTCGACATGGAGGTGGCGGCATTCACAGCACCCAAGGTGCCTGACCAGTCAATGATATTGTGCAGAGCACCGACAAACCCCCATAATGCAACCGCTACAATCAATAATATTTTTATAACGCGAACCATGCTTACACCCTTTTTTGTTTTATTAAACCAATTTGTGATATCTCACATCTTTATATTACTGCACATATAAGAGTTTTAAAATGGTTTTTAGTACAGACAAATTATAAAAACCTATTCTTTTAGCAAGAACAGTCAAACACTTTACAGCTTAACCGTACGGATTACCGATGCCCAATTCTGCCAACAATTCAATTTCCAAGGCTTCCATTTTATCGGCTTCGGTGTCTTCAATGTGATCGTAGCCTAACAGGTGCAGACAGCCGTGTATGGTAAGGTGTGCCCAGTGGTCGATTACATGTTTATTCTGAGCTTGGGCTTCTTGTTCGACGATGGGGGCGCTAATGGCGAGGTCACCAAGGTGGCTTGATTCGACGAAGTCAGGGAATTCTGAAGGGAATGACAAAACATTGGTGGGCTTATTTTTACCACGGTAGGTATTATTAAGTTTCTGACTTTCGGTTGTATCAATGATTTTTATACAGATTTCGCCGGTCGTATTGAGTTTCTTGGCGACCTGATTCAGCCAGAGTCCGAACTTGTCTGAATCAGGCGCTGATAGATTATCTTCGTTGATTAAATCAAGTGTAATCATTCACTTTTGGATTCGAGTTACTTGGGGTTATCGTAGGCATCGACGATTTTTTGCACCAGTGAATGGCGCACCACGTCTTTGGATTTAAACCAGGAAAAACTGATGCCTTTAATGTCCTCTAAGATATTCATGGCATGTTTTAAGCCCGATTGTTCACCGGGACGTAAGTCGATCTGGGTGATGTCACCGGTGACCACCACGGTGGTATTAAATCCGGTTCTGGTCAGGAACATTTTCATTTGCTCGATGGTGGTGTTTTGCGCTTCATCCAAAATCACAAAGGCATCATTCAGTGTACGTCCGCGCATAAAGGCCAGCGGTGCCACTTCGATTTGGTTTTTTTCGAGCATTTTTTCGACTTTATTATGACCGAGCATGTCGTATAAGGCATCGTATAACGGCCGCAGATAGGGATCGACTTTTTCGCTCAGATCACCGGGTAAAAAGCCCAGTCGTTCACCGGCTTCCACCGCCGGACGCACCAGAATTAAGCGCCGAACACGGTCAGTAACAAAGGCTTCTACTGCACAGGCCACCGCCAGATAGGTTTTACCGGTGCCGGCCGGGCCGATACCGAAATTCACATCATGGGTCATGATGTTATGCAGGTAGGCTTTTTGGTTATCCGAGCGACCGGTAATGACACCGGCTTTGGTCTGTATCGCCACATCCTGCGGTTGATAGTCGGGTCTGGTGGCATTGCCGGCCAGAATGACATGCACAATTTCAGGATTCAGGGCTTCTTTTTTGGCTTCTTTAACCAGTAGATTCAACATGTGAACCGCTTGATTGACCTGTGCCTCATTGCCGCTGATTTGGAAATTCTGGCCACGTGCCTTGATGTCTGTGCCGGTGTGTTGTGCCAGCATTTTTAAATGGGTGTCGTGCAAACCGTAAAGGTTGATTAAACTACCATTGTTGACATCAGGGAAGTTAAGTTTACGAACGGTGCTGTTATCGTTTTGTCCGTTGTCCTGGTTTAATTGCTCTTGTTGTTCAGTCATTAATATGTACACGGCCTCGTAATGAATTGCGCAATGCTTCAGTGATGGTCACATCCACCAACTGTCCAATCAGTCGTTTCGGCCCGGCGAAATTCACCACCCGGTTATTTTCGGTTTTACCGGACAGTTCTTCGTCAGACCATTTTGACGTCCCCTCCACCAGCACTTTTTCGGTGGTGCCCACCATATTCTGAGCGATTTGAGCGGCCATGTCGTTGATGGTCGCCTGTAAACGCTGCAATCGTTCTTTTTTCTCCTCCAGCGGGGTGTTATCCGCTAAGGAAGCCGCCGGCGTGCCCGGGCGCGCTGAATAGATAAAGCTAAAGGATTGATCAAAACCAATGTCCTCAATCAGCTTCATGGTGTCCTCAAAATCTTTGGCGGTTTCACCCGGGAAGCCAACAATAAAATCAGAGGACAAAGAAATATCCGGGCGCACTTCTCGCAGCTTGCGGATAATTTGTTTGTATTCCAGTGCGGTGTGATTCCGCTTCATCATCGACAAAACACGATCTGAACCGCTTTGCACCGGTAAATGCAGATAATTCACCAATTCAGGCACATCTCGGTAAGCCTCGATTAATCCGTCTGAAAACTCAGTGGGGTGCGAGGTGGTAAAGCGAATGCGTTCAATGCCATCAATGGCTGCCACATAGTGAATTAATAAAGCCAGATCAACAATGTCGCCGCTGTGGGATAACCCCCGATAGGCGTTCACATTTTGCCCCAGCAGGTTAATTTCCTTCACACCTTGATCCGCCAGCTTCATAATTTCTTCCAGAACACTGTCCAAGGGCCTGGAAATTTCTTCGCCCCGGGTGTATGGCACCACGCAGAAGCTACAGTATTTACTGCATCCTTCCATAATCGACACAAAAGCCGTGGGGCCTTCTTTTCTCGGTTCAGGTAAATTATCAAACTTTTCAATTTCCGGAAAACTGATGTCAACCTGGGGTTTGTTTTGTGCCTGACGCTCATCCAGAAGCGACGGTAAGCGATGAATGGTTTGCGGGCCAAACACCAAATCCACAAAAGGCGCCCGTTTAATGATGGCTTCACCTTCCTGAGAAGCCACGCAACCGGCCACACCAATCACTAATTCTGGTTTTTTGTCTTTTAATTTACGCCAGCGACCCAATTGTGAGAACACCTTTTCCTGCGCTTTTTCACGAATTGAGCAGGTGTTAACTAAAATAACATCCGCATCTTCTTCGATGTCAGTGACAGTCATGCCCCGGTCTCTGATAAGGACATCGCGCATTTTGTCAGAATCATATTCGTTCATCTGACAACCGTGGGTTTTAATAAATACTTTTCCACTCATAATCTTGTTGGTTCCAGTCGATTGACTAATTGTACTATGATTTGGGCTGTTAAGCCCCAAATCACATCATCATTATAGGTAAACTCCGCATATTCTTTAACACCATTGCTGGTTTTAATGCGGTGATTAATTCTGTTTTTGGGTTCTTGAAAATATGCAAACGGCACACCAAATGTGCGTTCAACTTCCTCTGTGCACAGGTCCAAATCATCAGGTTCTTTTATTTCGCCGACAAAGGGGGTGACATAAAACCCGCTGATGGATTCCACACTGTCCAAAAACCCCCACAAATCAATGCGCTGTTTTGGTACACCGATTTCTTCTTCGGTTTCCCGTAAAGCGGTGTGACGTATGTTTTTGTCCTGGTTTTCATAAGCACCGCCGGGAAAGCTCACTTGCCCGGAATGGTGCTTTAGCTGGCTATGTCGTTGAGTTAATAAAACCCAGGGCTCATTATCCTGCCAGTAAAAAGGAAACAACACCGCTGCCGCCCGTTCGCTGTTTAAAGCCGAACCCAGCCAGACATCATTGGCAATCAATTGTTGATTGAGGTGTTTTTGTATGTGCTGTTTAAACTGAGAATCCAATATTTTTTTTGACCTAAGCAAAAAAGGCAAGTTTAAAACTTGCCTTCACTCAAACGATTGTGTCAAAGGACTTATTTAATGTCAACCAAGTGGACATCAAAGACCAAAACCTCGTTCGGTCCAATGGGGCCCTGACCTTGTTGACCATAAGCCATTTCTGGTGGTAAAAAGACCTGCCATTTATCACCTTTTTGCATCATGGGAATAATTTCCTGCCAGCCTTTCATGCCCACTTTAGACATGTCCATTTCCAAGGGTTGACCCCGGTCATAGGTGCTGTCAAATTCCTGATAATTATCGAAGTTATCATTACCAATTATTTTACCTGAATAATGAACAACGACGGTGTCATCCAAAGAGGCATTTTTACCGTTGCCTTCTTCAATTACACGGTACTGAATACCTGATGCCAGTTCTTTAATACCGGTTTTTTTACGGTTTTGAGCCAAAAAGTCATCACTGCGTTTTTTGTTGTCATCGGCGATTTTTTTATATTGTTCAGCCTGAAACAACTGTAATTTACGTTGATATTTAGCAAATTCCTGTGCCATCTTCTCACGATCAAAACCGGGATCCTTTTCAGCAGCGGCGTCTTTTAAACCGGCCACAGCCTGATCGATGTTCAGCTCAAAGTCACTGGCTTTGCGACCGGCCATTTGCAAACCCATGCGATAACCCACCGCATAGGATGCCATGTCTTTGTCAAACGTAATGTCTGAACTTTTAGGCAACTCTTTTTGAGCCGTTTCATTTTGCGCTAACGCACCTAAAGACAACATTAATAATGTCAGTGTGAGTAATTGTTTCATTCCGTACCTCAAATTGATTAAGCGGCGTATTTTACGCCACGAATAGTAGTAACACAAGACAGACCCGGCATTAATAAGTTCACATTTAGACTATGTTTTTAAACATCTGTTTTTTCCTATCGGGCAGTAAGCTTGTTATAATTTGTTTTTTTGAACTCTTGAGGAACTATGGCTAACGTACTGACTGAACTGAATAACCATGTTTTTACCATCACCATTAATCGACCCGACAAACTAAATGCTTTAAACCAGGACACCCTGTCACAATTAAAGCAAGCCACAGAAGATGCGGCCAGCAATGAAGATGTGCGCGTTATTATTATTACCGGCAGTGGTGATAAAGCCTTTGTGGCCGGGGCGGATATCAACGAATTAGCCAAAACCAATGCCGTAACCGGTATGCAGTTTGCCCAATACGGCCAACAGGTTTTTAATGCCATTGAAAACTGCGGTAAACCTGTGATTGCGGCAGTTAACGGTTTTGCATTGGGCGGTGGTTGTGAATTGGCCATGGCCTGTCATTTGCGCATCGCCAGTGACAATGCCCGATTTGGCCAACCGGAAATCAAACTTGGTGTGATCCCCGGCTTTGGCGGCACCCAACGCTTAACCCGCCTTGTGGGTAAAGGCAAAGCCATGGAAATGAATCTGCTTGGCGATATGGTGTCCGCCGATCAAGCTGAACAAATCGGACTCGCCAACCTGGTGGTGCCGCAGGGTGAGCTGATGAAAACCGTATCAAAAGTGGCCGAACAGCTGGCCGGGTCTGCACCCATTGCCTTGAGTATGATCATTGACAGCATAAACCGTGGATTAGAATGCGGCTTGTCAGAGGCCCTTGACTATGAGGTCAAAGCCTTCGGCGTCTGTTGTTCATCGGATGACAAAAACGAAGGCACCGCAGCCTTCTTAGAAAAACGTGAGGCCAAGTTTACCGGCCAATAATATTTTTGAACATCTATCAGCCACAAAAAAGCCCGAAATTAATCGGGCTTTTTTCATACCTTGGTTTTCTAATCAACTCTTATTGACCTTACGGTAGGTATAGACAATCACCGCTACAAAAGTAATGACACTTAACCAACCGGCCCAGGCAAAGTTCTGTAAGAAAGGCACGGAACCCTGGAAACTAACGGCTGCTACCGCCACCAGCACACCCATTAAAGCTTCACCGGTGATTAAACCGGAAGCCAGTAATAAGCCGGCAGCATTTTTTCGGCCACGAACTTCTTTCGGTTGGTTGAGAGCACGTTTTTGTAAGAAATAAGACAACAAACCACCGATAAAGATGGGCACAGAAAGCCCCAGTGGCAAGTAAACACCTACGGCCACAGCCAACACCGGAAAGCGGAATTCTGAACCGCGTTTTTCCTGTATTTTATCCAGAATAATCAATGCAATGGCCAAACCAAAGCCAATAAAAATAAAGGTCCACTCAATACCACCACCAAAAATACCACTGGCCAGGGCTTCCATGAGACCCGCCTGAGGCGCCGCTAACGGTTGAGCATCCGGATTCAGGGGTGAAGGCCGGCCAATACCGTAGCCTTGATCTAAAACGTTTAAAACAAACGGAATCACTAAAGCAGCAGACACCACACCCACCACCTGAAAGATTTGTTGTCGCCAGGGTGTTGCACCGACCACATGACCACATTTCAGATCCTGCATATTATCACCGGCAATGGCCGCTGCCGAACAGATTAGCCCGGCCAGAAAGATTACCGCAATCGGCCCCAATGTGGCCGCAGGCCCCTCATTGCCCATAATTTGGAACAGAATTAAAGCTGAAACAATCACGGTGGCAATGGTGACACCTGAAATCGGGTTATTGGATGAACCCACCAAACCGGCCATATAACCGGCCACTGAGGCAAAGATAAATCCAAACACCAACATGAGCACAGTCATAATTGAAGCAATCATGATGGCATCAGGATAATCGCCCAGGGCGGTTTTGAATATAAAGAACACCGGCGCAATCGCTAATAGCACCACAATACCCACATAGTGGATGGGCGTGTCAAATTCCGTGCGCGGAATGCCACCCTGGTGGTTATCGCTGCTTTTATATGCATCTAAACTGGATTTAACACCCTGCCATAAAGGCTTGGCCAGACTGATTAAAGACCACAAACCACCAATCATCATGGCACCGACACCAATGCGGCGGTTATTCTGCCAGGACTCACCGGCAATTTGACCCCATTGGGCTGCTGTCAGTTCAGTGACCGGTGTGGCAGTATCAATACCGGTGGCCGCCATAATGGCATCACCATTAAACGCCCAGTTCAATGGCACACCAATTATCGTGCCGATGACACCACCTAAGAAAACCAGAAAAGCAATGTTTAAACCAACAATAAAGCCCACACCCAGCAATGCCGGACTGAGGGTGATATTTGCCATAAACAGATAACCGCCACTGAAAAAAGCTTTGACCGTGGCCAAACCTGAAGCCAACAAACCTATACCGGATTCAAATAACTTAACCAAGCCGCCAATTAAAGCCGCTTTTAATAGTGTGGCAAAGCCCTGTGACGCTACGGTGTCTTTAACCTGATTCATGCGGTCATTTTCGATACCGCCGGTCTTTAAGACTTCAGAAGTGGCCACCCCTTCAGGGAATTTTAATTTCGCTTCCACAATCAGGGCTTTTCTTAACGGTATGGTAAAAGCCACACCTAAAATGCCACCAACCACGGCAATCGCCATCATCGGACCGTAATCGTAACCACTCCAGGCTTTCATAATCACCAGCGCCGGAATGGTAAAGATAATACCCGCCACCAAGGATTCACCGGCAGACGCTGCGGTCTGTACCATGTTATTTTCTAATATGGTCGAACGCCTGAATAAACGCAATAACCCCATGGACACGGCTGCTGCGGGAATACTGGCTGAAACCGTTAATCCCACTAACAATCCGATATAGGCATTGGCGGCCGCCAACACCATAGACAACAAAGCACCTAAAATCAGGGCTTTGACCGTTAATTCTGCAATATTTCGCTCGGCCGGTACCACCGGTATATCGACTGGCTTTTCCGCCATATTCACACCTCTATTAATTAAAAACCCGTTTATCATACTTGAATTATCTCGGACTTGCATCGGTTTTCGACTGACTCTCTCAATGCTCAGATTGCGCTTAATGTCAAAAAAGATATTCACTTCGATTTGACAGACACATGCGCTAAAATAGAGCGCTTTTTATCTTTCTGTCATTCATGAAATATATTTCACTACGCGGCGTCAGAACCCATAATTTAAAAAATATTGACGTCGATTTACCGCGCGATCAATTTATTGTGATTACCGGCTTATCCGGTTCCGGTAAATCATCCCTGGCTTTTGACACCATTTATGCTGAAGGTCAACGCCGATATGTGGAATCTTTATCCGCCTATGCGCGGCAATTTTTGTCGATGATGGACAAACCCGATCTGGACCACATCGAAGGTTTATCACCGGCTATTTCCATTGAACAGAAATCCACTTCCCATAATCCACGATCAACCGTGGGCACCATCACAGAAATTTACGATTATTTACGTTTATTGTATGCCCGTATTGGTACACCGCGCTGTCCACAGCATGATATATCCTTAGAAGCCCAGGAAGTTTCACAGATGGTGGACACGGTGTTGGCCTTGGATGAAAAACGTAAACTGATGCTGCTGGCACCGGTGGTCAGAAACCGCAAGGGTGAACATGTCTTGTTGATGGAACAGTTGCGCGGCAGTGGGTTTGTACGGGTGAGGATTGACGGTCGGGTCTATAACATCGATGATTTGCCCAAGCTCAACCCCAAACAAAAACATGATATTGAAGCGGTGGTCGATCGCTTCCGCGTCAAACAGGACATGGCCCAGCGCCTTGCTGAATCCTTTGAAACCGCATTATCGCTCAGTGACGGTTTGGCCAAAGTGGTGTCTTTTGATGATGCCGATGATATGGAGCCGGTGGATTTACTGTTCAGCGCCCTGTTCTCCTGCCCGGTGTGTGATTATTCTTTAAGTGAACTGGAGCCCAGGTTATTTTCTTTCAACTCGCCCAACGGTGCCTGTCCTGAATGTGACGGCCTGGGTGTCAGTCAATTCTTCGACCCGCAGCGTATTGTACAAAACTGGGATTTATCGCTGGCTCAAGGTGCCATTCGCGGTTGGGATAAACGTCATGGCTGGTATTTCCAGATGCTCAAAGCACTGGCCAAAGCCTATGATTTTGATGTTAACACACCATTAAAAGCGCTGTCTGAAGAGGTTCAGGAAGTGCTTTTCCACGGCAGTGGCGACACAGCGATAAAATTCACTTATTACAGCGACAAAGGCGAATACCAGCGCAATCACCCCTTTGAAGGTATTGCCAATAATTATAAACGCCGCTATCAGGAAACCGAATCATCGATGGTGCGTGAGGAACTGAATAAATATGTCAGTAAAAAACCCTGCCCGGTGTGCCAAGGTCAACGGCTCAATGAAAGCGCCCGGCATGTTTATATTGAGAACACCAACCTGCCCACCATCAATGCCCTGTCCATTGCCAAAGCGCATGATTATTTTGAACAATTAAATTTAACCGGTCAAAAGGGCCAGATTGCTGAAAAAATCATTAAAGAAATTAAAGAGCGCTTAAGTTTTCTGGTCAATGTCGGCCTTAATTACTTAACCCTCGACCGCAAAGCCGATTCCCTGTCAGGGGGAGAAGCCCAGCGCATTCGCCTGGCCAGCCAGATTGGCGCCGGTTTGGTGGGTGTGATGTATGTTTTGGATGAGCCCTCCATCGGCCTGCACCAAAGAGACAACGAAAAACTACTCAAAACACTTGTGAATTTAAAGAATCTGGGTAACACGGTGATAGTGGTAGAACATGACGAAGACGCCATTCGCACCGCCGATCATGTGGTCGATATCGGCCCGGGAGCCGGTGTCCATGGCGGTGAAATTGTTGCTCAAGGGACACCTGACGACATTTGTAACAATAAAAACTCCATCACCGGCCAGTACTTAATAGGTGCCGAAAAGATTGACATTCCGACCAAACGACACAAGCCCGATAAGCAAAAACAATTTAACTTACTGGGCGCCGGCGGCAACAACCTGAAAAATGTCAATCTCACCATACCGGCCGGCTTATTCACCTGTGTAACCGGCGTATCAGGTTCCGGCAAATCCACCTTAATTAATGAGACTTTTTATAAAATTCTGGCCAATGAACTTAATCGGGCATCCCACCGCGCCCAACCCTATGAAGCGTTTGAGCACATTGAATTATTCGATAAAGTGGTTGAGATTAACCAGAAACCCATCGGCCGAACGCCGCGCTCTAATCCGGCCACCTACACCCAGTTATTTGGCCCAATCCGGGATCTGTTTGCCGCCACACCGGAAGCCAGGACCCGTGGCTATAAACCCGGTCGCTTTAGCTTTAATGTAAAAGGCGGTCGCTGCGAAGCCTGTCAGGGGGATGGATTAATTAAAGTCGAGATGCACTTTCTACCGGATGTTTACGTCACCTGTGACACCTGCAAAGGCAAGCGCTATAACCGCGAAACCCTGGACATTAAATATAAAGGAAAAAGTATTTATGAGGTCCTGTCGATGACCGTGGAAGAAGCGGCTGAATTTTTCAGCGCCATTCCTAAGGTCAATGATAAATTACAGACTTTACTGGATGTGGGCTTGAGTTACATCACCCTGGGCCAGAATGCCACCACGTTATCCGGTGGTGAAGCGCAGCGGGTCAAGCTGGCCAAAGAGTTGTCCAAACGCGACACCGGGCAGACCGTATATATTCTGGACGAACCGACCACCGGGTTGCATTTTGCTGACGTGAAACAGTTACTCAAAGTCTTGCACCGCTTACGCGACAACGGTAACACCATTGTCGTCATTGAGCACAATCTGGATGTCATTAAAACCGCTGACTGGATTGTTGATTTAGGGCCTGAAGGTGGTCAGGGCGGTGGTGAAATCATAGCCGAAGGCTCACCAGAGCAGATTGCCAAAGATAAAAACAGCCACACCGGTCGTTTTCTGGCACCCATGCTAAATTAGTTTAGTGACAGGTCAGCTGATAACCTATACCCCGCACTGTTTTAATCCATCGTTCCTTATTAAAAGGTTTCAGCGCTTTGCGTAATCGCAAAATATGGACATCAACGGTGCGGTCTTCGACCGTGGCGTTGTGTCCCCAGACATGATTTAAAATACGTTCACGGCTGAGCAATTTTTCACTGTTTTCGAGCAGTAGTTTAAGTAACCTGAATTCGGTTAAACTGAGACTTAGCGACACCTCATCAACCCAAACACGATGGGCATCAATGTCCATAGTAATTCCCTGATAACTGAGTTGTTTGCTGTCCTGATAACCCTGCGCCCGCCGCAAATGAGCCTTAATGCGGGCAATGAGTTCCTGCACCGACACCGGTTTAATTAAATAATCGTCGGCACCGTGTTCCAAACCCTTTATTTTATCGCACTCTTCAGCCCGTGCCGTTAACATAATCAAGGGTAAATCCTGCAGCACATCATCCCGGCGAATCATGGTCACCAGTTCAAGCCCGCTGAAATCCGGCAGGCCCCAATCAATCACCACCAAGTCTGGACGTTGATTTTGTAATTGTTGTAAAGCTTGTTTGCCATGATCAGCTTTAACAACCTGGAAACCCGCATTGGATAAGGAAAAGGCCATCATTTCAAGGATGGCCGGGTCATCTTCTACAATCAGAATTTGCTTTGTCATGATTGATTCATTGTACAGAACGATCACATCTTAAATGCGCAATGTGACATTTGTATGACAGACTAAGCCTTAATCTTCATCCGATTCAGTATCTTCGGGCTTATCATCAATGGCCGGCTGATCTTCACGTTTATGCAAAATAACGATGGTGTGACCTTTGACAGCGATACTACCCTGGGTTTGCAGTTCTTTAAGAACCCGGCCCGCCATTTCACGGGAACAACCCACAATTCGCGAAATTTCCTGTCGCGAAACTTTAATTTGAGTCCCTTCAGGATGTGACAACGCCGCGGGCTCTTTACATAAATCCAGTAAGGTTCGCGCAATCCGTCCGGTCACATCTAAAAATGCCAGACGATGCACTTTCCGTGAAGTCTGTAGTAAGCGATGGGTTAACTGGGTACCGATGGCATATAAAATATGACTGGCATCATCTTTGAGTTCATTTTCAAACAACTGACCCAATCGCATATAGCCGATTTCTGCCACTTCGGTTTTTTCTTTGGCTTTCACCATTACCTCACGGCGTTCAGTTTTCATAAACAAACCCATCTCACCGATAAAATCACCCTTGTTTAAATAGGCCAGAATTAATTCTTTGCCTTCATCATTTTCATAAGAAATGGTTACCGAGCCACTGACAATATAATATAAGGTATTGGCTAAATCACCGGGTCGGATGATGGTGGTTTTATTGGGAAACTTACGGCGATGGCACATCGATAAAAACCGATTCATCGACTCCACACTCAGCTCAAAAAAACTGCTGTTCTGAAATCGCTCGCTTAAATATAATTCGTCGTACTCTGTTTCGTTAAACACATCTGACATGTCAGAATCCTCTGTGTATATGTTTTAGGGCGCCAGACGCCCATATTTGTTTGATTAATGATAGAAAACTTTGTATGGCTTTCAACCCCACTAACATCATACCCTATTTGGGAGACCTTTGCATAAATCGTGAATTAAGTAAAATTGACCGAAATCCCGAATTTCTGGGTCACAAAACTGAGCAATAGACTGACGGCCTTGACTTTTTTTATCCTTAGACTTCTTGCCTTCGGCAAACCGTCTAAGAAACAAAAAGGGCCTATTACTTGCGTTTCGTTCCTTGAACTTCGAAATTTCAATCATTTTTACAATAATTCAGATTCATGTAAAGGTCTCAAGGCTATTTTGAAACACAGCCTCACATTCAACCAGCAAGTCCTCACGGCATATATCACCGCCGAGAATCACATAGCGGTTTAAACCCACTTCTGTGATGAATTGTTGCAAATCATCGACATCACCTGTGTCTCGTAAATAAAAGCGAAATAAACCCGCTTTTAAATCTGTTTTTACGGCTGAAGCCTGCAGTAAAACCTCAATATTTTTCAGGCATTCCTTAAACTGCATATGTAAATTATCTTTGTGCCTGGTTTCATGACCGACCACGCTGGCTGTACCACTACACATCAGCAAATCACCTAATTGCATGGCCCGTGAAAAGCGTGGTTGCTTCGGTGAGTAATGCAGCGGATATTCCCAGGCAGACACTTGTCGATTATTCTCAATCACCGTTCCAGGCATTTTTGAAAATATGAATACATAGCAGGATTGTTGATTATGGGTGCCGATGGCTGTGGCCGCCGGATTAGGTTGACCCAATTGATTGTGCTGATCCAGCAAAGCATGTCTGGCCACACAAAAGCGCTGATAATTTTCCATACCGGCCATATCATCGTTAATCGCCGGGAAATAATTCCACACCCGGATTAAATGGTCATAACCTGCATTTTGACTGTTTGTAAAAGCATCATCATACACATGACTGACCACATCACTGAGTTCTGGTGACCGGCTGTGATACTCCCGCACCATAAAATCATCACTTTTCATCACCCGGGTATTATCATCAACTTTGACATCCACATGTTGGCCATTATCCTGCCAGATTTCGTGGTAGTGAGGCGATTGAGCCAATACACTTAAGGGTAAAACAACGGAAGAGTCATTGGCTATTGGCTGATTCAAATAGGTGAACTGAATCAGCGGGTTGGCCTTTAATTCTGTATTTACCTGTAATTGTTGTGACTGGTTGCGGGTGTTTTTCATTGAACTGATTTATTTTAATGGCGCCACTAAAAAGCACCTGATATTGAGCAATCGCCTATTATCATAAAAACAGACACCGATAACAAGACTGATGGTGTGAATTCTTGTTCTCAGGAACAATCCAATTGAATCCCTGTGCAATGCCGGAAATGATGATTTACAATAAGCCTTTTTTATCTGCACATACACATGGCGCTGCAATTTCAAAACACCTTAACAGGCAACAAGGAAGTCTTTACACCCATAGATAATCAACGGGTGACAGTTTATTTGTGTGGGCCCACGGTTTATAACTATGCCCATATCGGCAACGCCCGACCGGCGGTGGTGTTTGACGTTCTTAATCGTCTTTTACGACATCATTATCCGCAGGTGCTTTTCGCCCGAAATATCACCGATGTGGACGATAAAATTAATAAACAATCCCAGCAAAGCGGACAATCTATTCAAACGATTTCCGGCAAATATGCCCGGGCTTATAATGAAGACTTAAGCGCACTCAATGTCCTGCCACCTGACATTGAGCCCCACGCCACTGAGCATATTGCTGAAATGATTGTGATGATTCAGACCCTGATTGACAAAGGCCATGCTTATGAACAAGACGGTCATGTGCTGTTTGATGTCACCACCTATGCTGACTACGGACAATTATCGAAACGTGATTTAGATGATATGCTTGCCGGCGCCCGTGTCGATGTGGCCGATTATAAGAAAAACCCGGGTGATTTTGTGCTGTGGAAACCCTCGTCAGATGATTTACCCGGCTGGGACAGTCCCTGGGGCCGTGGCCGCCCGGGCTGGCACATTGAATGCTCTGCCATGGCGGCTAAACATTTGGGTAAAGTCATTGATATTCATTGCGGTGGCCGGGATTTAATTTTTCCGCACCACGAAAATGAAATCGCCCAAAGTTGCTGCGCCAATGATGAATCCCTGTTTGCACGCTATTGGTTACACAACGGATTTATCACCATGAGCGACCAGAAAATGTCTAAATCATTGGGCAATATCGCCTTGATTCGTGATGTGCTGAAGGAACATAATGGTGAAGTGGTCCGTTGGGTATTACTCAGCGCCCATTATCGCCAGTCGGTGAACTGGTCAGATAAAAGTGTGGCACAAGCCCGTAAAACCCTAGACAGGCTGTATCGGATACTGGCCGATGTGTCTGATATTACAGCCAACGACAGTGAGCCCGATGCCGAGTTGGTGGCTGCACTGAACGATGATTTAAACACCCCGCAAGCCTTTGCCCGTTTAATTGCTTTGGCTAAATCCCTGCAGAAAAGTCATGACGCCGACGAACAAGCCGAACTGAAAGGTCTGCTTATAGCGTCAGCAGAGTTACTGGGTGTTTTGCAAAGTGACCCACAACAATGGTTCGAGGACAAACAAACGACCAGTGATGATTTAAAAGAAACCGTCGAACAATTAATTCAAGAACGCGAAACCGCCAGAAAAAATAAAGATTGGCAACGTTCTGATGACATTCGAGATGAATTGGATACAATGGGCGTGGTGATTGAAGATTCTGCTGATGGCACCCGCTGGCATTTAAAAGAGAAATAACATGACTGAGATGGACAACCAAGAAGAGATTATCGACACCTTTGATTTATTTGATGACTGGTTACAAAAATACCAGTACATTATCGACTTGGGCCAGGAACTACCCGAACTGGATGCCAAGTACAAGGTAGATGAGAATTTATTGGCCGGCTGCCAGTCTCAGGTGTGGCTGATTCATGAATACAAAGACGGTCAATTACATTTTTATGCCAACTCAGATGCCGCCATTGTATCTGGACTTATTGCGCTGGTTATGACCATATATTCCGGACAAACACCAAGATATATCGTAGATACCGAACCTGATTTTATTGATTTGATTGGTTTGTCATCGCACCTGTCACAAACCCGCAGCAATGGCTTAAATGCCATGATTGAAAAAATTCAGTCCACGGCTCAATCCTATTTAGACTGAATTGTTGATAGCAGTTGACTGGCCTTTGAACGGATCATTTCATGTCCGACAGAATCTGCTAAATAAACATTATCATTAATCGATAAAACTGAGTTTAACAGTATTTGGGCGGTGTCATAATTTCGACAGTCGTAAAAGGCCTGACCTAACCAGAACTCAGCACCTAATCGGCGCCAGCTTTTGTCTGATTGTTCGGCCAGTTTCTGTAAAAAAGGCTGTATGTCCTGGACAAGGCCCCGGCATTGATCAGCCTTAGATCGCTGAATTTTAATCGCCCACAAGGTCACTTCATTATAAAAATTATCCCGGTCGTTGGCGGAATAAACCGGCAAAACCTGCTCGCTGACGGATTCAGCTTCTTCAAACTGATGACTTTTGGCCAAAACTCTGGCCAGATTACTGCGGGCACTGGCGACGCTGAGGCTGTCTTTACCGAGTAGTTCTTGACGAACCTGTATCGATTCTCGGTACATATCAATGGCTTTTATGTAATGACCCAAATCTTCATACAAATAACCCAGGTTATTTAATCGAACTGCATAATCTTCCGATTTTTTGCTTTTATTATGAATTGTCATCTTCAATGCTTTTTGATACATCGGCAACGCTTTGTTAAACGCACCACGATCATGAAAATGAACCGCCCTTTCAGCCACAAAGTGGCCTAAATCCGGGTGGCCGGGGGTAAATAATAATTCACCGGTTTTTTCAGCTTCTTCGAATAAGGCATCGGCTTCATCATACCGTTCCAGACGTTGCAGGCTGTTGGCGGTATTAATCAATCGCTTGTAGGTACTTGGATGGCGATCACCATCAACCTGACGTGATAATAGCAGTGCCTGACGGTGATGTTGGTAAGATTTCTGATTATCAATCCTTGAATAGCTGACCCCCAGTTCGTTGTGTACACGACCCAGAAGTTCACCATCTTTAATGCCGGCCTCGGTAACATTATTCAGCACCTGTTGAGCCAGTGCCAAACCTTTCTTTTGTTGATTCATTTCTGTAAGAACCGTGGCTTTAATAATTTGGTACCAGGCTTTTTGGCTCACATCATTAATGTCAGGCAGTAAATTGTCACCCGCTTTCAGATGTTTTTGTGTCAATGCATAATCACTCAACCAGGCAGCATTTAAGGCCATTTGCGCCTGAGCTAAAATGGCATCATTCATAAGTTGATTATCCAACGCCAAATCATAGGCTTTTTGATAATAACCAAGCGCTTTCTTATACTCGCCCAAATTATGCTGAATGGATCCGAAGGTTTTTAATAATTCAGTTTTAAGTGCCGGTTCATTCTCCAAACTGTTCATAATTTGCTTTTCGCCAATGGCCAACACATCTTTAAGGCGAATGTCTTTACCTTGTGAACCCAAGGGTGAGGCCGCTTTTAGAATATTGAGCAGAAAATCCCGGGTTTGGTTGGCCAAAGTGGCCTGGCGTTCGGCCTCGGCCTGTGCCGCGATGGCCTGATCCCGTTGAGTGGTTAATTGTCGATTGAAATTAACCAGTGAAATCTGCAGTAACGCTATAGCACAAACCAACAAAACCGCCATGGCTGTGGCCACCGGATTTCTCAGCAAAAACTTTTTACTGCGATACCACCAACTATCGCCACCGGCCATTAAAGGCTTATGGTCTAAATAGTTTTTCAGATCCTGGCGTAAATCATTGACCGTTTGGTAACGACGTTCAGGTTCTTTGCGTAAGGCCATTAACACCAAATAATCTAACTCTCGATCAATCTTTGTGGTCATCACATCAGATTTGTCCTGACCAGTTCGCTCACTCGGTGCCGAAGGGACCCGCGAAGTCACACTCTCGATTAATTCTGCCGGAGAAGAGTTGTCCACTGCATGGGCTTTTTCATCGGTCAATAGCTCATACAAAACCAACCCCAGAGAATACACATCGGTCACGGTTGATACCTTATCCCCTTTTAGCTGTTCTGGGCTGGCATAGGCCATGGTCAACATGTGTTCATGCTGGGTTTCGGTTAAATTCAGGTCCTTGCTTTTAGCCACGCCAAAATCCAGTAATTTAACCACGCCGTTATTATCTACCATGACATTGCTGGGCTTGATGTCGCGATGAATAATACCATTTTGGTGGGCATAGGCCACTGCTTCACAGACCTGTATAAATAATCGTAAGCGTTGTTTCAGAGATATTTTTTTCTGCTTCGCATAATCAATAATATCAGTGCCATCAATCCACTCCAGCACCATATAATGCCGGTCATCAGAATACTGTCCGCCGGTAATCAGTTGGGCAATGTGCGGATGGGATAATTGTGCCAGCAAAGACCGCTCAGCCAGAAAACGCTGCTCTTCGCGTTCCTGATAAATCGGTTTTAAAATTTTCACCGCCACCTGTTGCTCAAACTGACCATCAATGCGTTTAGCCAGCCAGACATCACCCTGGCCACCTTGGCCAATGGGTTTAATTAATTCAAATTCATTAAAGACATCCCCGGCTTTTAAATCATCTAAGGTAAGCTTGTTTTTCACCGCATCCAATACCTGGCCGGAAATATCGAGCTCGTTGTTTTGGTGTTTGAGCAAACCCAAGACCTTTTGTTTAATTTCTTCAGGGAAATCAGATGATTCAACGCAATCAATGTGCTCATCAGGCGGTAAATCCGAACATAAATCAAACAGCGCTTTAACTTGTCGGCCGATTTCAGACATGCGTGTGCCCTTGATAAATATTAAACATTACTGATAAACTCGCTGATAAAAGCCCGGCCAAATTTTAAGTCTCTCTCCACTGTGGCCAGTGAAACATCCAGCATTTCCGCCACTTCCTTATTGGGAACAGCGGCAAAATAAACCAGCTGGGTAATCTCATAACTGCGCTGATCCATATCAGCCAAAGCATCCACGGCATCAATCAAGCGTTTCATATCAACTGGCTCAGCGCTGACCCCCAGGGAATCGGTGTAATTTAAAGCCTGCACTGAACCTGCTTTCTTAGCAGCCGCTTTTGAACGTCCATAATCAATAAGTAAGCGACGCATTTGTTGTGCCAGGGTTCTGTAATAGTGTTTTTTATCCTCGAACTGACCTTCATAAGCTGATAATTTAAGGTACGCGTTGTGCACCAGATCAGTGGGTGACAGGGTATGACCGGCGCGTTCTTTGACCATCAAGGTATTGGCCAGTTGTCTTAATTGCCGATACAGCGTCTCATCCAATGGGGTCGATTGGGGCATTTTATTGGGCATCATTCAGGGGATTAGATTTAAATTTATTATACAAGAGACCCTGTCATAAATCTAAGCAAAGAATTAAAAAAGCACGCCATAATTGACGTGCTTTTTAGCGTTTCCGGAAAAGAATTTCAGATTACTGAAACTCAATACTCCAGGAATCGATGTAACCGGTGTCGCCGCCGGCATGATCGATTACTTCCAGCTTCCAGGTACCGGAAGCCGAAACCGATGAAGCATTAACACTTACGGTTTTCGACAGATTGTCAGTACTATCATTACTGTTAGTGCGGTCATGCAAACTGGCTGAAGCACCGTTGGGGGCGATAATTTTCACCGACAAATCACCACGCCAGGTATGCACAATATCAAACTTAATTTCAACCGTACCGGCATTGCCCGAACGATTGACATTGATATCACTGGTCACACCACCTGCGTTATTATCAGGAATACTGACATTGTTACCATTTTGATAGAAACTCTGGTTACCGCCACCTGAATTTTCAGTGTAACTACCCACCAGACTCACATTACTGTAAGCAGAATAGGCCCGAATCATCACGTGATAGGTACCGGCCTGCGCGTTGCTGATATCACAGGTTTCATTATTACCGGATTTCCAGGGTCGACAATCATAACTGGATGAGGTCGGTGCGCTACCGTATTTGACATACAGGTCCGCATCACCACTGCCACCGCTCATAACAAAGCTCAAGTCACTGGCGCCTGATGGCACGTCCAAAGTGAAGAATGTTTCAGATGAAGCGGCACCAGATAAACCGGTTTCAGCCACACCGTTGGTCAATGCGCCACCACCGGGTGGGTTACTGCCAGTATCATAGTCGCCCACCAGGGAAACATTGCTAAAGGCCGAATAGGCATTAATCATGACATAATAGGTGCCGGCTTGTGGGCTGGCAAAATCACAGCTCTCATTATTGCCGGATTTCCACGGTCGACAATCGTAGCTTGAGGTGGTCGGTGCACTGCCAAATTTGACATACAGATCACCATCACCACTGCCACCACTCATATCAAAACTCAAATTAGTGGCACCAGATGGCACATCCAAAGTAAAGGTTAACTGACCATTTTTAGCTGCTGATAAACCTGTTTCAGCCACGCCTTTGGTCAATTCGACATCACCTGTTGGCGGATTACCACCACCGGCAGCCATTTGTAATGCTGCGGTGGCATTGGCATAACCAGCACCGCAGATACTGGTGGTACATTGGTGATCCGGCACACTGGCAAAACCATCGGCTGAGTCTTTAATCACCTGCTCGATTTCTGCTGGGGTCAGTGAACCATCCACTGATTTAATCAAAGCAGCCAGACCGGCCACATGTGGCGAGGCCATGGACGTGCCCTGTAACCAGTTGTAATTATCACTGGCAGGCCCTTGTGTACCACTGTTGTGGGTGGATAAAATCATGCGGGACTCTTCCCAGACACCACCTTCACAATCACTTAATGAGCTTGGCTCACTGTTGGAATTTGGATTACAACCGTCACCACCTGGGGCCGTGATATCAACGGTCGATCCATAATTTGAATAATAGGCACGGGCGCCATCATTGGCACCGGCGGCCACTGAAATTACATTGTTACAGTTAGCCGGTGGGTAGCCAGATGATGAGTTGTCATTTCCGGCCGCCACCACGATGGTTGAACCGGCATTGTACGCCGCATTGACCGCGTTTTGATACGTTGAACTACAAGCAGCCGGACTGGCTGAACCCAGTGACATATTTATCACATCAGCGGGATTGTTGTTGCTGGGCGTACCACTAACATTTAAGCCGGCGGCCCAACGGATACCGTCTGCAATATCAGACAAAGAACCACCACAGGTTCCTAAGACCCGCACCGGCACTAAGTTAACATTCCAGGCGACACCGGCAACACCGCTGCCGTTATCAGAAACGGCGGCCACCGTACCAGCCACATGCGTTCCATGCCAGGAACTGTCTTGTGCCGCATTATTGCCACATTGATTGGCCGTCACCCAATCACCCGGATCCTGGGCATTGCTGTCCCGACCGTTACCGTCATTACCGACTGATGAACTGGATATCATGTCGTATTCACCCACCACATTGCCCACTAAGTCAGGGTGTGGTCGGTAACCGGTGTCTAAAACAGCCACAGTCACCGCAGTGGATCCTGTGCTTTCATCCCAGGCACCGGGTAAACGCATACCACCTGTGGTGTTTTTATAGTGCCATTGTTCGTTATATCGACTGTCATTGGGTGTGCGATAGGGCACAATCCAGGCATCCACCTCAGCGTATTCCACGCTTGATTCGGCATTTAACCGCTCAACCAGCGATTGTAAATCCATAAAACCGGATTTTTCCAGATTGTTAACGCGCCAGACTTCTGCTTCGCCGGACATGTGTCGTTTAAATTCAAAATTGACACCCATTTTCTGACTCATGGTCGCCACTTTATTCATGGCTGATTTGGTGTTTTTGGACGGTGTTTTGAATTTAACGATGATGGATTGGGTTAATGGATGGGCTTGTGCATTGTATGAATGGGTTATACTGGACTGCACTTGCATGGGTGATTTTATTGTTTGGTGATCAATTAATAAATCATCCTGGGCCCAAGCAGTCGAACCGACAGCCAAAGCCATAGTAACCATCGCCGGGATGGTCGCTTTTTTGTAAAACGTCATAGACTTTACTCTCCTCTCGTTATAAGAAAAAATGTGATGTTTCGCCATTCTTTGCTTGTTTTTATTATTCAGTCAGTGACAAAACCGGAATGATTATATGTTATCAATACGATAAGTAAAACTAATGAATTGATTTTTTGTGATGAAGTTATCATTAAGCTTAGATGGCTGATTCCATATTAATATGCGTTATAATGTCGGCATGACGACCCTAATGATTGGCATAGAAGGCCAGACACTTTCTGAACAAGATAAAAAACATCTACAGCATCCACTGGTTTGTGGTGTTATTTTATTTGCGCGTAATTATGAAAATCACCAACAATTACACGAATTGGTACAGCAGATCCGCGCCATTCGCGGTGAAAATTTCTTACTGGCCGTGGACCAGGAAGGCGGCCGGGTAATTCGATTTGGCAAACCCTTTAGCCAACTGCCTGCGCTGGGCGAATTAGGTAATCGATACCAAAGTAATCAGGAGCAGGCCCTGTCCATGACCCATTTACACGCCTGGCTGATGGCCGCAGAATTGTTGAATACAGGTATTGATTTAAGCTTTTCACCGGTCTTGGATATTAATAACGGCAGTGACGTTATTGGCGACCGGGCGTTCAGTCAGGATCCACACGAAGTCATTGAATTGGGTAAAATGTATTGTGGTTCCATGCATACAGCGGGTATGAAAACCACCGCTAAACATTACCCCGGACACGGCACGGTTAAAGCCGATTCCCATCACCACATCACCCGGGACGAGCGCCCCCAACATGCCATTGAAAATCTGGATCTGGTGCCTTTTAGAACCTTAATCACCGCCGACAAAATTGATGCGGTGATGATGTCTCACGTTATTTATCAGGACATGGATGAGCAACCGGCCGGCTTTTCATCCTCCTGGATAAAGCACCTGAGAGAAACACTAAATTTCAAAGGTATTATCATCAGTGATGATTTGGCCATGACCGGCGCCACCGGTGCCGGCGATTTAAAACAACGCTTCCTGGCCTGTCGCGATGCCGGTGTGGATTTAGCTTTATTGTGTAAACCTGATTTATGCACTGAATTACTGTCACAAATCGATCACAGTGATGCACCCGGTTATCCGCGCACCATGAGACGATTGCAAAAACTCAAAGGTCATTCAACACTCCATAAAGACCGCCCCTTTTGGGACCAGCAACGTTGGCAGAATGCCCAGCGTGCCTTTAATACATTAAAACAATCATGAACCCACAATACCCACACCTTTTAAAACCGCTCACCGTTGGCTCTAAAACCCTTAAAAACCGTGTTCTAATGGGCTCCATGCACACCGGCCTGGAAGACAGGGCCAAAAATTACCCTAAACTGGCAGCCTACTTTAAAGAACGGGCCGAGGGCGAAGCCGGAATTATCGTCACCGGCGGTATTTCACCCAATATATCCGGCTGGACCGCGCCTTTAGCCGGCTTTTTAAAATATGGCTTTCAGGTGAAGCGTCACCGGCTGGTGACTGATGCCGTGCATGAGGCCGGTGGCTTAATTTGCATGCAAATCCTGCATGCCGGCCGCTACGGCTACCATCCGTTTATTGTGTCCGCCACCGATAAGAAATCACCGATTACACCGTTCAAACCCAAAAAACTTAAAGACAAACAGATCCATAAGCAAATTAGAGACTTTGTCAATTGCGCCAGACTGGCGCAAAAGGCCGGCTATGACGGCGTTGAAATCATGGGCTCTGAAGGGTATTTTATTAATCAGTTTATCTCTCCCAGAACCAACGATCGCAACGATGACTGGGGCGGGTCTTTTGAAAACCGCACCCGCATTGCCCGGGAAATCGTCAAACAGACTCGAAAAGCCGTTGGTGAAGATTTTATTTTGATTTATCGCCTATCCATGCTGGAATTAGTCAAAGACGGCCTGGCCATCGATGAAGTGATTCGTCTGGCCAAAGACATGGAACAGGCCGGTGTCAGTATTATTAACACCGGTATCGGCTGGCATGAAGCCCGTATTCCCACCATCGCCACCATGGTACCGCGCGCCGGTTTTGCCTGGGTCACTGAAAAAGTTAAACAGCATGTTTCGGTACCACTGGTCACCACCAACCGCATTAACGACCCGCAAGTGGCTGAACGAATAATCGCCTCAGGACAGGCCGATATGGTGTCCATGGCACGACCGTTTCTGGCCGATCCGGATTTAGTTAAAAAAGCCCGCCTCGGACAGGAACAGGCGATTAACACCTGCATCGCCTGTAATCAGGCCTGTCTAGATCATGTCTTTAAAGCCCAACGCGCCACCTGCCTGGTCAACCCCAAAGCCTGCTATGAAACCGAGTATGTCACCGAACCGACCGATACACCGAAACGCATCGCGGTGGTCGGCGCCGGCATGGCCGGTTTATCCTGCGCCACCACCCTGGCTGAACGTGGCCATAAAGTCACCTTATTTGAAAAAGCCGATAAAATCGGTGGTCAGTTCAACTACGCCGCTGAAATTCCCGGCAAGGAAGAATTTGTCCACACCATGGCCTATTTTCAGTATCTGGTGAAAGAACATGGCGTCGATTTAAAACTGAATTACCAGGTCAGCCCCAAAGAACTGAATGATTATGACGAAGTGGTTATCGCCACCGGCGTCTCGCCACGGATCCCGCAACTACCCGGAATTGACCATAATAAAGTCATTATATACAGCGAATTACTCTCCGGCCAAAAACAGGCCGGCCATAAAGTCGCCATTATCGGCGCCGGCGGCATCGGCTTTGATGTGGCTGAATACCTGTCCGTTGAAAATCCTGACCAGGCTCAGACGGTGGATGAATTCTGTGAAGAATGGGGCATTGACCAAAGCATCGAACAACCCGGCGGCGTCACCAAAGCTCACGATGAAAAATCCTATCGCACCCTTTACCTGATGCAAAGAAAAACCACCAAACCCGGTAAAGGCCTGGGCAAAACCACCGGCTGGATACACCGCCTCAGCATCCGCAAAAAAGGCGTCAAACCCTTGACCGGCGTCATCTATACAAAAATTGATGATGACGGGCTACATATCGAACGCGACGGCCAGCCGGAAATTCTGGATGTCGATCATGTGGTCATCTGCGCCGGCCAAATCTCCAACCGCGGCCTTTATCAGGAAAAAGGCAACTTCCACATCATCGGTGGCGCCGACGTGGCCGCCGAACTCGACGCCAAACGGGCCATTAAACAAGGCACACTGCTCGGACAGCGCTTATAAGACATGCAATAATATGCAAACCCTGTTTTTAAATTGATTGCCACAAAAAACCCGGCCATAAACCGGGTTTTCTTACAATTATTTTGAATAACTACCGGGTCGCCTTTCGAATCACACCGATAACAAGTAGTAGCACCACGGCACCAATGGTGGCCACAATAATACTGCCTAAAATGCCACCGGCAACAGAAATACCGAGGACACCGAACAACCAACTACCCACAAAGGCGCCGATAATACCCACCAGAATATTGGCCACTATGCCAAAACCAAAACCTTTAACCAGTACGCCCGCTAACCAACCGGCAATACCACCAATCAAACAAATAATTAAAATACCTTCAAGTGTCATACGATTCTCCTCTTTTTTAATAGCCTTCAAACAAACACCTGCTGGCGTTTGTTCAGGCTTATATAAAATAACACATTGTTCAATAAAAAACCTTATTTAATTAATTCAATAATTCACTCAAAATGCGATTTATAGATGGTGTCAAAACGATACCGGTAGTACTCATCATACAAACCCTGAACCAAAATATCGTAGCCTTCAGGTTCCAGATGAAAACAGTCTTTAACAAAGCCAAGGTGCGTGCGCATGGCTTCTAACGGACTTGTGAGCGTATAATCGCCCGGCAGTGCAATATCACCCGGTTGAATACCCTGATCAGGCCAGCCGTAGGCGTTCTGCATACGACCCCAATGTTGTACATAAAAAACTTTCGGGTTTTGATTGGCGATGGTGACAAAGGCATTGGTGAAATCCAAAGCCATGGTATTAATTTCATCGGGTGTCGGATTTTGCATATCATCATGCAAACCTTTACAGATAAATTCCCATGGATCGTTGGTGGTTTCTTCAAAGTTGGGATAATCATAAAAACTCAAGACAATCTCGATGTTAATATCCACCGCTAAAATAGCATCAACGATGGTCTGCAAATCCGCCACAACCCCCGCTTTCAAGGCATTCACTTGAACAGGCGTCATGCCGGTATTCCAGTTATTCAAAAAATCATTGCCACCCAAGGTCAACTGAACCGTATCCACCGACGGATTATTAATGAGCGCCTGGGTTATTTTTGCGAGTTCTATAGGTTCCACCCAATCAGCTGCCGTGGTGCCATCAATCGCCACCGCATCCGAATCACCATTCCTCAACACCTGAATATCCGGATAACCGTTGACGTCAAATACGGCATCATGGATCTGATCGGAATATTGTTGTTGCGCCCAACTATCCCCAACAATCAAAACCTTGCTGTTCTGCGCATAAGCCAGCGAAGAACACACCAGCAAAAACAACCCAACTAATTTCATCCGTCATCCTCTTTTTATTATTCGGACTAATTTACCACATTTCCCGACTAAGTTTTTTTAATATCCTTGCCATTGAACCGTACCGGCGAAGGCCGGCACCTAGTGTCTTTTAGAATAAGGTTGCTAACATCCTGATTTGAGTTTCCCACGTAAAATAAACGAATAACAGTGCCGTCTAATTGGTGAATATAGATGTGAGCGTCATTTCAGACTTTGTTGTTTATCTGTGATTCGCTCATTACTATCCCTTTGATTTTATTGCTTTTTATAAAATAAATTGCTGTTTTAATTTGACCTGACATCAGTTAAAATAAAGGTTATGAATAAAAAGTCTCTTAAAAACACGCAAACCCACTTACGCAAACCCACCATTGTGCGCAAAATGCGTGTGCGTTCTGTCGCCAGCTCCACGGCCATAGAAACCGGTGAATCCATTGCAAAAATCGAATCCAAACTTAACGCTTCGCGCTGTTCGCGGCATCGCGTAGAGCTTGGCTAACTAATTTCATCATGGGGTTATAGTTACAATGTATTCCTGCCTGAATCGCTAAAAAATAACGCTCTTTTTTTGCATCCCAACTTGTAAAATCCAGTTCCGGCATGCCTGCCTGAACAGCCATCACATTCGCCAATAAACGAGCCAATCTGCCGTTACCTTCTCTGAACGGATGAATCAAAATAAACTCAACATGCACAACTGCGATGGCCTCAATCAATCCTTCATCATCCATCAAATGACACGGTGTATATCGGCTCAAATATTTATTATCCAACTCTTTAAGTAAAAAAGGAATCTGCTGCGCTGATGCAAAATGGAAATCCCCTTTAGCCATATTCACAGAGCGCTCTTGACCGGCCCACGCATACACATTCGCCAACCATTTACGATGCCATTCAACAATGTCAGCCACAGTAATAGACTGATCAACTTCAACCGTCTCAAACACCACATCATAAAGTTGAAAGAGTAAATCAAGCTCAACCGCATCCATCTCATCTGGATCAATAATACCCAATTTATTGAGCAATACCCGACCTTTAGAACCTGGCTGATACTGTGCCTCAACACCGCCAGATGCCGTATATCGATTAGTCACAAAATTTACCTGTCCAATGAGACATATTTAGAAAAACACATAAAAACAAAATAACTATAAAGATCTGCCAAGCCTCTTTATGAATAAGCTTACCACACCCTCCACCCGTTAAGACCCACTTCTCAACAAATTCTACTGAAAGACCTTACTGGCGAAGGCCGGTAAACAGCGTCTTTGGGAGAAAGGTTACAAACTCCTGACTTAAAATACAGAAATATACTAATGATAAATGAGTCGCTTCAGCACCGTCTAATTGGCATATTTGAGACCGTCCAATTGGCGCATTGTAAACTGTCTGATTGGCATATATATTAAAAAGTCAATCAGTCACTTTCATAAAATACATTCAAAACAACCATTCAAAACTCATAAACTTCGAAGAATAACAACATATACTCGGCATTTATAAATATGTGCCAAGGATATGTTGTTGTCACAAACTGTCGTTACTTAGCGCTAACTAACGAGCGTTTGTGATTTTGTAACTCCCGCGCCAAAACAACCTCTGAACGGTTATCCCGGACTAAAAAACCATAATCTAAAAGTTTTAATTACCCGTGGGGCTTTTGGAGTGATAGTTTGTTCTTAAAATTGCTTTCTGCACCTAAACATTACTCACAACCACCCTGTGTGACATTATCCAGCTTGACCGGATAATCCATGTTGGGATGAATTTAAAAGTATGAATATTTCACAATTTAAGATTAATCAGCCTCTTATGAAATGAGCTCGACATTAAATCATCTAAGAAATTAATTTTTACTACGATTTAAAGACTCTCTTTCAATTTTTAAAAACAGCATTTTGGAGCCAATCAAACGGTCTTTAAGTTCAGGTGTTATATCGCTTTTCATTGTCTAATATAGTAATCAATTAATGCGTGCTTCCATATTACTCAATCTCTATCTCATCAATCTCTTTCATTAGCCGGTCGGTTTCAGTCAGGGCGACGATGATTTTTTGGTAGTGGTTAATATCTTCATAACTGAGGATTCGGTCTTTACGGTCTTTCAACCATTTTTGCGCCGGTTGGTAGCCACCGATATAAAATTCCCACGCGAGCTTAGGCACACCATCGAAGTACTGGTCATCATTAATCCAGACTTTACCAAAACCCGGATTGTCTTTATCCGCTTCAAAGCCGATACTGGCTTTGGTCATTTTACGAGTAACTTTATTATCTCCATCTTTCGGATAACTTGTGATGAGTTTATCCATCAGCGGACTTTCCATCAGATGCAATAAACGGATTTCGCCACCAAGTTTAACCAATTGCCAGAAAGTGTTTTTGTCTTTGGGATAAGGTACACGCGGGAAATCTATTTTTAGAAATTCTTTGTATTTTTCTCGATATTTAAAGGAATGTAATACTGCATAAATATAGTCCAACAGATTCAATGGTGTGAAATAAGATTGGCAGTCACCACCGACCTCAGGGCTTTCGGCCAAACTAACATTATATTCCTCGGGTTCTTCTGGGAAGAACTCAAGACTGAGAATATCAGCAATGACCTTAATAATTTCAGAATCTAAATTGGGAACTCTTGTGCTTTCTTCTATTAAATCACCATGATTTTTCGGATATACGTACAACGGAAGGTTCATGGCGTTAGAACCAGTCTGAGACGATAAAAAAATTGCTTCAGAAATTATGTTGGTTATAAAAGCATGGGAAAATGAATCGTCTTTAAATGCTTTTGTTGATAATAAACCAATATTATCACCAATATAATTATCCATTACCTTTCTAGCCGTCCTCCAAACTAATTTATCTTCATAAAAAATATACCCATCATCAAATGGTCTGTATCGAATTTTTTTAATAAAAACATTTAAATTCTCAACATTACGAATATTGTCGTAACCATCAAGAATATTCCAACCTTTTTTCTTTTTAACTTTGAATTTTTTGTGAAGAAAATCCTCATCTCTTGAAGATGATCTAAATTCCTCAAACCATTCAAGAAGCTCATTTTTTGAGGTTTTAATTACGAATGAATCGTGAGCAGTTGTAATTCCATTTCCATTTATTATAAACAATTCATTCAAAGAAAACCCTTTATTGTAGTCATCTTCTTTTTCTAAATCTTTTGGAACCATATAGAACATTGGCTCTTTATTTACAAGAATATCGAAATCAATTGATGATAAATTATTATTATTCAAAAATTCATACTTAAACTCTCTCTTACCAAATAAATCAAAATGTTTAACTTTTGCTAATTGACTTTGGCATTTTTTACTTTTTTTAACAAAAATTGTAATTGCAACTCCTTGCATAATATCAAAGACATTTTCGTCTTTTGAACCATCAGGACAGGTTTCTTTTTTCTTGGCGTTACCATGTAAATCAATAGTATAAATCGTGTCGTAAGTTTTCAGTAATTTCCAGCGCATTCCACGAAAAGTCGGGTTATCGAGGAAACCGTGTGGATTAATAAAGGCTAAAACACCTTCACCATTTTTTTCTATAAAGTATTGACCATACCTTAAGAACTTAACATAATCATCGTTAATCCATTTAGAAGTACGTTCTTTAAGCTTTTCTTTACCGCCCGGTTCTTTTTTATAATCCTCCATCAGGTTCATAATCCATTCGCCTTTATTTACACTTTCACCGGAATAAGGCGGATTCCCAATCACGCACATAACTGGGGTATCGCGTTTAATATGATTGGCTTCGCGGGCTTCGGCACTCAGCCAGTTACTAAATAGTGAACCGGTATCGGGGTGGTATTCTTCTAAGGAATTGGTGAGATAAACATTGAATCGAGGGTCTTTTTTCGGCACATAACCGGTTTCTTTTAACAGTAAATCGAGTTTCAGATGCGCCATGGCATAGGATGCCATCAATATTTCAAAGCCATTAAGCCGTGGGATTAAGTCCTTTTCCACATAATCTGACCAGACACCTTGCATTGACTTAAATTTCTGTTCGTGAATATAGCGCACCACTTCAGCCAGAAATGTTCCGGTTCCGGTGGCGGGATCCAAAATCTGCACCTTATGGACTTCTTTTTCAATTTGCTTGTAACCGCTGCTTTGGCGTTTATCGGGTGTGTCTGAATCGATCTTTATCGTGGTTTTTGTGGTATCGGCCAGACCATCTTTTAAACCAAATTCAGTTTTTAAAACATCGTCCACAGCCCGAACAATAAACTTAACCACCGGCTCCGGTGTGTACCAAACGCCTCGGGATTTCCTGAGTTTCGGGTTATAAGCAGCTAAGAATGTTTCGTAGAAGTGAATAATTGGGTCTTGGGTTTGGGTGGCTTTACCAAAATTCTTTAATAGTTTTTTGATGTCAGTGGCGCGAAAGACTTCAGCCAGATTATCGACAATTTTAACAATCCGTTCATCAATATCCGGTCCGGCAATCTCGCTGAATAATCGCCGTAGAAATGGATTGGATTTTGGAATCAGTTCAGCCGCTTCCTGACGGCTGAAA
Organism: uncultured Marinicella sp.; assembly: GCA_947502925.1. Classification (GTDB taxonomy): domain Bacteria; phylum Pseudomonadota; class Gammaproteobacteria; order Xanthomonadales; family Marinicellaceae; genus Marinicella. The sequence continues at coordinate 128,796 of CANNBS010000003.1, read as the reverse complement.
TCATCGAGTGTGTCATCATGCAAACGCGCGGCAAACATGCCATAAGCCACTGTTTGGGCATAGATATCCGCAAACTGCCGAGGCATCAGGTCATGAATCAGCATCCGTTTAAAGGTTTTATACTGATTAATAAGCCAGGTGTCCTGCTGACTGACTTCGTCGGCTTTTTCATCGGCGGTAACGGCCTCAGCAATAATATTTTGCAATAACTTAGCTTTACCGGCCATCATTTCCGCCAGTTTTTGTGGCGATTTAATGGTTTGACTGATATAGCGACAGAACTCAACGATAAGAATTGAGAAATGTTCGAATTGCTGGGGATTGGGGATCACTTTATAGTTTTCGATATCAGCAATCCTGATTTCATGTACCAGTTCACCCTGCTGATAAAACTGAAACCACAGGTAATCCGTAATGATTAAGTTATCCAATGCTTCTTTATAACGGGTAAATTGTTCTTTGTAGGTTTTACTGTTGAGGTCTTTTCCGATGTCTTTGGCTTCAATAAATCCAATCGGGATTTTCTTTCGGGTAATCACATAATCCGGGTTACCACAAGCGGTGACTTTTGAAGGTTCGTTGGTAATATCAACGCCGGGTACCAGTGTTCTAATGAGTTGTTCTAAATCACTGCGGTAACTATGCTCGCCTGAAATACCGGAATTAAAGCGGCTTGTGACTGAGCTGAGGTATTGTTGGATATCCATAAGTACTTTGAAAAAAACATTGATTTAATGTAATCAATTCATCAGCAAAAGGCAATGTGTAATGTGGTTTGGTTTTTTAAGACTTTTTAACAACTTGTTTCTAAATAGAGAAATATATAACGTTCTTTATAGAAAGATACTTTCAGCCTACTCAATATAAAAATATCTAAAATAAACTGAAAGTATCAACTTAAATTTTATTGCTTAGATTTTATCTGTTGTAGTAACTTATTTGCTTCTTCAAATGCTTGATCGATACTTGGATAGTCTGATGCTTGTTGCTTATTAAATTGTATCAATTGATAATATTCATCATCAATTTGGTCATGGTTTTTAATTGCTTTAGTGACTGATTCAGTCTTCAGTTGACCCATTCGTGCGCTCAATTCATATTTATCCCAATGTTTGTGAGCTTTGGTTAATAAACCAGAACCGGAGGGTTCTTCGTCCTTTCGATAAAGCCAGGAGCGTCCTTCTAAACCATTTTCTGTAATATTAACAATATAAAACCGGTTGTAACTTGTTGATGAATCCAACAAAATTGAAACTGCATTCCGACCATCAAGTCCACCATCAAAGGTCATCGCCACTGCGATGTATTTTGTGGTGTTCTGGTAACCGCTACGATTACCAATTAAAAAACGATTTCCATCCTCAGTAACCGACTCTTCGTAAAACAAAATGACCTCTTCACCAATACTGGCCATGTCATTAAAGAAGCCACTGACCATCCATAAACCGTATGCATAGTCCAGTACATTACCGTAGCCAAAATCATATTTAACTAAATGCTCGCTGCCACCAGCCCAATCCAATAGCAACTCATTTGAATTAAGAAACCTGAAAGTAAATGCGCCAATGGAATCCGTTTCATTTAATTCCGGTTGAGTAAAGCCACAACCGACACATTGTCCATTTTGTAGAGCAATGAAATCACCGTCGAATTGATTGGTCACTGATTCCGTGGCTACACCCTGCCACCAAATGGCATCACCATTATTTTGATAACCAAAATAGGTAGCTACAATCACACCATTCTGGATTTCAATGGTAATCCCTCGTCCTGACGCATCTGGGTTATACCACATGCCTTCACTGATATTTCCGACCCGTTGACCGTATGCTGTGCCTATAAATAAACTGAGTATAATAAAGTAGAATACTTTCATGTCATTGTTCTCCTAAATATAATTAAAATTGGCTATTTACTGTCCATACTATTTTTACTGAACTTAATAGCTATACTATTCAATCAATTGCCTTTGTACAATAATTATGCGATCAGTGCACAACTGTCTGCGACTTATTATGTCGTTGTCAGACTAAACAAGCTTGAAGGCGTCGCAATGTTTTGAGATTTCTTTTAGCGTCAGGAGATCCCTCGACTGTGCTCGGGATGACTTTCTTTGTTTTTAGGTGGGAAAAACAACCATCAGCGCCGTCATCAATAAGTTAAACAGTGCATGGGCAAATATCGGGGCGGTGATGTGGCGGTGTTTGAGGTAGATGTGGCTGAGCATCAGGGATAATGCGAAAATAAATACGAAATTATGGACGCGATCGATGAGTGGTAGGCCGATTAATTGTAGCTGGTGAAGTGCAGCGAATAAGGCGCTTGTCCATAGCGTGCCGATCAGGGCTTGATTCTGGTTGATAAATAAGCGCAGCATGATACCGCGGAACACCAGCTCTTCCTGAATCGGTGCCAGTATCACGACCATCATCAGATAGTGTATCGGCTGATTTAAAAACAGGCTGCGGAGTTGCATCACATCTGACTGTAATTCAAGACCCATAAGGCTTACCAACCAGGCATAAATTTGTAAAACGATAACCAGGGCAACCACCCAGACAGCGATATTTAATGCTTTACCTGGCCAGACGGATATCGAGTTTATCGTTGAACTAATGTGACCGTATTTTTTGTACCAATAAATAAAAATCAACAGACTCAGCAACGCATACAGACCAATAAACTTAGGCGTCATCGAAGTCTGATTATTCATCGTGAAGGCTTTATCATAATCGATTATCAGCAGCTCATTATTATGAAGATCATAGATCAATAATTCATTGTCATGCTCAACTGTGGGTTTGGTCAGCTTCACCACCAAAGTGTTGTATTTGCCTGAGGTTTCCCTGAGTATAAATTCACTGTCGGACAGATTATATTTTTGCTGGGCTTCGGCAATAAATTTTTCAACCGCAGCCTGGTCGTCTGGTTTAAAGTGAAAGCCGGTTTCTGCGGTGTAGAGCTTAAATGAAGTGGTCAGCAAAGTTAGCAAACTCACTGCAATAAAATATAATAAAAAATAACCGAAACTCCGCCAGGCGGTTTTTAGCCAGGTGACTTGTTGAGATTCGGAATAAAGGGGTTTGTTATCAGATGGCATTGGGGGTTATAAATGTTCGTTTTTATTGAGATATTGGTTGCGTTAGGAGGTCCCTCGACTTCGCTCGGGACGACTGACGTCGTTTAATCATTTCGCGGTTACCAAAATCAAACAAGCGGCGCCGAAGCCGGTGGTGATGACGGGGTCCTGGAAAAAGGATAAATCTTCAAGGCCTTTGACGGTATTGGCCACCAGTTGAATGATTACACCGAGAAAGGCAATGGTGGCGAAGCCGGTGATCTGGTGGCGACCGACTTTCTTGCCCATTAGATAGACCGGCTCTTTTTTGGCCGGATCGACAAATCGATATTTTAAACTAATGCCGACCACAATCAGCGCCAGAAAGTATTTTAGGAAATCAGCGTATAAATATATGACATCCATACCTGTCCTTACTTAAAGTTATCGGTCATATATTCCTGCAGGCGTTCGCCTTTGGTGAATTCCCGGTAGCCCATGTTCATGTCTTTGAGTACCTGTAATAAACTGATTTCGATGCCGTCGGTTTGTTGTGGGTCGTAATAGACCACCATCACACAACTGCCGGGTTTGCCGACTTTGATGTCTGTCACCCATTGGGTATTTTTTAACTGGGTCACCTGTTCAGCGGTTGGATGGTCCGATAGCTTAATTGTTAACGCTTGTTGCTTCACGACGATTTGATCAATTTCATGATGCGCATGCAAGCGGCCTTTGTCGAGAATCACCACCTCCTGACAGAGGTCTTCAATCACCGATAAGTTGTGCGAACTGATCATTATGGTGGCTTTGTTTTGCAGGTTTTTAATCACGGCTTTAATGTTATCGGTGGTGCTTGGGTCTAATCCGGCGGTGGGTTCATCGAGTAAGATTAATTCCGGTTCACCCATTAAGGCCTGGGCAATGGCGCAGCGTTTCAGCATGCCGTGGCTCATTTGCTCGGGGAGTTTATTCTGGGCTTCAATTAAATCCACCAGGTCCAGCACACGCAAGGCCTCTTTGCGGGCGGCTTGTTTGGCAAAACCCTGTAATTCCGCCAGCATGGTCAGTTGCACTTTAACCGACAGTGATTTCAGAAAATGCGCATCCTGCGGTAGAATCGAAACACGGCTTTTTAAATCCGCGGCGTTGGGTTCTTGTCCCAATACATTAACTGTGCCGTCACTGGGTTTAATAAAACCGCAAATCAGCGACATCAGTGTGGTTTTACCGGCACCGTTGGGACCAATTAAACCGGTGGTGATGTTCTTTTTAATCTCGACATCTAAATTCTGTACGGCAAATTGCGCGCCGTATTGTTTGCTCAGTTGCCGGGTTGTTATCGCTAATTCTGAATTCATATGTCTCTCCGCGAAAAAATCAGCCAGCCGGCGTATAAATAAACGGCGGTATAAATTCCGTTCACAATCACCGCCTTGAGCAGGCCGCCGAATTCAAACAGCAACAATTCGCTTTTCATGGTATTCGGCAGAATATACGAGACCGCATCCGCCAGCTGATCCGACTGAAAACCCATCACCGACACAATAATAGTGACAATAAAATAAAAACCGATACCGAGTAAGGCCGATAAAGCCGCCGAACCCACCAGCGCTGAGCTTAAGGACATCATGGCAATAAAAGGCACGGCATAGACCGCCAGGCAAACAATCATCCACAGCGCATCCATAAAGACATTCGTTAAACTGGCATTGTTAAACATAACGACCCAAAACATCGCCAATAAAGTCACCACCGCATACGCCATCCACACCAGCAAAACGGCGCCAATAAAACGGCCCAGATAAATTTCACTGCGTAAACAGCGGGGCAATAAGAAGCGCAAATACTGCCCGCCAATATCGTTCGCGGTTTGATCACTGGCCGCGAACAGCACAAAAAAGGGCGCGGTGTTAATGGCGATTAAATAGTACAGCGAAAAACCCGGATGCCGGTCGGTAAACAACGATTGGGCCGTTTTGGCATCGAATAACCAGGCCAGAATAAACGAACTGTCGGGGCTTTTTAGCCACCCGGTATCTACATGGCCGAATTTGGTGAATATCCACAGCCAAAAGACCGCAAAAAAGACCAGAAATAAAACGCCCCGCGCACTGCGTAAGGCATAGTAGAGATCATGTGAAACAATTTTCTTTAAGGTGCCGATTCGTAATGTCATTTAATTTTTCCCGCAAAACGAAAAAGGAGCGATGAACTCGCTCCTTAAAATTTACCTATAAATCAGCCAATAATTAAACTGTTTCAATCGGTGCATTGGCATTTCCACCCATTGTTTTGGCACAGTAAATGGCCAAAGCGCCACCCACCAGGCCAACCACATTGGTGATACCAAAACTGGTGATTAATATCCCGATAACTTCAGCGAGAATCGCCACACCCCCTGCCACCATAATAAACTGGGCTTTTTTAGCAGTAAATAAGAATACAGCGCCGGCAATTAAAATACCCACACTAACTAATAAAAACACACCAAAAGCCATCAAGCCCATACCACCAGAACCCATGGCATCAGTGGCCTTATCCATTTCAGCTCTTTGTTCTGCGGTCATCTGTGACATCGATTCTTGCATCTGAGCTGATTTCATGGCATCGGAAAACCCGGATGATGCCGCGCCACCGCCTAAATAGGCCAAACCTGCGAATAAATTAAAAACCGCGGCGATAATTAAAATCACACCTGCTGCTACTTTCATAGAAATCTCCCGTTATTGCTAAATTGAAATAATATGTTCGACATAAAAATGACATACATTATTAAATGTCTTAGTGATTCTAACACAGCCACTAAGACTTTCATGACACCAATTTTTAAATATGTTAACTATTTCACAGAACTTTGTGGGTTGTTTTGCTCTTAATTGTGTTTGTCTTTTATCAGTTCATCGGCTGTTTTATCGGTTAGTAACTGCTTAAAATGACCCGGGCCGACATCACACTCACCACCCGGTTTTGTTATAATGCGCTTTTTTGACTAAGCACCTGATTTACGTTCAGGCCAGCTCGACTATTATGAAACAACAGATTGTGGTCTGCGCACTCTATCATTTTGTGCACCTTGAAGATTTTGAATCCCTTCGCGAACCTTTACTGACGCTGATGAAAAAACAGCATGTCAGAGGCACCCTATTACTGGCCGAAGAAGGCATAAACGGCACCATCGCAGGATCTCGTGATGGCATTGATGCGTTGCTTAACTGGTTGCGCCAGGATCACCGTCTGGCGGATTTGGACAGCAAAGAATCGCTATCAGACGAGATGCCTTTTTATCGCAGTAAAGTGAAACTCAAAAAAGAAATCGTCACCATGGGTGTGCAGGGAATTGACCCCAAGCGCGTTGTCGGGACGTATGTGGAACCCAAAGACTGGAATGATTTAATTTCAGATCCGGAGGTGACCTTAATCGATACCCGCAACGATTATGAGGTCAATATCGGCACTTTTGAGCGAGCGGTGAATCCCAAAACCGAAACTTTCCGCGAATTTCCGGACTATGTCAGAGAAAACCTCGATCCTAAAAAACATAAAAAAGTCGCGATGTTCTGCACCGGTGGTATCCGTTGCGAAAAATCCACCGCCTATTTAAAAGAACAGGGCTTTGAAGAAGTCTATCACCTCAAAGGAGGCATTTTAAAATACTTGGAAGAAGTGCCCAAAGACAACACCAAGTGGCAGGGTGAATGCTTTGTCTTCGACAACCGGGTGGCGGTTAATCATGATCTTGAAAAAGGTCAGTACGACCAGTGTTACGCCTGCCGCTATCCCATCACTGAAGAAGATAAACAATCAGCGCACTACCAACAAGGCGTCAGCTGTCCGCATTGTTATGATAAAACCACGGCAGAACAACGCCGACAATTCGCCATGCGCGAAAAACAAATGCAATTGGCCAAACAACGCGGCGATGCGCACTTAGGCTTAGAAGCCCAACAAATCTTAAAGCAGCGCCAGGCTGAAAAAAAGGCTGCCATTCAAGCAGAGAAAGCACGCCAACAAATGCAATAAAGAGTCGCTGACAATTGAACGGCAAGTGAATTAAACCACAAAGACCGCAATGGATTCACAAAGATTACAGAGAAATGATTTAAATATTTTCTTTGTTATCTTTGTGCCTCTGTGGTTAATGTTTTCTATTGTTTTGGATATTTAAAAAAAAACGGCCAATGGATGGCCGCTTTTTGGGTGGTATCGCTCTAAAGTCAACCTACTTTTCTTCGATGGTCTTCTGACTCTCTTGATGTTGTTTGCGGTGGAACAACTTCTCGACTGCGACATAGAACATTGGCACGAAAAGAATCGCGATGAGCGTTGAGGCCAACATACCTCCAATCACCGATTTACCGATGGCATTCTGACTGGCCGCACCGGCACCGTCATTGAGTGCCAGTGGCGACACACCTAAGATAAAGGCCATCGAGGTCATCACAATCGGTCGGAACCGTTGACGTGCGGCTTCCGCCACAGCATGCAACAGTTTAACGCCCTGGTTTTTTAAATCCCGGGCAAATTCAACAATCAAAATGGCATTCTTAGAAGCCAGTCCAACCGTAGTTAATAAGGCCACCTGGAAATAGACGTCATTGGGAATGTTAAAGAATTTAGCTGCCAGTACAGTACCTAACACCCCAAGCGGTACCGCTAAAATGACCGCAAAAGGCACCGCCCAGCTTTCGTACAAAGCGGCCAGTGCTAAAAATACAATCAGCACGGAAATGGCATATAAGCCTGCTGCCTGGTCACCGCTTTGGCGTTCTTCATAAGACAGACCGGACCATTCCAGGCCGAACTGGCCGGGTAAGTTATCAACAATTTTCTGCACTTCGTTCATCGCCACGCCCGAAGAGACACCCGGCGCCGGCTGACCTTGAATATTCATCGAAGGCACCGCATTAAAACGTTCCAGTTTCGGCGAACCATAAACCCATTCCATGGTAGAAAAACGATCAAAAGGAATCATCTCGCCCTGATTATTACGCACATACCATTTCGATAAATCTTCGGGCTTCATACGGGTCGGCGCATCGCCTTGCATATAAACCTTTTTCACTTTACCGCGATCGAGAAAATCATTCACATAGCTCGAACCCCAGGCGATTTGTAGAGTACGATTAATGGCACTTAAATCCAATCCCATGGTGGCGGCTTTTTCATTATCGATATTAATCTTTAACTGTGGCACATCACTTAAACCATTGGGTCTTACGGCGACCAATTTAGGATTCTGTGAAGCCGCACCCAGGACCTGATTACGGGCTTGCATTAAGGCCTCATGACCTTCACCACCGCGATCAACCAACTGAAAGTTAAAGCCCGACGCATTCCCCAGTGATTGAATCGGTGGCGGGAAAAAGGCGAAGGCATTGGCGTCCTTAATCTGTGAGAATGCACCCATGGCTTCGCCAGCGACAGTGAACACACTCTGATCTTCACCGGGCCGTTCTTCCCAGTCTTTTAATCGAATAAAGCCCATGCCGGCGTTTTGGGCATTACCTGAAAAACTAAAGCCCACCACCGTAAAGAAGCCTTCAACTGTATCGGCCTGTTCGGTCAATAAATACTGCTCGATTTTTTCCATCGATTCACGGGTCCGTTCCGCGGTGGCGCCCACCGGCGCATCCACCAGCACAAACATGGTGCCCTGGTCTTCATCCGGCAGGAAAGACTTCGGTAAAGAGGTAAACAGCAGCATCATGACGCCGATAATCAGCGCATAAATGCCTACAAAACGAATAATACGTCGTGCCATATGTGAAGTGGCACCTTCATATTTACTTCGGATCCAGTCAAAACCACGGTTAAACGGTCCAAAAAAGCCTTTTTTACGGTCATGACCGGGCTTTTTGGGTTTTAAGAAGGTGGCACATAACGTGGGAGATAACACCAGAGCCACCAGCACCGAAAGCCCCATCACCGACACAATGGTGATTGAAAATTGACGGTAAATGGCACCACTGGAACCGGGGAAGAATGCCATCGGCACAAACACCGCCGACAAAACAACACCAATACCAATCAGCGCGCCAGATATCTGATCCATGGATTTTTTGGTGGCTTCTTTCGAGTCTAAACCATCTTCTTCCATCACCCGTTCGACGTTTTCTACCACCACAATGGCGTCATCCACCAGCAGACCGATGGCCAGCACCATAGCAAACATGGTCAACACATTAATGGTGTAACCAAACACACCCATAATGGCGAAGGTACCCAGTAACACCACCGGAATGGCAATGGTGGGAATTAAGGTGGCGCGAAAACTTTGTAAGAATAACAGCATCACTAAAAACACCAGCCCCACCGCTTCAATCATGGTCATGACCACCGAGGAAATGGATTTTTCGATAAACGGCGTGGTATCAAAAGGAAAAACGACTTCCACCCCTTCGGGCAAATACGGTGTCAGCTCCTTCACTTTGGCTTTCACCAGGTCAGCAGTTTCCAGTGCATTGGCACCTGTTGACAGGGACACCGCCATACCGGAGGCCGGCTTGCCTTTAAAGCGTGAAATGGTGCTGTAAAATTCAGAACCCAATTCAACACGGGCCACATCTGCCAACCGAACCTGAGAGCCGTCGGTGTTAACCCGTAGAATAATATTCTTAAAGTCTTCAACCGTTTGTAAGCGTGACTGGGCCTTGACTGTGGCATTAAGTTGCTGGCCGTCTACCGCCGGTAAAGCGCCCAATTGCCCGGCTGAAATATCTGTATTTTGTGCTCGGATGGCGGTTTGCACATCCACCGGTGTCATGCTGTAGTTAACCAGTTTATCGGGGTCTAACCAGATACGCATGGCATATTGAGCGCCAAACACCTGGACATTACCCACGCCTTTCAGTCGGGAAACCGGATCCTGAAAGTTCGACACCAGAATATCGCCCAGTTGTCCCTGACTAACACTGCCGTCTTCCGAATAAAAACCCACCACCAACAGGAATGAATCATTAGATTTAGTCACCGTCACACCCTGGGTCTGCACTTCCTGTGGCAAACGGGTGATGGCACCCTGGACTTTGTTCTGGGTCTGTACCTGGGCAATATCAGCATCGGTTCCCGGTTCAAAAGTCAGGGTAATCGAAGCCGATCCGTCCTGACTTGAGGCATTAAAATACCGCAGATTATCAATCCCGGTTAGCTGTTGCTCAATCACCTGCGTCACCGCATTTTCAACCGTACTGGCTGAAGCACCCGGATAACTGGCATTAATGGCCACCGTCGGTGGCGCCACCGTAGGGTATTGTTCTATCGGCAATTTGGTAATGGTTAAGGCGCCGGCCAACATAATAATGATGGCAATCACCCAGGCAAAAACCGGACGTTCAATAAAATAGCGTGCCATAATTATTCCTGACTTTGAGTTTGTTTAGATTCGGCTTGTGACTGTTTTTGAGTCGCGGCCTGTGGTTGTTCCGAACCTTGCCAGGGACTGGTTTTCACTTCAGCACCGGGCTGCAATTTCTGGTAACCAACCACCACCAGCTCTTCACCGGCCTGGATTCCATTTTCAATAATCCACTGATCCTGGTAGGCTTGCCTGCTTTGCAGGGTTTTCTTAGTCGCGGTATTATCATCATTCACCACCCATACATCTAAACCGCCTAAGGGGTTGCGTGAAGTGGCGCGTTGCGGCACCAATATGTCTTCTGACGTGCCCAACTGTAAGCTGGCAGTCACAAACATACCCGGCAATAAATTCACCGGCTCATTTTCAATCACGGCTCGCAAGGTAATGGCGCCTGTACTCTGCTCAACCACGACATCTGAAAACTCAAGGTAGCCTGTGAGACTCTCACCATTGTTCTGGGGGATACTGACGGTTAAACGATTTTCTTGCGGGGTTTGTTCTTCTGAATCTTGTGTTTCTTTGGCACGCTGTTGTTGGCTTAAAAGAGACATCACACGCTGCGCCCGATCGGCTGATACCTGCATGTCCACATAAACCGGTGATAACTGCGTGATAATAGCCAGCGGCTGTTGCTGACCGGAGCTGACTAAAGCCCCTTCAGTTAAAAAGGTTTGGCCGATTCGTCCCGAAATAGGCGCTTTAATTTGCGCATATTCTATATTGATTTTTTGCAAATCCACATTCGATTGGGCCACTGCGATACCGGCTTCGGCCTGGGCCAGTTGCGCTTCCACATCATCTAAATCCTGCTGACTCACGGCTTTCTGAGCTTTTAATGAACGAATCCGTTGGGCCCGGGTTTTAATGGTTTTCAATTGCGCGCGGGCATTTTGTAAATCGGCTTCGGCACTTTTTAAATTGGCGATATAGCGGGCATCATCCAGCTGATACAGCTTTTGGCCTTTTTCCACCAAACTGCCTTGCTGATACAGTCGTTCTTCAATAATGCCTGATACCTGCGGTCGGACATCTGACTGGCGATAGGCCACAACCCGTGCCGGTAATTCCATGGTCATGTCCACAGATTGCTGCTTAACGCGGATGGTTTCAACCGGCACCGGACCTTGCGCACCGTAACCACCCATCATGCCCTGTGCATTTTCAGGCGCTGATTTCGGCCATAATAACCAGGCCACAACAATGATTAAAACAAGGATAATCAAACCGGTGAAAAGTGTACTTTTTTTCATTTAATTTTCTCTAATTTTTTTAGAATAATGTGAGCAACCTGCGCTGTCATCAGAAACACAGCAACAATTTAATAACATATAGCCTCATTCGCCCATTACAAGGAAAGCCCACGCCAATCTGTACTTTTAAAAAACTGTATGGTAATGGAATCACCATGAATAAAAGGTCTATAGGGCAGGTTTTTATTTGATGCGCATTATACATTCATGAATGTATGTTGTCAAAATTTAATCTTACTGGTAGAATGTCGCCATGCGCAAAACCAAAGAAGATACTCAAAAGACCCGCCAGGATATTCTACAGGCGGCTGTAGAAAACTTTTCTGCAAAGGGTTTTTTTAACACCAGCCTCAATGACATCGCCAAAACCGCCGGTGTCACCCGGGGTGCTGTGTACTGGCATTTTGATAACAAGGCTGAAATTTTCGACGCCCTGCATGCTGACCTGCATGAGCCTTTTATCGAGCATGTGCTGGCTGATCTGGAAACCGATTCGCCCCACCCAATCCTACAATTGCGCGATTTAATGAGCCAGTTATTATTGGAATTAGCCGAGAATCCAACCAAACAACAAGTTATGAGGCTGTTTTTGAATTGTGATTATTCAGGCGTACTGGCACCCTTTAAAGCACGTCATAAAGCCAGTAAAGAAGAAAGTCTTGCACTATTTCAAGCTTATTTTAAGCGTGCGCAAGACAAGGACAAACTCAGCTCGGATGCTGACCCGGAAATTCTGACCTTAACCTTTCACTGTTTCTTAAAAGGCTTACTGATTGAATACGTCAACACCGACCTAATTGACTTAAAAGCCCATGCAAAGCCCTTAATCAATCAACTGTTCGAAGGGTTAAAAGCGATCCACGATCAACCATGATTTACCTTTGGTCCAGCTTATGCGCTGTGGCTTGCGCTTTAACTCTTTTTTTTTACTATAAACAGAATAGCGTGTGGTCAGGTGTGTTTAAAACCCTGGCCGGTTTATGTTTTTTCATTCCCGCCTTCTTGACTGTTTTAAATGGTCAAAGAGAAACCTTCTCAATCTTATTAACTTTAGGTTTAGGCTGGTCTCTTGCCGGTGATGTCCTATTAGCCAAAACCAACAATAAATCTTTTTTTCTGTTCGGTTTACTGGCCTTTTTACTGGCACATCTGCTCTATGCCTGGGCCTTTATCGATGTCGGCATTAAGTATTATGAACTCACCAACACTTCGGTGGTGGTCATTGCTGCAATGATTGGGTGTTATTTGTGGCTATCCAAACATCTTAAAGGTCTGATGAAAACAGCTGTATTAGCTTATCTTGCCGCCATTGGCCTGATGCTGATAACTGCTATGATAACCCGACATCCTGCGCAACAACTGATTGCCACCGGCGCAATACTGTTTGCCCTATCCGATTTATTTGTCGCCCGGCAACGCTTTGTATCACCGAGCTTCATTAACCGTTTAATCGGCTTACCAATGTATTATGCCGCTCAATTTATGCTAATCTTTGCCTTGATGAGCCAATAATGGCCTAGAAAAACCCGCCAATTAGGCGGGTTCTAAATTTAACCGAGAATTAGTGTATTTACTGACCGTATTTCACCACTTTTTGCTCTATAGTGCCAAAGATATCTTCACCTTCATCATTGGTGATTTGAATTTTAATGGTGTCACCAAAGCGCATAAAAGGAGTTTTGGCTTCACCGTGTTCGATGACTTCCAGCACCCGTTTTTCAGCCAGGCAGGTAGACCCTTTGGCCATATCATGGTTGGCAATGGTGCCGGATCCGATGATACAACCGGCAGCCAGCGGGCGGGTTTTGGTGGCGTGAGCGATGAGCTGAGCGAAATCAAACTGCATATCAACACCACAATTGGGTTCGCCAAACCAGTTACCGTTATACCAGGTGCGCATGGGCAAGTGGATTTTATGGTCTTGCCAGGCGTCTCCTAATTCATCGGGTGTCACGAAGAACGGGCTCAAAGCGGTGCGCGGTTTAGATTGCACAAAACCAAAACCTTTGCCCAATTCCGCCGGAATTAATTTTCGCAAGGACACGTCATTCAGAATACAAATTAATTGAATATACTGTCCGGCTTCTTCGGGTGATACGTGCATCGGCACATCGGAGGTAATCACGGCCGCTTCGGCTTCAAAATCGATGCCGTAGTCTTCGCTGACCACTTCGATGTCTTGATTAGCGGCTAAAAAGCCATCACTGACTGCCTGATACATCAGCGGGTCTTCCTTAAAGCTCGGTGGCATTTCCGCGCCACGGGCTTTACGGACACGTTCCACATGCGCCAGATAAGCGCTGCCGTCTAAAAACTGTAAACCGCGCGGCAAGGGTGCCATGACTTGGCTCATATCCAAATCAAAGGCATCATTGACACCACCTTCATTAAGGTGCTGATAAATAGTATTCAGTTGTGGGGCCGCCTGCTCCCAGTTATCCAGGGCTTGTTGCAGGGTATCGGCCACCTGCGGAACTTTAACCGCTTTCGTGCCTTGTCGGTTAACCACCACCAACTGTCCGTCTCGGGTTTGATTGTTAATTGTTGCTAATTTCATTGTTCACTCCAGGAATTAATGTAACCGGACCATTCCACTTCGGTCGCCTCAGGGCAAACATCCAGTGGATCTCGTGTATCAATCATGACCGCCACTTCTTCGGTCATTTGATTGGATTGTTCAAAGGCTTTTTCCATGGCTTTTGGATGCGGACCATGGGTCAAACCAGCCGGATGTAATGTCATCATCCCAGGATGAATGTTGTCCCGGGAAAAGAAATTACCGGCATGGTAAAACAGGACCTCATCGTAATCATCGTTATTATGATAAAACGGTACTTTTAATGCTTTCGGATCCGTCTCAAATAAGCGTGGCACAAAAGTACAGACCACAAAACGCTCACCCACAAAGGTGGTGTGTGCCGAGGGCGGTACATGATATCGGTGACTCATCACAGGCGATATATCACGCCAATTTAAAGCAATCGGCATGAGATCTCCCTGCCAGCCAATGGCATCTAAGGGGTTAAATGGAAACGTCACGCGGTTAAATTCATTGCGACGTTTAATCACCACTTTCCAGCGATCTTCACTGTATTGACCCTGAAAAGCCGCATCAATTTCAGGCACCCGATACACCGCGGTATCGACGATGGCGTTAGGACCCAATAAGCCTTTATCGGGCGCTTTAAAATGACTATTGGTGGCTTCAATCATCAGGATTTCACAGGGATTATCCATTTCAAGCCGCCACATGGTGCCTTTGGGAATCATGACGTAATCACCTTCTTTAATCACCAGATGTCCAAAGTCACAAAACAAATGCGCCGTTCCTTTGTGGAAAAACAACAAATCATCCCCATCGGCATTGCGCACCAAACGATTCATTGATTTTTTCATATGCATCATCCGAATCTGAGTACTTTTATTGCGCAACAGTACCGGTGCCTGCCAGGGACTGGTCTGCGTTTCTTCCAGCTCATTGGTGTCAAAAGCCCGTGGCCGGTTATCGCCTTCAAAATCACTCCAACCTGTGTGCTTATGCCGGTGATAAAAATGGGTCACAGGGCCAAAAAAACCCTCTTTGCCCATCTCTCTTTCATAACTGTCTTTGGGCAAATCAAAATGCGCCTGACGCGCCACTTTGCCCTGTTTTTTAAAGAGTTTAAACCAATGACTACTCATCTAAATAACCCCGCTTTTGCTGTTCCAACTCAATCGATTCAAACAAGGCCTGAAAGTTACCTTCACCAAAGCCTTCGTTGCCTTTACGCTGGATGATTTCAAAGAAAATAGGGCCAATATTGGTCTGTGTAAAAATCTGTAATAATAACTGCTTTTTGGTTTCCTCATCAGCATCAATCAAGATATGATTTTTCTGCATACGGGCCACATCTTCATTGTGCTGAGGCACCCGTCGATCAATGATGCTGTAATAGGTCTCTGGTGTTTCTAAAAACTCAACCCCGGCAGCACGCATGGACTCGATGGTTTCATAAATATTATCTGTGAACATAGCAATGTGTTGAATCCCTTCCCCTTTATATTCATCCAGGTATTCGTTAATCTGAGATTTCGGATCATTCGATTCATTTAAAGGTATTTTCACTGATCCATTGGGTGACGTCATGGCTTTGGATACCAGACCGGTTTTCGAGCCCTTGATATCAAAATAGCGGATTTCACGAAAATCAAATAAATCTTCGTAATAAGCGCTCCATTTTGCCATGTTGCCGAAGTATAAATTATGCGTCAGGTGATCAATAAAGGTTAAACCAAAGCCGGTCGGATTCTGATTAACACCCGGGATATCATCAAAATCCCGTGCCAGTACTGCTTCATAAGAGCCTTTATCCAATAAATACAAAGCCGCATCACCGATACCCTTAATGGCCGGAAAATCCAAACCATTATCCACTTTAATTTGTTCCGAACCGCCTTTCAAACTGTGTTCTAAGGCCGCATCCTTGTCATCAAACACAATCGAGAACCCCGGTGCACTGGGACCGTGCTTGGCATGAAAATCGGCGGCAAAGCCACTATCACATTCGTTAATAAAAAAATCAGATTGACCCTGCCGGTATAATGTGATGGGTTTGTTTTTATGGCGTTTAATGGCACTAAAGCCCATCTGGCGAAACAGTTTATGTAAAGGCGTCGCATCCGCTGCCGCATACTCAATAAATCCAAAGCCATTGATGGTCGCTGTCATTGTTATACTCACTCATTATTGGGAAAAGATATTTTAACGCAATTTAGTTACATTTGAAACTAAATACTGGCATAATTACCTACCATGGACTTTAAACACTTTATACCCTACCAGTTATCGGCCTTAAGCCTGAAAATATCTAAGGGCTTATCGAAACATTACCGAAGTCGTTTTAATATTTCGGTGCCGGAATGGCGGGTGCTGGTGATTTTAAATAACCATCCAGATATCACGGCCAAAACAATCGCCGAACACACCCAAATGGATAAAGTACCGATTAGCCGTGCATTAAAGTTACTGAATGAAAAAAATTACATTGTGCAGAAAGCGCATCCAGACGATGCCCGCGCCACCATTAACCGGCTCAGCGATCGTGGAGAAGATTTAATGGCTGTGGTGATTCCTGATGCGGTAAAATACGAAGAATCTTTATTGGGCCAATTAAGCCGGCAAGAACGCCAGCAACTCAGTCATTTAATTGATAAATTCAACCGTATTTTAGATTAAGCTTAAACAACAAAACCGCTGAGCATATCGAAGCCATCCCTTCTTTGATGTCACATCATGTTTTGGATTTTTTCGCTTCCAACTCATCCCAGCGATTAAATTTTTCCTCAAGCTGCTGTTCCAATTCAGCCAGACGTGTGGTGACTTGCTTAATTTTATCCTGATCCTGTTGATAAAAATCCGGTTCACAGGTTTGTTCCGACAACTGATTAATCTCGGCTTCTAATTGGTCTATTTCACCGGGCAGCTGTTTTAATTCCTTTTGTTCATGGAACAGCAAGCGATTGCTGGTGCTGGAGGACTTGCCAGCAGGTGGCTTTTTTGCAGAAGGTTTGTTGCTGCTTTCTTTTCCAGTTGGTTTAATCACTTCTTCAGCTGGCATTTTACGTTGCCTTATATAATCCTGATAACCACCGATGTACTCATTAATTTCATAACGCCCATCCACCGGGTTTTCAAAAACCAATGTCTGACTACAGACCTGATCGATAAAATCCCGGTCATGACTAATCAGTAAAACAGTACCTGGAAAATCCAACAACAATTCCTGCAACAAATCCAGGGTTTCCATGTCCAAATCATTGGTCGGCTCATCCATTACCAACAAATTAGCCGGTCGTGCGAATAAACGCGCCAGCATTAAGCGCGATCGCTCACCACCTGATAATACACTGGCAGGACCACGGACTTTTTCAGGCGAAAACAAAAAGTCCTGTAAATAGGAAATAACATGTTTGGCTTTGCCGTTGATGGTGACAAAGTCGGTGCCCAATTGCAGATTATTTTGCACTGTGTCATTGTCATTGATATCTTGTTTAAGTTGATCAAAGTAAGCGACTTGAATACCGGTACCAAGTTTAACAGAGCCGGCATCCGGTTCCAGTTCACCCAATAAAATATTCACCAGCGTGGTTTTCCCCACACCATTGGGCCCGATAATACCCACTTTATCACCACGCAGAATTTTGGTGGAAAAATCATCCAGTATGACCTGATCTCCATATGAAAAACCCACCTTATATGCGGTAATAACTTTTTTACCGCCGGCTTCAGCGACATTGATATCGGCTTTGGCACTGCCTTTTTTCTCACGCCGTTGTTTGCGCTCATCCCTGAGTTTATAAAGGTCCTGCAAGCGACTGTCACTGCGGGTTCGGCGGGCTTTGATGCCTTGCCTGACCCAGACCTCCTCTTCTGAGAGTTTTTTATCCAGACGTTCCCATTCCTTGGCTTCATTGTCTAAACGCAGATCCTGGCGTTTTAAAAAAGTGTCATAATCACAATCATAGGCATATAAATCACCGCGATCCAGTTCCAGCACACCATTGGCCACTGCCCGCAGAAATGCCCGGTCGTGGGTCACCAGAATAACCGCACAATGTAAGCTTTTAATTAAACCCTGAAGCCAGATAATACTGTCGATATCCAGATGGTTGGTGGGCTCATCCAGCAATAAGATATCCGGTGACTGCACCAAAGCAGCGGCTAAGTTTAATCGACGCCGTACACCTCCCGATAAGGATTGCACGTTTGCATCGGCTTGCAGTCGCAGCTGGGTTATCACGGTATCGAGCTGGTTTAATAAGTCCCAGCCGTCAGCGTCATCAATCTGCTGCTGCAGATGCATCATTTTATCGACATCATCAGTTTGTTCGTAAGCGGCGAGCTGTTGCCCCACGGTTCCCAGTGATTGTAATAAAAAATCCCGAACGGACACATCAGAACCCGCGGAGGCCGCAGACTGTTGCATTTTGGCCACTTTCAGACCCGATTGACGCTTAATCTCGCCACCATCAATGGGCAATTCACCGTTAATCACTTTTAATAATGAAGATTTCCCTTCGCCGTTACGGCCAATCAGGGCCCATTTTTGACCTCGCTCGATGCTCAGGTTGACACCATCTAAAATCGGCCTGGCACCAAAATCCAAATAAACATCATCAAAATTTATCAGCGCCATAAAACACCCTGCTTAGAATAATGCCCCATTGTAAGTTCAATTAACAAGGACACAAGGTTTTGCTGATAAAAACTGACCTTTTTCGGCAGTTTTATATTTTTAGCCCACAGCGCGTAATTAAATTCGATTTTTTTATGATGGCGGTCACACTTTTCATGCGATAATGATTCATATTCCGACTGATTAGTTTGAAATAGCTTCATTATAAAAATTAACTAAATCCATAGACGTGAAAGCCGTTCCTAAATTAAACATTAATATTCCTGACCACACCATTTTAGATAAAATCGGTGAAGGTGGCATGTCTGCAGTTTATTTGGGTCGTCAGCAATCGCTGCAACGCAAAGTGGCCATTAAAGTTCTGAAAAAGCTGGTGATGGAAGACAAATTACTGGCAGAACGCTTTGTTGATGAAGCCAAAACCGTGGCTTCCCTGGATCACCCACATATTATCAGTATATACGAAGCCAAGAAACTGCCTTCAGGTTTGGCTTATTTCACCATGCCTTATCTGACCCACGGTGATTTCAGCGAAATTATTTGTACCAATGCCGAACACCTGATTGATTTATTGGGTCAGATTTGTGACGGCTTAAGCCATGCCCATGAACATGGTGTTATTCACCGGGATTTAAAACCGGACAATATTTTATTTGATCAGTTTGGGCGCATTAAAATTGCCGATTTTGGTATCGCCATCACCAAAAAATCTCAACGCAAAACCAAAGAAACGCAATTATTGGGCAGTGCCCATTACATGAGCCCGGAGCAGATTCAGTCGCGCCCCATCGATCACCGCAGCGATATTTACTCCTTGGGTTGTATCATCTATGAAAAAATCACCGGTGAACATGTTTATTCAGCCAACAATGATTTTTCCATTTTAATGGCACATATTAACAAACCGATGCCGATTCTGCCCGCGGAACTCAGTGTCTGGCAGCCGATTATCGATCAGTGCCTGGCCAAAGATCCCGATGATCGCTATCAATCAGTGGCCGATTTAAAAGCTGATTTGATGAAAATTCGTTACCAGGACCATCAATCGGACAGCAAACAAAAAACCACCATTAATTGGGCGGCTTATAAAAAATTCCTGGTACCGGCTTCTATACTGGCTGGCATGGCAATACTGGTTGTGGCAGGCTTAATGTTTATGGGTGATGAACCCGAACCAACAGCCTCCGAACCTCTGGTTGCAAAACCACAAACTATTCCCGAAGAAACCACTCAAACCACTGTACAAGAACCTCTGAAACCACCTGAAGCGCTGGCCAAAAATGTGGAACAAGCCGACCCGATTGGTCCATTAATGGAAACGGTGGTTAACTTACCGGAAAACGACCCGAGACGTGCGCAGGAACCCAATCTAACCGATCGCTTATCGCAAGCCAATGAAAATTTAAAAGCCTTCCGCCTTACCAAACCGGCCGAAGATAACGCCGCCAGTCAATTTGCCGCCATTTTGGCCGAATACCCCGATAACCAGGCAGCAAAACAAGGTTTGCATAAAGTGGGTTTATACTATTTTAGTTTAATTAACAGTAAGTTGGAGCAACAAGCCTACGGCGATGCCATCACCCATATCCAATCGTTAACCGATTTTTTTAAAAGCTACCCAATGAAAGCCGATGATTATCAAACGGACATCGATAAAATAACCAATCAGGCCATACATCTGGCACAACAGGCCATCGAAAAACGTCGTACAAACCCACAAGCCAAAGACTATCTCACCATGGCATTTATGTTGTCACCGGATAATGCCGGATTGTCTAAAATCGAAACCCAATACCAGGCCATCCCGAAAACCGGTGATGTCATGACTGATTTGTCGGGATTTAGCTGGGTGTTTGTGGCGGCGGCTAATAGCACAGGCACCGGTGATTTCTGGCTGGCACAAAGTGAAACAACGGTGGCACAATTTAAAGCTTTTGCCGCGAATAAGGATTTTGATGAACGCTGTGAGCATTTCGGTCGGGGTGGATTCTTTAAAAAAACCTGGGACAAGCCACCCTTCGATCAGACTCCACAACACCCGGTGATTTGTATCACAGCAGCCCAAGCCACTGCCTACGCCGCCTGGTTATCAGACAGCCAACAAGCGAACTATCAATTACCTACCCTGACACAATGGCAAACGGCGCAAAAACAATTAGCCGGAAACCCAAACTGCGACAACAGCAATGTGGCCGGGCAAGAAACCAGCAGCGAATCTAAATTTGAACAGCACGGCGATTGCCGTGATGATTTTGTCTTCACTGCACCGGTGAAATCCTTTGCTGCCAACACCAACAGTCATGATTTAACCGGTAATGTGGCCGAATGGGTGCGCGATTGTGGTAATCAGGCCTATTGTGCCGCCGGCGGTTCCTGGATGACTGGTGATATAGCGACCACCATAAGTACTGAATCAGCCGACCCGAAAAAAGCCTTGTCCCATGTCGGTTTTCGGCTGATTAAAACCATTGATTAATCTCATACCATAAGAAATAAAAGATAACCACAGAGGCGCAGAGAACACAGAGTTATATTTTTAACTATCACTTTAAACTAAAACATAGAACCGTGCCGGCGCAGGCCGGTACCTAGTGGCTTTAAGAACATCTTCACTTATTCCGTTTATAACAAACTCACTATTATTAAATAGGATTAAGCAAAAATTAATTGGTAAAGCCTGTAAATTACTGATAGAAAAAGTGACCGCAAGAGTCACAACTACAGAACTTGGTTTTTCCAAAAACATTATTATTGACTGGAACACGATTAATTGAGCTAATAAATACAAACAACTAAATATTATTTCTCTGTGTCCTCTGTGCCTTTGTGGTTTTCATTAAATAAACCACACGCAAAGATAAAAGCTTATGCGAAGCACCATTCCACAATACTGACGAATGCTGAGAATTTATAGACGTGGTATTTCCTGCAACTGATCCTCCGCCCATATTCGCCGCATCATGGCGGCATCAATATTACCACCTGATAACATCACCATGACTTTTTTTGGTGAAGTTTGATTTTTTAGCCATTGATAAACCGCATCCATGGACATGGCGCTGGCAGTTTCGATGTGAAGCTTTAATAAATGCTGCAGCCATTGTGTCCAATACATAATACGTTGCTCACTGATGAGCATGAAATCATCCATTTCTTTTAAATATTCAAAAGTAATATCACCAATTTCAAAGGTTCTCACACCATCGGCAATCGAATCCGACGGTATGTCCAAAGGTGTTATTGTCCCCGCCTGAATGGAACGCCAGGCATCATTCGCCGTTTCCGGTTCAACCCCAATAACTTGCGCATCCGGCGCCAGTTCTCTGGCAGCTATCCACATCCCGGACAATAACCCACCACCGCCACAAGGCGCAAACAGCGCATCAGGCAAATCAGGCATTTGTTCAATGGCTTCGATGGTGGCGGTGCCTTGGCCGGCAATCACCGCTTTGTCATTAAACGGCGAAATCCAGAAATGACCGGGACGTTCATTCACCTCGTTTTCTACCACTGAAACTTCCTTGATATCATCATAAAGCACCACATCGGCTCCATAATCTTTGGTGGCCTGTAATTTCACCGCCGACACAGTTTTCGGCATATAAATGGTTGCCGGAATATCAAATAATCGCGCCGCCCAGGCCACAGCTTGCGCATGATTTCCCAAAGAGCGGGCATACACACGTTCGACCGATGATTCATTAGCCAGTAAAGAACGCACCGCATTACATCCACCCCGGGCTTTAAACGCACCGACCCGTTGTAAGTTTTCGGCTTTAAAATAGATGTCATGACCCAACCAATCATTTAATCGTCTGGATTGAACCAAAGGCGTAACAATCACATAATCAGCAATGGCTGTTCGTGCCTGTTCAAGGTCTGAATAGTTAACCGGTTTTAACATACGCTAATAATTGGTTGTTGGCCGGCATCGAAATATCTTTGATTAATCGAAAACCTGCATGTTGAAAAAGTTCATCAACCCATTCAAAATCACGAATACCCTGATGACCTATACTGGCTTTTAATTGCTCATCAAAATCACGGTTAGACGCGCTGGTAAAGTCACCATCGTATTTAAACGGTCCATAGACCACAAATCGAGCTTCTTTTGTCATGTTTTCACCGGCCTGCTGAATAAGTTCCGCCACCAAGTCAGCCGGCATAATATGAAAGGTATTGGCTGTATAGACCATATCGGCTTGCCCTGATCCCACTGGCCAGTCACTTTCACCCACCTGAAAGACACGAGGCAGCTGGATACGTTCACAATTCGCTTGTTGACGCCAGTGTTCAATGCCTGCTAACTTGTCCCTGGTATCCGTTGGGTACCACGATAAATTATTAAAAGTCGGTGCCATAAAAGCCGCATGCTGTCCGGTGCCAGCACCGATTTCCAGCAGCACAGCATCATCTGATTTAATAATCTCTTTAAGTTCTGCCAGTATCGGTTCCCGATTACGTTCGCAGGCAGATGAAAAGTGGGCTTTTGTTGACATAGGTTAAATCATCTCATTGATTGTTCATGTTATTATATACAATCTAAATGTTGAACCCCATGCACCATGTCAAACATCGACGAATTAATTCAAAAGCAGATAGATTTAGAGACCAGAATGGCTTTTTTAGAAGACACCGTTGATTCTTTAAACACGACTGTTTATCGCCAGGATGAACAACTGACTAAGTTAAAACAACATAATAGCCAGTTAAAAGATCAGCTGAAACAAGTTCACGAAGCCATTGAAGCCGATCCTCAGGACGAAACACCGCCCCACTATTAAAGAACACTATGAATAAAGACCTTACCAGCCATCAGGTTATTAACCAGCCCCAACCGCTCATCAACTATAACAGTTTTCAAAACGATGTGGCCTTACAACAAATCTGCGCTCATTTTAAAGGCGATTGGGGCAAAGACAGCCTGATTAAATTAGGCGGCCTGTTAGGACAAGCCGAATGGATTGAAAAAGGCGATGTGGTGAATAAAGTCACACCTGAATTTTATTCTCATGATGCCTATGGACGGCGTATCGACGAAGTCCGTTATCATCCGGCTTACCACGAATTGATGGCGCTGGCCTGTAAATATGATATCCCATCCCTGCCATGGAAAAATAATCAAGAAGGCAGTCACATTGTGCGCATGGCTCGTAACTACCTCTATAACCAGAACGAGGCTGGCAGTGCCTGCCCATTAACCATGACTTTTGCCTGTGTGCCCAGTATTAATCACAATAAAGCCCTGGCAAAGCACTGGCTACCGAAAATTCTCAACAGTGACTACGATGGTCGTAATCTGCCGCTGTCTGAAAAAAAAGCCGCCACAGTCGGTATGGCCATGACTGAAAAACAAGGCGGCACCGATGTCCGTGCCAACACCTCACAGGCCAAGTATGTCGGTTCAGATGAATTAGGTGAACGTTATCAGTTAACCGGCCATAAATGGTTCTGCTCGGCACCCATGAGTGATGCCTTTTTAACCCTGGCACAAACTGAGGCGGGCTTGAGCTGTTTTTTAATGCCCCGCTGGCGTTATGACGGTGATAAAAACAGCATTCATATTCAGCGTTTGAAAGACAAAATGGGTAACCGCTCCAATGCCTCTTCAGAAATTGAATTCGCCGGTAGCGATGCCCATTTGATCGGTGAACCCGGCAAAGGCGTCCGCACCATCATCGAGATGGTGGCCATGACCCGCTATGATTGTATGATCGGCTCCTCGGCTCTGATGCGCCAGGCCACGGTACAAGTCTTACACCATATTGCCCAACGCAAAGTCTTTGGTGAGTTACTGATTGATCAGCCATTAATGCAAAATGTCGCCGCAGATTTATGCCTGGAATCTGAAGCCGCACTGGCATTAACCGCACGGGTGGCCCATGCTTTAGATCATCAAGAGCAACAGCATGAGCGTGATTTGGTTCGATTACTCACCGCGGTTGGCAAATACTGGATTTGCAAACGTGCCTCAATGCACATCGGCGAAGCCCAGGAATGTTTGGGTGGCATCGGTTATGTGGAAGAATTACCGCTGGCACGTCTATATCGGGAAGCTCCGGTGAATTCCATCTGGGAAGGCAGCGGCAATGTGCAGTGCCTGGATGTCATCCGTGCCATCCACAAATCACCCGACTGCTACCAATCCTTTATCAAAGAATTAGAAAAATCCAAGGGCAGCCACAACTTATTTGACCAAACTGTGGATGAACTCAAAGCCCTTTCCGACAAAGACTTTACACAAGTATCCGCCCGCTTTTATGTGGAAAAAATGGCCAAAGCCATGCAAGCCGCCCAACTGATTCTGATGAACAATAATTTAATCAGCGACGCCTTCTGTGAAGCCCGGTTGGCGCCAAGTTCAGGCCTATGTTTTGGCCAATTACACAGCGCCATGGATATGAATGCCATTTTAGAAAGGGCTTTTATCATCGACTAATCAATCGAGTCCATGATGTCAGTCTTGGTAAACACAGCGACAACTTATGGACTATCAAATAATCTTAATATACCGTATAATACGCCGCCATGAGTTTATCCAAACAACAAACTGAAGCCCTGCAACAACGCAGCAACCAGCAATGCGAACTGTGCCGCTCCGAAGAAAATCTAAGTGCTTTTTTGGTGACGCCCAAAGAAGGCAACGATATCAGCGACTATGTGTATGCCTGCGAACAATGCCGAACTCAAATTGATAATCCCGACACCATGGATGTTAATCACTGGCATTGTCTGAATGACAGCATCTGGAGCGAAATTTCCGCCGTTAAAGTCCTTTCCTGGCGGGTTTTAAACCACCTGCAAAAAAACCATGGCCCACAGGATTTATTGGATATGATCTACCTTACGGACGAAGAAAGCACCTGGGCACAATCCGGTTTCAGTACGGGCGATGCTGAAAAACACCGTGACTGTAATGGCCATGAGTTAAATGATGGCGATGACGTCAGCCTAATCAAAGACCTCAAAGTCAAAGGTGCCGGCTTCACCGCCAAACAAGGCACCAAAGTCAAAAACATCACCCTGGTCGCCGACAATCCCGCCCACATTGAAGGCAAAGTCGAAAGCCAACGCATCGTTATTCTCACTGAGTTTGTGAAGAAGCAATAGTTCAAGTACTACAATGCAATCTTTTGTACGACGATATTTAAAAAGTTGTGAAAAAAAGCAAAACAAGCAATACAAAACTTATAAGACAACCAAATAAAAGGCGACCAAAAAATATCGCTATTTTCTGACCAGTTGCTCTACTTTTATATTTCTCACTATAGAAAACAAAAGCAGCCCAAAATAAAGTAAAGATAACTCCCATGAAAAAAATAGGAAGAACGGCTGGGAAATTGCCAAAATTTGAAGCATTTGCCGTTTTTGAGAAAATCAATATACCTATAGCTATTAATCTAATATAAATAAGATTCACTTTTTTAAAAAACATTAGCTCAAATACTCAAATATGAATCCTTATAATGCTAACTACTCATAAATTATACTTGATTTAAATTATTAGGGAAATTTATATAAGCACTTTTATTCTTTGATCTACATTTAGCTAAATTTCATTTCTTGTATTAATTGTTGCCAACAATCAACATCGCATCCCCATAACTAAAGAAGCGGTACTTTTCGTCGATGGCGTGCTGATAGGCGTTCAGTATATTTTCGCGGCCGGCTAAGGCGGAGACCAGCATTAAAAGCGTGGATTCAGGGAGGTGGAAGTTGGTCAACAGACCGTCGATGGCTTTAAACTGGTAACCGGGATAAATAAAAATATCAGTATCACCGGTGAAAACTTCAAGTTCACCATTCTGAGAAGCGGTTTCCAGGCAGCGCACGGCGGTGGTGCCGACGGCAATCACCCGGCCACCCTTGGCTTTGGTTTCATTGACCGCTTTAACCACACTGTCATCCACCTGCAGCCATTCTTTGTGCATTTTGTGGTCTTCGATGTGATCGGCTTTAACCGGTTGAAACGTGCCGGCACCAACATGCAGGGTCACAAAAGCGCTGTTAACGCCCTGCTCTTTTAAATGTCTTAGTGTGGCTTCGTCAAAATGAAGTCCCGCAGTCGGAGCAGCCACTGCACCGGCGGTTTCGGCATATACCGTCTGGTAGCGCTCGCTGTCTGTTTCGGTGCTGTCACGCTGGATATAAGGCGGTAAAGGCATGACACCATGCTGTTCCATGATGACATTGATATCACCATCCTTATCGAGCGATTCAACCAGAAAAAACATACCCTGACGGCCGGTAACCTGAAGCATCGGTTGGTCGTTAAAGTAAATTTTGGTGCCTAAGCGCACCGATTTATTGGCTTTCAGTAAGGCTTTAGCTTGGTGGTTGTTTAAAACCCGCTCGATAAAAACCTCGATTTGACCACCGGTTTGTTTTCGACCCGGTAAGCGTGCCGGCATCACTTTGGTGTTATTAAAGACCAGTAAATCACCGGGATTCAGAAAATCGATAATGTCTGTGAACTGACAATCGGTCACTGATCCATGGCTCTTATCCAACACCAAAAGTCGACTCTGGCTGCGTTGCGCAATCGGTTGTTGGGCAATCAGCTTTTTGGGCAAATCATAGTCAAAGTCCTTTTTATTCATGGCACAATGTTCTGGTTATTGTTCTTTTTTAACCTCAAAGGATACCCTTTGTGACCAATTGGTGCCGTTGGAATCTTCAAACTGGAGTTCAATGTCCACGATTTCACCAATGTTAAAAGATTGCTTGGGCATCATCAGCATAATATGTAAACCACCGGGGGCCATATTTAAATTTTCACCAACACCGATGTTAAGACGTTTTTGTTCTTTCATTTTAAAGACGCCATCAACTTCAATGGTTCGGTGAATCTCCGTCATACCAAACGCATCACTGTCCGCACCAATTAAATGAATCGGTGCATCACCATTGTTACTGATGGTGGCATAGGCCGCCAACATATGAGCGTTGGGCGGTGCCGCGCGAAGCCAGGCATCATCGATGCTGACCGGTGAATCAGATGCCTGAACAGACAACATAAAAAAAGTGAAAATTAAAATAATTGTTTTCTTCATAAATCACTCGCTAAGTTTGATAATTGTTCGGCATGCTGTTGCGCCATTTCCTGCTCCACAGCTTCCACCATAATTCGCAATTTAGGTTCTGTGCCTGAAGGTCGAATCAGAACTCGACCCTGGTCGCCAAGACTTTGATCGACTTTATCGGCAGCATCACAAAGTTCAGTATTGGCACCTAATTTCTTGGGTTCCGGGTGATTAATGTTAATCATCACCTGGGGATAAACAGGCATTTCATCTGCCAGCTCTTTTAAACTTTGCCCGCTTTCCATCATGACATTGAGCACCATTAAGGCGCTGATAATGCCATCTCCGGTGGTGGCTAAATTAAGATTCAGGATATGACCCGATGATTCACCACCCAAAATCCAGTTGTTTTTATGGAGTTTCTGGTGCACATATCGGTCACCAACCTGTGCCCGTTCGAAAGGAATGCCCAGGTCTTTTAAGGCCTTTTCCATACCTTGATTCGACATCAGGGTTCCTACCACACCGCCATTTAAACGTTGATTGGCATGCAAATGTTTAGCCACAAGAAAGATCAACTGATCGCCATTAACTTCGTTGCCGGTGTGATCCACCATCACCACCCGATCACCATCACCATCAAGGGCAATACCTACATCGGCTTTGGTTTCAATGACTTTCTCCTGCAACACAGCCAATTCAGTACTGCCGCAGTCTTTATTGATATTAAAGCCGTCGGGTTTATTTCCTATTACAACCAAATCAGCACCCAGCTCTGTAAAGACCCGGGGCGCAATTTGATAACCCGCTCCGTGGGCGCAATCGAGAACAATTTTAAAACCCGAAAGCATCAGGTTATTGGCCGCATTTTTGCAGTATTCGATATAGCGTCCGTCCACATCGTTAAGGCGGCTGGCTTTACCCAGCTGACTGGAATCCACCATATCCATCGGTTGATCTAACAGGGCTTCAATGGCCAGCTCCTGTTCGTCAGATAATTTTTCACCCTGCTCGTTAAAAAATTTAATGCCATTGTCGAAATAAGGATTGTGCGAAGCACTAATGACAATGCCGGCACTGGCGTGTAAGGTACGGGTTAGCCAGGCCACTGCCGGCGTCGGCATCGGACCGAATAAGGTGGTGTTGATTCCGGCAGAGACAAGACCGGCTTCCAGCGCCGATTCAAACAGATAACCTGATACCCGGGTGTCTTTACCAATAACGATGGTTTTTCCGGGTTTACCGGCGCCCAGCACTTTGCCGGCGGCATAACCGAGCTTTAAGGCAAATTCAGCAGTCATCAGTGAACCACCAACCTTACCACGGATACCATCGGTACCGAAATAGTGTTTAGTCTGTGTCATGTTGAACGAAATATTGACTCATGGTTAAAACATCGCGGGTTTCCGCGACATCGTGCACGCGGAAATAATCGGCGCCCTGAAAATAAGCAAATTGGGCCACAGCTAAAGAACCGGCAAGTCGCTGATCAACATCTCGATCCAATAATGTTTTAAACATGGATTTACGGGACACGCCAATTAAGACCGGGAATCCCATTTGCTTTAAAGTGCTGATGTTTTTAATCAGACGCATATTATGATCAACGGTTTTACCAAAACCTATACCCGGATCTAAGATAATTTTATCGGGATCGACACCCGCTCGCATGCAGGCTTCGACACGTTGTTCGAAAAAATCCAATACCGATTGAACGACATTATCGTACTGGGGGTTTTTTTGCATGGTTTCAGGTGTCCCTTGCATATGCATCAGACAGACCGGCACATCATATTCTACAGCAACATCCAAAGCACCTTCTGCCTGTAAGGCATTAACATCATTAATAAAATCAGCACCGGCATGTAAGGCTGCCGCCATGACTTCAGGGTGGCGACTGTCAATGGACAATGAAATTTCAGGGTGTTCTTCTCGCAAGACTTTAATCACCGGTACAACACGTTCAATTTCTTCTTGTTCAGAAATTTTCATCGCGCCAGGGCGCGTGGATTCTCCACCAATGTCAATGATGTTGGCGCCCTCTGAAATCATGCGCTGTGCCTGGCTAAGTGCTTTTTCGTGATCAACGTAAAGTCCGCCGTCTGAAAAAGAATCGGGGGTGACATTCAGCACCCCCATGATTTTAAAATCCTTATTCACGATTTTTTAGGTTTGCTCAGCAGCGTCCCCAAAACCGGTTTGTTTCGGGTCGGTGGCTTTTTTAGGTGGTTTGGAACCGCCGTCATCATCGTCATCACTCGCTTCCCAACCGGCCGGCGGAGACGGTTCATTGCCGTCCATAATTTCAGCAATTTGTTTACTGTCTATGGTTTCGTATTTGATTAAGGCCTGTGCCATCAAATGTAGTTTCTCAATGTTATCGTGAAGTATTTTTTCGGCCCGTTGATAGTTTCGGTCAATTAACTCTCGCACCGCTTTGTCGATTTTATCGGCGGTGGTGTCCGACATGTTTTTATGTTGTGTAACCTGACGACCTAAGAACACTTCGCCCTCATCTTCTGAATAGGTTAATGGACCTAATTCTTCGGATAGACCCCACTTGGTAACCATATTTTTGGCAATATCGGTGGCCCGTTCGATGTCATTAGAAGCACCGGTGGTCACAGCATCAGCACCGCCAATAATTTCTTCCGCAATCCGTCCGCCATACAAAGAAGAAATCTGACTTTCTAAAGCCGTTTTACTGTAAGAATATTTATCTTCTTCCGGTAAAAACATGGTGACACCCAAAGCCCGACCACGAGGAATTATCGTGACTTTATAAACCGGGTCATGTTCCGGCACCAGTAAACCAACAATGGCATGGCCGGCTTCGTGGTATGCCGTGTTACGCTTTTCAGATTCTTTCATCACCATGGAACGTCGTTCTGCCCCCATCATAATTTTATCGCGCGCCTTATCGAAGTATTCCATATTAATTTCAGTGGCATCATCACGGGCGGCGAATAACGCCGCTTCATTCACCAAGTTAGCTAAATCAGCACCGGAAAAACCAGGTGTACCTCGCGCAATAATACCGGGCTTAACATCGTCAGCCAATGGCACTTTTTTCATATGAACTTTCAAGATGGCTTCACGACCTTGAATGTCCGGTAACGGTACCACCACTTGACGGTCAAAACGACCGGGGCGTAATAAGGCCGGATCCAACACATCAGGACGATTAGTGGCGGCGATAACAATAACACCATCGTTGCCTTCAAAGCCATCCATTTCAACCAACAACTGATTCAAGGTCTGCTCACGTTCATCATGCCCACCACCTAAACCGGCACCCCTTTGGCGACCAACAGCATCAATCTCATCAATAAAAATGATACACGGTGCATTTTTTTTGGCTTGTTCGAACATGTCACGCACCCGAGAGGCACCCACACCAACAAACATTTCCACAAAATCGGATCCTGAAATGCTGAAAAATGGCACTTTGGCTTCACCTGAAATGGCACGCGCCAATAAGGTTTTACCGGTGCCCGGTGGACCCACCATTAAAATGCCGCGTGGAATGGTACCGCCTAATTTATTGAATTTTGTCGGATCTTTTAAAAATTCCACCACTTCTGTAACTTCTTCCTTAGCCTCTTCGGCACCGGCCATATCAGCAAAAGTCACTTTAGCACTTTCTTCGTTCAGCAATTTGGCTTTTGATTTCCCAAAACTCATGGCGCCGCCTTTCCCGCCGCCACCTTGCATGTGACGCATAATCAAAAAGAATAAACCAATAAACAGCAAGATCGGGAAAACCGTCTCAAAAATACGCCAGCCCCAACCGTCCTGTTGCGGTGCTTTAATAGAATATTTCACATCATTGAGTATTAAATCATCTTCCAGATGCGGGTCATCACCGGCTTGTACGGTGAGTTGTTCGCCACTGGATGTCACGGCTTTAATTTTACGATGCACTGTTGTTTCAGGGTCGATAACCACTTCTTCAATTTGTCCGTTCTGAACCATTTTAATGAAATCAGAATACGGTACATCGGTGTTATTTTCAGGTGGTTCAACCATGCTGCCGAAAACACTCATCAGCACCATAAGGACCACAACCCATAATAATAAATTTTTAGTAATGTTATTCAAACTATGCCTCTTCGATTACAATTCTTTAAAGCCCATGGATATGGCAAACACTTCTCTGGAACGTGCCCGGGAAGAATCAGGTTTAAGGATAACAACCCGTTGAAAGTTTTGTCGTAATGCGTTTATATGCGCATCAAAACCTTCACCCTGAAATAATTTGACCACATGTGAACCGCCCGGTTCGAGCGATTGACAACAAAAATCCAATGCCAATTCAGCCAGGTACATACTTTTCGGCTGATCGGTGGCGTTTACACCACTTAAATTGGGGGCCATGTCTGATAAAACAAGGTTTATTTTTTGACCTTTGAGGGCTTTTAACAACGATTCATAAACCGCATCTTCGGTAAAATCACCTTCGATAAACTGGACCCCGTCAATGGGCTCAATCGGCAATAAATCCAGACCGATAATAGTCATATCGTGGCTGGCCTTTTCTTGCACAACCTGACACCACCCACCTGGCGCAGCACCTAAATCAACCACCGAGCGAACCCCGGATAATAAATCATATTTATCGATGATTTCTATCAACTTATAGGCTGATCGTGCCCGATAGCCTTGCTGTTGGGATTTTTTAACGTATTGATCAGTGAAATGCTCATTTAACCACTGATTTGAACTTTTACTTCTGGCCATGGGACGTACTCTGTTTTGGTCGTGCTTTGTGTTGCGTCTCGACTGCTGTTAAAATGGCGAATTAATCCGAATTTTAACACTGAATGACAGACAAATCACTGAGCAAAGCCGCTATAAAATACCTCAAAGGTATTTCCCACGGTCTGAACCCTTATGTCACGATTGCAGACAAAGGCGTGACTGAAAATATCATCAACGAATTAGAAACAACTTTAGACCACCATGAATTGGTCAAAATTAAAATTCGGACTGATCGTGAGCAGCGGTCAAAATTAATAGATGAGGTCATTAAAACGACCCAAGCCACTGAGATTCAACGCATTGGCCAAACTTTAACCATTTACCGCGCCAACCCTATAAACCCGGTATATGAATTACCCAAATAACACACGATTATTATGGATTTATCAGAATCAGTCACGCGACACCCCAATGTGATTAAATCAGCGGCCGCTGATTATTGTGAGTTTTATCATAATACCTACCTCAATAGCATACTGATCCCCTGGGATGACACCATTGAAACGGTAGAGATTCATGAAGTTTCTGATTTAAATAGTCGCTTTATCAAAAAGTTAACCAAATACAAACCTGAAGTTATTTTGTTGGCTACCGGTGAACGGATTGTATTTCCGGATACTGAAATTTTGTCTCCATTAATTAAAAACAACATTGGTTTTGAAGTACTGGATAATCAGGCAGCAGCACGCACCTTTAATATTTTGATGTCTGAAGACCGCAAGGTATTGTGCTTAATGCTGATTGCAAATTAATTTCGCATAGCCATAAACTAAAAAAGCCCTCAATCCGAGGGCTTTTTTACGTGTTCGACCAAAACTGGTTATTTCTGGCGGGCTTTCAATTTGGGATTAGATTTACAAATCACAAACACTTTACCGCGGCGACGCACCACTTTACAGTCGCGCGCACGCGTTTTGGCTGATTTTAATGATGACAGAACTTTCATAATTTACCGCTCAAATTCAAAGTGTGTCGATTATACGGATATTCGGATAAACTGCAAGACATTATCCGCCTTGTCCATATAATTCCCGCGCCTGGCGGTACATTAACCAGGATGTCAAAATATATTTATCACCCGATTCAGGTTTATTGCCCCGATGGGTGTGGGTAAAAAAGGCCGGCGCAATCACTAAGGTGCCTTGTTTGGGTTGTACAGAATGCTTTTGGTAATAAAATTCTGTCTCACCGCCCTGTTCAACATCGTTTAAATAAAACATCCACAATAAAACGCGATGCAAGGAATCCTGATTCGCATCATTGGGATGTGGATAGAATTCAGAATGGTAATAGAAATAGCCGCCTTTTTGGCGTTTATATTCCTGTAAATTGGTATGACCCAGACGAAACACTGATTTTATTAAATTTGCAATGGCCGCATCATCCATAGTTTTAATATCATCAGCTGAGATTTGTCTGGGTCCCTGCTGTGTTTGAATCTGTAAAGCTAATGCGCCCACTAACACGTAAGGATAGGCTCTGATGTATTGAATTAATCCATCCAATACTGCCTGATGGATAACATTTATTTCATTTTGCCAGTTGGCTTGTTGGTTCAGCAATAAGTCCATGCTGTTTTTTTTACTTAAATCAACACCGTGACCGGTTTGACCTTGCTTAACGTCAACGCTTTGGGAAAATTTATCTATGCACTTTTGACAAAACTCTGCTGACAGCGCATTATCGTAAACGCCAATAAAATCAGACATATTCTAAACCCAAAAGGGCGTCAGTATAGCATATGAATAACAGGTAAAAAAAAGGCGCCAAGGGATGGCGCCTTAATCAATTCGCTGAGGAAGAGGGAGGAAAAACCTCAGCTAAGTCGTATGTGAAAGAATCACATACTGAAGAAATCTTGCGATTTCTAAGGGAACAATGAAAAACTCTATACCAGCAATTTTACATATTTAAAATGAATATTATGTGAATAATGAATTCATTTACCAGTTTTGACCACAATAAATGTAAAAGTTCAAATTATTTTCACTAATCCTATTAACTCAGTCAAAACAATGGCTTTCCTTGCGTTAGAACCCTATTATAAGGTTATAATAAATAAAGACAAACGAATTATATTGTGGCTTTCGATAAGAATTACTAATACATCATGACAAATCAACGCTATAAACATATCCCACCATTACGTGCAATAAAGGCTTTTGAAGCATCAGCACGATTATTAAGTTTCACTCAGGCAGCCGATGAGTTAAACGTCACCCAGGCGGCCATCAGTCACCAAATCAAAAACCTGGAAGACATGACCGGTGTGCAATTATTTGAACGTATTAACCGCAGTTTAAAGCTCACTTTTGAAGGCCGAATGTATTTAATAACCATTCGACAAGCCTTAGAGAATATCGAAACCGCCACCCGTCAGCTGATAAACCGGGATGCCGGTGGCACCCTCAATATTTCTGTGTTACCGTCTTTTGCAACCAAATGGCTGTCAAAACGAATCTGGCGATTTCAGCAACAATACAAAGAACTGGATGTCCGAATTGCCTCTTTTGAATGGCTGGCTGACTTTAAAAAAGACAACTGCGATGTCGCCATTCGCTACACCAATGAGCCCAACTACCCGGGTTTAAGCAGTGAGCTTTTATTGAATGAGGACGTCTTTCCTGTGTGCAGCAAAGCTTTTTTTGAAGCTTATAATGGCGAATTAACGCCTGAGGATTTATTAACAGCAAAATTGTGCCACGATGATTTCACCACTGAAAGCTGGGAAGATTGGTTTAAAGCCGCCGGACTCACACCAAAATCACCTTTACGGGGCACCCGTTTCAGCCATATGGTGACCATGTTAGAAGCTGTGGAAAACCATCAGGGCTTTGGTCTAGGACGCACACCATTGGTGCAAGATGATATTAATCGCGGTTTATTGGTGGCCCCATTTGATATTAAAATCCCCGGTAAAATGGGGTACTATCTTGTTTATCCAACTAAAACCGAACAAGATCAAAAAGTCCAAATTATAAGACAATGGCTTCTTGCAGAAGTGGATAAGTTTAAAAAAGCCGGTGTTAATCCGCCCAATCCGCTTCACTATCCGACAAGTAATTAGCAATGTCTTTATTTAATTTATCCAGTCCCTGTCGTGCCACAGAAGAAATTACATAATAAGGTCCCTGCCAGCCAATCTCTTTAACATAGGCATCTGCCATGGCCTGAGCTTCTTCAGGCACCGTAATATCGGCTTTAGTAAAAACCAACCAGCGGGTTTTATCTTTTAACTGCTCGGAAAATTTAACGAGCTCTTCATTTAATTGGTGAAATTGTTCCACCGGACTCGGCATGCCCTCATATGCAGGTAATTCAATAAGATGCAATAATAAACCGGTACGTTGCAAGTGCTTTAAAAACTGAATCCCCAAGCCAGCCCCTTCAGCAGCCCCTTCTATTAATCCCGGAATATCGGCCACCACAAAACTGGTCTCCGCATCAATCTTCACCACGCCCAGTGCCGGATACAGGGTGGTGAATGGATAATCCGCTATTTTCGGCTTGGCCTGTGAAACGGCATCCACAAAAGTGGATTTACCGGCGTTGGGAAAACCCAGTAATCCCACATCAGCCAATACTTTAAGTTCTAATTTCAAGGTCCGCTCTTGACCTGGTTTACCTGATGTGAATTGTTTGGGTGCACGATTAACCGAACTTTTAAAGTGCATGTTGCCCAGGCCACCTTCACCACCTTTGGCCACCACCAGGGTCTGTTCATGTTCGGTAATATCGGCTAACTTTTCATCGGTTTCCAAATCATACACTTCCGTGCCGGTGGGGACTTTGATAACAATGTCCTGACCACCTTTACCATATTGCTGACGACCACGACCGGATTCACCTTTTGGTGCCTCAAAAATCCGCTGATGCCGGAAATCAACCAGGGTATTTAATCCCTGATCACCAACCAGGATCACGTCACCACCCCGACCACCATCACCACCATCGGGGCCACCGTGGGGAATAAATTTTTCACGCCTGAAACTGGCAGAACCACTCCCGCCATTTCCGGCTTTAACCGTTATCTCAACTTCATCAACAAATTTCATGATTCCTCATCGGCTGGCATAAAAAAAGCCCACTGTAATAGTGAGCTTTGAATGTTTATTGTAACGCGATTTATTTTTGCGTTTCAACAGAAACATATTGGCGGTAATTTTTACCTTTCTTGGCAAATTTAACCACACCGTCTTTTAAGGCAAACAATGTGTGATCTTTACCAATACCGACGTTGTCTCCGGCGTGGAACTTGGTGCCACGTTGGCGCACTAAAATGTTACCGGCCAAAACGCTTTGACCACCAAACATTTTAACGCCAAGAAACTTAGGATTCGAATCGCGACCGTTATCAGTACTACCTGCTGCTTTCTTATGTGCCATGAGTAACCTCTTATCCTATGTTAGTGATTTTCAATTCAGTAAAATTCTGACGATGACCCATGCGTTTCATGTGGTGCTTACGTCGTTTGAATTTAATGATACGTACTTTTTTTCCGCGACCCTGTGACAAAACCTCAGCCGATACTTTTTTACCATCTAACATGGGGGTGCCAATTTCAAATTTTTCGCCGTCAGACAGCATCAACACCTGATCCAATTCAACAGTGTCACCTGCTTCTGCTTTGATGGTTTCTACTTTAATAATATCGCCGGCTTTAACTCGGTATTGTTTGCCGCCTGTAGCTACAACTGCGTGCATGAAACTACTCCAATTCGGTTGTTCTTTCAAAGAGCGGGGATTTTACTGAACTTGAACGTCCAGGTCAACTCATTATTGGTGATTTTATTGGGCGGTCTCAGCAATCCGGATTTATTGAACCAGAATCACTGTAACCAACACCAACAAGCCAATCAACAGGGTTATCCACCAATAATGCGACCGCAATGAGTGCGTCGGCTTTTGCTCAGCCTCTGAATCCGTTAAAGCCTCACTCAACATCACATTTCTCGGGTGAGACGGGCTAAATTTTGAATAACCTGAATGACCGGGACATTCTACATTAAACAAGTCATTGTGATAACGGATTCGATCGCCATTTTTTAGCCAGGTATTTTCCACCCGTTGACCATTCACAAAAACCGCCTGATTATTGGACATCAATGCCAGTTTTGCCCCATTTCGAAATATATCCCAACCATCCTCATGATGGTAGCCTGATTTAATAAAGGCACCAT
Source organism: uncultured Marinicella sp. (assembly GCA_947502925.1). GTDB lineage: Bacteria > Pseudomonadota > Gammaproteobacteria > Xanthomonadales > Marinicellaceae > Marinicella. The sequence goes on along the minus strand of CANNBS010000003.1, from coordinate 90,988 downwards.
TGCGTTCACCGCTTAACTGTCTTAAACCAAAGACGCTGGACAATTCTTCCGTGTTCGATGACCGCTCTAGTTCATCCGTGGCTTTAACTGCTTTGGGAATATAGTCATCATCCACCAACAGCATACTGAGACCTGCCAGCACCAATTCATCCCCGGGATACAGTAAACAATTTGATTTGATGGAAATACCATTGACATCAATGGGGGTCGATTCCACTTTCAACACCAAACCGTAGCCGGTGGCAGTGATTGATGCATGACGCCCCCAAATTTCTGGACGATTAATCTGGACCTGACAGTCTTCATCATTACCAATCAGTAAAGCACCCTGTTCAGGCACTTCAAAAGTGGCTTCATATTGTTCAAGTGACAATTTCATGTTTTGGTGATTATAGCCTTAATCAGCCAAGCTATCCAAAATTTAAGCTGGCATGCCATATTTAATGTCCGCAACAATACCACATTATGCGCAAAGGCTTTTCATTTTTCATTAAAATTGTGAACCATTTGTCAGTTTTCATTATTTCATTGGTTTTCTCGATGGATTTCACTAAAATGGCATTTACACAATACAGGGAAATTTTTTTGTTATTGCAGCATCGGCCATTTTTTTATTGGATAATAACAATCGGTGTTTTTGTGCTAACAGCGGTTTGCTGGTTTTTATTCATACCAGCCGATAATCAAGACTCCACATTAGAGTCGCTCAATATAACCACGTCATTTGAGGTACCCACCGGTCGCTATTACCAGACCGATGGCCGCTACCATTTAGACATGTCCGGCACCACCCAAATGAAATTGCCGTTTAAAAACCTACCCGAATCGCTTTCTTCTTATGATTTTTTTGTGCTGAGCGGTCTTGACAGCAAACAATCAATTAATCTTTTTATCACAGCTGAGCTATTAGTCAGTGAACATTCAGCGCCTGTAACGTTTAAACAAAAACTTATCACCCATCGCCAATCAATCAATAAGCTCAATGAACCGTGGCCATCGGCCGTTAAAATCTCAGCGCTCGCTTTGATTGTGGAATCAGAAATCAGTCTTGGTTTTGGTGCTGATTTTAACAATGAAGTTAGCTGGCAATCGATTCAATTGACCGACAGCAATCAAATCAATCAAAGCACTCAATTGTTCAGCGAACTGTTTGCCTTCGTGCCATTAAGCTATTCTTCGATAAATATTCATAATGGTGAGAATTTATTCATTTATAAGTCATTGCTTTCGTGGCTTGCTGTCTGGATATTAATCTGCACAGGTGCTTTTCTTATTATAAAACCTGCTATGAATCATTTAGTCATGAGTATTGCTCTGGCATGGTTTTCAGCAGGCTTAGTTTATGGCAGCAATTTTGTACAACAAGCTTCATTTAATCAGCAACGGTTTGCAGGTCACGATCCCTATCTAAACCGTATAGATCAAGGACTAAAGGATATCGCCAATCGCATTGATAAGGCCATTAAATCACAATCTCATTATTCTTCGAGCAATAAAATTCTGATTATTGGCGGTGAAAATTTTAATAATAAGCGACTTAAGTTTCATTTATTGCATCACAATGTGGGTATTATTGGACGAGACATAAGTCAGCTAAAAGACCATGAATATACCAATGATTACGCTGTATTACTGCCACCGTTTAATGAGGCCTGTGAGCCAGACAGTCAAAACACCGCCGTGACGGCTTCAAGTGTCGTGCTCAAGTCTTCCCAATTTTGCCTGATCGCGTTATGAAAACCATTTTATTTACCATTGGTTATATTGTGTATTTTATGGGCTTAGGCATTGGCACCAAGCTGATGGTGTTACGTTTCATGGGGCTTGAAACCGGACAACGGCGATTGTCTAATCTGTTATCGCATGGTTTGTTTACGGGACTGTTAACCCATGTGTTATTACTCAATAGTTTGCAACTGCTCAATACCTCCAATGTCTTGATGTTGAGTGTTGTGACGCTGGCGTTCTTACTGTGTTCATCATTCATTATTTATGCATTCATTTCAGGTGATGGCTTGCACAATTCTACGCATATCAGCCACCATCAAGTCATCACCATCAGTGCGATTGTTATTGCTTCTTTGGTAATCACCTGGAACAGTTATTATGTTCCTAATTTAGCCTGGGACAGTTGGACTGTGTGGATTGCACGGGCCAAGCAGTGGTATCATCATGGTTTGGGTGTCACTTTCGTACAACCACTTACCTGGCTGGATTCATCAGACGGTTTACTCAACTTATCATCACACTACCCGGACGGGCTATCTTTAATCTTCTACCCCATGCTGTTCTTAAGTGACTACCTTAAACCGGTTTTACTGGGGTTTTATCTGATTATTTATGGTTTTTTGGTGTTGCTTATGTGCAATCGCTTGGAAAAGATTGCGGCACCCTTTTATCTCAGGATGTTATTGGTGGTGGTGATGTACACCACTCCATTAATGGTTAATCACTTATTATTGCCCGGTTATGCCGATCTCATCATGGCCATATTTATTTTACTCATTATGCTGGGCTTGCTGGATTATAACGATCAAGCCAAACCATCACTTCGTTTACTTATTATTGCCTACGCCGTGATGTTGCCGCTCATCAAAATTGAAGGCTGGGTGTGGCTCATTATTTTTCTGTTCAGCCACAGCTTTATCATGTGGTTCAATATGAAACAACGCTTAGCGGTTTTGTCTGCCCTTCTGGTGATATTTTTAACGTGGTTCTTGCTCGGTGGTTTGTCACTCAACACCCCTTTTGGACCGTTGGTCATCAGCCCGGCAGAAATAAACTTATTTAATAAAGCTTACCTGTCTTTTGGCTTCACCAACGTCACTGAAGCTGTCATCAATGGTCTGTTTTGGCAATTTAACTGGTCTATCTTGTGGTTTGGTTTGCCTTTTTTAGTCTTTTACATGGTGGTGTTAAAACACAATAAAGCACAACAAGTCAGTCACCTGTTTTTTTCTTTAGCTTTCTTGGTTATTCTGGCACTATTCTACCTGACACCGGCGGCCAAATATGCACTGGATTACACCGCCGTTAACCGTATTTTTCTGCAACTGATGCCCTGTTATATCTTTTTGATTTTCAGCATGCTGACAACACTGGTTAACCGAACCGAGCCATCAAAACGACTCCAAACAGTCTAAATTATGACGACTCGGGGAAGGTTAAATTAATTGAGCTTGTTTTTACCCTGTTGAAAAACAATATCCACCGGGATACCGGTTTGGTTTATGGTCTCCAGGGCTTTCTTAAGCTGCGGGCTTTGCTGGCCGTCCTGTTCAAACCAATCAGCCACAGCCTGATAATCCCCGTCACCCTGCAAAGTTAATATCTTGGTCGACAATGAAGCGATGGCAGCAGACATTTTTTCCGGATTAACCGAATAATGTCCACTTTCCTGGTTGTAATTAAACGCACCGTGTTCAGCAAAATAATTAAACCGCAATAAGTTTGCAACACCGTGCGCAGAAGATGAACCAAAGCGAACCGAGCGAAAGATGCCGGCCATAAAAGTGGTGTAATAATCCATTAATTCACCCGCTTCTAATTCGCCCATACGATGAAGTTTTTCCACCATATAAAGCCCTAAAATATCGGCTTTTCCTTCTTCAACGGCACCGGCATATTCTTTGAGCGCTGCACGTACAGTTGTATCGCCATTGAGGGTGTTTTTAATGCCTAAGCCATGTGCCACCTCATGAAACATGGTATTGGCAAAAAACGCATCAAAGGTAACGTGCTTTCTTTGTTCCGGCACTACCAGCTCCTGGGCGATGGGTAATAATATTTTTTCAAATTTAGCGTGCATGGCATTTTTAAGCTGTAAGCGACGCGTGCCTTTTTCTAATTGCACCTGCTCATCATTGGGTAAGTTAATGGCAATGGTTTTACTGCCGGCGTTGGCATCACCTGCATAATAAACCGCATCATAGGCGTTTAGGTCCGAATCGGTACCGGGTGTTTCTTGCTTATATTTATCCGGCACCGGTAATTCGGCCTGTAGTTGCGGTAAAAACTGCGCGTATTTAGCCAGTTTCTGACTCCAGGCTTTATCCTTGATCAATACAAAGGCTTCATAGGCCGCTTTATAACCGAATAACTGGTCTTCATAGGTTTCAATCGGTCCAATCACCACATCGACTGCATTGTTCTTCATGTCTAACCAGGCCATGTCTGATGCTTGATACTCATCATTCAATAATGCCTGGGCACGTAATGTTAAATATTTTTTAAATCCCGGATCTTCAGCCAATTCAGCGGCTTTTTTTAACCATTCGGCTGCCTCTAATAAAGCTTGTTCATAGGCCACATGATAAGGAATGGCCTGTAATTGGCCTTGTCCATCCAATCTCACCAGTGTGTACAAATCACGTAAAGCCTCATCCGCCTGTTCATTAAACTGCGCTTTGGTCATTTCAGGCGGATAAAAACGGGCACCCGCTGGCTTTTTACCATAGCCCTCAATAAATGGCTCATCACCTGATAAGCGATCCCAGGGACCATAATTAATTTCTGCATATCGCTTAATCGCCGGATCATCGATGCTGTTGAGTAAATCGTTTTTATCGCCGTAACTTTGTAACCAGAACAGATCATCCATGACTTTAGCCGCATTAATTAGGTAATTGACCATTTTCTGCTGATTGTTGCTTAAATGACTTAAATCGGCGGTTAAAGTGAACGAGGCATAATTGGCCATAAGTTGTTCACCGACACTTTTTTTCGATTGTTTTTTTATACTGTCAGGTTTCGGATCTTTTTGGTAAGCCACTTCTCGATCAGGACTTGCATTGACCGCCGGCGGCTGTTGATTATCAGTCTTATCAGATGCTGGCTGGGGTTGGCAGGCGATTAAAAACAAAAACACAGACATCGATATCAGGTATTTTTTCATAATGACTCCTTCGATAACAGTTGTTGGTATAAATGGACAATGGCAGCGGTGGTCTGGTCTATTGATAAATCAAATTCCACTGCTTGTTTGCTTAGACGATTATAATTATCACGAATGAACGCTAATTTTGCCACTAAATCATCCACTTCTTGATGATTAAACAGCAGTCCTTTTAGGTAGCGATCAGCCAGCCACCGCATGCCGGAGCCTTCGGTGTCCGCCACCAGAATGATTTTATGTCGCGCCATGGCTTCCAATAACACCATGCCGTAGGATTCTGCCCGGTCATTAGAGGCCAAACAAAGCACATGGCAATCGTTCAGCAGCTGATTTTTTTCCTGTTCAGACACAGGGCCCGTTAAAGTAACACGACCTGTCAACTGTTGACTCTGTACAAGCGCTTCCAATTCACGCTGAAGGCTTCCACCACCTGCAAGGGTTAGGTGCATATCGGGTAATTCACCCATGGAGGCGATCAGCATACGGTGGTTTTTGTAATAACTGAGACGACCCAAACTTAAAACCTGAAACGGTTTGTCAGACAGGGATTTAATCGCCGGCACGGTCACTTGTCGGGTATTTAATCCTAATGGAATAACCGATACTCGGGATGTGAATTTTTGTAGCTGGGGTGATTTTTTGATGTATTCATCGGTACTGATTAGAACCCTCTGGCAGTTTTTTATCAAAGCCGTTTCCAAGGGATTCAGACAGCGATAAAGTAAACGCATCAACCGCGATGAACTTGCTGTCACCATATCAGAATGCCAACGCATAACCCAGGGCACTTTTTTAGCCGAACGATTCAGTAACAACAAAAACAAACTGGGATTGGGAACATGTAGATGAATAATATCAATGGCCTGCTCACGAATAAGTCGCTTTACTTGTTTGTTCAGGCCAATCATTAACGGTGTAAAAAAAACAGGCCGTAAACACGCCTGTCGAATGACCGTTAAACCCGGGATGGTTTTTTCAATGATTGTTTTAGATTTAAGCCGCTGCCAATTATGGTTATGCACCAATACCGTCACTTGATGACCTTGTTTAACCTGTTCCTCGGCTAAATCACGCAAATAGGTTTCCATACCACCGTGATAAGGCGGATAGAATTTTCCAATATGCAATACATTCATGCCCTAATCAGTCGGCTTTATTTGTCGGATCTTCGGTGTTCGATGCGTCCAAACCCGCTTCCAACATCGCAAGTCGCTGCGTCAACCGTCTGATTTTCTGTTCCTTGCGAGACAGGGCTAAATCCATGGTTAACATACGTATTAAGATAAAGCTCACTGCCAAAACCAATAATAAAGTGGGCGGATAGGTGATACCGACATGGAATGCAACCCAATCGATAATTTTCGGAAACGACGACAGCACGATGGCAAAAATAGCCACCATTAACCACCAGGTGGCATAGGGACCGTGTAATTTTCCTTTACGGACCAAATATAAAATACTGATCGACAGCAGTGCGCCGATGATGAAAATGGTGAGGGTTGTCATTGTGATTTTTTGGCTCCAATGTTGGCAATACACAAGGTGGTTGTCTGTAACATGTATTTAAACACCACCAACCAGGAACTAAAGACCCGTGATTTGCCATCCTGACGAAGCGACATTTTAACAGGGATTTCACAGATTTTTAAGTCTGAACGCAACAATAACAACAACACGCCGACATCCTGATAATCGAGTAAACTGGCGGTTTTATCTGACAAAACATGAATGGCTTTCTGGTTATATATTCTAAATCCGGAGGTTAAATCTTCAATGCGAATACGGGAAATAAATTTAAATAAGCGCCAGGCCACTTTTTTCAAACGACTGACACGTTGTGGGCAGGTGCCGATAATGACATCAAATTCATCATTATAAGCTGCATCCAGTAAATGATTGATCTCTTCGGGCAAGTGCTGGCCGTCTGCGTCCATGGTCAGTACATAATCATAGCCATGCCGTTTGGCATAGCGAATGCCGGTTTGTGTGGCACCCCAGGCACCTAATTGTAAGGGTAATTTCAAACAGGTGATGCCTTGTTTTTCAACGGCTGCCACCGTATCATCTGAACTAAAATCATCCACCACCAGAATATCGGCCGTTACCGCTGCACATAACTTGGGCAGTAATTGGACTAAATTATCAGCTTCGTTAAAAGCCGGAATAACAATCAAAGTCTTCATTTGATTCGGCTTGCGTTACAATAACGCTGTTTCAGCCACTGTTTTAAGAACTGGTTTTTTTTATGCATTTTATTTCGCAATTAATATGACTGACGACATTTTAACCGTTCACGACTTGTTTTACATCAAAGGTGGTGGAGAACGTTTGGTGAAGACCCTATGTGAACAGTTACCCAGTGATTTATTAACGGCTGCCCTCAGTGATAACAGCTTTAATATCAAAGACATAAAGTCTTCTGTCTATAACCTGGATGCCTTGGGGAAATTGCCTGGAATAAAAACATGGCAACTGGCCAAAGCCTTTAAAAAACCGCTGCCTATAAATAAGTCCTACCGGCATGTCATTTACAGTGGTGTCGCTGCACCACTGGCACAGCGTCACTTTAATCAGGCCAACAATGTGTTTTATTGCCACACCCCGCCCCGCTTTGCCTATGACAAAAAAGACCATTATTTAAAAAGCCTGCCTGTTTGGCAAAGACCGGCTTTAAAAGCCCTGATTCGCTGGTTTCAACCGCAATACGAGGCGGCAATACACAACATGGATGTGATTATCGCCAATTCAGAGCACATTCGGCAACGCATTAAACGACACCTAAATTTAGACGCTCAGGTGGTTTATCCACCCTGTGATACCCACTATTTTAACTGGCAATCCCAGGGTGATTATTTCTTGTCTTTAGGTCGTCATGACCCGTTAAAACGCATCGATGTCATTATCGAAGCCTTTAAAACCATGCCCGATAAACAGCTTGTGGTGGCATCCGGCGGTAGCGAAACGACACACTTAAAAAAATCAGCGTCCGGTTATGACAACATTCGATTCACCGGCTGGTTAGAAGAAGACCAATTACTCGATTTACTGGGCAACTGTCTGGCCACCATCTACATCCCTGAAGACGAAGATTTCGGTATGACTCCTGTGGAATCCATGGCCGCCGGTAAGCCGGTGATTGCCAGCCATCAGGGCGGTATAGTCGAAACCGTAATCGATCAGGAAACGGGGTTTTTTATCGGTGAACAATCACTTCAAGAACACCTTATTAAAACCGTCCACTCAATAACTGCCAATAAAGCCGCCGCCATGCGCAGCGCCTGTGAAGTCCGTGCCGGTGACTTTAATCAACAGCAATTCATCACCGGCATTCAACATTTTTTAAAATAACTGCGACCTTTTTCTCACGATCGTCGTCTTATTAGTTAACTATCCGAGAATTACGACCCAATTTAGTGAGTTCATTCAATCAAAACATTGACAGTAAAACCTATAAGGGCTTAAAACGACGCCAACAAACATCATGTCGTCAGGTTTATGACCGCTTCGCCACACCGGTGTATAACCTCGCCTACCGAATGCTTCAAAACCCGGAAGATGCCCAAGATATCAGCCAAATGAGCTTTATGACCGCCTTTAATAAAATTGAGCAGTGGTCCGGACAAGTCGCATTTGGTTTTTGGCTTCGTCGAATTGTGATTAACCATGCTTTGGATATGATTAAAAAGAAAACACCTGAAGCCTTTGTCGATGATGATTCACATACATGGAACAATTTATCAAATCCTCAAAACCTGACATATGACCATAGGCACGATGCCAATCATTATTTACAAAACCTCTCACCAATGATGCGCAGCATTCTTTGGCTGTATGAAGTCGAGGGATTGACCCACCGGGAAATTGGCGATTACTTTAATCGTACAGAGAGCTTTTCAAAATCCCGCCTGGCCCGTGCTAAACAACAACTCAAGCAATCGTTGAACATACAACCCCAACAGGTGAACCAGCTATGAACACACCCTTTAATCTAACCCAATGGCTTAAGCAACAAGCACCCATGACCCCGCCTGCCGATGATTTTGGGGCGATTTATCAACAGGTCAAACCCGTTAACGATAATAAAAACATTATGCCCTGGGCTTTGGCCGCCACGCTGGGGTTATTAACCATCAGCCTGCTTTTTCTGAACCAAACGGGGCCGACAGATAATCAAAACCCGAAAATGACCGGCATGGATCAGTTAACACAGCAAATCCGGGTACTTGAACAGAACCTGCAATCTGAGGCCACGGCGCTGGTAAGCCAGCCGGGTTCAGCGCTGTTAGAAAATCAGGTGCAACTGGAACAATGGCTGTCCGTTATTAATGATCGGTTAAAACAGATCAACAATTCACAGCAGCGACAAACCTTACTGAACGCAAAACGCACCGTTTTGCAAAGTCTGGCCGCTAAAAACCACACCATCCAACTTATTTAACCACAGGAGTCCATGATGAAAAATTTAATTTTGATAACTTTAATTCTACTCACAACCTCAGCCTGGTCAAATCAAGATAAACACCTTGATATCAAGACTAAAGTTGAAGACGGCCAGGGGCATGTCATTATTATTCAGGACAAAGACGGCAAGCCAATTAAAATCGAAGAATCCTTTGAAGTCAGCGATGACACCGATGTCGATCAAGTGATTGCCGATATTTTAGAAAAACACAATATCGAAGCACCCACGCCACCAACCGCTCCGACACCACCCCATCACAGCTGGGTCAAACACTTTAATGATGTTGATGTTGAAGTCATTGATGATATGGCACACATCACCCTTAAAAAAGACCATAACGGTTCAGTTAAAGTTATTAAGGAAAATATTCACGTCGGTGAAGATGTTGATCTTGACGATCTGATTGAAGATCTCATGAAAAAGCATGATATTGACGTTGATCCAGAAGCGAAACATCAGGTTATTCAGATTGATCGTAATTACTTCACTAATATTGAAATGGAAGGTGCTTATTTCGGCTTTATGGCGTCCGTTGAAGACAAAGGCTGGCAGGTAATAACCGTCATTCCCGAAAGTGGTGCTGAAAAAGCCGGCTTAAAAGAAGGCGATCTGATTATTGAAGTGGACGGTCAAAAAACCAGCCAGGGCGGTATTGAACTAAAAAACCTGACCAAACAAGCCAAAGCGGGCGAACAATCTAAATTTAAAATCATTCGTGAGGGCAAAACTAAAACATTAAAAATTATTCCCCAAAAACGCACATTAAGTGATGCCGTATTGCCCCCGATTCCACCCATTCCACCAACAGCCTCCGGCTCCTATGAAATCATTACCATGGACGGTGATGGCTTAATGACACCGCACATTATCATGCGCCACCAAAAACTCCAGGACTGGCTGGGTGACAAACATCAGTTCATTGCCGTTAATCCGGGTCTGAAAACATATTTTGGCACAGACCAGGGCGTATTAATCGTCAATGTCGATGTCGATAATAAACTGGCACTGGCAGAAGGCGATGTAATTTTGTCTATTAACGGCAAACAAGTGACCACACCGAAGCAAGCGGTCAAAGCCCTGTCAACCTTAAAATTAAGCGATGGATTTAACATCGAAGTGATGCGTAAAAAAGAAAAAATATCTATCGCATCCTAAATCATCTTGCGATAGAATACCGCTTCTTTGATGAGCCCTCAGTTCATCAAAGAAGCATTCATTTCAGACAGTGGGGCGCGTAGCTCAGCGGGAGAGCACTTCGTTGACATCGAAGGGGTCACTGGTTCAATCCCAGTCGTGCCCACCACTCATTTTCCATTTCAAAGATTATTCAATGACATCAGGCACATACACCTGACCTGACATGAGAATCCGCGCGCTGCGGCTCATAATGACCTTATCGACTTGCCACTGACCATCTTGCCTGGACACTTCAGCGCCGACTTTTAAAGTCCCCGAAGGATGACCAAAACGCACTTCTGTGCGATCACCGCCACCGGCGGCTAAATTCACCAGGGTGCCCGGAATAGCTGAAGCCGTGGCAATCGCCACAGCTGCCGTGCCCATCATGGCATGATGCAACAACCCCATGGATAAAGCCCGGACATTTAAATCAATATCAGTTTCGCTAATCGATTTGCCACTGGATGAGGTGTAACTCTTCGGCGGCGCCACAAAGGCCACTTTCGGTGTGTGCTGCCGATCGGCGGCTTCTGCGATGTCTTGAATTAGACCCATTTTCACGGCGCCATGAGCACGAATTGTTTCAAACATCGCCAAAGCGTCCTGATCACCATTAATATCACCTTGTAATTCAGTGCCCCGGCAATTAATGTCCTCGGCATTCAGAAATATGGTTGGAATGCCGGCATTAATAAAGGTGGCCTCAAAAGACCCCACACCTGGTACTTCCAGCGTATCCACCAAATTTCCTGTCGGAAATAATTCCGCATCTCCTACCGGATTCACAAATTCAACTTTAACTTCAGCCGCCGGAAAAGTCACACCATCGAGTTCAAAATCACCGGTTTCCTGGACCTGACCATCCGTCATCGGAATATGCACCAAAATCGTCTGCTTAATATTCGCCTGCCAGATTCGCACCACAGCCACACCATTATCAGGCACTTTATCAACCAATCCGGATTTAATCGCAAACGCCCCAACTGCAGCCGTTAAATTCCCACAGTTGCCGCTCCAATCCAAAAAAGGCTTATCAATGGCCACCTGGCCAAATAAATAATCCACATCATGATCCGGCTGACTGCTTTTCGATAAAATCACGGTTTTACTGGTACTGGAGGTGGCACCACCCATGCCATCGGTGTGCTTGCCATACGGATCGGGACTGCCAATCACGCGCAGCAATAAACGATCACGGGCTTCGCCCGGCTGTTGAGCTGCTTCGGGCAAATCTGAGAGATTAAAAAAAACGCCTTTAGAGGTGCCACCACGCATATAAGTGGCCGGGATTGTGATTTGGGGTTTGTGGTTCATACTGTATTTTGTCCTTATGACTTGATTACAAAAAGAAGTTTAGGTTTGTATTTATTCTAATCGTTGTCTTAAATGTCTAATGATATCGCGTTGCTCATGAATAACTGCAATAATCATTAGCGTATTGGTTTTATAAATATAAAAAATGAAATGGTATCGATACTTAGTAACGAAAACATCTGACATTCGCCTGGAAAATGGTTTCTTAGTGACTTCGTCATTGGCAATGGCAACAAATTTTTCTTTAAGACCACTTCGATATTCATTAAAAATTCCTCTGCCCCAATGATGAAGTGTATATTCAGCAATCTCTTTTAAATCATTTCTTGCGTCTTTTGATATCAGATATTTAGTCAAAATTCAGCCTTGTTTTAAAACATCTTCAAAAATAGTATCCACAGAATCGGAAGTGACATCTCCTTTCCGTGCAGACTCTATTCTTGGCTTTAAAAATGTTTCAAGCTTTTGCAAGGCATCTTCATCAGGTAAGGATGGCAATGTTCGCTTTAATACATATTCTTTGATGGATTCACCTTGTAAAGCTGCAGCCACTTTCAATAGCTGATGTTGTTCAGGGGTAATTTCGATGGATAATCGCATGAATGGAAAGATTTATTTTTTAAACCTTAATTATATCCAAAACTAAACAGTTGTACAAATGTTACATTTGTTGTTATTTTCTTTGAGGCTCAATCCAAAATAAAAAGCAAAAAGCAGTTATCGATAACGGCTTTTTGCTTTATTAACATCATATTTTTAAGCTGTTGCCTTATCCCGCATAAAATCATTGGCAAAACGCTGCAGGATACCGCCTTCGTTATACGTAACAACTTCATCGGCGGTGTCTAATCGGCAAATAACCGGGATTTCGAGTTGCTCGCCATTTTTACGGTGCATTATGACCGTCATGTCAGCGCCTGATTCAATATCACCTTTAACGTCGTAAGTTTCACTGCCGTCGATATCGTAGGTTTTGCGTGACTCTCCATCAATAAATTGTAACGGTAAAACACCCATACCAATCAGATTGGTGCGGTGAATCCGTTCGAAACCTTCGGCCACAATCACCTCAACACCGGCCAGTCGCACGCCTTTAGCGGCCCAGTCACGGGAGGAGCCTTGACCGTAGTCTTTACCGGCGATAATAATCAATGGCTGCTGGCGTTTCATATAAGTTTCGATGGTTTCCCACATGCGCATTTCTTTGCCTTCTGGTTCTAAACGCGCCAGCGAACCCTGTTTAATTTCGCCCTTATCATCTCGCACCATTTCATTCAGTAGTTTGGGGTTGGCAAACGTGGCGCGTTGGGCGGTTAAATGATCGCCGCGGTGGGTTGCATAGGAATTAAAGTCCTCTTCAGGCAAGCCCATTTTATCCAAATAAGCACCGGCGGCACTGTCTAATTGAATGGCATTGGATGGTGATAAATGATCGGTGGTGATATTATCACCCAATACTGCTAAAGGTCGCATACCGGTCATGGTCCGCTCGGCGGCTAAGGCCCCTTCCCAATAGGGCGGGCATTGAATATACGTGGATTTCGGGTTCCAGTCGTATAGGGGTTTGGTGTGTTTGCGCATCATGTCTTCGATGTTAAACATCGGTTCATAGACTTTCGTGAAATGCTCAGGCTTCACACTTTGTTTAATCACCGCATCAATTTCAGCATCATCAGGCCAGATATCTTTTAAAGTAATGGCGTTGCCTTCTTGATCATAGCCTAAAGCGTCTTTTTCGATATCAAAACGAATCGAACCGGCAATGGCATAAGCCACAACCAACGGCGGTGAAGCCAGAAAGGCCTGGTCTGCATGGGGATGAATACGGCCATCAAAGTTACGATTGCCCGATAACACGGCGGTTGAATAGAGATTACGGTCTTCAATTTCCTGTTTGATTTTCGGATCCAATGCACCACTCATGCCATTACAAGAGGTACAGGCATAGCCCACCACACCAAAACCGAGGTTTTCCAATTCAGGCAACAATTTGGATTCTTCCAAATAGAGAGTCACGGCTTTTGAACCCGGTGCCAGTGATGTTTTCACCCAGGGCTTTCTTTGCAGCCCGAGTTTATTGGCATTACGAGCAATCAATCCGGCAGCAATCATATTGCGCGGGTTACTGGTGTTGGTACAACTGGTGATGGCAGCGATAATGCAGGCGCCGTCAGGCATCTCATCACCTTCGGCGGAATAATCACCGGTGATGCCCTTCTCCGCCAGATCATTGACAGAGACTTTGGCGTGTGGATTGGAAGGCCCGGCAATATTGCGGCCCACTGAAGACAAATCGAACGTCAGCACCCGCTCGTACTCAGCCTGTTTCATGTCGTCAGACCATAATCCTGTTTGTTTGGCGTATTGTTCCACCAGTTTAACCTGGTCATCATCACGACCAGTCAATGTCAGGTAATCAATGGTCTGCCGGTCGATATAAAACATGGCAGCAGTGGCGCCATATTCCGGCGTCATATTAGAAATGGTGGCGCGATCGCCAAGGGTCAAACTATCCGCCCCTTCGCCATAAAATTCGATATAAGCGCCGACCACGCGCTCATTGCGCAGAAATTCAGTAATGGCCAGAACAATATCGGTACTGGTGATGCCGGCCTGTGGTTTGCCGGTTAAATGGACACCGACAATATCCGGTAACCGAATATAAGAAGGCCGACCCAACATCACACTTTCGGCTTCCAAACCACCCACACCAACGGCAATGACGCCCAGGGCATCCACCATCGGTGTATGACTGTCGGTGCCCACCAAAGTATCGGGAAAAGCCACGCCGTCTTGGGCCTGAATCACTGGCGACATCCGCTCTAAGTTAATCTGATGCATAATGCCATTACCCGGCGGCACCACGTTGACATTTTCAAAGGCGGTTTTGCACCAGTTGATAAAATGGAATCGGTCCTTGTTGCGGTGTTCTTCAACAGCGCGGTTTTTTTCAAAAGCATCTTTTTCAAATCCAGCATGTTCCACCGCCAGTGAATGATCCACTATCAACTGGGTCGGTACCACCGGATTAACCTGCTTCGGATCACCGCCTTTTTTAGCGATGGCTTCACGTAAACCCGCCAAATCCACAAAAGCCGTTTGGCCGAGAATGTCATGGCACACCACCCGCGCAGGATACCAGGGGAAATCCAGGTCGCGACGGTGTTCAATAATTTGTGTTAACGAAGCCTGTAAATCTTTCGGCGGGCACTTGCGCACCAGATTTTCCGCCAGGACTTTAGAGGTATAAGGTAGTTTGTCGTAAGCGCCCGGCTGAATCGCTTCCACCGCCTCCCGGGTATCGAAAAAGTCTACGTCAGTGCCAGGAAGATTTTTGCGGTATGTCTGATTCATTGTTAAATCCGGATTTTAAAAACGCTGTATTTTAACGGTTTAGCCATTAAACAGCCAGTCACAAGAGCCGTGCTTTGAGTCATTTTACTTTTGAGGGCGTAAGGTTTAGACTAATTATGGAATAAAATGGAGTCCATATTATGAATAACACAGACATCCGCGCAGCAGAGCGCCCCGAATTTGATCAAGCCATCAGCGATATTGTTGATTATGTCATTAATTATACGGTGGAATCAGAAGAAGCCCTTGAAACAGCGCATTACTGTTTATTAGACAGTATCGCTTGTGGTTTACTGGCGATGAAATTTCCTGAGTGTGTGAAACATTTAGGTCCGGTGGTGCCTGGCGCGACTTTAGACACGGGTGCCAAAATCCCAGGTACATCACATCAGCTGGAGCCGGTACAAGCCGCGTTTAATATCGGTGCTTTGATTCGCTGGCTGGATTTTAATGACACCTGGCTGGCGGCCGAATGGGGGCATCCATCGGATAATCTCGGTGCCATTTTAGCGGTGGCCGATTACCTGTCCCGTCAAAATAATGGCCAAACATTAACCATTAAGGATGTCTTAATCACCATGGTTAAAGCCCATGAAATTCAAGGCTGTCTGGCCTTGGAAAATTCCTTTAACCGGGTCGGCCTGGACCATGTGCTGCTGGTTCGCATTGCATCAACCGCTGTGGCCGCTCATATGCTTGGTTGTAACCGGAATGAAATGCTGAATGCGGTCACTCATGCCTGGATTGACGGGGGTGCTTTACGGACATATCGCCATGCGCCCAATACCGGCTCCAGAAAATCCTGGGCCGCGGGGGATGCCTGTCGCCGTGCCGTTCAGTTGGCTTTAATCGCGAAATCCGGTGAAATGGGCTATCCATCTGCCTTATCAGCCAAAACCTGGGGCTTTTATGATGTCTTATTTAACGGTAACCCGTTTAAGTTTCAGCGCGAATACGGCAGTTATGTCATGGAAAACATTCTGTTTAAAATCTCTTACCCGGCTGAATTCCATGCCCAAACGGCGGTGGAATGTGCCATGACCTTACACGATCAGGTGAAAGACCGTTTAGATGACATTGAACGCATTGAAATCGAAACCCAGGAGGCCGGTGCCCGGATTATTGATAAAACCGGTCGTCTGGATAATCCCGCTGACCGCGATCATTGCTTGCAATATATGGTGGCGGTGCCATTGGCTTTCGGCCGATTAACAGCTGCTGATTACGAAGACGATGTCGCTGAATTACCGATCATTGACACCTTGCGCAATAAAATGACCGTTAAAGAAAATCCACAGTTTACCAAAGACTATTTCGATCCGGATAAACGTGCCATCGGCAACAGCGTCCAGGTATTTTTTAGTGACGGCTCTCACACAGATAAAATCAGTGTTGATTACCCGGTCGGTCATCGCCGACGTCGTGAAGAAGGCATTCCTTTGTTAATGGATAAATTTTCTGCCGCCATCCGTGAACATTTATCAGCCAAGCAAGTCCAACAAATCGAATCACTGATTGACAATCGGGCTGATTTTGCGAATACACCCATAACCCGGTTGATGAATTTACTGGTGGTTTAGTGTGATCAATCCTGATGATTATTTAGGGTGATTATTTTGGGCGATTATTCTTGGTTTTAAGGTAAGGCTCCACATGAATGGAAGTATCGACGATATTAAAGCGCTGACAAATGTGGTCTTCCACCTGATGTGCTAATTCATGAGATTCAACAGTGGGCATGTCAGCATCCACAGCAATACGCATGTCCACCGCCTTTTTAGAACCAATCCAGCGCGATCTGACCTGACGCACCTCTAAAACCCCCGGCACTTCTGCAACCGCTTTGGTTAGTTCATCGGGATCGATGGCGTAGCCATCCACCAGTATGGGAAATACTTTTTGGTAAAGACCATAGGCAAAATACAATACCATGGCAGCCACCCCTATACCGGCCAGTTTATCAATCCACCACCAGCCTAAAGTCGATAACTGCCAACTGACAATCACCATTATTGTGGTTAACACATCCACAAACGTATGCTGGGCATCGGCCATCAAAATATCTGAATCCAGTTTTTTTGCCCAATACCGCTCCCACAGCGTTATGGTTAAGTTCAAAGTCAGTACCACAGCCATCAGACCCAAAGCCCATGGCTCAGTAATGGGCACTTCTGCCTCACTGCTAAAAGCCCGAATAATGAGTTCCACCGCGAGTACCACCAATAAAGAAGCCAGCGCAAACACAGCAATGGTTTCAAATTTTCGATGTCCGTAGGGATGATCATAATCCGGCGGCTTACTGGCGACCCGCATCACCATCCAGATCACCACATTGTTCATGACATCGGTAAGCGAATGCACCGCGTCACTTAAAATCGCCAGCGATCCGGTGGCAAAACCCACCACCGTTTTTAAAATCAGAACGATAAAATTATAAATCCCTTCAATGGTAATAATTTGCTGAACTTTTTTATCTTTGTCCATAAAATTTGTTTTTATAAGATTGCTCTATTGTAACGCAAGCAAAGAATTTTTCGTTTGGAATATCAAGTTCAATTTATTTTTTAACTTTTCTGTTTAAGCCATGTCTATATAGCTATGCGGTATTTAATATCTTTTATAGTCAGTATGCTGACGGTGGCAGTTTGCATGCTATGGTTCTTCCAATTATTCAATCAGACCATTAGGACTGAGGCCAAAGCCAAAGAACCGGATATCGTTTTTGTGGATAAAGTTCATATTAAAGATAATGAGGCGTGCACCCAGGCCAGAAATGACATCAATGATTATTTAAAACAACCTGAACTCACATGCCTAGTCGATCAGGACTGTCACTTTTTTAAATATTATTCAATGTGCGGTCTGGCACCGGTTACCAATACATCAGGCAATGAAAAGCTTAATAAACTTCAAGACATAGTAGATAATAACTGTACATATAAGGTACGAACCATAGCAAGTTGCATGCAATCTCCATTCTCCGGTTATAAACCAGTGTGTTTACATAATCAGTGCATCAGTCTCCCTGAAATCAACGATTCCTTATTAAACAAACAAATTCACGATACAAACCGAATCTTAAAAACCCAAAATAATTAATGTTTAATCAATAATGGACAAGGACTCCAGTAACAAATCAAAACGGCCTGCTTGTTGATCACCAATTAATAAACCATATTCCAGAATATTCTTTAAATTAAGCTTGGGCTTTTCGGCAGGCTGACCCCGAAATCTGGCTGTAAAACTCGTTAAGGGCATTTCAATGGTACACGTTTGATCCGGTGTGGTCTCGAATTTATAGACATACGCCGTGCCGTCATTATTATCAGCTGTGAACAATCTAAACTGATAGCGTTGACCATCACCCTTAACATTAATTTTAATGGCATGACCCTCTTGAATGGATAAGGGGGAATTTAGCCAGGGCCAGATGCTGCGCATAGAGGCAAAACCACCGTTGTTAGCCAGTGAAACTTCACCGCGAAACCTAATTCCTTGTTCACACAATTGAACGACACTTCTGGATTGACCACCCATAACCGTGTCATTAATGGTTTTTAGATGGTGTGGTAAAGATATAAACATCGCAACGAGCTTCTTTAAAATAAATATTGTGTGATTTTTCTGGTGAAAAAACTGTGAATAAAAACAACTCGGACACTCACATAAACGACACAAACCGCTCGATAAAATTCACAATAGCATCGCAACATGCGATTTCATTTTCTAACTTACAGAGGTTTATTATGAAATTATTAAAAACAACTTTATTAACTTTAATGACGCTGACCTTAGTGACCACCATGGCCGTGGCCGGAGGTAACTATAAAAGCAACAAAAAAGACATTGTCGATACCGCGGTGGCGGCCGGCAGCTTTAACACCTTAGCCACCGCGCTCAAGGCGGCCGGTTTAGTCGATACTCTGAAAGGCGATGGCCCTTTTACTGTGTTTGCACCGACCGATGAGGCTTTTGCCAAATTACCTGAAGGTACGGTAGAAAGCTTATTAAAGCCGGAAAACAAAGATAAATTAACCGCCATTTTGACCTACCACGTGGTGGCCGGAAAAGTCTATGCCAAACAAGTCGTTGATTTAAGTTCTGCCACAACCGTTGAAGGCAGTGATATTGCCATTGAAGTCAAAGATGGCAAAGTCGTTTTAGACGGTAAAAGTACTGTCACCAAAACCGATATCAAAACCAGCAATGGTGTCATACACGTGATTGATCAGGTTTTAATGCCTTAAATTTTGAACAATACTGATCCACAAAAAAACCCGCGGAATTGCGGGTTTTTTTATTATATTCGATCACAAACCATCCGGTCCACAATCATTTTCAAGATAATCGATCATCGCTTCAAAGAATTTAATTTGATGGCGATAAAACAAGGTACTGTAAAAATGATCCGCTCCATCAAGCTCTACATATTTATGGGGCTTACCGGCTTTTTCTATCACTTCTAAATACTCTTTGGCATGACGTGGTGGTACACGTTGATCAACACTACCATGAATCAGCAAAACAGGCACGTTAACTTTATCAACTTCTTCAATCGGTGATAAGCTATCTACCCACATATTTTCTTGCTCAATTTTACCGGCGCCACGCATACGATCCCGATAAAAATTAACTTGCAGCATGTTATCCGTCACGGCTGCGCCGGCCACCACACATTGGTATAACTGAGGTGTTCTGGATGCAGCAATTAAAGCGGCATAACCACCATAAGACCACCCAAACATAGCGACACGGTCTTTATCAGTCAAGCCCTCTTCAATTAAATGTTTAACACCATCATCTTTGTCATCCTGCATGGCTTTACCGCCTTCACCGCCCTCAATAAAAGCTGATTTATAGAAATCTAAACCATAGCCACGGGAACCACGGTATTGTGGTTGAAGGACCAAATAACCCCGACTGGCCAATAATTGCGCCCATTTATCATAACCCACCACTTCCTGAACAAACGGTCCGCCATGTGGCATCACAATGGTGGGATAAGGTGCTTCACCTTTAGGAATGGTTATATAAGCGGGGATGGTTTTTCCGTCACGGGCTTTATATTTAATGTATTTAACTTCAGCCAACCTGTCATGCTCAAAGGATGGTTGTTTACTGCCAATTTCTTTGAGCTTGCCATCCATTAATAAATAGTAAGTACCCGGATCTTGTGGCCCACTGTTATAGGCAATAATGGCTTCATTGTTTTTAGACCTACTGGCAATTTGCACATGGTGAGCAAATGGAATGCTTTTTTCTAGTTGAGTATATAATTTGGCTTCATCAGCATCAAAATACTCATAATGTGGTTTATCTGTGGCATATCTGACAGCAGCCACCGCATCGGGTTTATTCCATTCATCACTATGACCGCGAAGTCCGGTTACGTCTACATCATTACGGGCATAGATTAATTCACCAAATTTCTTTTTACGGGCATCGTAAGTCCATAATCCTTGCTTATCTCGACCATTATGCGCTAAAACAAACAGAGAATCCGGAGCCGCCTGATCTATACCAACGACCCGAAAGCTTTCAAAACTATCTTCACTTTGACGATGAATTTCATGCCATTTATCTTCATTAACGCCCCGATAAAATGTAACTGAATCACCTTCTTTAACATCAAAACCAAAACCAATTCTAGGATTGCCCCTACCATCGAAAACAATTCGACCCATGGCTATTTTCCCACTAATCAATAGTTTTTTACGACCATTCTTTAAATTTAATTCATAATATTGTCGCGGTCTAAACTGACGAGATACCTTTGAATTAGCACCGCTATCGGCATTAAAGGACAAAATAACTTTATTAGGTTCAAAAGGCAACAAGTTTTCAATACGTGCATTTACTTCCCGAAATTCTTTGATTTTTTCTTTTCTTAAATCTAATTTAGCGAGTTTACCTTCATAAACACCCCGGTTAAATCCTTCAATTTTATCGCGTACTTTTTGGCGTAAGCTCAATAAAATGTCATCATTGCCTATCCAGGAGTAACTGGTAATTTCCATTGGATCTGCATTAACCCTGTAAGGATCTTTGCTCAAATCATCCGTGTCATAAATTTCTAATACCGGATCGCCTTCTTTCGTCGCAATTTTCATCATTGCCAAATGTTTACCATCCGGTGAAACATTGACCTGACTAATCACATCCCTCAGCGCAAAATATTCTAATGGATAAGGTTCCTTTTTGCTGTCAGCATGCACACCCTCTCCTATGATGAGACTGATGGAGAAAATAACATATTGGTATATTTTCATAATTTAATTCCTGTGAATCATTGTCTGTTAACATTTTAGCAAAAAAAACCGACCCAACGGTCGGTTTTTAATTAAATCAACACTCAGCCAAAACGATATTGTTTTGGCTGAGTAATAACACTACTTAGAAACGGTAACCTACGTTTAAGAAATAACGGCGACCGTTTAAGTCATAACCATATCCAATAGGTGTATTGGTGGCTAAAATAACCGGTGCTGTCAAGTCAAGTTGAGGTGGTTTTTTATCAAATACATTAACCACACCAAAACGTAAGGTCCAGGCATCATTTTCATAGGTTACTGATGCTGTATGGTTCGTATAAGAACCAATATCCCAGATAAATTTACATAACTCGTCACCATTATCGGGGCCGGCACATGTGTACATATCACCATTGTAATCATCGAATTCATTCAATGTATCGACGTCATGATGCACATCACCAATATAGCGTGTTTGCCAGGCAAATCTGAAATTACCCACATCAGCGCGTAAATTTAAAGTTCCCGACCAATCAGGGTAACCATATTCACCCGCATCATCATCATAGGAAATATCACCATCCTCACCAGTAAATAAATCTGAATTTTCTTTGGTATGCGTAAGAACTAAATCTGCACCCAAACGAACTGATCGATCAAATATATTGAATTCCTGATCGTAATTAACATTGACATCAACGCCACGGACAGTTGAATTGTCGCGATTAATAAAACCTGAGTCAATGATATCAAAAACACCGTCCGCATCGCGGGTAATTCGGTCACAAAATACTGAATCATATTCCGGGTCATTGTAACAATCATTAACAATAAATTGAGCAGAAGGCTCAATAATGGTGTTATTAATTTCGATTTCGTAATAAGTCGCACCCAAAGTTAAATTGAATGCATCAAAAGGCACATCCCAGGCAAAACCATAGGTTAAAGAATCAGATTCCTCTTCTGTAATATCGGTGACACCACCGGTAGCTACTTCTGTGCTAAATGTATTAAAACCGTCATTATAAAGAGCTGTTGGATCTACCCCCTGTTGACGACAGTTTTCTAACACTTCAGGACGTCTTTGGTCTTGATCTGGAAGATATTCACCATTAATGGCATCCCAAGCTTCATCGGGGATATGACAAGGGTCAAATACATTGACAAATCCGGTTTGCGCACGCAGGAAGTTTTCGCGTAAGTTTGGAGCACGGTAACTGGTTCCTTTAGTGGCTCGGATTAACAATTGAGAAACCGGACGCCAACCGACTTTGGCTGAATAGGTATTGGCACTTGGGAAAAATTCATCTTTAGTGTATCGACCAGATAAGTTAACCGTTAATTCTTCGGCCATGGTCATATTGGCCAGCACTGGAATTTCTACCTCAGCAAATGCTTCACGGGTAAATTTAGAACCCGAAGCACCGCCATCAGCGAAGAAGCCAAAGAACAATCCTTCACGCGCGACATCATCAGGAATAGACTGGATTTCATCTTTACGAATTTCAAAACCAATACCACCCATTAAAGGACCAGCTGGTAAGTCAGCCAGATAACCAGAAGTGAAACCAGAAAAAATAGTTTGCTTAACTTTGGTTCTGAAGTCACGAGAATCAAATAGATAAGCCCGCTCTTCAGGTGTTGAAAAGTCACTAACGATTGGATCATATAAAGAAGGTGCATACAAGTTAATTGGCACACAGCCATCATTATTACCACAGATTACTTCTCCTGTATCAGGGTCAATCCGAGAAGTGCTTAAAGAATACATCAAGTGATCATTTCGAATACCACGTCGAGAAGCAGTTCCGTCAGATTCATGGTAGGACAATGATGTTTCAAACATCCAATTATCTAAACTACCAAAATTCATAAAGGGCAAATCACCCCGAACACCGGCAATGAAGCGAGTTAATTCAACTGTTGCACTCGTTTTGTCACGATCACCATCAATTGCAATGACTGGGCGAGTATCTTGTGGTCCAATGGCACCAACAGTTTGATCACAACTTCCTCCAGCGCTTGGATCACATCCAAAATTATTTATAATTAGATTTGAAAACCCTGGATTATTCATTAAATCATCCCAGGCTAATCCGCAATCTACACCGTTTATACCATTTGGATTACATAAGTTATATGGATTATTTGCAGGAACCCAGGGGAAAAACTGTGGTTGACCAGAATCCTGGAATGAATCTCTTCTTGTATAACTTGCTTCAAAAAACGGTGTAATATTACTATCACCTTCAAACGTATATTCACCATAAGCCATTACAGCTTGTGTTTTAAGCTCAGCAAACAAACTTGTTCCGGTTTGATGGTCATACAAAGAATAGGGAATATAACTAGGTAAGTCAGCAACACCGTCACCATTGGTATCCATAGGCCCACCAAATGGGTTAGCCGCTATTGTAAAACCGGGCCATCCACCATTAGAATCACCAGTATAATACCCGAAACCGGCTAATGGAAATTGTAATCGACCTACTGTGGCATTTGAAAAGCAATTGCCATGATCTCGCAAATTGAAATCAAGATTATAAATATCTTGCTGCCTTATTTCACCACTTTCGGTTACTTCATAATGCTCATAACATTTATTTGTCCATTCTCGATCCTTGAACTTAACTTCTTCTAAATCATAAACCTCAGCACCAAAACCGATGAAACCTCGATCAAAGTTTTTGCCCCAGGTTAAGTTTAATCGCTGTTCAACACCGCCGGATTGTTCAGGTACGGTGGTATTATAATCCACCTCCCATCCATTAAAATCCTTTCGCAACACAGCATTAATTACACCGGCGACAGCATCAGAACCATAAATTGACGAGGCACCATCTAACAAGAAATCGTATTGCTGAACCAAGCCACCCGGAATGGTATTTAAATCCGCAGATGAAGGTGCACCTTCAACACCGGAACCACCAAGTCGGCGACCATTGACCAGCACCAAAGTACGGTTTGCACCTAAGCCACGGAAACTGGCTGTTCTTGCACCTGGGCCGTTATCAAGCACGAAACCCGAAAAAGTCAAATCTATTTGTTGACCACTGGAAGCACTTGCATTTTGAATAATATCACCGGCATCAATCTGCCCCACTTCACGGGACTCTTCCGCCGTAATTACCTGCATCGGCGAAATACTGTCGTAGGTTTGACGTAAAAGACGTGACCCGGTGCTGACAACCGGTGCCAGTTCCTCCACATCTTCTTCATTTTCATCAACTTGAGCTGATTCTGTTTGGTCTTGATCATCGGCATCATCTTGCGCCCAGACTTGCGCACTGCCGAAAAGCAATAACATTAACAAAATCAGACTAAACGACCAAGAACTGGTTGGTTTTTCTTGAACAGTCATAGAAATGTCCTCTTGTAAATTATATTTTAAATAAGCCCAATGCTTTTACAGGCATTTTTGGGCGCTTGTACCAATAGTACAATTATTTAAGCATTATTCAAATGATTTTTTACAAATTTTTAACATCGCTCGTTAATTTGAGTGACCCAATCAAACTTATCTACCTGATTGCCTTGCTGGATGGCAGTGAGTTGTTCCCGGAACGCCAGCGTTTGCCGGCCGATTTCACCATCGCCTACGGCCAGTGTCTTATTATTATGTATTAAATGGCCGACCGGAGAAATAACCGCGGCTGTGCCGGACAGGAAGGCTTCACTTTGGGGTAGCCAGTTGATGAGTTCAGTAACAGTAAAATCACACTCTATGATTTCATAACCCTGGTTGTGAGCCAATTGGATAATTGAATCGCGGGTAATGCCGGGCAAAATGGAACCATCCAGTTTTTTAGTGATCAGGCTTTTGTCTTTTAAAACAAAGAAATTAGCGGCACCGGTTTCCTGGACATTACCCTGGGGACAATACAATACCTGATCGGCGCCGTATTGTTCGCGAGCCCGTATTACTGATGATAAAGCAGCGGCATAATTACCGCCGGTTTTGACCTGTCCAAAGGTCGGTGTGGAGCGCATATTGACTTCATCAATCAATAATTTTAACGGCCGAATACCGCCACTGAAATAATCCCCCACCGGTGAAGTCATGATATAAAGAAAGGCTTCTTTGGAGGCTTTGCCGGCGGCGCCGATATTGTCTTCTGTACCGATGAGGGTTGGGCGGATATACAGTGATTTTGGTAAGGCCGGAATTTCTGAATCAACCGCCAACACCGCTTGTTTAATCATATCATCCAGCATAGTCTCATCGGGCATCGGTAAACACAAGGCTTTGGCACTGGCTCGCAGGCGTTTGATATTATCGCGATATCGAAACAGACGTATACCGCCATCGGCCCACCGATAAGCTTTTAATCCTTCAAAGCAGGTACTGGCATAATGTAGAACATGAGATGCCGGGGTCAGGTTAAAATCAGTCAGTGGCCGGATATCCGGTGTCTGCCATTGTCCGTCCGAATATCGGCTGAATGCCATTAATGAAGTGAAGTTTTGACCAAAACCCATTGTTGTTGTCCCATGATTCAAAAAGGACGTTATTTTACCGCAAACCGGCAAAAGATGCTGTTGGCTTATTAAACCATTTGCCGAATTCGCTGCATCACTTGCCGGCCAATGACCATACGCCCATACAATAGCGCAATACCTGCCAACACCAGCCACAACAGTAAACCACCATATAAAACCGTACTGAGCGGTAAACTAAATTGTAAATTAAACCATTCAGTGATCATAAAGTAACTGACAGTAACCGCCAGTAATGTACCCACTAAACCGGCCAATAGCCCCAACACAGACATTTCTATCACATTAATGGCGTACAAATGACGTGTGCGCATACCCAATAACCGGAAATAGGCGCTGTCCTGTAAGCGATCCTGGGAGGTGGATAATAACGAGGTTAACAGCACCATAAAACCAGCCACTACCGCCAAGCCGGTGAATAAAGTCACCAACTGACTGAGCTGACCGACAAAGGATTTAATCTGCCGGGCAATGGCGGCACCGTCTAGGGTGGTGATGCCCGGAAAGGTTTGGGCGATTTGGGTTTGTAAATCCACCACACGATCATCGGCCACCCGGGTGGTGGCAAACTGAATTTGCGGGGCTTTGGCCAGTACCTCCGGCGGAAAAATAAAATAAAAGAACGGATTCGGGCCGCGCTCATAGCGGGCACGCACACTGCTGATGCGGCCGGTGAGGTCAATGCCCTGAATATTAAAGGTAATCTCATCACCGATATCCACTTGCAGGTATTCTGCGATACTGGCCAGAATCGATAATGGCACCACCGAATCATCGTCCCAGTCAGTGAATAATTGTTGTTTATCACGGCCGGTTTTAAGGTATTCTGTATCCAGGAGTTTATCGGCATAGCTTAGATTAAACACCCGGGTTATGTCGTCATAGGTGCCCAGCTGTTCTTTGAGCGCCTCGGCGCCAACGCCATTAACCGTTTTAATCCGTGCCCGCACCACCGGGTAATAGGTCACCGGTGCATCTATCATGTCGTTAAGCTGCATATGCTGGTCAGACTGCACATCCAGTAAGAACATGTTCGGGGCATCTTCGGGATAAGTACTGATCAGTTGTCGGTCAATGCTGTGGTTTAATAAAGCCACCAGCATCATCACCATCACCGCCAGCGATAAGGTGGTGAAAAAAAGCACCGAATGATTGCCCTTACGAAACACATTTTGTATCGCCAAACGGCTCAGCCAATGTTTAATCCAGCGATGGTTAACCAGCCACTTCAGGGCTTTGAGTAAGGCCAGACTTAACAGCCAAAAAACCAATAGCACCCCGATTAAGCCACCGGTCACCTGCAGGGCGCGCCACAGTGAATCCAGTTCTATGACCATTAAAGCGAATACTGCTAAAACCACGGCTGCCAGCCAGCCCCAGGCGCGGCTTTGCCGGTTACGCGGAATCTTTTGTTGCTGTAATACCGCCACCGGTTTCACCAGGGCCAGTAAACGCAGGCTTTGATAACTCACCAATAAGGTCATGGCCACCGCAATCACCGTGATTTTAAGGACACTTTGCCAGGCGATATGAATCTCAATATCAGCGGGTAGAAATTGACTGAAATAGCCTTGAGAAAACCACAAAAATAAAACACTTAAGACATACGCGACGGCTGCTGACAATACGGCCATAAGTATAAACAGCCGATAATAGGACTGTTTAATCGGCCGCATCTGCTCACCCAATGCCCGGCGAATGGCATTACTATTCTGCTGGCGTCGGATAAACGCCTTCATCACACTAAACAAACCAACGCCGGATAGCACCACCACCGCCACCACCAACAGTTTTAAAAACACCAGAAAATTGGCCGAGACATTCGATAAGGCGGTGTCAGATTCTGCAGCGGTTTGCAGATTAATTTCCTGCGCACCGATTAAATTGTTCAATTCGCTTTTCCATGGCTCAATCTGATCAGCCGATAATGCCATCTCAATACGGTAACCAACCCGACTGCGTTGTCCCATCAGTTCAGTTTGGGGTAAATCATCGGCATGCATCAGGACCCGTGCACCAAATCCAAATGCGGTGAGCGGCCGATCCGGTTCAGCGGTTAATTCATCAGCAATTACAAAAGTTGCCTCACCCAGTTGCACACGATCGCCCACAGATAAATCTAACCCACTTAACACCTGAGCCTCAACGGCCACCATTCCGGGTTGTACGGCCTGCCACAAATCCTGTCCGGATGCCACAGAAGCTTCACCGTAAAGAGGATAGCTCGGCGTGACTGCTTTTATGCGCGCCAATATGGATTGCTCGTTGCCGTACAGCATGGCATTAAACTGATAATCATAAACCACATCAGACTTGGGTAATTCAGCGACTTTTTGCTCTATGTCATCCGGCCAGGTTTGTCTTGTGGTTATGATTAAATCACCACCGACCATGGCTAATTGGTTACTGTCGATGTAATCATCCACCGACTGTTGCAAAGAATCCAAAGTCAAATAAGCGGCCAGCGAAATCCACAAGCTTAAGCCAAACAACAGCGGATAAACCGGATTGCCAAACCAGGCTCTGTTGAGCATTTTCTTGCTTAACACAGCACTCATAAGGTGTGACCGTCCACCAGCGTAATCACTCGATCAGCGCGATCCGCCACGGCCTGATCATGGGTGACCACCACCAGAGCACTGCCGAAGCTTTGTTGTAAATTAATCAGTAAGTCCATCACTTGCGCGGCATTTTTCTGGTCTAAATTACCGGTGGGTTCATCAGCGAAAACGATACTGGGTTTTGACACCAGTGCTCGTGCCAGCGCGGTGCGTTGTTTTTCACCGCCGGATAACTGGTGCGGTAAACTGTCACGTCGGTGATTTAAATCCACCGCCTGCAATAATTCGTCCACCCGCGCATCATCAGACTGACCGGCAATCTGCAGAGGAAAGGCCACATTTTCGGCCACGGTTAAAGTCGGAATCAGATGAAATGACTGAAACACAAAGCCCATATCCCGTTGCCGCTTTAAGGCCAGCTGTTCTTCATCCAGCGCCGTTAAATCATCCTGGTTTAACAGCACCCGGCCACTATCCGGATAATCAAGCCCTGCTAACAGACTGAGTAAGGTGGATTTACCGGAACCGGATTTACCCATAATGGCGACAAATTCACCGGCCTTGACCTGTAAAGACACGTCTTTAATCACCGAAATACCGGTATGTTCGATTTGGAAAGATTTGCTTAATTGTTCGGCCAGCAGAACCGCGGATTGCGTTTTATTCATGATTTGTTATTTTCTAAATAATCTAAGACAGCGGGCAAAATGTTATTATTAACAATGTGCTGATAACCCGCTGGATTGGGATGAATACCGTCTTGTTGGTTATATTCAGGCTGACCGGCGATGCCTTGTAAAAAGAATGGAATCAACGGCACGTTTAAGTCTTCGGCCACGCGCGGATACATGTCTTTAAAACCGGTCACATATTCGCGCCCCAGATTATCATAAATCTGCATCCCGGCGAGAATCACATCACTGTCATTTTCGCGCAACGTTTTAATGATGGCGCGGATATTTTGTTCGGTCAGTGCCAGATCCAGACCCCGCATGGCATCATTGGCACCAATATTTAACACCGTTAAATCCGGTTCTAATTGCATCACCCAATTCAGGCGATTCACCAGTCCGGTGCTGGTTTCACCGCTTAAACCGGCATTCACCACCCTGACATCATCAAAACCTTCCTCTTGTAACTGCTGCTGCAAGATGGCGGGATAGTTCTGGTCTTCACTAACACCTAAACCCTCAGTTAATGAATCACCCAAAGCCATAATCACATAATCACCTTGGGTTGTTTCGGTGGTTGTTTTTTGTGTGTTATCAGGTGGCGTTGATTCCTGGCAAGCCGTTAAGCTTAAAAACAGGATCATCCACAGTCCATATTTAATTTTAATCATAAAAGTCTATGTGGCGACGATTTAAATTTTAACAAGAACAACTTATTGAGACCTCTGCATAAGTCTGGATCTTAGGAAAAAAGAATTGAAAAGCTAAAGTTCAAGGCAGGAAACGCGAGTAATAGCAGGGCTATTGATTAGTTTTCTAACGCAGAAATTTAGCTTTTCAAACTTTTTAACATGATTCACGACTTATGCAGAGGTCTCTATTATCGATATTTGGCGTTAATGATTTGTCAATATCGACACTTTTTTGGCGTCTAACCGTTACAATAGATGCTTTTTAAACATCGATTGAATCATGGAATATAAAAGTCCGCGCTATGAACATGGTGCACCCAAAAAAATGGGTGTGCTTATGGTCAATCTCGGTACCCCACAAGCCCCCACCAAAGCCGCCTTAAAAACCTACCTGAGAACCTTTCTGTCCGATCCGCGGGTGGTTGAATTTAAAGGACCGCGCTGGTTATGGCTGTTTATACTCAATGCCGTTATTTTAAATATCCGGCCAAAAAAATCAGCCGAGGCCTACGCCGGCATCTGGGATGAACTGGGTGACAACACGGGCTCTCCCTTAATGCACATCAGTCAGTTACAGCATCAGGCTTTACAGCAAGCCTTAGGCGATGATTATGTGGTTGAACTGGCGATGCGCTATGGTCAGCCGAGTATCGAAGCAGGCCTCGACAGCCTGCAACAACAAGGCGCGCAGTCAGTGATTGTCTTGCCTCTTTATCCACAATACTCAGCGACCACGGTGGCATCGATATTTGATGCCGTCAGTGATGTTTACCAACGTCGTCGCTGGTTACCGGATATTCGTTTTATCAGCCATTACCATGACCATAATCAATACATTGAATCCCTGGCGCACAGTGTTTTAGAACACCAAAAACAACACGGTAAACAATTTCTACTGATGTCCTTTCACGGCATACCACAACGCTATTTGCACAACGGCGATCCTTACCATTGCGAGTGCCATAAAACCGGTCGGCTGCTGGCCGAACGATTGGGTTTACAAGACAATGAATACCAGGTTACCTTTCAATCCATTTTTGGTCGTGAACCCTGGCTGCAACCTTACACCGATGCCACTTTAAAAGCCTTACCGGACAAAGGCACGAAATCGGTTCAGGTGGTTTGCCCGGGCTTTGCGGCGGATTGTTTAGAGACCTTAGAGGAAATCCAGGTGGAAAACCGCGATTATTTTATGGCTGCCGGTGGTGAAAGCTACAGCTATATTCCCGCTTTAAATAACAGTCCATTACATATCGATTTATTAACGGCACTGATCAAACAGCATAGTCAGGGACTTTCAGCTGACAGTGACTTTAATCAGCACAGCGCCCAACTTTACCAACATCACCCGCATAACCAAAAAAACTAAATTATGTTCAGAAAATCTGTGTCCTTTTTTATCCTGGTGGCTTTATTTTGGGTGTTGCTGTGGGTCTATATTCCCGATGCCACACCGGATAAATTCAGTTTCACCGATCTGTTGCGAGGCTTACTGTTGCTGTTTTCATTTGCGGCTTTCTTATTTGCTTTATTCATGCTTTTTATCAGGACTTTTGGGGTGGATATTATGGCTCGTTGGATTCCCCATGCCGGCGTGGTCTGGTGGCTGGGTCAACACGCCTATCGTTTCAGCCAGCCAAAAATTACGCTGCACATCAGTTACATTGGTCAACAGGATAATATTCAGGTCCACGTTAAGCACGACAAACAAAAGTACACAGTCCAAATCGATGCCCAGATGACAGAGGACATCCCCATCGCTATTCTCAAATCCAATCCAACGATTCGCATTGACTACGGTGATAAAACAACCAGACCTCAAGAATTGAATATTAAACACCTGGTTAAACGACTGGGTAAAAATATGGTTTTTGAAGTCACTATTGATGATGCGGGTATGAGTTATCACCGTCAGCAAGACGTGTTAGCTGCCAACCAAGAATAACTATTTTTTAGCCAGTACTTTTTGTATCGAAGGTAGATTTAAAGCCTGCTCAATAAACTGCTTGTTAATGCGCACGCCGAATTGCTCACCGATTTCGAGGTTGGTTAGTTTATCTTGATTACGGTAATGAACATAGAGTCTGGTTTTACCGGGTCCAAACTGTTTACACAAATGGGCCAGGTCACCGGCCAGCTGATGGCTGTTTTTGAAAGACACCAGGCAAATATGGTTGCAATACATTGCCAGGGCCTGATCCAGTGTCAGCAGTTCTTTGACTTGTACCACAAAGATTTCATTATCACCTTCACCATTGCGTCCTTTAAATGTTTTCAGGCCGGCTTCACCGCTGACCATTAAAACCTCATGTTGTGCCAGGTGTTCTTCGTACTCGGCATACAACTGTGGCGATAAGGTGAAATCAAAGTCACCGCTGTGGTCGTTCAACAGTAGTTTCATTTTTTGATTAAAACCCGGTCGTACACCGGCGACCATACCCAAAATCCGAAAATCGCGAGGTTTTTCGCTGTTGATTTTCATCTGGTGAAAATGATCCAGAGGAAAACTTAACACATGTTGCAGACATTCTCGGATTTCATCCATCGGATGACCACTCAGGAAAAAACCCAGCACTGATTTTTCAGCCAGAAACCGCTCTAAAGCGTTTTCTTTTTGTGCCGGCGGTAACTTAATCTCAGCATAGGCGGTGTTGTCCTGACCACCGCCAAACAAATCAAACTGCCCCGCTTGTTTATCTTTATTTTGTTGTTCTGACGCTTTTAGCACCTGCTCCATACCGGCCAATAACTGACTGCGGTTTTCGTGCAGCTGATCAAACGCACCGGCCTTTATCAAGGCCTCTAAACTGCGTTTATTGACCTTGCTTAAATTAACGCGACCGCATAAATTACTGAATGAGGTAAACTCACCATCGAGTTCACGGGCCAGGACAATATCTTCAATGGCGCCCTCACCCACGCCTTTAATTGCGCCCATTCCATATTGGATGGCACCGTCAATGGCTTTAAATCGGTAAAACGAGCGGTTCACATCAGGCTGATTAACCTGAATGCCCATGGCACGTATATCATACAGTTGCTTGGCAATTTTATCGGTATTATTAAGATCTGCTGACAACACCGCTGCCATAAAATGCACCGGGTAATGGGCTTTTAGATAGGCGGTCTGATAGGCCACCAGCGCATATGCCGCCGAGTGTGATTTATTAAACCCGTAACCGGCGAAGGTCTCAATCTGCGAGAAAATATGCGCTGCCAGGGCTTCATCAACCCCGCGTTCAACGGCGCCATCGATAAAAACCTGTTTTTGTTGCTCCATCACTTCGTGGATTTTTTTACCCATGGCTTTACGCAGAATATCGGCACCACCCAGGGTAAAACCGGCCAGTACCTGGGCAATTTGCATCACCTGCTCCTGATACAAAATCACACCATAAGTGGGCTCTAAGATTTCGGCGAGATCTTCGTGCATATAATTGGGCTTTTCCAGCCCATGCTTACATTTTACAAAAGTGTCAACCATGCCTGAATCCAACGGACCCGGTCGGTATAAAGCCACCAGGGCAATGATGTCTTCAAAGTCATCGGGTTTCAGACGACCAATCAGAGATTGCATACCCGGTGATTCCAACTGGAACACAGAGGTGGTGTTACCGGTGCGCATTAACTGAAATGTTTTTTTGTCATTCAGCGGTATTTTTTCAATATCCAGTGGTTTGCCGGTATCAGCAACTATGGCCTGCACCGCCCAGTCAATAATGGTGAGTGTCCGTAACCCCAGAAAGTCAAATTTAACCAGCCCGATACTTTCCACATCGTCCTTATCAAACTGACTGACCACGCTTTGGGATTGTTGCTCAATATAAATCGGGCAAAAATCACTGATGGCACTGGGCGCAATAACCACGCCGCCGGCGTGTTTACCGACATTACGTTTCAGACCTTCTAATTTATAGGATAAATCAATGATTTCTCTGGCTTCATCGTCATCCTCATACAAGGCCTTCAAGTCCGGCGCAGCCGTCATGGCTTTGCTCAGGGTCATACCCAAATCATTGGGAATTAACTTGGCAATGCCATCGGTTACCGGATAAGGATAGCCCAGCACCCGACCGGCATCTCGCACCACCGCTTTGGCATTCATGGAACCAAAGGTAATAATCTGGCTGACTTTTTCATGGCCATATTTATCGGCCACATAGGCAATCACCTCATCCCGTCGGTCCATGCAAAAATCGACATCAAAGTCGGGCATGGAAATTCGTTCAGGATTTAAAAACCGTTCGAACAGCAATTCATAGGTGAGCGGGTCTAAGGCGGTAATCTTCAGCATATAAGCGACCAGAGAACCGGCACCCGAGCCCCGTCCGGGTCCAACCGGAATGCGGTTGTCTTTTGACCAGCGAATAAAGTCCGATACAATCAGGAAATAGCCCGGAAATCCCATGTCGAGAATAACTTTAATTTCCAGTTCAAGGCGATCCTTATATGCCTCGTCACTGTAATCGGGATCACGCAGGTCAGACTGTAAAAATTCAGCCAACTGCGAACGACATAATTGGGCGAAATAACTGTCAATGGTTTCGCCTTCAGGAATCGGGAAATCCGGCAGATAATAGTCTTTACTGTCAAAATCAAAATTACAACGTTGTGCTATGTAATGGGTGTTTTCCAACAGACTGGGATGATCGGCAAACAGTTGTGCCATTTGCTCGGGTGTTTTTACATATTGCTGTTCGGTGTAATTATGCGGTCGGTTTTTGTCTGCGACGATATGACCACTGTTGATGCACACCCGTGCTTCATGGGCTTCAAAGTCATCGGGATGTAAAAACCGACATCGTCCGGTGGCCACCAGCGGAATCCGCTGGTGGGCCGCCATATACAAAGCCGCATCATGACAGTTTTGTTCATGGTTTCTGCCAATGTTCGCCAGCGCCACATAAAACCGGTCGCCAAAAACTGAACGCCAGTCCAGCATAATATCTAAGGCGGCTTCTAATTGTCGTTGTTGAATGAGTTGGCCAAAATCACTGACCATTGAATCGGCTAATACAATCAATCCCGCTGCATGCTGCTGTAAAAATGATTTTTCCACATAGACCTGACCGCGATCATCACTTTGCCGTTGGGATTGGGAAATGATGCGGCTCAGATTCAAATAACCAGCGCGGTTCTGGCACAATAATGTGATTTCAAAGATACCCACATCAAGTGTCGGATCAAGCACCGTCACATCAGCACCAAATATCGGTTTAATACCGGCGGATTTAGCAGCCTGATAAAATTTAAGTGCAGCAAATAAGTTATTGGTGTCAGTCAGCGCCACCGCTGACATGCCCATCTCCCGCACTGTTTCAACTAACTGAGGTATGCGAATGGTTGAATCTGTTATGGCGTATTCACTGTGGACATTCAGATGAACAAAGTGTGTATCACTCATACAAACAACCTCTGTTGCTCAGCAGCGCGCACTGGCGCAAAACTGCGTCGGTGAATATGACAGGGGCCATGCTGTTTTAATGCTGCCATATGCGCCTTGGTGGGATAACCTTTATGTTGATTAAAACCATAGTTTGGAAACTGCTGATGGGCCTCTTCCATTAAGGCATCACGATGGCATTTAGCTAAGATTGAAGCCGCCGAAATACAGGCTTCCAGACCGTCGCCTCCGACAATGGCCCGGCAGGGCAGTTTTATGTTCGGAACCTGATTACCATCCACCAGCACTTCAAGCGGTTGTGTGGTTAGTCGCTGCACCGCCTGTTGCATGCCCCACAAGGTCGCCTGCAAAATATTTCTGGCATCGATCTCTTCCGGTGTCACATGCACCACCGACCAGGCCAGTGCGGATGATTTAATAAGTGGCAACAGGCTTAATCGTTTTTGTTCACTGAGTTTTTTTGAATCATTTAATCCCGCTGGTGTGGTTTTTAAAATTACCGCAGCCACTGTCACCGGTCCTGCCAGGGGGCCTCGGCCCGCTTCATCCACGCCCGCTATCATAAACCACCCAGGATATCGGCAACCACCCGACCTGCTTCTTCATTGGCCGGTGGTAACAATTGCTGGTGCAAGTGTCTGAATTCCAGCGCCACCGCTTGCCGCTGCTGGCTTTGAATGGCTTGCTGGCCGGTTAACACCAGTTGTTCAACGGTTAAATCAGTTTGCATCACTTCAGGTACCAAAAAGCCACCATATAAAACATTGGGTAATGAATAATAAGGTAATTGCATTAATTTAAATAAACGCACAATATGATAACTCATGGCGGCAATTTTATAAGCCACCACCATCGGTGTTTTGCATAGCATCGACTCTAAAGCCACTGTTCCGGAACCCACCAGAGCGAAATCAGCGGCTTTCAAGGTCGCCTGACTGTCTTCAAACCACTGAATATTGACGCCATGTTCATCGGCGATGTCTTCAGCCAATTGCTGTTTTTCAGAACTCACTGCACTGCTGACAATCTGCCAGTCCGGCTCGGCCATTTGCTGTGCTGCAGCTGCAAAAATAGGCATCAGTGTCTCAATTTCCCGGCGACGACTACCGGGCATCAAGGCCAGGGTAAAGGCATCAGGGTTTAATTCTATGCTCACTTTCTGCTGGCTTTTTTCCACGTCAACAGGTATTTGCTGTGCCAGGGGGTGACCCACAAAACGGGTTTTGATATTGGTTTCATCATAAAGCACCGGTTCAAAGGGGAACAGGGTCAGTAAATAATCAATAAATCGGCCCATTTTATGTACCCGTTTTGGCCGCCAGGCCCACACTGACGGGCTGACATAATGCATCACAGGTATACCTTTATTGTGAAGTTTTTTGGCAATCGAAAAATTAAGCTCAGGTGAATCAATGCCGATATACAAATCAATGTCTTGATTCAATAAGGATTTAACCAGCTGGTTTTTTGCTTTCCATAAAGCCGGTAAATCAGACAAAATTTCAACCAGACCCATCACCTGAAAGATCGCATTATCAGCCAGTATTTCAACATCCAATTCTTTGAAGCAATCGCCACCGACCACTAAAATTCGTACATCCGGCTGTAAAGTCTTTAACTGCTGAATTAAATCAACAGCCAGTAATTCACCGGAAGCTTCACCGGCCACCACTGCAATTGTCTTACTGTTTGAAGACATCAGCGAATAATACTGCGTTTGGATGCCTTGATGAAATCAACCATCATACCCACATCCTCATAATCAACCATTAAGTCTTCCATCAAAACCAGAGCATCGGTTAAGTTAAGTTCTGATTGATAAATAGATTTGTAGGCTTTTTTAATGGCTCGGATGCGCTCTTTTGAAAACCCCCGTCGCTTTAAACCCTCGAAATTAATCGCCCGGGGTTTAGCCGGACTGCCATGAGCCATAACAAAGGGTGGCACATCTTTTTGCATTGCCGTGTCCATGGCGGTAAAGGCATGGGCACCGATACGGCAGAATTGGTGGACTTTGGTAAAACCGCCTAAAATCACATAATCACCGACATGCACATGACCTGCCAGGGTTGTGCCGTTAGCCATAATGGTGTGATCGCCCACCACGCAATCATGGGCAATATGGACATAGGCCATAATCCAGTTGTCATCCCCAACCTCAGTCACTTTACGGTCATCAACAGTGCCCCGGTTCATAGTAACGTATTCCCGGATGGTGTTATTATCACCAATTTTTAGGTACGTTTTCTCATCACTGAATTTTTTATCCTGTGGCGCTTCACCTAAACAGGCAAAGGGGTAAATAACATTGTGTTCACCCAGTTCTGTGTACGGACCAATCACCACATGAGATTTAAGTTCACAACCTTTGGCAATTTTAACATCAGCACCAATGACACAATAAGGACCGATAATGACGTCATCAGCCAGTTCGGCACTGTCATCAATCAGGGCAGTCGGGTGAATCATTTTGATTTCTCTGCGCACAGTAAATCGGCTTTGGCCACCGGCTGACCATCAACCGTGGCTTTGCAATGATATAAAGTCATGTTTTTAATCACTTTTTTAATATGACATTCAAACATAAGCTGATCACCCGGCACCACCACCCGGCTGAACTTGGCTTTATCTACTTTAACCAGATAAAACAAGGCATCGTCACTGCGCCCCGATCGACTCAGCTGGGTTAATACACCGGAAGCCTGGGCCATGGCTTCAATCACCATAACTCCGGGCATCACCGGATGCCCGGGAAAATGGCCGGTAAATTGCGGTTCATTAAAACTGACGTTTTTAATGGCTTTAATCCATTCGCCGGCCTGATAATCCAATACACGATCAACCAATAGAAAAGGATAACGGTGCGGAATTAAATCCATAATGTGCTCGACATCGATTGTTTTGGGGCTTGATTGTTCTTCAGTCATCTGTTGTTCTCTCTATTTTTTTAAGTCGCCTGGCCAGATCATCCAATTGTTTAATTCTGACCGCCGTTTTGCGCCATTGGCTGTTTTCCTGCAATGGTGCCACAGAGCCATAAACACCGGGCTTGTTAATACTTTTTGTCACCAAAGCCATGGCCTGAATGGTGACCCCGTCGCACACCGAAATATGACCCACCACGCCGGCGCCACCGCCGATCAGGCAATTAGCCCCAATGTGGGCTGATCCGGCCACCGCGGCACAACCGGCAATCACGGTGTGGGCACCAATGCGTACATTATGGCCGATTTGAATTTGGTTATCCAAATGGACATCATCTGCCAGCACCGTGTCTTCAATGGCACCGCGGTCTATGGTGGTGTTGGCGCCAACACTGCAGTCATGACCGATAATAACACGGCCTGTTTGGGGGATTTTTAACCACCGGTCATGATCCCGTGCCAAACCAAACCCATCGGCACCAATCACGACACCGGGATGTAGAGTTACCCGCTGACCCAGTTGGCAATCATGTTCGATCACCACACCGGATTTAATGACACTGTCCTTGCCTATGGTACACCCCGGTCCAATCGTGACACGATCACCTATGTGTGCACCCTCAGCGATAACCACATCTGCACCAATTACGGTAAACGCACCGACGCTCACATCATCGGCCAGTTCAGCGGTGGCATCAATGTGGGCTTTTGGATGGATACCTGATTGTTGTGTGTGCTTAGGGGCAAAAAACTCAGCCACCTTGGCAAAGGTGACATAGGGCTGGTCACTGATTAATTTATTACCCGTATAGTCATCAACGAAGTCACTGGAGACAATCACCGCAGAAGCGGCCGTTTCTTTTAAATCCCCAAGATACGCCCGGTTGCTTAAAAAACTGATGTCACCTGTTTGCGCCCCAGATAAAGTGGCCACTTGGTTTAATTCAATCTCTCCATCGCCCTCGTAAGCCAAATCAAAATGAGATGCCAATTGTGACAAAGTGGTCATGAGAATACCTACGGACGGGGATTGTTATTATATTCCTGACGTAACTGTGCCAGAATTTCATCGGTGATATCAATCTGTTCGTTGGCATACAAAATGGCGCTGATTAAAATCACATCATAATCATTGGCTTTGGCATAATCGGCCACCACCCGCTTAATTTCGTTTTGCACTTCATCCACTAATTGTGAGTTGCGAATGGTGATGGCGTCTTTTAAATCTTCTTTAGCCCGCCTGACCTGTCGTTCCAGAATGCGCGCCCGTTCCTGTAGTTTCGCCAATTCGTCCGGGGTCATGAAATTCCCCTCTTGACGAATACTGTCTTCTAAGATTTGTAAATCTGCTTCCTGCTGAGAAATTTCGTTATTTTGAGCTTCAAATTCACGGGTTAGCGATTGATTGGCATCCAGAATTTGCGGCGAGTTATTAATCAAAATGTTCATATCAACGTAGCCGATTTTATCAGCAGCACGCGCTCCTGTATGAACCATCGTCATCAGACATATCAGCAGAATAAATTGTGAACTCACCTGTTTCATGACTTAGAAGGTATTACCAAAGGTAAACTGTAGACGTTCCTTGCGATCATATTTATCTGAATTAAACGGATAAGCGTAACTGATCACAATCGGTCCCACCGGTGCCTGCCATTTTAAAGCCAGTCCGGTAGAAAGCCGCAATTCCCTGGCTTCAAAATCGTCATATGAATCAAACACATTACCGGCATCTAAAAACCAGGCCAGACGTGCAGTGTTGGAATCTTTGGCAAAAGGTGTCGGGAACACCACTTCCGCTGAACCAATCACCTTAAACTGACCACCCACCGGATCACCGGGTCTGGATGTTAACGGTAAGTGATCATAGGTTCCGGGAACTTCACCCACTAAAGACTTGGGGCCCAGCGTATTATCATCATATCCCCGTACTGAGTTTACACCACCGGCAAAGAAATGTTCAAAAAACGGTAAACTGTTGGTGTCACCATAACCCTCACCATAGCCAATTTCACCCCGGAGAGATAGGGTTAATTTATCGGTTAACGGGAACAGAATATTTTCTTTTAAGTTAATTTTGTAAAATTCAGCGGTACTGCTGGGTAAACTGGCCTCAAAACCAATGGAGTGGTAAGCACCACGCGTTGGGTTGAAAAACCGATTCCGGCTGTCACGTGCCCAACGCGCCGTTGTTTTGTACAGGGTAAAGGCTCGCCGGTATTGAAACGGGGTAAATATTGTTTCCCCTTCTTCTCCGGTGGCCGGTGGAATGACACCATCTGGAAAGCACTGATTGGTTAACCGCGGCAAATCAGCATCGTCATCCGGTCGTGCAGAGGGTAAACAAAAATAAGCATATCCACCTAAATCCAGTAATTCATCCACAATGGCGTCTGCAGTTCGTCCTTGAGTGGCGCGTAACGAGACCCGCTCATAGGCCAGTGAGGTATATAAGCGGTCATATTCAGTTAAAGGAAATGACATATTCACCCCCAGGCTACCATTGGTTGAGTTATATTGCGCAATATTGGCTTCACCCTGATCAATATCGGTAAAGTTCAAGCTATAACCCAAAGAAATACCATCATCTGTGAAGTAGGGATTCTCATAATACAGGTTTATTCGATTGTAATAATCACTGGTATTAACAGCCACAGACACGGAGTTACCACTGCCTAAAAAGTTAGCCAA
This sequence comes from uncultured Marinicella sp., assembly GCA_947502925.1. Lineage (GTDB taxonomy): Bacteria > Pseudomonadota > Gammaproteobacteria > Xanthomonadales > Marinicellaceae > Marinicella. The sequence goes on along the minus strand of CANNBS010000003.1, from coordinate 50,094 downwards.
TGACACACTACCTGAAAGATTCAAACCACTGACTTGTGAGTAGCCCAAACCAAACTGAAACTGTCCTGAATTTCTTTCTTTAATCTTGACATTAACATCCACCTGGTCTTCACTGCCGGGCACACGAGGCGTTTCAATTTCGATTTCTTCAATATAGGGTTTTTGTTGCAACCTTAATTTTGAACGATCCACCAGGGCCTGAGAAAACCAGGCGCCTTCAAACTGTCGCATTTCACGCCGTAACACCTCATCTTTTGTTTTGGTGTTACCAATGAAATTAATGCGTCTGACATAAACTCGCTTTCCAGGTTTGACAAAATAGGTCAAATCCACGGTTTTGTCATCTTCGTTAATTTGTGTCACCGGCTCCACTTCGGCAAAGGCATAACCGCGATTTGATAGAACACCTTTAAAGGAATTAACCGTCACTTCTATAAGATTTTGAGCGAAGGTGTTGCCTTCTTGGGTAAACAGGTAATTTTCCATAATTTCTTTATCATACACCAGTTCACCGGTTAATTTTTGCTCACCAAAGGTGTACTGATCACCTTCCTGGATATTGATGGTGATATAAATATCTTTTTTATCCGGACTAATGGTGACTTGCACTGATTCAATTTCAGTATTCACATAGCCTCGGTCCATATAATAGGATTTTAGTTTTTCCAGGTCACCATTTAATTTTTCTTTTGAATATTGGTCATCCTGAGAATACCAGGAAAGCCAGTTACTGGTATCCGATTCAAAACCGTCAATCAGTTCCTCATCGCTGTATATGGTGTTACCGACAATTTTAATGTGCCTGATTTTAGCTGATTTGCCCTCGTCAATTTCAATGGTAATCATCACCCGGTTTCGATCAAGGTTTTTGTATCGGGTATCAACATCAACATTGTATTTACCCCGTGAGAAAAATTGCTGCACCAGTTCATTTTTAACCCGCTCAAGTTCCAACTCATTAAAAACTTCACCTTCCGCCAGTCCGATATTTTCTAATCCTGCTAACAGTTCTTCGGTTTTAATACTTTTATTACCCGTTATACTGATGGTGGCAATGGCCGGCCGCTCTTTGACCGTGATAATCAAAACCTGATTATCTTTAGCCATCTTAATGTCATCAAAATAACCGGTGGAAAATAAACTTTGAATACCATTTCTGACCATTTGGGCGTCTATTTCATCACCTCGCTCCATGGGCAAGTGTGAAAAGATGGTTCCCTGTGAGATTCGGTCAGCACCGATAATACGGATATCCTCAACCACAAAAGGTTCAAAAGCAGAGACACCGGATGTTACCAGCCATAACAAAAGTAAAATTATTTTTTTCATAAAATACAGTTTTTTAGGATAATGTTCTTAAAATATCGTTATAAATCGCCAAACTCATCAGGCCAACCAACATTAACATGCCCAGCATTTGCGCCCGAATTTCAAATTGTTCGCTTAAAGGCGCTCCTTTAACTTTTTCGAACAACAAAAACAAAATCTGCCCACCATCAAGCATTGGCACCGGCAGAAGGTTGATGATCCCCAAACTCAGACTAATTAACGCCAAAAAGGACAAATACCATGAAACCCCTCTGGCTGCTGAGTCATTGGCCACCTGGGCGATGGTAATCGGACCGGATAAATTTTCCAATGAGGCTTTTCCGACCAACAGTTTACCTATCATCTCCAGGGATTTACCAGTTATTTTCAGCATTTCTTGCCAGGCCATGGGCATTGCCTGAATAGGCCCATAGGACAATTCATAATATAAGCTTCTGGCATAATCTGTGGTGTTATTATCAGGTTGTATCGGCCGAATGCCAATCACCTGGCGTTTGGGGTTGTCCGGGTCTTTTGCAAATTCGGGAATAACAAGCTTATTTTCATGACCATCACGCATAAAAGTCAACTTAATAGGTGGTGATGCACGGCCTATTTTTTTACTTAAGTCATACCAGTCATCCACCGTTTCATCATTCATGGCAATAATTTCATCACCCGGCTGCAAACCTGCTTTGGCCGCTGGTAATTCAGGAGAAATATCACCCATAATCGCCGGTATTGGCATTCGCCAGGGCTGCAAACCAATGGCCGCCATCATTTTGGATTCTTTAATACCATCAGGCAGTTTTGATAAGGCCAGGGTTTTTTCCTGCTGACTGCCTTGTGCTGTTTTGACCGTGACTTTAATGTCTCTGTGGTCCAATCCGGCGGTGATTAAATACATGGACACATCTGACCAGGTATTAACCGGCTCACCATCGACTTCAATGAGTTGATCCTTAGCCGAAAATCCGGCTTCAGCCATTAGCTTAACAGGTTCCCCCAGAGTCGGTTTAATTTCCGGTTTACCCACCACAAACATCATCCAGTAAAGGACAAAAGCCAGTATAAAGTTAAATGCCGGGCCGGCAAACATAATCAGGAATTTTTGCCAGGTCGGTTTGTCGTTATATACCTGGTCTTTATCCGCTTCACTGATTTCGCAATCTCGTTTATCCAACAGTTTCACATAACCGCCCAGAGGAATCGGCGCCACAGCGATTTCAGTTCCATGGCGGTCATACCGTGACCAAAAAGGTTTACCAAAACCCACGCTAAAACGTAACACTTTGACCCCAAATAAGCGCGCCATTAAAAAATGGCCCCATTCATGAAAGGTCACCAAAACGCCCAGTGTGATAATCAGCCAAAATATGCTTGTTAATACCGTCATCATGATATTATTGTAAACGATGAATTAATTCGGTTGTTTGCTGGCGGATCAATTGATCTAATTCAATGAGCTGCGACACAGATTCAATCTCTTCTACATGAATGGAATTGAGCATTCTATCATTGATATCGGAAATTTTCGTAAAGGGAATTCCATCATTTAAAAAAGCCGCCACCGCCACTTCATTGGCGGCATTCAATACAGCCGGAGACGTGCCGCCCATTTCAATGGCTTGCCTGGCTAAATTCAAATTCGGGAATTTTTTATCATCAGCAGGATAAAACTGCAACTCACCGACAGTGGTGATATCTAATAACGCCGCCTTATTACTTAAACGTTGTCCCAGACCCAAACCATGTGAAATGGGTATTTGCATATCCGGCGTGCCCAATTGCGCCAAAATTGAACCATCTTTATAGTTCACCATAGAATGAATAATACTCTGCGGGTGAATGGCGACACGAATATCTGTCACCGGCATATTAAATAACCAATGTGCCTCAATCACTTCCAGTCCTTTGTTCATCAGAGTCGCGGAATCAACCGAAATTTTGGCGCCCATATCCCATTGGGGATGCGCCACAGCTTGTGCAGGTGTGATTTGCTCGAAATCTGCTAACGGCGTGTTCCAAAAGGGACCACCGGATGCGGTTAAGGTCAGATGGGCCACAGATGGCGGTTTTTGTCCAACCCGGTAGTTGTCCGGTAAACATTGATAAATGGCATTATGCTCGCTGTCCAGGGGGATAATTTTGGCACCGGTTTTTTCGGCCAGCGGCATCACCAGCGCGCCGGCGGTGACAATCGATTCTTTATTGGCCAGCAGCAGTGTCTTTCCCGCTCTGACAGCAGCCATGACCGATGCCATACCGGCATTGCCGACAATACCCGCCACCACCAAATCAATTTCGGGTTCTTGCACCGCCTCATTTAAAGCATTTGCGCCATAATGACATTTGACTGTTTTATCAGTACACGATGCCCTCACCTTGTCATAAGTTGTCTTGTCCGTTATAACCACATGTTGTGGTGAAAATTCATCAATTAAAGCCAGGGCTTTATCACTGTTGCGATGTGCTGATATGGTGTGTACAGTGAATAAATCCCGATGGCAGCGTATCACGGCTAATGTGGAATCTCCAATCGATCCTGTGGCGCCCAATACCGCAACTTGTTTCATAAAACACCCAGAAGAATCAGGTAAACAGGTGCGGCAATAATCATGCTGTCAAAACGATCTAACACACCACCATGGCCGGGCAATATGTTTGAACTGTCTTTGACTTGTGCCTGGCGCTTGCCGAGACTGGCGGCCAAATCACCGACCACCGAGAGCAAAGACACCAGCATCATAATGGCCACTAATCTGAACGCATTGAATTCAAACATGAAGGCTAAAACGATGGCATAGATAATGACCGCCAGTTGTGCGCCGATAACACCTTCCCAGGTTTTACCCGGTGAGATATTAATGGCCAGTTTACGGTGTCCAAAATTTTTGCCGCTGAAATAAGCACCAATATCAGCCACCCAAATAAGAAAAACCAGACTAAGCACCCGAAAAACACCCATCTCGTGCTGGTGCAGTTGTTGCATACTGAGCATAAACAACAGAATGGCCAACACCCCGCACAGGGTTTTTACCATAATTTGTATGCCGGTTTGTTGATAGCCCCACTGGTTCGTGTATAACCACAAGAGAGCCGGCAACCAGGCAACAAGTAATACCAGCAGAAAATACTCCGTCGGTTGCGGTAACCACTGCATCAGATAAGCCCCTAAAAGCGATAAGATGACGGCATTTAACACCGCCAAAGCAACGGGTAACTGATTGATCTTTAACCACTCATAGATGGCCACCGCTGCAATCAACAACACCATGCCAGCAAACCACAGCTTTTGACCGTATATAACCACCAACAAAAAAACTGGTGCTAAAATTAAGGCGGTGATGATGCGTTGTTTAAGCATTGAGTTGCTCACTGGTTTGGCCGAATCGGCGTTCTCTTTGTTGATAGGCGTCTAATACTGATTGTAACACCTTTTCATCGAAATCAGGCCACAGGGTGTCGATGAAAAACAATTCTGTGTAAGCACACTGCCACAATAAAAAGTTTGAAATACGCTGCTCACCACCGGTGCGAATTAACAAATCAATGGCCGGTTGTTGAGCAAGACAGGTATAGGAATGAAACAGGTCTTCACTGATGTCATCTAAATTGACAGAACCTTGTTGATGATCAATGATTAACTGTTTGGCAGCCTGGACGATATCCCAGCGTCCGCCATAATTAACCGCCACATTGAGCGTTAACTGCTGTCTTTCAGGTTCAAGCGCTGACACTTCAGCCATTTTAGCTTGTAGTTTGTCAGAAAAAGCCGATACATCGCCAATAAAGCGTATCGCCACACCCTGTTGCGTTAATTCGGGGGTCTCTTTTTCCAGCGAACTTAAAAACAGGGTCATTAACCGACTCACCTCAGCCTCCGGCCGTCGCCAGTTTTCACTACTAAACGCAAATAAAGTGAGGTGGCCGATGTTCGCTTTAACACAGGCCTGAAGAGCTGATTTTACTGCCTTGACGCCGGCTTTATGACCCCAGGTTCGCGGTCGTTTTCTTTGCGCAGCCCAGCGACCATTGCCGTCCATGATAATGGCGATGTGCTGAATATTCATGCATGGCTCCCAAACTTACAGTCCTTAGATATCCATTAATTCCTGTTCTTTTTCAGCGACCACGTCTTCGACTTTTTTAATGTATTGGTCGGTCACTTCCTGAACCTGTTTTTCACCACCACGCAAATCATCTTCTGTGAGCTCGTTATTACTTTCCATGGTTTTTAACTGGCCATTGGCATCACGGCGAATGTTGCGGATACTAATTTTAGAGTTTTCAGCAATCTGGCCCACCATTTTGACCATCTCTTTACGACGTTCTTCGGTTAATGGCGGCAAGGGAATACGGATTACCATCCCGGCGCTGACCGGATTCAACCCAAGATTTGACGCCATAATGGCCTTTTCGATGGGTTCAATCATGGATTTTTCCCAGGGTGTTACGGTCAAGGTTCGGGCATCTTGAACTGCCACGTTAGCCACCTGGTTTAAGGCCGAAGCGGTGCCATAATAATCCACCATAATACCGTCCAATAAATTGGTATTGGCGCGACCTGTGCGGACACCTTTTAATTCATTTCGCAATGCCTCAATGGTTTTATCCATGCGCTGCTTTGCTTCATTGACAACATCATTAATCATAATTACTCCAAACTTAAGCGGTTACAATGGTTCCGATACTGCTGCCTTTAACGATATCCATTAAGGCATTTTCACGGTTAATATCAAAAATTCGAATTGGCATATTTCGATCACGACATAAAACAACCGCCGAGGTGTCCATCACCGCCAGTTTCTTTTCGATGACTTCATCATAAGTTAAATGATCGTATTTGAAGGCATTTTTATCCTGGACCGGATCGGCTGAATAAATACCATCCACTTTGGTGGCTTTCAGTACAATATCTGCATTGATTTCAATGGCACGTAAACTGGCGGCTGAATCCGTGGTAAAAAATGGATTACCAATACCGGCAGCAAATACAGCAATATTACCTTTCGCCAGATGGCGAATCGCTCGTCTGCGAATATAATCCTCGCAGACCTCATGAATCCCAATGGCTGACATAACGCGGACTTTATTGCCCTGCTTTTCCAAGGCATTTTGCAATGCCAACGCATTCATGACCGTGGCCAACATGCCCATATGGTCACCGGTGACACGGTCAATACCTGATTTGCTCAGACCTTCACCCCGAAATATATTACCACCACCAATGACAATGCCGATTTCGACACCTAACTGATGAACCCGGCTTATTTCATGGGATAGTCGGTTGATCACCACAGGATCAATACCATAATCCTCGGAACCAAGCAGCGCTTCTCCTGATAGTTTCAGGAGAATGCGCTTATATTTTAAAGAATCAGTATCAGTTTCCACGTGCTTGTGACATGACTTCTTCGACAAAGTTATCTTCACCTTTCTCGACGCCTTCGCCCACTTCAAATCGAACAAAGTTTAGCACATCTGCATTGTTATTTTTCAATAATTTAGCGACTGACATATCCGGGTCTTTAACAAAGTTTTGGCCTTTTAATGTGATTTCAGCCAAATATTTACGAATACGGCCTTCAACCATTTTCTCAATAATTTCTGCAGGCTTACCAGAATCCTGCGCTTGCGCGACCAGAATTTCTTTTTCTTTATCCAACACATCAGCCGGCACTTCATCGGCATCAATAAACTGTGGATTTGATGCAGCCACATGCATGGCCAAATCTTTAATTAAATCTTCATCTGCGTCGGTTGCGGCTACGACCACACCTATATTTTTACCGTGTAAGTAAGTACCCACCTGTCCATCTTCTGCAACGACTTTTTGGATGCGACGTAACTGAATATTTTCACCAATTTTGGCGATTAAATCAGTTCTTGCTTGTTCTAAGCTTTTGCCATCCACATCACAAGCCATCAACGCTTCAACAGAATCAACATTGTTATCTAAAGCGGCTTGAATCAGGGTGTCAGCAAATTGCAAAAAGTTACTGTCCTTGGCCACAAAATCAGTTTCAGAGTTAATCTCAGCAATATAAGCTGTTTTATTATCATCAGATACAATAACTTTGATGACACCATCCGCAGCCACGCGACCAGATTTCTTAGCGGCTTTAGCGGCACCTGATTTTCTTAAATTCTCAACGGCCACTTCAATGTTACCATCGGTTTCAACCAACGCCTTTTTGCATTCCATCATGCCGGCTCCGGTGATTTCACGCAATTCTTTTACCATTGCAGCTGTAATACTCATAATCATTACCTCATTATTATTAGCCGTCATTCTTAAATGACGGTAAGTCATTCATTAAAAGACCGGGTTAGATGATAACCCGGTCTAAAACCTTAAAAAGCCATTTCATTCATTATGAATCGTGCTTTTTAGTTACTCGTCGCCTTCTTTTTTGGCCACTTTCTTCTTGGTTGTTTTCTTTTTGGTGGTTTTCTTTTTAGTTGTTTTCTTTTTAGTTGTTTTCTTTTTGGTGGTTTTTTTCTTAGTCGTCTTCTTTTTAGTCACTTTTTTTGTGGTTTCTTTTTCAGAATCGTCCGACTTTTCTTCACTTGCTTTAGACTCTTTAGCCGGTTTTTCTTCGGCTTTGTCTTCAGCTTTGGCCTTGGTTACTTTTGTGGTTTTGGCTTCGGCCGCATCGTCATCTTTTTTGTCGCTCTTGCTGTCGTCCTTGTCATCGACTTTTTTGGTCGCTGTTTTTTGACTTGTTTTAGCCTTTTTAGCGGCTGGTTTTTTGTCTTTATCAGCGCTGTCATCATCCGTTGAGATTTGCATCGATGCTTTGCCTTCTAAAATGGCATCAGCCACAGTAGCCGCATATAAACGGATGGCCTTCATGGCATCGTCATTAGCCGGAATCATGTACTCGACATCTTTAAAGTAGTTATTGGTATCAACCACAGCCACCACCGGAATGCCGAGGGTTTTGGCCTCGTTAATGGCAATTGATTCGAACTTCGTGTCAACAACAAAAATCGCATCTGGTAAGCCTTTCATGTCCTTAATACCGCCGAGGGTTTTCTCTAATTTGGCGCGTTCACGATCCATCGCTAACTGCTCTCTTTTCACAAAGCGTTCCATGCGACCGTCTTCTTGCATCGCTTCAATGTCTTTTAATCGGTTAATGGACGCTTTAACGGTTTTATAGTTGGTCAACATGCCACCCAACCAGCGATGAGAAACAAAAGGCATACCACAACGCATCGCTTCTTCGCGAATGGCTTTACTGGCAGCACGTTTGGTGCCGACAAACAAAATTTTACCGCGACGCGAGGCAATGGTGCCCATGAAGTTCAACGCATCATTAAACAATGATTGGGTCTCACGCAAATCGATGATATGGATTTTATTTCTGGCACCGAAGATGTATGGGGCCATTTTAGGGTTCCAGTATCTGGTGTTGTGCCCAAAGTGAGCACCAGCTTCCAGCAGCTGTTTGACAGTTACATTTGCCATAGTTTTATTTTCCTATCGTTAGGGTTATTTCAATATAAAGACCCATCATAACAACCCGTTAATTCTACGAGCACCCAGTTATAAATGCTGGTCTTTATAGACATTAAGCAACAATCGCTCAGGATTGTTACCGGTACTTAATCAGCCAATTGGCTTACTTAATTTTCTTTTCGTTATAAATTACATGCTTTCTGACAACCGGATCATATTTTTTGATGGCCATTTTGTCAGGCGTGTTCTTTTTATTTTTGTCTGTGGTGTAATAATGACCGGTTCCGGCACTTGACACCAATTTGATTTTATCTCGCATAATTACACCTTTTCTCCACGGTGACGAATTTCAGCCAGCACGGCATCAATTCCTTTCTTATCAATCACTCGCATACCTTTTGCGGAGACGCGCAACCTGACCCAACGATTTTCACTTTCAACCCAAAAACGATGGGTTTGAATGTTTGGCAGAAAACGTCTGCGAGTTTTGTTCATGGCATGGGATACATTGTTTCCCATTACGGTTCTTTTTCCAGTAACCTGGCATACTCTTGACATAATTATTCTCTGTTATCGTGTTATTTTTTAACGCCCAGTTTTTCTTTAATACGTGCCGCTTTACCTTCAAGTCCACGCAGGTAATACAATTTAGCACGACGCACACTGGCTTTACGTTTCACCTTAATATCGGCAATCATCGGACTGTGGGTTTGGAAAACACGCTCAACCCCTTCACCATATGAAATTTTACGCACTGTAAATGCCGAATTAATGCCGCGATTTTTGACTGCAATCACAACGCCTTCAAAATTCTGAACACGTTCCCGATTACCATCAATCACCTTAACACCGACTTCAACGGTATCGCCGGGATTAATCTTTGGCAAATCACTGCGTAATTGTGCCGCTTCTAATTCTTTTATAATGTTACTCATGATTTATACTCTTTAATCATTGCAAGACCGCTTCATCAGTCTTTCATTACTTTGTGGGTACATGAGCGGTCATTTTCACCCTCAGAGGTACCTGCCATTAAATCAGGTCTTTGCTGCTTTGTCTTCGCGAGTGCTTGCGCCGCCCGCCAATCAGCGATTTTTTGATGATCACCGCTTAACAAAACTGCCGGGACACCTGATTGTCCCAATATTTCTGACCGCGTATACTGCGGATAGCCCAATGTGCCTGACATAAACGAATCGCTCCGAGCTGATGATTCATCGCCCAAAACACCGGGCAGCTGTCGAGACACCGCATCAATCATCACCGCTGCTGCCAGCTCACCGCCACTGATAACATAATCACCAATGGACAACTCCCTGTCAACGTGACGATCTATAAACCGTTGATCGACGCCTTCATAACGACCGCACAACAAAGTAATACTTCCCGTCGTGGCGGCCATCTCGTTACAATCTGCCTGCTCCAGCGGCTGTCCCTGAGGAGACAAATAAATCACCTGCGTGTCAGCATCCTGCTCCTTAATGGCCATCAAAGTACGGTACAAAGGATCGTACATCATCAACATACCGGCGCCACCGCCAAAAGGGCGATCATCGACACGGCGATGTTTATTATCAGACCAGTCCCTTGGATTAAAGCAGCGCAGTTCAATCTGTTTAGCGTCAAGCGCACGACCAATAACGCCAAAAGACAACATATCTTTAAGCGCATCGGGAAATAAGGTGATAATATTAAATCTCATCACACCTCAGATTGATCCGGATCTGTCCAGTCCACCCGTATTTCAGAAGAATCCAAATCAACCCGCTCAATGGTCTGACCATATAAATAAGGTATTAACATTGAGCTGTTATCATCTGCTTCTGCGTTTTTAACCACCATCACATCATTGGCGCCCGTTTCGAACAGAGATTCGACACGGCCCAAAACCCGGCCATCTTGATCAATCACTGTTAATCCAATCAGTTGATGCCAATAAAAATCATCCTCAGACAACTCACTTAACTGTGACATCGCCACGGACACCGTTTGGCCGATTAAAATCTGAGCCGCTTCACGGCTGTTTATATCGGGCAATTGAGCGATAATGGTTTTGCCGTGCTTTCTGGCTTTGATTCCTTTGTATAAGCGTTCACCCACATACCATTGTTGATAACGCGTTATATTGTCCATTGGCTGGGTATAGGAAAAAACCTTAACCTCGCCTTTCACACCGAAATGACCCGTTATCTTACCAACGGTTAACAAGTCATCTGACACAACATTAAGCCGTTTCTTTGGCTTTTGTTTCTTTGCTGTCGGCTTTTTTGGTATCAGTTTCTTTATTGTCAGTTTGTTTGGCTTCAGTCATCAGCGAGCTTAAACGATCTGACACTTGAGCACCCTTGGCAACCCAAGCTTCAATACCTTCAACATCCAGGTTTAATTTAACTTCCTGTCCACGGGCCATGGGATTGTAAAAACCCAGTCGCTGTAACGCCTTACCATCACCGGCATAGCGTGAATCAGTGGCCACAACTTTATAGAAAGGCGCGCGCTTAGCACCGTGCCTAACCAGTTTTATTTTAACCATAATTACCTCAAAAAAATTCAGGGCACTAAAAAAGACGGGCAATTTTATAGGAAATAACCCAAAGATAACAGTTTTTTCTTGGCTTTTTTAGCGAATTATTGTCTCCAGCGGTGAAAACATGATTGTAACCGGCGGAGACCTTAAATTGTGGCGCATTGTACACCAAGCCGGCGACAAAAGACCACCCGGATTGTGCGACAAATCCAATCAGTCAAATTTAATCGCGATTAAGTGTCATCCTGATTGATTTCTTTGGCATCCAAAAGCCCGTGACGAATGGCCAAATGGGTCAGCTGAACTTCGTTACTGACATCTAACTTTTCTAAAATTCGGTATTTATAGGTGGCCACAGTTTTTTCCTGTAAACCCAAAATTGGACCGATTTGTTTGGCTTTTTTTCCACGCACCAACAACATCACAACTTCGATCTCACGGTCACCCAAGGTATCAAAGGGTGAATCATTGCCACCACCTGGCAACATCGATAAAGCCATCTGCTGCGCAATGTCCGCGCCCACATAACGCTTACCGGCATATACTTCCCGAATGGCTTTTTCCAATTCATCAGCGGCACAGCCCTTGGTTAAATAACCGGTGGCACCGGCATCCAATAATTGTTTAGGGTAAGGATTCTGGGCGTGAATGGTTAATATGATGATGCGGATATAAGGGTCGGACTGGGTTATTTTGCGGGTGGCTTCCAAGCCGCTTATACGCGGCATATTAACATCCATCAGTACCACATCCGGTTTTAAGCCCAGCGCCATATCGATGGCCTGCTGTCCGTTAGTGGCTTCGCCAACGATTTTAATATCAGCCATTTTTTCAACAACCATCTTAATACCGGTTCTGACGATATCATGGTCATCGACCAATAAAACCTTTATTTTCATGCGTTTTAACCTACTCTTTTTTTAGGGATATCTTATCATAATTCTAACCGGCGTCGTATGAGGCATGAGATGGTGTCTTGAACAGTTTTTTATTATAATATCGCCATGATAACAATAAAACACGCAGCTGACCCGGTCAGCAGTAATCACAAATTTGGCCTGGCACTGGCCGGTGGTGGTCCTTTAGGCGGCTTTTATGAATTAGGTGCTTTATGTGCTCTGGAAGATCATATCGAAGCTATTTCCATGCATGATTTAGATATCTATGTGGGCGTCAGTTCCGGGGCTTTTTTAGCCGCCGGTCTGGCCAATGGGATTAGTTTAAGGAAAATGGTACAAATTTTTATTTACGACAACCAGTCCCTGACCCCATTTAACCCCGATCATTTTCTGCAACCGGCCTATCGTGACTACATCGTTAATATTGCCAAGTCACCGAAACTACTAACCAAAACCTTACTTGAATGGGCTAAAAACCCACTGAAGATGGGTATTGTGGATTTACTGGAAAACCTGGGTAGCGCCCTGCCCACAGGTGTTTTCAACAATAAAAAACTGGAACACTTTTTACAATCTATTTTGACCAAACACGGTCAAACAAATGATTTTCGGGAACTGGACAAACAACTGTACATCGTCGCCTGTGAACTCAATACCGGCAAAATTGCCGGATTTGGAAACGGTGTTAACGAAGACGTCCCCATCTCCAAGGCTGTACAAGCATCTTCTGCCTTGCCCGGACTTTACGCTCCGGTCAATATTAATGGCAATTATTATGTGGACGGTGCATTACGGCGAACCATGAATGCCTCTGCTGCTTTAAAACAAGACACTCACTTGTTATTTGCGGTTAATCCCATTGTGCCTTTTTCACGGGCACCTGAATCCACCCAAAAAGGACTGGAATCCGGTGGCTTACCCATGGTCTTATCACAGACTTTTCGATCCATTGTTCAATCAAGGTTAAAATCAGGTTTGGATAAATATGAGTCCCTCTACCCACAGGCCGACATTATGCTGGCCGAACCTGATACCGATGATGAACGCTTATTTACCTCAAACCTCTTTAGTTATTCACACCGGGACGAACTCTGTGATTATGCCTACCAGGTTACCCGCCAGCATTTACAACAACAGCAAGCCGACTTAAAAGGCATACTCAAGCGTCACGGGTTAAATCTTAACTTGCGAAAATTAAATACAAAAAAGCGCTGTTTACAGGATTATATGAACAGCAGTGAACCTTTATACAGTTGGCGAGAGCGACTGGATGAATCCCTCAATGAATTAGAACAAAGCATAAAAGCCGGCTGAACGCCGGCTTTTGCAGAAAGTTTCTGGATTTAAAATCTTACGATTTCTTAGTGGTTTTTTTCTTACTGGTTTTCTTTTTTGTTGTTTTCTTGCCACCAGTCGATTTTTGAGCGGCCGATTTAGCTTTGCTGTCGGTACTTTTAGTACTGCTTGCTTTTTTCTTTGTTGATTTTTTAGCCGCTTTCTTCTTGGTGGTCTTTTTCTTGCTTGTTTTTTTAGCGGTCGATTTAGAAGACGATGATTTTTTATCAGCACCACTTTTTTCAGCCGTTAACTCACTGACTTGTGCTGTTAACTTTTCAATGCGATCAACCAGTTTATTAAGTTCATCATTGGTTGGCACACCTAAACGGTGCAAAGACTTTTCGACCCGGGTTTCAAACACACCTTCCAACTTATCCCAGCTTTCAGCGGCTTTTTTTCTGGCTGAATCCACCGAACCAGTGACAGTTTGTTTCACATTTTTAGTGGCTTTTTGAGATTGGGACTTAAAATTATCCTCAAAATCTTTACCTTGTTCGATTAACTTATCAAAAATCTTTTTTCCTTCGGTCTGAGCTTTAGAAAAAGCACCCAAACCCGCCAGCCAAATCTCATTGGCCGAGCCCATTAAATTCTCCGCCAATTGCGGTGATTTTTTCTCTTCTGATGCTTGTTTCAATGTTTTTTTCTTCGCCATAATGTCCTCTGTTTGTCTTGAATTGCTTGTATTATCTCAAAACATTATAGAGCAATCACACTATCACACCGACTTTTATCGAAATTCAATCACTTTCAGCATTATAAAACCACAACATGATTTGTTTTTTTTTGTAAAACCTTATTAAAGAGACCTTTGCATTAATCGCACTACACAAAGATAAAAAATGCGGCCGTCGCTGTAACGAAAACAATCAGTATCAGAATAGATAAAAGCAAAAAGAACTTGCCCGTTTTTAAGCCAGCTAATTGACCATTTTGATTTCTTTGTAAAGCAAAAACAAGCGAAATCAGAACCGCTACAATGGCGCCAATTATAAAAGTGTTAACTGCCGCAGATATGTTACCTTTATTGGCGGCCATTGCATGAGGAGCCAAAGCACACAGAAACACAAAAGTGCATAACCTTATTACAGTATTTTGAAGAAATCCTCCCGTCCTTTTACTTATTTTTAGACGCATAAAATTGACACCAATAACATAATTTAGCTCCTGATAAAAATCTGTTGTCATCCCTCCTTATACAATAATTAAACTTTTTTAACAATGAAAGGACTAACAATTAAAGGATCTACATATGAATAATCAAACCACATCCGCTTTAGTGCATTCTTTTATTATCATCATTTTGATGGTCACTTTTTCGTGGATGGCTTTCGCTGATTTTCCATGGCAGAAAGCACCCGATTCAATTGAGGCTTTCCAAATTGAACATGTGGCAAAAAGTAAGCTTCCTATGCGTTTAAGCCATCAAATTCAGATACTAAAACATGCGCAAAGAATAGAATCACCCAAAGTTGGCGCAAGCGGAAGTCGCTCAAAAATATTTTATGCCTATCAAACCTTACTCGCAGCACCCGAAGCAGAGCTCATATTCAAACACTTGCTATCCGAAAACAATAAGGTCACAAAAGTTTATGCCATGAAAGGCCTACAAAACATCAATTCACCTGTGTTTAATGAAATTGAATCCTATTTTTCCAAAAGCCAACAATCGGTTCATCAAGTCTTAGGTTGTTTGGGTTCGGAAAAACGAATAAGTGACTTAATCAAAAACAACTGGTTTTGGAAAAAATCACGCCTGAATGAAAAACATGCGAATGAAAACGCCACAGTCTGACTAAACCCACCCAAAAAATTGCAGACAGTTTGATTGTCAGTTGTTTATCGCCGGGTTTATTCATAAAATAAGCCTCTGCTGGCTGTATAGCTTCTTCTAACTAAAACTTAATTCATAAATCACATGTCAAATCAAACTCAATTAGCCAATGCCATCCGTTTTCTGGCCATGGATGCGGTTCAACAAGCCAATTCGGGGCATCCCGGTGCACCCATGGGTATGGCGGATATCGCTGAAGTCCTGTTTAACCATCATCTGCGACATAATCCGAACAACCCCAACTGGTTTAACCGTGACCGTTTTGTCATGTCCAATGGCCATGGCTCGATGCTGGTCTATGCAGCCTTACATTTAAGCGGCTATGACTTAAGCATGGAAGAACTGAAAAATTTCAGACAGTTGCATTCTAAGACGCCGGGACATCCCGAATACGGCTATACGCCGGGCGTGGAAACCACCACAGGACCCTTGGGACAAGGTCTGGCCAATGCCGTGGGTATGGCACTGGCGGAGAAAATGTTGGCCACACAATTTAACCGCGAAGGGTATGAAATAATTAATCATCACAGTTATGTGTTTTTGGGTGATGGTTGTTTGATGGAAGGGATATCCCATGAGGTGAGTTCGCTGGCCGGCACTTTGGGTTTGGGTAAATTGATTGCCATTTATGACGATAACAATATTTCCATTGATGGTGAGGTCGATGGCTGGTTTACTGATAACACACCACAGCGTTTTAAAGCCTATGGCTGGCATGTGATAGAAGCGGTCGATGGTCATGATTCAACGGCTGTGGATGCGGCCATTCAAGAAGCCAAGAATAATTCCGATCAACCGACGCTGATTTGTTGTAAAACGACCATCGGAGCCGGGGCGCCGAATAAAGCCGGTTCCCATGAAACACACGGTGCACCATTAGGGAATGAAGAAATTGCGGCAACCCGCGAAGCGTTAGATTGGTCGTATGCACCTTTTGAGATTCCGGATGAGATATACCAGGGCTGGAACGCAGAAAAACGTGGTGATGAACAAGAACAAGCCTGGCAACAATTATATGATTCTTATCACAATGAATTCCCTGAGCTGGCTGCGGACTTAACGCGACGTATCAACAACGAATTACCGGCTGATTTCGATACTAAGATGGACGCTTATTTACGCCAAGTTAATGAAGACGCGCCACAAATGGCCACCCGCAAAGCCTCGAAACTGGCTTTAGAGGGGTTGGGTCCGATGTTACCTGAACTGTTTGGCGGATCAGCGGATTTAACCCCCTCAAACAACACCTTCTGGTCAGGTTCAAAACACATCAATGGGGGTGATTTTAGCGGCAATTACCTGTCTTTTGGCGTGCGTGAATTTGGTATGAGCGCCATTGCCAGCGGCATGAGTTTACACGGTGGCGTGATTCCTTACACCGGCACTTTTTTGATGTTTTCTGATTATGCCAAAAATGCCCTGCGGATGGCGGCGCTGATGAAAATTCGTAACATCTTTGTGTACACCCATGATTCCATTGGCGTCGGAGAAGACGGGCCCACCCATCAACCGGTGGAACAACTACCGGCTTTGCGCATGATTCCAAATATGCATGTGTGGCGACCCTGTGACGCGGTTGAGTCAGTGGCCGCATGGCATGCAGCCATCAAACGCACCGATGGCCCGACCAGTTTATTATTCACACGCCAAGGCGTTCCGCACCAAACCCGTCGTGATTCGCAACTGGATTTAATCGCCAAAGGCGGATACGTGCTCAATGATTGTAACCAGGACCCTGAATTGATTATTATTGCCACCGGCTCAGAAGTTGGCATTGCCGCAGAAGCCACCGAATCATTACAAAACCAGGGTAAACAGGTTCGACTGGTGTCAATGCCTTGTATCGAAGTATTTTTACAACAATCCGCTGATTATCAAAACAAGGTTTTACCCCATCATTGTCGCCGTCGATTGGCTGTAGAAGCAGCGAAGAGCGATGCGTGGTATCAGTTTGTGGGTTTAGATGGTGCAGTGATTGGTCAGGACACCTTTGGCGAATCTGCACCGGGTAAAGATTTATTTGACTACTTTAACATCACATCAGAAGCGGTTTTAAATAGAGCCAAGGCTTTATTAAAATAAAAACCAGCCATTAAAAAAGCCTCCGATTAAACGGAGGCTTTCTCATGTCTATACGGTTGTTATTCAATCACTTGGACATCCACTGCTAAACGAACACGGTCACCGGGATGGCGGGTCATAAAGGTGTCATACCATTGACCCTGATATTCATAAGTCACATCATAGCCACTCAATTGTCGATCTTGACGGTAGCGCACATCGGTATAACAACGTGGTCGTTGTTGACGATGAGACGGGTGGTTAGCACCCACTGAAGCACCGGCAATCACACCCACCGCAGTGGCGGCATCACGACCCGAACCACTGCCGATTTGACTGCCTAAAACACCACCGATAATACCGCCTAAGATGGCGCCACCGGTGTTGGCGCGTTTTTCACGATAACGTGGTCGCTCACAGACACGTTGACGCTCAGGAACAGACACACGTTCATAAACCGGACGCACATCAATGACTTTTCCATAAGCAATGTTATCGTTGTAATTACGAGCCATGGACAAGCCGCTAAAGATTAAAGCAATGATAAGAATTGAGTATTTCATGACATTATTTCCCGTTAAATAAATATCAGTCTATCGGTTTTAAATGAATTCAATCTGAACCGTTGGCATTCGTTCAGGATGACACACGATTAGCCAAAAAGCTGTCCGGCTTGTGCCAAAATATCAGATTTTGTCATGGCTTTACCATAATAATAACCCTGACCGTAATCTACGGACAATTGCTTTAATAAGGTATGTTGTGGTTCGTGCTCCACCCCTTCGGCCACGAGCTGCATACCTAATTTTTTCGCCAGTGAGACCATGGTTTCTACCAGGGTTTTAGTGGCTTCTTGGGTTAACACCGATTGAATAAAAACCTGATCGATTTTTAACACATCAAAAGACAAATCCAGCAATTGCTGTAACCCGGAGTAACCGGTTCCAAAGTCATCGGCACACACCCGAAAACCTGCTTGATTACAGCGGTCAATCCATTGAGCTGCCTGATTAATGTCCACCATCATGGTTTCAGTTATTTCTAACTTTAAGCGCTCGGCTTTGATCTGATTGTCAGCCAAACGCTTTGAAATGGCCGGCAAAAATTCGGGACTGTTGAGTTGTTTCGCAGATACATTAATATTGATAAAAATTGATTCAGGCAATTGTGACAACAAGTCAATGGCTCGGTTAAACACCAAAGAACCAACCTCAATTATCATGTCAGTTTCCTCAGCCAAAGAGATAAACTCAAAGGGCGATATCACACCTAATTTGGGATGCAACCACCGGCTTAAGGCCTCAAAACCAGCCACCTGGTTGGTCGATAAATCAACGATCGGCTGAAACACGGTTTGAACTTTTTCAGCATTTACGGCCGTTCTGAGTTCACTTTCCAGTCTGAATTTAGACAACCCACTTTGTTCAATAACTGATGCCACATGTGTCAATAAATCATCACTGCTTTGATCGCCATTTTTGGGCAGTAAGGCACGTAAGCGTTTTAACAATACACCGATTAAAGCCTGAATAATGGGATCTGTTTCACTTAAGCGATCAGTGATTTGACCGGGTTTAATTTCTAATAAAGTAACCTGTGTTTTTGCTCTGGCTGCGGTCGATCGCACCGATTTATCCAGCACCCCCATTTCACCAAACAATTCACCTGCATTGAGGGTGTGAATGACTTCATCCGTATCAATTGCAAGAATATCCACCTCGCCTTTTTCAATAATAAAGGCGCGATCAGATCGATCGCCGCCATGAAAGACAAATTGACCGGGTTTAAAATATTTTAAGTGAAATGCCATCACATCACCCGCTCATTACACGCATACGAACAGACCCATGAATACGATTAAAGAACGTATCCATGGGCTATTTAAAATCATTAGGCAAAAATACCACTGGGCATTTTAGCCAGTAATGGTGCGATGACCAGAGACACAATGGCCATCACATTAATTAAAATATTCATGGCCGGTCCTGAGGTGTCTTTGAACGGATCGCCGACTGTATCGCCAACCACTGCCGCTTTATGAACATCGGAACCTTTACCGCCAAAATGGCCTTTTTCAACGTATTTCTTCGCATTGTCCCAGGCACCACCGGCATTGGCCATAGTGAGGGCCAGTAAAACACAAGAAATGAGCGCGCCACCCAACATACCGCCCAAGGCCGCAGCACCTAACCCAAATCCAATCACAATCGGTGCCAGGACCGCCAGTAATCCGGGACCAATCATTCGTTTTAAGGCCGCTGTGGTGGCAATATCTACACATTTTTCACTGTCTGGTTTGGCCGTGCCTTCCATCAGACCGGGTATTTCTTTAAATTGACGCCTGATTTCCTTAATCATATCAAAGGCAGCTGTCCCCACGGCGCGCATGGTCATGGCTGACACCAAAAACGGGAAAATACCTCCTAAAAACATGCCCATCAGCACCCGTGGATCGCCAATATTAAGCGTAAATCCAGGCACATTACTGGAAATCACTTCAATAAAAGCAGCGATAATGGCCAAGGCCGCCAAACCGGCTGCGCCAATGGCAAAACCTTTACCAATCGCTGCCGTGGTATTGCCCACTTCATCCAGACCATCGGTGATGGCACGGGTTTCTGGCCCTAATTCTGCCATTTCGGCAATACCGCCGGCATTATCTGCCACCGGACCATAGGCATCGATGGCCATGGTGATACCCACCGTAGCCAGCATTCCAACCGCGGCAATACCAACACCATAAACACCGGCACCTTCAGGTAAAATTAACGAGGTTCCAAATATAATAGCCGCCAAGGTAATCACAGGTATAACCACTGATTCCATGCCCACGGCCAAACCGGATATCATCACTGTGGCGGGGCCGGTTTCACCATCTTTGGCGATATCTCGAACCGGCTTACCACCGGTGTAATATTCAGTCACCAGGCCAATTAACATGCCGCCAAAAGCCCCTAAGATAACACAATGCCACACCATGCTTTGAATACCCAAAAAGCCCATTAAAAAGTAAGCCGCAGCAATAAAGATAATGGTGGCACCAATGGTACCGAATCGTAATGCCACATCCGGCTTTTGACCACTGAACATTTTCACCATGAAAATACCAATCAGTGAACACAGTAAACCCACAGAAGCCAGTGCCAGCGGTAAAAACATCAGGTCTTGTTGTCGTTCGGCCATTTGCGAATATAAGGCCACAGGCATGGTAGAAGCAATGGCAATACAGGCAATCATTGAACCACAATAGGATTCAAAAATATCTGAGCCCATACCGGCCACATCGCCGACATTATCACCGACATTATCAGCAATCACACCGGGGTTTCTGGGATCATCTTCAGGAATACCGGCTTCCACTTTGCCCACCAGATCGGCACCGACATCAGCACTTTTGGTGAAAATACCACCACCAACACGTGAAAACAATGCCACCACCGATGCACCCATTCCAAATCCATGAATCGCATGCACAGTTTCATGGTTACCACCGAATAAATAATACAGTAAGCCAAGTCCCAGTAAACCCATGGCTGCCACCGTCAGACCCATCACTGAGCCGCCGTAAAAAGCCACCGATAAAGCGGCTGCTTCACCTTGTTCATTGGCGGCCACCGTGGTTCTGACATTGGCTTTTGTGGCTGAGAACATACCAAAATAGCCAGCAATGGCAGAACTAATGGCACCCATTAAAAACGCGAAGGGTGTATGCCAGTCGCCAAAGCCAATATAAAGCCCAATCAGTAACACCGCAACAAAGCTAAACAGCAGGGTGTATTCACGGCGCATAAAGACCATGGCGCCGGCATGGATTTGCTCGGCAATGTCTTTGACCTTTCCGGTTCCGGCCGGTAATTTGAGAATTGTAAAAAAAACAATAAAAGCCATCAGCAGACCAAAACCGCCAACCAGCAAAGGAATAAGTGCTTGATTCATAAAAAAACCTCTTTTGAATAATCGTAAGATAACAGTATCTGCTTATATGATTAAATAAACCGCTGCAGATTCACTGTTGCGTCTTGTGCTTCGTAAACACAGATTGGCTAAAGATTTTAACACAATCCGTGACCGATTCGTGATGTCTTATGTATTCTATTCAACCAATAGCAATGCTTGATAAATAGTCCTGAATCATGACTATATTCATGGCAAAATAGGCAGACTTTATTGTAACGATTATTAACCATGTCTTCAGCATCATCCGTCAATCAAAGCCTGCCCTATGTGGTGGATTTTGACCCTGTTTTTATTAGCCTCGGCCCTTTAGAGATTCATTGGTACGGCGTCACTTATCTGGTGGGTTTTGCTTTGTTTTACCTGCTGGGACGCTATCGCATACGCCACTATTCAACTCAATGGGATAAACAACAATTGGCTGATTTTATCTTTTATGGTGCATTGGGCGTGGTTATCGGAGGCCGCATTGGCTGGTATTTATTTTACAACGACACGCCTTTTTCAAGTGATCCGCTGCTGGTATTTAAAGTGTGGGACGGCGGCATGTCTTTTCATGGTGGCTTAGTGGGTGTTCTATTGGCCATCCTGTATTTCAAAAACAAAACAAACAAAAGTTTTTATCAGGTGAGCGATTTTGTGGCACCTCTGGCACCTCTGGGTATTGCCTCAGTGCGCATCGGAAATTTTATCAATGGAGAACTCTGGGGCCGAATAACACAACAACCCTGGGGCATGATTTTTCCACAATCTCTGCCTTATAACCAACAACCGGGCATAATGGGTCGGGACACATGGCAGGAACTCTACCAGCAGGGCCAATTTAATCTTTTTACCCGACATCCGTCACCGCTGTATGAGGCATTTCTGGAGGGTATTGTGACTTTTGTGGTGGTTTGGATTGCAGCCCATTACGCGCGCAAACGTGGCACCGCCTCAGCCGTGTTTCTATTGAGCTATGGCTTAAGTCGCTTTTTGGTTGAATTTTTCCGTGAACCGGATGCCAACCGGGGCTTTATCGCTTTTGACTGGATGACTATGGGTCATATTTTGACATTACCCATTATTGCCTATGGTTTATGGATTTTATGGTCACAAAGAAACATCAAACTGACATAAAGTAGCGAGCGTCCTGGTATCAATAAAATCCGGCACGATTGAGACGTCGTCCACCACCAGGTCGCGGATCACCGACACCGCGCAATGCTGCATTGAGTTCGTAATTGCCGGGTTTGGGCACCATATCGACATTCAGTTGCCAGCGATTGGGCTGAATATAAAAAGCACCGGATACCGTTAAACGATCAGATTTTGATCCAATGGTACCGACGATAACACCTTCTTTTTTGGTCTCAAAATTTATCATCACCTCACCCAAGGCCATTTGTGCCGGTGCTAATAACTGAAAATCTTTCAAGGTCACCTGGCCGTCCAGACGTTTAATACCCACCTGTTTATCGTACACCATCTGACCCACATCAAATTGCCAATAGCCATCAAAGCGCCCCTGTTGAAATTGTAAATAAGGTCGTAAATAATCCCAGTCTAAAAAACCGGTGATTTGTTTGATGTGTGCCTGATTTTGGTTAATGTCTTTTAACTTGAAGGTTAAATCATATTGATCATCATGAATCCGCACACGACCACCAACGCCTTTGAGAGATCCCGGGTACAGCAGCCATTCAGCCTGACCCAGCGGAATTAAATCATAGCGTAATTGTCCGGCACCACCTTTCACCAATGAGCCGGACACATCCCGCAGAACCACCGGTTTCATATAATCACTGGCATAGTCGTAATACCACTTTAAGGGTAAAACAGCCAACAGTAAAACAGCCACAATGGCCAGAATAATCAGCCATTTAATTAAGCCCACAATTCGATCGCCTGCACTTTTCATGATTTTGTTACCCGTATACGAAGACTGACCAGACCCAGGTCTCGGTCAGTGACATTAATATCTGCTTGATCAACCACCACACCATATTGTTTATCAATCCGTTGCAACCAATCAGCCCATATATCAAAAGGTACTGATTCTAACCATAAATTAACTGTTTTGTCATCAATGGGTTCAGAGCGCTTAACCGATTGCTGCAGATTAAGTTGTCTTAACTGGTCATCTAACCAGGCAGAGAATGTTTTATCGGCGGGTAAGGACTGCCGGGTCGTGGTTTGTTGACCGATGAGATTAACAGCCGCTTGTTGCATGCCATCAAGCTGCTGTTGTAATTGACTTTTTAGTTCCGCCTGTTGATTGATGTGTCTGGTGACCGGGCGAAAAACCATCAGCCAAAGCAACACCACCAGAATTAATAATCCGCCATAAATTATTAACTGTTTCTCGCGTCGGTTTAATTGTGTTAAAAATTGCTTCATCGCGGCTTCATGGTCAAAATTGATTGATAGATTCCATCGGTTAATTCATTCACACCAATATTAACACGGTAATCAAACGCCAGGTTTTGTAACGTTTGTCGGTAGCTGTTGATGTCGCTGATGGCCGGTGCGGACAATTGAATTTCCAGGTTATCATCAAACAAACGAATGCCTTTTAATTGAACATTCTGCTGCTTCTGACGGGCTTCACCTAAAAAATGCAAGCCATCGAGTAAAATATTGTTGGGTTGATTTTGTTTATTAACCTGTTTTAAACGTGACTGCATGGCAGCAAACGGATCGCGTTGTTCTGTGGCTGATAACTGACCAAATTTGTCCTTTAGAATTTGTCTTTGCTGTGCTTTCAAGTCTGAAATATCTGACGATAACTGCCAGCTTTGATAAATATGAACAAACAGCCAACTGAGTATTAATAGACCGGCTGCCAATAAAGGTTTAAATACATTCATCGGTGCCTGTTGTTGTTCGGTGTCTCTGTCATCACCTCGGTACAGGTTGACTTCATTGCCAGCCACCAGATAAGCACAGCAATCAGCTAAATCTAATGACGACACGGATTCAAATGAGCCGGCATCAATGGCATCAGAATTATTGCTTAACAGGTGTTGGCAGTGTTGACCAAACGCTCTGATCAGGTCTGGCACCTGCTGCGGGGTCGCCACCATCCCCGCCTCATGACCAAAACGCAATATCACCTGCTGATTGCCTTCCTGCCACAGGCTCAGATGGTGTTCTTTGGCAGGACAAAAAACCACTTCACTGTAGATACCTGTAATTGGCAAGTGGTGTTGTTTAATAAAGTGATTAATTTGATGGCGTTTATCTTTGCTAATAACAGCCACTTTTTGCTGCTGTTCTGACTGCACTTGCCAGGCGTAATAGTTATCATCTATGTCGTTGACCAACTCATCTTCAACGCTGTAGGGGATGGATTTATCCAGGATATCGGCTGAACGGCTGGCCACGTGGGTGGTAGTTAAGTAAACCCAGGAAGCCGGCACCCGAAGAATGACTTCTGTTTTACTGCTCAGTATTGATTTAATTTTATCAGCTGACAGAAGTTCGGCTGTATTTTGGGCTTTATCATAGCTAATCACTTGCGTGATTTCGAATTGATTATCTATGTGAATCAGCAAATAATCAGCCATAAGAACTTATCCAAAAAATATTGATTGTAGTCACCTTTTTGGGTGACCACAATCAATTTTTTAAACGCCTTACTTATCGGGCTTTTGGCATCAGCCAATAAGCCAAAGCAGGTAACAGTATTAAAGCCCCAATCATGTTAACAATAAACATAAAGGCCAATAAAATTCCCATGTCTGCCTGGAACTGCAGATCACTGAAAATCCAGGTGCCAACACCAATACCCAGGGTCAGTGCGGTGAACAACACCGCCTTACCGGTTAAGCGTAAGGTATCTCGATAGGCATCGACTAAATTCATGCCTTTATTCAATAAGTTTTGTAAACGACTAAAAATGTAAATACCATAATCGACGCCGATTCCCACGCCCAAAGCCACCACCGGCAAGGTATTGACTTTCAGGCCGATGCCTAAAAAGGCCATCAGTGCATAAGCCAACAATGAAACCAATGCCAAAGGAATAACAATACTCAAGGTGCCGGCAATCGAGCGGAAGGTGATCAAACACAATAAAATAACCGCCCCATACACCATGATCAGCATGGGGATTTGTGCCCCTTTTACCACATCATTGGTGGCCGCCATCACCCCGGCATTACCGGTGGCCAAACGAAAGCGCACGGAACCTTCTACCAATTCACCTGAGTCATCAACCTTAGGCGGGTGCGCCTGTTGGTAATCTTTAACCGCTGCTACCACACGATTGATAGTGGTGGCTTTATGGTCTTCGGTAAATATGGTCACCGGCATGACACTGCAGTCCCGGTTTAACAGTCCTGAAGAGGTATCAATGCCTGATAACGACTGTCGCATAACATAGTTATTACGTGATATTTCACGCCATTTCGGATTACCTTCATTCCATCCGGCGGTAATAATTTTACTGATGTCAGCCAGGGTTATCACTTGCTGCACACCGCGAATATTCTCCATGGTCCAGGCAAAATTATCTATGGTGTTCATGACCTGGTAACTTTCGGTACAGGCCGACGGGGTGGTCTCAACAATCACATTTATCATGTCAACACCCAGGGAAAACTCATCGCTGATGGTCATGGCATCCTGATTATAGCGAGAATCAGCCCTTAATTCGGGTACACCGGCTTCCGAATCGCCTATTTGCATTTGTTCACTTTTAAAGTACCCAAACACAAATAAGATGATGGCAATGACCACTGCGGTGGTCGCCAACGGGTTTTTGGCAAATTTTGCCAGGCTGTCCCATACTTTTGTTTTGTTTTTCTTCGCCTCAAATTTAGCCACAAAAGCATCCATATTCTTGATCTTCATGCCATACAACAATAAAGGCAGTAAGATTAAGTTGGTAATAATAATCAAAGCCACACCTACCGTGGCAGTAATCGCCAATTCCTGGATAATCTCAATGTTAATGAAGTAAATGGTGGCAAAACCAATGGTATCTGACAGCAAGGCAATCATGCCGGGAATTAACAGCGCCATAAAGGCCGCTTTGGCTGCATGACGGGTGTCTTTTGACTCGGGATGCTGCACCAGATCATTGGTCCAGCGAGAAATCATTTGCACGCCATGACTGACACCGATGGCGAAAATCAGAAAGGGCGTTAGTATATTCATCGGGTCGATACCCATACCCATAATTTTTAACGTGCCCATCTGCCAAATAACCGCCACCAGAGAGCACAAGATAGGATACAGGGTAAGTTTCCAGTTTTTTGAATACCAGAATAACAACAAGGCGGTGATTAAAATAGCCAAAGCAAAAAAGTACAACACCGATTTAGCACCGGCTGCGACATCACCAATCACTTTGGCAAAACCGATAATATGAACGGTCTGACCATCACCCTCGTACTTTTGGCGCAAGGCTTCTAATTCACCGGCCACTTTCTGGTAATCAATTTTTTCACCGGTCTCAGGATTTATTTCCTGTAAATCAGCCCAAATCATGGCGCCATTAAAGTCTTCAGCGACTAAGCGCCCAACAATACCCGCTTTAACAATATTGGCACGAATGGTTTTAAACATCTCCGGGCCCGGAACATAGTCCGATGGAATCACATTGCCACCGGCAAAACCGTCCTCGACTACTTCCACAAACCGAACGTTGGGTGTAAATATTGATTTGACACTGGGTCTATACACACCGGTGATGTAATAGACATCGTCGGTTAATTTTTCAAACTTTTTGAAGAACGGCTCATTGAACATATCGCCGCTTTCATCCATTAATGCCACCAGTATGCGATTAGCACCTCTAAATTCAGTGTGCTCCATAAAGGTTTGCATATACTCGTGGTTTAAAGGTAACTGTTTTTCAAACCCGGCATCCACTTTTAACTGGGAGGCAAACCAAGCCATAACCAGTGTCGCCAAAAATAACAGCGCCAATAACAGTTTCTTATGGCTAAATAAACCACCGGCCAGCCGTTCAGTCATTGTTCTTTTTGTTGTATCATCATTCATAATAAACTCTTATTTAGGGTTTAGCTAAGGATTGAATATCACTGCCTTCTTCACCCAGCAGTAAGATTTTATCGCCATTATCGATGACCATCACATCGCCATAGTCATCGCCAATCTCAAGTGCTGAACTACCCGCCAAAGTTCTTAAACGGCCATCTTTGTAAACAGTACGGCCGCCATTAGCACCCACCAGAATGGCGGATTGTTGATCTATTAAGTCACCACCAAATAAACTACTGAGGCTGTTATTAGGGATATTTTGCCAGGATTGACCCTGGTCTCGCGATGATAAAACATGACCCCGAAGACCATACATGATTACTTCATCGGCCAATGCCAGCACACCAAACATTGAACCCGGGTACGGCAGTTCAATGGCTTCCCAGGTTTGTCCGCGATCAGAACTGATAAAACCATAACCCGCCTCACCGGCAATATAAAGGTTACCGTCATCAGCCATGGTGATGTCATTAAGATGATAATCTAATTCATCATGAATCAATTCATCCTGCCAGTTCTGACCACCATCATCGGTAATTAAAATGGTGCCGTAAGCGCCAATGGCAAAACCATGCTGGGCATCCATAAAAAAGACCGATAACAAGGGTAACTGGCGCTCAGGATCATAAAACTGCAGTTGCCAGGTTTCGCCACCATCAGAACTGTGAATGACCGTGGTATCATGACCAACAGCCCACAGTGACTGTCCAACTGAAAACACTTTAGTCAACAAAATATTGACGGGTACATTTTCAATTTGTCGCCAGGTTTCGCCCTGGTCATCACTTTTTAAAACGTGACCACGTTCACCGACAGCCACCAATTCATCACCTGATTCAGTCACTGAAAGTAACAGAACCTCATCAGCCAGTGGCATCACTTGACTGACCTGTTGTGCCGATAAATTGAGCGTTATCAACCCCATCATTAAGGTTGCCAACATTAATCTGTTTTTTATCATTCTCATGTCCCCTTGTCTGTTATTACATTAAAAAAGGCCAGAGGCTGACGCCCATGGCCTTTTTTTAAGCCATTAACGGCAATAATTATCGACGTCCGCGTTTTCGTAAAGCACTGGGCGTATAGTTACTTTCATCCAACGGTGTGTTAAAGGTGTTGACCTGATCCTGATTATCCAAGCCAACGGCAATATACCGACCGGATTGTAAATCATGGTGCGATTCAACGGTCGACCAAAAAGTCGGCACATCATAGTAATTAATGCTGTGAGCTTCAGAAAAACGCCAGATATCACCACGGCTGTCGTAATGATCAATCAACAGAATTTGATAGCTGTCTTCATCTAAATAAAATGTTCGACGGCTGTTAATATGTCGAAAACCGTCCCGTAATTTAGCATCAACCACATGCACTCGATGTAATTCATATCGCATGTAATCGGGGTCTAAGTGACCGGGCTTAATCATGTCAGAAATTTTGGAATCACTGCTGTGTGCTTTATATGAGTTATAAGGCACATACATTTCTTTGGTTCCGACAAATTCCCAGGAAAACCGATCCATTGCACCATTAAACATATCAATCATGTCACTGGTTCTTAAACCATCGGAAGCGGTTCCGGGATTATCATAGGCCACATTAGGCGCCCGTCGGACCCGTCGTTGACCCGGGTTATAAATCCAGGCTTTTCGGGGTGATTCAGTTTGATTCATGGTCTCATAAACCAGCAAAATCTCACCGGCTAAACGAGCCGGCGCTTCCACCACTTGATAAAAATATAGTAAAATATTATCAATGTCATCAATGGTGTTTCCGGGTACATAATATTTACCGTAAAGCTCTTCGCGTAATCGCACCATTGTATAGTTACCACCTGTGGTCACTGCCGCCTGATTATTGTAGCGAACACCGCCGGTGCCTTTATATTTCAGCTTATGATTAAACATCAGTTCATAGGCATTTTCCGGAAAAGGAAACGGGAAGCCTTCTGCAACATTCTCAACACCTTCACCATTGGCCACTAAAGAACCGGTTTTACCGTTTTCGATGGTTTTTTCATAAATCCGCTGAGGAAATGAAGCACTTCGTCGGGTTTTATAAACCGGCATTCTATAGGTGTCCGGATACCGCTCAAACATGGCGATTTGTCCCACTGAAAGCTGTTCTGAATACTCTTGATAGTTGTTTCCATCAATCGTAAACAAAATGTCATCCTCAGCGAACGGATCGGGATGATGATCACCGGGCTGATAGCCGGCCGGTGGTTCTGTTATACCACCGGTCCAGGCCGGAATGGTTCCGGCTTCATTACCGGCACGAACTGAACCCATGGGTGTTAAGTCATCGGATAAGCGATCAATTTGATCGGGTTTGGCACCGCCATGTGCCACAGACATAGCCATGGACAATCCGGTTAACCCGGTGATGATTGTTTTGGTTAATAGTTTCATAGAATAATACCTGTCTTAGAATGAATATTTGATGTTAAATGAGGCAAAATCTCGGTCTGCTATCAGATTATGAATACCAGCACCGGAAAAACGAGTGTAGCTTAAATCTGCGCTCCATTTTTCAAGATAAATACCATTAACACCCAGGGTTAAAGACTTTCTGCCTTCCACAAAGTTCCCGCCGGGTCCCGGTGTTGTACCGTTGACATCATGATTAAAGGCAATTCGTGGTGAGATATTCCAGGGTGAACCAAAGGCACCAAAATAATCAAAGCGCGCCGCCATACGATAGCCCCAGGAAAAGTCTGTGGCAAAACCTGATGCCGGTTCAGTGACCGGATTGCGGCCACTGCCACCTGATTCTGTCGAAGGTCCACCACCTGTATCGGTGCCCGGTCCGTTATAGCGTAAAACATCCTGTGCGGGTAAATCCCAAACATGGGTGAAACCCACCTCAGCAATAAACGCAATGGAATCTGATTTAAAGAAGTCATTCGGACCAAACAATTTGGTTGTGGTGAACTGAAGCTGTGAAACCTTATGGCGTTCCCAACCACGAATATATTCTTCTGGTTCGTAATTGCCCAATTGCGAGGTAAACCGGTTATAAGGTGCTTCAATCAATGGATTAAGCGGGGACAGTGCCGCAAACAACACTTCCACGTCATCAATCTGTAATGGCACATTATCACGATAAGATAATTCACCCTGCAGAGCCCAGCCAATATTCGGTATAACCGTATTAAAACTTATGCCATAAAGATTAATGTCTTCAGGATATTCAGTGAAATAGGCACCTGAGTTGGGTGTTGAAGGACTGGTGCCCCGATCGGGATCACCCAGAGCGACACCACTGATTAACGGTAAACGTGAATGGTAATTTAAGTAATAAAACCCGAACTCTGTGTTATTTAAGGGTTCAGAGAAATATTTAAATGAAAGACCATACTGACCACTATCACTGGCACCGGGCACCTGTTTTCGCTGAATAGAAAAATCTCTGGTTTGTTGAACCAGCGCGTCTGTGCCCGGAAGTGACTGCAAATAGGGTATTAATGAGTATTCTGGAATAATACCAAAGCCCAATGCCACGTACTCACCACCCGGTGTGGCAAAATCATTGGTACCAAAATATGTGCCTGCCGGATCCGGATCGGTTTGTTCAAATTCAAACAGATAAACCGCTTCCATCGATAAGTTTTCGGTCAGACTCGATGAAAAGGAAATCATGTCAATCGGCAAAAACGCTTCTTTCAATTCGGCACCGGCCACCCGGATTTTAGACACATCAATCGGGTTAATCACATTAATGCCCTGTTGAATGAATGTCGATTCACCCCAACTCACCACCTGTCGGCCTAATCGAACCGATGCATATTGATCGCCAATATCGAAATCTTTATAGACGTAGGCATCTAACAGCCTGAATTTTTCGCCCACAAATTCTCTGGCCGTGGGTGATAAATCTTCACGGTCAGCGTTTTCAAAGTCATAAAAGTAGTTAACCCGAAAGAAACCTCCCCAGGTATTATAAGAAAAGGCTATATCACTGGTCAGTTTAATGGCATTAGAAAATAAATCCCCTTCGTCATAGTTGAGGTTACCGTCATCTGAGTTAATCGACCAGCGACCTGGCGCTGCGATTCGATCTTCTAAATCTCCCATACCAACGAACGGGTTTAAATTAGATTTACCCACCAAACGGTCATCCCGCTCTTCAACCCGTACCGACGCACCATAAGAAATGGTTGTATCAATGCTAAAGGTCAAATCACCTTTATACCAGGTTTTTGCCAGTCCGCCTGATGAGGCAGATAGAGCGGCCAGCATTAAAGCGACCTTGAGTGGCTTTAAGCGAAGTTGTTTCTTGTGAGTCATAGTTGTTACTCCACACTTTTTAATTTGATTAATCATTTCGGTCTCCTATTGAACAACACTGCTGTCATTAATATTCACCGTGGTACCCTGGGTTGCCTGGAATGCAGCCAATTGCTTCTGCATTTCAACTGTGGCAGCCATTGAGGCCGCCGGCGATAACAAGCTACCATGATCACCTTCAATAAACCGAACGGCACCATCGATACCGGCGGCATCAAAAGCAGATTCAGAGTATGAGGTCAGGCCCATCACCGCAATCAGCGGCTCAGTGCCGGATAAAGGCGCACCTTGTACAGTATTAGGGACCACCTGATCGCCAATAATTTCATGAAGTAAAACATTATTCACTAAACTGGCGTTCGCACCATGATTAATGGGATCGGCCGAATCAATTACGGTTTGGGTTGCCAACATAAACAAATTAAATTCAGTGGTTCCCTGCTCGACACCGGATGCTTCCAGCCCGGCAATAATTCGCGGCCCAAAGGTGGGTGAACCCAATAATAAATTGGCAATACCACCACCCGGTGCTGATAAAAAGGCACTGTTAACATCCGGGTTAAAGGCCAGATAATCGATTCCCGTCATGGCACCAAGCGATTGTCCGGCGAAACTGACCTGGCTGCTGTCAAAGTCGCCGGCCTGATCACCATCAATATCCATAACAGGCAAGTTGGCGGTTAGGGTAAATAAGTCGGCCACACCTTGTCGGACATTATCCCGAGAAACCAGGAGGTTTTGTAAATTGATATAATGTGAACCCGAAGAATCAATCATCCCATCAGCACCCGGGGCGCCTGTGGCATTGTCAGTATAATCCACATCAAAGGTTCGTTCAGAGGCTAAAGCACCGAAAGGGGTGTTGCCGATATATAAATTATTTTGCGTATCTGTAATTCCATGCAACGGTAAATCAATGGCCACAACTGCCACGCCAATCGAAGCCATGGTATCAGCCAACGCCAGCATATCGGTTCGGTTTCGGGTAATGCCATGTTGATAAATCATCACCGGCCAGCCAGAAGCGGGCTTTGTCATGCCTGAATTGGCATTTGGCACGGTCATTAACACCGGAATCTGTTGCATTGAATTGGCCACCGGTACCGGATTGGCAAAGGTAACATGCTGTGAGGTTGGGTCTAAAGGAGACTCATCAAACGGCGGCACATAACCACCGGGCGTGGCCTGCCAGAATGTGTTTAAAGGTGCTGTCGGATTAGACTGAGAAGGGGCACCTAAATAATAAGGGGTCTCCATAATACCGACATAAATATCCGCAATACCGGCGCCACCAATCAACTGTGTGTTTGCACCCGTGGGTGCCAAAGTCGTTGCCGTGCTGCCCGAAACACTTTGAACGGCGGATAACACCGGCGAAATGGATTGCGTGGTCATGGTCCAGGATAAAACAATGTCATCCGGGTTTACACCTTGTGAAGCGGCCGCCGCTTCCTGAGCATTGGTTAATTGTCTCAAAGGCTCCAGCGCATTGGCTGTGGCATTATCCAGTAAAGGATCTGTGCTTTGACCATTCTCATCCACCAAAGGCGATGTGCGTTTAGCAATAAAGTAAGTCTGACTTGGGGTGGCGGCATTGCCTTCACCGTCGGTGATACCGTTGGTGATCACCGCCATATAAGAGGTCAGCTCCTGTAAAGGTTGTAAGGGCACGATATTAACACTGTCACCATTGGCAACCGCCACATAATCCTGGCCGAATACCAGTTGACGATCAACACTTTTAACCGCACCACCCGGCCCGGTTAATGAAACCTGATAGACCTTCACACTGGCAGGGTTCACGCTATTCGCTGCGACCGGTGCAGAAAAATTAGTCGCCCAGGGTGCCACGGTACTAAAGCCGTCTAGGCCATTTAAAGCCACCAGAGGATCTGAATAATCAGTGGGGTCTGCCACCGGAATATTTAGAGTCAAATCGGTGGTGCCACTTAAAAACAAATTAGTCGGGATTGGCACTTTGGTTGGATCACCGGAAGCCGGGTCAAAGACCGCAGTTATAACACCAGTGACGACTTCCCCTCCCGGATTGGTCGCCGGTGGCGAATCAGTGGCGCGCGGCGCGTTGCTGCTACTGCTACATGCCTGAATAAACACGACAGCGGTTAATAAAAGAATACGCAGGTTAAATTTCATTCATTTGTCCCCAAAAAAAATTAATGCCTATTATCTTACGAATTTATTGCCTAAAATTACAAGCACAATTATTAAAAAAACATTAAATATATCCCTTGAATTCAATTAAACGATTGTTTTAGTAAATTTGATTCATTCTCACATTTAAAAATAGCTAAAATCAGCTATTCAGAGCATGAAATCCCAAGACATTTTTTATGTCTTCAGCTCCAACTAAACACATCAGCAATCGGTCAATGCCTACAGCCACACCGGAACAAGCCGGCAGACCGCTTTTAAGTGCACTGAGCAAATGATTGTCTAAAGGATGTGTGTCTTTTTGATGGCTGTTTCGCCAACTTACGTCGTCCTCAAATCGCTGGCGCTGCAGTTCTGCGTCTTGCAGCTCTTGATAACCATTGGCCAACTCAATGCCTCGAAACAGAAACTCAAAACGCAAACAGCTTTTAGGAAGGTCTGGATTGACCTGTGCCAATGCCGCTTGTTCAACAGGAAAATGATAAACCATGAGGCCATCCACTTCGGCCAATTTGGGTTGAATGATAACCCCGAAGATAAAGTCAAGGGCCTCAGATCGTGACAAAAGAGCACCCTGATACCCATGAGTGTTGCAATACGTCTGTAATTCTTCATCGCTGATATGAAAAGGATCGAAATCAGCATGTTGCACAAACAGATCTTGATAACTGATTGACCGGGTGTCTTTGACCACCAAATTAAAATGCCCTGCCAACATATGAAACAGCGCTTGCACTTCAGCCATCAACTGTTCCATATCAAAGTCCAGCCGATACCACTCCAGTAATGTAAATTCGGGGTTGTGTAATGATGTGTTTTCTTCCCGACGAAACACTGGAGCAATTTCATATATATCACCACTGCCCGAGGCCAATAAGCGTTTATGAAAAAACTCCGGTGAGGTTCTTAAAAAGGCTTTGTCCCTTTCTGGATGAATCGCCGAGGTGCTAAACACTTCAATGTGTCGGTCGCAGTTGGCCGCTGAAGAAATCACCGGCGTTTGCACTTCCAGAACCTCACGTTGCGCGAAGAACCGCCTGATTTCTGCCAGTAAAAAAGCCCGCTGTTGCAAACGCACCAGCGGGCTCTGAAAGGACCAATTGTCCATTATTAGGTTTTAACTCTGTTTACATACTCGCCACTGCGGGTGTCCACTTTAATGACTTCACCCTGTGGCACAAACAACGGTACATTAACCACTGCACCGGTTTCCAAAGTGGCCGGTTTACTGCCGCCACCTGAGGTATCACCTCGAACACCCGGGTCTGTTTCGGTAATGGTTAATTCCACAAAATTGGGCGGCGTCACTAATATCGGCACATTATCCCATAAGGTAATCATGCACATATCCTGCTCTTTAAGCCAAATATGCTGATCACCAACCGCTTCTTTGGAAGCCTGAAATTGTTCAAAACTTTCGGTGTCCATAAAATGATAAAAATCGCTGTCGCTGTATAAAAACTGCATTTCAGTTTCCATGACATCAGCGGCATCCACTTTTTCTCCGGATTTAAAGGTTCTTTCAATCACCCGACCGGTTTTTAAATTTCTGACTTTAACCCGATTAAAAGCCTGACCTTTACCGGGTTTAACCTCCTGGTTTTCAACGATACTACATGGATCGCCATCCAACATAATTTTAAGGCCGTTTTTAAATTGACTGGTTGTGTAAGTACCTGACACGCGTGCTCCCGAATAATAAAAAAGGCATTATAACACAGCCTAACTTTGCATAAAGTTGAGGATTTACTGAATATATCCACCTTGACTGCCGTGATAGAATAGCCCGTTTTAAATTCAATATTGCACGTGCAAAAACCCTGGCAACTACAATTAAAACAGGCATTAACAGGTCGCTCGGGTCATGCTTTACGTCAACAGGCTGATTACAACGAAGGTGCCAATGACTTATTTAAAATGGTTTGCACCGATGAAATAACCAGAGCTATCAAGCAAGCACATAACCCCAAAGCCATTATTCGACAGTTTTTACCTGCTTCAGCTGAACATCATGTGACCGAAGGTTATCAGCAAGACCCGGTGGGTGATCAGAATGCTTTGGCGCAACAGGGCATTATCCATAAATACCATGGTCGGGTTTTATTGGTGGCTTCAGGCAGTTGTGCCGTTAATTGTCGTTATTGTTTTCGCCGCCATTTTCCCTATCAACAGCATCTGGCCTCTCGACACAACTGGCAGGCGGTTATCGATTATTTATCAAAACACACTGAAGTTCACGAAATTATTCTGAGCGGTGCAGATCCACTGACACTTACCACCAAAACCCTGACAGCGCTGACTGACCGGTTATCTGACTTAGACCACATTAAAACCTTACGCATTCACAGCCGCATGGCCACTGTGCTGCCCGATCGAATTGATGCTGATTTTTTAGCCTGGCTTGACTCACTGCCCTTTCATAAAGTACTGGTCAATCACATTAACCATGCCGATGAATTAACTCAACAGGCGAAAACCAGCCTCAATCAATTAAAACAACACGGGGTGGTTTTATTAAACCAAAGTGTGTTGCTAAAAGGCATTAATGACAATGCCGATGATTTAGTTGAATTGAGCCACGCCCTTTTTAAACAAGGCGTTCTGCCTTATTATCTGCATTTATTTGACCGGGTGCAAAATGCCGCACATTTTGATGTCGAGCTGAGTCAGGCACAACATATTTATGCCGAAATGCGGCGAAAATTACCGGGTTACCTGTTGCCTAAACTGGTAAAAGAAATCGCCGGAGAAAAAGCCAAAACACCTGTTCTGTAGAGGCGTTTTTAAGTCAAAAAAAACCGCTTAATTAAAATTAGCGATTTGCGTGGCTTCTCATATTCGCCATGAATGACTATAATGTAAACACCATTAACCAACAGGAGTCGATTTTTGTCCACTGAAAAATCCATCAATTTATTGATTATTCACCAATCAGAGGAAGAAGCCGAACGTATTTTATCCTTACTGCGTAATTACCAAATCGCCGTTCGTCCAACCCGGTGTTTTGATGAAGAAAGCTTATTGGGGGTTTTGGAGCGCAAACAAATTGACCTGGTTTTGTGTCAACAAATGCAGCAACAACTACCCACCCAAACCGTTATTGATCACATTAAACGCATGGGTCAGGATTTACCTGTGATTGCCTTGATTGAAGATTTTGATTTGGATCAAATCAGTGATGCCATTGATGCCGGAGCCAACTCCTATTGTTCGCCAAAATTACCGGAACACATGCGCCATGTGATTTTGCGTGACATGAAAAATCTGCAACATCGCCGTGATAATATTCGTCTGTCGCGGGAATTGCGACAAACTGAAAAACGTGTTAACAGTTTATTGGACTCATCAAAACAAGCCATCGCCTATATTCACGATGGCATGCATGCCTACACCAACCAATCTTATCAAGAACTGTTTAAATATGATGATTTTGAGGAATTGGAGGTGACGCCATTTTTAAATATGATTGCCAAGGACGATGTCGCCAAAGCCAAGAAAGTGCTGCGCGACTTAAATAAAAACATAATCCCCGATGAACAACTGAGTTTTCAAATGACGACTGCACAAGGCGATCAATTTGACGGTTTAATTGATGTCTCGAAAGCCACTTTAAATGGTGAGCAATGCGCCCAGTTTATTATTAATCTGCCATCGGTGGATCCGGAGGTGGAAAAAGAACTGTTTGAAATTAAAAACAAGGACCTGTTAACCAAATTCTTTAATCGCAGCTACTTTCATGAGCTGCTGGCCGATGACATTGATCAGGCCCGTAGTCGCCCCGGTGACAGTTTACTGATGATTGCTATTGATGACGAAGACGCCTTAGAAAAAGAATTGGGGATTGGCAACTTTGATTTATTTATCGCTAACGTGGCTGAATTTCTGAAACGAAAATTTGGCGAAGAGGCCGTTTACTGTCGTTATAACGATGCACTGTTTATCATAAAAATCAGGACTAAAATTGAAAAAGCAGAAAAAGCCGCTGAGAAAATGACCCGGCTCATCACCGAACAGATTTTTAGTGCCGGCGACACCTCGACCAACTGCACAGTCAGCATCGCCGTGACGCAATTAACGCCACAAAGCGAATCAGTCAACAATGTCATAAAAACCTTAACTGAGTTAACTGAGAATATGATGAAAGAAGGCGGTAATCAAGTCACTGTGTTTGATCCGGCTGAAGAAGAAAAACAAGCCCGTGCCGCATCCCAGGCCTGGATAGATCGTATTACCAGTGGCCTGGAAAATGATCGTTTCGTTTTGCATTATCAACCGGTGGTTAATATTGATGGCGATGACAGTCAATCCTATGAATGTCTGGTCCGATTGAAATCAGATGATGATCAATTGATTTATCCACAACAGTTTATTCCGGTGGCGATAAAATATGGCTTTATTAATGACATTGATCGACGGGTCTTAAGTAAATCAATTGAAGCCATTAAACAGGCAGATTTTGATGTTACTTTATTCGTCAAAGTATCCTCAGAATCCCTGACTGATTCCGCATTCCCCAGCTGGCTAGCCGAACAGTTAAAACAGGCCGGTGTCTCCGGTCAAAGGCTGGCTTTGGAAATTAAAGAAAGTGAACTGGTGACCCACGCCACTAAAATGAAACCCATCATTAAAGCCATCAAGGCATTAAATTGTAAAATTGTGGTGGAAAAATTTGGCTCAGGACTGAATTCCTTTAGCATTCTAAAACATTTCCCGGTTGATTTGCTGAAAATTGATTCGGCCTTTATGACTGATCTGGTGGATAACGAAGACACTCAGGAAAAAGTAAAAACCATTGTGCAAAAAGCCCATAACCAGGGCAAGCAGGTCATATGCGAATTTATAGAAGATGCCAACACCATGAGTATTATGTGGAAAATGTCGATAAACTTTATTCAGGGTAATTTTATCGGTGAACCCACCGAAACCATGGAACCCGTTGAGTAAGCCAGATCCGTCTTACCGTGGTCGTTTTGCGCCCTCACCGACCGGAGATTTACATTTTGGTTCTTTGTTAGCCGCCCTCGTTAGTTATTGTGAGGCCCGCAGTCATGATGGATTGTGGCATTTACGTATTGAAGATATTGACACCACCCGAACCGTAGCCGGCGCCGATCAAGCCATTTTTAAAACGCTACAATCCTTTGCACTTGATTGGGATGATAAGGTTATTTATCAAACCGATGAGTGCCAACAAGCGCACTATAAAAAAGCTTTATCGCACTTAAAAGATTTAGGACTAACCTTTCGATGTCGCTGCACCCGAAAACAACTGTCCGGATATTCTATCTATCCGGGGCACTGCCGCTTACAATCAGTCAGCGACCGGGAACCTCATTCAATTCGATTGATCACTGACACCGATACAATTTCTTTTAATGATACCTTTCAAGGCAAGCAGCAACAACACTTACAACAGCAATGCGGTGATTTTAATATTGTTCGCAAAGATGGCTTATTCAGTTATCAGCTGGTGGTGGTTATTGATGATGACCTGGCCGGCATAAATCATGTGGTACGCGGCATCGATATTTTAGACTCCACTGCCCGCCAGATTTACCTGCATAATAAATTGGAAATTAAACCACCGAATTATGCCCACTTTCCGGTAATCACCGATGCTAATGGGCATAAATTAAGCAAGCAAAATCATGCCACCGCCGTGAGCCGCGAAGACCCGCAACAGGTCACCCGACAGGCACTGAAGTACTTAAATCAGGATTTACCCGATAAACCAATGACCCAACAGCAACTTATTCAATGGGCTGTGGATCACTGGCAACCGGAACGGTTTTTCAACCGGAAGAAAATCACTTACGGTGTGACGCCCTGATTGGCCTCACTGGCAAGTTTTTGACACAAATCCACATTCGAGTCTGACTGACGTTGTAAAGGAATACTGCCGGAGATGGCCGGATCGGTAATTTCATAAGTCATCACAGCGCGGTCACAACTGCTGAATTGAATACTCACAGAACCATATAAGCTGTAATCAACAGGCTTATCACCATCAAATTCACCGCCTTTGGTCAGAATTAAAACAGACTCGACCGTATCTTCATTATACTCACCTTCCATGGTCAGCCAACGGTGCTCAGACGCACCAAAATCAGTCTTTTGCAAAGCCTCCGGTGGTAGTAAGTCATAGGTAAACCAGGCTGAAATAAGTAAGTTCAATGACGGCAATACTTCTAAATAAACTCCCTGCCCACTGGTCGCAGGATTAAACCAGGCACCGGATAAACCCGCATTTATTTGAAATTTATCCGATAACACATAGGCACGATTAATATAGACATATTCATCCAATTCGGGAGAACCAATGTGATCATAGTTATAGAGAGGTATGCCATTAGAGTTAATTAAAGAAGCAATGTTATCCACCACATCCTGACCCCGGGTGACTGTACCAAACACAGTAAAACCACCATTTTGATTATCCAGGTTTTGTGAATTATCCTTTAAGTTAATGAAGAAATTATTGGTGGCACTGTCGGGTTGATTACTGAGCTTGGCCATGGCCACCGTATACTTAGTATTGGACACATTGAATTCATTTGCAACGGGTGGATCGGCTGGAATATTTTGTAAGCTGTTACCATCAGAATAATATTGACCGCCCTGTAACACAAAGCCATAAGCTAAACGGTGAAAAATGGAGTTGTCAAAATCACCGTCATTGACATAGTTAAGAAAATTATCCACCGTATTAGGTGCATCTTGTTCAAACATCTCAATATCAATATTTCCAAGAGTCGTTTCTAAGCGAACGGTGGTGGCAGAAGCATGGGTCATAATCAGAATACTGATTAAGGTTAATAATTTTTTCATGGGTTTTTATCTTTCACGGTTGTGTTATTGGTTATACCGTAAGGCACATGGCCGGTGGCGGTATGCTCGGAAGCTGTTTTAACATAGGTTAACTGATCCTCAAAGAAAATATCTGCCCGAAATGATTTTAAAAAATCAGATTTATCCCGACCACCCAAGAATAAGGCCTCATCAATGCGAATACCCCAACTACGCAAAGTCAAAATAACACGTTTATGTGACGGGGCCGAACGCGCGGTGACCAAGGCGGTGCGAATCGGTGATTCACCGGGCGGGAACAGTGTCTGCAAATCATGTAGCTTCTTTAAAAACCGTTCAAAGGGGCCTGGTGTCAACGGCTGGTGCTGCAATTCATGTTCGTTCTGACGAAATGCATCAAGACCGCCTGACTGATAAATCTGCTCGGATTCATCGGAAAAAATCACCGCATCACCATCAAAGGCAATACGCACCTGTGGATCTTGTGACTTCATTGATTTACGGGTCATTAAATGCGCCGCGGCATGGCCGGCTTTAATGGCACCAATGACATCTGAGTTATGCGCCGATAAAAACAGCTCAACACCCAACGCCGGTAAATAATCATAGGGCGAGCCACCATTGCTGAACACCGCCCTGGAAATATTTAAGCCATGATGCTCAATGGAATTAAAAATTCGCAAACCGGTGTCACCATTATTGCGTGACACCAAAACCACTTCCACCAGATCTTCACCACTTTCCGGGTACTTAATATTGAGTAACTTATGCACCAACGGAAACGCCACACCCGGCTCCAATGGTTCGTTTTCACGGGATAACTGATAACTCCGGTAAGCCGACAAACCTTCCGTTAAAAAGATTTTATGCGCCTCATCCAAGTCGAACAAAGTTCGAGATGATATAGCCAGTGTCAACATTGTTTAGGCAAACTGCTCATTAATAATCCGGTCCTCGAGATTATGATGTTCATCAAACAACATCTCGATTTCAATTTCCCGGGCTTCAGTGACGGTCACCCGTTTAACATCACGTACTTCAAAGTTATCAGCTGTGGCTGCCACCGGACGCTTGTGGTGGTTCTTAACCTGAAAACAAACCTCCGCATGACTGGGAATAATGGCACCACGCCAGCGTCTGGGTCGAAATGGACTGATCGGTGTCACAGCCAGAACTTGAGTACCCAACGGAATCACCGGACCATGTGCCGATAAATTATAGGCGGTGCTACCGGCCGGCGTCGCCACCATAACGCCATCGCCCACCAGATTATCAATTTTCGTTTGGCCATTAATTTGCACTTCAATGTGAGCAGATTGTTTGGTTTGTCGCAACAGTGACACCTCATTGATGGCCAGCGAATTAAATTCCTCGCCACTGACTTTTTCGGCGGTCATCGACAAAGGATGTAAAATGGTTTTTTGGGCTTGTTGAATCCGTTCTATCAGATTGTCTTTCTGATAATCATTCATCAAAAACCCCACAGTACCCCGGCGTAGTCCAAACAAGGGAATTTTTTGATACATATACTGATGCAAGCTGTGCAACATAAAACCATCGCCTCCCAACACCACAATCACATCCGCCTGCTCAGCATCACACTGACCATAACGATCAACCAATTGGGCAAGTGATTTTTGAGCGTTCTCTGACTGACTGGCAACAAAAGCGATTTTCATAGACTTATCTTAACAAAATTCACGGAAGGAAAGGAATGGGGGCGCGCATTAAAACCCGGGCGGCACCGGTATTGTATCTTTGCAGTAGCATATATTGTTGATACCTGTGTTCGTCTATGGCCACTTCTGAGCGGGCTTGTAGATGCTGTGTTTTAACATCAACCAGCTGATTAATAATCTGTTTATTCTCCTGAACTGACTGCAGAAATCTCACATCATCATATTCATAAAAATCATTCATGCGGGTAAAACTGGCCTGGCCTTGCTGGTATATTCTGAGCGCCAATTCTTCGCTGATGGCGGTATCAAGGGCTTTAATCATCACCGCTGGCAGCGTATTTATATTCATCAAGGTGGGACCCTGATTAACCGGTAAAGCCGTTACATAAGGTGAAAGCTGATTAAATTGTGCCTCATCGATACCGGCAATAAACCTTAATTCATTAACATGCTTAAAGGGACCGCCGGCTGTTTTATAAGGTGGGCTTTCCGCCGCATAAGAAAAATCCTCGGCGCCACCCGGACGGGGCTCCTGATCTTGATCCATCCAGTCAATAATTTTATCGGCCACATTAGCATCTAAATTCAGGGCTGTTAATAAACGCGTGAAATAATTTAAATGCACATCAGAAACCTCATTATTAATCACCAGATTATTGACATTAAATAAGTGATTCAGACCTGTTAGCTCACCCGACAACACTGCCTGCTCGACGACAATCCCCTGAATGCCCTGATGCCAGCCATCGGCATGGTTGTCATAGTTATGTTCAGATTCGCTGTAATCTTTTTCCAGCATATCACTGGCCCATAACAGTAAACCCTGGCTGAGGTGTTGGGCTTGAAGATTTTGCTGAATATTGTAGTTTCGAAACATGGTTAAACGACTGTTGTACCAAAGGCCGGCCACTAAAGTCACGGCAATGGCCATCATGACTAAAGCCATTAATAAGGCCATACCTTGTTGATGATGTTTTACCATATCTGCTGCCAGGGTGTGATCACCATGTCTGATTGGCGATTGTGTTGTGACCTGATGTGACAATGAACCGCTTTAGGTAAAGCAGTCGCCGGACCCTGTCGCGGTGGCCAGCGATCTATGAGCTGACCGTTGACTGATTGGTATTGACAGCGGATTTGTTGAATATCCATCATCGGCTGTTGTTGCCAGGGGGCATAGGCTGTAGCGGCTGCTGAACGGGTTGCGCGATACCAGATATCGCCACGAACAAACCAACGCACATCCAAAACCGTCGCTGGTCGTTGTTTTAAATGATTAACAATTCCCTGCCGAGGCACTGACTGGTATGGATTAAAACGCTGTAAACGTAAGTTCTGAGTGTCGCCGACCAGCGAGGACCCTCTGTTTGCGGATACCGAGGACTGTTCACCAATCGCCATTTTAATGTCTTGATTAAACAAACCCAGGGCGGCACTTTCCTGGTTTAGGCGATCCACAGTCTCATCCAGGTGGCGTTTGGATTCAGTCAGGGTATAAATACTGGCAAATGCCATCACCGCAATCACTGACATTAATGCCACCGCCACTAAAAGCTCCAATAAGGTCATGCCGTGTTGTTGTGAGAATTTAATGGTTTTACTCATGCTTTTTAAAACCGCTGAGTTGTGCCAGGGCATATGACATATCGCGCTCAAGTCCGACCCGAACATCCAGACGAATAATCCGTGGATTATCGGTGTTTTTAACATCGACTGACCAGTAATACCTGGTGTCTTTTGTTTGCTGACTGCCCTGCTCGTCATTCACCTGGGATCGTTGATAAAACTGCATCAACACCTGATCAGCCACTTGATAGGCTTGTTGTCGTTGTTCCAATTCACTGATTTGTTTATGCACGACACCGGCCGCTTCGACCATCGCCACCAAAGCCACACTGATGATGACTAAAGCCAGTAAGACTTCCAGCAAAGTAAAACCCTGAAGCCGCTTATTCATGCCAGGCACCGGTTATTTCCCAGGGTGTTTCGGCACTAATCTGATAAGAGACATTGGGTAACTGTGATAACTGCAGTCGCAGCGTGAATGGGTTTATTTGCCCGTCACTGAAACAAACCAGGTGTGGTAAGGATTCAA
Source organism: uncultured Marinicella sp. (assembly GCA_947502925.1). Classification (GTDB taxonomy): domain Bacteria; phylum Pseudomonadota; class Gammaproteobacteria; order Xanthomonadales; family Marinicellaceae; genus Marinicella. The sequence goes on along the minus strand of CANNBS010000003.1, from coordinate 5,672 downwards.
ATTCTGCTGACAGCGGTGATGGACGCCCCGCTAATTCAAGCTGCCACAGCAAATCTTCTGTGGCCAAAGCGTGCGTCCATTGTTCCAGCACACGCCACTGGGGTTGTTCATACACCATTACCTGGGCTGATAATTGTGATAATTCCACGCCGTAGGCACGGTTGTTTAACACCGCCTGTTGGCATAGATAGCTTAGCATTTGTTGCCATTGCTGTGCTTTTTGTTGTAACTGACGTTCACTGGACTGACTGTTAACTAAACCCACCCCAACCGCAGCCATTATTCCAATGATGACAATCACCATCAGCACTTCCATGAGGGTGAAGCCGGTGTTATGTTTTTTCGGGAAACTGTTTACCAATTGCCAATGTCTTTATTAAGGCCTTCACCGCCCGGTTGGCCGTCCGCACCGAAAGAATAAATATCGACTTCACTGTGATTTCCGGGGTTGAGGTATTGATATGGATTACCCCAGGGATCGGCGGGCAGTTGTTTGAGGTAACCGCCGGGTTTCCAGTTTTTTGCCTCCGGACGACCGCTGGGTTTTTGCACCAGAGCCTGTAATCCCTGGGAGGTCGATGGGTATTGAATATTGTCCAATTTATACATACTTAAGGCCGTTTCAATGTTTTTAACATCGGCCTGAGCACGCGCCTGGCGGGCTTTATCCGGTGCATCCAGAAACTGCGGCACCACCGCCACCGCTAAAATACTTAATATGACCACCACAATCAGGACTTCCATCAAGGTGAAGCCGGATTGATGTTGTCTGGGTTGTTGTATTTTTTGTCGATTCATCATTTAATACTGTAACAAAACTTTTTTGATTATAGGCAATTTTAAAATATCTACCAGAGAGAAGCGGTATTTTTTATGAGAGTTTCACGTATTTATTTACCCGTTAACCATCAGGATTTGGGTGAGACCTGGGTTATAGAACAACCCAAAGCCCATTATATTCGTAATGTATTGCGCCTTAAACCCGGTCATCAGTTACAGTTTTTTACAGCCAGTGGGCAACAATATAACGCGGTCATCGCTGAAGTCAATAAACATGATGTGGTCATCAAGGACATGGCAATTTGTCATGATGCCCCGTCTGTAAGTACATTGCAAATAACATTGGTTCAAGGCATCAGTGCCAGTGATCGCATGGATTACAGCATTCAAAAAGCAGCAGAATTGGGCTGTGTGGCCATACAACCCATCATCACCGAGTTTTGTTCACATCGCATTGCAAGGCATAAATATAAAAAAAAACAACACCATTGGCAAGCCGTGGCGATCAGCGCTTGTGAGCAATCAGGGCGCGTCGATGTGATGCAGGTTAAACCCATTAAACCCTTATCAGAAATTATGGCAGAGGCGCATCAGGGGATTTATTTAGAACCGACCGCCGATCAAAGCATTTACGATATACCCGCATCTTTACAGCAACAAAGTCATATCTATATCGGACCGGAGGGTGGTTTTTCACCCACCGAATTAGACCAGTTTGAACAACATGGTTTTTTAGGAATCAAGATGGGCAACCGTGTTTTGAGAACAGAAAGCATGGCACCTGTTATTCTCAGCGCCATGCATACTTTGTACGGTGATTTTAAGCCGGCTCGCCGGTTAAGCTGATAAGTTGGGTTTCCAGGTAATTCATGTTGGGAATATCGGCCATTTCTTCTTCTATGGACACCAAAGAAGCGATGGCATGGTGAATAACTTCTTGCTCTTCATGTAACTGAATATCACCACGAGACACCAGCTGAAGTTTGGGAATACCCCGCGCCAATACAGCAAAATAAGGCAAATCTTCAGGATGATTAATGCATTTCAAGACCGCAATATTATCGGTACTGGCTAAATCAGTCGGTTCATCGTTCTGATAACCGGTTAATAAACCAAAATCAATCAGTGGAATATCCCAACCACGCCAGGAAACGGTGCCAAGAACCCAGTCTTCATCGACATCACTGTCGTCGATACTGCGCATCGCCATAACTTCTGCCACCATGGCATTGGGCAAGAGTAATTTTCTGTCTGTTTCTATGGGTATTAATACCGCACGTATTTCGTTGGCCATTTAATCACCTGCTGTTAAATTTTCTTTAATATAGTCTGCCATTTCTTCCGGGGTTCCGTCAAACCGAGACATTTTCAGATTTCTAACTTCATCAGAAATCGATGACACCACACTGCTTTCGGCACTTTGAGTAATAATTGTACCACCATTATCAAACACATTGGTGGCACCGGTAACACCATCTGAAGCCATGCCACTGAATACAGCCAAATTAATCGACTTTAGTTGACTGATTAAATCTGCACAAACATCATCAATGCAGGGTGTCGCTGATCGATGTGAATTAACATCTTTTACTGCTAAGCGACCATCGGCTTGAAAAATAATACTTTCATCCACCGGTATGAGTAAAGCTTCACCGGCTTTAACCTGTAAACCCGAAGTCGCTAATTTAACGGCAATCTGATTATTTTTTTGTAACTGTTTGGCCATCATGCCAACAAACTCACTGTCCATATGTTGAACGATAATAAAGAGCAGCGGTTCATCACCACTAAATTTAGCTAAAAATCGCACAATAGCCTCAGGTCCGCCGATGGACGCGGCCAATACCCACACCTGTTCAATGCCCACAGCACTTAAATCAAGTTCATCTTGATCTGAGGACGTCTTTAATATCGGTAACAAATCATGTTTCGGGTCAATTTTATGCAAAATATGCCGCAACCATCGATTCTTATTCCAACCCACCAAATCATTGCTGACCTGCGTGTCATTAAAAACAATCTTGACCCCGGCATCTGTGAGTTCGTGAACCAGTGGTTCGAAGTTAAAATCATCATCACTGAGATTTATCACATAAATGTCAACGTCTTGATTTACAGCAAATTCAGCGGCATCTGTTTCAATGACCTGGTAATCATTGGCCTTTAACTGATCCGCTAAATATAAAGCTGAAGATTGAGGCTCACCGACATGAATAAGCCCGATTTTTTTCACTTCAGACATCTTCCAAATTCAATAGCTCTTTAATATTTTCCAGTAATTCCAGTTCTTGATACGGCTTACCTAAGTAACGGTCAACGCCAATGGCTTTGGCACGGTCTTTATGTTTTTGACCGGTTCGAGACGTAATCATAATAATTGGAATATTCTTGAATTTGTCTGATTGCTTCATATTGGTGGCCAGTTCGTAACCATCCATACGTGGCATTTCAATATCCAGTAACATTAAATCAGGAACCTGCTCCTGTAATTTATTCAAGGCATCCAGACCGTCTTTGGCGGTCATCACTTCAAAATCATTTCGAGCCAATATACGTTCGCCTGCTCGACGCATGGTGATGGAATCATCAACCACCATAATGGTGGTGACATCTTCTTCCTCATGTGATTCCTGAATATCGATGCCTTCTGCTTTCATGCGCTCCAGTTTCTGCATGTAGTCACGTTGCATCGGGATAATATCTAAAATCAAGACCACCGCACCATCACCTAAAATGGTGGCACCAAATATGCCGGGCACCGATGCCACCTGAATACCCACGGATTTAACAACGATTTCGCGACCACCATAGGTCTGATCCACCCGCAAAGCAACACCCTGGTCACCGGATTTAATCATGACAAGCGGCACTTGGTTGCCCTCTGCAATAATATCCGAATCAACATTGAGTAATTTATTCAGCTCCTGAATTTGGTATTGCTCACCGGCATAATCGTAATTTAAATCATCGTCTTGAATACGGCGCTTAAATTCATCCACCGTCATTCGCACCAAACCTTCCACACCGGAAGCCGGAATCGCATAGCGGTGATCGGCCACCTGCACAATTAAAGCCTGGGTCAAAGCCAGCGTATAAGGTAAGCGTATGGTGAATAAAGAACCTTGTCCGGCTGTGGAGCTGATTTCCAAACTACCACCCAGACGTTTAATTTCATTATTAACAACATCCATGCCAACGCCCCGTCCGGCCAATTTAGTGACCGTGTCAGCAGCTGATAAGCCGCTGTGGGTAATGAGTTGTGCTATCTCCTCATCGCTGTAAGATTCGTCTTCGCTAATCAGACCGCGTTTCAGGGCTTTGGCACGAACCGCGTCAAGATCAATACCGGCACCATCATCTTCGACGGTAATGACCACCTCAGTAGCTTCACGGGAAATATCAATCTTAATTTCACCTTGTTCCGGCTTATTGACCGCATCTCGGTCTAATTCAAGTCCATGGACAACAGCATTACGAATCATATGCTCTAACGGTGCCTGGATACCTTCCAGTACCGTTTTATCCATTTCACCTTCAGAACCATGGATAATCAGTTTGGCATTTTTCCCCAACTCCTGCGAAGCGGTTCTTAACACCCGACGTAATCTCGGTACCAGCGAGTTAAAGGTCACCAGCCGGGTTTCCATTAAACCTTCTTGTAATTCGGTGTTAACCCGTGACTGTTGTATTAACAGCGTTTCAGAAGAACGCACCGATTCTTTTAGGTAATTTTGAATATTGGTTAAATCCGAAACTGACTCAGATAAAGACCGAGATAACTGTTGAATGGTGGAAAACTGATCGAGTTCAAGGGGATCAAAATCCTCCTCTAACTCCTCGTCTTGTAGTTGATAATTTGAAATAATCTGGGCTTCTGTTTCATGTTCCAGATCACGCAACTGACGGCGCACACGTTCAACCGTGTTTTCCAGCTCATCAATGTTTAGCTTAAGCTCAACCGATTGCTGTTCCATGCGTGATCGGTAAATACTCACCTCACCGGCAAAGTTAACAAGTTTATCCAATAATTCAGAATTAACCTTAATTTGACCACCGGTCAGCACATTGGATTTTTTGCTTGGCCGCTGCGGGGCATCGGCTTTTTCTGATTCTATCTCTGTGTCGGTTTCCGGCTCATCTTCCATGCGGGTTAACGGATCGAAGAAACTCTGATCCAGTTCAGATTCTTCCTTAATTTCTTCACCTTCAGAAGACAACAGTTCCTCAATGGCGTTTGTGGCTTCATCAATACCGGTTAACTGACCATAATTTTCTGAATTGACCATGTCATGCAACTGATCCATGGTGGTCGATATAACCTGAAACTGCCGCTCGTCCACTTCGGCTTGCTTGCCGGCGATGGATTCAAGCAGTGACTCCAGTTGATGAGATAAGTCACCAATTTGATTTAAACCGGCCATCCTGGCACCACCTTTTAAGGTATGAAGATCACGTTGCAGCGCCTGAACGGTACTGACTTCATCGGGTTTATCTTCTAATTCCGCCATTAAATGTTCGGATCGGTCGAAAATCTCTGAGGCTTCTTCTGAGAAAATCTCTAATAATTCCTCATCGACTTCGCCATCAAAACCCTGGATATGAACGGCTTCATCAGTTTCGACTTCATCGACTTCGACTTCATCGACTTCGGCTTCATTGACTTCTGCTTCATCAACTTCTGCTTCATCAACTTCTGCTTCATCAACTTCTGCTTCATCAACTTCTGCTTCATCAACTTCAGCTTCATCAACTTCAGCTTCATCAACTTCAGCTTCATCCACTTCAGCTTCATCCACTTCAGCTTCATCCACTTCAGCTTCATCCACTTCTGCTTCATCCACTTCTGCTTCATCCACTTCTGCTTCATCCACTTCTGCTTCATCCACTTCTGC
>CANNBS010000002.1 GCA_947502925.1 uncultured Marinicella sp. | reverse complement strand
ATTTTAGAAAGCCAAGATGAAAATCGAGATTTGAAAGCGCATGCTTTGATTCATATTCCAAACATCAGTCTTAAGAAAAACATCTCTTAAGCATCCAGTTTTCTGGTGAACATAGAGCCATAGCACCACCTGATTCCATCCCGAACTCAGAAGTGAAATGTGGCATCGCCGATGGTAGTGTGGGAGTTCCCATGTGAGAGTAGGACATCGCCAGGATCTAATAAAAGAGAAAGCCTCAACACACGTTGGGGCTTTTTTTTTGTCCTGAAACAACCGGCCATAGGCGCTGGCGCTGATCATTAAAACATGTTGCGCGCCTTCGCGCTCACATGGTTACGCCTACACGGATGTAGGTGTGCCGAGTGAGCAGGAGCGGAATCGGCCGCTAGGATCTAATAAAAGAGAAAGCCTCAACATACGTTGGGTTTTTTTTTGTCCTGAAACTTATTCACTAATTATTTGCGGTATAAATTTATTAACAATATTACAATACTTCTTTGGTGACATTAAAAGGCTTCGAAAAAATTTATGGATTTAATAAAAAAAGTTTCCTGTTCCTTTCTTATTATCTGGACCGGTTTATCGAGCGCAGATAATCATTTAATTACACCGTTTGAACAAGGAAATGGAAATCAAACGGCTGAGTATCAACAAGTCATCGATTTCTATCAGCAATTGGCTATACGTTTTAATAATATCTCGATAGAAACCGTTGGGATGACGGATATCGGATTGCCTTTGCATAAAGTTACGCTTAAACCTGAAAATACATATAATGAAAATGAAACTGATTCAGACCATTTAACACTCTTAATCAATAACGGGATTCATCCTGGTGAGCCAGATGGCATTGACGCCACCATGATGCTATTTCGGGATTTTGCCGATGGTTCATTAAAAGCACCTAAAAACACTGTCTTAGTCACCATCCCGGTTTATAACGTGGGTGGTGCTTTAAATAGAAATACGAGTACACGAACCAATCAAAATGGACCGGAAAGTTATGGGTTCAGAGGTAATGCCAGAAATTATGATTTAAACCGCGATTTTATAAAAGCCGATACATTAAATACCCGGGCTTTTATGACAATATTTCATACTGTAGACCCCGATGTTTTTGTTGATAACCATGTCAGTAATGGTGCAGATTATCAGTACACATTAACGCATTTAATGACACAACATAATAAACTGGGTGGTGAAATTGGTGATTATTTAAAACAGACTTTTCAGCCGAAATTAGAAAAAAACCTGGCTGTAAATGGTTGGCCAATGACCCCTTATGTCAATGTTTTCAACCGTCCACCGGATGAAGGGTTTAGTCAGTTTTTTGACAGTCCGCGGTATTCAACGGGTTATACGAATTTATTCAATACCTTGGGCATGATGTTGGAAACCCACATGCTTAAACCTTATAAACAACGGGTACGTGGTACATATGCTTTCCTTAAAGCTGTGGTCGAACAAGTAGATCAGGATTCAATCAACATTAAGAAATTAAGACAGCAGGCATTTAATCGCTTCCAGATTGGCCAGGACTATCCACTCAAATGGCAGCTGGTAGATGATGAGTTTACAATGATTGATTTTCTGGGATATGAAAGTCAGATTATTAAAAGTGAAGTGACTGGTCTGAAGCGACTCAAATATAACAGAGAGAAACCTTTTAAGAAAAAAATCCCTTATCAGGACATCTATGAACCCACTTTAACCGTGACCATTCCAAAAGCCTATGTCATACCCCAGGGCTGGCATGATGTGATTGATTTGTTGGAATTAAATCGAATCGAGATGCGGCGATTGGAAAAGGACACATTATTAACTGTAGAATCTTACAAAATTTACGATTATTCAACCAATGAAGATGTATATGAAGGTCACTACTTCCATGATACAGTTCAACTTAAAAAGTCTGTCCAACAAGTTCAATTCAGAGCCGGTGATTATTACATTCCCAGTCATCAAAAGGGCCTGCGATATCTGCTGGAAACCTTAGAACCAGAAGCCATGGATTCTTTCTTTCGCTGGAATTTTTTTGACAGTATTTTGAGTCAAAAAGAAGGTTTTTCCCCTTATGTATGGGAAGATAAAGCGGCAAAATTGTTGTCTGATAATCCTGACTTGAAACTGCAGTTTGAAGATAAAAAGCGCAGCGATGAAGATTTTGCTAAAAACGCATATTTACAGCTTAAATGGTTGCACCAACACAGCGAACACCGTGAAACTGCCTATAGGCAATATCCTGTTTATCGACTTAACTAACGTTGTTTTATGACCTGAGGCCATATTGACGCATAAAACACGCTGTATTTCAGGTTTTTATTGTTTTGAAGCACATAATAGTCGCCTTTTAAATAAACCGCCGCTTATTTAATTTCTAAAAAAACTTGCCAAAAATAGTTTATTTTGTTTTAATGATTTTAGGTCATTACAAATTTGTAATGAGCGGGGGATAAAAAATGTGTGTAAAAATTCAATTAATTCTTAGATTTCTATGCGTTAAGTAAGCAGCCGAGTTTTCGCTTGGCGGTTTATTTGTGTCTGCTGTTCAGAGCTCCTGAGTAATGACAATAATTATTATTTGTCAGCTTAATAGTGGGAAAACACATGTTTCTGGGCACATACAAAAAACTTTCTGGTCTCGCCTTTCTGGCGTGTTCATTATTTTCTGTTTCGGTTCTGGCCGATGACATCGCTGTCAGTATTACAGATAATCCGACTAATTTTACACCCGGTAATTCAGCATCAAACGCATATGAAGTGACTGTTAGCAAAGACGGCACGGGTACTGTTTCAGGAATTGAAATTACGCTTTCCTTTGCTAATTCTTCAGGTTTAGATGGGTTTAGCTGGAGTTGTTCTGGGGCTGGAAGCTCGGCTTGTAGCTCGAGTACCGGATCAACCAATAATGCCAGTGACGACATTACCCTGACCTTGGATGGGACCAATGCAGTTACTATTGTGTTAGACAATGTTGATTATGAGGCTGAGTTTTTTCAGAATTTAACTTTTTCAGCCACTCTGACTGATGATGGCAGTAGTAACAACGATAATAACTCAGATAACGATTCACACAGTGAAGTGATCACCCGTGCCTCTGAAACGGACATTAATTTAACGGTCACTGACGGTCAAACTACTTACAAGCCAGGTAACAATAGTTCTTATACCGTAAAAGTTTCAAACAGTGGTCCCAGTGCAGCACAGAGCCTCAGTGTCAGTGATGTTGTTGCAGCAGGCTTTTCAATCTCCAGTTGGAGCTGTTCTGCTGATAGTGGTAGCAGCTGTTCTAATTCCGGTGGAACAAATAATAATGTTAACCCTTTTTTGCAGCTGGATGTGAATGATGAAGCAACCATCACAGTGAATGCAAGTTATGCTTCTTCAGCCACTAATGATCCTATGGATTATGAAGTTCAGGTCGCACTCGGTGACAGCGCTTCTTCTGACCCAAATTCCACATCACCGCTCAGTCAGAAAGACAGTAATACGCCTATATTTGAAAGTCAATTGGCCGTTCAGGTCGTGACAACACCGACTTCCACAGACTATGTCCCCGGTGACAGCCAGGTTTATACAGTTTCGGTGACAAACAATGGTCCCAGTGATGTTGATAATGTGATGGTTGTCGACAACAGTCCTGTACCCATTTCTTCGGTATCATGGAGTTGTTCGGCGAGTGCCGGCAGTCAATGTGATTTGGGCAGCGACACTGATTTTATTGATACAACCGTTGATCTGGTGAGTGGCGGGGTGGCGACTTTTACAGTGACCGCTAATTACGATTCAGGTGCTACTTTAGATCCTTTGCTTTATGAAGTGACCGCGACAAACCCATCGGGGCATACCCCCAGCACAGACTTTAAGAACAATATTTCACTGAGTCCCAATCCGCAGTCTGATTTTACGGTGAGCCTGTCTGATGGCAGTGCAATTTATACCCCGGGAACTTCACAAACCTACACTTATACGTTAACAAATGATGGTCCTTCTGATGCCTTAGCTGTGGCCGTAACAGATAACAATTTAGCTGAATTTGAAAGCATAGCCTGGGATTGCGATATCCAAACAGGTGGCTCAAGTTCTTGTGATGATGCCAGTGGTACAGTGGCCATTGATACGCAAGTTGACATTATTGCAGGTGAAACCATTACCTTCACCATCAATGTTGATTATGATTCCAGTGCCGTATCTAATCCACTAATTTACAGCCTCTCGGCCAGTAATCCAAATAACAGCAGCACCCCTCAATCCGATGCCTCGGACAGCGATGATTTAGAAAGGCGAGTGAATTTGTCCATTACCAAAACCGGCAAAAACGGCACATTAGTGCCCAATGAGCCTTTTACTTATGTGATTACAGTTGCCAACGCGGGTCCTAGTGATTTAGGTGCAGGCACCCTGACCGGTGGCGCCCCTGAAACCGGCGTATTATTGACTGATGTGTTTGATTCATTGTTGATTACTCATCCCACCCAATGTGCCAACACCGATGGCAATCCATGTTGGGAGTGGTGTGTGTCAGACGAAGGTATACCCAACAGTTCCATCAGCCCTGACAATTGTGCCAATGATGGACAAATTGCCTCTGGATCCGGTTCAATGGCGCAAATTCCGATTCAATTGTCAGCCGGTAGTGAATCAGCGGTTTATGTTCACACGCGTTTAGCCGAGGGCACTTATTCAGAATGTGACAGTCAGTTATCCGGAAGCAGTGAAATATGTAATAGTGCGCAAATTACACTGCAAGACGATTATACAGTGTCCATCGGTGGCGATACCAAAAGTGATGAGACCAGCAATGAAATTGTTATAGGTACTGATATTAAAGTCACTAAAACGGATAACTTAAATACAGCCGTTCCAGGTAGTGAGATTAACTATCAAATTGAAGTGACGAATGATGGCTTTATCGATGTTGACGAAGTATCTGTGTCGGATGTTTTAGATCTGTATTCCCAGTCCCAGCCAGCCGGATTTGTATCGGGTAGTATCGAATGGTTTTGTGAAACCAATGATACCGGAGCCTGTTGCACGTCGGATACATCGGCATGTGGCCTCAATGAGCCAACGGATATTGTAAAAAGTGATGTGTTAAATGCTTTGGTTGATCTTGATGCTCAAACTTCCGTGGTATTTACTGTGAAAGCCACCATCGACAGTGAAGCCAGCGGAACCCTCAGTAATACAGCAGAAGCGTATCTGCCCTCAGGTGTGACTGAAGCTAATATTGATGATAATGTCGCGGTTGATACTACGGATTTAGTCGGTTCCTCAGATATTCAACTGACTAAAGAATTAACAGCTGCGGTTATCAATGGATCTGTGGTTGATTTAAGTTATGAAATTCGCGTCGCTAATTTAGGACCCTCTCGTGACACTCAGGTTAATGTTGTTGATAGTTTAAACAGCAGTAAATTAGATTTAACAACGGCCAACTGGACATGTGTTGTTAATGGAACCGGATCTTGTAGCCAGTCAGGACCGGTCACCGAACAAGGCATTAATACGGATGTTGATCTGGCGGTTAATGATGAAGCTGTTTTTACCATTAATGTCAGTACGCAACCCGGTGCCAATGGCCAGGTGTATAACAGCGCAAGTGCCACTGCTTCCGGCACGGACAATGATCCACTTAATAATGATGATTACGCTGAATATTCACTCAGTGGTGAGGCTGAGATTGTGATTAACCATTCTGACGCCAGAAACACAGCTGTGCCGGGGGATTCAATTTCTTACACCATGCAGATTGCCAATCAGGGACCCGATGATCTGTTTGGGGCGCAGGTTGAAAATATATTCCCGCCTAAACTACAAAATATTAACTGGACATGTGATGCGGTGTCGCCCATACCGGGTGATTTAACCTGGGTGCAAAGTTCGCTGAAAACGCTACCGGGTACGGCCATGGCTATCAGTGGTGATGGACGTCATATTTATGTGGGTAGTCCTGATACCGATGGAACAGGACCCATTGCAGGTGGTTTACAAGTTTTTGAACGCAGTACCTTATTAAACAGTCAGTTTGGTCAAATTCTAAATATTCAATCCTTATTACAGGGAGAAAATGGACTGGATGGCATAGGAAATCCATTGCAGGTGCTGGTTTCTCCCTTTGACCGATTTTTGTATGTCTTGTCTCTTGATGAGTCGGGTAGCACGCCTGTTGCGGTGGTGTCCGTATTTGCCAGAAACAGTGATGCACAGTCTTCTGAATTTGGCGAATTAAGTTTTCAGGGGATTGTTACTGATAACATGCCTGAAGTGCCCGGTGTGATGCAAATCAGTCCGGATGGGCGACATCTGTACCTCAGCGGTGATGGTGAAATTCAAAGCTATAACCGTGATAACAATACCGGTGAATTGACGCATAAGGAAAGCTACGTTCATGCAGATGCCGGACAAATGGTAATCAGCCAGGATGGTACAGCTTTATATGTGGCCGATTTGAATGGTATGGATATAACGGCTTATGGTCGAAATAATGATGACCAGAGTACGGATTTTGGTGAATTGACTGATTTAGGCTCCCCGCTGGTGTTGAGCGGTTTAACAGCCATTCACGATATGACTGTTAGCGCCGATGGCAAGCAGTTGTATTTAGCCGCTTCAGGATCACATCAAGCAATTGTAGTCAGCCGTGACATCTCGGATAATAGTTTAACGCTGGCCTTTAGTTATGCAGATTCTGATTTGAATTTTCAAGGCACTGAAACGCTGGCGGGGGTTGAAGCGGTTTCAGTGAGCGCTGATGGTGAGCATGTGATTTATGCCAACCACAGTGACTCAAATATGTATGTGTTATCAAGAAATTCCCAGGGGTTATTGAGTCGTGATCAACAAGTCACCTTTACCGGCCTGGCGGGTTTAACCGATGCGCAGTTTACACCAGATGGGCGTCATGTATTAACCACAGCGCGCGGCAGTGACCCCAAAACGCTGTCTGTTTTTGAACGTCGTCAGCCAGATCCTTTGTTTGCATTTATGGAATCAGAACGAGAAGGCGATTATGTTTCGGGATCATCAGGTAATCAGGTCGATGGATTGCTGGGTGCCAGCGCTCTGGTGATGACTCATAACGGGGCGCATATTTATGCCACTGGTTTGGGTAGCGATGCGGTGGTTCAGTTTAAGCGTGATAAAGACAAGGGTAATGTGCCGGCCACAGCAGCCGACCACCTCACATTTGAACACAGTTACTTTAATAATTTTGGTAATTTTACAGAGTTACAAGACCTCGATAGCATCGCCATCACGCCTGACGATCAATTTATTTTTGTGGCCAGTTCAGATCAGAGCACATTGGCCGTATTGGAGCGTGATAGTCAGGGTGACTTAAGCTTTGTGGAGAGTTATACGCACCAGGCTAACCAAGCCGACGGCTTACTGGGTGTGTCAGATATGGTGATTGACCAAAGTGGTCAAAATCTTTATGTTTCAGCCCGATATCAGGCGTCTGTGACCCATTATAAAATTGAAAGTGACGGTCTTCTCACATTGAAAAGCAGTATCAGCAACGGCGATCCAGGTGTATCTGGCCTGGCCGGTGCCATGGCTGTGAGCTTGTCACCGGGGCAGGAACACCTTTATGTTGCCACAGCCATCGATGATGCGGTGGTGGTGCTTTCACGTGATATCAATGATGGCAGTCTGCAATTTGAAGGACGTAACCTGACCGCCGGCGATCAACCCCGGGATGTGGTGGTGAGTGATGATGGTGCCCATGTTTATGTGGTGTCAGCCAATGACAGTAAAATTTCAGTGTTCCAGCGGGTGACCAACCCCACAAGCAATCAATTCGGTCAGTTGGTACTTATTAAAACCTATCAGGACGGTGTTGGCGGCTTTGATTTTCTCAGTGGCGTTCGACGTATTGCCATTAGTCCGGATGACACCCGGGCTTATGTGGCGGCTGAATTTGATGATGCCATTACTGTTTTGGATCGTGACGATAACCCCAACAGCACAAGTTATGGTCATTTAACTGTGGTGGAAACCCAGTTAGACGGCTTAAACGGCGATTATGGTTATGCCCAGCCCTATGATTTAATCACCAGTTATGATGGACGTCATGTGTATGTGGCCGGTTTTGCCGATCATGCTATTAATGGCTTTGTGCTTGGGTCAGGATCGAGTTGTGCAGCCCAGGGCAGTGGTAATATTATTGATCGTGTCGATATCGGTGCTAATGGCACATTAACCTATCAGATTGATGCCACCATTCGCGCCAATGCCACGGGTGATTTAAATACGATGGGACGGGTTATCCCACCGGATAATTTTACATTTAATGAAAATGCCGGTATCTGTCCCACAGACACGGGTACAGATGTTTGCAATACAGACACCACTGCGCTGACGCCGATGTATGATTTAAGTCTCAGTAAAGACGACGATCGAATTTCAGCCATTCCCGGCCAATCCAGTGTTTATGAAATCATCATTAACAATAACGGCCCCAGTGATGCCATTAGTCGTGCCAATGAAACCATTCAGGTTTACGATGTGCTGAACCAAAGTTTTGATGACACAACGGTTAGCTGGACTTGTGAGGCGATTGGCTCAGGTTCATTACAACAAACCCAAGTGCTCCTAAACAATGACAATAATGTATCAGGACTATTTGGTGCTGCTGCCATCGCCTATAGTGATAATTTAGCCGGATTAGGACCTCATTTGCTGTCCGTCAGTGTTTTGGATAGTACCGTGAGTGCTTTTGCCATTGATGAATTAACCGGTGAACTAAGCCAGGTGGCAAGTTTGTCATCAGATGGACTGAACTTCTTAGACGGTGCACGGGATATTATGGTCATTGATGATCATATTTATGTGGCCTCTCAAGTGTCTGATGCGGTTGTTCAAATTTCGGCAGTGGACAACAGTGGTCTGGCACTGCAATTTGAAGAAGCTCACCATATAACAACCGGAATTTCGGGTTTAAATCAGGCATTGGCTATAACCGCTTCAGATGATGGCGCTTTTGTATATGTTGCAGGATCCAATGATGCCACTGTGGTGATATTTAGTCGTCATTTAACTGACGGCGACTTGTCCTATGTTACGAAAATTGAGCAGGGTATCAATGGTGCGGATGGCTTAACCGGTATCAATGCACTGGCAGTCGCCAAGGATGGTCATTCAGTGTATACCCTGGGTCTTAATCAATCGGCCATTGGGGTTTACCAAAGGAACCCGAGCACGGGAGAATTAACTTTCCAGATGCTGGTAGATACAGCATTAACCGGTGTGGATTTATCCGGTTTATCGGCGATTGTGGTGAGCGATGATGGTCAGCATGTATATGTCAGTTCTGCCAGTCAAAACAAACTCTTCGTGTTTGCTCGTGATCATACAGTCGGCAGTCCAAATTATGGTGAATTAAGTTTAATCGGTTCCCTGTCACAAGGCGAGCACAATGTGGTTGGTCTGTTAAGTCCAGCCAACCTAAATTTAAGTGCAGACGGCCGCCATTTATATGTGGCCGCTGAACAAGCGGACGCAATATTATGGTTTGGTCGAGACACAGAAACAGGACTGCTAACTTTTGGTGGTGTGATTAGTGATCAGTCGGGTCAAATCGATGGGTTAAATGGTGTGATGGATATTGCCCTCAGTGATGATGGCGCTACTGTGTATGCCGTAGCCAGTCAGGATCACGCCATCAGTGCTTATCAGCGTCGATCGGATTCACAGTGTCCGGCGTCCGGCACAGGTAATATCAGTGTCAACAGTGACACTGCAGGTGTTCCGGTGAGTGTCGCTGCACAAGGTCAATTGATATTCAGGCTGACTGCCGAAGTGGCCAGTGATGCCACCGGACAGGTCATTAACGAAGCCGGTGTGTATGCTTGTCCACAAGGCTTTTCAGGCGCAGTAACTCAATGTATGGGCTCAGAAACCGACACTGTCAATAATACGGACGATGATGTTAATGAAGTGAACACCAGTGCTGACTTAAGCATCACCAAAACCGATGGTTTAGCGTTATATGATGGTTTATTGGGTGCTGTTCGTGTCACTGGCGATAATAAACACCTTTATACCGCAGCTCAGGGTGACAATGCCATTGGTGTTTTCTCACGCAATGATGATCAATTGGCGGCTGATTTTGGTGAATTACTTTTTGAGCAGTCGCTGGTTAACGGCCAAGCGAGTGTGTCTGGGTTATTGGGTATTTCTGATGTTATTTTACATCCTCAGGGAGAGACCGTTTACGCCGCCGGCAGTGGTGATAACTCTGTGGTTGTGTTGAGACGCAATTTAAGTTCAGGTCAGCTCACCTTTTTAGAAAAACAATCCAGTGGTGTATTTGGTGTTGAAGGTTTAGAAGGTGTCAGTGACTTGGCCATTAGTGCCGATGGTAGCCATCTTTACGCTTCGGGCCCACTAACCGGCTCATTAACCGTGTTTGAAATTGATCAAAACAGTGGCGTTAACATTGGCCGGTTGACTTATAAACAGAAATTGCAAAATGCAGTCGCCGGTGTCAACGGTTTGGCGGCCATCAGTGATGTGGTGGTTTCTGAGGATGGCAAACATGTTTATGTGACTTCTAACAGTGAAAATTCGGTGTCGGTATTTTTACGAAATCCCAATGCCAATAGTCAGGGTTACGGAGAGCTCAGCTACCAACAAACATATCAGCAAGGTGACCCGGGTATTGGTGGTTTAGTGGGTCCAGCAGAGATGGTTATGTCAACCCAAAGTGGCGGCGATTATGTGTATGTCTTGGGTGCAGCGGATGCATCTTTGGTGGTATTCTCCCGCGATGCCGGTACCGGTGAACTCAGTTTTGTTGAATTCAAACAAAACGGCACCAGCCAGGTAGAGGGTTTATCCAATGCCACACATTTGGTGTTGAGTGCAGATGAGTCTTCGCTGTTTGTCGCAGGTCAATTTGAAAATACACTGGTACGATTTGATCGCGATTCCCTGGATGGAACGCTTCAGTTTGCACAGGCCTTGGAACAAGGAGACCCTCTGGGTCAACCGGGTGAAATGGTTAATGGGCTGGCCGGTGTCAGTGGCTTATTCGCTACTTCGGATGGCTATCAGGTATTTGCCGCAGCCGCACAATCAAATGCGCTCAGTGGATTTGCGGTGGCAGATTCAGGGCCTGCTATGGGTGCGCTGAGTTATGAATATTCTTTGATTGATGGCGAAGGTGGTGTGGCGCCGGGCTCAGAAGTGAGCTACGTCATTATTGCTCGAAATGATGGTCCCAGTGATGCTGAAAAAGTCATGGTCACTGATGTGTTCCCTGCTGAATTTTCAAGTGTGACTTATGAATGTTTCCCTGTGAATGGAGCCTCATGTCGTTCGGGGCAATCGTTTCAGGGTAATGTGAATGAAGAAGTTAATTTACCTGCTGGTTCTCAAGTGGAGATCATAGCCACGGGTCAACTGCGTCCTGATGCCACTGGGTTGTTATCTAACACAGCCACTGTGATGTCATCAACATCGCCTGCTTATGCCATCAGTGACCCCAACATGAGTAACAACACAGCCACAGACAATAACACCTTATTGGCACCGGCTGTCGATTTAGTGGTAACCAAAGACAATGGTTTGACTGAAGTCATCCCAGGAACCCAGGTTACTTATGACATTGTGGTGACGAATCAAAACACAAGCCATGTCAGTGATGATCCCAATACGTTGCCTTCAGATGCGCGACAAGTCTTGGTCACGGATGTGGCACCTGAATCCATCAGTGATGTCAGCTGGACCTGTACTGCTACACCTGAAGCGGGTTTGTTACAGCCCAGTGACGGTTTAACTGATTTTACCCTTTACCAGGATTTGGATAACTAT
Organism: uncultured Marinicella sp.; assembly: GCA_947502925.1. Taxonomy (GTDB): domain Bacteria; phylum Pseudomonadota; class Gammaproteobacteria; order Xanthomonadales; family Marinicellaceae; genus Marinicella. The sequence continues at coordinate 340,509 of CANNBS010000002.1, read as the reverse complement.
GTTGATCTGATTGTCTCGGCTAACGGCCAAGCCACTTATGTATTGGGTCAAATCAGCGGAGTAACCGCATTGATTGCTTACCAACGAGATGCCAGAGATGGCACTTTGGTGGAAATGCAACGGATTTTAAGCAGTGACAATGGTACCAATGGCCTGAATGGCGCAAATCGCATGCTATTGAGCCATGATCAACGTCACCTGTATGTCAGTTCACCCACAGAAGATGCCTTAGTGACCTTTTCAATCGATGGTTCAGGTAGCATGACCTACGAAAACGTATTGATTGATGGTGTCTCAGGTGTTAACGGTTTAGGCGGTGTCAGTGATATTCTGATTTCAGCCGATAATCGCTTTATTTACACAGCGGCTGCTTTTGACGATGCCATTGGCATATTCAGTCGCTCTTTGGCTACCGGAGAATTAACTCAACAAAGTCTGTTAAGCGGCGCTGAGGGCCTAAATGGCGTGCAACAACTGGCTTTACATGACAACGGACAAATAATTTATGCAAGTGCTGAACTTAATCAGTCGTTGGCGGCTTTTGAACGTAACCACAGTGATGGTACGCTGACACCAAAAGCAGTTATTCAGAACTTTCAGTTATCTGGCGGCGGTTTGTTACAACCAACCGATATCAGTGCCCAGGCAAACAAAGTTGTGGTGAGTGATGGCGGTGATAATAAATTAACAGTATTCAGTTACTCGGTTGATACTGACCAATGGCTGGTTGAACAACAACTTGATTTAACGGCAGGCTCAGTGCCTTCTGCGGTTATTTCAGCCAACCAGGGACAACAACTGTATGTGGTTTTAGCCGGTTTGGGACGATTAAATTTACATCAATGGCGTGTTAACCAATATCAGACCGCTTCAGCCAGCTACGATTCGACAGACAGCACAGGTTTGTCGTCCGTGCGTGATTTAAGACAATCAGATGATGGTGCTTTTATTTATGCATTGGGTGATGATCTGGTGGTTATGGCCGTTCAAGATGGCTCGCACTGTTCGGCTTCTGGACAAGGGCAATTGTCTGATGTGGCAGATATTGTGGCTGATGGTTATGTCACGTACCAGTTAACAGGAACTGTTTTAGACACTGCCACCGGGCGAATTATTAACTCTGCGACAGCCGTCACCAACCAGGATACCATTGAATTGTATCCCAATGACAACATGGCCACCGACGACGACCTCCTGGAGCCGCATAGTAACCTAATGGTCACTAAAGATGATGGATTAACTGAGGTGGTTGCCGGTACTGATTTAAGTTACACCATCGATGCCTTTAGTACCGGGCCCAGTGCAGTCTTTCCGATATTAGAAGACAGGGTTCCTATCTTCCCAAACACCACGGCCGGTATGGAAAGTGGCACTGTTTCATGGACTTGTGTAGCACCTGATCCAATTGGTTTAACTATCGAATATGGTGTTGATGATTATGATGTCCTGACCGACCCAACCGCTATGCGTCTTAATGCCGCCGGTAATCGCATGTTATTGGCCGGTGGCTCACCGACCCGTATCGCTTTGTTTGAGAAAAAAGCCGGTGGTGAGCTTATTCTGTTAAATGAAGTTATGGAAGGTGATACCTTTGCCGATGAAATGACGTTAACTGGTTTAGCTGCAGTTTCTGATATGCGTTATGACCAGGATGAAGCTTATTTATATGTGGCAGATACGGACAGTGATGCCATCTATATTTTTTCAGTGGCTAACGATGATTTGCAATTAATCGGACAGGTGAATGCCGATGACGATGGTGTTGCGGGTTTACTTGACCCCAGCCAAATGATAATAACACCTGATAATTCAGGTCTATATGTGGCTGCCAAAGGCTCCCACGCTGTCACTGTATTTAGTCGAGATCAAAGCACCGGTCAATTAAGCTTTGTTGAGCGTGTTAAAGATGGCTTTGGTACCATCGTACCGGAAAGTAATGTCATCATAGGCATTAATGATTTAGCCATGACACCGGATGGTCGGTATCTGTACACCGCCGCTGATTTTTCTGATGCCATTGCCGTATTTTCAAGAGACCTTGGCAGCCAGGTCTTAAGTTTCGAAACGGTGTTACGCAGCGGGGACAGCAATAATGGTACAACGCTTCCTGCCATGGATGATTTAAGTCAGGTGATGTTAAGTCCAAATGCCGAATTTTTATACGTGCTGGCACCCGGTGCACAACGATTATTAATCTTTGATCAAAATCAACAAACAGGGGCATTAAATTATGTGGGCGATTTAGATGGGTTTGATGGTGGTTCTATGATACTGCCATCTTCCATCGCTTTAACCCCCGATAGTGGCTATCTACTCATGGCTGACGAAACCGGTGGCGCCGTCAATTATTATGAACGTGATGAAAGCAGTGGTTTATTAACTTGGGTTGATACCTATTTTACCACTGATGATCCGGGTTTGGCCATGACATCACCACAATCGATCTTGACGGACGGGACTTATGTCTTTACCTTAAGTCCCTCAGATCATGCCATAACCATTCTAAGATTGGTGGCTGAAGCAGATTGTTTGACACCGGTGGGTCAGGCAGATGCGGTCAATGTTAATCTGTACATGAAACCGGGCTCTTCTGCACAAACAGTCATTAATGCCCATGTACACCCCTCGGCGCGTGGTGAAATTATCAATCAGGCGATGCTCATTATGCCGGACGGATCTGTAGAGGATGATCCGTTTGATAACAGTGCAGAAGATCGCACCCAAATCACCATTGAAACTGATGTCATGGTGGTTAAAAGCGGACCCGCTGAAATCATAGCGGGTGAACCCATTACCTATGATATTACACTTACCAACAGCGGCCCTTCTGATGCCTTAGATGTTCAATTAACAGATAACTTAAGTCATGAACTCAGTCAGGTTAACTGGACCTGTATAGCCACTGGCCGTTCTGTGTGTGCCAATGCAAGTGGAGCTGGTGATATCGACGAAACGGTGAATGTCACCATTGATGGCAGTATCACTTTTGAGGTGACGGCATTGGTGAATCCTTATTTTACCGGACAAATCGATAATACGGCCCAAGCCGTTGTCTTTGAAGAAGGTTTTAATACGGATCAAGATTTAAATAATAACGTCTCAACAGTGAGCACTGCTGTAACGCAACAACTTGATATTTCTGTGGTGAAAATGCTCCTCACCCAACCGGTTGTGGCCGGAACAGATGTTGCGTTTGAGATTGTTGTCAGTAATAGTGGTCCAAGCGGCACAGACAGTTCAGTCGTACATGATAATTTGGCGTCTTATTTTAGTGCCGCGCAGTGGAGTTGTCAGGCTTTGAATGGCGCGTCCTGTCAGGCCAATGGTCAGGGTTCGATTCACGATATGATTGATTTACCGCCAACTGGTGAGGTGAGGTATAACCTAGTGGCACGACTTGATGAGGCAGCCCAGGGCATGCTTGAAAATAGTGTATCAGTGACCATTCCATCGCCGGTTATCGATTTAGATAACAGCAACAACAGCAGCGAAGTGTCCCATATGATTACCCAGGTGGCTGACTTAGAATTAATGTTGTCTGATGCCATCGATCCTTATGATCCCGGTTCTCCATATCGATTAAGTTATCAAATTCAAGTCATTAATCACGGTCCATCTCTGGCCAGGAATGTCAGCAACGTCAGCATCATCCCGGATGGCCAAAGTGATGTTTTAATTTTGAGTTCACAAGCGAGCTGTGATTTGAATAACAATCAAATGATTTGTAACCAAGATGAATTAGCGGTCAATGAAGTGATGTTGACAGAAACCAGTATGGTGATATTGGAAAATGCGCCTGGACAGGTACAAGTTAGCAGTGATGTGGTATCGATATATCCCGATCTCGATAGCAGTAACAATCAGGCCATTGAAACCACTGATTTATTGGCAGGTATCGATGTGCGAATCGCTAAAACCAATCATGTGGAGATTGTGGAACCCGGCGTTTGGGTTGAATACACCATAACTGTGGATAATGTCGGTTCTGTTGATGCCGGTGATGTGGTGATTGATGAACAAATGCCGACAGGCTTAATCAATGGAAGCTGGCAATGTCAGGCTTCTAATGGTGCCAGCTGCTTAAATGTGGATGAGTTTAACATCACAGGTGGTGCTGATTTACCTTCCGGCGGTGTGGTTGTATTCACGCTGCAAGCACAGGTTGATCCGGCTTTGGCTTTCAGTTCTGATACTGAGATCACCAACACCGTTTCAGTCCAGTTAGTGCAGGGCAGCGAAACCTCACTGTTAAATAATACTGACAGTGATACAGACGCGCTCATTCTCTATATCTTCAAAAACGGCTTTGAACAGGTGACACCATGAAAAAACAGTTGTTATGGATAATTCCTTTAATTTTAATGTCCGGTGCATGCGGTTGGTATTTAGCCGGTATTCAGTGGCAGTCACAGTCCCCTGAACTAAGAGATGATGTATTGGCTGTGGTTAACGATTCGGTTATTACTGAACAAGATTTCGTCACGCAAATGCAGATACGCGGTGGTCATTATGCCGGACAATATCAGGACATGAAACAAAAGCAGGTTCTGTTAACTTTTTTAATCAACCAAAAACTACTGATGAATAAAGCGTTGGCTTTGGGTATTGATCAGGATCCGGTGGTTCAGAAAATTTATCATCAAACAGTGGTCGATAAATTTTTAGAAGCTGATCTGAATAAACGTTTAGCTGACATCACAGTAAGCACGGCAGAAGCCAAAGATTATTTTGAGCAACATAAAATTAATTATAACCGTCCGGCCAGACGTCGTGGCGCCATGATTTTTAAAGAAATCAGTGCGGACATGACTGATGAAGACAAACAAGCACTTAAACAAGAGTTACAACAGGTTAAACAAGAAGCCGCCGAATTACCGACTCATCAGGCACATTTTGGTGAATTGGCCCGGATACATTCAGACGATCGGTCCACCATGTACCAGGGTGGTGTGATTGGCTGGTTAATTGAAAACCCAAACAGAGCTTATAAATGGCCGGCTGCCGTCACACAAGCTGTTTTTGAATTAACCGATAATGGTGATATGTCTGATGTGATTGAAACCGATCAGGGTTATTTTCTGGTGCGTTTAGTGGCCGCAGAAAATGTTCAGGAAACACAGTTTGAACAAATCTCAGACGGCATAAAGCAAAAACTATTGTCAGATAAACAAACAGCGGCCAAGAAAGCCTTCTTGGCAGATATTAAAAGCACAGCCCGAATAGAGATCAATGAAGGCTTGCTCAAATCCATCCAACCCATTAATCCTGAGCCGAAGAAAGACAATAAGCAACCACCGGCCATGCCCGTACAAGCAGGAGTCCAACCATGATTAATTCAAGTTTCAAGTCGCTTAATACCTTTTTGTTAGGTGGAATATTATTGTTTGGTACAGGATTCTTTGGCAATGGGCAGGCCGGGATTGCCACTGTAACGCAAAGTATTGAGTTACAACCTGGCTGGAATGCGGTGTATGTTGAAGTTGAGCCAGAAATTAATGACATAGATGTTATTTTTTCCGGAATTCCGGTCGCCAGTGTCTGGCGTTGGATACCCGAGAAATTAGGAAGTGACTTTTTGGTTAACCCGGCAGAAGGTTTGATGAATCTGGAGGGGTGGTTTGGTTATTTTCCTGAGCCAAAGCCAGAAGCATTTTTATCTAATTTGTACACGATATCTGCCAACACGGCCTATCTCATTAAATTAGAGGGTAATGCATCAAAAACCATTAACCTGACCGGTAAACCGGTTTATGTGAAGAAGAAATGGCGAACCAATGGGTTTACATTAACCGGGTTTCCGTTAGTGGAAGGTCAGGAACCCAGTTTCGGTGACTTTTTTGCTAATTCACAAGCCCATCAGGGACAGCCGATTTACAAACTCAGTCCACAAGGAATTTGGGAGTCGGTGGATGATCCCTATTTAGAGCGCATGGAATCTGGTCAGGCCTACTGGTTCTATACGAATGGCACATCCCGTTATCAAGGCATGATTAATGCCACCATCGAGCAGGGTGAGTCGATGGAATATCGTGAGGCCTTCACGGAAATGGATTTGGTGCTGAGTAATTTAAGTGATGTCACAAATTTCGTGAGTTTAAACCGCCTGGGCGGATCATCTTTACCCATGAAATTCTTAAATGAAGACTTGGAAACCGGCGAAAAAGCCTGGCCTGATTTACCCATGACAAAGGTGTTTGAAATGCAGCCCGGTGAGGATCGGGTCGTGACTTTGGCTGTGGATCGATTGTCGTTTATCGAACAGCGTATGGAACAGGTGTTTTCCATTACTAACGAGCAAGGCGCTAAAGTGTTGATTCATGCAGGTGGTAATACATTACAACCTTTGGTATTGCCCACAGGGGCAAGTCAAAGTGGCAATCTGAAGCTGTCATCTAACCAAAACTCCTATGCAGGTTTATGGGTCGGCACAGCCCGGGTTCGCGCTGTCAGCCAGGCTCAGAACGGTGGTGTCAATCCCTTACCGGTTGGTGATCCGTTTCCGATCCGTGTCATGATGCATGTGGATGCCACCGGTCGCGTTAAATTAGTCAAAAATGTGGTACAGATGTGGCAGGACGGCACCTATCGTGTCAGTCCAAAGGATCCAAGTTTATTTGAGGTGGATGAACCGGGGCGTTATGTGCTGTTAACCCGTGATGAACTTATTCCCAATTTTTCTGGTATCACCAAACGCAGCGGTCAATCAGCCGGTATTCGATATAGTACGGTGGCCTATGATTTTAATGGCGATGACATTGAAATGAATGGTGAATTTCAGCTCAGCAATCAGGTTAATGTCAGTTTGCTTATTGACCCCAATATGCCCACAAACCCTTTTCGCCATAAATACCATCCCGACCATGACAATTTAGATGCGCAATATCTCAATGAAAAACAAGAAGCTTTTCAGGTTACCCGTGAAATGGAATTTTTATTTACCACCAATAACCCGCAATACCCGGATGTGGCCGATCCGCCCGGCTGGGGCGTCACATTGATGGGCGGTACTTTTCGAGAAACCCTGACCGGCTTACATAAAAATGCCATTTTTGTCAGTGGTGACTTTCGACTGAGCCGAGTATCTTCGACCGCGATATTAAACCAATAAGGTGATAACAATGAAAATGAAACAAACAATAAAACGTTCACTCATTAGTTTATGTGCTCTGATGGTACTCATGGCGCCTGCTGTCAAAGCCGCATGGCCAAATGGTGGCGGCGGTGCGGGTTTTGATAATGTCATTGCCATCGAGACCTCAGTCTCCGGTTCTACTTATGTATTAGGCCAATTTGAAGGCACGGCACAGTTTGGGGATTTTGAATTGAACAGTGCCGGTTTGAAAGACATCTATTTATTAAAAGTTAAAATCAATGGAGATATCGAATGGGCCATTAAAGCCGGTGGTTCCTCTCAGGATATCCCGCGTGATTTAGCGGTTGATGCTGCTGATAATGTTTATGTTGTCGGTGCTTTCTATGGTGCCAGCTATTTCGGTGGTGATGATGTGTTTACCCAAAGTGATGTTCACAATGGCTTTGTGGCGAAAGCCAGTGGGGCCGGTGTATGGCAATGGGTCGAGAAAATAGGTACCAACGGCTATGAAAGTGAAGCCAGCTTCATTAGTTCAATTGAAGGTGATTCAACGGTCATTCCACCTGAAGAAGGTTCTGTTTATATCTCAGGTTATTTTAGGGTCCAGGCACAAATCGGACCTGAAAACTTTAACACCGGATTGGGTGCCAACAGTTCTGAGCTATTTATAGCACGTATCCAACATGACGGTGACTGGCAATGGGCCCGTTATCGCGGTAATCAGTCAACCCATGGAGAAAAACCCACGGCCATGGAAGTGGATCAAAATGGACGCATGTATGTGTTTGGTGACAGCACCGGCGAGGTTGATATCTATCAACAAGATTTTGAAGGTGTGGGTGATTACGGCTTCCCACCGGGATGGTACAGTAATTGGAATAATAACAGTTGTCCGGATAATTCATACAATATTCCAGGTGCCCGTGCGCACGGCGTCAGACAACATAATAAACCCGGAATTAACAGTCAACCTGATAATAACACACGTGACTTCTTTATTTCAGGGGTGCCACAATATAACGATGACACTAACTGGCTCAATAACACCTATATTTACAGCAATTATTTTAACACCACTGAAATTGAAGACTACACCATCAGTGTTGATATTATAGAGGGTCAATATAGCTTTACTGAAGCACCGGATGTTGGTGAAAATCTCGAATTATATCTGGCCGACCAGAATGGTTATGGCCTTTATCATTTACAAACATTTTACGGGGGTGGCGATTATACCTATGGTACTTTTACCTATCAGATACCGGCTCATATTAAACCCAACGGTGCACGTTTAGTATTTCTTAAAGGCGCCAGTACATTTTCATGTGGTGATTTCTGGCACTTTGATAACGTTAAAATTGAGGGTACCGGTTCAGCGGAAAACTTTGCTTTTGAGGTCTCACAAACCTTATCGGCTAACCCTGTGATTGGTAACGCCAGTACCTTACCTGCAGATTTGTCGATTGCCGATGTGGCTTATAATCCGGCCACCAATTTACTGGCTGTTTCCGGCACCAACCTGGTCAGTGGCACCAACTATTGTAATAATAACTTACCATCAGGTTCCTTTGTGGCTAATTTGAACACCGCAGTGAGCCCTGACTTTAAATGTGAATGGATTAAAACATCTGAGTTTGACAGTCAGTCTGTGGGTGGCGGGGTCACCATTGCCACCATCCAAAATGAAAGTTATATTTACCAAATTGGTACCTTTACCGGCAGTAAGACTTTTTATAATGTCGATAACCAATGTCTGGGTAATGACATCACAACCGAAACAATTAACAGTCACGCCAACACCGATGATGTGTTTTTAGTATCTTATCGTGATGATGGTGTGGCCTGTTGGGTGACCGGTGGTAATACCTTTGATGACAGCGATTCCTACCCGGCAATTATCGGTGAAATAGAACAAGAGCAGGGCATTGACATCAGTACTGATGGCTTGTCAGCGTTGTATATAACCGGTAACTTTGAATCCAGTATTCTGTTTGGTGAAGACATGCGTTTTAACGGACAGGGTCAGACCGATATGTTTATCAGCAGTTGGGGTTTGGATGGTCGTCCATTTCAAATTGAATCCTGGCCTGTGGGCGTGCCGTTAACGCCACCCACCAATGCCTATGTGGAAAGTGCCACCCTATTGCCTGATTTTTACCTGAATGGCGTAAAATTAAGCCAGGCAGATGCACAAACCCTATTTTATTGGTCACAGCCGATTCCAGGCCAACCGGAGGGACGCTTAATTCCATTACAGCCTGTTTCTGAAATTGAAATTCATTGGCGCGTCAGTTCATCGCCACAAGATGACAACCGGGCTATTACCATCGGCAGCGCCAATTGGCCGACCACAGCCTGCGATGATGTGCTGATAAGTAATTGTTATCAGGTGCATGTATCGGGTGCTCCGGTTGAAATTGAGCCGGCATCCGGTGATAGCATATTCTTTGATCTGGCTTATGCCGGCGGTACGGCGCAAGTCAATAACCGTGTTTTTAATAACATGACTTCAGGTTTTTCGACCTTAAGGTATTTTAATGGTCCCACGCCTGAACCATCGCTTTACTCGGTGAGTGTTGAGGTGGTCAGAACCTTGCCTTTTAGTTCTGCGCCTAAGTTTGATGATAATCAGGCCGCCACCATCGGCACCAAGATTACCAACAGTTATCATAATGAAATCGGTCGCAGTGGTTATGTGATCAATGAACTGGCTTTTTATGATGGTGTCGGTAGCAGCGCTGCTTACAGTCGCGCGGCACGTACCGGAGACATTATTCCGGTTAATCGGGTGGCTTCTTCACGGCCCCAGGATGTGGGACGGGAACTGGTTGTTGCCTGGTATCATAATAACTATCGTGGCGTTTACTGGCCTGATAAACCGGTGCGATATAATCCACAGTGGCCGTTTGATCCCGATAAAATTATTATCGCCAGTGAACAGGGCGGCGAAGTGTTGGGTCAGGCGCCTTTAGACCCGCTGCAATTCCCATCGGTACGTCTGTATATTCAGGATAATCCACTTTTACCCGGATATAATCCAAATGATGAGCATGCTTTATTTTCTCCGTCTAACACCGGTAGTGGCCATGAAGCCATCTTCGCTTTACGGTCTGATTTTGGCAGTCAGCTCGATGGAGATGACAACGCTGCCTCTGATCCGTATGTGCTGGTTAAGTATTATGATGAAGTGAGCCAGGAATGGCGTTTCCGGGTGTATGAAGTGATGGCCACCGGTGCCGGATTTAATCAATTTAATTATGCCGGTACGGCCGCAACATCTGTCTCACCGCCTTATCCGGTCGTAACCTTGCCCAGTTGTTCTGAAAGCCGGGCCGTGGGACAGGCAGAAGGCGAACAGCCGCCACCGCCTTTCTTCCAGGATTATAAAAATAAAATGTGGGCAAAATCTGCCGGTAGCGGCTCCTTACTTTATTATTATCCGCTACAACCGGGTTATTTTTATGATTTAGATAACAACGACGTCCAGGATGACATTGATAATGATGGCAATCCTGACTTAGATGGCACCTGTGTGCCCTGGCTGGCACGATTGTCAACGGATAAGGGTGGTACCGCCAACCCAACCTCACCCATTGAAGTGGGTTATAACATCACCTGGCCGGCTGATATTCCGCAGCTGGTAATTGGTGAAACCTTGCTACAACCTAAAAATGACTTACCCGCCATCAGCAGCCAGGCTTCGGTGGAGGTGGTTTATGATGACATTTATAGCAACTTAGAGAATCCATTACCAACCGATACGCTGGCGCAAACCATTGATCCCTTATCACCCCGCTTTGTTCGGTTAGGCGCGATACCGGAAGAAATTGCCACTGAACAACAAACCAACGGCCTGAAATCCATTTTAGGTTCCGCCGATGGCGTCATCAAATTACCGGCCTCCATTAAAAAGCGTATTTCATTTGACCCATTAAACCAAAGGCTGACCTTAATCGGACTGTTTGATGAACGAGGCGTCGGTGAGCCATTTTTGGTGCCGAATGTGTTGTCGAAAAATGATCGGGTGGCATTGAAAAAATTGAACGGCGGCGATGGCAGCGAAGAGTCGTCTTTTACCGGTGATTGTGGTGCCGTTGGGGGTTGTGACTGGGACCAAGCTGTTGAAGCTTTGTTCAGATATTCTCGAAACCCCAACCGGATTGAGGCGATTTGTACGTCATCAATCATCCAGGAAGGACAGCGTATTTGTCAGGCCAATCGGGCGGTGAATGCCGATGATGTATTAATTGGTTTTCAGGATACCAATCAAGATTATGTACTTGAACCCTATCGGGCCGTAGGCTTTGGTAATGCATTAACAGCCGGTAGTGCACAGGGTAATGGCTTTATGACGGTGGCCTTTAATAATGACCCAAGTCTGAACCCGTTACCGGTTAGCTTAAACATTATTCGGGTGGACTGTTTACGTCACCCCGGACCACCGCCATTGGTGAAAAGTTATCAGGGACAGTTGAATGTGATTGCACCTGAAAATATATTTGATGAACAAATTGTATTAAGACACAGTGGTGACTTTGGCGGTAATCCGGATGCCCTTGAATTTGAATGGTTTTTCCATCCCGATGATGACGGCACACCGCCTGAGCCTTTGCCGGATCCTGACAGCGGTCAACTCAACGGCTGGATTAAATATCCAGTGGCTAATGCCATGGGGGCCAATGAAATTACCATTGCCGGTGCCAACATCCAAACATTGTCCGATAACTGGTATGTGGCCAGGTATCGTGGTCTGCCGGCTTGTAATAACAACACAGAATGGAGCCTGTGGGCCGGTCAACCCGGTGGCACGCCACTGAATGAACGGGCACAACTGGCTGAAGGTTGGGTTAAACGTGTGCTCAACCGTTTGAATCCTTTTGATGCCAGGGTGCAGGACTTTAGTCAGGCAGCCACGAATAATTATGCCAGCATGTTAATTCAGTTAGGTGAGCGTTATGAAGGCGATATTGCCATGAATAATGACCCGGATAATCTTAACAGCATTGGATTAATTGAGGCATATACCACGGTCATGAATCGTGCCATGGCATTAAGTGTCGATGCCACACCACCGGTGAATTATCCACCGGCCAATAAAGCCATATTACAGGTGGCTTCCAAATTGGTTGATTTTTATACCTTATTAGGTAACGAAGCCTATGCTGATGCGCAGGATCCGATGATTGGTATCACCAGTGAAAATGGTGCCATGACCATCGCCAGCACCTTATTTACATTTCAGAATCAGTTAGACTCCCTGTTGAGCGAAGAGCTGGTCTTGTTAAGAGGTCGAGATGATTCACAAGGTGCGGTGGATGCCTCACCGGTTTACAACCGACTATTGTGGAACTTTACCAATGGAGATGGTGAAGTGGCTTATGCGCTGAGCTATAACATTTCAGATATAGATGACAGTGGTGTGATTGATGTTTATGATGCCATTAAACAATTTCCACAGGGCCATGGCGATGCCTGGGGTCATTATTTAACGGCCACAGATATTTATTATAATTTACTGCGGCACCCCTTTTATACCTGGGAAAATAAAACCGAAGGTGTCAGTATTGCCGGATCACCATTCCAGGTGGATTATTTGGATGAACGTCAGTTTGCTGAAACTGCTGCCGCCAAAGCCCGGACCGGTTCAGAAATTGTTCAATTAACTTACCGTAATGCCTATGTGGAGGATCCCGCCGGTCAATACCAGGGTTATACGGATAGTGACAGCGACCGTGCCTGGGGTGTCAGTGGTTGGGCCAGACGGGCCGGCACCGGTGCTTATTTTGACTGGGTCACGGCCAATGCCATTATACCTGATGAAGACAATGATCCTGATCATCAGGGCATAGAGGTCATTGAACGCTCTAATATTTTAGATCTGAATGAGATTGTTGCCAGTTACAGTAATATTCAGGCACAGATTGATAAAGCAGATCGTGGACTAAACCCATTAGGATTAGCCACCGGTATCGTTCCGTTTGATATTGATCCGGATGCGGTGGACAGTGGAGAAACCCATTTCGAGCAGGTGTATGAGCGTGCCATTGAAGCGATGGACATTTTGGTTGATGTGTGGGATTTTGCCAATCAAATCACCAATTTGATGCGCCAGAACCAAGACAGCGTTGAAGATATTTCCCGTGATTCCCGAGCCACCGAAAATGATTTTAATAACCAGCTTATTGAGATTTTCGGTTTGCCCTACGAAGATGATATTGGTCCGGGTGGTACTTATCCGGCGGGCTATAACGGGCCTGATATGTTTCATTACATGTACATTGATGCACCGGCTTTGGCAGGCACAGAGTTTGATTTCAGTTGTACCCAAACTGCATCCAATGGTGATTGTGTCGGTTATGACCCTGACAATAACAGCGTTGGTGTGGTGAAAGAGTTTACCGGTACTTTTAGCCCGGTCGCCGGTGGCATTAATTTCTTTGATATGGGCCCGGCACCCATTAATGCACCTCAGGCACCGAGTCCGGCCTGTGGTGATAACCCCTTGGGTAACGGCTGTGCTTTAGGACAACTCAATGTTGATGATTCGCTGGATGTTAAGTACCGAACAGTGGAATCGGCAGATTTAGGTTTTGCCTTTGCCAAACCTGAAGAGTGGACCAGTTCACGCAGAGCCGTGGGGCAGCTTCAGGAAATTCAGCAAGAAATGGTCATGGCACGGGTGGCTGTGCGTCAGGCCATGATTGATTATGATAACTTGCGGCAGGAGATTCAAAGTAATATCGATACATTGGAAGCCACCTATAACATCAATGAAAGCACCATTGATATTAAAAATCAGGCCGCTGCTGAAATAAAAGCCTTAAAAGCGACTTCATTTACCCTGCAAAAAATTGCCGCTGTTGGCCATTTTGCTGCAGAGTTAATTGACACGTCATTTGAAAATACAGCCGAATGTATTCCAAGAAATATGATTGCTGGTTTGGCAGCTGGTGGTGATGTCGCATCTGGTGCCGTCTGTGCTGTTAACTTTGGTGGTGATGCCACTGCTTTTGCCATTGATAAAGTGGCTGATGGCTTGGAACAAGTGGCCAGTGTCACAGAGTATTCGGCGGAATTGGTTGGCAATGCCGCTGAAACTGAGGTGTTGTTAAATGAAACCGCGTTAGATTTGTTTAATGTGTCCGGTGAAATTGCCATCTTATTAAGAAAGGAACCGGCACTGCGAGCTGAAATATATGCCCGAGCGGAAGCCGCGCGGCAGTTGGTAGGCAAGTTTAATACCACCCTAACCCAAGGCTACGAGGTCTTCAAACAATATGAATCATTTAGACGTCGAGGTGCTGCAGCCATTCAGGAGTACCGTTATGAGGACATGGCCTTCAGAATCTTCCGCAACGATGCCCTGCAAAAATACCGGGCCGCTTTTGATAATGCCGCCCGTTATGTTTACATGGCCGCCAAGGCTTATGATTATGATACCAATCTATTGGGTTCAGATGCCCAATCAGGCCAGGGATTTTTAACCGATATTATCCGTGAACGCGGGATTGGTCAGATCGTCAGGCGGGAACCGCTGGTCGGCTCTAAAGGTTTATCAGATCCGATGGCACGTATGAAACTTAATTTTGATGTTTTAAAAGGTCAAATGGGCTTTAATAATCCACAAGTTGAGACCAACCGTTTTTCATTACGCTATGAGTTGTTCAGGGTGCCTAAAGATGACAGCAGCGATGAAACCTGGCGCCAGGTGCTGGCGGATCACCGTGTCGATAACTTATGGGATGTTCCTGAATTTAGACGCTATGCCCGTCCCTTTGCGCCGGAAAGTGCCGGACCGCAGCCGGGTATTGTGATTACCTTTGACAGTAATGTACTGTTTGGTCTGAACTTCTTTGGAAATAAATTAGGTCCCGGTGACAGTGCCTATGATGCCAGTCAATTCAGCACCCGTGTGCGTGGTGTTGGTACCTGGTTTGAAGACTACACCGGTTTGTCCTTATCAAACACACCCAGAATGTATCTATTCCCGGTGGGAGCCGACATTCTCAGATCGCCTTCAGCGAATGATTTTAGTATGCGCGAATGGCAGATTGTCGATCAGAAAATACCCGTTCCATTACCTTTGGGGTCAGGTGATTTAGACACCTTTGACTGGTTGCCGATTATTGATAATCAGGTGGGCAGCGCTATTGATATCAGACGCTATTCACAATACCGGGCGCACCATTACAGCGAAGAATTTGAGGCATCAGAAATTATTTCGAGTTCACGGCTGATTGGTCGTTCAGTATGGAATCGCAAGTGGATGATGATTATTCCCGGAGCCAGTTTCCTTAATGACCCGAATGAAGGATTAGACACTTTTATTAAGGGTAATTTAATTCAAGGCGGCGGTGGTGAACGTGATGGCAACGGGGTCAGTGATATTCATCTGTTCTTTACAACCTACTCATATTCAGGAAATTAATTATGAATAAGCAACTAATGATAAAAATCACACTGTTTGTCTGTTTCATGATAATCGGTGCTGAAAAAATTGAGGCTAAATTGTCTCAGCCTGATTATGTCTTGTATGGAACAGCGACCTGGTTTGGCGGGCCACTGGCCACTGAATCAGAAATCAGCCTGTACCTTGAAAGCCAACTGTTGACTGTGACCAAATATTCGATGGGTACGGTGGACGCGCTCAATGGTTTATATGCATTACGGGTGCCGATGGACAGTTTAGATCCGCGAACCTATGGTAAGGCACGGCCCGGTGATCCGGCCAGTATTTTCATTAATGGTCATAAAGTGGCCGAAATACTGATTGGCGATTATGGTCGGGCCGAGCGTCTGGACATTGATCCCATGAATTTATCCGGTAACCAGGCAGTTATAAATATTAACCACGCTTCGCTGCATGAGGGTGATGCAGGTCAGGTGACTTTAATGTTTGATGTCACCTTGTCAGCATCATCTCAGGATGTGGTTACAGTGGATTGGACCACGGTTGATGACAGCAGTTCGGTGGCAGCCTTCGGTGATGAAAGCTGTCAGTTCGATGTGGATTATTTGAATTCAAGTGGTACCGCTGAATTTCAGGCGGGAGACACGCTGACCTCAGTCTCTGTGCCCATTTGTGGTGATACTCAGATTGAGCCCAGTGAAACCTTTGAAGTGGTGTTGTCAAACTCCCAAAACGGTGTGATTCAATTTGATCGTGCAGTTGGTACAATTTTAGATGATGATGGTCAGCCACAGTTACGGGGTTTTGATCAAGTCATCTTTGAGCCGGATTCTGGCGTCATTAATTATGAATTTAATGTCAAATTGTCCAGAAGCTATGAGCAAGACGTAACCGTTAATTACACAACACAAGCCGGCTCTGCTACCGCCGGTAGTGATTTTGCTGCTGTTTCAGGTGTATTAACCATTCCGGCAGGTGACCAGGAAGCGGTTATTGCTGTGGATGTTTTTGCTGATTCCGAGAATGAAGAAATTGAGGTCTTTCAATTGGTTCTGAGCAATCCGGTTAATGCCACTTTGGTCAATAATCCGATGACAGCCTTTATTATGGACGCCAATCAAGATGAACAAACAGAAGCTGAACAAGAACGTGGTGTCGATAATAACTCCATTCCGGCTTTAACCAGTCCGACCGATGTGGTTTATGCGCCTGCGGGTGATGATGTTTATGTCGGCACTTTGTATCAAGAAGGGCATATTGTCCATTTGGGCTTTCATAATGGCCGATTACCTTTAAAACAAGTCATCAATAATCAATCAGTTGGTTTTGAATCGGCTTTATTGAATAAAATCCGTGACTTAAAAATGGCCGCTGACGGTGAAACCCTTTATGTGGCAGCCAGTGGAGACCATTCCATTAATGTGTTGAGTCGTGATACCAGTAACGGTCAGCTCAGTTTAGTACAAGTCATCGAAAATGGCAGTCCGAGTGAGATGGGCTTAGGCGAGGTGTATGCCATGGCGTTGAGCCCCGATGGTCAATTTTTATATGCAGCGGGCAGTTTAACTGACACTGTGGCGGTATTTTCTATTGCAGCTACAGATGGCAGCCTGACTTATGTTGAACATGAAACCAACCTGGTAGATGATGCCGGTGATACCGGTCCTCCTGTGAGCTTTATGGACCGCCCCATAGATCTTCAGGTAGCACCTGATGGTTCTGCGCTTTATGTGGCCGGTGATTATTCATCATCTCTGTCTGTTTTTGAGCGGGACATAAGCGATGGTCGTTTGGTGTTTAAAGAAAGTTTTAAATCAGGTATTAACGGTGTTCAAAATTTGGGTGGTGCCGCAGCGTTATGGGCCACTTCGGATAATCAATATGTGTATGTTGTGGGTCGAGCGGATAATACCATTGCCCGGTTTTCAGTGAGTGGTTCTGCGCAGTTAAGTTATGCCGGTGCTAATACAAAAGCAGCAGCAGATTTTATTGGCTTAGAGGCGCCTACAGCCATTATGGCCAATGATGATGACAGTCGCTTTTATGCGTTGGGCTTTGATGATTCCAGTATGGTGTCTTTTACCCGAAGTGCCTCACCAGGTGAGTTGGATTTTGCTGATATTGAACAAGATGATGTCAAAGGTGTGGATCTATTGGCCGGTCCGGTGGGTCTTGATTTAAGCCCTGATAACCAATGGATTTTGGTGGCAGCTGCCATTGATAATGCCATTGCAGTATTCAGAACACATCTGAATGATTTAATTTTTGATGATGGCTTTGATGATTAAGGGCTAAGATAACCTATCTCCACCAAAAGCCGATTGTATTGACTCCAGACTTTCGGCTTTTTTTATTATCAGTAAGGTGTAAAATAGACGGTTTATTCAGATAATCCTGCCATGAGCCAGAAAAATTCACCGGATTTAACGCAATTACGTGATCAGATTGATGCCATTGATGCTGATATTCAATCTTTAATCGCTGAACGGGCCGGAATTGCCAATCAGGTGGCGGCCAGTAAACGTAACGATCTGTCAGCGGTTTATTACAGACCTGAACGTGAATCACAGGTATTGCGCGCGGTCAAAGCCCGAAACAAGGGCCCGTTGTCCGATGAGGTGCTGGTGCGATTGTTTCGTGAAATTATGTCGGCTTGTCTGGCGCAACAAAAGCCTTTGAATATTGCTTTTTTGGGTCCTGAGGGGACTTTTTCAGAAATGGCCACTTATCGCTATTTTGGCCATTCTGTGCAAGCCATGCCGGAGGCCAGTATCGATCAGGTGTTTACAGAAGTGGAGGCCGGTGTTGCTGATTTTGGCGTGGTGCCGGTGGAAAACTCCACTGAAGGCGCGGTTAACAATACCCTGGACATGTTTTTGTCATCACCCTTAAAAATTTGCGGTGAAATTGATTTGCCTATTCACCACTATTTAATGAGCAAACAACCCAAACTGAGTGACATTAAAATCATCTATTCGCATCGTCAAACATTGGCGCAGTGTCGCGCCTGGTTAAGAAATAATGCCCCGGATATTGAGACCATGGGGGTGTCCAGTAATGCCGAGGCAGCCCGTCGAGCGGCATACAGTGAACACGCTGCGGCCATAGCAGGGCAGACCACCGCGGCCATGTATGGCTTACAAATACTGCATAAAAATATTGAAGATCAGGCAGACAACGCCACCCGGTTTTTAATCGTAGGCCAGCAATTATTGGCCGCCAGTGGTGATGATAAAACGTCCCTTATGATTGCCGCAAAAGATGAGCCGGGCTTGTTGTATCATATTCTCAGACCCATGAACGAGCAGGGGGTTACCATGACCCGCATTGAATCCAGACCCTCAAAGCAAGGGCGCTGGGATTACGTGTTCTTTATCGATATGGTGGGTCATATTGATGACCAGCCAATTGCCAATACCATGCGTGAAATTCAACGCTTTACAAAGCACGTTAAAGTGCTGGGTTCCTATCCAAAATCTGTCTGAAGTCACCCGTTGCAGATGCAAAGAAAACAGCTTTACTGTATAATGGCGCACGCTTAATAATCCGACAAATTCGGGTTCAGAGCAATGACAGACTTATTCAAAAACCCTTAGTCATCTTTCGCAGTGACTCATGGGGGACAACCAATGATTTTCTTGCAACGAAAATCTTTCACACAATCAAACCCAACACCTGACAAGGTTTGGGTCATGAGGAAACACTATGAATATTTTTGAAACCATTGATAAAACAGCCCACGAAGAAGTGGTCTTTTGTCATAACAAGGACGTGGGTTTAAAAGCCATTATTGCCATTCACAACACCGTGTTAGGCCCGGCCCTGGGCGGTTTACGGATGTGGCCGTACAAAACTGAAGACGAAGCGGTTAAAGATGTGTTGCGCTTATCGCGCGGCATGACCTATAAAGCATCGGTATCGGGTTTAAACTTAGGCGGTGGCAAAGCCATCATTATCGGTGATCCTAAAACCGATAAATCAGAAGAACTGTTTCGCGCTTTCGGTCGTTTTATCAATTCATTGGGCGGCCGATACATCACTGCTGAAGATGTCGGTATTGACGTTAATGACATGGAATATGTGTTCCAGGAAACCAAGAATGTGGTGGGTGTCCATCAGGTACATGGCGGTAGTGGCGATCCCTCACCGTTTACTGCGTATGGAACCTATCAGGGTATTAAAGCCAGTTTGGAAAAACGTTACGGCAATCAGAATGTCGGTGATTACAGTTACGCTGTACAAGGTGTGGGCCATGTGGGCATGGAATTGGTTAAGCTGTTATATAAAGATGGCGCTAAGATTTTTGTCACTGATATCAATGAAGAAGCGGTTCAGCACTGTGTTGATGAAATGGGTTGTGAAGCGGTGGCTTTGGATGACATTTATGATGTCGATGCCCAGGTTTATTCGCCGTGTGCATTAGGTGGAACAGTTAACGATGACACCATTGATCGCTTAAAATGTGATATTGTTTGTGGCAGTGCCAACAACCAGCTCGATGAAGACCGCCATGGTGATGAACTGGAAGCCAAAGGCATTGTTTATGCACCCGATTATGCGGTGAATGCCGGTGGTCTGATGAATGTATCCATTGAATTAGAGGGCTACAACCAAAAAAGAGCTTTACGCATGACCCGAAATATTTATTACAACATTAAGCGTATTTTTGACATTGCTGAACGAGACGGTATTTCCACCTGGAAAGCGGCTGATCGCATGGCAGAAGAGCGGATTGAGAAAATGGGTCGCGTTAAATTACCTTTTATGAGCCAAAGTCATGTGCAATTTTCAGGCCGCACTAAAAACGGGAACCATTAATGAATTTTGATAACGCCGTTAGTGAAGAGCTTGAGTTGTTGCGCGACACCGTGCGCAAGTTTACTCAGGAAGAAATTGCACCCCGTGCTGAACAAATTGACGAGGACAATCTGTTTCCGGCCGATTTGTGGCAAAAGATGGGTGAATTAGGCCTCTTAGGTGTTACTGTGCCGGGCGAGTATGGTGGCTCAGACTTGGGTTATTTTGCCCATTTACTGATTATGGAGGAGATTTCGGCCGGTTCTGCTTCGGTGGGGCTGTCCTATGGTGCGCACTCTAATTTGTGCATCAATAATCTTTACAAACACGCCACCGAAGAACAGCGTCAAAAATATCTACCGAAACTCTGTTCCGGTGAATTTGTCGGCGCCCTGGCCATGAGCGAACCCGGTGCCGGCTCGGATGTGGTCGGTTCGATGACATGTCGGGCTGTTAAAGACGGTGAATACTGGGTGGCCAATGGTAATAAAATGTGGATTACCAATGGCCCTGAAGCCGATGTCTTAATTGTCTATATGCGCACTGCAGGGCCGGAGGCCGGTTCAAAATGCATGACAGCCTTCTTGGTCGAAAAGGGTATGCCGGGGTTTTCCACCGCACAGAAACTGGACAAATTAGGTATGCGTGGCTCAAATACCTGTGAGTTGGTGTTTGAGGACTGCCGTATTCATGAATCTCAGGTTTTAGGTGAAGTTAATCAGGCGACCTCGATTTTAATGGCCGGCCTGAACACTGAGCGTTTGGTTTTATCCGGTGGCCCTTTGGGCATCATGCGTGCCGCGCTGGAAACAGCGGTGCCGTATACCAGTGAGCGACAACAATTTGGCAAAGATTTGGGGCAGTTTGGCTTGATGCAGGCAAAGATTGGTGAAATGTATGCCAGCTATCAGGCAGCTAAATATTTTGCCTATGGTATCGCCAAAGACTACGATGCCGGTATTGAATCACGTCTGGATCCGGCGGCCTGTTTGTATTTTGCATCAACCAAGGCGGTTGATGTTACATTAGAAGCCATCCAGGCGTTGGGCGGCAATGGTTATATCAATGAATACCCGACAGGTCGATTGTTACGCGATGCCAAGTTGTATGACATTGGTGCCGGTACCAACGAAATTCGTTTAATGTTAATCGGTCGAGAATTGTATCGACAAGCTAAAAATAATTGAGAAACTTATGACAGAAATTAACCCGCAAGATGTGTATATCGTTAAAGCCAAAAGGACCCCGGTGGGTTCTTTTCAAGGTGCCTTAGGCACAACCCCATCACCGCAATTAGGCGCAGCAGCCATTCGTGCTGTTATGGATGAATCCGGTGTTAAAGGTGAAGATGTGCAAGAGGCTTTAATTGGTTGCGTGCTACCGGCAGGTGTCGGACAAGCGCCAGCGAGACAAGCGGTGTTAGGAGCTGATTTACCCATCAGTGTGCGTTGTACCACAGTCAATAAAGTCTGCGGTTCGGGTATGAAAACTGTGATGATGGGGCATGACACCATCAAAGCCGGTTCGGCCGAAGTTGTTCTGACAGGAGGTATCGAATCGATGTCGATGGCACCGTATTTATTGCCCAAAGCCCGCGGTGGTTATCGCATGGGCCATGCCCAAATGTTAGATCACATGTTTTTTGACGGTCTACAAAATCCCTATGACGGTCATATGATGGGTCATTTTGCAGAAACCTGTGCCGATAAATATAACTACAGCCGAGAAGCCCAGGATGAATTTTCCATCGAATCGGTCAACCGTGCCAACAAAGCCATTGATAACGGCGCCTTTAAAGCAGAAATTGTGCCGGTGACGGTAAAAAAACGCCGTGATACTGTGGTGGTGGATACTGATGAGGAACCTGGCCGCATTAATTTGGACAAAATCACTCAATTAAGACCGGCCTTTAAACCCGATGGTGGTACCGTTACTGCGGCCAATGCCTCTAAAATATCAGACGGCGCGTCCATGACCCTGCTGGCCGGTGGTGATTTTGTTCAGAAAAATCAACTAAAACCAATGGCTAAAATCATCGGCCACAGCCAGTTTGCGCAGGAACCTGAGTGGTTTACCACTGCACCGGTGGGCGCAATAAAAAATTTAATGGATAAAATTAATTGGACGGTGGAAGATGTTGACTTATTTGAAATTAATGAAGCTTTTGCCGTGGTGACCATGGCAGCCATGGAGGAACTGG
The DNA here is from genome assembly GCA_947502925.1 of uncultured Marinicella sp. GTDB lineage: Bacteria > Pseudomonadota > Gammaproteobacteria > Xanthomonadales > Marinicellaceae > Marinicella. The sequence goes on along the minus strand of CANNBS010000002.1, from coordinate 318,009 downwards.
ACATTCCTCACGATAAAGTTAATGTTAATGGCGGTGCCACTGCATTGGGTCATCCGATTGGTGCATCGGGTAATCGTATTCTGGTCACTTTATTACATGCCTTAAAAGCCCGTGGTTTAAAACGCGGTATTGCATCTTTATGTATTGGTGGTGGTGAGGCCACTGCCATCGCGGTCGAGTTATGTGAATGAAAATTATAGACAGTCAAATCGATGCTCTGAGTGAGGCTTTTCTGGAAAATAATGACTTTATGACATCCCTGGTGGATGACTTAAAGCAACAGTTGAACCAAACGGCTCGTGGTGGTTCAGATCGGTCCCGAAAAAAACACCAGGATCGCGGTAAATTATTGGTACGAGATCGCATTGATTTGTTGCTGGATCCGGGTAGTCCGTTTTTAGAGCTTTCGGCTTTGGCCGCTCATGGTATGTACGATGATGCCGCACCGGCAGCCGGTATGGTGGCCGGCATCGGTCAGGTTCACGGCCAACAGGTCATGATTGTGGCCAACGACGCCACAGTCAAAGGCGGCACCTATTTTCCGATGACAGTGAAAAAACACCTCAGGGCCCAGGAAATTGCACTTGAAAATCATTTGCCCTGTGTATATCTGGTGGATTCCGGCGGGGCTTTTTTACCGCTTCAGGATGAAGTATTTCCGGATAAAGAGCATTTTGGCCGGATCTTTTATAACCAGGCTCAGTTATCCGCGAGAAATATCCCACAAATCGCGGTGGTGATGGGCTCTTGCACCGCAGGGGGCGCCTATGTGCCTGCCATGTGTGATGAAGCCATTATTGTTAAAGAGCAGGGCACCATTTTCCTGGGCGGACCACCGCTGGTGAAAGCCGCTACCGGCGAAGAGGTGGATGCCGAATCCCTCGGGGGTGCTGAAGTCCATTCGAGTATTTCAGGTGTCACTGACCACTTTGCAGAAAACGATGAACATGCTTTGCAAATGGCCCGAAATGTACTGAATTTTTTAAACCGGCCGAAACAGGATTGGCTTAAGCAGGATACACCCAAAGACCCCTTATACCCAAGTCATGAGCTTTACGGTATTATCCCGCAGAGTACCCGTACACCTTATGATGTGCATGAAATCATCGCCCGGCTGGTGGATGGTTCTGAATTTCAGGCCTTTAAAGCCAAGTATGGCAGCACCCTGGTGTGTGGATTTGCCCGCATTAACGGATACCCGGTGGGCATTGTCGCCAATAACGGTATTTTATTTTCAGAGTCCGCTTTAAAAGGCGCGCATTTCGTTGAGCTGTGTAATCAACGCAATATCCCATTGGTCTTTTTACAAAACATCAGTGGTTTTATGGTGGGGCAAAAGTACGAAAACGAAGGCATCGCCAAAGCCGGTGCCAAAATGGTGACTGCCGTGGCTTGTGCCGCCGTGCCTAAATTCACCGTGGTTATCGGTGGATCATTTGGCGCCGGTAACTATGCCATGAATGGTCGGGCCTATGCCGGTCGTTTTATGTGGATGTGGCCCAACGCCCGTATTTCGGTGATGGGGGGTGACCAGGCGGCATCGGTACTGGCCACAGTTAAACAGGATGGTTATGACAAAGCCGGTAAAGACTGGCCCAGTGATGAAAAAGAACAGTTTACCGATGCCATCAAGCAACAATATGAAGATCAGGGCAATCCTTATTACGCCACCGCCCGTTTATGGGATGACGGTGTGATTGATCCAGCCGAGACCCGCACGGTCTTGGCCCTGGCCTTAGAGACGAGCTTAAATGCGCCGGTTGAAAAAACTAATTATGGCGTTTTTAGAATGTAATTGACCTAAAACAGGAGTTTATTTTATGCAATCATTTAACACATTAAAATTAACCGTTGATAATAACGGTTTAGCCACTGTCACCATGAACCGCCCGGAGGTTCATAATGCGTTTAATGCCGAGATGATTGCTGAACTCACCCAATGTTTCAACCAATTAAATTCAGATAAATCTGTTCGTACCATTTTATTGGAAGCCGCCGGAAAATCTTTTTCAGCCGGTGCTGATATAAACTGGATGAAAGGCATGGTCAATGCCTCCCAGGAAGACAACAAAAAGGATTCTGAAAACTTAGCCACCTTATTGCGCACCATTAATTTTTGCAGTAAAACCACAGTCGCTAAAGTGAACGGCCTGGCCTTTGGTGGTGGTGTCGGATTAATTTGTTGTTGTGACATCGCAATTGGTGAAGACAATGCCAAATTTGGTTTGACCGAGGCTAAATTAGGTCTGGTGGCCGCGGTGATTTCACCGTATGTGATTGATGCCATCGGCATGCGGAAAGCCAGACGTTACCTGCAAACCGCTGAAGTCTTCGACGCCGAACAGGCTCATAAAATGGGTATTTTGTCCGAATGTGTCGATAGTGAAAAACTGGATTCTAAAATAGATGAAATTATCAAAGCCCTGACAACTACCGGCACCAACGCCAAAGAAATCAGCAAAAAACTGGTGATGTCCGTGGTCGGCCGCACCATACCGCAACAACAAAAAATCGACGAATACACCACCCAGGTTATCGCCGCTGTGCGCGTCTCCGACGAAGGTCAAAAAGGCCTGAAAGCCTTTTTAGATAAACAAACACCGGATTGGTCGTAAGCACCATCACTGGCTGCAAAAGCCACCAATACAGTTCTTTAGTGTCAATATTTGGCACTTGACGACTAATTTGCTGCTGAATTCTGTTAAATCTTCATTATTTAGTGTTCGGCAATTAAAAAGATTGCAAAGCCCGTCACAGTTTGTAGAATACAATTATATTGGTTATTGATTTAACTGGTTTTATTATCCCGAATTGGAAGAGAACAGTCATGTTGAGAGTGGTTTTATTTTTTATGCTGTGTGCCGGTTGCGGATGGGCGTTTGCACAAAATGATGACAAGCAACAGGAACAATCTGAAGAGCAAACCAAGCGCCCGAGTTGGTCGTCAGGTTTGCCTGAACGGGAAAAGCCAAATGCCATATCACGACCTGATTTAAGTCGTGATTTTGAAGATGACTTAACAATTGATCGTTCTGAATTGGGTTTGGAGCGGCCTCAAATCGATGTACCAGAACCGGACACAGATCAACAGGAAACACCCCAACAGGAATCATCTCAGCAAGACATTGTGGCACCCACTGAAACACCGGATGAACCGGTGAGTGACAGTGAAATTGAGCCGGCAACGGAATCTGTAACGGAACAACCTGTTGTGGCGGAACCTGATCCAACGCCCGAACTTGAGCCAGAACCGACACCTGAGCCGGAACCTATAGCTGAGCCTGAACCAGAACCGGTTGTTTATGAATGGCGGGTGCTTGAACAGGCAGAAGTTGATTTTCCTTCACGCGGGGTCAGAAATCAAATTAATGGCTGGGTGGATGTGGAAGTGACCTTAAACCCTCAGGGTGATGTGGTTTCAGTGCAAACGGTGAACTTTTCTGATGAGGCGGGCATTTATGTGGAGGCCGCCGAAGAATCATTACAGAAATGGACTTTCCAGCCCCCACAGGAACAAGGTGTCAATGAGCTGGTGAGTAAGGTTTATCGCGTCGATTTTGTACCGCCTGAAATAGAACAACCAGTGACAACCCAAACACAAACCGTTGAGGAACAACTGCCGGTCGAAGAAATTGTACCAGCTGAACAAACCAGCGACTATCAGTGGCAGATTCTTAATCAAGCGCCTCTGGATTACCCCATCGAAGCTGCACGCAAGCGTCAAGAAGGCTGGGTGGATATTATGGTGACCATTAATCCGGACGGTGAAGTGGTCAATCTCGAGGAAAAACGCTACTCATCCCGGGGACGTATATTTATTGATTCGGCTAAAGCATCTTTATCGCAATGGCAGTTCGAGCCACCAAAAAACCAAGGCATCAATAACAACGTTTCCCGTAGTTATCGCATCGAGTTTGAGCTTTAAGAACCCTTGTTCATTAAATCAAGGGTCTTATAAAGCGCATCTAAGGCCTGTTTAGGTGTTAATTCATCGGGATTAAGTTGTCGCAGATAATCTTCATGGGCGGTTGGTTTTTCATTGACCGGCTCATGACTATGTTGCTCAAATAAACTCATTTGCTTCGTATGACTGTTCGTTTCTGCCTGTTCCAATTGAGTTAAATAATGTTTAGCTTGTTGCAGGGTTTTATCGGGTAATCCCGCTAAAGCGGCCACTTGAATACCGTAACTCTGATTGGCGGCACCCTTTTTGACTTTGTGTAAAAAGACGATGCGATTGTCATGTTCGACGGCGGTTAAATGCACATTAATGACACCGGCTAATTCATTGGCCAGTTCGGTTAATTCAAAATAATGGGTGGCGAACAGACATAAGGCTCTGTTTTCATTGGCCAAATGCATGGCGCAGGCATACGCCAGCGATAAACCGTCATAGGTGCTGGTGCCCCGGCCAATTTCATCCATCAAAACCAGGGAGTGTTGACCGGCATGATGCAAAATGGTGGCCGTTTCACTCATTTCCACCATAAAAGTTGAGCGACCCCGGCTTAAATCATCACCGGCACCAATACGCGTAAAAATCCGATCAATGTCACCGATCACGGCTTTTTTGGCAGGGACGAAACTGCCGGCTTTGGCAAGTAAAACGATTAATGCCGATTGTCGCATGTAGGTGGATTTACCGCCCATGTTTGGGCCGGTAATCATGTGCATGCGACGTGTGTGATCCATCGCCAAATCATTGGCTTCAAAAGGACTGTCTAAATGATGTTCAACCACCGGATGCCGACCTTGAATGATTTCGATTTTAATGTCTTGGTTTAAGACCGGCCGGCAGTAGTTATGAAGCACTGCATGGGCGGCTAAATTACAGGCCACATCAATATCACAAATAAGATCAGCCGTATCTTGTAAATCACTGATAAATGGTGAAAAATATTCCAGTAATTCATGGTACAGTTGTTTCTCATAGGCCAGTGCTTTTTCTTTGCTGCTGAGTACCTTTTGTTCGAATTCTTTGAGTTCCGGCGTGGTATAACGCTCCACTGCTTTTAAGGTTTGTCGCCGGATATAGTGTTCGGGAACGCTGTCACTGTGCTGTTTTGACACCTCAATATAATAACCATGTACCCGGTTATAGCCGACTTTAAGGTTTTTAATATCGGTATTTTTTTGCGCTTGAGTTTCAAAATCCAGTAAATATTGGCCGGCATCGGTGCTGATTGTTCTCAGTTCGTCCAGTTGTTCATCAAAACCATCAGCTATCACACCACCATCACGAATAACCACCGGCGGATTGTCTTTAACGGCGTGTTGTAAATGTTTAACAATGTCCTCATGGGTTGTTAAGGTGTTGCTTAAGTCGGTTAAAATGGGATGATCCGTGGCAGCCAATTGCTGCTGAATGTTTTTGGCAGCGATCAGTGCGTCTTTTAAACCGGTTAAGTCACGCGGACGGGCAGTTTTTAAACTGATTCTGGACACCATGCGTTGCATGTCGCCAATGGTTTTTAACTGATTCTGGCAGTCTTCATAAGCGGCCTGTTTAATAAAAGCGTCAATTAAGTCCAGGCGCTGATTCAGTGTTCGGTTATCTCGCAGGGGTTGTTTTAAACGGGCACGCAACAACCGTGAGCCCATGGCGGTACTGCAATGATCCATAAAACCACACAATGTGAGCGCGTCTTTATTATCGGCATGGTAATCAATTTCAAGATTCTTTCGGGATTGTGCATCGATGTGTAAGTAGTCATGTAAATGCTCGACCTGCGGTGGTTTCAAATGTGAAAGTTTAACTTTTTGGGTATGATCAATGTACTGCAATAAAGCTCCGGCCGCAGGTAACACAATATCATCTGCATCAATGTCAAAACCACCTAAATCATGGACCTTAAATAATTGTGTTAATTTGTCGAAAGCACTTTCTGCATCATAATCCCAGGGCGGTCGCTGTTGTAAGTTGTAATCCTGTAAAGATTCAAGGAATCTGCTGTCTTCACTGATTAATAATTCACTTGGGTTTAATCGACTCAGTTGAGCCAACAGTGTGGTGGTGTCTGTCAGGCGCTGAACATAAAAGTCGCCACTACCCATAGACAAATAAGCAAGAGCCATACTTTTTTCATCACCATGCAGCGCCACCAGTAAATTGTCATTTCGGGCATCCAGTAAGGCTTCTTCGGTGATGGTGCCAGGCGTAATAATACGTACCACTTCGCGCTTGACCGGCCCTTTACTGGCACCGGCAGCCTCAACTTGTTCACAGATAGCCACTGACAGGCCTTGTTTAACCAGTTTGGCCAGATAATTGTCCGCAGCGTGATATGGAATACCGGCCATTGGAATGGGTTGACCATTAGATTTCCCCCGTTGTGTAAGGGTAATATCCAGCAACGCTGCAGCTTTTTTGGCGTCCTCAAAAAACAGCTCATAAAAATCACCCATGCGATAAAACAACAGCATATTCTGGTAATCAGCTTTGATTTTCAAAAACTGTTGCATCATGGGGGTGTGTTGTTGCGTCATGGAATAGTCTGCTGATATTCAATAAACGGCTTATTCTATCAAAATTTCAAAGTGCTCTTTTAGATTTAAAATCACAAATATTTTGATATTCTCACTTTTTGCGACAGTCATCGATAAAATCCTACACAGGTAAGAAAAAAATGACATGCTTTTATGGCATATTCGATTTTTTTCTCAGCGAATAACTGCGATAATAGGTGTTCAAAATGACGCAAGTAACTCAATTAAAATCTAAGGAGCAAATAATGGACGACAATAAAAAGAAAGCCCTGGCAGCGGCTTTAAGTCAGATAGATAAACAATTCGGTAAAGGTTCAGTGATGCGGATGGGCGACAACCTCGCCTTAACGACCAATGTGTATTCAAGTGGCTCACTGGGTTTAGATGTGGCGCTGGGCATCGGCGGGTTACCGCGTGGACGTGTGGTTGAAATATACGGCCCTGAATCCAGTGGTAAAACCACATTAACGTTACATGCAGTGGCCGAGTGTCAAAAGGAAGGTGGCACCGCGGCTTTTATTGATGCTGAACATGCCTTAGATCCGGGTTATGCGGAAAAACTGGGTGTTAATATTGATGATTTGTTGGTTTCCCAGCCCGATACCGGAGAGGAATCTCTTGAAATATGCGATATGCTGGTACGTTCCGGCGCGGTTGATTTGGTGGTGATTGATTCGGTGGCGGCTTTAACACCGAAAGCTGAAATTGAAGGCGATATGGGTGATTCTCATATGGGCTTACAAGCCCGGTTAATGTCACAGGCCTTGCGTAAATTAACTGCCAACATCAAGCGTACCAATTGCATGGTTATTTTTATTAATCAAATTCGCATGAAAATTGGCGTTATGTTCGGCAGTCCTGAAACCACCACCGGTGGTAATGCCTTGAAATTCTATTCCTCAGTGCGACTGGATATTCGACGCATTGGTGCCATTAAGAAAGGTGATGAGGTGATTGGTAACGACACCCGTGTCAAAGTGGTTAAAAATAAAATGGCACCACCATTTAAACAGGCGCAATTTGAAATTCTGTATGGCCAGGGTATTTCTTTATTGGGCGAACTGATTGATTTTGGTGTTGAACATGACCTGGTTTCTAAAGCCGGTGCCTGGTACAGCTATGGAGATACCAGAATCGGCCAGGGTAAGGAGAACGCCAAACAGTATTTTAAAGATAATCCAGAGCAGGCCGCTGAATTGGAAGCGAAAATCAGAGATATTTTATTGCCTAAACCGGAAGATGTGGAGGCGGCGCAAGCTGAACAAGACGCAGAGTAATGTCTGACAAAGACACTGATTTATCAGCCAAAGCCAAAGCGTCGGCCATGGCATCACTGGCCATGCGTGAACACAGTGTTTTAGAGTTAAAACATAAATTGTTGCGTAAGGACTTTCCTGAAGACATTGTGTTGTCTTTACTCGATGATTTACAACAACAAAACCTGCTAAGTAATGAACGTTTTGCGGAGGTTTATTGGCGACAGCGGGCCGGAAAAGGATTCGGCCCCATTAAAATCAGCCATGAATTGCAACAAAAAGGGCTTGATGACAAACTGATAGAATGTGGACTGCTGGAATCTGAGGTCGATTTTTATGAAGTCATAGAGCAGGTCTATAAAAAAAAATACGCAGGAAAGCCATACCGAGATGTAAAAGAAAAAGCCAAACGACAGGGGTTTTTATTTCGGCGGGGGTTTTCCACTGACTACATTAAAACAGTTCTGGATTAGCCGTGGATATTGATTTTGACAGTCAGCATATTTGGCACCCTTACAGTGCCATGCCGGCCCAATCAAAACCTTTACCGGTGGTTTCTGCTGAAGGGGTTTATATTAAACTGGCCGATGGTCGGCGATTAATTGATGGCATGTCTTCATGGTGGGCCTGTATTCACGGTTATAACCACCCAGTGCTCAATGCAGCCATTCAAAAGCAATTAGCCGATATGGCGCATGTGATGTTTGGTGGTTTAACCCATGAACCGGCCATATCGCTGGCTAAAAAACTCGTCGACATCACCGCTGAACCTTTGCAGCATGTGTTTTTTGCCGATTCGGGGTCTGTGGGTGTCGAAGTGGCGATGAAGATGGCGGCGCAGTATTGCTTTGAACAGGGACAACACGCTAAAAACCGTTTTTTAACGTTCAGGCAAGGTTACCATGGCGATACTTTTGGTGCCATGTCCGTGTGTGATCCGGTGACCGGTATGCACCATAAATTTAGTCGCCTGCTAAACCAGCATATCTTTATTGAATCACCTCGCTGTGGATTTCATGAGACATGGCAAGCACATTATGTGGACGAACTTGAACAGCAACTGGCAGACCATCACGAAGAAATTATTGCGGTGATTTTCGAACCGGTGGTGCAGGGTGCCGGTGGCATGAATTTTTACCATGCTAATTATTTAAAAGCGGCGCGTGAACTGTGTGACCGATATGGTGTTTTGTTGATATTTGATGAAATTGCCACTGGCTTTGGCCGCACCGGTGAAATGTTTGCCTATCAGCATGCGCAAGTGATACCGGATATTTTGGTGCTGGGTAAAGCCCTAACCGGTGGTTATATGACGCTGTCTGCGGTGCTCACAAATGCACAGATTGCGCAGGGTATTCAAGAACCATTCATGCACGGCCCCACGTTTATGGCCAACCCTTTGGCCTGTGCGGTGGCCAATGCGTCCGTTGAGTTACTATTAAATGATGGCTGGCAAATAAACATTAAAAGAATCGAGCGCCAACTAAAACAAGAATTGACTCGATGTAGCGAATTAGGACCAATTAAATCAGTGCGTGTGTTAGGCGCCATAGGTGTCGTTGAATTTAACCAAGCCCCGGACTGGTCCGTTGTACAGAATTATTTGGTGGCTGATGGCGTTTGGCTACGACCCTTTAAAAATTTGCTTTATACCATGCCACCCTATATTATCAACGAACAACAACTCACTTATTTAACTGATAGCATTTATAAAACATTGAGTCAATTATGATTACTTTATTATCGCCCTCTAAGGGTCAGAATTTTGATGTAACTGACGTGGAAACCCACAGCCAACCACAACTGTTGTCGATGACTAAACAGCTCATGGATGAATTAAAAGACATGCGTGTTTCTGAAATAAAATCATTAATGTCGATTAGTGACCGTTTGGCTGAATTGAATCATGAACGTTTTCAGCAATTTAAAACGCCGTTTAAATTAGGATCGGCCAAACAGGCTGCATTGGCTTTTCAGGGCGATGTGTACAGTGGTTTAAAAGCCGAGGATATGAGTCAGGAAGATTTATCTTTTGCTCAGGAGCATTTAAGAATTTTATCCGGTTTATATGGTTACTTAAAACCCTTAGATTTAATCATGCCGTATCGCTTAGAAATGAAAACCAAATTAACGGTGGATAAACATGAAAACCTGTATCAGTTTTGGGGTGACACCTTAACCGAATGCCTTAATGCTGAATTAACAGGTCAGGACACAGTGATTAATTTAGCATCGAATGAGTATTTTAAAGCCATTAAACCCAAAAAACTCAACGCCAGACTCATTAATATTAATTTTAAGGACACTAAAGATGGCAAAACCCGGGTAGTGGCTATTTATGCCAAAATAGCACGTGGCGCCATGGCGCGTGCCATTATTGAAAATCGAGTGAATAAGCCGGAAGACATTAAACAATTGGTGGTGGATGATTATCGCTATCAGGCAGACTTATCGGATGATAAATCATGGTTGTTTACGCGTAAACAGCCGAAACCTAAGTCATAGCCTTTAACAGGCTGGAAGGCTTGGCAAAATAAAACCCCTGATAATATTCGCATTGGAGTGATTTAAGAAATTCATATTGCGCCTGGGTTTCCACACCTTCGGCAACAATTTGTAAATTCATGGCACGCGCCATGGCGATAATGCTTTTAACCATGGCCGCATGTTCTTTGTTGTTTGGTATGTCTTCTATAAAGGATTGATCAATTTTTATTTTATCTATTGGCAGCTGTTTCAGTTGCTTAAAGGACGAATAACCGGTGCCAAAATCATCAATGGCGATGCGAATACCCATTAATTTTAACTGATTGAGAATCTCGGCCGCTTGACGACTTTCATACATCACAATCGACTCCGTCATTTCAAACTCTAAGGTACCGGGTTTAATGTTGTAACGATTCACCATCTGACTGATGTTATCAATAAAATGGCGGTCTTTTAACTGACTCATAGATAAATTGGCACTGATGTAAAAATGTTCATCCGGGTATTCTTTTTTATGACTGTGTATTTTTTTGCAGACCTGTTCAAAAACCCAGTAGCCAAATTCACGCATCAATGAGGATTGCTCGATAATAGGTATAAAAGAATCAGGCATCAACAGGCCCCGTTGCGGATGCTGCCAACGTGCTAAAGCTTCCCAGCCATTATATAAATTATCATTAAATGTCAAAATAGGCTGAAATACTATCCTGATGTCATCATTTTTCAGCGCCTGGTGTATATCAGTTTCTAATGCATGGCGTTCTTTAACAGCTTGTTCCATGTTGTCCTGGAACATCCTGATTCGGCTGCGCCCCCGGTTTTTGGCTTCGTACAATGCCGTATCGGTACGTTGTAATAAGGTGGTGACTCGCTCACCATCCCGGGGGTATAAGGAAAGCCCCACGCAGGCCGTAACATGATAGGTGTTTTTCTCATAGACAATGGGCTCGCTGATGCGTTCACACACCATTTCAGCGAATTCAGTGGCATTTTTCATTGCCAGGCCAGCATTTTTATGAAGATTAGACAAATGTACAATAAACACATCACTGCTGAGCCGCCCCACCAGATCATTGACTCGAATGAGTTCTGATAAACGCTCCGCCACGGTTTTTAGTACCACGTCGCCAAAGCGGTGACCCTGGGCATCATTGAGGGTTTTAAATTGATCAATATCAATAAATAATAGCGCACCATGACATGATTTATCTGCGCATTGATCGATGCCTCGCTGCAAGTGCTCACGAATCAGGTTGATGTTCGCTAATCCGGTTAATTCGTCATGTTCTACCAGATATTTAATTTGATTTTCAAAGTTCTTGGTTTCGGTCATGTCCACAGCCACCGTCAGCATGAGGTTGGACTTGCCGGCATCATCAGTGATGGAAGTTTTGGAGACCATTAATTCCCTGATTTGATTTTGATTGTTTTTAACCTGTACCTCATTGTTAACACGACTGGCAACAGAACTGTGTTCGATTAAATGCTTGTATTGTGGGTGATTGTCGAGAAATTCATAGATATTAAATTGGTTGCTGTCATAAATCGGTAAGCCGAAAAATTCTGCAGCACTGTGATTTAACAACAGCACATCGCCTTGATTATTGTGGACATAAATCAAATGTGGCATGTGGTTGATAATCTGCCTTAATTGTTTCTTTTGAGAAACAATAACGGCCATGGAATGGTGGAACTTTCGGTGATAGAAAATCGCCGCTATAAGTGCACCCAGTGTGACCAGTAACACCGAGAACAAGGTGTAATAAAACCACTGCGGTAACTTATCAGCGGACACCGGATCCAGCCATTTCTGCCTTGACTGATAATAAAAGGAGTTTGGATCATTTTTCCAGTTTCTGATGGTGCGGTCATAAAGCATTAAAAACGCCCGGTTACTGTCGGGGTTTTGAGTTATATAGACTTTAAAAGGATCAAACATGATATTACTGGCATAAAAGTCATACTGTATCGCCATGTAAAGCCCATAAATATTATTAGCAACCACGGCATCGACTTTATTGTTGTCCAATAAATCAAACACTTCTTTATAAGAGTTGGCATAGACGGCCCGGCAGTTGACTTCAAACTGGTGGCACTGTTTCATGAAGTTATCGCCATTGATACCACCGTTGAGCATGGCAATGCTTTTGTCTTCTAAATCAAATATGGTTTCAACTTCAGAATTAATGGGTAAGAAAACCTGACCCCAGACGTTGGTAAACGTCTCTTCACTGTATAACAGGAAACGATCTCGCTCTTTACTGTAACCTAAACCGGGTAGGATATCGATGGCGCCTAATTTAATGGCATCTATCAACTCCGGAAAATCAGCATATTGCCATTTGATGGTGAGTTGATTGTCCTCGGCAATGCGATTTAATAAATCAACGATAAAGCCAACAGGCTCACCGGCTTCATTCAGAAAACCCAGGGGTGGCGCATGAAAAAAACCGATGGTCCAGGTCTGATTCTTTAAAACAGGTGGAAGGGGTTTTGGATCGTTTTGTTGCGGGTTAGGTTGATGTTGCGCAAGTGCCAGGCTGCTTACCCAAAAGCCCAAAAGTAGAAGCTTTGGTATGTGCCTGCAATTATGCACGTCAACCCCATAAGTATAATGTTATTATCATAACCGATTTTAATTTGGATGTGTGGAATTTCTAAAAATCATCTTTCCATTGTCGCAAAGCGGCAAAACAGTCTATGGCATTATCTATGGGTTGGTTTAATTGCGACTGTACTTGTTTTTGAAACGGCTTATCATCGGTACGTAAAAAAGGGTTTAATTGTTTTTCTGTGCTTATTAAAGACGGCAAACTGGGTTCTTGCTGTTCTCGCAGGGCTGCGGTTTTTTGGTAAAATTCTTTCAGCGGTTTTGAGTCAGGCTCCACAGCGCGGGCAAATCGACAATTATCCAGCGTGTATTCATGACCACAATACACCTGTATATGATCAGGTAGTGCCTTGATTTTATCCAATGATTCAACGAACATGGCAGGATGACCTTCGAACATACGACCACAACCCAGGGAAAATAAGGCATCTCCGCAAAACAGCCAGTTATCATTATAAAAAGCAATATGACTTAAGGTGTGACCGGGAATAAATAATACGTTCAGGTTTATATCCAGCTTCTCTAAATATATGTCATCTTGTTCAGTGACCCGTATTAAATCACCTTCGATGCGATCATCGTCCGGTGTCCAGACTTTTACCTGGTGGCGTTGTTGTAATGCCACTAAACCACCGACATGGTCGTAATGATGATGGGTGATTAAAATACCGGCTAATTCCAATTGATTGTCCGTGATAAACTGATTCACCGGTTTAGCTTCACCCGGATCAACCACATAACAATACTGTTTATCATGAATCGCCCAAATATAATTATCATTAAGGGCTTTTAGGGGTGTTATTTGAATTGTCATGTTATGATTTGATTTTTTTAAACCATTAATATCATGCCGATTAATTTATCCGCTTGCAAGTTGCAGAGATTGTTGTTTTGAGTTCATCAATGAAAAAAATCACCCTTTATACCGATGGTTCCTGTTTGGGTAATCCGGGGCCTGGTGGCTGGGCCGCCTTGTTACAATATAACGGCCATGAAAAACTGATCAGCGGTGGCGATGACAGCACCACCAACAACCGCATGGAGTTAATGGCAGTGATTAAAGCCCTGGCCGGTCTGCGACAAGCCTGTGATATTCAGTTATATACAGATTCCAAATATGTTATGGACGGTGCCACCCGCTGGATTAATAACTGGCGGCGTAACGGCTGGCGTAACAGCCAAAATAAAGCCGTTAAAAATGCCGATTTATGGCAGCAGTTGGATGAACTGTGTCAGCAGCATCACATTAACTGGCATTGGGTCAAGGCGCATGCAGGCCATGAATTCAATGAACGGGTCGATGAAGCGGCCAGATTACAAGCCATCAAACATCAAAAAGAAGAACAACTATGACAGATAAACGCCTCATTATGCTAGACACCGAGACCACCGGATTAAAACCTGAAGCCGGTCATCGGGTGATTGAAATCGGAGCGGTGGTGCTGCAAAACCGACAATTAACCGATGAAACCTACCATCAATACCTGAATCCTGAATTTGCTGTTGAGCAAGGGGCGTTGGAAGTGCATGGTATCACCAATGAATTTTTACAGGATAAACCCAGATTTGAAGAGGTCATGACTGATTTTATGACTTTTATCGAGGGTGCTGTTCTGGTGATGCACAATGCGCCTTTTGATGTGAAATTCTTAAATAATGAGCTGAAGCTGTGCGGTTACGGGCAACAACTTGAACAGGTTTCTGATATCGTGGATAGTCTTGTTATCGCCAAACAAAAATACCCCGGTGCCCGCAATAACCTCGATGCCCTATGCAAACGTTATGGTATTAATAATGCCCATCGAACTCTTCACGGTGCCTTATTAGATGCGCAGATACTGGCGCAGGTTTATTTGGCCATGACCGGCGGCCAAACCAAACTGGATTTATCGGCGCAGCAAGACGATGGTGAGTTGCTTAAATTTAATTTAGATGATTTACCGCCTTTAGTAACTGTCGAGCCTTCGGCTGAAGAACAACAATCTCATCAGGCCTGGCTTAAAAACAACTTGAACCAATAGATTGGCCAACTTTTCCTGCTGTAAACAGACTTCTCATGGCTGCTTAACTAAGCTAAAATAGCCGGCTTACTAAAACCACCTTAATAACATGTTAGACCCACAATTATTGCGTGATGATATTGGCGCTGTGGCGCAAAAATTAGCTGACCGAGGCTATGATTTAGATGTTAAAGCCTGGCAAGATTTAGAAGAGCGCAGAAAAGCCTTGCAGGTTGAAACCGAATCATTGCAAAGCCAACGCACCAAAATCTCGAAATCCATTGGTCAGGCCAAAGCCAAAGGTGAAGATATTCAGCCTTTGCTTGATCAGGTGGCCAGTATTGGTGATCAATTAGAAAAATCAAAAGCCGACTTACAACAAGTCTTTGCGGATATGGAGCAGGTGACCTTATATGTTCCTAATCTGGCGCAAGATGATGTGCCGGTGGGTCAGGATGAAGAAGACAATGTTGAAGTCCGAACCTGGGGACAGCCACCAAGTTTCGATTTTGAAGTGAAAGATCATGTGGATTTGGGTGCCATGAGTGGTTTTATGGACGCTGAATCAGCCGCCACCTTGTCAGGTTCCCGGTTTACCGTGTTGTCACGCGATCTGGCGCGACTGCAACGGGCGCTGACTCAGTTTATGCTGGACACCCATATAAATGATCATGGTTATGATGAATTTTATGTACCCTATCTGGTCAATGACCAGGCCATGCTCGGCAGCGGTCAGTTACCGAAATTTGCCGATGATGCTTTTATCACTGAAGACGGTCGATTTCTGATTCCCACCGCGGAAGTACCACTCACCAACTTAGTGTCCAATGAAATTCTGGAAGCCGATCAGTTACCCATTAAAATGACCGCCCACACCCCGTGTTTCAGACGCGAAGCCGGTAGTTACGGTAAAGACACCAAAGGCCTGATCAGGCAACATCAGTTTGATAAAGTGGAAATGGTACAGATTGTTCACCCCGAACTATCCAATCAAGCCTTAGAAGACATGACCAGTCACGCTGAAAATATTTTAAAAGCTTTAAAATTGCCGTATCGTGTGATTGTTTTGTGCACCGGCGACATGGGCTTTTCCGCCGCCAAAACCTATGACATCGAAGTCTGGGTGCCGGCCCAAAACACCTACCGCGAAATCTCTTCCTGTTCAAATTGTGAAGATTTCCAGGCGCGCCGTATGCAGGCACGTTTCAGAAGTCCCGATCAAAAGAAACCCCAACTGGTGCATACCTTAAACGGTTCCGGACTGGCCGTCGGCCGCACCTTATTAGCGGTCATGGAAAATTACCAAAATGCCGACGGCAGTATTCGTGTACCAGACGTTTTACAACAATACATGGGCGGCGTTAAAGTTATCAATCAATGCTAATTGCAATTGTTGCTTGAGCTCTTTGATTTGCTTATAATAAATATCGACTTAAACGGAATACCATTATGAAACTGCACTTCCCGCACGGCGAACACCCCGACGTTATGTTGGAAAACGGGCAATACACCATTGGTGGCGATAATGCTGCTGATATCACCATCGAAGATAAAGGCTTGGCTGATGTCCATGTGACGCTCACGGTAAAGGGCTCTGATTACTCGGTGTCGATACCGAATGAGGCCAGTCTGGTTTCGATTAATGGCAAACTGGTCAAGGATGATAAAGAAGTTCGTGCCGGTGATTTGTTGATTGCGTCTCAGGTTCATATGAAATTACTGGATTCAGCTACTCAAGCGACTGATGATGACGATGATGGTAAAACCCGGATACGCATGGCTTTACCGCAGTTTATTTTACGCGGTGTGTCCGGTGCTTATTTTGGTAAAACCTATCCCTTACGCGGCACCACCACCATTGGCCGTCATTCCGATTGCCATATTTGTGTTAATGCTGAAGGTGTTTCACGACGACATATGCAAATTGATGCCGATGCCACCGGTCTAGTGATTAAGGATTTAGAGTCATCTAATGGTACCTATGTCAATGGTGAAAAAATTGATTCCAAAGAGTTACAAGTGGGTGATGAAATTCGTATTGATAACATTCGTTTTCTGGTGCAAACGCCGGGTATGGGTGATCCCACCTTAGATCAGGATGGTAAAAAGCCAAAACCAAAATCAAAACCAGTCAGCAAAAATGATGGCCAATCCGCTTCAGGCAGTGGTGCCGTTAAATGGCTGGTAACACTGGTGATATTGGGTGGTGCAGCGGCTGCAGCCTGGTATTTTGGCTATTTAGATGGCCTGTTAAAATAATTTCAAAGCGTCGCATGGTTATGCGGCTAAGTTCAATCAATTTTTGTTGGTGGCGTGACATACTGTGTGATCACGTCTCAGCAAACATAAATATATGACTGATACTTTAGATAGTTTAAACACCATAGATTTGTCTGTGGAAGATTCTGTGGCGCGGATATATTTAAATCGCCCCGATAAATTAAACGCGTTCAATGCAATAATGCATCATGAATTACAGGCGGTATTAACCGAAATTGTGCAGAGAGATGATATACGTTGTGTCTTGATAAGCGGTCGTGGCCGTGGTTTTTGTGCCGGCCAGGATTTAGGCGAGCGTCAATCTGATAACGATCAGGTGCTTGATTTAGGTGATACCCTGGATCAGGGCTTTAATCGCACCATTCGGTTATTAAAACGCATTAAAGCGCCGATTATTTGCGCTGTTAATGGCGTGGCTGCAGGGGCGGGTGCGAACCTGGCCTTAAACTGTGATATCGTGGTGGCCAAGCAGTCAGCCCGGTTTATTCAGTCTTTTTCCTCAATCGGCTTAATTCCTGATTGTAATGGTACCTGGGTATTACCTAAACTGGTGGGAATGGCGCGAGCCAAAGCCATCGCCATGCTGGCAACACCGGTGGATGCCGAACAAGCCGAAAACTGGGGCATGATTTATGCGGCCGTGCGTGATGAGGCTTTTGATGACTGGGTGGAAGCGCGCATTGAAGAACTGGCCAAACGACCCACCAAAGCCCTGACTCACATTAAGGCCTTGATGGATGAATCTCAACAAAACGACTTTGACAGTCACCTTGAGCGGGAACGGAATGCGCAACGTCTGTGCGGTCTCAGCCATGATTTTAAAGAGGGTGTGGCTGCCTTTAATGAAAAAAGAAAACCGCAATTCAAAGGACATTAATGATGATTTCTAACATGGCTGTTATCGGCGCCGGCACCATGGGCATCGGCATTGCTGAAGTGGCTGCCGCCCACCAATGCCGGGTTAAGCTATATGACATTGATACATCAGCTGTTACTGCGGCCATTGAGGGATTGTCATTAAGGCTCGACAAACGCATAGCCAAAGGCAAAATTAAAGATGCGGATAAACAGGCGGTTTTAACTAACATCACAGCGGTTGATAAGCTCACTGAATTACATGACTGTGATTTGGTGATCGAAGCTGTGGTGGAAAAACTGTCGGTTAAACAGGACATATTTAAACAATTAGAAGACATATGCACAGAAGACACGCTGCTGGCTTCTAACACTTCATCCATTTCTATCACCGCCATTGCCGCCTGCTTACAACATCCCGAGCGCATGCTTGGGCTGCATTTTTTTAATCCGGCCCCCATTATGAAACTGGTGGAAGTGATTGCCGGTTTAAAAACCAATCAGGCGGTGCTTGATCAGGCTGTTGAATTAGTCACCGGCTGGGGCAAAGTCGCAGCCCATGCGCAATCAACCCCCGGTTTTATTGTTAATCGAGTGGCCCGGCCTTTTTATGGTGAGGCCTTAAAAATTAAGCAAGAACAATTGGCTGATGTGCATCACATTGATGCAGCTTTAAAAGATGCCGCTGGTTTTCGCATGGGGCCTTTTACGCTGATGGATTTAATTGGCATCGATGTTAATTACCAGGTCAGTCAGACAGTTTATCAGGCGATGTTTAATGACCCGCGTTATCGGCCGTCCTTATTGCAGTCTGAAATGGTGGCCGCCGGTTTATTGGGGCGTAAATCAGGACAAGGATTTTATAATTATAATCAACCAGATGACGATGATTCTTTATGTTATGAGTCGTCTCAGAAACAAACCCCGTCACAGATACAGTTAAGTGAATCGAATCACCCCTTTGAACAGCTGTTGTCAACCCTACAATCGGTGTGTTCCATAAAAACAGGCTCGCTGAATCAGGTGGGCGATACAATTTTGTTTCAGACAGTAGGCCACCGCGCTGAAACCCTGGCGCAACAACTTGATAAGCCGGTGTGTTTGGTGGATTGGTCTTTTGATTACAAACAGTCCAAAGCGGTGAATATTTGTTTCAGTGCGCAAGTGAGCGAATTGGACAAAAACCACATCATTGCTTTATTCCAGCACATTGAAAAACAGGTGCTGGTGACCGATGATTCACCCGGTATGATTAATGCCCGGGTGATTTCCATGTTAATTAATGAAGCCGCTGATGCGGTGTTTAATGGCGTGGCATCGAAGCAGGATATTGATTTGGCGATGCAATATGGCACCAATTACCCCCAAGGACTGATTGAATACGCCAGCCACATCGGCTGGCAAAATCCGGCTTCGGTTTTAACTGAATTGTATGATTGGTTTGGTGATGACCGTTATCGATTATCACCCTATATCAGGAGACGATTATGACACCCGTTTATTTATGTGACGGTATTCGAACGCCGATTGGTCGTTTTGGTGGTGCTTTGGCATCTGTTCGGCCCGATGATATGTTGGCACATGTGATTAAAACCGTACTGAATAATAATCCTGAACTACCTAAAGAGAACATCGATGATGTGATAGCCGGCTGTGCCAATCAGGCGGGCGAAGATAACCGCAATGTGGCGAAAATGTCGGCGTTACTGGCAGGATTGCCTCCGACCGTGCCCGGCGTCACGGTGAATCGTTTATGTGCTTCGGGATTGGATGCGGTGGCCATGGCGGCACGCACAATTGCCTGTGGTGATGCCGAAGTCATTATTGCCGGCGGGGTGGAATCCATGTCGCGGGCCCCGTGGGTGATGGCCAAGCCTGAACAGGCATTCTCGCGACAACCTGAAGTCTATGACACCACCATTGGCTGGCGTTTTGTTAATCCGAAATTACAACAGCAATACGGTACCGAGTCGATGCCGGAAACCGCTGAGAATGTGGCCGAAGATTACAATATCAGTCGTGAAGATCAGGATTTGTTTGCCTATAACAGCCAACAAAAAACTCATCGCGCCCAACAGACGGGTTTTTACGAAAAAGAAATCGTGCCTGTTAGTATTCCACAGCGCAAAGGTGAGGATAAGATTGTTGATCAGGATGAACATCCCAGAAGTGACACGCAATTAGACAAATTAGCGAAACTACGCACGCCGTTTAAAGAAAACGGTTGTATTACTGCCGGTAATGCATCCGGTGTCAATGATGGTGCCGCGGCTTTGTTGGTGGCATCAGAAAGCGCTGTTAAAGCGTACGGTTTAAAGCCTTTGGTTAAAATTTGTGGCGCGCGAACGGCCGGTGTTGAACCCCGGGTGATGGGCATCGGTCCGGTGCCGGCCAGTGAAAAACTACTCAAAGCCCACGGATTAACCATAGATGATATGGATGTGATTGAACTCAATGAAGCCTTTGCTGCCCAATCATTGGCCGTATTACGAGCGCTGGGTGTGGCTGATGATGATCCGCGAGTTAACCCCAATGGCGGGGCCATTGCCCTGGGACATCCATTGGGCATGAGTGGTGCACGTCTGGCGCTGACAGCAGCCAGACAGCTTAATAAACAAAAAGGCCGATATGCGCTGGTCACATTATGCATTGGTGTCGGGCAGGGCATGGCCATGCTACTTGAAAGCGTGATTGACTGAAAATACACCATCATTCTGTTAAAATAAATCTATTCATTTAAAACACTAAAATCGTATGTATTCACAAGGTTTACAAGATGCCAAAGGCGGTCCGGAACCGGAAGCTTTGTTAAAAGCGTTTCAAAAACGCATCGACAACGAAGAAAAGATTGAGCCGCGGGACTGGATGCCCGAAGCTTACCGTAAAACCCTGATCCGGCAGATGTCACAACATGCCCATTCGGAGATTGTCGGGCAATTACCCGAAGGTAACTGGATTACCCGGGCGCCGACCTTAAAGCGCAAAATGATTCTACTGGCTAAAGTACAGGACGAAGCCGGGCATGGGCTTTATATTTATTCAGCCACAGAAACCTTAGGCATCACCCGAGAGGAAATGACCCGTCAGTTGTTAAGCGGTGAAGCCAAATACTCCAGTATATTTAATTATCCGACACCCAGCTGGGCAGATATGGGTGCCATCGGTTGGCTGGTGGATGGTGCGGCCATTATGAATCAGGTGCCCTTGTGCCGGGCTTCATACGGTCCCTATGCCCGATCCATGATTCGTATTTGTAAAGAAGAAAGTTTTCACCAGCGTCAGGGTTACGACATTATGACGGTTTTAGCACGTGGCAGTGAAGCGCAAAAGAAAATGGCGCAAGATGCCTTAAACCGAACCTGGTGGCCGGCTTTAATGATGTTTGGTCCCAGTGATAAGGATTCCAAGCATTCTGCACAATCCATGAAATGGAAAATAAAGCGATTTAGTAATGACGATTTAAGACAGAAGTTTGTTGATGTCACTGTGCCTCAGGCTGAACATTTAGGTTTAACCATTCCGGATGAAGATTTAAAGTGGAATGAAGAAACCGGGCATTATGATTTTGGTGAAATCGACTGGGATGAATTTATAAATGTGATTAAGGGCAATGGGCCTTGTAACAAAGAACGGCTGGCAGCGAGGCAAAACGCCCATGATGAAGGTCAATGGGTGCGAAAAGCCGCTGATGTTTACCAACAAAATCAACAGGATGCCGCATGAAACTTTATGAAATTTTTATCCGGGCAAAATCCGGATTAAACCACCGTCATGTGGGTTCGCTACACGCCGCGGATGCACAAATGGCGTTACAAAACGCTCGAGATGTCTATACCCGACGGGAAGAGGGTGTTAGTATTTGGGTGGTGGAAGCGGCGCATATCAGTGCCTCGAATCCGGAACAATCAGAACCCTGGTTTGACCCGGCAGCGGATAAAATTTATCGTCATCCAACGTTTTATCCGTTGGACAAAGAAGTGGATAATATGTGAAGTGGGTAATATGTCATGAACAAAGCACTTGAACATTATTTGTTGCGCCTGGCTGACACCGCTTTAACACAGTCCCAGCGACTTGCTGAATGGTGTGGACACGGGCCGTTTCTTGAAGAAGACATTGCCCTGACCAATGTGGCCTTGGATTTATTGGGTCATGCCAAATTATTGTATGAACAAGCGGCGGAAATTTCTGACCGTGATGTCAGCGCGGATGATTTGGCATTTTTGCGTGATGTGGATGCCTTTAAAAACCCATTACTGACAGAATTGCCACGCGGTGATTTTGCCTACACCACGTTAAAGCAATACTTTCTTGATCAGTTTAATGTGTTGCTTTACGCGGCACTTAAGGACAGTCAATATGAGCCACTGGCCGAAATCGCCACCAAGGCGCTGAAAGAAACACGTTATCACCTAACCCGCAGTCGCGATTGGTGTCTGCGTTTGTCATTAAGTACTGATGAGGCCAAACAAAAAATTCAGGCGGCACTGGATGATTTGTATTTCTATACACCGGAACTGTTTGAAACAGACGACGATCTGAATCAACTGATCGCTGAATCCATTATGCCCGATTTATCGGTGTTAAAAGAACACTGGCAAGAGCAGGTGGATGAATTGCTCAATGAATGTCAGTTACAGGTGCCGAAAAGTGGCTGGGTGGCCACCGGTGGTTTACGCGGTGAGCATTCAGAGCATTTGGGTTATATGTTGGCCGATATGCAATTCTTACAACGTGCTTATCCCGGTTGTGAATGGTGATGGCTGAAGTTTATGAACCCATCACTGTAGCACAAGTCAGACAGTGGCTTGAAGCGGTGAAAGACCCTGAAATTCCGGTCATTTCGATTGCTGACCTCGGTGTACTATACGATGTCAGTATCCAAGATGATGGTGTATTGGTATCTATTTTACCCACCTATTCAGGCTGCCCGGCCATGGACACCATGCAGGAGGATATTATTGCAGAACTGAATAAACAGGGACTTGAACAGGTGCGGGTTGAGGTCAAAAGCACACCCGCCTGGACCACGAAACGCATCAGTGAACACGGTCGACAACAGTTAAAAGCCTACGGTATTGCACCGCCACAGGAAAAAACCAGGCAGCCCATTGCCTGTCCGCAATGTGCCTCTACTAACACCACCTGCATCAGTCAATTTGGTTCAACGGCCTGTAAAGCCCTGTATCGATGTGAAGACTGTTTAGAACCTTTTGATTATTTTAAATGCCATGTCTGAATTTCATACTTTGCCGATTGCGGCTGTCAGTGAACAACCCAATGCCGTGATTTGGCATTTTGATATCCCCGAAGAATGGCACAACGAATACCGTCATCACGCCGGTCAGCATTTAACGTTTAACCAAACCATCGATGATGAACAGATTCGCCGCAGCTATTCAATTTGTTCATCCACTGAACAACCCAATCGTTTGTCGGTACTGATTAAGCATATTCACGATGGTCAGTTTTCGACCTGGGCACAACAACAAAAAGCCGGCACAGAAATGTCGGTACTGCCACCCACAGGACGTTTTATCTTAAAACCCGAGGAGGGTAAACGCTATGTGGGCTTTGCAGCCGGTGCCGGTATTACTCCAATTATGGGCATGATTTATGCCGCTTTGGAACAAACTGATACCGCTGAGTTTATTTTGTTCTATGGTAATAAAACCGCCAAAGATGTGCTGTTACAGCCTCAGATTGCGGCTTTAAAAGACCGCTTTGGTCAACGCTTTAGCGTGCATTACTTTTTAACCCAACAGCAGGTCGATGTACCGTTTAACCAGGGTCGCTTCGATACCGATAAAATTGCACAAATTTACCGGCAAATACTTCAGCCCATTGATGTGGCGGGTTATTATGTCTGCGGACCCGGGCTGATGATTGATGACTTATGTGCTTGTTTAGAGTCACTGGGTATTGAGAAAAGCCGTATTCATAATGAGCGGTTTTTAAGTGAAGGTCAGGCCATTAAAACAGACCGAAAGCCGGCCCAAAAAGACGCCGATGTTAAAGTCACCATGGATGGCATTGAGCATCAGTTTAACCTCAAAGCCGGCAGTGAGAAAACGTTACTTGAATCTGCCGAAGATGCCGGTATTGCTTTGCCGTATTCCTGCCGAGCCGGTGTCTGTGCCACCTGTCGCTGCCGATTACTGGACGGTGAGGTCGATATGATTAACAACTATTCGCTGGAAGACTGGGAAACTAAAGCAGGCTATATTTTAAGCTGCCAGTCCATGCCAAAATCCAAGAAAATTCACATCTCATTTGACGAGTAAACAATCATGAATAAAACACCCATATCCAATCATTCTGAGATTGGCCGGCTAAATACGGTCATCATTCACGAACCGGGTCCTGAAATGGAAAATATGACACCTGAAACCGCTGAAGAAGTGTTGTTTGATGACATTATTTCACTGGATTTGGCCTTAAAAGAGCATGCTCAATTATCCGGTGTGTTAAAAAAAGTCTGTCCGGATGTGCTTGAATTTGAAACTCTTTTGGCCGATGTTCTGACCGATGAACGCACTAAATTAGATTTGTTGGAAGGTGTTTGTCAGCTTCACAATCAGCAGGATTTAGTAGATGATTTAATGGGTTTAGACGCTAGAAAGTTAGCCGCCCAGTTATTTCAGGGCACCTTGATGGTGAAAAACAATCTGGAAAAATTCCTCAGTCCATCGCGCCATGCCATTCCACCCTTACCCAACGCGTTTTTCACTCGAGATGCTGTGATGTGTGTTTATGATAAGGCGATTATTGGTTCCATGGCCCATCGGGTTCGTTTAACAGAGGCGATTTTATTGAAACATATTTTTGATGAGCACCCTAAATTAGACAGCCATGGTTTTCATTTTGACGGCACCCGCAAGGACAACAATGATGTCACCATTGAAGGTGGTGACTTACTGGTGATTCGCGATGATTTACTGGTGATTGGCTTTTCTGAACGCACTTCCGCCAATGGCATTGACCGATTAGCTGAGCGCTTATCTAAAAACAAAGATAAATTAGATATCGTGGTCGTGGAATTGCCTAAAATCCGTGCCACCATTCATTTAGACATGATTTTCACCATGCTGGATGTGGACACGGTGATGAACTTTGCGCCACTGATTACCGGGCCCAATAAATGCCGGGCGTTTCACATGCACTGTGAGCGTGGGCGCATTAAGCATATTAAGGAATATTCCGGTCTGCCGAAAGCCTTAAGAAATTTTGGTCTTGAGCTTAATTTTGTCAATTGCGGTGGCGATGATGAATTTACCCAGGAACGGGAACAATGGACCAGCGGTGCCAACTTTTTCACCTTTGCACCAGGTCATGTGATTGGCTATCAGCATAATAAAGCCACTTTGGACGCTTTAAACCAGGCCGGTTTTGAAATTATTGATGCGCTGGATATTATTAATGACAAGAAATCCATGCCGGCAGGAAAAGCCGCTGTTGCGATGGACGGTTCAGAATTATCCCGCGGTGGTGGCGGCTGTCGTTGTATGACGTTACCGGTACACCGTGATCCGGTTAATTGGTAAGTATAAAAGAGTCAAGGACTTTATAGCCCCAGGTACCAGTTAGCGAGAGAAAAATAAATCAGTACCCCCGAGATATCTGCTATGGAAGTAATCAAGGGGGTACTGGCTGCTGCAGGATCCATACCAAGTCGGGTGAATAAAAAGGGTAAAGATAAACCCACCACACTGCCCACCAGAACAATACATACCATGGTGATGGCCACCACCGGAATGATATCGGGTGCTCTGAATCCGGCAATAAATGCCACGCCTGCGGCCATTGTAATGCCTAATAACAAGGCCACCTGGCACTCTTTAAATAACAGCTTTAACCAGTCCTTCATATAAGCTTCGCCGGTGGCCAGGGCACGCACCATAATGGTGGCAGACTGACTGCCGGCATTACCGCCGGAGTCAATTAATAACGGTAGGAAAAATACCAAAGCAACCATCGCCTGGATGGTGTCTTCAAAGCTGGCAATGGCCGCGCCTGAAATGACATTAACTGCCACTAATGCCAGCAACCAAACAATGCGTTTTCGGTATAAAAACCCGACACTGGCCTGTAAGGGCTCAAGCACGCGATCTTGTAAAGAACCAAATTTATGAAAATCCTCGGTGGCTTCTTCTTCGGCCACATCCAGAACGTCATCAACGGTCACAATGCCGATTAAAATACCTTCACTGTCCGTAACGGGCAGGGCGATGCGATCATATTTCTTAAAGGTTTGGATGGCGGTTTCCTGATCGGCATCAGCCTGTAAAGATTCAAAGCGGTTGTCCATTAGTTGTTGAATTTCAGTTTGTGGCTCAGCCAGAATAAAATCCCTTATCCTTAAATCATCAATGAGTTTAAAGTCTTCATTAACCACATAAATGACATTAATGGTTTCAGAGTCGATGCCATGTTTACGAATATGTGTAAGTGACTGATCGACGGTCCAGTGATTTTTAACCGCCACATAATCCGTGGTCATTAAACGACCGATACTTTCTTCCGGGTAGCCCAATAAACGCACCGCGGCATTTTGCTCTTTTTCATTGAGCATATTGAGTAATTTTTGGGTAATTTCACCGGGTAATTCACCAAAAAATGCAGTACGGTCATCCGGTGACAATCGATTGAGCAGGTCAGCGAGTCGTTTACGTTTCCCCGCCAGGGCCTGAATGAGCGCCTGTTGCTGTTTCAACGATAACAGTTCAAACACATGTGCGGCTTTGGCGCGTCTTAATAAACGAAATAACACCACCGCTTGTTCATCGGCCAGTGTTTCAATTAAAGCCGCAATATCAGGAGCAGGCCAATTATCAGCCGTTCGTCTTAATGTGAAAAATCGGCCTGCCTGCAGGTGTTGTTCAAATTGGCGACTGAGTTCCTCGACTGGATAGACGTGCATGATCACCTCTTATTCGTAATGTATTGCACCGCTTCCAATGGGTGAGCCCGGTGGCAGTTTAGGTGTTTCTTTTTTATCCGTTGACCAATGGCCGTTAAAGTAGCGATTGATTTCATCGGCAATCAGTTGTGCCATGTTGTTACGATGTTTTTTCTCAGCATAATCATGCAAAAAAGCATCCACCTGCGCTTTAACCTGGGGTGCGGTTTGTTTGTGCCTGGATAAATGCAACAGGTTTTGTAAAGTGACCCAGTTTATACTGTTTTGTAGCCATTGTTTTCGGTCTTGCCGGTGTTTTTGTTGCCAGGTGGCCTTGGCTAATTGTTGTAATACATCGGACACGGACAGAATATCTTTTTGCCGTGCATGTTGCTCACTCAGTCGATTCATCCGATGGGGATGTAACAGTAAGGACAGGCTCAGATCAGCGGCTGCTTCAGCCGCTGATGCGGTATCAAAGGTAACGCCGCTGCGGGATTTAAATATTTCACGATCACGGTTATCACCGGCCGGCCGTGGTAACAATAATTCAGCCACATCATCTTTAATATCCAGGGTGTTGACATCAATGGTTTTTAAAACTGCATTGAAAGCACGTTGTTGTGTATCAGCCGAGACCCTCTGTGACTTAACCGACGGTTTTTGACCTTTTATGGCGTAGTGATAATCCACACCGGCGATTAATTTAACCACCGCTTCGACCTGATAACGGTGAAATAAATATAAAGGCACAAATAAACGCTGTAATTCTGCTACAGCAGTACCTTTCGGCAGCGTATCCAGACCAAACTGTTCAAGGGCTTTTGAACGCACTTTTAAGACCTTGTTCAGGGCTTCAACGGCATCGCTGCCATTGTCCCACAGATGCGCTTGAGGTTGGGCGCCACCGACGGCTCTGGCATCGCGATCGGCTATCAAGACATGGCCTGTTTGTTGGGCGTCATCGATAATTTGTTGTAAAGCCTGATGAGTATCCTGGTTTGAATCAAATTCACGGTACAGGTAGTTAATGGCGATTTTATCCCAGTCACCGATACCGGTATCATAAGCCTGACTTAAATCGATTTCCTCATCTTTAATCTGCACCAGCGGATGGGGATAATCCATCACCGAGCTGCGGTTTTGACTGCTGGCATGAAAGTTATGAATCAAACCCAACGTATGTCCCACTTCATGGGCGGATAGCTGGCGCAAACGGGCTAAAGCCATGTTTTGAATAACGGATGTGTCAGTTTGGCCGTTTTTGAACGGCGATAATAAGGCCTGGGCAATGCGAATATCCTGTCGCACCCGTAAAGAACCTAAGGTAACGTGGCCTTTAAGAATTTCACCACTGCGTGGGTCCACCACACTGTAACCATAAGACCAGCCGCGGGTGGCACGGTGCACCCACTGAATGGTGTTATACCGGATATCCAGGGGATTGGCATCAGGCGGCAGCATTTTAACCTCAAAGGCATTATTAAAACCGGCGGTCTTAAAAGCTTCTTGCCACCAGCTAGCCCCTTCCAGTAAAGCGGATCGAATCGGCTCAGGTGTGCCAGAATCCAGATAATAAACAATCGGTTTAATAACCTGGCCCGAGTCATCGGCTTGTAAACGGTGACGGATTGCCCATTGCACCTTCATGTTTTCATCAAGAGGTGCCGCATAATCATAAAAAGTCAGGGGAATGCCACCGGAACGGGGATCGTATGCTCTGGGCTGCATGACCTGTTCGGGTAAACGCACAAAAGAATGGTGCGTCCGAACTGACACCGCGTTATTATCTGGGGTTACACTTTTGAGGTAACGACCGGCATTTTTACCGGTTAAAGTGATTATGGCTTCAAATTCAGTGTTGTCAGGAAAGTTTTGTGTGTTCGGCTGATAGATAACTGAGCGGGTTTTATCGATGGAGAAATCGCCTTCTTTTAATTGCTTTAAACGGCTTTGAATGTGTTGTGAGTCTTGTAGTAAAAATCCTGTGATATCAATTAATACAGCCTCGTTTTGTTCGGCAACAACTTCAGTGCCCCACAGTACAGAACGGGCAAAACCATCTTTAACGGCTTGTCGCTCCTGTGGATTGTCACTAATGGCGCGATAGGTTTGGTTAGGCTGAACCAGTAATATCTTTGAACCATGGCGTTCAAAATGGACCACACGATTATTGCCAATTTGGCCACGATCCAGGCCAATGTCGTTTGAACCGACACCGGTTTGTAGGTAATTGATATATAAAAACTCCTGATTAAAGTCAGAAACCTCTAAATAGATTTTCGCTTCACTGTTATCCCAGTAAAAATTAAAAAAACCCGAATGGACTTCCATGTTTTTAATATGATCATCGATGCTTTTGGCGGAAACGTTGAAGTTTATTAGTAAACTTAACAGTAATATTATATTTTTCATAAGAAATGTATTTGTCTAAAAGTTAAAATAATTGACCACTCGATTACGACCTTGTTGTTTAGCACGGTATAAATTTTTATCGGCTATTTTTAATAGATCGGACATACCGCAGGACATATCATTACAAGTGGCAATGCCGATACTAACCGTTACGGCAATGTTTTTATTATCTGTTTTTAAATGGATTTTTTCTGTGGCCTTGCGAATGTTCTCTGCAATCTTAAAACACGTGTCATTGTCGGTGTTTGATAAAATAACACAAAACTCTTCGCCGCCTACACGAAAACAAGCACTGTTCGTTCCACTGTGTTTTTGTAAAATACCGGCAAACCTTTTAATAAACGTGTCGCCCGCTTCATGACCATATAAATCATTTATTTTCTTAAAATAATCTAAATCAGCCACCAGCATGCTCAACGAATGTTGGCTGTTGACTGACTTTTTGAGTTTATGTTGGAAAATATCATTGAGGATGGTTCGATTATATAAACCGGTTAAAAAATCATGACTGGCTAAGCGAATTAAATCAGCCCTGACATGTTCATTGGCACGCTCATAACTGAAAGCCAGTCCCCAAATTAAAACAGTCACAATGACCACGTTATAAAAACCTAATTTTTCTGTGATGATCACATGATCATGGTACTGAGTGATAAAAATTATTGTGGCCGC
Source organism: uncultured Marinicella sp. (assembly GCA_947502925.1). GTDB lineage: Bacteria > Pseudomonadota > Gammaproteobacteria > Xanthomonadales > Marinicellaceae > Marinicella. Next base: position 288,048 of record CANNBS010000002.1, on the reverse strand, counting down.
TATTATAAAAACAGCTGTAACAATAAAACCAAGACGGCATCCCAATAATAAATGTGCGATTAAAGGCATCAATAAGACAAAACTATAGGCCGTTATATATACGTCTAATTGGGCAAATACAAAGAGTAAAAACAAACAAAATATAATCACATAGGCCAGTGCAATGTGCTGGAATCGCTTAAAGCTGGTATCAGCCCTTAAAAAATGTAACAGTCCAAATGAAATAACAGCTCCTACTAATTCAACCGCAAACAGTATGTATTTCTCACGAAAAAAATTAACTGTGGCAAAAATAATGACCGCCACACCACTCAAAATGAGGAGCATACTTAACACTTTGCGTTTATGGTTGTTAAACCGTTTGTGAAGTGGAAACTTAGCTTTTAGATCCATATTAAATTTTCAATTATTTGACATCAATCTTGATTAAAGCTTCACTTTAAAAGGCTTTATCTCGATAAAAAGACAGTTTTCAAATGACTTGAAAGGCATTGTCATTTTACAATGTGTGAAGTTTAATCAATTATTATATCTAAAATGTTGAAATTACTCACCTTCTGTTTCTGCTTATTAATAACCAACGTCGGATTTTCGATGGACCGTGTCACAGGTTTTTCTTTCGCCAGTCGGTCACCGGCTTTGGCGACAGAAGCCATGGCTGCCACTTCACAGCCACTGGCGACGCAAGTGGCCTTACAGGTTATGCGCGATGGCGGTAATGCCATTGATGCGGCGATTGCCGCGAATGCTTTATTAGGATTAGTCGAGCCTACAGGAAATGGTATGGGCGGTGATCTTTTTGCCATTGTCTGGGACGCTAAAACCCAAAAACTTTATGGTTTAAATGGTTCAGGACGATCGCCGCAATCATTAAACTTAAAATGGTTTAAAGACAACGATTATGACAAAATTCCCAGTCATGGACCTTTACCGGTCACGGTTCCCGGCGCAGTGGACGGTTGGTTTATGCTACATGATCGCTTTGGGCACATGTCGATGGATAAGGTATTAGAACCGGCGATTGATTATGCGGAAAAAGGTTTTCCGGTTACCCAGTTGATTGCCTATTACTGGAACCGATCAGTACCCATCTTAGAAAAATGGCCGGGTTTTAGTGAGCAAATGACCCGGGATGGTAAAGCGCCGAAAGAAGGCGAAATCTGGAAAAATCAAAATCTGGCTAACACCTTGAAGCTCATTGCCAAAGAAGGCCGGGATGTTTTTTATAAAGGTCAAATCGCCCATACCATCGCGGATTATATGCAAGCCAATGGTGGCCATCTGAGTTATGAAGACATGGCCGGTCATTCCGGTGAGTGGGTGGAACCGGTCAGTACTGATTACCGCGGTTATGATGTCTGGGAATTACCACCCAACGGGCAGGGCATCGCGGCTTTACAGATACTGAACATCTTGTCACAGTTTGATGTCGGCTCGATGCAATTGGATTCGGCTGAATATGTGCATTTATTTACCGAAGCCAAGAAGCTGGCATTTGAAGACCGAGCCAAATACTATGCCGACCCGGATTTTAACGAGATGCCGGTGGCTGAATTAATCAGCCATGAGTATGCCGGAAAAAGGGCGAAACTGATTGATCCAAAAAAGGCCGCTCAACATTATCCGGCCGGTAATCCAGCGCTGGAAGCGGGTGATACCATTTATCTGACCACAGCGGATAAAGACGGTAATATGGTGTCACTCATTCAAAGTAATTACCGTGGCATGGGTTCTGGTATGACCCCACCCGGATTGGGATTTATCTTACAAGACCGGGGTGAAATGTTTTCTTTAAAAGAAGGTCACGTTAATGTTTTTGAAGGCGGTAAGCGACCTTTTCACACCATTATTCCGGCTTTTATCACCAAAGAAGGTAAACCTTATATGAGTTTCGGGCTCATGGGTGGCGCCATGCAGCCACAAGGCCATGCGCAAATTGTGGTTAATATGATTGATTTTGGTATGGATATTCAGGCAGCAGGTGATGCTCCGCGCATCCATCACACCGGTTCGTCACAACCCACCGATGAAATGATGTCTGATGGTGGCATCTTAAATTTAGAAACCGGCTTTTCCTATGACACCATTCGCGGGTTGTTGCGAAAAGGTCATAAAATCCAGTTTGCAAACGGTCCTTATGGTGGTTATCAGGCCATTATGAAAGCCGAAAATGGTGTGTATTGGGGGGCTTCTGAAAGTCGAAAAGATGGTCATGCGGCCGGATATTAATGCTTACCATTTGACGTAAATGACCCGTTTATTTTAACGGGTCCTCGACACGTTGTTTAAATTGTTCTAAAGATTCTGTGCGTTCCGAATAACGATCCACTAAATGATCTTTGATATCTCGGGTTAATAAGGTGAATTTAAGCAATTCTTCCATGACGTCAACAATGCGGTCGAATAAAGCGGATGGTTTCATGCGGTTATTATCATCGAATTGTTGCCAGGCTTTCGGCACTGAGGATTGATTGGGTATTGTTATTAAACGCATCCAACGGCCTAAAATACGCAATTGATTGACCGTATTAAATGACTGTGAACCACCGCTCACCTGCATCACAGCCAGAGTTTTTCCCTGAGTCGGTCTAACCGCACCTAAGGTCAAGGGAATCCAGTCAATTTGGCTTTTCATAACAGCGGTCATACTGCCATGTCGTTCCGGTGAACACCAAACCATGCCCTCACACCACTGCACAAGTTCATGGAGCTCCCTGACTTTCGGGTGGTCTGTTTCGAGACTATCCGGCTGAGGCAGTCCAACGGGATTAAATACACGGGTTTCAGCGCCCAGTTTGCTCAGAATACGTTGGGCTTCTTCGATGGCCAAACGGCTAAAAGAACGTTCACGAATTGATCCGTACAGCAATAAAATTTTAGCCGGATGTGTGCTGACAGTATCCGCTCTTAACTCATCTGGATTGCTGGGTTTAAAGGTTTCTGTATTAATGTGAGGTAAGGGGTCATTTTGATTTGTCATGTTCTGAACCAATGTTGTGTTCGGTTTGCAAAAGCCACTAAAGAGAGCATCACCGGTACTTCAACAAGCACACCGACAACCGTTGCTAAGGCAGCACCGGAATTAAGCCCAAACAGGGATATGGCCACCGCCACCGCCAACTCGAAAAAATTAGATGTCCCAATTAAACATGCCGGCGCAGCAATGTCATAACTTAATCGCATACGCTTTGCGATAAAATAGGCAATAAAAAAGATCCCGTAAGTTTGAATAAGTAACGGTATGGCGATTAAAACAATGGCCAGCGGCTGATTGATAATTTTATCCGCCTGAAAACCGAACAACAGAACAACCGTAGCCAATAAGCCAATCATTGACCAGGGTTTTAGCTTGGCTAATAAATGGTCAACTCGATTATTTAAAAGTTTTCTTGTAAGCCAACCGGCCAGCATCGGTAGTAAGACATATAACACCACGGACACGGTTAGTGTTTGCCAGGGTATATGTATGTCAGTTACTTCCAACAACAAAGCCGCAATCGGTGCAAAGGCGAAAATCATGATAATGTCATTGATTGATACCTGTACCAGTGTGAAATTTGGGTTGCCTTTTGTTAACTGGCTCCAGACAAAGACCATCGCAGTACATGGGGCCACACCCAATAGAATCATCCCGGCGATGTATTCTGTGGCATCAGCGGGGTCAACCCAGCCGGCAAAAAATATTTTGAAAAACAAATAACCCAATGCCGCCATGCTAAACGGTTTAATCAACCAGTTTATGAAAAGTGTCAACAACAATCCCTTGGGATTATTGCCACTGTGTCTAATGGCTGCAAAATCCACCTGAACCATCATGGGGTAGATCATGACCCAAATCAGTACTGCAATCACTAAATTGACATGGGCATATTCAAAAGCGGAAACTGTGGTGAAAATAGCGGGAAAATAATAACCCAACGTGACCCCGACAGTAATACAAATGGCCACCCACAGTGATAAATAGCGTTCAAATAGCCCCATGTTATTCTCCTTGTTCAAGGTGTTGTTCGATGTTTGTTATAAAATCTTTAATGTCATCACGAACTCGCCGATAACAATTAATAATATCGTCTTCATCGGACATTAATACCGCAAGTTGTGGCGGATCATCAAAGCCAACGTGTATAACTTGAACCGAACCCGGAAAATAGGGGCATGTTTCATGGGCATGACCACAAACCGTAATAACATAATCAAATTTGATGTCAGACAATTCGTCTAAGCTTTTTGAATAATATTTGCTGATATCAATATCAACTTCTGACATCACTTGTACGGCTTTGGCATTAAGTCCGTGTTGTTCAATTCCCGCCGAGTAGGCATTGTACTGCGTTGGTTTGAGGTGTCTTAACCAGCCTTCAGCCATTTGAGAACGGCAACTATTACCGGTGCATAAAAACAATATGTTTTTTTTCATTTAACAACAATCTTTTAATTTTTTTAATTGGGCGATATCATGACAGAATGGTTCTTCTTGCGATGCTTGTTGTAAACAAGATTGCAACAATGTCCATCTATTTTCGGGCATGTCTTTATTTAATCTGTAATGTACCCACTGGTCTTTTTGTTCGGCGGTGACCAGGCCTAAATCTCTGAATTGCTTAAAATGCCTGGATATCATGGTTTGAGAACAATCCAGTAGTTCCATAAAGTCACAGACACAGAGACTGTCGGGATATCTGTAGGCCAGTAAATTAAGAGATCGCAGTCTCACCGGATTCGAAAGCACTTTAAATAAATCAATTAATTGCATTTAATATGGATATGCGCATATGCGAATATGCATTATTTATGACTAATTGCGAGATGTCAAGTTATGGGCTGAGAATGTTGCAGATTATTCAGTTGAAGATAGTTTGATCGCGAGAATCATGATACTGGTCTTATCGATTATATACTTTGCATTGTTGATATATTGAGTAAAAGCAGATGAATAGGGTGGTTGCGTACAGTATAAAATTATCTACAGCTATGAGAACAAATGTAACCTGGGTACAAATTATAATCATCGTTTATTATGAATGTTCGTCCGGTGTCTGAGCAATAGTTTCAGCATGCATTTATTTTCCATAATGAAAAAATGGTCAGAGATATGGATAGATGACTTTCAGCAGTCATATTACCGGGCAAGTGTTTTGTCTGTTACAGCCGGTCTGATCGAAGACGGCTTCGCCGATGATGGCCTGGAAATATTTAGGAATGGTCGTTAATGCTATAACTGTATGTGAACTGGTTTATGTCAATGGCGCCGTATTATCTACGCCAAATTCTTGGGTTTTGTCGGCGGAATTGAACCGTTTTAAATGAGTCGTGTTTATTTTTGGGTGTTATAAGTGTTATGCGGCCGCTGGTTTGGGTGTCGATGATGGGGATGTTTAGACTTTCATAAACGGCTTTGACTTGTTCTGTGGGGTGGTTAAACTGATTATAGGCGCCGGATGAATTAATGGCTATATGTGGATTGACTGTGGCGATGAATTCAGGTGTTGATGATGTGTTGCTACCATGGTGCGGAATAAGCAGAATATCAGATTGTATTTTTGTGGGATGATGTTGTGTTAATCGGTATTCAACAGCTTGTTCTATGTCACCGGTTAATAATAGCGACGTGTGTGACGCGCTGATTTTTATGACACAGGAACTGTTGTTTTTTAAATATGGCTCAATGTTATAGGGGCTGATAATTTCAAATCTGACATCATCCCAGACCCAGTTTTGACCGGCTACACAGTCCTTAAACCGGCCATCGGTACTTAGAATCTGGCCGATATCTATGTCCTCTGCCAGATCAGGAAAAGCACCGGCATGATCATTGTCCTTATGAGACAGAATAAGGGTGTCAATGGTATTTATTCTGTTCAGGTTAAGCAGCGGTATAATCACCGCATCGGCAAAATTAAAACCACTTGGAAAGCGGGCGCCGACGTCATAGAGTAGATGGTGGTTTTGGGTGCTGATCAGCACTGAAGTGCCTTGTCCAACGTCCAGTATTTCAGCTTTAAACTGTCCGAGTTTTAGCTGTGTTGTGTTCGGCCACAGGGCAATTGGGATGAGCAGTAAGCCCCAATGTCGTTGTGGTATGGCTTGGGGAAGTAACAAAATAACGGCAGCCAGGGTTAATAATGTAAAGGGCCAAAAGCCCTGTATTGACCAGGATAAAGCGTCTGTATCCAGTTGTGAGAATTGATCCAGAAATGACCAGAAAAGATTACTGATTAGATTGATGGCACGGACCAAAATTTCAGGGATATAACCGGTTAAGCTCGACACCAGCATCATAATCAGTAACGCAGGTATAAACATAAAAGTCATCACAGGAATGACGATTAGGTTAACCAGCGGCGCCCATATTTTTAAACTGCCAAAATGTAACAGGCTTAATGGCATCATGCCAATGAGCAAAAGCCATTGTATTTTAATGAAATCAAGCCATTTTGCATGATGAGAAGTTCGGCCCTGAAAAGCAAAAATCAATACCGCAACAGCCCAGAAAGACAACCAAAAACCGGAATCCAGTACATTCAGCGGATCAATAACAAGCACCAGCAATAAACTGATGGACCACACATCCCAGGCGTAAGCACTGCGACGCCGCCATTTAAACCAGCCATAGACGGCCAGCATAATCAGCGCCCGTTGGGTTGAAACAGAAAATCCGGCTAAACCTGCGTACATCGTCGCCAATGACAATCCGCATATAATCTGAAGAAGCGGGCGTGGTAATCGCTGTTGTGGAAAGAGCCAAAAAATAAACCAGCCAAAGCCTGCGCCAATGGCTGCCACCATGCCGATATGTAATCCGGATATGGCAATTAAGTGAGCGGTGCCTGTTGCTTGGAATAATTGATGGTCTTGTGACTCAAATCGGCTTTTATCACCAATGGATAAAGCGTGTAATAGCGCGTTACTCCGTTGATCGGGAAAATGCCGGTCCAAAACATTTGATAAGTGATAACGCCAGCCATTGAGTTTTAATCTAAGTGAAGTGATTAAATCAAGATTTAATGTATTGACTTGTTGGGCCTGCTGAATGGTGCCGATGCCATCGATGCCATGTCGGAAAAGCCAGCGTTCACGATCAAAACCAACACCGTTAGCGGTGCCATGAGGTGGCTTTAAGCGCAATTCAAAACGGTATTGATTGCCCGGTTGGTAGTCAGGAATGGATGTTTTCTTTTGCGTGTTCAGGAAAGCACTGTAATGACTGACCAGAAATTTTTCATGATTGTTAGTTTCAACGGTAAAAGTTGTTTTCTGTGGTGTTTTTACCGGCAAGTCAACAATGACCGCGGTGAGTATGCGGTGTTCAAGGTCTGTAAGTTGTTGTTGCTTTTGCGTGTTGACAGCGATGAGTACTAAAAGTAAGCCCAGTAAATAAGCAATACTCAGGGGTTTGAAGTTTTGATGAAACAGGCTGAGACCAAAACAAACGACAACACTCAGGCAAAAGAGCAGACCACCACGCGCAATATCTGGCAACCACAGAAGTTGTAAACAACCGACTAAAAACGCCAGTGCAAAACCGGGGGTCAATGCCTGATCAATGTTTATTTTGACAATGGTTGCAGAACTCCGTGTTTGAGGTGATAAGTGGTTTGCATTAATTGGGCCACTTGTCGGTCGTGTGTTACCACGATTAAAGCCGTTTGATGTTGTTGGTTTAATTCAATAAACAATTTCATCACCGCCATGGCCGTGTCTTCATCTAAATTGCCGGTGGGCTCATCGGCCAATATACAATCCGGATTGGTGACCAAAGCCCGGGCAATGGCTGCCCGTTGTCGCTCGCCGCCGGATAATTGTCCGGGCCGATGACTGAGTCGTTCACCCAAACCCACTTGATTTAATATATCTGAGGCTTTTTGGCGTGCTTCAGGTTTATTTTCACGCGCAATGAGTAATGGCATCATGACATTTTCCAGGGCCGAAAACTCAGGCAGTAAATGATGAAATTGATACACAAAACCCAGATGCTTATTACGAACAAGACCGCGTTTTTTATTGCTTAATTGTGCCATATTTTGGCCACAGACAGATACTTCGCCGGTATTTGGAACGTCAAGGCCGCCCAATAAGTGTAATAAAGTACTCTTACCGGAACCGGAAGCGCCCATAATGGCGATGGTTTCACCGGCCTGAATAGCAAAGTTCAGGTGTTCAAATACCGTTATTTTTTTGTTGGCATCTATGAAATATTTACTGAGATTTTGACAGCTGATGACCGTGTCCGGATTATTCATAACGCAAAGCCTCCGCCGGTTGTACACGTGAGGCTCGCCAGGCCGGATACAAGGTGGCTAATATGGACAGACTAAAAGCAATGCCGATAATGGTGAGCACATCTGCGGTGTGTAAATCGGCATAAATTTCGCTGATATAGTATACGTCTTTCGCCAAAAAATCGGTGTTAAACCAACTTTCCAGCGTTTTAATGATGGTGTTAATGTTGATGGCGAATAATAATCCGGCGATAGTCCCAAGCACAGTGCCAATAAAGCCGATTAATGTACCGGTCACCATAAATACACCCATGACCTGACCGCCTGAGAGCCCTAATGTGCGCAAAATAGCCACATCTGACTGCTTATCGGTCACCAGCATGACGAGGGTGGATAAGATGTTAAAAGCCGCCACCGCCACAATCATTGAAAGAATGATAAACATCACAGTGCGTTCTGTTTTAGTGGCTTTAAAATAATTGACGTGCTGTTGCGTCCAATCTCTGATTCGGTAAAAACCGGCTAAGCGGGGGCCGAGCTCACGGACGATCTGAGGTGCTTGCATGAGATCAGTGACTTTAATTCGGACACCTTCCGCATCGCCTTTGGGAATGCGCAATAGTGTGGCGGCATCGTTAAGGTGAATTAAGGCCATTTTATAGTCATATTCATACATACCCACTTCAAAAATCCCCGATACAGTGAAACGTTTCAATCGTGGCGTAATGCCCACAGCCGTGGTTCGAAATTCGGGAACATATAAGGTCACTTTATCGCCCGGACCGACCCCCAAATGGGCAGCTAAATCAACACCTATAATAATATTGAATTCACCGGCTTTAAGGTCATCTAATTGACCGTAGCGCATGTTATTTTGAAATTCGGTGACCTTGATTTCTTCACTTGGTAAGACCCCCTGGATTAAAGCGCCTTCCGTATTCATGCCCTGAAGCATGCCTTCAGTGCGTATATAAGGTGCTGCACCAACCACTTCCGGGTGTTCGCTGACCTGGTTAATGGCTTGTTGCCAATCATTAAGATGCTCGCCCTGAAAGGCAGAAATGGTGGCGTGAGATACCGTGCTGAGCATGCGGTCCTGAAATTCCTTATTAAATCCATTCATTACGCCGATGACAACAATAACAGTCATAACGCCAATGGCAATACCGCCCATTGAAATCAGAGAAATAAAAGAAATAAAATGGTTCTTTCTTTTGGCTCGGGTATACCTTAAACCAATAAGAAGAGGCAGATTCATAATTGATTTTCCTTTGAGGAGGTTACATTTTGACTGATTTTAATGATTAACTCAATACGCATTATCCATAAAAAAACCACCGAAAAATCGGTGGTTTTAAATCTAAAATTCCTGATTATTTAAGCGTTTGGATCAGGATCAGTGGCTTCTTCAACTTCTTCCTCAGCTTCTTCAGCCGCATCTTCAACCTCATCGGCGGCGTCTTCAGCCGCATCTTCAACTTCATCGGCGGCGTCTTCAGTCGCATCTTTACTGTCATCCATCATGTCTTTGGCTTTTTCTTTGCCTTCTTCGTACATGTCCTTGGCACCTTCTTTAGCATCTTCATACATGTCTTTGGATCCTTCTTTGGCATCCTCGTACATGTCTTTGGCACCCTCTTTACCTTCCTCATAAAGCTCTTCAGTTTTATCAGCGGCATCATTAGCGGCATCAGAAATGGCATCACCGGCATCAGAAGCGGCTTCTTTGGTGGCTTCAGCGGCTTGGTTGAGTTCTTGTTTAGCCTCTTCCATGGCATCATTTCGATCGCCGTCATCGTCGCTACAAGCAGACAAGAACAAACCTAATGAGGCCAATAATAATAAAGTGGTTAATTTTTTCATGTTTCCTCCGATTAGAAAATTTATTGAGTCAATAAGTTATGGGTTATTGTGTTTAAAGTCAATAGTCAATTATTTAAAAACAGTCTGAGAAAAAGTATATCACCGCTGATTTAACGTGGAATTTACAATTTAAACAAGCGATAATACTGTTTTTTATTAATAAATATCCAATGAAACTAGGTATATTGTGTTTGCTGTTTTTTGTTCATGCACTGAATGCGGCTGATTGTGAAGGTGATTTTAGCGCGATTGCTGAGATACAGGGGTCCGGTCAGGAAAGTCCGCTTATTGACCGCCAGGTTCGCGTAAAAGCCGTTGTTTCAGGGGTATTTACGCAAGCCGGCGGATTGGATGGCTTTTTTATTCAGTCTATGCAGCCTGATCAAAATCCAAAGACATCAGAAGGTCTGTTTGTTTATACCGGTCGATGGCAGCCTGACATTCACCCCGGTGATGTGGTCATGGTTTCAGGTCGGGTATCAGAAATGCACGACTTAACCCAATTACGTGCGATTCAATCAATCAAAAAATGTGAACAAAACAAGGCCTTACCCAAGGCAGAGAAGATTAATTTACCTTTTGATGATTTAAATCTTGAAACACTTGAAAATATGCGTGTTGAAGTCAACGGTGCCATTGTCACAGATGTTTATCAGTACCTGAAATTTGGCGAAATCACTGTGTCTTCAGAGCGGCTGTTTTCAACCACCACCCTGGTTGATCCGGGTTTAGCGGTCGAGCCTTTAAGCAGGTCTCAGAGTCGTGACCAGTTGGTCATCGATGATGGTCGCTTAAAAGCCTATGCCATGCCTTTTAGTGTGGGCAAAAATGGAAAAACACCGGTGTCCGCCGATAATCCAATCCGCACCGGCTATTCTGTGGATGCTGTCGGCGTGCTTAATTATGTCTTTGGGCGCTACAAATTACAGCCCACTCAGGCACTAAAAATCAGTCCTCAATTAAATTTTCGCGAACCTAAACCGACACGCCCAGAAGGTGATTTCACAGTGGCGGCTTTTAACGTTGAAAACTGGTTTACCGATTACAATGACGGCGCTGATCGTTGTGGCACTATCATCGGCATGGGTTGTCGTGGCGCCAGAAATGAGCAGGAAAAAACCCGACAACTTCAGAAGTTAGTGACCGTTATTAACCGAATGGATACCGCGGTGGTTGGTTTACAAGAACTTCAAAACAACCCAGACGAGTCCCTTATTAAACTCATTAACGCGTTAAATGAGAATGCTCAAAAGAATAAGTGGGCCTTTGTCGATGCCGGACAGCTGGGTCAGGATGTGATTAAAGTCGGTTTGATTTACCAGCCTTTAAAGGTGCAGCCGGTGGGTGATTATGCTGTGCTCAGCCGGGATGTCTTAGCTGAGTTTGAAGATCACAGAAATCGTCCGGTGTTGGCACAAACCTTCAGACATTTAACCAGTGGAGAGCTGGTCACAGTGGCGTCATTGCATTTAAAATCCAAAGGCTGTCGTGATGCTGAAGGTCGTGACATGGCCCAAAAAGACGGGCAAGGCTGCTATAACCCCACACGAGCCCGAGCGGCTAAGCAAATAACTGACTGGATGGCTCAAGACCCAACAGGCATGGGCGCTGACATGCAGTTAATTGTTGGCGATTTTAATTCCTATCAAAAAGAAGATCCGATCAAGGTTTTTGAAGAAGCCGGCTATGTGAATTTGGCCAGGGAATTTCTGGGGGTAGAGAACTGGACCACTTCCTATCGTGGCAAGGTCGGTTCCCTCGATTATATTATGGCCAACCCAATAGCGTACAAAAACGCCACCGGCGTATCTCAATGGCATATAAATTCCGATGAAATTCGAGATTTTGGCTATCGATTATCACCATTGGGTGGTGACATTAAGCGGCCGGCACATTTTTATCAGGTTAATCCTTATTCATCCTCTGATCATGATCCGGTGCTGGCCGGGTTTCAGTTGTCATTGATCGAAAATTAAAAATCACAAGATTCCTCAAAATAAACCCATAAAAAAGCCGCTTATAGAGCGGCTTAATTAGGCTGCTGTTTGGCTTAAACCGGTTGCAGCTGTAACCTGTATTTTCGAATGGATTGGGCAAAATCCTGAAGCATTTGAATGCCACTGGCTTCGGCTTTTTGACACCATTGTTTTAAGGCTTCAATTTTATCTTCAACCGATTGGCCGCTGTTATTCCAGATTGTTTGCAACTCGTGCTTATATGACAATAATATCTGTAAAGTTTCACTGTCATTAAATTGAGCATGCAATTGTTGACCTTTGCGTTTTAAATAGCGTTTTTCCAGCGATAAAAGTCGGGTGTACTTTTTAAGTTTTCTGCGCATGGTCTTAGACGTGTCGGCATATTCCTGATGAAGTTGCGGTTTTATCACATCGTTAATGTATTTTTGTAAAACATTAAATTTATGGGTCACCAGGGCTTTAATGGTTTCCGGATTAATGTCTTGCTGGTCATTATCAATACACAATTGCGGAACAGTTTTATTAATCTCGCACAAGCCCACTTTGTTAAACACCCGAATGGTGTACCAGCCGATGTCATGCTCACCTTTTTTATGGGAAAATTTGCAAGAAGCGGGGAAGGCGTGGTGGTTATTGTGTAATTCTTCGCCATAAATAAAGAAGGCAAAGCGGGTTAAATTTCTGGAACTATCATCAGTGCGGTAATTACGATAACCGCTGAAATGGCCCAAACCATTAATGACACCGGCGGCAAAGAAGGGGATCCAGGCCACCTGGATGGCGAAGACGGCCAAGCCGATAATCCCGAATAATGTTACATTACAGGCGGCCAGAAGCACAATGCCAAGGTAATGAAAGCGGGTGTACAGATTGCGTTCTATCCAGTCATTGGGTGTGCCATGTCCATATTTATCCAGCGTTTTCTGGTTTTTTCGTTCCTGGGTGTATAAACCCACACCGTCAAGCAAAACCTTTTTAATGCCGTGAATTTGCGGGCTGTGCGGATCATCTTCGGTTTCACAATAAGCGTGGTGTTTACGGTGAATGGCGACCCAGTCTTTGGTTAACATACCGGTGGTAAACCACAACCAAAAGCGGTAAAAGTGGGCAATCAAGGGGTGAAGTTTAATGCCTCGGTGAGTTTGGTCACGATGAAGATACAGACTCACGCCGGATAAAGTAATTTGAACCGCGATGAGCGTGATTAAAGTGATTTGCCAACCGGATAAATCAAGCAGACCTTTGTCTAAAAAGTCGAGAAGTGGGATCATAAAATAGGGGTTTAGTTTGATTAAAAAGCTCACTATAATGAAATCTTGATTCAATAGCCAGTAAAAATAGCCATAAAGCCGATGGATTCAGACAACGATTCAGCCCTCATTAAGCTGCAAAACCTCACGGTGCGGCGATATGGTCGTGTTTTGATAGAAAACATTAATGCAACACTGCCAAAAGCCGGTTTAGTGGTTTTGCTGGGTGCCAATGGTGCCGGTAAATCCAGTCTGTTGCGATTATTGGCAGGTGTCAGTGCAGCCAGCAAAGGACAGCTTTATGTGCCCTCTGGTTTAAGCATAGGCTGGATGCCGGAGCCGGCTCGATTCTATCGACATTTAACTGTGATAGAACAACTCAAATTACAAGCAGACCTGTTAAATATAAAGTCTGCTGATCAGGCAGTACAGCGGGTGCTTTGCGCGTGGGATTTAAAGCCAGTGTCCCATCAGTTAACCCATCACTTATCATTAGGATATCGGCAGAGATTATCGCTGGCTCAGGCTGTATTGGCACCGGTGGATGTGTTGCTGTTAGATGAACCCATGAATGGTATGGATCCTGATTTGATGCAACAATTTAAAGCATTTATAGCTCAGTTTAAACAACATAAATTAGTGCTTATGGCCACCCATTTAATGGCAGAAGTGAGTGAGTTAACTGATTGGGCCATGGTGATGCATCAGGGTCAGGTGTTAACGCAGAAAGATTTTCGACAGCATAAGGTAACTGCAGTGGACTTATTACATTTTCACGAACACAGCCTGGCTGGCTGGAAAAACAGGGTCAATCATGGCTAAGCAGCGATTTGATTTTTACCATAAAGAACAAAAGAATCTGTGGGGCCGACCGCGCATCTGGTTAATTTTGGCGTTGTTGGGGTTTGTTATTAGCTGGTTGTTTTTGCATATGTTGGATCGCTATTTAGCCTTACAGCCCGAATTGTTAAAATTATCTGTGCCACCGGATATGACAGAAGCCTTATTATTCCCTTTAAGCCAAAACTTAATAAAAATGATGTTGTTGGTGGTGGCAGTGACCGCCGGAGGGAGTGTCGCCCAGGAACGACAGGAAGGCACCCTTTATTATATGTTGAGAATACCTGTCATGCCTTGGTATCGATTACCCATCGTTCAAAAGTTCAAAAGTCATTTGTGGTTAACAATCTTTCCACTATTGACCATTGTCGCTGTGGCTACACTGCTCATGATGGGAGGAACAGTGGATTGGTTAATGGTTTGTGCTTTATTGTTGGCGGTGTTGCTCTGTTGTGCCTGGTTGATTGCCTTGGCTTTGTGGTTGTCAACGATGACAAATCAGAGTGGATTTGCGGTATTAATGACACTGGTGGTTTTTATGGTCATGTGGGTGGTTGGTGGTCAACCTGTGTTGGATCAATATGGCGTTAACTGGCTGAACTTAATATTACCCGAGCAACATTTTAATTGGCTTAGCCGGGGGCACATTAACCTGTCATCAATCATTTATTTTTGTGCCGGTACAGGATTGTTTTTGTGGTTGGCACAACGAAAAATCAATCAACTTAAGTGGCAACAATGAATAAGCGCCTGATTAAACCCGTTGTGTTTTTTGCATCATTCTTGTTTGTTGTGTTACTAAGTGCTTTTTATGGACCACAGATTAATCTCAACAGTGCTTACTTTGATGATTTGGACAACACCGATGTTAAACACTGGTTGCAACAGGTGCCACCATTGGAAATTGAAGTTATGGCCGGTGCCGAGAGTCGGGCCGGTGGCTATGTGGCCAATTTTTTAGCGCCACTCAGTGAATATTGGTCTGAATTAACGATTCAGTATATCGATCCGGCGCAAAACCCTGAGAAGATTCGCGAATACGGTATCAAAGCCCGTGGTGAAATGGTTATTCATTACCAGCAAGACCACTTCGTACTGACCAACTTATCCTATGAAACGTTGTTTAATGGCTTGCAAAGATTGTTAAATCCTCCGCGTGGCTGGATTGTGATGTTAGATGGGTTTGGAGCCCAGAGTCTTCGCGCTGATAACCCCGATGGTTTGGGTTTATGGATAGACAACCTTCAGCGACTTAATTATCAGGTGGCGGCACTGCAATGGCGAGATGACATGGCTTTGCCCTCAGATGTTAAGGTGATCATCCTGCCTAATCCGACCGAGAGGCTATCGGAGCAGGCTGTGCGCTGGTTACAACAACAACTTAAGCGCGGTATCAGTATATGGTGGTTAAATAATTCTGAAAGTATAGCGCAGCAACAGGCGCTGACCGTCATGTTCGATGTGTTGCCATCAGACACGAGTCTGGCTGAAATCCCGGCATTAACTCAATATCCGAAACATGCCGTGACTGAGCACTTTAGCTACCCGACGACCTGGCGTGGTGTGGTGAGTTTTGTCGGATCTGGTGATGTGGTACTGCAAAGTGACAATCAGGTGTTTGCAATCAGCCAGGAGCGCACTAGCAGCCGTATGTTGGTGGTTGGTGACAGTGATTTTATTAATAATAGTTTACTCAACAGTGGGGGTAATCAGGCGTTATCTTTGCGTATGCTGGATTGGCTGATGCACCATGACGAGCGCATTAATTTACCTGATTTAAATGCCCAGCAGGCCGGTTTGTTCTTAACCGCACAACAAGTCATTGTATTGAGCGGCGTTATGTTAATCGGATTGCCGCTTGTGTGGTTATTGGGTGCACTGATTGCCTGGATTAAAAACAGCCGAACTTATCGGCAGGATAAAAAAGAATAAGATGGATATTTCAGATATTCGCACAGAATACATTAAATATGGCTTGCAACGTGCTGATTTAGAAGTCAATCCGTTGGCACAATTCACCACCTGGTTTAAACAGGCGCAGGTGGCGAAATTACCGGAAGTAAACGCCATGTCCCTGGCAACAGCGGATGGGCAAGGTCGTCCGGATGTGCGTACCGTGTTGTTGAAAATTTTTGATGAGCGGGGGTTTGTGTTTTTTACTAATTACAAAAGCGCCAAAGCTGAACAATTACATCAAAACCCGCAAGCGGCCTTACTGTTTCCCTGGTTGGCTTTAGAACGTCAGGTTCGTATCACCGGTGCCGTGGAAAAAATCAGTGCCGCTGAATCCCTGAAGTATTTCAGCTCACGACCACGCGGTTCTCAATTAGGTGCCTGGATTTCAGAACAAAGCCACCCCATTAAAAACAGAGAAAAACTGTCACAATTGCTTCACAGCATTAAAGAACGCTTTAAATCTGGTGATATACCATTGCCCAGCCACTGGGGCGGCTATCGTGTGATTCCCGATCACTATGAATTCTGGCAAGGCCGTGCCAGCCGATTGCATGATCGATTCAGCTACTGTAAAACCGAACAAGGCTGGCACATTGAACGCCTGGCACCTTAAGGCGTGACACTTAACGAGGGATTTGCAACCTTATAATCCGGATCTTCGATGAGATTAACCTCCACCAGGTTACCGGCCTTATGCAATAAATTTTTGCATTCAGGGCTTAAATGACGGTAGTGCAGGGTTTTTCCTCGTCGTTGGTAGCGTTCAGCCAGTTTATCCAACGCCTCAATACCAGAATGGTCGTAAACCCGCGCATCCATAAAATCCACAATCACATCGTCAGGATCATCAGCCGGTGAAAAAATATCCTGAAAGTTATGAATAGAGCCAAAAAACACCGGCCCCGATAAGTGATAAATTTTTGAGCCTTCGGTATTGATTTCGGTTTTGGCAAAAATGCGTTTAGCACCTTTCCAGGCAAATACCAGGGCACTGACAATCACGCCAATAATCACTGCAATAGCTAAATCGGCGATCACCGTAATACCCGAGACAAGCACAATGATAAAGATTTCAGATTTCTGGACTTTGGTTATCATGCGTAAACTGGCCCATTCAAATGTGCCTAAAACAACCATAAACATCACACCGACCAAGGCCGCCAACGGTACCATCTCAATCCAGCGTGAACCAACCAGAATAAACAGCAGCAAAGCAATAGCCGCTGTGATACCGGATAATCGGCCCCGGCCACCTGATTTAATATTAATCATACTCTGACCAATCATGGCACAGCCACCCATACCACCAAAAAATCCGGTGGTAAAATTGGCAATACCTTGCCCTAAACATTCACGGTTACCATTACCCCGTGTTTCGGTGACTTCATCAATCAAGCTCATGGTCAGTAAGGATTCGATTAAACCCACCGCCGCTAAAATTAAGGCATAGGGTAAGATAATCTGGAAGGTTTCCATGTTGAAAGGCACAGTCGGAATAGCAAATGTTGGCAATCCGCCGGCTAAAGTGGCTGTGGCATCACCGGATTCGCCGCGAACATAATCAATCACATTAGGAATCGGAATATCGAATATAATAACCAGGCCGGTTACCGCGACAATGGCCACCAGTGAAGACGGTATCGCACGTGTTAGCTTTGGTAAGTAATGGATAATCAGCATGGTTAACAAAACCATACCGAGCATCCAGTATAAAGTGGCGCCCGACATCCAGACCCGCATACCTTCTGCATCAATCACTTTAAACTGACCTAGCTGGGCCAGGAATATCACAATCGCGAGGCCATTTACAAAGCCCAGCATCACAGGATAAGGCACCATCCGAATAAACATCCCCAACCGAAACACACCGGCCAACATTTGTATAACGCCGGTTAATACCACTGCAGCAAACAAATACTGAACGCCATGTTGCGCCACCAAAGCCACCATCACCACCGCCATAGCACCAGTGGCACCTGAAATCATGCCGGGACGACCACCAAAGATGGCTGTTAATAAGCCCACCATAAATGCCGCATATAAACCCACAAGCGGATCCACCCCGGCGACAAACGCAAACGCCACCGCTTCAGGCACCAGGGCCAAAGCCACAGTCAGGCCGGATAAGACATCATTTTTGATGCTGTAATTGATGCGTTTTGAGATGAGATTAAACATGGTAGATATGTGGCTAAAAAGGCGAGGTATCCTACCTGGATTTCCACGAAAGTCAATCTTTGAATGGATTTGGGCACTTCAAATACGATAAACAATACCAGTCAAATCAGAGGAGTGCTGCTGAGCGGAACGCCACTGCTAAAATGAGTATAGCTCTATGATACGTTCTGATAACTGTTGCCATTGTTGAAAAAATTTGTGACCTGTTTTTCATTAAACCACTATAAAAGAAGATAAACTTTGGTATTAGCCGTCAATTGAGATATAACCCATGAGAAAAGAATTCACCCAATCAATACTTATTGTCTTCATGTTAATGGTTGCAGGTAAGCTTATGGCGACTAATCAATGCCTGCAAGCACCGCCTTTACCAGCCCCCACTGGCACTATTGTATCTGTAAGCAATGTGCAACAATTACACCAAGCGATTGATAATATACAAGCCAACACAACGGTTTTAATACAGCCTGGCGATTATGTTTTAAACAATACTTTGTATATTCAAAAAAACAACATTACGATCAGAGGTAACAGTGATCGTTGTGACCAGGTTAATCTCATAGGAAAGGGTATGGAACAGGCCAATTATGGCAATGTTCCCCATGGTATTTGGACGAATGCCGAATATTTGACGGTACAAAATCTGACCATTCGCGATGTTTATTTTCACCCGATACAATTTGATGCCAATGCAGATTCACCATTTATTTATAATGTGCGTTTACTTGATGCCGGGGAACAGTTTATTAAAGGCAGTTCAGGTGGCGGACTGGGTACCGGTGTTGATAATGGCGTGGTTGAATACACCATTATGGCCTATACCCAGGTGCCACCAAGCACTGATCACGGTGGTGGCACCGGCTATACCAACGGCATCGATATCCACGGTGGTGATGATTGGCAAATTAGGCATAATCTATTTAAAAATTTCCACACCCCCGATGGCAGTGATCATTTGTGGAATCCGGCTATTTTAATGTGGAATGGTTCCAGTAACACATTGACTGAAAATAATGTCTTTATTGATGTGGATCGTGCCATTGCTTATGGCTTGACCAATCGTTCCACAGGTAACGATCATTATGGCGGTGTTATCAGAAATAACATGATTTTTACCACACCCGGTCTTTATACTGCAGCCCGACGGGCCAATTCAGATGCCATGATTATCGCCTGGGATTCGCCCCAAACCCGGGTTTTGCACAACAGTATTTTGACCAATCTGAATCAGCGTTTGTCGATCGAGTTTAGATTTGACACCACCGGCAGCCAGGCCAGAAATAACCTCAGTGATGCTGATATTGGTGACAGAAACAGTGCAACGTACAGCCAAAGCGGCAACTTAACCGGTGCCAGTCCGGATATGTTTATTAACCCGACATTCGGTGATCTGCATTTAAAGGAAACGGCCACCGCCGCCATTGATCAAGTGGCACCATCGGTCGATGCCATGCGAGATTTTGATCATGATAGCCGCCCCTTAGGTAATAACGCCGATATCGGTGCCGACGAGTTTAGCTTAGATTATGATCTTATTTATGCGGATGGATTTGAATAATTTTAAAAACTAATAAAACAGCCTCATGCAAACCAATATTTGGCAAAAAAATAAATCGTATTACGACAAGTTTAGTGACCTATCATGGCATAAATATACACACTTAATCATTGATTATTTCTGGCCATTTAAGTTGTTGTGTCATCACCTGGAAAAGAGTAAGTGAAACCCTCATTAAACAATTTAAATTTAGGCATAACGCTTTTAAAAAGTTGGCTGTTTAGGTGTTTGTTCAGCCAATTTTGTAATGCCGGCCAATCTTGTGCATCGAACCACTTTTTATCAACGAAGGCATATTGCCGGATAAAGGGCATAATGGCGATATCAGCCAGTCTGATGTCTTCATCCAGCAAATAAGTGCTGTTTTCAAGTCGCTGGTTTATGCTATGTAAAAAGGGCAGGGTATTGGCGCGGTGCTCATCAAAACTCAGTTCAGGGTAGCCAACGTGGTATTTATAACGATCGAGCAAAGGTTTAAATTGCCGGTCGCATTCTTCAATCAGGGTCAGACTGTTGGTTTTATCAGTCAGCCAGTTTTCAGGATCATTATAGTGTAAAACATACAGCATAATATCCAGGCTTTCATCAATAACCTGACCGTCTTGTAATACCAATACCGGTACCGTACCCTTCGGTGAGGCTTTCAGCATGGCATCAGGCTTATCTTTAAGGATGAGCTCGCGCAATTCACAGTTAAATTCACTGACTGCAATGGCCATCCGGGCGCGCATGGCATAAGGGCATCGGTGAAAACTGTATAAAACAGGTAATTCTTGGTTTGACATCATTAAATTAAAGTAAGGATTGAACACGGCCGACCTGACCGCTGGTGAGTTCGACTTTTATACCGTGGGGATGGGATGGCGATTTGGTTAACAGGCGTTTAACCGTACCTTCGGTGCGTTCACCACTGCGTTGGTGGTGCTTTTGAACAATACTGACTTCGCTGCCGGGCTGAATGTCTTTTCTAAGTGGTTTTTGCATGGCTCAGATTATAACAAAGATTCACCAGGGAATGGGCTTACCGGCGTAATCCAGGAACAGGGCTTCTTGGCTTGTGGTGTGGGTATTTTGTTCAATTTGTTGCTGCAGCATCTCGGCAGTTTCTTCCACTGTTTGTAGCTGGGCTTCCGGTAAGCGTTTTTGGAACGGTTTGGACAATGCGGTGTCGGTGGTCCCTGGATGGAGTAATAAGCACTGAATATGCGGGTGTTTTCGCTGCCATTCTATACTCAACGTTTTAACGCCCATGTTTAACGCTGCTTTACTCATGCGATAGGCATACCAGCCGCCTAAGTGATTATCCTCAAGACTGCCAATTCGGGCTGAAATGGAGACAACCACCGCTTGTTTCGATTGGCTGAGGAGTTTTTCAGCCTGCTGTAAGATTAATAAATGTCCAATGGCATTGACCTGGTAATTGTGTTGTAGATTATCAGCTTGCACTTGTTTGAGTGATTTTTCCGGTTGATACTCGTCGGTGTGCAAGACACCGGCGCAGTTAATCACCACATCAATCTGTGATAATTCAGCGTTGAGGAAGTCAAAGAGATTGTTAATTGAATCCGGATGCGTTAAATCACAATACAGTTGTTGCGACGATGTCTGATTTTTTGAAAACTGTCGAGATGTGGTGATAACGTGATGACCCTGGTCGGCGTAACGTTCTGCCAGTGCCCGGCCAATGCCTTGTTTGCCACCAATTATCAGCACATTCTTCATAAAGCTGCCTCAATGCCTTGGTCAATGATTGGGTTCTGAAATTTGAATCCTGCCTGTTGCAGTCTTTGCGGCTTGACCTTAGCATCGGCCAGTAGTAATTCATCGGCTAAATCCTTAAACACCAGTCGTGCCAGCGCTGCAGGCATCGGTATAAAGGCCGGGCGATTAAGCTGTTTTGCCAGGGTTTTGGTAAACACTTGATTACTCACTGGATTTGGCGCAGTGATATTCACCGGGCCGTCCATGGGTTGCTCGAGTAAAAACATGATAGCCTGACTGACATCGGCTAAACTTACCCAGGAATAGACTTGTTCACCGGAGCCGATGCGACCGCCTAAACCCAGTTTAAAGGGCAGTAGCATGTTTTTCAGCGCACCACCTGATTTATCCAGCATTAAGCCAAAGCGCAGATTGGTCACCCGGGTTTGCGGACTGGTTATTTTCTGTGCAGCAGCTTCCCACTGCACCGATAAATCAGCGACAAAGTTTTCACCGGCGGCACTGTCTTCGGTTAAATCTTCATCCGGTCGGTGACCATAAAAGCCGATGGCCGAGGCGCATAAAAAGTGTTCAGGTTGCTGTGGCTGGCTTTGCATTGTTTTCACCAGCCAGTCTGTACCGTGAATCCGACTGTCCCGGATGAGTTGTTTATAGTCATCGGTCCAGCGTTGATCGGCAATGCCGGCACCGGCCAGATGAATAACGGCGTGTGGGGATTTGATGCCGAGTTGTACTAAAGTGGACTGGTAATTCCAGGTAGGGTGATGGGGATCGGATTTGTTCCTTTGTAAAGCCACCGGCTGATAATCAGCGGACAGGTCAGACATTAATTGACTACCGAGCAAGCCGGATGCGCCGGTTATAAAAATAATGGGTTTAGCTTGTTTTGACATGGTCATAGACATCCGTAAATGATATCTATTTTAACGTGAAGAAGCTGTCAATGCTTAACCGGCCATTTGTAGCACCAGTAAAACACCGAAAACGCTGATAATGGCACCAATCAGTTTACGTGGATTCATGTCTTCTTTCAGTAACAGCCAGCCTAAAATAAAAATAAAGACGGCGGCGGTTTCATTGAGTATTGAAGCGATTGAGGCATCGGTGTATTTGTAACCGGCAATCCACACCATGGTGGATAGATATTGGCCTAACAGGGCACCGGTTAATAACCACCAGCGGCCGGGGGCTTTCCAGACGGATAGGGGATTCAGACTGCGGTTGAGCAGTGCATTGAATAAAAGCATACTGGCCAAACCACCTATGGTGCGGATAAAGATAATCCAGAAAAAGGGCAGTTCGGTGGTGATGGGCTTAACAATGACCACGCCCAGAGCGGTACAAAAAACCGCCATCGCTGCAAAGGCAAAGCCGATTAAAGGCGGGTGAGCTATATCCAGCGATTTCTTTCTTAAACTGATGATCGTGACGCCGGCCATAACTAAAGCCATGCCAAAAATCTGCCAGCCATTGAGGCGTTCACCGAGATAGTAAAATGAAATAAAGACCACAAAGGGACTGTATAACGAGCCGGTGATGCCTGTTAAACCGGCACCAATGAGTTGTAAAGCGCGCAGGTAAAACATATCGGCCAGCATAATGCCGAAAAAACCACTGATCAGCAGAATCATCCAGTCTTCACCGCTTAGTTCCGGCAACACAAAACCGTCGGTGAAATATAAGGTGGGAATCATCAGCAGGAAGGTCAGAACAATTTTAAACAAGTTCATGGCACTGACACTGCTGTGCTCGCCGGCTTTACGGTAGCAAATCACCGCAATCGCCCACAACAGCGCACACAACAAGGACAGTATTTCACCTAAACCAAACATCAGTTTTTATTTATCCGGAATTAATCGTAAAAAGTCGGGATTGTAAGCGATATTTTTATTCAAACCATTATAATTATGCACTTTGCATACATATTTTTGAGGTTAATCATGACATCAGGCTTAAATAAATTAATGTGTTCAGTTTGCCTGCTGATGATGTGCTTATTGGTACAGTCAGCGGAACAGGAAGACAAAAAAGATAAATGGGATGTGAATAATCCACCCGGTGAAAAACAGATGGTGGATATCAACACCGAAACCGGGACCTGGATGAACCTGGATGTCAGTCCTGATGGGCAAACCATCGTGTTTGATTTGCTGGGAGATATTTACACCATGCCCATTTCAGGTGGGGAAGCCACTAATATTACCAATTCCATGGCCTGGGATATGCAACCGCGTTTTTCACCCGATGGCCAACAACTGGTGTTTACCTCGGATCAGGGTGGTGGCGATAATATCTGGATTATGAACACCGATGGCAGTGATGCCCGTGCAGTGACCGATGAAAAGTTTCGATTACTCAACTCACCGGCCTGGTCACCGGATGGTGAATACATTGTGGCGCGAAAACATTTTACTGGTATGCGCTCATTAGGCGCCGGTGAAATCTGGCTATACCATAAATCCGGTGGTCAGGGTGTGCAGCTTAATAAACGCCCTAATGAACAGAAAGATTTAGGTGAGCCTATTTATACGCCGGACGGCAAATATGTCTTGTTTTCCAGGGATTCAACGCCGGGAAAATACTTTGAATACTCCAAAGATTCCAATAACCAGATTTATGAAATATTCGCCATCGAACTCGCCACCGGTGAGATAAAGCCGTGGGTTTCAGGACCGGGTGGGGCGGTCAGACCGACGCCATCACCGGACGGTGATTCTTTGGCTTTTGTACGCCGGATTCGCGCCGACAGTGCATTGTTTATTCAGGACCGCACAAGCGGTGAATTAACGCCCATATACACCGATTTGACCCGCGATATGCAGGAAACCTGGGCGATTCATGGGGTTTACCCGAATTTTGCCTGGTTGCCTGAAGGTGAGGACATTGTGTTTTATGCCCAAGGCGGTATTCATCGCATCAATGTGGCATCCAAAGAAGTGACACAAATTCCTTTTAAAGTGACAGATCAACGCGAAATCCGCAAAGCCGTAACGGTTAGCAATGAGGTGGCGCAGGACAATTTTGATGTCAAAATGATGCGCTGGTTACAAGTCAGACCCGATGGTGAACAAGCACTGTTTCAGGCATTGGGTTATATTTATACAGTGGATTTACCCGATGGTCGGCCTGAGCGCTTAACCAGACAAAGCGAACATTTTGAGTTGTATCCGCGTTACAGTGCCGATGGAAAACGCATTATTTACACCACCTGGCATGATCAAAACCTCGGTACGGTTCGATTAGCCAGACTCAATGGTCGCAGTGAACAACTGACTAAAACACCCGGTCATTATGTTAATCCGGTGCTGTCACCGGACGGTAAAACTGCCGTGTATCAGGCCATTAAAGGTGGTTATTTAACCAGCCCCTTGTATTCTCATGACACCGGTATTTTTAAGATTAATGTTAATTCCGGTGAGCAAACAAAGATTGCAGATTCGGGTAGTGAACCATTTTTTACCATCAATAATGAACGTATTTATTTCACCGGCAACGATAAAAAAGGTGAAGTTTTTACCGGTCAACTGTATTCAACCGATTTAAGCGGCAACGATAAACAAAAACATTACCAGGGTCAGTGGATCAGTCATTTTAAGGTGTCGCCTGATGAAAAATGGCTGGCATTTATTCAGAACTTCCAGGTCTATGTCACACCTTTTGTCAGAAATGGTCAATACATTGCCACTGGTTCAGGCGCCAAGAATTTACCATTACAAAAATTCTCCACCTATGCCGGTAAAAATCTAACCTGGTCGAAAGATTCTAAAGAATTGAGTTGGGCCATGGGACCGAATTTGTATCAACAGCCTTTATCTGCGGTGTTTGATTTTCTTAATCAGGATGAGACCAAAGAGAAACCCGAGCCACAAAAAACCAAGATTGAATTAACCGCTCAAACCGACAAACCATCCGGTTTAGTGGCATTGAAAGGCGCTCAAATTATTACCATGGAACAGGTCGATGGAAAGCAACAGGTGATCGATAAGGGTGTCATTGTCATTAAAGATAACCGCATTCAATCAGTGGGAGCGGATATTGAAATTCCGGATGATGCTAAAGTGATTGATGTCAGCGGTAAAACCATTATCCCGGGCCTGGTGGATGTCCACTGGCACGGGCCTTATGCCAACAATCAAATTATCCCGAAGGAAAACTGGAATGCCTATGCGTCTCTGGCTTTTGGCGTGACCACCACCCATAATCCGTCTGCTAATACTGAAGAGATATTTGCGGCTTCTGAAATGCAACAAGCGGGTTTAATCACCGCGCCCCGAACCTATTCAACCGGCACCATTCTCTATGGCGCCACCCACTTTATCACCGCCAAAGTGAATAGTTTGGATGATGCTGTGGGCCATTTAAAACGCATGAAAGCCGCCGGTGCCTTCAGTGTCAAAAGCTATAACCAACCGCGTCGTGACCAACGTCAGCAAATTTTAGAAGCCGCCCGTCAAACCGGCTTAATGGTGGTGCCCGAAGGCGGCTCTTTATTTATGCACAATATGAGCATGGTGGTGGATGGTCATACCGGTATTGAGCATTCTATTCCTGTGGCGGCCATTTATGATGATGTGAAACAATTATGGGCAGGATCTAACACAGCCTATGTGCCAACTTTAGGTGTTGGATACGGCGGTATCTGGGGAGAGCGCTACTGGTATGATAAAACCGATGTCTGGAAACACCCGATTTTATCGAAATATGTGCCTGCCAAGGTTCTGGAACCGGCTTCCGTGCGCCGTTACAAAGCACCCTTAGAAGATTACAACCACTTTAACAACGCCCGGGTTGCCACTGAACTGCAAAATGAAGGTGTCGATGTGTTATTGGGCGCGCATGGTCAGCGTGAGGGCCTGGCGGCTCACTGGGAAATGTGGATGTTCGGCCAGGGCGGTATGGAATCTTTAAATATCATTAAAGCCAGCACCATCGATGGCGCAAAATATATTGGCATGGATAAAGACTTAGGCTCATTAAAAGCCGGTAAACTGGCTGACTTAGTGATTCTTAACCAGGACCCGCTCAAAGACATCGAAACCAGCGACGACATCCACCAGGTGATGCTTAACGGCCGGCTTTATGATGTCGACAGCATGAATCAGATCTATCCAAAAGAAAAACAACGCGGGGCTTTTTATTTTGAGTGAATAGAGTCAACCTATATGCATAAACAGGTTTGTAGGATAAAAAAGATAACCATAGAGAACACTAAGACAAGGTGTTGATGCAAAGCATCGCACCGCCGTACCGGCGCAGGCCGGTAACCAGTGTCTTTGAGAAATGAGTTTAAAAAGTAATAATCCAACATCATTATCATCGTCCTGAGACCCTCGGATCTGCGTCCGAGGGTGACGATAATATGGGTTATATTGCAATATGATTTTTGTGGTTAATAAATGCTAACCACAGAGTCACAGAGTTCACAAAGGAAAGAACATTAAAAATACACTTTGTGTTCTTTGTGAAAACCTTTGTGAACTTTGTGGTATAACTTTTTAGATTTAAACGAGGTAAATTATATTTTGAGTCAATTAACATTATTCAGCTACTGGCGCAGTACGGCGGCTTATCGGGTTCGGATTGCTTTGAATTTGAAAGGCTTGAGCTATGAAACGAAAGCCATTCATCTGGTTAAAGACGGTGGTGAGCAGCATTCTGATGCCTATCGAGATGTCAATCCACAGGGTCTGGTGCCGAGTCTGGTAACCGCTGAAGGTGCTGTAATCACACAGTCGATGGCGATTATGGAATACTTAAATGAACTTAAGTCTGAACCGGCTTTGTTACCGGACAATCCGGTGACCCGGGCGCAATGTCGTGCTGCGGCACAAGCCATTGCTTCGGACATTCATCCCTTAGATAATTTGCGGGTTTTACAATATCTGAAAAAGCAAGGTTGGCAACAGGATCAGGTGGATGACTGGTATGCCCATTGGATTCATCAGGGTTTTAAAGCCTTAGAACAACAGGTCAAAAACGGAACAACGGATTATATGCACGCCGATCACCCATGCATTTCGGACATCTGTCTGGTGGCGCAGATTTATAATGCCAATCGCTTTGATGTACCGCTGGATGATTACCCACGATTGACTGAAATTAATCGGCGATGTCTGGTGTTGAATGAGTTTGCCAATGCCGCCCCGGAGCAGCAACCTGATGCGCCTGAGGTATTGAGTTAATTGAATACCGCAAAAAATACCGGTGCTTATGATGTGATTATCCTGGGCGCCGGTGCCGCAGGTTTAATGTGCGCCAAAACAGCTGCTGCACGTGGCTTACAGGTTCTGGTGCTGGAAAAGTCCAATAAACCGGGTAAAAAAATCCTGATGTCCGGTGGTGGTCGCTGTAATTTCACTAATATGCATTGTGCGCCTGAATACTTCTTATCGGCCAATCCGCATTTTATGAAGTCGGCGCTCAGTCGTTATACCCAATGGGATTTTATTCAGTGGGTGGAAGACAAGGGCATTGCCTACCATGAAAAAGAACTGGGGCAGTTATTCTGCGATCGCAGCGCAAAAGACTTATTGAATGCTTTATTGGCAGATTGTGAAGACCAGGGTGTGACTTTACATTGTGATGTCAGCACCGAACAGGTGATGACAGGCTCAACAATTACGTTACAAACTACATTGGGGGAATTTACAGCACCGCAGTTAGTGGTGGCTACCGGCGGCTTGTCGATTCCGAAAATGGGTGGTTCTGATTACGGTTATCAATTGGCCCAACAATTGGGTCTTGACGTCTTGCCGAAACGGGCCGGTCTGGTGCCTTTAATGTTTTCTGACGAGCATAAACAGCTCTTTTCGGATTTAAGCGGTAGCAGCGTCCGCGCTGAAGTCACCGCCGCAAATGGTCAATCTTTTACCCACCAGGTTCTGTTTACCCATCGTGGTTTAAGTGGCCCGACGATTTTACAAATTTCCAGTTACTGGCAACCGGGTGAAAGCATCATCTTGAATTTAATCCCTGACCATGATTTTCTGGCGAACTTAACCGAAGCCAAACTGAATACGCCACAGCTATCGGTATTACACGTTCTGAACCGGTTTCTACCGAAACGTCTGGCAGAAACATTGGGTGAATTTATCAGTGGTGCTGATTTACATCGGGAACTGCAAACATTCAGCCGAAAGCAACTTGCTGATCTGGCGAAAAATTACACCCATTGGATTTTAAAGCCGGCCGCCAGTGAAGGCTACCGGACCGCAGAAGTCACTTTGGGTGGTGTGAATACCGATGGCTTGTCATCAAAAACCATGGCTGTCAAAGATCAGCCTAATATCTACTTTATTGGCGAAGTCGTCGATGTCACCGGCCACCTGGGCGGCTTTAACTTTCAATGGGCCTGGTCCTCAGGCTATGTGGCGGGAATGAGTCTTAAGATTTAAAGAATGACACTTAAGCCAAACTCAATAAATTAACCAACCATGTTGTAATTAATTAAGTCTGATTAATTGTTCCAAAATTATAGCGTTAATTAATAGTATGCCCGACAAAGGTATTTCGACCGGCATTCTTGGCTTCGTAGAGTGCTTTATCAGCGGCTTCGAACCAACTGCGGATGTCTTTGCTTTTGGTGACCTGAGTAGCCAGACCGATACTGACTGTACATTGAAGTTCAGGGGATATCGTGTCTATTTTGCTGACTGCCGTGATGATTGTTTTGGCGTATTGTTTGGCTGATGCCAAATCATCTGGAAGGACCACAATAAATTCATCACCGCCGAGGCGGCCGATGATGGCGTTGTCCGGACATTGATTTGAAATAACCTGTGCCACACTAACCAATATGTCATCACCCATCGCATGGCCATACTTGTCATTGATGGCTTTAAACTGATCGACATCGATCAGCATTAATGTCAGTGGCTGAATAAACTGGGGGTCGTGGTTGTCCAACAACGCTTGGGTTTTTTGTTGCCAGGTTCTGCGGTTAAAAAGCAGTGTTAAATCATCCTGCTGACTGAGTTTATTTAACAGTCTGTTTTGGGTTTGTACCCGGTGGATCAGTCGATGCGCATTAAAACTCACCACCGTAAAATGAATAATAATTAAGGGCAGGCAGCCGATAATAACAAAATAAGTGATTTTTGGTTGCCAGGGTACATTAAACATCAGAGCAACCACTAAAATAGCCAGTATCGAAACCGTGAAAGCTTTCCACCAGATACCTTTAATGGCGGTATTCACCTTATCTGTGACATTCAACAGAATCAGCAGCACCGAGGGCAATAAGTTAAACCCCATTAAGGGCACCCAAGAACCGGCAATAACTGAATCCACCATCAGATTATATTTCTCGGTTGCGAAGGGTTTCTTATTTATCTGGGTCAAGGCGAATGCTAAATGAGGCCATACAATACAACTGAAAAAAAGCCAGGACCAAACCCACAAGCCGGCTTTTAATTCGATTAACACAAAAGCAATGGCTATTCCGGCCATGAGCATGCCCATAATACGCATGGGATAAATGGCCCGTGGTAAGCGGTTTAAGTTGCTTAATCGTTTGGTTTTCGGGGAGGAACTAAATGATTGCCTCATTCGCATTATTAATTGAAACAATATTTAAATTATATCGAAAATTTTTAACATATGCTCATGATTCATTATTTAATCTTTAAATAACTGATTTTTACCGTTTCTTTTGGCTGTTAGCAGGGCTTGATCAGCTTGTTTGAGGGTTTCTTGGCGAGACATGTTTTCTTTAAATTCTGTGACGCCTATACTGACACTGTAATTAATTGAATGCTGTTCAAAGGGCACTTGTTTTTGATTAATATTATCTTGCAGACTGTACAGTTGCTGCAACACGGTTTGTTCTGAGCCATGTAGAACAAGCAGAAATTCATCACCGCCCCAGCGTGCAGCCCAGTCATCGGGTGTGATAAAACAAGTTTTTATTTGTTCAGACAGATCTTTCAAAATAACATCGCCGGCAAAATGCCCATAACAATCATTGACTGATTTAAAATTGTCTAAATCCACCATAATCATAAATGATTGTGTGGTGTGCGGTTTATGGTTATTTAATTTGGATTTTGCAGAGCGTCGGTTGTGTAAGTCCGTTAAAAAGTCATAGGATGAAACACTTTCCAGTTCCTGAAAACGCCGATCGAGTGAATTAAGAGTATAACCTATACTGCGCATTAACTGACCCATTTCATCGTCGATATGATGTGGCAACGGCAGTATGCTTGAATCCTTTAGATATCGGTCAAGCGCATCAGCACTGTATTTGAGTGGTTTTAATAAATGATGAATCGACCAGAATACAAAACCGGTGCCTGCCAGGGTGGCAAATAATAGAATAAGTAGTTCAGTTATTGTCCAATGGTGCTGTTTTGATATAAAAATGTAGGCAATATAAGCAATTAATGGAACATGGGTGGCGATAAGAGCCAGGGTAAATAATTTATACTTAAACTTTTTAAATTTAAGCAGTTGATTAATCAGTAAGTAGGTGGATTAGTCGGGGTTTTGATTATTTGTCATGTGTTTAAAAGCACTTAATTACCAGTGATTATAAATACTTAAACCAAAATAGCGAAAATCTTCAGTATAAAACTGACCATACGGCGCATGGCCTTCCTGATATTCTAAAAATACATTGATGGGGCGGTTAAACCATTTAGTGATTTCTAAACCTGCACGCAAAGAGACATTGATGTCACGATCTGCTTCCGCCCAGGTTGATATGTCCAGACCAATCACCGGGGTGAAATCAGCAAAACCGCGGGCTTTATACTGGCTACCGGCTTGCCATTGAAATTTGTGTAAACCACTGGGTTCCATGCGGGTGATAAAGCCACCGCCACCGTAAATATCCCATGACCCAAGGGATTTAAAAGCCAGGAATTTCAATGTTTCGTAGGATAAATTTATACGTTTGGTTAAATAATCCTGGTTTTCAATTAAAAATTCATCACCTAAATGGGTGCTGCGATGGCGATAGGATAAACGCCATGACCAGTCAGGCCGGTGCTGAACCAGTTCACCACCTACACTGAAGTCAGTATTAATCAGGGCACCACCGCGATTATTACGGGTACTGAGTTCTTCGACATCAAACTGCGATCGAATTTGACCAAAGACATTGAAATGAATATCTGACTGATCAGACCATGAAAAATCAGCGACATGAATGCGGTGACCTAAACCCACCAACATGGCATCAAACTCAGAACCCAATAAATCCATCCGACCCAGACTGAAAGAAAGACCGGCTTCATCTAAATCGGCGATTAAAGCCGGTAGCTGAGGCGATTGCGAAGCTTGGTTTTTCTGGATATCGGCTGTTTGTTGCGAATCAGAGGTTTCTTCAGGGTTTTCCTGAGCCCCTGTCTGTTGGGCTTTGCTTAAATTGTCATAACAAACCAGGCGACCAAAATCACTTTGAATCCGGCTGCACTCATCTAAAGTCTCCGCCAAATTTTTGTCGGCTGCTGAAACAGTGACGGCTGAAATTAATAACAAGAGTAAACAAATTCGCATAGTTTTCAATTATATAAAAAGCCCACCGATATGGCATCGGTGGGCGTGACCGGCTTAACCGGCCAGGTTTCTTAATACATAATGTAAAATACCGCCGTGGCGACAGTATTCCACTTCTTTAGGGGTATCGATGCGCACATCCACCTCAAACTCAATGTCACTGCCATCTTCATGCACGGCTCTGACCTGAGCTGTTTTGCTGTTACCGTTGTCTAATCCGGTTATGTCATAGGTTTCATGACCGGTTAAGTTATAGGTCTCAGCACTTTCACCATCTTTAAATTGTAATGGAATCACACCCATACCGACTAAGTTGGAGCGGTGAATACGTTCATAGCTTTGGACTAAGACCGCTTTGACACCCAATAAGTTCGTGCCTTTAGCGGCCCAATCGCGAGAAGACCCGGTACCGTATTCAGTGCCGGCGATAATCACCAGCGGTACATTGTCCTGCTGATACTTCACGGAAGCATCAAAAATACTCATTTGTTCATCCGAAGGCTGATGGCGGGTCCAGCCGCCTTCAGTGCCCGGTGCCAATTCATTGCGTAAGCGAATATTGGCAAACGTACCACGCATCATCACTTCATGATTACCGCGGCGTGAACCGTAAGAGTTAAACTGCGATTTCGGTACACCTTTGTCTTTCAGGTAGTGACCGGCCGGAGAATCCTCGGCAATGGCACCGGCCGGTGAAATGTGGTCGGTGGTCACTGAATCACCCAGTTTAGCCAACACCCGGGCACCTTTAATGTCACTGATACCGTCGATATCCAGGGTCATGCCTTCAAAATAGGGCGGGTTTTTGATGTATGTGGAATCATCCTGCCAGTCAAACAGCTCAGATTCAGAGGTTTTCACATTTTTCCAGTTATCATCACCTTCGAAAACACCTTCATAACCTTTGGCAAACATGTCATTGGAGACATTGTCCTGAATGGTGTCGGCAATTTCATGATTACTCGGCCAGATATCATTTAAAAACACATCGTTACCGTCTTGATCTTGTCCGAGTGGGTCTTTCTGGACATCGATGTCCATGGTGCCGGCAATGGCATAGGCCACAACCAAAGGCGGAGAGGCCAGGAAATTCATGCGCACATCGGCATGAATCCGGCCTTCGAAGTTACGGTTACCCGATAAAATTGAAGTGGCGATTAAGTCATTGTCGTTAATGGCTTTTGACAAGGCCGGATCTAAGGGGCCTGAATTACCAATACAGGTGGTACAACCGAAACCAACCACGTTAAAACCTAAGGATTGCAAATCGTCTAACACGCCGGCTGACTGTAAGTAGTGTGTCACCACTTTAGAACCGGGTGCCAAAGATGTTTTTACCCAGGGTTTAACCGATAAGCCTTTTTCAGCGGCATTCCGCGCCAGTAAACCGGCGCCCAGCATCACCGCAGGATTAGACGTGTTGGTACAAGAAGTGATTGCGGCAACGGCAATATCACCATCAGTAAACTGATATTCACCGCGTTCAGCTTTAACGGGAATGGATTTTTTATCACGGCCATTTTCAAAGGCATTAAAGAGGTTGTTAAACTTTTCTTTGGCTTCGGTTAACACGATGCGATCCTGTGGGCGCTTTGGACCTGAAATACTGGGAACCACGGTGCCCATGTCCAACTCAAGAACCGCTGTATATTCAGCATCTTCACTGTTTTCATCGTGGAACATGCCCTGGGCTTTGGCGTATTGTTTGACCAATTCAACCTGTTCTTCGCTGCGACCTGACAGGGTTAAGTATCGCAAGGTTTCCTCATCCACAGGGAAAATACCGCAGGTGGCGCCATATTCAGGTGCCATATTGGCCAGGGTGGCGCGATCGGCCAATGGTAAGTGCTGCAGGCCTGATCCAAAGAATTCAACGAATTTACCCACCACACCATGTTCACGCAGCATTTCAACCACGGTTAACACCAGATCAGTGGCGGTGGCACCTTCCGGTAAGCGACCGGTTAATTTAAAGCCAACCACCTGTGGAATCAGCATGGAAATGGCCTGGCCCAGCATGGCGGCTTCGGCTTCGATACCACCGACACCCCAGCCAAGGACACCCAAACCATTAATCATGGTGGTGTGTGAATCCGTTCCGACCACTGTATCTGGATAAGCGGTCAATTCGCCATTTTGCTCGGCACCAAAAACCACACGGGCTAAGTACTCTAAGTTAACCTGGTGAACAATACCATTACCCGGCGGTACCACTTTGAAACTGTCAAAAGCAGACTGGCCCCATTTGAGAAAGCCGTAACGCTCCATGTTGCGTTCAAATTCAATTTGTGTGTTACGTTCAGCGGCATCTTCGGTACCGTATTTATCCACTTGCACCGAATGGTCAATCACCAGTTCAGCCGGTGACAGGGGATTAATTTTTTGGACATCACCTCCGAGGCTTTTCATGGCATCGCGCATGGCGGCTAAATCAACCACCGCCGGAACGCCGGTAAAGTCCTGTAACACAACCCGTGAAGGCGTGAAGGCGATTTCAGTGCTTGGTTTGGCTTTCGGATCCCATTGGCATAAGGCTTTAATATCATCAACGGTGACATCCACGCCATTTTCATGACGCAGCAGGTTTTCCAATAAAATTTTTAAACTAAACGGCAGCTTATTAATATCATATTGTTCGTTAAGTTTGGCTAAGCTGTAGTAACGGTAATTTTTATTGTTAACGGCCAGTTGCATGGCAGTTTTTAATGTGTCACTCATTTTTATCGGACCCCTTAAGTCGTTGGATTAATAAAGCAGTTGCACGTGTGGGCAACCGTTAAAAAGCGCGGTATTATCGCATTTTTCTAACTAAAAAGACAGCCTCTGTTGTGGCTTATAAAGGTGTGTTCTTGGGACTTCATTCACTTTTGTTCCCGACAAAAGTGAAAGCGGCCACGGCGAACACATCGTATAACTTCGCACGAATGACGCCATTCACACAAGGCTTCTTTGCTACGCAAAACCGCCATGTGCTCATTGGCTATTCTCTTCGCCTCTGATTGGCCTCCACGGATGGAGGTCTGCCGCGTGAGCTGGGAGCGGAAGCGGCCGCTCGCTCACGGCCTTAACGGACATTCCGTCACGCTTCTTTGCTTCGCAAAACCGCATGACTTCATTTACCTGGCTAACCGGCTCGGCGGGTCGTGCTGCTCAGCAGCACTCCGCGGCTTAGAGCGACCGTTCTTTAAGAAGTTGTTCGGCTTGTTGGATATAGGCTTTGCGTTTAAACAATAACTGCAGGTGACTGCCACCCACCTGTTTCCAGAGTACCGCTGAGCGAATGCCGGCCAGTAAAATGGCACGAATTTGTTCTGTGACTTCATTATTTTTTAAATGGTAGGGCTGTCCGGCGATAATCACACGGGGCTGTAATTGACTGATGGTCTTTGAGTAGGTGGCGGCCAGTATTTCAATGATGGCGGTTTCATGTTCATCGAAAGACCCAAGATGACTGGCTTGCTGAATTCCATGCTGGACTTGTCTGACCATGGCGTCATTATTAATAAACTTAGATTGCAGGTTTAACAGCGTCAGTACATATTTAATGATATTCAGATAGGCTTTGTCTTTATTAAACGATTTAATCAGGGTTCTTAAACCCAAAGCCACGCGATTCATATCGTTATTAAAAACCGCCGGGGTGGAATCGGGGTCGACCACAAACAGGCTGTTAATACTACCGGCAAAGCAATCTCTGCGACTGACTGCACCGGATTGGGCCAGTTCATGGGCACAGGCAGCGGCTTGATAGACACCGGCTAAAGCGATGGTTTTATCTCTCATGGTTTTAACTCGCAGGTTGAGGTCAATAAATCAGAATCAGTAATCACCGCACCACCTAAACAGATATCATCGAGATAGAAAACCACAGACTGACCGGGTGTTATGGCGCGTTGGGATTGTTCAAAATCAACAGTTAACTGGCCATTGTCAGTGAGGGTAATGCTGCAGGCTTGATCCGGTTGACGGTAGCGTATTTTAGCATTGCACCGCAGTGGAAATTCGGGTGCCTGACCGCTAATCCAATTAACTTGGTCGGCACGCAGTTGTTGCCCCATAATAAGATGGTTATGGTTACTCTGACCGACAATCAATTGATTATTTTTATGCGCTTTGGCAATCACAAACCAGGGCTCAGCCAAAGCCTTTTTAACACCACCGATGCCTAAGCCTTGACGTTGGCCAATGGTGTAGTACATAAGGCCATTGTGTTTGCCAACCACGGTGCCATCGGGTGTCACAATCTCACCGGGATTGGGTTTGAGGTACTGGCTTAAAAAATCCTGAAAACGTTTTTCACCAATAAAACATATACCGGTGGAGTCTTTTTTATCATGCACGGATAAACCTAATTCGGCGGCTTTATCTCGAACGGCGGGTTTTTCTAATTCACCGACCGGGAATAAACTGCGGGCCAGCTGGTGTTGTTTGATGGCATAGAGGAAATAACTTTGGTCTTTGTTGTTATCAACACCTTTCAATAACCTGAATTCACCCTTTACTTCAGCTTTGCGAACATAATGACCCGTGGCGATAAATTCAGCCCCCAAATCATCGGCATGGTCTAAAAAGGTTTTAAATTTAATTTCCCGGTTACACAGAATGTCGGGATTGGGGGTCCGGCCTTTTTGATATTCTTCTAAAAATTCACTAAACACATAATCCCAATATTCAGCCGAAAAATTACGGCGATGCAGTGTTAAGCCTAAACGGTCACAGACTGACTGGGCGTCCTTAACATCTTCATCAGCTGTGCAGGTCTCACTGGTGTCGTCTTCTTCCCAGTTTTTCATAAACATACCGGCGACATCATGGGGGTATTTTTGTTGTAAAAGTGCGGCACTGACCGAGGAATCGACGCCACCGGACATGCCTACGATGATTTTTTCGGTCATGGTGTTTTAATCGTAATAACTAAAGATATCTAAGGGTGTTTTCTTGCCTTTGATATAGTGGTCAATGTGGTGCAACACAAGGGGTGAACGTAACTGTTCATCGCGCGCAGCGACTTCATCGCGGGTTAACCAGACAGCGCGAAGAATGCCGTCATCCAGGATTTGATCGGGGATGAGTTTAAGGGCCGTGCCGGCAAAACAAGCCCGTAAATAATGGTTGCCTGATTCGCTGGTCCACTGTGAAAATTCCACCAGATAATTAATCTGGACCTGCCAGGCAGTTTCTTCGAGGGTTTCACGGGCGGCGGCTTGTGGCAGTGTTTCATTCGGTTCTAAGTGACCTGCCGGTTGATTCAGTTTTAATTCACCATGCACGTCTTCTTCAACCATTAAAAACCGCCCATCTTGCTCGACGATGGTGGCGACAGTGACCCGTGGTAACCAGCTTCTCATACTTTGGTGCCCAGCCAGCGTAAACCGGCATACATGCCGATTAAACCTATAGCCAGCGCTATCCAGGGTGATAAACCAAAGCTGGCCGGAATAATACCAACCAATATGGCAAAGCCGCCGGCATACATGGCATAGGGAATTTGCGTACGGACATGCTCAATATGGTCACAGCCCGAAGCCATCGACGATAAAATGGTGGTGTCAGAAATCGGCGAGCAATGATCACCCCAAACCGCACCGGCCAGGACGCTGGCAATGGTGATGTGAATAATATGCAGATATTCAACATCCAGCACGCCTTGTGCATTCATAACATTCCAGGTAATGGGAATAATCAGCGGAATTAAAATACCCATGGTGCCCCAGCTCGAGCCGGTAGAAAAAGCGGTGAGGGCAGCCAGTAAAAAGGTCAGGACCGGTAGCCAATAATAACTCAGGCTGTTCTCTAATAAGGACGAAATATAGAGACTGGTTTCTAATTGTTCGGTGATGGCAGCCAATGACCAGGCCAGCACCAAAATCACAATGGCCTGTAACATCGGTTTCATACCTTCATACCAGGCTTCAATGGTGTCATCGAATGTCAATATCCGTTGCCCAACACTCATTAACACAGCCACGATAGTGGCAGCGATACTGGCCCATAACATGGCTTTAAAAGCATCTGAATTGCCGATAATGTCTTTTAAACTCTGGTTATCTATTTCCGGATCATAACCCGTGACATACAAACCACCCATTACCACCACAATTAACACGCCAAAAGGAATGAGGGCATTGATGGCACGATGCGGCTTGTTTTCAATCGGCTGAATGTCATCATCCGCCAATCCCATACCTTCAGTGCTGTTAATTTCCCCGGCACGGGCTTTTTGTTCAGCCGTAATCATCGGCCCAATATCACGACCGGTCGTGGCTACATAAATGGTGAGCGCAATCGCAAACAACGGATAAAAACTGTATGGAATGGACTGCAAGAACATAATATAAGCGCCATCACCCTGATGATTAATGGAACGCAGGGCTTCATCAATCAAGCCCACTTCAAAGCCCACCCAGGTGGTGACAAAAGCAATGCTGGCAATAGGCGCAGCGGTTGAATCCACCAGATACGCCAGTTTTTCCCGGGAAATCTTCATTTTATCGGTCACCGGTCGCATGGTGTTACCGACCACCAGGGAATTGGCATAATCATCAAAAAAGATACTCAAGCCCATGGCTATGGTGGCCAAAGAAGCCCGTTTCACCGTGTTGGCCCAGTTGACAATCAGGTTAACCACGCCGACCATACCACCGTTTCGTGAACTGATGCCCACCAAACCACCGATTAATAAGGAAAAAATTATCACAGACGCATGATCCGCATCTGCCAGTGCGCCAACCGTATATTCCTGAACCGTGATTAAAGGCGATGTCCATAAAGCCTGCCAGGATAAATTACCAATCAGCCAAACGCCAAACATCAAACCGATAAACAGCGCCGGAATCACCTGCCGAAATAACAAAGCCACACCAATGGCTAACAGCGGAGGTACCACAGATAACCAGGTACCGGCATAGATTAAAGGATCTGCTTCTGCAGCCTGTAAACCGGTGGCAAAAAGCAGGGCAGTCAAGCCGATGAGAATTTTAGCTGGGGGCATATTGGTGTTCCCTTTATTATTTTTGAGGTCAGATTTTAGCATTATCGTTGATTTAATTCAGCCAAACGCTCAGCTGTGCCGACATCGGTCCAATGACCACGATAAATTTGAGCACCTGCCTGATGACGGTCTATGGCCTGATGTATTAAAGGCGCGAGCCTGAAGGCTTTGTTCATTCGATTGCGTACCGAATTGAACAACTTAGGGCGATAGACACCGATACCACTGTAAGTGAAATTATCTCGTGTTGAACGGGCAGGTTTTAATCTGTTGTTATCAAGGCTGAAATCACCTTGATTATTGTGCTCGGGATTGGGTACTAACACAACATGCAGCAGATCATTGTTTAAAGAAAAACCTGCGAATTGGCCATAGTCAAAGTCAGTATAAATATCGGCATTGATGCTTAAAAAAGGTTTATCGCCTAACAGCGAAAGTGCTTTGAGCATACCACCACCGGTTTCTAAAGCGGTGTCACGTTCATCAGAAATACTGACCTGTAAACCTTTCGGCGTTTCTGTGTTGAGAAAGTCAATAATTTGATCGCCCAGCCACGACACGTTTACGACGATGTCGCTGAAACCGGCTTTTTTCAGGGCGATCAGATGATGTAAAAGCAGCGGCTTACCGTGTACTTTAACAAGTGGTTTAGGGGTAATGTCAGTGATAGGTTTGAGTCGTTGGCCGCGACCGGCGGCTAAAATAAAAGCTCTCATAGACTCAACTATTGCGCTTTAATCTTTGGTTGCAATTCATCTAACAGCTGATTAAATTCATAAAGTTCGGGGTATTTTTCAGCGACATTTCTGAGGTATTTTAAGGTTCTGGGTATGTCATTGAGGTAATCGTTTTTACCATCGCGATAATTCAGCCTGCAGAAGATGCCAATGGTTTTTAAGTGACGTTGCGCGGTCATGGTGTGAAACCAGTGCATAAATTGATTCATTGAAATGGTGTCATGATGTATGTCATTGTAACGACTTAAAAAATAGTCGCATAAGCTATCAATCAAATCATCCGGCCAGCTGATGTAGCAGTCTCTTAACAATGAAACCAAATCATAACTAACCGGCCCATGGACCGCATCCTGAAAATCGATAATGCCCGGGTTATTGTCTTCGGTGACCATTAAATTGCGTGAATGGTAATCACGATGCACCATCACCTGGGGTTGTTCCAAGGCGTAGCCCAATAACCACTGGCGGGTTTCTTTTAGAACCCGGCGTTGCTTGTCGGTTAAATCATGGCCCAAATGTTCACCGATAAACCAGTCATCGAATAAACACATTTCATCGGTCAGTAATGCCTGAGAATACGTAGGTAAGGGCGTTGTTTGGGGTGTCATTTGCAGTTTCAACAAACTGTCAATGGCTTGTTTATATAAACGTTCGGCATTGTCGTCATTTAAGACATCGAGGTACAGGCTTGAACCCAAATCGCTTAATAATAAAAAGCCCAGTTCGTGGTTTTTAGCAAAAATTTCCGGCACATGGCTGTGATCTTTAAACAGCATTTTCTGTACCTGAATGAAATCCGTCAGGTTCTCTTGTTCCGGTGGCGCATCCATCAGAATAAATGTGTGATCGTTGGATTCAACGCGAAAATACTGACGGAAGCTGGCATCGGCAGAGGCCGGGCTCAAGGAAAAATTTCGGTGACCAAAATGATCGGCCAGCCAGTGTTGCTGCTGGCTTTGTCGGTTAAACATATAAAAAGGGGTTAATTAAGGTTGATGTTCATTCTGTGTGATTTGTTTAAACACCGTATTAAGGACCAGATTATGTTCAAAATAAACCACATAATCAGCATATTCCCAGCGTGTAATTGGTGGTTCACCCACCGCAGCGCGTCGTGTTAAAGGTTGACCAAACTGTGTTTCCACTTGCTGCATGGTTTGGCCGTGCTTGGGGACGGGTTGGTCTGCGTGTTGCTGAGTGCGTTCGATTAACAGCACTTCGGCAGAAACCACGCCGGACATTAAACTGAACAATACGATATAGAAACATTTTTTAATAATCATTTGAATACTCCCGCTTCTTAAAGAACGACCTTAGATGCGCTAAAAAGCTTATTTTAGCAATAAATTGAATCACATGTTATCTTAAAAAGACACAATTTTACGACTGTGAACCACTTGGCAGTTTTGGTACTTCGATTATAATGCAGTCCATGAAAACCCTTTTAACCTATTTATTTCAACTGTATGTCTGGTTATTTATTTATCCGGTGGCCTGGTTATGGACGGCTTTCATTGCGTTGACTGTTTCACTGTTAACGTGGTTGGGCGCCGGAGCCTGGGCGGATAAATACGTTGCCCGTTTATGGGGGCGCTTTATTTTGTGGATTACATTCGTACGGGTCAAAATTCATAACACGCAATATATTGAAAAAAACCAGTCTTATGTGGTCGTGGCCAATCACCAAAGTATCTACGATATTTTGGTGGTTTATGGCTATTTGCCTTTGGTGTTCAAATGGGTTATGAAAATCGAATTAAGAAAAACGCCGTTTATTGGTTTTACCTGTCATTTAATGGGCCATATTTTTGTTGACCGAAAAAACCGACAAGCCGCTGTTAAAACCATGCAACAAGCCGGCGAAAAACTCACCGGTGGCACTTCTGTGTTCTTTTTTCCTGAAGGTACCCGAAATAATGGTGAGGGTTTACTGCCGTTTAAAAAAGGCGCTTTTAAAATGGCCCAATCTCTGGACTTGCCCATATTACCCGTGACCATTAAAGGTGCTGATGAGGTCATGCCGGCTAAAAGCTTACAAATTCTGCCCGGCACCATCGAACTTATATTCCATCAGCCGATTCCAACCCAAACAGTCAAAGAACAGTCAACTCAAGACCTGATTAAACAAGCTCACGAACAAATCAGTCATGATTTGTAATTTAATGGCTGGTCATACCCTTAGGGGTTCTGAATATATGACAGAGAATAAAAGTGAATGAAGTCCCAAGGACATTCTATTATAATGCTAAGCATGAAAACCGTTAAAAAAACACTTGTTATTATTCTGGTGGTTATACTGCTGTCGTTTATTGTGACTTTAAGCGCTTTAAACCTAGAAGCCAGTGAACTTAATATGTATTTTTTCTCGTTGAATGCCAGTCTGGGCTTTATTGTTTTGATGACTCTGATTGCCGGCGTCCTGGTAGGGGCTTTACTCAGTTGGCTTTTGTGGTTGTGGCCGGCCAATCGGGAAAAACGTCATTGGCAACGGCAATATTTTCAGTTGAAGCAAACAATGGATGAGCCAAAACCCGCCACAGAATCCCTTCATACCCAGATCGAATCAAAATGACCGGCGATTTTATCTGGGTCGCCATGGCCTTACTCAGCGGTGTCTTAATGGGTATGTATCTGGCCTATGTGCTCCGAAATGTCACCACTCAGAAAAAATTTGAACAATTAAATCACCGCTATTTCAAAGGCTTAAACTATCTATTGAATGATGAATCTGATAAGGCTATTGATGTCTTTATCCAGTTGGCAGAAACTTCACATGCCACCTTTGAGCCGCAATTGGCACTGGGTAATTTATACCGAAAAAAAGGTGAGGTGGATAAGGCGATTAAACTTCATCAGGCACTGATTGCCCAGGCGCAATTACCCGAACGTTACCGAACCCGCGCATTATTGGCCATTGGCAAGGATTATATGAGCGCCGGTTTACTGGATCGTGCCGAAGTATTATTCGCAGAATTAGTGGAATTAGAGGCGCACACACCGGAGGCACTTAAATGGTTAATGGATATTTACCAGCAGGAACAAGATTGGACGCAAGCGATAAAGACAGCAACTCGGTTTCAGGCTGCCACCGGTCGTTCGATGCGCACCAATATTGCGCATTTTCACTGTGAACTGGCCGACTCGGCACGATTAGCTAATGATGATGAGCAGGCTTTAAAACACTTAACTGCGGCGTTGCGTGTGGATAAGCAGTCTGTGCGTGCTCACTTAACCATCGGTCTTATTGAGCAATCTGAAAATAACCACACTGCAGCGATCGAATCTTTTCAGCGAGCCATTTCAGCTGACAGTCGGTTTGTGCCGATTGTTTTAGAACCATTGGTGAACAGTTATCAAGCGATTGAAGCGCCTCAGGAACTGGCCGAATATCTGACCACGCTGATCAGTCATTATTCCGGAATTAGTCCGGTGCTGTCATTAACCCGTTTAACACAACAACTATCCGGCGGAGAAGCGGCCCAACAATTTTTACGCGACTATTTACAAGACAATCCCTCATTTAAAGGTTTAGATATGTTATTAAACCTGGATGAAAATAAGCGAACTGATTTAAACAGTGTCGATGATGATATTTTAAAGCAGCTGATTAATCGCTTATTAGATAAGCAACCGCGCTTACGCTGTCGCAAATGCGGGTTTGGCGCACAATCCGTGCATTGGCAATGCCCCAGCTGTAAGTATTGGGGCGTGGTGAAGCCGATTGATGATGTGGTTTGAATTGTATTGGTTTCGCTCGTTGCTGTGGGGCGGATTTATTTATAGTCTTTTGCA
The DNA here is from genome assembly GCA_947502925.1 of uncultured Marinicella sp. Classification (GTDB taxonomy): domain Bacteria; phylum Pseudomonadota; class Gammaproteobacteria; order Xanthomonadales; family Marinicellaceae; genus Marinicella. The sequence continues at coordinate 244,466 of CANNBS010000002.1, read as the reverse complement.
GTTTTATGTCAGTGGTGGTGCGATTCGGTTGTTTGACCATGCCAATCATCGCAGCTTGCATCAGGGTGAGGTGCTCACCGGTGGCGGTTTTTTTCTTTTTGTTCCCTTGAGCATTGTGTTGTTGTGGCAACAATTCTATTTACTGGCGGCGGTCGTTTTCTCATTATCTTTAGTGGGTGTGATAGATGATGTTAAACAGTTATCGGCACGCTTTCGGTTTTTGGTTCAAATCGCGGTGGTGACGGTCACGCTGTGGTGGTTAGGTTTTTCATTAAGCGCCTGGTCGGTGTTTTTTGCAGTGGCTTTCCTGTGGTGGCTTAATTTATTTAACTTTATGGATGGTGCCAATGGTTTAGTGGCCTTACATGCCATGGTGACTTTATCGGTGATGGCGTGGCTGTCGGTTTTACCGGGCAGTGTCTATTTGTTGGTGATTTTAATCTTTGTGGCTTTACTGATATACCTGTATTTTAATGTGCTGCTAAAGCGTTTATTTATGGGTGATTCAGGTAGTTTGCCTTTGGCTTTTATGATTGGGCTGGTGGCTTTACTGGGTTGGCAGAGTGGTGAACTAAGCATGCTGCAAATCGCTGTTATACATGCTGTTTTAATCACTGATGCCACTTTGACCCTGGCGATACGCTACCATCGCAAAGAGCGCCTGAGTGAAGCGCATCGCAGTCACCTTTACCAGCGACTTATTGCCGACAACAGGCCCCATGCTCTGGTTAGTTCACTGTATGCCGTGATTACACTGGGCTGTTGTGGTGTCGCATTTACCATGCAAAAGTATTCACTGAATGGTCAATTTCTCTGGTTTATCGGGGTTTATACACTTTTAATCGGTGTTTTTTTTCACTGCAGACACATTGGCAGGTAAAATAAGCCTATGTTAAACCGTCTTTTACATTTAAGACTTGCTGTTATCGGCCATGATTTACTGATGGTGTGGCTGGCCTGGGTGGTGAGTTTTTATATTCGTTACAGCATCTGGCCTTTATCCCCTGAAGTCACGTGGTGGTCGCTCGAAATTGCGCTGGTGCTACTGGTTCAAGGTTTGGTGAGTTTGTATTTTGACATGTACCGTGGTTTGTGGCGCTTTGCCAGTATACCTGATTTGATGAATATCATGAAATCAGCGGTCATCGGAACCCTGGCCATTGCTGCGATGTTTTTCCTGTTAAATCGATTAAGCGGTATGCCCCGTAGTGTGATTGTGATGTACCCGGTTCTCTTGGTATTGTTTTGGGGCATTCCCCGCATCAGCTACCGACTGTGGAAAGACAAGCATTTTGGCTTAAGCGCTGACAGTATTCCGCGGGTGCTTTTGGTGGGAGCGGGTAACATCGCTGATTTATTTATCCGTAATGCTGTGACCAACCGAAGCTGTCATGTGATGACCATTGTGGATGATGACAATAAGTACCATGGCACACAACTTCGGGGCGTTAAAATTCAACGAGGATTGAATCGACTGACTGAATTGGTGGCGCAATATGACATTGATATGGTCATTATTACCAAACAAAACCCGGATGCCGGCTTAATCAGAACCGTGGTGGATGCCCTGGCTGAGGGTGATTGTCAAATTCGCATTGCGCCCGATCCTGATGATTACGACAGTAATTTGGCCAACGTCAATGATTTACAACCCATCACCGTAGAAGATCTGTTGGGTCGTGAAAAGGTTGAACTTGAATGGACAAAAGTGGCTGATTTTGTGCGCAATAAATCTGTTCTGGTGACCGGAGGCGGTGGCTCAATCGGTGCTGAATTGTGTCGCCAGTTAGCCCGTTTTGGGGTCAGCCAGTTAACCATCGTAGATCATTCAGAGTTTAATCTTTATGCCATTGACAGTGAACTTAATGGTGGTGCAACCCTGATACATTCGCACTTAGGCGATATCACCAACCAGGCGCAGCTGTTTTATTTGTTTAAAAAAGTGAAGCCGGATGTGGTATTTCATGCAGCGGCCTATAAGCATGTGCCTTTGCTGGAAAACCACTTATGTGAAGCCTATTTAAATAATGTTATCGGCACCCAGACCGTGGCCGATTGCTGTCATCAGTTTAAGGTGTCAAAAATGGTGTTGATATCCACCGATAAAGCGGTTAATCCACACAGTGTTATGGGTGCCACCAAACGTCTGGCTGAAAAATACTGCCAATACTTAAATAGCCACAGTACCACCGATTTTGTCACGGTTCGTTTTGGTAATGTACTGGGCTCAGCCGGCTCCGTGGTGCCGCTGTTTAAAAAACAAATAGAGCAGGGTGGTCCGGTGACAGTCACCGATGCCCGGATGGAACGTTATTTTATGACCATCGAAGAGGCTTGCCAGCTGATTTTACAGGGATTGATTGTGGATCATGAGGATGGCATTTTGGTGTTGGACATGGGTCAGCCCATCAAAATCAAATCACTGGCCAAGCGCATGATTGCTTTAACCGGTCAATCCCGTGAAATTAAAATTGAATACACCGGTTTGCGACAAGGCGAAAAATTGTTTGAAGAATTGCATTATGCCAACGAAGAATTAAAGAGTACTGAAGTTGACAAAATAAACCTGGCAAAACACAATAATGCGCCGACAGCTCAGTTAATCAAGCATATCGAACAGGGCAGGTCAGCCGCTGTGAATTATCAGCATCGGGATTTAAAACGGTTATTACAAAAAATGATCAAGGAATTTAAAGGAAATCAATTGAATGTCATCACTGCAGAACAACAAGTATCCGAACAAAATAACTAAAGCGGTCTTTCCGGTGGGTGGTCTCGGTACCCGATTTTTACCTGCCACAAAATCCATGCCCAAAGAATTGATGCCGATTATCGACAAACCGCTGATTCAATATGCGGTGGAAGAGGCGCTGGCGGTGGGCATAGAAACGCTTATTTTTGTTACCAGTGCCAGTAAACATGCGATTTTTGACCACTTTGATCCGATGCCGTCTTTAAAAATGCGCTTTGAGCAGCAAGGTCGAATGGATTTGGTGGAGAAAGTTGATATTCTATCCACTGAAGTCAAAACGGTATTCATTCCTCAGGGTGAACCTTTGGGTCTGGGTCATGCGGTGTTACAGGCACAGAGTTTAATCTCGGCCGATGAAATGTTTGCCGTTTTGCTGGCGGATGATTTTATTGAAGCACCGCAAAATCCACTGCATGCCTTATTGGAATGTGCCCAAAAAACAGGCCAAACCAGTTTAAGTGTGGAACAGGTCCCCTCAGAACGGATCAGCAGTTATGGCATTGTGTCACCGAAACAATGGCAGGCGGGACAAACTGAAATTGAAGCCATTGTGGAAAAACCGCCCCGAGATGAAGCGCCTTCTGACTTTGGTGTCATTGGCCGTTACGTGTTGCCGGCACGAATCTTTGATGTCCTGAAACAAACACCAGCTGATGCCAAAGGTGAAATCCAGTTAACTGACGCCATTAAAACTTTACTACAACGTGAAGGCGCACATGCAGTGCAATTAGACGGTCAGCGATTTGATTGTGGTCACCATGAGGGTTTTGTCATGGCTAATCTACACGTTGCCATGAAAGACCCTGCTTTACGGTCAAAAATCAGCGATTATCTAAATGAGCAGGCGTAAAGGCCTGTGGTAATAAATCATCCACCGAATAACTGATGACCCGGTCGTTGTCATGTAATAAATGAATGCGCGTGTTTTTTTGGCTGTGTTCGGCAATAATCTGACGACAGGCGCCACAGGGCGGGCAGGGGTTTTTATGTTCAGACACAATCACAATATCTTCAATGCTCGTGCCATTGGCCAACACCATGGCCGATACAGCCGCCTGTTCAGCGCAACAACCAATCGGATACGCAGAATTTTCCACATTGCATCCGGCGTGAATATCACCCCGGTTATCGACGATGGCGGCCCCGACTTTAAACTGAGAGTAGGGGGCGTAAGCGCGTTGCATGGCCTGTTGGGCCGCCTTGATTAATTGATTTAAATCAGGCATCAGGTAAGTAATAAATACCGGGTAAATGACGCAGGCGTTCCTCTAAATCCATGCCATAGCCAAAAATATAATGATCATCAATTTTTAAGGCGGTGTACTCCGGTTGATAGTCGGCATAGCCACGGTCATGTTTTTTGTACACCAACACAACAGATTTGACCGAGGTGGCGCCTTTGCGCAAACACCAGTCATGCGCCGCTTTGAGGGTGTGGCCCTGATCATAAATATCATCACATAAAATAACATGCTTGTTCTGCAAATGAATTTCAGGCTGATATTTCCACACCAGCTGGCCACCGGTGGTGCTTTTACCGTAACGCGATAATTGCAGGTAGTCCATTTCCATGTTGATATTTAATCGCAAACCCAATTCAGAGGCAAAAATCATGCCGCCATTCATGATGGTTAAAAAGGCCACGTCTTTATCGGCATAGTCTTGATTAATTTCGCTGGCAATCTGTGCCGTGGCTTGTTCAATCTCTTGCTGTTCCACCAGTACCCTGGCACCTTCGGGTAATATTTTTTGATACATATTAAATTTATTTGTTTTTTAAGCGGGTGATTTTGTTAGAATCATTCGTTTTTAGATGAAAGAGACATGACTATGGTAAACAAAAGCCTTATCGCCTTACTGCTAATGATGTTGAATTTTATGGCGGTTGCCGACAGTATGCAAGGACAACCCGCTCCGGTGTTTAATTTAAAGGACCAAAACGGTCAGGCGCACCAACTGGCTGATTATCAGGGTCAATGGTTGGTGTTGTATTTCTATCCCAAGGATGGCACCTCAGGCTGTACCGTTGAAGCCAATGCATTTAAGGATAACTATAAAAAGCTGAAAGCCATGAACACCGAGGTGTTAGGCATTTCTCTGGATGATGCAGAATCCCACCGAAAATTTATTGCAGAACATGATTTACCGTTTAATTTATTGGTGGACAGCGACAAAGTGATGTCACGGGCTTATGGTGTTGATGGTGGCGCGGCCTTTTTCAGCTATGCCAAACGTCAGACCTTTATTGTTAATCCCGAGGGCATGATTGCGAGGCATTTTGAAGAAGTGGATCCTGATACCCATGTGGCAAAAGTTATAAAAGCGCTGAATGAATTACAAGCAGATACTGCCGATTCAACCGATCAATCTCATGAGGGTGTGCCGGTTATTACTGAACACGTTGAGGGTTCACCTGTTTACGGTGACAGCTGGCCAAAAAATGAAGATAAAGATTACCAACTGGCTAATGTTCTGGAAACACCCGAGCGCTATGAAAATGGTCGATTTATCATGTCAGGCCGTATCACCAAGGTTTGTCAAACCATGGGTTGTTGGATGGTTTTAAGTGATAGCGATGAATTCGCCCGGGTTGATTTTAACCAGCACAGTTTCTTTATTCCCAAAGATACACAAGGACAGGCACAAGTCTATGGACACTTAAAATTAGTGCAAGACAGCCAAGAAAAGCGCGCTCATCTGAGCGCTGAGGGAGCCGGCGAACTGGCACCTGAGCGTTATGAAATCGTGGCATATTCAGTTAAATTAAATAAATAAGGGGAAGCAGTTTTATGTTGGGTGTTTTAGGCATTTTATTGTCCTTAGGTTTGTTGATGTACCTGGCGTATCGTGGCATCAGTGTCATTATTCTGGCGCCGGTGTTGGCCATGTTGGCAGTGGTATTGGCCGGTGAGGGCACCCAGATGCTGGGAATTTATACGCAAGTTTTTATGGTCAAAATGGGTGGTTTTGCCATTAAGTATTTCCCGATTTTCCTATTGGGTGCCATCTTTGGAAAATTAATGGAAGATTCAGGTTCTGCTAAAGCCATAGCCCAGACCATTATCAATAAACTCGGCCAGCATCATTCAGTGTTTGCCATTGTGGCTTCCTGCGGTTTGTTAACTTATGGTGGTGTATCGGTGTTTGTTGTGGCGTTTGCGGTTTATCCGTTGGCAGCGGCTTTGTTTAAAGAAGCCGATATGCCCAAGCGTTTTGTGCCCGCGTCGATTGCACTGGGTGCTTTTACCTTTAGTATGACGGCACTTCCGGGCACCTCTCAAATTCACAACATCATTCCTGTCAGTTATTTCGGCACAGATATGTATGCAGCCCCAATCGTGGGTCTGATGGCGGGTTTTACCATTATGTTGACCGGCATCTGGTGGATTAATCGTCGCGTGAATAAATTTAAAAGTGAGGGTTATGGTCAAAACCATAGTCAGGAGCCGGTTATTGATGATGAACTCAATCAGCGCTTACCGGGTATTGTGGTTGCCTTGATTCCGGTGGCGATTGTGGTTTTGTCAAACTTTGTGCTACAAAAAATGGTCATTCCCACCTGGGATACCGATTATTTGAATACCGCTAAATTTGGTTTTATTGATCCGGATAAACTGGTGTCAATCTGGTCGATGATTATTGCGTTAATTTTAGCGATATTATCGGTGGTGGCTTTTAACTGGAACCGTTTGCGCAATGTTAACACCAGTTTAACCAAGGGCGCCATTGGCTCCATGTTACCGACGTTTAATACCGCTTCAGAAGTGGGTTATGGTGCCACCATTGCTTCATTGGCTGCGTTTACATTGGTTAAAGATGCGGTGGTGAATATTTCACCGAATAACCCATTGATTTCTGAAGTGGTGGCAGTGAATGTGTTGGCCGGTATTACCGGATCAGCATCCGGCGGCTTAACCATTGCGCTGGAAGCTTTGGGTTCGACGTATGCTGAAATGGCCGCACAATTTGGTATTAATCCTGAGTGGATGCACCGATTGGCGTCGATGGCTTCAGGCGGTTTTGATTCGCTGCCCCATAATGGCGCGGTGATAACTTTATTAACCATTTGTGGCTTGTCTCATAAACAGTCCTATAAAGACATTGCCATGGTGTCACTGGGCATACCGGTGGCGGTAACGGCTTTAACTGTGGCTGTGTTAAGTGTGTTTTTCGTTTAGCCAAATAAATAGCAGGCAAAAAAAAAGCGGACCTGATGTCCGCTTTTTTTGTTTTGTTGAAGCTTTAATTATAAAGCAACAATGTTCTCGGCCTGTGGGCCTTTTTGACCTTGGGTGATGTTGAATTCAACTTGTTGGCCTTCTTTTAAAGTTCTAAAACCGTCACCGTCGTTTGAAATTGCACTGTAATGTGCAAATACGTCCGAACCGGATTCTTGTTGAATAAAACCAAAACCTTTTGACTCGTCAAACCACTTGACGGTACCTGTTACTTTTTCTGACATAAATTTACTCTAAATATTAAAAATTAAAAATGCTCTCATATTCGACGGATTGCCACCCACTGGTCAATGTTTTGAAGATAAAGCTTTGATAGAAAATGTAATCAGGCGAGTCTTCGAGCAAAATGGATTCTATACGTGATATCCTCTTTATGTCAATTAAAAAAGCGGTTTTAATAGCTAATTCCGCCAAAAACGCTACATATTCGAGTAATTTGGCCCCCCACCGCCTTCCGGTGTGGTCCATACGATGTTTTGAGAAGGGTCGTTAATATCGCAGGTTTTACAGTGAACACAATTCTGAAAATTGATCCGAAACTTCTGCTCACCGGACTCTTCCACCACCTCGAATACCGCCGCCGGGCAATAGCGCTGAGCCGGTTCTGCCCATTCCGGTAAATTGACCTGAATGGGAATATCGGCATCTTTGAGTTTAATATGGCTAGGTTGGTCTTCTTCATGATTGGTGCTCGATAAAAACACCGAAGACAATCGATCAAAGGTGATTTCACCATCTGGTTTGGGGTATTCAATGGCTGTGCTTTCAGCGGCCGGTTGATAACTGGCATAATCCGGTCGTTGCATGCGCCAGGTAAAAGGCATGTGACCCTGCATGATGTTTTGATCAATGTAAGTAAAGGCCGCGCCCCAGAAAGTGCCTAATTTGTTTAAAGCCGGTTCAAAGTTTCGTGATTTTTTCAATTCATTGTAGATGCTGGAGCGTTTAATCTCTTCGCCGTATAAAGTCAGTTCAGAATTGGGTTCAGTGGTGAGTAAATGTTTGGCCAGTGTCTCTGCGGCAATAATCCCCGATTTCAAAGCGGTGTGGGTGCCTTTAATTTTAACCGGATTTAAAAATCCGGCGTCGCAACCCACCAACAGACCGCCTGGAAAAGTGAGTTTCGGCAAAGATTGAAAACCACCTTTATTTAAGGCACGGGCACCGTAAGAAATGCGCTTGCCGTTTTTAAGCAGGTTTTTTATGACCGGATTTAATTTCCACTGCTGAAAAGTCTGAAATGGACTGAAATAGGGGTTTTTATAATTTAAAGCCACCACAAAACCAAGTGATACCTGTCCTTTGGCGGAATGATATAAAAACCCACCCCCTTCGGTGTGATTATCAAGCGGCCAGCCCAATGTATGAACCACTTCACCGGGCTTGGACAACGATTCATCTATCTGCCAGATTTCTTTAAATCCTAAACCATAGTGCTGCGGATCGCAGTCTTTTTCCAGGTCAAACTGCTGTTTAAGTTGCTTGCCTAATGAGCCGCGACAACCTTCAGCGAAAATGGTTTGTTTGGCGAGTAATTCATAACCCGGCTCAAAACTGTCTTTCGGTTCACCATCCTGGCCAATCCCCATGTCACCGGTGATGATACCTTTAACGGCACCATCATCGTCATAAATCAGTTCAGCGGCCGGAAAACCCGGGAAAATATTGACCCCTAAATTTTCGGCTTGTTCACCCAGCCAGCGACACAGTTGACCCAGTGAAATAATGTAATTGCCATGGTTGCGCATGGGTTTGGGAATAAACAGGCCGGGAATTTTTGTGGCTTTGTCGGTGTCTCTTAAATAATAAAAGGTATCATCAGTCACTTCGGTGTTAACCGGCGCACCCATGTTTTTCCAATCGGGAAACAGCTCACTTAAGGCTTCGGTCTCAATCACAGCACCTGACATGATATGGGCACCGATTTCAGAACCTTTCTCTACCAGGGCTATTTGCCAATCCTTGTTTTGTTCCTGTGATAATTGAGCCAGGCGACAGGCTGTGGCCAATCCGGCCGGTCCGCCACCCACAATAACAACATCAAACTCCATGGATTCTCTATTCATACTCTATAACTCACAAATTTCATTAATTGGGAAAGGCCTGTCATTAATACCTTAACAGGTTGGGGCAGTTCAATACCACCGGCGTCTTTGGCATTTTCACCGTGTCTTATTTCGTCTAATTGCATCTGCTTTAAGATGGCTGCCGAACGTGGATCTTGTTCACCAATATCGTCAATGTGGTCTTGTAGATGACTTTCCACCTGGCGTTCAGTTTCAATCACAAAGCCATAACTCACCGCATCACCAAAAAAAGCCGCGACACTGCCAATGGCAAATGAATGGGCATACCAAAAAACATTGCTTTTACTGACTGATTCACCCAATTCATCCAGGCGAATCTGACACCAGTTTAAATGATCATGTTCTTCTGCCGCGGCCTGCCGCAAATGGTCATGGGTCTGGGGGTCTTTAGCCCACAATGCCTGCCCGTTATAAAGGGCCTGGGCACACACCTCACCGGTGTGGTTTATACGCATTAAACCGCCGACATGTTGTTTTTGCTGATCATTTAAATCAGGTTTTTCAATGGCTTGGCCCGGGTGTTTATCAGAATGATCACTGACGTGATTAATCACCTTTAAAAAACGATCAAATTCAGTCATTAATCGATTGGGTAATGTTTCAGTCATTATTTGTATCTTTCATGAAAACAGTCAGCTATTTTAACATTTCATCACTTTTTTTTCGGTCAATTCATTGAAAAATGTCATAAAAGCATTAAATAAAACCTTTTTCAATCAGGGAACATTTATGCGAATTCAATTTCAAACACTGTTATTTATAACGGCCACGGTCTTTATATTCCCGGTGATGGCTGCTGAGGAAGACACCAATAGCGGTGAATGGTCAGGCTCCGGGCAATTGGGTTTTTCCATGACGTCGGGAAATTCTGATAATGAAAGTTTGACTGCTGGTTTACTGCTCGAACGCGAATCAAACAAGTGGGTTAATAACGTAAACCTGGATGTGGTCAGAGCATCCAGTGATGGAGAAGACACCGCTGAACGATACACCCTGAGCACCCGCAACGGGTATAAATTTGATGATGATGATTATATTTATAACAACACCCGTTATGATAAAGATAATTTTTCAGGGTTTGATTACACCATCACCACATCATTTGGTTGGGGTCATCAATTTGCCGATACCGAGGATTATAAATTCTCAACTGAAATTGGTGCCGGTTATAAAATTGAAGCACTGGATGTTGATCGCACCGAAAACACCGGAACGGTGGCTGTTGGTAAATTAAATTACATGCGTGCTTTAACAGAAACCATGAAATTGACTGAAGTATTATTAGTCGAATCCGGCTCCGATAATACCTTTATGCAGAATGACTTAGGTTTAAAATTTAAAGTCAATGGTCAATTTTCAGTCAAGTTGGCTCACCAATACCGTTACAACACAGATCCGGCACCGGGCAAGACTTCATACGACTCATTGGTGTCAGCCAATTTAGTCTATGATTTTTAAAAAATCCGATTCTTAAGTACAAAAACCCGGTCATTGGCCGGGTTTTTTATGCCTCACGTCAAAGTGATATCAGCAAATTTACGTTTACCCACCTGAAAAACGCCCTGGGTTCCGGCTGCAAACATTTGTTTAGGGTCTGCTATTTTTTCACCATTCAGCTTTACTGCGCCTTGTTTGACCATGCGAATGGCTTCGGATGTACTGGGGCATAAGCCGGCATGTTTTAAAATATGGGCAATCCCCATTTCTTCGGCGTCAGTGCTAATCTTAAGCTGCGGTATATCTTCTGGAATGGCGCCTTTTTGAAACTGCGCTTTAAAGTTAGCCAAAGCAGCATCAGCGGCCTGCTTATCGTGAAAACGCTCGATAATTTCTAAGGCCAGTTCAAATTTTGCATCGCGCGGGTTTTTGCCTTGTTCGACGTCTGATTTTAAAGCGGCTAAATCCTGATTACTTTTGAAACTTAATAAATCGAAATACCGCCACATTAATTCATCTGAAATCGACATGATTTTACCAAACATCACATCCGGTTTTTCATCAATACCAATGTAATTGTCCAGTGATTTCGACATTTTCTGTACACCATCGAGACCTTCTAACAAAGGCACGGTAATCACCACTTGTGGTTCCTGACCCGCCTGAGTTTGTAACTGGCGACCCACCAGTAGATTAAACTTCTGATCGGTGCCACCCAGTTCAACGTCTGCTTTTAAAGCCACCGAATCATAACCTTGTACCAGTGGATACATAAACTCATGAATGGCAATCGACTGGCCGGATTTATAGCGTTTATTAAAATCGTCACGCTCCAGCATTCTGGCGACATTGTATTGTGCTGACAATTCAATCATGTCAGCGGCTGACATGTCATTAAACCATTGAGAATTGAAGGCAATGGTGGTTTTATCTTTATCCAGAATTTTATAAATTTGCTGCTGGTAAGTTTGGGCGTTTTCTAGCACCTGTTCACGTGATAATGCCTTGCGGGTAACGCTTTTACCACTGGGATCACCAATCATGCCGGTAAAATCACCAATCAGAAAAATGACTTCATGACCTAAATCCTGAAACTGACGCATTTTGTTAATTAATACCGTGTGACCCACATGCAAATCAGGGGCTGTGGGGTCGAAACCCGCTTTAATTTTAAGCTTACGACCTGAGGTCAGTTTTTGTTTTAACTCATCGAGTTTTATAACTTCTTCTGTGCCACGGCAAATTAATTCCAGGCTGTCTTGTATGGACATGATTAATTGAATCGTTAAAAAGGGGTTAATTCTACAAAAAGCACACGAAAATGAGAACCTTAATTGAGGTAATGGGTCAAAAAATACTCTATAATCCAGTCTAAACGTCAACTCACCGGAGAATAGCTTATTAAACCCCAAGCCGTTCCTAACAAATCGCATGGGACTGTTAATAAACAGTCTACACCCATTCAATCTTTGAAAAAGCATCTGATGGCTAAAAAATCATTGTTTGTAGTGACAATGTCCGCTTTTGTTATCTTTGCTATTTTTGATATTTTATCCGTGGGTGCTGATGCCCATGTAGACAGTCGTCCTGTTTATAACGAATTACCGATTCCGACCACGCCGCTGATGAGCTTTTCTGAAAACGGACTCATCGGCACAGAACAGTTAAAAACCATACACCGTGTGGTCAAAAAAGGCGAAACCTTGTCCGGTATTTTTACCGATTTGGGTTTGTCTCAGGGATTATTACTGTCTATAGCTCACTTTAATGAAGACAGTCGCTTGTTAACGAAAGTTATGCCGGGCAATACGCTTACTTTTAAAATGAACCATGACGGTGAATTGGCCGGCCTGTCTTATCAGGTATCTGAATTTAAAACGTTGCTGATTCATTATGACATGGGGCAAATATCCACTGAAATGGTGACTCAGGAACAGCAGGTACGCTTAGTCAGCACTCATGGTGTGATTCAGCATTCAGTTTTTACGGCCGGTAAAAAAGCCGGATTAAGCGATAAAATGATTATGGATCTGGCCAACATCTTTAGCTGGGACATTGACTTTGTGTTAGAAATCAGGGCCGGTGACCAGTTTAGTCTCATCTATGAAAAAGTTTATAAAGAAGGTGAGTTTTTGACCGATGGTCGCATTCTGGCTGCCAGTTTTACCAATCAGGATCGCCACTTTGAGGCTGTTTTGTATGATGCAGGAGACAATGAGCCACAATATTATGCGCCCAATGGCCGCAGTATGAAAAAAGCCTTTTTACGGGCGCCACTGAATTTTTCCTACATCAGTTCAAATTTCAATCCAAACCGACTACATCCCATTACCAAACGGGTTAAAGCCCATCGAGGCATTGATTACCGGGCGCCCAAAGGCACGCCGGTTTATGCTGCCGGTGGTGGTAAGGTGATCCGATCTGCCTACAATAAGTACAACGGCCACCATGTGTTTATTCAACACCCCAATGGCATTGTCACTAAATACCTCCATTTTACTAAAAGAGCTGTTAAAAAAGGTCAGCGCGTGAAACAAAAACAAACCATTGGTTATGTGGGTTCAACCGGCCTATCCACGGCGCCACACCTGCATTATGAATTTATTTATAATGGTGTTCATCGCAACCCCAGAACCGTTGATTTACCCAAAGCAGAACCATTGCCTAAACATAAAATGGCAGACTTTCAGCAATATGCCAGTCCAATCCTGGGACAATTACACAACATCAATAATGGTCTAATCGCCCAGATCGAGTGAAAACGATTGGCATCATGTCCGGCACCTCAGCCGATGGGATTGATTTGGTTTTAATTGAAGACAAGCCGCTGAGATTACTTGCCAGTGATTTTTTCAGGTTTGATCAAAAGCTGAAATCCCGGATACTGGCTGTTATTCAAAATAAAGCCCTGACAGCCTGTGATATGGCACGTTTGGATGCCGATATAGGTCAGGCTTATTGTGATGCCATCAATCAATTTATTGAAAAAAACCAACTGGATAAAAAATCCATTGCAGCCATAGGCTTGCATGGTCAAACCATTGCCCATTTACCTGATTATAAGACCCCGAATAGTTTACAGTTAGGTCATCCTGCCTGGGTGGCCGCTCAAACCGGCTTACCGGTCATCAGTGATTTCAGGCGCACCGATATGGCCTATGGCGGGCAGGGCGCGCCGCTGGCACCGGCGCTCCATGAAACGCTGTTTAAACAGTCGGGCAAAACCATCGGTGTGCTGAACTTAGGGGGCATTGCCAATTTAACGCTGATTAATGCGCAGTTACTGGGTTTTGATGTGGGGCCGGCCAATTGCTTATTGGATGAATGGTGTGCTATTCATACCGGCCAGGATTATGACAAAGACGGGCAATGGGGACAAACCGGCCAGGTCGACCAGGCTTTGCTTAAAAAATTTTTATCAGACCCATATTTTAAGCAAAAACCACCGAAAAGCACCGGTCGTGAATACTTTAATCAGGATTGGTTGGCCTCTTATTTAACGGATCATAAAATCACGGCCGCTGATGTGCAACGCACCTTGGTTGAATTGGTGGTTCAATCTGTTAAACAAGCTGTCAGCAACAGCCAGGAGAACTTACACCAACTCATTGTGGTGGGCGGTGGCGTACACAATCAATTGTTGATGAGTTGTTTACGGGCGTGTATAGACTGTCAGGTGCTGAGCAGTGAACAGCATGATATTTCTCCGGATGATATTGAGGCCCTGCTGATGGCCTGGTTAGCGGCACGTTATTGTAACGGTGAAAAAACAGATTTACGTTCGGTGACAGGTTGTCAAAAAGCGCATATTTATGGTGTTCGTTATGCTGTTTAATGGACTATTGCAATGACACAACGATGGCCGTAATGTTATCAGAACCCCCATTTTCAAGGGCTTTAATCATTAACTGGTCACACAATTCTTTGGGCGCCAGTTCCTGACTGAGAATGTTTTCAATATCAGCATCTTCCACTTCTTCGGTTAAACCATCGCTACAAATCAGAAATTTATCGCCCGCCTGCCAGTTGTCAGTGACTTGAGCAATTTTTAATTCACTGTTGTCGGTAACACCCAGAGCCTGGGTGACGACATTCCGGTGTGGATGGCTGCGGGCCTGGTCGCTGGTGATAAGCTGTTGATCCACCAATTCCTGCACGTAAGAATGATCTGAACTGATGGCTGTCAACTGGCCATCACGGTATCGATATATTCTGGAATCACCCACCCAGGCACAAAAACATTGGTGCTCAATGAATTGTAAAATGGCCACCGTAGTGCCCATGGGTAATTGGCTTTCCTTTTCCAGGGAGCAGGCAATGATGGCATCATTGGCGTTATGAATGGTTTCAGTCAAGCTTTTATCCTTTATTAATCCATCCATAATGTAGTCACGCGCCAGTGCACTGGCAATTTCGCCATGGTCATGACCGCCCATGCCATCGGCGACCAGGAAAATATGATGATCGGCATCAATACCATAGGTGTCTTCATTATGGCTTCTTTTAATGCCTTCATGGCTGTTATGGGCCAACTGATAATTCATAAAATTTTAGGGTATGGAATATGTGCTCGATTCATGGTCGTGCAGTGGTTTTTTTTAAATCATACTGTTCTGTTTTCATAACCACAAATTATTGTGAGCTCATGGGCTTAATTATACGTAAAATTGAGTACTGCCTCACAAAAAATATAGGCTATCTGTATTTATAACGAATCTGTCTCATCAAATCTGTCAATTAATTTTTATCTTTTTGTTGTTGCCAGGCCATTAATTTACGAAAAATCATGATATTTTCCACATAAGTTCGGGCTGTTTTACCATCTGCCGTGCCATGTTTTAAGGTATTGGCCACGTCCGGATTGTTGAGTTGCGGTAAGTAGTTTTTCACGTCTGACCATAAATCGGGGTTCTTGCCATTGCGCTGCGTTAAAATTCGGGCATCTTCAAGATGTCCATAACCCATATTGTAAGCTGCCAGTGCCAATTTAGTGCGGTCCGTGTCTCGAATTCGTTCGGGTAGTTTATTTTTCATTGTTCTGAAATATTTAACACCGCCTTGTAAACTTTGAATTGGATCCGTGCGATCTGTGACCCCCATTTCTTTGGCCGTATATCGTGTCAGCATCATAAGTCCTTTGACACCGGTGATGGAGGTGGCATCCACATCCCAATGCGATTCCTGGTAGCTGATGGCCGCCAGCAACATGGGATCAAAGTCCAGGGCTTTAGCCACCGCATAAACCCAGTCTCTAACTTCAGGCCACACGGTTTGTAATTTTTTAAAAAATGTGACTGTATTCGCTGTGTCGATGTCCGGAATATAGCTCAGCAATTGTTCTTTAAAGGTCTCAAACAAGCCACTTTGCGCTTTATCAACGATAAATTGATTGAGTTTTTCTAAGAGTACCGTGGATTGATTGTGGTGGGTCATTAGGGCCACTTTTTGATTATTTGAAACCTGTACAGGGGTGTATAAACCAGGAATAAAGTTTTGGTAAATGGTGATGATTTCGCTGTCGCCCAAAGTGAAGTCAATATTTTTTGAATTAATTTCACGAATTATATCAAACAAAGAATGATCGTCACTAATGGTGATGTTTTTTTGTTGCTGTGCATTAAATTGAGTTAAATAATCAACATAACTACTGCCCTTTAATAAAAAACCTCTGGCGCCATTGAGTTCGGACAATTGTTCGATGTCTCGGTATTCATAATGAGTCACCAAAGACACGGACGTATTATTAATGGGCTGGGTAAATTTAAACCGCTGTAAGCGATCTTTGGTAACGGTCAAATGACCACCGGCCACATCAATGTGACCACTCGCTAAATCTTCAAATAATGGGCCATTGTTGTCATAAACAAGCACCTCGAGTTTAAGTTGGTTGGCAGCACAAAATGCGGACAAAATTTGATACTCATAACCGGCTTTTGATTGCGCATCTTCAAAATAAGAAAGTAACGAAATTTGAGTGCCATAACGGAGCGTACCACGTTTCTGAATATAGTCCCACTGGCTAACGTGTTGCCAGGGGCTGGTTACAAACCACCAGATGACAGGTATCCATAATAGGCGAATGTATTTTTGTTGGGGTAAGCTTGTTATTATAATGACCTACGGTATTAATTGCTAAATCATAAAACCACGATAGCCGGCAAAAGTCAATATGACAACCCTGCAAAAAGATCGGTTAACGTTATATCAGCATTGTGAATTGTTTATAATGTGACTATTAAATCAAAGGAGAATAATGTGAGTTTAGTGAGCACCCCAATATCAGTCGGAGAGTTGTTAGACAAAGTCACGATTTTGGAAATTAAACAAGAGAAGATAAATGACCCCGAAAAATTAAAAAATGTTCAGCATGAACTGTCTTTACTGAAATCCATATGTGAACAGGAAAATATACTCAGCGACGAGGTGGAGAAACAAAAACAGGCTTTGAAGAAAGTCAATCTTCGACTGTGGGCGATTGAAGACGATATCCGAATTAAGGAAAAGAATCGTGAGTTTGATGATGCTTTTATCCAACTGGCGCGAAGTGTGTATTTTGAGAACGATGACCGGGCGGCCATTAAAAAGCAGATTAATTTAATGACCGGTTCTCAGCTGATTGAGGAAAAGTCTTATCAAGATTATCGCTGATGCGTAAAATCAGGTCGCTTCCCGTCAAAAGGGCGACCTGTTTTGTTGTTGGTTACTACATTAGCTTGCTATAATTGCTAACCATCATGTCAAAAAGAGGACAAGCTGTGCAAGGAAAAGTCAAAAGATCAGAACAAGATTTCATCGTTCTAAGTCTGATAGGGATATACATTATTGCTGTCGGTTTATTGGGTCTTTATCGGATGTGGCGCGAAGAATATGTCATGATGATTTTAGACTGGTCTCTGGTGTCGGTTTCTGTTGCCATTTTTATCTATCATTTACACAGCGGAAATACCCGGCTGGCCAGTTATTATGTTTCTATACTGGCTGTTATTGGTGTGGAACTGACCGTGGCTTTTAAAGGATTGGATCAAATTTTATGGGCCTATCCGGCCGTGGCTCTGGTTTTTTATTTACTGCCTCCACTACATGCCATTATTCTCTGGACTCTTGGGCTGGTTATTCTGGCGGCACAGATTTTGGATGCCCCGCTTATTGAAATTGTCTTGATTTCTTCCACTTTAATTGTCACCAGCTTATTTTGTGTTTTATATGCCTTTAAAATGAAACAACAAAATGAAAATTTAAGGAAGATTTCGCGTCAGGATGTGATGACTAAGGTCCATAACAGACGGGCTTTTTATGAGGATTTAAAACGACTCAAGGCGTCTGGTGATTCAATGACCGCTATTTTTATAGATTTGGATAACTTTAAAAATGTCAATGATCGTCTGGGACATGTGGAAGGTGATTTGGTGCTTAAATTAGCCTCTGACTTAATCCATCAATTACTAAATCCACAGCTGCGACTGTACAGAATGGGCGGTGATGAATTTGTTGTTTTGACGCGCCGTTTGGAATGGCAAGAAGTGTGTCGATTATCACATCATATCCATCAAAAATTTGCCGACAGTCCGCTGGCCAAAAAGCACCAACTGACTTTATCGATGGCTGTCGGAAGTCGCTTTGAGGGTGAGCCCTTGATCCAATGGTTGAACCGCCTGGACGGCGCTTTATATGATGCCAAAAAGAAAGGCCGTAATCAGATCGTGTTTTTAAGTGATTAATCAGCTTTTTCATTTATCGATTTTAAGCAACAACAATCATGTCTGATTACGGTTGCATCAATATTTATTACAGTGCCCGAATTGAGCGATTGGTTGAAGTTTTAAATCATGACATTCAGTTGTATTACCAACAACAGCACAATCCGCTGAAACCACTCAATATTGTTGTTCCCAATGGTCATATCCAAAAATACCTGAATCGACGTTTAACAGATATTAACGGCATTGCCGCCAATCTGGAATTTCCATTTTTAGAAAGTGGTTTATATGCGGCTTTAAACGCCGCTCAGCCATTAGCTCAATCAGCCCCTTTGTTTAAAGTTGAAGACGTTGAATTGGCTATATGGGGCTTTTTAAATGATGAAGATAACCAGGGTGATCCGGTTTTATCACCATTATTTGAATATGTCCTGAGTCAGGAAAATCCGACGCTGGTGAGTCAAAAACGCTGGCAATTAGCGCAACAGTTGGCTCTTTTATTTATTGACTATGAGTTGTCACGTCCCGAAATGATTAATGCCTGGTTGTCTGATCGCCTGTTCTTTAAAGACAGCCAAAACCAGCGATTAAAAGACATTGAAGCCGCTCAGCGCGCTGTTTATCTAAGTTTGTTTCAACACCCGAATCAAGGCGTCACTTTAAGCGGAATGTTGCGAAACCTGGATCTTAATAATCCAATCCAAACGCAGCCTTTATATTTATTTGTACCCTCACGTTTAAGTCCATTGCATCGGCATATCATTCTGTTATTGGCACGGCATTATCCGGTGTTTATTTATCATTTTAACGTTTGCCGTGAATTTTGGCTGGATTTAGAGACAGAATCGGAAATGACCTGGCGTCAATCGATTCGGCAGCTTGATTTAACCGTTACCGATGCCAATGGAGAGGTCATTAACCCTGATAAAACCCAAGGCACCGGTCAATTTCAAGGTGAGCAGTTTTTTGATTTGGAAGGCGGCCTGGATGATTTTGAAAACCCGTTATTAAAAGCCTGGGGTAAACCCGGACGAGAAACACTGCGGCTGTTAAGTGATCTAGAAAATGACGCCGTTCACAGTGGTATTGCCTATCAAGATCACTTGTTAGACGAAGATAACGATGTATTCAGTTCGCCCGAATCCAGCTTACACGCCTTACAACACAGTGTGTTAAATCGGATTCCGGGTGATGATACACTACGGGATTTAAGGCACACCGTCCATCTGGCCGTCGCCCCATCGATCGAAGTCGAAGTAAGCCAGGTTTATAACAGCATTTTGTATGAGCTCAATAAAGATTCATCCCTGCAATTAACCGATATCGCGGTTCTGGTGAGCGATATGTCAAGCTATCGCTATGTTATCGAGCAGGTGTTCGAACGTTTAAACCGCCATGTGAAGAGCCCTTTACGTTACAGCATCAGTGATTCCAATGCCAGCGAGGAAAGTTTGTATGCCGGTGCAGTCAGTCAGCTATTGAGGGTATTAGAATCGGATTTTATTCGCGATGAGGCCTTTACCTTGTTGGCCAATCCCTGTGTGATGGCTGCATTGGACAGCCATACAAGTGAAATTGAAGCCTGGCAGAAAACTGCAGTTGATTTAGGCATTTTTCGTGGCTTTAACAGGCTCTATGAGTCACCACAATTAGAAACCAGCCGGCTGTTCACATGGCAGCAGGGGCTGCAGCGTTTACATCTATCATTGGCTCAATCTCAGGCCGATAGCAGCACATTGAGCAGTCATGAAATAGGGCGCTTGTCGGTGGTGATGACCGAATTAAATGCTCAGAAAACCTTGCTTAAACAGCAGTTCACCGGCCGTGTGTGGCAACAGCATTTACAGAATGTGCTCGACACCTTCATCGCCATCCCGGAGGATTATCAACAAGAACAATCAGTGGCGCTTTCGGTGAGCCGCGATTTACAACAATTGGCAGATAAACATCCGGATTTAGTATTGAGCTATGAGGACATAAAACAGTATCTTATGTCCCGACTGGCTAATTTGGATGCCGGTCGGGGTCGCTATTTATCCGGCGGTGTGGTGTGCGTTGCTTTGCAGCCGATGCGACCGGTGCCGTTTAAAATAACCTATGTGCTGGGTTTAGGTGAAGCTCAGTTTCCGGGTCAAATCCGCCATAACACCCTCGATCTGGCGGCGTATTCGCGTCGTATTGGCGACATCAATCAGGTTGAAAATAATAAGTACCTGTTTTTAGAAACGCTGATGAGCAGCCGGCAACAGTTATTTTTATCCTATGTGGGACGAGATGCGAAAACAGGGGATGTCTTGTCGCCCAGCGTGGTGGTCAATGATGTCATGGACTGGTTTGAACAGCACAGCCCTCAATCACTGCCATTGATTCAACTGCCACTTTCACCCGTCGATCATTTTAAATTACAAGCGCAGCGTGATGAGGTGTCTTTTGTACAAAACCACCAGTTCAGTGATTATGTGTTCTATCGCTGGCAGATAGCACCCGACAAGCCCTGGTCACAAACAGATTTATCGGCATTATCAGCCGAACAGCAGGCTGAGCTCGATGGCTTGAACCAAATGTATGAAACCGAGCGCCCGGACGCATTGACAAAGGGTGAATCCGCTGCTGAGCCACTGGTTGAATTAACGATTGCAGAATTAAATGCCTATCTAATCAATCCTACAGAAGCTGTTTTTGCCCAACAAGGCGGGGTTCTGAACCGAATTGAAGACAGCGATTTAATCAGTGATGAACCCTTGCGCATAAATCCTTTAGACAAACATCAGATTTTAAACAGCTCTGTGGCAGCTGATTTAAATCTATCACCGAACGATCGTGTAGAAAAACAGGATTTAGCCGATGCTTTAGATGATCAATACAACCGTTATTTGCAGCAAAGTCGGGTGCCGCTTCAAATGTTCGCGTCGATTGAACCCTTAAAAGAAATTCAGAATAATAAAAAATATCAGTCACTTAAAAATGAAATTGAAAGTAAACAATTATTTCCTCTAATCGGAAATTTGGTTTTTGGCTCTGCCTTTAGTCAGGACAATGTGGCACAACAATTACCAGCGGTCTTATTGGACGATCACAATGGACAAAGGTTACAACTGTCCGCAGTGATTTCCCATCTGTTACAAAATAAACAACAGCAAGTGGCGGCTCAAGTGGTTATTCGCGCCGGTCGAGACAATAAAAATAAACGCTATGAATTGTTGAGTAAGGCGTTTTTAGAATGGTGTTTGCTGATTTTGCATGACGATGTTGAGGTGGCCGAAAGCCATCAGGTCTGGCTGATTTTTCAAGATAAAGTCAAGTCCTGGACCTTTAATCGAAAATTGATCGATCAAAAGATTATCCGAACGTATTTATCTCAAGTGAGTCATGACATGATTGATGGAAATAATGTCTTTTTGCCCTTACGTTTATACAGCGACTTATCTTTCAAATTTAATCAAAAAGACCCGGATAAACCCAACAAATCGTATCCGTTTAAAAGTCAGATATATTTTGCTTATAAAGATTTACCGATCCATTTATTGGACCGCTTGAAAAACAACTACCGCCATGCCCTGGCACATGCCGATGAAGTAAACGCGTCTTTTGGCGACAAAAACTCACCAACTTATAATGAAATAAGGAATCTGCTGCATTATCCACCGAGCCAGGATGTTTTAAAGGAATATCGCGATCGGTTTATGGTCTTTTTTGCGGTGCTGGATCAGCTTGATGTCAGGGAAGTGTTATGAGCGATTTATTTCAAATTATTCACAGTGCCGAGGACATTGATTTAAATCATCATGCGGTGATTGAGGCCTCTGCAGGCACCGGAAAAACGTACACCATGGTGGCGTTAGTCGAGCGCTTAATGGCTGATGAACAAGCAGGGCTGCCTTTGGATAAAATCCTGATTACCACATTTACCGATAATGCCGCGAATGAACTAAAAGCCAGAATTCGCATCCGGTTAAAACAACGCTTAAAGCAAGGTGCTTTGTCTGACAAGATAAGCAAGCGCTTTGAAAAAGCTTTACAACAGATTGAATCCGCGCCGATTTACACCATACACGGCTTTTGTCAGCGCATGAGCCGTGAGTTTGCTTTTGAGTCGGGGCAAATTTTTGATCAGGAACTGGTCAACGGCGACAGCGTTTTAGAAACCTGTTTTAATGCCTATGTCAGAACCTGGCCGGATAATGAAACAATCAAAGCCGCTTTTAATGATTACTTAGCCGCAGATGCAAAAAACAGTCTGGCCAAATTAAAAACCACAGTTTTACGATTAGCCAGGCAAATAAAACCCGATTTTGATCTCATTGATCCGCAGAAACCTGAGCCGTTACCTGATTTGGGCGGGTTTTCCCTCATGTTAGCTCTTGACGGCTTAAAGGATCAATTTATGCAATTGCACACCAATAAAGGTGGTGCAATTAACAAAGCCATTTCAGATAATTGGACAGACCGAGTCAAACCCGTGTTGACGCTGTTGTCCGACAATGATAGTCATCATCGACAAAAAGTTGATTATTTACTTAAAGTGATGGGTGACATGGGGGATAAGGATTGTTTTGGATATTTTTTTAAAGGCGCGCCCAAAGCCTATGAAAATGAACAATGGCAGCATAATAAAAAAGAATATCCGGAAATTTGTTTGCAATTAGAACAGGTTTTTGAACTGATTAATCAGATAAAAGCCTATCAGTATTATCGCCAATCAGCCATCATTAAGATGTGTCTGGATTATTTAAACACGGCAGTTAACAATTATTTGTCAGAACAGGGCGAAGTCACCTTCGACCGAATTATCAGACAGTTGTATGATATTTTACAGGCTGAACAAAATCAAAACACCGGCGCATTAAGTGATGCCATCCGCAGCCAATACTCGGTGGCCATGATTGATGAATTTCAGGACACCGATCCTTATCAGTGGCATATATTCAAGTGGCTGTTTTTATCGGCCGATAAAGCATCACAACGGTTATGGGTGATTGGTGATCCAAAACAATCCATCTATGGTTTTCGTGGTGCAGATGTTAATACCTATTATCAAGCCCGGACAAGCATGCAGCAAGCTGGTGCTAAAAGCTATCGCTTAAACACCAATTACCGCAGTATTGTGCCTTTAATAGAATCCTTTAATCACTTTTTTACGGCGCAACAAAACGATGACAGCCCAGGTTATTGGTATGCAAAAGACAGTATTGAAGTGGCTGCCGCCGATCGCCAAAAAAATCCGGATTTACCACAACTACTGCAGGATAACTCGAACTTATCTGCATTTAGTTACATACCTTTAGATCCTGATAACAAGGCTGATTTAAGGCGTCTGGAGTTGGCTGAGCAGATTGCCGATGTCATTAAAACACGTTTACTCGGCCGACTAGAAATGACTTCAGATGGTAAGTCTAAGGTATTGAATTATGATGATATTTGTATTTTAGTAAGAGCCCACAGTGACAGTGAAGTGATTAAAAAAGTCTGCCAGGCTCAACATATTCCAATCAGCATTCAAAAAAGCAAAGGGTTGTATCAG
This sequence comes from uncultured Marinicella sp., assembly GCA_947502925.1. Taxonomy (GTDB): domain Bacteria; phylum Pseudomonadota; class Gammaproteobacteria; order Xanthomonadales; family Marinicellaceae; genus Marinicella. The sequence continues at coordinate 220,734 of CANNBS010000002.1, read as the reverse complement.
CAATCAGAAGCCATTCAGTTTGAGGTCATGCTCAGTGCCTTGCATCAGCCCCATGACAAAGCCCGTGTGCACAATGCCTTAAGTACCTTGTTTTTTAACCAGGCGTATACCGAACCTCGACACTTAACAGAACAACAAGATCAAGCACTGAACCGACAATGGCTGCAGTTATTAAGCTGGGCTAAATCAGCACAATGGGTGGAGCTGTTTGATTGGCTTATTGAAGGCAGTGGCACACGGTTACGGGCTTTAAAATCCAACAACACGCGACAATTAGCTAATTTACAAAAAATAGCCAACACCTTATGTCGCTACGCCATGCAAAACAACGCAGACGTCGCCGATCTGCTTCGTCATTATAAAAAACGACGCCTGACGGCGGCTGAGCAGGATGAGGATGATCAGGATCAGGACACTGATCACCAGGCGGTTAAAGTGATGACACTGCATGGTGCCAAAGGTCTGGAGTTTCCGGTGGTGTTTATTTTTGATGGTTTAACACCGCCGCAAGACAACAAGGCTTTTCATAAATTTTACAGTGAAACAGAACAGCGCACGGTTTATGACATCAGCAAACAATCCAAAGCCTTACAAAAAGAGACCAATCACAAAGAATTTAAACAGTTATATTACGTGGCCATCACCCGGGCTGTTTATAAGGTTTTTGTGCCATACCTGGCGGCAGACAGCCCAAGATTGTCTGATGATTATCGACACTTAATCGTGGAAAATATTGATCGCTGCATGGCATTATCCACTGAGCAAGGTCAATGTCCGAAAAGTACAGCTTCAGCTGAACCGCCGGGTTCACCCATGTCATTACCTGAAAAACAGACCGCCCCATTAGTACCTTTTTCACAAAGCCCGGCGCATCTGGCTGCCCGCAGCCGTTTTATTCATTCCTTTTCTTCCCTGAGTCATCGTTTGATTAATGACATCGATAACACAGCGCAGCGTCATTTCGGCGAATCGACCCCCTTAACGGATGAACCACTCAGCGATGATTCGATGCAAGCAGACGTACCGCTAATTCCAGGTGGCGTGACCACCGGTCATGTGCTGCATGGTGTGTTTGAACATGTTGATTTTGCCGCTGTGATGGCTCACGACACGGTAACAGAGATCTGGAATGATACGGCCATTATGTCGGTCATTGATGCACAAATGCAATTATTTAAATTGCCCAATCAACTCATTCAGCGGGTTAACCCTGACAGAACCGAAGCCGCAGACTACCGACAACAAATGGCGCTCTGGATGTGGCACACCCTGAAAAAACCCATGCCGATGCTCAATGGATACAGCCTGGGCATGATAGGTCCTGAGGACCGGCGGCATGAAATGGCTTTTCACTGGCAACACCTGGGACAAACCCTCACAGGCTACATCGATTTACTGTTTCGCATCGCAAATGGGCAGGGCGGCCATGACTATTATATTCTGGACTGGAAAAGTAACCTGAATGCCGAAGGCTATGCACCGGAGGTTTTACAAGAAACGGTTATGAAGCAGCACCATTATGACTTACAGTTTCAGATTTATGCCGCTGCGGTGGATGCCTGGTTTCAGCATCTTAATGTGCCTCATGCCCGGCTTAAAGGTGCCATTTACGTATTTTCACGTGGGATTGATTGTCGATCGGATGATTTACAAGGTATTTATTATCATGATTTCGAAGACCTAAGGACGCTGAACAAACAGACTAAACAGAAGTTGTCGACGCTTATTGGAGCCAATGATGGGCTTATTTGATGTCAACAAACAATTTCTGCAACAACGCCTGCCGGGTCTGGATGTGGATTATGCTTTGCTGAGCGAGGCACTTAATCTTGATTTGGCACACCTACAGTTACTGAATGATTGTCAGCACGCCTGGCAAAACTTAAAACTACCGGATGAATTCTGGATGTATGCCTTGTTATTGGTGGATGAAATTAATCGAGGCTCTTCCTGCCTTGATATGCACTCGCAGCGTTTTCAACATCACCAAAAACAATTTAAATTACCCGACTGGTCAACGTTAAATCTAGATATGAATGATTTAATGCTGGCACAACAAGCTGTGTTTGTTTACCAACATCCTTATTTGTATTTTGAAAAATATCATCACGCGGAACAACGCTTAGAACAGCAAATTAAATCATTGATTGATAGCGATCAGGAACGGCGTTATTCGAATGATGACATCAAATCCAGCCTTGAAACGGTGTTAAAAACCCTGGAATATCCTTTAAATCAGGAGCAAATCCAGGCGGTGATAACCGCTCTTGTTCAGCCGTTTAGTCTGGTCTCAGGTGGCCCGGGCACCGGTAAAACCACCATGGTCTCTACGTTGTTGCGATGTTTGCATTCTCTGGGTGTATCAGCAGATGACATGGCGCTGGCTGCACCCACCGGACGCGCGGCCTATCGCATGACTGAGTCTTTACAGTTTGGTTTAAATCATAGCCTTGGCAACGAATCTGACCATGCACTCAAGAATTTAGAGGCACAGACCATCCATCGGCTGATTGGTAAAAGCAGCCGATTCAATCAGCCCAACCGGTTTCACAGTCAGCACACACTACCGTATCAGGTCATTGTGGTTGATGAAGTGTCGATGGTTGATTTGCAGTTAATGACGGAATTGCTGGCCGCGGTGGCTGATAATTGCCGACTTATTTTAGTGGGTGACCAGTTCCAGTTGCCTTCGGTGGAATCCGGCGCGGTGCTGGCTGATTTAATGCCGCCACAAAGCCACAGCCTGACGGTCAGTGAAGGCTTTGCAACTGTGTTATCAGAATTGATGGCGCCTTTTGTGGATGAACCGATTGAATTTACCACTGACGACAGCCAATCGGCTTTACTGGCAGACACTTGCACCGTATTGCGGCAGTCTCATCGCAGTGTCAAATCCATCCAAAACATCAGTGAATGTGTCCGCATAGGTGATGCTGACGGCTTTTTCAATCAACCTGATCTGAATCAATTGTCACACGATAAAGTCACTGCGCCGAAAAAGGGTGTGATGTGGATGCCACAACACAATAATTCAAAGGCAGGTTTGGCCCTGATATGGGCGTGGTTTAAAGACCACATAGATCTGGAGCAATACCATAAAAGTTTACAGTTCTGTCTTCATTTTGATCCCGACAACATCGCTGCTTATCAGGCTGACTTGGCGGGCGTGTTTCAGCACATAAACCGGCAAAAAATTCTGACTCTGGTTAACCAGGGAATGGCCGGTCAGGCGCTCATTAACCGCCACCTCTGCCAGCAGATCAAGCACCAGTGGCAGATTGATGCAGGTCTAAGTCACTTTCATGGTCAGGTGGTCATGATTCAACGCAATGATTATGATAAGCAACTGTTCAATGGCGATATCGGTGTTATACTTCGTTCTAATCAGGGCTGGCAGGCCGTTTTCCCCGGTCAGGATACGTATCGATCTTTTGCATTGCCCTTATTACCGGAATTAACCACCGCTTTTGCCATCACTGTGCACAAAAGTCAGGGCTCTGAATACAAACATGTGATGATGCCATTACCCGCGGATAAAAATAACCGCTTATTGAGCCGTGAGATTATTTACACCGGCATGACACGGGCCAAATCATCGGTCTTTATTTATGCCAATAAAGCGGTGCTTAAACAAGCCATCACTCATCACAGTGAACGCCAGTCCGGTTTGCAATTCTGGTGAATGAAATTTACAATGCCGCGCTTTGAAAAAACGAGAGAATAATGCATAAAGTCAGAGGTGTCGGTGGACTGTTTTTTAAATGCAACAACCCGGAAAAACTGGCCACCTGGTATAAAGAACATATGGGGTTTGAATTAGACGCGCCATTTTGCGCTTCTTTTAAACCACAAAACGCCCAATCAGACGATATGACTGTCTGGGGCGCCTTTAAAAATGACAGCGATTATTTTGCCCCGACCCGACAACGTTTTATGTTTAATTTTATTGTTGATGACGTGCAAGCCATGCTGGATCAGGTGACGCAGGCCGGGGCCCGACAAGTGGGTAAGGTGGAAACCGAGGATTATGGGGATTTTGGCTGGTTTATTGACCCGGAAGGTTTTAAAGTCGAATTATGGTGTCCCAAAGAGCCGCAGAGCGCCTCATGAAATCCATTCGGGATACCCAAATCAGATTTATCGGCGCCGGTAATATGGCCACCAGCTTAATCAGTGGTTTACTGAATAAAGTCTTTAATACAGCCCATATTAAAGCCACCAACCCCAATTATAACCAGCGCGAATACATCCGAAAACAGTACAACATTCAGGTGTTCGATGATAATAATGAGCATTTTGGCTGGCCGGATGTGGTGGTGATGGCGGTTAAACCCCAGGTCATGAAAACCGCCTTGACGGAAATTCGCGATAATATTCATCACACCCAACCGCTGGTGGTCTCAGTGGCCGCCGGCATCACCACAGCGCAAATGCAGGACTGGTTACAACAGCCCACCGCCATTATCCGCACCATGCCTAATACCCCGGCTGCTATTGGTCAAGGCGCCATTGGCATGTTTGCAAACCCGCACGTGACGGACACACAGCGGCAGATGTGTGAGCAGATGATGGATGCCATGGGTACTTCCGTATGGGTTACGAAAGAAACCGATATGGATATCGTCACCGCCTTATCCGGTAGTGGACCTGCGTACTTTTTCACCTTTATTAAAGCCATGCAAAATGCTGCCGAAGAACTGGGATTATCACCTGAAAATGCCCGGTTATTAACACAGCAAACGGCTGTTGGTGCCAGCCTGTTGGCTGAACGTAGCGATCTGTCTATGGCTGAACTCATCGATCAGGTCACCTCGCCGCAAGGCACAACCCATGCCGCCATAACCCGATTTCATGAGCTAAATATTGAAGATATTGTGAAACAAGCGGTGACCGCCGCGTGTCAACGCTCAGCAGAACTCTCTGCTGACAGCAACTAAATTAAGGCTAAAAACCAAAGCCGCAATCGGTGGGCATCGCCGTCAGAATGTTTTATAATGGTTGATTGGATTTAAAAAAGATTCTTTATATTTATGCAAAAAACGCCCCTCGCGTTTCAGGGACCCGGTGAGTCATTCGCCCAACTTTTCAGCGAAATGACGCTGTACAAGGCCTGTCAGCTATTGCTTAACGATCAGTTTCGGGATTGGCAAAAACCCGGCAATACCGGCATCAGTCGCGCCGTAATCGATGGTCATGCCGTTAAACTTGTCTGGCCGTTACCCAAAAAAATTAACCAGTCCGTCGGACAATGTGACTGCGGTGCTGCCGCCGGTTGCGTTCACAAAGCGGCTCTGGCATTAATCAACCGCAGCCGATTAAACCGAATTCAACCCTTCACCCACCAGATTAAAGCCCTGCAAAACATTAACCAGACCTTTATGGTGTGGATGCAACAGCAGGATCATGACCCTTTTCCGGCCATGGCACGTCACCGGGTGGTGTATTTATTGGATGAAGCGGACAACAGTGACGGCTATATCGTGACAATACACAAGGCGTATTTAAGCCAGGATGACCGATACACTGTTAAAGAAGACATTGATAACAGTCTGTTGTGGCAAAAGAATCGACCCAAATTTGTTTCACTGGCGGATCAGAAAGTCTTTTACCTGATGCATGAAAACGGCCTGACTAAAGCACACCAGTTAAATGTCGACCCACAACGCGATGATGAAGTTATTAAAGCCATGGTAGAGACCGGTCGTTGCTTCTGGCGTGCCTGTTATCGTAACCCGATACAATATCAATACCAGTCAGAACAACGGGAAAGCCCGCGTCGTTTAACTGCATCCTATGATTTTGTGCTGGCTGAAAATGCCCTTGTGCCGCACAAGGATAAAGACATTAAACCGATTAAACTACCCCGGGCGTTGAATATTAAACCGCGAATTCGTATTCACAGTGAACACCTGCAATTTCCCTGGCCACCACAAACCTTGTATCAGTTTGACTGGGCCAAAATAGAGTTCTATGTGGGCGATAATGATTTTAGTTTCACCTTAAGTGATGTTCGCCGGGGACGCGTGGCCATTGATGAACAACAGTTGGCAGTCATTGCCGGTTATGGTTATCTGTTGGAAAAGCTTGACTCAGTCCAGGCACACTTTGAAGCACCCATCAGCAGTCGCTTTGAAATAAATGATCGTTTTATACCGGATGACTTTGTCCGCATCAGTACCTTAATGGTGGCTTTGCATGATTTGGGCTGGGATGCGGCCTTTGACGACAGCTTTCGCTTTAACCGCCAAACAGCCGATGACTGGTATGTCAAAGTTGATAAAAAATCTGCCCCAGGCGGTGGTACGTCAGCCTATGGTCTTGAACTCGGTGTCGAGATTGAAGGCCAACAAGTCAATATCATGCCATATCTGGTCAAAGCCATTAAAACCGGTCAGTTTGAACAGGTTCAGAATGAACTGGTTTTACAGTTGGAATCAGGTCAGATGGTTGGCCTCGATGCGGCCAAAGTGAAACAAATTATTGCTACCATGGGTGAGCTTTACAGCGACCAGCCCTTAGATGAACAACAACAAATCCAACTCCCCGAACAGCAATTGATGCAAGTGGCCAGACTTCAGCAAAACTGGCTAGATCAAGACCCAAACAAAAGCGAGGGCAAAAACGAGGACAGGCATCAATCTCAGGATGAAGATGCTGGTGGCAGTCGCTTAAAATGGATTGGTGATGACGCCATAAAGAATAAAGTTGAGCAGCTTCAAAAAGTTAAACAACTTCCCAGCATAGAGCCACCGGCAGGATTACAGGCAAAATTAAGAGATTATCAACACAAAGGCTTTAGCTGGTTAAGCTTTTTACAGCAGCATGAATTGCATGGTTTATTGGCCGATGATATGGGTCTGGGAAAAACCATCCAGACACTGGCCTTATTACTGCACCAAAAACAGGATAATATTGCCCAGTCACCCTCACTTTTAGTGGCACCGACCAGCTTACTGGGCAACTGGCAGGCCGAAGCCGAACGCTTTACACCGGATTTAAAGGTTTTGATATTAGCCGGTGATAACCGTGATTCACTGTATCAGCGCTGGTCGGACTATGATCTGGTGGTCACCAGTTACGGTATTATGAACCGTGATATGGCCATCTTAGGAAAACAATCGGTGCATTATTTAATCCTGGATGAAGCCCAGGCCATTAAAAACCGCAAAACCCAAACCGCTCAGGCGGCCAAAGCCATTCCATCCAAGCACCGACTATGCTTAAGCGGCACACCGGTTGAAAATCATTTGGGTGAGCTGTGGTCCATGTTTGACTTTCTCATGCCGGGGTTTTTAGGCAGTGAAAAACTGTTCCAGCAGGTTTATCAATTCCCCATAGAAAAAGACCACAATCAGGAACGCCTGCAAGAACTGCAACAGCGCATGGCCCCCTTTATCCTGCGCCGCACCAAGTCTCAAGTGGCCAAAGAGCTGCCGGATAAAAATGAAATCGTAAAAATGATAGACCTGGACGAACGCCAGGCACATATTTATGAGAGTATTCGCCTCACCATGGTGGATGAAATAAAACAGGCGTTTAAAGACCATCAGGGCAATCAAATCCTGATTGGTAATGCCTTACTGAGATTACGACAAGTCTGTTGCCATCCGGCTTTGGTTAAACTGGATTCGGTTGAAAAAGATGCCCCATCAGCGAAACTTGACTGGTTGATGACCGCCATCCCAAATCTGATCGAAGAGGGCAGACGTATATTGATTTTTTCATCTTTCACCGGCATGTTATCTTTAATCGAAGAACACATGAGTGCCATCGGTCTGCCATACCTGTCGTTGACCGGCAAAACCCCGGCTAAACAACGCACAAAAGACATTAAACGGTTCCAGAATGAAGAGGTTCCGGTGTACCTCATCAGCTTGAAAGCCGGTGGTACAGGCATTAATCTGACCGCCGCTGATACCGTGATTCACTATGATCCCTGGTGGAATCCGGCCGCTGAACAACAGGCCAGTGACCGCGCCCATCGGATCGGTCAGGATAAACAGGTGTTCGTTTATAAACTGATTAGCCGGGGCACCGTCGAAGAAAAGATTTATAACATGCAGCAGAAAAAGAGTGAACTTGCCTCGCAGCTGTTATCCGCTGACAACAGCGGTTTAAAACTCAATGAACATCAATGGCAAGATTTGCTTAAACCTATCTCATCATGAAGCGACTGGCACTCAAATCATTCAAATTTTCAGTCATCACATTGTTGCTGTTTGCTTTGTATGTGCTGGTGGCACGGCAGCTTTTCACACTGCCATCCATTGAAAGCCGACCCGACAGCCATGTACTGACAGCGCCTAAAACCACCCCGTGGGCACAATATATAAATATACAGGCACAACAACACCCTAAACAAAGCGGTATTAAACCCCTGGCCAGTGGTTTGGATGCCTTTATTATGCGGTTATTACTGATTGAAAAAGCCCAGGTCAGCATCGATGCCCAATATTATATTTGGCACAATGATTTAACCGGGCTGTGGCTGTTACACGCTTTACAAAAAGCCGCTGATCGCGGGGTGAGGGTGCGCTTGTTGCTGGATGATAATGGTATTGATGGTTTGGATGCCATTATTAATCAACTTAATCAACACGAACTGATTGATATCCGCCTGTATAATCCATTTGTGGTCAGGCGATTAAAACTCATTAACTTTAGCTGGGATTTCTTTCGCCTTAATCACCGCATGCACAACAAAGCCATGATTGTCGATGGCTTGGCCGCCATTGTTGGTGGTCGTAATATTGGCGATGAATATTTTGATACCGGTTTAAATCGCCACTACAATGACCTGGATGTATTGGCCATTGGTCACGTTATTCCGGATATTGCCGCTAATTTTGACCTGTTTTATAACAGCCAGCTTGCCATCGGCGCTGATCAAATTATCAACCAAAACAGAACTCATATTGATTTCCTGGGACAGGCATTCAAACCGCTTAAAAAATCGCAACAATACCTCGATTATAAACAGGCCATTATTGACAGCGATTTAGCTCAGGCCATCCCCAATCACGATATTGTGACTACCTGGTCTGAGGTGACACTCATCAGTGATCACCCCAAAAAATCATTGGGTGTGAACAGAAAAGATGTCCTGATGGTCACCCGCTTAAGCGAAATTTTAGAATCACCCCAATCAAAAATGGACATCGTGACGCCTTATTTTGTCCCGGCCAAATCAGTTAACCTTTTCGCCAATCTCACAGCCCGTGGCGTTAAAGTCCGTATTCTCACCAATTCCTTCGAAGCCAATGATGTTATCCCTGTCCATGCCGGTTATGCCAAATACCGCAAACCCTTACTAAAAGCCGGCGTCGAACTTTATGAATTAAAAGTTAATCACGCCATAGAAGAAAATAAAGCCGACCTGGGCTTTATGGGTTCATCAGGTGCCAGCTTACACGCCAAAACATTTGCTGTGGACGATCGACTGGTGTTTGTCGGTTCTTTTAATTTTGATCCACGCTCAGCCAGGCTCAACACCGAAATGGGCGTCGTCATTGATAACCCACAACTGGCTCAAAACATCCACAGACATTTTCAACAAGATCTGCACAGACAAGCTTACCGCTTGGAACTTGACGAAGACGGCGACATCATCTGGCTCGAATACCAAAGTTCTGATGACGACAAGATCTACCATAAAGATCCCCACAGCACCGCCTTAAATCGCATAATGTTGACCCTTATCGGCTGGCTGCCCATACAAAAGTTATTATGATTTACGCCATGATAAACTCATACCACCATGCCTGATTTATCCGCTGAAGAGATTGTCCGCGCCATGATTCGTATCTACGAAAAGGACAGCGAAGGCTTCGATTTTATCCATACCCTTGAACAAAGGACAGGCATGTCTTTTACGCATGAAACTTCCTATCCCGAAAATCTGTGCTACGCCACCAGCCAAGCCGTCCGCCCCGAATACAAAACCACCTTCACCCCCGCCGATGTTTATAACTACATCAACAACCACCCAACCCCTCCTAACACTAATCTCAACACCCACCTCAAATCCATCCTCCCTAAAACCAGCCAACAATTCTGGAAAATAATCCACAATAACCAATAATTTAGAATAATTACCTCTTCATAACTCAAAAAAAGGACAGTCATTTTATCCACAAAATTATTGATTCGTTTTTCACTATAAAATAGATTGAAAGTTAAATTTTCGAAGAGTTTTTGTGAATTTTGGTAGTGTGCTTAAGCTTTTATCACACAAGAAGGTTAATAATGCTAAATCAATTTATTTAAAACGAGCCATGTGGCTCCACGATTGTGAAACAAAAAATAAATTAAGATGATAAATGCTATTCCAAAACAGGCATAATCCTTATCCCAACAGACCAATTCTTCTTGGTTTTATTTGAGTATGCTTTAAGTTGCTGAACGGTTCCAACTGCAGAAAAACCAAACGTTTTATAACCATTTAATTCATCCAGCCAGGTATCTGGATTGAGGTTTAATTCATTTAATATACCCGGCATTTTTTCAGGTATAAACCCGTGATCATCACCCCGAATTATTCGACCGGTTTGATCAACTAACTCCAGATAACTTTTAAAAAAGTAAGGCAAGTCATTATAACCCTGGCCAAAACTCAATAAATCCGTTTGCTTGTTTTCAATTCGTTCTTTAATTGATGTGAATTCTGAATCACTCAAAGACTTGGATAAACCAGCCCTTATTGGGTTCAGATCAGCGTAAGCCATACACGTTAATAAAGCCCGCTCATCCAGTAATGCCTGGCTTTTAAAACGTGACTCCCAGAAGTGACCGGTACATTCATCTTCTTGATTGGCTTTACGTGCAATGTGCTCATTAATTGATTTCATAAACCAAGATATTGAACATAGCCGATCACGATAAATCGCTACATCTTTCTGAACTCTTTTAAGCTCTGAGTCGTCGGTGATATCACCCTGTAAATAACGCTGACAAAGTGTGGGCAATGAGTAGAGTGACAACCACGCCATCAGTACTTGTTTATCGGTCCATTTTGTATTATCCCCAATTCGTAAGACCAGATGAAAATGGTTATTCATAATGGCATAAGAACACACATCAACAGCAAAAGCAGAAGCCACCTTTTTGATGCGGTCAATCAGCCACTGCCGACGGTGTTCAAAAGACCTTTGTGAATGGGCATCATATCCACACAAATAAGCCTGGCGAACACATCTTGAGACGATGTGGTAATAAGGCGTTTGATCGACACAAATTTGCTGTTTTCTGGCCACAGTCATAACAATCTCCTTGTAAAAAAACCATTTTGGCTGATTTAAAAAATAAAATCTGTAGCAAATATCGATTGTGATTGTAAGAAAATGTCGATGCGATGTAGTTTTTGATGCCTGTCCCAGATTAGCTTTAGATTTGTTTGCAGAAGGTTTTGTTTAATGTGATTCGTTTCACGCTTATCAGTTTTTTGCCTGAATTATTCATTTTCTTGTCAGATTCATTAGCTACAATGGGTTAAGATAATTAATTATGGGTAAAAACAATGCAACAATTCAAATGGACACTTATTTTAGTGGTATTGGGTCTAACGGCCTGCGGCGAATCGGACGATAAGCAATCGCAGCAGAAAACCAACAGCCAAGTCATCGAGTCACAACAGGAACAAGCCAACAAAGATCAAGAATCTGCCACTGATTCCACTCAATTTTCTCTAAGCCACGCTGGTGAATTTCAGGTCCTGAATATTTCTGAGGGGATTTATGACAACACCGCGGCTTTGCAGATTAATGTTAATCAGCCGCTGGATCGAGGACAGGATTTTAATCAATTAATACAAGTCACCGAAGCCGGTCACAGCATCCAGCCGGCCTGGATAGTCGGTGAACAGGGTCTGGCTTTGTATTATCCTTTCATTGAAACCGACACCGAATATACAATTAAGGTCAGCCAGTCGTTGCAGTCTGATAAGGGCAAAACACTCAGTCAAAATCACACAAAAAAGCTCAAAACCCAACCGGCTCAGCAATCGGTGCGGTTTTTATCGCAAGGTTATACCTTGTTGCCCCATGATGCCTCATTGCCCATTGAAGCCGTGAATGTAAATGCAGTGGATTTAAAATTCTGGCGGATTAAGTCGAATCAACTTCATCAATTCTTACAAAACCCGCATAAAACCAGCACATACCAGTTGCGTGATCTCTCTGAAGTCGCTGATATGGCTTATACCGCCCAATACAAACTGGACATCACCGCCAATAAAACCGAACAGCACCAGTTACCGATTAAACACATCGAGAAGTTAAATGAGGCCGGGGTGTACTTTGTCACCATGATGGGCGCTGAAAATTATGATTACGACTATGCCAGTACCTGGTTCATACAAACAGACATCGCCTTGCACAGTCGCCAATACAACAATGCTATGGCTGTCTTTGCGCAACAATTACCGGATGGCAGTCCCTATGAAAACGTTCAACTCACGGCATATAATCACAAAGGGCAGGTTAAAGCCGAAGGCAAAACCGATGCCGCCGGCTTTGCAAAATTAAGCAGCGTTTCTGATAAAAATATTCAGTTTATTGTCGCAGAGCAGGGCGATCAAATTCAGTTGCTCAGGCTCAATGAGCCGAAGCTCGATTTATCGGAATACCCCATCAGCGGCCGTGATTATCATCCCCGGGAATTATTTTTATACGCGCCCAGAGACCTCTATCGACCCGGTGAAACGGTTCATATAAACGGACTTTTGCGCGATGATGACGCCCGTTTTGAAACCGCTTTGCCCTTAACAGTGGATGTTAAACGACCCGATAATCGCGTTATTCGGCATTTTAACTGGGCCGGTGATGCCGAAGGATTTTATGAAAGCAGCTTCCAGTTACCGGAAAATGCCATGACCGGAGACTGGCAATTTGTGGTGCATTTAAGCGATCAGCGCCGAGTTCACTTTGATTTTTCAGTGCAGGACTTTTTACCGGAACGCCTGACCATGACACTGAAACCACAAAAGCCGCAGATTTCCACCGATGAAGCCGCGAAAATCGATATCCAGGCCGACTATCTTTACGGCGCACCGGCTGCCGGCAATCGTTTTGATGCCACCGTCACCCTGTCATCCGCTCAAAAACTGTTTAAAGACACCTATGCGGAATACAATTTTGGTTCCAATCATAACAAGGCATTCAATGACACGTTTACGGTCGATGCGAAGCAACTGAGTGAAGCCGGGACAGGCACCTTAAACATTCCAAATAAGTGGCAAGATGCCCAATTTCCGTTAAATCTTACCGCCCATGTCAATGTCTATGAAGCCGGTGGCCGGCCGTTGTCGCGTTACAGCCGCTTACAGGTGTGGCCGCATGACCGTGCAGTTGGCGTTAAGCCTTTATGGGACAGTCGCTTTGCCAATCCCAACAGCCATAACGGCTTTCAGCTGATTGCGGTTAACCGGGCCGGTGAACAAATCGATATGGCCGATGCGCAGGTGGTACTGATTCAGGAAAACAGCGAACGTTACTGGCATTGGGGTGATGACGGCTGGGCGTATCGTAACCAGGAAGATGCGCAGACGGTTTACAGCGCCATACAACCGCTGACTGCTGATCAGCCGGTGACGGTTCGTTTACCACTGCAATACGGTCAGTACCGCTTGGAAGTGAGGGATAGCGAACAAAACATATTGAGTTCCTACCGTTTCTTTGCCGGATGGCGCTGGTATAACCCGAATAACCTGCAGGCAGAAAAACCCGATCAGGTGAAACTGCAATGGCAGGATCATGCGGTAACACCGGGCTCACAAGCCAAACTAAGCGTACAGTCACCTTTTGCCGGCACCGCCATTATTACGGTGGAAGCGGACGATTTATTATGGCACCGGGTCACTGAATTAGACCAGCCCCAAACAGAAGTATCCATTCCGATTGACAAAAACTGGCGACGCCATGATATTTATACGGCAGTCACGGTGATTAAAGCCGGTCAGCCGAACCGCAAACACCTGCCACAACGGGCATTGGGCCTGATTCACCTGCCTTTAGACCGGCAATCTCGACAACTTGATGTTGAACTGAACCACAAAGACAAGGTATTGCCTGATAAATCCTTCACTGTTCAGGTCAAGGTTGATAACACTGAGGACAATCAACAAACGTATGTCACTTTGGCGGCCGTGGATACCGGCGTACTCAATGTCAGTCAGTTTAAAACCCCGGATCCCTTTGCCTGGTTTTTTAACCCGCGTCAATATGCTCCGGCCATTTATGACATGTATGGACGATTGATTGCCATGATTGAGGCCAAAAAAGCGGTGCAGAAATTCGGCGGTGATGCCGACATCAGCCGGGGTGGCGACAAACCCAAATCCGAAGTTCAGATTGTCTCTTTACTCAGTGATAAAGTCCCGCTGAATGCGCAGGGAGAAGCTGATATTGATTTTAAACTGCCGTATTTTAACGGTGAACTGCGGCTGATGGCGGTGGCTTTTAATCAGTCGCAGATTGGCAGCACAGACAGCACCGTAAAAGTCGCCGCACCTGTGGTGATTGAAGCCTCCTTACCGCGCTTTATGGCCAAAGGCGATGCATCCTCAGCGGTTATTGAGGTGCATAACACCGAAGCCGAAGCGATTGACTTAAACCTCAATCTAACGACAGATCAGGCTCTCGGTGGAGAACATAAAACCCTAGAACTGGCGCTCAAAGCCGATGAAAAACAGCGCATTCACTTGCCCGTCACCGCCACAAACCGCCGTGGTCAGGGACATTTAACCATCCGCGCCGAAACCCAAGACAAGGCATTTTCCATGGAGCGGCAATGGACCTTAGGTTTGCGTCCGGCACGCCCGGCCATCACCCAGCAGCACAATGTCATTATTCAGCCTGGAAACACCGAACCCAATAAAAGCGACTGGTACAACCACTTTGAATCCGATGGTCTGAAAGTCGTGTTAACGGTGTCGGATCAGATTATTCTGGCTGAAGAACAACAACTGGCAGAATTACTGCAATATCCTTACGGCTGTTTGGAACAAACCACCAGCCGTGCCTGGCCGTTGATTTTGGCCGACAAAGATGATTTTGCGGTCTATGCCAGACAAAGTAATCAGGATTTATTTAATAAACGCCATGAAATCATCGAAACCGCCATCGGTCGCATCCTCAGTATGCAAAAATCCAATGGCAGTTTTGGTGCCTGGTCGAATGACAGCCCTGAAGCCAACTGGCTGACGGTTTTTGCCACGGATTTTCTCATCACCGCGAAAAACCTGGGCTATTCGGTCCCACAAAAATCCTTACAAAAAGCCACTGAACGCCTGCGCTATTATGTCCGCAGTCAATTCCGCTTACAGTCTGATTTGAGCCGCTATCTCAGTGACCAGCATACTTTTCGGGTCTCTGTGAAAGCCTATGCGGCTTACGTTCTGGCGGAAAGTCAGCAACTGAGCATCAGTGATGTGCGGCGGTTATACGACGGCATTAACAACCACTTAAACAGTCCGCTGCCGATGGCACACTTGGCCAGCGCTTTGGAGCAGTTGGGCGATCAGCAGCGGGCCACCGAAGCCTGGCAAAAAGTTATCGATCACCAATGGCAGGCTAAACGCTATGGCTATTACGGCAACTATGGCTCAAAAATCCGTGATTATGCCGCTGTTGTAAAACTTGGCCTGGAAAGCACGTTATTAAAACAACTGCCCCAATCAGTGATGTCGATGTTGCCTGAAATCAAACAGGATCTGAAAAAGCGCCGTTGGTTGTCCACTCAGGAGCGCGGCATTCTGTTCAGAACTGCAAAAACACTGGCCGGCCAAACCGATGGTGAATGGCAGCTCAGCCTCACCAATGCCGGTCAAAGCATCGATATCCGGCGCCAAAAAGACCTGGTCAATGTCTATGTGGCGGACGATGCCAAAACAGAAATTCAACTCGAAAACACCGGTGATGAACCGCTGTATGCCGACTGGATTTATCAGGGCTACCCGAAAAAACCCATCACGCTCAGAGAGGGCGTTACTGTGTCGAAACAATATTACGATTTATCAGGCAAAGCGCTGAAAATGGATGCGGTTACGACCGGGGATCTGATTCTGGTTAAAGTCACCGCCAGTCTGGATAAGGACATCGGTTATCTGCCCGATGCCTTGCTTGTGGATTTATTGCCCGCCGGTTTTGAGCCTGAAAACCAGGCACTGGACCATGCCATGAGCCTCGATGACATTCAGATTGACGGTAAAACACCGAAACAATGGAATAAAAATAACCGCCTGAAACACGAAGAATACCGCGATGACCGTTATGTGGCCGCCTTCACGTTATCGGCCTATCAGCCCACCCATCTGGTCTATCTGGTGCGGGCGGTGACACCGGGCACCTACACGGTGCCGCAGGCATTGGTCGAAGACATGTACCGCCCTGAAATCAGAGGCCTGTCAGCCGGTCATGAAGATCTCACAGTAAGCGCGCGGTAATCGTATGTTTAGCCTCGCTGCTTTTAAAAAACCATTGAAGGGCCTGAAAATGCCCTTGCTGGTAGTGCTGTGCTTTTTATTACTGAGCTTGTCGTTGTTTTTATTAATGGATCGCCTGTGGCCTTTACCGGTGGAATCCTTTGAGCAGCGGCATTTTGCCCAGGTGGTGGTGGACAAAGAGGGTCTGCCATTACGTGCTTTTGCCGACGGCCAGGGTGTATGGCGGTATCCGACCACCGTTGACCAGGTTTCTCCTTTGTATTTACAGGCCTTAATTAATTACGAAGACCGTTATTATTATCAGCATCTGGGCATTAATCCGGTGTCGATTATCCGTGCTGCCTGGCAGCGAATTAAACATGGTCGCTTTATCTCAGGTGCCTCCACCTTAACCATGCAGGTGGCCCGGATTATGCAAAATCACGATAAAACCTTAACCGGTAAGGTTGGCCAGATGTTTCGGGCCATGCAGCTGGAATGGCATTACAGTAAAACCGAGATACTCAATTATTACCTGAATTACGCGCCATTTGGCGGTCCTTTGGAAGGGGTCGAAGCCGCTGCCCATGCTTATCTGGGGAAATCAGCTGCACAGTTGTCCCATGCCGAAGCGGCTTTACTGGCGGTGATGCCACAGGCGCCGAGTTATTACCGGCCCGATCGATACCCCGAGCGGGCACGACAGGCCAGAGACAAGGTTCTGGATAGATTGGCAGGTGATGGCATCTGGTCATCTAAAACCGTCCGGGAAGCCAAACAGGAACCGGTCTATGCGCAATACAAAACCCGACCGATGCGGGCGGCATTACTGGCACGGGAACTGCGACAACAAAACCCCCAACAAGCCTTGATTAAAACCACCCTGAACCGTGAATTACAGACAGAGCTCGAATGGCTGGTAAAAGATTATGCCGAAGACAGCGGGCAGGGCATGTCTGCGGCGGTGATGGTGGTCGACAATAAAACCATGGCGGTGCGGGCTTATGTGGGCAGTGCCGATTTCTTCAGTGACACACGGGCCGGGCAGGTGGACATGATCCAGGCGCTGCGATCGCCGGGATCCACGTTGAAACCTTTTATTTATGGCCTGGCCTTAGATCAGGGCTTAATTCATTCACAGTCCTTATTACTGGATGTCCCGACGTCCTTTGACGGTTATCGGCCGCATAATTTTTCTGAGCATTTTAGTGGACCGGTCAGTGCCTCGGCAGCTTTGTTGCGATCCTTAAATATGCCGGCAGTGCAATTACTCGATGCCATCGGCCCGGAACCCTTCTATGCCGCCTTGCACAACGCCGGACTTAACCTTCAGTTACCCGACGGGGCGCAGCCCAATTTATCCATGGCACTCGGCGGCGGTGGTGTCACCATGGCAGAACTCATCGAAGTGTACAGCGCCTTGGGGCGCAACGGTCAGGCCGGTAAATTACGCTTTATACCTGATCAAGCCAAAACAGAACGGCCCTTACTCAGTCCCGGCGCGGCCTGGATTGTGCAGGATATTTTGTCACAAGGGAATCTGGGGCAACGCCTTTACCACGATGACCTGAATACGGGCACCAACCTGGCCTTTAAAACCGGCACCAGCTACGGTGGTCGCGATGCCTGGGCCATCGGCGTCAATCAACATTACACGCTTGGCGTGTGGGTCGGTCGCCCGGATGGTGCTTTTGTCAGTGACAACACCGGCCGTCTGGGCGCGGTGCCTTTATTGCGGCAGGTGCATCATATCCTGAGTCCTGAATCGATATCACCTGTGAAGCCGGATAATGTACAACTCACCACAATTTGCTGGCCTTTGGGCACCGCTGAAAACCTGCAGAATAAATCAGATTGCCACAGAAAAAAACAGGCCTACACACTTAACGGCATCACCCCGCCAAGCCGCCAGGATCATTTAAGCCATGCTTTACAATCAGCACGTGTATCGGTTTTAGTCAACAACCAGGGCAAACGGGTGACACCACAATGTTACAAAGGTCAAACACAACGTCAAGAAATGGCCGTCTGGCCGCTGGTCCTGGAACCCTGGCTACCGGGCCGATGGCACCGTGATGAATTGTTACCCGAATTTGCCGAAGACTGCCTGCTTTGGCACAGCCAAAACCGCCTGGAAATCGTCGGCATCCACCCAAACGCCACCCTTTATCCCGAAGCCGGCAGCCGTCAGCTACCCACCATCGAACTCAATGTCGCCGGCTCCGGCGGCACCCATTACTGGTTCCTCAATGACCAGCTCATCAGCAGCCACGACAAAAAAGTCGAACTCAAAAACCTCACCCCAGGTCAATACCAACTCCGCGTCATCGACCAAAGCGCCCAACAAGCCAGCCTCAATTTTCAGGTGGCGATGTGAAAACTATTTTTTAGTCATTCTCGGCTTGACCCGATAATCTCGTGAATCAACGTAATATTCACTGAGTGGATAATTATCAAACCTGTTCTTTAAGACCCAATGTTAAGTATCCCTCAAAACTGGCTGAGGTCCTCGTGTCAAGCACGAGGATGACGAACGGGGAGTTCTAAGAAAAAACACCGTCATTCTCGGGCTCGACCCGAGAATCTCCTAAATCACTGGTAATCAGAACCTTTTTTTGTGCACACATTCGCAATAATGTGTTCCTGTAGGCGTATAATCATCCTATGAAACGCAAAACATACACCTTTATAGCCTTATTGCTGATATTCAGTTCAGCGCAGGCAACCGACTACCACATTGGCCCCGGCCAACCCTTAACCGACATTGCAGATGTTGATTGGACCGCCTTACAAGCCGGTGATCGGGTATTTATCCATTGGCGTTCAACGCCTTACCGTGAGAAATGGGTCATTAATGTCCAGGGCGCGACGCAGGATCCGATTTCGATTATCGGCGTTAATGGCCCGAATGGCGAGCAGCCGGTGATTGATGGTGAAAATGCTGTGACCGTGGCCGGTTTAAACTTTTGGAACGAACAACGCGGCGTCATTAAAATCGGTGGATCCAATATTCCCAGTGACGGCTTACCGCAGCACATTATTATTGAAAATCTGGATATTCGTTCCGGCCATCCTGATTATCAATTCACCAACGACCAGGGCCAGACTGAAACCTACAGTAACAATGCCGCCGCCATCTATGTGGAAAAAGCTGCGCATTTAACCATCCGCAATTGCAGCCTCAGTAACTCAGGCAATGGCCTGTTTATCGGTGCTTTTAACGGCCAGACCGAGAACATATTGATTGAGAAAAACCATATTTACGGCAACGGTGTCGTCGGGCGCATTTATGAACACAACACCTACACCGCCGCCATCGACATCACCTACCAATTCAATCGATTCGGGCCCTTAAAAGCCGGGGCAGGGGGCAATAACCTGAAAGATCGATCCGCCGGTTTGGTGGTGGCCTATAACTGGATTGAAGGTGGTAATCGCCAATTAGACCTGGTGGATGCCGAAGATTCTGAAAATCTGGTGAATCACCCGAGCTACCACGAAACCCATGTCTATGGTAATGTCCTGATTGAACCGAACAACGACGGTAACTCACAGATTATTCATTACGGCGGCGACAGCGGCACCACCGCCGATTACCGCAAAGGCACCTTGTACTTGTACAACAACACCATCATCTCAGAGCGCAGTGGTAACACCACCTTGGTGCGTTTATCTACCAACGACGAAACCGCCGAAGTCTTTAATAACATCTACTACGGCGAAGCCGCCGGACACACCCTGGCACTGATGGCGGGCAACGGCACTTTCAATTACCAACATAACTGGCTAAAAACCAATTACAGCGACTGCCACTGCAGCCCCGGTGGCACCGTCAATAACCTCGGCAGTCAAATCACCGGCACCACACCTGATTTCCTCGACCTTAACGCCCAAAACTACCGCCTCAGCATCAACGCCCCCGGCATCAATCAAGGCATGGCCATCCCCGCCAATCTATCCGCACACATCCCCCAATACGAATACCAAAAACACCAACAAGCCAGACCCCGACTCAACGACGGCTCCATTGATATCGGCGCCTTTGAGACCATTGATTTGATCTTTGCCGATGGGTTTGAGTGATTGAGAATTAAAAAAACACCATCATTCTCGGGCTTGGTAACTACCGCGTCCTGCTAACGTTACAGACTTACGTCGTGTAAGCCACCCGAGAATCTCCCAGAGATAAAGGATGTGATAAAATAGTTTAATGAAACAACCTGCTGTATACATCGTAACCAACAAGCCACATGGAACAATATATACCGGTGTGACCAGCCAGTTAATTAAACGTGTCCATCAACATAAATCACATGTGGTGAAAGGTTTTACAGATAAATACAATGGGACTCGACTGGTTCATTATGAATTGTATGAAGACATGAAACAGGCGATTCAACGTGAGAAGAATATAAAGCATTGGCTACGCGAATGGAAAATAGCCCTAATTGAGAAAAACAACCCTGATTGGCGTGATCTTTGGGATGAGATTATTGGTTAAATGCCATGCATCAAAATGAACTTAATGAGATCCTCGTGTGGCTTACAGGACGTAAGTCTGTCACGCAAGCAAGGAAGCGGAAGTGGCCAAGCACGAGGATGACAAACAGGAAGTTCTAAGACAATAAATAAAACACCGTCATTCTCGGGCTTGACCCGAGAATCTCAGAACGTTAAGACCTTATCTATTTATTACGAGATCCTCGGATCATAGTCCGAGGATGACACGGGTATCACCTACCGATTCAACCGATTCTCAATCAACTGCTCAACCACCTCGGGTTCGGCCAGGGTGGTGGTATCGCCTAAAGAATCAATTTCATTAGCGGCGATTTTCCGTAAAATCCGGCGCATGATTTTTCCGGAGCGGGTTTTTGGCAGGCTGGGAGTGAATTGGATCAGATCCGGGGTGGCGATGGGGCCGATTTCTTTGCGCACCCATTGTTTGAGTTCGGCTTCCAGCTCATCACCGGCATCGTTATCGTTGTTTAAAATGGCATAGACATAAATGCCCTGGCCTTTGATGTCGTGGGGGTAACCGACCACGGCGGCTTCAACCACCTGATCATGTTCATCAATGGCGCTTTCCACTTCGGCGGTGCCCATGCGGTGACCGGAGACGTTAATGACATCGTCAACCCGGCCGGTAATGCGATAAAACCCGTCCTCATCCCGGCGCGCACCATCGCCTGAGGTGTAAACACCCTTAAAAGCTGAGAAATAGGTTTGATAAAAACGTTTATGATCACCATACACAGTGCGCATTTGACCGGGCCAACTGTCTTTAATCACCAGCTGACCTTCATTCTGACCGGATAATTCCTGGCCGTCGGCATCCATTAAAGCCGGCTGAATGCCGAAAAAGGGCAGGGAGGCTTTCCCGGGTTTTAACGGTGTGACACCGGCTAACGGTGAAATCATGATGCCGCCGGTTTCGGTTTGCCACCAGGTGTCTATCACCGGACAACGCTTATCGCCGACCTGTTCATAATACCATTCCCAGGCCTCGACATTAATCGGCTCGCCCACTGAGCCTAAAACCCGCAGCGATTTGCGTGAAGTGCTTTTAACAAATTCATCACCCTGTTTCATTAACGCCCGGATCGCCGTCGGCGCGGTGTAAACAATATCAATATTATGCTTATCAACAATCTGCCAGAAGCGACTGTAATCAGGATAACTCGGCACACCTTCGAACATCACCGTGGTACAACCATTGGCCAGTGGCCCATAGACCACATAACTGTGTCCGGTGACCCAGCCGATATCGGCGGTACACCAGTAAACATCATTCTTCTGAACCCCAAAAACTTCCCGGTGCGTCAGTGCACTGTAAACCAGATAGCCGCCGGTGGTGTGTAATACACCTTTGGGCGAGCCGGTTGAACCCGAGGTATAGAGAATAAACAAAGGATCTTCGGCATTCATCGCCACCGGCTGACAATCATCACTGACATCTTTTACCAGTTCATGGTACCAATGGTCATGGTCTTTTAATTTAACCGCCTCATCATCGGTCTGAACCACCAGGACATCGGTTAAATAATCACTAACACCGGCTTTTTCACAGGCTTTATCGACATTGGCCTTTAAGGGAATTTTTTTGCCACCGCGTTGGGAATAATCGGCGGTCACCACAAACTGAGATTCACAATTAATAATCCGGTCGGCCAGGGCATCGGCTGAAAACCCACCGAACACCACCGAATGCACAGCGCCAATCCGAGAACAGGCCAGCATCGCATAGGCCGCTTCCGGAATCATCGGCATATACAAGGTCACCCGATCGCCTTTTTTAACCCCCATTTTCTTTAAGACATTGGCGAAGCGACAGACCTCATCATGTAAATCACCAAAGCTGATATGCCGGCTTTTCTTCGGATCATCACCTTCCCAGATAATCGCCGTCTGATCGGCTTTCTCCGGTAAATGCCGGTCAATGCAGTTATAAGAGACATTCAGCTCACCATCGCCATACCAGCGAATATGTAAATCCGCCTCATCAAAAGACACATCCTTCACTTCAGAATAGGGCTTAAACCAATCCAAAATCTGCCCCTGCTGCCGCCAAAATGCCTCATTATTGGTGATGCTTTGCTGATACAAATCCTGATAACTCTCCATAGTAAATCGGGACGGGGCTTTGTTTTTAATTGGTTCGGACATGTCTACCTCTCTGGTTTTTATGATGAAACCATTATAACCAAAACAAAGTAAATCTGTCATGTAGGAAACACCCGACATAATGACAAACCAAGGTATCCGCAGAGATTACACCGAAACAGCGTTTATTAAGCATCACTTTCTTCACGCGAAGGGTGCATCTTAAGCAACGCTTGTCATTCTCGGGCATCGACCCGAGGATCTCCTGACTATTGGAAATTACTTCAAAGTGCTGAGATTCTCGGGTCAAGCCCGAGAATGACGTTTCTTTTATTTGAGCGTCACAGCCACAACATATTTTCAAAATAACTTGCTAAATAGATATTTCGATGATAATCTAAATACATGCAAGTAGACAGTAAACAGACTTTATTCCAGGCCATCGCCGATACCCAGCGGCGTAAGATTCTCGATGTCTTAAAATCCGGCGAGAAATCCGTGGCCGAGATTAACGAACACATCGACGTCAGTGGTGCCACCTTATCGCATCATTTAACCATCCTGAAACAAGCCGATTTAGTTCGTGTTCGCAGAGCCGGGCAGAAACGGATCTACACCCTTAACGTCAGCGTCCTGGAACAAGTCCTGATTCAAATAAAAGACCTCATCAGCGGAGATAACAATGCGTCATAAAAACCTAATCATCACCACCTTAATCACCATCGCCATCAGCTGGATTGTGGCCTTCATTTACTCAGGTTACTTACCCGATCCGGTCCCCACCCACTGGAACATCGACGGTGAAATCGACGGCTGGACCGCAAAACCCTGGGGCGTTTATGTTCTGCCGGTTATCGATACCGCCACCATACTTTTGCTGTTAGTGTTGCCTAAAATCGCCCCCAAAGGCTTTCGTCTCGAAGGTGCCTTAAAAGTCTATTACCTGTTAACACTGGTCATCGCCGTCTTTATGCTAATGGTCATGCTGTTCATGTTCAATGCCGCCCTAAACAAAGGCTTTAATATGAACACCTGGATCATGTCAGGCGTAGGGCTGTTGTTTATCATCATCGGCAACTACCTCACCAAAGTCCCAAAAAACTTCTTCCTCGGCATCCGCACACCCTGGACACTCTCCAGCGACGAAGTCTGGTACAAAACCCACCGCCTCAGCGCCTGGGTCTTTATCCTCGCCGGACTCGCCCTGATGTTATCAGCCTTCACGCCTTATAAACAAACCATCCTCATCACCGTCATATTAGCCACCGCCGCCATCCCAATTTTGTATTCCCTGTATGTGTACAAGAAAATAGAAGGTTTTGATATTGACGAATAATTCCCGCAACTGACGGCATTCATCCTAAACCCCAAAGCCGAGAATCTCATAATGTTACCAAGTCTTAATATCCACTAACATTTTTTTCAAAGCATGATCCATCCATAACCAGCAAGACACATTAGATAGCGATAATTTATCGTTTAAAATATATTTATTGAATAAATACCGGAACTTTGGCAAAGTGATAATAGCTAGTATAGACTTAAATCTTTTTAAAAATCATCAAGTTAAGTAAATAACTTGGGATTACAACGCCGTTTTGATGGATATGACTCATGGCAAAAACATATAGTAAAATTACAGTATTAGATAATAGGATAACGATTACACCTGATGATTTTATTTCATTGACAGATATGTTGAGGTCTAAAGACGGCGATTTTTTTATTTCTGATTGGCTAAGAAACAGGAATACAGTCGAGTATTTAGGTATTTGGGAAAAAATTCATAATCCTGAATTTAATTATGGCGAATTCGCCACAATTAAAAGTCAAGCGGGTTTGAACAGTTATAAGATCAGCGTCAAGGAATGGGTTAATAAAACAAATGCCATTGGGTTAACAGCAAAAGCGGGTAGGTATGGTGGTACCTATGCACATCCAGATATCGCCTTTGAGTTTGGAATGTGGATTAGTGCCGAATTTAAAATTTATTTAGTTAAAGAATTCCAAAGACTAAAAGATAATGAAGCCAAATCGCTCGACTGGAATGTGAAACGCAGCTTAACAAAAATCAATTACCGCATTCATACCGACGCCATCAAAGAAAATTTGATACCTAAGAACCTCACTTCAAAACAAATAAGCCATGTTTATGCTAACGAAGCCGATGTATTGAACATGGCACTATTTGGTAAGACTGCCAAACAATGGCGTAATGAAAACCCAGATAAAAAAGGTAATATCCGAGATTATGCCAATGTCAGTCAGCTGGTTTGTTTGGCCAATCTTGAAAATCTAAATGCAGTTTTTATTGCAGATAATGTTCACCAGCCTGAAAGGTTAGAAAAGCTCAACCAAATAGCCATCAACCAAATGAAAATATTGCTTAATGATAACAGCAACAAAAAATTAAAGAATGATGAATAAAAAATTAAGCCCCATTAAACTAAATACTCAAGCCGACTGAGCGCGTCGAAGCCCTTTATAGGTTGCCCAAATCTCCACACTAAAATGCCTTCGTCTTGGCGAAGGCGATTGTATATCGAGAAGTGTATAAATTTAACCGCATTCTCATGTTTTGCGAAAGCGCTGGTTTAAGATAAGTTTTTAACAAGGAGCCAAACCATGAAAAAAGATTTCAATAACATTCCCAACGATCCTGATACCCGTATTCTTGTCCACGTTGAAGCCAAGCTCGGAGACTATGATGTCTGTGTGCAAGGCTGGGTGTTTGAAGGCGTTCGTGCCGAAAGTATGATTTTTCACGCCGAAGACGTTAAAAACCTCAGCGATGAAGAACTCATCGCAGAAGTCAAAGAATCACCACTTGTGGATCCCGAAAAAGGCATCACAATTAGCCGAAAAAATCCTGATTTCGCCTTCGTAAATTTTAATTTTGAAATGATAGATTAATTATTTCGTAATTAATCAAACCCCGCGACGTCCTCGGACTCGATCCGGGGACCCAATTCACGGGTCTTTTCCGCTTCGACCCACAAGGATGTGGGAAATGCAGAGAATTGACAGGATCAATTTCTGCCTGCTCACAAGACACACCTAAGTCCCTTTAGGCGAGTGAATAAAAGCGAAGCTTTTCATTCTAAACACCAAAATAAGTCGCAAGCAACAAGTTAGTATTATACAAATCCTTGCAGAAATATCACTAATTCATTATATTAATTATGTCGGCAGGAAACCGACAACCACCCGAAACATCACACCAACCCATCAAAAGGAGGATTTACTATGCACACACCCATCTACGACATCATTGGCGATATCCATGGCCACGGCATCAGCCTGAAAAACTTACTCAATAAGCTCGGCTACGAGCAAAGCAACGGCATCTACCAGCACCCACAAGGTAACAAAGCCGTGTTCTTAGGTGACTTTATCGACCGCGGCCCGACGCATCGTGAAGTCATCGACACAGTCCGGCCCATGATTGATTCAGACCACGCCCTGGGGATTATGGGAAACCATGAATTTAACGCCATCTGCTACCACACACCGGACGAGCAGGGCGGATACCTGCGTGAACGCAACGAAAAGAATGTTAAACAACACAAAGCTTTTATGGCCACCTATCCCGACAAAGCCGAACGCGATGAAATCATTAACTGGTTTAAAACCCTGCCACTGTGGCTCGAATTAGAAACCTGCCGCGCCGTCCACGCCTGCTGGCACGAAGAGTCCATGGCCGCCTTAAAACCCTGGCTCAAAGAAGATAACACACTCTTAGACATCGGCTACGTCGTCGCCAGCGACAAAACCCATCCGGCTTACGACGCCGTTGAAACCTTACTTAAAGGTGTGGAAACACCGTTACCTAACGGTTTATCATTTAAAGATAAGTCTGGACATACACGACGCGACATACGAACAAAATGGTGGGACGCAAACGCGGACACTTTTTCAAAAGCATCCATATCAACAGAAATTGATTTAGAGGAAAAAACACCCAAAGAAACCCGCTGGGGCTATCCTAAAGACGCCAAACCGGTTTTCTTCGGGCATTATTGGTTTAAAGAAGACCCCCAACCACAATCAACCAACGTGATCTGCGTCGATTACTCCATCGCCGAAAACGGCAAACTCGCCGCCTACCGAATGCGCCCCGGTGAAAACTTAAGTAAACGGAATTTTTATTTGGTGGATTGAAGAAAGTAAAGACCGTCATCCTCGGGCACCGACCCGAGGACCTCCCAACGCTGTCCATATCTAGCTAACCAAATCACACTACCAGCTTCATATCAACCAACAAATTTTGTCACCCAACATCCAAAAATAACGGTTGTCATCCCGAGCGTAGCCGAGGGACCTCCCAAACACCACCATAAGTCGCACAGAGCAGGGGCTTTTAAAAATATCTATTGAATTTTTTTCTTATATTGGGCAAAGTGATTGGGGAATATTAAACATTAAACTTTTTGAAAATAATAAAGTATTATTTTCGTTATTAAATTTGAGCGACATGACTGAACACCTCAATCAAAATCCAGAACAAAAAGCTCGTGATAACATTGACAGAATGTTGGTTGACGCTGATTGGGTTGTCCAGTCAAAAAAGAAAGTGGACTTGTCTGCTGCAAAAGGAGTTGCTGTACGTGAATATCAAACGGACGTTGGACCAGCCGACTATGTTTTGTTCGTAGACAGAAAACCAGTTGGTGTAATTGAAGCTAAACGAGAAGAGCAAGGTGAGAAACTGACGGTTCATGAAGATCAGTCGAAAGATTATGCAGAAAGCAAACTAAAATACCTCAATAACGACCCACTTCCTTTTGTATACGAGAGTACGGGTGTTTTAACACGTTTCACAGATTACCGCGACCCAAAGCCAAGATCGAGACCAATATTTCATTTTCATAAGCCTGAAACTTTATTGGAATGGAGCGTACAGGAACAAACACTGCGAGCAAGACTAAAGGAAATTCCAGAATTGGATGTTGAAGGCCTAAGACCTGCGCAGATTAAGGCAATTCGCAATCTCGAAACCTCCTTTAAAGACAATCGCCCAAAAGCATTGATTCAAATGGCGACTGGTGCAGGTAAAACCTTCACCGCTTGCACATTTGTGTATCGCTTGCTGAAACATGCAGATGCAAAACGCATTCTGTTTGTTGTGGACACCAAAAACCTGGGCGAACAAGCTGAACAAGAGTTTCTAAAATACCAGCCAACGGACGATAACCGAAAATTCACAGAACTCTACAATGTACAGCGTTTGAATTCAAGTTATATCGCTTCGGACAGCCAAGTGTGCATTTCAACTATTCAACGCCTGTACTCTATTTTGAAAGGGGAAGAACTGGAAGAAGCGGCTGAAGAAGAAAACCCAAACGAGAAAAGCTGGCAGTGGCAAAAGAAAGAACCTATGCCGGTGGAGTACAACGCCAAGAACCCGATTGAGCAGTTTGATTTTATTATCATAGATGAATGCCATCGCTCCATTTACAATTTGTGGAAACAAGTACTCGATTACTATGATGCTTTTCTGATCGGTTTAACAGCTACACCCGACAAACGCACTTTCGGTTTCTTCAATGAAAATGTGGTAAGCGAATACACTTATGAAGAATCGGTGGCTGATGGCGTGAATGTACCTTATGATGTCTTTACCATTGAAACGGAAATCACACAAGCGGGCGCCAAAATCAAAGCGAAGGAATACGTGGACAAACGGGAAAAGCTGACCCGAAAGAAACGCTGGGAACGATTGGATGAGGATTATGAATACACCTCCAACAAACTGGACAAAGATGTAGTCAACCCAAGTCAGATTCGCCATATCATAAAAGCATATAAGGACGCATTGCCAAGCATATTTCCAGACCGATTTGATGTGAATGGAGAATTTGAAGTGCCTAAGACCTTGGTGTTTGCCAAAACCGACAGCCATGCAGATGACATCATCCAAATTATTCGTGAAGAATTTGGCGAAGGCAATGACTTCTGCAAAAAGGTGACTTACAAAATTGAGGAAGATCCAAAATCGGTATTGAACCGCTTCCGCAATTCATGGAATCCGCGCATTGCCGTTACCGTGGATATGATCGCTACGGGAACAGATGTCAAACCTTTGGAAGTGCTGCTTTTTATGCGAGACGTGAAAAGCATCAACTACTTTGAACAGATGAAAGGCCGTGGTACCCGAACCATCAATTTTGATGATTTGAAGCGAGTTACCCGAACAGCCAAGCACACCAAAACGCATTTTGTGATTGTAGATGCCGTGGGTGCTACCAAATCTAAGAAAACCGACAGCCGTCCATTGGAACGCAAACCCACTACCCCTATGAAAGACTTATTGGGTGCAGTCACCATGGGCGTGCAGGATGAAGACTTATTTACTTCATTGGCCAACCGATTGATTCGTTTGGAAAAGCAATTGACCGAAGACGAAAAAGCCAAATACAAAGAACTGACAGATGGCAAAACGTTGAACCAAACCACCAAAGACCTGCTGAATGCTTTTGACCCTGATTTGATTGCAAGCAAAACGCAAGCTTTGGTCATTCAGATTCCGGTGCAAGACCGAACACCAGCAAAAGAAGAAGAATGCAGAAAGAAAGCCCAAAACGAATTAGCGGTTCATGCAGCCAAGACCTTTACCGGAGAACTGAACGAATACATTGAGAACGTTCGCAAAGTGCATGAGCAGATCATTGACACGGTAAACACTGACAAAATTCTGCGTTCAGAATGGGACAGTTTTACAAAGGACAAAGCCGAAGAAGTAGTCAAGAACTTCAAGGAATACATTGAAGCCAACAAAGATGAAATCACCGCTTTGAGCATTTTCTATGACCAACCCTACCGCAGACGTGAACTCACGTTTAAGATGATCAAAGACCTACTGGATAAACTGAAACTGGAAAAACCTTTACTAGCACCGCACTACGTTTGGGAAGCCTATGCTCAACTGGAAGAAGTAAAAGGCAACAGCCCGAAAAACGATTTGGTGGCTTTGGTTTCTTTAATCCGAAGGGTTACAGGCATTGACCAGCAACTTACCCCCTACAACAAAACGGTGGACAAGAACTTTCAGGACTGGGTGTTTGGCAAGCAAGCCGGTGCACTCAAGTTTACCGATGCACAAATGCAGTGGTTAAGAATGCTCAAAGACCATATTGCCAGCAGTTTTCATGTGGAGGTGGACGATTTGGATTATACCCCATTTGATGCACAAGGTGGCAGAGGAAAGATGCACCAGCTGTTTGGCGATAAAATGAACGAAATTATTAACGAACTGAATGAAGTATTAGCTGCATAATGAATGAGGTATTAAAAAATTGGATAGAGATTAAACTTGAGAAGATTTGCAGCCGAATCACAAAAGGTGGAACACCAACGACCTATGGCTATGCTTTCCAAAAAGAAGGAATAAACTTTATAAAGGTTGAAAATCTAAATAAAGGTACTGTTGACTTAAGAAGTATTTCAGACTTTATCTCGCAAGAGGCACACGATTTTCAAAAGAAATCTCAACTTCAAGAAGGTGATTTGCTTTTCTCAATTGCAGGTACAATTGGTGAAACATGTATCGTTAAAAAAGAAATCCTTCCAGCAAACACTAATCAAGCTCTTGCCATCATTCAAGGATTTCACAAAGTGTTGACCCCAAATTTCTTGAAGTTTCAATTAGATTCTTTTGTTGCTCGAAAAGTTACCTCAAAAGCCAGAGGTGGTGCTATGAACAATGTCTCCTTGGGCGATTTAAAGAATTTGGATGTATTAATTCCACCAGTTCCCGAACAACGCGCCATAGTTGCCAAAATAGAGCAACTTTTCAGCGAGCTGGACAATGGCATAGCCAACCTCAAAGCCGCCAAAGACAAATTGGAAATCTACCGCCAGGCCGTGCTGAAAAAAGCGTTTGAGGGTGAGTTGACAAAGGAGTGGAGGATAAAGCAAAAAAAGGAAATCAAGCTGGAATTCATTGGTTTTGGTGACCTCTGCAAATTCACTCAGGGCATACAAGTGCCAATACCAAACCAATCAGAAGTGCAGAAGAAAGGTCAAGTAAGGTTCCTGAGAATTATCGACTTTACACAGGGAAATGAACCGCCACGATTTATAGATAATCCAGGAGAGCGTTATTTAGTTAATAGCTCCGATATTGCCTTGGTGCGCTATGGAACTGTAGGCTTCGTCTGCACAGGTAAAGAAGGCGCTATCGCAAATAACTTATTCAAAGTAGCTCCCGATGAAAGACTAATTAACCCTTATCTAATTCATTTTCTTAACTCGCATTTGTTTAAATCACACCTAAAACCAAAAGGCGCTACAATGCAGGCATTAAGCTTTGGACTCATCAAGCCAATACCAATCCCTGTATTTGAAATTGATGAACAAAAACAAATAGTCCAAGAAATCGAATCCCGTCTTTCGGTTTGTGACAACATTTTGGCCAACATTGAAGAAGGGCTGGAAAAAAGTGAAGCCCTGCGGCAGAGCATCCTCAAACAAGCTTTTGAAGGCAAGTTGCTAAGCGGAGAAGAGTTGGAAGCATGCAGACAAGAACCCGATTGGGAGCCTGCGGAAAAATTGTTGGAGCGAGTTAAAAATCAAAAAGAAGTTACGGCATGAACAGTTCAGACTACATAGCACTCGGTAGTTTATTAGTGGCCTTAGTGGGTATCATCACAGGATTCATCCTGCAAAAAGACCAAAAGAAAATCCGTGAACTGGAGCGCGACAACAAAAAGTACAAAGGCCGCCTGCTGAAAGCATTAAACGCCATCAAAGGCTATCAGGCCAATGAAGAAGAACACGCTGCTGCAGAAAACATCAGTGTTTCAGCCTACAGAGCAAAAGTTAGAAAAGAGAAACAAGATTTATTCAATACATCATTCCTCACTCCAAACAAGGTAGATGAGATGATGAAAGAATTAGAAAGCGAATAATATGAGTAACGAATCAGGTATAGTATCAAAAGTTTGGAGTTTTGCCAGCGTACTTCGTGACGATGGAGTTAGCTATGGTGACTACTTAACGCAACTCACCTATCTACTTTTCCTTAAAATGGTAGATGAGTTTGCCAAGCCCCCATACAATCGAGAAATCGCAGTTCCCGAAGGATGTGATTGGGAAAGTCTAAAGGGAAAAAGAGGTGCAGAACTGGAAACCCATTACACCAAAATTCTCCGTGAGTTGGCAAAAGCTAAGGGTACGCTTGGGCAAATCTTTGTTAAGTCAAGAAATGAGATTCAAGACCCTGCCAAACTCTACAAGATCATTGATATGGTCGATAAGGAGAAATGGAGCATGATGGGTGCTGACCTGAAAGGCAAAATCTATGAAGGCCTTTTGGAAAAAAATGCAGAAGACACCAAATCAGGAGCGGGGCAGTATTTTACCCCAAGAGCCTTGATTAGAGCAATGGTGGCTTGTGTTCAACCAGAGCCTATGAAAACCATCACGGACCCTGCATGTGGAACAGGCGGTTTCTTCCTTGCAGCTTATGACCACATTGTTAGCAACCACGAATTAAACCGAGAGCAAAAGGAGTTTTTGAAAAACAAAACCTTTTACGGAAATGAGATTGTAGCCAATACGCGGAGGATGTGTTTGATGAACATGTTCTTGCATAACATTGGCGAAATAGACGGAGAAACCTTTATTTCTTCAGCAGATGCCTTGGTGGCTGACGAAGGAAAACGATTTGATTATGTGTTGGCAAATCCTCCATTTGGTAAAAAGTCAAGCATGACTTTCACCAACGAAGAAGGTGAGCAGGAAAAAGAAGACTTGATTTATAACAGACAGGACTTTTGGGCAACCACTTCCAACAAGCAGCTCAATTTCATGCAGCACATCCGAACCTTATTGAAGGAAAACGGAGAAGCTGCCGTGGTTTTGCCAGATAACGTGTTGTTTGAAGGTGGTGCTGGTGAGACCGTTCGCAAGCAAATGCTACAATCAACCGAGTTACACACCATTCTCAGATTGCCAACGGGCATATTCTACAAACCGGGTGTTAAAGCCAATGTCTTGTTTTTCGATAACCGCCCAGGAGCAAAAGAAGCATGGACAAAAGAGGTTTGGATCTACGATTACCGAACCAATGTCCACCATACACTGAAGAAAAAGCCCATGCAGCTGGAAGACATGCAAGACTTCATCGACTGTTACAACCCAAGCAACCGAAACGACCGAACAGAAACATGGTCAGAAGAAAATCCTGAAGGACGCTGGCGCAAATTCACCTATGAAGAAATCATTGCACGAGACAAAACCAACCTTGACATCTTCTGGCTTAAAGACAAAAGCTTGGCGGACCTCGACAACCTGCCCGACCCAGATATTTTAGCCAATGAAATCATTGAGAATATTGAGGCCGGTTTGGAGAGTTTCAAGGAAGTTATGGAAACGATAAATGGAAAGACTGATGTTAAATAACTTAGTTATATTTGTAGCTTGAGTAATATGACACTTTAATTTATCCAAAATCGATGGTTAATAATGAATTGTAATCTAATACGAAAATATGGATTTCTTAATTTTCTTTGGAAGTTCAGGATTTGTAATTAATTTTTAAAATGAGGTTTTAATGCTTGTTTATGTTAATAGCTTAAAAATTGAAGGGATCAACCCTGCTGGAACTGTTTTGAGAAGTATTGCCGCATGGTTTTCTGAGAAATTTGGCGAAAAATTAAACATTTCAGACATTGTAGATATTAAACCACGCAAAGATCATAGTAAGAAAATGACTTTGCAGATTAATAAGGCTTTTACAGATGATTTTAATATATATTCTTGGACATTGAGACATCCTGATTCTAATGTGCATGGTAGGCAATGGGTAACAGAACTGGGGTTAAAGGATTATGGAGATGATGGTGCTAAATTCACATGTAGTATCTATGTTGATGCCATAAGCACAATGGTAAATGATGAAGTGCCAGCCTCTCGCCCAAGAATTATCAAAATAATCCAAGACAATGTTAAATCATTCTCCGAAACGCATTTTGCCAATGGAACTGTAGGATTAAGTTTCAAAGAAGTTGGCAATAATATCGATTCATATAAAGCTCTATTAGCAGAAATAGAAAGAGAATCTAGGGATTCACCATTGGTAATACTAAGTCCAAATTATGATGGTGACTATTTTGTTAAAGCAGATAAATTGCAACAAATGTTGTTTGGTATTGCACAAGTTGTAAAAATAAATCAGGATTTCAATAGCTATGAAATGAGCGATGTTTTGGGTGAAAATTTTTCTGCGTGGGGTGGTGCAATAAACGTAATAAAACCTAAAAGACGAGATAAACGAATTTTCAATCAATTAATCCTGGATAGGGATCTACCTGAAGAGTTAAATCACTATGAAAAGTGCAATTATTTATTACAGATAATTACACATTCTACTAATGTGGCGATGCATATTAAGCGTATCAGACCAGAAGGTGTAAAATCCTTATATTCTAAATTAAAGATAAATAAACGTTTATCATCAATTTTTTCAAATAAAGGAGATGTTTCTAAGGAAGAATTAGAACTGTTTTCTGAAGAGATTGAGTCATTAACGTCTGATTTAGAGGAATTAATATCAAAAAATAAAAGCATGGAATTAACACTAAATGAAAAAGATGAAGTAATAAAGGAACTTGAAAAGAAGTTAAAAACTGAGCAATACAATAGATCTCATGGTCACAATCAAATAAGTGGTGTACCCATTAAAGCTTCAAGGTTTTCAGCTTTGATGGATATAGCAACTAATCCTAATGCACCTAAACCAATCGATTGTTTAGAAGCTCTTTCTTCAATATATAAAAGAAGATTGATTGTTTTGGAGTCTGCATTTGAAAGTGCTAATGATTCTGATTTGTTTGCCCAAGGTTATAGATTATTAGATCTTCTAAATAAGTTAATTAAAGATTATTTACCTATCTATTTAGAAAAAGGAGATAACGAAGCACGAAAAGTTTTTACTCAGTCAGAATATTCTCCAAGGGAATCAGATACTTTAAAAAACAATAAGCAATATTTGAAATATAGAATATTCAATTACAATGGCAAAGAAATCGAAATGCAAAAACATTTGAAAATAGGTGTAGCAAATGACAGATCACAATCTATAAGAATTCATTTTGAAATTGATCAAGTAAATAAAAGAGTAATTATTGGTCATTGCGGTGAGCACTTACCATTACCTACTGTTAAGTAAATTAAAACTTAATTAAAGATTCAAATGAAACCCCAAACCATCCAAATATTCCTCCCCGAAGGCGCACCGACTTCTGTTAAAGAAGGCGAGCTCACCAATCGTCTGATTAAAAATAATTGGTGTCCAAATCAAATATCAGGATTCCAATGCAAATAACGCTTCAAGTTGAAAATAATTCGTATAATTTCTCTCAGTACCCTATTATTTTCGAAGAGACTAAGTTTAAAAATGTATTTTCTAAAAAAAATAATAAAACCTTGTCAGAAACTCTTGAACATAAAAGATATAAATCTTTAAAAGCAAGATGTAACCAGGACTATAAAAGCTTAATCGATATGCCGTTAGGTGATTTTGTACTTCATCTTAAAAACCTGAATGATGAATTTTTCAAGAATTTTTTAAATAAACATGGTGATCTGACATATTCAAAATTCTATCTAGAAGATTCAAGGATATTTGACTCTAAGGGAATTTACTTATACACCAAGTCTGATGAACTTGTTTACATTGGGAGATGTAGAGATTCAATAAAGAAAAGAATCAACCATGGGTATGGAAAAATTACTCCAAAAAATTGCTTTAAAGATGGCCAGTCTACCAATTGCCACCTAAACCATAAAATTACATGTAATAGCGTTGATATAAATTTTTGGTTTTGTGAAATTTCAGATGTTGATTCTATTACTAGAATTGAAAAGCAATTAATTAATGAATATAAGCCATCATGGAATATCAATAAATGAAACCCCAAACCATCCAAATATTCCTCCCCGAAGGCGCACCGACTTCTGTTAAAGAAGCCGAGCTGACGAATCGACTGATTAAAGCCATTTGGTTTCCGCGCACGGCGATGGATAAAGCCGCGAAGCGGGATATCTCGCAATACACAGGTGTGTATTTCTTGTTTGGGGATGATGACGAGGGTAGGCCGCAGGTATACATTGGTGAGGGTGAGAATTGCTGGACGCGCTTGCAACAGCATAACCGAAACAAGGACTTCTGGACGCATTGCGTCATTGCCGTTACAAAGACCAATGAATTCACCAAGACCGATGTGAAGTTCCTGGAGCATTATTGCCTGGATCAGGCCGTAAAAGCCGGGCGTTATGCCACTGATAACAGCACCGGTTCTTTATTGCCTTCAATCTCTGAGCCCAGGAAATATGATTTACTCGATAACTTCGAAACCATCAAAGTCCTGTTAGCTACTTTGGGCTATCCAGTCTTTGAAGACAAACGCGGCGACAAAGCCCAACAAAGAAAAATCTTTTACTGCAAAGGCAAAGAAGCCGAAGCGAAATGCCTCGTCACCGATGAAGGCTATCTGGTGCTGAGCGGATCCACAGCCAATCTCGATGAAACCAAAACCATTAATCCCAGTACCAAAGCCCTCCGCGCAGAACTCATCGAAAAACAAGTTTTAATTCCCCAAGGCAACGTCCTCGAATTTACCTCCGACCAACTCTTCAAATCCCCATCATCCGCCTCATCTGTGGTGTTAGCCAGAAGTTCAAACGGCTGGGCTGAGTGGAAAGATAAGAATGGTAAGAGCATGGATGAGCTTATGAGGCAAACAGATGAAGGTTAATAAAAATTTATACAATGTATTGTGTGGTTACATGATGCTATTTGCGTGTGCCGTTTATGCTCAAGAAGATGAAGACTTTGAAGAGATGAGCTTTGTATATAATAAAACAGTGGTCCCTTTGGTGAGAGTGATTGCTAATCCGGAAAAATTCGAGGGTAAGCTGATCACAGTAAGTGGATACTATCATTTAGAAACGCATTTATCAGCTGTTTTCTTAGATCGAGATTCTTGTCTATACTATGCAACAGAAAATTCGATCTTATTGGACGGATCTCAATCTAGAGATAATTACAAACATTGTGACCGAATTGAAGTGCAGGGCCGACTTAAACACTCACGCGATTATTATGGCATGAGATACCAATCAGACTTGTATCTCAAAGATACTAAATTTGAAGACTTCACTATGAAGGATTCGAAATAATTTTTATTCAACGGGTTCAGAAAATAACAAGGGACAGACACTTCATTAGATAATCAAGGTGGTTTGCTTGATTGATATTGGGGCTATAATTTTAGATTTTTTCTGGTAAATAATATGGGACAGGCACATAACCAGATGCTTGACGAACAGAACGAGCAAATCAAGATAGAGTATGAAAATTTACAAACAAAATTATTTCATTTGCATGAGGCTATAAAACTGTTTATCACTAATCAATTAAAGGATATTGAGCGTAAGGCTTTGGATGCGTTTTTTGATGAGCAGCCACTAAACAAAATCAATAACTACCCATGATCTACAACGGTTTCGAAGTGAACACGCAATGTGCGAAATGTGGCCAGGCCATCAGATTTCCCGATACGCGCAAGCAGTTTCGGCCTTGCCCTGAATGTGGGGCTTGTTTGAGTATTGATTTTGATGAATTTCAAGTTTCATTTCGCTGGTGGTTAATTATTTCTGTTATCTTTAGTTTCCCGTTTCGTCATTCTATTATTGTTTTTATACTGATATCCTTAACTCTGTATTTTGTATTATTATTCATTGGGCTATTTAATAAATACACAACCAGTGAAGTCCCTGAGAAATATTGTGCTTTGAATAAATCGAATCCTTGAGTCATGAGACAGCTGTTTTTTATCGTGATTCCTTACGATTGTGCGGATATAATAACATGGGACAGGCACTT
The DNA here is from genome assembly GCA_947502925.1 of uncultured Marinicella sp. Taxonomy (GTDB): domain Bacteria; phylum Pseudomonadota; class Gammaproteobacteria; order Xanthomonadales; family Marinicellaceae; genus Marinicella. The sequence continues at coordinate 182,824 of CANNBS010000002.1, read as the reverse complement.
AATTAGATAATCTAGACGGTATATTTGATTGATATTCAGGCTATATTTTTGGCTGTTTACTGGAAATTTTAAAAAGATTTCGTCTGAAACTTAGACGTACAATAAATTTGGTTGGTTTTTAGGGTTTTAGTCTGATTGTAGCCGAGTGGTATGTCTTCACGGTTGTGAAGTAGATTAATAAAATTATTGAAATCAGTCTATTCTAAAGCTGGTTTTTGGCAGAATCCTATATACCATTTGGTCTCATGGTGCCAACTGCTGGTGAAGCATTTGAACAAGAAATTCTGTCGTGATTATCGATTCAGCTTGTAAGAAATTATCGTTTTTGATGCCTGTCCTTAGTTAAAATTGTTTTAAATAACGCCACCCTAAACGCCACTGTAAATGCCACCCTAAATTTAGATGCAATGAAAACGCACGAAGCCATCATCGCATTAATCCAATCAAATCCGGACATTACACGCCAACAATTGGCCGACAAAAGAGGAAAAACCTCAGTACCATCGCTCGAGCAATCGAAAAATTAAAACAGGAACAAAAACTTAAGCGTATTGGCTCAGATAAAACCGGGCGCTGGCAGTTGTTATGAATTAAGATGTCTCTCCTTTTTAGACTCATTTATTAATTTAGACTATTATTTTTGTAGATTATCTAATATCAAGTAACTTAGTTAAATAGATCGCTGTGGCTGCCAGTGCGTTCGAATCGGACATCATCCCCGTCAATTTTATAAATTAGTAACCAATCAGGTTCAATGTGGGCATCTCGAAAACTATGCCAATTTCCAACCAGTGGATGATCTTTATATTTTTCCGGAAGGGATTTTCCGTCTATAAGTATTCGAATCAACTCTTTTATTTTTTCCATGTCTTTACCGCGCTTTTTAGCCTTTTTTATGTCGCGTTTAAATTGACTGGTATAAACCGGCTGGCGCATTAGATGTCTAATTGATCAAACAAATCATCGGCATCTTTGGCACGGTGTAACTCTTCACCCCGTTCGCTTTTTTCTAATGTGGTTTGGGTACATTTATTGGGAACACGCATCACGAAGGGTAAACCTTGTTCTCTGACTACTTTGGTCAAGCCAATTCGGATAAAGTCTGATACAGTTAATCCCATCGTGGCCAATATTTCACTGGCTTCGTCTTTTAATTCACTGTCAATTCGGGCACGGACATAATTATTGTTAGCCATAATTTAAATCTTGTAAAATCTATAATGTAGCTCATTTGGACAACATTGACAAGAATAAGTTTGCACGTTGTTCTTATGTATAAATTATTAAAAGATAATAAAAACCCAAGCGCATCGGCTCAGATAAAACCGGACGTTGGCAATTGTTATGAAAGATTAATTATTTTGGTTAGTAATCTTATTGATTGATAAAGCTATGACGTATGATTTTTATGAAAGACACTGGGTACCGGCCTTCGCCGGCACGGACTGGATGGCGTCAATCATTAGGGCGTATAATTAGCTTGCTGAAGACAATCATGTTATACAATCATGACACTTTGCCGGAATATTAAATGAGAACAGAATTAAAAATTATAACAATCGTGATGATGGTATTTCTGACTTCATGTACTGAAGAAGACATGCCGAGCCGTGAGAATAAATTCGAAAGAATAAAATACTGTTTAAAGGATTATGTATTTATGGATTTATTAGATGATGGTCTTAACGCCATTATTTTGAAAAAAAGAAATGGTGATTCTTTTCATGTTGGTGAATTTAAACCTAAGAAAACATTTTTAAAGGCAGTCAAAGACTTTAATCAACATACTGCCTATTTAAGTAAAAAGATTGTGGGTAGTATAACGTATTCAGAAGTTAGTTTATTTGAAAATGAACATATTGGGTCGCCACAAATTCTTGAAAAATTTGAAACAGAGCATTTCTGGATAAGGCAAAAGAAATTTCATTTGTATATTTTTAATCAAGCCGGAGACTTTAAAGTTTCCATGATTGGGCTCGCTAAAAATTTTGATGAGATGGTTGAGGATAATAAATCTTTTATTTATTCAATTTTTAATAATGAGGGTTGTGATTATGAAACTAAATAAGCCACGACGATGGCCAGGCAAACGACAGATAGCCAGCCATACATAATGACTTTCCAGAGCAGGGACACGCCTTTTAAGCCCATATAATCACGGATAATCATGACGCCTTTAGCGAACGCAACGATGATTAAAACCAGCATAATGGCCGTGCCATTGGCGTCTATAAAACTTAGGCCATAGGTGATCAAGGTCAGCAGAACCAGCATCATCCAGAGGGTATGTATGTTGTAAAATCTATTCACTTTGTCACCTGACCACATAAATTAATGGAAACATGATAATCCAGACCAAATCGACCATATGCCAGTAAGAACCGGCGGTTTCCATGGCATGGGTTTGCTCAGCGTTGTAATGGCCTTTCTGGGTTTTTATGGCCACCACGAATAAGATCATCAGCCCTAAAATGACATGGAAATAATGAAACAGAGTCAGTAAAAAATAAAACATATAAAACGTATTGGTACCGATGTCGATGCCTGCAGAAAATTTGTCTTGAAATTCAATGCTTTTAATTAGGATGAACAGTGAACCGCAAGCGATTGATGCATATAGATAATGGCTGCTTTTTTTGCTCAGGTTCTTTTTCAGCGCATGAATGGCCATGACCACAAAGTAACTGGCGGTGATCAGTAATATTGTATTAAGGGCACCGGTCTCGCGGTTTATAGTGAGCTGAGAATCGTTGAACAGTTCAACGTTATTAATGCGAACGATGGCGTAAGCAATGAAAAATATGCCAAACACCAAAAGCTCAGCAAATATGATAATCCACATGGCCAAGTCGCCGGGTATGGGTTTGGGGTGTTTGTTCATTTAAACAATTAACTCACATTAAACTTAAATCAGGCAAGGTTGATGTATTGTACCTGATTTAAAATACGACATATCAGCAAACCATTGAGGTTTTAATGCAGCTTTACAGTGCTATCTCAGGCGTCTTACTATATAATCCGCGCTCTTTTTTCTAAACCGCTCAATCTTTTCGATGAGCAGGCACCAACAATTTATATGTCAAAATCCAGTAAACCGAAAAACAATGCACCACAAAGCTTTAACGACCTGGGCTTATCTTCTGAAGTTCTTAAAGCAGTTCACGAAAGTGGTTATGAGCAGCCTTCACCGATTCAAGCCGCCAGTATTCCGCCAATTTTAGCAGGGAAAGATGTCTTAGGGCAGGCGCAGACCGGGACCGGGAAAACGGCGGCCTTTGCGTTGCCGATTTTGTCGAATTTGGACAGCAAGGCCAAAGGCGTTCAGGTGCTGGTGTTGACGCCGACACGCGAACTGGCGATTCAGGTGGCGGAGGCTTTTCAGACCTATGCCCGTCATATCAAAGGCTTTCATGTCCTGCCGATTTACGGTGGTCAGAGTTATGACATTCAATTAAAGCAGTTAAGACGCGGTGTTCAGGTTGTTGTGGGTACGCCGGGCCGGGTGATGGATCATATGCGCCGTAAGACTTTGAAGCTGGATCAATTAAGCACCTTGGTGTTGGATGAAGCCGATGAGATGTTGCGGATGGGTTTTATCGATGATGTGGATTGGATTTTAAGCCACACGCCGAAAGACCGACAAATCGCCTTGTTTTCTGCGACCATGCCGAAGCAGGTGAAGAAAGTTGCGGTGAATCACCTTAATAAGCCGGTGGATATTAAAATTGAAACCAAAACCACCACCGCCAAGAACATCAATCAGCGTTATTGGATGGTCAGTGGTTTAAAGAAGCTTGAAGCCTTAACGCGGGTGTTAGAGGTCGAGGATTTTGATGGCGTGCTAATCTTTGTCAGAACCAAGATGGCCACCGAAGAACTGGCTGAAAAGCTGCAGGCGCGCGGGTTTTCAGCCGAAGCTTTAAATGGCGATATGGTGCAGAAGCAGCGCGAACGTCTGGTGGCTAAACTGAAAAACGGGGCCATTGATATCCTGATTGGTACCGATGTGGTGGCGCGTGGGCTTGATGTGGATCGGATCAGCCATGTGATTAATTACGACATTCCGTATGATATTGAGTCGTATGTTCACCGGATTGGCCGAACCGGCCGGGCGGGGCGTTCGGGTGAAGCGATTTTGTTTATCACTAAACGTGAACAACGGATGTTACGGATGATTGAAAAAGCCACTAAACAGCCCATCGAGGCGATGAATATGCCTTCGGTTGATGACATTAATGCCAACCGCATGCAGCGTTTTAAAAATGAAATCATCGAAACCCTGGCAGCCAAAGATTTATCGATTTATCACCAGTTAATATCTGAATTTGAATCTGAAACTGACTTTGATCCGAAACGCATTTCAGCGGCTTTGGCTTATATGATTCACGGCGATAAGGGTCTGTTGCTCACTGAGACCAAAGGCGAAAAACATGACCGCAATAAAGGCGTTAAAACCGGATTTAATCATGACGCGGATAACATTAAATCCTCCAGCCGAGGCCGGGGAAACTCAGGTGATGATTTTATTGATCCAAAACCGGTGCCTTTACTGGAGCATCCTGATATTGAGATGGAACGATTTCAACTGGCTGTCGGCCGCGAGCAGGGTGTTAAGCCGAGTAATATTGTCGGTATGATTTGTAATGAAGCTGAATTAGACCGTGAATACATCGGTCAAATCGATATCTATGACCAGATCACCACCGTCGATCTACCGGCGGATATGCCCAAAGAAATCATGGATATTCTGTGGAAAGCCCGTTTATGCGGTCGTAAAAGCGAAATCAAGAAATTAGAGGGTGCTGAAAATCAGACCCACAATCGTCAAAGCAAGCAAGAAAAGTCGTCCAATCGTAAACCCCGGAAAAAAGCCAAACAAAAAGGCCGGAAAAAGTCGGGCAGAAAACCGAAGAAATAAAACAGGGGAAATGATAAATTAATTTTGTTTCAATACCGGTGTTGCAGGCTGTTGCAATGATTGCTTCAATGATTGCCATATTACAACACGTCGAAACGCAATGGCCAATGTGCGAGATGAAGCTTTGTTGACTATCTATCTGATATTATTGACAAATATTAACTTTTTACCAAACTTTACCAGCTCATTTCTTAACTTAACTTTAAATTCGTACTTAAATGAACCTCTGCTTATCAATTCTGTTAAGCGCTTAATTAAACAACTTTTTAAAAGAGGAAAAATTATGATGAAAACTAAGTTATTTATTGTCGCATTCGCCATGAGCTTAATGTTTGGTACATTCAGTGCTCAGGCCATATGTACTGGCTGTACAGGTGGTGGTGTTGTCGTCGGCCCCGGTGACGATATTATTGAATTTGGATCTTTTAGTGCCCGTGTCAAATATATCAATCCTCATTACGGACCCGATGGGCGTTATTATACTTATAGTTACTTAACCCTAACCGGAACGACCATGGCTTATTGTCAACAACAGGTAGACGCAGTTATGGCCGGAGGCAATGTGACTGTTGTCCAACCTTGTCAAGCTGACTGAATACGCAAATCTGTGCTTCAAACCGTTACCATTCAATATGGTAACGGTTTTTTTGTATGAACACTTAATTTGATTTTTTGACTGCAAAAGCTTGTTTTTCTGACATTTACATCACTTTTTCATTGGTTTTTCATACTTCAGACTGTCACGATAATTAGAATTTAAGCTCTTTTATTTAGAGTGAGGACTAATCAATTCGATGACAAATTTATTTAATAGTAAAAGTACACAATTATTTATAAGCCTTATTTTTATCACTTTATTTTATGGCCAGTCTCAAGCAGCTATCATATGTTATGTCAGTTCGGAAAGTGGTGGTGATGGCAGTTCCTGGTCACAACCCATGTCTCTGCATGACGCTTTAGATGATTCAGCATGTGGAGAAATTTGGGTGAAACAAGGCACCTATTATCCCTCTGATGTCGGTGATCGCAGTGTCAGTTTTTTGATTAATCGAAATGTCGAAGTTTATGGTGGTTTTGAAGGCGATGAATCTTTTTTGGCTGAACGTAGTCCCGGTCGATATCCCAGTATATTATCAGGTAATATAGGCTCATTAAGTCTAGAAGATGATAATAGTTATCACGTCATCTACGTGGATGGTACCGGCGCTAATGGACCCATCACGCGTGATACCATTATCGATGGTTTTACTGTAACCGCCGGGTATGCTGACGGACAAGCCAACCCTCGAGATGATGAAGGTGGAGGATTACTCTGTAATGGTAAAGGTGCCGGAAATGAATGCAGTCCAACCATTTCAAACATGACTTTTATACATAACTATGCATTTATGGGTGGCGCCATGATGAACTATGGCTATGGCCAAGGCACCAGCAGTCCCTTAATTGTCGCCTCAACTTTTGCCTTTAATTCGTCCAACAATAATGGCGGTGCCATATATAATCACGCCTTTTCAGGAACAAATCAAACAGAAATCAACAATGTCACTTTTTATGGCAACACAGGCTTCATCGGTGGTGCCATTTATGGACATGGATATTCAGGTGATAATAGTCCAATCATTCTTCATTCTAGTTTTATTAAAAATAATGCGTTTCATACCGGTGGTGCTATTCAGCATTTTGCCAGCGAAATGAGTCCCAGTGAGGCGACCATCATAAATTCAATTTTTTGGGAAAATTCTCAATCAGCGGATGGTGCTATTTTAGTTATGAATGCTACGGCAACCATAAACAGTTCAGTTTTTTCAGACAGCTGTCCTGATAACGTGACTTGCCAAAACCTTATGTCCGGTGATCCTTTATTAAAACCATTGATGCTGGACTATGGTTTCACCCCAACCATGATACCGCGTATGTCCGGTGCGGCCTATAACGCAGCTGACGACAATTATTGTACCTATCTTGACCAACGGGGTGAAGTTCGTCCCGCATCAGGCTGTGATATTGGTGCTGTTGAAATTAATGTATTGGATTCTGATGTTATTTATAAGCATGGTTTTCAGTTATACTAACTTATGATTTGAACAAGGATGTTCACCCCCTTCTTTTAGTAAAATCAACATAGTATTATGAAATAAAGTATGTAAAATAAAGTGTTTTGGAAAAGGTTGTTATCAGTGAACTGACCGTTTGCTTACCCGCTTAAGCGGTAGTCACATCCACAAAATGTTTTGAAACACTACTTTTCAGGCTTTCAATTAGATACTCACAGTCAAGAACTGACTTTTAAAGGTCAGCGTGTTGAATTAACAAAACGCACTTATGATTTACTGTCGTTTTTGGTTAGTAATCCGCAACAGCTTCATAGTAAAGATGATTTAATTACCCACGTCTGGAAAAACCGGGTTGTTAGCGGTAATACCATCGATCAGACAGTACTTACTTTAAAGAAAAAATTAGCGGAATACTGCCAGGATGATTTTATAGAATCTGTTTACGGACAAGGCATCAAATGGATCGCTGAGCACCGGCATAAATATGCAGTTAAGAAACGACCTTGGGTCCTGACGGCTACAGTGATTTTCATCATAAGCCTGATTCTTTATGTTTATCACTTCCTTCAAAACACTGAGCACTTACAAACCACTGCACCCAATGTAGTGATGCAATTACCTGAATCTTTAGATCCTGACTCCATGCGATCAACAGGAGAATATTTACAGCAGATTTTAACTTTTTCCAATCAAGCTCAAGTCGTTAATAATATTGAGCGACCCCAATTTTTATCTACTGTTGAGTTTATTCAAAACCAGCAAAAGCTAAATCCGCAATTAACCCTTATAAAAATATCAGCCATTGAAGACCAACCAAACAACGATAAAAATATGGCGTGGTTAATAGAAGTGACTCAAGCACAACATGTTTTGGTTGAACAAATTATTTATGCTGACAATCAACATGCTTTATTGCTGAAAAGTGGTCAAATTCTGGCGAAAGCTTTGCAGTTTGAACAATTAAGTAAAAGAAGCTTATTTCCAGATGATGGCACGGTCGTCAATTTATATGTTCGTGGTTTACATCGCTTAAGTAGCCACCAGTTTTCAGAAGCAGCTGAACTTTTTAAGCTCGCCATCCAGGAACAACCATATTTCAATTTAGCCCGTTTAAAGTTAGCAGAAACATACCATGCCATGGGCCATAATGATGAGGCTAATAATCACATTAAAGTGTTACTTTCAGTGGACTCATTAGCCAGTATAAAGTTGTCAGCACATGCCTTAAAAGCCAGAATTTTACGTATTAATGGCCAGTTACAAGCGGCAGTCGATATTTATGAAGGCATGTTCCAACAAGCATATAAGGTGACTCCTGTACTATGGCATAACACCCAATATGAATACGCCACATTATTACGAAGTATGAATAAACCTCAAGCGGCTCTGAAGGTATTTGACTCCATCATTGACACCACTGAAAAACAAGAATATTCGTACTCATTGGGTAAAATATTCGCAGCCAAAGCCAGTTTATTACAACAACAGGGCGACATTAAAAACGCCGGTCTTAACGCAGAGCAGGCACTTCGTATTTTTCAGCTCAACAAAGACACAGTTGGTACGGCCCGTATTTTGACCTTGTTAGCACGAATAGCTAATCACCAGGCAAACTATCATTTAGCAGAAGAACGGCTTCATCAGGCTCTGGAAACACTGTCTGATGTCGATTATGCATTGGGTGAGGGCGCCATTCTTAATGAGTTAATTTATACTCTGATGGTCCAAGGAAAACATGAGTCAGCATGGACTTATAACAACCGTCTTCTTAAGATTGCAATTCAGATAAAATATAAGGCCATGCATTTATCCGCTTTGCGGGCTTTTTTTGATATGTCGAGGGTGCAATACCGCTGGCAGGAGGCTAAGCAGTATTTAGAAAAATATCAAAAACTGGCCATTCAGACTGAAGATAAAAGACGACAAATTAAAGCCCATTTAATGCAAATAGATTTATGGTTGGATCAAGAAATAACGGACGATTTGCTGGATAAAATCAATGTGATACAAAGCCACATTGATGAAAATAATGAATCTCGAATGCAGCCTGCATTAGACATTAAAAAAGCCCGTTATCAATGGCTAACAGGTTCAAAAGAGCTGGCATTTAACACGTTGAAAAAAGCCAAACAAAGTGCCGGTAAAATTCAAGACAATGAATCCATAATTTCCGCCAATAATTTAATGGCTGATTATTATTTGCAACAAGACAATTATCAGATGGCACTGAATGTATTAATGGAATCAGAGCCACACAAGCCTTTTGCAGTGCCTTATTTACGATTAAAGGCAGAAGCCTATTTAGCGTTAAATCAAGGCCTAAAAGCCTATGAAACCATTTTACAATGTCAACAACTCGCCAACGATATGTGGCGAACAACAGAACAAGATGTATTCAACAGAATCCAAAATAGACTGAAGTGAAAAAATGGTGTTCAACACCAAACATGTCTAATTATTATTTTTTCAGTCTTTATTGCGGGTATTTATGAGTCATCATTATCATAACCCATCGTACTGTCTGTTTTTATTCTTATATGTTCTGACCATTTCAAACCGATGTACAGCTTTATCACAAGGCAAGAAACAGTGTCAGCATTAAACCCACAACAAACAGACTAAAATGGCCGGTGGCAGCCAGCAATCGATTGTGGGCTTTAATTTCAGGAATCAGATCAGAGGCCGCAATATAAATAAAATTCCCGGCACCGAATAGAACCAATCCCGTCACATCAAATTGTTGGGAAATAATATACGCTGTGAACGCTCCCAGGGGGAAAGTCAGAGCAGATATAAAATTCCACAGCAAAGCCTGACGACGAGGAAAGCCACCATGAACCAAAATACCAAAATCACCCAGTTCCTGAGGGACTTCATGACCGGCAGCGGCGATCCAGGCCACCATACCGGCTTGTGGGTTAATGAGAAACGTACTGGCTATACTGAGACCACCAATAAAATTGTGAATGGCATCGCCGATGATAATTAAATACGCCATGGGTTGCCGCTTCCTGTCAGAAACCTGATGGGATTGGTGCCAATGTAAAAATTGCTCTAATCCAAGAAATATTGTAAAACCGGCCACTAACCAGATGGAAGCTGTCAACGGTTCAAAATCTGCAAAGCCATGGGGAATCATATGAAAAAAAGCCCCACCCAGCAAGGTGCCGGCTGCCAGGGAGACAAACGGTAAAATCAATTTATCCAGGGTGGCAGGGCGTAATACAGTAGTTATCCCCCCGATTAATGCGATGGCACTCATTAAAAAACCGCCAATCATTATCATGGTTAATTCGTTTAATTGCGAATCCATCATGTTAATCCTACCTGCTTATTGTGAATCTGATTCGTGTATACGGTATCATATAATTATTCACTGGTATTAAAATTAAACAACAATAAAGTATTGCTTTGGGTTTAGCACACCTGGGCTGATATTGTTATCATAGAATATTTAACCACACAATTGTTATGACTGATTCAAGCTTTCAAAGCAAGTTACCTCATTTGGGGACCAGTATTTTTACTGAAATGTCGATACTGGCACATCAACATCAGGCCATTAATTTATCCCAGGGATTTCCTGAATTCGATACCCCCGTATTTCTGAAAGACGCCATCAACCAGGCCATTGGTGATGGCATGAATCAATATGCGCCATCACCCGGTCTGCCGAATTTGTTGCAGCAGATTGGTGATTTGGTGCAGCGTTGTTATATTAAAGATGAGTCACGACGTCTGGATCCAATGAAGACCATCACGGTCACCACCGGTGCCACCGAGGCGTTATGGGTGGCTTTTCAGACCGTTGTTCGACCCGGTGATGAGGTCATTGTTTTTGATCCGGCTTATGATGCCTATGAACCGGACATTGAATTGGCCGGTGGCGTCTGTCGGCATATTGCCATGCAGGCGCCCGATTACGCCATCGACTGGCAGCAGGTGAGGGCAGTGATTAATGATAAAACCCGCGCGATTGTGATTAACAGTCCGCACAATCCAACCGGAACCTTGCTCAGTCAAAGTGATTTGGAAACCCTGCAAGCCATCGTTCTTGAACACGGTTTGTATGTCATCAGTGATGAGGTCTATGAGCACATGACTTTTGATGGCCTTCAGCATGAAAGTGTTCTCAGGTATCCGGATTTATTTGAGCGGTCTTTTGTGATATCGAGTTTTGGCAAAAGCTTTCATTGCACCGGCTGGAAACTCGGATACTGCGTCGCGCCCGAGTACTTGATGACAGAATTTAAAAAGATTCATCAATACGTGACCTTTTCTTCCTTTACCCCGGCCCAACATGCCATTGCGTCGATGCTGGAGAATCATCCTGAGCATATTGATGCGTTGTCCGACTTTTATCAACATAAGCGTGACCTGCTGGTCGATGCACTTAAGGGTTCGCGATTTGAAATTTTGCCCTCACAAGGCACCTACTTTTTGCTGCTGGATTATTCAGCGGTGTCAGATTTAAATGACCTTGAATTTAGTCACTGGCTGACCAAAGAAATCGGCGTGGCCACCATTCCCTTAAGCCCGTTTTATCAGGCCGATAGCTTGGAAGAATATCACAAGGATAATAAAGTTGTGCGTTTGTGCTTTGCCAAGCATGATGAGACCTTAATCAAGGCGGCTGAGGTTTTGAGTGGGCTTTGAAGAATGTTTAAAACTTAATGTCACCCTCGTGCTTGACACGAGGGTCTCCTAACTTGACGTGACATTAGTTTCTGATGGTGATCTTAAATTTTATTAGATCCTCGGGTCGAGCCCGAGGATGACGAATGTTCTATTTAGGGATGACGTAGCGTGTTTAGAAGTGGTTTATTGATACAACTCAAAATTCTTAATATAGCTATCCACCGCTGGATTAATATGTTTTTCCGAAGCTTCAGCACCATAAGCATAAGCCTGCCTCAATCGAGAGGATGAGATGTCGACGGTCGGTTGGTTTTTGGTGACGTAGACATTTGGGTTGTGTTCTTTGAGGTGTTCGATGAAGCAGTCGTTTATGGGATGGCCGGGACGTTCGTGAACTATAAGACCGAAGCGGTTGATTAAATCCTGCCAGCGGTGCCATTGCCTGAATTTCGGGGCGTGGCCGTGGGCATGGTCGCTGCTGATAATCAGAATCAGATTGTCATGATTTTTGGATAAGGCATCCAGTGTATTGAAAGTATAGCTGGGTTGATCGCTGTGTATTGTTTTTTCGATATCACTGACGGTGATGTCTGTTTTCAATTCCCGGCTTAAGTCATTGGCCACCAACCGGCACATGTCAAAGCGTTGTTCAAATGAGGCTATGGGCGCTGATTTATCGGCAATCAGATTGGGGCGGTAGGTCGGAACCAGAATAAAGCCGGTGGTTTCTAAACCCATTTCTTCGGCTTTATTGAGGGTGTTTATAATGACCTGTTCGTGGCCGCGGTGAATGGGATCGGCGGTGAGGCCGTACACCCAGGTGATGTCTGTTTGTTTATTCATGGTTGTAACGGAAAGTCATGGGCATGCGTCGATCGGTGCCGAGTTTCATACCACTCACGGCCGGGCCAATGGCGGCCTGATAACGCTTATATTCGCTGCGATTAACTTTTTGGATTACATCCATGACCACTGATTGCTCAAGCTCTAAGACTTTGGCAATTGATTGTGGTGATTGTCGTTGTTCGATGTAGGCGTTTAAGATGGCATCGAGGATGTCATAATCGGGCAGACTGTCGCTGTCTTTCTGATCGGGTCGCAATTCTGCGGATGGCGGCTTCGTGATGATGTTTTCAGGGATCACCGGCTGCTGTTCGTTTCTGAATTGGCACAAGGCAAAAACTTGTGTTTTATAGACATCAATTATCGGCGAAAAACCTCCAACCATATCACCGTAAAGGGTGCTGTATCCAACGGCGGATTCACTTTTATTACTGGTGGCTAATACCAGTTGGTTTTGATTATTGGAAAAAGCCATGAGCAATAAACCCCGGATTCTGGCTTGCAGATTTTCGTCAGTGAGGCCGCGATGATAATTCTCAAAGTGAGGTGTGAGCTGATTTTCAAAGACATCATGACCGCTCTTTATGGGCACAATATCAGACTTTATACCAAGATTATCGGCCAGTGTTTGAGCATCATCCACAGAATGATCTGATGAATACTGACTCGGTAAGAGCAGGGCATGAACTTTATCTGCCCCCAGCGCATCGACCGCTAAAGTTACCACCAGAGCAGAGTCAATACCACCGGAAAGCCCTAATATAACCTCACTAAAACCATTTTTACGAACATAATCCTTGAGAGCCAATACCAGCGCGCTGTACAAATCCGATAAGGGATTATTATCGGCGGTTGTGGACTTCAAGTGCGCCATATCATGGGTTTCGATGACTTCTTTAAAGCCAGGTAATAGCTCACTGTCAGGGCCATTCACCAAACCACTATGACCGTCAAATATTAAATCATCCTGACCGCCGATGGCATTCACATAGACCAGGGGTGTATTCAGCTGCCGGGCGGTTTGCGCAAACTGTTGATGGCGCCGCACGGGTTTGCCCAACACATAGGGTGAAGCACCTAAATTAACCAGTAAATCGGCACCCTGATCGGCTTGATTTTTTACTGCCTGTGCCTGATGCCACAGGTCTTCGCAAATACTGACGCCCAATGAGATTTCTTTGTTATTGAGGTTGATTTGAAAAACACCATCACCTGATCCCGGGACAAAGTGTCGGGTTTCATCAAAAATCAGGTAATTGGGCAGGGCTTGTTTATCATAAAAACCCAATAAATGGCCGTTCTGAATAACCGCGGCACTGTTATAACAACGCGGCTGACCATCTTCACCCACCGGAGCTGTGCGTGGCAAACCGATAACAGCGACAAGATCCGTGCATTTGGGCACAATTTCATGCAGCGCTTGTAAACAATCGCCGATAAAATAGTCATGTAACAACCAGTCACCACAACCATAGCCACTGATTGTCAGCTCCGGAAAAACAATGATATCGGCGTGGTCTTTTTGGGCTTGTTCAATGGCGTTTAAAATACGTTGTTGGTTACCGCGCATATCACCGGCGGTGGTGTTGATTTGCGCCAGGCAAATACGCATTTGCGCTATGTGCTTTTGTTGGGTTGTCATTTATTGCACCAATAAACTGTAGTCAAGGGCTTTTACCGAGTGGGTGAGGGCGCCGACCGAGATAAAGTCCACACCGGTGGCGGCAATCTCCGCGACAGTCTCTAAATCCACATTCCCGGAGGCTTCCAGAGGCGTTTTGCCGGCTGCTATGGCCACGGCTTTTCGCATCTCATCATTGGACATATTGTCCAGCATAATGCGATAGACATCACAGGCGAGCGCTTGTTTGAGCTCGTCTAAGTTGGTGACTTCGACCTCGATAAGAACAGCATCATCATGAAAATCACACAGCTTTTTCACCGCGTTTTCAATGCCACCGGCGGCTTTGATGTGGTTTTCTTTCAGCATCGCCATATCATACAAGCCCATGCGATGATTCAGGCCACCCCCGAGGCGCACCGCCCATTTATCCAGCACCCGTAAATTCGGCGCGGTTTTGCGGGTGTCCAGAATACGACTTTTTCCGGCGCATAAATCCACAAACCGGCGGGTTAAGCTGGCGATGCCGCTCATGCGTTGTAATAAATTTAAAGCCACCCGTTCGGCAGCCAGGACTGATTGCACAGGCCCTGAAATCTCAGCAACAATGTCTTTGGTAGAAATGGAATCGCCATCAGCCACTTTCAGATCTACCTTAATAAGGGCATCATGTAATAAAAATGTTTCTTTAAAAACTGCGAGCCCCGCCGCGATACCACTGTCTTTGGCGATTAAGCGGGCTTTACATTGATCCTGCGCGGAAAAAATACCGGCGCCGGTGATGTCCTGATGACGAATGTCTTCGGCCAGTGCCGCCGCGATTATCGGTCGGTAAAGTGTTGGATTCATGGTGTTTGTTTTAATAACTGTTAAAATAGCGGATTTGCAATCCGGACATTATCGTAAAGCACGCCATGAATCACAAGCGCGAAGATTTAAAATACATGGAAAAAGCCTTCGAACTGGCTGAGCAAGGACTGTTCACCACCGGTGAAAATCCGCGCGTGGGTTGTGTGCTGGTTAAAGACGGCCGGATTATAGGTGAAGGATTCCATTTAAAACCCGGCGAGCCGCACGCTGAAGTCCATGCCTTACAACAGGCCGGAAATCAGGCTCAAGGCAGCACCGCCTATGTCACCTTAGAACCTTGCTGTCATCACGGCAAAACACCACCGTGCAGCCAGGCATTAATCGATGCCGGTGTGGCGCGGGTGGTGGTGGCAAATACTGATCCTAATGCGCTGGTCGGCGGGCAGGGTATTAAGCAACTTAAAGAGGCTGGTATTGAAGTGACCACCGGGGTTTTAGTTGAATTGGGTGATGATCTGAATGCCGGTTTTTTTAAACGTATGCAACATCAATTACCTTTTGTTCGTTGTAAGTTAGCCCAATCCATCGATGGCCGAACCGCCATGGCCAGCGGCGAGAGTTACTGGATTACCGGCGAAGCCGCCAGACGTGATGTTCAGCACTGGCGTGCCAGAAGTGGCGCCATTATCACCGGTGTTGAAACCGTGCTTCAGGATGATTGTCGCTTAACGGTTCGTCCTGATGATTTGCCCGACAATGATAAGAACAAACCGCATTTTTTCGCAGAACAACAACCACTGCGCGTCATTATTGACAGCCGGTTACGAACGCCATTAAACGCTAAGATTTTACAGCAACAGCCGGTTCTGCTGGTGTGTGCCGGGGCTTCAGATGAACAGAAAAATGCCTTTCGAGAGATTGGCTGTGAAGTTAAGACAATGCCGGGAAAGGATCAGCGCGTTGATTTAGCCGCGGTATTGGCTTATTTAGGCGAACAGGGTATTAATGAGGTGTTGGTAGAAGCCGGGGCGACTTTAGCCGGGGCTTTTGTCAAAGCCAATCTGGTGGATGAACTGGTGATTTACACCGCACCGGTCCTGATGGGCGCTTCAGGTCGACCTTTATTGGATTTTCACATTGATAAAATGGCCGACAGACTCCATATCCACACCATCTCAATGAAGCCATTTGGACAGGACTGGCGCCTGCGTGCGACCTTAAACAAAAAATAATATGTTTACCGGAATTATACAAAGCATCGGTGAAGTCATCGAACACAATACCCAGGAGCAGGGCGATCTGCGGTTTCACATCAAAACCGGCCTAAGCGATTATGACCGCATTCAAGTCGGTGATTCGATTGCCATGGACGGTGTCTGTTTAACTGTGGTTGAACGACAGGATGATGTGGTGGCGGTGGATGTTTCTCTGGAAACCGTTCGCAAAACATCAGTCAATGACTGGCGCGCCGGTCAAGCGGTCAATATCGAGCCGGCATTAACACTACAAACACCTTTGGGTGGACATTTGGTCAGTGGCCATGTGGATGGGCTGGCCCAATGTATTAACCGTGAATCAGAAGCGCGCAGTGAAGTTTTTACCTTTCAGATACCGACTGAATTTAAACGTTACATCGTTCCAAAAGGATCCATTACTTTGAATGGTGTCAGTTTAACCGTCAATACTGTTGACGGTAACCGGTTCAATGTTAATTTGATTCCACATACCCTTGAAGCCACCAATTTAAGTACCATTCAGGTGGACCATCAGGTCAACTTTGAAATTGATATTATGGCGCGATACGCCGAAAAAATGATACAGGAAAAGAATGTCTCTTAAACTTAATAGTACGGCCGAGCTGATTGAAGATATCAAAGCCGGCAAAATGATCATCATGATGGATGATGAGGAACGCGAGAACGAAGGTGATTTAATTATTGCGGCCAATGCCATCACGCCGGAAGTGGTTAATTTTATGACCAAACATGCCCGTGGCTTAATCTGTCTAACCTTAACCCGGGAAAAATGCGAGCAACTTAAATTACCACTGATGGTGCATGAAAATACCGCACAATTAGCGACCAATTTTACTGTATCGATTGATGCCGCCCATGGTATCACCACCGGTATTTCGGCCTATGACCGTTATAAAACCATTATTGATGCCGTTGACGTTAACGCCAAACCCGATGATTTGGTGATGCCGGGCCATATTTTTCCGCTGATGGCGGAGCCGGGCGGGGTGCTGTCCAGAGCCGGACACACCGAGGCCGGTTGTGATATGGCCTTGTTAGCCGGCCGTACACCGGCTGCCGTCATTGTGGAAATCATGAACGAAGATGGTTCCATGGCGCGCCGCGATGATTTAATGTCGTTTGCCAAACAACATGACATTAAAATCGGTACCATTGCCGATCTCATTGAATACCGCTCCATGCACGAAACCACGGTGACAGTTGAGGACGAATTTGAGTATGAAACCCAATGGGGTACTTTTCAGGTTAAAAAATACCGCGATGCCATTGCCAACTGCGAACATCTGGCTTTTTACCGGGGTGATTTACAAGTCGACAAACCAGTACCGGTACGTGTCCAGTTTGGTCATTTTTTTCGTGAACTACGCGGCTTAGACTCAAATGACAACTACTGGACAGCACAACGGGCCATGAAAACCATAGCAGATCGCGGGGAGGGCGTTTTAGTTATTCTGAATAGTAACGAATCTGTACCGATAGATATCGATGAACAAAACAACAGCCAACAAAAGCGAGAATCCGTCTATCAGAATGTTGGTGTTGGTTCCCAGATTCTTAAAGATTTAAACGTTGGTGAAATGCAATTAATGAGCCCCGAAGCGCGATATCCTGCGCTTTCTGGTTTTGGATTAAATATCTCAGAATACCTTAAATACGAGAAATAAATATGAATATTGGCATTATATTAGCGCCCTACTACAAGCATATTATTGATGGCTTATATGAAGGCGCAACCCGTTACTTAGCCGGCAAAGACATCGATTTTCAGTATTTTGAAGTCGCCGGCGCATTAGAAATCCCTCTGGCTTGCCAAATGCTGGCTGAAACCGAACAATTTGACGGCTTAATTGCCCTCGGTGCCGTTATTCGTGGCGAAACAGCACATTTTGACTATGTTTGTCAGGAAAGCGCTAAAGGCATCATGGACGTATCACTGAAACACAACATCCCCATCGGCAACGGTATTTTAACCGTTGAAAATGAAAACCAGGCACTGGCCAGATCATGTGAAGATGAATCCATGGGTAAACACAACAAAGGTAATGAAGCAGCCCATGCAGTCGTCAGCTTGCTTGAATTGAAGAAAACCCTGAAAAGATGAGTTTAACGTTTATCTCACAGGCAGAATTACCCACTGAATTCGGCACTTTTCAGGTTCATGTCTTCGAACACAATGACCAGGAGCACTTGGCGCTGGTGATGGGCAGCTTGACTGAAAGCGATGTTGTCCTCACCAGAATTCATTCTGAGTGCCTCACAGGAGATGGTTTATTCAGTTTACGCTGTGATTGCGGACCACAACTGGCACACGCCATGCAAGCCATCCAAAAGAAAGGTCAGGGCGTCTTAATCTATCTGCGTCAGGAAGGTCGGGGCATCGGACTCACTGAAAAAATCAAAGCCTACCAACTCCAGGACCAGGGTCTCGATACGTTTGATGCGAATATCCAACTCGGTCACGCCGCCGACAGTCGCGACTACGGCATGCTCAAAGAGGTGTTTGCTCACCTTAAGATCAAACAGGTCGATCTCATGACCAATAATCCCGACAAAATTGAAGCCTTAGAATCTCAGGGCATTACCGTCCATAAACGCATTCCATTGCATGTCGGTCAAAATCCACACAACAAACGTTACATCGACACCAAAAGAAACCGATTTAAACACCTGGATTAATTCCACGACCTTAAAACAGGCCTATAATTCACTTTAAGTTTTAATAATAGCTGTAATGACAGTTAGTTAGACTAATAACCTAATAATATACTTTAACCATATATCAATCCATAATTTAACATAATATATATTATGCGCATATTTAGATGGGTAATATATAGAACTAAAATTTCAGTTGGATGCCCAACTAAAGTCATTAACTTCTGACAACTAAACTGGTTAATTTCCTATCAAAGTGGTTAACTTGGTATCCACTACTATTTAAAGGTTATTGTAATGAAAAAATAGCAATATGATCTTAAGTGAAAATTATGCATCATAATCTCCATAGAAGCTTTTAGGATTTGAGAGCAATTCTTTTAAAACAGTTGAGTTGAATGTTTTGAATATATTTTTAAAGACTAACTTTAATGGATCCCAATTAGGGTCTTTAATTGAATTATGCGAAGCATGTTTAAGCTTATCTTTAAATTTGTTTTGAATTTGCCTTTTTTCTAAAATCTCACCTTGATATTTTTCAAGCTTTTGGTCATAACCGGTCCATTGCACAGGACAAAGATTATTACCATTTAACTTCAGAACATCTTCACCTAAATACATTTCAATACTTGCAGCTTACATTTGCTAGTACATTTCCAGTTGGTCCTACTGTGGGATATTCTTTCAGCAAATCTAATTCTGGTAATTTTAAAATAGAAATATTTTTGGGTATTGTTAAGTTTGATAAACTTCTTAGTGCTGATTCACTTGCTGTATCATTATCAAAGATTGCTATTGTATTATTAAGAATTCCAGACCCGATAAATGCTTTAACAATGTTTACAAGAGAGCCTACACCACCACTGAATTTACTATTTTCAAACTCCATAAATGTGTAATAGTCAGACAAGTGCGGATATAATAAATATAATGAGTTTTTTAAAACCCAAGCATCAAACTTGCCTTCTGTAAGTATGATTGTTTTGGCAAAATCAATTGATTGGGTTTCTAACTCTATGCTGTATTCAACAAAATCTTTATCCGCATCGTAATATCCTGCATCTACTAACTGAGTAAGGTCATAAATTAAATTATTCCCTAAGGAGGAATCTTCTAAAATTAACCTTAGTACTACAAATGAATTTCCCCCGGGAAAGTTGAACCATTCATCCTTTAGTAATATTTTAATCAATGTTCCTTTGTATAAATCATCAAATTCATCGAACTCTTTAAGTTTATATGATCTTAAATTTTCATTTAATATAGTTTTAACTGCACTAACCCACTTTTCATAAGTTATAGTATCAAGCAATTCGATTTCAGCTAAATATTCATTAGCAAAACTTTGTTTTTTAAAAGATTCTTCATATAAATGTCTCATCCATTTTACTTCTTCTTTATACCACTCATGAAACACTAATTTACATGTATTGAAGTCAAATCCAAGAATATCTAACCTGTCTTTTAAGTCTGATGCATTTGCTATATATGCTATAACTCCATTTTCAAGTTCTTCTAAAATTTCATCATAACTCGACAAATCATCAGGTAAATCTTTACTGTTTAAAAATATTTTTTTATCTGAACTTCTAAATAATTGCAAAATCAGTGTATCTATTTCATTTTTTATAGAACTTCCAAGTTCATATTTTCCAAGTAAAACCGTTGCATATGTACCCATATCAAATCATCCCCAAATTCCTTCAAATCTTTTTCCGGCAATTCTAGTGTAATGAACTGTATGTTTTGGATCTCTGTGACCTAAGTAATCTTGAATCAATCTAAGGTCATAACCCTTGTTAGCTAAATAATAACCACAAGAATGTCTGAGAATGTGTGGGTGAACAGAGTTAAGCCCTACTCGCTTTCCTGATACTTTAATGATGTAATTAATTGATTGTCTGGTTAATGGCTGATTTCTTTCACTAATAAATAACCAGGGTAATGAATCGTCCCTTTTACTTAAATACCTTTTAATCGCTCTCAATTCAATACCATCAATTGGTTGCTCAACAGATAATCCATTTTTTAATCTTTTAATCCAGATACGTGATTGTTTCAAATTTAGATCTGATAATTTAATGTTAATAGCTTCACTAACTCTCAATCCATGTCTATACATCATTAGTAAAATTAAATAATCTCGAACACCATGTCTCCCCTGCTTTGCTCCTTTTAATAACAAATCTATTTCAGGTTCATTTAGAAAGTCCTTGACCCTTTCGTGTGAATCAGAGGTCTTTTCTTGGTCACTTTTTACATTTCGCCTGTTGGGCATACTTAATTGCTGTTCATGAATACGTTGGTATTATTGTATCATCCATTGTCTACTTTTTACAAAATACGCATAAGGTATAATGTAATTAGCTTCGTTTAGATAAATTAAAATATGAAAATTATTATATAACCGAATTTATCCGGTAGCATGAGATTCAATTTAGATAGAAATGCATTCAATAATTGTTTACAATATTAGTAACCAATAAACAGTAGAACAGGCACAGATCATCACAAAACTATCATTTATACATAATAGAAATCACTGATATCTTTATATTAAATTGTTATCTTTTAAACAAAGCCACACAAAATGGTAATATTTGTTCTATTTTCAAAACGAATGAAGAAACAAAGGGTGAACCATCCAGATGTGTAGTGGAAATTAAAACAAAGTGAGTAAATCCAACCAAATAATTCCAGATTTCACAGAAGACCTTGTCGGTTTTATGGTTCAAAGTTTGTTGACTATCACTCGTTTTCCTAGAGCACCTTTTGCTATGGTTCCTCTTTCTAAGAGGGAAGAAAGAATTTATGGTGCTGATGTGAGAATTGATTCCATTAGTCCAATCTACATTCAATTTAAAAGGTCATTAGCTTATCCTGATTATAGCTCTGCACAATTCATAAAAGATAGAAAAGCATTAAAAGCAAATTGTTCTCCAAGAACTTTATACTTCGAATTGAGGGCAAAGAAACCCAAACATAAGGATTTTCAACATAATATACTTTTTGATTTAAAGAACAAGTTGGATAAAGCGGGAAAGGGAAAGGCTTTTTACACCGCACCATTGTTCCTCAATAGAATCGCATATTTGCAAGCAGTACATATGTTTTCATTGTTTTCTTGGAGACCGTGGCCTTGGTATCGGCATGACCCTTTTTTTGAACAAACACAAAATATTTTAACTCAAACAGGATGTATTCAATTTCAAAACATTCCAATTCTTCGGGAGCATATTGTTATTTCTCCTCACGTAAAAGTTAACACGCATAAACACAGATATAGCTATTTAGAATCTGGTAAGGAAATCTGTTTTCACGAACCAACTAAGCTTGATGACGAACAAAATCTTGGTCAAACAATTTATGACGTCTTGAAATTTCGAGATGGTCAACCTACAACAGAAATGACTAGTCTAAAGGAATCATTGACCCTATTGGTAGACCTGAGTGAAAATATTTTTTCACAAGAAGAGCTTAATTCGAATGAGCAAATAATAGATAAATGGTTAAATTTTGGCGAGAAACTCTGGAAAGAACATGATATTTACCAGTATATGCTGATAAAACTAAAAAACGGATAAAACCCTTGGGCATAATTAAAGAACAATACAATGATTACTGGAATAATTCTTAGGCATTACAAAATTTACAAAGCACTGAACTACATTCCGGTAAGTGATAGAAGGGAAAATAATTTTTCCATTTATGTGGGAAATAATGGTGTTGGAAAATCATCAATATTAGAGGCTTTAAACACGTTTTTTAATAACGGCACATGGAATAAAAATAAAGAAGGAAAACAAGATGAAACTTTTATCTGCCCTGTTTGTTTAATTAAAAAAACTGAACTAAACTCTTTTCGTGATGTTTCACCAGCCGATAAAGATGCAATTGAGTTATTAAGTAATCATTTTTGGACACTTTCACCTACAAATACCACAAATGAAATAATTAACTTCTTCTCAGAGAGAGAGGAATTGTCAAAGAATTATTCTTCTGATGATTACTATTTAATCGTAGTTGGAAATACATTCAAAAATAAAAATTCCACATATTTTGGCAGTGGTTTTGACGCCAATGCAAGGAGTGCACTAACCTCAGCCTTACCTAGTTATAAAATAGATAATTTGTTGCAAATAGTGCGTAACTACTATTCATTTATTTACATTCCTGTTGAATCAAAAGTTGCAGACACCTTAAAACTAGAGACTTTCGAAATGCAACAGATGATGAATAAAGATATTCTCGAAATCATTGACGTCGTGCTTAATGCGAGGGAATTTAAAACTCCAGGAAGCGTAAATAAAATTAATTCCGTCAAATATTTGAATAAAGCGCTCAATTCTTTCATGGATGAAATCAATGACCAAATACAAGCGATTGATGAAAAGTATTCATTTAAAGTGGATGTTGGGTACAAAAAGAATTTAACGGCATTTGATCTTCGTGAAAAAATTCTTGAAGCTTATTTCTCAATACGAACTCTTAAAAAAGAGACTAAAGAAATTTATGAATTAAGTTCAGGAGAACAACGAATTGCGCTAATCGACATTGCAACTGCTTTTTTAAACAATTCAGGTGAAAAAGATGGCTTTTTAATTCTTGCTATTGATGAACCAGAAGCATCATTACATATTTCAAAATGTTTTAATCAATTTAAAAGGTTAGAAAATTTAGCCAAACAAAGTGACCTTCAAATAATGCTCACTACACATTGGTACGGGTCATTACCAACAATCCAAAAAGGCAATCTACATCATATTGACATTTGTGAAAAACCTTCAATAACGACATTCGACTTCTTAAACTTCATGGAAGAGCGTAGGAATTTTCCGGATGATATAGAAATGAAGAGTTTCTTTGAACTTGTAACAACATTAATAAGTTCAATCAAGAATGAAAATATAAATTGGCTTATTTGCGAAGGAAGTGATGATAAAAATTATATTTCTCACTATTTAAGTGATGAGGTAAAAAACCTAAATATCATGCCTGTTGGAGGGTGCGGGAATGTTATAAAGCTTTATGAATACCTGTTTGCTCCTTTTAGCGAAAAGAAGGAAAAAAAGTTACTTACAGAAGGTAAAGTCCTATGTCTTATCGATTCAGATATTGAACAGAAAACTATAAAGGTTAATTCTAATGTCGGAAATCAATTAAAGATTTCAAGATTACAACTAAACTCGGACAACACCTTTGAACTTAAACCTCTTGCAAATGCAGGCCGTTATGAGCCAACAACGGTTGAGGACTGTTTGAATCCCTCAATTATGTTTACAGCATTGACTGAAACTGTAAACGAGTTATCAGCAACCGAAGTAATGGATCTTTTTGACAAGTTTGAATTTAATTCTGAAAACCAAAATTCAAGAATTGAAGGAGAATCTAGCATTATTAAGCCAAAGGAAGTTTCTGTTATTACAAGAAAACCTGAGTTATATGAGGAATTTAAAAAGAATAGTTTCAAGTATAAATTAGCAGAAAACTATATCTCAAATGCAAAAACTGTTACCCATGATCGTCCAAATTTGTTCGGTGAAATAATACAATTTTATAATGATTAAAACTATGCCCAACAATACCTATATAGCCAAAACTTTAAGCTGAAAGTCATTCAGCGCGAAAGAATCATGAAAAAAGTATGAGTATGGAATGGGCGTTCATACTCCCATTGATGTTGTATCTGTCATGCATTAATAGCTTAACTTATAATTGCCAGAACTTCTTAAATAAATGATGGTTTCTTCGTTACTTTGAGCGGCTGAAATGATGTGCTTGTATGCGCCATTGGACTCAAAGTAACTGCCGGGTTTCAGTACTTTTGATTTCTCGGATCCACAATGGGTTAACTCACCCTGTATAACCACGGCTCTCAATACACCGCCCGGATTCACAATTTTGCCATGAAAGCCGGGAGGAAATTTTAGCATTGAACCGTTTAAACCGTTCGGATCATCTTGCCTCCAAAGTAAAGCAACTTGTGGTTGAGCTGAATTCGATTCCGTATTGATGGTATTGACCCAGTTCAATTCACTGGATTCTATCCAGACAATCTAACCCAGGACAGTCATCTCATTAATCTCATTATAGTCATTTTCGTACAAGCTATCAGAATATTGCTACAGATTTTTGAGTTTTAACGCTTCAAAATGGTGTTTTAACTCGGAGAATTGTATGACCGTAGCAAGAAGCCAGCAGATTTGTGTTTCTGACACACCGTATTATCATATTGTTTCAAGGTGCGTTAGACGCGCTTTTCTTTGTGGCGAAGATGCCTTAACTGGTGAGTCATTTGAACACCGCCGTCAATGGCTTATTGATCGTATCAAAAAGGTTACTTCAGTCTTTGCCATTGATGTCTGTTCTTATGCCATCATGAACAATCATTTCCACTTAGTATTAAAGATTGGAGCCAATGATAATTGGACTGACAAACAGGTTCTTATAACCTGGCAATCTTTATACTCTTTACCTGTTATGTGTGTTCGATATTTGAGGGGTGATGACTTAGATGGTGCATCACTTCGTCTCGTTCAAAAATATGCAGCTGAATACCGGGCGAGATTATGCTCAATATCTTGGTTTATGAAAGCCATTAATGAGTATATCGCCAGGATGGCTAATGAAGAAGATAATTGTACCGGTCACTTCTGGGAAAACAGGTTCAAAAGCCAAGCATTACTAGACGAACGTGCTTTATTAACCTGTATGGCGTACGTTGATTTAAATCCGATACGTGCTGGAATGGCGAAGTCGTTAGTCGATTCAGAATTCACTTCGATTAAAGAACGAGTTGAGTCAAAATCAACTGACCTATTACGCTTCGGAAAAGGTGATAATGACCTCCCCTATTATCTCTCAAGCTACATAGATATGGTCGATGAAACCGGTCACGTTATCCGTGATGACAAGAAGGGCTACATATCTCATAAATTAGGCTCAGCGCTGACCGAATTAGAACTCAATCCGGACACATGGATTGATGAATTTAAGGGCTTTAAATCAGTGGGCTACTCTGCCGTTGGAACAGTTAATCAGTTGAAAGAATATTCGTCCAAAACCAAGCGAAAATGGTCAGTTGGAATACACTTAAAACCCGCTCTGGAATAGCCTGATTTCTACAAACATTTCTTTATACTTCACGTTCGTGAAGCCATGCCACTCGGCCTGAATCAGACAAAAGTACCTAAATCATCATTTCCAAAGCATCCATTAGCTTATCCAAACTAAATCACGCCAAAAGAATTCAATTATCGGTGCTAAATTGCGCAATATTTTAGTTTATTAGATTGATTGATAACCTTTATTTAATGACTGTCCTTGCTTCTTAAATCAAAATCATCACCAGTTCGCTTATAAACATGAACTCGACCGGCTTCACTCAATTTATCATAGCTGTCATAAGATGAGCCAATGAATAGCCAATTATTAAATAATTGCACTGATGCCCCAAAATGAGATTCATATTGTGGTTCATCAGATACTATTTTTTGGGTTTGTTGCCACTGACCATCAATGTATTCAAATATATATACTGAACCATAAATATTTTCTATAGAATCATGGTATGCCCCCACAACAATGGTATCGCCTTTAATATCAACCGAAGACCCAAAAAAATCACCATAGCTTGGCGTGCTAGATTCTATGGTTTGTTTAAACTGCCAGTCACTACCGTCATATTCATAAATATAAGCGACACCAAAGCCTTTGGCTTTCAATGCACCAATAACGGCTATGCCATTATCCACAGCCATTGAAACACCAAACTGATCCCAACTACCGGCGATACCCTCAATTTCTGAATCAGTTAAGCTTTGTTGCGGTAGATGTGATGGGTTTGCATAAGCACTTTTATCTGATGCCTTGGTTACCGAACTCAAAAAAAATAAGTAAATGAACGGAACGAGTAAGTAAAAATTTTGTTTATTAATAAAGTCAGTCATTTCTGTGGTATATTTAAATTGGTTTAAGAAATTCTCAGTTCCCTAAATTGGTTTTTAAGACCCACACAGGATACTTTAATTCATATTAGATGTATAGAATCCATCCCTGATTCAAATCATTTCGTTTTGAATCAGGGATGGTAAAACTTTATTGACGTGGTTTTTGAACCAACATATATAAAGCAGGAAGTACAATTAGTGTTAATAGCGTTGAAGAAACAATACCACCAATCACAACGGTAGCCAAAGGGCGCTGAACTTCAGCGCCGGTACCGGTGTTCAAGGCCATTGGAACAAAGCCTAAACTTGCGACCAGTGCTGTCATTAATACAGGACGTAGCCGTGTCATTGCCCCTTGGATCACTGAATGATAAAGATCACCTGTTTTTTCCCACAAATTTTTAATGAAAGACAGCATTACTAAACCATTAAGAACAGCCACGCCTGATAAGGCTATAAATCCTACGCCTGCTGATATTGAAAATGGCATGTCCCTTAGCCACAGAGAGATTACACCACCTGTCAACGCCAATGGTACACCCGTAAAAATAATTAAGGCATCTTTAAAGGAGCTGAATGCCATTATCAGCAAGCCAAATATGATAAACAATGTAATGGGTACCACAATTGAGAGCCTTTGACTGGCTGATTCCAATTGCTCAAAAGTGCCCCCATAATCTAACCAATAACCGGCAGGCAAATTTACTTTTGATGCGATTTTTAATTTTGCCTCATCAACAAAAGAGCCAAGATCTCTGTCTCTGACGTTGGCTGTGACCACCACTCGGCGTTTACCATTTTCTCGACTGACTTGATTGGGTGCTGGTGCTAAGATTAATTCTGCCACTTCACTTAATGGCACATAACTGCCGTCATTCAAGGGTACAGGCAACTCGGATAAACGCTTTAAATCTCGCCGCAGAGATTCATCCAATCGAATCATGATTTCAAAGCGCCTGTCACCTTCATAAATGGTTCCTGCGCCCTGCCCGCCTATGGCGGTTTTGATGACTTGTTGAACATCTGATACATTGATACCATAGCGCGATAACGATACTCGGTCGGGTATTACTGATAGCATGGGCAAACCGGTAACCTGCTCAACCCGAGCATCAGCCACGCCATCAATTTGATCAATCACCGTTAAAATTTCATGGCTTGATTCGAGCAGCTGATCTAAATCATCACCAAACACCTTAATGCCCAAATCGGCTCTGACACCAGAAATAAGTTCATTAAAGCGCATCTGGATGGGTTGTGTGAACTCGTAATTATTTCCCGGAAGCTCACTCACAGCTGCTTCAATTTGTTCAACCAATTGGCTATGTGGTAACGTCGGATCAGGCCATTGTTCCCTGGATTTTAGCATGATGAAATTATCAGCTACATTGGGTGGCATTGGATCGGTTGCCACTTCAGGCGTACCAATTTTGGCAAACACTTTTGTAACTTGTGGAAATTCTAAAATTCTTTCTTCTAAGACCCTCTGCATCTGAACGGCCTGCTCAAGACCTGTACCTGGTATTCGCATTGCGTGCATGGCAATATCGCCCTCATTAAGTTCAGGAATAAATTCTGAACCCAATGAATTCGCTAACCACCCGGCAAAACTGACAAAAACCAAAGCTCCAGCCACAATTAACCAACGAAATTTAATGGCTATTTTCAATACAGGTTGGTAAACGGATTTAAGGCCGCGAATAATGATACTTTCTCTGTCACTCACTTTGCCTTTCATGAACAGGGCAATGGCAGCAGGTACAAAGGTAAATGAAAGCACCAAGGCGGATAACAATGCCATGACAACCGTTGATGCCATTGGATGAAACATTTTACCTTCCACGCCGGTTAATGAGAACAGCGGTATATAAACCACAGTTATAATAATAACCCCAAACAAACTGGGCCTGATAACTTCATTGGTTGCGCTGAAAACGACGAACAATCTTTCTTTGAGAGGCAACAGGCCACTGCCCTTCTGCGCCTCAGATAACCGTCTAATAGCGTTTTCGATAATGATCACAGCACCATCAACAATCAAGCCAAAGTCCAAAGCCCCCAAACTCATTAAATTTGCTGAAACACCAGCCTCAACCATGCCACTGATGGTGGCCAACATGGCTAAGGGAATAATTGCGGCAGTAATTAATGCTGCCCTGATATTACCAAGAAGTATAAACAAAATAACAATCACCAACAAAGCCCCTTCAGTCAGGTTCTTTTGTACTGTCCAAATGGCCTTGTCAACTAAGGTGGTTCGATCATAAACAGAGTCAATCATAACCCCCTCAGGCAACGTATTTTTAATTTCTTCGATCTTGAGACCGACAGCTTGTGCAACGGCTCTGGAGTTTTCACCAACCAACATCATGACTGTGCCCAAAACTGTTTCTTCGCCACCTTGCGTGGCTGCACCGGTGCGCAGCTCCTTACCGATACCCACATCACCAATATCTTTTATCTTAATGGGTGCATGATCAATGTTTTTCACCACAACATTTTCAATATCTTGAATGGATTGGAGTTGACCGGGAGATCGGATTAAAATTTGTTGCCCATTGATTTCTACATAACCAGCTCCGACATTGGCATTGTTTAGTTGAAGAGCTGAACTGATGTCGGCAAATGAAATCCCATAGCTCAGCATCTTTTCAGGACTGGGATTAACATGATATTGCTTGTTAAAGCCACCAATGCTATTCACTTCAGTGACGCCAGGAACCAATGAGAGCTGAGGTTTAATAATCCAATCTTGTATTTCTCTCAGTTCAGTTGCATTAATTTTCGTACCATCCTCTTGCATGAACCCCTTCTTGGCTTCAACCGTATACATGAAGATTTCACCCAGGCCAGTTGCCACCGGCCCCATTTCGGGTTCTATGTTTTCAGGTAGTAACCCCTTAATGGGTCCCAATCGTTCGTTGATTAAGTTTCTGGCAAAGTAAAGATCAGTACCTTCTTCGAAAACAACTGTGACCTGTGATAGCCCATAACGAGACAAGGACCGTGTGAAAGATAGTCTGGGAAGTCCTGCCAGTGCTGTTTCTATTGGATAAGTGATTCTTTGTTCAGACTCTAATGGTGAATATCCCGGGGCTTCGGTATTGATTTGTACCTGGACATTGGTGATATCTGGTACAGCATCAATCGGCAACTTTTGATAATTCCACAGACCTGCTCCCATCAGCAATATAACACCAGCCATAACCAACCAGCGCCTCTCGATAGAGGTTTTTATAATAAATTCAATCATGATTGTCTCCTTCAGTGATTGTGCGATGCGCCAGATTTTTCAATATCAGCCTTAATCAGATAACTATTTTCAGAAACATATTCATCCCCCAAACTGAGTCCGGATAATATTTCTGTAAACTGTCCATCAGAGCGTCCGGTTTTAACCTCATGAGTGACATAGGAATCTTCTCTTTTGACGAACACAACCGTGTTATTTTCAATCATTTGTATTGCCTCCGTCGCCACAACTAAATGAGATTCTGTTGTATTGATATTTACTTGAGCTGAAACCAATAAACCTGTTGTCCAGTCATATGATTGGTTATTAATCATCACCCTGGCAATTGAGTATGGTTTTTCATCTTGTGAAGGAATGATGTGCTCTATCTTAGAATTGACTGTCATTTCTGATCCGGATATCACAACCTGTTGGCCGCTTTTAATCTGATTTAACTGTCCGGGAAATACGTGTAGCTCTGCCCAGATTTTTTCAAAGTTTGCCACGGTAAAAAGGACTTGATCTAATGCTATTTCACCTGGATTGGCATGTCTTGCTACTATCACACCTGACATCAGTGCTTTGATTGGATATTTTTTAAGACTTTCATTTGATTCCACGTAAGCCAGTGTATCGCCCACTTCAACCGCATCACCAATGTCAACACTGACATTGGTGACGGCTCCTGGAAACCGTGCTCTGATGTGACTTACCTGGCTCGGGTCATTGACTGTTTTTCCATAAATTTTGAGCTGCTCACGAATGACCCCAGATGAAGCAATCGCTGTCTTAATCATTGATTTCTCTGCGATATGACGATCGATATTAACCAATTGATCTTGGTCATCATGTGCATCATGCTGGCCTGAAGCGTAAAAAGAAAAGGATAAAATAGTTAAGAGTATAAGTACTTTTATGCGTAATGAATTCATGAGTCAGCTCCTTGGGTGTGACTGGTTTCAATGAAGATGGATTCAGCTGAGATAGTCTCCAGCTTTAAGTTGTATTTCAGTATATTCTGAGCCGTATCAATCAATGATTTCTTTGATTGAATTAAGTCAGCTCTTGCCGCTGAATACTCAAGATAACCGTAACGACCCTCTAAATAAGCATCACCGGTTAGTTCAAGCGCATCTGTTAATGCTGGAATGACTTGTTTCTCAAGTATAGTGTAACGCTGAATAGCCGTTTGTCTTAGTGAGTAGAGTTCATGAACCTGACCATAAAGCTCAAGTAAGGTGACTTGTCGTTCTGATTGAAGTGAATCTATTTCAGCCTCTGCTTCAATCAAAGCACCTTTATTTCTTTTTCTCTTAAAAAGTGGAATACTGATCCCAGCCGTTAAGGCTGCGTCGTTGTTTTCCTGAAATCTACGAATACCCAAGGACCAACTAATATCTGGTTTCGATTCAGCATTGACAACGTTAAGTCTGGATTCCGCCATTGTTTGACTCATAACAAGAACCTGAACTAAATAGGACTGCTCCAGATTATCAACCAACAGATTAAAGTTTTTAATCATCCCAAAATCAAACAAATTGCCTGCCAAGCGGTTGAATTTTGGTTCTTTTTCCGACCAATGCAAACCTAGACTAACGATTTGTCTATCAAGCTTGTTTTGCTCAGTTTCATAGATCATTTTGGCCTGCTCAAGTGCGGCAAATGAACGTTTAACTTCAACTTCACTGATGGCGCCGGCTTTAGCTTTTCGTTTGACAGATTGATAAATATCCCTGCTTAAGTTGCAAGATTCTTCAGCAAGTTTAATTCTCTCTTGTGTCGCCAAAATATCTATATATAAACTGGTCAGTTCAGCAATCAATTCTAATGATTTTCGTTTTCTTTGTGCGTTGAGTAATTCATATTGACTGAGTGCAAATTGTTTTCTGGCCTTTTTTTTGTCACCTAATTCAATCACGGAAGAAAGTGATATAAATAACTCACTTTGTGCAAATGACGTAAATGGTTTGCTGCCAGTAAAATTTTCAGCCGCTATACCTAATTCCGTTTCAGGGTTCAATCCTGCTGTGTATTTTTTTCCTCCGAGTGCCCTTTTGTTGACCTCAAATATTTTAAGGGATGGATTTTGCTCAGACATCAAAGTGATGGCAGTGGCCAGGTTCATTTCTGACGCACAAAGCTGTGGTGAAAATAAGAGTAAAACAAGTAACAGCCTTGGGCACACAGGGCACCCGTTGAACATGCCTCGTAGCATGCTCTTAGTTAAAGTAGTCATGATAATTTTCCTAAATCTAATATGTTAAAAATAGTTGAATATCACCACATTAAAATGCAGCGGTATTTCAAGAATTGTTTTTTATAGATTTAAGATTGAGGTGGCCTTAAAAGCCTGGAAATGAGGTTACTTTTGAAGGATAGTTCTAAGATATTCATGACCTGTTTTAATTGAATATATGACAAGTTCATCAATGCCGGTAATAATGAAGTGACATGGCCACCATGGCAATGGCAACAATGATGGCAATCAAATGATTTCAAATCATCCTGCACTCCTATATCGGCCAATTCTTCGTGCTCATGTTCGAACTCTAAATGCTCGACACCAGATTGATGTGATTGGTGAACATCAGACACAGATGCAATGGACTGAAATGAAACAGCCATTAAGAGTAAAATTATGAGGAATTTAAATCGCATCAATATATCGTGTCTTTATACTATTTTTATCTTCTGACTCGAATTATATCAATATGTTCAATAGAATTGAATTATTCAAATTAATCTTTGAAAGATACGTCTGATAACCTTAGACCTGTCAATGAGTATGGAATGTTGAACAAAAAAATTGAAGTATATCAAGCCATTGAACTTATCGCAGTGATTAACTTAAAGTTTATTTAAAAAAATGAACAATTAAGAGCAAAACTTATATGCTACGATAAGCCATTTCAAATAAGGCTAATTTTATGTTTCGTGTGCTGTTATTGATTATGATTGGTTTGTCTGTGGCTCATGCTAACTTGCTCAATCAACGTTTGCAATTGCCTTCTGAGTTTCTCGATCGGCCCCATGAACTGTTGGTCTATACCCCACCCTCTTATGATTATGATCAGGATCAGCGTTATCCGGTGTTGTATTTAATGGATGGTGAATATAACTTTAATTATGTCACGGGTTTGATTGAGTTGTGGTCGAACATTAGCTCAAAGCACTCTGAAATGATCGTGGTGGGCATTTCGGGTTATGACAGTGGTTATTATCGTCAATTAGCATCGCCTCCTTGGGATGATGAAGGTCAGCCATCGGATGAGGGTTCAGCGGATAAAATGATGAAAGCCATTGTGGAAGAAATTAAACCTGCCATCAATGAGCAATTCAGAACACATGATTTAGAGATTCTATCTGGGCATTCAATGGGTGGTTTATTCACCACTTATGCCGCTATGACTCAACCTGAGGCTTTTGATTATTTTATCGCCATCAGCCCGTCCCTGTGGTGGCAACAACAGCGTGTTACTAAGGTTTTATCTAAACAATTTGATAAGACAATTCCTTCAGTTAATCTGTATATGTCTTTGGCCAATGAGCAAGGCATGGGTGTCCATGGATTCCTGGAAATGATTCAGGCTGAACGCCGTGAACCACTCAATTTACAATTTAAGCACTTCCCTGATGAAAGTCATGGTTCTGTCGGCTTACCCACTTATGAATGGGCCCTCAATGATATTTTTGCAACCACTCAACTGAAAGACCGTTATTTTGAGTCCGCAAAAGCGGTTGAAAAATACGCCAAACAAGTCAAAAAAGCTTACGGCCAGACCTTACCGGTTAACAGTGCTTATTTAAGGAATACGTGTTATGCCCATTGTGGCTCAGAAGATGATACTTTGGGTAAAATTGATGTTGCTCTGGCTAAAAGCTTTCCCCATGATGTGGCTTTTTTCAGAGTCCTTGTGGCCAAGCATTTAATCAAGCAAGAGAAATTTGAACAGGCTGAAAAATGGCTTAAAAAAGCGGTGCAGGCTTCGCCAGACTTTATCGATGTACATCATGCCAGTTATCTGCTGGCGAAAGCCCAAAATGATGAGAAACAAGCCGCTCAATATTTGGATAAAGTCCGAAATTTATTAAAGTCACAGACGCTCAGGCAATGGCACATCAATGAATTGAATTTACCGCCTAAAAAATAAATATCACTTTTTTAAAGTGATAGATTTTACTAGTAATTATTTGATATTAAGACAAATTAAATTAATTAATCTAACCGCCAGGCTAAAGATTCTCCTGCTTTATATGGGACAATAGATAAAATATTATCTTTAATAGTTTCAGAAACTTGCTGGCATTTTTTAACCAAAGTTATGCGCTCTTTATTAATCGGCAGACCATAGAAATTGGGGCCGTTGATGGAGGCAAAGGCTTCGAGTTTATCCAGAGCGTTTTCTTCATCAAAAACATGCGTGTAATGCTCAATGGCATGCGGTGCGGTGAAGATGCCGGCGCAGCCGCAGGCGCTTTCTTTGTCGTCGATAGCGTGTGGTGCGGTGTCGGTGCCGAGGAAGAACTTTTTATTACCGGATGTGGCCGCTTGTCGGAGCGCCTGGCGGTGTTGTTCACGTTTGGCCACGGGTAAACAATACAGATGGGGTTTGATGCCGCCGACCAGCATGTCGTTGCGATTAATCTGTAAATGATGGGCGGTGATGGTGGCGGCGATGTTGTCGCCTGAACTCATAACAAAGTCTGCCGCGTCTTTTGTGGTGATGTGTTCAAATACAACCTTCAATTCCGGCATATCTTTCAGCAAAGGCTGCATGATGGTATCAATAAAGCATGCCTCCCGATCAAAGATATCAATGTCACTATCCACCATTTCACCATGAACCAATAAAGGCATGCCCTGCTTTTGCATGGCCTCGAGTGCCGGATAAATATTTTTGATGTCAGTGACACCGTGGCTTGAGTTGGTGGTGGCACCGGCCGGATAAAGTTTAGCGGCCGTAAAGACACCTTGTTGATGACCTTCGATTAAATCATTGCTGTCAATGTCATCGGTCAGATAGGCCGTCATTAAGGGCTGAAAATCAGGATAATCCCGGGTGGCCGCTAAAATACGATGCCTGTAATCCACTGCCATTGCGGTGGATGTAATCGGTGGCACTAAATTGGGCATAATAATGGCTCGGGCAAATTGCCGTGCAGTATAAGGCGCCACTTGTTTTAGCATCTCGCCATCGCGCAGATGGACATGCCAGTCATCGGGTTTAATCAGGGTAATGGAATCAGCGGTCATAAAATGGGCGGTTAAAAGACTGGGCTGATTATACCTTGTTGCTTGTATGAACTGAAGTTAAGCGCATTGTTATTGATATTAAGTGCTTATAATTAATTGACCCAATATTACCATTAACACCTTTGGTGTACATAAGGGTGATTTCTTTCGATAAATACCATTTATAAAATATTCTCAAGTTATAATGCGCTTTTTTATAAAATGCTGCTTAAAGCTGTCTTTTACGTTCCACAACGATATAAAAAAACATGAAAAATAGTTACTTAACCTTTCTTTTAATTATTGTATTGAATTTACTTTCAATGTCAGTTTTTGCTCAAGAATCACCCTCTGAGGCATTTGATGCCTGTGTTTTAAAGCAGTTTTCTGAAGCGCGAGAGAATTTAACCATTGCGGAAATCAAGTCACTTTGCAATCAACAGCCAGATGATGTGGAACCGGTAATCAACCAATCTGATAATGACGAAAATCTTGGTGTTATCTCACAACGGTTGGAAAAGGAGCGCAAAACACGGGATAATCCTTTTGTCTTAACGCCTCACAAAATGAACTACATTTTACCGGTCTATACGACCAATGCCATTAATAAAAAAGAATATCAATTCTTTGAGGGTTATGAAGAGAACTTAGAAGACATGGAGGCGATGTTTCAAATCAGTTATAAAGTGCCTCTCAATCAGAAAAACATGTTTGTTGAAAACGATGCCTTGTATTTAGGCTTTACATTAAAAGCCTGGTGGCAGGTTTATGCAGACAATATCTCTAAGCCTTTCAGAGAAACGAACTACAATCCCGAATTGTTTTATTTAATGCCGATGAAATGGCAAATCTTAAACGGTAACACGGCGATGGTGTTTGGGGTTGAACATGAATCCAATGGTCGGACGCAGGCCTTATCAAGAAGCTGGAATCGTGTGTATGCTAATTTCCTGTATGAACATGATAATTTTGCCTTGTCATTTAAGCCATGGATCCGGCTTTCTGAAAGGGAAAAAGAATTTGATCTCGATCCCGGCGGTGATGATAATCCGGATATTGAGGATTATATGGGGCACTTTGAACTGAACATGGCCTATAAATGGCGTGAATTTGAACTCAATTTTAAAGGGCGCAGAAATTTTGCCACCCATAAAGGTTTTGCTGAACTGGGCTTCGTCTTTCCGTTATGGGGCAAACTTCAGGGTTACGCGGTCGCTTCTGATGGCTATGGCGATAGTTTAATTGATTATAATTACCGCCAAACACGTTTTGGCTTAGGTTTCAGTCTCAACGGCTTGCTATAAAATTTAGTCCTAGTAACAGGCGCAAGTGTAGTCTATTGAACTAGGTCTGATATGACTCCAGCCACACCATAAGTCAATCATAGATCATTTAAGCTGATATTCGCCACATTCTATTCATTTCATATTGTTGCGGTGCAAGTCAGGGCAAGCCCTGTAACCACATATTTATCAAATCGCTGTTACAACAGGTGCTTAATCAGCATATAGCCGGCCACGCCGACCATCATCAGGTTTTCGGTGAGTGAAATAAAACCCAATGGTACGCTGCTGTTACCGCCGACACAGGCGCATTTGAGTTCACGTTTATCGATGTAAACGGCTTTAAACACGGAAATGGCACCGATTGTGCCGATAATTAACGCCACCGGTGCAAAGAACCAGGGGTTGATACCGGATAACATACCAATACCCGCATAAGCTTCAGCAAAGGCATAAACCCGCGCATAGGGGATGTATTTCATTGCCAGTAAATCGTAGCCGATAAACTGGTTGGTAAAGGCGTCTAAATCTTTGAGTTTTTGTATAGCCAGAGCACACATGCTCATGGCCACAAACCAAATGATGAGTGTTTCTATCGCCAGCGCGCCAAACACATTAAACATAAGTGCCAGCGCCATCAAAAAGGTGACGCTGAAAATGGCAATAACGGGCTTATAACTCGTGCCCTCTTCGTCTTTAACTTCTAAGCCGAAGTATTCCCGTAAGTCATCATAACCGCCAATACGTTTACCGTCGATAAAAGTCTGGGGCGTGGTGTCCACGCCCTGTTCTTCCATATAAGCATCGGTCTCTTCACGGCTTTTCAGTAAATGATCGTCGATTTTATAGCCGTTTTTTTTCAATAGATAACGAGATTTTAAACCGTAGGGGCAAATATGCTCCGGGGTTTTCATGCGGTATAAAGTGGCTTGTTTTGACATGGTTTATCCTGATTTAATCCGTGGTGTATTTTGCGTGATTGTTAGTAATCAAATAGGGTTTTTAACCCAAAAAAGACAAATCGTCATTCCGACTAAGCGTAGCGCATGGAGGAATCTCCCAAATTTCGCAATAGAATTGAACGGTGGGAGATATCTCCACTCACTTCGCTCGGTCGATATGACAGCATTTGTTTTGGTTTCATCCAAATGCACCACGCGTTGTTATTTGAATTTAAGCGCGTAATGACTGATAATCTTCATGCTTGTTCATATAGGCATCGACGAATGAGCAGCTGGGAATAACTTTGTAGTTGTTGTCCCTAGCGTAATCTAAAGCGCGTTTAACCAACTGCGAACCGATACCCTGCCCGCCCAATTCTTTGGGGACAATGGTGTGGGTAAAATCCAAAACGCCGTCGCTTTGCTTTTCATATTCCAGGTAGCCGGTGTGACCGTCGATATGGGTTTCAAAACGGTGGGTCTGCGTATTGTGTTCAATATTTATACTCATGGGCTTACTCCTTATTTTCTAAGTCATTAATGTATTCTTTCATTTCTTTAATTTCGCGTTCCTGGGCTTTGATAATTTCATCCGCCAGTTGACGCACACGCGGGTCGGAAATATTGGCACGCTTACTGGTTAAAATGGCAATCGAATGATGCGGAATCATGCCTTTCATCCAGGACACATCATCCACGATTGTTTGTGAACGGACTAAGAATAATGAGGCCACAAATAATAA
The DNA here is from genome assembly GCA_947502925.1 of uncultured Marinicella sp. Classification (GTDB taxonomy): domain Bacteria; phylum Pseudomonadota; class Gammaproteobacteria; order Xanthomonadales; family Marinicellaceae; genus Marinicella. Next base: position 144,648 of record CANNBS010000002.1, on the reverse strand, counting down.
AGCGCTGCCGATAAATACCATGGCGTTGGCTTTCTTATTCGGGTATTTATCAATCATAAACAACAGCATCACAGTGGCCATAATGGCACCCATAATCAGTGACATATAGGCGCGGGTTTCACTCCAGAAGATGTGATCCCAGGCATAATTATTTAAGTACATGGCCATATACATAACCACCACGGATGTAGCAATCATGAATAAAAAGCGTTTATACGTCATAGTTTCCTCCTATATTATTGATATTTAAGTAATTATATCAAATCGATGTTAATAATTTATTGCCTGGTGATTGTTCGTGCGCGCCATAAAAAGAACACCACGGGTATGACTAATAATGTGAGGATCAAAGCACTGACCATGCCGCCGACCATTGGTGCGGCAATACGACTCATGACCTCTGAGCCGGTGCCGGTGGCCAGCAAGATGGGTAATAAGCCAACAATAATGGACAATGATGTCATTAAAACCGGCCTTAAACGCCGCCCTGCCCCTTCGATAACGGCCTCTTTTAAGGTGTTTTGGTTAATTTTATCAGGGGGTTGTTGAGATAATTGTTGATAAGCCTGGTTAAGGTATACCAGCATAATCACACCAATCTCAACGGCCACACCGGCCAGCGCAATAAAGCCCACGCCGACGGCCACTGAAAAGTTATAGCCGGCTAAATACATCAACCAGATACTGCCGACCATAGCCAGCGGTAAAGTCCCCATAATAATGGCCACTTCAGTGAAATTCCTGAAGTTCATATACAGTAAAATAATAATAATGGCCAGCGTCAGAGGTATAACGTAGGTGAGCTTTTCTTTGGCACGCAGCATGTATTCATATTGACCCGACCAGGTTATCGAGTAACCGGTTGGTAAATCCAATCGGTCGTTTACCGCCTGTTGGGCATTCACCACATAGCTGCCGATATCAACCCCGTCTATGTCAATAAAAGTCCAGCCGTTCAATCGGGCATTTTCACTTTTAATGCCCGGTGGACCGTCTTCTATGTTGATATCCGCCACATCTCCCAAGGCGATTTTTTGTTGACCGGGTGTGACAATTGGCAGTAAAGCCAGTTGTTCAGGTGAATTTCGGTAATCTTGTGGATAGCGTATATTCACCGGGTACCTTTCCAGACCTTCAATGGTCTGGGTGACATTCATGCCGCCGATGGCTGATGATACCACCTGTTGAATATCGGCGATGTTTAAATTGTATCTGGCGGCTTTGCTACGATTGATATCGACTTTGATGTACCGGCCACCGGCCACCCGCTCAGAATACACAGAATTGGTGCCGGGAACATCCTTAAGAATGGTTTCCAATTGTTGACCAATTTTTTGAATTTGATCCAGTTCCGGACCGGCGATTTTAATCCCCACCGGCGTTTTAATGCCGGTGGCGAGCATATCAATGCGGGTTTTAATCGGCATTACCCAGGCGTTAGTCAACCCTGGAAATTGAACCAAATCATCCAATTCTTTTTTCAGGTCTTCGGTATCAATCCCCGGACGCCACTGATCTCTTGGCTTTAATTGAATAAAAGACTCAATCATGGTTAAGGGCGCTGGATCGGTGGCGGTTTCTGCCCGCCCGACTTTGCCGAAGACCGTTTCAACTTCGGGTACAGTTTTAATCAGCTTATCGGTTTGTTGGAGTAATTCCCGCGCCTTACCAATCGATATGCCCGGATAGGTGGTGGGCATATACATCAGATCACCTTCATCCAGCGGCGGGATAAATTCACTGCCTATTTTATTAATGGGCCAAAAGCCGATGATTAAAACCGCCAGCGTTAACACCAGGGTTGATTTAGGGAAACGTAAAATCTGACCTAAAACCGGGATATAAAGCGCTGTGAGGATTTTATTGATGGGGTTTTTATGTTCCGGTAAAACTTTACCTCGAATAAAATATCCCATTAAAACCGGTACCAGCGTGATGGCTAAAGCGGCTGATGCGGCCATGGCATAGGTTTTGGTGAAAGCCAGTGGTGAGAACATACGGCCTTCCTGGGCTTCTAAGGTAAACACCGGAATAAAGCTGACCGTAATAATCAATAAACTAAAGAATAAAGCCGGCCCAACTTCACCAGCCGATTTAGCCACGATTTGCCAGCGGTTATATTTGGTCACCTTGGTGCGTTCCATGTGTTTATGCATGTTTTCAATCATCACAATGGCACCATCAATCATGGCACCGATGGCAATGGCGATGCCGCCTAAGGACATGATGTTGGCATTCAGACCTTGCCAGTACATAACAATAAAAGCCGTTAAAATACCCACCGGTAAGGACAAAATAGCCACCAATGACGACCTAACATGGAACAGGAAGACGATACAAACCAGGGCCACCACCGCAAATTCTTCAAGCAATTTTAACCACAGGTTATTGACGGCTTTTTCGATTAAACCGCTGCGATCATAAACCGTGACCACCTCAACACCTTCGGGCAAACCCTGTTTGAGTTGGTCTAATTTGGCTTTTACACCATCAATGGTTTTCTGGGCATTTTCACCATAACGCATCACGATAATGCCACCGACGGTTTCACCTTCACCGTTTAATTCAGCCACACCTCTGCGCATTTGTGGCCCGATACCGATGTCAGCAATATCTTTGAGTAATAAGGGTGTGCCTTTAACGGTGGTGCCTAAGGGGATATTTCTTAAGTCTTCTTCATTTTGCAGATAACCAGTGGCCCGGACCATGTATTCGGCTTCAGCCAGTTCCACCACTGAAGCTCCTATCTCTTGGTTACCTCTTTGAATGGCGGTTTGTATTTGTGCCAAAGGGATGTTAAAGGCCCGTAATTTATCGGGATTAACCCTGACCTGGTACTGTTTAACCATACCGCCAACGGCCGCTACTTCAGATACGCCGGGTACAGTTTGCAGCTCATATTTTAAAAACCAGTCCTGTAAACTGCGTAACTGGCTGATGTCATGTTGGCCGGTTTTATCCACCAGGGCATATAAATAGACCCAGCCGACGCCGGTGGCATCAGGGCCCAACTGCGGTTTAGCCTGGGGCGGCAATTGTGGCGCCACCTGGCTTAAATATTCAAGCACCCGGCTTCTGGCCCAATATAAATCAGTGTCATCATCAAATATCACATAGACATAGGAATCACCAAAAAACGAAAAACCCCGCACGGTAACGGCCCCTGGAACGGATAACATGGCCGTGGTTAAGGGATAGGTGACCTGGTCTTCGACCACCTGCGGTGCCTGTCCCGGATAACTGGTTTTGACAATGACCTGGACATCGGATAAATCGGGTATGGCATCCACCGGCGTATCTTTTAGTGAAAATAAGCCCATACCGATTAATATCAGGGTCGCCAATATAACAAAGAACCTGTTGTGGACAGACCAGTGAATAATGCCTTTAATCATGGTTGTCTCCACTGTCAGCATCATCATTGTGATTCATTGAGGACATATCATGATCTGAATGGTCTGTGGGGTCTTGTTCAGTTGATTTTTCTGGCATCTCATGCTGACTGTGGTTCATCGAAGACATATCATATCCTGAATGATCCATGCTTGAGTGATCCTCCGCTCCTTCAGACATATCGTGCTGGCTGTGATCCATTTCTGACATATTGTGATCGGAATGATCTTCAGTTGATTTGTCGGCCGATTCATCAGACATATTATGTTGGCTATGATCCATGATTGCTTGATCATCAGATTCTTCTGACATATCATGTTGACTGTGATCGATGGATGAACCAGCTTCTTTTTCTGATTGAATATGTATGCCTGTCACCTGATAAGACTGTTCAGACACTCGTTTAATCTCTAAATGGGCTTGTGTGCCAGCTTTTAAGCCGCTCATATCCACATTTTCTGCAACGGTAAAGTCCATGGTCATTTCTGGCCAGTCCCATTCTTCAATGGGCTCATGGCTGGCATTAATCATTCTGTGGTCCTGCATGACGCTTTGAATGGTGGCCGCCACCCAAACGCTTTCGGGCCTGTCTTCGTCATCTTCCATGCGTTTAAAATCTGAAGTTTTACTGGATTCTGAATCAATCAGAAACTGGGCTGAAGTCACGACTTGATCACCCGCTTTAAGGCCACTCAGAACTTCAGCCTGCTGGTTATAAAACCGGCCCAGTTCAACGTCAATGGATTTAAACTGACCGTCACCTAACGCCAATACCACACGGTTTGATTCGCCGGTCCTGATGACCGCTTCAGTGGGTACCACCAGAACGTCGTTCATGGGATTGCTGTGAATGCTGATCTGGGCGAACATATTAGGCTTTAGCTGTTTGTCGCTGTTATTAAACTTAAGCCGAACAGTGACCGTTCTGGTATCCGGGTTAAGGGTCGGATAGATATAATCTACTTGCCCCGTCCATTTCTGACCGGGTAAATAATCCAGGCGCATGGTGACTTGTTGGCTAACAGCCAGTAAATCAGCCTGCCGTTCAAAAACTTCAGCTTCTACCCAGACATCCTCCAGTGAAGCGATTGACATGACAATATCACCGGGTTTTACATAATGGCCTTCACGCACATTTAAATCTTCCACCACACCACTTTGGGGCGCATAAAAGGTGACTTTTTGTTTGACTGTGCGTTTTTTTTTGAGCTCATTAATATGTCGTTGAGAAAATTGCAGGGATTTGAGTCGGTTTTCTGTGGCACGTATAAGGCGTGGATTGTTTTGTTTTAACGTTAACAGGTATTCTTCCTGGGCATTCACCAATTCCGGTGCATACAATTCATACAACGGCTGTCCTAGCTCCACCGGATTGCCGGCAGCTTTGACGAATAATTTTTCTACCCAACCTTCTACCCTGGGGTGAATATGTACCAATAAATCTTCATCATACTGAACATAGCCGACGGTCTTTATTTCAGTGTGTATCGATTGTTTTTCAACTTTTTCAGTTCTCACGCCCAGGTTATTAACCACTGTGGGTGAAATTTTTATGGTTCCGGGGCCTTCTTCCGATGCGCCGCCTTCTTCATAGACCGGAATCAAATCCATACCCATGGGTGATTGACCGGGCTGGTCTCGCTTATAATTGGGATCCATCGGTGCTACCCAGTATAAAGGCTCATTTTTATCTGATGTACTTGTAGATTCTGGTGAATCACTTGAATTGAGCATTTTGAAAATGAGGACAGTCACCACAATGCCGATAATTAATCCGATTAAAAGACCTTTTAAATTGCTTTTAGACGTCGTCATTTTTTATTCTCCGATTGTGTCGCAATCACCTGCTCAGGCTGCGTCATCAATAAATAGTTGAGTTTAATTTTTGTTTTTTCGATATCGACGTTAATTTTCAGGGCATCTATCCGGGCATTTAATTCGGCAATGCGAGCGCGCACCACTTCGGCAAAATCCCCGTCATCGTTGGTGTATGCCGTTAACGATGCTTTTGCCTGTTCACTCATTTGGGGTAATAATTGTTGCTTGTAGAGCGCCTGTCTTTGGTACAGTCGTAACAGGTTTGATTTTTCCGTTTGGAATGAAGCAATCATTTTACGCAGCAGCAAATCCTGTTCGGTTTCAATGGCCTCAGCCGATGACACCGCGGCTTTAAGCGTCTGATCCTGTCGGTTTTTTGTGAATAAAGGCACATCAAATGTAACCCCCACGGAAAATAAATCATCCCGATTAAGGCCATTATTGGCATCGGCACGATAGCCGTAAGCGGCATTCACGCCCCAGGCCGGTTTGTATTTTTGTCGGGCCAATTCAACGCCGACATGCTCAGCTTCAATGCGTTGTTGCACGGCTTTGATGGCAGGATGCTGTGCAAATTGCCGGTATAAATGATTTTTATCAATGTCCTGAGACTCAATCAGCGATTGATCTAATGGTTCAATGGACGGTAATTGCTGACTGACTGCTTGATTGGTATGATTATTGTCGGCACCGACATGACCGGACATATCAGGTCTGTAGTCATTAATAAATTCACTCAGCTGTTGCATGGCCTGTTCTTTATTTTGTTGTAAGGCGGTCAGACGGTCATCCAAACGGGTTAACTCCAGTTGTGCACGGATTAAATCCTGTTGCCGGGTGTTACCGGTCACAGTGGTATAACTGGCTTCAGCCACATCCACCAGGTACTCAAACAGTTCTCGGTCTTGTTCAATCAGACGAATACTTTCCTGGGCCTGAAAAACACTGAGCCAAAGCTGACTGACTTTAACGGTTAATTCCGCTGTGCGGTTTTGCCTTTGGTAAGGGTATTGTTGTGCCAGTGTATTGAGGCGTTTGTGGCTTAATTGCCGGGTGTCACCGCGGGGAAACATTTGTGACACACCGAGTTGGAGCTGGGTCATGCCTTCCTGGTTAAAATCAAAGCTGTCTGCAGCGAGCCCCATCACACCCACAGATATTTTAGGGTCCGGTAACTGATCCGCTGCGATGGCTAAAGACTCAAGCAAGCGTTGCTTGTTTTGATTGCCCAAAAGCCAGGGGTCATTTTTTTCAGCCAACTGAATGGCGGTTGTTAAACTCAAAGGCTCATTAAACTGTTGGTCTGCAGCCTGAACGGCCGGTGATTGCATAACAATCACCAGCAATCCGGCATAGAGAAAAAATTTAAGCAAATGGATATTCATTCGAATTGCGCCTCAAAATGATTGATTTCTGCATACGGTGTGAGCTTACCTTCTTTATCAAACGCCATAATGACGTAAGGACTGAATTTATTCATGTACTCCATGCCGGGGCTGCCCACAGGCATACCGGGTACCACCAGGCCGATATAATCATCGGGTTGTTCTTGTAAGAATTGTTGTACATACTTGGCCGGAATATGGCCTTCAAACACATAACCATCCTGACTCACGGCCGTATGACAGGAGCGATAGTTGGCCGGAACCTGGTGTTGGTCTTTAAGTTTATTTAACTGTGTACTATTGATGCCTTTTGCTGTTAATCCATGATCATTGGCATGATCAATCCACTTCACGCAGCAGCCACAAGTGGCGCTTTTATAGACAGTTAAAGGAATATCGACAGTCTCCGCTTTTAAATCAGTGACGGTCATCAATAATAATAATGCAAAGGATAGTGTCAGCACCATGGCTGAAAGTGTGTATTGAATAATTTTCATGTGAACTCCAATTGTTCTCTCACCGGGGTGAAATCACACCAGGTTTAACTGGCTGGTCATGATAAGAACCCGAATGAATTTAAAATTTAATTTCTAAGGCGATGAAATAGAGCCTCAAAGGCACTTATTTCAGACGCAGGTCGGCTGTGGAAATTAAATTATTGGAGGACGATAGAGTGGTGATTGGTCTTTGTTCAGATAAAAGCCATCTGCAAATACCGCTTGGGTAATGGGCTTATAAACAAAAAATTGTGTTGATTGTGCTTTTGACAATAGTAAAACCGTGGAACACAAGGCCTGTGGACATTGACATAATGTCTCACAACAATCAGACATGGCAGTCATGTTAGTGTGATCCATGGCATCACTATTCATGGATTGTTGACTGTTATCTTGCTGGGCCATGTGATTACAGTCTTGGGCCATTGCCTGAGGTTGGCTTTGGCTATTCATGGTATGCGTATGGGCAACCGCCAGCACTTGTCCTGTTGAGAACAACAGTAACATCGTGATGACTACACTGAGAGGTGGTATCTGCCGTTTGCGCGATTTCATGATATCACTATGATACTTAATCTCTTAAAAAGTTCAATAAAAAACCGCCACCCTAAAACTAAAGATGACGGTTATTTTAGATTTTAGACTCTTTTTAAGGCGTAAACTCGACTTCTTCTGTCGCCATCGCCTGAATGGTGTTCAAGTCAGTAATCAATGGCAAGTAATCATTCACCAACCAGGAGAACAACTGATTCACGTAGTTGGCACCTGTGGTGATGTTACCGCTTTGACCACCGGGAATCACCTGTTCGGCCATAATGCCCATCGGTGTGACTTCACCGACAAAACGTCTGGCCGGGCCCGATGAAAACATAAAGCCGTTACTGGAATTACCACGGACGCCATGGGTAGAGGCATCCAGGACCTGATAACCCCCTGCTCTTGCCACACCCGGTAACCCATCTACCGTGGCTAATCCAAACATACCGTTAGGCACAGATAACTGATCACCCAGAGAATGTGAGAAGGTAATGCGGTGTAATTTACCCCAGCGATAGTCTGTTAAATCCGTTGAATTTCCAAACGCGGCGGCATAATCATCACCGGCCATTTGGTCTAAGGATTGTTTTAGAGACGCCAGAATAATGTAATCACGGGCGTCTTCACGAGTCGGTGCCTGTGGATTGGTGAAGAAGTTAATACCTGATGCGCCATAACCCTGATTCTCGGGAAAAGCATCCAGTAAATGTTTAAAGGCATTAATCGAATATTTATTACCCGGGCGATTCTCGGTCAAAACAGTCATGCCGATGGCATCATCAATGCCTGACAAGGTGGCATCAATGGTGTTACGAATACCGTTTGAACGCCATACCGCATAAATACTGGCGGCAATGGAGGCATCAATTTCTGCCTGTGTTGGCGGTGTTAATGCCATGGGATTATCAAAGGGATCATAACCTTCGGCTAAACCGGTGGGTGTACTGAAATCCCAGGTCTGAAAGTAGCCGGCGGCTTGCTGAACACGCGGATCGGCTAAGAATTGCTGAATACCCGGCCAGGCATCCGCTGCAGAAGCACGCTGAACCGCATTCATAATATGCGGCATGATCAATTCAGCATCCATCATCTGGTTATTGGCCTGAATTTCTTTCATATCCTGCAAGTTAAATTTTTTGCCCTCAGCGATACCGGCTTCCAGAATGCGGTCTAAACGCCCCTGACGGAACGCAGAATAACCGCCTTGTGAAATATAGTATAAACCACCACCGGCACGCACCTGATTCAGGACATTGTTATCCAAAGACACACCGATCGGATCGTTGTTGGCGTTGGCAATATAACCGCGATCGGGGTTTATTTGATGCGGCATTTCATCAAATGGAATTACCGCAAAAGGCGTTGACTGATTCATATCTTGGTCACCCAACGGCATCCATTCGTTCATGTGCTCACCGGAACCGTCACGAATAAACATGGGTGGTACACCATCGGGTTGCATCATGGTCTGTAAATCTTCACGCAGTGGTACTTCGGCACCGGTGTAATAGGCAACATTGCCTTCGGTATCAGCCACGGCAAAGTTTTGTGAGCCAAAATCAAATTTGGTCAAAGCCACACCAAACTCTTCGGTGGTTTTGGCACGACTCATTTCCAGGAACGCTTCCACTTCTTTGGTGGGACCAAATCCGGTGAATTGCATGGAAACCGCCTGTGCATTTTCAGTATCTAAACTTAAAATCGGACCATAACCACGGCGAGGTACCAAAAAGGTTAAGCCGCCGTTTGTGTAACCCACATTGGCGCGTTCGGTGTTGTTCATGGTGCCATCACCGATCTGGTTAACAAAGTAACTCTGGAACATCCACACCAAAGGCTCCTCCTGACCTTGATAAACCGTGTGCGTGGGTAAACCAAAGCTGTTGGTTTTAATGCTTTCAAAATAAAAATCAGTTTCATCCACCGGATGCACGGTACTGCCCCAGCACAAGCTTTCATTACAGCCTTGCGCAGTAATCGGCGCGCCTGGGAACTGAACGCCGGCTACATTTAAACCATCTTCGGTGGCCACGTGGGCAGGATAAAAGACCGATGGGTAATCCAGACTTAAATGCGGGTCATTGGCAATCAGTGGAAAACCGTTTTCGGTGTGGTCAGATGAGACCGCCCAAAAGTTTGAGCCTTTATCGGTTTCACCATCATTCTTCATGGATTTAATCAACTGGGTGCTTTCCCAGTTGGCTTTAATGTTGTGCAATAACCCCAGTTGCGAATCACTGAGGTTTAACGTGTAATCTTTGGCTGCATCAACCAAACTTTTTGTACCGGCTGCACCGATAATACCCATATCCGCAAAGAAATCAGGCATACTCACGCGATCATCCGGTGGCGCTGCCCGATATAAATCTTCCATAAATAAAGCCGTACCATCAAAACCAGCGGCTTGACCGACTTGCTGGAACGTATTTATGGCAATGGTCCAGTCAATTTCCTGTAGGTCATTGGATAATTGAAAAGCGATGACTTTTGCAATGGCCACCGAATGAATTGGCAACCAACGGTCTGCTGTATCAATTTCCAATCCCTGATATTCCGGTGGTAATGGATTGCTATCAAGCCAGGCATTCACACCATCACTATAAGCTTTTAAAATCGCTTTGGTATTCGGAGTGAACACTTTCATTGAATTTCTGGCCCAGCGTTCAAAACCAATGGTTCTGAATTGAATGTCATTCGACAACGCCGCTTCACCCACCAGTTCTGCCAGGCGGCCTTGAGATATCTTACGGGTGTAATCCATCTGATAAAAACGGTCGCCGGCTTGCACATAGCCCAGAACAAAGGCCGCATCAACTTCCGTTTTAGCCGTAACACTGGGTATCTGGGTGGCATTGTAATAAACTTTGGCCGGTGCACTCAGGCCTTTATTAGTCATGACAGTGGTTGTTCCGGCTTTGTCTGTGCCAGCCATGGCCAACGACGAGGTTAAAGCCAGACAAGCCGCCATGCTTTTAAATATGAATGGTTTCATTGTGTCCCCTTGAAAAGTGGTTAATAAAAGTTCCGACGTATTTCAAACATACGTTTAACAGCTTAACATATTTTTAATATGTTGTCTTGCTGAAATTAGGCGGAAATGGGGTAATCCTGAATTCGAGATTCGTTGAATTTTTCAATGGCTAAGCGACCCACGGTAACGGCATTCCAAACCCAAATTAAACTCAGCACCACGCCCACTAATGACAAAACGCGTAAATCTTTAGAAAAAATGACCAGTGTACGCACCACGACCAGTTGCGCAAAGACATCTCCGCCGCGATAAATGACGGTGTCTAAGAAGTTTTTGAATTTATATTTAATGGCGTCATTGAGACCGGTGAATAGCCAATCAGTGGGTGGTTTCATAATGCCGTAAGCGCCACTTCTTTGTAAAACAATGGCGGCCAAAACAATCATTAACTCTGGCATTAATGAGAATAAGCTTAAAGCCAAAACCATCAGTACCGGAAAGATCGCTAAAATGTGATTGATTTTAAATCTTTGTAATAAAAAAGGCGTCAGAATCAACTGAAAAAACAAGGTCAGCACATTGGTGGCGATATTGATATTGGCGAACACATGGGTGCGAGCATCACGATCAGGAAAATATTGTTTGACATATTCGCCCTGCAAATAATAAAAAATACCACCGATCATGACGCTAAATACCGTCATTAAGGCAATTTGTTGCAGCAAGCGGGAACCCAGCATCAGTTTAAAACCTTCCATGGGACTGCCACCTAATGGTGCTTCCGGGTTGACTTGAGAGTCACCGGCATAGCGACGAATACGTAGCACGGCATATATACAGATCAGTAAGAAAAATAAAGATATCAGCAGTAAATTTACAGTACCGACCATAAACACCAATTGGCTGGTGATCAGACCGCCTATTATGCCACCGGTGCTACCGCCGGCAGCAATGACACCAAACAACCGTGTCCCCTGCTCTTTACTGTAAACATCCGCCATAAAGCTCCAGAAAATGGAGACGATAAATAAATTATAAACTGAAACAAACACAAAAAAGACCCGTGCCAGCATGACACTGTCTTTACCGACAACATGAAAAGCGGCCCAAATTAAAAAGATCATAAAGCCGAAAAAGCCATAAACAATCGGGATAAATTGTTTACGCGCATAATTGGATACCACCCTGCCGTAAAAAGGCTGCAGTAACAGCATGACTATGAAAGTGGTTAAGAATAGCCAGCCATAATTTTCGGTACCTGCGGTGACACCCATTTCTTCACGTATGGGTCGCAGAATAAAATAACCTGTCAGTAAAAAAACAAAGTATAAATAGGACCAAATCAGTACCGGCCATTCACCGGCATGGATTTGATTTTTAAAGTAATTTTTAATCTTGGTCAATAACATAAAACTTGACGCGTCCGGTGATACCGCAAACCAGGGTGTACGGTATGGTATGTAAATCTTTGGCCACTTGTTCGACCGGTTGTTGATCGCCCCAAATTTCAATCGGCTCGCCAATTTGCGGCTTCAAAACAGTCGACAAATCCACCGCCAACATATCCATGGAAACCCGCCCGATTACGGCCGCTTTCTGTCCACGAATCATCACCTGGCTAGAATGGGGGCTTAACGGGTAACCATCGGCATAACCCATGCCCACAACCCCGACCGGTATGTCTTTGGTGCATGTGAACTCCGCACCATAACCCACTGATTCACCAGCCAGTGTTTTTTTAATTGAAATTAACTTGGCACCAACCTTCATCACCGGTTTAAGGTTAAATTCCGCGGCAAACCGATTGCTCAAGGGTGAGATGCCATATAAGCCTAAACCCACCCTGGCCCATTCTCGGGGACTGGATAATCCGTTAAGGACCGCGCCGGTGTTTGAAAATGACACTTCTAAACCATGTTGTAATAACTTTTTATTGCGGTTAATCTGTGATTGAGTTTGCGGGTGATCGGGCTGATCTGATTGTGAAAAATGAGACATCAAACGAATTGTTCGAATCATTTTAATGTGTTGTAACAGGCTGAGTACTTGCGGATAATCTTTCCAGTCAAAACCAAGTCGATGCATGCCTGTATCCACTTTTAACCACACCTCCAAAACAGGGGCTGTGAACTCTGATGCCAGCAATAAATCAAGTTGATACTGTTGATGAATCACCACATCAAAACGTTTTTCAATCGCCAGTTCCAACTCAGTTCGATTAAAAACACCTTCTAATAACAGAATACGCTTATCGGGAATAAAGGTGCGCAGTTGCAGGGCTTCTTCGATGGTGGCCACTGCCAGTGCATCACACATTTTTAAGGTGTCGGTGATACGCGCCAGGCCATGGCCATAAGCATCGGCTTTAACCACACCCATAATCGGGCCATGATGCAGTGCTTTGAAAACTTCAATATTATGCGCCAGGTGTGGTAAATATATATCGGCCCGGGTGCCCCGTTCAGGATACATTAGTCAAAGGTTTGCACTTCGTCGTCAGGAACACTGACTTCGAAATGTCGTTTATCCAGGTTATCAAAGCGAGTGTATTGACCACGGAATAATAAATCAACTTTGCCGATTGAGCCATTTCTGTGCTTACCGATAATAATTTCGGCCACGCCTTTGTCTTCGGTTTCGGGGTTATAGACTTCGTCACGATAAATAAAGATAATTAAATCAGCATCCTGCTCAATGGCACCGGACTCACGCAGATCAGACATAATAGGACGTTTGTTGGGCCGCTGTTCCAATGAACGGTTTAGCTGAGATAAGGCTATCACCGGCACATTAAGCTCTTTAGCCAGGGCTTTAAGTCCCCGTGATATTTCAGATATCTCATTAGCCCGGTTTTCAGAATTTTTACCTTTTACCTGCATTAATTGCAAATAGTCAATGACCACCAGATCAAGGCCTTTGGTGTTTTTTAAACGGCGACATTTCGACAGCACTTCATTGGGTGTTAATGCCGGTGTGTCATCGATATATATCGAGGCTGATTGTAAAATCTCATTGGTTTGGGCTAACCGCGGCCATTCAGAATCACTGATTTTACCTAAGCGTAAATTGTTTGAATCAATCTGAGATAAAGATGAAAACATCCGTGTCACCAATTGGGTGGCGGCCATTTCCATACTAAAAACGGCCACATGTTGATCATTACAGGCGGCCCGTTCAGCGATATTAATGGCGAATGAAGTTTTACCCATAGCCGGACGCCCGGCCACAATGACCAAATCAGAATTATGCAAACCGGCGGTCATTTTATCCAGATCGTCCCAACCGTATGGAATACCGGTGATGTCACCGTCATGTTCTGATAATTCTTCCAGGCGATCAATGGTCTCGGCCAGGACTTTTTTGATGTCATGAAAGCCTGACTTTGATTTGAGGGTTTGTTCGCGAATTTTGAACACCAGTTTTTCTGCATTTTCAATCAAATCATCAGCACTTTGGCCTTCGGTGTTAAAGGCGCTTTCTGCCAGCTGGTTGCCAATTTCCACCATTTGTCTGAGCACTGAACGGTCGCGGACAATTTTGGCATAGGCCCCAATATTAGAAGCCACTGGAAAATTGTTCGCAATCTCAGTCAGATAATCTAAACCGCCGGTTTTTTCTTCCAGTTCATGCGATTGCAGCCATTCACTGACGGTGACCACATCACAGGCTTCATTTTGATTGTTAAGAAAGCTGATGCCCTGATAAATGGATTGGTGTTTAGCGAAATAAAAATCTTCTTCACTGATTAAATGACTGATTTTATCCCAGGCTGAATTGACCAATAATAAGCCAGCAATGACCGCTTGTTCTGCTTCCAGGGAATGCGGCGGGGTTTTGACTGACTGGGTGGTCTCACCTTGGGCAATGGGATATATTTCAGACATAAAATGAGTTCAATTTTTTATCAAAAATAAGGAGCTAAATAGTCTACACCAGTGGCTCTGAAACGAACACAAAAAAAGCCGGTTTTTTTAATTACCCGGCTTTTTTATGGTTGGCTTCAGGTTGAGTGATTATTCGTCTTCTTCAATCGCCTCAACAACCACAATCACATCGGTTTCAACATCCGCATATAAACTTAAGTTGACTTCAAATTCACCAACTTCTTTCAGCGGACCTTCACCCATAATGACTTCACTTGCATCTACCGGATAACCGCTTTCAGTGAGTTTCTCAGAAATCTCACGCGGTCCGACAGAACCATATAAATGACCTTCGGGGCTGGCATTGGCGCTGATGGCAATGCGAACATCTTTTAAGGCTTCAGCGCGGGCTTTAGCCGCTGCCATTGACTCTTCAGCTTTGGCCACCAATTCGGCTTTTTGGGCTTCAAAAGCCTTGATGTTTTCAGCCGAGGCACGGGCCGCCATTTTTTGTGGAATCAGGTAATTACGGGCAAAACCGTTTTTCACATCAACCACATCACCCAAATCGCCTAAATTTTGTACTTTGTCTAATAAAATAACTTGCATAATTCGCTCCTGCTTTATGTATCGTGTTGATCACAATAAGGGACCAAAGCTAAATAGCGGGCTTGTTTAACCGCTGTTGACAGCTGACGTTGGTACTTGGCTTTGGTGCCGGTGATGCGACTTGGAATAATTTTACCGGTTTCAGTAATAAACTGTTTCAGCATATCCAGGTCTTTGTAATCAACGCGCTCAATACCGGCGGCTGAAAATTTACAGTTACGGCTGATAATACGTTGAGCAGGTCTTCTGCGTCTTTGTGGTTTTGCCATGATTAGGACTCCTGTTCTTCGGTTGTTTCTTCAGCCTCATCACCTGAAGCGACTTCTTTCGAGGCGGCTTCGGCTTCTTTCTTAGCGGCGGCTTCTTTTTCTTCGATGGCTTTCACATCTTCTTTAGAGACTTTTTTGTCACTGTCATCATCTTCTTTTTTCAACGGTGAATCTTCTGTGTATGCTTTATCCACAGATAACAGTAAATGACGTAAGATGGCATCGTTAAAACGGAAGGCGTCAATCATTTCATCAATGGTTTCCTGGTCACATTCGATGTTTAACAAGTAATAATGGGCTTTGTGTAAACGCTGAATGGTGTAAGCCAGTTGACGGCGTCCCCAGTCTTCAGAACGGTGAACCGTTCCGCCGCCTTTGGTGACCATGCCTGAATAACGTTCAATCATGGCAGGCAGCTGTTCGCTTTGATCCGGGTGGACCAGCAGGACAATTTCATAATGTCGCATAGTAAGCTCCTTATGGAATAATGCCACCCGATGAAATCAACACCTGTTGTTGATTGTCGGTGTAGCAAGGATTATAAATGTATGTTCTTGGGACTTTTTTCACTTTAATAAAATATATTTTATAAAGTGAAAGCGGCCACGGCGAACATGTCTTTTTACTTCGCGTCCTTGGCCTCTGATTCGCTTCACTCACCAACCGGCAGGACGGGCAAAGCTGTATAACAGCTTTTTGAAGTGCGCGAATTTTAGCGACCTTAATAAGCAAATGCAAGCCTTTTAGGCCTTTAGTTATTATTTTATGCGGTCTTACACACTGAGCTTAAAAGGGTTAAAATGCCCCATTTTTAAACGGACATTGCATGTTTGATCTGCCACTCAACGATCAAAACCAAAACTGGACACAGGTCAAAGGTCTGGCGCTGCCGCTAGCCGTGGCTGAATTATACCAACAAACCGATGGCTTAATGCTGGTGCTGACGGATTCAGTGCATCACAGCCGTCAATTAGAAGAAGAATTATCGCTGGTCTCAGGCGATCAGAACTTGTCGGTGTTTCATTTCCCGGTGTGGGACACCCTGCCTTATGATGTATTTTCACCCAATCCGGAAATAATTTCAGAACGCTTACAGTTCTTGCAGCACATGAGTAATCGGAATGACCATGGAATCGTGGTGATGCCGGTACAAAACCTGATGCAAAAAGTGCCGCCGAAAGATTTTATAAAAGGCCGCAGTTTTCATGTCAAAATCGGAGAGCAACTGAACCTTGAAAAATGGCGCGCACGTTTGGATAAAAATGGTTACCATCATGTGTCAGAAGTGCGTGAAGCCGGTGAGTATGTGGTGCGCGGCGGGGTGTTGGATATTTTTCCGATGGGTGGATTGGATGCTTTTCGGATTGAGCTATTTGATGATGAAGTCGAAAGCATCCGGATCTTTGATACTGACAGTCAGTTAACCATTGAACAAGTCAGTCAAATTCAGGTGATGCCGGCCAATGAGTTTCCCTTTGATGACAAGGCACGGGATATATTTTTGAGCCGTTTTCGGGAATATTTTGATGTCAGTACCAGTCGCTCAGAAATTTATCAGGATGTGCGCAAAAACGTAAACTTTTCAGGTATCGAACATTATCTGCCCATGTTTCATGAGCGATTAACAGATGTCTTTGCTTACTTACCTGGTGATGCCGTTGTGGTGCACTGTCATCATTCTCAAGCTGTCATGGCCACTTGGGAAAAACAAATTGAAGCCCGTTATGAAGATCGTCGTCATGATTTGCAAAGGCCACTGCTGCCGCCTGATGAACTCTATTTATCTGCCGAATACACTCAGCAACAACTGGCAGACTTTCAACAAATCTGGATTAATAGTCAGCACAATGACATTCAACAACTTGATTTTCACAGCAGTCTGATAAAAAAACCGGACTTTGAACAACAATCACTCGCTGACTACTTTAACCGCAGCCGGGATCGGGTGCTGATAGCCCTGGATTCACCGGGGCGTCTGGATATCGTACAGGATAAGCTTAAAAAAGCAGACCCGAACTTTAAATTTTTTGACAGCATACATGATTTTTTAAACAGTGATGAAGCGCGCGGATTGACGGTGGCTGCCATTGAAAACGGTGTTCATCTGAAACAACTGGGTATCAGGATATATGATGAGGGATTGTTGTTTGGTCGCCGCGTCACACGTCGCCAGCAAAGTAAAAAATTTCAGGCCAATCCTGAAGACATCATCAGTAACTTAACCGATTTGCACCTGGATTCACCGATTGTCCACATTGACCACGGCGTCGGGCGTTATCGGGGCCTTAAAATGCTCGATTATGACGGCGAAGCAGAATACCTGGAAGTGGAATATTCAGGCGGTGATAAACTTTTTGTACCGGTGTCCTCTTTACACCTGGTGTCACGATACTCAGGCGCCGGCAGTGAAGCCGCCCCCTGGCATAAACTGGGTTCAGACAGCTGGTCCAAAGCCAAACAAAAAGCCGCCAAAAAAGTCAAAGATGTGGCCGCAGAATTATTGTCTATTTATGCCCTGCGTGAAGCCGCCGGTGGTCAGCCCATCAGTATTAATGAGCAGGAATACCGTCTATTTTGTGACGGTTTTCCGTTCACGGAAACCGACGATCAGATACAAGCCATCCAGGCGGTCAGACAGGACATGCAGTCTGCCACCCATATGGATCGGGTGATTTGTGGTGATGTCGGTTTTGGTAAAACAGAGATCGCGATGCGTGCCGCTTTTCTGGCCGCCAACGATGCTCAACAGGTGATTATGCTGGTGCCCACCACTTTACTGGCACAACAACACTATGATAACTTTTTAGACCGTTTTACGCCGTTTCCGATTCGAGTTGAGTTGTTGTCGAGATTTGTCAGCTCAAAACACACCAAAACGGTGACCGACGGACTGGCTGATGGCACAATAGATATTGTTATTGGCACCCATAAATTACTCAACAAAAACCTTAAAATTAAAAACCTGGGTCTGGTGATTGTGGATGAGGAACAACGCTTCGGTGTGCGTCAGAAAGAACGCTTAAAACAGCTTAAAGCCGATGTGGATTTATTAACCTTAACAGCCACGCCGATTCCACGCACTTTAAACAGTGCCCTGTCCGGCTTACGGGATCTGTCAATTATAGCGACACCGCCCAAGGCCCGCTTAAGCATTAAAACCCAGGTCATTGAATGGAATAAAAGCCTGATTAATGAAGCCTGTACCCGCGAAATACAGCGTGGCGGTCAGGTGTATTTCTTACACAACGAAGTACAAACCATTGAACAAACCGCAGAACAAGTCCAGAAGATTAATCCCAAAGCCCGGGTTCGCGTGGCTCATGGCCAGATGCATGAAAAAGAACTGCAACAGGTCATGGTGGACTTTCATAAACAGCGTTTTAATATACTGGTCTGTACCACCATCATAGAATCAGGCATCGACATTCCCAACGCCAACACCATGATTATTAATCGTGCTGATAAGCTGGGGCTGGCACAATTACACCAACTACGCGGTCGGGTCGGACGTTCCCACCATAAAGCCTTTGCCTATTTGATTATCCCGGGCTGGAAAGCCATCACAAAAGACGCGAAAAAGCGCCTGGAAGCCATTGAATCGCTTGAAGATTTAGGTGCCGGATTTACCCTGGCCACGCATGATATGGAAATCCGTGGCAGCGGTGAATTACTGGGTGAAGAACAAAGCGGTCAGATTCATAATATTGGTTTTAATCTGTATTGTGAGATGCTGGAACGCGCCGTAGAAGCGCTTAAAAAAGGTGAAGACATTGATCTCATGGCCGATGATGAAAGTCATATTGACGTGGAACTGAATATTCCGGCTTTAATACCTGAGGATTATATTTTTGACGTCTATACGCGCCTGACATTTTATAAACGCATGAATAACGCTAAAGACTCAGAATCTCTTGACAATATCCGGGCTGAGCTGGTGGATCGTTTTGGGCCGTTACCGGATCATGCGGTGAATTTATTTCATGTGCTGAAAATAAAACTTCGGGCGGTTAAATTACATGTAACCCGATTGATTATGACCGAAGATCATGCTGATCTTAAATTTAATCATCCTGATGAATCATTTTATGCCGGTTTAATCAAGCTCCTACAAACTGAACCCCAGCGTTTTAAACCACTGCCGGATAATGGCTTACGCTATGTGGGTGATTTTGAAACAGCTGATCAACGCATTGATGCCATCTATCAATTATTTGATATACTACAACCATGAAAAAACTTGTCTTATACAGCCTGCTCTTGTTTGTGACAGGTACAGTGCTGGCTCAAAACTACATAAAACGCACCGCTGAAGAACCGGTTTATGATGTTGAGGTGATTGTTTTTGGTCGAAATTTAGCACAACCGGCCATTGAAACCATTCAGCAGGCCACTATTTACAGTCAGGAAGACGCGGCTGAAGTGGGTTTTTTGCCAACCGATGAAGCGTGGCCCATCATAAAATCCCCGCCAGAAGAACTAGCAGAGAAACAGCCTGCATCTGATAATACCACAGCAGAAAGTTCTTCAGACCAATCTGACTGGCAAGTGCCTTTAAATGAAGAGCCCGTCAACCATGAAGTCCTGGTTTGGTACTTAAAAAGTCAGCAGATGATTGGGCCGGTCATAAATCTATTGGATAAAAACCCCAAATATAAACCCCTGATCAGACAGGTTTGGCGACAACCGACCACACCGTTTCGTCAGCCTTTGTATGTTAAAATCAACAGCCAACAACCTGAATCGTCGGAAAATCAAGAGAGTTTAGATCTTGTTGAATTTGAAGATTCCGATTTCAGTACTTATCCTAACGAACAGTCTGATTTTAACGATTTCCAGATTAATGGTCAGGTGGCACTGTCAGAGGGTCGTTTTACCCATTTACATATCAAGTTTAATTATTATAGAATCAATGAGTACAATGATGTGCTGATTTATGGTAGCAAACAGCAAAGACAAATTAAATTAAACCAATGGCAATACTTTGATCACCCACAGTTTGGTGTGTTGATAAAAGTAACAGCCATTAAAGCAGAGGAGTTATTATGAGATTATTATCACGAATTAGCCTGGTCCTGGTTACATTACTCGTTATCGCCGGCTGCCAACAAACAAGTGGTCCGAATAATGCAGAACAAGATGAAAAGACATCTCCTTCAACCGCATTATGGCAATTAGACACACAAAAAAGTCAGATTAGCTACGTCAGCACCAAAAATGGTGATATACAGGAACATAACAGTTTGCGTTTTGAATCGGGTTCCATTAATGCCGATAAGCAGGTTAAACTGGTGATTGATCTCAACAGCATTAACACCAATATTGAAATTCGCGATCAGAGAATGCGTGAGAAATTCTTTCAAACATCACAACACCCAACGGCCACCGTAACCGCTGAAATTGCCGATAATTTACCACTGATGACACCCTATTCCATCAGTTACACACTGCATTTAAAAGACCACAGTGAGACATTTCAAAATCCGGTGATGATACACAGCGGTGGCGGTGAAATGATGGTCACCAGTCATGAACCGGTCACGGTCCATGCAGACACCTTCGGATTATCCGAAGCGCTTGAAAAATTACGCGAAATCGCCGGTTTAAACAGCATTTCACCCACGGTGGAAGTGGACTATAAATTACATTTCAAACAAATAAAATAACATGGGAATATTAGACGGAAAAAAAGCACTGATAGTCGGCGTTGCCAGTAACCGCTCCATCGCCTGGAGCATTGCCGAATTTATGCACCAACAAGGCGCTGAATTGGCCTTCACCTACTTAGACGATAAACTCGCCAAACGGGTCAATAAAATCGCTGAACAAACCAATTCAAACATTGTGCTGCCCTGCGATGTGGCGTCTGATGAGCAAATAAAAGCGGTGTTTGATGAGCTGGAAAAACAATGGGGTTGTCTGGATATTATTGTCCATGCCGTGGGTTTTGCACCACGCGAACTACTGCAAGGTCATTATTTGGAAAATCTGACACGCGAAGGTTACCAGACCGCCATGGACATCAGTTCTTACAGCTTCGCGGCGCTGGCGAAAGCCGGTCATTATTTAATGAAAGATCGTGACGCTGCCCTGCTCACTTTAACCTATTTGGGCGCCCTACGCGCCATGGACAATTACAATGTGATGGGCGTGGCCAAAGCCGCTTTAGAAGCCAATGTCCGATACATTGCTCAATCCATGGGGCCTGACGGTATTCGCGTCAACGGCATTTCTGCCGGTCCGATTAAAACCCTGGCGGCTTCAGGTATCGGTAACTTTAAGAAAATGCTTCACCATGTAGAACGCGCTGCGCCCCTTAAGCGCACCGTCGATCAAATGGACGTGGCCAAAACCGCCACCTTCCTATGCTCAGACTGGGCCTCAGGCATCACCGGCGAAATCACCTACGTCGATGCCGGCTATAACATCATGGCCATGGCGGATATTGATTAATTGTTGAACATGACTGGGTTAATCGAGCACCTTAAAAAAATAGTGTTTTATTTTTTTAAGGTGCTGGACCATTCCTGTAAATTGTTTTTCACCAACAAAGCTTCGATGGCATTGTCAACCATGTCGTTTTTATCGGTAAGTTGATACAACGGCCTGGCTTCATCAAATTTCTTTAACTGCAATTTAGCCACCAATAGACTGTGGGCATAGTATTTGTTCTTAGGTTCAGCATGATGAATCGGCCCCATCATTTGTTCAGTTTCTGTGAACAGTTTTTCAGCTTGTTTCGACTGTCCAAGCTGTTGCAACAGGTCCCCGATAAGCAAAGAATCAACAGCTAAATCATTGGCTGTTGAATAATTGTTTTTATCAGCGGCATAATTCCTGACTGAAATCTCACGCCCTAATTGATAGTAATTTAGAGCGGTTTGCAGGTCATCCAATGATTGATATATCTCTCCGGCGGTGGTGTAGGAATACGCCAACTCTCGCTCGTATTCTTGATTAAAGGGTGCTTTAAGTTTGAGTGCCTGACCTTTTTCAATGGCCGTTAAGGCCGCTTGTTGTGCGGCTTGGGTTTGCTGGTCTTCAAGGTAAAAATAACTGAGTTGGTTGTACAGTATTCGAACATTGTGTTGCTTTTTGATGTCTTCGGGGTCTAATTGAATACTTTTTTCACCGGCTGCAATGGCTTTTTTGACATCTGCAGTGCCTTCAGATAATGTGCCAAAATCAAGTTCATACCAGGCTTTGAGTTGATAACTGTGTGACTCGCTGTATAACCAGTGTGCCGGTTTACTTTCTCTGCGTTTTTCATCCGTGGCCAGTGCAATGGCTACATTAATGTTATTTAAAGCCGCTTCAGGTTCAGCATATTCCATCAAATGATAAGCCATTTCAACATGTGACTCCCATAAATAGGTGGCATCACTGTCAGGTTCAATACTCATCACAACATGCATGGCGTCGATGGCCTGTTGCAGGGCTTTTCTGGTGTTGTCTTGCTGGCCGGCTGAAATAAATACCTGTGCCTGATGGACCTTTAATTCTGCCAGTATCTGATGAAAAGACAGCGAGTTTTGCTGAACCGACTTAAGATGTTGCTCCCCGGCCCGGTACATTTTTTGGGCTTGTTCCGATTGTTCCAGATAATCAAAGACCCGACCAGCATTCATGTAGGCTTTAGCAGACTGTAAATGGCCTGATTCATCCAAAGTCAATGGATCTTGTTGCCCTAAATGCGCCACACTTTTTTCCGCCACTTCCTGTAAAACATCGATTCGACCAATGCGCTCTAAATTCTCATACATATCATCAAGCATGAAATTCATCAGCTCATCGGTGGCGTTTTTCTCGGCAATGGTGAGTTGCTGAAGGTGATGGGTGTCCTGGGTGTATTTCAGGGTAAAAAATAAAGCCATAAAAACCGCCAGCAATAAACCAAAGGATGCCAGCGGATGACGCTTTATCGACTTAATTAAAACCTGATGTAATTGATGGCTGTTAAAGCTTAAGGGAAAGCCCGATTGCCACAGGTTTAAATCCGAACGCACCGAATCAGCATTTTGGTAGCGGTTCTCAGGATTTTTAGCCACCATTTTAGTGATGACTTGTTGTAAATCTGAATTGATGCCGGCCTGTTTTAAGGCCATCAACATGTTTTGTCTGTTCTTATCAGAACTCAACACAAAGTCTGAAGATTGTTGGATTTTTAATAATAAACAGCCAAATAACATACCCAAAGCATATATATCAGAACGTTGATCAATCGCCTCACCCCTGATTTGCTCCGGTGAACTGTAGGCCGGTGTGCCAAATATAAGTTTAGATTCTTCACCCTGTAAAGAAGCGATACCGAAATCAATCAGCACCGGATACGGAACCTGGTTCATTTTCTTAATCAGGATGTTGTTGGGTTTTAAATCCTTATGCAAAACCCCGCGTTTATGGATAAACTGCAGAATTTCACATAAGTTCATGATTAAACTTACCACACCATCAGTGGACAACATATTATCCACCACATAGTCATCAATGTGAACACCATCAATGTAATCCAGTACCAGCCACGGTTGCCCATCTGCAGAGACATTGCCATCAAGTATGCCCACAACACCGGGATGTTTTAAATCGGCCAGTAACTGCATTTCCTGTAGAAACTGCTGTTTTAGGGTATCTGGATCATAATGCCCGGCAATAAATTTAATAATCACCGTTTGCCGATAAACACCGTCATTGCGTTCGGCCAGATAAATGTCACTCTGGCCGCCACTGTCTAATCGTTTAATAACTTTGTATTTACTGTGGATGGAATCATCCAGTTCTTGCTCGGGTGTAAAGGCGTAACCCAACAAATTGGGCATGGCATGGTTGATGGAATCCGGTGACGATGATTCGTCTAAACCTTTGGATTGCAGGTAATGATTTAAATCGATGTCTTCATTGGCTTCAAAATCACGGCTGATTTGCTGCCAGAGTTGCTCTAATTCAGCATCTGATTTCACTGTAATGCCACCGCCAGCATCGCGCGGGCTTTCTTCCAATAACGAAACACCGTGCGCTCACTAACCTCCATCACTTCGGCGATGTCTTTAAATTCCATATCGCCGAAAAATTTATAGGTAAAAACCTGTTCCAGTTGCGGATCAAAGGCTTTTAATTTAACCAACTGCTTCTCCAGATCCAGTAAATCAGTTGATTCTTTTAACACCGGATTTTCGACATCACTCTGGTCATCTACATACGTCACCACCTGATTACGACGGGCTTCATTAAGCAAAATGTGGCGCATTGCCAGGGCTGAATAGGCAAAGAAATGATTGCGGTCGTTGAAAGTTTTAGCAGTTTTTTGGTTTTTTAACCAGGCTTCATTGACCAGTGCGGTCGTGTTAATACCGGTACCCTTGACTTTAAAACGCTGACTGCGGGCAATTTTTTTTAAGTGACCATAAACCGCTTCTATATCGACCTGTTGCTGCGCGGACAAGTCTGTCTGGTCTTTGTTTAACAGTTGCGTGAGATCGGCCTGGTCCATGATTTTTATCGTTATTGTTATAAATAGATTAGCAAATGAAAAACCTGATTACAATTAGATTTGAACCTATAAACCACAAAAATTTTAAATTTCTGGCAGTGTTCAATTCTGAGGCTTGTTTAAAAGGATACAAACTAACTAACCAAGAGGAATCTATTATGAACTTATTTAAACTATTAATTTTAATCGCACCATTTGCCCTGTTATCAGCCTGTGGCGAGAGCGGCACACCCCAGGAACGCGTTGAAAGTAATTTATCAAAACTCGTTAAAGCCTGTTCCGATAAAGGCGGTGATTACAGTGGCGCAGCCGGCCTGGTGGTCTATTCAGGCTCAGATCGTGATCGAAAATACAAAGACCTGGCCTCAGCCAAAGGCGAAGACCGCAGTGTCTTAAATAAAACCTGCTACCAGCTCAGCAAGCTCATGAACGGTAAAAACAGCTACACCCTGATGAAGTTTGAAGAAGAACCTGAAAGTGAAGGCACCTGGTATATCCAAACCGTTAAATTTGACGGTGATAAAACCGCACAACTCGCGTTTTTGGATATTAACGGCACCATGGCGCTGGGTGATATTGATTAAGCGACCTAAACTGAAATATGAAACCAGTTATAAAAATAACCACTCAGCTCATCATTGTGTTGAGTGGTTTTTTACTCACTGCCTGTCAACAAGACAGCCACAGCACAAATGGAGAACACTGCATGCAACTCACCGCCGGACAAGCCGCCACTCAGATAATCACCATTTACCGTCAAGCCATTAAAAAAACCATCGAGCTGGTTAAAGACCAACCGGATGGCGACACAATAAAAGAGGAATTCGAAGAATTGCTCAATGGTTGGCAAACAAATTTACTGACCATTGGCCAGCATATTATGGTCATGACTGAGTCCGATAAGAACCAAATCGAACGTGCCATCAACATGGAACACATGAACATGCAATATGATGACCACGCAAAACAACAATTTACCGACTATTCACTAGGCATCTTCCCTTATCACAGCACCCACCCCAATCTATACCAAAAACTTAAATCCATCAACATCATCACCCAATTCGCATTTTTTGATTTACTCAAAAAACAAAACAAAGATGCGGAAGAAAAATGGGGCGAATGGATGGTGCCGTATGTTTGCGAATAAAAAAACAAACCCTTGTATCCAGCGTCTTTAGACATGATCCAACACACACCCTTCTCTATCAGCTAACGATGATAGCGTTTCAATAAAACACTGTTAATCTCAATCAATTATCGTTTAATCGGCTTCTTACAGAAAGCAACACCTGATTAATTAAAATAAAAAATTTGGCAGTTTTTTTCATTTTGTTTTGTTTGATTATAAAACAACGAGGAAAACCATGCGAATTATTCTATTAATCCTATTTTTATGTTCGGCTGCATTAAGTCAAGCAGCCATATATATCGTGACATCCACTGCAGATAGTGATGTGTGTAATGCCAGCACTTGCACCTTAAGGGGTGCCATCAACGCAGCGTTGTCTAATTCTGGCGTTGATACCATAAACTTCAACATTCCGGCTGACGCGGTCAATCAAAATTATATGGCAGGCGGTACAGGTCAAGATGCTTATTTTTATTGGTTGATTCAACCGAACACGGAACTGCCTGAATTGAATGAAATCATTTTAGATGGCACCACTGCCGGTAGTTCTGTGGCGGGGAATCCAACGATTGTGATTGATGGCTCTTTGGCAGGGACTGGCACCAACCAAGATCCTATGGATGGATTAACACTGTCAGGTCGAGTGACTGTTAAAGGTGTGGCCATGGTTTATTGGGATGAAGCCGGGTTGCGGATTACCGATGGTTCCACAAACTTAGTCACAAACTCTTGGTTTGGTCTGAACTTGCCTTATGGGCTTGCAGCTGCACCCAATCGGGTTGGTATTCAGTATGACAGTGAAGGAACAGGGAATGCCATCTACGGCACTTTGGGTGGTAGTGGCAATGTTATATCAGGAAACACCCATTACGGCGTTGCAACAACTTCTCAGTCAAAAAATTTGGTGCTTTATGGCAACATAATTGGCGCCGATCCCGATGGGCAAATCGCAGTCCCTAATGACAGTTACGGTATCACCTTACAGGGAAGTGATCACCGCATTGGCTCAGCAAACCTACCTTTACAAAATAACCTTATTTCAGGAAATTTAGTCGGCATGAAGGTCATTGGTTTTCCTTATGAGGACCTCAGCAACATCGAAATCAACAACAACATCATTGGCCTTAACCTCACTGCCACTGCTGCTCTGCCCAATCGAGATGGCATGTACATTCAATGGGGTCGTGGCTTTACCATTGTTAATAACACCATTGCCGGCAATGAAAGTTATGGCATCAGTCTGGCGCCAGCCATCAGTGATGTGATAATAGAGAACAACCGTATTGGTGTTAATTTTCCGGGTACGGGATTTTCAAACAGCACCGCCATTTTGTCATCCGGCGGTGCCGAACGTGTGGTGATTGGCCCTGATAATATCATTGCTAAAAATCGTTACGGAGTACGCGTTACGGGGTACAGCAACGGCCACACGCACATTTTACGCAATCAAATATATGAAAACGATTATTTGGGTATTGATTTAGGTGATATGGGCACTGATACCAATGATGCAGGAGACTTGGATGCCGGGCCCAATCGTTTACAAAATTATCCGGATATTCAAGCCGCCCAATACGATACCAGCGGTAACCGCATACAAATCAGTTTTTCAGTCGACAGCCAAATTGGTGCCAGCGATTACCCCATGACTATTGATATTTATGCCGCAGATATTAGCAGTGAAGAAGGCCAGACCTTTTTAGCAAGTACCACCTACACTGCGGCCCAATACCTGTCCGGCACGCCGGTGTTCAGGACCTTGTTCGCTGATGGCCCTGTGGCCGAAGGCGATTTAATCGTCACCACCGCCACAGATGCGGCCGGTCGCACTTCTGAATTTTCCCCATCGTTTCAACTGGCCGGCGATGCCGATTTTGCCATCAGTTGTGAGACCACCGCATTCACCACCACCTCGGCCATGACCTGTACCATTGATTGTCAGGCCGATTCCATCAACGGCTGGAGCGAAGAACCAGTTTTAAGTTGCGACAACCCGGACAGCCAGTGCGTGTTTTTACCCTCAGACACCATTTCATTTACGCAAAGCACCGTACCGTTCACTATTAAGCTTGGTCATCAATCCACCTCGCCGGGCCAATACACCACGGAAGTTGCGGCCACGGCGCAGCTTCAGGGTGGACCCGTGGTTCGCACGGAAATACTCGAAATTAAGCAACTGGCCGTCAGTGATTACCTGTTTAAAGATGGTTTTGATGGTATTGTCTGTCAATAAACCTTACTTACCATGGAATAACAACACAATGTCAGACACGATGCGAATTATTTTGATGCTTGGCCTGATGAAGCTTTTATTGGCTTGTCAGAGCGAACCGGAACAATCTATTATGAATAACCCTGAGCGACTGGACACAACGCAATCGACAATTTTGCAGCAGTGGTTGGCGGCCAATGATTTATCAGCATCGTCATTTCATATCGGCAGCGATAATCACCAGGGCTCACATTCTATACTGATCCAAAACAGACAAGTGATAGCGATTAAAGCCAAGGGCGTCCAAACCACGGAAGGACTGGCGTCACTGCCCGCATTAAATAGCCTGTCCCTGTCTGTCAACGCACATGCCGATTTATCGAGCTGTCCGGCGTCATTGCAACAATTGCGCATAAACGGCAAGCCCGTAGACACATTCTCATTGGCGCTGTTAAAAGATTGTCCGGATTTAACCGAACTCAAAATATATTATACCCATGTCAAAGACTGGGATAGTCTTAAGCACCTGGCAATGCTTCAGTCGCTCAGTATTCGTTACAGTGATGTTGAAAACATCGAATTCAGTTTTTCGCTGCCGGCATTAAAACAGCTTAACTTAACCCATAACCAGCTTCAATCTGTGCAGATTACTACACCACAACCACACTTACAGTCCCTGTTTCTCAGTGACAATCAGCTCCATGCCCTGCCCGATTTATCAAACTTGACAGCACTGACCACACTGAGCCTGAACAATAATCCACTACAGATCATGGACATGACACATTTACCATCGCCGTTAAAAAACTGGATATCAGAAATACTGCCTGGCTGAACTATGAAGCGTTGGCAGAACTCAAGCAATTACAAAAAGTCCAGGTCCAACGACAGCCTAAAAATCTGCCATCTGAACTGGCTGATAAGTTTGTGGCAGCAATCAGAGAAGACAGCCAACTGGCGATTGCAAAAGACTTGATGCAGAAATATCTGGATGGCGTTCATTTCATTGAAGAACTACCGAAGTCCGTCAATGGTAAAGCCCTGGGCTTGCGTAAAGATTCATCGCAACGGTTCAGTTTATCAGGAAAATCAGAATTGAGCGGTGAAATTCATATTGATGAAATTCAGGGACTGATGCGCATTCGACTGGCACAATCCGATAACCTGCTCTACCAGCAGCGTCGGGTTCAGATTACCGGGCGAATCAGCGTTACAGATGGCGTTTTTAGAGTTTACAGTCCTGTCAATATGAACTTTTGGCAAATGGCGGCCCTGTTTGTTGACCACCCCCGCAAACAAGCCCCCGTAAACAGTAACCTGAGCATTACTGGCTTTATCGTCCATGAAGCCCGTCCCGGTCAGCCGGTTACTTTTCTGGCTAATCTGATACCCATGGCTGATCGATATCTATTATTGGTCGGGGCTGATCGAGCCATAGGTGTCAACATCACTTATCAATAACAGGAGAACATAATGAAATATTTAAAATTAACCACCCTCGCGACCCTCGCCTTATCTGCAGTCAGCTTCAATGCACAGGCCATGGAAAAAGACACCATCTACCAGATGCCGGCCGATGCTGAACACAGCCAGTATTACCTGGCCGGCGACCTGCAACCTGAAAAAGGTGCTATCAAAAATGCGGAACAATGTCTCAAGGCCTGCCAGGCCGCTGATGGCTGTGTGGTCTGGACGTTTAAACCCGGACGCTTTGGCAGTCCCGGTTCATGCAAACTGTCCCCCAAACTGATGCAGGAAAAAGGCATCACCAAGAACTTCTCAGGGGCTGCTTCGGGCATCATTGAATAAGTCACAGCAATCAATCCCGAACCGTTTATCATAAAAAACGGTTCGGGACTGCATCATCTTAAAAGTATAGAACAAAGCCAAAGACACTGGATGCCGTCCTGCGACGGCAAGAAGCAAATTCTAAGAAACCGTACCGGCGCAGGCCGAAAGCCAGTGTCTTTCTGGATTATATAAAGGCCACTTTTATACACTCTGTTGCCTGATAACATCCAACTGACAGATAAATTGAATTATTTTGGCAGTAAACCTTGGGCTGACTCGTTTAAAAAAATAATACACTTAAAAACGAGGTGATTTATGAAAAAGCTCATTTTAGTGGGATACCTGATATTTGTCAGTCTGGGGGCACAAGCCAATTTGATTGTGGTTAACAGCAACCAGGATGCTGCCATAGACGATAATCTGTGCACCTTGCGGGAAGCCTTGGTGGCGGCTAATTTCGACGTCGCTTATTATGGCTGTGCTAAAGGCCTGGGTGATGATTTAATTTGGCTGTTACTTGGCACCACCGGTGATACCATTCAGTTAAATAACGCTTTGCCTGTCTATGATGGTGTTGAAATTCAAGGGCCCGGTGCTGACAATCTGGTCTTGATTCCATCCAATAACCACGATGGCCATATTTTTATCATTGACACCGACCGAAATGTGACATTTAAAGACTTTCGCATCGGTGGTGCCCGATCCAGTGCAGTCGATGTTACTGATGTGCAAGACTTACTCATACAGGACATGCGGTTTTTAAACAACATAGCCACCAATGATGTCGGGGGTGCTCTTCAGGTCAAGTCTGAAGGCTCAAATATTTCTTATGATGATTTACAAACAATTCGTATTATTGACAGTGAGTTTGCACAAAACCAGGCGTTAACAGGTGGCGCCATTTATATAGATAAGGATTACTTATTGCATGTGGAGGGCTCTCTTTTTGAAAATAATTTAACCATGGACAGCCAGTCAACAGTCCCAAATGGAAGTGCTGTTTTCAAGAGGTCGAGTACTCTTGACTTTCTGAGAGACCCTGACACCATCATCAACAGTTCGTTTGTAAACAACGGTTCGGCTCAGTTGTCTGACAGAGGGGTTGTTAACTTTAGTAATCTGCGGGCAGAAGTTGACAGAACTTCTTTTGTTAACAACCCTGGAACACCATTGGTTGCTTCCAGCGTTTTTGGTGTGGTTAAAAATTCACTGTTTTTTGGTAATACTGCCGATTACGCCATACAAAACTATTCTGCCAATGGTGAATTATCCGTGCAATTTTCTACCTTTCACAACAACGGAGATGCCCTTATCGCCAGGAGCAATTCAACCATCATCAACCGAGGAAATGTTTTTGATGATGATGGGTGTGAAGTAGCCACCGGAGGCACCATACTCAGTGACGGATACAACATAGAAAATGGTTCACCCAGTTGCACTTCTTCAAGCAGTGATGTAGTTGATTCTGATCCCATATTATTGCCGTTGGGCCTGTATGGTGGTTCTCAACTGATTGCCCCACTATCTCCTATCAGTCCTGCTGTCGATGGAGCCATGGGTTGTGATGACCATGACTTGTCTGGAGAAGGTCGTCCCAGAGATGGTGACGCCTCAGGAGGCCCTGGGCAGTGTGACATGGGCGCTGTAGAAAGACCCGATGCTTATGGTTTGACTCTCAACTTTTCCGGCACTGGAACTGGTGTTGGTATCATTGATGAGTATGACTTGATATGCGATGGTTTTTTTTCTACTCCATGCTTTGTGCCGTTACCGAGGAATGAAACGTTTACCATTCAACCTTTTGCTGATTCAGGCAGTACTTTTGTAGGCTGGAGTGGTGAATGTACTGGCATCACTCCATGCGTGGTCACTATGGATGACTTTAAGACCGTAGAGGCTGAATTCTTGCAAATTGGTAATCCGGTAACCTTGACCGTGGTCAAAAATTTGGAAAACCCGCATTTGGGCGTCACAGTCACCAGTGACCCAGCGGGCATCAGTTGTGGCAACAGTTGTCAGGCAGAATTTGAAGAAAACGATGTGGTCACACTCTCCGCCCAGGCTGAACCGGGTGCGTTGATTGACGGCTGGCAGAACTGTGATTTAATCATCCAAAATGGCCAGGGCTGTAAATCAACCCTCAGTGCAGATGCCACCATCACTGTTGATGTCATTGCCGATCCGGATGTTATTTTCGCCCATGGATTTGAGTGATTTTTCAGATTCTATCCATGTGGGTCAGCAAGAACGTGACCCACTTTTTTTAACTATTTTCGGTTGTTAAATGCCGGTAGTTAATCATCACCACGGCGATGATAATAATGGCCACACCTAACCACTGAATTGATTGAAGCACCTCATGTAATAACCAGTTGGCTGAGATGATGGACACCGGGATTTCGATGGCGGTCAGAATACTGCCCAGACCAATACCAATAATCGGAAAGCCTTTATTGAACATAATCGGTGGAATCAACGTCCCGAACAAAGCCAGAAACAAACCAAAAGCCATGGTTTTAAGGTTCATAAGTTCGGGACTTATGATGTTGATGTTCCAGAATAGAAACACCGCCATCACACCACCCAAAACCATATACTGGCTGCGAATAATGTTTGGTAAATGGGTGGCAATCCGGTTGGTGGCGGTCAGGGTCACGGTAAAGGAAACCGCCGCCGCAATTCCATAGAATACACCGGTCAAATTCAGCGCGTCCAGATTATCCAAGGCATCCACCGCTAAAAAGGTACCGAACAACACCACCAAAGCACCAATAATTTTTAACGCCTGCGGCTTTTGCCGGCTGATCAACAACTCCACCACCACACCCATCCAGATGGTTTGCATCAACAGAATAATCCCCACGGATACCGGCACATATTGAATCGATAGATAATAGAGACTGCTGGTAAAGCCCAAAGAAGAACCAAATAAAATCAAAGACCGCTTATCACCGCGTTGAAAGGCCGGTGGTTTCTTTCGCGCAACATGATAAGCCGCCAAGGAAAGCACTAAAAAACCCAAAAGATACTGATAAAAAGTCAGCATCGCCGTGGACAAACCTTGCAAATTAGCGACCTTCACCATGGTCGCCAACAACCCGTAACTGGCCGCACCAAAAGCAACAAAAAGAATGCCTTTTAATTTATACATACAGAAAATCGTCCGTTGAAATTGTTATTATTCAGCCAATTGTTGTTGGCATTTTTTGTTGAATAGATAACTGGCTATAAAACCACAAAATCCGCCACAAAATATATATAACCAAATTAACGCTGATTTATAAACAAAGTCAAAACCACCCGCAAACACCGCAAGGATTAATATCACATAGATACTTCCAACGACAAACAATAAAAGAGAATAGTTAAGTCGTAAGTGATTCGCTACCAACAACGTAGGAACACCTAATACAGTTGATAAAATCAGACCATAAAATCCAAAAAATAGACTTATCATGAAATAGGTAGATAGAAAATCAATACTAAAAATATTGATTCCACCACCATCAATAGAACTAAAAATAACAATCCCTATTGGCATGACAAAAGCCAGAATTACAGCCGCCAAACCACACGCAATAAAGGCGTTACCAACAATATACTTAGTGGTGTTTTGGGTGTTTTTTGATTGGCTCGACATGGCCGTAGTTTAGCACTAATTAAGTCAAATGATAAAACAGCTTGTGGTCAGAAATCTCGCAAAAGACGCTGGATGCCAGCCTTCGCTGGCAAGGATGTGTATTTTGATAGCCGTGCCAGCTTAGGCCGGTACCCAGTGTCTTTAGCACAAAAATATGGAAATCATTGAATATTCTTTCTCTGCGCCCTCTGTGCCTCTGTGGTGATCATTTTTTTTCACCGCAAAAAAATCGCAGCCACATATTTTTATGGCTGCGATTATCTTATGGTATTTTTTTAAAACTCAGTCGGTTCCGGGGGTGACTGAATGGTGCTGCGCGGATTGGTTTTGAGGTCTTTAAGCAATTCCTCAACCGCACGTTCCAGGGTCGGATCCTGGCCTTTGGCCACCAGTTCGGGCCGGTCGATGACTTCGATGTCCGGAGCCACGCCTTCGTTTTCAACCGCCCAGTTGCCTTCGGTGTCCATAAAGCGGAAGGTGGAGGCGATTACAGAACCGCCATCCGCTAAACCGGGATTGCCGCTGATGCCGATCAAACCACCCCAGGTGCGGGTGCCGATGATTTTACCTAAATTCATTTTACGGAAGAAATACGGTAAGGCATCGCCGCCGGAGCTGGACTGGCCGTTGGTCAGCATCACTTTCGGACCGTCATGGGCAATCAGCGGCGTCGCCATGCTGTCCACATCGAGGTTACGGCGTTTCCAGTAGCTTAAGGTTTTCCGTGACAGCAGTTCAATCATGCGATCTGGAATAAAGCCACCACCGTTATAGCGGTCATCGATAATCAGGGCATCTTTGCCGATTTGAGGCAGCATTTGTTTAAACAGTTCGCGGTTGCCCTCAATCGCGGTATTCGGTAAGTGGACATAGCCGATGCGGCCATCGGAGAGTTTATCCACCATGGTACGACGTTCATTGACCCAGTTTAAGTAACGCAGCTGACCTTCTGAAATGATGGTCTGCACGTTGGCTTGCCAGCTGCCTTTTTGTTTAGGCTTATTATTCAGCGTCAGTGTCACGGTGCGCTTGGCCTGATGTTCTAACAACTCATATATATTGGCCACATCTTTTGTGCTGTGACCGTTAACAGCGAGCACATAGTCACCGGCTTCGGCTTTCACACCGGCTTCAGTGAGCGGGGATAAGCGGTCTTTGTTCCAGTTTTCACCATCAAAAATAGAAACGATTTTAAAATAACCGCTGTCATCTTTTTCAAAAGTCGCGCCCAGTAAACCATTTTCATGACGCTTCACTTTCGGCAGATCACCTGAATTGACATAGATATGTCCTGAATTCATTTCACCGGCGATTTCCCCGAGAATATAATCCAGATCACTGCGGTGGGTAGCGGCATCAACCATGGGTTGGTATTTGGCTTTGATGCCTTCCCAATCCATGCCGTGCATATCAGGATCATAAAACCAGTCGCGTAAAATTCGCCAGGCATCGGTGTACATTTGTTGCCACTCAGTTTGTGGGTCAATTTTTAGACTTAAATTGCTCAAGTCCAGTTTTTGACCATTCTTGTCCTGGCCTTCTTTGGCTCCAATAATCGATAATTTTTGACCTTGACGCACCAGTATTTTTTCACCTTGCGCAGCCAGTCGGTACTGATTAACACCGCCAATCACTTTTTTAGGTTTATCCTCTTCTTTGAGAGAAACCATAAACAACTGTTGGCCGTTATCATCACCTTTTAATACAAAGACTTTGTCACCGGTTGTTTGCAAGCCATTATAGTTACCGGCTTTGCCCGGTAAGGCCGTGATTCGGTCATTAAATCCTTTAAAATCTATAGAAACCTCAACTTTATCGTTGTTGTCTTTTTTGTCCTTTTTATCTTTCGATGATTTATCTGACAGTTCTACCTCGTCACTTTGATAAGGATAAACCGGTGGTGTGTCATCAGTTAACTGAGCGGCATATAAACGGGTGGCATCCACATAAAGATAATTAAACTCATAAGCACTGAATGCCAGGTTGTAATCACGGTTGGATAAAAACAACAGATATTGACCACTGTCATCAAACACCGGCTCATAGTCATGATAGGAAGCGGTGCTGAGTTTATGAGCTTTATTGTTGTTTAAATCATACACATAAATGCTGGAAAATCCGGTGTTTTCGGTTTTGGTATAAGTTAGCCAACGGCTGTCCGGTGACCAGCGGTAATGTTCAATATCGTTGGTGGATGAGCTGTCCAGTTTTTGCGGCTTACCACCATCAATGGACACCGACCACAGAATATGATCTTTATCCGAAAAAGCCAGCTTTTGACTGTCCGGTGACCACACCGGATTAAAACGCCAGATATGACCATCAGTTGTGATGCGTTTATTTTGTTTTGATTTTATATCGTAAATATAAATGTCATATTCACCGCTTTGATCACTTAAATAGGCCACATAGCGACCATTGGGCGACCAGTTGGCCGCAATTTCACGGGCTTTGGGTGTGTTCGATATATTTCTGATTTCTCCATGTTCAGCCGGAACCGTAAATAGCTCACCGCGGGCACCGAGCACCACACGTTGGCCGTCCGGTGAAATATCACCTGATTCAATGTAATCAGCGACTTTTTTATATTGTGGCATCAGGTTTTCCTGATTGGTGGTGATGCTAATCTTCAGTTGTTTGGTTTCGTTTGTGACAGGATTATAACGCCATAAATAACCACCGTTTTCATAAACGATGGCTTCAGGACCGGCTGACGCCCATAAGCTGTCATATTCATCATGATTGGTGACTTTAACCGGATCACCCTCGGGGTTATAACGGTATAAATTCAAGCGATAATCACGGTCACTGATAAAGTAAATATCATCCCCTACCCAGACCGGCTGATGATCGGTGGCGCGATGAGTGGTGAGTTGTTCAGACGTATCATTCTCTAAATCATACACCCAGACATTCTGAGCACGACCGCCTCGGTAGCGTTTCCAGGTGCGGAACTCACGGTCAATCGGTGTGTACACATACTTTGTGCCATCCGGTGATAACATGCCGCCGCCGGTTTCAGGAACCGGTAAAGGTTGTTCCATACCGCCATCAATAGGTACCCAATAAGGCTGACCCATGCGTTGTCCCCAGGGTAAACGATTAGCGCGTACCAGAACATTTTTATCATCCGCAGACCAATCTAATATTCGGTAATCATAACCACCGCGCGGTGGCATCGGGCCGACATCGTTGTACCAAGTGAGCTGTTTTAAATCACTGCCATCCCTATTCATCACATAGACCTGACGGGTTCCGGTGTATTCCGCTGAAAAGGCAATGCGTTGACCATCCCGTGAAAATTTGGGAAAGGCTTCAAAACCTTTATGGGAAGTTAACCTTTTGGCATCGCCGCTATTAACATCGGCGATATAAATATCACCGGCATAAACGAAGGTTACTTGATCTTTATGGATATCGGCATAACGCAACAAGGCAGTGCCTTTATCACTGTCTTGCGCAAGCGCTGAACCGAAAACAAGGCTTAGAAAAGATAAACTCAGAATCTGAATGGTTTGGCGTGATAAAATTTGAATCATGGCTAAAAGGACCCACTGAAAAATGTTGGTTATGTTAGCATTTTAACCCATATTTTTGTAATAGGCCGAAGGTCATTATAAGGACAGCTATGAACTCAATTATCAGATACGGCGTAGTGATCAGCGGTTTAATCTTAATCGTCAGTTTTTGGAACCGCAATACCTGGCCGGATCATTTACCATTGGCTGATGCTATTTCGAATGAACCCACACAATCTCTGGTTCATAAGCCGCCTCAAAAAATTATCTATCACGATTTACCCTTCACTATTCAGCCCCGATACCAATATGAGATATCAGGGTTGGTGGTGTCTAAACGCGTGCATGAAGCTGATTACAAGCGGTCGCTACACGGCTTGACACAGGATTATCTTAATGTGGCTGATTTATGTGTGGTGTGGGGTGATAGCGCCAATCCGTCAATTTTAAAGGATTTTATTTTCAGTAACGGTCAATTCAGTTGCCGTTATCAGGCCCGAAATAATGCGGCCTGGCAAGCTTTCAACCCTGATCAATTATCCAACAACCATGTCTTAGCAATCGATGAATCAGTTCGTAAAACCTTAACGGAGGCAACCATCGGGGATCAAATCTTATTACGGGGTTATTTAGCCGATTACATGAATCCTAAAGGCTATCTACGCAAAACCAGCACCACACGTACCGACAAAGGCAATGGCGCCTGTGAAACCATCTGGGTGGAACATGCCAGCATAATTGGCACCATGCAGAGCCCCTGGCGAATGATGTTATGGGTATCACTGGTGGTTTTTGTGTTCTTTTTAGGCCTGTATATTCGGCAACCAATCCGTAGTAAAGATTTTAATTAAACGCTTTATTTTTTTCGTCGCACATAAATCAAATCAACGGTCTGATTTTCGCCCTGGGTGGTTTCGAGGCGCAGAGCGTCGTTGATTTTATAGCGTAGAATCCAGAAGCCCAGTCGGTTAAACAAGCCCTGAGAATAGCCCACATACAAATCATCGCCGATGTTCTGGCCGGCTTCGATGTAGCTGTCTTCGTTGTTGGCACCCTGTTTGATGGTTAGAACATCGATACCAAAGGTACTTTGTAGCTGAGAGAACACTGAATCACCGCGTTTTAAGCCGAGCAAAATCGCCGCCTGGGCCAGTTGTTCGCCACTGGTACCGCCACCACTTTCATTGAGCCCCCTGCCCGTTGTTAGATAAGACAAAATGGCCAACTGGCTCATGGCCGGTTCGGAAAATAAAGTGGTATTAAGTTGATTCACCGTACCGGTGATTAAGATACCGGCGGTGACGGAGCCGTCATCTGACTCGCGTGTGGCTTTAACATCAATGCCGGGATTATCCACCGGGCCATTAAAAATTAATTCGCCACGCTCAATCTCCAGCCGTTGTCCATACAGTTTATAAAAACCTTCGGTTAAATTCAGCCGACCTTCGCCATGGGGTTCTTGCTTTTCATCATAAACCCGTATTTGACCGGCCATTTTGGCTTGTAAGCCCATTAATTGAATCGAAATGGGTTCAACAATTTCTGTTTTAATATCGTAATGCACCGGTATGGCAGTCTTACTTTGTTGTTGCTCGTCATCAGGCCGGTGAATCACCACATCCGGTGATGTGGTGGTGGCAGACGGTGGTAAATTCTTAATATTAACCTCAGCCATTGGTAAAGTTAATCGACCGGTGACATTAATGGCTTTTGAGGACGCATCTATGTTTAAATCCGGTTCGATGTTGACAGTTAACTCAGGCAGTGTCAATAATCGAAAATTTTCACCTGTAAGACTGCCCTGATAGGACCAATCATCCAGTTGTTGTATGTTCAGCTCACCGTCTAATTTAACAGAGCCGCTTCTACTGTCCGCAGTCGCCTGGATGGCCATTAAACCGGCTTGTGTACTATCCACATTAACTTTAATATTGGACAATCGACTACCGGTCTGGCGCAATATAAGAAAACCGGTTTGTTGCTGCAGTGAAAAGTTTACTGCAGGCTGATTAAGCGGACCGTTTACTTGGCCAGAAAGACTAAATTCACCTTCTAATTGTTCTAATTCAGGTGACAGTGCCACCAAAAAACGGCTGTTTTTAATGTTACCATCAATTTCAGTCGTTATCTCAGGCCATGACGAACTATCTGAATCGTGTAATTCAGCGGTAGCCGCCAGAAAGCTGTTGTCATCCAGTTCAAGCCTGGTTTTTATTTCTGTCAGACCCTTATTCTGACGAGCGGTTAATTGCGCAGTTTTAATGCTCGCCTGGTAAGCGTTTTTCTGGCCTTCTCGATAATAAATCGAGGCTTGTTCTGCATGTAAATCCGCAGTCATTGACAGGTTCTGTTGTTGATAATCCAAATCAGCTGAACCCTGAATTAAACCTTCTAAGCGCAAATCTTCAGGCCAGAAAGCGTTGAACAATTCAATGTGTAAATTTCTCAACTTCAGCTGACCTGACAGAGCTAATTCTGTGTCCGTTTGTGCATCTAATTCCAGGCAAGCCTCGCCATCACCTTCTTTCGAAAACCAGCAGGCTGGTGAAATTGTTAGTTCCTGCCCAAACACAATATCTGCCGGTTCTCGCAATTGCCAGCCTTGATCACTGTCATTTAATTGAATGCTGTGTTGTTCTATTTGTCCTCGCCATTGTTGTTTATCATCAAACCAACCACCGACCAGTGTTAGCTGTGTGCTGATATCCTGATGCATAACATCGGAGACAATTTCATGTTGTTGTCGATTGCCTTTTAAAGAAATATTCAGTTTAGGGATCGCTTGATCGGCTGCATAGATTTCTTGTGCTGCCATATCAAGTTGTAACTGATCAGGCCAGCGGCCATCTCCTGTCACCGTTAAAGCATGAACTTGATTGTCCTGATACACAATATTGTTAGCCGTTAAAGACATGTTGTAGGACAAGGCCTTTACAGAACCCGATAACTGCCCGCTTGTTTGAATGTGTCCGGTTAAATCATCCATTAATAATTGGGGCTGTGGTACATTCAAATCAAACTTAAGGCGATGTGTACCGGTCTGTTCAGCTATACTCAACTGCCCTTCTAACTGAATGTTATTCTTCCCCCAGTCCAGCGATAAAGGCTTCAGGCTGAGAACTTCATCGTGTAATTGTGCGTTGGCTTGTATAAACAGTTCATGTTCTTTTAACTGACCCTGTAGGTTTAAATCTTTAAGCTCGAGTTGCCATTCGGTTTGGGCAGTTTGTGCGGCCACCAACTGTCCTGAACCGCTGATATGCCCAGGCCAGTCGGGTAATAGCCATTGCGGATTAAAAGAATCACTGTTAAATTCTGCCGACAGCTTTAGTTGTGGTGAAAAGTTCACCGTTGAATGAGCCGTAAATGCACCAAAATCGCCGGAAATTTTCAAGGTTTCGATGTCTAACTGTTCAGTGTTGCCCTGCGCAGTCAGACGGATTTTGTTGTGGTGTGTTTGTGCTTCTTTGTAATGATCTTTATCAGTTGAAGCCGTTAATGGTTTAACAGTTTGTTCACTGTTCGCTGTCAGATTAAACTGATAATTGTCCAATTGACCTTTTATGGATAGAGCGACTTGTTTAAAAACGGTGTTAATTTGTTCATTATTCGCCACTGGCACCAGCAAACGTTCACTGTTAATGGCGGCATCAAACTTAAGTTCAGGTTGCAGGGTTAAATCTGTTTCAATAACACTCCGCCCCCTGGCGTAATCATTATTGAACTCCATACTCTGTGCCAACTGCAGTGCCGTAATATCGCCAGACACTGAGCCGGCACCTTGCAGGCGTTCAGGTGTATACGCCCATTGGGTGGTTAAATCAAATGGCCAACGATTGTGTAATTCAACCTGGCCGGATACTTTTAATTGAATCTCGGCATCTAACAACTGGACATTGGCTAAATCAATCTCGCCATCATCCACAGTGGCGCTGGCCAGAATGGGTCCATAAGCCTGTTGTTCAGAATTAACCTGTATTTCCTGCACAAACAGTTCATTGAGGACCACGGACACAGGCAAGTCAATCTTCGCAGCCGGTGGCAGTGGCTGAGCTGTGGTTGATTCATTGTCCGGTAATTGAATACTAACGTGACCAAGGCGAATGTAATCAAACACCAGTTTTCTCTGCCACCAATGAATATCGGTGATGCGATAATTAAGCTGATCAATGTGTATCACCATGCCGCCTTGTTCATATTCAAGATTTAAGGCTGTGATTTCATCACCAATGCGTCCGCTACTTTGTTCGATGCTTAAGGGCAGCCAATCCTGGGCTTTGTTCAATGCCCATCGGCTACCGGCTTCGCTGTATAGCAGGCCATAGAGCAAGACCAGAACGAAGCCCAGCAATATGACGAGGGTGGTCAATAAATAAAGCAACCAGCGAAAAAAAAGGGGACGACGAGACTGTGTGGATCTTTCAGCAGCCATTATAAATCCGGCCCCAGCGATAAATGAATTCTGAAATTGTGATCGGCATCGGTCACCGGCACACCGACATCAACCCGTAATGGCCCGATGGGTGAGAACCAGCGAAAACCCACGCCCACTGCACCGGCCACTTCAAATTTCTCCGTGAAGGCATTACCACCGTCAGCAAAAACGGCCAACGCATAACTGTCATTGAGCCGATACTCATATTCAACACTGGCTGCCACTAAGTGCTTCCCGCCAATGTTATCGCCCTCATCATTCAGTGGTGACAGGCTTTTATAGTCAAACCCGCGGATGGATTGATCACCCCCGGCAAAATAGCGATAAGAGGCCGGTAACTGGTTAAAGTCACTGGTTACGGTGGTGCCTATTTCAGCACGCATAATCAAGCGATCTCTGTCAGCCACAGGTAGAATCGTTTTAAGCTGACCACTGATTTGTACCATGCTCATATCAGAGAAAACTTCTTCGGTGGCCAGTTTGAAATCCATTTGCGCTTTAAAGCCGAAACGAGGGTTTAAGGGATCATCCACCTGCTGAAATGTCCAGGCAGTGCCGGGAACCAGAAGTCGGGTACTGTCTTTTTTATCACCAAAGGTATAATCTTCATGTAGCACATCAATAAAATTAATGTTTTGCCAGCGATCAGTCTGTAAGCGGGTCTGAGACAGACCTATTTTTGAGGTGTCGGCTTTATAGACGTCGTTGTCCTCCTGGCGATGCCCTATTTCTGTCTCATACCACTTTTCATCCGGGTTACTGATGGACGGAAACTTCATACGGGCGATGAATTCATTGTTAACCTGAGCCAGTTGTAATTTAGTACTGAGCTGAAAGCCGCGTTCATTTAACCGGTGATGCTGATACTCATAGGTTGAACGGACACCGGTGTCTGTGGTGAACCCTAAACCAATCGAATAATCGATGCGGTAGCCCGGCGTTAATTTAACCAATACCGGCACGCTGGCCTCTTGTGTATTTTTATCACCAAATGTGACACTGATGTTGTCAAAGTAACGGCTTGCGACCAGACGTTTTCTGACATCAATTAAGGTTTGATTATTCAGATATTGCCCAGCTTCGAGCCCCACCAAACCCTGTAAAAAGCGTGGTTTCATAAATTCAGGATCCTGCTCAACCACCACGTCTTCAATCCGGTAACGGGGACCGGTATGAAAGTGCAG
Source organism: uncultured Marinicella sp. (assembly GCA_947502925.1). Classification (GTDB taxonomy): domain Bacteria; phylum Pseudomonadota; class Gammaproteobacteria; order Xanthomonadales; family Marinicellaceae; genus Marinicella. The sequence continues at coordinate 101,910 of CANNBS010000002.1, read as the reverse complement.
CGTAATATCTGCGGCATGTTGTGCCGGAAACACATCAACCATTTGAGCACTGAAAGCGGCTTCTAAGTAGCCATAGTTATTGGCCCATTGACGTAATTGCTGTTTTAAATTCTGATAATCGCTGTCAATAAAGATTTCACCTTCAGCCAAATATTTGTCGACTTTAATATCCGTTAAACCAGAATGTGTTCGACCGGATCCTTCGAGGGTATAATCAATCTTTCGTATCATCACCGGCTCGCCAGGATTGACGTCTACCTTAACGTCCCAACAGTCTGTATTCTCTGTGAATTCAATGTTTTTTACATCTGCCTGATAATAGCCATAGGGTTGCAACGCCAATTTTACTTGCTCAGGAATTTTATCTTTTAATGACTCGCGCATGCTTGGCGAAGCCTCACAACCCATGGACAGATTATTAAGGAATATTTGAATATTTCCAGCCAGGGGCTTGTCAACACCGGTCACATTAAATGTATAGCCGGATTGTTGTTCTGCGGCTTGAGCAAAACCGGCACAAATCATTATCAACATGAATAGGCTGTATTGCGTCAGAATGAGAATGAATTTCATCCGCTTATTATAACAAGCCCATTTTAATAAACGGTTAACAGCAACCGTTCATCATTTAGATATTAATCCAGTTTTTGCCTGCATCGGCAAACACCATAAAATGTGGATTGAGTAATGATTCTTTTTGGTTATATCGTAAAGGTTCACCGTCAAATGTCACCACCCGGCCACCGGCCTGTTCAACGATACACTGTGCCGCGGCCGTGTCCCATTCAGACGTGGGTCCCAGGCGCGGGTATAAATCAGCTTTACCTTCGGCCACCAGACAAAACTTAAGCGAGCTGCCCATAGCCACCAAGTCATGTTGACCGAGTCGATCTAAATAATCCTTTAACTCATCACTGGGATGAGATCGGCTACCCACCACGGTGGGTTTATAACGGCTGTTTTTCATCACTTTGATGCTTTGCTTTTGGCCGTTATCACGTTTAAAAACGCCAACACCTTCTGCTGCTAGATAGCTCAGGTTTTGCACCGGCACATACACCACAGAAAGAATCGGTTTACCCTGATCAATTAAAGCAATATTAACAGTAAATTCACCGTTTTTCTTAATAAATTCCTTGGTGCCGTCTAATGGATCGACCAGCCAGTAACGCTGCCATTGGCTGCGTTCTTTAAAATCAATATCCGCAGATTCTTCTGATAATATCGGATAGTCCTGATCCAGCTTCTGTAGACCTTCAACAATACAATGATGAGCCGCCAGATCAGCTCGTGTTAAGGGTGAATCATCTGATTTTTGCTCCACCGAAAAATCATCTGACTGATATATTTCCATAATGGCATCACCGGCTTTAACCGCCAGTTGTTCCACCGAACTGAGTAAACTTTTCATGATAAATAATCCATTGCCATGGCATGTGTTTTTTGATTACCGGCCACCACATCGGTGGTATCCAATCTTATATTCTGTCCGGATAAGTCGCTGATAACACCACCGGCTTCCCGAACAATCACAGTGAGTGCTGCGATGTCTAAAATATTGACATCACTTTCGATTAATAAATCGATTTTACCACCGGCCAGTAAGTGGTAATGATAAAAATCACCGTAACCTCTGATTTTACTGAATTTTAGCAAAAGTTGACCCAGCTGGCTCCATTTATCTTTTATCAGAGACTGAATATTTCCGGTGGAGACACAGGAGCTATGCTCAACCCATTTATTTTGGATGTGTAAGGATTCTCCATTTAAAAAAGCCCCGCCACCTTTAAAGGCATAAGCCTGTTCGTCCATCAACGGTGCATGGGACACCCCCAGGACCAGTTCGCCTTTATACATTAAAGCGATTTGGGTAGAAAAAAACGGATAGCCGCGGATAAAGCTTTTTGTGCCATCAATGGGATCAATCAACCATAAATAATCACTGTCTTCTCCATCGCGACCATATTCTTCACCAAAGAAATCATGGTCGGGATAAGCCTCTTTAATAATTCTGATGATGGTTTTTTCCGCTTCTTTATCCGCAATGGTCACAGGACTGTTATCCGATTTAACTTCTGTGACATTGTCTTTATTCATGTAATAGGAACGAATCCCGCCGGCCGCTTGCCCGGCAGCATAACGGGCCACTTCGGTGGCTTTTTCTAAGGCTTCTTTATTCATATCAGCTGGTTTTTTTATCCTTGATACGTCCGTAAATATCTTCATAGCGAACGATATCATCTTCACCGAAATAACTACCACATTGTACTTCGATTAAAGCAATGTCAGTGTCCGTGGTATTTTCCAGGCGATGTAGTGTTTCCACCGGTATATGAACAGATTCATTTTCATTCAGCATAAACTCATCATCACCGACCCGAACCTTGGCGGTACCGGTAACCACGGTCCAATGCTCACTGCGCTTATAATGCTTTTGTAAAGACAACACCTGCCCGGGTTTGACAACCAGGCGTTTAACCTTACAGTCATCTTCATCTTCCAAAATGGTGTAACTGCCCCAGGGCCGATGTACGGTGGTGTGATAAATGGCGGCGTCATGGGCTTTGGCTTTTAAAAATTGCACCACATCTTTAACCCCTTGAGATTTGTTTTTATGGGCAATTAATACCGCATCGGTGGTGTCCACCACCATCAGATCATCAACACCAACTACCGCCACAAGCCGGTCACCGGCACGTATGTAATTATTGTTGGCATCCACCGTCACCGCTTTACCTTCGATGCGGTTGCCGCTTTCATCGCTATCTAACAAGCCTGCCATGGCATTCCAGGAGCCGATGTCATTCCAGTCAAATCTTGAATCAATGACTGCCCGTTTTTCAGCTTTTTCCATCACCGCATAATCGATGGAAATATCCGGTAATTGCTTGAATAAATCAGCATCAAATTCAATTTGTTGCTGTCCACTGTCGATGTCTGCAAAGCATTCTTTAGCCGCCGACAGCACATCAGGTGCCGTGTGTTCAAAGGCGTCTAATAAGGCCCCAACCTGAAAACAAAACATCCCTGAATTCCAGCTGTATTCTCCGGAAGCCAGGTATTGTTTTGCGGTGTCTAAATCGGGTTTTTCTACGAACTCTGCAATTTCAGCCACACCTTCTTCTGCCAATGATTGTCCGGCTTTAATGTAGCCATAACCGGTTTCCGGTGCCGTCGGATAGATGCCGAAGGTGGTTAAATAGCCTTGTGTGGCTTGTTTAGCGGCTGTTTGCACCGTCTCGACAAACAAATCTTCGTCTTTAATCAAATGGTCTGACGGCATCACCACCATGATGGCATCATCACCATAGAGTTGTTGTGTTTGTAAGGCCGCTAAAGCAATCGCAGGCGCTGTATTGCGTCCGCTGGGCTCCAGTAAAAAATACTGTTTGTCCATGTCAGCATCCTGATTGGCACGGTAAATATCCTTACACAAAAAATAATAGTCTCGTGAAGTCACCGTCAGCACGGTGTTATCAGTGGCCACTTTCAGCGCCCGGTTAAAGGTCATGGCGGCCAAACTTTGTCCATCTGATAACTGCATAAATGGTTTGGGATAGGCTTTGCGAGACACCGGCCATAGTCGGGTACCGGCACCACCGGATAAAATAACGGGAATTATGTTCATAAAGACATCCTTTGCATACAAAGTTGTAAAGTTGTTTGCCAATGCGGTAGTTTAACATTAAAGGTACCGGCAAATTTTTGGCAATCGAGTACAGAATAATTGGGTCGGATGGCAGCGGTTGGAAATTGCTCGCTGCTGACCGGGATTAATTTAGGCTTACTGTCCAATAAACCAATGCGAACCGCCTGCTCAAAAATACGTTTGGCAAACCCATACCAGGTGGTGTGACCGGCAGCGGTTAAATGATAGACACCGCTTTCAGGTATATTTAATGACAACATGGTAGCCAGGGCAATAGTGTTGGCCCAGGTGGGCGTGCCCTGTTGATCGTTTACGACCTTTAATTCATCATGGCTTTGCGCCAGTTTCAACATGGTTTTTAAGAAATTGTGACGCCGGTTACTGTACACCCAGGCGGTGCGAAAAATCATGTGCTCGCAACCGCTGTCAATCAGGGCTTGTTCACCATCTGCTTTACTTTGGCCATACACCGATTGGGGATTGATCGGATCTTGCTCACGCCAGGCAAATTTTCGGTCATTACCGGCAAACACATAATCCGTTGAATAATGGAGCATCAGCAATTTTTTGTTGCGACAAAATTCTGCCATTTGCGCCACTGCCTCGGCGTTCAGCCGATGGGCCAAATCCACATCTGTTTCAGCCTGATCTACAGCGGTATAAGCCGCGGCATTACAAATCACATCCGGTGCGATGGCTTCTAATTTTTTATTGACGTCATCGGCATCATTCAGATCAAATTTAATGGTACTCATGCCGTTGACATCGCGGCCATCTGAGGTGGTCGGAATCACCTCCCGGTTGAACTGCAGTGTCCGCCACAATTCAAAACCCACCTGTCCATCTGCACCGGTCAGTAAAATCTTCATGATTGAAAACGCGGTAATCGTTCTGTGGGAAATTCGGCCAATGTGCTGGCCGCTTTATCCTTGTCGGATAATTGCGGTGATTTAACCGGCCAGTCAATACCAATATCCGCATCATCCCAGGCAATCGAGGCATCCGCGTCGGCATTGTAATAATCAGTGCATAGGTAACTAAATACGGCCTCATCAGAAGTCACACAAAAGCCGTGTGCAAAGCCCTCTGGCACATAAAATTGCCGGTGGTTATCGGCATTTAAGGTGACGCCTACATATCGACCAAAGGTGGGTGAACCTTGACGAATATCCACCGCCACATCATACACTTCACCAACCAGAACCGAGACCAATTTACCCTGTGGGTTGGGATTTTGAAAATGCAAGCCCCGCAACACACCGTGTGCAGACTTTGAAACATTGGATTGCACAAAATCAGACTGAATACCGATGTCTTTGTAGCGCTGCTGTTGCCAGGATTCCATAAAATAGCCACGCGCATCACCAAATACTTTTGGCTCAATAATTAAGACCCCAGGGATCGCTGTTTCGATAACATTCATTGTTGGTATTTAATCAAAGAAATCAGGTATTGGCCATAACCATTTTTCTTAATGGGTTCGGCTAATTCCAATACTTGTTCAGCCGTTATCCATCCCTGGTTAAAGGCAATTTCCTCAGGACAGGCAATTTTTATGCCCTGACGCCGCTCAATCGTGGAAATAAAATTAGTGGCTTCCGCCAGAGAATCGTGGGTACCGGTATCCAACCAGGCAAAACCGCGCCCCATCAACTCCACCTGAAGGTTTTGTTGTTGTAAATAAACCTTATTCAAATCAGTGATTTCCAGCTCACCCCGTGGCGAGGGTTTGAGAGATTTGGCGATATCAACCACCTGATTGTCATAAAAATAGAGGCCTGTGACAGCAAAATTTGATTTTGGCCTGGCCGGTTTTTCTTCTAAATCAATCACCTGCCCGTCTTCATTAAAAGCCGCCACACCATAGCGCTCAGGATCATGCACCCGGTAACCGAACACTGTGGCACCGCTGTCACGTTCGCCGGCGTTGCGCATCAACTGACGCATACCGGCGCCATGAAAAATATTATCACCTAAAATCAGGCAGCTGGGGGCATTGTCAATAAAATCTTCACCAATCAAAAAAGCCTGTGCCAGTCCGCCCGGCTCAGGTTGCACCGCATATTGAAGTGACATGCCCCATTGTGAACCATCCCCTAACAACGCTTTAAACAGCGGTTGTTCATGAGGCGTATTGATAATAAGCACGTCACGAATACCGGCACTCATTAAAGTGCTCAAGGGATAATAAATCATCGGTTTGTCATAAACCGGCAGCAGTTGTTTGCTGATGGAATGGGTTAAGGGATATAAACGGGTGCCCGAACCACCGGCTAAAATAATTCCTTTGCGATTCATACTGTCTCCTCAGATTGTGTCATGGCTTCACCCAAACGCTGACCCTGATAACTGCCGTCTTTGACACGTTCAACCCAGTGTTGATTATCTAAATACCATCGAATGGTTTTTTCCAGTCCTGACTCGAATGTTTCCTGAGGCTTCCAGTTAAGTTCATTCTGTAACTTACTGGAATCAATGGCATATCTTCTATCGTGACCGGGACGGTCTTTCACAAAAGTTATTTGCTCTTTATATGAATTATCAGACGGCTTTAATCGGTCTAAACAGTTACAGACGGCATGCACAATATCGATGTTTTGCCATTCTTCGTTGCCACCGACATTATAAACCTCACCCAATCGACCTTGATCAATCACTGTTTCAATGGCCCGGCAATGGTCTTCCACATACAACCAGTCGCGGACATTTTTACCATCACCATAGATCGGTAAATCCTGTCCGGTTAAAGCCTTATCAATCATTAAAGGAATCAGTTTTTCCGGAAACTGATACGGGCCATAGTTATTGGAACAGTTGGTGGTCAACACCGGCAAGCCGTAGGTGTGATGATAGGCGCGCACTAAATGATCTGAGGCAGCCTTAGAGGCTGAATACGGTGAATTGGGCGCATACGGAGTGGTTTCGGTGAATAAACCGGTGTCGCCCAGTGAGCCATAAACTTCATCCGTTGAAACATGCAAAAACCGAAACTGCTGTTGTTTCTTAGCCGGAAGGGCTTGGTAATAAGCCAACACCGCTTGCAACAAATGAAAGGTTCCCATGACATTGGTGGAAATAAAGTCTTTCGGGCCTTCAATGGAACGATCTACGTGTGATTCTGCGGCAAAATGCACCACCGCATCAGGTTGTTGTTCCTGTAATAGTTGATTGAGTAGGCTTTGATCCTGGATATCACCATGCACCATCCGGTGTAGAGGATTGTCGTTGAGTACCGATAAGGTATCGAGGTTACCGGCATAGGTGAGCTTATCGAGGTTAATAATGGCTCTGTTATGTTTTAACACCTGGCGCAATACAAAATTGCCACCGATAAAGCCGGCACCACCGGTGACTAACCATTTTTGCTGCATCGTTAATAAAGTCCGTAAAAACGCTCAATTATAGCAGAATGCCATCCATGGGTCAGCCCCATGCAGACGTTCAGGTATGAATGAAAACTAAGTTATAATGTCATTTTTTTACTACCCTGTCCGCCATCTATGCCCTATTCTGTTTCAATAATTATTGTTAATTACAACAGCTGGCAGGTGTTATCGAACTTACTACAAAGTCTGATCAGTCAAACCATCGACCCTGCTGTGATTAAATCATTACAGGTCGTTATTGTTGACAATCAATCATCTCAGGCAAAACCGGATTTTACCCGGCTCGATGCCCGACTTAAAAAGCACAAGCTCAATGTTGAATGGATTTATAACGACCGTAATGTGGGTTTTGCCGGTGGTTGCAATTTAGGTGCCGCACAAGCCAACGGTGATTTACTGCTATTTTGTAATCCCGACATTGAAATCCCTGAACATGGCTTAAATGATTTAATAAAAACGTATGACAGTGAGGCAGTGGATTTATTGGCACCGATGCAAGTGAATAATCAGGGACAGACACAAAACATATGTGGTCGATTCCCCAGTCTGTCACGGTATATTCCTTTATTAGGTGGTTTGTTTAAGCAGGCTAAAAACACCTCACACGATGAAGCATTAGTGAAATGTGACTGGATTTCCGGCGCGGTGATATTAATGAGAAACCAGGACTTTAAGCAATTAGGTGGCTGGGATGAGGATTTTTTTATGTTTATGGAAGATGTGGATTTATGCCGTCGTGCTGTACTAAATGGTTTAACAGTCGGCATGACCAACCGGACCACATGGCTCCACCATCATGGTGTTTCCAGTAAACATCGATTATCCGATCGTGTGCGCAGTAAAAGTGCCGGCCTGGCCGCTAAACACATTTATATTAAAAAGCATTTTACAGCCTGGCGAAAGCCGCTTGCACAGGGACTTGTTATGCTTAAATATATGCCTGAATTAATTCTTGGCTGGCTGTTGTCATGGCCATTCCCGCTACCGGTCTTTGTCAGCAGACGATTAATTTTTCATTGCTATATAAAAGATTTAAAAAACGGTTTCAAAAAATCCAAATAAAGCGTTAATCAGAGTTCCTCTGCTAATGAATTCTGAACACGTTAATGATATAATTCAGCGCCTTTTACAACTGTATAGATTCTATGAAAATACTTGTCGCCATAAAACGCGTTGTGGACTACAACGTTCGTGTTCAGGTTAAACCGGATGGCTCCGGTGTGGCCATTGACGGTGTGAAAATGAGCATCAATCCGTTTGACGAAATTGCTGTAGAAGAAGCCCTGCGAATAAAAGAGCAAGGCAAAGCCGATGAAGTGGTGGTGGTCACCATCGGTGACGACGCTTCACAACAACAACTCAGAACCGCCATGGCCATGGGTGCTGATCGTGCCATTCTGGTGAATAGCGAACAGGCTGTACAACCTTTACAAGCGGCACAAGTATTGCTTAAAGTCATTGAAAAAGAACAGCCCGGTCTGGTTATCACAGGCAAGCAAGCCATTGATGATGACAATAACCAAACCCCACAAATGCTGGCCACTTTATGGAACCGGCCACAAGCCACGTTTGTGTCAGAAATAGAATTTACCGATAAAGGATTGCAGGCCACCCGTGAAGTGGATGCCGGATTGCAAACTATTGAGGTTGAATTGCCGGCGGTTATTTCCACTGACTTACGTCTGAATGAACCACGATTTGTGAAATTGCCGGATATCATGAAAGCCAAGAAAAAACCGCTGGAAACGCTGGCGATTGATGATCTGGCGTCCGAGCGCAGTAATCATCGCATCGAAGCCAGCCAATATGAACCACCACAACCGCGCCAAAAAGGTGTGATGGTTGAATCGGTGGAGGAATTAGTCAACATGTTAAAAGACAAGGGGTTATTATCATGAGTAAAGTTTTTATCCTGGCCGAACATAACGGTGACAGCATTAACCAATCAACGGCCAAAGTTTTGACCGCCGCTAAACAATTAAATGCCGACACCATCGACATGGTGCTATTTGCCCCCAATGTCGATCTGGCCAATGAATTGACTCAGTTTGAAGGTGTTGCTACTGTACATGTGGTGACCTGTGATGATAATCACGATCAACTGGCGGCTTCCATTGCCCCCACCATTGCCGATATGGCCCAAGGCTACAGTCATGTATGGGGCCCATCCACCACCTTTGGCAAAGACGTGATGCCGCGGGTGGCTGCCTTAATGGGTGTTAATCAAATCAGTGACATCATGGAAGTGATTGACAGTAACAACTACAAGCGTCCTATTTATGCCGGTAATGCCATTATAACCGTTTCAACAGACAGCGATCATCAGGTTGCTACCGTGCGCACCGCTTCTTATGAAGCGGATAAAACTGATGGTGGTTCGGCTGAAATAAAGGAAAGCAGCTTAGAAACCGCCGCTGAACATACCTCATTTGTGAAATTAGCCACAGGTGATTCTGATCGGCCTGATCTACAAACTGCCGCTAAAGTGATTTCAGGTGGCCGTGGTGTTGGTTCCAAAGAAAACTTCGACATGGTGTTTGAATTGGCCGATAAAATCGGTGCAGCCACTGGTGCCTCACGGGCGGCCGTGGATGCCGGTTATGTGCCTAACGATATGCAGGTTGGCCAAACCGGTAAAATTATTGCCCCGGATTTGTATATGTGTTTTGGTATTTCAGGGGCCATTCAACATCTGACCGGAATCAAAGACGCCGGCACCATTGTCGCCATTAACAAAGATGCCGATGCCCCTATTTTTGAGGTGGCTGATATCGGCTTGGTGGGTGACTTATTTAAAGTTATCCCCGAAATGACAGAGAAACTATGAAGGAGTTATCCATGAATTTTTTAAAAGAATTAGGCATCAAAGACAGCAACCCCGGTACCTATACCGGAGATCAGTGGTCAACCGATGATTCGGCCGGATTAATCGAATCCCATAACCCCGCCACCGGCGAATTATTGGGCAGTGTTACTTCAGCCAGCGAGGCTGATTACGAAAAAGTCATCAAAACCGCACAAGCCGCAGCCAAAGAATGGCGTCAAATCCCGGCTCCCCAGCGTGGTGAAGCGGTGCGTTTAGTGGCAGATGCCTTGCGAGAGCACAAAGATGCCCTGGGTTCTTTGGTGTCCGCTGAAATGGGCAAAATCAAATCAGAAGGTGACGGTGAAGTTCAGGAAATGATTGACATGGCTGATTTTGCCGTGGGTCAGTCACGCATGCTTTACGGTAACACCATGCATTCAGAGCGCCCCGGTCACCGCATGTATGACCAATGGCATCCGTTGGGTGTGGTGGGCATAATTTCAGCCTTTAACTTCCCGGTAGCGGTGTGGTCATGGAATGCTTTTATTGCTGCCATTTGCGGTAATATTTCGGTGTGGAAACCCAGCCCGAAAACACCATTATGTGGTGTTGCAGTACAAAATATATGTAACAAGGCGCTTAAAGACCATGGTTATCCACCGATTTTTATGCTGTTTAATGACGGTGGCAATGAACTGGCCAAAACCTTCGTCGATGATGAACGGGTTGATTTACTGTCCTTTACCGGCTCCACCCAGGTGGGTAAACAGGTGGGCGTGCAAGTGGCCAAACGCATGGGTCGCTCATTGCTTGAACTGGGCGGCAATAACGCCTTAATCGTGGACAAATCAGCAGACTTAAAATTAGCGGTACCGGCCATTGTCTTTGGTGCCGTGGGCACCGCGGGGCAACGCTGTACCACCACCCGTCGCTTATTTGTCCATGAAGACATTGCCGATGAGTTGATTGATAAAGTGGTGAACGCTTATCAGCAAGTTAAAATCGGCAATCCGCTGGATAAAGACACCCTGATGGGACCACTCATTGATGGTGTGTCAGTTCAAAACTTTCTTAATACCGTAAACCGTGCTAAAGAAGCCGGCGGTGAAGTGCTCACCGGTGGTAAACCTTATGGGGACGGACCCGGCTTTTTTGTTGAGCCCTGTATCATTAAGGCCGAATCAGATTGGGAAGTGGTTCAGACTGAAACCTTTGCACCGATTTTGTATGTGATGACCTATTCAGATTTAGATGAAGTCATTGAGCAGCATAACAGTGTGGCCCATGGCCTGTCCTCGGCTCTGTTCAGCAATGACATTCGTCAGGCGGAGCAGTTTTTATCGGCTCGCGGCAGTGATTGTGGTATCGCCAACATCAATATCGGTACTTCCGGTGCTGAAATTGGCGGTGCTTTTGGCGGTGAAAAAGAAACCGGCGGTGGCCGGGAAGCCGGCTCGGATGCCTGGAAAGCTTATATGCGCCGTCAAACCAACACCATTAACTATTCAACTGATTTACCTTTAGCGCAAGGTATTAAGTTCGATATTTAATGACACCGTTTTGTACCAATCAAGCCTCATCAAGCGTATCGTTTGATGGGGCTTTTTTATCATGATAATCTCCAAACTCTACAGTCGTTTTTTACAGCAGCTACCGGCAGAAACTGCCCATGATTTGGCAATTCATTCTTTGGGCAGCCCTTTATCTAAATTAACAGGCAACGCACAACCGGCCGCACCTATTGAAATGATGGGCATTCAGTTTCCAGGACGTGTCGGCCTGGCAGCCGGCTTTGATAAAAATGCTGATGCCATCCGTGGTTTGAGTCGACTGGGTTTTGGTTTTCTTGAAGTCGGTACCGTGACACCGAAACCGCAGGCCGGCAACCCCAAACCGCGTTTATTCCGTTTAATTAAAGACCAGGCCATAATTAATCGCATGGGTTTTAATAACAAAGGTGTGGATTATTTAGTTAAGCAGGTAAGAAAAAGTCGTTTTAAAGGTGTTTTAGGTATTAATATTGGTAAAAATAAAGACACCGATAACAACCGGGCATTGGATGATTATTTAATTGGTTTTAATAAAACCCATGCCCTGGCCGATTACATCACCATCAATATTTCCTCACCCAACACCCCGAATTTACGAGCACTACAGAGCAAAGACAGCCTCAATCATCTGTTATCCGGCTTAAAACAAGCGCAAACAGAAGCCCATAAAAAAAGCGGTCAATACACTCCGCTGGTGGTGAAAATTTCACCGGATGAAAATACCGATCAATTAAAAGCCATTGCCCAGGTACTTAAAGAGACTAAAATAGACGGCCTGATTTGTACCAATACCACCATCAGCCGTCCAAACAAGCTTAACAGCAACCCTCAATTAATTGACCAAACCGGTGGATTGAGTGGCGCACCCTTAAAAAAATTGTCTTTAAATACCTTAAAAACCATGCGTGCGCTGTTAGGACCCGATTTCCCAATTATCGCAGTCGGTGGTATCATGAGTGTAGCGGACGCCCAACAACGGTTTGATTGCGGCGCCAATTTAATTCAAATTTACAGCGGCTTTATTTATCACGGCCCGGGCTTGATTAAAGACATTAACCACTGGTTAACACAGACTCATGGATTCACACCACAACCTTAAACAATTCAACACCTTAGGGCTGGATAGTGTCTGTGATCGCTATGTACGTATAAATTCACTCAGCGATTTAGAAGCCCTGCCCAGAGACCTGAAAGTCTCTGAAGTGCTGGTACTGGCCGGTGGCAGCAATTTATTACTCAGTCCGGAAATTAATCGCCTGGTGGCACATATCCAGCCTCGCAATCATATCCAGCTGGAGGATAATTTGGTGGTGGCCTGGGCCGGCACCTCCTGGCATGAGCTGGTGGTCTGGGCAGTCAGCAAACAACTCGGTGGCATTGAAAATCTGGCACTGATACCGGGTACTGTGGGAGCTGCACCGATTCAAAACATTGGCGCCTACGGCGTCGAATTAAAAGACGTGCTGGTGTGGGTTGAAGTGTATAACTGGCAAACCGGTGGTTATCACCGCTTAAGCAACGAAGAATGCCATTTCAGCTACCGCCACAGCCTGTTCAGATACCACGATCAACCCTGGATTATTAGTCGTGTCGGATTAGATTTACGACCCAATCGTCCAATTAATCTGAGTTACCCGGCCTTGAACCAGTATTTGGCTGACAATAAAAATCCGAACTATGCAGATGTGGCCAAAGCAGTCACTGAAATCCGTCAATCGAAGTTACCCAACCCATCACAATTAGCCAATGCAGGCAGTTTTTTCAAAAATCCTATCATTAATCGCAACACAGCAGAAAGATTAGAGAAAAAATTTAAAAAAATACCCCTATTCCCTGTACCGGACAAACCGGACATGCTTAAAACCAGCGCCGCCTGGCTGTTAGAAAAATGCCACTTTAAAGGCAAACGCAACGGCGATGCCGGCTTCTACGATAAACACGCCTTGATCCTGGTCAACTACGGTCAGGCCAGTCACCGGGAACTGATGGAGCTCATCCAATCGGCGAAAAAAACCGTCAAATCCAAATTCGGCATCACCCTGGAAGAAGAAGTCCGGATTGTTTAATTCCAAATTTCAGCCAAAAAAAATCCCGGGATAAACCCGGGATTTTAATGGTTTATAAAATTAAACCTTATTCGATGATAAATTTACCTTTCATCACGCCCCAATGACCCGGGAAGCTGCAGAAGAAAGAGTAATCAACGTCTTTTGATAATTCTGACACATCAAATGTGATTGAAGTGCTTTCACCACCACCAATAATATCCGTGGCAGCAATGACTTTTGACTGATCTTCAGGCAGGTAATGATTTTCCAAGCCTGTAGACATACCGGCTGTCGCAACAGATTGCATGTCGTCAGTTTGCGTCAGAACCCAGTTATGACCCATAACATTTTTAGCCATGGTGCCTGAATGGGTTAAGGTCAGCTTAACTTCAGTACAGTCAGCAGCAACCGTCATTTCTGACTTATTAAATTGCATTTGGTCGTTACTGTCAATTTCCAGCTCACAGGTTTTAGCGTTAACGGCAGAAACCAAACCCAATGAAAGAAGTAATGTTGTTAAAGTGATAAATTTTTTCATAATAAAACCTTTTAAAAAAGTAAATAGAATATGGTTATTTAGCGTTCAAAATTCAAGCCCAAACAACCACTAAAAATAATGTTATTTGTGCGATTTATTCCATGCGTGCATTATAACCAACTAAAATTAACAGAACGTTAATGAAACGTTATTATTTTAAAGACAAAACTTCTGGAAAAATGGCTTTAAACAACTGAGAGTTCTTGAGTCACTTGCCATTCCTGCTTATAATGTCCTTTTTATTTTTCGATGTTAATCATGCAAAAAATTTTATTGGTATGCTTGTTGTTCTCTTTCGGCTCTTTAATGGCTGAGGGTGATGCAAATCGCGGCGAACAAATATCTTATACCTGTACCGGTTGCCATGGCATTCCAAAATACAAAAATTCATATCCAAATTATCATGTTCCGAAAATTGGCGGTCAAAATGCAGCCTATTTAGAAACCGCGTTGAAAGATTACCGTGACGGTGCCCGACAGCACGGCACCATGCAAGCGCAAGCCGGCAGCTTAAGTGATCAGGATATCAGCGATATCGCGGCTTATTTTTCACAACTTGGCCAGGACAAAAAGGATCAACAATGAAAACACATTTAAACTCATCGAAACTATTTTCAGCAACACTTTTCATCCTGACCCTACTGGTTAGTACATCTTCTCTGGCTTTTGATAAAGAGGCCGGTAAGAAAAAAGCCGAACAGGTCTGTGCTTCATGCCATGGCTTGGATGGTGTGGGTATTATTCCCACCTACCCTAACCTGGCCGGTCAATATGTTGACTATTTAATCAAATCTCTAAAGGACTACCGCTCGGGAAAACGCAGTAATGCGGTCATGGCCGGTTTTGCGGCCACCTTAACGGATGAAGACATTCAAAACCTGGCTTATTATTACGCCACCTTAAAAGACAATCGCTTACCGGTTTTAGACCTTAAGTAATCCGGTATGCCTGACAACCAGTACGCCTTAATAACCGGCGCATCCGCCGGTTTGGGTTTGGCCTTTGCAGAACAGTTAGCCGCTCAAAAAACTAATTTAATCCTGGTGGCGAGACGGTCTGACCGCTTACAAAAAATTGCTGAAGAATTGATGGCACAACATGATATTCAGGTGCAATTTATCGTGGCTGATTTATCAAAAGACGAGGCACCAGATTTAATTTACAAACACTGTCAGGACAATCACTGGATCGTTAATACACTGATTAATAATGCCGGTTATGGTGTACCCGGCGATTTTGATCAGGTGGACTGGGATGTCCATCGCGCACAATTGAATGTGATGCTCAACAATCTGGTCAAACTAACTTATTTATTCTATCCGGCCATGAAAAAAGCCGGTTCAGGTGGTATTTTACAAGTGGCTTCACTGGCCGGTTTAGCGCCACCAACAGCCGGCCACACCTTGTACGGCCCAATGAAATCATTTGTCATTAAATTTGCCCATTCTTTACATTTAGAAGCCAAGGAATTTGGCGTTCATGTGACGGCCGTTTGTCCGGGGTTTACCTACACCGAATTTCATGATGTCAATGGCACCCGTAGTCGCATGAATGCGCTGTCTAAGTCACTGTGGATGACTGCCGATGAAGTGGTTTCACAAAGCTTACAGGCCCTGGTTCTTAATAAACCGGTTAAAATTAATGGCTGGCGCAATCAGTTGATTGCATTGATGACGCGCTTGTTTCCGGATAAACTCATTCGTGCGTTGTTTCAGAGCAACATCAAAAAATACCGCAAACGCAGTTCAGATTAAAAATACGGCAAAGTAAAAAAAAAGCAGCTTGGCATATAACCAGCTGCTTTTTTTGTAGGTGCAGAACCCGTTTAACGGGTGGCCGATACCAGATTACTCAGTGAATTCACGGCCACCATCACCGTGGCATAGTCGGCTTGTTTTTCACTTTTAATGTTGGTCATCAGTTGTTTCATGTTATTGACCATTTTTTGCTGATCATGCAACCACTCGTCCATCACCGTTTGGGCTGATTTCTTGGTGCCATATCGACGAATTAAAGCGGCTGTCAATTCAGCATGGTGTTCACTCAAATCATCACGCAGATCACCACGGGCATGGACATGCCAGTGACTGTCCACCGGTAATTTCTCAACCATACTGTGCAACCACACCAGGTTCAGATACTGACCCAATGGGAAAAACATATCTGCGGCACTTTTAACCGATACTTGCTCATCATTGGCGACTTTCACCACATCTAAGGCGGCATTGATATAAGGTAAGGCCGCTAAGCGTTTGGCGATAGGTTGACTGAAGCCTTTATTGTGTAAAGATTTTTGTTCACGTTGAAAAACCTGCTCATCAGCTGCTGTGATATGCTGCTCAAAATCACCGACAAATTGATTAACACCTGTTTGCAGTTGCTCTAACTGAGCCTGTAAATCAATGCTGTGACCAATGTTATTCAGAACCCACCTAACAGCCTGTCGAACAAAAGACCAAATGGCTTTTAATGATTTAAGCTGAAGATCGGCATCCACCTGACCATCATGGTCATCGATGGCCTGCCACAACGTATTTAAATCAAACAATTCAACCACCAGAAAGTAAGCCAGCGCAATGGCACTGACATCACCACCGGTGTCTTCATTCATGCGCATTATAAAAGTGGCACCCATTCTATCAACGATTTGACTGGTTAATACCGTACCGATGATTTCACGTTTTAACTGATGGTTGTCCATATAACTGGGATCCATCTTTTGTAACTGTTTCGGGAAGTAATGAACCATCACATCCCTGAGCCACGGATCATCCAGAATATCAGAAGCTAATAGCTGCTGATATAAATCAATTTTTGCATAAGACAATAACACGCACAATTCTGGACTATACAAACCCTCACCATTTTGATGACGTGTTTTCAGTTCAGCTTCAGAGGGTAAAAATTCAATCTCACGATCCAATAAGCCTTTATCTTCCAGGGTATTGATTAAATGGGCTTTGGCACCGATGCGATCAGCACTGACATGCAACATAAAAGATAAAATTTTATTTTGGCGATAGTTATTGGTTAACACCAGGCGACTGACTTCATCGGTCATTTCTTTAAGCAGCTTATTACGCGCCGGCAAATCCATGTCACCGTCTTTCATGATTTGTTGCAACAGGATTTTAATGTTTACTTCATGGTCTGAACAATCAACCCCGGCAGAGTTGTCAATAAAATCAGCATTAACACGGCCGCCGTTTTTGGCGTATTCAATGCGACCACGCTGTGTCATACCCAGATTACCGCCCTCTCCAAAGACCCGGCAACGCAAATCACCACCATCAACACGTAAAATATTGTTGGCGCTGTCACCCACTTCAGCATGACTTTCTTCACTACTTTTAACGTATGTGCCAATGCCACCGTTCCAGATTAAATCAACCTCCGACTGCAACAGTTTCTTAATTAAATCCTGTGGCGCAATCTCATCTTGTTTAAGTTTCAGCCAGTCTTTAACTTCTTCCGATAAGGGAATGGCCTTATCAAACCGCGAGTAAACACCCCCACCCGTAGAAATCAACTTATCATTATAATCCTCCCAGGAAGAACGTGGCATCTCAAATAAACGTTTACGTTCTTTCCAGGACGTTGCTGAATCAGGGTTCGGATCGAGGAATATATGCATGTGGTTAAAAGCGGCTTTCAGACAGATGTGCTTTGATAACAACATACCGTTACCGAACACATCACCACCCATATCACCGATGCCCACCACAGAAAAATCTTCTTTTTGACAGTTCACACCCATTTCTCTGAAATGGCGTTTTACTGACTCCCAGGCACCGCGTGCGGTAATGCCCATGCCTTTATGGTCATAACCGGCTGAACCACCTGAGGCAAAAGCATCACCGAGCCAGAATCCACGTTCTGTGGATATGCTGTTGGCGATATCCGAAAATGTGGCGGTGCCTTTATCGGCGGCCACAACTAAATAAGGATCATCTCCGTCATAACGCACCACATTATCCGGGTAAACAATTTTTTCATTTACAATGTTATCGGTGATATCCAGCATCGAACCGATAAAAATCTGATAACAACGTTTCACTTCAGCCATCACGCTGTCACGATCGCCCTGAGGCAAATGTTTCACCACAAAACCACCTTTTGAGCCAACCGGCACAATAATTGAATTTTTAACATGTTGCGCTTTGGTTAAGCCCAGGACTTCAGTTCTGAAATCCTCATAACGATCTGACCAACGCAAACCACCCCGAGCCACTTCACCCATGCGCAAATGAATGGCCTCCACATCCGGTGAATAAACAAATATTTCACGATACGGCACCGGTTTAGGTAAAAATGAAATGGCCGATGAATTAATTTTTATGCTCATGGCCGGTTTGAACTGATCATTGTCATCTTTTTGGAAGAAGTTGGTGCGCAGAACTGCACGGATGGTTTCCATCACATAGCGAATAATGCGGTCTTCGTCTTGTGATTTCACACTCACCAATAAAGCATTGATGGCCTTTTCCACCTTGTCAGCAAGACTCTCACGATCTAGTTTTCGACTGCGGAAATATCTATCCACACAACTTTGCTGGTTGTCGTTCAGTTCTATATTCAAATGATGCAGCTGATCTGAAAACTTTTTCTTAAAGGCTTTGAAATAATCACGAATTTCTGCAGCGTCCAACTGATCAAGCGCCGGGCTTAAGCGAATGGTAAATAATTCCACCAACCAGCGACTAATGTGCGGCTGATTAACCAACGCTCTGACGATGTAGTCACGGCTGTACGGTAAACCGGTCTGTAATAAATATTTAACCAGACCATTCAAAAAGTAAATCTGACGCCAGTTTAAACCGCCGAGAATAACCAGTTTATTGAGTAAATTAGAACTTAACTCTTTGCGAGAAACTTTAGCAAACGTACTGTGAAAACGCTCTCTTACCAGCTCCAATTTCAAGGATGCACCGGAGGCTAAATTCAAATCAAAATCCTGAACCCATATGACCCGTCCATCGGTTAAACGCCATTCATAAGGTCGCTCACTGACCACTTGTAGCCCTAAATTCTCTAGATCAGGTAAGACTTCGCTTAAGGGCTTGGTTTTATTAAAACGAAACACCTTAAACCGAAATTCACCCTGATGCTTAACCCGGGGCATATACAGGCTAACCTGTAAATCCTGCTCATCTTCTAATTTATTGGCATGCTCAACATCATAAGAAGCCACCCGTGGACTTACATCTTCGGTGTAAGCCACCGGAAAGGCACCTTTGAATTTAGACATTAATGCATGGGCCTGTTCCACATCAAAGCGTTCAATCAATACCATGCGTAACCGGTCTTCCCAGGTTTTAACCACATCAATAATGTCCTGCTTTAACTGCGCAATAAGCGGCTTATCAAATTGTTTAACGTCACGAATAACCAGATACAATCGGGCATAATGAGAATCATCAATGGATACAGCGTATTCAACCTCTACGCCATCAACGGCCTCGCTGACAAGCTTTTGGATTTTATGGCGAACTTTGGTATTGAACAGATCCCTCGGCACATAAATCATAAAGGACGCATAGCGGCCAAATTTATCGACACGGGCAATGACCTGGGTGGTGACCTTTTCCTGAATCGCCAACGATTGATATATGGCGTAAAATAATTCTTTTGTGTTGCTTTGCATCACCTCATCTCTGGGGAAGCTGTCGATAATGTGGATCAGCATTTTTTCAGAATGTGAGTTGGCTTCAAAATCAAATTGTTTAATAAGCTGTTTGATTTTGGTTTTGATGTAAGGAATTTCAGCGGGACTGGTGTTTGTAGCCTGCGAAGTGAATAAACCAATAAATCGATGTTCCGCCACCACCTCACCATCTGCATTGGTTTCCAGAACACCAATGTAATCCAGGTTACCTTTACGATGAATTTTAGAGAGTTTATTGACCTTAGTTAATACCACTAAATCAGATTGCTTCTTGACCTTATAGTCACTGACTTTAATCTGACTGGCGTCATTGTTATCGGCCTCCAGTTCTTGACGCAACAAGCCCAAACCGGAATCCTCTTCAGCCATTAAATAATCTTTTTGCTTTTGATAATATCGATACCCCAAAAAGGTAAAGTTATCAGCAGCCAGCCACTTTAAAAACTTTTGCTGAGATTTTCGGGTGCTGTTGTCTCCCAAATCACCAAGTTTTGATTGTGCCGTTTCTAACTGCGCCAACATGGGCTTCCAGTCGGCCACAGCATAACGAATTTGACCAAAGACACGGCTTAAATAATTCTGTAAATCTTGCCGTTCCTGTTCATTATCCATTCTGGATACTTCTATATAAATCAGTGACTTAAGCTGAACGTCCTTGTTTTTCGGTTTGTCAATCAACACCCGATTCTTATCATGCCCTTCAATTTGGATAATCGGATGCGATATTAACTTAACTTCAAGCCCAAATTCAGCACAGGCCATGGTGGCGGAATCCACCAGAAACGGAATGTTATCATTCACTAAAAACAAATGAGAAACCGCCGGATCATCAGCCAGGTGAGTAACCTTAATCACCGGTTTTTTTAAGCTTGAATCACTCATAATGGCAATCATTTGTGTCATCACATCAACCCAGTAATCAACCTCATGGGAGGTCACTTCATCCATGGTCATGTGGGTAAATAGCTGTTTAGCTAACTGCTCAGCACTTTGGCTGTAAGGGTACTTATTTTTTTTAATATGGGCAGCAAATTTCTTGATGAATTTTTTATGCTCAGAAGTCAATAAAGAGTGCATACTTATCTATCCTGTGAACCGCTTGTTAAATATCAAGGCATCACGATTGGTTAAAATATTCAAAAATTCAGTTCCTTTAACGGACTGAAAAAACTAATCGAATTGTAACTTTTTAAGTAACGAAAAGGTAGGATGAAAAGGGCTATTTCTGTTTTAGTTGATGTACCGTCATTCAATTAAACAACTGCTTAAAAAGCGCTCAGCTTAAAATTAACTTGTAATTTAATCAAATCTCACTAAAATCCATCATATCCCTTTATTCGCATATAGAGATATATGGAACTCAATGAATTATTTAAAATTCTGGCAGATGATTCACGCATTCGACTGCTGTTACTGTTACAAGACAATGAATTAACCGTGGCTGAAATGGCTGAAATCACGCAAATGCCTCAACCCAGGGTATCGACCCATTTATCCCTTTTGCGCCAAAATGAGTTGGTCATTGTCCGGAAACAGGGTGTATTTGCTTACTATCGAATCAATTCCGGTACATTTGAGCAGAAGTACCCGGAATTTTTAGAATTGGTTTACAGCCATTATCAAAACCATGCAATTATCAAGCAAGATTTTAAACGGCTCGATCAGGTATTAAACAACAAAGCCAAGAGTAACCAATGGGTAGACAGTGTCGCAGGAGATATGGAACGACATTATTCACCGGGTCGAACCTGGGAAGCCACCACCCGTTTAATCGCCCAAATTATTCAACTCAACAAGGTTTTGGACATTGGTTCAGGTGATGGAGTTCTGGCTGAACTGATGGCACCCCAATGCCAACAATACACCTGTGTTGATAATAACCATAAAGCCATGCAGGCCGCAAAAAATCGCTTACAGCACCTGGATAATGTTCAGTTTTCAGAAGCGGACATGCATGACTTACCGTTTACCGATAATCAGTTTGACTGTGTCTTATTGCTACAGGTTTTAACTTACGCCGAAGATCCGCAAAAAACCATTGCCCAGGCCGTTCGGGTCACTAAACCCGGTGGTCGCATTATGCTGGCGACCTTAAACCAACATGCCCATCGTCATGTGCAAAAAGAGTATGGACATATTCATATGGGCTTTAAACCTGACACCATTGAAGCGTATTTTATGCAACAAAATTGCCAATCAGCGCAAGCGCGTGTCACCTCTCAGGAACAGCGCTTACCCCATTTTGAAATAATCACAGCCGAGGCTGTTAAATGAATAGTATACGAAAAGCCCTTCATAAAGCCGTTAAGGAGCGCATATTGCTGCTCGATTCCGCCATGGGTACCATGATTCAGAATTTACGGCTCAATGAAGCAGATTTTCGCGGTGAAATGTTCAAAGACCATTCATCTGATTTAAAAGGCAACAACGATATTTTATCGCTGACTCAGGGTGAATTAATTCGTGACTTGCATGAACAAAACCTGGCTGCCGGAAGCGACCTGATTGAGACCAATACGTTTAACGCCACTTCCATTGCCCAGGCTGATTACGAAACAGAACAACACAGCTATGCGATTAATAAAGCTGCCGCTGAATTGGCACGACAAGCCTGCCAAAAATACAGCACAGCGGACAAACCCCGATGGGTTATCGGCGTTCTTGGCCCAACCAACCGTACCGCCTCAATTTCTCCGGATATAAACCGCCCAGAATATAGAAACGTCAGCTTCGAAGAATTAACCGAAGCATACAGCGAAGCGGTCAATGGCCTGCTGGATGGCGGTGTGGATATTCTGATGGTGGAAACCATTTTCGATACCCTTAATGCCAAAGCCTGCCTGTTCGCCATCCAGACGATTTTAGATGAGCGTCAGGTGGATGTGCCGCTCATGATTTCAGGCACCATTGTCGATGCCAGTGGTCGCACCTTATCAGGTCAAACCCTGACCGCTTTTTATCATGCCATTCGCCATGCCAAACCATTCAGTATCGGCTTAAATTGTGCGCTGGGCGCCGATGACTTAATCCCTTACATTAAAGAACTGAATGATATCTGTGAATGCTATATCAGCGTTCACCCCAATGCAGGCTTACCCAATGAACTGGGTGAATATGATCAGAGCCCTGAGCACATGGCCGGGATTTTAAATGACATGATTGGCCATCGACACATTAATATCATGGGTGGCTGTTGTGGCACCACACCGGAACACATTGCGGCCATGGCCAAGTTGCCGTTAAAAAATAACGGCCGTCCCCTGCCCGACATTAAACCACTGTGTCGCTTATCGGGATTAGAACCACTGACCATCACTCCGGACATTAATTTTATCAACGTTGGTGAACGCACCAATGTCACCGGCTCGGCTAAATTCAAGCGTTTGATTAAAGAAGATAAGCTCAGCGAAGCGGTGGAAGTGGCGCAACAACAGGTGGATAACGGCGCCCAGATTATTGACATTAATATGGATGAGGGATTACTTGATTCTGAGGAGGTGATGGCGACTTTTTTAAAACTCATCGCATCAGAACCGAGCATTTCAAAAGTCCCTATTATGCTTGATTCATCCAAATGGAGTGTGCTGGAAACCGGCTTACAACTGATTCAGGGCAAAGGCATTATTAACTCCATCAGCCTCAAAGAAGGTGAAGATGAATTTTTACAGCATGCCCGCCTGGCCATGAAATATGGTGCAGCGGTGATTGTCATGGCGTTTGATGAACAAGGTCAAGCCGATAATCTGCAGCGACGCAATGATATCTGCCTGCGTTGTTATGATTTGCTGACGCAAGAGGTTAATTTCCCGCCGGAAGATATTATTTTTGATCCCAATATCTTTGCCATCGGCACCGGTATTGCCGAGCATAATAATTATGGCGTGGATTTTATCGAGGCCACCCGCTGGATTAAACAAAACCTGCCGCATGTACATGTCTCAGGCGGTGTGTCCAATATTTCATTTTCATTTAGGGGCAATAATCCGCTGCGCGAAGCGATTCATTCGGTGTTTTTATACCATGCCATCAAAGCCGGCATGGACATGGGCATTGTCAATGCGGGTCAGTTGACTGTTTATGACGAAATTCCGACCCATATTCGGGATAAAATTGAAGATTTATTATTTAACCGTGATCCCGATGCCACCGAAGATCTCATGGTGCTCGCACAGGAATTGCAACAGCAACGAGCCGATGACACGGATAAAAATGCCTGGCGTGATTTACCGATTAATGAGCGCATCAGTCATTCCCTGGTGCATGGCATCAGCGACTATATTGAACAGGATGCCGAACAAGCCAGACAGGAACTGGATGAACCGCTTGAGGTGATTGAAGGCCCGCTGATGGATGGTATGAATGTGGTCGGTGATTTGTTCGGTGCGGGTAAAATGTTTTTGCCCCAGGTGGTTAAATCAGCACGGGTGATGAAGAAAGCCGTGGCTTATCTGACGCCTTTTATTGAAGCCAAAAAAGGCCGCCAGCAAACCAAAGGCAAAGTGGTGATGGCCACCGTGAAAGGTGATGTCCATGATATTGGTAAAAATATTGTGGGTGTTGTTCTGGGTTGCAATAACTATGAGATCATTGACTTAGGCGTTATGGTACCGGCTCAGAAAATCCTCGACACCGCGACAGAACAAAACGCTGACATCGTGGGCTTATCAGGCCTGATTACGCCCTCTTTGGATGAAATGTGCTATGTGGCTGAACTGATGCAGGAAAGAGGTCTTCAATTACCTCTGATGATTGGCGGTGCCACAACCTCACGAACACACACCGCCATTAAAATTGAACCGGGTTATGAACACACCACGGTGTGGGTAAAAGATGCATCTCGCGCTGTCAATGTGGTGCAAAAGTTATTGTCCGAAAAGGACCGAAATGATTTTTGTCAGGACATTAAAAATCAATATGAAGAACTCAGAGAACGGCGTAAAAACCGGGATCAACATAAAAAGATTATTTCCTTACAAGCCGCTCGTGAAAATGCCTTACAGCTTGACTGGTCTGTTTACCAGCCACCGAAACCTGATTTTACCGGCATCAAAGTCATTAAAGACACATCCATTGAAGATTTAAAACCTTTTATCGATTGGACACCGTTTTTTCAGGCCTGGGAATTACACGGTAAATATCCGGCCATTTTAGAGGATGAACTGGTGGGTGAAAGTGCCCGGGAATTGTTCCGAGACGCACAAGATATGTTGCAGAAAATCATTGACCACAAATGGTTATCCTTAGAAGCTGTGATTGGATTTTTCCCGGCGTACCGTGATGGTGATGATGTCATCATCGAATATCAGGATAAAAACCACCGATTGTTAAACTTGCGACAACAGGCCGATAAACCCAAAGCCAATTTATGTTTAAGTGATTTTATCGCACCTAAGGACAGCGGCGTACAGGATTATATCGGTGCTTTCGCAGTGACCGGCGGCGTCGGTATTGAACCGCACATCGAACGCTTTAAGGCCGATAATGATGACTATAAAGCCATTTTACTGAAAGCCCTGGCTGATCGCCTGGCGGAAAGTTATGCCGAATATATGCACCATCAGGTTCGTACCCGTTATTGGGGTTATGCCGCTGATGAGGATTTAGACAATGAAGCGCTGATTAAAGAACAATACCGCGGTATTCGCCCGGCACCAGGCTATCCTGCCTGCCCCAATCATCCGCAGAAAGACCTGCTGTTTGATTTACTTGACGTCAGTGAGCATACCCAGATTAAATTAACCGAAGGTTATGCCATGTACCCGGCTTCTTCGGTCAGTGGTTTTTACTACGCCCATCCTGATTCACAGTATTTTGTGGTGGGCAAAATTGATGATGACCAGGCACAGGATTATGCCCAAAGAGCCGGGATTTCTGCGGACAAAGCCCGTAAAATACTCAGAGCTAACCTTTCACGCTAACAGGAGTAACCATGAGCTTTTATGAAATAGATGGTGTTAAGCCGGTTGTTGATGGCAGTAGTTTTGTTCACCCCACCGCATCTATTATCGGAAACGTCATTATCGGCAAAAACTGCTACATCGGGCCACACGCCAGTTTGCGTGGTGATTACGGCCGCATTGTGCTTGAAGATGGCGTAAATATACAAGACGGTTGCATTGCCCATTGCTTTCCAGGCGGTGAAACCCGTGTTAAAAAAAATGGCCACATCAGCCACGGTGCCGTTTTGCACGGCTGTGTGATTGGCGAAAACACCATGGTCGGTATTCAAACCGTGATCATGGATAACGCTGAAATCGGCGCAGAATGTATTATCGGTGCTTTGAGCTATGTGAAACCCGGCTTCAAATCTTCCGACCGAAGCATCATCCACGGCTCACCCGCTGAAGTGAAACGCGCAGTCAAAGACAAAGAACTTGAATGGAAAACCCGCGGAACCCGGGTCTATCAGAATCTCACCGAACGCTGCCTCAAAAGCTTCCGCGCCTGCCAGCCATTAAAGGGCGAAAAAGATCAAACACAAAGCCTCGATGTGCCTTCATTCAAACCCATGAAGAAGTAAGCGATGACAAGATTAAAAAAACTGTAGGTTGGCGCTGAGCAACGCGAAGCCCAACATAGTGCTATAAACTGAGGTATATTGTTGGGCTTCGCTTCGCTCAGCGCCAACCTACCGATTAATCTATTCTTCGGCTATATACAATTGCTAATTTTTTAAGGTGATCTTAAGCCAACAAAATGGCGTTTAGGTCGTACAGGCCTTTGTCTTGTTGTACCAGCCACCTGGCTGCTGAGACTGCGCCTTCAGCGAATAAATCACCGTTTTTAGCCACATGCTCAAGGGTGATGGATTCATTGGGAAAATCACAGCAGATTTTGTGGGTACCGGGGACTTCTGCTTCACGTACAGATGTAATGTTAATTTCACCCAAGGTGAACTGGTTTGTATCAACCACTTTTAATTGATGGCTCTCAGTGAGGCTTTGTGCCAGAGCGATGGCTGTCCCGGAGGGTGCGTCTTTTTTGTGTTGATGGTGTGTTTCTGTGATTCGATAATCACCTTGATTATTAATTTGTTTAAAAATCTGCAGTAAGTTCTTGATAATCTGAATGTTTAACGAGAAATTAGCCGCCCACAGTACAGGAATAAAATGACCGGCCTGACTGATGCGATCAAATTGAGCCTGGCTTAATCCGGTGGTGCCGCTGACCAAAGGGGTTTCACTCATCACGCAATAATCTGCCACCGCATTAAAAGCATCGCTTTGAGAAAAATCAATCACCACATCAGCGTCTAAACCTTCAAAGTCACTTAAAATGGGCGCACTGTCCTGCTCATTATTGCTTAACCTGGACAGGCGTTCACCCACCAGACTGTTGTCAGCCGACGTGATACCGGCCACAACGGAAACATTGGATTCCCGGGCCAGAATTTTAATCAGTCGTTGCCCCATGCGCCCGGTCACGCCAGAAACAATCACACGAATTGAATCAGCCATGGGTGACCTTATCTAAAAATGATTTCACATTGTCGAACCAGCCTTTGCGTCGCGGGTTATTCTTATCCCCGCCTTTCTTAACGGTGGCATCAAACTGTTTTAATAAATCCTTTTGCTCAGGACTGAGATTAACCGGGGTTTCCACATGCACTTTACAATATAAATCACCCTGGCT
This sequence comes from uncultured Marinicella sp., assembly GCA_947502925.1. Classification (GTDB taxonomy): domain Bacteria; phylum Pseudomonadota; class Gammaproteobacteria; order Xanthomonadales; family Marinicellaceae; genus Marinicella. Next base: position 74,636 of record CANNBS010000002.1, on the reverse strand, counting down.
ATGTGAACGCACAGACTGGACGCCCTTGCCACGGATTCGGAATTGTTTACCGGACTGGGTTTCTGCCGGAACTTTTAATTTAACCGCACCGGATAAGGTCGGCACATTGAGCTCGCCACCTAAACACGCGGTGGCAAAATCCACCGGAATTTCACACAATAAATCATCACCATTGCGGGTGAAAATATCATGCGGTTTAACCTGAATATCCACATATAAATCACCGGCCGGCCCTCCCTGGGGCCCGGCTTCACCTTTACCGGTAAGTCGTATGCGATCACCGGTGTCCACACCGGCTGGAATTTTGACATTCAGATTACTGCTTTCTTTACGTCGGCCCTGACCACCACAATGGCTGCATGGATTACTGATTGTGCTGCCTTGTCCACGGCAATCGGGACAAGCTTGTTGCACCGAAAACATGCCTTGTTGCATCCGAACCTGACCGACCCCGCCACAGGTTTGACAGGTACTTTTCTGACCGTCTTTAGAACCCGTTCCATTACAAGGCTCACAGCTTGTCATGGTGGGTAAGGTAATTTCTTTTTCGACACCATTAATGGCTTCTTCAAGTTCAACCGCCATCTCAACCTGCATGTCATGTCCGCGTTGCGGGCCGGCTGAACGGCCACCACGGCGTCCACCGCCAAATATATCGCTAAATATATCACCAAATATATCACCTACATCGCCATGAAAACCGCCGCCAAAACCACCACCGGGCCCGCCGCCATTTTGGCCGGAAACAGCATCAAAACCATATTGGTCATACATCTGGCGTTTACGTTCATCTTTCAGAACCTCATAAGCCATTTTCGCTTCCTTAAATTTATCCTGGGCTGAAGCGTCATCACCGGCGCGATCAGGATGATATTTCATCGCTAAACGACGATAGGCTTTTTTAATCTCTGCCTGACTGGCTGATTTACTGACCCCTAAAATATTGTATAAATCTTTGTTCATGCGGTATAACTTTTCTTAATAATTCATGGAAAAAGCCGGCAAAATCAGACTGATATGCCGGCTTTTATTCATAGGCTGACGTAGCTTTTAGCTTTTTTTATCATCATCAACTTCTTCAAATTCAGCATCGACCACATCGTCATCGCTGTTATCAGCTTGTTGATTCTCGCTGCCGGCCTCTGCGCCGGGGGCTTGTTCGCCCTGACTGGCTTGTGCCACTTTTTGCATCACAGGTTGAATGGCCTGTTGTAAAGCCTCACTGGCCGATTCAATGGCAGCCTTGTCATCTTCTTTCATCGCTTTTTCAGTGTTTTCGATGGCAGATTCAATGCTGGATTTTTCACCGTCATCGATGATTTCTTTGTGTTCTTCCAACATTTCTTTGGCCGTATGAATCATGGCATCTGCAGCATTACGCGCTTGCACTGTTTCCTGAAACGCCTTGTCTTTTTCTGCATTCATTTCCGCGTCTTTAATCATTTGCTCGATTTCTTCATCGGACAAACCGGAACCGGCTTTAATCTCAATGCGTTGCTCTTTGCCGGTGGCCTTGTCTTTCGCTGACACATGAATAATACCGTTGGCATCAATATCAAAGGTCACCTCAATTTGTGGCATACCACGTTTGGCCGGGGCAATGCCTTCTAAATTAAACTGACCCAGTGATTTGTTGGCACTGGCCATTTCACGTTCACCTTGTAAAACATGCACAGTAACCGCGGATTGATTATCTTCTGCGGTTGAGAACACTTGTGACGCTTTGGTCGGTACTGTGGTGTTTTTCTCAATCAGCTTGGTCATCACACCACCTAAGGTTTCAATACCTAAGGATAATGGCGTAACATCCAGCAGTAAGACATCTTTCACGTCACCGGAAAGTACCCCGCCCTGAACAGCCGCACCCATGGCCACTGCTTCATCAGGATTAACGTCTTTACGCGGTTTTTTGCCAAAGGTTTCTTCAACAATTTCCTGCACAGCCGGCATACGGGTCTGACCACCAACCAAGATTACATCCGATATTTCATTTAAAGAAATACCGGCATCTTTTAAAGCGGTTTCACAAGGACCGACGGTTCGTTTAACCAAATCACCGACCAGCGATTCCAGTTTAGAACGGGTAATTTTAATGTTTAAGTGCTTAGGACCTGAGGCATCAGCTGTAATGTAAGGCAGGTTAACTTCCGTTTGATCCAGACTCGATAATTCGATTTTAGCTTTTTCAGCCGCTTCTTTTAAACGCTGTAAGGCTAATGGATCATTGTGCAAATTAACGCCCTGGTCTTTTTTGAACTCTTCAACCAGATAATCCATTAATCGGTTATCAAAATCTTCACCACCTAAAAACGTATCACCGTTGGTAGCCAATACTTCGAACTGTTGCTCACCGTCAATGTCGGCGATTTCAATGATGGAAATATCAAATGTACCACCACCCAGGTCATAAACTGCGATGGTGCGATCACCACCTTTCTTATCCATACCATACGCCAAAGCCGCAGCCGTTGGCTCATTAATAATGCGTTTAACTTCCAAACCGGCAATTTTACCGGCGTCTTTGGTGGCCTGACGTTGCGAGTCATTAAAGTAAGCCGGTACCGTAATTACGGCAGCTTCTACTTTCTCACCAAGGTAATCTTCGGCAGTGGCTTTCATTTTTTCTAAAATACGCGCTGACACTTCTTGAGGCGCCATTTTTTTACCACGCACTTCGACCCAGGCATCACCGTTGTCTGCACCAATAATTTTATAAGGCACGATGTCCTGGTCTTTTTTGACCACATCTTCTTTAAATTTGCGACCAATTAATCGCTTGATGGCAAATAATGTATTTTCCGGGTTGGTCACTGCCTGCCGCTTGGCCGACTGACCCACCAGGGTTTTGCCCTCATCGGTAAAGGCGACAATCGACGGGGTGGTTCGATCGCCCTCTGCATTTTCAATCACCTTGATGTCTTTACCTTCCATCACGGCGACACAGGAATTGGTGGTTCCTAAATCAATACCTATTACTTTTGACATAATATTTATCCTCTGAATTTTATATTTTAAACTGGTTACTATCTATGGACTTGTTGACATAATTCAAGCTATCGAGCCACCACAACCATGGCAGCACGAATGACACGACCATTCAATAAATAGCCTTTTTGAAAAACATCCACCACGGTATTTTTTTCATGATTTTCTGAATCAACCATACTCATGGCTTCATGAATTTCAGGATCAAACTTTTCACCCACTGGATTGATAATTTCAATGCCATATTCTTGTAACACTTTGGTCAGTGATTGTTGGGTATTAATGGTGCCTTCGACCATCGCTTCAACCGTCACTTCAACCTCATCGTCGTGAACAATCTCTAAAGCTTTATCAAAACTGTCCATCACCGGGACCATGGATTTAAGCAATTTTTCATTGGCATATTTACGGGTGTTTTCCAGCTCACGTTGTAACCGCTTTTGGGCATTCATGCCTTCAGCGGCAACCCGCAGGATTTCCTCATCCTTGGCTGCCAATTGCATTTGTAATTCTTTAATCTGTTGGTTTAAGTCATCAGCCTCAGATGAATCTGAATCCGTGTGCTCAACCACCTCAACCTCATCATCCGTGGTTTCATTGGACTCTTGATTCACATCTTCCATTTGATTGTCATCATCGTTATGTTGTTTATTGTCAGTCATAATCATATCTAATAATGAATTAATGGCAGTGATATAGTGATAGCAGATGACAATTCAAGGCAGCCTCGCTAAAATAAACATTTAATTTCAATCCGTTTAACTGCCTACATGCTGCAATCCATTTACATCAAAAATTATGTCTTGATTGAACAATTAGAAATAGATTTCAATCAGCACATGACCGTGTTTACCGGTGAAACCGGTGCCGGTAAATCGATTACCATCGGTGCCTTGTCTTTGGCTCTGGGCGCCCGAGGCGATACGTCAGTGATTGGGGCGTTTGGTGAAACCTGCGAAGTGGTGGTGAGTTTTGATATTGCCAACCACAGCGCTGTACGCCAATGGTTAAATGATAACGATTTTGATGATGACAATTTAATGATTCGCCGCACCTTAAACAAACAAGGTCGCAGCCAACTCTGGATTAACGGCAGTCCGACACCGGCGCATTTAGTAAAAGCACTGGGGCGTTATCTGGTGCAGATTCACGGCCAGCATGACCAAATCAAGCTGTTGAATAGCACCACCCAGCGACAATTACTTGATCGCAGTGGTGATTACGGTGAATTGCTCACCCAAATCGCGGACGTCACTGAAGCCTTAAAACAACTGGATTCTGATCGGTTGGCATTACAACAGGCCGGCTCCTTGTCCGCCGAACAGCAACAGCTACTGGATTATCAGTACCAGGAACTGCATGAATTGGATCTTAAAAAAGGCGAGTACGAACAGCTGCATCAGGATTTATTGCAGGTCAGTCATGCCCAGGACATTCAACAGGTCTGCCAACAAACCATTCATGACCTGGATGAATCCGATCATTCTGTGAGACAGGTGTTGGCTCAACACATGAATCAACTTAAACAACTGAAAGGCTTCGATGCCACACAGGTCTGCCAGATGCTTGATGAAGCTTTAATTAATGTCCAGGAAGCGATTCAGTACCTCAGCGATCATGTCAGTCGCATTGAACATGATCCCGAACAACAGAACACCATTGAACAACGCTTGGAACAAATTACACACATCGCCCGTAAACAAAACACCCAGGCTGAGCAACTTCACGATCACCAACAACGATTGGCTGAGCAACTGTATCAACACCAGCATCAATCGGAGCAACAAGCGGCACTGGATAAAAAACGTCAAGAATTAAGACAGCAATACAATGATATCAGCCAACAGCTCAGCCAAGCCCGTCAGAAAGCTGCCCAACAACTGGCCACTAAAATCACCGACATGATTCAACAACTGGGTCTGCCGGAAGCCCAATTAAGCATTCAGGTTTCACCCTCTGAATTTAACGATGACAATAAACCACAGTCTCATGGTTTAGATCATATCGAGTTTATGATTGCTGTGAATAAAGGCCAGACACCGCAAGCCTTAAGTAAAACCGCATCAGGCGGTGAATTATCGCGAATTTGTCTGGCCATTGAAGTGGTTGGCCAGAACCATGACCACAGTGCCTTTGTATTCGACGAAGTGGATACCGGTATCGGCGGTGCCACTGCTTCAAAAGTCGGTGCCATTATGCGCAAACTCAGTAAACAACATCAAGTCTTTGCCGTAACCCACTTACCCCAAGTGGCAGGACAAGCTCATGATCATATTCTGGTGTCAAAATCGAGTGATCAAAGTCAGGGTATCACTCGCTCAGCCATCCAACACCTCAATCGCGAACAACGTATCCAAGAACTGGCCCGCATGGCCGGCGGCGAAACCATCACCGAAACCACCCTCGCCCAGGCTGAGGAATTTTTAAAAACAGGATAAGCCATGAAATCATTTTTATACTCACTGACTTTGATATTTGCCATGCCCATAATGGCTCAAAATGCTTCTGATAACACACCGGAAGCTGATGAGAATGTTCGGCAAATGGCTGAAAAGATGACTACATTAATGCGGGAACCCTCAAAAGCTGAACGCAAAGCGATGGAACTACTGGCAGAATGGAGTCAACAATTAACTGACTATTTATTAAAACACGACCAACCTTATGCTCAAGCCATTGGTTTAAATCAAACCCACACCACAGTTCATGGTCATCCGGATCAAGACGATGAAGACAAATTGACACGGGTACGTCAAAACTATGCCGATCACATCAATCGTTTAGTTAACAATGAAACGTTAAATATAGAAACCTTTCAAATTCTTCTACCACTGTGTTTTAAAAAAGAATTAGACGGTTTCTGTAATCGTCAGGCTTTACTGGATAAACAAATCAAACTCTACCCCAATGACCTCAGTGTTTATACTAAACCTTTAGAAATTGCCATTCAAAACAACGACAATGAATTGATTAAAAATTTAATGAACGTCATGAGTGGTACCCGGCAAATGACACATGTGGACTATCTGTTACCGGAATTCATCGACCTGATCAAAGACTACATCAAAACCAATCCAATCCCGCAAAACGCCTTACTGCGTGAAAAAAATGATCTTATCGCAACCACGGACTTTACCGAACAAGACAGCACCTTGTTAGATGAAAAATTACCCGAAACGCAGGTTTATATCATGCTTATCGGCATGCAAATGGCCTTACCCATGCCACCCATAAAACCCGTTAAAGATGTCTGTCAAAATAATCCTGAGTTTAGCGCCGAGTGTTTATATATTGCAAAAACATTGATTCATCATAGCAACACAGTGTTAACGCAAGCCATGGGCCACATTATTAATATGGCCGTTTATGATCTGAATAAGCAAAAAGATATGCTGGTCGCCAGCCAGGCCAATCATGACCGTTTTAAAGAATATTACCAATGTCTCAGCAATAGTTACAGCGTCAACAATGACTTTGTCGCTGATTTTTTTGACAAAAACTATTCAGAAATGTGGCTTACTGCGGAAAATGAACTGACCAGAATATCTAAAATCGCCACTTATCTATTTAAAAAACGTCAGGCTGAAGGCGCTGATAAACTAATAGACCCAGACACTTGTCAAACTCAATAATTTACATTGCAAATCACTTTTAAGTTCAATTAACTCATGATAAAACACCATTCCTTTTTAATATTCGCCCTGATTTTTTCAGGCTCAAGTTTGTCGCAAGACCAAGTCGTCTCTGCTGATGACGTCTTTGAACAATGGGAAAACTCATTGAACACCCACTTATTAAATCACCCTCATCCATACGTTCAAGCCATTGGTTTAAGCCTTTCTCGTCCGGATTTACCGCTAATTAATGATGCTGATAAACGCATTAAACTGAATCATGAACAACAAAATTATGTTGATCATATTAATCAGTTAGCGAAACAAGACAATCTCAGTGCAGAAACCATTTTTCTGTTAATTTCATTATGTTCCAATGACGCCATTGAGGATGTCTGCGACCGCCAAAGACTGGTTAAACAATATCAGCAACAGCATCCAAATGATTTGTTCGCTTATTTTGAACCCTTTGCTCGGGCCGTCAGAAATAAAGACATGTCCAGAGCGGAGTACCTGATAAAAGATATGCGAAATACAACCTATGCCACAGATATGATTTCTCTCCCTACGGTGTTTAAATCTGCTCTTAATGATTACATGGATCAACACCCATTGCCACGTGCTGTGATAAAAAAACAGTTAAAACATTTGACTGAAATCGATGAATCCCTATCTGATAAACAATTGAATCAAGCTTTATACTATATAAAGATGAGTGGTATTAAAATGGCCTTGCCTTTACCGGCTTTCAAACCACTGTTAGATTATTGCTCGTTAGAAAACAGCCCAACTGAAGCTTGTGTGAAAGTTGCAGACATTTTAATGACACAAGGTAACGACATCATCTCACAATTAATTGCATATCGTTTAAGAATTAATAGCTATGAAAGTTCGCTGGAAACTGATTTACTGGCTCAGGCCGAAGAAAAAAATGACCAATTCAGAGCCCAGTACGAATGCATTATGGATGCCTTAAAACAAAATAATCGGGATATTGATTACATGGACACAGATTATGCAAAAATCTGGTTTAGCGATGATAATGAATTAAATCGAATTAAATCAGCCGCCCATTATTTATACAAAAAAGCACAGCACGAAGGTATCTCTGATTTTAAAGACCCAACCACTTGTGACATTGTATCGCTTCAGGGTGAATAAAACTTAACGATTGACCTAAATCAAGGCACATTAAATCACCCAAAACTACACTGTTCAGCACTTTATCGTCTGAACATAGTATGGAACTGGTTTGTCCGGCGGGTAATTTACCGTCTTTAAAAGCCGCTGTTAAAGCCGGTGCGGATGCGGTGTATATGGGCCTGCAAAATGCCACCAATGCCCGGCATTTTGCCGGTTTAAACTTTACCCAAAAACAGATGCAACAAGGCATCGAATTTGCCCAAAATCGTGGCTGTAAAGTCTTTTTAGCTGTGAATACTTACCCCTATTGCCATGATTTAGACACCTGGCAACAGGCGGTGGATACCGCCGCTGAACTTAGAGTCGATGCTTTAATCTTAGCCGATATGGGCGTGATGGACTATGCCTGCGAAAAGCACCCTGATTTAAACATTCATTTATCGGTACAAGGTTCAGCCACCAGTGCAGCTGCGGTTAATTTCTTCGCCGAGCACTTCAATATAAAACGTGCGGTCATACCGCGTGTTTTGTCGATTAAACAAGTGGCGCATCTAGTGAACCAGTCCCAGGTACCGATTGAGGTTTTTGGTTTTGGCAGTCTATGTGTGATGGTCGAAGGCCGTTGTTTATTATCCTCCTATGCCACCGGTTTGGGCCCGAATAATCATGGCGCCTGTTCGCCGGCTGAATTTGTCGAATGGAAAAACACCGATAATCATTTAGAAACCCGTCTCAATGGTATTTTGATTGACCAGGTGGGTAAAGATGATTCCGTCGGTTATCCTGTGATTTGTAAAGGCCGTTATGAAGTCAACGACCACATTGGCTATGCCATCGAAGAACCGACCAGTCTAAACACCTTATCCATTTTAGCCGAATTAAAAGCCATCGGTGTGGCCGCGGTGAAAGTCGAGGGCCGGCAGCGCAGTCCGGCCTATGTGCGGCAGGTCACTGAAGTGATGCGGGCGGCCATTGATGACTGCCTGGCCAAATCAGAATCTTATCGTGTTAAAGAAAGCTGGAATAAAACCCTGGGGGATTTATCCGAAGGCCAACAAACCACCTTAGGTGCTTATTATCGGGATTGGCAATGATTGAACAAACCCATAAAAAATTATCCCTGGCACCGATTCCTTATTTTTGGGACCGGGAATCTGTTGAACAATTCTATCAGCATGTGGCCACATCACCGATTGATGTGGTGTATTTGGGCGAGACGGTGTGCAGTAAACGCCGAGCTTTGAGCCTAAATGACTGGTTGGAAATTGGTAAAAATTTACAAACTGCCGGTAAAGAAGTGGTGTTATCGACCCTAGCCCTGGTGGAAGCGGCCTCTGAATTATCGGTGATGACCAAAATCTGCCAACAAAATTACTTTGGCGTGGAAGCCAATGACATGTCCGCGCTACAACTACGCAGCAGTTACACCAAACCTGAGTTTATCGCCGGTGGTTCTTTAAATATTTATAACCAACGCAGTTTAGATAAACTTAAATCATTGGGTTTAACACGTTGGGTTATACCCCACGAACATAACCAAAATGCTTTACATGATTTTGATTTAAGCGGTATCGAAATTGAACTACCCGCCTGGGGGCGTTTATCGCTGGCCTATTCTGCCCGCTGTTTTACTGCCCGAACCCATAACCGCAGTAAAGATCAATGTGGCTTTATCTGCGATCAATACCCCGATGGTCTGGCCATGAAAACCCAGGAACATAAAGATTTTCTGGTCATTAACGGTATCCAGACCCAATCAGGCAGTATCCAGAATCTCATTGAAGCTGTCAATGATCCAGCTGTGGATATATTGCGTATTAGCCCACAGCAGAACCGTTGCTTTGAAGTGATTGATCTTTTTGACGCAGTCAGAAAACAACAACTCAGTATCGAAAAAGCCCAGCAAAAATTAGCCAAATGTTCCCTTCACCCCATCAGTAACGGTTACTGGCACCAGCAAGCCGGTAAAAACTGGGTGGCGGTTAATCAGTGACTAATCATGAAATTTGAGCGTATTATTGCCCATGCCCTGGATTCGCATAGCAGTCAGCATATTCACAGCTTGCGGGATTTTTTAGGCGGTCTTGGTGAAGATTTATTACAGATCAATCAGCCGGTTGATTTAGACTATGAACTCACCGCCATCAGTCACCGCTGTTTAAAGGAACAAGGCCCTGCCCTACAATTTAATCAATTAAAAAGTGGCCACAGTATGCCTGTGATCGCTAATTTATTCGGCACCGAAGCACGGGTGCTCAAAGCTCTGGGCTTAAAGAATAAAGCGCAACTCAAGGATCTCGGAAAACAACTGGCCTATCTGCAATCACCTGAATTACCAACCAACTTAAAACAGAGCCATGATCTGGCGAAGAATTTCAAACGCCTGAGTTATATTAACCCACGACTGGTTGATGAGCCATCCTGCCAAAATAATGTGCTTAAAAACTCGGATGTGGATTTAAGCTTACTGCCCTTACCCACCTGTTGGCCGGAGGATGTCAGTACCCTGCTGACTTTTGGACTGGTCATCACCCAAGGCCCGTACCAAAAACGTCAGAACATCGGTATTTATCGTCAACAACCCATCGCAAAAAATAAACTGATCATGCGCTGGCTAGCGCATCGGGGTGGTGCCACAGATTTCAATGATTTTAAACAATCAAATCCAGGCGAGCGCTTTCCGGTGGCGGTGGTAATCGGTGCTGACCCCATAACAGCACTGGCAGCGGTGGCACCGATTCCGGATACCTTAAGTGAATATCATTTTGCCGGTTTGTTACGTGGCGCCAAAACACAAATCACGCCGGGTTATTTGCACCCACATTTAAGCATACCGGCAAAGGCTGAAATTGTTTTGGAGGGTTATATTGAACCGGATGAAACCGCCGCTGAAGGCCCTTTTGGTGATCACACCGGCTTTTATAATTCTGTTGAGAATTTTCCGGTGTTTACTGTGGAAGCCATGAGCTTTCGAGATAACCCGCTTTACCACACCAGTTATATGGGGCATCCTGGTGAAGATGAACCCTCCATGATGGCTTCGGTGCTCAATGAACTTTTTATTCCTTTATTACAAAACCAGTTCCCTGAAATAGTCGACTTCTATTTACCACCGGCGGCCTGTTCCTATCGCATGGCGGTGGTCAGTATCCGCAAACAATACCCCGGCCACGCGAAACGAATAATGATGGCGGTGTGGTCTTTTTTACGGCAATTTTCATACACCAAATACATCATTGTCACAGATGAAGATATTAATGTGCGTAATTGGTCCGATGTCGTCTGGGCCATCAGCACCCGTGCCGATCCGGCCAGAGACAGCTTTATCTTAGAACAAACACCAGTGGATTATCTGGACTTTTCCAGCCCCCAAAGCCGTCTGGGCGGAAAAATGGGCCTCGATGCCACCCATAAATGGCCGGCCGAGACCAACCGCACCTGGGGACGCCCGATACAATATTCTAAGCAATTTAAACAACATATTGATGACCTATGGACTCAAATCAAAAACAGCCAGCAGCAGCGCTAAGCCAAGCACCACAGATGCCGGTAACTCTGGCCTTACCACTGAAATGGATGCCGCCAATAATTCAGCATCGAATTATTGAACAGGCGCTGAATCATTTTTTTAAGCCTGCATTAGAAGACCATGCCCTGGACTTTTTACAAGACCGCATCATTGATGTCCATATTAAAGATGCCTACATCCAGTTTGCCCTGCGGCTTCATCAAAATAAATTACAGGTATCTGATCGCAATAATAAAGCTGATTTAGTCCTGACCACCGATGTATATACGCTATTACAACTGGTCAGCCAACAAGATGATGCCGATGGTTTGTTCTTTAGTCGTCGACTGGACAGCCAGGGTGACACGGAATTGGGTTTGTATATAAAAAACTTTTTGGCGGCATTGGATCCGGATGAGACACGGGCCTTATCCATCGGTATGAAATTAAGCCAACATCTCCTCAGACTAATCGAATTTAAAAGACACAAATTGACAAATGTCATTTCATAAATAAGCAAATCCGTTAAACTGTATCACTTTATAAATTTAATCAAAGTGATGAAAAAATTCAGTTTAGTTGTCATTCTGGGCTTAATGACATCAACCACAAATGCGCAAGACGACAGCACCGCTAACCAGGATATAAATGACACCACCGATTTAAGTCCGATGATTGTGGTCGCGTATAAACAGGCACGGGCTTTACAGGAAGTGGCTGCTGATGTGGCCATCATCAGTGCCGAACAGATCCAAAACACCCAAAGTGAAGATATGGCGGCGGCCTTGCGTTACGAAACCAATATTAATATTGAACAAGCCGGTAACCGCTTTAGTACTTCAGGCATTAATATTCGCGGCATTGGCAGTAACCGGGTGGCGGTTGAAGTCGATGGTGTACCTAATGCTAAAGCTTTTGATATTGGCTCGTATTCGTTCGCCACGACGCAATATCCGGATGTCTCTGTTATTCAAAGTATTGAAGTTTTAAAAGGTCCTGCCTCCACTCTATATGGTAGTAATGCATTGGGCGGGATTGTTAGTATTCACACCAGGAATCCACAGGATATGATGAGTGCGGGTGATCATTGGCGTCAGATTAGAGTGGGCTTTAATGGTCAGTATAATGGCCGGCATGGTACCTACACCCATGCCTGGAATGGCCAGAACAATGGTGTGATATTTAATATTAACCAACGTGATGGCAAAGGTCTGCAAAGACCCACAACCCTGGCAGATGATCATGCCGATTGGGATCAGCAATCCGTTTTTGGTAAATGGGTCACTGATGTGGCGCCGGGGCATCAGCTGTCATTTAATGTACAGGCCCAACAACGCGATCAAACCACCCAAATCCATTCTTTTATCGGCCAGGGTCGTTTTGCCAACACCACCGCACTGGCCGGTGATGACAGCAGTGAATCCCAAAAAATAAGCGCCACCTATGATTTTATGCTCAATAAGGGCTGGGCAGATGATGGATTAATCCGGCTTTATCACAGCAACACCGAGTTTTTACAAAAAACCGCTGAAAATCGTTTTTCACGCCGAGGCACACCGCTGCGACAAGATCGTGTGTTTAGCTTTGAACAAAAAGCGCTGGGGATGGAAGCCAATTTCACCAAGCAATTTAACACCGGTGGCTGGTCACACCGGCTTATTTATGGTGTTGAAATCACCCAAACAGATGTCGCCGAATACCGAGATGCGCTGCAAACCAATCTAAACACCGGTGACAGTACGAATATTTTATTGGGCGAGGTATTTCCATTCCGGGATTTTCCGCTCACCAATGTTAAAGAAATTGGTGTGTTTGTTCATGATGAAATTGATTTAAGTGATCAATGGACACTGATTCCTGCGCTGCGTTTTGATCGCTATGATTTGGATCCCTCCCGGGATGCCCTGTTTGATAATAACGCCGAAGACATTGAAGTGGTTGATATTGATGAATCTGATTTTTCACCTAAATTAGGCTTGTTATATCAGATTGATGATTACAGCAGTGTCTATGCCCAATATGTGCGGGGCTTTCGGGCACCACCGGCTGAAGATGTCAATATTGGTTTTAACATCGCTCTGTTTAATTATCGCTCGATTCCAAACCCTGATTTAAAGAGCGAAACATCCAATGGTTATGAAGCCGGTTACCGATTAATTTTACCCAATCAGAGACTCACCCTTAGCGGCTTTTATAACGAATACAAGGACCTGATTGTTTCCCGTGCACCTTTGGGGATTGACCCCGAAACCCAGGCGTTGTTATTTCAATCACAAAACATCGCCAAAGCCCGTATTCACGGCTTTGAAATTGATCACCAATGGTTTATTAATGAGCACTGGCAAACCCACGCTGCCCTGTCCTGGACAAAAGGTGTGAATGAAACCAACGATCAGCCCCTCAATTCTGTGTCACCGCCCAAAGCGGTGTTGTCTGCCCAATGGACCAGCGCGTCAAAAAAATGGCACATGGGGTTGTATGGTCGTTTTAGTGCGGCACAGGATGAAGTTGATTTAACCCAGGAAGATTTGTTTCAAACGCCCGGTTATGCGGTTTTTGACTGGATGGCCAGTTACCACTTTACGCCACAATCAAGATTACAGTTCAGTATAAATAACCTCACCGACAAGACCTACTGGCAATGGCAACAAGTCCGTAATTTCGATGCAGAAGACCCCATTATCAACGCATTAACGCAATCTTCACGTTATTTTTCAATGTCTTACTCGTACCAGTGGTGATTAGATGTTAAACTAATGTAGTCAGCTTGACTTACATCAATGAAGTCATTTTATCTATACGTAAAATACATCATTGAAAGACTATCAACATAAATTCGGAACAATGATTTTTAATATCAGGAGTTAATAACCATGATTAAACTAAAGCAAAGTCTGTTAATCGCCGGTCTGGTCGTCGCCTTACCTGCTTGCGCGGACCAAGCCGACAAATCCGCAGACAAAGACCCTTTAGCGGCCCATAAAGCGGAAATGAACACAGGCAAAACCGATTTATCTACACAAATGGCTGAAGGTGAAAAACTATATGGCATTCACTGTGTAGCCTGTCACCAACCCAATGGTGAGGGAATGGCCGGTGCTTTTCCGCCCCTTGCACAATCAGATTATTTATTAGAAGATAAAGAACGTGCCATTGGCACCATTTTGCATGGTTTATCCGGCGAAATTACGGTTAATGGTACAAAATATAATGCTGTTATGCCGAACTTGTCTTATTTAAATGACGAGCAAATTGCCAATATCCTCACCTACGTCACTCACAGTTGGGGTAATGACGGTTATCAGGTGAGTGCCGCTGAAGTGGCCAGTATCCGCAATAAAGACATGAAAAAAGAAGTTGCTGATGGTGAACCGGTGACTCATCCTGGCGCCAGTGAAGCAGAAATTAAATACCAGGGTTCACCTTCTGGTATTGATCCAAAATCCACTAAAAAAATGGTGGATTCACAAGGCCCTCAAATGACGGAAGAAGAATTTGAGTTTGCCACACAGACTTATTTCGAACGTTGTGCCGGTTGTCACGGTGTTTTACGTAAAGGCGCCACCGGTAAACCCTTAACCACGGATATTACCCGTGAAAAAGGTACAGACTATCTGAAAACCTTAATCACATACGGCTCACCCGCCGGTATGCCTAACTGGGGTACCTCAGGTGATTTCACCAAAGAAGAAATTGATGTATTAGCCCGTTTCTTACAGCATGAACCACCGGCACCACCTGAATGGGGTTTGCCAGAAATGACCGACTCCTGGGTTGTCCATGTAAAACCGGAAGATCGTCCAAAAACCAAACAGCATGATTACGATGTGGATAACTTCTTTGCGGTGACTTTACGTGATGCCGGTCAAATGGCCCTTATTGATGGTGAATCTAAAGAAATTGTTTCTATATTGGAAACTGGTTATGCGGTACACATTACCCGTCCATCAGCATCAGGTCGATACGCTTATACCATTGGACGTGATGCCAAGGTTGATATGATTGATATGTATATGAACCCACCGAAAATTGTTGCCACCATAAAAATTGGTCTAGAAGCACGTTCTGTGGAAACCTCTAAATACAAAGGTTATGAAGATAAACTGGCGATTGCCGGTGCCTATTGGCCACCTCAGTATGTCATTATGGACGGTGATACCTTAGAGCCTAAAAAAGTGGTTTCAACCCGAGGCATGACTGTGGACACCCAAGAATATCACCCTGAACCGCGTGTTGCTGCCATTGTGGCTTCTCATAATCACCCTGAGTTTATTGTTAACGTCAAAGAAACCGGTAAAATCTTACTGGTCAATTATGAAGATGTTGAAAACTTATCAGTCACCACCATTGGTGCGGCCCGATTCCTGCACGACGGTGGCTGGGACAGTTCAAAACGCTACTTCCTGACAGCGGCCAACAATTCAGATCGCATCGCGGTGGTTGACTCTGTTGAACGTGAACTGGTGGCACTAACAGAAGTCACCAAAATTCCACATCCCGGTCGTGGTGCTAATATCAATGACCCTGAGTACGGCCCGGTCTGGGTCACCTCTGCCCTGGGTAATGACAACATTACTTTCTTAGGCACTGACCCTGAAGGTCATCCAGATAATGCCTGGAAAGTGGTGCGAACTTTAAAAGGCCAAGGCGGTGGTTCACTGTTCGTCAAAACCCATCCGAAATCTTCAAACCTGTGGGTTGATACGACTTTAAATCCGGATGAAGCCAAATCACAAAGCATTGCAGTGTTTGACATCAATAACCTGGACAAAGGTTATGAGGTGTTACCGATTGCTGAGTGGGCTAATTTAGGTGAAGGGCCAAAACGTGTGGTCCAACCTGAATACAACAAAGCCGGTGACGAGGTCTGGTTCTCTGTGTGGAACACCATGGATGAGAAATCAGCCATTGTTGTGGTCGATGATAAAACCAGAAAACTGAAAAAAGTGATCGATGATGAACGCATCGTAACACCAACCGGTAAATTCAATATTTACAACACGGTGAACGACGTTTACTAAGCACTTCGACAAGTGCGATACCCTGGCGGCCTCTTTGTGAGGCCGCTTTTTTTTGCCTTACAGAAATGGGTCATATGGTATGATGCCCTACTTTTAAACTCAATATCGTATGTTAGACAAAACGCTGAACCACAATGTGGTCATGGCTTTAAAACAATCGGTGATGTTTTCTGGTTTTGATGCGGACACCTTCGATCAGGTGCTCAATTTTTCGCGTTTAACCAAAGCCGGTCAGGAACAAATTATTTTTCAGCAAGGTCAGGAATTGACACATATTTATTTTGTTTACGATGGCGCCGTAAAACTCGGCCGCGGTAGCTTTAAAGGCGAAGAAAAGATTATTGAAGTTTTATTGCCCGGACGCACTTTTGCCGAAGGTGTATTGTTTGCCGGCGCACCCAAATATCCGGTGACTGCCACTGCCCTTAAAGACAGTGTGTTGGTTTCGATAGATGGTAAAAAACTGCTCAATTTACTGAAGAATTCCACCGAATTGTGCCTCAAAATGCTCAGCCACTTATCCATGCGGCTGCACTGGATGGTCAAAGAACTGGATAAGCAAACCCTGCACAACGCCTCTTTTCGAATGGTCGACTATTTTCTGGGGCAGGTATCACAACAAAACGGCAACGAATGTGAATTTAAATTGGCCGTTCCGAAACGAGATATTGCATCACGCTTGTCAATTAAACCGGAAACCTTCTCACGGGCACTGAAATCCCTCCAAAATAAAGGCCTGATCAGCATTAAAGAACAAACCATCCGCCTGCATGATGTGGCCTTGCTTAAAGAAATGATTGAACTGGAAGAGTTATAAGTAAGGTGCTGATAAAAAGCATCACACCGCCATACCGGCGTAGGCCGGTAACCAGCGTCTTTAAGCATGTTCGAAGTGCGTTTTAACCACAAAGAGCTCGAAGTACACGCGAAGCTCACAAAGTAAAATAATTAAAAGTTAAACTGAGCGTCCTTTGTGAAAACCTGAGTAAACTTTGTGGTTAATAAAATAAGGTGCTGATGCAAAGCATCACACCGCCATACCGGCGCAGGCCGGTAACAAGTGTCTTTTAGAAGTACAGTTTAACCACAGAGTCACAGAGAACACAGAGTACACAGAATTCACAGACAATTAATTTCACCCAACACCGTCATCCCAATGACACATCAAATTTTATTTCTTATTAAACAATAATTATCTTTTTAAGGATTAGTTGGATGCTCAATGGTTGCTGGGCTTGTCCCAGCATAACTGACCATAAAAACTCTGTGACCTCTGTGCCTCTGTGGTGATAACTTTATAAGATAGACACCACGCCATAAAGTACAGATACTATCGCTTGAAATCCAGTTCATCATAAAAATACGCCGGCACCACTTCAAAAGCCTGACCTGTTATCACTTCATCAAACATCGTATTATCGGTGCCGTCTAAATTCAGCATCACGGTATGAGCCTGATGGCTTTTGGCAATTTCTACAAATCCGGCGGCCGGATAAACCGTTCCCGAGGTGCCAATGGCGACGAATAAATCACAACCCATTAGTTGTGCCATAATTTCATCCATGTGTAATGGCATTTCGCCAAACCAAACGATATTGGGGCGTAAAGACCCAGGACTTTGACAATTCGGACAAACACTTTCAACCGTCAAATCTTGATGTATCTCATTAATGGAGTGACATTGAATACAGCGGCATTCATTCAGTTGACCGTGCATGGATAAAAGGTTTTTGCTGCCTGCACGCTGATGTAGATTATCGACATTCTGGCTGATTAAAACAAAGTCTTTAGATTGTTGTTCAACCGCAGCGAGGCATTGATGAGCGGCATTGGGCTCGGCTTGTGCCGCCGCCTCACGCCGTGCATTGTAAAAACGATGCACCAATGCCGGATTGCGGTCAAAGGCTTCGGGTGTTGCCACTTCCTCAATGCGGTGATTTTCCCATAAACCACCACCATCACGAAAGGTGGCAAGACCACTGTCCGCAGAAATACCGGCACCAGTTAAAACAACTAATTTTTGGTATTGACACATATCAAAGTCAAGAACTTTAAAGGGCGGTATAATGCCGCCATATCTTTACTTTCAGGGCGCTTGAAACTAAAATGACCCACAATAATTCAAACCCATATAAGGCTTTGCAATCAACCATTCTACATATTTCACACGCCCAGTGTCAAAAAGGCGGTGAGCCTTTATTTGCCCCGGTTGATCTGCAGTTAAAACCCGGTGAAATGGCTGTGGTGGCCGGTCAGAATGGTTCAGGCAAAACCACCTTGTTAGAAGCAGTGGCCGGTTTGGGGACTTTTTGTCAGGGTGGGATTGAATTTAACGGCGAACATATCTTAGATGACTGGCTCCAGCAGAGTCATTATGTGGGTCATTATTTGGGCAATAAAGCCAGTTTAACTTGTCTTGAGAATTTGAATTTTGCCACCACCATGAATGGTGTACGCAGTGATGAAACCCGGATATCAGCAGCTCTGGATCAGGTGGGTTTAGCCGGTTACGAGTATCACCATGCCAGTGATTTGTCAGCCGGTCAAAAAAAACGCCTGGCCTTAAGCCGGTTATTGATTCTTAATAAAACCTATTGGTTATTGGATGAACCTTTTGTTAATTTAGATGTGGCCGGTTGCGACTGGTTGTATGAATCCATTAGTGAGCACATCCAAAACGGTGGTGCAGCCCTGCTCACCGCCCACGATAATAAACGTATTCACCAGAAAGCCAATCACCTTATTCAACTGGTGCGGCCATGAAGTTTTGGATATTGTTGCAGCGTGATGTGCTGGTGGCCTGGCGCAAAAAATCAAATATCTATCAGCCGCTGGTGTTTCAGTTACTGATTGTCACCATGTTCCCGCTGGGCCTGGGGGCCGGTGCCCAAACCTTACAGAAGATTGCTCCGGCCGTGGTCTGGATACTGGCGCTGATCAGCACCCTGATTACCTTAGAAAATATTTTCAAGGATGACTATGAAGATGGCAGTTTAGCCCTGTATGCTTTATCTGGATTACCTTTGCCAATGGCTGTCCTGGCCAAGGCAACAGCCCATTGGCTGACCACTGGTTTACCGGTTATTTTATTTGCGCCGGTGATTGGCGTGTTATTACATTTACCGGGCGATGCCTATGGCGTATTAATGTTGTCTTTATTAATAGCCACCCCCATATTCAGTTTACTGGGAACCGTAGGTTCGGCGTTGATTATGAATCTGAAAAACGGCGGCATGCTGCTCAGTGTGTTGATTATGCCACTGCTTGCACCGGTATTAATTTTTGGCGCCGGCGCCGTTTTAGAAACCACTTTAGGCAACACACCAGCCGGGCATTTGTCATTATTGGCCGGGTGCTTGGTGTTAAGCCTGACCCTGGCACCTTTAGCCGCAGCCGCCGCCATTAAGGTTAATTTGGAGTAATTTAAAAACCATGAACAAAATTGTTAAGTTTTATCATGAAATGGGCTCACCACCGAGCTTTTACCGAATCACGGGATATTGGTTAAAACCCTTACTCATTCTGGCATTAGGATTAACCATTTATGGATTAATCGACGGTCTGTTCTATGCACCGCCTGATTATCAGCAGGGTGATTCTTACCGCATTATGTTTGTGCATGTTCCGGCAGCCTGGATGAGCATGTTTATTTATGCGGTTATCGGGATTTGCGGTATTATTGCCTTTGTCTGGCGCATGAAAGTCGCTGAAGCGGTGATGATGGCCAGCGCCCCAATCGGCGCACTGTTTACCGCCCTCACCTTACTCACCGGCATGTTGTGGGGCAAACCCATGTGGGGTACGTATTGGGATTGGGATGCCCGTATGACCTCTGAATTAATATTGTTGTTTTTATATATTGGCGTCATGGGTATTTACAGTGCTTATGATGATGATCCGCGCAAAGCCGCACGCTTAGCCGCACTGGTGGCGATTATTGGGCTGATAAATCTACCCATTATCCGCTATTCAGTTGAATGGTGGACCAGTATTCACCAGGGTGCCAGTATTTCCATAATGGGCGGGAACAGTGGCATTAAAGAATGGTCTATGTTAAGACCTTTGCTGGTGATGGCCTTGGCCACTAAATTCTATTATTTATATTCCATGTTGCATCGGGCGCGCAATTATCTGTTGCGCACTGAACAAAAGAAATCATGGGTGACTAAACAGTTGATTGAGAGTTAATATGCTAACACTATTGGATATGGGCAAGTATAATTTTTTTGTCTGGAGCTCGATGGCCTTATTCGGGCTGATGCTGACGGTGGATTTTATTAGTATTCACCGCCAAAGAAAGCAGCTTGAACGTCAGGTGAAAGCCCGACAGCGGAGACAGCAATCATGACCCCCACCCGTAAACGCCGCTTAATCTTAATTTCTTTGGTGATTTTTGGTGTGGCCGTGGCCACCGCCATATTTTTGACCGCTTTTAAGGACAATATTATGTTTTTTAAAAGCCCCACCGAAGTCAGCCAGAATGACTACCCTGAAAACCGCAGTTTTCGCTTAGGCGGCATGGTCAAAGAAGGCAGCTTACAGCGACTTGAAAACAGTTTAAAAGTGCTGTTTGCCGTGACCGACTATAATGCAGATGTTCAGGTTGAATATGAAGGTATATTGCCCGATTTATTCCGCGAAGGTCAGGGCGTGGTTGCCATAGGCTATATGCAAAACGACCAGTTATTTGTGGCTGAAGAAGTGCTGGCTAAACACGATGAAAATTACATGCCGCCTGAAGTCAGCGACATACTACAAACGGAGGATAAGCAATAAGATGTTACCGGAAATTGGACAATTTTTATTGGTACTATCCTTACTGTTGGCCACCGCATTAACCGTGTTGCCGATGCTTGGCTATGCCAGAAACAATCAAACACTGATGCTAACCGCACGGCCTTTGTCACATGTGTTATTTTTGACTGTTATGGCTTCCTTTGTGATGTTGGTGGTGCTCTTTATCCAACAGGATTTTTCGGTTCTTTATGTGGCTGAAAATTCATCTTTGGAATTACCGCTCCGGTATCGGATTACCGCTGCCTGGGGTGCGCATGAAGGCTCGATTTTGATGTGGGTCACTGTACAGGCTTTATGGATTTCAGCGGTGGCTAAATACAGCCAGTCGCTGTCGCTAAGCCAGATTTCGCGGGTACTGTCAGTGTTGGGTTTTATTGCTTTGGGCTTTGTTGCTTTTGTATTATTCGCATCCAATCCTTTTGAGACCATCTATCCGGTACCGGCTGATGGGCGTGACCTAAATCCCTTGTTACAGGATTTTGGCATGATTATGCACCCGCCATTACTCTATTTTGGCTATGTGGGGTTATCGGTGGCTTTTGCCTTGTCCGTGGCGGCTTTAATTGGCGGTGAAATTAACGAACAATGGATTCGCTGGTCACGTCGCTGGACCAATATCGCCTGGGCTTTTCTCACCATGGGTATTATTTTGGGATCCTGGTGGGCATACTACGAACTCGGCTGGGGCGGCTGGTGGTTCTGGGATCCGGTCGAAAACGCTTCATTCCTACCATGGCTTGCAGGAACCGCCCTGATACATGTGCAAGCGGTCAGTGAACGAAAAAATGCCTTCAGAGGCTGGACAGTGTTATTGGCGATAATCGCCTTTAGTTTATGTATTCTGGGTACATTTTTAGTTCGTTCAGGCAGTATCACTTCGGTACATTCCTTTGCGGCTGATCCTTTTCGTGGTATTTTTATTTTAGTGCTACTGGCGATTTATTCAGGTGGAGCATTAACCCTGTATACATTTCGGGCAAACCAACTTAAATCACGCGACACGCTGAACTTAAATTCACGCGAAACCCTGTTGCTGGCTAATTCATTGATATTTATCACCGCCACTTTTACAGTTTTACTGGGTACTTTATTCCCGATGATTTTCGAAGCCGTGGGTAAAAAAATATCCGTGGGTGCACCCTACTTTGGTCTCATGTTTTTTGTGCTGATGATTCCGATGGCGGTGCTATTGCCCTTAGGCAGTCAGCTTAAATGGCACCGTGATGATATGATGGCCGCGGTCAAACAACTGCTGCCCTATTTTATTCTCACCACCTTACTGACTTTAATCGTCTGGTTTGTATTTAAACCACTGAATATCCGTGCCATTGCCGGCATTTATGGTGGTTTGTGGGTCTTGACCGCCACCATCGGCCAATGGCTAAAACAACCGGGCCGCGCCACCGCCGGATTTATCGGCATGAGTGTTGCACATATTGGTGTGGCTGTGTTTTTATTTGCCATGTCGATGACTGAACATAAGGACATCGAACAGGACATATTGATGTCACCGGGTGTCACTAAACAGGTGGGCGGTTATGATTTTACTTTCCTGGGTGTCGATCGTGTTAAACAGGAAAACTACCAAGCCCAACAAGGTCATGTGGAAGTGCGTCGAGGTGATCGCTTAATCACCACCCTGAACCCTCAAAAACGCTTCTACCCAAAACAACAAATGCCCATGACAGAAGCCGCCATTTATGTCGGCTGGACCAAAGATATTTATGTTTCTCTGGGCGAAGCGGTGAATAAAGAAGGTGCCTGGGCGGTACGTATTTACATAAAACCGCTGATCCGCTGGATGTGGTTTGGGGGTATTTTAATGCTCACGGGTGCCATCATCGGATTATTCAGTGCCCGGATCAAGCGCCAGGAAGACAAACAACGCGACCAGGTTATGGCACAACAGTTGAATTTATCATGAAAAAAATTGTTATCACCCTTATTCCTTTAACCCTATTTGTGGGATTAGTGACCCTATTGTTTTTAAACATGGGTTTTCATAACGAAACAGTACCCTCTCCCTTGATTGGTAAACCTGTACCGGCTTTTGAGTTACCTCAACTTTATGAAGAAGGCACCATGAGTGAAGAAGATTTTCTGGGTGAGCCCTGGTTGCTGAATGTCTGGGGCAGCTGGTGCCCAAATTGTCTGTATGAACATCCGGTGGTTACGGATTTAGCCCAGTCGGGACAACTTAAAGTGGTGGGACTAAACTGGAAAGACGAATTTGAAAACGCCGATGCCTGGCTCAATCGACTGGGTAACCCGTACCATACAATTTTGGTTGATTACAAAGGCAATGTGGCCATAGACTTTGGTGTTTACGGCGCGCCTGAGAGCTTTTTAATTGATGCCAACGGCATTATCGTCCATAAAATTGTCGGCGAATTAACCCCCGACAATGTACAGAATGAAATTTTACCCAAATTAGCCCAATTAAAATGACCATGCGAATTATCTTCATCATCATTTCATTCATCATCAGTGGCCAAGTCAACGCCATTGAAGTCTATGACTTTAAAAACGAGCAGCAACGAGCACTTTACCAGGAATTAACAGAAGAATTGCGTTGTTTGGTTTGCCAAAATCAAAATTTAGCCGATTCTGATGCTGATCTGGCCAAAGACCTGAAAGACCAGGTCGCTGAGTTTGTGATGAATGGTCAGGATAAGGACACCATTTTGGCCTACATGGTGCAACGTTACGGCGATTTCGTCACGTATAACCCGCCCTTAAACACCAGTACAGTTGTCCTCTGGTTTTCGCCCTTTGTGGTGCTACTGCTCGGTGCCGGCATACTTATTTATAACATCAGGAAAAAACAATCATGACCCCTTGGTTGACATACACGGCGATTACACTGTTAATCGGCTTGCTTTTTGGCTGGCTACTCTGGCGTCAAAACAAACAGTCACAAAAACGTTGGCTTATCAGTAAAATAAAACAAAATCCGCCGCAAAAGGATACCTACATCAAAGCCCTGAGTGAATTAAACCAACAGTCCACAAAAAACAGTAAAACCACCTTGTGGTTACTTCTGGTTTTGATACCTGCCGGATTGCTGCTTAATGCTTTTTTATTTCCGCCTCAGCCTCAACAATCACAGCAACCACCCAGCATTGAAGAGGCACTTGCACAATTAGAGCAGTCTTTAAAGGACAACCCCAATGACTTAGAAGGTCAGATGCTGTACGGTGGAGCCATGATGCGTTTGCAGAATTATGATGCAGCGGTCACCACTTTTAAGAAAGCCAATGAACTGGCACCTAATAATGCCAATATATTGACTGAACTGGCTGAAGCGGTGGCGTTTAAAAATAACACCGGCAGTTTCTTGGGCGAGCCGCAAAAATACATTGATCAGGCTTTAAAGGCCGACCCCAATCACCAGAAAGCCCTATGGTTAAAAGGCATTATTGCTTATGAACAACAAAACTTCGCCCAGGCAGAAAGCCTATGGACCTCACTGATAGAAAAAATCAACGATGACAATGTTAAAGCCACCATCATCAAACAAATAAACCAGGCACGTGGTCAGCAAAACAAACCACCTTTAGTGCAGTCACAAGTGGCCGACGGTACCTCTGAAAATCAAGCCAATGAAACAAATGAATCAGTGTCTTATCAGGTGACCATTGAAGCCAATGAAGCCATTAAAAAACAACAATTCCCCGCCACCACCCGGCTCTTTGTCTCTGCCAAAAGTGAATCAGGTCCACCCATGCCTGTGGCGGCCATTGATGTGGCTCCGCCCTTTAACTGGCCGATATCCATAGAACTCACAGACCAGCACAACCTGACACCGAATCGACGACTTAGCGACTTTGCGCAGGTCATTTTATCTGCGCGATTGAGTCTCAGTGGTGATGCCAGTGTTAGCGATTATGTGAGTAATAAGGTCACAGTATTAGCTGAAGAATCACAAACAATCCTCAAGTTAACGACGCCATAAATCGGCTGATAATGGGTCAATTTGTGACAATTATTGACCCTTTTTTCTCATCTGCTTCCGTTGGTCATTTAAAAACAGCCTTTTAGCCGGGTAAAGCAACTATGTTTTGCAATTACGCCCTGTTTTCATTATGATAATGCTGGGTTTAAACAGAATAATAACATGGCAAGAATACTAATTATCGATGACTCTCCTTCTCAGCTTTACGGCATGCAAAAGATTGTTGAAAAGCTTGGTCATGAAACCATTCTCACAGAAGATGGCAAAGAAGGTATACAAATAGCCAGGGAACAATTACCGGATTTAATTCTGATGGACGTGGTGATGCCCGACTTAAACGGTTTTCAGGCCACCCGAAAAATCAGTAAAGATGAACGCACTGCCCATATCCCGGTGATTATCGTCACCACCAAAAAACTGGAAACAGACCGCGTTTGGGGATTGCGTCAGGGTGCCAAAGAATATCTGGTGAAGCCGGTCACTGAAAAGGCGTTAAAAGATGTTCTGGATAACCATTTGCCCGCTTAATTAAGCTTTATTATTGAATATAAAAACCACCGCTCAGTCGGTGGTTTTTTTATGGCCGCCTGCCTCACCCATAAATTGGCGGTAATAACGTAACTCCTTAATCGACTCTTCGGTGTCTGCCATTGCCAGATGCTGAGCTGTTTTGCTAAAACCATCGAGTAACTGAGGGTTCCAGCGACGAATCACCTCTTTAATGGAACTGACATCAATCTGCCGATAATGAAAGTAGTTCTCCAGTTCCGGCATCCACCGTGCTAAAAATCGGCGATCCTGACAGATGCTGTTACCGCACATGGGTGAACTGTGTTTGGCGACATGCTCTTTCAGAAAATCAAGGGTAATACGCTCGGCTTCACGCACAGAAATATCGGAATCCAATACCCGTTGCCATAACCCTGACTGACTGTGGTGCTCGGTGTTCCACTCATCCATGGATTCGAGAATTTTTGCCGGCTGGTTAATGGCAATATCAGGACCCTCAGCGATAATTTCCAAATCAGCATTGGTGATAATGGTGGCAATTTCGATGATATGGTCTTTCATCGGGTTAAGACCCGTCATTTCCAGATCAATCCAGATTAAGTTGTGTTCAGAGCGCACAATCCGTCCTCAAGTCAAAAACAGACATTTTAACCTTTATAGAGCACTATTGTATAATGCATTATCAGCCCATAATGAGCCAAAACTGCATGCAGCGACAATTCAGAATCATCGCCACCCAGAAAAAAACTGCCACGGTCATCGATCTGTCTGACTTCAGTGAACGCCAGGTTTTTTTTAATCGTAAGCTCAAACCCATTTGTGGTGACTACGTTGCCCTCAGTAAAGACCAAAATGACTACCGCATTGATCAAATTTTACCCAGAGATACGGTGTTTAGCCGGGCTGACCGTCATGGCCGCAGACAACATCTGGCAGCCAATGTCGATCAGGTATTGATTATTATGGCGGTTTCTCCCGAGCCCACACGCGATATTATTAACCGCTATCTGGTGGCTGCTGAATTAAATCATATTCAACCGATTTTAGTATTCAATAAAATTGATTTACAATCTGACTACTTTATCAACACCGCTCACAATTATCGGCAATTGGGTTATCCGGTTTTTATGACCAGCACCCAACAAATCGATACCATCAAAGAACTGCAACAGTCGCTGCAGGGTAAAACCAGTCTACTGGCGGGTCAATCCGGCGTCGGTAAATCCAGTTTAAGTAATTTGCTGTTCCCTGCCCTGGACTTAAAAACCGGTGATTTAGCCAAAAAAACCGGCAAAGGCGCTCATACCACCAGCGTTACTCAGCTTTACTATGATAAATCTCAAGCGGCCTTCCTGATCGATTCTCCGGGTGTCTGGGAATATGGTTTATGGCACTTAACGCCCATCGAAATCGCCCGGGGCTTTCGAGAGTTTCAGGATTTTATGGGGACCTGCAAATTCAGTAACTGCAGCCATAGTCACGAACCGGATTGTGCTGTTATTCAGGCTGTTGCTGATGGTAAAATAACTGCAAAACGTTATCAATCGTTCATTCGAATCTGCGAATCCATGCACTACTGGAACCCCAATAATTATTAAACAGGTCAAATATTTATGAGTATAAAATACTGTAATCAATGCGGACATCAGGTTAAATACCAACAACCCGAAGGCGATGACAAACTGCGCGCCGTCTGCCAGAACTGTTTCTATGTCCAGTACGAAAATCCCTTAATTGTCACCGGCTGCATCATCGAACACGAAGGCCGGATTTTATTGGGCAAACGCACCATTGAACCCCGAAAGAATTGCTGGAATGTACCCGCCGGCTTTTTGGAAAATGGTGAATCAAGCCTCGATGGCGCCATCCGTGAAGTCAAAGAAGAAGTTCTGGCCGAAGTCAAAAATATCAAATTATTTGGCGTTTATAGTATTGTCCAGCGCAGCCAGGTGCACATCTATTACCGCGCTCAGTTAGATTCAGCCGACTTTGGCGCAGGCGCCGAAACTTCAGATTCGAAATTATTCCTACCCGATGACATCCCCTGGGACAACCTCGCCTTCCCGGTTAACATCACCGCCCTAAAACACTACGTCAAAGAAATGCAAACCGGCGAATTCACCATTCACGAACAAGAAATCCTGATTGATTACGATATGCTCAGACAATTTGACCGTTAATTAAAGCGAAAGGCAAAAAAGAACGTCTAGATGGGTATCCCCTTGTTTAATTAATGCTTTTCTTAACATCATGCAGGAGATTTTGCTCTTTAACACCCCACAACTCAGGCGCCTGTTGTTGACATGTCAGCAACGAATTTAACGCATCGATTGGCTGATTTAGCCTAAATTGAGCTTTCGCTTTTAAGAATAAATATGGTATTGCAAACGGTTTATACGCCTCCGATTCAGATAAAACATTCAAGGCTTGTTGTGATTTATCTTGCTGTAAGTAAAATTTAGCTAAATTATTATTTGCATTGATAATGGTTTCAAAATCAGCCACTTCAATTGCTTTTTGTTTTGCTTTTAATAATGTTTCCAAGGCTTGATTCTGTTGCCCTTTTAGCCATAAATATCGGGCCTTAAAAACATCCAAAGCAGGTTGCATAAGCCGTTCATCACTATGATCTATGTGGTTCTGAACAATCGATATTTTTTTAGGCACTCCGTCAATAATGTCCTGATCTAACAACAAATTAACTCGGAAAAGTTCAGCCTTGGCCGTTCGTCGTTGATCCTGGATATCATGAGCCAACTGCTGATAACTGTCTAACCATCGTGTGGCTGATTCCCAGTTAGACTGAAGCCGAGACATTTCATAATAAGCTTGATACGCAGCCATTAACATCGCTGAATAATCTAATTTAGTACCAATGGCCAACAAACGATTCGTTAATTCCCAGCCTTCTTTGAGTTTACCTTGTAACATTAAGGCATAAATTAATTCGTTTAAAACTGCGCCTTCACCTAACTTATGACCCACTGATTCAGTAATTTTATGAGCTTGTCGAAGATACTGCTCTGCTAAAGGATAATTTGCTTTTTGATTGGCGATACGTGCCAGCAATGAATAAGTTCTCGCAACGCCAATAAGGTCTTGATTTAATTCATACAACTGCAATGCTTGTTCTGATTCAATCACGGCCTCTTCAATATCACCTTGTTGCTGTAATAAACTGGCTTTTGAAGCCCTGACTTTCGCCAATAAAGCCACATCTTCTATTAACAATTCATCATCAATAAACCGATCGTAAATTGCTAACGCTTCTTGAGGTTTATTAAGAAATTGAACGATGGCAGCATACTCATGAGCCGCGTTATACCAAATATCAGCAGGCGCCAATATATCATCTTGATTCAATTGTTGATAAATTTCTGCCGCACTAATGTAGTCACCTTTCACTTTTAAAATACGCATTTTCAAAGTTGTTGCCGCCACTAAAATGCCATCAGGTATTTTCAATTGCAATAAAGTATCTAAATTAGATAAAGCCTCTTCAGTTTGACCTAACAAATTGAGTGTTTCAGCGAGCTTTAATCGTCCTAGATAGAAGTTAGATTGTTCATTGACAGCCAATTGAAATTTTTGCTTAGCTTTATTTAAGTCATTGGCCTTTAGGCTTTGCAAACCTCGAACATATAAGTCCATCACAAAATCTTGAACAGGCAATAAGCCAATCACGGCAGACATCGATAAATTTAATTGCTTTATTAAAATATCTGCACTTTTGGTTAAAAGCGACTGAAAACTGTCAGCGGTCACTTGAGCTTCAAGTAATAATGAACCCGCCTGTAAAACTTCAATTAGCCAGGTCATATTACCTTCTTCTGATAACGGTTTAATTTTTATAATGGTTAAATCAGGTATCAGTTTTTGTTGATTGACAACAAAATCATCTGACAATACAAACATTGGCCGGTCATCAATATTCTTCACGATTGAATTACCGGAATAAGTTAATAACTGTCTTAAAAACTGACTGGCTGATTTTATTTCCCAATCAACGTCATCTTCACTCAGTTGAAATAAAACCGATAATGGCTGCTGATGATCTACTGTGTGTGGTTTTTTTTTGCAACCATATATAGGCAACCACACCAAGTACACAAAAACTAATAAAGAAATATATTAATAGTTTATGATTAGATGTATGCTTTGATGAGTTTAAACCAACTTCTGGCAACCACTTAATCCCTTGGCCATATATTGATTCGATGTAGGTCTGTGACGAATACTGACCAAGCACATTACGTAGTTTGGATATTGTTTGGTCAATGGTGTTTCCACTGACTGTACGACCATGCCAAACATGCTCAATTAAAGTCTCTTTGCTGTGAACCTGTTGTGGATTTTGAACCAAATACAACAGCAAATCATAGGTTTTCTTGGTTAAATCAACTGTTTCATTACCCTGCCTTAATTCTTTTTGATCGGTATCTAATTGAAACTCGGTAAAGTAAATCAAAATGTTCAGCTCATTTAAATAATGTTATTTTGTCACGCATTGTTTTTATTTCCAAGTTTAAATTTAGGCTAAAACCATGTCCCTAATAATGATAATCATAATGGTAATGTAAATATATTCGGATGTTAATCAATCAATGACCCAAAACGTTTTTTAAGAACATCAAGACCTAAATTGGCTGCGCCGCCTAATGAAACCCGTTCAGCAACGGATTGTTCAGCCGTCATATCAGATTGAACCGTTTGTTTAGAGTCTAAGTAAGCGTTTCGAAACGATTGGCCTTCCAGAACTTTCTTTAAAGCACGATCTGTGGCCATCATTTCAGGTGTTATGGCTGCAGTCATTTTATCTTGATTAAAATGCATTGCCGTTAACAAGCCCGGTAGCAAGGCAAATGTTTGACGAGTCATTTCCATGCCTTTTAATATCGGTTCTTTACTTAACTGTAAATCTCTTTGATAACCACTGGGTAATGAGAGTAAAGACTGGGTTTGTTGGATTGCACCTTCAACCACAGACAAACCTGCCCGCATCATCTCAACGATATCCGGGTTATTCTTATTAGGCATAATAGAAGAACCTGTGGTGTGTGAAGAAGCCAGTTTAATAAAGTCAAACTCACTACTCATAAATAAACTTAAATCCCAAGAAAATCTTCGAACATCTGACATAAGGTAAGACAAGCTATGCAAAGTCATCAATTCGTATTTTCCCCGTGTATTTTGGGCACAACCGGATTAATTTGTACCCGAGAAAACCCCATTTCTGAGGCGGTGGTTTGACGCGCTAAGGGTAAAGGCACCCCAAATCCGGCCGCCGTACCCAAGGGAGAAGAATCAATTAAATCCATCATATGATTTAAATGCTGTAAATTATCCAGTAAACTTTCAGCAAAACCTAGTAACCATACTGCCACAGTACTTGGCATGGCTCTTTGTAAATGAGTATAACCCGGCATCAAGGTATGTTCATGAACTTCAGCAAGAGATAACAAAGCCTCAATAACCTCAGCCACCTCATGTTTTAACAAACCCATTTGATCCTTCATAAATAACCGCAAACAAGTTAAGACCTGATCATTTCTTGATCGCCCGGTGTGGGCTTTTTTGCCCAACTCGCCTAATTCCTGCGTTAAGTAAAACTCAATGGCTGAATGGCCATCTTCGAACCGTTGGTCTAATACAAACTCATGAGTCAAAAATGCATTTTTCAATTGCTCCAGTGCAGCTAAAAACTGTTTACATTCATCATCGGATATTATTCCAATGTCAGCCAGACCCACTAAATGAGCCCCCGTCCCTTTTATGTCATATAAAAATAAAGCTTGATCCAAGCAGATATCATCACCGGCCAAATATCGCATTACGGCATCATCCATATCCTGATGATCACCTGACCACAAGACAGATTGAATATTTTTATTGTTAATATGTTTATTACTCATAATTAATACCTTCAAAGCATTGTGTCTGAAAATCGTGTGCACATGCTAAATTCATGTTTTGCACAGCCTGAGTGGCTGCCCCTTTTAATAAATTATCTAAACATACATTGAACACAAAATGTCCGGGCTCACGTTTAGATACTGTAAACCCACCCATAATCATATGATGCTTGTTTTTGATTTGTTGAATCTCTGCCGGATTGGACTGGATTTTTATCAGTGTATGATCTGCATAAAATTCATTAAACAGCGCCAACATTCCTTCTTCAGACATTGGCGCCTTAAGTTGACCTGACAAAGTGATGTGAATACCTCTAAAATGAGCGGCCACATGTGGCATAAATCGTATCGTATGTTGTAACACATGACTCACTTCATTTTCATGAGTGTGTCCTGTGGCCTTATAGGCCAATAAGTTATCCGCTAATCGATCAGGGTCATTTTTATTGGACGGCTGAGTCCCTGCTCCACTATAACCGGAAACACCAAATGCCGTGGGCACATCATGCGTAGTGCCTTTTAAGTATGGCAGTAAAGGCTTTAAACCCATTTGAATTCCGGTCGCATAACATCCCGGGTTAGCGATTTTTTTAGCCCGTTTTAGATTATGTTTATTGGTTTCCGGCTGCCCGTACACCCAATTATTATCAAAACGATAATCAGCACTAAGATCAATAATAACAGTATCTTTTGCCATGAAACGCCACAAGTCATCATGCCTCTTAGCTATACCATCAGGTAATGCCAAAAAAATCACATCCAATGACATGTTTTGCAAAACATTCAAATCATCTGATTGATACTCTAATTGATTATCAGAAAAGCCACTGACCACAGTGCTGACCTTTTGGCCTTCATAAGACCTTGAAAAAGCGACTTTTAAATCAACTTTTGGGTGCAAATCCAAAAGTTTTATCAGCTCAACGCCCACATAACCCCGAGCACCAATAATTGCAGCTTTTATGCGTTTAGACATGGTGCGCCTCTTTTACATTCTGTTGAATAGACACAGTTGTTTGTTCCTGTATCGACTGCCAGCCCGAATCAACCTTAAAAGCCTGTTGGATGCACTCCAATGATTCCGCCGGGAATAAACCACATGAAAACCCCACCCAATCGCCAGCTGTTGATTTAACCGACACATCCGCCTGTTTAAAGTACCAATCATTGATATCATTATTTGTCCGGGATCGCCAATATAACTGAGGGAAATCTTTAATAATCTGTTGCCACAAGCTGGCTGCCAAACCTTCACCCTGTCCCGCTTTAGTAACTGCAAATTTATGTAAGTATGCGTGATTACGAAAGCCCGATGAGATAATGGCTGCTGCCCTGCCCGACTCAGCCAAATAGATTTTTTTTATTTTCAGATTAGATAAAAAGTCAGTCTTAAAAGTACGTCCAAAGGCATCTTCAAAAATGGCATGCAATAAAGACAGATTTGACTGATCCAACTCCAAACTTTCATTGATTTTTTCACCCATATTGATAAAAGTACCGGCACCTTTGTATGTAAAGAGTTCTCTAGCCAAATTCTTGCTAGAAGTAATGGAAACTGAGTGACCACAATCCAAAGGTGCTAGCATGTCTTTAATTTGTTGTAATTTAAGCTTCATGCCTGAATGTAACCAAGGCTGTTGAATCATATAATCAAAATCATTATTCAACTGAATCGCTGAAATAATGTCACTTTTATTATCGAGTATGCCACCGGTTGGCGTCACAAAAATAATTTTATGCGGATGAATTTTCCACACAAGCTCCCGAGTGGCGACATCGGCATTAATATTCAGCACTTGGCCACTGGCCGTTTCTCCCAGACAACTTAACACCGGAATAGAGCCTGTTTGAATCGCTTGTTTTATGGGTGACAAATGAATTTTTTCAACATCACCCACTAAGCCATACGTTTGTTGATCTAAATATCGACATTCAAAGACACCATGCACCACACCGTAAGCCCGAACACCCTGTTGTTCCAAGGCGCGAACCAATTGATGATTAACATCATACATAACAGGCCTAATGACTTTCATACAAGCTTCATCTGTGACACGCATGCCGTTTTTTTTGGAAGTTTTTATACCAGCATGCGCTAATCCTTTGTCCAATTGCACCCCGGCACCATGTATAACAATGGGATTTAACCCCAAGTGAGATAATAAAGCCAAAGATTCAGCCAGAATCTCTAATTCATCCGCCAAAGTACCACCACCCACCTTAACCACTGCAAAGTTCATTTCATCATGATTTTGATAGCGTTTTAAATAATGTTTGGCTTCCTGACTATGGGTTAATTGATTCAGAGCACTGCGTATAATCTGTTGTTTAGTTTGTGTATTATATTTGCTGCTTTTCATTGAATAACCCCTTGATATATTGCATAACATTTAAGCAGCTGGTCGATAGCCACCCATTCATCCACTGTATGTGCCTGGGCAATGTTACCTGGCCCTAATACCAATGCAGGAAGTCCCGCCTGATTAAATAATGAGGCTTCGGTCCAAAAATCAACAGGATTACCTTGTTCGAGTCCATGTTGCTGACAAAAATCAATGGATTTTTGGTTGCCAAAGGCATGTTCAGGTAAAGCCGGAGCCATTAGTGAGCAACGCCATGTCGCTCCACTTTGATTAACATTAATTAATGAATTATAGGTTGTCGTTGATGATGATCCGGCAGGCACTCGAACACTAAAACCAAGCTGACACTATTCAGCAATCATGTTATTTTTTTCACCGCCTTTAATGTAACCCAAATTAAAACATATACCCGCTGGATTTGTACTTGTTTGAGATTGCTGTGCTATTGTCAACGCATCAGTTAGCCATAGATTTGCCTGATGCACTGCATTTCCTGTCAACGCATCTACAGAAGAGGAATGGCCACTGGTTCCCTTAAATTTACCGTGAGCCGATACATAACCTCGATGCTCAGTAATCGCCAGGCATTCAGTGGGTTCTGCCACAATGACCTGTTGATATCCGGATAAATCATGGGCATCAATAAAATGTTTAATACAACAACTATCAAGACCTTCCTCATCTGTTGTGAATAGCACAGACATATCATACTCTTTACTATTCTCTTGTGTTTCAGCCAGCGCCATTAAACAGGCTGCCGCACCTTTGATATCGCAACTACCACGACCATAAAAACGACCTTTAGATTCAGTCAAATTAAAAGGATCATAGTGCCAACCATCAGACACAGGAACGGTATCTAAATGAACATTAAATAATACCTTGGGCCTACCTCTTACGGCATAAAATACCACGTGCCCTTCACCGAAATCAGCCATTGTTACGGTAAATCCCTGACTTTTAAAATAAGCTTCAAGACCAACAAACAAAGGATCTGTGAATCGAATTGTTCGTGGTGGGTTACAAGTATCACAGCTTATAAGGAAAGACAGGTGTTTTTTAATCGCTAAAAAGGCATTTTTATTGCTGTTATTGCTTGCTTGTAAAACCTTAGTTTGATTCATGACTGTCTCCTAACCTGATTGACCAGCGTGGCACTTTGCCCTGTTAGTTTTATAAAGCCCAAGGCTTCTTGTGGTGACCAGGCTGCGGATTGTGCATAGACCGATTGTGGGTCTTGGATAATAAAGTCAGAATCCACTGATGTCGCCAACAAGCAACCACCCTCAGTACTCAAGGAAACCTTTCCGGTTACATGTGATTGCGAACTACTTAAATAAGCTTCTAAATCTTGTTTGTGGGGTTCGTAGAAAAAGCCTTGATAGACCAGATCTGCCCAACGTTTTGAAACATCTCCCCTGAATTCATTTTGCAGTTTTGAATTAACCAAGTCTTCTAAGGCTTTATGAGCTTGCATCAAAGCATCAATACCGGGACATTCAAAAACAATGCGACCTTTTAATCCAATACTGACATCGCCGGTGTAAATGTGACGGCCTATTCCATATTGAGCCAGTTGCTGGTTTAACTGTTTTAAAAGTGTCGGACCTGCCATGGCTTCTCCATTTAAATGAGTGGCCACTCCCTGGTTAAAACCAATTTCTAAATCTAAGATTTTATCCGGCCAGGCAACTTTCGGTTTAACCCAATGCAAACTGTCTTCACCGGGTGCTTGAAACGCATCAATTTCGCTGCCTGATATGGTCACACCCAACATATTTTCATTAATGGAGTACTTTTTATGCTGACCGGACATTTCGAAACCGGCTGCTTTAAGCACCTGTAACTCATGATCTCGAATATGGCCCTTAACTTGAGCCTGTAAATCTCGAATTGGCGCAATAATGTCATACTTGCCAAGTGAATGAACTGTTTGATCAAAGCGGAATTGGTCATTACCCATGGCTGTACACCCATGTGAAAAATAAGACGTTCCCAATTGATCGCACAGCTGTAGACATAATTTCACAATCACGTAGCGATCTGAACATAGTAAAGGATATTCATCTCGCATCTTGGCTTTCGACCAAATCAATGGTTTAACAAACTCATCCCATATATTCTGCTGAGCATCCAAACAATGATGTTGATGAGCACCCAGTCGTTCAGCTTGTTCTTCAATTCGCTTAACTTCGTCCGCATCAACACCGCCGGCATTAACAAATACAGTATGAACATCATGACCTTGCTGCGTGAGATGATACAAACAGTAACTGGTGTCTAAACCACCGGAAAATGCCAATACAATTGTTTTTTTATTCATGAAATCTTCTCTCTTATGATTGTTTTAATTGATGACCCATGAGATTCAACATCATGGCTTTTTGTACGTGTAATCGATTCTCTGCTTCTTCTAACGCCACACAATAAGGCGCATCCATCACTTCATCAGTGGCTTTAATATTTCGTCGAAGCGGCAAACAATGACTGAATTTGGCTTGATTGGTTAGTGCCATTTTCTGACCATCAACCCTAAAGTGTTTAAAGTATTTACGTTGTTCAAATTCATTGCTCGGATTACCATAAAAAGGTAAAGCGCCCCAACTTTTCGCATACACAAAATCAGCCTCTGCATAAGCTGATTCAATGTCATGGGACACAGTAAAATCAGCACCATGTTCATCACATTGTGCTTTGGCGGCTGTCAGGTATTTTTCATCCAATAAATAATTCTCATTGGGACACAATAAGGTCACGTCCATACCAAACTTACTACTTATCAGTAAGGCGGAATTAGCGACGGCGGTGTTCAGTGGTTTCGGATGATATGTCCAGGTTAGAAGAAATTTCTTGCGCTTAACCACTTTAAAATGTTGTTTGATGGTCATCATCAACGCTAATTCCTGACAGGGATGAACAATGGTTTCCATATTAATAACCGGTACGGTTGCATGTGCTGCCAAGGCTTTGATTTTGTGATCTAAACGATCAATCTGCCAATCCTTAAAGGCAGGGAAAGCACGAATAGCAATCATATCAACATAGGAAGATAAGACGCCGGCCACTTCTTTAATATGTTCTTCCGCATCTCCATCCATAATGCTATGGGGTTCAAATTCAATACCCCATGCACCTTGACCCGGTTCTAAAATAATGGCTGTACCGCCCAATTGTTGGATGCCGAGTTCAAATGATGTCCGGGTTCGCATCGATGGATTAAAGAATAGCAAAGCCATCGACTTATGACTCAAATGACTTTGAATTGGATTTTGCTTAAGGAGATTCGCATCAGCCAAAAGCACGTCTAGCTGTGTTTGTGACCAATCTTCAGTGGTTAAAAAATGCTTTATCATGTTCAGTCCTGAATAAAGCCAAATTAACCGGGTATAAAAAAACCCGGCTCTTTGGCCGGGTTTTTAAAATATTTCTTTAAATCACGCGTCTAGCCAAAGAGCTCCATTGTCTTTTCCGGACGGCGACGACGAACAACCACTGCACTGTTTCCAATCAATGCTTTTTGAATAAAAGAAAAATTGTCGTTGTTATGTGTCATCGTTTAATTAATATGATTTGAGCATAATGTACCACGGTTTTAAAAAAATAATCAAAACTTTTTTTATTTTTTTTATTTTCATCAATTAACGGCCTACTTTATAAAGCATGTTCTGTCAAAATAAGAATCACCTCTATACAAATCTGACTTGTCTAACTCTGCTTTGTAATACAAAACTCTTTCAACTGAGTAAACGCTTTTGTTGTGCTATCAATAAAAACATCCGCATTTGGCGAGTGATCGATGGCCTGACCAACAATCACATCAACATTAACCGGCACCAATAAGCCCTCACCTTTGGGTAAAGCAAAACCCAACCCGTTCATAACTATTGGCACAGCAGAAACATCATCTCTGTCTTTAATTAAATGATACACACCCTTTTTTAATGTACTCATCTGATCTGGTAAACCACGACTGCCTTCAGGGAAAAGCACCAGAATTTCACCCTTATCCAAAGCATCATGACATTCATTAAATAAGGTGTCTCTATCGGCTTTTCCGGTTCGCTCAAGTGGAATAATGCCGATTATTTTTAAAGAAAACCACGCCATCCAGCGGTTCTTTAAAAAATAGTCCGCCGCTGCCACAGGCCTGACTTTATGCATCTTTCTTAACGGAAATAAGCTCATTAAAACCATAGTATCTAAATGACTGTTATGATTAGCCATTATTACCGCAGGTCCTTCCATCGGTAAGCCTTTTTTATTTCTTATATTTAAACCTAAAATGATTAAAACCAGCGGCTTGACCAACACAGCAAAAAACAATAATTGTATTAAACGATTTAATTTATGCATAAAAATAACGTACAAAGTGGAAGAACAAAGGTGCGGTAAACATCAGACTGTCAATACGATCCAAGATACCACCATGCCCCGGTAATAATTGCCCGCTGTCTTTAATTTGTAAGTCACGTTTAACCGAAGAGATGGTTACGTCACCGAAGAAACCGGTCACAGCAATGACAAAACCGGCCAAAACACTAAACTGAATGTCCATCGGCGTTAAAAATGGGCCGATACCCCCTGACAAAATGGTGATAGATATCACGCCACCAATAAAACCTGCCCAAGTTTTATTCGGGCTAACCGCAGGGATAATTTTACGACGGCCTAGCAACTTCCCAAATAAATATTGGCAAACATCATTCAGCTGCGTCATCATAATCAAAAACAACATCAGCCCAAACCCCGTGTCTGTTAATTCACCAATGGGTAACACCAGTAAATATGCCACATGACTGACACTATAAACGGTTAACATCACACCCCAATGCAATACACCCACCGAATGAATG
Source organism: uncultured Marinicella sp. (assembly GCA_947502925.1). Taxonomy (GTDB): domain Bacteria; phylum Pseudomonadota; class Gammaproteobacteria; order Xanthomonadales; family Marinicellaceae; genus Marinicella. The sequence continues at coordinate 35,975 of CANNBS010000002.1, read as the reverse complement.
AAACCACTGTTCTTCCCGGTTAACACCATCCGCACAGATAACACTAAAAACACATAGACCGGTATAAATATATTAAATAAACCATACCAATTAATACTTACAAGATAATACTGAATCGGTATGGTTAAATAAGCCCAAAATATAACACGCCTGTCTGATTGGCGAGTTGGGACAATGGATAAATATTCCTTTAACGCCAAGAAGCTTATGAAAGCAATCAATATGATACTGGCCGTTAAACCCGATAAGATAGAAAAAAACAGTAAACCAATTATCCACCACCAAGATTTAATCCGTAAAAGTAATTCTTCTGGTGATTTAATTTTATTCAGTTTAACCAAACAATAACTGGTGATATGTGCAAACACCAAAACACCCAATACCAAAGCCATCGTTAGGTAAACCGGATGAAAAAAGTCAAATTCTGACAAATCAATCATGTGCATTCTCTAAAAATTGATAGATTAAACCTGCCCGTCGGAAAACAGTTATCAAGGTGCCCGCCACCAACAAGCACAAAGCCACATATAAGCTGTACCCACTGTCAAACACATGAAACTCAATAATCGCCAATAAACAGGCCAACGTAACTAAGGCCATACGATGTTGCTTAGCCATAGGTCCGGCAAAACTGGTGGGTGCATTGAGACTGGTACCTAAAGTTCTGATATAAGCAGTCATCACCGATAACACAGCAGCCAGCCAACCAAGTGTCACAGCGTAATTATAATCACCGGCCGCATACCCCAAAGAAACCAAAATAATCACATCTGCAATTCGATCCGGCACATCATTAAATAATTCACCGGAAGCTGTACTTTTACCGCCTTCAATCGCCACCAGACCATCAAACAAATTACATAATAACCGCAACTGAATCATCACAGCAGACACCAACAACAGCCAAACATGGTGCACCAAGCCAAAACGGGCTAAAGCAAAACCGGCCAATACAGCGAAAAACACACTGGCAATGGATATTTGGTTGGGTGTTATACGCTTTTGGCTGATATAAGACGCCACTTGATTCACCCATTTTTTATCCCGTACTTTCAACACCCGCCTGTTTGTATCACTCATCATTTAATTTCCTCTTTAGTTGTATGGTTTTAAATAGACAAAACAAAAAGCCCACAATCAATGCAGGCATTATGGTCAAGATAATCTCTGGCGTACCAATCAGCCAATGCAAAATAGTCAAACAGGTAACAGACAACATCAAATTAAGTGTCGCCGGCATAATCAATTGTGCCATGGGATGGCGCAAGCGAACAAAGAAAAAACAGGTCAAATAACCCATAAAAAAAGTCATCACCATGACTAGCCCCCCATAAACACTGCCAAAGCTAAAGAGAGTATAATAACTTTAACTTTGGAGCAAACCAATGAAACGAAAAAGATATACAGAAGAATAAATCGTTCGAATTTTGAAAGAAGCTGAAACCCAAGGTAATGCAGCAAATATTATTCGGCGTGAGAACATAGCCCAGTCCACCTTTTATAAATGGAAGCAAAAGTATTCAGGTATGGCTGTTTCAGATGTCCGCAAAATGAAACAACTTGCCGAAGAAAACCGCCGTCTTAAAACCATCATTGCCAATCAAGCCTTAGATATTGAGATGCTCAAGGAGGTTAACTCAAAAAAGTGGTAGGCTCTCGCCAAAAGAGGATGGCTGCTGAGCATTTAGAAAATAAATTCAACGTCAGTGAACGTAAAGCCTGCAAGATTATGGATTTGGCACGATCAACAAAACGCCGAGTATACAAAAAAGATGATAGAGAAATGATTGATAAATTACACTTTTTATCACATAAGCATGAGACCTTTGGCTACCGTAAGATTCACGTTAAGCTTCAGGAAAATAATTTTCCAGTAGGTCGTGAGAAAGTACGTATTTTAAGGCGGGAGCACGGTCTACAGCTACCGATGAATAAGGTTATAAAGCGTCGTGTGGGCATCTCACAAGGCATGGTCAACAAAGCCATATATCCTAACCACGTTTGGACATATGACTTTATGAATGATCAAACTGAAGAAGGTAGAACATTAAAATGGTTAACTGTTGTTGATGAATTTACAAGGTCAAGCCAAGCAACGATCTGTGCCCGTTCAATCACATCAGGTAGTGTTATTGAGATACTGGAAACGCTCATTCAAATATACGGTAAACCTGAATTTATACGCTCAGACAACGGCCCTGAGTTTGTCGCAAAAGCCGTACAAAAATGGCTAAAACAAAACAACATAAAAACCCACTACATCAAACCCGGTTCACCCTGGGAAAATGCTTATGGTGAAGGTTTTAATGCCATATTTAGGTATGGTTGTTTAGATCGATATATATTCACATCTCCATCAGAAGCACAAATGATTGCTGATATTTGGCGAGATGAATATAATAATGAAAGACCACATGGTGGATTGAATATGCTGACACCGGCAGAATTCACCAGGCAACATCATGAAAGCATGCTTTCATGATGAAATCTCTCTCTTTACAAATGGTAGCGATTTATTGGGCTAGTCACGATGGCAGTTGTGGTGTAAACAATCCCGTGGGACACATTACTGTGGCCGATCCCATGCTGGAACCCTTGGCATATTATGGCGGCCCCACATTGACGTACAGACCCTTACCAGGTAGCCCAGTTATTGATCAAGGTGATGACTTATTGTGTGCTGATACTGATCAACGGGGTGAGTCACGCCCGCAAGACGGGGATGCTGATGGCAGTGCGTTGTGTGATATCGGCGCTGTTGAGTTGGCTGATGTTGAAAATGTGATATTTAATAATGGTTTTGATGTGATTATTATGTGAGTTTTGCACCCTGTTGCTCAACATGTTTCATAACAAGTTCAGGTTGTAGCACACCTTGCTTGCTAACAATACTACCTTTGGAAGTTCCTTCTGCAAGAACCCTACCAGATTTAGCAGAAATGAAAGTGTGGTTCATATGAAATGACTTTTCATCCCAACTTACAATTTCCATTTTGACATGATACTTATGAAAAACCCCAAGAGGCTTTTTATAGCTCATGGTATGCTCTGTAATTACAGGCATCCACTTTTCTTTAATCATACATTTGGCCAATCCTGATCGAATAAAAACATCTACTCTCGAAAGGTCACAAATGGTTAAGTATCGACCGTTATTCATATGCAGGTTGATATCAATATCATTGGGAAGAACACGAAAAGAGAGGTCACTGGTTGGGTGTTTAACCGGTAACCTTGGTTTAAAAAAAGATGCCAATAGCACATAGATCATTCTGAATATTAAACTCACTGATTTTTTACCTCTACAATTTGATAACTCGCAAAATGAGCCACGCAAGCGTCTCCGATAACGCCGTCAGACTGGTTTGCATTATTAAATGCGGCCAACTTCAACGCAATATCCCTAATCTGCTTGTAGCCTCAAATTTCGATTTCAGTTCGTCAATGGTCTCTGGTGTAACTGTTTCACCATCTTGTGGGCCAACCCATAGGCGACTATTATCACCAAAAGGTTCCCAAACGATAAAACGCTTGCCTGAAAAAGAAAAGCGAACATGAACTTCATTTGCTGAAAACCATCTCTGCTTGCCAACTATTTCACACCCCTTGATTCGGTGAATGAACTTAGCAATGCCACCTGATGAAAGGAAAGAATTTGAGATCTCAAACCCAATGGATTTTCCGTCATCGTTATGTAATTGGAAAGTTCTCATAAGCATTTAACGCCCGGCTCACGCGCCGGTTTGGAGCCGCGAAGCGGCGGAAAATCGGTCGCTGTGCAGCCGATTGTTAACTGTTGATGCTCAACGTCAGCGGTACGTGGTCGCTTATTGAAATCCACTCGTCGTGCTGACCGACCTGCAAATTACATTCTTCGGCAACGTCTGACGAGGTGAAAACGTAGTCAATGTGATAGGCCTTCTCGCGGTTCCGCTGCAAGAAAAATGTCGGGCTGGTCTCATTGCCCTGTTCTTCCTCGAAGACTCGATGATACTGGCTCTTGAACCCCATCTCACTAAGCTCGGCAATTACGTCCGAGTGATTCCACCAGCGGTCCGGCTTATCCCAGCGCACATTGCTATTAAAATCTCCGAGAATGACTGTCTTTGGCCCGCTAAGATCGTCACGGTGAATCTGAAGGTACTTCCAGAATTGCCCAATGTAGCCAAATGCTTCTTCATTGCGCCCCTTCGTCCAGACGGCCAGCACGATGAAATCTCTATTGATAGTGAAAGGGAGAAAAAGCCTGAGATCTTCCGTGCTCCAGTTCAGTGTTTCACTTTTGCTGAAAAGCCCAGGGACGGAAAAGCTGCCACTCCAATTTAACTTTTCGACTCGATGACCGTTTCTCGGAAAAATGCCGATGCCGCGACTTTTTGACTCGCCCACCCACAGGTAAGAACCGGCCCACTCTCTATATTCGGGGGTCGACAGCGCAGGATCTTCACATTCCTGAACCACCAAGACATCAGCTCGCAAGCTATCTGCTTCTGCAAGCTTTCGTCTGAGTGCCCCATTACAGTTCCAAGTTACGACTTTCATAGATAGAGACAGTTAACAATTTATTAAACGTGCATTTTAGCCATATTGATGGGGCAATACGTATAAAACTCAGCTATTTTTTTGCCATTTTCATTAAAAACTGATGATTATCTTTCAAATAATGCAACTTTATTCGCTAATATCGTGTTTATATCGCTTTAATGCACTATTATCCGATATATTCGAGGTTAAAGTGCAATTGTAAAGTTATTAATTAAAGCACGTTTGTTGGATTGGGCTAATCTCAGCACCACATATTATGCAATTTACTGTGGTTTAGTAAATTGACACTTATTTTACACACTAACTGGAGTTCTATTAAGATGTCCTTTCTATTATTTTAACGTAAAAGTCTCCATAATATCTGCGACAACTTGCTTCGCATCGGTTTCTAAGTCATTACCAATGGCCAGCATTCTGTAATAACCTTTATTATTTTCACCCTGAATAAGTAATTGCCAACAACTTAAAGGTTCTGACGTTTCAATATCCGTACCATTACTTTTAATAAAATAAGATTTTAAGCCATTGATTTGACGCGATTGTTCCGATTGAATCGACTTAAACTTATAGCCTTTAACATTTTTTAACATCTCAATACTGCTCGCGCGCAAATTATCAACGGTTCGATCATCCAATGAAGGCGCCACAATCACCAGCGGCCAGTCCATGGGTGTGCTGTGCTTAGGTGCATCAACAGGTGATAGCTTCACCATCCGACCTAACTGACCGGGTTCACGAATTTCCCAGCCCGGCGCAACATCAAACGTAAAGTCCACCATTTCAAAACCGGTGGGGGCCGGTACATCACGCCATTCAGCACTGAGAATTGCACTCCGTAATGGTTTATAAACCTGGTCTTTATGTGACTTTAAGTAAATGCCGTTTATAATCACCAATTCATGATCACCCTCGATTAAACGAACGATTTTTTCCACCACGCCGGCCGCTGTTTGCTGTTGTAAGAAAACCAGACCAACCATCCGACCATTAAATAACAAATCTTCACGACCCAGCATCGTCATGTTTTGCTTTTTTAATTGTGACTCAGCAAACATCTGTTTTCCGACCTCATCCAATGAAACATCCTTTAACGGCAAAACCATCAAAGAAGACATGGTGTCCACCTGTTCAAAACCGGCAAAGCGTTTCGACGCGGTAAAGCCTTGTGGTGATTGCATAAAAATACCGGTACCTGGGACTTGTTTCAAAGGTGACGTCTGGGCAAATATGGAGGCTGAAAACAAAGATATAATCAGGGCAATAATTAATAGTTTTTTCATATCATTTTATGTGCTTAATTAAATTCAAATCGGATAACGCTAATTCACGGAATAAATTAATTTATAAAAAGGACGCTGTCCAAAAACAGCAGATCTCGGATTTTAAACTTTAAATTGAGTGAAGACCACCCAACTAATGATAAAAAAGGCGACCATTGGGCCGCCTTTTAAGTCCCCTATTCTGTTTAAGTTAACCCAAAAACGGATAGCGGTAATCCGTGGGGGGTACAAAGGTTTCTTTAATGGTTCTGGGTGATAACCAACGGTAAAGGTTTAAAGCACTACCGGCTTTATCATTGGTGCCTGAGGCACGACCACCACCAAAGGGCTGCTGGCCGACAACGGCGCCGGTGGGTTTGTCATTGATGTAGAAGTTACCCGCAGCGTGACGTAGTCGATCGGCCATGTGGTTAATCACATAACGATCCTGGGCGAATATGCCGCCTGTCAGGGCATACATAGAGCCTTCATCACATAATGTTAGGGTTTCTTCAAAATCATCATCCTGATAGACATAAACGGTTAATACAGGGCCGAAGATTTCTTCTTCCATGGTTTTAAAACCGGGGTCACTGGTGACAATGACTGTCGGTTCGATAAAGTAACCGGTGATTTTATCACAACCGCCACCAACGAGTATTTCAGCATCATCGGCCTGTTTGGCGTGGTCGATATAAGATTTAATTTTATCGAATGCCGGCTCATCAATCACCGCATTAATAAAATTACCAAAATCACGGGTACTGCCCATGTTAAACGACTCAACGTCTTTCACCAGTTGGTTTTTAATATCTGACCACAAAGATTCAGGTAAATAAGCCCGTGAAGCAGCTGAACATTTTTGGCCCTGGAATTCAAAGGCACCGCGGGATAAGGCAGTAGCGACAGCCACCGGATTGGCCGAGGGATGGGCAAAGACAAAGTCTTTACCACCGGTTTCACCGACAATCCGCGGATACGAGCGGTAATTATCGATGTTGTTACCAATTTCTTTATAGATATGACGGAAGGTACCCGTTGAACCGGTGAAATGCACACCGGCTAAATCCGGGCGGGTCAGTAAAGCCTCGCCGGCCACAGGACCATCCGCAGCCACCATATTAATCACACCATCGGGTAATCCGGCTTCTTTAAAGACGTTCATAATGACATGCGCTGACAACATTTGGGTGCCTGAGGGTTTCCAAACCACCGTGTTGCCCAGCATCGCCGGGGCCGCCGGTAAGTTTCCGGCAATGGCGGTGAAGTTAAAGGGTGTGATGGCGAGGATAAAGCCTTCTAAAGGCCGCCAGTCGAGCTGGTTCCAGACACCCGGTGAGGATTCGGGTTGCTCTGCCATAATACCTTCATAAAATTCAGCATTAAAACGTAAAAAATCAATTAACTCACAGGCCGAATCAATCTCAGCCTGAAAGGCATTCTTCGACTGACCATGCATGGTGGCGGCGTTAATGATGTTGCGGTAGGGACCGGCCAGTAAATCGGCGGCTTTTAAAAACACCGCTGCTCTGGATTGCCAGGGTAAGCGTTCCCAGTCAGCCTGGGCCTTCACCGCGGCATCGGCTGCCTGGTTTAAAATGGCTTTATCGGCTTTGTAATATGTACCTAAGACATGCTGATGATCATGGGGCATGGTAACATCGGTTTTGTCATCGGTTTTAACCGCCTGACCATTAATAATGTTGGGAATATCAGTGTGGCTGTTGGCCATTTCATCCATGGCTTTTTGTAAGGCAATGGTTTCATCGCTCCCCGGACGGTATTCATTAATCGGCTCATTACTGACCGCAGGTGTTTGTGGAATATTGGCTGATATCATGATTAACTCCTAAAATATAAAAAAACACCGCCTGATGTTTATAAAACAACGGCGGTGCTCATGGTCATAAATAAACTGTTTAGCTAAATAAGTGCTCGACCGCCGCACGTTCTTCGCGTAATTCCTGATTGGTGGCATCAATTCGCTGTTGTGAGAAATCACTGATTGGCAGGTCTTGGACAATGCTGTATTGACCATTTTTACAGGTCACCGGATAACCAAAGATAACACCGGGCTCAATGCCGTAACTGCCATCACTCGGTATCGCCATGGACACCCAATCATTATCAGGCGTACCCAGGGCCCAGGATTTCATATGGTCAATGGCTGCTGAAGCCGCAGAGGCGGCACTGGAGGCACCACGGGCTTTAATAATCGCCGCACCACGTTGTTGTACGGTTGGGATAAAATCGTTTTCATACCAGTTCTGATCAATGTCTTTAATGTCTTCACCGTTGACTTTTAACTGGGAAATATCAGGATACTGTGTGGATGAATGGTTACCCCAGATGGTCATGTTACTGAGTTCATGGGTGCCCACGGATAATTTACTGGCCATTTGTGCCAGCGCACGGTTATGATCCAAACGCACCATGGCGGTAAACTGACCGGGATCAATGTCCGGTGCATTTTGTTGCGCAATTAAGGCATTGGTGTTAGCCGGATTACCCACAACCAGCACTTTAATGTCCTTATTGGCGTGGTCGTTCATGGCTTTACCCTGCACGGAGAAAATTTCAGCGTTTTTCTTGAGTAAATCACTGCGCTCCATGCCGGGTCCTCGTGGCATGGCACCCACTAACAGGGCATAATCAGCGTCTTTAAAGGCCACATTGGCATCGTCTGTGGCAACGATTCCATGTAATAAAGGAAAAGCACAATCTTCTAATTCCATGACCACGCCCTGCACGGCTTGCATCGCCGGTGGGATTTCCAATAAATGTAGAATAACCGGTTGATCATCACCGAGCATATTGCCGGCAGCGATTCTGAATAAAAGTTGATAGCCAATTTGACCGGCGGCACCGGTAACAACGACTCGCACAGGTGATTTCATCTTCATCTCCTTTAGACGGATTGTGTAGTGTTTTGAACAGCAATGCTGACTGAAAAATGGTCGGAGCGAGAAGATTCGAACTTCCGACCCCCACAACCCCATTGTGGTGCGCTACCAGGCTGCGCCACGCTCCGAAACCAGGTGCGTATTCTAACACCTTTGACTCATTTTAGGAAAGATTTAGAATTGATTAAATGATTTATCCGAGCGCAACATCCGTCATGCACGAGCTTATAAAACAATAATGGTTTTGTTTCAACCACAAAGGCTTTCACAAAGCACACAAATAAATAATAATTTATCCTTAGTGTACTTTGTGTGATCTCCGTGCTCTTTGTGGTTAAACTTTATCTCGATGAGGCAGGATTTTTATCAAAGACGCCGATTACCGGCCTGCGTAGGCAAGGCCCAATAAGTCGAGGCAAAAGAGCTTTATTTTAGAATAGTAAGAATTTCTTCCAGTTCCTGCACGGTTTGTTGAATTACCTGGTAGGATTTACTGGCCTCTTTTTCTTCTACCTGACCGTTCAGTTTTTGCCGGGCACCATTGATGGTGTAACCGTGATCATACAATAAACTGCGAATCTGGCGAATCATCATCACATCGTTGCGTTGATAATAACGTCGATTGCCACGTCTCTTAACCGGATTTAAATTATCGAATTCATTTTCCCAATAGCGCAGTACATGTTGTTTTACATCACACAAGGAACTGACTTCACCGATGGTGAAATAGCGCTTGGCGGGAATCGGGGGTAAGGTTTTATTGTGTCCTTGATCCAGCATAGGTCTCTATCGTATTCCTCAGTTTTTGACCCGGTTTAAAAGCCACCACTCGGCGCGCTGATATCGGGATTTCTTCTAATGTTTTCGGGTTTCTGCCGGGCCTGGACTTTTTATCGCGTAATTCAAAATTTCCAAAACCGGATAACTTTACCCCGGAACCGTTTAATAATTGTTCTTTAATGGTATCAAAAAACACACTCACGAACTCGTTGGCTTCACGTTTATTTAAGCCCACTTCCATATACAGGATCTCTGCTAAGTCAGTTTTTGTAATGGTTTCATTCATGTTCTGATAACTGCATTTAGATTTTTCTCTAAAAAGGATACCCCGTTTGCCACCAGTTTGTCCACTTCTTTATCTTCCAAAGTACGATTTTTTGCCTGAAATATCAGCGCGATGGCGAAACTTTTGTATCCTTTTTCAATATGTTCGCCTTTATAGACATCAAATAACAATAATTGTCGCAAAACATCACTTTCCTGATTAATAACATTCTCAATGCCATCTTTAACCGTTTTCCAGGCAATGTCTTCAGGCAGCTGGATTGAAATATCCCGTCTTGTACCCGGAAATTTAGAAATGGTCTGCCATTTCGGCACAGGTCTTTGGGCCAAAGAATGCCAATCCAATTGAGCCACATAAACCTGGGTTTTAATTTTTAATCGCTGTGTTATGGTTGGATGGACCTGACCGATATGACCGATGCACTGATCGTTTAACATGATATCGGCTTGTCTCCCTGGATGTAAGTAGGGTCGTTCACTTGTTTTATAATTAACCTGACCCGGCACTGATTTTAATAGAGCATCCACCTGACCTTTTAAGTCATAAAAATCCACGGCCCGTTCATCTCTACCCCATTGTTCGGGTTGAGCCTGACCGCATCGAGCCAGCATCAGAACATCCGCTTGCTGTAATGCCTCGCCATCAATCTGGTTAAATACCTTACCCAGCTCGAAAAAAGCCAGATCCAATTCGCCGTGAGCGCGATTGTCCTGAATATTGGCCAACAGTCCGGGCAGTAAATGTGTGCGCATCACCGCCATGTCTTTGGTTAAAGGATTGGCCAGAGCATAAGCCGATTCTGCCAAAGAGCAATTCACTAATTGTTTTTCAGACACAAAAGCATAATTAATGACTTCCTGAAAACCCATATCAACCAACTGTTTTTTGACGGTAATGGGCAAAACCTGCTGCTCAGGTATGGTATGAATGACATCATCACTGTGCAATAAATCTGCCGGCATTTGATCATAACCAACCACACGCACCACTTCCTCAATTAAATCTTCAGCGATGCTTAAATCAAATCGCCAGCTGGGCGTTTTAACTGTCCAGCCCGAGTTATCGGTGACAACTTCCAGGCCTAAATGCTGAAATATGTCCGTGACACGCTCAAAAGATACCTCAAAACCCAACACCCGTTTTAAATGTCTGGACTTGAGAACAATCTCCTGCTGTTGGGGTAAATCCTGTTCGCTGCTTACGGTATTTATCGAACCAGCCTGACCACCACATATCGAGATAATCAGTTCTGTGGCTCGTTCCATGGCCTGTTCTTGCAGTTGCCAGTCGACACCCCGTTCAAAGCGTAAGCTGGAATCTGTGTGGGTGCCCAAACGACGTGATTTACCCATAATATGCGCCGGATCAAAATACGCGGACTCCAGAATAATATCTTGAGTCTCCGGTTGCACGCCACTGTCTAATCCACCCATCACACCGGCCACCGCCAAAGCCTTACTCTTATCAGCAATGACTAAAAAGGATGCATCCAGTTCAACTTCAGAATCGTCCAGTAAAGTAAGGTGCTCTTTATCTTCGGCCATTCTGACCACGATGCCACCATCGATTTTGTTTCGATCAAAGGCATGCATCGGTTGACCCAGTTCAAGCATCACATAATTAGTGACATCCACCACCGGGTGAATTGAGCGAAGACCTGATTTGCGTAAACTTTCTTTCAGCCACAGCGGCGAATCCGCTTTATTGTTAATGTTTTTTATAATGCGTCCACTGTATCGCGGACACGCTTTGGGTGCGTTCACTGACACAGACACAATATCGTCAATGGTAGACTCAATGGGTTTTATTATCGGTTCATTAATGTCAAGGTTATGTAAAGTCGCCAATTCCCGGGCCACCCCGCGCACACAAAAACAATCGGCCCGGTTAGGGGTTAAGTCAATATCTATAATAGTGTCTTTAAGCTGCAGATAGTCTCGAACCGATTCACCCACCGGCGCATCGGCCGGCAACTCCATCAAGCCACTGCCCTCATCGCTTAAGCCCAATTCAACTTCTGAACACAACATGCCGGCGGATTCTTCACCACGCAGTTTAGATTTTTTTATTTTAAAATTACCTGGTAAAACCGCACCAACCTGCGCTAAGGGCACTTTTATCCCGGTGCGGGCATTAGGTGCACCGCAGACAATTTGTAATGTATTTTTGCCGTCATTCACCGCACATATCTGAAGTTTATCGGCATTGGGGTGCGGCTGACAATCTGTTATTTCAGCCACAACCACGCCGCTGAATTCGCCGGCAGCGGGTAACACGTCATCCACTTCCAAACCAAGCATGGTTAACTGGGAAACGGTTTTATCGATGCCCTGATCCAGGTTAACCCACTGTTTAATCCACTGTTCACTAATTTTCATTATTATCTTCCTTTAAGCGAATTGTTTTAAAAAACGCGAATCATTTTCAAAAAATTGACGTAAGTCCTGCACCCCGTAACGCAACATGGCAAAACGCTCAACACCTAATCCAAAAGCAAATCCAGTATATTTTTCAGAATCTATGCCACCGGCTTTAAGCACATTGGGATGGACCATGCCACAACCAAGAACCTCTAACCAACCTTCACTGCCATCTTCTTTTTTCCAGGCCACATCAACCTCAGCAGAAGGTTCAGTAAAGGGAAAGTATGAGGGACGCAATCTAATCTCTAAATCATCTTCAAAAAAAGCGTTAACAAACTGATTTAAAACGCCTTTTAACCCGGTAAAAGTGACATCCTCGGTGATCACAAGACCTTCAATTTGGTGAAACATCGGGGTGTGGGTTTGGTCTGAGTCACTGCGATACACTTTACCCGGTGCGATAATTTTAATCGGCGGCTGCATATTTTTCATGGCCCGGATTTGTACCGGTGAGGTGTGGGTGCGCAGTAAATCACCATCAGGAAAATAAAAGGTGTCGTGCATGGCCCGAGCCGGATGGTGTGGTGGGAAATTTAAAGCTTCAAAATTATGATAGTCATCTTCAACCTCAGGACCGGTGACAACCTGAAAGCCCACCTGTTCAAATAAATCAATAATTCGATGCATGGTGCGGGTCACCGGATGCAAACCACCGGTTTTCTGTTCACGCCCGGGCAAGCTGACATCAATGGATTCGGCCATTAGTCGCTGATTCAGTTCTTCAGCCATCAGCTGTTCTTTTCTGGATTGAATGGCTTTGAACAGTTCTTGTTTGGCTTGATTGATAAGCTGGCCCGCCTGTTTGCGTTCTTCCGGTGCTAACTGACCCAAATCTTTTAAGCCCGATGTAATGATGCCTTTTTTTCCCACATACTGGACCCTGACGTCATCCAGCGATCGGGTGTCTGATGCTGCATCCACAGCTGACAGGGCTTCTTTTAATACGTTTTCCCAATGATTCACTTCACTTCTCTTGATTTAAGACACTCAAAAAAAAGAGGAACCAGCATACACTGACTCCTCTTATCGTACATGTTAACAATGCCCCGTAAGGCACCGATTATGACAATGCGGCTTTAGCCTGTTCTACAACTGCAGAAAATCCTGCTTTATCATGAACTGCCATATCGGCCAGGATTTTACGATCTAAAGAGATATCAGCTTTTTTCAAGCCGTTAATAAATCGTGAATAACTTAAGCCGTTGTTACGGGCACCGGCATTAATGCGGGTAATCCATAAGGCACGAAATGCACGTTTGCGGTTACGACGATCACGGTAAGAATACTGATCGGCTTTAATGACCGCCTGTTTCGCAACGCGGTAAATTTTACGGCGCGCATTGTAATAGCCTTTGGCTAATTTAAGGATTTTCTTGTGTTTTTTACGGGCTTGTACGCCTCTTTTAACTCTGGCCATAATTTAACTCCTTTTATTTAGCGTAGGGTAACAGACGTTCAATCACGGCTTCATCCGCTTCATGAACAAGACAGGTGCCACGTAAATTACGTTTACGCTTTTGACTCATTTTAGTCATGATGTGTGAGCGAAAAGCGTGTTTACGCTTAAAACCGCCCGCAGTTTTTTTAAAGCGCTTAGCTGCGCCTTTCTTGGTTTTTAATTTAGGCATAATGCCTCCTTTAGTTTAATTTTATACTCCTGCAAGTAGCCAATTGAATGACGTTTCCGGACTCGCAGGTCAGCTAGTTATTGTGTCTTCATGGCCGCTTCTTTCACTGCGTGAAAACCGCAACCATTACGACTTATTTTAGGGTCGATACTTCTGATTCACGGGCTACGGCATTCCGTGAGCACTTCTTTAACGACGTTAAAACCGCTCTCACTGCATTGCCTGCCCTTACGCTCACCAACTGTATCTCGCCTGCTGTCTTCATGGCCGCTTCTTTCACTGCGTGAAAGGCGAAATAACCACGTTGACTATTTAATGATTAATTACTTGTCCGATTTCGGCGCCAGTAACATAATCATAAAGCGACCTTCCATTTTCGCCGGTCGTTGTTCAACGACCGCTTCATCCTTCACTTCTTCGACCACCCGATCCAGCATTTGTGAACCGAGTTCTCGATGCGCTAATTCCCGACCTCTGAACATAATGGTGACTTTGACCTTATTGCCCTGATCGATGAATTTACGCAAATTTTTCATTTTGACTTGAAAATCGCCATCATCTGTATTGGGTCTGAATTTGACCTCTTTCAGTTGTACTTTCTTTTGTTTTTTCTTGGCTTGCTGTTGTTTTTTGGCCTGTTCAAACTTGAACTTGCCGTAATCCATAATCTTACAAACTGGTGGTCTGGCTTTGGGTGAAATTTCAACCAGATCCAAACCGGCATCAGCGGCACGTTGTCGTGCTTCATCTGTTGCCATAACACCAACCTGATCACCATTTTGGTCAATCAGCCTTACCTCAGGAATCTTAATTTGCTGATTCCGACGCACTTTTTCAGTTTTAGCGATTAGTCAATCCTCCTAAAATTTATATTTTTTCTTTAACCTCACGTTCAAGTCGTTCCGTTAAAGCACTTAATTTCATGGAGCCCAAATCCTCACCGCTGTGCGTTCGCACCGTCACGGTGTCATTTTCAAGCTCATTATTACCCACAATAATCAAGTAATTGGTCTTGTTTAAAGTGTGTTGGCGAATTTTATAGCCGATCTTTTCGTTTCTCAAGTCATAAATGGCCCGAAACCCCTGATTTTTCAAAGTTTTGCCGATTTTTTCCGCATATTCGGACTGTTGGCCGGTAATATTAAGTACCGCGACTTGCGTCGGCGCCAACCACAAAGGCAAATGGCCGGCATGATGTTCGATTAAAATACCGATAAATCGCTCAAAAGAACCCAGGATGGCACGGTGCAACATCACAGGAGTTTTGCGCTCACTGTCTTCAGCCACATAGCTGGCATCTAAACGTCCCGGCATGGAAAAATCCACCTGAATGGTGCCACATTGCCAGATACGGCCTAAGCAATCTTTTAATGAAAATTCAATCTTGGGTCCATAAAAAGCCCCTTCACCGGGCAGTTCCTGCCAGTCAATATCTTTATTATCCAGTGCTTTGGCCAGGGCTTGTTCCGATTTATCCCAATCTGCATCACTGCCCACCCGCTTTTCAGGTCGGGTGGATAATCGATAAATAATATCGGTGAAACCAAAATCCGCATAAACCTCATGCAGAAAATCAATAAACTCGGACACTTCTTTGGCAATGTCTTTTTCTTCGCAAAAGATATGGGCATCATCTTGTACAAATCCCCTTACCCGCATTAATCCATGTAAAGCACCTGATGGCTCATTACGGTGACAAGAGCCAAATTCTGCCAATCGAATCGGTAAATCACGGTATGACTTTAAGCCCTGGTTAAAAACCTGCACATGGCACGGACAGTTCATTGGTTTAATGGCAAACTGCCTACCTTCTGAGTCCACCGAAAACATATCCTCGCCAAACTTATCGGCGTGACCGGAGCGCTCCCACAGGCTGTATTCAACAATCGAAGGGGTGTTAATTTCCTGATAATCGCGCTGATTCAACTTTTCACGCATATAGGAACGCACTGACTGATAAATCGACCAGCCACGCGGATGCCAGAACACCATACCGGGCGCTTCTTCCTGAAAGTGAAATAAATCCATTTTCTTACCAAGCTTACGGTGGTCGCGTTTTTCAGCTTCCTGTAGTCTAAACAGGTATTTTTTTAAATCCTTTTTATCATGCCATGCGGTACCATAAACACGCTGCAACATGGCATTGCGACTATCACCACGCCAGTAGGCACCGGCCACACTCATTAATTTAAACACTTTTAATTTACCGGTGTTCGGCACATGGGGGCCGCGGCATAAATCGGTAAACTCACCCTGCCGGTATAAAGACAAGGTTTCATCGGCCGGAATATCACGAATAATTTCGGCTTTATAATGCTCACCCTTGTTTTCAAAAAACTCAACCGCCTCATCCCGTGATAATTCAAAGCGTTCAACCGGCAGTTTTTCTTTAACGATTTTTTTCATTTCGGCAGTGATTTTTTCCAAATCTTCATCACTGAATGGCTCATCGGTGGCAAAATCATAATAAAAGCCATCATCAATCACAGGGCCAATGGTCACCTCAACATTCGGAAATAAACGCTGAACAGCTTGTGCCATTAAATGCGCTGTTGAATGCCGTAAAACTTCCAGGCCTTCATCTGACTGTCCGGTTATAATAGTGAGATCACTGTCTTCGGTGATCTGATATGACAAATCCACCATCTGTTCATTGACACGCGCAGCCAAAGCAGCCTGCGCCAGTCCCGGGCCAATGTCTTCAGCCACTTCAGCCACTGATAATGCGGCTTCGTATTGTCGTTGGCTGCCGTCAGCCAAAGTCACCGTAATCATGATATTTAAATCCAAAAAAGCCAGGGTCGCAAAGGGTCCTGGTCAGGGGTTAAAAAAGAGCGGAATTATAACACGTTACCCAGGCTATTGCGCCATACCGGTACAAATTTGTAAGTATTGTTTAATGACTGAATCAACCCCTTGATAAAGACTTTCAACCGTTAAGGCATGACCAATGGAAACTTCTAAGATATGCGGTATAGTTAAGAAATCTGCCAGGTTATCTAAATCCAAATCATGACCTGCATTAACACCTAAACCCAGCTGTGAGGCCAGCTTAGCAGCCTGACTGTAGGCCAGCAAAACATCGTCAAAGTCATCTTGTGCATGGGCATTGGCATAGCTTTCAGTGTACAGTTCAATGCGATCTACACCGGTCTTAGCTGCCAGCTCAACTTGCTGGCAATCCGGATCCAAAAATATGGAACTGCGAACACCGATGCTGCGCAGTTGTTGAGCCAGGGTCTCAATACGATCAAAATGTTGGTGCAAATCCCAGCCATGATCGGATGTCAGTTGATCAGGCGCATCCGGCACCAGTGTACATTGATGTGGACGTGTCGCCAGAATAAGTTGCAAAAACCGTTCATCTGGATAACCTTCAACATTCAGTTCGATACCGTCAAAAGCTGCAACCAATTCCCGTAAATCGTGAACATCCTGATCTTTGGTGTGTCGTTGATCCTGCCTGGGGTGGACGGTTAAGCCCTGTACACCCAATTCAATCAGATGTCGACCATATGTCACCACATTGGGGTAATCTCGCCCGCGAGAATTTCGTAACAAGGCGATTTTATTTAAATTGACGCTTAAAGCGGTCATAATAATATTGATAATGAGGGTTAAAAGAGAAATTCTACCGCATCTTAAGATTAGATTGCACCCTATTAAAAAGTGATTTTGGGGTGATTATTACGTAAAAAGGCGAGCACAATACAGAGAGAAAACGTCAACCCACAAAACTCTGTATTGGCTCACCGCATTGGGTCAACGTATTGATAACCCATTTTGGAGATTTTAATTATACCTCCCCTTTGAGCAGACACATTATTGCGAAATGAGATAGTCAATGTGTTCTGTACTCAATGGTAAATCTATTGTACATATTTTTAGTGGCATGCTAATATTGTGTACAAATATGTGCACATAAAATCATGCCGAACACCCAATTACATCTCATTCAATTACAAAAAGCACTCATTCCGGTAACTAAAATGGTCATTAAGTTTGGACTCCAGTGCCATGAATTTAAAGACAATATTGAGATTGCCTACATCCAGGCCGCCAAAGAAATATTAAAAGAAGAAAATCGCTCAGTCACCAACCAGGCGATTGCGGTTAAGACCGGAATAGACCGACGGAAAGTGGCTGAATACATCCAAAAAGTCGGCAATAAAAAAGGTTATAACAAAATGGATTTGGTTGTATTGGCCTTACAAAAATGTAAAGCCGGTGGCCAAAAATCACTCAGTTCAGCGCGCTTAAGCCAAATTATCGACAGTATTTACGGGCAGCATATTCGAGCCAAAGCCATTATTACCGAATTAATACATGCTGAAATGATAACACCCGACAAATCCCGCTATCGCATCACCGATGCCCTGCACCAAAAATTATCTCTGCAAGCAGAACTGGCCGATGAAGTGGATGTCACCACCATGCGTTTATTTGAAACCTTTTATAAAAAAATGTTTGGTGAGTCAGGCGATTTTCTGACCCAGAAAACCCTGCAATCGAGCCAGATTCCACCGCGAAAACAGGCTCAGGTACAACAAGAATTAAAACAGCAGTTAATGGCATTTCAAGAAACCGTTGAAAAAATATTTAAACAACATGCTGCCAATGTGCCGAAAGGCACCTACCCAAAAATCGGCTTAAGCCAATTTCAATTTACTGAAAACTCTTAGGAGTGCTGCTGAGAAGCACGACCCGCGTAGCCGGTTGGTGAGCGAAGCGAATCAGAGGCGAAAGCGCGAGGTTATACGAAGTGTTCGCCGTGGCCGCTTTCACTTTTGTCGGGAACAAAAGTGAATGAAGTCCCAAGAGCACACCTTGCTACAATTCTGTTCTTAATTTTAATAATTCAGGAAAGAATGTCAGGTCGAGGGCTTTTTTCAAAAATCCCACACCGGAAGAACCGCCACTACCGGTTTTAAAGCCAATGATGCGCTCCACCGTTTTCATATGGCGAAAACGCCATAACTGGAAAGACTCTTCCACATCGACCAACTGTTCGCACAGGGCATACACAGACCAATGCTCTTCAGGCTGACGATACACATCCACCAGTGCATTCATTAAAGACGCATTGTATCGATGGGGTTCGGTGAGATCGCGATTAACCAGATCTTCATCTATCGGATAATCATGTTCATATAAATACTGAATAAACACATCATACACACTGGGCGATTCCAGCACAGTCTGTAAAACCTGTCTTGAGGTTGATCCTTTTGGAAAAACTGACAGCATTTTTTTGTTTTTGTTACCCAGTAAAAATTCAACCTGGCGGTACTGAACTGACTGAAACCCTGAGGCATTACCAAAGACGCCTCTAAACTGAATATATTCGCTGGGTGTCAGTGTTTCTAAAACCGCCCACTGTTCAAACAGCTGTTTTTGGATTTGTTTAACCCGCGCCAATATTTTAGACGCTTTACCTAAGCGCTGTTGCTGAATCCAGCCGATGGCCGCTTTTAATTCATGAATAATCAGCTTCATCCACAATTCTGAGGTTTGATGCTGAATAATAAACAACATCTCATCATGGTGGGCGGGGTCACTCAAGGGCTTTTGTGCAGACAGCAAACGATCTAAATACAAATAACCGCCATAGTTTTGACGCTCTGAAAGGTCTAATTTTATGTCAGCTTCTAAATTTCTGATGTTGTCGTCTTGACTCATATTGTTACGCTTTAATTCAAGTAAGCCCTATTGTAAAATTTTGATAACGATTTCGCATTGTTTACTGTCATGTTTTTAGTCATGGCCATTTACAGACACATGCTCTCTTTATTAATAGGGGTGATTACTTTATAATACACACCGAAAAAAAGGATGCTGATATCAGCCCTTATTTGTATAGAGACCCCATCAAATGGAAAACTCAAATACCGACAATTCGGTCGGTCAACAAAACGGGTCTGCCTTCTGTCAGTGAGGCTTTTAGTAACAGTAAGCTTTCACGACATGATTAAAACCAATCCAACATATTCGGAGAGAGAAATTGACTACAGTTGCCTCGTTCAATATTGACTACTTGCAATACCTCACCCCTAACGGTGAGTTGGTGGGGGACAAAAAACCACCGATTGCCGGTGATTTTGACAAACTCAAGTCCATTTATGAGCTAATGGTCTTAACGCGTACTTTTGATACCAAAGCCGTGGCGTTACAACGCACCGGAAAACTTGGCACCTATGCCTCTTGTTTGGGACATGAAGCGGTTCATATCGGTATCGGAGCGGCCATGTCGGAAAAAGATGTGTTCGCCCCCATGTATCGCGAGTATGGCACCCAGTTTTACCGCGGTGTCAAAATGTCTGAAGTCCTTAATTACTGGGGCGGTGATGAACGCGGCAGTAATTTCTCCGGCCCGCAACATGATTTTCCCTGGTGTGTGCCCATTGCCACCCAGTGTACCCATGCTGCCGGTGCCGCCATGGCCATGAAACTGCGCGGTGCAAAACGGGCTGCTGTGTCGGTGGTCGGTGATGGCGGCAGTTCAAAAGGTGATTTTTTAGAAGCCATTAACGCAGCCAGTGCATTTACTTTGCCCATGGTTCTCATGATTGTGAATAACCAATGGGCCATTTCCGTACCCCGTAAAAAACAATCATCAGGGCGCACTTTAGCGCAAAAAGGTGTGGCCGGTGGGCTGCCATCTATTCAAGTAGATGGTAATGATTACATCGCTGTCTATACCGCTGTCCGCGCTGCTTTAAAACGCGCTTATGAAGGTAAAGGCGCCACCGTGATTGAAGCCATTACCTATCGACTCAGTGACCACACCACCGCTGATGACGCCAGCCGTTATCGACCCGATGATGAGGTCGAAAATGCCCGTCAGTTTGAACCCATAAAACGCATGCGTAAGTATTTAATGAACAATAAGCAATGGAACGAACAACTGGAAAATCAGTTAATTGAAACCTGTAAAAAAGAAGTGAATGAAGCGGTCGATGAGTATTTAAGTGCCGGTAATCCCGGCGTGGCATCCATGTTCGATTATATGTTTGAAGACATGCCGCATACTTTGGAAGCGCAAAAACAATATGCCTTAGCCTTAGAAGGTTCAGATTCAGAGGAGAAGTCAAATGGCTAAAGTAACCTTAGTGGAAGCCGTAACCATGGCGATGGACCATGAACTTGGTCATGATAAAGACGTGGTCATTATGGGTGAAGACGTGGGCATCAATGGTGGTGTTTTCCGTGCCACCAAAGGCTTAGCTCAAAAATACGGAGATGACCGGGTGATTGATACACCTTTGGCTGAAGCCATGATTGCCGGTATGGCAGTGGGTATGTCAACACAAGGCTTAAAACCGATTGCCGAAGCGCAGTTTATGGGTTTTATTTACCCCATGGTGGAACACATTGTCTGTCACGCCGCCAGAATGCGCAACAGAACACGGGGTCGCTTAACCTGTCCTTTGGTAATCCGCGCACCTTATGGTGGCGGTATTCATGCGCCTGAGCATCACTCTGAAAGCACCGAAGCTTTATTTGCCCATATTCCGGGTTTACGTGTGGTCATCCCCTCCTCACCGACACGTGCTTACGGTTTACTGTTGGCGGCCATTCGCAGTCCCGACCCAGTCATCTTTTTAGAACCCAAACGCATCTATCACTGGAGCAAAGAAGAAGTCGATGATGACGGTGAAGAATATCCGTTGGACATGTGCTATGTCATTCGTGAAGGTGAAGATGTGACATTAGTCACCTGGGGCGCGATGATGAAAGAAACCCTGGAGGCCGCCGATAAATTGGCCGAACAAGGTGTCTCTGCAGAAGTCATCGATGTGGCCACAGTCAGTCCGCTTGATATGGACACAATCGCTGAATCCGTGGCTAAAACCGGCCGTTGTGTGATTGTCCAGGAAGCCGCTCGTCATTGTAGCGTATCCTCTGAAATTGCGGCCAATTTAGCCGATCAGGGTTTATACGATCTCAATGCCCCGGTGAAACGTGTGACCGGTTACGATGTCATTATGCCATTGTTCAAGATGGAGAAAAAATATATGCCGACCACAGATCGGATTTTAAAAGCAGTTAACCAAGTTTTGGAGGTTTCATGAGTATTTTTAAATTACCCGATTTAGGCGAAGGTTTACCGGATGCAGAAATTGTTGAATGGCATGTCAAAGTTGGCGACACAGTCTCTGAAGACGACCCTATGGTGTCTATGGAAACCGCCAAAGCGGTGGTCGATGTACCGGTGCCCCATGATGGTGTGGTCAAGAAATTGTATGGCGAACCCGGCGATGTAATTGATACCGGTGCGCCATTAATAGAATTTGAAGGCGAACACAGCAACGAACAATCTGAAGCACAAACTGAATCTGATGACTCGGACTCGGCCAGTAAATTGCGCGAAGAAGCTGAACAGGTGCTGATGGATTTAGACGACGAAGAACAGGCCAAAGACAAACCATCTGCCCCGGCTGAAGAAAAGCAAGGCACGGTGGTTGGTCAAATGGAAACATCGGATGCTGTACAAGACAGCATGACTGATTTTGGCGGTAAAAAAGCCGCACCGGCAGTGCGTGCACTGGCGAAAAAACTCAAAGTGGATTTGTCGAAAGTGGACGCCACAGGCACCGGCGGCGTCATTCGTCCCAGTGACGTAAAAAAAGCTGCCCAATCAGGCCAGGCACAAAGTGATTCCAAACCCGCTCAGACCAGCCCACAAAAATCGCCGGAAAAAGCCCCTAAACCAGCCAAGCAAT
Source organism: uncultured Marinicella sp. (assembly GCA_947502925.1). GTDB lineage: Bacteria > Pseudomonadota > Gammaproteobacteria > Xanthomonadales > Marinicellaceae > Marinicella. The sequence continues at coordinate 13,428 of CANNBS010000002.1, read as the reverse complement.
CTCAACCAGATCAGTCCAAATCAAGTCCTCCTAAAGTGCAGGCTGATGATGAATGGCAGCAGGTTAAAGGCTCGCGCCGGACCATGGCTCGGGTGATGCAAAATGCCCATGCCACCATCGTGCCCACCAGCATTATGGATGACGCTGACATTCATACCTGGCAGGCAGGACAAGACATCACAGGACGTTTGATTCGTTCATTGGTGGTGGCTGCTCAGGCTGAACCGGCACTCAATGCCTGGTTTGATGGCGACAAGCTGGCGCGCAGAATCATTTCGCATGTGGATATCGGCATCGCCGTGGACACCGAAGACGGATTATTTGTACCCACCATGCGCAATTGTGAATCGCTGACACCGCAACAAGTTCGCGATGAAATGAATGTCATTAAAGATCAGGTTAAAAACCGCAGCATTCCACCTGAATCCATGAAAGATTACACTTTGATGTTATCAAACTTTGGTGTTTATGCCGGTCGGTATGCCACACCAGTTATTACGCCACCATGTGTGGCGATTGTGGCTGCCGGTAAATTACGTCATGAAGTGGTGCCGGTCATGGGCGGTATGGAAGCCCATCGAACCATACCACTGTCGCTGACCTTCGATCACCGCGCCGTAACCGGTGGCGAAGCAGCAAGATTTTTAGCAGCGATGATTAAAGATTTACAAAAACCGCAGTAAAACAAACGGTTAATTTTTCGTTAAATTAAACCCAATCAACTGAGATTGGGTTTTTTTTTCATCTGAATTTTGACATTAATCCACATCGCTTCATGGTATTATTAACTCAGGTCAACATAGTGGCCCACAAACATATCTAAATTAAATCAGGAGTAAACCATGAAAAACAATAAATTAAATGCAGTCAATATCGCCTTAGCCGGTGCAGTCGGTGTTTTAGGTGCCGGTGTCGTCAGTGCCGATGATAACCCCTTTAGTCAACAAGATCTCAGCGATGGTTATAACAACAAAAACACAACCATGATGGGTAAAATGGTGATTGGAGAAGGCAAATGTGGCGAAGCTAAGGATAAAGATCACAAGCAAGCAGAAGGTAAATGCGGTGAAGGAAAGTGTGGCGAAGGCAAATGCGGTGAAAGTAAAGCCAAAGATCACAAGCAAGCCGAAGGTAAATGTGGTGAAGGTAAGTGTGGCGAAGGCAAATGCGGTGAAAGCAAAGCCAAAAACGACAAACAGGCTGCAGGCAAAGGCGAAAAAAAACACAAAGATGAAAAACACGCTGAAGGTAAATGCGGCCAATAAACCCATAGTATGACATTAACACAACTTTCCGGTGCCGGACTGGGCTTACGACGCGCCCTGATTCCGGCACTGGAGTCATCAACTCAAATAAATGCCATTGACTTTATGGAAGTGGCACCTGAAAACTGGTTAAAACTTGGTGGTCGTTATCGCCGCTCTTTTGACCGGTTAGCAGAGCGCTTCCCGGTGGTTTTACATGGCTTGTCGTTGTCTATTGGCGGGCCTGATCCCTTAAACACCACCCTCATTCAATCCATAAAGCAATTTAAACAACAGTACCAATGCCCGCTTTACACCGAACATCTTTCTTACTGCACGGATGGTGGCCAACTCTATGATTTAATGCCCATTCCCTTTAATGAAGAAAGTGCACAACATGTTATTGACCGGATCAAACAGGTTCAAGACATTCTGGGTGAGCGTATGGCATTGGAAAATGCGTCCTATTATTTAAGGCAGCCTGGCAGTGACATGACTGAGCTGGACTTTATATTAAGCATTTTAGAAGAAGCCGACTGCTACCTGCATTTAGATATAAATAATGCCTATGTTAATGCCACCAATCACGGCTACGATGCCCAAGAATTTATCCAAAAATTACCCACCGAACGCATAGTGTATGGGCATATGGCTGGTCATGAACAAAAGTCTGAAGATTTAATCATCGACACCCATGGCAGTGATGTGATTGATCCTGTGTGGGATTTACTTGAATTTAGTTATCAACACCATGGCATCTTCCCCACCCTGCTGGAACGTGATTTTGATTTCCCGGAATTAAATAGCTTAATCAATGAAGTCAATCATATTAAGCAAATCCAAAGTCAGCAACAAAAAGCCCATGCCAAACAATCAAAAATCTAAAGACTTACAAAAGGCCTTTGCAGCACACATTCGAAATCCAGACCGTTATCCTAAACCTAAGGGAATTAACGATCAGCGCATGCAGGTATACAGGGATTTATTTTTTAACAACATCAGCAACCTTATTAAGCAAACCTTTCCGATTCTGGCATCATTACATCATGCCGATGAATGGTCACAGTTAATCCGTTCCTTTTATCAGTCTGAACACAATAAAACACCCTACTTTACAGAAATTTCTGCTGAATTTGTACAATTTTTAAAGACCTACCCTGAAGATAAAAAACGACCTTTTATGGCTGAGCTGGCTCATTATGAATGGCTTGAATTATCGGTTGAAAAAAACCAGAAGCAACCTGTGTTTTCTGACATTGAGCCATCGAAACTATTATCCCAAAGACCGGTTATTTCACCCTGGGTTAATGCCCACAGCTATCACTATCCGGTTCATCAAATTGGTGTGGATTATCAGCCACGTACTTATCAGGAGGACAGCCATTTAATGGTTTGGCGAGATCGTCATGATGCGGTTCATTTTGCTCAATTAAACACAGGTTCCTACGCCTTGTTAAAGCAACTTCAACAAGGCGATAAAACCGGTCATGAGGCCATTTTATCTATTTTTAACCAAGACTCCGCATTAACTGAGGACAAAATAATTGAATTCGGACAGCAACAACTGCTTAAATGGGTTCAACAAGACATTATTACAGAGACTTCTATATAAGTCTGGATTAATGAAAAAATGATAGAAATTCTGAAGCTCAAGGAAGGAAACGCAAGTAATAGTAAAGCTATTGCTAAGTTTTCTGACGCAGAAATTCATGATTTCAGACATTTTTACTTAATTCACGACTTTTATAGAGGTCTCTAACATCCGATAGAGGTATTTTCATGAAAACAATTCGCACAGCAAATGACCTATGGCGCCCACTGAAATCTCGCCTAAATGCCGCCGGTCACTGGTTACCGCCCTTTTTATTGCGGGCTATACTGTTTTGGGAATTTTATGAAGCCGGTGTCGGTAAATTAAAGGGCGATAACTGGTTTGCTTCCATTCAACAAAACTTCCCACCGGTATTTCGCGACTTACACCCGGACACATTATGGTTAATGGCCGCCTGGGGCGAAACCGTGTTTGCTGTACTGTTACTGCTGGGTTTATTCACCCGCTTTGCCGCCTTGAGCTTGGTGGTCATTACGGCCGTCGCCATTTACGCAGTGCACTGGCCTGAATCCTACGACAGCCTTAGCCAGTTATGGCAAGGCTATGCCATCAGTAACGAGGGTTATGGCAATTTTAAATTACCACTGATATTTATGGTGATGTTGTTGCCTCTGATATTTTCAGGTGGCGGCAAACTCAGTTTAGATTATGTGTTTAATTTTCTGACAGGTTGTGATGATCGTCCACTTCAACAATCGGACTTTATATCTAAAGGCCTGGCCTTGCTGCTATTAGCGGTGCCATTATTGTTCTTCTTTCCTGTCTTCAGCACCGTGATGGCTGTGGCGGGTGTTATATTAATTATCGGCAATCATTATATAACACCTCAAGATTGATTTATCATTTCCCTGACCACAATAAAAAGGCCGCTGAAAAAGCGGCCTTTTTATTGTTCAGAATAAATAATTCATTAATTTTGAATTTGTAATTCTGTGCGACGATTGCGTTGACGACCTTCGTCGGTTTCGTTGGTGGCAATCGGGCTGTTTTCACCGTAACCTTTCCAGGTCATGCGATCTGCATCAATGCCTTGATCAACCAAATAGTCATAGACCACTTTGGCACGACGCTCTGATAAATCCTGGTTATAATTTTCAGTACCGATTGAATCGGTGTGACCGGCTACTTCAACCAAAATCGTACCGTGCTCACCCATGGTTTTCACAGCCGCATCTAAAATCTTGATGGACTCAGGTCGTAAGGTGGCTTTGTCAAAATCAAAGTGAACACCTTGTAGTTCAATTACAACTTGTACTTCACAACCGTCTTTATCGACCACAGCACCTGGTTTGGTGTCAGGGCATTTATCTTTTGAGTTAACCACGCCGTCGTTGTCATCATCACCATCGGTGATTTCACAACCATACTGATCGACTTCAGCACCGGCCGGTGTATCCGGACAACGATCCATTTGATCACTGACGCCATCACCGTCAGAGTCTAACTGTGGAGCCGGTTCAACCGGGGCAGCCGGCGCTGCTTGACGGGCTTCACCCAAGGCAATGCTGAGCCCCATTGACAACATATAATCATCATAACTACTGGCTGTACCCGTGTAATCATCGGTATCCAGGCGGTATTTGATTTCGCTGATAAAATCCATTCGGTCATTCATGTTTTTACGAATACCGACACCTAAATTAATCATCAGATCATCTGAACTGACACGCGGGCCCTGGCCATCATGATTTAACATACCGGCACCAATGCCGACAAAAGGACGTAAGCTGTCACCTTCATTAAAATGGTACCGACCCATTAAACCGTAGCCGGTTTGTTTCATTGATCCGGCGCGGCCTTCGTTAGCAAATCGGGCATGGTCAATTTCAAAATCCACAGTCCAGTTGGGGCTAAAAAATTTACCCAGGCCAAGTCCCACCCCAAACTGCGACTCGATATTTTTTTCGTTGTCAGTTGCGGTGAAATTAATGGTTGGTGATAAGCGCCAACGGTCATCATAATCCTGTGCTAATGCCGTACCGGCCAAAGCCGATAAGGACAAACCAATCAGTAGTTTTTTCATAGACGATTCCTCTCATTTAGAATTGAAAGCGTAAATTTTATCATATTAAGCATTAAATCCACATAAATCTTTGATTTACAGCCAAAAATCATCATTTGGTCACATTTAAGCCCGAAACAATCATTTTTCACTGCACTTTCACGGACCATTTCTAAAATTAAACCATGAAAAGTGTCATTATATTATTTCCACATCAGTTATTCGCCAACATGGAAGCCTTAAGTGGACAAACTGTTTATCTGGTTGAAGCTGATTTACTGTTTAATCAATACCCGTTTCATAAGCAAAAGATCGCTTATCATCGTGCCACCATGCAGGCTTACGCGACGCAAATCAGTGACCGGGTTTCTCATGTTCATTACATTGAAGCGCAAGATAAGCGGGCGAATGTGGCTCATCTCATTAATGACCTGGCATCAGAAGGGTTCGAGTCAGTCCATACCTACCCAGTGCATGATGATTGGCTGTCACAGCATATTGATCAGGCGTGCAAGAAGCATCAACTTAAGCATAAATTACTATCCAGCCCCCTGTTTTTAAACCCGGTGGAAGAACTGTCTGATTTTTTTACCGATAATGACAGTTATTTTCATCACAATTTCTACCAGCAACAACGCCGTAAACACAATCTTTTAATGAAACAGGACAAACCTGTCGGTGGCCGCTGGAGTTACGATGGAGATAACCGTAAAAAATACCCAAAAAATAAAAACCCACCCGTCATCGAACAGCCTACCTGGACTGATTACCATGAACAAGCCGCTCAATACACGGAACAACATTTCAGCCAAAATTATGGTGTAAATTTACAGCCTGATAACGCAATCATTTACCCCATAAACCATCAACAAGCTGAAAACTGGCTCACCGACTTTATTCACCAGCGTCTGGCAGAATTTGGTCCTTTTGAGGATGCCATTTGTGCTGAGAAATCGATTCTTAACCACAGTGTGCTGACGCCCATGCTGAATATTGGCTTGCTGACACCCCAACAAGTTATTACAAAAGTCTTATCGTATGCAGACAGCCATGATGTACCACTTAATTCCCTGGAAGGTTTTATTCGCCAAATAATTGGATGGCGGGAATATATACATGGACTTTATCATTATAAAGGTCGTCAGCAACGCTGTTCTAATACATGGCAGCATCAACGACAGATGCCAAAAAGTTTTTATACAGGCGAAACCGGCATTGAACCGATCGATCAGACCATCCACAAAGTACTCGAAACCGGCTATTGTCATCACATTGAACGACTCATGGTTTTAGGCAATTTCATGTTTCTGTGTGAAATCCATCCCGATGCGGTTTATCAGTGGTTTATGGAATTATTTATTGATGCTTATGACTGGGTGATGGCGCCCAATGTCTATGGCATGAGTCAATTTGCCGATGCTGGTTTGATGTCCACCAAACCCTATATTTCAGGCAGTAACTACATTAAAAAAATGAGTGATTATTCAAGCGGTGACTGGTGCGCAATCTGGGATGGCTTATACTGGCGGTTTATCGATAAACACATGGATTACTTTAAAAACAATCAACGCACTGCCATGATGGCACATAATTGGCTACGGCAGGATGACGATAAGAAAAAGACCCATTTAGAAGTTGCTGAAGATTTTTTATCCGGCTTGTAAGTTGAAACCTGTTATTTGCCCGGTTGCCAGAACACCTCGTCACCTTCATTCAAGACCCGGCCCAAAACGAACAAATAATCCGATAAGCGATTCAAATACTGCATGACTTCGGTTTCAATCGGATGCAATTTTGAGGCCAGCCAGGCATGGCGTTCGGCCCGACGACAAATACTTCTGGCTAAATGGACATGACTGCCGATGCGGTTACCCGCCGGCAGAATAAACTGCTTTATCGGTTCCAAGGTGTTCTGGTGGTCATCAATCCACTGCTCTAATTGTTCAATATTCTGCGCTTCAATGGGGTTATCCTTATATTGGGCCACCTGGGCACCCACATCAAACAAGCGGTGCTGAATAGCAGCCAATTGTTGATCAATATCTGATTTGGGTTTATCGGCACGAATTAATCCCACGTGGGCATTCAGTTCATCAATGTCACCGATGGCTTCCAGTAGTTGATCTTGTTTATCGATTCGGCTGCCATTGGCCAGCCCGGTTTGACCGCCATCACCGCTGCGAGTATAAATTCTTGCCATTATGTTAAACTTTGGTTGCAGTTAATAAGGCCTTTAGAGTATAGTTCGACTGGAATTTTTGCAATCATAATTTGGTATTAATGAATAAAACAAGTTTGTATCAATCGCACTTAGATGCCGGTGCCAAAATGGTTGATTTTGGTGGTTGGCACATGCCCATCAATTACGGCTCACAAATAGAAGAACACCACGCGGTTCGTCGTGACTGTGGTATGTTTGATGTCTCCCACATGACGGTGATTGATGTTGCAGGTGTTGAGGCCACTGATTTCTTGTATAAACTTTTAGCCGGTGATATTAAAAAAATCCAGGTCAATCAGGCTTTATACAGCACCATGCTAAACGAACAAGGCGGTGTCATAGATGACCTTATTGTGTATAAACAAGCCGACAACCGCTATCGCATTATTTCCAATGCCGCCACCAGGGACAAAGACCTCGACTGGATGAATGACCAGGTGAAAGACTTTAGCGTTACCATTGAGGAACACCCTGACTTAGCCATAATCGCAGTTCAGGGGCCCAACAGCGAACACATCCTTAATCAGTTAGTGGCTGCAGATTTATCCCAGTTAAAAAAATTCAGATCAATCAAATCCGATGATTTATTTATCGGCCGCACCGGTTACACCGGCGAAGACGGCTTTGAAATCGTTTTGCCATCAGATAGGGCGCCTGATTTTTGGCAAAAACTGATGGATGCAGGCGTTAAGCCCTGTGGTCTGGGCGCCCGTGATACCTTGCGCCTGGAAGCCGGTTTACATTTATATGGACAAGACATGGATGAGGACAATTCGCCCATAAATTGCGGCCTGGCATGGTCAGTCCGAAAACAGGACCATGATTTTATTGGCGGTTCTGTGATTGCTCAACAGCGTGAACAAGGTGCCGACCATAAAATGGTGGGTCTGGTGTTAGATGGTCGTGGTATTTTACGCCATGGTCAGACGGTCAGCGATGACACCGGTGAGATTGGCATCATTACCAGTGGTGGTTTTTCGCCCACCACAGAACGCGCCATTGCCCTGGCCAGAATACCTAAAAACAACACACACGAAAAATTAACCGTTCATATCAGAAAGAAACAGCTGCCCTGTCACGTTGTTAAACCTAATTTTGTTAGAAACGGCCAATCATTATTGGAGGATTAATACCATGAGTTATGTACCTGATAACCTATCTTATACAGCCAGCCATGAGTGGTTAGAAAAAATTGCAGACGGGCGATACCGGGTCGGTATCACTGAATTTGCGCAGGAACAATTGGGCGACATTGTGTTCGTCGAATTACCTGAAACTGATGAAGCCTATGCCCAAGAAGATGAATGTGGTGTGGTTGAGTCAGTGAAAACAGCGTCTGATTTATATGCGCCTTTAGGTGGCACGATTGTCGAAGTCAATGAAGCCCTGGAGGACAACCCCGAATTAATCAATGATTCACCTTATGACGATGGATGGATTTTTGTGATGGAGATTGATGATGACTCGGATTTAGACAGTTTGCTTAATCCAGAAGACTACCGAAACAGTATCGAAGACGAAGAGTAAACAAACAATGCCCTTTATTCCACACACAGAGGATGACATTAAAGCCATGTTGGACACCATTGGGGTGGCCAATATTGATGACTTATTTGATGAAATTCCAAAAAACCTGTGGTCATCAAAGCTTGACCAGTTAGACGACAGCCTGCCAGAAATGGCGGTTATTAAAAAGGTTTCAGCGCTGGCGAAAAAAGATGGAACACCGACCTGCTATGCCGGTGCCGGTGCCTATGAACATCATATTCCGGCAGCGGTGTGGCAGGTGGCCACCCGGGGTGAATTTTACACCGCATACACACCCTATCAAGCCGAAGTGTCACAGGGTACTTTGCAGGTAATTTACGAATACCAAAGCATGATCGCCCACATGACCGGCTTAGATATTTCAAATGCGTCCATGTACGACGGTGCATCAGCGCTGGCCGAAGCCATGATTATGGCGGTGCGGGCCAATCGAAAAAGCAAATCCAAAACGGTCTTAGTCCCTGACACCCTTAACCCTGTTTATAAAAAGGTCGCCCATAACATAGTCAAAAATCAGGACATTCGCATACAGTCTGTTAAATTTGATGAAAAAACCGGATTAATTGATCAGGACGATTTATCACAATACAGTGGCGAAGACATCACTGCGCTGGTGATTCCCCAACCCAACTATTTCGGTTTGTATGAAGATGTCCACGCACTCACAGATTGGGCCCATGAGAACAAAACGCTGGCCATTGGCGTGGTGAATCCCATCAGCCTGGCTTTATTAACCGCACCCGGCCAATGGGGCGAGAAAGGTGTTGATATTTGCTGTGGCGAAGGCCAGGCATTGGGTGTACCGTTGTCTTCAGGTGGCCCTTACTACGGCTTTTTAACCTGCAAACAGCAGTTTGTCCGGCAAATGCCCGGCCGCATTGTGGGTATGACCACTGATCTTGATAACAACCCCGGATTTGCCCTGACATTTCAGGCGCGGGAACAACACATCAGGCGTGCCAAGGCCACTTCAAATATTTGCACCAATCAAGGTTTAATGGTGACGGCTTCGACCATTTATATGGCTTTGCTGGGTTCCAACGGATTACGCAATGTGGCCGCCCACTGTATTAACAACACCCAAACACTTAAAGATAAATTAGCTGATGTTAACGGCGTCAAAATATTGTTTAATGAAAGTGGTTTTCATGAATTTGTTATTCAGGTGGAACGACCGGCTGATGAGATAATTGCTGATATGGCCGCCAAAGGCTATGTGGCCGGTGTTAATATCTCTGCTGATTATCCTGATCTTGGACAATGTCTGTTATTGTGCGTCACCGAAACCAAGAGTGAAGAAGATTTAGATGACTTTGTAACGGCCTTATCTGAATGTTTATAGCATGAAAACCTTTTAAGCAGAATAAACCGGCCAAGTTGCCGGTTTTTTTTATCGCCTGTTATAATTGACGGATGCTAAAAAATCTTCTCGATAAAATCTGCTTTGCTTTTGGTGTTATTGTGTTTTTACAGTTACCCCAATTTATCGACCAGTACACCCAACGTATTGGCGGCTATGTGGATTCTCAAAAAAGCCAGATAGCCGAATATCAAGTATTAGCTGACCGACATTTTAATGGTGATATATCGGCTTATATTAATCGATTAAGAGAAAACCAGGATCCCGTGATTGCCGATTCTGCCGACCAAATCAACGAATTCATCAAAAACAGTGAAGCCCTGGCAAAGGAAGCCCAGGTTTATGAGACTAAACCCTTGTGGTACACCATTCCCTATTTTATCAGCCATTTTCGGGTGAGCCTGGTCAAAGGCACCGCCCGCAATTTTACCCCGGGAATGCCCATCAACCTCTGGTCCTGGCTCTATGGGTTACTCGGCGGTGTTCTGTTTAGCTTATTATTTAACGGACTAACCAAACTACCTAAAATTGTGAAAAGGAAAAAAACCACCACCTTTTCAGACAATCATCCGACCATACACACCTGATATGGCCGGATAATCAAAATAATTACTTACAGCTGTTGGTTCCATTCCTGAACACGATCAGCCTGGGATTCCAGTAAAGCATCCACATCGCCACTGACTTCGATGGTCTTAATTTCGTCATCACCTTCAATTTGATTAACCACATCCATATCAGAACCTGACTGGATTTCACCAAACACCGTGTGCTTACCATCTAAATGCGGTGTCGCTAAATGGGTAATAAAAAACTGACTGCCGTTAGTACCCGGACCGGCATTGGCCATCGACAATATGCCCGGTTTATCATGTTTTAAATCCGGCACAATTTCATCCTCAAAACGATAACCGGGATTACCGGTGCCGGTACCAATCGGGCAACCACCCTGAATCATAAAATTCGGAATCACCCGGTGAAAACTGAGTTCATCATAAAAGCCGTGTCGAGCTAAATTAACAAAGCTGGCGACGGTGACGGGTGTTTTATCGGCAAACAGTTTTAAATTAATGTCGCCTTTGTTGGTTTTAATGGTTGCTTGAATGGTCATGGTATTTGTCTGATTTGAAAACAGCTATATGGGATGATTTCATTAAATTTCAAGGAAAGTACCGCCATCGATTATGTATAATAAAGCTTTAATTTAAGCCTGATAACCATGTATAAAAATTTTTCTCTTGTCTTAGTATCGCTATTAATTTTAGGCGCTTGCTCACAACCTGAAAAGCCAGACGTTAGCACAGCAAAAACCATCAATGTTTCTCAACAAGATCCTTTTATCTGGCTTGAGGATGTGGATGGTGAAAAAGCCCTTGATTGGGTCAGAAAAAAGAATAAACGCAGTTTAGCGGTTCTGGAAAATGAGCCCCAATTTGAAGAGCTTTACGCCGCCAATAAAAAAATCCTCAATGCCGATGACCGCATCGCCTATGTCTCGCAGATGGGTGATTACCTCTATAACTTCTGGCGTGATGGTGAACATGTCCGGGGTATTTACCGCCGCACCACCCTGGAATCCTACCAGTCAGATGACCCCGAATGGGAAATCATATTGGATGTGGATGCTCTGGCTGAACAAGAAAATGAAAACTGGGTTTATAAAGGCATGAACTGTCGCCAACCGGTGTATGACCGATGTATGGTTAATCTTTCACGCGGCGGTGCGGATGCCACCGTGGTCAGAGAGTTTGATTTACACGATAAAGCATTTATTGAAGAAGGCTTTTACTTACCGGAAGCCAAAAGCGGGGTGAGTTGGGTAGACAAAAACCATTTATTGGTGGGCACTGATTTTGGCACAGACAGTGTCACCGATTCAGGTTACCCCAAAATCGTTAAACTATGGCAGCGAAATGAGCCACTTGAAGAAGCCGATACGGTGTTTACCGGAAACCAAAGCGATGTCGGCATCTGGCCCATAACCTTTTATGACGGTGACAGCCAGTATTTAATGATTCGCCAGTCGGAAAGCTTCTACAGCGGTCGACAATTTATTCTCGATGAGCAGTTTAAACCCAAACAATTAGACATCCCAAAAGATGCCGATGTGGCTGGCTTAATTAATGGACAACTACTGGTTAACATTAAATCTGATTTGGCTTTAACCGACCGCATTTACAAACAAGGCAGCCTGGTCAGTACGCCGCTAAAGGCATTAATTAACGACCAAACAGACTATCAGCTGGTCATGTCACCGACCAAAGAAATGGCCATTGCCGGGGTCAATACCAGTCAGGATTACGTTTTTGTCAACACGCTGGACAATGTCAGCAGTGTGCTTTATCAGTTTGATCCATCCGATAACTGGTCAAAACAAGTCATTGATATGCCGGAACTGGGCAGCGTTTCGGTCAGTGGCACCTCAGACACCAACAATGATGTGTTTATAAATTACCACAATTACCTGACACCTTCCACCCTTTATCATTATCAGGCCGACAGCGAAAAGCTATCAGTTATCAAACAGTTACCTGAGCAATTTAATGCAGACCCTTACCAGGTTGAACAGTATTTTATGACCACGGCAGATGGCACACGGGTGCCCTATTTTGTGGTTCATCACAAAGACATGGTCTATGACGGCCAAAATCCAACTTTACTCTATGGTTATGGCGGATTTGAGGTCTCCATCAGACCCCGCTACTTATCCATTGTCGGTACCGACTGGCTTGCCAATGGCGGTGTCTATGTGGTGGCCAACATTCGTGGTGGTGGAGAATATGGTCCGGCCTGGCACCAGGCAGCCTTGAAAGAAAAGCGCATGGTGGCCTATAACGACTTCATCGGCGTGGCCGAAGATTTGATTGATAAAAACATCACTTCACCCGAACATTTAGGTATTTATGGCGGCTCCAATGGCGGTTTACTGGTGGGTGCTGTCACCATGTTACGCCCTGATTTGTTCAATGCTGTGGTGTCTGCGGTGCCTTTGTTGGACATGCGACGGTTTAACCAGCTACTGGCCGGCGCCAGCTGGATGGGAGAATATGGTAATCCTGACATCCCTGAGCAATGGGCGTACATTAAAACCTACTCGCCTTATCACAATTTAAAAGCCGACAAAGATTATCCGGAAATCTTTTTCACAACCTCAACCCGTGATGATCGCGTACATCCGGGCCATGCCCGTAAAATGGCCGCATTAATGGAAGCCTATGGCCACGACTTTTATTACTATGAAAACATCGAAGGCGGTCACGGCGGTGCATCGAACAACGACCAAACCGCTTACCTGCGCGCTTTGATTTACAGTTATTTGTTAATGAAACTTAAGTAAGGTGTGATGCGAAGCGTCACACCGCAATACCGGCGCAGGCCCACTACTGTCCGGTAAAAAGTTTAGATAATGATTGGAAAGCATTGAAGTCCCTTGTTTTAAGG
>CANNBS010000001.1 GCA_947502925.1 uncultured Marinicella sp. | reverse complement strand
AATTCATCTTTGACCAACGCACTGTAAGTCACATTTTGACCCACCATACTGCTATCAAGATCAACTTCATAAGTGGACTTATTAGCTGCAGGTACGCTTGGTTCAAAACTATAAACCGCAGGTCCAGCTGACAAATCAGTCATTGCAAGTGAAACTGCTGTTGGATAATTAGCTGCCACCGTACTGCTTGCATTAACTGAACATTTTCCGGTGTCATTAATATCCAGAACTATACAACTACCGGCATCACCTGCCGTGCCTCCATTAAAAGAAATATTTGCAGTGCCTGCAAATTCAAATGCCACATCAGCATTGTTGACCAGGTTATTAAAAGCATCTCTGGCTGTTATCTCTATCACAACAGTGCCTGAACCTGCAGTTGCCGGCGATCCGATCACATTAATTTCAGAGTTTGCCGCTGTGGCTGCACCCGGTTTAAAACTATATGCAACGGGGCTGTTTGTAACTTGAGTTGGATTGCCACCTTCAATTATCGTCACTTGGGTTGAAAAAATCGCATCAGCCAAAGTTGATCGAGCTAATACATTACATTGACCATTACTTCCTGTAGTACACGTCACTGCATCACCCGTAGCACCTCCATTAAATGCCACATCATTTGTTGCACCAAATGTAACCACGGCTCCGTTCACCGGGCTGCCGCTATCGATGATGGTGGCTTCTATCTGGTGAAAATCCGAATTATTGGCTATGCGGTCGGAAGGGGATGATGTTATCAATGCGACCGAAGATTCGTTGGCTGAACGCATGTTATTTCCGCGATTGTCGACAACCCGATAATTTTCTTGCCATTCAAATTCCGTTAGGCCTTCAACCACTATGTTTTCAGGCTTTTCTAATGGCAATACTATGGTGCAACTGTTGTTTGACCCCGGAAAACAACTACCTGATTGCCCATTGGGCAACATAAGAGAAACGACACCCTCTAACATGTCACGATCTGCCTGTATTTCATACAGTGCCTGGCCATCGGCCATGGGTGAATAATTGATTAAATTATTAACTTGCTGTGCATTGGCAGTTGTATTAAAACCGATTAGAAGCATTGGAATAATCCAATAAACCACACTTAAAACACTTAGCTTGATTTGATTTTTCATTGCCTTTCCCATCTTTTGTTGAATATAAAATACTTAGTTGAGTTTTCACCCATTCATTTATAAAGGGACATCAACTGACAATTTCTCTCACTTTTTGTGAAAATTTTTTATTTTTTTAGTTAGATGAGAGGTTTTGGGGGTTAAAAACACTTGGTATATAAATTAGTGAGGACATGTGTATGTCAATTCGGTATTATATTTATCTGAATCAAATTAAGAGGTTGGACGGTTTGGCTTTGGATAAACAGGATACGAACTCGCATACACAGCGCGCGACTGTTTTAGCGCGGCGAATTATGGCCGGTGATGGGGCGGCTGAGGATGAATTTGTTCGGCTGATTCAGGGTTGGTTGCTGTTTGTTATTCGCCGGCAGTTTGCGCGTTCGGGACATCATGAAGATATACTTCAGGATGTGTTTTTGCTGGTTTTAAATAAATTGAAAGACGGCGAGGTTAAAAAGCCGGAATCGATTATGTCGTTTGTGCGTACCACGGCGATAAATATTGGCTATGAATACCTGAAAAAAGACAAAAAGTTTGCCTCAGCGGTTGAACAGCCACGCATTGATTTTATTGAAGATGCTCACAGCGGTATTTTGTCTCAGGTTATCTGGGAAGATAAAATGAACTACGTGCAACAGGTCATTCAGGAATTGCGAACCCAACGGGATAAGGATATTTTAATGGATTTTTATTTTAATCATATCAGCAAAAAAATTATTTGTGAGGAACTGGCACTGACATCTGAGCATTTTGACCGGGTGATTTATCGGGCTAAACAGCGTCTCAAAGACCTGATTAATGAAGCAGACAATAATGACACACACAATGATGCGGAAAAATCAGATCGTAAAAGCACTAAAAATAACGTCAAAGATCTGTTTCAAAGTATGGTGTTGACCTTGTTTAAATGGCAGCGGGGTGTGGCATGAGTAAATTGACGCCTGATGAAAAAATGCTGCAAGATTACATCCAGAATAAGCTCTCAGCCGAGCAGACTGAAACAGTTGATTTATGGCTGGCCGATCATCCACAAGTGCTGCAGGATATGCAATTAGATCTGATGTTCGCACAGGGTCTTGAAGAGATTCAAGCCGATAAATCCGATGAACATAATCAATTTTTGCACTTGCCGGGCAGTGCTTTTTTACAACGGGTGGGTTTGGCCGTTTCGATGGCGGTGGTTTTTGTTCTGGGCGGTTTAACGGTTCATTTTCTGGAAAAAGATGCCGGGCAATCGATGTTACAACCGGATATCATTATGCTGACAAACACCCGTGGTGTTGAAGCCGATACCGTTATTAACCGCAGTCAGAACACCGTGATTCAAATACCGTCCGGGTATTTATCCGATGACCGTTATCATGTAGAGCTGCTACAGGAATCCCAGACCATCTATCAGATTAATGATGTTACATCTCAAGATGAT
Source organism: uncultured Marinicella sp. (assembly GCA_947502925.1). Lineage (GTDB taxonomy): Bacteria > Pseudomonadota > Gammaproteobacteria > Xanthomonadales > Marinicellaceae > Marinicella. Next base: position 898,203 of record CANNBS010000001.1, on the reverse strand, counting down.
TTGCTGACTGTATTTGTGCCCAAGAACTTATTGCCGGTGGGAAACTATCAACTGAAAGTGATGAATCTGAGCACGCAAGAAAGTGAAACGTTTGGTTTAGCGGTTCATTGATCTTAGTTTTTCCCGCAAAATGATGAGGTTATTGGGTGGCATACAGGACGTATGTGACCTACATGGATGTGGGTCTGTCATGTGAGCAGGAGCGGAAATGACCTGCAACAAGAGCAGGAGCGTTCGTTGCCAAGCCCGATAATGACAGTGTCATTTTATTGTTTGATTAAAAACCAGCCGGCCCAGTATTTGGGGTGGCGGGTTCGGGGGTTTTTGAGCATGGCTTGCTGAGCGAACCAGAAGGCCTGATCTATTGTTTTTTCGGCGGCCAGATGATGGTAGAAATGCCCCATAAAGCGGCTACTGGCCTGATCCTCCACTTGCCACAGACTTGAGACCACATAGTCAGAGCCGGCCTGCAGAAAAGATTCAGTCAATCCGGTCAAACCCAGCGCATCATCAGACGCGCCAATACCCGTTTCACAACCGCTTAACACGGTTAAATCAAAGTGCTTATTCATTTCAGCAATATCCAACGCCCTGAAATAAGCCGTTGGTTGCGGCTGACCTTGTTCGGTATAGGCCGATAAAACCAGCGAGGATAAACCGGGGATTTCCGGGTGAAAAAAGGCATGGGTGGCAATATGCAAGACATTAAATGGTGTTAGATCAGTCGCTAAAAGCTTGGCTTTGCTGGCATCAAATCCGGTCAAGATTGTGGTTTCTAATCGGGATTTAATCAGATCGCTTTCCTGTTGGCTGTGACTCAATCGCGGGTAACTTTTTAGCACGACTTGTTGTGATGGTTCGACCATCAAGCGATTATCATCAGCGTTATATATTGGATCGGCCACTACCAAAGCTTTGACATTCTCACGAAGCGGTTTGACACTCTGCTGTAGAGCCTGTATGGAACGGACTCTTTGCACCGAGCTACTGGCAGCAATGGGCAAGGCATTGTTTTTACGGCCATCCTGCAGGCTGCTGAACGGCACCAGATTTAAAGGCTCATCGGTGATGAGCTGAATGGTTTTAATGTCGCTAAATTCTGCCAGCGGTTTTGTTAATATCTGTGATAATTGTTTGCTGTGCTGATAACCGCGATCACGACCGGTGAGTTCATCGCGGGATAAGGAGATTAATTTTTTCAGTGGCTTTTCACCCGGCACTTTGTGGGTAATAAAGCGATCCCGGCTTATCCACCATGATATGCCGTCGGTTTCACCGATGGAGTACACCAGTAACAAGGTTTCTGCATTAAGTTGTTGTTGGATTTCTTTTAAGCTTAACTGATGACTTTTAGAGACTTGAGCTCGTTGGTAGGAAAAATCAATCTCAGCTTTTAACTCGATGATGTCATCTTCTAAGCGTTCCCTTTCATCGGCTGATAATTGCTGATTTTCCAGCGCTTTAGATTTGTTCTTAATTGTTTGCAGCAACTGGGCGATTTGTTGACGCTCAGATTGTATACCGTGCCGAAGATTATCTTGCAGTGTCTGAAATTGCCGACTGTGTTGCATGGTTTTTAACAAGCCCTGTTCTGACTGCCCCAATTCATGCAATATCAGTGCCTGAATATTTAACGTTTCTGCCAACAATCCTTGTATATGACTGGCAATTTTTATGTTCGTGGTGTTGTTTAAATAGAAATTGATATTCTTCAGTTCTTTATCAATGACCTGTTGTGCAACGTGATAATTTCCGCCTAAATAGTGTGCTCTGGCCAGTAAGTTATTGGCCTTGTTTAATAACCGGGTGTTCCATATTTTTTCCAGAGTTTTGACTTCTTTTTGAAGGATTTCAACGGCTTCCGCGTCACTATCAGTGGCCATTAAAAATTCAGCCCGGGTGATGTGTATCTGCGATGATAAACGCTGAAAAGGGGTACCTTTAATATATTTAACTGCATGATCAATGTGTTGACCGGCTCGGGTTAAGTCTGCTTGCTGTTGATAAATGGCGTATTGGTTCAGGTGGCTCAGTGCCTTATACCGAACATTATTGTGTTTTTCTGCCAGGACCAATAGTTCTTCACTGAGACTAAGGCTGTCTTGTAATTTATGCTGTTTTCTATAAACCGTTGCTAATTGGTTCAGTGACGCCATATGGCCTTTGGGGTGATTATCCGGATCTCTTATGTGCAGGGCTTTTTTAAAATAGATTTCGGCTAAATCCGTTAAACCCAACTCATCATAAAGAGTGCCCAAATTATGTTGCGCCATTGACAACCAGCGCGACTGGCTGTTTTCGGCAAAGACTTGTTCGGCCGACTCAAGGAATTGTTGCGCCGGTTCATACGTTCCCTTTCTTAAATAATGCATCCCCAAATTATTTTTGGCTTTGGCTAAGGTGGTTCGATTGGTTACATTTTCTGACAACTCAATATAGGCCAGCCACAATGTTTCGGCGCGTTCAGGCTCTCCCAATTTATCAAAAGCCAGCGCTAAATTATTGAGTGAGGCCGCTGCATTTTTAATATCATCTCGATGGTTAATCACCCTCACAATTTCATCGCTGGTGGCTTTCTCAAAATTAATGTCCACCCCATTAATCGTCAGAGATTGTTTAAATTGGGACCTGGCTTCAGTAAATTCTCCCAGCTCCAGATTAATTAATCCGGCATTATTGACCGCCTGAGCCAACATCAGCGGATGTAAGTCAGAGGTGTAGTTTTGAATAATCTGTTCAAATGCCTGCAAGGCCTTATTGAGTTGTCCGGTTTTCCAACAGGCCAAACCAACCGCATTGGTCGCTTTTAAAGCATGTATAGGATGATTTAATGACCACAAAGCCACTGCTTGCTTTAGATGTTCAAGTCCTTTGAGTTGCTCACCCACACCAAGCAAGGCATTGCCCAGCTCGAAATGCGTCAGCGCCAGAAAAAAAACAGCACCCTCTTGCTTAAAGCCTTCTGCGGCGGCTTTAAAGAACTCAATGGCCCGTTGGGTATGATTATCGTGACCCAGGTAATGCTTAATACGTAAATCGTTGGCTTGGGTGTAATCGTGAACGGCCTCAATAAAGTTATCGGTTTTTCCTTTTAAAGAAATTAACGTCAGCTTAACCGTCGTGTTATCAACACTTGATTTTAAAGGCCTGACCTGAATCTTAAAATCTTCTGCTTGCCCGGGTACATGGATTAAATAATTACCGTAGGGCCCCATCCAACTGGCCGAATGCATGGTTTGGTCTTTATTTGTAATACTGCCGTAAGTGTCTAAATCCTGATTTTCAACCAAAATCAGACGGTCGGATGTAGATTCGTCCAGGCGGATAACCGTGTCCTGATGGACTGTGTGAATTTTGGCTTCTGACTCGTCTAAAAGTATTTCACCCGCATAAGCAGACAACGAACAAAACAATAAGATTACAGTTATATGAGCCATTAACAAGTCATTTTAAATGAAAATGACTTGTCTGGCAAAATATAAGTTAAATCAGTTATTTACCGATATCGCCATTACCCCCGGTGCCGGTGCCATCACCTTGTAAAGCACACACACGGTTATCCGGGCATCTTGATTTCAAAGAATAGCTTATATATGAGCCATAATTTTTATTATTATCGTGACATTCACCCTCATTACAAGGCACTTCTTGCCTTCCGTTAATTTTTTTGAATACCCAGTCCTGTTCAACATCTTTGCCTTGTTCATTTCTTCGAATATGCGGTGTCATGGTATGCCATTCATCTTGTCCTGATGAGACAATCAATTCTGTGGCGGCATGCCATACCAGCTTATTGTCTGACCGACCCTTTTCACTCACATAAACAACGGCCATACCGATGCCATTATCAAAATCAATTAAGAAAATAAACCCATTCAAATGATCTTTATTATCTGTTCGGCAAATTTGATATGACGTGGTTTTCAATGACTTTAAATTCGACATAATTTTCTCCTGCTTTTTTAAAATAGTCTAATTGATTAGTGAACCCAACCAAAGCAATCTCTCACTTTTTTCAGATGAAGTGAGAGGATTTGATTACTCCGACCACTTAATACACAAAGGAATTTTATTTTTGACTCTTTTTATTGCATCTAAGATCAGAGGCATGGCACCACCAGGGATGGTGGTGTTCTGAGTTTTACGTGGGCGCTAACATGAAACGAAATATATTGATCATGGTGATCGGGCTGTTCAGCCTGAGTGCGTACTACTGGACCCTGCCTGATCAAAAAACCCGGTCCACTCATCATACGCCTACAATAGAAAATTCATCGGATTCCTACCAAAATATTTTCACAAAGATACATCACACCAATCAACGCATCAATGCCCTGTCACCTTATAATCAAACTTTTCTCAAAATTAACTTTATGAATCAGGCAGGGGTAAACGGTGATATTAGTCAATACTTAAATGACGCAAATCAGCCTAACCAAAATACGAACAAGCAGCGATCATCCAACAATAGAAGCCATAAATAAAACCACGACGCTTTACAGTGCTTTTAGCCCCTGAATCAAGCGACCAATGGCATCCTGGGCGTCACCATAGAGCATGCGGTTATTGTCGGCGAAAAACAGCGCGTTTTGAATGCCGGCGAAGCCGGTGCCTTTGCCGCGTTTGATGACAATGGAATTTTTGGCTTCATCCACGTGCAGGATGGGCATGCCGTAAATCGGGCTTTGCGGATCGGTTTTCGCCACAGGATTGACCACATCGTTGGCACCAATCACAAGGGCCACATCGGTTTGATGGAATTGTGAGTTAATGTCTTCCATGTCTTCAATCAAATCATAAGGCACACCGGCTTCAGCCAACAGCACATTCATGTGCCCGGGCATTCTTCCGGCCACCGGATGAATGGCGAATTTGATATCAACGCCGCGTTCGAGCAGCATTTCCGTCATTTCCCAGAGTTTATGCTGCGCCTGGGCCACGGCCATGCCGTAACCGGGGACAATAATAACCCGATCGGCAAAAGCCATTTGGATGGCGGCGTCCTGAGCTTCGATTTCTTTCATGTCACCGGCGATGGCGTCGCCACTACCTGCGCCCATGGTTTTAAACAGCACCGCGGTCAATTTGCGGTTCATGGCTTTGGCCATCAGTTTGGTTAATAAGGTACCGGCAGCGCCCACCAGCATACCGGCGATAATCATGGCCTCGTTTTGCAGCACAAAGCCTTCAAAGGACACCGCCAGACCGGTAAAGGCATTGTAAAGGGAAATCACCACCGGCATATCCGCGCCACCAATGGGTAAAGTCATCAGCAAGCCCAACACTAAAGACAAACCAAAGAACAGCCAGATCACCGTCGGGTTCATATCCACGGTTAAATACACACCCAGACCAATGGTGATTAACGCCACAATGGCATTAAAAACCTGCTGCCCGGGAAAGGCGTAGCGTTTATCAATCCAGCCCTGTAATTTACCAAAGGCAATCATGGAACCGGTTAACGACACACCACCAATCAAAACACCGGCCAGGGCAAACCACAAGGTCACGCCGGAAACACAATCATGAGGATTAATCGCTAATCCGGCTTCACAGGTCGACACATGATCCATGCCATTGAATAGCGCAATCATGCCGATAAAGGCCGCTGAACCACCGCCCATGCCGTTATACAAAGCCACCATCTGTGGCATATCCGTCATCGCCACTTTACGACCACTGACCCAGGCCAGCACCGTGGATGATGCCAAAGCTGCTAAGATCAGCACCATGTTGTGCATATCCGGCAGTAAGAAGGTCACCACTGTGGCCAGTAACATACCGATGCCCGCCCACACAATGCCGCCCCGGGCGGTGCCCGGTTTACTCATACGGCGCAATCCGGTGATAAATAAAATCGCGGCCACAAAATAAGCCAGTTTAATCACAATCGGTAGATAGTCGTTAATGAAATCCATCATGACTGATCTCCTTCATTAATATCATTGGTGGCATCGGTCTTTTTAACCCGCGGCTTAAACATTTCCAGCATCCGCTCAGTGACCACATAACCCCCGGCAGCATTGCCGGCCCCTAAAAAAACCGCGATAAAGCCAAAGGTTTTTTCTAAAGTGGTGTCGGCATGACCCAGTGCAATCATCGCACCGACCAAAACAATACCGTGAATAAAGTTTGAGCCGGACATCAGCGGCGTGTGTAACACCACAGGCACTTTTGAAATAATTTCAAAGCCTAAAATGGCCGCCAGGGTAAAAATATATAAAGCAATAAACCCGTCAATCATGTGTTGTCTCCCAAAGCTTTTTTCACCGCGTCATGAACCACTTCGCCATCCCGCGTCACCACCGCACCGGCCAAAATTTCATCTTCCCAATCCAGCGTAAAATCACCTTCCTGATGCATGATGTTCAATAAATTCCAGATATTTCTGGCGTACATTTCACTGGCATGTAAAGGCACCGAGGCGGGTAAATTAACCGGTCCAATCACCTTAACCTGCCCCACCATCACCGTTTCACCGGCTTTCGTGGGTCCACAATTACCTCCACCTTCAGCACCGAGATCAACAATCACTGTTCCGGCTTTCATATCCTCAACCATGCCTTGACTGACAATCTCAGGTGCCGGTCGCCCGGGTACAGCCGCCGTGGTGATTAATACATCCACCGATTTTAAATGCTCGGCCAGGTTATCCTGTTGGGTTTGTCTTTCTTCTGCGGTCAGCTCTCTGGCATATCCGCCCTCGCCGACAGCATTCACACCCAGATCCAAAAATTTAGCACCTAACGATTTGACCTGTTCCACCGTTTCGGGGCGGACATCATAACCGGTAACATTGGCACCTAAACGTTTGGCTGTGGCAATCGCCTGCAATCCGGCGACACCGGCGCCAATGACCAACACCTGCGCAGGTCGAATGGTGCCGGCGGCGGTGGTGAGCATCGGAAAAAATCGTGGCGCTTCACTGGCCGCCAGTAACACCGCTTTATAACCGGCCACCGCAGCTTGTGATGACAGCACATCCATGGCCTGGGCGCGGGTAATGCGCGGAATCAGCTCCATGGAAAAAACGCTGAGTTTATTATCTGCAGCCTGAACAAAACGCTGCTGATCTGAATAAGGAGAAACCATGCCAATCACCACCGCACCTTGCTTAAGGTGCGGTAAATCGGTTTCATTGAGTCCATTAACCGACACCAGAATATCCGCTGCCTCAAGTACATCCAGGCGCCTTTTCGCCAGTTGACAGGTGTCAGGATAATGGCTGTCCGGGAAACCTGCTGCTAAGCCGGCTTCCGGCTCAAACAAAACCTGCCAGCCCAAAGCCAGGATTTTGGTCGCTGTTTCCGGCACCACCGCCACCCGTGATTCATTCTCTGCATTTTCTTTTACAAATCCAACCGTTATGGTCATAATGGTGTTCACCTGTTTAGCCTGTAACGGTTCAACAGTATAGCAAAAATTACTTAACTACTTTTTAACTTTTTATTGATGTCGCAATTTATTTTAATATTCAATTTTTTAGTTTTAATTGGCAGTTGTTTAATCACCTCAACAGTCAGCGCTAAAAAATATTACAAACACGTGGATGATGATGGCATTGTCCATTACAGCGATAAAAAACCAGGTGCAGATAAGGACTTTGAAAGCTGGCAGGTTCGGGTGGAGGACAGTCATCCCAAAGCTTCCGTAGTCAATCGCGGCACCGACCGGATGCCCTTATTGTATGCGGTTAATCCTTACCACGGCCCCATTTCAGTGCATATTGAAATGACCCAGGCCATCAACGCCCAAAGCGATCCACCCTGGCCAAAAACCTATAACGTCCCGGCCACCACTGATTATTATCTGGGCACCATTGAAGCCATCAAAGACAATAAAAGCTGGTCCTATTCGTACCAGTATTCTTACCGCTTAGGTCAAAACAATCCCACCTATGATGCCGAATATGCTTATCGCCTGCCCTATCGTGCTGTGGGGGATGCCTTTATTTCTCAAGGTTTTTCCGGCACCTTCAGTCACTTCGATGAACAAAATAAATACGCCATTGATATACCCCTGGACGAAGGGACTGATGTGGTCGCAGCCCGTGGCGGCGTGGTCATGGATTACGCGGAAGACTTTATCAAAGGTGGCGCTGATGAAAAAAATCTATTTCGCAATAACTTTGTCCGCATTGCCCACGATGATGGCAGCATGGGTTTGTATGCCCACTTAAAACTCGAATCGGTGGTGGTGGGTAACGGCCAGCGGGTCAAAGCCGGGCAAAAACTGGCCGAATCCGGCGATACCGGCTTTTCAACCGGGCCACACTTACATTTCGCCATACAAATTAATCAAAACCACAACCTGATTTCCGTGCCGTTTAAAATGCAATACCCTAACGGTGACATTAAACAACCCATGCCGGGTTGGCTCGATTAAAAATCCTTGCTGTCGTAAGACGCTGAGTACCAGCCTACGCCGGTAAGGATCTAGAACAAAGCTCATTTGCCGTCGTAGGACGGCATCCAGTGTCTTTGTGAACACACGCACGGAAGCAAAACAAAGCTTTAAATAGGCTGTACGGGACGCATAAAACCAAACAACTACTTAAAATCCGCATCACTGATCGGCACATGCGATGTACGTTTTTTCTGTTGCATGGAAAAACTGGTGTTAACGGAACGAATCGATGGCAGCATTAAAATCTTATCGTAAATCAGGTGATTGTACGAGTTCATATCACGGGTGACGATTTTTAATAAATAATCATATTCACCGCTGGTGGCATGACATTCAAGTATCTCCGGCCATTGCTGAATTCCCTGATCAAAACGCTGCACGGTTTCGGGGTGATGATTATCCAGGGTAATCTGTGCAAAGGCGGTGATGTTTAAACCGACTTTTTCCTGATCGACAATGGCGGTGTATCCTTTAATTAAACCGGACTTTTGTAACGCATCGACCCGGCGCCAACAGGGTGCCTGGGATAAGGCCACTTTTTGAGCCAGATCTTTATTGGAAATACGCCCTTCTGACTGGAGGACTTTTAAAATATCTCTGTCGTATTTATCCATGATAAGAAATATTATTTCTCATATTTAGAATTACGGTTGATTATTATGCCTAATTAACCTTGTCAGCGCAAACTACGCAAACATATTTTATCTGATTTACGCGATAATGGTTATTTGGCATAAAGTCCTATTAACCGTAATCCTATGCAAGCACAAAAAGAACAATCTCAAACCCATATCGACTGGCTACACACCGCCAGAACTCTACTCACTTCCCGCGCTCTGGATGACCTGGAAGAATATGATCTGGTTAAACAGAAAAAAGTCCTGTATCAGTTTTCGGCACGGGGCCATGATATGGCGCAAATCTTACTGGGGCAAATTCTGACTGCCAAAAAAGACGCTGTGTCGGGTTATTACCGCTCACGACCCCTGTTATTGTCCATGGGCATCGAAGTGGAACAATGCCTGCAGGCCAGTATGATGCGACAAGGTGGTTTTTCCGATGGTCGCGATATTGGCGTGGTGTTTAACCAGCCTAATCATGAAGGCGCTTGTGTGTTACCCATGTCCGGGGGCGTCGGCGCCCAATACACGCCCATCGCAGGCTGGGCGCAATCGGTTGAATACCACCGCAATCACCTGAATAACAGCGACTGGGACGATGCCATTGGCCTGGTATTAGGCGGTGACGGTTCGGTGGCCACCAATGGCTTTTGGTCGGCTTTAACCATGGCGACAACTTTATCGTTGCCGATGTTTTTCTATATTGAGGATAACGGCTATGGTATTTCTGTGCCCTCGGGTTTTCAGACACCCGGTGGCAATATTGTCAGCAATTTAGAAGGCTTTAAAGGCATTAAACTGTTTTCAGGTGACGGCACCCAGCCGCAGGTGGCGGCTGATTTAATCCAGCAGGCCAACGATTATATCCGAACAGAGCGTAAACCGGCTTTATTGCGCTTAACGGTGCCGCGTTTAAATGGTCACTCGGCACAAGACACGCAGGGCTATAAAAGTGAGGAGCGCCTTAAATTTGAACAACAGCATGACCCATTGCCCAAGCTCAAAGCTTATTTACACAAACAAAACATATTAACCGCAGATGCCTGGGATAAAATGGCACAAGAGACAAAAGATGCGGTGTATCAAACCTATCAAAAAGTGGACCAGCAATCTCATGCAAACCCCAAAACCATTACCCGCCATGCCCTGAGTGAAACCACGGAACAGGGCGATATGGATCTACAACAACAAGGCGGCATTCACTTAAACAATCCCACTTTCCCGCCGAGCAGCGAAGAAGTGGTGGCCGAATCCGGTCGCGCCAATATGGTGACAGCGATTCGTCGTACTTTGGATTATGAACTGACACATAACGATAAAATGCTGGTATTCGGCGAAGATGTGGGTGCCAAAGGCGGCGTCCATGCCGTGACTTTGGGCTTACAGGACAAACACGGCGAACAACGGGTGTTTGACACCTCTTTATCGGAAGAAGGTATTATCGGCCGTTCAGTGGGCATGGCTCTGGCCGGTTTATTACCCGTACCTGAAATTCAATTCAGAAAATATGCCGATCCGGCCGAAGAACAACTCAATGATACCGGCACCATGCGATGGCGCACCAATAACCGCTTTGCCGCGCCGATGGTTGTGCGCATGGCCGGTGGTTATTTCGGTTGTGGCGATCCCTGGCATTCACAATGCGCTGAAGTCAAATGGGTGCATGCCATCGGCTGGCAGGTGGCGATGCCGTCTAACGCTAAAGATGCCGTGGGTTTATTGCGTTATGCGTTACGCGATAATAACCCGACGATTTTCTTTGAACACCGTAAAATGCTCGACCATAGTTGGGCGCGAAGGCCTTATCCCGGTGATCAATATATTATTCCGTTCGGTAAAGCCAACACAATCACATCAGGCGATCGCTTAACCGTTGTCAGTTGGGGCGGTATGGTGCATATGTGCCAAAGCGCCATAGAGCAAACCGGCATCAATGCCGAGCTCATTGATTTGCGCACCTTGCGTCCCTGGGATAAACAGGCCGTGCTGGATTCGGTGAAAAAAACCGGCCGCTGTCTGATTGTTCATGAGGACAATATTTCTGCCGGCTTTGGTGCAGAAATTGCGGCGGTACTGGCTAAAGACGCTTTTTTCTATTTAGATGCACCCATTGAACGTCTGGCCACCGCCGATATCGGCAACCCCCATGACCCACAACTGATGTCCGCTGCCCTGCCCAATACCGACACAATTACTGAAAAAATCATTGATTTGGATAAAATATGAGCAAAACGATTGACATTACATTAGAAGAAGCGCAAACTGAAGGCACCACAGCAACCGTGGCTGAGTGGCTTAAACAGGTCGGTGACCGGGTTCGTAAGGATGAACCCATTATTGAACTGGAAACCGACAAAGTAATGATGGAGGTCGTTGCGCCGGCTGACGGCGTACTCACTGAAATTCGTGTTGAAGTGGGTGAAACCGCCACAGAAGGAAAGATTCTGGGAACTATTGACACCGAAGCAGGGTCAAAGTCTGAGAACGAAGAACTTAAAACAGAACAAAAATCTGCTCCAAATGATAAACACGACCGTTTATCGCAAAAGAACACGCCGGCTGCGGGGCCCTTAGATCATCCCCCCTCTAAGTTCAAGAGTCCCGCAGTTCGGCGTCTTTTATCCCAACATGACCTCAATCCGGATTTAATTCCCGGCACCGGAAAAAACAATCGCCTCACCAGCCGGGATATTAAAGCCTATCTCGATCAAGCCGATTCAGACACGACGACTTCCGGCGACAGCCAATTTATCAAGCACACACCGATGCGGCGCAAGATTGCCGAGCATATGCAGCACAGCGTCCAAACCGCACCCCATGTGACCGCGGTTTTTGATGTTGATTTAAGTAAAATTATGGCACATCGACAGCAGCACAAAAAGGCCTTCGAACAACGCGGCATTAAACTGACTTACACCGCCTATTTTATTGCCGCCACTGTTTCAGCCCTTCGACACCAGCCCAAAATCAACGCCCGTTTCCACGAAAATGGTTTAGAAATCTTTAATCATATGAACATTGGCATCGGCACAGCATTGGGTGATGACGGTCTTATCGTGCCGGTATTAAAACACTGCGAAAATAAAGATTTAGAACACATCGCTCGGGGTCTGACCGAGATGACCGACAAAGCCCGCACCGGTAATCTAACACAAAGCGATGTTCAGGGCGGCACCTTCACCATTTCTAATCACGGCGTTTCGGGCTCCTTAGTCGCCACACCGATTATAATCAACCAACCCCAGGTGGCGATTTTAGGCTTGGGCAAGATTGAAAAAAGACCGGTGGTTAAGCAGATTGATGGCGAAGATGCGCTGGTGATTAAGCCCATGTGCTACGTCAGTCTGACCATCGATCACCGCGCTCTTGATGCCTACCACACTAATGACTTTCTCAGCCACTTTAAGGATTTTATAGAAAACTGGGAAGCCTGAATTGGCTTCCCGGATTCGATGACTGCAACGATTAATTGAAAACAGTCAATTAAAATACATACATCAATAAATCAATCACACCTAATACAATGGCTGCAATACCCAAAGGCTCTTTAATCGGTGCCAGTTTATCCACGACTTTGTTGATATTATCGCTCATTGAGGCATTGTTTTTCGTCCAGCCGCGCAATACGTTTTGGGCGTATAAGAAACCTAAAGCGATCATCACCAGGGCCGATAACAGCCCAAGGAATAAATACAAATTAAAATATTTAAGCCAGCGTAAGACCCGGAACAACCAGATAATGCCTAACACAATAGACACAATACCAATCCAGCCCTCAGATTGTCGTAAGAAACTAATCAGGTCTTTGGTGCCCGGTGCCATTGCTTGAATGCGCTCTGCTGCCGCCAGAAAACCTAAAACTAATAAGGTGATAATCAAGAAAAATGTCATAACTGCCTCTTAAAATGAATGTTTATTATTTTAACAGAACTTCAGAATTAATTTTACCTCAACATTAACCGGACTAATCCACTGCCGGACTAATCCACTGATTTGGCCGCTTTAATGTAACCACGGGAATAGCCTGATAATTCTTTATGTTGTTCTTCAGTCAGTTCATAAATCTTATCAATCGTGCAGCTTTCAGGCATTTGTTCTTTAATAATAATTTTATCAAACTTGGCCACAAGACTGGTGCGAGACGTTTGTTTTAAGGCAATTTGTTGGGTAAAGGGCAAATCAGGACAGGGCGACATAAGTGCCAGCAAGTAGGCTCGTTTGTGCGTACCTAACAATATCAGATAATCAGTATCCAATGACTGCCAACCGGTAAATCGAAATTGCTGGACACGGTTGATTTGTTTTAAGCCATGCTCCATCACAAACTGATTATAATTGGTACGTGTGGGGTTACTCCCGCAGGCTGATAAAAATAACGCTGCTAACAGGATGAATGCTTTATACATTATGGCTTTCCAAAGATATTGACTGACAATAATTGTATCAAATTCGGATTTATTTTACGTTAAAAAAACCACCCGCCATTTTGACGGGTGGTTTTAGATCATAGTCTTAACTATGGGAACAATTATTTATTTAATTGGGTATTAATCTAAAAATTCAGACCATCCACGTGTCCAGTCTTGGCTTTTATCACCGATGGCACCGCTGTAATCCACTGAATCAAAGAAGTCACCAAATATCTCACGATTCAAGTTGAAGCCACGCGTTGTGTCAGGCGTTGGGTAAATACCGTCTAAGTTAACCGCTTCAGCCCTATTCCCCATTTGGGCATTAAAAAAGCTTTCAATAGTAAAGACGTCTCCGTCTTCTTCTTCGAAGTTCTGGTCACAGTCAATCACGAAGTTTTCCATGGTTAATGTACCGCTTAAGTTAGATGGTGTTCCGGCTGCCGCAAAGGTTGCATCAGAATCCAGATCTAAACATTTTTCAAAACCGGTGACTACGAAGTGGCTCAAGTTAGCGCCTGTACCGCGACGTAATACCATACCTGTTGTGGTTTTATTCACTGATGGTGCGCCAATAAATGTGGCATTGGCAATTTTAGGCATAGAACGTGGTGAGGCATCATTATTTTCTTCGTAGTTATCGGCTTCAATACCACGCTCTTTATCATTATTGGCGTCAGGGTTTTGTTTCACGATGACAAATTGAACTGAACCATTCCAGCCATGCGTCCAATCCAGTGAATCGTCTTTAATATCAGTTAAAATTAAGTTTTTAGCATTAACAGTACCCCCAAAAAACTCAACACCGTCATCTTCATTGGCATGAACCTGAACATGGTCAACCACTGTGCCGCGACCAACACCTTGAAACGCGATACCATTCAATTCGTCTTCGTCATTAATTCGATAGCCACCGAATTGAACACGAACGTAGCGTAATACACCGCTTGAATCTTCCGGATCATTACCACCAAAGTTACCTGAACTGCCTTCACCTATGTCTTCACATTGCGCTAAAGGCACGCTGTCATCACAGATATTAATCGGCGCACGGCCATTTATCACTAAACCACCCCAGTTACCCGGTCCGGCGGCTTCATCAGATCCGTTATAAGGGCCTGTAAATACAATCGGCGCATTAGCGGTACCTTCTGCTAAAATTTTAGAGCCACGTTGAATGGCTAAGAAGTCATTACCGGTAACACCCAAAACACGGGTGCCCGGTTGAATGGTTAAATTCGCTGCCTGGCCACCGTCTTCACCAACAAACACACCGCCTTGCAAGACCCAGTTGGTGTCATTGGTTAAAGTAATGTCACCGGTTAAAGTACCAGATAAAGCACAGGTTTTATCCTGATTGGTGTCTTCAGCAAATGCCGGACAACCGCTGAATGAAGTTTGGTACGGACAAACAGAGGCATCACGTTCATAGCCAGTGATTTCATCCAATGGTTGTAGCTCAAACGTTGCAGATTCATCGCTCACGTAAGCTGATGCAATGTTCTCAATCGTAGCTGTGATGCTACGGCAATGATTAAATTCCAGTGTCATGTCGCCGAATAAAGCACCGGTTACATTGCCTTGACCGGTAAAATTACCACCCACAAACTCACCCAACTGAAAAGTGACCGTTGATTGACCGGCTAAAATTTCCGCGTCACCGGCCACCCATGTGGGCTCGCCATTATCTGCATATATAAATCCGGTGATATTAATATTCCCTTTTTCCGGACCTACTTTAATGTAATCTATCTGCCAACCGGTGCGGTTATCATCGGCACCGCGATACCATGCACCTTCAAAATTCTCATCTACATTAATGGCTAATGCAGAACCTGATAACAGCACAGAACCTAAAAGCGCTGTTTTGAATTGATTAATCTTCATAGCTATACCTCGTTAGAACAATTTCAAAAAACGCCTATTCTAAGTAGCTTTTGTAACAGTTTAATGACGTGAATATGAAGATTTGGTTACAAAGCGAATTCTAAATATCAAGGTATTAACAGATTGCTGATGCTTGTCATATTTGTCACACAAATGAAACATTTGAGACCTAAACTTGGCGCCATCTTTTATTCGGACGAACAACATCATGTTTTTATCTAAGCCTTTATCCTTTATTCAACGATGGTGCCTAATCAGTTTGTTGATGGCTTGTCAGCTGACATTAACTGCCCAGGCCCAAGATAACACCGAAGCCATGGCCAAGCAGCTGATTGAGTTACGCGGCCAGGTCGAAGACTTGCAGGCAGAACTCCAGATTCTGCAATCAGAGCATAATCAAACCATGGCCTACCTCAACACCCGTAAAGCCGAATTGAATGCACAACTAGATCGTCAACAACTGATGATAAAACAGGCCGAACGTGATTTAGCCAACACCCAAACCCAAATTCAGGCCTTAGGTGCGGATTCAGCGCACATGGTACCCGATGTTATTAATATGATTGACCAATTAATGGCAACCATTGAAGCAGGCATTCCCTTTAAACATTTAGCCCGTCAAGAAGTCCTACAACAGATTAAACGGAATTTAGTGGCGGACAAGATTACTGCGCAGCAAGCCATTAATCAAATGTGGGCATTCGTGGAAGATGAACTGCGCTTAACCCAGGAAAACGGATTATATTCACAAACCATTGCGTTAAACGGTGAGGATGTTTTGGTGGAAGTGGCTAAGTTAGGGACGGCCTTGATGTATTTTAAAACCAAACAAAACCAATATGGCCATGCCCTGAAAGCCAATGATGGCAGCTATACGTTTAAATTATTTGAAAGCGAATCACAAAAACAAGCTGTCGCCAATTTATTTGACTCATTACAAAAACAAATTCGACAAGGTTTATTTGAACTGCCGATTTCCGCCCAACTAAAAGGAGCTCAACAATGATTGATGTCAACAAAACTCTGTTAATTATGGCCTGCCTGCTGATTAGCGCCAAAGCAGTCGGTCAGGACGATACACAGACTGAAGCTACTACACAGTCCTCTGATAATCCAGCCCCTGCAGTGGTCACACAAGCACAGGAAAATCAAGCGCAGCAGGACATTGATATGGCTTACAAAAAAGAAATGGCTCTACTCAGTAGCCAGGTTCATAACCTCAATGAGCGGATTGGCCAATTTAAAACCAATGCCCGCCAGGCCCAAGTTAAAATTGAATCCGAGGTCAACACCCTGGAAAATCAGTTATTAACCGCTGAGAATCAGGCTCGCGCACTGGAAAACGAACACGTTACTTTGTTGAGAAACCAACAATCCGTAGAAGACAACCAACAATTGTTAGAAGCCACGCTGGCACAAGCCAAATCATCCATGTCTGCTTATGACATAAGCATCAAAGCAGATGAGGACTTATCCAAACTGGAACAGGTTCAAGCCTGGGTTAATAAGGTATCGGAGTTTTTAACTAAACAGTCACAGACCTATCAGACCGACGGTCAGTTTTATCTGGCTGACGGTACATCCGTCGATGGCCAATTGTTGCACATTGGTCGCATTGCCACTTACGGACACAGTGATCAGGGCAGCGGCGCCTTGGCACCAGCCGGAGAAGGGCAACTTAAAGTATGGGAAGCCAATGATTCGGCGGCTGTGGCAGCGCTGTTTAATGGCAATGCCGAGGCCTTGTCGCCGGTGTTTATTTACGAGTCCACTCTCAATGCCATTGAAGAGAAGAAGACAAAAACCATCTTAAGTGTGATTGAATCCGGCGGTGTTATTGCCTGGATTATCTTTGCGTTGGGTGTGATTGCATTAATTCTGATTATTCTGCGATTCATCTTTTTGAAAAAATCTTCAGCCAGTACCGAAAAAATGATGAACGCGGTGGTCCATGAAATCGAACAAAAAGACCTGCAATCTGCCATCGCCAAAGCCCAGACCAAAAACAGCGCCAGTGCCCGGGTTCTATTATCCGCCTTGAGAAATATTAAGCGTAATCGTGAACACATTGAGGACATTGTGTCTGAATCCATTTTGCATGAATCGGCATTATTAAACCGTTTTGGTTCGATGATTCTGGTGATTGCCACCGTAGCCCCTTTGCTGGGTCTGTTAGGCACCGTAACCGGCATGATTTCAACCTTTGACATCATTACAGAGTTCGGCACCGGAGATCCAAAATTATTATCAAGTGGTATTTCCATTGCACTGGTGACAACCGAAATTGGTTTGGCTGTGGCCATTCCGGCTTTATTGTTTGGCAATTTATTATCCGGTTGGTCTGAACGCATTAAGGATGACATGGAAAAAGCGGCCTTAAGAGCCATCAATGTTTACCAAAAAACGGTGAGCTGATATGTGGGAGTCAATCGCACAATTAAGCGGTTATTTTGCATCAGGTGGGTATGTGATGCCGCCTTTGATTGTGGCCACTGTCATCCTTTGGTGGGCACTGGGGTATCGTATGAGAACACTACAGCGTGGATCCGTCCGTTCAACCCGCGTTATGTTGTTTCGTTACCTCAAGGGTAAAAAGCCCAGCCATCAAGGCGTCTTATCCCGGGTGTTACGCAAGGGCATGGCCTTGTATCAACAAGACTTACCAAATTTGCGGAAGCATTTAGATGATGCCTTTAGCGAAGACATTAAAGACATTAAAAAATACCGCGTCATCATAACCACCATCGTGCTCACGGCACCCTTGCTGGGGTTGCTGGGGACGGTTTCTGGCATGATTGAAACCTTTGACTCATTGGGCGACATGACCCTGTTTACCCAAACCGGTGGTATCGCAGGTGGTATTTCGCAAGCTTTAATTACCACCCAAATGGGCTTGGCCGTGGCCATCCCCGGCTTAATCGTCAACGGTATTTTAAATAAAAAACAAAATCGACTGGAAATAGAAATTGCCCAAATAAAAGATTATTTGTGCAGCCCCTTAATGCATGAGGTAGAACGACATGAGATATCGTGAAAATAAAGAAACGATTCAAGACCTGAATATATCGCCTTTAATCGATATGGTATTTATATTGCTGATCTTTTTTATGGTCAGCACCACCTTCGTTAAAGACATGAAACTAGAACTGGAACGGCCTGCCGCCAGCAGCAGCACGACAGCCTCCACCAAAGCGGTTCGTCTGTACATTGATAATGGCGGTCAGGTTTATTTGGACGGCACCAGTATCCAACCCTGGGTGATCCAGACCCGTTTACGTGATTTACTGAAATCAAAAACGCAAAAATCTGTCTTGGTGGTGACCGATGAAAATGTTCCTTCGGGTAAACTCGTTGAAGTGGTCGACCAGGCACGCCTAGCCGGTGCATCAGATGTCGGTGTGGCCACTGAAAAAGAAGTGGGGGCAGGATGAAAGTAAACCGTGAACAGATACAACGTCATCTCGCCGCAATGTTTTCCATGTTACTGGGTTCTACTTTGGTGCTGAGCACATTGGTTATCATTAACGACAGTAATCAATTAAACCAAAATACCAACCAATCTGCTCACAGCATCATTAAAATCAATAAACCCAAACCCAAACCTCAAGAGGTGGTGCAACAGCCCAAGCCCAAACCCAAGCCTAAACCCAGACGACTCAGTCCGCCCACGCCTTTGTTGGGACTAAACAGTCAGTTAGGCGGCATCGATTTGGGCCTCGACAGTCTCGGTATTGGTCAGCTCAGCGATTTAGACAATGACATGCTCAATACTGACGGCAATACCGTCATGTCAGAAGATATGGTTGACCAAGTACCGCGGGCAACTTATCAAGCACCGGTTAATTATCCGGCACGAGCACGGGCTAAAGGCATTGAAGGTTATGTGGTTTTTTCACTGCTGATTGATGAAACCGGTCACATTGAAGAAGTCCGAATTATTGATGCCACTCCGGAAGATGTTTTTAATGAAACCGCATTACAAGCCATTCGTCAATGGCGGTTTGAGCCTGCGAAATATCAGGGTAAAGCCGTTAAAACCTGGGCCAAACAACGCATTCGATTTAATTTGAGTTAATGATTATGAAGATATATGTACAGATTGTGTTTATTGCCTTGTTGTGGCTGGTTGTGACATCAGCCCCGGCTCAAGATGATAAACAGTCGACACAAGACATTGATTTTTTAGAGTTGGCCGCCTTAATGTTACGTGATAACCATTTAGATCGCGCTGAAACCGCCTTACAACAGGTGGATATTCAACATGAAGACACTGATCAGCACAGGTATTATTCGCTCAAGGGTTTGTTGGGGGTTAAGAGGGGGCAGCATGAAATCGCCGTAAAGGCATTGTCTCAAGCCAATACCATTAAATCACTGGAACCCAATATGCAGCTGATACTGGCACAAGCGGCTTTTTCAGCCGATCAATTTGAGCGATCTTTACAGGCCTTAAATGAGGGTGGTTTGGCATTGCAACAAGTGACAGAAAGCTACCACATGCGTGCCAAAGCACACTGGCAATTAAATGAAAAGCCGATGGCACTCGCCATCATCAATGTGGCCATGGCGCTTTTTCCCAGCGAATCGGCTTTCTTAAAGCGCAAAATCTTTTATCTTGTGGCCCTTGAATTGCACGCCCAAGCGGCTGAATTGGGTCTTGATTATGTCGCAAAATACGATGTCTCTGCCGATGACTATCTGGCCATTGGCATGGCGTTAAAAAACGCCGGAAACCGAGAACGTGGATTAAGTTTTTTAGAGTCTGCTCACTTATATTTTCCCGAGAATGAAGACATCATTAAAGCCCTGGCGGCCGCTTACGTTGAAAAACAACATTATCTTAGCGCTGCTAACATTGTTCATAAATTAGCCATGACCAATAATGACTATATGTCAGAAGCGGCTGAATTATTTCGCAAGGCAGGCTACAAACATCAGGCATTGATTCTCAACGGTTTAATTACAGACCAGTCTGAAAAACTGACACAACGACTGGGTTTGCTGATTGAACTGGCCCTGTTTGATCAGGCTGTCGCGCTTAAAAATGACCTCATCAGAACCCGTCTTTTGCAACAGGATGACATTCGTTATGCCATGGCTTTTACACATTTTAAATTGGGGCAATACCAGGAAACTGAAGGTTTATTAAGTGAGTTAACTGAACCCAGATATATTGAACAAGCTTTACAAATTCGCGACTACATGAATCAATGTCGTCTACAACCCTGGCTTTGCCAGTAATCTTTAACCCATTGATAAAAGTATGAAAACATTTTTTCTTATTCTCTGTTTAGTCACCCTTTCGGCGGCATCGGCAGAACCTGCCCAGATCAATGTTCACGTGTTCCTCAAAGGCTTACCGGTCAATCAAATCACGGTACAGTCCGGTGAGCAGTCAACCACCACCAACGATTATGGATTTGCCCAAATTTCACTGGCACCGGGTCAACATAAACTGGCTTTTAAATCAAAAAAATTGGCAATTTTTGATCATGATATAGAATTGGCGGATGGCGAGCTTGTGCAATTACTGGTGGATTTAAAGGTCATCGATAAACACCAGCCGGAAGTTTACACCGAAAGCTCGGTTGATCACCTGGAAACCACCCCGGATGCGTCGGCCGAAACGACCACAGACACCACTGTTAATACGCTATCAGGCGAAGTAAAAAGTCTGGAAACCTTAGAACCTGTGGCCAATGCCAAAATCTTTGTGTCAGGACAAAGCGGCTATTTACAAACCAATGATTTGGGGCAGTTTTCCACAGAATTACCAACCGGCACCTATGGTTTAAGTATTTTGCACAGCCAGTTAAGTTCTCATGTTGAAAAATCTGTTCAGGTGGGTCCTAATCAGTCGAATACATTAACCATTGAGTTAACGCCAAGCGGTAGTGAATTGCCTGAATTTGTGGTGGTAGAACCTTATATCGAAGGCTCTCTGGCGGCGGTGTTAGAACAGCGAAGGAGCAATAACTCGGTGGCCAATTACCTCAGCATGGAGCAGATTTCAAAGGCCGGCGATTCAACTGCTGCAGGCGCTTTAAAACGGGTTACCGGTTTAACGCTGGTCGATGGCCAATTTATATTTATTCGTGGCCTGGGTGAACGTTATTCAAGCACCTTGCTTAATGATGCCAACATGCCCAGCCCGGATCCAACCAGACGGGTGGTGCCACTGGATTTGTTTCCCACCGGTATTATTGGCAGTATTGAAGTGCAAAAAGGTTATTCTGCTAAACTACCGGCCGAATTTGGTGGCGGTTCAGTCAGTTTAAAAACCATCTCCATACCGGATGAGCCCTTTTTTGATGTGGGCCTGTCATACAAACACAATAGTCAGTCTACCGGTAAAACCGGCTTTAGTTATACTGGAGGTGGAGATGATTGGACCGGCTATGATGACGGGACACGCGCCATTCCGGATCGATTAGCAGAAGCCATTGCCGGTGGCAAAGAACTAAGGCCCAATAATCCCTTTTTTGATGGTGGCTTTACCCGTGAAGAATTGGCCATCATCGGTCGATCTTTAAATAACACCTATGACCTGAAACCAACAAGTCTTGACCCGGGCCTGGGATTAGACATAGCCGGTGGCACTCGCTTCAACCTCGACTCAGGCCAGAGTTTTGGGATTTCTGCTGCTTTTGAATATGGTGATGAATGGGACTACCGACAGGAATTGAGACGTGATTATGTGGTCTCGACTGGCGATGATCTGGCACTCGACAGTGAGGCGCTGGCAGACACCACTGAACGACAAATCAATGCCAGTGGTTTTTTAACCGGTGGCATTTCATTTAATGACGACCACTCACTGTCTGCAAATTTAATGCTGTTACGCAACACCACAGACTTCACAGAAATTGCGGAAGGCTTTAATGAGGATTTGGGTAATTCTCGGAGAATTTATGAAATCAGATGGACTGAGCGTGATTTACAATCTTTACAGCTATTCGGAAATCACAATTACCCTGCTTTCTCAGATTTGCAATTTGACTGGCAATACACGGACTCAACAGCAACCTTTTCAGAACCGGATAACCGTATTTATCGTTATGACAGGCGATCAGATGGCATTTTTGTGTTCTCCAGTCGAAATGACAGCAATTCACGGGTTTATCGAGAACTGGAAGATGATTCTCAAAACATTAAATATGATTTGACGCTACCCCTTACTTTCAATAATCAACATGACATCACCGTTGGATTTGGGCAACATTGGATTAAAAAAGACCGGCAATCAGATATCAGACGCTTTTTATTTGAAGATGTCGGGTCTTTGGCCAATCAAGCTGACAGAACCAGGCCATTGAGTGAAATTCTGAACGATCAATTCATTGCAGAAAACGGTTATCAACTCATCGAAACCACCCGATCAACCGATAATTATTTTGCATCGCTCGATAATAAAGCCACCTACTACAATGTGGATTATGCCTATGACGACTTTTTGCGCATCAGCCTCGGTGCACGTCGTGAGGATTTTAGTCAATCAGTCACCACCTTTCGTCTGTTTGATCCCGATGAAAGCCCGATCACCTCAAGCCTGGCTGATGACAGCTGGTTCCCGGCTTTTTCTAGCACCTATTTATGGGGCGAACATCAGTTTAGAATCAATTATTCAGAAACCGCCACACGACCAGATTTTAAAGAGCTGTCACCGGCTCAGTTTAAAGACCCTGTGTTAAACCGGAACGTCATCGGTAATCCTGATTTAGAAGTCGGCACCATTGAACATTATGATATGCGCTGGGATTATTATTTTTCTGATGCTGAATTTATTTCTTTAAGTTTATTTTATAAAACGTTTGATAAACCCATCGAAATGACCATTTTACCGGGTTCTACACGTATCATCAGTTTCCAGAACGCCAAAGCAGCGGAAAATTATGGCTTCGAGCTTGAGTTTTATAAAGACTTTTCATGGCTAAACAGCCGATTATCAAACTTTTACATGAGTACCAATTTGGCTTATATTGAATCAGAAATACAATTAAGTACAGAGGTGGCCGGTGGCCAAACCAACAACACACGTCCACTACAGGGGCAATCACCCTATGTAGTCAACGTTCAAATCGGATACCAAAATGAGTCCAGAGGCATCGATGCGTCCATATTATTTAACGAATTCGGCGAACGAATCTCTGAAGCCGGCACCAGTGGAAGACCCGATGTCTATGAACAACCATTTAGACAAGTTGATTTTGTCTACTCACACCAATTAACGCCACATTGGAAAGTGAGTTTTAAAGCCCAAAATCTGCTGGATGAAGATGTGTTGTTTTTACAGGGAGATGAAACCAGTCGACGGTATAAAAAAGGCCGAGACTATAGTTTGGGCATTAGTTATCAATTTTTCTAAGTTTCTGTCGACCTCTTTAATCCGACCACTTTTACAAAACCACGCCAGGGGGTTAAAATAACCCCCTTTTATTGAGAGAACGACATGGGACGAGCCTTCCAAAATCGCAAAGAGTCCATGGCTAAAACATCGGATGCCAATGCCCGGGTTTACTCAAAATACAGCCGCAAAATTTATGTTTGCGCTAAATCCGGTGGTACCGATCCGGAGGCCAATCTTGAGTTGCGTAGCTTACTGGAGGAAGCCAAGAAAAACCAGGTACCTGCACATGTGATTAAAAAAGCCATTGATAAAGCCGAAGGTGGTGCCGGTGAAGACTTTGATGTGGCACGTTACGAAGGCTATGGACCCGGTAACTGCATGGTGATTGTGGATTGTTTAACCGATAACCCTAACCGCACCTTTGGTGATGTACGCTTATGCTTCACCAAAACCGATTGTTCAATCGGCACGCAGGGTACGGTGATGCATATGTTTGACCATTGTGCCATTTTGGTTTTTACAGGTGAAGATGAAGATGCGGTATTGGAAGCTTTATTGGAAGCGGACATCGATGTCACCGACATTGAATCTGAAGACGGCACCATCACCGTGTTTACCCCACACACTGAATTTCATAAAGCCAAACAGGCGCTGCAAGATGCTTACCCGGCCATTGATTTTCAGGTATCTGAAATTCAATTTGTACCACAAACCACCGTTGAAATCAGCGATGAAGAAGACATCGCCCGTTTTGATAAATTTATCGATATGTTAGACGAACTTGAGGATGTGCAAAACATTTATCATAATGCCTTGATACAACGTTAATCACATATGACCAGTACCCGAATTTATAGCGAGGTGCCACCTTTCTGGCGGCGTTTTGGATTTTTCTTTGCTTTTATTCGTCAGGAAAAGTTATTTTTTCAGGTGACACTACTGGCCTTTTTAAATCTGCTTCTGGCCATTCCTTCGTTCATTATTCAAATTTTTGTCCAAATCAGTTTGTTTTTGGCTTCTTATAAATTGGCTTTTGAGGTGTTAAGCAGCATGAGTCGTGGTGAATTTCAGTACCGCGATTCATTCGCTTTTCATGTCACCGAGTTAATTGGTTTTAAAGCCCTGGGGATGCCGGTCTTACAACTACTGTTATTTATTTTCGTGTTTCGCTATGACCCGCTTACCGGTGCCTCATTATTGCTTCTAACCACTATTTTGACACCTGCATTTTTAATGATATTGGCCGAAAGTCAAAGCCTTATCAATGCCCTAAATCCCTTAACACAGATTCAGATAGCAACAAGGATTGGGGCTGAATATGTGGCTTTAACGCTATTCTTTGTGCTTATGTCAGGATTAAATCTTCTCATACGCTATGTCTTAAATGGCGTACTTCCTGCATTGATTGAAGTGGTTTTACTGGCCTGGTTGCTTTATTTTTTAATGGTGTTTAGTTTTAGCGTGATTGGCTATGTGATGTATCGACATGCGGACAGCATTGGCCACGAAACAATGGATACAGTCGAAGATCGGCAATCTCAACAATCAAAAACTGACGACCACGATCCCATTAAACATCGCATTGAAGAACTATTGGCCGCTGGAGACGGTCAACAGGCTTTGAACATTATTGATGAGGTTTCTAAACAGGAACAACGCGATGATTTAAACCGTTATCGTCTGGACGCCCAACATCTGGCCAGGCAGCAGCAAGCTGTGACACCCGCTGATCAGATTCATCACCTGGTCGCAGAAAAACAATACCGACGAGCGATGCAGCTATTTCAACAGCACCATGAAAAAGGTCAGCTGATTCGACCCGCTCATGTCAGTGATGTGCTTTCGTTAATTAAATATAATCTGCAGAATAACAAGCATGACTGGGTGGTACGCTTATATAAACTGCTGACCCGAAACTTCCCCAAACACCATCAAGACATTGTCGATGCCGGTCATATAGCCGCGCAATCTTATTATCAACTAAATGAGGTGGATAAAGCCCGGCGCTTACTGCAACGCTTAATCAGGCAATACCAAGAAACGGCGAATACCAATCAGCTCAAATCCTATTTAATTGGCATCAAACAGCGACAAAAAAAGCCGACTAAATAAGCCGGCTTTGTCATTGTCTTAAGTTTGCTTTAATCTTTTAAGACAAAGCTGACTTTTAGAAGAACCCGGTACTGGTCAATGCGACCGTTTTCAACAGTGACTTTTTGACTGGCAACCCAGGCTTCTGTTACATTTTTTAGTGTTTTGTTGGCACGATCGATACCTTTGTTAACGGCATCTTCAAAACTGTCTTCGGAACTGGAAATAATTTCTGTGACTTTTGCTACACTCATATCTAATCTCCTAAATTTATTTTTATTGGCTAATTAGATTAGCATTTTGAAATTGTTTTTTCCAGTGGAAATAGCCCCAAGTTTATGGGGTCAAAAGAAAAAAGGCCGGTATTTAACCGGCCTCAGACTGCTGACAAAGTCCCTACTTTTGAGTGGGGATTTTTTATAATAGCAGCATGCTAAAAGATCATCCCCCCATTCAATCAAGTTATGAGTTTGTCAGCCTTGAGGATTTGGTGCCTCAAGATCATTTGGTTAGAAAGATAGACCAAGCCGTTGATTTTAGTTTCATTCACGGATTAGTTGCTGATTTGTATTGTTTAAACAATGGCCGTCCGGCCTTTGATCCAACAAAGATGTTTAAGCTATTATTAATTGGCTACATTTTTGGGATCCGTTCAGAACGCCAACTCATCAAAGAAGTTCAAGTTAACACGGCCTATCGTTGGTTTGTAGGTTTTGGTTTGCTTGACAAAATTCCAGATGCATCAACCTTAAGTCAAAACCGCCGCAGACGCTTTAATGAATCCGATGTATACCAACAAATATTCGATGAGATTGTCATTCAGGCGATGGACAAGGGGCTGATCAAAGGCCATCATTTATACACAGACTCAACCCACATCAAAGCCAATGCCAACAAAGGAAAATGGGTGGAGAAAGAAGGCCAGGCCAATAGCAAAGACTATATTCAAGCACTTGAACAAGCGGTAAGGGAGGATCGTAAAGCACATGGAAAAAAGCCCCTTAAGGCAAAAGAACAAAAGCCTGAAATAAAAACCATCAAACAAAGCACCACAGACCCAGACAGTGGTTATATGGTCAGAGACGGAAAGCCCAAAGGCTTTTTCTACCTTGATCATCGCACAGTTGACGGTTATTGCAACTTCATCACCGATGTTCATGTCACCGCTGGCAATGTCCATGACTCAATACCTTACCTATCTCGCATAGACAGACAGGTTGAACGTTTTAGTTTAAAACCAACAGCTGTTGGCTTGGATGCAGGCTATTTCACTGCCAGTATCTGTAAAGGCATAGAAGACAGGAAATTATATGGGGTCATAAGTTATCGAAGACCCAACCATAAGAAAGGTTACTTTTATAAGCGGCAATATACCTACCATCAAAATGGTGATTATTATGAATGTCCTGAAGGTCAAAAACTGAGCTACAGTACCACTGATAGGATTGGCTATAAACATTACAAATCTGACCCCAAAGTATGTATTAACTGTCCGGTTAAATCACAATGCACCCAAAGTGCCAACAGTCAAAAAACTGTTACAAGACATGTGTGGGAAGAAAGCAAAGAACGTATTAACCAACATCGGCTCAGCGCTGTAGGCAAGCAGATTTATAAGCGCAGGAAAGAAACGGTGGAACGCTCGTTTGCCGATGCCAAAGAACTACATCAATACCGCTATGCACGTTACCGCGGAATAAACAAAGTCAAAGCGCAGTGTCTGATGGTTGCCGCAGCCCAGAACATCAAGAAAATGGCTTTAATGGCAGCCTAAGACGTAAAACCAACTAATATAGCCATAAAAAGACACATCAAGGGAATATAACCCCTATATCAGCACTTCTAAGCCGAGATAAACAGTGAGTGAAATATCTATTGATGGATTATCAATAATTAGCTAAAAGCCCTAAATACAACAAACCCCTGAAAAAAACAGGGGTTTGTCATTAGCCTGAGGCCGGTATTTAACCGGCCTTTAACAATTCAATAGTTTAAAGCTTTACCAACCACACTGTCGGTCTTTATTTTGCTCGTCTAACCACTCTTTTAAGGGTGCAAAATAATCCAGCATGGCGGTGGCATCCATGTCTCTGGAATTGGCAATCACCTGCATGGCATCTTGCCAGGGTTTTTCAGCCCCCATTTCCAGCACTTTAATCAGCTTCTCGCCGGCGGCTTTGTTGTTGTAAATCGAACAACGATGTAAATCACCTTCAAATCCGGCGGTTTTACACAACTCACGGTGGAACTGGAATTGTAAAATATGTGCTAGGAAGTAACGTGTATATGGCGTGTTACCCGGGATGTGGTATTTGGCACCGGGATCAAACTGATCTTCTGTGCGCTCAACCGGGGCTTTAACGCCCTGATACTGGTTACGTAAACGCCACCAGCCGGCATTATATTCATCCGGTGAGATTTCACCGTTAAAGACCTGCCAGCGCCACTGATCAATCATCAAGCCAAAAGGCACAAAGGCAACTTTTTCTAAGGCTTTTTTCATCAACATACCCAAATCATTATCCGATTCAGGCACTTCATCAATGAGACCAATGTCTTTGAAATACTTCGGCGTCATCGATAAAGCAATGGTGTCACCAATGGCTTCATGGAACCCGTCATTGGCACCGGTGCGATAAACGATGCTTTTATCTTTATAGGCTCGCTGATAAAAGTTATGTCCCAGTTCATGGTGCACAGTGACGAAGTCTTCATAGTCTTCTTTAATGCACATTTTTATGCGGATATCATCTTCATTATCAATATCCCAAGCGCTGGCATGGCAGACCACATCACGGTCTTTGGGTTTTAAAAATAAAGAACGTTCCCAGAAAGTCTCAGGCAGGGGATCAAGTCCCAGGGAAACAAAAAAGTTTTCAGCGGTTTTAACCATTTTTTTGGCATCATAATCATGCGCCTTTAAGCGAGCTGTGACGTCAATGGTTTCACCGGCATTGGCAGGCTTAACCATATCATAGACAGCCGTCCAGTCCTGCGCCCACATATTACCCAGCAAGTGCGCCGGAATCATGCCATCATCACCCATGACTTCATCGCCATATTGTTCAGTGAGTTCACTGCGGACATGACATTGCAAGGCATCATAAAGCGGTTCAACCTGACCCCAGAGACGATCTAATTCAACGGCGAAATCATCGGCGGGCATGTCATAACCGGCACGCCACATGGCACCGGTATCAGCAAAGCCGAGTTCACGGGCACCTTCATTGGCCAGTTCCACCATGCGCTGATACTTATCACGCATCGGCTCTGAAATGGTGCGCCAGCCGGTCCAGGCATCTAAGAGTTCTTTGTGATTTCTCGATTCTGCAATGACTTTGGACAGTTCACCCAAATCACGGCATTCACCGTCCACACAGTATTTTCCGGCACCATACATAGCTTCTAATTTGGCCATAATTTGTGCCAATTCTGCATTTTTCTCAGGATTATCCGGTGCGGCTAAAGTTAAACTGCCTTTGATTTTCTCCAGACGGCGGCGCATGTCAGCGGGTAAATCCAGGTCATCAAATTTTTTCGCCTGATTGGCGAATTTAACCTGTAAAGCACCCATTTTTTCGATGCTTTTGGCGCCCAGCCATACCGTGTCTTCGGTAATAAAGTTAGCCTGTACCCAGGCAACGCGTGCCGCATACTCGCTTTCTTTAATATAGGTATCTTCCACCGTTTGTAGAAATTCAGCGGCATCTTGTTGGGTTAGTTTATTATTTGTTTCCGGCTTCGTTTGATGATTCTGGCAGGCAGCCAAACTCACCAAAACCAGTAATAAAAAGAGTTTTTTCATGACTTTATCGAAATATGAAGTGACTCTATTCTACATCAATGCCATTAATATATTTAGCCAGAAAAGGGTTGATTGCATAAAAAAACCGACCATCGTGTGGTCGGCTTTTAAAAATGAATAAGTTGAACAATTTAATTCGGATCACGTTGCCGCAATGAAACGCGACTGCGAGAACGATTATTTGAGCGTTTTACGCTGGGTTTTGGACTGCTGGCTTTAGGTTTTGAATAACTGCTCGAAGTCGGCTTCGAGGTTCTGTTAACCACTGGTCGAGTTCGTTGCGCCGGTGCTCTTTGGACAGGGGCTCTTTGAACCGGTGTCCTTGATGTCCCTTGACTGTTGATGTTGCGGGTTACAGTCGCCTCACGTGTCCGATTCGGTTGTGAACGTGGTTGGGAACGGTTTGAACGTACCGTGCTTCGCTGAATGGCTGATCGCTGAATGGCCGTGTGTTGATTGTTGTTTGATTGACGGACATCCGATGACCGTGGACTGGCCTGCCGATATCGGCTTTGATTAATATTGGTACGCGTTCGGCTTTGGTTGACGGTTGACGGCCTGCTCGAACGGCTTGAGCTGATGCGAGCCGGTTTTTGCTGATTATTAGTCATACCTTGATTGCGGCTTTGACGTTGTCTAATCAGCTGACTGGCCGCTGCGCTTGATGTCCGGTTTGTCATGACCGCCGGCTTTTGATTATTAGAACGCGGGTTTGGACTATTTTGTCTGCTGTCACTGTGGCTGCCTCTGATCGAAGAGGAGCGATTACGACTGGGTAATGAATTCGACCGTCCGTTATTTTTATAACGCGGTGAACTGTTTTGATAACGATTTCCCGATGAACGCTGACGGTTAACCGGACGACGATTCGGTACGGTTCGTCGGGTGTTGTTGTAGCGGTTGCTGTTGTGTTGGCCTTTGTACCGATTGGAACGCTGGCGCTCACTGAGGCGTCTGGCTTCATTACGCGCTGAATAATAGCCACGGTTGGTGGGATATCGGCTGTTGTATCGATTATTATAACGATATGGATCATAGCTGCGATTTCGCCAGTGGTTATACCACCAATAATTATCATAATAATTATGCGAATAATGCGTGTAACTGAAACCTAAACCCCAACCGAAACCATAACTCGGCCAACTGTTGTAATAAAAACCATATCCTGGGTAACAATGGCTGTACCAGCCATAACCACAGCGACTATTGCTGTAGTAAAAACCCACACGTGGATAGCGGTAAGGACTGTAATAAGTTGAGCTGTAGCTGATGCCCCAACGATCCGGGTAATAATTATAATTATTATAATAAACCCCGCCACCGGCTGATGAATAATCACTGCCATAGCCGTAATAGGGATCATAGGAATCCTGACCGTAATAGCCATCACTGTAATAATAGTCATCGTTATAACGGTGATCAGTACTTGCGCAGGCCGCTAAAAACAGAGCCGCCAAAGGAAGAAGTCGTTTAATCATGGTTGTTGGTTTCTTTAACATAGGTCTATAGTAACCATTTAACACTGAATAAACACTGAATTTATGCTTGTGACCAATGGCACTGTCTTTGACACCTCATTTTTTGAGATAATTATTATGTCTTCAATTAATAGGTACTCAACATGACAGCACAAGAACTTAATCACGACAGCGGCACGCCTGAGGAGAAAAAACGGGATGATAAAGCCATTTTGTTTCGCTTTTTGTTCACTTTATTGTTTGTGGTATTAGGCTGGCTGAGTCTCTGGGTTTTAGCCGCCATCGTCCTTATTCAATTTGGGTTTCTTGTTTTTGATGGCGAAAAAAATCAGCGGCTGACACAATTTGGTGGTCAGTTGGTGACGTATCAAAAACAATTGCTGACCTACATTGCCATGCAGGATGACGAAAAACCTTTTCCGTTTAAGTCCTGGCCACAAAACGACACGAACGAAAGTTAACAACACACCCTTTTCTCCGTTAAAACCCGATTCAGTTGGACTGCATCGGGTTTTTTACTGACATTCATGGCTTAAGTCATTACAATTAATATTTGTTCGATGTTTACAATAAAAATGCAACTTTACGATCTGAAAGGTTTTACTCTGGTGTTAAATCATGTGGTGTTTATCAGCGCTGTGTTTGTCGCTGAAGATCAAAAGAACAGCCAGTTTAATGTCAAAATGATTGACGACTTATTGCAATTTAAATTCGCCAACCACGCCGATGCAGTCTTGGCACGCGGCTTGTTAACCAAAGCACTCAAGGAGGTATCACCATGAATCTTAATTTAACCGGCAAAACAGCACTTGTGGGCGGCTCCTCTCAGGGCATCGGCTATGCCGTTGCACAACAACTGGCGCAACAAGGTGCCCGGGTTATTTTAATGGCGCGTGACGAACAAAAACTGAACGACGCTTGCCAAAAACTGCCTCAGAAACAACAACAAGACCACCTGTATTTGAGAGCCGATTTGCAACAACCGGAACAGGCCGTATCAGGTTTAAAGTCACTTTTGGATGACCAGCCCGGTATAGATATTTTAATTAACAACAGTGGCGGACCGCCGCCCGGACCGGCACATAAAGCCGACACTGAATCCTATGTCACCGCTTTTCGGCAGCACTTAATCGCTAATCAGCTGTTTACCCAGGCTGTGATTCCACATATGCGCGGGCAACAGTGGGGCCGAATTATCAATGTGATTTCCACCTCGGTTAAACAGCCCATCCCCAACTTAGGCGTGTCTAATACCATCCGCGGTGCAGTTGCCAGCTGGGCGAAAACACTGGCCACTGAATTGGGCCCAGATAACATCACGGTTAACAACGTTTTACCCGGTGCCACGGACACCCAACGCTTAACGGCTATTTTTAAGAACAAAGCACATAAGCAAAACAAATCCCTGGATGATATTATCGCTGCAGAAAAACAAAGCATTCCCTTACGACGTTTTGCCAAGCCCGAAGAATTTGCTTATGTGGTGGGCTTTTTGGTTTCAGAGGCCGGTGCTTATGTCAACGGCATTAACTTACCGGTGGACGGCGGTCGTACTGCCTGTCTATAAGTCGTGAAAACCTTAAAAAATTACATCGGCGGCGAATTATGTGCACCCAACAGCCGACAATACCTGGACAATTTTGAACCGGCCACCGGTCAGGTCTATAGCCAAATACCCGACAGTGATGAACAAGACATTCATCACGCTGTTGACGCAGCGCGACAGGCTTTTCCTGACTGGTCAGCCTGCCGGGCACAACAGCGCAGCCGCTGTTTAGAACAACTGGCTGATGCCATTGCCGAACATCATGAGCAACTGGCCCAGGCCGAATCCAAAGACACCGGCAAACCCATCCAACTGTCGCGCAAGGTCGATATTCAGCGCGCGCAGGATAATCTGCGGTTTTTTGCCCATGCCGCCACCCAGTTCAGCAGTGAATCCCATGCCACCAATTCACGCACCCTTAATTACACCCTGCGACAGCCTTTAGGGCCGGTGGCTTGTATCAGCCCCTGGAATTTACCGCTGTATTTGCTCACCTGGAAGATTGCACCGGCGCTGGCCGCCGGTAATACGGTGGTGGCCAAGCCCTCGGAAGTCACGCCCTACACCGCTTATTTACTGTCACAACTGTGCATTGACATCGGTTTACCGCCCGGGGTTTTGAACATTGTTCATGGCAGCGGTGATCAGGCCGGCGCGACCTTAACCACCCATGAGGCCATAAAAGCCATCAGCTTCACCGGCGGCAGCCAAACCGGCACCGCCATACAGCGAGCGGTGTTAGGACAGCACAAAAAAATCTCATTAGAACTCGGCGGTAAAAATCCCTTTATTGTGTTTGCTGATTGTGATTTAGAGCGCGCCGTGGACACTGCCTGTCGGGCGGCCTTTAGCAACCAGGGACAAATTTGCCTGTGTGGATCACGTATATATGTCGAAGAAGCAATATATGATGATTTTGTGGCGGCTCTAATCACTCGAATGAACCAATTGACCATCGGCGACCCAAGTAATCCAAAGGTGGATTTTGGCGCATTGGTCTCTGCCCAACACAAAACTAAAGTGCAAAGCTATTTAGATTTAGCCAAATCAGAAGGTGGTGAGTTATTATCGGCCACGGGTCATCTTGATTTGCCGAAACGTTGTCAACAGGGTTATTTTTTGAAACCGACATTGGTGACGGGGCTTAAAAACCAGAGCCGTTGTAATCAGGAAGAAATTTTTGGCCCGGTGGCCACCGTCCAAAAATTTTTGAATCAGGAGG
Organism: uncultured Marinicella sp.; assembly: GCA_947502925.1. Taxonomy (GTDB): domain Bacteria; phylum Pseudomonadota; class Gammaproteobacteria; order Xanthomonadales; family Marinicellaceae; genus Marinicella. Next base: position 864,392 of record CANNBS010000001.1, on the reverse strand, counting down.
ACGTACTGCATTTAGCCAATGACAGTGCTTATGGATTAGCGGCCAGCATTTGGACTCAGGATTTAAAACGCGCCCATCAGTTGGCCGCAGACATTGAGGCCGGTATTGTTTGGGTTAATTGCTGGTTACTGCGGGATTTACGCACACCCTTTGGCGGTATGAAAGCCTCAGGCTTGGGACGTGAGGGTGGATTTGAAGCGATGCGATTTTTTACCGAAACAAAAAATGTATGTATTGACTATAAATAAAATGGCATGACAGCAATTTTTCCACAAAATTGCTGTCACACCAAACCTCTCTTTTTATTAAAATATCACGGCATGTGACAATTACATCGACTGATTTGTTGAGGCTTATGAAAAGCCCCGTTTCATGTTATTGTATTCAATGTCGAAACTTATTGATGCCACAAGCCCCTTTATTTATACAAAAAGCAAACAATAAGTATGAATCCATCCTTGTGCTTATATTTTATAGGCAATAATGGGTATATTAGCAACCTTTTTTTACTATTTTTTAACATGAAATCCGTTTTTTCTTCACAAACTGCCCAATTAAGTACCCTTGAAGTATCGGATGCAGAGGCTTTGGCCGGTGATTTATTTAGACGATCATTCAACGCCGACATACCTGACTTCCCAAAACACTTTGTGTTCCTGGCCAGTGTTGCACCTGGCGTTTCATTGACTTTGGGTTATTTACATTATACCCGCAAAGACAGCATCTATCTGTGTGGCGGTATGTGCGTGAATACCCGAATTTTGCGCTATTTATCCAAAGACCAACGCGCCGATATTAAACAGCAAGGCGGGGTGGCGATTATGATGGCCACCTCATCCTTACAACAGCTCACGGGGCATGAAGCCGTGTTTGCCCATGTCGGACACACCGGCTCATATCGAATATGTATGGCTAAAAATTTTATCGACACCCAGTACGATCATTTAATTGTTAACTGGCAAGAACCTCTGAGCGATGAACGTAAACAAGAACTGATTGAACAGGCCAATCAATACACACCGTTTTAACGGAACGAAGGAGAATTTTATGGCACATTATGACTATGATTTAATCGTTATCGGTGGCGGCTCCGGTGGTGTTCGGGCGGCGCGAATCGCCGGTGGCTATGGTAAAAAGGTGGCCTTGTGCGAAGCTGACAAACTGGGCGGTACTTGTGTCATTCGGGGTTGTGTGCCGAAAAAGCTGATGGTTTATGCCGCTTCTTATGAAAAGATGTTTAAAGCCGCTGAAGCGTTTGGCTGGGACATAAGTGCGAAGTTTGATTTTAAAACTTTACAAGACAACAAAGACCGCGAAATTAAACGACTGAATAAAATTTATCATGGTTTAATAGAAAACGCCGGTGTCGATTTATATCCAAACCATGCCTCTTTTGTCGACCAACATACGGTTAAAGTCGGTGATAAAACCATCACCGGCGAACATATTATTATTGCCACCGGCGGTACCCCGCAAATGCCGGACATGCCGGGGATTGAATATGTGATTAACTCTAATCAGGCCCTGGATTTGGAAACACTGCCCAAATCCATGGTCATCTATGGAGGTGGCTATATTGCCGTTGAATTTGCCGGTATTTTTAATACACTGGGTGTTGACGTCAAACTGGTGTACCGAGGGCCACAGTTATTGCGGGGGTTTGATGATGATGTGGCACAATTTGCACAACAGTCTTTCATCGATTCCGGTATTGAAGTGATCACTGAAACCAACTTTGTCGCCATCGAAAAAACGACCCAGGGTTATCAATGCATCACTGAAAACGGTGAGGCCATAAACACCGATTGTGTTTTCTTTGCCACAGGCCGCTCACCCAATACCCAAGGCTTAAACCTGGGTAAGATAGGCATAGAAACTCACCACAACGGGCGAATAAAAGTAAATGACAGACAATCAACCTCTGTACCTCATATTTATGCCGTCGGCGATGTCAGTAATGTCGATCAACTGACACCTGTGGCCATTAAAGAGGGCAATCTTCTGGTGGACCGTTTATTTAAAGGCAGTGACCGTTTAATGGAATACGACAACATTCCAAGCACAGTGTTTTCGATGCCGGAAATTGGCCGTTGTGGTCTCACCGAAGCCGAAGCCTGCGAGCAATATAAACAGGTCAAATGTTATACCAGCAAATTTCGCGCCATGAAATATGCCATGAGTGAAGTCCAGGAAAAAACCTTTATGAAGATTATTGTCTGCGAAGACTCCGATCAGGTACTGGGCATGCATGTGGTGGGCACCGATGCCGGCGAAATGATTCAGGGATTCGCCGTGGCCATTAAACAGGGGCTGACCCGAACCCAACTACAAAAAACCATTGGCATCCACCCCACGTCAGCTGAGGAGTTGGTTACACTTTAAGGCGTTTACAGCATCCCGGTTTCGAGTTTGGCTTCTTCGGACATCATGCTTTGATCCCAGGGTGGATCGAAGACGATTTGGCAGTTGATTTTTTTAACTTCCGGAATCAGTTTCACTTTTTCACGGGCATCGGAGACAATGACTTCGCCCATGCCGCATCCCGGTGCCGTGAGGGTCATGTCGATGTCCACCTGATAACCTTCATCTAACTTTATTAACTCACATTTATACACCAAACCCAATTCGACAATACTGACCGGAATTTCAGGGTCATAGACATTGCCCAACTGCGCCCAGACCGCCTCTTCAACGTCTTTAAAGGTGGCATTTTCCGGTAACTGCGGTTTGGGTAAGGGTTCGCGCCCCAGGGCGTCGGCGTTATGACCTAAAATCATAAACATGCTGCCATCCACAAATACGGTGAAACTGCCGCCTAAGGCCTGTGTAATGTATCCCACCACACCGGCCGGTAAATCAATGGTGTCGCCATTAGGCACGGTGATGGCTTCCACATCACGTTCAAGTTTAAAAGGTTCGCTGGTGAGACTGTACATGATAAAAAAGGTTGAGATTAAAAAAATAGCCATGATAGCACGCATTATTACGTGTGCTGATAATAATGGGGACATTGTTGATTTGAATCAACTCCAACAGCAGATTTTCAGCTGTTTTTGTAGCCCTTATGCTAAAATATTTCTATGCCTGTTGATAACTTCAATACGCCCGTCTCTATGTTGCGCCACTGGGCTAAAAAAACACCTGATCGTATTTATTTAAGCCAGCCCACCGCAGAAGGTGTTATTCACTATACCTGGTCAGAAGTGTATGATGAAGTGTCGCGAATGGCACAGTATCTGAGCCAATACCCATCAGGCAGTCACATTGCCATTTTTTCCCTCAATTGTGCCCATTGGCTGATGGCAGATTTGGCCATTCAAATGGCCGGCCACATCACCATTCCCATTTATCCGACAGCCTCTAAAAACACCATCAAAAAGGTATTATTACATTCTGAAGCTACGCTTTTAATGGTGGGTAAACTGCTTGATTCAGACACCACATTACAAAAATTACCCGGTGAAATAGCACAATTAAGTTTTTACCAAAAACACCCAAACAGGCCTTTTTGGCCGGACATTATCAGACAGCATCAGCCGTTGAATAAACCGGTCGCCGTCAAAGGTGACGATCTCATCAGCATTATTTATACCTCAGGCACCACAGGTGACCCCAAAGGCGTGATGGTGCCTTATCGGGCGGTTAATGCAGCCTTAAATTTAATCAAAAGTATCATTGTGGTGACACCTGAAGACCGCTTTGTTTCTTATTTACCGATGGCGCATGTGGCCGAACGGATGGCGATTGCCTTTGCCTCGGTTTTTTATGGCGCGCAGGTGTTTTTTATTCACGCTTTGGAGAGCTTTACTGAAGATGTCAAATCAGCCGAACCCACTATTTTTTTCGGGGTACCGCGAATCTGGACCAAAATAAAACATGCGGTTGAGCACAAATTAGGTGGCCCGAGGACATTAAATACTTTACTCTCCATACCGCTGTTAAACCGATTACTGGCCAAATTACTGCGCAAACAACTGGGCTTTTCCAAGGTTCGGTTCGCTTTATGTGCAGCCGCCGCGGTGGATACAGATATTCTGAAATGGTACAAGCGTCTGGGGCTTAAGCTTAATGAAGCCTATGGCCTGTCTGAAACCTGTGGTCTGTCGCATATGGTCAAACCGGAACAAGACTGTTTGGGACGCGTTGGCCAGGTCATTGCCGGCTGCGAATGTAAACTCAGCGATGAGGGCGAAATTTTGTTACGCAATCCGGCACTGATGACCGGTTATTACAAACAAGCTGAATTAACGGCCAAAGTGATGGATGCCGAGGGCTGGTTTCACACCGGTGATTTAGGACATATAGATGAGCATGGCTATTTGGCCATTGTTGGTCGCAGTAAGGATGTGTTTAAAACGGCCAAAGGCCAGTATATTGCACCGGCACCGATTGAATTGCTGTGTCAAAAGCACCTCGATGTTGATCATGTCATTCTCATGGGGTCAGCTTATCCACAGCCCTTTTTATTGGTTTCCGTGGCTGAAACCACACAACAAAGTGACTTAAAGGCTTTTCAAAAACACTGTCAGCAACAATTAGCAGTCATCAACCGACATTTAGAACCACATCAGCGCCTCAGTCATATTTTTATCTGTAAAGACACCTGGACGCCCGAATCAGGCTTTTTAACACCCACCTTAAAAATAAAACGGGCACCTCTTGAGCAACACTATTTGCCTCTATTGAATGTTAATGATGATGGTGACGTTGTGATTATTTGAGCGAGTCCTTTTATGTGGTGATAAATTAAATATAATGTGGCCTCTTAATCGATGTCATAATCAATGAACTAATGAGACCCAAATGGGTCAAAAGCCGACAAAAAATCACGGGAAAACCATGGATCTAACAATCGAAGAACTCAGCCAAGCTTTTCAGCAAACCCGAGAGCACATTAGCACCCAAATTTTAGGTCAACAGAAATTAGTTGATCGACTGTTAATGGCACTGTTGTCACATGGCCATTTATTGGTCGAGGGCGCACCCGGACTGGCGAAAACCACCGCCATTAAAGTACTTTCTGAATGTATTGAAGGTGATTTTCACCGCATTCAGTTTACCCCCGACTTATTGCCGGCAGATTTAACCGGCACCGATGTCTATCACGCTGAAACCGCCAGTTTTGAATTTCAAAAAGGCCCCCTGTTTCACAATCTGGTGTTGGCCGATGAGGTTAATCGTGCCCCGGCTAAAGTCCAGTCAGCCTTATTGGAAGCCATGGGTGAACAACAAATTACCGTAGGTAAAACCACCTATAACCTGCCGGAACTATTTTTAGTGATGGCGACCCAAAATCCGATTGAGCAAGAGGGCACCTATCCGCTGCCTGAGGCCCAGTTAGACCGGTTTTTAATGCATGTCACCATTGATTACCCTGAAGCGTCCACAGAAATGGATATTCTGAAATTAGCGCAGCAACAAAGCCGCAGCGAATACACCCGGGTCGCCGAGCAGCCGACACAACTTTCGCAACACATGGTATTCCAAGCCCAACAAGCGGTGCTCGATATCTATGTGGCGGATAATTTGCAGCAATACCTGGTGGCCCTGATTCTGGCCACCCGGGATGCGGTAAGCTATGACCCGAAACTGGCTGAACAAATTGCCTTTGGCGGCTCACCGCGAGCCACCATTGCGCTCGATCGTTGTGCCCGTGCCCATGCCTTTTTAAAAGGCCGGGACCACCTGCTGCCGGAAGACATTCATGCGGTGATTCACGATGTCCTCAGACACCGCATTATCCTGACATTTGAAGCAGAAGCCGAAGGTCTGACCGTCGATCAGGTGGTGGATCAATTAGTACAAAAAGTCCCCTTACCGTAGTGCGATGACCGCAGAAATAAATGACACAATGGCGGCTAAAACCCGGGTATTGGCCAAATCCTTGGTCAACACCCGTCGTCATGTGCGTTTATTTAATTTAACCGCCATTAAAAAAGCCACATCCGCCATTTCAGGTTTGCATGATTCCCGCTTTCGCGGTCGAGGTATGGATTATCAGGAATCACGCACTTACCAGGCCGGTGATGACATTCGCAACATGGACTGGCGGGTCACAGCACGCACCGGCACCGCCCACACCAAATTATTTCAGGAAGAACGGGAACGGCCCATTTATTTACTGGTGGACAGCAATCAGAGTATGCGCTTTGCCACCCGCGGTCATTTTAAATCCGTGGTTGCGGCACAAATTGCCGCCGCGTTAGGCTGGTCGGCGGTGCAACAGGGTGATCGGGTCGGCATCATGACCTTTGGCCACGGCGGTATCGATATTCTCAAAGCCACTTCCGGAAAACGCGGCATGATGGCGGTGATTCAACAATTGGTCAAGGCCGATCAGGCAGCGGCTGAACAGGTGCCTTTAGATCTGGCTTTAAAGCAATTGCGCAGCATTTTGAGACCGGGTAGTCTGGTGATTATTATCAGTGATTTTTATGACCTGGGAGAGCGCTGTAAGAAGCATCTGGTGCAATTGCGTAAACATAACGATGTTCTGGCGGTCTATGTCAGCGATCCCTTTGAACAACACGCGCCGCCACCGGCTTTATATGGTGTCCACAGCGACCAGGGCAACCGCATCATCAATGTTCGCAACCGCGCAACACAGAAGCAACTGGCACAACAACAAGCCCGGCAGCAGCAACAATTAGTGGATAGCATTCTTCACGCCGGTGTGCCGATTCTGCCGATAACCACAGAACGGGACTGGGTGAATCAGGTGAAACAAGGACTCAGTCGGCCACAACGCGCCATGCAACAATGGCTTAAGGACAGCGCATGAACCCGGATACCGGCCAACAACTGCCCTTACGGGATGTACATTTACCCGCAGAACCCGGCTTTTGGCCACCGGCACCGGGTTGGTGGATGTTGGTTGTATTACTTTTGGTTTTGCTCATCGGATTGTTTATTTGGTGGCGCCGATATCGACAACGTCAAAATAAATGGCAGCACATGCACCAACTTTGGCTAAACATCCGGCAAGATTATCAAGCGCACAAAAACCAGGCTCAATTAGCTCGAGATTTATCCAATCTATTACGCCGTTTTACCCGACATGAACTTAACAACCCGGAGGCAGCCGGTTTATCCGGCGAGGACTGGATTGCTTTTCTCAACAGGGATTTACCTGAGCCGGTTTTTGATGAATTGTCAGAGACGTTAAATACCGGCCTTTACCAACCCCAGGCCACTGTCCAGACCGAACCTTTATTACAGGCTGTGCATCAATTTCTCAGGCATCATTGTTTACGACCAAACCGGGGACGGGCATGATTGAATTATTGTGGCCCTGGGTTTTTGTGTTGTTGCCGTTACCACTGTTAGTGGCGCGCTTACCGCGTGTCAGTGGCCGTCAATTAAGCACCATTCGTTATCCTTTATTCACTCGTTTGCCGTCAGATCAACAGTCCAGCGGTGCTTCTCATAATGTATTAAAGCTCATCAGTTTACTGATGTGGTTTGCCCTGTTAACTGCAGCCGCACGCCCGCAATGGATTGGCGAAGCTGTGGCCTTGCCGGTGGAAGGCCGGGATCTGATGTTGGCCATTGATTTGTCCGGCAGTATGGAACAACAGGACATGCGGTTAAACGGCCAAACGGTAGATCGTTTAACCGCCTTGAAAAATGTCGCCGGTGATTTTATCGAACGGCGACAAGGTGATCGTCTGGGCTTAATCTTATTCGGTGAACGCGCCTATCTACAATCGCCGTTTACCTTTGATATTCTAACAGTTAATCGTCTGTTACAAGAGGCCGCCATTGGTCTGGCCGGTAAATCCACCGCCATCGGCGATGCCATTGGTCTGGCGGTTAAAAAAATGCGTGCCATGGATTCGGGCAATCGGGTACTGATTTTATTAACCGATGGTGCCAACACCGCCGGGGTGATTTCACCCTTAAAAGCCGCACAATTGGCTAAGGCCGAAGAGGTTAAAATTTACACCATCGGTTTTGGTGCCGAAGAAATGGTGGTGAATAATTTTTTTGGTGGTCAACGGCGTATAAACCCGTCCTCTGATTTGGATGAAGCCACCATGACCCGCATCGCCGAACTCACCGGTGGACAGTATTTTCGCGCCACCAATACGCAAGAGCTTGAAGCCATTTACGATCGATTGAATGAATTAGAACCTCTGGCCGAAGAAGACCGATTTTATCGGCCCACCAAAGCGCTATATTTTTGGCCATTGGCGGTATTTGTGTTGCTTCTTTTAATGAGTCTTTGGATTCAGAGGCGTTGGTTATGAGCGAAATTATCTGGTCTAATTTCCATTTTTTGCGACCGCATGTGTTGTGGTTGCTGCTACCGGCTGTCTGGTTGATGTATCGCTGGCATCAACAAACCCACGGCCAGGATGGTTGGCAAAAATATTGTGATCCGGAGTTGTTAGCTGCCATGCAGGTTGAAACCGGTTCCACCGCCAGTCGCTGGCGATACCTGTTGTGGCCGGTGGTCTTCATCAGCATTCTGGCATTAGCCGGTCCTGCGGTTCGGCAGAAAGATGTGCCGGTGGTCAAAAGTGAGGCGGCTTTGATTATTGCACTGGATGTGTCACGCAGCATGTTAGCCGATGATTTAAAACCCAGTCGTTTGACCCGTGCTAAATTTAAAATTCGTGATTTACTGGAAACGCGAAAAGACGGCCTCACCGGTTTAATTGCTTTTTCAGGTGATGCTTTTGTGGTGACGCCTTTAACTGATGACACAGAAACCATTGTCAACTTATTGGATGTCATTGAACCCGGCATTATGCCCACCAGCGGTACCAACACGGTCGCCGCCCTGGAAAAAAGCCGAGAATTATTAAGCCAATCAGGTTTAACCCAGGGGCAAATTCTATTAATCACCGATGACATTAAATTACACAAAAGCGAAGAAAAGCTGCAGGCATTGGCGGCTCAAAACATCAAAACCCATGTGTTAGCGGTGGGTACCGCTGAAGGTGCCCCCATCCAAACTAACCGTGGATTTGTAAAAGACTTACGTGGCCAGGTGGTGATACCGAAAGTTAATTTTAACCAATTAAAACAGGCCGCGGCCGCCGGCAATGGCCGTTTTAGTGTTTTATCCAATCAGCGTAATGACATGAATTTGTATGATCCGGCGGATAACACCGATTCCGGCAACAAGGATCCATCCAATGCCGGCCACAACCAGTTTGTTGATGACGGCATATGGCTTTTGATTTTGATTGTGCCTTTATCTTTACTGTTATATCGACGGGGCTTATTGATGGTATTGGCGCTGGGATTTTTCATCCAGCCACAAGTCAGCCATGCCTTTAAATGGCAGGATTTATGGTTAACCAAGGACCAACAAGCCTATAAAAAATTGGATGACAATCCTGAATTAGCGGCTCAACTGGCTGAAAATCCTCGCCTGAAAGGAACCGCCGCCTACCGTTCACAGGATTACCAACAGGCCATCGATCAACTCCAGGCACTGGAACAGGTGAATGCCGATGATCACTATAATTTAGGCAATGCCCTGGCCCAGGCCGGACAGTTAGAAGCCGCCCTGGAACAGTATGAGCAGGCTTTGGCCATCGAACCTGATGATGAGGACACCCTGCACAATAAGAAAATTGTCGAACAGGCCATGCAACAACAAAAATCAAGCGATCAGTCAGAGTCTAATCAAGACCAAAATCAAAACAACGACCAACAAAACAGCTCCGAATCCAGTGACAGTGATCAGCAGCAAAACCAGGACAACCAGAACCAGACGGATCAGGAACAACAGTCTGATCAACAAAACCCACAGGAATCACAACAACAAAAACAGCAAGCCCAAAAAGATGCTGCCAAAGAAAACCAACAACAAAACAGCAATCAACAAGATGAAGCTGAGCAGTCCGCTGAACAAAATGCCACTGAACAACAAAACGCCGAGCAACAGGAACTCAGCGAGGAAGAACAAAAACAACAGCAGGCCGAAGAAGCCAAACGACTGGCCCGTGAAGAAGCCCTGAATGCTGAAGAACAACAAGCCATTGAGCAATGGCTGAGACGCATTCAGGATGACCCCGGCGGCCTCATGAGACGAAAATTTCTTTACCAATACCACCGCCAGAATCCTGACGGCGAACCCTACGATAACCAGACAACCGAGGATTGGTGACCATGAACGCTTTCCGATTAATTCAATTATATTTTGTCAGTTGCGTGCTGATGGGTTTCATTTCTCTGGCTCATGCAGATGTCAGTGCCACCGTTGATCGCCATGAAATTGCCCTGGGCGAATCCGTTAATCTTACCATCACCACGGATGAGGCAACCCGCAGTAATCCTGATTTTGATATGTTATCAGCTGTATTCGAAGTGGGCGAAACCGGCCGCTCCATGTCCACAAAAATTATTAATGGCGCGGTCAGTAGTGAAACCCGATGGACCGTGACCCTGGTGCCTAAATCACTGGGCAGCCACATTATCCCACCCATCACCGTGGGCCAGGACCAAACCAAAGCCCTTAAAATTACCGTTAAAAAACCCGATCCCAATGCCACTGCACAGGGTGATTTATTCATCGAATGGTCCACCAACAAAGACAGTGCCTATGTACAAGAAGAAATTATTTTAACGGTTAAATTGTTTTATGCCGTGGGGCTTAACAATGCCAGCTTATCCGATCCCCAGAGTCCCGGCCTGATTGTCTATCCCATTAATAAAGCCATTCAATACACCACCCGCAGAAATAATAAAGATTACCAGGTACTGGAACGAAAATATGCCCTGTTCGCAGAGCAAAGCGGTGAACTCAATATTCCACCGATTGTTTTTAAAGGTGAGGTAATGGATGGTCAAAACAGAACCCGACTGGGTTTATTCCGACAAGGCCGACCGGTCAGAATTTCATCCTCCATGTTGAGCTTAGACATTAAACAAATCCCAGCGGCTTTTGTGCATAAAACCTGGCTGCCTGCCTCCACGTTTAAAATCGATCAAAGCTGGCCGCAAAATCAGGTTTACCGTGTTGGCGAACCCATCTCACGGCAACTGGATATGACCGCCCAGGGACTGGCCGAAACGCAATTGCCCGATATCGCTGTTTCTGATGTCGATGGCGCTCGCATTTACCAGGAAAAAAGTGACACCATTACCCGCAATAACGGTAACCATCTGGTGTCCTCTAAAACTGTCACCCAGGCCGTGATACCGACCCAGGCCGGCCCTTTACAAATACCCGGGCTTGATATTGAATGGTTTAATACTGAAACCGGTGAAGCCGAAACCACCCGCCTACCCGCCATTACTTTAGACATTAAACCGGCCGCTGGCGGGCAGCAACAACAATCACCACCACAAGCGGCCAATTTTGACGCCCCCGATCCGGCACCCAGTCAGATTCCCATGGCCGATGACACCGCTATCAATTCAGACGCCGATCAGTCCAATCCCTGGTGGCGATATGGCACCTTTGGTTTTGCAGCCTTGTGGCTATTAACTGTTTTGTTTACTTACATTAAATTACAATCGCGACCAGCAAAACAACCACCGCAACGGCCACAATTACCTGAGCAAACGGTATCACTTAAAAACAGCCAACAACTCAGCTCGGCAGATCAACAAATCAGACTGATTAAATGGTGGAATCAACAAACGGGACAACGTGTTACCAACCTGGGTCAAATCAGGCAACAACTGGATAATAAAAAAGCCAAAGCGGCCTTAGACACACTGCAGAAACAACTCTACGGCCGGGGCGATGAGACATCGTCCATCGATTGGCATCACTACCATAAAAAAGGCTTGTTAGCGCCTAAAAAACCGGCAAACAACAGCGACCAAACATTGCCCGACTTATACAGTTGACCAAGACCTGTGCATTAATCAAAGCCCGAGGCAAAAATCGGATCGTAGTTCGCTTCAAAAACAGGTGTCATATCATCACCCTGGACAATATTAAGCGGGTTGTAATCAGCGTAATCGGGGAAAATATAGCCTAAAAACCGATTTCGCATGCGCTTGATTAATATTTCGCTGACCACATCGCGGTAATCTGTGGTGACGTTAACATCACCGCCTTCAAACAATTGGTTGGCTGCCAATCCGGGGAATTGACCATGGAAACCGGGATTAACGGTGTCACCGATGATGAACATGGGATTACCATAGCCATGGTCGGTACTGTTGGCGCTGTTTTGATAAGCGCGTCGGCCGAATTCAGATTGAACAACCACGGTGAAACGGCTCGGATGATGGGCATGTAAATCTTCATAAAAGGCCGACAGGGCCGCAGATAATTCGGCGGCTAAATTATTAAAGCGATAGCTCTGACCGTCGTGCGTATCCCAGCCGCCGGTGGGCACATAGGCCACTTCCAGACCCACATCAGAACGGTATAGTTGCGCCACAGTTTTTAATTGCCTGCCTAATTCTGTATCAGGATAAACAGCGTTATTGCCCGGTTGGTAATTGTCCCAGTCTATACTTTGAATGACTTGTGAAGTGTAGAGTGCCTGGTGACCCACAGTGGCTTCCGGGCTGTCAGGATTTTCATACAGTCGATTGAGCATTTCTGCCTGAACATCGCCCCAGGCCCAGTGACCATTAGCCATGGTGAAATCTTCCGGGTCATTGACCGCTAATGCGGTGGGATCGCCTAAAAACGCCGCTGAATTGGCCGTACCCGGTACCGCCGAAGGAATCAGCGCGTCTTCAGGGGTGTGTAATGACGATTGGAAATAACGCGTCAGCCAGCCGGTACCGGCAGTGGCGCCTAAATCCTGCGCGCCCAACTCCATGTATTTAGTCGCTTCGAAATGACTTCGGTTGGATTGGCTTAATCCGGTGGCGTGGACAATCGCCATCTTATTGCGGTTAAACAGACCGGCCATTTCTGTCGCCGCCGGATGCAGGCCAAAGGCATTCTGACCGTTTAAAGGCAGCGATTCTGTGTTCGGGATATGTAAGTTCGGGCGTAGCGTGTTGCGGTATTCATTATAATCCGCACCGGAGCGCGGTGGCAGCATATGTAAACCATCCATGGCACCGTTCAGAAAAACGTACACCAGTAAATCCCGTTGTGGACCGCCGTTTGCGCCCAGCAGCTTACGGGCCATGCCGACTTGTAAGCCGCCCAATCCCGATAAAGTGATGAGGCCGGTGCCTTGGATAAATTGTCTGCGATTAATTTTTTTCATATCAGTTACCGGTCAATAAATTCGGGGGTAAAGAAAATGGTGGCTACCATGTCATAGAGCCTGTCCTGGTTTTTATCAGGCCAGGAATTATCGTTTAAATCAATAACATCGTTGTGATTGCCAACAACAGGATCCGTGCAGTCTTTGCTGGCCATAAAATCGGCCAGGTGATTATGAGTGACGGCATCCGGCAAAGCACCTATGATTTTTTCATACCAAAAATCAACTAACTTGGCGGCTGTATGATCATTGGTATCAGGCAGACCGACAAAGGTGTCATTCAGAACCTGATTAAGTATCGGCTTGTTACCATCATAATCTTCATGGCGGTGAGCCATTCTCTGGATGAGTTTCCAGGTTCCCATCAGACTTGAGGTCCCCAGCCAGTGAGACCTAATATCCGGATAACCATTGGGAGATGCCCAATAGAAAGGCTGATGGCCGGTGTCAAAAATATCCCAGAAATGCCAGCCTGAGTGTTCATTATTCGGATTGAACTCAAACGTATACTGAATTTGACGCAAGGCACCAATGATTCGCTCGAAGGGCCGCTTAATTTTCTCGCCCCAGGTGGTCAAAAAATCATTGGATTTAAGCAGTGTTTCCATGGCCAGTTTAATCTGATCAGGCGCCTGCCAGTTTTGCCGGAGCGTGGTGGCGACTGCCTCTATTATGGTCGCATCAGGCTCATCTGAAATAAACCGGCGACACAGTTTTTTGGCTAAAAAACGGTTGGTTCCCGGATGTTGGGCCAATAAATCTAAAATCTGATTAAGATCCCGCTGTGGATTGGTTGCGCTGTAGGTAAAATTCTCACCCAACACCCGTTTTGAGGCTTTGTCATGCCAGTCATCCCGGTATTGAAATACACCGGTGGCGATGTTGCCGTTTTGGTAGTCCCACCAATCGGCACCACTGAAAGACCAGCCGGTTAAAGCGCGCGCCATTTCCATGACATCCGCTTCCACATAGCCGCTGCGATAACCCTGACCGTCTATCGGCACGTCTTGCCAATCCATATGGCCGAAGTAGTTATCAGCACCCAGGGTATGCAATTCCATCACTTCACGGGCATAATTTTCATTGGGGGCGGAGGCACGATTTGAGCCATTATTCAGATAAATCAGCATACAAGTTGAGCATGTCACCTGATACAGCATTTCTCTGAAGTTGCCCAGTACATTGGGCCGGATCACATCTCGGTCATAATGCACAAACATAGGCTGCACACCGAACGCATCATTAAAAATATTAAAGTGGTTGTGCCAGAAATCAGCCATCATCTCGACCAATTGCCGCTTAGAATGGATACCGCGAAGAATGGTTGCTAAAGAGACCTCTCGTGTGGGTCGGGTAAAAACAGACCACTCATGGGTATCGCCATCTGCTTTCCTGAAATGCTGCTGATACAATTGTTGTCGGCTCTTATTCAGAGTGGTAAAGCCATTGGCGCCGGAGATACGCTGTTCACAGGCTGCATCATTGATATTTTGCGGGTTCAGCTGTTCATCGATATACACCATGACTTTGGCCTGGTCAGAGCTGCCGGGCAATTGATTAATGTGCGCAACATCATCACTGTTCGGACCGTATGCCATCTTAGTTAACACCCGATGAATTAAATGGGGCGGCGTGGCAGCCGCTTTATCGGCACCGCTCATAAATGCATGGGTTTTAATCGCCGGCTGCTTTGGGCGTCGGCTTAACTTTTTCAGTTGGTGATGACCTGAAATGTCTTTATTTGGTTTTTTGCGCTTTGGTGTGTAATCAATGGGCATGGCTGCTATCCTCTATCAACACCCCCATTTAACGCCTGATACTGTTAATAAATTGAGAATGAACGCACATTTTTAAGTCCTAAGAATCAATTTCAGCGAAAAATTACCCTTTTTTAACCCTTTCAACAAGCTTCATCGATTCTTGTTAAAATGTCGTCCTTTAAAAAACTCATTAAACACATGACAAAATTTACCGGCAGCGACCAGTACGTGGCCACCGATGATTTGCAATTAGCCGTCAATGCGGCCGTGACTTTACAGCGCCCTTTACTGATTAAAGGCGAGCCCGGTACGGGCAAAACCATGCTGGCCGAAGAAGTGGCGGCGTCCATGGGTAAAACGTTACTCAGCTGGCACATTAAATCAACCACCAAGGCCCAGCAAGGCCTGTATGAATACGATGCGGTATCGCGCCTGCGGGATTCACAGCTCGGTGATGACAAGGTCCACGACATAAAAAATTACATTAAACCCGGTAAACTCTGGGAAGCCTTCACCAGTGATGATCAGGTGGTGTTGCTGATTGATGAAATTGATAAAGCTGACATCGAATTTCCCAATGATTTACTGGTCGAGCTCGATAAAATGCAGTTCAGTGTCTATGAAACCGGCGAAACAATCACCGCGAAACAACGCCCGATTATTATTATCACCAGTAACAATGAAAAAGAACTGCCCGATGCCTTTTTACGGCGCTGTTTTTTCCACTACATTAAATTCCCGGATAAAAAGACCATGCAGGCTATTGTTCAGGTCCACTTTCCGGATTTAAAAAAGGATTTGCTGAATGCCGCATTGGAAACCTTTTTTGAGGTGCGTGATATGCCGGGCTTGAAAAAACGGCCCTCAACGTCTGAACTGATTGACTGGATTAAATTACTGGTGGCGGACGACATTCCGCTGGAAACCCTGCAGAACAAAAGCATTAAAGAAGCCATACCCCCTTTGTACGGTGCGTTGCTAAAAAATGAACAGGATGTGGAAATGCTGCAGAAACTGGCCTTTATCAGTCGGCGACAAGGCTAAGCTTATATGCTGATTGATTTTTTTTACACCCTGAAAAAAGCCGGTTTGCCGGTCACGGTGAAAGAGCTTCTGGTTTTATTGGAAGCCCTTGAAAAACAGGTGGTATTTGCTTCGATTGATGATTTCTATGTTTTGAGTCGCTTGTGCATGGTTAAGGACGAACAGCATTTTGATCGCTTTGATCAGGCCTTTGGGCATTATTTTCATAATCTGGAGATGGTGCAGGGCTTGGATGAGTTTCTGATTCCCCATGACTGGCTCGATCCTGAATGGATTAATAACTTAAGCGAGGAAGAAAAAGCCCAAATTGAAGCCCTGGGCGGTTTGGATAAACTCATGGAAACCCTGAAAAAACGCCTGGAGGAGCAGCAAGGCAAACACCAGGGCGGTAATAAGTGGATTGGCACCGGCGGCACGTCGCCGTTTGGCCATGGCGGCTATAATCCTGAAGGTGTGCGCATCGGCGGCCCCGGACGTCATCAGCGTGCCGCTAAGGTCTGGGAAAAACGCCAGTTTAAAAATCTGAGCGATGATGTCGAATTAGGCACCCGCTCGATTAAGATGGCTTTGCGTCATTTACGCCATTTTGCCCGCACCGGCGCCGCAGATGAACTGGATTTGGATGACACCATTCGCTCAACGGCCAAAAATGCAGGCTTACTGGATTTAAAAATGCGGCCGGAAAAACACAATGCAGTAAAGTTGTTAATGTTTTTCGATGTGGGTGGATCCATGGATTATCATATTGAACAAGTGGAGCAGTTATTCTCAGCGGCGCGCAGTGAGTTTAAGCATTTAGAATACTATTACTTTCACAATTGTGTCTATGAACACCTGTGGCGAGATAACAGCCGACGCTGGGATGAGCCGCTGAACACGTATGATGTGCTCAATACCTACGGCAGTGATTATCGGGTTATATTCGTCGGCGATGCCGCCATGTCGCCCTATGAACTCACCCATGCCGGCGGTTCGGTGGAACACATGAATCAGGAAGCCGGTCTGGTGTGGTTGCAGCGATTACTGGATCAATGGCCGAACCATGCCTGGCTGAATCCGATTCAGCAGGCGTATTGGGACTACACCCATTCAACCCAGATACTCAAAAAAGTATTGGGCGACCGGATGTATCCCATGACCTTATCCGGCATTGAAGCCATGGCTAAATCCTTATCAGCTTAGGCAGATTTTTCTACCGCCGGATTAAAAACTTTTTTCTGCAAAGAATAATGGTGGTCACCTTTGAGCACTGCCGTGCCTTCTTCGACAAAACCTAAACTGTCATGAAAAGCCAGTGACTTCTCATTGGGTGGATCCATATGAATTTCTGCAAACATGTAATCAATGTTGTTTTTTTCGGCATAATCAAAGGCGCGCTGATAAAAATCACTGCCGATTCCGCGGCCGCGAAACTCTTTGGCCACCGCCACGCGATCCACATAAATAAAATTGTCATAGCGCTTTTGAAACCAGCGAAAGTTTTCACTTTCATAATCAGCATTGGATTTCACCAGCATAAAAAAGCCGGCAAACTGGCCATCTTCTTCCGCCACCAGTACGTAGGAATTGTCTTCATTGATGGTGTCGAATTGTTTGGCTGTCATGGGACTCAGTAATTCAACAAGTCGTTCGTTGAGTTCGAGTACATTTTGTAAATCTTTATCGCGTTCAAAAGCTCTAATTTCCATAAATTAATTTTAGTATATTTTTAAAAGAAGGGATGTTAATCGAGGAGAATGATAATCACCGAGCGGACAATTTTAGCATTTTTAACGTAAAAAATAAAGAAATCGATGCAATTAGCGGCAAATAGCGACAGATCACTTGTTGATTTGATGGCTATTAAGTCTCTTTGGATTGTTGCTTTTTAATTATGTTTTTGAGTTCAACAAGCTCTTTTTCTATGCGATCTAATTGGCTCAGTTTATTTTCACTGGCTGCGTGCAATTTTTCATAAGCTGCTTTTTCTTGATCCAATACATTCACCACGATTCCAATAACCATATTGAGAAACGCGAAAGCCGTGAAAAATATAAAACTGATATAGAAAGACCAGCTTAACGGGTAAACTGTCATGGTTTCATACATGACATCGGTCCAGTCCTCAAACGTCATGACCCGAAACAGTGTTAACATGCTGGTGGCAATATCTCCCCACAACACCGTATTAATGGGCGCAAAGAAAAAACTGCCGACAGCGCCATAAATGTAAAAGATAATAAACATTAACAGCATGACGTAGGAAAGCTGTGGCATAGCTTTAAGTAGAGAATTGATTAAAATACGCAGCTCGGGAATAATCGAGACCATTCGCAAGACACGAAAGACACGGACCAATCGGCCCAGCAAGGCCATCTCAGAATCCTGAATTGGAATCAGGCTGACCGCCACAATCAACGTATCAAAAATATTCCAGCCATTATTAAAAAATCGTTTTTTATTATCGCAAGCAATAAAACGGGCCAGGATTTCGGCCAGAAAAAATAAAGTCACTGCCCAGTCAGCGAATAAAATAATTTGTTCTGCCAATGGCGACAAGCGATAGGTTTTGGCACCAATCAATAAGGCAGAAATAATAATGACCGCCACCACAGACCATTCAAAGAGCTTGTTCTCAACCAGTTTTTGTAGTGTCAGTTTCATGCTGCATGTGTGTGATAAGAAAACCCGGTATGTATGGCGGTAAAAATATTTTTTTCAATTTAAATAGACAGTTATGCAGCACATTTATACATGTTTGTTTGAGCGGGAGTGTTGAAACGCTTTAATAAATAGGTTTATGACTTTATAATAATTACAATCGCTGGATAATTTAAAAAAACCATGACCCATAAAATTAAAATTCTGACGGCTGTTTTGGTTGCGCTAATGGCATTGGCTGTGGTGTTGCCTGAAACTGATAACTATTACCAGGTCGCCATCGATTTAATTGCTGCAGAACACGGATTGCAGTCGGATGGGTTGCAGTTGAGATCGGGCAATTACCAAAACTTCATGCAATTCAAGACCGTTCAGGTTGAACTGATAACAGCACAGTCAAGAAGCATTCAGGCAGAGATTCAGCAAATGCCTTTTATCGACTGGCACCTGACCCAGTATCAGATCACAGAATAAATAATTCCTTTTTTTACAATCACTGAGAATTGTTTTAAAGCACTGTATAATAAGCCTTTTCACACCAGTTCTATGCTATGAAAAGAGCCCAACAAGCCCTCGCCAAACTAAAAGCCGGCAACCAACGATTTATTGATGAACACCAGAGCCCGAGCGGCGAAATCAGCGGCCAAAAGCGCATGGAGCTAACGCAGGGACAGAAGCCTTTTGCGGTAATTTTAGGTTGCTCGGATTCACGGGCACCGGCAGAGCTGGTCTTTGATCAGGGTTTGGGGGACTTGTTCGTGATTCGAGTGGCCGGAAATATCGTGGCACCGTCTTTAATCGGTAGCATTGAGTTTGCCGTGGCAGAATTTGGCACACCTTTGGTGGTGGTCATGGGGCACACCGAATGTGGTGCGGTTACCGCCACATTAAATGACATTAAACAACCGGGCGCCGTTTCGCATCATATTCAATCCATTGTGCGGCGAATAAAACCGGCTGTGACGCCGTTAACCGATTTGGCCGGTGTGGATAATGTGACGGTCACTCAGGCAGTCAAAGCCAATGTCCTGAAATCCGTCGATCAGTTACTGGCCTCATCTGATATTTTAGAAGATGCCCTGGGCTCGGGAAAATTAAACATTGTTGGTGCCTGTTATAACATTTCCACCGGTGTGGTTGAGTTTTATGACCAATAAATCTCTATAGTAATTGTTGCAAAATACTGTCGCTGTTTAAAAAGCCGGTTTCGGTTAAAGTGATTGATTGGTCGTTAAGCTGGTACCAGTTGTCAGGCACCGATTCTGTAAAAAGTGTGCTTAAACGGCTTACTTCTAAACCGGTTCGCTCGTTAAAACGCTTTAAAGGCATTGGCTCTTTTAAGCGCACATGGTTCAGTAGAAATTCGAATAATAAATCATCTTTATTCAGCGTTTTTTGCTCGATGATGCGCTTTTCCTGTCGCACAGTATTTAAATAGGTTTGCGGGTGTTTTTGTTTAACCCTTCGAATAATCTCACCGTTATGGCCTTGGGTGATTTTACTGTGAGCACCGGCGCCGATGCCGAGGTAATCTCCAAAGCGCCAGTAATTGAGGTTATGCTCAGCCGGGTTATTTTGACCGGCATAGGCCGAGACTTCATATTGTTGATAACCTGCATCTGCCAGTATCTCCTGACCCTGGAAATACATATCCTGCTGCAGACCTTCATCCGGAATCCCGTCCGGTGGCTTCACCGCAAAAAGCGTGTTCGGCTCTAAAGTCAGCTGATAATACGACACATGCGGTGGTGCTAAATCCAACAGCGCCTGCAAATCGTCTTTCGCACCGGATAGAGTTTGCTCGGGCAGTGCAAACATCAGGTCCGTATTAAAATTATCAAAACCGGCCTGACGGGCTTTGCGGATGGCTTTGATGGCCTGATCGGCATTGTGAATACGACCCAATGTTTTAAGTTGATTATTATCTAAGGATTGAACGCCAAAAGACAGGCGATTAATACCGGCCTCACGATAAGCGCTTAAATCATCGAATTCCTGACTGCCGGGATTCACTTCCATGGTAATTTCCGCATCCGGCCGAATCGAGAGTAAAGATCGAATACCGCTCAATAACCGGTGCATAGCCCGGGCCGAAAACAGACTCGGTGTGCCACCGCCCATAAAAACCGTGTTGACTGTGCGGCCCCAAATCAACGGTAAATCCTGTTCTAAATCCGCCAGTAATGCGTCCACGTAAGCGATTTCATCAAGCTCTGTTTTTAATTGATGCGAGTTAAAATCACAGTACGGGCATTTCTGTACACACCAAGGGAAGTGAATGTACAAACTGAGCTTAGGGGGTGTGATCATGCCCTTGATTGTAAACGGCTTTTCAGCTGTCGGACGGCTTGACCGCGGTGGGATAAGCGCAGTTTTTCAGCAGCC
The DNA here is from genome assembly GCA_947502925.1 of uncultured Marinicella sp. Taxonomy (GTDB): domain Bacteria; phylum Pseudomonadota; class Gammaproteobacteria; order Xanthomonadales; family Marinicellaceae; genus Marinicella. The sequence goes on along the minus strand of CANNBS010000001.1, from coordinate 843,418 downwards.
GGTAATTCGGCGGCACTGCAGTTTAAATCCGGCAAATAAAAAACCGGGTCATAGCCAAAGCCGCCCTCGCCACTGGGTTGAAGACTGATTTCGCCATGCCAGCGACCTTCAGCAATCAGTGGTGCCGGATCATCGGCGTGTTGCATCATCACCAGGCAACAATAAAAATAAGACCGACGGTCATCGATGCCATGTAGCTTTTCAAGCAATCGTTGATAATTGTGTTGGTCGCTTGCTTGTTCGCCGGCATAACGGGCCGAATAGACGCCCGGTTCACCATTCAGCGCCGGCACAATCAGCCCGGAATCATCGGCCAAAGTCGGCAGGCCGCTTATGCGTGCGGCGTGCCGGGCTTTGATAATGGCGTTCTCGACAAAGGTTGTGCCGGTTTCAGCGACATCATAGGCCGGTTCTTTGGGTTGTAACTGAAGTTCAAAGCCAAAATCAGTCAAAGCCACCGACAGTTCTTTCAGCTTGCCGACATTACCGCTGGCTAACATCAATTGTTTCATAATTAATTGAGCAGAGCTTGTTGCTGGGCATGCAATAATTGCTGAATACCACTGTCAGCCAGGTCCAGTAATTGATTCAACTCATCCCTGCGAAAGGCATGGCCTTCGGCAGTGCCCTGAACCTCAATAAAATGACCGCCGTCATTCATCACCACGTTCATGTCAGTCTCGGCTTGCGAATCCTCGGGGTAATCCAGATCGAGTACCGGTTGTTGGTTATAAATCCCCACAGACACCGCAGCCACCGAACCGTGTAGCGGATTTTTTTTAATGATTTTGTTTTTTAATAAGGATTCCACCGCATCATACAGCGCCACATACGCCCCGGTAATCGCCGCTGTACGGGTGCCGCCATCAGCCTGAATGACATCACAATCCACCGTAATCACCCGCTCACCCAAAGCCGACAAATCAACAATGGCGCGCAAAGACCGGCCAATTAAACGCTGAATCTCCAGCGTTCGTCCGCCTTGCTTCCCGCGCGCCGCTTCGCGGCCGTTACGGGTATTGGTGGCCCGCGGCAACATACCATATTCCGCCGTCACCCAACCCTGGCCTTTTCCGCGCAACCACGGAGGCACGCGATCCTCGACACTGGCATTGCACAGGACTTTGGTGTTGCCACAAGAAATCAGCACAGACCCCTCGGCATGCATGGTGTAATTCCGCTCAATACGGATCGGCCGTAATTCATCATTGGCCCGTTTCGATGGTCGCATAAAATATTTATTTTAAGAAAAAATGTATTTTAACATTAATGCAAACGCTTGTATTTTGAAGATACTGTTCAGAATCAAAATTAAAAACTCTCTAAATAACCCTCACCACCCAGTTGCTTCACTTGCTGCTCTATCCAACGGGCGCGTTGTTGCATGTAATCGGAGGGCGGCTGGATATCATAGCTTTTCGGTGCCGGTAAACGAGCGGCCAATAGGGCGGATTGATGAGGATTCAAAGATTCAGCCGGAACACTAAAAATGGTTTGAGCGGCGGCTTCGGCGCCGTAGATGCCATCACCGAATTCGGCCACATTTAAATACAGCTCAAGTATCCGGCGCTTGGGAATCATGACTTCAATGGCGCCCGTGAAATAGACCTCGAGGCCTTTGCGAACCCAGCTGCGGCCGGGCCAAAGAAACAGGTTTTTTGCCAGTTGCTGGCTAATTGTACTGGCACCACGCATTTTTTTACCAGCCTGACGATCTTCCAGAACCTGTTCAATGGCCGCCACATCAAAGCCCCAGTGATCAGCAAACTTTTGATCTTCTGAGGCAATCACGGACATGGCGAGCGAAGGAGCAATCTCTGTGAAATCCCGCCACTCATGTTTTATTTCGATGCTTTCATGTTCCTGGCTGTACATGCGTTGCAGCATAAAGGTGGTGGTGGGCGGGTTAAACCAGCGCATAACCAGCACCAGTGACAGGGTGATAATAAGCCATATCAGCACAATCCGGACAAGCCAGCGCCTGAGGATTGAGAATAAACTGCGTTTTTTGGTTCTTGTCATTGTATGTTAGTGTTTGTGTTCCAGTCTGGGGTTATGGATAAGAATTAATCAGGAAACTAAATATAAGTTCTTGGGACTTCATGCGTTTTTTACAAGAGACATTATTGTGATAAAATAAATTCAATATTCATTCAAAACAAGGAGTACACTTATGCCATTGACAGTAGAGGAAATCGAAGCTGCAGCTCGAAAGCTGGAAGATGTTGATCGTGATAGACTTTTACGCACACTTATTGCTGATATAGATGGCGAACAGGAAGATCGAGTTCATTCACTGTGGCTGCAAGAAGCTGAGCGCAGACATAAAGAACTTCGCTCTGGCCATGTAAAAGGTATTCCTATTGACGAAACTCTTCGTAAGGCCCGATCTAAACTGAACAGTGGAAATTGAACTCCATCCGGAGGCGGATGCTGAACTGATTGAGGCGGCCGTATTTTATGAGTCTCGTGTAAACGGCTTGGGTGAAAGTTTCTTAGCAGAATTTGATGGCTTAAAGTTACTTTTACAAGCAAATCCAAAAATTGGCGTACCCGAAAATGAGGTTTTTCGGAGGGTGGTGCTCAATCGATTTCCTTATTCAATATTCTATTCACTGGAACCTAATCTAATCTGGATACTTGCCGTTGCACACCAACGGCGACGGCCTCATTATTGGCTGGAGAGGTTAAGTCGCTAATTAAAGTCGAGACGAAAGCGACTACTTTTAGATTTTTCTTTAGTTTTAATGAATCGCTTTACTGAGGCTATTTTCCAAGACGCTGGATGTCGTCCTGCGACGGCAAGGGGTTATGTTTGAATTTGGTTTGAACAGTAATGGCCATTAAAGCAAATCATCTTCCCGGCAAAAAACTTCAAAAGGGATGATTAATTCAGCTACATCGACTTACTGCGAAATTGAGACCTTTGGCGAGCAAAGCGAGTCAAACAGGGCTCCTCATAAAAGCCTGCGGAGCAGTTACGTTTTTTTTGCGAAGCAAAAAAGGCAGCTACCGCGTCATGCTAACGCTGCAGACCCACATCGATTTACAAGGACGTAAGGAATGCATAGATTGTCGGGAATAATATATGCCATGTAGGCCAAGTGGCTGCAAAACCCATCTAACTGAATAACATTAAACTTATTCTGAGATTTAAACAGAATCGATTTAATAGGCGGCATGGAGACCCTTGGCGAGCGCAGCGAGTCAAACAGACTCCTCATTAAAGCCTGCGAAAGTGGGTTGGTTTTTCGCCCAGCGAAAAGGCCGCTTCCGCTCCAAGCTCACGCGGCAGACTTACGTCCATGTAAGCCAAGACCCACTGTAGCCCATCTTATTGATAGCAATGTTAAACTATCATAATTCTAAAAAACTAAAGAGGTAAATCGCACCTATGGTGCGCCTTGGCGAGCGCAGCGAGTCTATCAGCGCAGCTCATTAAATCCTGCGGAGCAGTTACGGTTTTTTTGCGAAGCAAAAAAGAAGTGACTGCAAAGCAAACCCTTAATGGGCCTCGTCCCAATTCCCCCCAATGCCATATTCAACTTCCAGTGGTACATCCAATGACACCACATTTTCCATAATGCTTTTAATTTTTTTCGACCACTTTTCAGCCGATTCTTGTTTAATTTCAAACACCAGTTCATCATGAACCTGCATCACCAGTTTAATGTCATCGGCAGATTTAATGTCTTGATAAACCGCTAACATGGCTTTTTTAATGATGTCAGCAGCAGTGCCTTGCATGGGCGCATTAATGGCGGCACGTTCTGAACCGGCACGCACCCGGGCGTTACGATTGTTAATGTCCGGAAAATACAATCGGCGACCGAAAAGTGTGTCCAAAAAACCCTGCTCTGATGCCTGTTCTTTAATGCCCTCGATAAAGGCTTCAACTTTGGGAAATTGATTGAAATACTGTTCCATGTAACCGGCTGCCTCTTTACGCGAGACATGCAACTGCTTACTTAAACCAAATGCGCTCATACCGTACATCAGGCCAAAGTTAATGGCTTTGGCCGCTCGTCGCTGACTACCATCCACCTCATCCAGTGTCACATTAAATACCTGCGAAGCGGTTTGGCTGTGGATATCAATGCCATCCTTGAACGCTCTCAGGAGATTCTCATCCTGCGATAAATGCGCCATAATCCGTAATTCAATTTGTGAATAATCCGCCGCCATCACCTGCCAGCCGGGTTCGGCAATAAAGGCTTTACGGACTTTCCGACCTTCTTCGGTGCGAATTGGAATATTTTGCAGATTTGGATTAGATGAGGACAGACGTCCGGTACTGGTCACAGCCTGGTGATACGAGGTGTGTACCCGGCCGGTTTTTTTATTAATCTCCAGCGGTAGTTTGTCTGTGTAAGTGCTTTTCAGTTTACTCAAAGAACGGTGTTCTAAAATTATATCCGGCAGCTCATAATCGGCCGCTAAATCATGCAAAACATCTTCGGCGGTAGAAGGCTGGCCACCCGGGGTTTTCTTATTCACCGGAATGCCCTGCTCTTCAAATAAAATCTGCTGTAATTGTTTGGGTGAGCCTAAATTAAATTCCTTCCCGGCGATCTCAAAGGCTTTCTGCTCCAGCTTCGCCATTGCCTCGCCCAGTTCCCTGCTTTGTTTATCCAGTTCATCTTTATCAATCAACACACCGGTCTGTTCCATGGAAGCCAGCACCGATACCAGTGGCATTTCTAAATCCTGAAAAACAGCGAACTGCGGTAAGTCTTTTAAATCTGCCATGAGTTTATGGTGCAACTGCCAGGTGATATCAGCATCTTCGGCGGCGTAATGGGTGGCCTGTTCAATGGGCACATCAGCAAAAGGAATTTGCTTCGCGCCTTTACCGCAAATATCCTCATATTTCGTGGTTTGTCGATTAAGATGAATATCCGCCAACGTATCCATATCATGCCGATTAGCCGCCGGATCCAGGACATAAGATTCCAGCATGGTGTCGTACTTTAGCGAATCCACCGACCAACCGTAATTAGACAAAACATTTAAGTCATATTTAAAATGCTGGCCAATAACATTCACTTCATTCAAAACCGGGAACAGCTTATCCATCACCTCGGTTAAATCCAGCTGCTGAGAATCTTCAGAATGACCAATGGGCACATAAACAGCCTTGTTATCTTCACAACACAACGACAAACCAACAATCTCTGCCCCAATCGGCTGCAGCGAGGTGGTCTCTAAATCCACCGCCACCAGACCGGATTTTTTCACAGTGTCTAAGTATTTCTTTAAATCGACTAAATCAACAATGCAGCGATAATCGGTTTTAATTTTGGGTTCTTTTTTAACACCATCCGCCGTTAACTCAGCAAATCGTTTCATATCATACTGCTGACCAATGACATTCAGGGCTTCAACGTCCTTCTCACCAATCTCAAAATCACCCGGCTGATAATCAATCTCACAATCCTGCTTAATCACCACCAATTCACGGGATAGCTTAAGCTGATCAATACCTTCTCGCAGGTATTCACCGACCTTGCCCTTAAAATCATCAGCGTGAGCTATTATGTTATCAACCGTTTCATACTCCGCCAGCCATTTTACCGCAGTTTTCGGGCCGACTTTATTCACCCCCGGAATATTGTCCGAAGAATCCCCGATTAAAGCCAGATAATCAATAATCTGCGACGGCTTTACTCCGAATTTCTCTGCCACACCGGCCTCATCCAGGACAGTATCGCTCATGGTATTCACCAAAGTAACATGCTTGGATACCAGTTGCGCCAAATCCTTATCACTGGTGGACACCAAAGTCTCAACCCCCCGGGCTTCCGCTTTTTTCGCCAGCGTGCCAATCACATCATCCGCCTCCACATGCGGAATCTCAACCAGAGGAATACCCATGGCTTTAATGACATTTTTTGTCGGTTCTAACTGCATCCGCAGTTCATCCGGCATTGGCGGCCGGTTGGCCTTATACTCAGCATACATATCATGCCGAAAGGTCTTGCCCTTAGCATCAAAAACCACCGCCATATAATCAGGGTTATACTCATCCAGCATCCGCTGAATCATATTACTCACCCCGTAAATCACCCCGGTCGGATGACCGTCTTTACTGGTCAGTCGCCGCAAATTCGGCACAAAAAAAGCCCGAAACAAATAACTGGAGCCATCGACAAGATACAGGGTTTTGTTGGTCATGAAAAAATCGGATAAAAAAACTTTATTGTAACGCATAGGTAAATAGTATGCGCAGTTCCAAAAATATGGGTTCAGTGTTAAATAATATTACGCTTTCGTTATAGCCAGCATCATATGCTTACTGGTGTCTGACTTCAATAAATCCACTTCTGACATTGGAAGATTTTTTTGTTGTGATTCACCAAGCTTAGTGACTTTATAACCTTCTAAAAAAAGATTCTTAATAAATAGTTCAGGGTTTTGATAACGCGCTCTATTAAACTCCATAAGAATAATCATATTCGGATTGTTTTTTCTGATTTCATGACTGCCATTCCATAATTTGAGTTCAGCACCCTCAATGTCAATTTTTATAAAATCAATTCTATCTGAATTATTAAACAGAGAATCTAAAGAAGTGGTTTCAACTTTTACATTGTTTTTGAATTTAGTTCTGATAGCATTTTCAGTTTTATTTTCAGCTAATGAACCGTTCATTGGAGAAGCATTATTAAAAACAAATAATTGTTTGCCATAATGCTTATCTGAAATTGCTTTATTTATTAAGTTTATTCTTTGTTTAAAACCATTTACTTTAATACTTTTGCTAAGTAATTCACACAAATATGGATTAGCGTCCACGGCGTAAACTTTACCTTTTTTTCCAACGAGAGAAGCCATTAAAAGTGAAAAATAACCATAATTAGATCCGATATCTAATACCTTCATCCCTTTATTAATATTTTGTACAATATACTCAGTCACCCCTATTTCCCAATATCCATTCATCTGCAATTGAATACCATGTCTTTCATCTAAGGTGTTAATGAAAACTAGATAGTTACCAAGTACTCTGCAAACACAATTATTATTGCCAAGATAGGATGTTTGAGTGAGACTGCGTATTAATTTCAAATTTTCAGCCCGTAAATTAGACTGATGCAATCTTTGCAATGGAAAAAGACCGTTAGGATAGAGCTTGTCAGTTTTCATAATATAACTTATAACCCGTGGTGTATTTAGAAAATAGTTATAAACAAGAAGTTACTCATATCAAAATGCGGTATATTCATAAGTCTCAAAGCTAGAAAATTACCAACACTATGAGTAACTTAGAGTCCAGTTATATCAAAATTCTATCTGTATTACAGCAACTAAATCCAGAATCTAATTTTCTGAACCAGATCAGGATTCCAAAATTATCAGATGTTGAGGTAATTACACTAATATTTACTGCGGAATTTCTAAATATTGATTCCATAAGTGAGCTGTTTAGGCGGTTACTAAAACGATTAAGCCAGTGCATTGAGCGGTCAGTTTATCACCGTAAAAAGTAACGATTATTCTTTTATATTGAATCAATTAGAGAACAAATGGCAGAACAAATGATCCAGGGATAAAACCACTTTATCATCGATTCTATGCCTCTTAAGGTTTGCAAAATGAGTGGCTCAATCAAATCAACTATTTGTAGTAAAGATATCAAAACATCTCCTAATCACAGTTATTGCGTCTCACAGCAAATGCTCTTTTATAGTTGTAAGTTACATTCAGTTTGTTCTTCAGCAGGCGCCTTTAAACATTTTGATTTAACCCCTGCATAGTGACATTGGATTAACTATTTGAATAATCTTAAAGATTTAATGATTGATTACTAACTAAATGGTGATAAGGGTTATTTGAGTCACGATGTACAGTAAGCGCAATCCATTGTTCTTTGCTTCGGTAAGTTTTGCTCATGTAAATCACTGTGTTAAAAACACACAGTGTGCATCAGCTTTTACCTAAATGATAGAATGGGGCTGACTTGGCGCTTACAATGCATTACGGGCCACTTAAGGTAAACAATAAAATGTTGGATGGCCGACTCTCAAAGTTAAAAGAACTCATAAAAAAGAAATTGAAAGGGATTAATCAATTACATTTCTTAAAAACGGTCAAAACCTAAATTAGGAATAATATATTATCCTTATTAGATTAACTACCAGCACCATAATTATTAAATATATTTCTGATTATTTTTTTCGATGGGTTTTCAATCCAATAAAATGAAATAGTTGATATCAAAAGAACAAGAATTATATAAGCTGGAAATCGTAGGTGATGTGGGTAAATATCATCGAAATAATTTAAAAATATATACAATATCGGTAAGTGCAACAAATATAATGAATAAGAAATTTTGCCTAAAAAGTCACCCAATTTATTTGAAAATAAAATATTCTCTTTAGGTACCATATAGACCCATGTTATGAAAAACAAAGAAACAGCAAAAAGCGTTGTGAATGAATACCATAATCCAATGGATCTGTCGAACAAATTTTGATGAATATTTGGATAGATTAAAAATATTAAACATACACCAAGACCAAACCAACTACTTTTTGGTAACTTGTTTAAATTGTCTGAGTAAGCGCCAAAAATCATGCCAATAATAAAAAAAGGAAGGGATATGAAAATATTGAAATTGATGTGATTACCCAAAAAGTTAAAACCAAATTTCGGTGTCAACCAAAAAATTGTTAATATAATAGTAACCATCAATAATACAGCAGCCAATCGAGAGCAATTAAATACTACCCAAATGACCGGGAATATCACATAATATTGAATTTCAACAGGAATAGTCCATAATACTGAAAAGCCCTCTAAAAAGAGTACATGTGTCAGTAAAGACGAAAGGTTTAGGATATTGTAATGTGGTCCACTTCCAATTAATTTATAGATTAAGAAAGAAGTTACAACAACAAAATAGTATAATGGCACCACCCTCGCAACTCTATGAACAAAGTACTTTTTTATATTTGTAGAATCGGCTGATTGGTTTAGATAAATAATAGACAATAAAAATCCACTAAGTAGAAAAAAAATCATCACACCTATTTTGCCAGCGCCTTCTCCAAGTAATTTATTATACAAATTGGTTTCGTTGCTGTAATGACTTACAACCACAATTAAAGCAGCTATTCCTCTGATAGTATTTAATACTCTAATTTCCATTGCGTTCTTCCTTATTATTCATGAAGTTAACTGTTATGAGAGGATTTTTTAATAGCTCTCAAATATTAAAATGAAGCAAAATCAGCATTTAAAGTCATTACTAATTGTTGGTGAGATGGGAAGATGTTTTTGCAACCATTGATAAGTACTTGAGTTTCGGTCAGTTTCATCGCAAACATGGTCAATAAAGTCAGGGTGTTGAAACCACTTATGGTAATGAACATGTACCAAGTCTTCTAGCTTTAATCGTGGCTCTAAGAGAGGTCGAAAGGGAATTGGGTAATTGTATGATTCTGGTAGTATATGTAAATATTCCACATAGCGTTGTGTTGTTATAGCCAATGCAACCTGATCTAAACATCGAAAATCATCGCCTGTTCTTGATTGATAATTTAGTGGCCTCAAGTTCGAATTAATTAATCGTTCAAAATCAGACAGCCAAGTAGTATAAAAATCATGAATTTCATTTTTCCATATTAGTCCTGCATTAAAGTAACCTCTAATGATTGACTGCCCAACTGATGTTTGTATTTCAGGTTTGGGAATTTTAACATTTAATAATTTAAAAGCATTCTGCCAAAAATGATCATTATTATCTCCACTTCCTTCTGTTCCAGGCCCTTTATTATCAACTGGTCGTAAATATAACTTAGGTTGATTTGAGGATAGAAAAGATGTAATATCATTTAAAAATACAGTGTCTGTATCAACAAAAATAACGGTTGAATATATAGGGAAGTTTTGCTCAAAATGAGCGGTGGCCAAAACTTTATTTGCTATAGGGTATGATAGGTATTTTGTATTTATATTATCTTTTATGTGAACTACATCTAAATCAGATAAAATGTTTTCAGTGGCTGGGCTTGGTAGATAATCCAATCTAGGAGAAAAGGCAAATATATCAACGTCAGGAATAAATTTTCTAATAGAAGTTGTTAATAGTTTTGCTTGTTGCTCTAATATGTTGTTTTCAACACAAAATAAAATAGCTGTTCTTTTCATTTCTTATAAATAAATAATATTATATAAATTATATTTTGATTTTATATTGATTCCAACCTGATTATGACAATAACTTTAAAACCTGAACAAATAAAAGCTCTGTGTAAACAGGTTAATTCCGATCAACTAAAAAGGGTGGAAGGGTTTGCTGTTTTTCTTGGGCATGCTCACAGTGGTCACAGTCTTATTGGAGCGCTTCTTGATTCTCACCCAGATGCAGCCATCACCAATGAGCTTAATGTGGCAAAACTTCTAGATGATCATCAACTCAGTGCCCACCAGTTAATGTCCGTTATCCTGGCCACCAGTTATGAGAATGATAGAAGTGACGCTTGGCTGAATACTGGATATAGCTATAAAACAAACACTGGATTTCAAGGGTTAACCAAGTACCCTAAAATTATTGGTGACAAAAAAGGTGGTGGCAATACCAGAATTATAAGGAAAAACCCTGAAATACTTGAGCGCCTTTATAGTTTATTTGGTGCTAAATTAAAATTTATACAAGTTGTTAGGGACCCGTATGACAACATTGCTGCTTTTTCACATTATTGGGGCGAACAAATCAATATTAATCATGTTAATAGGTATTTTGAGAATCTTGAAACTGCTTTGTCAATTCAAAAATCAGGGTGCGGCGATTTCTTTAAACTTAATTATAGTGACTTTATGTCTGAACCTAAAGCTGTATTTAAAGATTTATTGAATTATCTATCATTAGAGTCTGATGATGATTTTCTTGATGCAGTACTTAAAATTGTCAGAAAAAAAGAGCACAAAAGGTCTGAAAAAATTCAATGGGATGCTTCTTTACTCAGTGAGATAGAGAGAAAAATTGATTATTTTAATAAAAATTGACCGATTACTTACATAAAGTACGTTCAATATATGAAACTACTATTTTTAATTTTAAGAGGAAAATAAAATGAAGAAAATATTTTTAATAGTTGCGATGTTCGCAAGTTTTCAGGTTTTTTCACAAGTTTGTGACGACACTAACCTATCCGCTTGGTCTGGTACAATTGAACCGGATGCAGGAGCATTAACAGTAACAGCAGGTTCTGCGATGGGTGGGACTGCATGTGGACTGGAAGTTGCAGCAAAAGCTGATCGTAATAAGAACTTTGTACAAGATTTGAACCCTACAGATGAACAAAGTTATAGAGCAGCTTTCTACATTGATCCTAACGGAATTGCGTTGCCAACTTCTGGCTTCAACAGAAAAGTTAAAGTCCATATGTCTCAATGTATTGCAGGAAGACCACCATGTTTGTTTAATGGTATCGTTCAAATTAAATTAGCTGCTACAGCTGGCGAAGGTTATGTCTTGGACAACTTTGTTGTTGATGGCGCTGTTGGAGACGGTAAGAAGAGATTTAGAGTTGATATTCCTGATACTGGTGCAACCAGGATTGAGTATATGGTAAATTTGACTACTGGTGATTTTAAATTTTGGGTAAATGCCACTTCAGAGTCTGATCCTGTAGCAAATAATGTGGTTGATGGTCAGCCTATTGACTACTCAGGGTTAGATATGTCTTCACATTCTGGTGGTGTTAACAGAGCTCGCTTGGGTTTCATGAATTCTCCAGCTAACGTACCAGTTGATTCTCCGGTTTACTTAGATGAATTTGAATCACGAAGACAAACTTTCATTGGTATGTAATTTAATTTTACACCGATAAGTCATAAAAAACCCTTTCAGATTCGGAAGGGTTTTTTTATGCTTGATAATAATTTTGCTGTTACGACTACGCCTACTAAAAAAATCAAGGAACATATTAGTAGAAAGAAATCATTATTAAGACTATTAGCCCAATCTAAAAATGGCCTCCTCATAAACCCATTAATCAAAAATATGTATAACGACAACTTGCCAATCATGACCATGATTTTGTAAGGTTTTCTAACTTCTTTTCCATACATAGCCAAAATCAATAAAATGATAGAGACCCCAGAAAATAACCAAAAAACTGGGTGCAAATGGCTGAATACAAAAGCTGCTAAAGCCAACACGAAAACAGGCCATTTAATACTGAAGGAAGGTTTTGACGCTAAATAAACACCCAAACAATATTCCGGCAAATGACCTACGGCATTCAAAAAAAGAATTTTTTTATCGATCAAGCCCAAAACCAGATAAGTTAAAACTGATAAGCCTAACAAAAAGTAATTGCCGTATCTTTTGAAACAAAATAATAGTAATGGAAATAGCAAATAGAACTGGAAAATAACAGGAATAAACCACCAGGGTCCAACAGGTGCTAATGCAAACCCTGGTATGTTGAGACCTACTAATTTCAATAAAACTGCTTTAGCATGAATCGTCAAAAACAAAAGCAAGTCAATTTTATTTACTATCAATTCGTAAAGAACCCAAAAAAACAATACTAGGAAAAAGGCTTTATAAATCTTGGTAATGTGTTTTTGCAAATATACTAATATATTTATTTCTTTATCTAAATATATTTTGGTCAAACCGTATGCACTTAAAAAAATAAATATTTTAACCCCATAATGCCCATAAAATGATAGCAATGCCCTTATAATATCCGATGGATTGTATAAGATTATATCAACCAATGATTTAGCTTTATCCATGGAATAGCTGAATTCGTTTTGAGAAGGCAGTTGCTTTGTATTATGTAAAAAATTATGCAAGACAATGATAGCAATTGACCAACCTTTTAATAAGAAAGAATCATTTTTTTCTATAACCATATTTTCGTTATTAAATTGTGAAGCACATTAAAAAGATTTCGTTAATAGTATTCATTATTTTATTACCACCTCTACTTTTCTATTTAGTAGTTTCAGCATTATACCCATGGATGATTGATAATTTTTCAGACATTGATCATATAAAGCTAAACATCAGTTTTTATGCAAAATATACAGAAACAGTAATTATATCAGTGATTTATTACTTTATTCTTGTCATTTCACGAAGAGTGGTATTTTCACTTGTTTTAACAATTAGCATATTTGCTGGGTTCATAAGTATATGCTTAACAAAAATATACTATTTATACGAGCCCTTATTTCCGACTGATTTATCGCAATTCACCGAATTCTATCAATCAAAACATATTTTCACGCAAATAGTTCCTGTTTTTTTATTACTGTTTGCTTTTCTTATTGTCTTGAATTTTATCCTATATAAAAAGAACAGACCCATCACTATTAAAACGTTTTGGATGTTTAGAATGTCACTATTGATCTTATTTATATTTGTAGTCTATATAAATAGTAATTCACTTCAACAGCATCTAAGAAAAAAAGGGGTATTTTATAAAAAGAACTCTAACATGGTAGTGCATTACTTAACCAAAGGAATGGCCACATCATTCCTCCAAATTGCAACATTACATGACGAATATCCAAGACCAAAGAACTACAGCAGAAATGAGATACAAAGGATTGTAAACGCTTATAAACTAAACAACAAAGCTGAGCAAGTAGAACCCGTAAATGTAATATTTCTAATGGTAGAATCACTAACAAACCCATACTACTTTGGCTGGGAAACTACAGCGCCTAGCATGCCTGCCTTAGAGTCGATAAACGTAGAAAGGACAGTGTTGTCTCCGGTTTATGGTGGTAAATCAATCAATGCCGAATTTGAATTGCTTACAGGATTGTCAACGCAATTTTCATTGCCAGAAACGCTAATATACAGAGAAGTCATCAAACAGCCTATACCGTCTATTGCCAGTTACCTTAGACAAAAAGGATATTTCACTATTTCTATGAGAGATGAACCTATTGATGAATACGGGTTTCGTAAAATTTATCAGTGGCTTGGATTTGAAAACCAGTTTTCTTTTACTAACATAGAAAACACCAAAGATCCTACCAATAAGTACAAGTCAAGTATTGTTATAGCTAACAAAATAATTGATGTGGTGGAAAAAAACCACCCTGCCTTTGTATTTACCTTCACAATGTCATCGCATGCGCCATGGGATGGCAGGGAGTATGAATCCGAACTAGATTTTATCTATCCAGAAACAGTCACATCATCTGAAAAAAACCGTATGAAAGGATATCTTAATGCAATTAACCATATGGATAAAGGCATTCAGGTTCTAATTGATCACTTTTCAAATTCTGAGAAAAAAACACTGATATTGATAACCGGTGACCACCAGCCACATTTGAATAAATACAATCAATTCCTGTCACCAGAGCATGAAGATGAATCTGTTAACACCTTTTATAAAAAACACAAACTTCCATTATATCTTTGGAAAAACTTTGACAGTAACATTCAAGTTAATATTTCAGAAATCAGTATGAACTTATTATCTGGTTATGTACTCGGCCTTATTGATTCAAAGCCCTGTGGTATAATGAAGCTCAATCAAATTCTACACAGTAATTACTCTGTTGTTGGTAAAGTAACCAAAAGCAAAAACCAAACCATTATAGACTCTCAGAGTGAATTAATGAGTGATTTCGAATCCGTCCAATACGACATTTTATATGGAGAGAACTATTTGGGTGAATTACTCTCAGACGATTGCTATAGCCGTTTTGAAATGCCATGACTAATAACATCCAAAACCAGCCATTGTTTATTGTTGGACTACAGAAATCTGGCACAACACTTTTAAATAGATTACTTTCAGATCAACCTTATACAATTGACCCATTTAAACCTGAGGGCCGATACTTCTGGGGGGACAATCCACCATTTTCACCCTCATTACCTCCCTGCGGGCGTATGTATCAAGCCCATAATGGTAAAAATGGCCATTACCTATCAGAAGCTGACTTCGTGTCTGCAGACCAAGACCTCTTAATTCACAAGATTGACCAGGTTAAAGATGGCTACAAGGTGTTAATTAATAAGAATCCATACAACTCAGTCAGAATAAAGTGGTTGAAATCAATTTTTCCCGAATCTCGTATAATTGCGATTATACGAAACCCTGTTTCAAACATTTTCTCATTGAAGAAAAAGTTCATCCCCCACAAACATATGGGGCTACCACCAGAAAAAGGTTGGTGGGGTGTCAAGCCTAAAAACTGGGAATCTTTGGTTTCTGATGACTTAATTGAACAGCTCTGTAATCAGTGGCTTCATGTTAATAAGGTACTGTTGGAAAACGCTGTCTTGTTAAATGGTTTGATTGATTATCGAGATTTATGTATAAACACTTTAAATACCATTCAAAAAATACTGGCACCCTATAAAATTAGAGCCTCTAAGAAATCATATCAAATTTCTCATCAAGACTCTGAATTTAAATACGGTAGCAGGTTATTGTCTAAAAACAAAGAATATAGCAGCCAAGGATTTCAAATAAACCTAGCTGATGAAGCCATCGAAATTCCTGCTTTTACGGAGGCACAAGTCAAAAAAATTAACAACCTATGTGGGGCAACCTGGGACCTCATGAAAAATAAATTTTTTTTAAATGAATGAGATGAATAAAGTAATTAAATTAAATATAGGGGCGGGAAAAACTTACCTACCTGGGTTTATAAACATAGATATTTCAGAGGTTGCTGATATCAGTATGGATATAGGCACAACGGCTCTCCCTTTTGATGACAATTCTGTGGATGTCATTTTTTCTCACCACACGTTAGAACATGTTGAAAATTATTTGTTTGCCTTGTCGGAAATACACCGTGTATTGAAACATGGCTGTTATTTATTTGTTGGCTTGCCTTATTTAACGTTAACAAAATACAACTTAGTCAATCCTTATCATCTGCACCACTTTAATGAATTTTCATTTGACTTCTTCGACCCAAAGAAAATAAAAGGCAGTGCTGTGGAAGAAAATCAAATCTATTTTCAAAAAGGATTTCATCATTTTCACTACATGGGAATATTTAAAATGTTACCCGATTTTATGAAAAGTTGGTGTAGAAACCATTTGTTTAATGTAGTTAAAAAAATTGATTTTGCTGTTATGGCCATTAAACCTGGTGGCAAAGATGTCGAAGTTAAAAGCGGAGATCAGCTCATTAAAGAGTTCAACCATTACTTAAACAGCAGAAAAAAGTACTAAAGTGCGTTGTTATATTGGATAGTAATGAAGTAAGTTTTCAGGCTTTAATTGGCCGATTTTATCAATGATTTTGTTTTTTAAACCACTTGGATAATAGGCACTGTCATTCATATTTTTCAATCCAGTTATCTTGGTGTCGTAATCCAAATACTTTGACAACTGATTGTTGGGATACTTAACTAGTTCTTCGTATTTCACCAAAGT
Source organism: uncultured Marinicella sp. (assembly GCA_947502925.1). Taxonomy (GTDB): domain Bacteria; phylum Pseudomonadota; class Gammaproteobacteria; order Xanthomonadales; family Marinicellaceae; genus Marinicella. The sequence continues at coordinate 827,033 of CANNBS010000001.1, read as the reverse complement.
TACTTGTTTTTCCAGTTGTCGGTATTGATAACAAAACCAATCGAAAATTTGAATTTGCCTTTCCAATAAATCATTACTGTTAACCATTTTTTGTAATGTTTGGCAGTATTTAAACCCTGATTTAACTTTACCTCTGCTAACCGGAATATCTAAGCTGTTCCATGAACTTAATGTAGCAACGGGATCTCTAACAACTACCAACATTTGAAAGCGTTTTATCAATGATTGTATACAAGCTGTAAGTAATAAATTATTTTTGATTACAATCAAGTCTGAATGTCTCGTTTTAGGCAAGGTAATTCTTCGATAGCTTGAATTTTTAATCACTACCTCCTTACCTGCTTCTTGACGCCGGGTAAAGTAATTGTCCAGATTTTGGTTAGGGTTTTTATGGACTCTAAATTCTACTGACCTTCCCACTTTTATGTTTTCTCTGATATTTTTTATGGATTGTTCTAAATGAAAAGTTACATCATCAGCAACATGGGCTGCGGCTTTGATGTTTTTAATAAACCGAGGTTCACTAAAACTGATTGCGCGTGGATTTTTCGATAGAATGTTAGAAATCAATGAAGTCCCACTGCGAGGTATGCCTGTTACCAATAAGATCTCTTTGTTCACTTCGAGAAAACTACCAATATTTTTGTTGATGTGGGTTTTATCAACATGGAATTAATACCCATATTTATTAATTCAGCGCCTATTATATTGGAAGGCTTGTTGGTGAATTTAACTAACATTGATGATTGATTTGAGTACGATTCTAATGAAATATTTATTTTATTATTTTGGTACTCGACCGCAAATGGCATAAGGTTTACAGTTTTACTTAAATATTCTTTTACATGCATTAAAGGTGTGAGAATAACTTCTTTTTGTTTTTGAAAATGATGTCTGTAAGAAGTTACATTTATTGTATTTCCTTGGTAATATGCCTCAGCATTTCTAACTTGCCAATCAATGTCTGGAATTTTGATTATCAAGCTTGATGGTTCCCCATGATATTTAAGGGTTTTGATAGGACCGTTTTTATTATTTAAAGAAAAGCTTTTTTTCTGATATATGTCATATAGTGAGTCATTTATCTGTATTTGATTTTGACCTTTATTATTCACTAGTTTTTTTACCGCCAATTTTTTGATAACAAACTGAGATGGAAAATCCATCAATCTAACCACAAACTTAATGTATTTATTGTTACCAATGCTATTTGAAACATCATTGGGTATTTGAAATTCAAATTTAAAAGAATGGCTATTGGTTGCTTTAACCTCAGTAAACTCTGACTCAAATAGTTTGTTTTGAAATTCATCATAGATCAAATAGCCAAACAAAAATTTTGAATTGGCGTTGAGATTTGAAAATTCGGCGGATAAATTTAAAACATCATTTGATTCACATCTGTAATAGCTTCCACGCACCATGAAATCTAGTTTAGTGAATTTATGATTGGGGAACTTCAGCACCACATCTTCTTGGTTTTGCTGACGGTCAATAAATAAGCCTTCGGAAACAGTCTTACGATCGAGTTTTTTTGGAAACAATTGATAGCCAATCAGGCGTTTTATTCTTTTGCCAATAAAATATAATTCTGTTGTGAAACCAAAATTAGCATTCTCATTAATGACCTCTTGATTATGCTTGTTGAAAAATAATTTCTTATCTTCAGATGATAAAAAGTGGTTGTTTAATTTGTACTCAACATTGTTAGAAAGTTGGCCGTGTCCAAAATAGTAATTAGCCCTCAATTCTGTATTAAAACTTGTTGGCTTTATAATCTTATTTGATAAATTTTCCGAGCCAATTTCGTCAAAAAATTTATTTTGTGTTGCACTAAAACACCTTACCGACAATCCTTTATCATTAACTGAAAAGTAGATACCTCCTAAATGACCTTGACCAAAAGGTCCCCAGCCCTTAGGGGGGTTGAATCCACCTATTCGACCATTTGAAACATATAACCGGTTGTCTTTCTTAACCACTTCATATTGGTGGTTATGTCCATGAAACCAACCCAACACATTAGGATGTTTATTAATCACTTCGAGCAATTCTTCACTGTTAACCACAACACGGTACCCTGTTTCATCATTGTGGTAAGTTGTTCCAGCAATGCTGTTGTGTGAAAAAATTAAAGTGGTCTTATGTTTGTTGAGCATCAAATCATGATCAAGCCATTGTAAACTTTCTTTGTTAATTAAAATTGTATCAAGCAACTGTGGTAGTGAAATAAAATGAATACCTTTGAAGTCAAAACTATAATAAGGTCGAAAATTCATACTACCAATATTCGATGCTGTCAGTTCAGTATCATAGGGCCCTTTGCCAAGCTCATGATTACCTGGCACATAATGAAAATATGAGTCAGGAAATTGATTAGCCATTTTAGTCAGCCAGTGATTTCTGGCTTCATTCCTTTCTGCTTCATTCAAATATCCATGGTGAATGTCACCTGTATCAAAAACGACATCTAGGTTCTTGAATCTTTTCTTAATAACTTGAATAGCTTTATATTGAGCTTCAACAGTTGGTTGGTCTGCGCCTTTCCAGCCTATATGCGCATCAGAGAAAATGAAACCCGAAACATGGTTTTTTTTTGATGAGACGGTTTTCCCTAAGTTTCCATCACATCCTAAAAGAATACTAGAAGTGGAACCAATAATTATCGATGATTTGATAAAATCGCGTCTTTTCATTAACTGTCCTCTTTTGTTCTGGTTTCATTTAAAATATATTTCGGCCTGTCCTTTAGCTCACTGTAAATCTCAGCCATATACTCGCCGATTATACCTAAACTAAAAATAATAACACTACCGATACCAAGGATTAAAAGAATCACCGTGGGGAAACCTGCTGCTGAAGAACCACTGAATGTTTTGAATAAAGTATCAATTGTCATGATGGTACTGAACAAAAATAAAGACAGACCTAACCAAGTAATAATTCTTAATGGAATGACTGAAAAGCTCAAAATAGAACTTTTGGCATATTTGAATAATTGGCGAATTTTCCAGCTTGATTTCCTTACTGACTGATTATTAACTGAGATACCAATATTGCTAGAATTGAAGCCTAACCAAGCAATCAAACCGCGGTAAAATTTACCTTTTTCTGGTAGTGATAAATAACAATCAACAACCACCCTATCCAAAAGTTTAAAGTCAGTGTGATTGGTTAAATCGACGCCTGAACTTAAGCTAAAAATTTTAAAATACAAATTAGTTAATAATTTCTTAAACCATGATTCTTTTTGCCTAATTGTTTTAATTGTATTCACAATTTTTAAACCATCTTGAATTCAAGTAATAAGTGCAATTTAATCATGCAGCAAGTAAATCGACTTGCTGCCCCATAAATAATTCATTCGGAGATTTCCCGCCTCTTGTTTTCCTTGGTCTGTTATTTAGGCGATCCATTACGTGTTCTATTTGTTCATCTGTGACTTGATTGAAGTCGGTTCCCTTTGGAAAATATTGCCTGATTAGTCCATTGGTATTCTCATTGATACCACGCTCCCAGGAGCTATAAGGATGGGCAAAATAAATGTCAGCCTTTAGTCCTTTTGCAATCAATTCATGCGCTGCGAACTCCAAGCCATTATCCAAAGTGATTGTCAGTATTTGGTCAACCAAATGCGCCATACCTTCAATGGCTGTCTCTGCCAACAGTGAAGCTTGTTTTCCGGTTAACCGGAAAATCATGGTGTACAAGGTCTTTCTTTCAACCAAGGTGAGCAAAGCGCTTTGACGACCTTTGCCAATGATTGTATCACCTTCCCAGTCACCAATCCTTGTTTTCTTATCAACCACAGCCGGGCTGTCGTCAATACTGACCCTGTTTCTGATTTTACCCCGCTTATCATAAGAACCATAACGTTTGCGGTACTTCTTACAAGCAGTTCGCAATTGCTTGTAAAGTGTTCCGCCGGCATCTCTATCGGCATAAATAAGCTGGTAAATGGTTTCGTGATGCAATGAGATACCCTTATGCCTTTTGAGATAAATTGTAATCTGTTCCGGGCTCAGGTCATGATACAGGAGTGTGATGATCCAATGTTTAACTTGCTCAGTTAATTTAATGGCTTTGTGGGCGTTCTTACGCCGACTTTCAGCCAGCTGTTGGGCTTGCTTAGGCCGGTAATTCTTTTTGCCTGTATTACGGGATATTTCACGAGAAATGGTCGAAGGTGATCTGCCAAGTTTTTTGGCTATAATCTTTTGTGTGAAACCCATTTTCTTTAGCCTGTAAATCTGATATCGTTCTGTTTCGGTTAACTGTTTATAGCTCATATTACATTTTCCTTTTGGTGAGAAAAATCAGTAACTATACCAGTTAACCGACCTCCTCAGGAAATTGCACTTATTATCCGAATTCAGGAGGAACATAAAGTGCATCTGCATTATAAAATGCACCCATCCTAAACTCTCCAGTATAATACATTGAGAGCACCACAGAAATGACACCAACAATGGTTATATATAGCAGTATTTTAGCTTTTAACATTGAATAATGTCATACACTTCATCTGCAAAGGCGTCTAAATTTATGCTGATCTTTTTATCCACATTGGATTGAATAACGACCTGACAAGTACCAGCCAATATACCTTTATTAGAAATGTTTCCAATGAATTTACCGGTGGAATTTGAAATTGAACGCCCTTTGGATATACCAAATATAAGTTGTCCATTTTGCTTCCATAATCCCCTTACATATCCTTTGTCGCTACTGGCTATTATGTTTAATTTTTTATCTACAATACGCTGACGACTTGAATCGCAGACAAACAAATTGTCTTTGAAGGAGAATAAAGAATGAGGTTGTTTTAAGCCTTCAATAATTCGTTCACCAGAATTGATATCAATCACATAACCACTTAGAGCTTGGGTCCAGAATTCCTTTTTGTTTAAACCAAATGCACTTGCTAAAACTCGCCCGTTATGGATACAAATACTATTGAAATGATGGGTATCTGAATTGGTTTCTAAGTCATAAATAGAATGGTATGAATAATCTGACAAATCAAGACTAATAATTCTATCTTGTCTGGTGGAAACCATCAATAATTTGTCTTTAAAAAAACAAATTGAGTGGACACCTTTTAAGTTACTGAGTTGAGTATGTCTAATCGTATTGAATTGTTCATCTAAAACTAAAAGCACAGGTATCGCCGATTGTAAAACGACATAGTATTTATCATCTTTTTTGACCAACCCGGTGGCTCCTTTAATTTTATTTAATGAAGGAACGTCAATCGGCAAATCTCTGTAGCTAAGCTGTCCATCCGCACCTAGTTTGAGCAAACCGATGATACCATGGCCTTGATGATAGTCAATTTTGTTGCTGTTATTGCAAAAAGAAATTAAATATTTATTATTCACGAAATTTTTTCAAATTTTTCAATCAAATTAGCCGCTTTGTCAGTGTCACATGCTTCATCTTTTCCAAGAAAATAATTATAAAATTGTGGGTCGGCATTTATATAATCGAAGACAGCCGAGCTCATTTTTTTATTTTGCTTAACCACTTTATTCATAGGTCTGAACAGTTTTTTATTTAACTGATGAGGCAAAAATTTACTCAAAAAATGATACAGTTTAGTTCTTATTTTCCTTCTGTTGGCAATATTCAAATCCGTTCTTGTGGCCGGATTTCTGAATCCTGCACCGTGATGATACACCATATCTTCATAAACACCATAATGCAATGGATGCGGATTTCTTTTGTTGGATCTGAGTAAAGATTTCCACTTCAGACCATTGTCATTTAATATTTTCAATATTTTGCCTCCTAAATCAGTGATTTTTTTTTCATTTAGATCATGCCAATACGCACCGCCCGGATTCCAATCTAAATTATAATTCTTCCAGAACCCAACAGTAGTAATACAGAAACATGGATGTGGCTGACAGTCACCTAAGTTTTCTTTGCGTTCAACAGCTACCAATTTGTGGTCCATAAGCGAAGACCTTATTGATGGTAAAAAATCATTAATAGGGAAGGCATCTCCGTCTATAAACAATAATAAATCATTATCATCTAAACTATCAAAACAAGCCATGTCTGCTAATATATTCAATTTTGAAGCATGTCTCTTTATATTTTCGTGAGAAACATAATCGAATTGATTATCATATTTGTTTGTAGGTATATTTAAAAATGTGAACTTTTTATGTGGTTCGGTAATGTATTTGTTCAAGTATTTTAATTGGATATCTATCCAGTCAGGACGTTCCCAGTGTATTGTTAAAACATAAATCATATATAGACACTAATTATTTTTAGATTTAAATCCATTACTGTAGCTGATTTAACAAATGGTGCCATTGTATTTTTTCATTGGATAGGCTGTATCTACGAGCCTTATCAATCGCTTTGTTTGTTATATTATAATGCTTTTCAGGTGGTAAACTATATACCCTTTCAAATGTGGATATTATATCTTCTAATTGATATCTACAAAGGAAAGCATCCTCTTTATCTTCCACATAAAAAGTATTTCCTACACAATTAGGCATAATATTTATTGCTCCTTGCAACATGCCTTCCAACCCTGGCATGTAATGAGCTTCAATTGTCTGGGGACAATGAATAATAAATTTTGCTTGTGCCATTTCATTGATGAAATTGTCGAAGGGTAACAAATTAGTTAGTAATTTGATTTGTTTAGGGTTCTTAATTTGGGTTGCAAGTTTCTCGCCAACTTCTGGATTCTTATTAGCGATAATTAGCAATTCGATTTGTTTATTTTCCCATGCGATATTTTTGGCTTTTTTGGTATCAATTCCATTTGCAATAAAATAAATGGGGCCATTAACCATACCAGCACTCTTCAAATCATTAGTTAAAGCTGGACTTGGACAGATTCTAATAGCAGGTTTTTTTAAGAGTTCATATGAATAGTGATTTTTGTTTAAAACTCTATAGTTTACTATGGGACAAATAATATGCGCTCGATCACTTAAAGAATAATTTTCTGAAAAGAGTTTCCAGTCGTTACCACCTTTTAGAAGATAATAGTCAGGGTCTTCAAGTAAATATTGCTCACCCTTGACTTGTTGCTTTGACCATGGAATATAATCAGTCCATTGCGAATCAGGGTGAAATGTAATGTGAGGTTTAAATTTAGTGTGGGACAATAAGTGTTGATAAAAATCCCAAGTTTTGACCTGTGCTCCTCTAAAGCCGTTTTGTAAGTTAATTTTAGTAAACATTTGAACAGTTTTCATAGAAACATTATAACTTTTACAGTTGACAAATACTCAATAGGTTTATTGGGAATAGTATGCCGTGCAACTAAATTTTAAAATTCCACTTCACTAAGATTAAAATAACGATTTAGTTTTTCTTTTAGTTCGGCATATATAAAGTCAGTTTGCATATTAGGGTACAAATATACTTCATAATCTTCATTTAATTTGACCACTTTCACAGGGTTGCCAAAATGAGTGATTATCGATTTTTTATTGAGGGACCAGCGACTCAGGTGAGGTATGTATCTATTAATTATAAATGTAAACTTAATAGGTTTCTTTTTTTCCCAATAGTCCATCAAATCAATAGCATGTATATCTGGAGAACCCCGCTCATTGATAGGTAAAATTTTAAATCCAAACAGATTTGTTCCAGCGTTGGCAACCCAATAAGAACTTAATCCAACACTAGTAATTAAATCTTTTGATCTCAAGTCTTTTAAATTGACTATAAGATTATCAAGCTTATTCCCAACACTTACATTTAATAAGTTTGGCTGTGAGAAATAATATAATAAATGAAATATGACAACAATTAAAATAGTTGTTTTTAATGGATAATATTTTAAAAATTGAGATTTATGTTTAGAGCCCCCTGCATAAGTAGCTAATTTTTTTAATTCCTTCATCGAAGTTTAATTTTTTCGAGAATTATTGTTAATTTGGCGATAATCGGCACTTAAGTACCGGTTTATTTTGAAATAAGGGTTGTTTTCCCTTAATTCAGACGCAATTATCCTATGGTTTTCGGTTCGGGCAAGCCCATTTCTTCCAAGAATTTGGCGCCTTTTCGGATATTTGCGGCCATGGCTGCCAATCCATAGAATGTTATATTCTTAGCCAATCCCATAAACCGGGTTTTGGCCAGTCCATAATGCCGTTTATAGGTGGCAAACGGTCTTTCGCCTCCTGAACGAGTAACCGCTATAATCTTATTGCGCTGTTTGTCCTGTTCGCTTAGCGGGTTGTTTCGATAGCCCTTACGTTGCACCTGATCTTTTATACCAAATCGTTTGAGCTTATCACGGGTTTTTTGTGAGCTGTAAGCTGCATCAGCATACAGGGCTGCTTCATCACCAAGTAATAATTCATCTGTCATTTTTGAATCGTGCACAGAGCCTGCTGTAACAGTTTGTCGATGAATAAAACCATCTTCGTCAACACCCGTATGGATACTATAACCATAAGTATGTTTTTGTCGCCCTTTGGAATCATTCTTTACATGCCAACCGGCGTCTTTATCTTGTTTATCTTGGCCGTCTTTGGTTTTACCAGAACCTGACTGAACAGCTTCAACAGGCGTGGCATCTATGATTTTTACCCGGCCTTCAGTCATGATGATGTTTTGAGCTTCTAACTGACGATTGATTTCACCCAACAACAGTTCCCATAAATCATGTTTAACTAACTGACTGCGAAACCGGCCTAAAGTTGTATCATCTGGCGTTCCACAACCTAATTCAAAACGACAAAATTTCCGAAACAATAGGTCACGGTAAAGACTCTGGGATAATTGAACATCTGACATCTTGTACCAGACACCCAATAATAAACTCCTGAATAAACTTAACAATGGATAGCTTGGTCTGCCTGTCTTTGATGCGTAGATACCGCTTAGTATCTTTTCAATTTCTTGCCAGTCCAAGAGTGATTCGGTTTCATCCAAAGTACATAGTTTTTTATGGTTGAAATCTTCGGCGGTCAGAAATAATTCTGTTTGACTATTAAATGATTTTTGCATCTGACTATTTTATAATAAATCGTCTCTGATTGGAGACTTATGCAGAGGTCTCGTTTAATAAAAAACGCTAAGTTAAAAAATAAAATTGCTGTCGATAAAATATAAATATTTGGGATGTATCGTAATAAATTAAGGTTTACTGCCCACATGGCAAATGCCATGACTATCGGTGAGATAATATTCATTATATTAAGGAATAACATCTTTTCAGATAAGCCTTTTAATGAATTAGTTGCTAATTTATAAGTAATTGAAAATAGTGATATAGATATAGAAATTACAAATATTGTTGACAACAATATTGCTGATGATTTGCTTTTTAATATATTTTTAAAAAAGACAAAAAGTGCCGTGATTAAAACGATTGAATTGATTAATATCGTTAATTGAAAATTTAACGATTCATTATCAGTAAAAATTCTAGCTATGTAAGCATAAAATACATCAGGGAAAAATCGAGGACCTGGCTGCACAAATAATTTAAAACCCTCATTTAAATATAAACTGCTGGCATACCGATATGGGAATAAAGTGTCTGCATTGTAGTTAATTGAATTTGTGAAAACATTCAATATTACCAGGCTAAGAGTAAGTAACAAATATTCATATTTATATAATGATAAGCTCTTAAACAGGCTTTTAATCATTTTAACGCTGTTTCTTGTTACTAATGTTACAAACAACCAGCAAATTACTGCCAAAAGGCAAATTAGTATACTCTAAAAAGTGCTTTTCAAAACCAAATACTCTTTTCAACATTGAATTTATAATAGGAATAGGCATTTTATTGTCATTTATTACCGATTTATTAAACAGTCTGTTTACAAGTCTGGAAACTAAGACCACGGGAAACAAAATTGTATTCATATAAGTAGCTTTTTGTATTACGAATCCTTGGTTTTCCAATGAGTTCTTCAGTTTTTTTCGAGTATATCTTCTTTGATGTTTATGGGCTATATCGTGTGGCCCCCATAACAGTTTATAAGCGGGAACTGTTATAATAATTACTGTATTCTCATTAGCAATTTTATTGATTTTATCCAATGCTAGTTCAGGATGTTTTATATGCTCTAGAATATCTAACAATAATATAAAATCATAGTTTCCTTTTAGGTCTTCGGTAGACGTACCTTCTATATTTGAATTAATTATTTTAATTTTTTTTTCGTTCTTTCGTTAATGAAATTGCAAATTTGCTCGGTTCAAGTCCAGTCAAATCACCATGTTGGCTTAAAAGCTTATAATTTCCACCTGTGCCAAACCCAATTTCTAACAACTTATTATTCTCTTTTAATTTGTATTTTTCGATAATCGAGCCAATAATTTCTCTTCTTGCGACAAACCACCAGTGTTTATCCTCTAGGTCTTTCATCTTTTTATAGGTTGTTTTGTTCATAAGCACATTGTGACTAATCGACAAGCTAGATTAAAATTATTCTAAATTCAAAAATTGAATCTCCAATCATATTCTACCTTACATTAAAAATGAACTAATATAATTCTCCATAGATAATCAACATAAAATAAGATCCTCGAGAGGTTGTATATATTATGTCATAAACCCAATCGCCTCCTCTTGGGAATCAATTTGTGGGATTTCAGGCAAGGATTTTAGCAGAATTTGGCCGTAGGGTTTGGTTTTGAATCTGGGGTCGCAGAGTATTAATAGGCCGTGGTCGGTTTCGCCGCGGATGAGGCGGCCGGAGCCTTGTTTTAGGGTGAGGGTGGCGTGGGGGATTTGCAGTTCTTTGAAGGGGTGTTTGCCCTGGTTTTTCAGGTGGTTTTCTTTGGCTTTTTGGATGGGGTCATCGGGGTGTAGGAATGGGATTCGGTCGATGATGACGCAGCTGAGGCCGGTACCGCTGACGTCGACGCCTTCCCAGAAGCTGTAGGTGCCGAGCAGTAGGCCGTTGCCGTCGTTTCTGAATTCTTCTAAGATTTGCGCGCTGTTGCTGTCGTTCTGGACGTAGAGGCTTCGATCCAGGTTACTGTGTTCAAAAAAGGCTTTGGCGGCTTCGCGGTTGCGCTTGGCGGTAAAAAGGAAAAAAATACCGCCGGGGATTTTTTCGATGATGGGTCGCAGGTATTGGAACAGTTCGTTGTTGTAATTAAAGTGATTCGGTTCCGGGAGTCGGCCGGGTTCGGGTAGCAATAATCGAGCCTGCTGGCGGTAGTTAAAGGGGCTGTCTACAAACAGGGTTTGGGCGTCATTAAAGCCGGTCTGATTCTGGAAATGACTGAAACTTTGGTTGACCGTGATGGTGGCTGAGGTCATGATCCAGGCGGCGTCAATTTTGGCTTTAAAACGGCTTAAAGGGCCGGCAACATCCAGCGGTGATTTGTGTAAAGCAAAGCGGTTATTACCGGCTTCATACCAGTAAACATGATCGCTGTCGTCGGCATTCATCATGTCCTTGAGTAAATCCAATAAGGCGGCCAGTCGCAGGTAGCCCTGCTCCACGGCTTTGTCGGCGGCGACCATGGGCTCTAGGGCGTTAAGTAAATCACGGCCGTTTTGTTCGAACTGCTGAAGTTCGTTGTGTATGTCTTCGTTGTCCAGAAGCTCTTCCATGGAGCGTCTGTTGTCAAGTGATACCAGGGCGCTTTGGGTTTTTTTCAGGCTGATATCAAAATCAAAAAAGGCATCCTGAATGGCATGAAAACCACCCTTCACTTCGCCGACGCCTGTTTTAATGTCGGCCAGCAGTTCTTTGCATTGTCGGCTGGTGATGTTCTGGCTGAAAAATCGCTCGGCAATGCCTGATAACTGATGGGATTCATCAATAACTATAACTTCAGCGTCGGGAAGTAATTCGCCGAAACCGTCTTCTTTTAAGGCCATATCGGCGAGCAATAAATGATGATTAATCACCAAAACATCAGCATTCATGGCGCGATTACGGGCGCGGTAAATAAAGCAGTCATTGTAAAAGGCGCAGTCTTTACCGAGGCAGTTTTCAGCGGTTGATGTTATTTCGCGGTGAACGATTGTGTTATTCAGTTCATCACTGAGTTCCACTAAGTCGCCGGTGTCCGTTTCTTCAATCCACTCCGGCAGTTTTCGGTACAGGGCTTTATTCGCAGGATAACGGGACACTGCTTTGTGCAGAGATTGCTGGTAGCGGTAATGGCATAGGTAGTTATTGCGGCCTTTTAATAGGCGTATTTTTGGGTTTTTTTTAAAATTGAGTTGCGAGAGTAAAAAGGGCAAATCTTTATTAAATAATTGCTCTTGTAGGTTTTTGGTGCCGGTGGAGATGATGGTTTTTTTACCGGACAATAAGGCCGGCACCAGATAAGCAAAAGTTTTACCGGTGCCGGTGCCCGCTTCGGCAATCAGGGTGTCATTGTCGTTAATCACATCGGCAATGCTTTGCGCTAAATCAAGCTGGGTCTGGCGCGGCTGAAAACCATCCATGGCCTGTGCCAGTACACCATCCTCACCTAAAACGTGCTCAATGTCCATGGCGATTATAAGCAATCATTAAGTGCAGCCAATGCTTTTGTTTGTGTGCTTAAATCACCCTGGGCTTCGGCGGCCAGCGCCAGGGTTTGTCGTGATTGGCTGCATAATGGTTCTGTTTTTGGCCCGGCATTCACCACTATATCGGCCCAGTAAGCGGCCTGGCGGTAGCGACCGTCAGCCAGATAAGCTTCAGCCAGACGTTGCTGAATCTCGGCGGTGGCCGGACTGATTTGTAACGCCCGTTGCAGGTGGTTAATGGCTTGAGACGATTGACCCCGGCTGAGGGCTTGATCAGCTTGTTCCAGCAGAGGCCGAACTGAATCCGGTGCCTGGTTTTGGCTGGTGATGCGCGCTTGTTCGCTGAGATCTTTGACTTCCGCTTTACTGCTGTCTTGTTTTTGGCTGCAGTGGCTGAGGAATAAAATGGCCATAAAAAGACCGATGACTTTTAATAATTTATTCATGGTGGCTGTGGTGACAGTAAGACAGGTAGTTTAACGAATTTTTGGGGGATTTGTTATGGCTTGGGGTTAAAATTATTTAAGTTTATTTTTAATCCAAGTGGGTTCTTTTCTACAATCTAAAACAGCATAAACATTTATATTCTGGTTGTCTGTTTGATAATAAATGGCGTAAGGAAATTTAACGGAAAGTTTTCGATAAAATTTATTGTAATGAATAGGATGGCTACCTGCCGTGGCAATTAAATCCTCAATGTCTGAGTAAAGTGATTTTAAAAAGTAATGACCAATGCCTTGCTGTTGTTGCTCATAAAAATAAAAACCATTAATTAAATCATCTCTTGCCGTATCGAGAATATTCAGCTTCATTGAATGGACTTGTTAATAAGTTCTTTTGCTTCTTCAAAGGTGGTAAATCTATTGGGGTTCTTTTGAGCTTCTTTAAGGCGTTTTTCCAGAATTGTCTCATGCCATTGAGGTGATGTGACTTTTTCAGGTCTCTTTGATAAAGATTCCCATAGTTTTTCCATGGTGTCTAATTTTTCTGAAACCGTCATGTTTTCAATTTTTAATTCGTGATTCATTCTTCATCATCTAATCTTTAATCATTTGAAATTATAACATGACGCGTGGTATTTCATGATACTAATGGAGATGCTCGTGTGGCTTAAAGGATGTGAGCCTGCAACGCAAGCAGGACGCGATAGTTGCCAAGCACGAGCATGACGGGAGAAAATAAAAAGCGGTGGTTTTGCTCAATGTGTGAACTCGCTTAAAGGGATGTAGGTGTCTCGCGATAGATTGGCAGATATTGTTGTACTTAATGACATCCATGTCATCAGCCCTTCGGGTTGCTGCGCATGGTTAAACAGCTGTCCTGCTGTTTAATCAGACAATATTTGCTTTCCTTACTTCCATATAAATCGACTCGATAGCGATTGGGTCTCCGGGTCGTAGCCCGAAGACGTCGTAGCTGGGGAGTTATGCTTGTCTTTTCTCAGTGTTCTCTGTGCCTCTGTGGTTATCTTTTAGTATAAGCTGGATGTGGTATTAAGTTCTCAAATGGAATCGTGTTGTCCTTTGAGGTTCCGAGATATTCAAGAGATGCTCGTGTGGCTTGAAGGATGTCAGTCTGCAACGTGAGCAGGACGCGGAAGTTGCCAAGTACGAGCATGACTGAAAAAAATTTACAAATTTTTAAACAGATTCGCCCAGAGAATCAGGGCGCCGTTGCTGCCGGAGTAAGGTGTGGGTTTGTTGTCGTCGCGGCCGATCCAGACGGTCATGAGGTAATCCTGGTTAAAGCCGGAAAACCAGCTGTCGCGGCCGTTGTTGGTGGTGCCTGTTTTGCCGAACAAGGGTTTGGGCAATTGAAAGGTGGTGGTTAATCGTCTGGCGGTGCCTTGGGTCGTGATGGCATTCAGTGCAGTATTAATGGTGTCGATGTTGGCGACGCTGAGGTTTTGTTTACGCGGTTGAACGGCACGGGACAGGGTTTGGTTATTCTGGTCGGTGACGCTAATAATGGCGTTGATGTGACTGGTGTTGCCGCGTGAGGCAAACAGGCTAAATAAATGTTGGACCTCAAAAGGCGATAATTCAAGGGCCCCTAAAAACAAGGCCGGATGGGCGTTGTGTTGTATATTCAAACCGAGTTTATTGAGAAATTTAAGCAGGTTTTCCAGGCCGATTTTTACGCCTAAATCAACAGTGGCCTGATTTCTGGATTGTACCAGTGCTTGCATGGCGGTGATGTCGCCCAAACCTTTATTGTCCCAGTTTTGCGGTTGCCAGGAGCCTTGTGAGGTTTCAATACTGATGGGTCCGTCATGTAATACCGTGGTTAAACCAAAACCGGGCAGTGTTTCTAAGGCAGTGAGGTAAATAAACGGCTTAATGAGTGAGCCGATTTGTCGCTTAGCAAGTAGTGCACGGTTAAATTGTGAGCGCGGGTTTTTGGAACCGGTCAGTGCCAATAAGCCGCCTGTTTGGCTGCTGCTGACGACAATGGCGGTCTCCACCTGATCTGACAGCCATTGATTGGTTTTTTGTGCGGTTTGGCTGGTGCGGTATTGGATGTAGGGATCCAGATGAGTAAAAATGCGCAGGCCTTTTTGTTTAAGTTCAGCATTCGAAAAGCGGTCTCGGATTTGGCGTTTAACCACGTCGATGTAATTGTCGTAATCGCCTTTAATCTGGCGGCTTTGAGATAATTTCAGGCCTGTGTTTTTGGCCTGTTGGTAAGCTTTTCTGTCAATAACACCTGTTTCTAACCAACTATTAAGGACCACGTTTCGCCGTGTTATGGCTCGCTCGGGATTTCGATAAGGGTTATACCATGACGGGCCTTTGATGAGGCCAATCAAGGTCGCTTGTTCAGCGATACTGAGCTGGTGGACATTTTTGGCGAAATAAAATTGAGCCGCTTCCACCACACCGTGTATGGCCACACGGCCATTTTGCCCCCAGTAAATTTCGTTGAAATACATGGCCAGAATTTCATGCTTATCCAACTTATTTTCTAATAAGCTGGCGGCCAGTAATTCGTGCAGTTTTCGCAAGAACGTCTGTTCATGGTAATGCAGTTTGTTTTTCACCAGTTGTTGTGTCAGGGTGCTACCGCCCTGAACAATACCACCGGCCATCAGGTTTTTAATGGCGGCACGGGCAATGCCTGACCAGGAAACGCCGTGATGATGTTTAAATTCCCGGTCTTCCACCGCTTGCAGCCCCATGACCAGCGTATCGGGTATTTCATCGAGCGCTATGGGCCGGCGGCTTTCAAAATCCTGATTAAAAAAATGACCAATGACCTTGGGTTCCAACCGTGTCAGTCCCGGTTTAATCTCAGCAATATGGTTGTTGTTCAGACTGAGTTTAATGCGGGTGGCCGGCTCAGTGCCATCGGTAAAGTGAAAGCCTTTTGAATGGATTTCGTAGTGATTGCCTTGTTGGCGGTATTGACCGATGCCGGGTGTGCCAGCCACCGGCTGATAACCCAGTAAATCCAGTTCGTAGTTAAGCGCTTCAGCGCTGAGTCTTCGGTTTGGGTACAGCTCTAAGGCACGGGCGTAAATGACTGAAGGTATTTCAAAACGGTCCTGGGCAATGGTGGTGGTGACGTGGTTTATATAGGCATACCAGGGCAGCATCAGACCCAGCGTCATACCGGTTAAAAACAACAGGCTGCGGAACAGCCAAAATTTAACTTGTCCTGTTGATTTGGTCACAAAATGTGGCAAGGTTCACATAAAATAAGGCGAAATATTAACACGAGATTAAACCCATGTGAGTACAATAAGCGCATTCACAACAATTAATGAGGAAAACTTATGCGCATGAAAACGCAATTATTATCAATTTTAGGCGCCGGTACTTTATTAGCCGGTGGCGCCATGGCTGACACCACACTAATTTATGGTGATAACAGCGGCAAAGAAACCACCCGCATGTTGCTCACAGCTGATGCCGTTAAAGTATCCAGCAATGACCAAACCAACACGGATGTCATTTTTAATGGCAATAAAACTGAATTTGTCGTGGTGAATCATGATGAACAAAGCTTTATGGTTTTTGGTGAAAAAGAAATCGAGGCTTTATCGGATGTTTCTGCGATGATGGATCGTATGCTTGAAAAGCAAATGGCCAATGTCCCAGAAGCACAACGTGAACAAATGCGTGGCATGATGGAATCCATGATTAAAAATCAAATGCCCAAACAAGCGGCCGCGCCGGTTTACAAAAAAAGTGGCGACAGTAAGGAGTACAACGGCTACAACTGCGATGTGGTGGTAAAAACTGTTGAGGGTCAAAGCAGTGGTAGCTTTTGTGTCACCGAATACGGCAAACTGGATGTGGCACCGGCTGAATACGCAGTGATTTCAAAGTTTATGAAAATAGCCGAAAAAATGGCTTCACAATTTGGCCAGGACAACAGCATGAATTTTGCCGCCATTGGTGAAGTATTACCGGTTTATTTTAAAGACGCTGGTCAGACCGGCATATTAATGGATGTCGATAACGGTGATATTGATGCGGCACTGTTAACGGTTCCTGAAGGTTATAAACAACAGGAATTACCGAAAGAAATGTTCTAAAACGTCCTTTTGAGAATTTTTATAAAGCCTCGACTTTGTTTCGGGGCTTTTTTATTTCCAAAATAGGACATGGGTTTTGGTAGAATGCGCGCATGACAGAACGCTTTGAAATAATTTATTACAACAGCCCGCAAGAGCAAACAACCGGCGAAGTGTATCGATGCTTAATACCGGAGATAAATGCTGATCTGGTGATCTGGATAAAACACCATTGTGGGCAAAAAGCGGTTATTTTAATTAATGCCGAAGCCACCTTGCCAAAATATTGGCGATCTCGTTTATTAGCTCCATTCAATGAGGATACGGTCACCGCGGTTTCAGCGCTAACCACCGCTGATTATCGATTATCACCCCTACCGGAAAACACTAACTTTCAGGGCTCTGCGCAGACACTTGATGCCATTTTAAGTGTATTATCACCATCCAGAACATTCATCTCAAAAACCTTTAACCCGGCGATGTTGGCAGTCACGGATATTGAACAATTGCTGACATTAGATGAGGTACATATCACTACAAATTTATTGGTTCAGATTGATGATGTACCGATGGTCACTGAATACCCGGATATTGGCGACCAGCATCCGTTACCGGCTCATCCATTGTCTAAGTTACAGTGGTGGTTGTTGTCATATCAGGACGATAATAAATTCACGACCCCGGATTATCCCTTATTTAACCATAAGCCGAATTTATTGCATGTGGTGATGGATTGGGGTGGCGGTGTTCACCAATGGTTACAAGATTACATAGCCACGGATGAGCAACACAATCATTTTGTGCTGGTGAGTGAAGGCGAGTATTTTCGGCAAAGTTATGGCGAAAAGTTTCGTTTACATTATGGTGGAGTGAATGGTTTATTATTGAATCAATGTGAACTTTCACCGAGCATTGATACGGTGGCCATCAGTCATCAACCCTACCGTGAAATGTTGTCACAAATTCAATGTGACTACGCCATTGGCGGCCTGGTGGTGTCCTCATTAATTGGCCATTCCATGGATTGTCTCAGTACCGGCCTACCAACACTGCGGATACTGCATGATTATTTTCCTCATTGGCCGGGTTTGGCGGCGCGCTTGGATACCGATAAAATCAGTCAGGCGGATATCAAAGCGGCGCTGTCAGCCAATCAAGATTCACCTTTCAATGATGTGGATGAGCGTCAGGTACAAACCTGGCAGGAAGCTTTGAACAAAAAACTCAGCGCAAAGCATATTCGGATTGTGGCACCGGATCAATCGGTTCTGGACAATATCCGAAAATTAGATTACAGCGCATGTTATCAAAAAGCCAAGGTGATTCCCCACGGTGTCACCGAACTAAAAGCCATCGATTATCAGGCTGAAAAACAGCCCTTTACGGTGTTGGTTATGGGTCGCCTGATTGCCGGAAAGGGTAAACACTTGTTGCAGCAAATAATGGCTCAAGACACCTTGTCGGATGTTCACTGGTTATTACTGGGTTGTGGTGATGATGGCGATGATTTTAAAACGGGATCCCAGCGCACAATCATTAAAGACTACCAACGTGCTGATCTACCGAAGTTATTGACGCAATATGCACCGCAGTTGGCGTTAATGCCGGCGGTGGTATCAGAAACGTATAGCTATGTTCTGAGTGAATTACAGATGCTGGGTATGCCGGTATTGGCCACCCGTACCGGCGCTTTGAAAAATCGCATTGATGAGAATCAAACGGGTTTTTTATCCACGGTTGATAGTGATGCCATAACCCACAAAATTCTGGAGTTAAAAGAAAAAACCAGTCAACGGCAGGCGGTTCATAACACACTGCTGGCTCAATCGATACGATCCTTGTCGCAGATGAACAGAGATTACCAACAATTGTGGCAGGCTTTAAGCCCGAAGAAGCCGATTGTTCACTACCAGGGTTTGTTGCAGGTTGATATTAAAGCCGATCGGTTGATGCGTTTAGACCGCAGGTTAAATCAATTAATGAGTTATAACGACCAATTACAACAGGATATTGCGGAAAAAACCGACTGGGCAAAAAAATTAGATCAACAAATTCAACACCTGTCCGATAACCTGGCTTTAGAGAAAAAAGACAAAGCAACTTTACAATCGCAATTTGCCAAGGACCGGGCAGTCTATGAACAGCGCACCGCCGATTTATCAGATCAGGTCGGTGATTTACAGGTGTCTGTGGCTGATCTTAATTCTCAGTTAAATGCGACCCGGGAAGATCTGACAGCCAGTCGCCAACAAATGCATCAGTTAACGCAACAGCATCAGTCGGTGATTACTGAACGTGATCAGGCCCGCGATCTGGTGGCGCAAATGATGCGTTCGCGTTCATGGCGATTAACGCTGCCTCTTCGAGGTGTTGCACGTTTATCACGCCGTCTCAAAAACCGAGCCGGCTACCGTTTAAGTCAAGTCTTCGGCTTACCCAAACGCCTGAAAAACAGTCTTAAAACCCGTGGTGTTAAAGCGACCTGGCAGCTGGCGAAAAGCAAATTGGGAAAAAAACAAGTACCCTTGACCGAACAGGCCAAAGCGGTACGTACCGATTATCAGGCTTTGACAATCAACACATCACAACAGCCGGTGGTGAGCGTTATTATCCCGGTATTCAACCACTTTCAGCACAGCTACCATTGTCTGCATTCCATCAGTGAAATCAGCGACAAAACTGCTTTTGAGGTGATTGTGGTGGATGATTGCTCCAGTGATGAAACCCAGGAAATGATGTCTTTAATAACCGGTATTCGCTACCACCGACAAGCTGAAAACGGCGGCTTTATCCGCTCTTGTAACCAGGGCGCGAAGTTAGCCAAAGGCGATTATCTACTGTTTTTAAATAATGACACGGAAGTCATCGATGGCTGGCTGGATGCCCTGCTTGATACGTTTAAAACACACACAAATGTGGGGCTGGTGGGTAGCCAACTGCGATACCCTGATGGTCGTTTACAGGAAGCAGGTGGTATCGTGTTCAGTGATGCCTCAGGTTGGAATTATGGCCGTCTTGAATCAGCGGACCAGCCGGAAGTGAATCATGTGCGGGCGGTGAGTTATTGCAGCGGTGCCAGTATTATGGTGCCAACCACTCTGTTTAAGGATCTGGGTTATTTTGATGAACGCTATGTGCCGGCTTATTATGAGGACACGGATTTGGCTTTTGCAGTACGTGAGGCCGGTTTTCGGGTGCTTTATCAGCCAAAAAGCCGGGTGATTCACTTTGAGGGCATTTCTTCAGGCACAGATGTCAGCAGCGGTGTCAAAAAATATCAGGTTATTAATCAACAGAAGTTTGCAGATAAATGGCAGCAAGCCTTAAAAAACCAACCGGCACCCGGCACAGATATAGAACAGGCCCGTTTTCAGGAAAGAAAACCGCGTATCTTAATTGTGGATGCCTGCACGCCCACTCCGGATCAGGATTCCGGTTCATTGCGTATGCTGAATCTTATTCAGATACTGCTGGAGCTGGACTATACAGTGAGTTTTATGCCGGAAAACATGGCTTACTTTGGTGACTACACGGCACAATTACAGCACATGGGTGTGGAGTGCGTTTATGCCCCAAAATATAGCTCACCGGTGGATTATCTGGAACGAAAAGGATCGTTATTTTCGGTGGTAATTTTATCCAGGTATTATGTGGCTCAACCTTTACTGGCCAGTTTAAAGGCCTATGCGGCACAAGCCAAACGATGGTTTGACACCGTTGATTTACATTATTTGCGAGAGCAACGAATGGCGGAACTGGCCTCCGATAAATCAGCCTTAAAAGCAGCAAACCAAACCAAAAACAAAGAACTGGCGGTGGCCAAAGCCTGCGATTTAACCCTGGTGGTCAGTCCTTATGAACAGTCGGTATTGGCCGAAGAAGCACCAGAATTACAGGTGTCAGTATTGTCCAATATTCACGAGGTTTACGGTTGTCAAAAAGGCTTTTCTAAACGTCAGGATATCGTCTTTATGGGTGGTTATCAGCACACCCCGAATGTCGATGGTGTGTGTTGGTTTGTGGCGGATATTTGGCCGAAAATTTATGCCCAACTGCCGCATGTGACATTGCATATTGTAGGTTCTAAGGCGCCTGATAAAGTGGCGCAACTGGGACAGCAACCGGGTGTTAAATTTCATGGGTTTGTTGCAGATATTGAGCCAATCATGACCGACATCCGCATTGCGGTGGCGCCCTTGCGTTTTGGTGCCGGTGTTAAGGGCAAGGTCAATATGTCCATGAGTTATGGACAGCCGGTAGTCGGCACCACAGTGTCCGTCGAAGGCATGTTCACCGAACATGGAAAAGATGTTTTGATGGCTGATGATGCCGATGAATTTGCCCGTGAGGTGATTCGTTTATATCAGGATGAGGATTTGTGGAATCGCTTATCCTCAGGTGGTCTTAATAATGTTAAGCAGTATTTTTCTTTTCAGGCCGCCAAAAAAGTCATGGCCGAGTTATTGGAAAAATAAACTGGTTTTTAACGTTTTATTCGATAGAATGGATTATTTGCTTGTAGGCAGGGTATGAAAGAGCACCTGACATTTGTTCTCAAATCAATTATTTTGGGTTTAGCGCTTGGCTTTTTGTACCTGTGGTTTTTTGGTTCTGGTGTAAGAACGGCCAAAGAAACAGATTCACCTGCTTCTTATGCCTCAGCCATTAACCGCATCACGCCATCGGTGGTCAGTATTTATATTCAAAGCAATGAACTGATCAGGAATCCGGGTATCGGTGTTTCACCTCAGGCGCCCTATGTTAACAAGAACTACCTGGGATCGGGTGTGATTGTGTCTGAAACCGGGCATATTGTAACCAATCGCCATGTCATTGATGATGCAAAACGGGTGGTGGTGTCCCTCTGGACCAACGAACAGTTTGAAGCCAGTTTTGTCGGTGCCGATAAAATGACTGACTTGGCGGTCATTAAAATTGACGCTGAAAATTTAGTGCCGGCCACTTTTGCCGATAGTGATGCGGTTAATACGGGTGATGTGGTGATGGCTGTGGGTAACCCCTATGGATTAAATCAGAGCGCCTCTTTAGGCATCATCAGTGCCACCGGCAGACGCGGGCTCATTAACACCATTGAAAATCTTATCCAAACTGATGCGGCCATTAACCAGGGAAATTCAGGTGGTGCATTGATTAATTCTCTGGGTGAGGTGGTGGGCATCAGTGCCGCCAGCTATAACCAAATTGGGGCTGAAGGCATTAACTTTGCCATCCCTGCCAACACCACTGCTCAAGTGGTTCAATCCGTTCT
The DNA here is from genome assembly GCA_947502925.1 of uncultured Marinicella sp. Lineage (GTDB taxonomy): Bacteria > Pseudomonadota > Gammaproteobacteria > Xanthomonadales > Marinicellaceae > Marinicella. The sequence continues at coordinate 804,767 of CANNBS010000001.1, read as the reverse complement.
TAAATACGGTCAAGTGGTTCGAGGCTGGTTGGGGTTTGTGTTTTTAACCACTAAAGATCACATGTTTTATCGCATTCCCAAGCCCGATAAGGGTATCGTCGTGGCCAATGTCATAGCGAACACCCCTGCCGATCAGGCCGGTATCAAGTCACGCGATGTGATTACGTCAGTTAACAACATTGAGGTTAATTCCTTTCAGGATTATCGACAGGCCGCGTTGGATTTTACTGTGGATGAAGAAGTGACGGTTAAAGGTTATAACCAGAGCGGTGAATTTACCAAAAAACTGGTGGTTGAGTTACCACAAAAAAGTTCTTGATTCCTTACTTCAAGCAAATTCATCGCATTGCTTTACCGATGATGGCGGCTTCTGTGAGCGTGCCATTATTAGGGGTGGTGGATACCGCCATTTTGGGCCACCTGGATTCATCAGATTATCTGGCTGCCGTGAACATCGGTGTCACCGCCATGAATATGCTGATATGGGGCTTTGGTTTTCTGCGCATGAGCACCGTGGGTCTGGTGGCGCAGGCCAGCGGTGAACAAAATGAGACGCTCAAAGCAGAACATCTTGCACGTGCTTTAAGCGTGGCACTGGCTTTGGGCGTTGTGGTGGTGTTGAGCCAGTTTGCCTGGCTACCGGCATTGCTGTGGTTATTGGCTGACGGTGGTCAAAGTGAAATTCTGGCTCGACAATACCTGAAAATTCGATTGTGGTCGGTGCCATTTCATTTGCTGTTATTCGTGATTAATGGCTATTTTCTGGCCGTGGATCGCGCCCGCCTGGTATTGTGGTTGACCCTCATCAGCCAGGTAGGCAATATGGTGCTGGATTATCTGTTGGTGATGGTGTTCCATCTGGATGTACGCGGGGTCGCCTGGGGCTCGTTAGTCAGTCAGGGTCTGGCCACTGTTTTCGGTATTCGCTGGCTGTTGCGTGAAAGCTATTTAACCGGTGAATTGTGGCGCCAAAGACATCAATGGTGGCACCGAACACATTTAAAAGCGCTGTTTAATTTAAACAGTGATGTGTTTATCAGAACCTTATGCCTGATGACGGTTTTTGCTTTAATGACTCGTTTCAGTGCTGAACAAGGCCCCCTTATCCTGGCTATTAATGCGGTTTTACTGAACTTTTTCTACTTAACCTCTTATGCCCTTGATGGTTATGCTCATGCCATTGAGTCCATTAGCGGTCGCTTGTATGGACAAAAAGATTGGTCAGCCTTATCACTGGCGGTTAAATCTGTCTTTAAAGTGTCCGCTGTGGTGGCTTTATTAATGAGTTTTACCTTTTTGCTCAGTGGTTCAGGCATTGTGAGCTTATTGACCGATTTATCTCAGGTCAGACATGGGGCAGAAGATTATTTGATTTGGGTTTATCTGTTACCGGTGGCGGCCATGTTGGGCTTTATTTATGATGGCCTGTGTGTGGGAATTACCGCTTCTAAAATTATGCGTAATGCCATGTTGGTTGCGACCTTGTTAGCTTTTTTACCTGCCTGGTATATTTCGGGTTTATGGATGCCCACAGCAGATGACAACCACCGTTTATGGGCTGTTTTTACCTTGTTTTTTATCATCAGGGGGCTGATGATGCACCTGATGGTTCGGCACCAGTATGGGCAGCTCGTCACAAAAATATAGATAATTGTAAAGCCCGGCATGAAAATTTGCTAAAATTTAAATTCAAGGAAAACATATCTTACATGTCTGGATTAAAGCGATTTTGTATACTTTTTGCCTGCCTTTACGGTTTGGTGGTCAGTGCCGCTGAACCGCGGCCGAAGGTGGGTCTGGTGTTATCCGGCGGCGGTGCCCGGGGGGTTGCCCATGTGGGTGTCATTAAAGCCCTTCATGAAAAAAACATTCCCATCGATTATGTGGCGGGCACTTCTATGGGTGCGATTGTGGGTGGCTTATATGCCATCGGTATGCCCCCGGAAGATTTGGAGTGGGCGGTTAAATCTGTGGACTGGGATAAGGCATTAAATCCCGGTTATTCACGCAAACTTAAAAACTACCGCCAAAAGCAGGAAGAAAAGGATTATTTTACGGAGCTGGAAATTGGCATTTCAAAAGAAGGTGCCTCTTCCGGAGTGGGTTTGGTGGGTGATCATCGGGTGATGCTTGAGTTACAGCGACTGGTGGGCAGCTTCAATGTGCAGGATTTTGATGACTTCCCCATCCCTTTTCGCGCTGTGGCGACGGATTTAAATGCCGGTGAATCCTATGTGATGGATCATGGTGATTTGGCCATGGCCATGCGGGCTTCTATGGCTGTGCCTCTGGTGTTCGGCCCGGTCAAATATCAAGATCGTTATTTAGTGGATGGTGGTATTTTGAATAATTTACCGGTGAATGTCGCCAGGGAAATGGGGGCAGACATTATCATTGCCGTTAATATTTCATCACCGCTGGGTCAGGTAGATGATAAGTCATCCGTGGTTTCTGTGACTTATCAAAGTATTGATGTGGCTTTGGTGCAGAACACTAAAAAATCTGAAAAATTAGCTGATATTGTCATTAAACCGGCCTTAGAGGGCATCATGCCCAATATGTTTGATCGTGCTGATGACATGATTACAGATGGTTATCTGGCCGTTTTTAAACAGTCTGAACCATTGGCCTCTTTAGCTTTGTCTGATTATGACTTCATGACCCATTTGGAAACCCGCAATTTCTTACCCCGAAAAATCCCCAGTCGCATTCAATTCGTTCATTTTGAGGGCAATAAGAGAACATCTTCTGAACGTTTGCAGCAACATGCAACAACACTATTAGATAAGGATTTTCATGCCAGTGAAGTACAAAATTTTGTTGACCAGGTGGTGGCATCTGAACCTGATATTCAGAACATTACGTATAAAGTTGTTGAAGAAGAACAGCGTCGGGGGATTTTATTTAAGGTGCAAGAAAAACGCTGGGGACCTGATTATTTACGGTTTGGCTTAAAAGTGGCCGATGATTTTGATTCCAATACCCGCATTTCCCTGTTGGTACGTCATCAGCGATATAACATTAATTCCAAAGGGGGTCACTGGACCAACGATCTAAGTATTGGTTCGGTTTTATCCTGGGAATCTGAATTGTATCAACCACTTGATTTTAGCAATGAATACTTTGCCACCTTTAATGTGGAAGCGATTAAAGACACCAAGCGTCTGTATCAGGATCTGGATGCGGTGGGAGAATATGATCATAAACGCTACGGTGTCGGTATTAATATTGGTTATAACCCCACCCGTAACAGTGAATTGCGTGCCGGTTTATGGTTTAAAGACGAAAGTGTAACACCGGTTATCAATGATTTAAGTTTTCAAACAGCCGTTGACGACACTTTTGGTTTAAAAATGAACTACGGTATCGATACATTGGGCAAAACCATAGCCCCGCGTCAGGGCTATGATTTACAAACAGAAATCGGCATTTTCGATCGTGTTCAGTATGTCAGCTTTGATGGTTTTCAACGATTTCCGTTTTTTGACAATTCAGCGGCGCATTTACGCTTTAAGTTTGATTTTACTGATTTGGTTGATAACAACGAGTATTTTAAAGCCTATGGCGGTATTGATGATTTTGCCGGTTATCCCACCCACTCTTTGTTGGGTTTGAATATGTTTCTGGCGGAAGCGGGTTGGTTTACTGAATTAGATCAGATTATCTTACCGGTGGTGGGCGCACCGGATTTAACGGTGAAAGCCCATTGGGGCAATGTTTGGCAGCGACATATTGATGTCGATAATATGCTCTATGGTTTCTCGGCAGGTATTTCTTTTGATATTCAAAATAATGTCTTGTATCTGGGCAGTGGCTACAGTCGTGACGGCGATTTACGCTTTTATCTGCGTATAGGCACCGGTTTTTAAAAAAATGTGAACCGGTTTCCTTAAATTTAACGAATTGCTTGCTACACTTCGGGTTACTCTTTACAGAGAATGCGAAATGAGAATGAGAAATTTACCCAAACCGGCTACTTTGGCGCTGGTTATGTTTGGCATGGCATCGATGGCTTCAGCCAATGTGGCTTTTGTACTTGATGGTCATACCTACAGCAGCCCGGCTAATATTGTTTATCGCACCGATAATCAAAAGGTCAAAAATCCGAATGTGACAGCATGTACATCCAACGGCATTACCGTGCCTAACGTGCCAGGCGGCACCACCTTTAAAACCGGTGATAATGTTCATATCGGCCTCACTGCCATACACTATAATTTAAATCAAAGCAGATTATATTTAACCTCTGAATTTGGCAACATTATTTGTGACAGCGGGGTTTATGATGATGACTTGTTTGTCGGTGGTTTTGAATAACTGATTACTGCTGGCTTAATTGCTGCATTAACCAGTCTTCATCGACCACTTCAACAGACAAAGATTCGGCTTTGGCCAGTTTTGAGCCGGCATCCGTGCCGGCCACCACATAATCAGTGTTTTTAGACACTGAACCGGTTACTTGTGCGCCTAATTTTTGCAAACCCTGCTTGGCCTCACTGCGGGTTAATTGACTTAATTTACCGGTTAATACGATGGTGACATCTTTTAGCGGCAAGTTGTCGGCATCTTGTTGTTCAATAACAGGCCAACGGATACCACTGTCCAGTAAAGCCTGAATGGTTTGTTGATTGGCGTCGTTATTAAAATAAGCCCAAATCTTTTGCGCCACAACCGGGCCAATATCCGGTAATTGCTGTAATTCCTCGCGACTACTGGCCTCGATGGCCTCGATTGTTTTAAGCTCATTGGCCAGGGTTAAGGCGGTGGCTTCACCGACTTCACGAATACCCAAGGCATAAATAAAACGTGGTAGCGTGGTTTGCTGACTGTCCTTAATCGCTTTCAGTAAATTCTGGGCTGACTTTTGTCCCATGCGTTCTAAACCACTGATTTGTGATTCGGTTAAATGATATAAATCAGCAGCAGAATCAATCAAACCGGCATCAATCAATTGATCGACCAGCTTATCACCCAGGCCATCGATATCCATGGCTTTGCGAGACGCAAAATGTTTGATGCTTTCTTTTTTCTGGGCGTCACAGGCTAAACCAGCCGGACAACGCCACACCGCTTCATCTTGAGGTTTATACAAATCACTGCCACACACCGGGCATTGTGTGGGCATAACAAACGCCTGACTGCCCGCGGGTCGTTTTTGTTTAACCACTTTGACCACTTCAGGAATGACATCACCGGCACGCCGCACAAACACCGTGTCGCCAATGCGCACATCCTTACGCTTGATTTCATCTTCGTTATGTAAGGTGGCATTGGTGACGGTAACACCACCGACAGTCACCGGTTTAAGTCTGGCCACCGGTGTGATGCTGCCGGTCCGACCGACCTGAACGTCGATGTTTTCAATGATTGTGGTGGCCTCTTCAGCCGGAAATTTATAGGCAATCGCCCAGCGGGGTGCTTTGGTGATAAAGCCGAGGGTGTTTTGTAAGTTGAGATTATCTACCTTAAAAACAGCGCCATCTATGTCAATGTTGAGGTCAGCTCGTTTAGTTTGCAACTGCTGATAATAGTCAACGCATTCAGACAGACCGGCTAATGTGGTGACTGAATCATGCACCGGAATGGCGAGACTTTTTAACCAGTTCAGAATTTGCGAGTGATTGTCGAAATGGTCCGTCATGTTGGATAAGCCAATACCGTAGGCATAAAATTCCAAAGGTCTTTGCGCGGTTATTCTTGGGTCCAGTTGTCGAAGTGAACCGGCGGCGGCATTGCGTGGGTTGGCAAAGGTTTTATCACCGCGCTGCTCAGCGGATTTATTATAACGTTCAAAACCATCTTTGGGCATCACCACCTCACCACGTATTTCTAAGGTATCGGGAATATCATCGCCAAGCAGTTGTAACGGTATCGATGCAATGGTGCGCACATTATGGGTGATGTCTTCGCCGATTTGGCCATCGCCACGGGTCGCGCCTTGAACCAGTCGGCCATGTTCATAAGTCAGGCTGAGCGCCAGACCATCGAATTTCGGTTCGGCAGAAAAACGGATGGTGTCAGTGTGCATGTCAGCTTGCTCAAGTCTTTTAACAAGTCGTTGATAAAACGCGCCCATGTCTGTTTCATTGAACACGTTATTCAACGACAACATGGGTGTTTTATGTTGCACTTGTTTAAAAGCGTCTGATGGTTGATCCGCCACCCGTTGCGACGGTGAAATATCGGTTATCCAGTGGGGGTGTTTTTCTTCCGTTTTAAGTAGTGTTTGATAAAGCTGGTCATATTCAGCATCGGCGATTTCCGGATCATCCAGCACATAATAGCGATGCGCGTGGCGGTTTAATGTGTCGACTAACTGCAGATAGTCTTGCTGGGATTGGCAAAGGCCCATTTAATCGTCAGCTTCCAGGTTGGCTTCAAACAGGCGCATTTCTTCGCGCATTGAGGCAATGCGCTGTCGAGAGAAAGTGCTGTGGTTTTCATCGGTTAAGGTGCCGCCCAACAGTTCTTCCATGCGTTTTGCCACGGGAAATAACGTGTCCCAGAGATCCAAAGCATCCATTTCACCGGGTAAAGTCATAATAAAGACCAAACCACTGGTTCGCATATCGACATCGAAGACCCCGGGTTTGAGCATATTGGCCACCAGAAACAAGACTTTTTTATCACTGCCTAAGCGTCGGTAGCGATAAAACAGGTGATCATCACCATATTCCAGTCCGGCTTTATTGGCGGCATCTTTGATTTGGTGCCAGTCAAACTGTAAACCATCTTTGGCATGTAAAAATAAAGTGATGATTTTTTTGGGTGATGTGGTCTTTTCTAACGGTTCATCCGGTGTTGTTTGAGGACTTGGGGTGTCCAGACCAATTTCAGGATCAATATGAAATAACTCATCGCTGTTGACACTGATGTCATTGGGGCGGATTGACTTATTATGAAAATAATAAATCAACACCAGAACAATGATTCCAATCAGGGCAATAATGAGGCGTAATTCCCAGGGCGACACGGTGACGTTTTAATCCGAGATAAGTTAAGAGAATCATACAAAATCAAACCCCCATGTTCAAGTATGAAGGCTGTAATGTATGACAAATTTTGCACCCCTGCAACAGCCTGACGGATATCGCTGATAATCAGATCTGTTATGGTCTAAAAAACTCCTCTTATAAGGACATTATCCCTGTAAATGTGAAGTGCATCACAATAAATTAAAAATGTATATTAAGGCCATGTACCCGATAAAAACGAGGGGTTTGTTAAAAAAGTATTAAACAAATACCTGCTCATCACGCGGATTCTTTTATTTGAGAACTGCGTCGCAGTATTGGCCAAATAAATTAATTCAAAAGACTGTATAGTAGAGTCGATTTTAATTTTGGAGAGCCATTATGAAGTATAAGAGTTTCGTTGTGATTGGCGTTATGCTGTCGGGTTTATCCGGTGCAGCCGATAACCGACTGACCGCAGAGGATTTAAGCCACCTGAGTGACCAGGATCGCGATATGGTTGTAACGAGTTTTCCGCATCTGGTCGATCAGTCTGCCACCAAAGGGACATCGGTTGTGGCAACCATTGGTTTCAGCAGTAATTGCACGTTTAATGCATCTGTTCGAACAACACCCATTCAGGATGCGATCGATTTTACAATAAACACCTATACAGAGCTACGCCTTGTTGAAGGGGTGTATGACGAAGAAAGTATCACACTGGACGATCGTGATATGGTGATTAAAGGCGGCTATGACTCCTGTCCGGATGCCGCCAATGATGTACAAACCAGTGCGGATTCACTGGCCACCATAATCCAGTCGTCAGCAGACAATAATCCGGTGTTTCAAATCTCAGGAAATACAAGTAATAACAGTATTTCAATATCTAACCTGACCATACAAAATAGTGGCTCAACAATCTGGTTTGGTGGAGCCATTCGTATTGACGATGCAGATGCCAGTGTCTCTCTTAACACTGTGGCATTAAAACAAAACACCGGTTTACGGGGCGGAGCCATCGGTATAACAGGCACTGTGGGGGAACCGTTGATTGTATTAAATCAGGTGCGTGTCAGCAATAATACAGCACAGGAAGGTGGCGGTATTTTTTGTAATAACCCAACCGCCAGAGTGGTTCAAAATGTGAGTGCCGGTGAAACGCACGGCATCTACAGCAACACAGCCACTGCGGGTGATGGAGGTGGGGTCCTGGTTGACAATGGATGTACATTTATCAGTTATCAGGGCAGCCAGGATGTGGTTTTATTCGGCAGTGATCGACGCGGCATTACATTTAATTCTGCCACTGGTAACGGTGGTGGCCTCGCGGTCAAAGATGGAGCGAAAGCTGAACTGATTGGTCGTAGCGTTTGTACACCGATTCTAAATACTTACATTTGCTTTTTTGGCAATAATTCAGAACCGGTCACTTTATATGGTAATATTGCTGACAGTGATGACAATGGATTTGGTGATGGTGGCGGTGTTTATGTGTCAGACATAAACAGTTCGTTAGCAGCTGAAAATGTCGCAATGGGTTTAAATTTAGCGATCAACGGTGGCGGTGTTGCAGTACACAACAATGCCTCTGCCAGCTTAAAAACAGCCTTTGAAAATGAGGCCGGCCCCATTTCATGCTGGCAACCGGGTGCCTGCACTGATTTTAATAGTAATTTGGCTGAAATTTCAGGGGGCGCTTTCTATGCCGAAACGGCTGCAGTGGTGAACGTCTTTAATGCCCAGGTCAGAAATCACCGTGCCAATGCAGGCGTGGCCGGCTATGTACGTGATAATAATTCAATAATTGATGTTGAAGGCAGTGTCTTCTTTAATAACGGTGATGAAGGGGACGGTAACTATAATGATTTGTATTTATTCAGGGCTTTCCAGGGTGGTGAGTCTAAACTTCAATATTCCACAGTCGGTGAGAACAAAGTCACATCTCGTTTTTTTGGTAATAACGACGCCCGTATTTATTTAGCTAACAGTATTATTTACGACCCGGATGGTGTGGATATTTACACAGTATCAGGCAATAATTCTCCAACACAGTTTGGTAATTGTCTCATCGTGCATGAAGATCAGTCACCTGTTGCGACAGACACATATACATTAGATCCCCAGTTTGAAAATGTGGGTGACAATGATTACCGTTTAAAAGACGGTTCACCGGCCATCGATATGTGTGGTCAGCAATGGATATCACCCACGGTACCGGATATGGACGGGAACTTACGCCCAATTGATTTGCCCAGTATCGGCAATTTACATGGTCCTGATGATGCCGGTGCCTTTGAAGCCACTGCGTCTGATATCATTTTCAAGGATGGCTTTGAATAAGTCTCTAAGTCAATATTCATTTAAAAGCCTCGCTTGCGGGGCTTTTTTATGATTTGAGCTGGGCTTTAAGGGCGGCGAAGTTTTGTTTTGTTTTGGCTTTATGCGCTTGACTACCTGAAGCCATGATAAATTCTTTGGGAATCTCTTCAATAAAACGGCTGGGGCCGTAAATCGCGCGTTCATTGTCCTTGTGCTGTTTGCGTTTTTTTACATAACTGATGGTGAGTTTGGTCTGTGCCCGGGTCATGCCCACATACATTAAACGCCGCTCTTCGGCCAGTGCCGTGGTTTTGTCTTCAGCTTCTTCGAGGCTGTTACGGTGCGGCAGCAGGCCTTCTTCCACACCAATCAGAAAGACACGGTTGAACTCTAACCCTTTAGCTGCGTGCAGTGTCATCAAGGCCACGCCAGGCTTATCATCGTCATCAGGGTCACTTTGCAAAGACAGATAATCAACCAAATCCTCAAGGCGCATGGTTTTATGCGCACACAGGGCATCAATCCAACGGAGAAAATCAGTGGTGAGTTTGCGTTTATTTACTTTTGCCACTTGATTGGCGGTGCTGTGTTGTAGCCAATTGAGGTAATCAATCTGATTAAGTAAACGGTTAATCAACTGATCAGCGGGTAATGAAGATCGCATAAAACCGCTCATCATGGTCTGAAAGTCGTGCAATTTATCAGCCATTCTGGCTTCAAAGTAATCACTGAGATTTGCTTGTGAGATAAACTGAAAGAAAGAACGCTTAGATTGCGTGGCCAGATGGGCAATTTGCCGCACGGTTTGCATACCGATACCGCGTCTTGGGGTATTAATAATGCGCAAAAAAGCGCTGTTATCTTGCGGGTTGATAAGCAATCGCAGGTAAGCCATCATGTCTTTTATTTCGCTGAAATCGAAAAAAGAACGGCCACCGGAAATGTGGTAGGGAATATTAAACCGTCGCAAGGCTTGTTCAAGAATTCTGGCTTGCCGGTTTGAGCGATACAAAATGCCATATTCGGCCGCCGTTGCATGTCTGTGTTTAATGGCAAAGTCAATGGATGTGGCGATTTGCTCCGCTTCTTCTTCCACCGTATCATACGCGTTTAAATCGATGAGTTCACCATCGCCTAAATCACTCCAAATGGTTTTAGTAAAAAGATGCGGATTATTCTGGACAACCGCATCGGCAGCTTTTAGTACGTTGCCCGTGGATCGATAATTCTGTTCCAGTTTAACGACTTTTAGACCTGCAAAATCATCAGCCAATAACTGCAAATTATCAGGCCTGGCGCCGCGCCAGCCATATATCGACTGGTCATCGTCACCAACACAGGTCAGTCCCAGGGATTGGGCGGTCAGTTCTTTAATCAGCTGGTACTGGCAGGCATTGGTATCCTGATATTCATCGACTAATAAATAAGCCACTTTATTTTGCCACCGTTGCCTGACTGTTTCATTGCTTTGTAATAACCACAAGCTTTCAGCAATCAAATCGTCAAAATCAATGGCATTAATGCTGTTCATGTAGCTGCGATAACGCCGATAAATATCCTGATTGAGCGGATTACGGCTGCTGACATCTTCAGGTTTTAAACCGGCATTTTTCCAGTCAGAAATTTGCCATTGAATGTCATACACCAATTGTTTTTTCAGGCCTTTGGGTACCAGTTCCTGCATCACCCGACTACATTCTGACGGATCTAGGATACTAAACCCCGGCTGCAATGATGTTTGTTTTACTTCGGATTTTAATAGGCGCAAACCAAGGGCATGAAAGGTGGAAATATGAATTAAGTCAGCTTGCGGATACACCTGAGCTAACCGCTGTTGCATTTCCTGAGCGGCTTTATTGGTAAATGTGATGGCGTATAAATTATCAGGTGCACAAAATTCTGTGTTTAGTATATGCCTGATTTTTTCAATAATAACCCGGGTTTTACCACATCCGGCGCCGGATAGAACTAGCAAGGGGCTACTCAGATGCCGAACGGCGGCAGCTTGGTGTTTATTAAGCATAAGGTTATTTTTCAGCGCTGTCTTTTATGGTGTGTAAATCACCGGGGCGACCAAACAAAAATCCCTGAAAAAAGTCACAACCCAGTTTTTTCAATAACTCAAATTGCTCCTCGGTTTCTACCCCTTCAGCCACTGTTTTTAGATTCAGGTTTTTGGCCATTGACGTGATGGTGCGAATAATCACTTCGGCGTTGTCATTGGTTTGTACGTCATCGATAAAGCTTTTATCAATTTTAAGAAAATCAATGGGCAGTTGTCTGAGGTATTGTAGGGACGAATATCCGGTGCCAAAATCATCAATGGCTATTTGCACCCCTAAATCACTTAACCGGTTAAACTTATACTGAATTTCATTGAAATTACCCACCACAACAGCTTCGGTGAGTTCAATCGTTAAGCTGTGGGGTTTAATATTAAATTGACTGATGATTTGTTCAATGTATTTAATGAAACCCTGTTGGTGGAACTGTTTAGAGCTGACATTAACAGAAATATTATGCCCCGATTCACTGGCGGTGTAGCAGGCATTTGAGATAACCCAGCGGCCTAAGGATTGAATCAAATCGGTGTCTTCGGCCACCGGAATAAATTCATCGGGGTATATGGTGCGACCATCCTGAAAAATACGTATAAGTGCTTCAAAACTGACAATTTGTCGGTTCATATCCACCATTGGTTGGTATTTTAAAAGAAAATTATCTTCATTAACCGCATGGCGTAACACCTGTTCAACGTATAGAATCTGGTCGTTGTACTGTTTCATGCTTTGGTGATACATGGTCACCTGATTCCGTCCCTGTTCTTTTGATCGGTACATGGCGACATCGGCTTGTCGGATTATGTCATTAACGGTGTTGCTCTCATTGGGGTATATCGACACGCCGATACTGACCGTACAAATATGCTGGTGGTGATCAATTTGATAAGGTTTTGCCAGCGTTTGAATGATGTCTTCGGCTAACATCACCACCTGAACAGCCGCATCGTTGGCGCTTTGGTACTCACATTCGGTGACCAGTACGAATTCATCACCGCCAAAACGGGCAATTAAGTTAAACTCATCTTGATAAAGTTTCAGGCGATTGCTTATTTTAAGCAGTAATTGGTCACCAAAATGATGACCCAGGGCATCATTCAGCACTTTAAACCGGTCCATGTCTAAAAATAGTACGGCACCGAATTCCTGTTGCGATTGGCCTTGTCGTATCAGTTCATTAAGTACCTGCTGTAATTGTTGTCGGTTGGCCAAATTGGTTAACGGGTCATGAAAAGCCAGGTGATGGATTTTTTGGGCGTTGGTTTTTTCCTCATTGATATCCACCATCATGCCCATAATTTCCTGGTTTTGATCAAAATCTTCAGGTAAGTATAAGGTGTCTTTAAACCAGCGATAATCACCCTTGGCATGTCGGATGCGATAACTAATGGTGATGTTTTGATGTTTAAATATTTTCTGAAATAAAGCCTGTTTAAAACGACTAAGATCATCAGGATGAATTTTATTCATCAAAAAATGAGGCTCTGTCAGCCATTGCTTGACCGGATAACCCAATAAAGACTTGGCCTCTTTACTGACAAACTTGATTTGATCTTCTTTAATGTTCACCTTCCAGAAAATAACCGGGTGGCTTTCAATGATGCGCTTGTAGTCTAAATTAGTTTGTGCCAGTTTTTTATTTGTTTTATTCAAGTCTTCTGTACGTTCAGCCACCGCCTGAGCTGTGGTGTAATTTTTGCCGCTTAAAATCAGCATGATAAATGTGATAAAAGCGGCGAAAAAAATGCCCACCAGCAAAGTCATCCATAAACTCTGTGGTGTATTGGCCATAAATAAATCATTATTAGGGGCGATAAAGAGTATGTAGTCAGTGTCCCCAATACGTATGCGACTTTCATGAACATAGTCCTTAAAACGAGACACACGGACATCTTTATTTGAATAGATCAGCTGTCTTTGGTTATTGCTTAATTGATACACCCGAACAACATAATGTTTCACTTCATAGATTGGGTTTTGTTCTTCAAGATTAATCAGTAATTGCTCAATATTTTGCGGGCCTTGATCAAACTCAGTTTTCACGACACTCAACTGGTTTTGCATGCCTTCGTTAACCCGATCAATTTGAAATTGGCGAAAGGAGTTAAACAATAAATAAATCAGCACAAATGACACCAATACGGGCAGCGTCAAACTGACAATACGGGTACGCCATAAAGATCTGGGTCGGGCAAACAGGGTCAGCATAATGGGCGTAAAAATCAGTACGCTCATGACATCGCCTAAATACCACAGAAAACTTTTGGAAAAAAAGTTGTCATCGGTGAAAAAACCAATTTGATTAAGCAACAGAACAAACAAAAAGCTGGCCACAGCCATCGGAATAACGGCGGCATATAAGAAAAACTGAGCCACAGATTTGACATCCAAGAGTAATATTTGCTTACCCAACATATGTACAACCCAAAACCCGGCAATCATTGGACGCGCCACATTTAAGATATAAAACAAGGCGTTGTATAAAGTGTCGACGTTCCAGCCAAACTGCTGATGGACTTTGTAAATGATTAAGCTGTTCAGTAATTCACCCAATAAGATGCCCGGAATAATGCGACTGCGCCAGATAATAATGGCACCGACCCCCATACCGGCGGCCGGCCAGATGGCTAAAGTGGGCCTGACAAAATAATAATAGGCGGCATAACAAACCGCAGCATAAACAGCCGCAAATAGCAGATTGGTCAGGATTGGTTTTAAGGTTTTACTCAAGATTCCCTTTCTGTGATCTCTTTAAGACGATAATAACAAAAAACGTCAGGGGTAGGAACATAATAATTGCATTGAAGCCAGGAACCATGACTAATGCTGGCATTGAGCGCAATAATAGCTACTGCGATTGCTAATGCTTATTTTCTTAATAGTCTGCTGACAGATTATACAAGCTTGTCCCGCTCGCCCGTAAACGAATAATTGCTGCTGAAAATAACCCGGTTTTCCCTCGCTGTTACTAAAATCCTGTAAGGTAGTGCCACCGGCTTTAATGGCTTCAGCCAGAACGGTTTTGATGGCATCAACTAAATGCTGATATCGCTGTAAGCTGATGCGCAAAGCCGATCGCTTGGGGTGAATACCGGCTTTAAATAAGGCCTCTGAGGCATAAATATTACCGACACCAACCACCACCTGCGCATTCATAATAAAGTTTTTAACCGCAACCGTGCGATTAGCAGCGGTTTTTTTCAGCCATTGGCCATTCAATTTATCACTCAATGGCTCCGGCCCCAATGAAGCCAGTAAAGGATGATGTGCCGGATCAGCGGTCAGTAAAATACAGCCAAAACGCCGCGGGTCATGAAAACGTAAGGCCTTACCGTCATTCAATGTGGCAATAAAGTGATCGTGCTTTTTGAGGGGTTGTGATGTCGGCACAACCGACATTGAACCCGACATGCCTAAATGTATTAAAAGATGCGGCCCCTGGCTTAGGCTGATTAAGATGTATTTGCCGCGACGCCCGATGGCAGTGATTTCCTGGCCTTCAATGTCACCGATGTTATCCGGGACCGGCCAGCGCAATTGAGCGTTTCGAACATCAATACGGTGGATGGTTTTATTAAGAATAAGTCGCTCTAGTCCACGGCGGGTGGTTTCGACTTCCGGTAATTCAGGCATAAAAGAACCTTATAACGGCTGGCCAACAAACTGACTGATTAAACTGTTGGCAACGGTAAAACGCGGTGCCAATATCAGTGAGCCGTCTTCCCGGCAACTGATTAATTCATCTTTTGAAAACCAGCGAACGTCTTCCATCTCATCATCCAAGCGAATGTCTTCTGAAATACCGTCGGCCTGAAACGCCAGCATCAAAGATGCCGGAAACGGCCAGGGCTGGGAACCAAAATAACGGACATTTTTAATGCGGATATTGGACTCTTCATAGACCTCACGATACACCGCATCTTCGATGGTTTCACCGGCTTCGACAAAACCCGCCAGGGTCGAATAAACCCCCGGCTTCCAGTTATGCTTGCGCCCCAATAAGCATCGATCTCCTTTGGTCACCAGAACAATAATAGCCGGTTCAATCCGCGGCCATTGGGCATGGCCGTTAGAGCAGAGCATCTTATGACCGACACTTTCGATCTGATTTAACTCACCACAAATCGAGCAGTATTTTTTCTGACGTTGCCATAAATCCAAACCCCGTGAATATAAAGCGATGTGACCCAAATCTTCATCCAGTGCCATGGCATATTCACGCACCGATTCAAAGTGACCATTGAATTGTTGCTCTAAATAAGCCGCTTCTGACTCTGTTAAACCGCAGCTAAACCACAACTCGTCATGCAAAATACCCAGAAAGCTCTCTTTGTCTGCCTGACCGACAGGCTGATCAGAAATATAAAACGGGTCTTGTTGTTCCGGGTACAGATGTTTGCCTTCAAACACCGGCACATAGTGACAGGTTTTGATTTTTTTTAGTTGGTCAATGCGGTTCTTCTGGTTGCGCATATCGGCACAACGATCTAATTCCGTCCAGGTGAAATAGATTTGGTCGCTGTTCATATGGCAAATGAACTGCCGCAACCGCAGGTGGTTTTGGCATTGGGGTTATTCACCACAAATCGGGAACCTTGTAAATCTTCTAAATAGTCAATGGTCGAGCCCATCAGATAAGGATAGCTCATGGGGTCAATCATCACCGTCACGCCTTCAGATTCGATGGTCATATCATCGGCTTCACTGTCTTCTTCAAAGGCAAAGCCATATTGAAATCCAGAGCAGCCGCCACCTATGATATAAACCCTGAATTTAAGGTCAGGATTCATTTCTTCGAGCACCAGTTGGTTGATTTTTTTGGCTGCCGGTTGGCTGATATTGATGTCACTCATGTTTTTGTTCTTTGTGTTGTTTGTCTTTATTGTTGTCATGCTTATTGATATGGGTCACCTCGCCACCTTGATAGATGAGTTGACCATTTACCTGTGAGCCGGTTTCCATTTCAATATTGACATAATAAATATTACCGCTGATACGCGCCTGACTGAGTACCTCAATTTTACCGGTGGCGGTGATATCACCGTCAATGGTGCCGTTAATGACCAGGTTACCGGCTTTAATGGTGCCTTTAACACGGCCATTTTCACTGATGGTCAGGGTATCGTTATCATTTTCGGCGATAATCGAACCTTCAACGTGTCCATCTAAGTGCATCATGCCATTAAAGGTCATGTCGCCTTTTAATCGGGTACTTTGGCCGATCAGGGTATCTAATTGTTTTTGGTTGCTTTGTGCCATGGTTTTCTCTGGTTTGGTTTTTTTACTAAACATGATTGTTAAATTGATTCTGTTGAATCAACGTTGGGTTGTGCGTTAGGCGATGTCTGGTTATCTTCTTCGACGCTGTTTGCCTGCCAAACATCTTGCCAGGCAATGCGTTCTGTCACAGTGTTCGGACGGTTATCTTTGCTCTGTAATTCTACTAAAAGTGTGGTTGGAATGAAACCGTCGGGTAAAGTGATGGCATAATTCTTAATTTGAAAATATTTAAAGGAAAAGTTGTTGTCCAGTTCAAATTGCTTAATTAAATCAATTTGCTCAGCTTTGTCATCTTTAATGCCCATTAAGTTCACATTTAATGTTCCTGATTTAGTGCGGGCTTTTTCCAGCTTTTGTGCCAGAACAATTTTAAGCTGAATGTAATTAGCCACGGGTTTGGCCAGGGCTTCAAAAACCCGCAGGGTTTTGATGTTATCTTTGTGGCTTAGCAGATTTTCATAAAACCCCACATCCGCTTTGAGTTTTATAATTTCCTGGTTCAGCTGATCCAAATCCAGTTTGAGCGTTTGTAACGCCTGATCTTTGACTTTCAGTTCGGTTTGTAAACGACTGATGATAGCCGATTGCTGTTCGTTTTCGTCACTGAGACGTTGGTTGACTTCAGTCCAAGTCTGCTTTTGACCTTTAAAAGCCTTTAATACGTCGATATCGTAATAGCGACCATAGAAAAAGGCCGCGATAATTAAAGCGACTAAAGTGACCAGCAGCCAATGCCGGCGAATAAAAGACTGCTGTTCTTCATTGGTCTGAATAATGTACTGGGGTGTTTTTTTGGGCACTTTGGTTGCTGTTTTAGACAAAAAAGGGCATTATACCATTTGCCTGTGGTGGACGAGTTTTCGCATGTTAATAATAAAATCCATACATCTGTTTTTTGTGGTGAGCTGGTTTGCCTGTTTGTTTTATTTGCCCAGGTTGTTTGTCAATCATGCCATGGCCAAAAGCAACAGTGATAAAGCATTGTTGACCGGTTTGCAGTCGAGGTTAATAAAAATGATGCGCTTTACGCTGTGGGGCACGGTGATTTCCGCGGTATTACTGGTCTATTCTCTGGCGGGTGCAGCCTGGTTGACTTATGTACAACAAGGCTGGTTTATCGCTAAGATGGTGTTGGTGGCGGTGCTCATTGCCTATCATTATTATTGCTTTACCATCCACCGTCAGTTTGTGGCCGGTACGCAAAAGCGCAGTCATGTGTGGTTCCGTTATTTTAATGAAGTCCCTGCGATTATTTTATTGGTGGTTATCTACCTGGTAATTGCCAAGCCTTTTTGAAACAGGCGTGCGTATAATCACGTCTTATGCGAAAATAGCCGCTTTATAGTTGTCACCTTAAAATCATTATGTTCAGCAAGACCCAAACCTTAGACAAAACCGATCCTGATTTAATGGCGGCCATTGCGCAGGAAAATAAACGCCAGGAAGATCACATTGAACTGATTGCTTCAGAAAATTACACCTCACCTGCCGTGATGCAGGCACAAGGTTCTCAGTTAACCAATAAATACGCTGAAGGCTATCCCGGTCGTAGATATTATGGTGGATGCGAGTATGTGGATGTGGCCGAAAATCTGGCCATTGAACGGGTGAAAAAACTGTTCGATGCAGACTACGCCAACGTCCAGCCGCATTCAGGCTCACAGGCTAATCAGGCGGTTTATATGGCCTTGTTAGAACCCGGCGACACCATTTTGGGGATGTCATTAGCCCACGGTGGGCATTTAACCCACGGTTCACCGGTGAATATGTCGGGCAAACTCTATAACGCTGTGCAATACGGTATTGATGAAGCCACCGGTAAGATTGATTTTGCCGAAGTCCGGGCTATGGCGAAAAAACATCAACCGAAAATGATTATTGGCGGTTTTTCAGCCTATTCAAAGCGCATCGACTGGCAAAAGTTCAGAGACATTGCTGATGAAGTGGGTGCTTATTTTATGGTGGATATGGCCCATGTGGCCGGTTTGGTCGCCGCAGGTGTCTATCCTTCGCCGGTAAATATCGCCGATGTTACCACGTCCACCACCCATAAAACCCTGCGTGGACCGCGTGGCGGTATTATCCTGGCCAGAGCAAATAAGGATATTGAGAAAAAACTCAATTCTCTGGTATTCCCGGGGATTCAGGGCGGGCCTTTAATGCATGTAATTGCCGCCAAAGCCACCGCTTTTAATGAGGCTTTGCAGCCTGAATTTAAAACCTACCAACAAAACGTCGTTAACAATGCCCAGGCCATGGCGCAGGTCTTTATGGATCGGGGCTTTAAGGTGGTTTCCGGCGTTCCTGAAAATCATTTGTTCTTATTGGATTTGGTGGACAAAGACATCACCGGTAAAGACGCCGAAGCACGTCTGGGTGAAGCCCACATCACAGTTAATAAAAATGCGGTGCCGAATGACCCACGCTCACCTTTTGTCACCAGCGGTCTGCGCATTGGCACACCGGCGGGCACCACACGTGGTTTTGATGCGGCGGATTTTAGTGCCATTGCCCACTGGATATGTGATATTCTGGAAGACATGGACAACGATGCCGTACTGATGAAAGTAAAAGAAAATGTGGCGCAACTATGCCAGCAACACCCGGTTTACGGATAGGACAGGCTATGACCCAACACAGAAAAAATAAACGCTTACCTGAGCCGCTGGCGCGCAAGCACCGAGCCCGTAAGCGCCTGGTACAAGCCTTGTATCAGATGCATTACAACGATGAATCGGTGTCTTCTGTAATTAAGCAATTTATCGAAGAACAGGACTTTAAAAAAGTCGATATGGCGTTTTTTGAAAAAGCCTTACACTACATTGCGGCCAACCGAACGGCACTGGAAGCGTTAATTGACCCGCATCTAGGCAGAGAAAAAACCTCTTTAGGTGCGGTGGAATATGCGGTCTTACTGGTGGCAGCTTATGAATTATCACAAAGTATTGAAACACCTTTTAAAGTGGTGATTAATGAAGCGGTCATTCTCACCACAGAATTCGGCGCCGAAGGCGGGCATAGTTTTGTCAATGGTGTGTTAAAACAAGTCGCCGCGCAAACACGCCCCAATGAACTGGGTGTGTGATTAACGAATTTGAACTCATTAAACAACTGCAATCGCTGGTTCAGAATCAGAACCAGGCAGTGGCTTTGGGTATCGGTGATGATGCCGCAGTCCTCGACCCTCAATTAATCTCAGCAGGCCAAAAAATCGTGCTCGCCACCGATACCCTGGTGGCCGGCCGACATTTTCTTGAACAGGATAAGCCTGAAGACATTGGTTATAAGGCACTGGCGGTGAACTTAAGTGATATGGCCGCGATGGCGGCGCAGCCCAAGTGGCTCTTAATGAACTTAACGCTGCCTGAGATTGAGGAGCAGTGGTTAACCGGTTTTAAACGAGGTGTCGGTGAATTACTTGGACAGTATCAGGTGGAACTGATTGGTGGCGACACCACATCCGGGCCGTTAACCATTGGCTTTACTGTTTTGGGTTTGTCATCGCAACCAAAAAAACGCTGTAGTGCAAAAGCCGGTGACCTGATTGTGGTCAGCGGTGAGTTAGGATCGGCGGCCTTTGCGCTGAATAACCCGGGCCAGAATGAAGATTGCGATACCCAGCTTAAACGTCCTATTCCACGTTTTGATATCTCTGAATCCGTCAAAGATTATGCCCATGCGATGATCGATGTCTCCGATGGTTTAGTGGCGGATTTAGGGCATATTTGCGAGGCCTCGTGTTTGGCCGCACATATTGATTTAGAAAAAATACCTGTTCTCAAAGCCATTAAACACGACCCGCAATGGCGCGATTATGTGTTGGCCGGAGGTGATGATTATCAGCTGTGTTTCACCCTTGCACCTAAGGATGCCAATAAATTACCGGCTGATTGTGCTGTGATTGGTCACATGAAAACAGGTGATGCTGGTGTCAGCGTTTATGAAAACGGCCAAACGCTTGATGTTAAACAATCGGGTTTTGATCATTTTGGGTAAACGACACGAATTATGAATAAAACACAGAAAATTGCCCTAACCACACCATCGGGCTTTCTGGCCTTTGGTTTTGGCAGTGGCTTGGCGCCGGTGGCACCCGGGACTTTCGGCACACTAATGGCGATTCCTTTATATGTGGCCTTACAAACTTTGCCGCCTTTCATGTATCTGGCTATGGTGGTGGCGGCATTTATCGGCGGCGTCTGGATTTGTGGCCGGGCCGGTGAAACCCTGGGCGTGCATGACCATGGCGGTATTGTCTGGGATGAGTTTGTCGGCTTTTGGCTGACCATGTGGCTGGTGCCGTTTGAGTGGCAGTGGATTTTGGCCGGTTTTATCCTGTTTCGCTTGTTTGATATCGTGAAACCCTTTCCCATTGGCTGGATTGACAAAAAAGTCTCCGGTGGCTTTGGCGTGATGATTGATGATGTGGTGGCCGGGTTGTATGCCTGGTTAGTGTTAATGGTGCTGGGATATTTATTATGAAAAAAATAATTGTTTTAGGCGGTGGACGTATCGGACGGGTGATTGCTTTAAATTTAAGTGAAGATCATACGGTTTGTTTGGCTGATATACAAAAACCCGATGATTTAGCGTCCGGTATTGAATTTAAACAACTGGACGTCACCGATAAAGCGGCTTTACAAAAGGCCGTTTCAGATTTTGATTTGGTGGTCGGGGCTTTGCCCAGTGTTTTGGGATTTCAGGCGTTAAAAGCGGTGCTCGAAACCGGTCAATCGATTGTGGATATTTCATTTTTTACCGAAGACCCATTACATCTGGATGAATTGGCCAAACAACACGGCGCCACAGCCGTTGTTGATATGGGTCTGGCACCGGGTTTAACCAATTTATTTGCCGGGCATTTTGTCGCCACCTATGATCAGGTGGATGAGCTGGTGTGTTTGGTGGGTGGTTTACCGGTTGAACGAATACTGCCCTTTCAGTACAAAGCACCGTTTGCACCTTTAGATGTGATGGAAGAATACACCCGACCGGCACGGATGCGGCGCAACGGACAGGCTTTGACCTTGCCGGCATTAACAGAAACTGAAACACTTTATGTGCCCGGAATCGGTGATTTAGAAGCCTTTAACACCGATGGTTTGCGGTCTTTATTGGATACCGTTGATATTCCGACCATGGCGGAAAAAACCATCCGCTATCCCGGTCACGCCCGGTTTATTTCACAATTAAAATCCGCCGGCTTTTTTGATGATAAACACCGCGACAGCACGGCTCAGGTTCTGCAACAGCAATGGCAGTTTAAACCCGGTGAACAAGATTTAACGGTGTTGGAAATCCGAGTCAAAGGTGTTCAAGACGGTCAACAAAACAGTGAAAAATACCGCATGATTGACTATTTCGATACCGAAAATAACATCAGCTCCATGGCCAGAACCACCGGCTACACCTGCGCCGCGGTGGCTCGTTTAATGTTAAACAATTCTTTAAAGCCGGGTATTATGGCACCTGAGCATTTGGGCCAGGAGATATCGTATTTCAGACAGATTACGGCTGATCTCGCCAACAGAAATGTTGTCATCAACAAAGTGAGTTTATTTCAGTAATTCATCCAGGTATTGATATGCGACTTCAGTGGGTTTATTGAGTTTTGAGGCGTCTTCTGACGGCCAGACTTTGGCGCGCAAAGAAGTGGGCATTGGTGGTGGGGTCAGGGTGCTGACTTTAACGCCCTGGTTTTCGCATTCCTGGCCGAGTATTTTGGCGAACTGCCCGATGGCGGCTTTACCGACTCCATATTGCCCCCAGTAGGCTTTAGCAGTCATGTCTAAATCATCCAGTGTAAAAATGATATGGCCTTTGGCTTTTAATAATAGCGGCAACAGCGCTTGGGTTAAGAATATCGGGGAATTGACGTTGACCTGCATTTCTTTCAGCCAGCGCGAAGCTTCATACAATATAAAAGGAGATAAGCTGCTAAATTCGACGGCTGTGTGAATCAGGCCGTCTAATTTTTTAAAATGGGTTTCTAATTGTTTGGCCAGTTTAATGTAATCATTGGGGGTGGCACCAACCAGGTTCATCGGATAAATAACGGGTTCCGGACAATCACGTTTCACCAGCTCGTCACAGAGTCGATCCAGGGCTTTGGAATTTTTGTCACTGATGATTAAGTTAACGTTTTGCCGTGATAATTGCAGGGCCAAAGCAGAACCCAATCCGCCACAAGCACCGGTTAAGAAAATGGTTTTTCCGTTCAGTTGTTGGTATTTATCCATGTCAGCCTCTCATCAATGTGTTTGAATTTTAACAGTTTCCTGGCATGGATAAATAAATATTTTAAAATGCTTTGATCGGGCGGTCCATTTTTCCATTTTTTGTGAAAGTGACATTCTTAATGAACATTCATTGTTTTTATTAAATATGAAGCACTTAATTTCGTTACAAACTCGCTAACCCGAATATTTCATGTAAGAATGGAATTTAGGGACAAAATGGCAAAATAGATTGTATAAATATCGCTTCAAGCATATTTATTCATATGCTGTAAGCGATATTTATGCAAGATATGCAGCCATTTTTTTCATACAACCATTCAGGTACAAACTGTAATTAATTAAAACACAGCTATTTCTTTGTTAGATTCACTGAATACGGCTGCTTTGTACCGGTTACATGAAATAATCGGGTTAAATAATTCGACCGGACGGTGTTTTTTTTATGGTAACATTTATGCCTTTCGTGAATTGGATGGCAGGATGGCATTCAGTTTTAATCTCAATACACCCATGTATGAATGGTACTTACAATTAGAGGAGTGAATCGATGACGACTGATACAATTGATCCTGCCCTGGCAAAGGACAAGGATTATAAGACTTTATGGGGGCACCCCATTGGTTTATATGTGTGTTTTGCCACTGAATTATGGGAACGGTTTTCGTTCTATGGCATGAAATACCTGCTGTTGCTGTATTTAACCAAATACCATTTATTCACCGATGAAAACGGTCTGGGTATTGTCGGTGCTTATGCCGGTTTAGTCTACGCTTTGCCGCTGGTCGGTGGTTTATTGGCCGATCGCTACCTGGGAATGCGTAAGGCGGTAATTTTCGGGGGTATCTTACTGGTGATGGGTCACTTGTTGATGGCGGTGGAAGGCACCAAAGCCACCATGGTCGCCGGCGAGGTGATTCGTGATAACTTTGCGATTAATGTCTTTTATCTGGCCCTGGCGCTCATTGTTTTAGGGGTGGGTTTCTTAAAACCGAATATTTCCACCATTGTCGGTAAGTTGTATCATGAAGACGATCCGCGCCGTGATTCAGGTTTCACGATTTTCTATCAGGGTATTAACATCGGTTCATTTGTGGCCACCATCATCTGCGCCTGGTTGGGCGAGACTTACGGCTGGAGTTATGGTTTCGGTGCCGCCGGTTTGGGCATGTTGATTGGCCTGGTGACCTTTTTATGGGGTCAAAAATATCTGTACGGTCATGCCGAGCCGAATAATCCCAAGGTCTTAAAAGAATCTTTCTTAGGCCCAATTAATAAGGAGTGGGGTATTTATATCCTGTCGACCTTGTCGTTAATTCTTGTTTGGTTTCTGGTTCAGAAAATTGCCATTGTCTTTTTCACCCAAAACCTATTTTTACTCATGTCTGTGGTGGGTTTAACCTATTACGCCATGTTTTATAAAAATGAAGACCAAAACCGCGGTTTGGCTAAAATTTTTGCCACCGTGATTGTCTTATTTGGTCTGATGGCCGTGATTGGTTTTACCATTGATCACTTTCCGGATTCTTTATTAAGCCATGTGGCTTTATTTAATCAATTTGAAACCTGGATTGAGCCGTTGGCTTATGTGCTGTTGGGCATGATTATTGCCTTTAGTATTTATGGCTTTTTAAAAACCTCCGGTGAAAGTTATTCACGGATGATTGTGCTGATGTTTTTAATTGTCTCCACCATCGTTTTTTGGGCCTTATTTGAACAGTCGGCCAGCTCCATGACACTGTTTGCTGATCGGGTGGTGGATCGCCGATTAATTAATGCACAATTGACCAGCGGTGATGCCTGGATCTTTTATGTGTTGGCAGCCATATCCTTTGCTGTGGCCGGCTTTGGTTTTAAAACCGCCAATGCCTATCGCCGTATTCATAACAGCCCGCTCAAATCGGTGTTAATGCCGACCTTGTTAACAGGTCTGATTGATATCGTGTTGGTACTGGGTGTCGTTATTTATCAGTTTGGCGGTGAATGGATTACTTACTTTTCTTACTTGGGCATCTTTTTATTACTGCTCACTTCAGTGGTTAAAGCCATGGCGCTGGCCTTTATCTTAATCGGTTTTTTCTTTAATCGCGATAAAGCCACCACCCTGACCCAAACAGACGCCACCTCTTCAGCCGCCAGTATCAGTATTATTGCGGTGACCATGTTAATTGTGGGTGCTATTTGTACCTATTATGGCCTATTTCATTTGGGTGGTTTAGCCGATGGTCAGGTTGAAAATCTGGTGATTGAACCCACGGCAGGACAGTTTGGATCCTTAAACGCCCTGTTTATCTTCACCCTGGCGCCATTGTTCGCCGCCCTGTGGGTGAAATTGGCACGGGTTAATCTGGATCCCAATACCCCGGTTAAATTTTCCTTAGGCCTGATTCAAGTGGGCTTGGGTTTTGGGGCATTATTAATTGGTGCGCTGACACCCGATGAAGCCGGTAAAGTGGCCTGGGTTTGGTTAATGCTGGCCTATTTATTACACACAACAGGCGAATTAAGCTTATCGCCGGTGGGTCTTTCTGCCGTAACCAAGTTATCAATTAAGAGCGTCGTGAGCATGGTCATGGGCGTCTGGTTCCTGGCGACATCGCTGTCCGAAGTGGTGGCCGTGCTACTGGCTAAAATTGCGGCATTGGATCAGCAAGAACTGATGACATTGACTGTGTCTGAGCAGCTGGATAAATACAATGAACTGTGGACCACCTTACTCTATCTGGGTGTTGGTTTTGGTCTGGTGCTGTTGTTACTCAGCCCGCTGTTGAAAAAAGGCATGAAAGGCATACATTAATCATTTGCCTTCAATGATAAGAGCCCTTGAAGACAATTTCTTTAAGGGCTTTTTGTTTTAATAAGATGCCTATTTATTGTTACCAACAAGCTGAAGAAACTGATTGTGATTTATGTCGCAAGGGATTTGAGGTGCGTCAAAAATTATCCGACACGCCGTTGGATGCCTGTCCTGAATGTGGTGCAAAACTCAAAAAGATTATCACCAAAGTGAATATACATACCGGCTTAACTAGCGGCGGGGGGCACACCCTGAGTGAGAAAAATATCAGTAAACAGGGTTTTACCCAATACCGAAAGGTCGGGCCGGGACAGTATGAAAAAACCGCCGGCAAGCAAGGACCTGATCAGTTTAATGCCAAAGACCTTTAAATAAGATAGAGGATACTGTGGCGAATGCGGCGCGAGAGGATGGCTTTAGCACCTAAGTACATCGGCTCTAAATTATCGGTGAGAATAATTTTACCGTCATCATCAATTTCAATAATGCGCTCTTCAACCAGCTGCTTAATAAAGTGTTTGAACAGGTTTTTATCAAAAAAGTCCGGCGAATTAAATTCATACAATAAGGTTAACTGACTGGCAATCTGATGACACAGGGATTCCAATTCGTTGGTTGTTAAATGCCCCGACCCTGTTGATTTAAGCACCGCAATCACAATAAAAAACCGTTCATAGGTCTGCATTAAAGCATTGGCCAGTACCCGCAGTTTACCGGCTTGCAATGAACCGCCCATGTGGCGTTGTAATTGGCGGCCATCAGAAATCAACAAATCATGATTTTTAAACAATTTAAGCGTCGCTCGGCCATATTCAATGAACTCGTCCCGGCTCCACTTTAAAAATAATTCATTTTTAATGTAGGGATAGACAATGGCCATGATACGCAGCAGATCTTTACGCGTGTACTTGGCCTGATTGATAAAAAACATGGCAATAAAGGAACTGGCGGCAAACAAATGCAGTACGTTATTGCGGTAATAGGTCATCATCACACCCATATCCTGTTTAACGCGAATCACATCACCCAGGTCATGTTCGACACATTCAATAAAGCCTAATTTAATACCCTGTTCAATGATTTCTGCTTCACTCAAGGCTGTGATGGTGGTTCTTTCAGAGTACGGTAAGTCGGTTAATAAGCCTTTATAGAGTTTGATTTGTTCGGTTAAGTTAGTGACCGATGCAGCCTGGTTAGGGGTGGCCAGTAAACTCACCGCTAACAGGTTAATGGGGTTAACATGTGAAGACT
Source organism: uncultured Marinicella sp. (assembly GCA_947502925.1). GTDB lineage: Bacteria > Pseudomonadota > Gammaproteobacteria > Xanthomonadales > Marinicellaceae > Marinicella. The sequence goes on along the minus strand of CANNBS010000001.1, from coordinate 777,868 downwards.
CGTTAATATGGGTTAATATGCGATTGCCGGTTTCTGACACCACATCTTTAAACCAGGGTGGTTTTTCTTTAACGCCCAGTTTTAACGTACGCCAGTCCGGCTGGTGTCTGTCTAATATTTTATCCAACTCAATGGCTTCGGCAAAGTTAACCGTTAACCGACCGTATTCATCTTTCAGCAATTTAAGGGTTTTAAACAGGCCGCCAATGGATTCCTTTTTCTTTTCTTTGCCACCTAATTCAGACTTATAAGAAGCCCCTTCCATGAGTTTCTCATAGTTTAATGAGGCCGGAATAAACACCAGCGGCTTACCACGCTCATTAATATAACTGCGCACCGTCATGGCCAGCATACCGGCTTTTGGGTGCAATAATCGGCCGGTGCGGCTGCGGGTTCCTTCGATAAAATATTCAATCGAAACCCCGTGGGCTATGAGCGAGCTTAAATATTCTGAAAAAATTGTTGAATAGAGTTTTGAATTAAATGAACGGCGGATAAAGAAAGCGCCTGAACCGCGCAAAATCCTACCAATAATGGGCAGATTCAGATTAATACCTGCGGCAATATGGGGCGGCACCAAACCTTTTTCGTATAATGAATAAGACAATATCAAATAATCAATGTGGCTGCGATGGCAGGGGGTATAAATGATCTCTTTTTCGGTGGTTAAATTACGAAATTCGGCGTAAAAATTCAGTTTAACGCCGTCATAAACTTTGGTCCAAAACCAACGAAATATTTTATGCATTAAGCGAATATTGCTGTATGAATAATCCGCGGCAATCTCCCGAATAATCTTCTCAGCTTCTCTATGCGCCTTGTCTTCTGTTAAGTTCTTCCTTTGGGCATAAGCTTTAATCTCACTTTGTACCAAAGGCCTGGATAAAATGTTTTTAGCAATGGTGCGCCGATGTGATAAATCCTGGCCGACCACCGCTGTTTTTACCCGATTGAAATGCAAACGTAACACCCGGGATAATTTATGGGACAGGACTTGAGAATCATCTTTGGGTGAGCCTAAATCACGATCTACCACAATGGGCCGGCTTAACCTCACCAGGGTGTGGTTGCCATGGGCCAGAATACTGAAAAACTTACGTAACCGGCCGGTAATACCCCAGCGTTCTGAAAATAAAATCTTAAACAAACCATGGTCTTTATCCGGCGCACGACCCAGGAAAACCGACACCGGTACCAGTTGTAAAGATTTTTTTGGGTGTTGTTGGATGGTTTGAATGAGTTCATCCAACTGCTGTTCAAAATGCTGGTAGTTAACTCGCCGCCGAAACAGTCCGGTGATTTTTTTATTGGCTAAAATCGCCTCAGAATGAGTGGCATTATTTTCTGTTTCAGTTTTTAATGCCACCGGTGTCGGTAAATGGCCGCGTTTAATTTCTTCTCGTAAAATACTGCGAGAAACCGTCGAATCCGCCGACAGCACATACATAAAGGGTTTGGTTGTATCCACGCCCAAGGTGCTTAAATCATCGGGACTGTATTCCACCCGAACCCTGAGATAGAGAATTTTACTGAGCAGCGACATCAGCATATGGGGCTGTCAAAACAGCCCCAAACAATTAGGCTTCTGGGTTGATGACCCAAATGTCATCCCGTTTCTTCATGTTAACCGTGCTACAGGCGGTTTGACCGAAGACTTCGAAACTGGCAACCATAGAGGCTTGATCGCCATTAATGTTAACATCGCTGACTTCAGCGGAGCGTAAGATTTCGTTGACATCTATACCATGGGCATTCAGGGCATTTTTAAAGCCAGCAAACACTTGTCCACCCATGTCCAGGGCTTCGTTAAAATTAAGCTGCTGCAAGTCTTCTGCTGAAGATAAGTTTAAATCACGACCCGTGGCAACCAATTCAGCGACACTGTTTTTAACCTTGTCTTCTTGCAGGATGTCATTGTCCATAATCCAGGTCACAGTACCGTCAACCACCTCTGAGTTACTGTTACAGCGCGGCGCTAAAGCGGTTGAGTCGGCACCCAACTGTTGGCTGATTTGATCTTTGGCACCCATCAGCATCATCGGCATGAAGGCACGAACCTGAGTCAGTTGCGGCGCAATCAGGTTATAGATTTGTTCTTCTGCATTGTCCTGGTTAATCATCTGCAGTGCCTGATTGAATTGCATTTTTTGTTGCTCATCCATGGGCTGTTTTTGTTGGCTTTCATACTCGGTCACCAATTCATTGTACTTATCTTCCGATAAACTGTTTTGGATGGCCGATTTGATGTCACTGTCAGCCAAAGCATGCATGGTCAGTAAAAAAGCACCGTCCGGGGTGTTTTTGTCAATATTCGATGCATCGATTTGGCCAGGCTCATCGCCGCCACAAGCCACCATAACCAAAGCGGTGGTGAGGAGTAGTAAAGTATTACGCATTAAATTATTCATCATCTGTCGTTATTAAAAAAGGCAACCATTATCCCTGTAAAAAGACATCTTCACAAGGTGAGATTATAAAATATAACGGCTTAAATCGTCGTCTTTGGCCAATTCACCAACGGTTTTATCCACCAATTCAGCATTAACCACATAGTCTTTGCCGGCGTTGTCGCTGGCAATATAAGCCACTTCATCAAGGATTTTTTCAAGTACGGTGTGTAACCGTCTGGCACCAATGTTTTCAGTGGTTTCATTCACTGAAAAGGAAATTTCAGCAATCCGTTTTATGCCGTCATCGGTGAACACCAAATCCACATTTTCGGTGCCAATGAGGGCTTTGTATTGTTCTGTTAATGAATGCTTCGGTTCAGTTAATATCCGTTCAAAATCCTCGCTGAGCAAGGCCCGTAATTCTACCCGAATCGGCAGTCGGCCTTGTAATTCAGGAATTAAATCTGAGGGTTTGGATAGATGAAAAGCTCCCGAGGCCACAAACAAAATATAATCGGTTTTAATCTGGCCGTATTTGGTGTTGACCACCGTACCTTCGATTAATGGCAATAAATCGCGTTGCACACCTTCACGTGACACCTGTCCGGAGTCACTCATGCTGCTGCCTTTGGCCACTTTATCAATTTCATCCAAAAACACGATACCGTTTTGCTCGGCGTTTTGAAGCGCCTGGTGTTTGATGTCTTCTTCATTAATTAATTTTTGCGCCTCTTCCTCCACCAGAATCGGACGGGCGGCTTTGATCGGCATTTTTTTGGTTTCCTGTTTTTTGCGCCCCATGTTTTCAAACATGCTTTGCAGTTGGTCCGTCATTTCTTCCATGCCAGGCGGACCCATGATGTCAACGCCGAGGTTTTGGCTGACTTTAATTTCAATTTCTTTGTCTTCTAAATCGCCATTGCGCAAGCGCTCTAAAAACTTCTGACGGGTGGCATTTTCGCGGGGCGCATCAGGTTCGCCGGGAATGGTCGAGTTGTCACTGCGCTGTGGCAACAGGTAATCCAAAATCCGTTGTTCCGCCGCCGCTTCAGCGCTTTTAACCACTTTACGCTTGGCCGCTTCGCGGGTGCGCTTCATCGAGGTTTCCACCAGGTCACGAATAATGGATTCCACATCCTTACCGACATAGCCCACCTCAGTAAATTTAGTGGATTCGACTTTAATAAACGGCGCATCAGCCAATACCGCCAGACGGCGGGCAATTTCAGTTTTACCGACGCCGGTGGGACCTATCATTAAAATATTTTTTGGCGTGATTTCCTTGGCCAGTTTGCTGTCCAGTTGCATGCGGCGCCAGCGGTTTCTTAAAGCGATGGCAACCGCGCGTTTGGCCTGACTTTGACCAATAATATGTTTATCCAGTTCCTGGACAATTTCTCTGGGTGTCATGTTGTTCGACATAGGTGTTCCTTATAATTCTAACGTTTCAATGGTGTGATTATGGTTGGTGTAAATACAGATATCACCGGCAATGGTTAAGGCATCTTTCACCAACTGATCGGCGGGTATTTCACTGTTTTTCATCATGGCAAGCGCCGCGGCTTGGGCGAAAGGCCCACCGGAGCCGATGGCAATCAGACCTTTTTCCGGTTCGATAACATCACCGTTACCGGAAATAATCAAGGAGGTGGTCTTATCCGCCACCGCCAGTAAAGCTTCCAGACGGCCCAGACGGCGATCTGTCCGCCATTCTTTAGCCATTTCTACCGCGGAACGCGTTAAATGCCCTGAATGCTTTTCCAGTTTGCCTTCAAACACCTCAAATAAGGTGAAGGCATCGGCGGTGGCACCGGCAAAACCAGCCAGCACTTTATTGTTATACAATCGGCGAATTTTACGGGCATTGGATTTCATGATGGTGTTGCCCAGGGTGACTTGACCATCGCCACCGATAACGACTTGTTGATCGTTGCGGTAACTGACAATGGTGGTCCCGCGATAATTGTGCATGGATTCTTTCATGGTGTTGGGAATGTTGAGGTAATCCAAGAAATGGGTCGTGGAGAAAAAAATTCAAGCCAAAAGTCTCATTGCTCAGACAATTGTGACTGATGGCAGTTTTTACTTTACAGCGGGTAACACTATAATAAAGCCATGAAAATCAACTCAAAATCACTGTTGGCGGTAGCCTTATTGGTCATCGGCCTGTTATTACTGCTGCTGTTATTGGTGCTGGCTGAAAAACTGCTGAGTATTTGGCATTACCTACAACAAGCGCCACTGTGGTTTTGGTTATTATATGGCCTGGCTATTGTGGTGGTGGCCGGTTTACCCCTGTGGCTGTGGTTTAAATGGACACGACCCAAAGACCCACAGGTGAAAAAGCCTGAGATTATCGATGAAGCCGGTTTAACCGAAGCCCTGGAATCAGCGCAACGAAAAGGCATTGACACCTCAGCTGCGCAACAAGAGCTGGACGAACTGCAGCGCCGACGGCACACCAAACGCTTTTATATTTGTTTGTTCGGCAGTGCCTCCAGCGGCAAATCGTCTTTTGTTCAAGCACTTATCCCTCAGGCTCACACTGAAATTGATGTGATTAAAGGCACCACCTTAGAGGTGTTGCGTTATCAGCATGAGAATCTGGAAGTCACCGATTTGCCGGGTTTTGATGCCGTTGCTCAGGATCAGTACAGTCAGTTGGCGCTGGCTGAGAGCCAACGCGCTCATGTGGTGATATTTATGCTCAACAGCGATTTTACCCGCACCGAGATGGCTTATTTTCAGTCGTTAAAAGAATGGCGTAAACCCATGGTGATTGCCCTAAATAAATCTGACCGCTACACAACTGAAGAGATACAGCAGATTGAACATGCGATTGCTGATAAAACGGATCACCGCTATCCGGTGGTGTCAATTTCAAGCGGCGGCTATGAAACCATCATTAATGAGCAGGCAGACGGCCGTGAAACCACCCAAACCATCGCCAGAGCACCGGATATTTCACCCTTAATAAAAGCCGTTCAGCAGGTGGTGTCCGATGACAAAGAAAGCTTACATCGTTTCCGTGATGCCGGTTTGTTGATGTTGGCTGAACAAAAATTAGCCGAGGCCACTGCCGAACACAATAAAGCGGCCGCGCAGCGCACCATTGAGCGACACAGTAAACGTGCCATGGTTGGTGCCATGGCATCGATTGCGCCCGGCTCTGATATTATTATCCAGGGTGCCATTGGCAGCCAAATGCTGAAAGAATTGTGCCAGATTTATGCGGTGCCGATTAAACAACTTCAGATCGATGATATCTTACGAGCAGCCGGCAGCAAACTAAAGACCTCCACCTCGATGGTGTTGGCGGTTTCCGGCAATGCCCTGAAGTCGTTCCCGGGCGTTGGCACCATCACCGGTGGCTTATTGCATGCGGTGGCTTATGGGCTTATTTTTAACGCCCTGGGGCGTGCGGTGGTGGTGACAATCAATGAAACCGGACGCTTAGACAGCGAACAAACGAAACAAATTTTTGAGGACAATTTACTTGGATCTTCTGACAAAATGGCAAAAAATTTGGCACAAATGGCGCTCGCCGTCAAAGCCAAAAAATCAAGCCAAAACAAAGACTAATCAAAAAGCCGCGTCTAAAACGCAAGACGACAAAAAGTTGCAAAACTTAAATCCGGAGCAACAAGCGGCCGACAGCTTGCGCAAGCTGCTGAATGACACACGCATTCCAAATGCGGTGCGCAGCCAGCTGGCGGCGGAGTATAGACAGCTTGAAAAGCTGATTGAAAAATTAGACAACAGCGCCGTGCATATTGTTGCCTTTGGCAAAGTCAGCACCGGCAAATCATCCTTACTCAACGCGCTGTCAGGCACAGATTATTTTTCAGTCAGTCCTTTGCACGGCGAAACCAAACACAGTCAGCCGATGGACTGGCCGACCCACCGTGAACAGGCGATGGTTTTGATTGATACACCCGGCACCGATGAACTGGGCGGCGAGGAACGTGAACAAATGGCCCGCGATGCAGCCCAATTAGCGGATGTTATGTTGTTTGTGGTGGACGGTGATGTCAGCGCTTCTGAATTAGCGCAACTGAAAGCCATCAGCAATCCCCATCGGCTGGTGATTGTTGTGATTAATAAAGCCGATTTATACCCTGATGATGAGCTGGCTCAGTTAAAGGCCTCAGTGGAACAAAAATTAGCCGGTTTCTGTCATGCGGTGGTCACCGCCAGCGCCGCTCCGCGACCGATAAAAGTGATTAAAACGACGGCCGATGGCGAAGAGCAGATAAGTGAGCGACCATTATCACCGGATATTGATGCGCTGAAACAGGCTTTATGGCAATTACTGGATAGAGAAGGCAAGTCGCTGACGGCCATTAACGCCAGTTTATTTGCCGGACAAGTAAGTGATCAGATTGCGGATAAAATTGTTGCTGCGCGCAGTCAGGCGGCCGATAAAATTATTCAAACCTACTGTCTGGCCAAAGGCGTGGGCGTGGCTTTTAATCCCATTCCGGTGGCCGATTTATTGGTGGCGGCGGGTGTTGATGTGGCGATGGTCAGACAATTGTCAAAACTCTATGGATTACCCATGGGCCGGGCAGAAGCCACCCGTTTATCAGCCACCATCATGGCGCAGTTGGCCTTACTGATGGGCGCTGTCTGGGGTGTGAATTTGTTGTCTTCAGCTTTAAAAACAGTCAGTGTTGGCTTATCCACGTCCGTAACAGCGGTGGCACAAGGATCTTTGGCTTATTATGCCACTTATCTGGTCGGCCAAATAGCCACCCATTATTTTAAGTCAGGTTATTCATGGGGTCAGGATGGGCCGAAAAAAGTTGCCCAAAAGATTGTTAAAAATCTGGATCGAGATTCCATTTTATTAGAAGCCAGAAGCCAAATTCTGGCGCTGATTAAAAATAAACCAGACAACAAATGATAATGGTTCTGATTTAACCGCTTAAACAATCAAATATCAGGATTATCTCATCGCATGGCTATGAAAAAACCTTAAAATCTTGTAAAATTGCGCGAGTTTAGGGGTATATTCATAACTAAGGACGGGTGGAATGGAGATCCACATTGAGATAGTTTTTTCCTCTAAAAATTGAAGCTATAGTGGTTCTACAGCTTGATTTTTAGAGAAAAAAATAGCCAATGTGGGCTTCATTTTCGCCGTTTTAGTTATGAATATACCTCATTATTCATACGATTTTTTTAAACTCAAGGCCAAGATCCATGTAGTCAGCGCTGTGAGTTTTATCACATTAGGGGTTAATTCAATGACTGATAATGTCAATAAAAGCCGCCGTAATTTATTAATAGGTACCTCTGCAGTCGGCGCCATCGGTGCCGGTTTTGCCGCCGTACCCTTTATTAAATCATGGTTACCATCGGAACGGGCCAAAGCGGCCGGTAGTCCGGTCAAAACAGATATTTCCAAAATCGAGCCAGGACAAATGATTAATGTTCTGTGGCGAGGCCAACCGGTTTTTATCGTAAACCGAACCGACAAGCAAATGTCGGTGTTAGACTCATTAGAGGATAAGTTAAAGGATCCGGACGACGAAACCAGTATACAGCCGGATTATATTGACGATAAATATCGTGCTAAACGTGAAAACCTGTTGGTGGTTATCGGTATTTGTACACATTTGGGTTGTTCGCCGAAGTATTATCCGGATCTGGTGGCACAATCCTTTGACAGTGAATGGCAAGGTGGTTTTTATTGCCCATGTCATAACTCACGGTTCGATATTTCCGGCCGTGTTTACAAAGGTTCGCCGGCCAGTCGAAACCTGGACATCCCCCCTTACACATTTTTGGATGACAATATCATCGAAATTGGTACTGATGGAGGCACAGCCTGATGGGTAAAATAGCAAGTTCAAGAACAAAAAACAGCAGTGGCATTATGGATTGGTTTAACCACCGTCTGCCGGTCACACAATTCTACAAAGACCATTTATCAGAATATTACGCACCAAAGAACTTCAACTTCTGGTACTTTTTCGGGTCATTGGCCTTGTTGGTTCTGGTTAATCAGATTTTAACCGGTATCTGGCTGACCATGCATTATAAACCCGATGCCGCGCAAGCCTTCGGTATGGTTGAATACATTATGCGGGATGTGCCCTGGGGCTGGTTGATTCGTTACCTGCACACCACCGGTGCGTCGGCCTTCTTTATCGTCATTTACCTGCACATGTTCCGGGGACTTTTATACGGTTCGTATAAAAAACCGCGTGAACTGATTTGGGTATTCGGTATGATTATTTATCTGGCACTGATGGCAGAAGCTTTTATGGGCTACGTGTTACCATGGGGCAACATGTCTTACTGGGGTGCTAAAGTGATTACTCAGTTATTTGCCGCTGTTCCCTGGGTCGGTGATGCACTGGTTGAGTGGGTACGGGGTGATTATTTAATCTCTGATGCCACCTTAAATCGGTTCTTTGCCCTGCATGTGATTGCATTGCCGTTGGTCATCGTGGTTCTTGTGGTCTTGCATATTGCCGCTTTACACACCGTCGGTTCTAATAACCCCGAAGGTATTGATATTAAAAAGCACAAAGATGAAAACGGCGTGCCTAAAGACGGTATTCCGTTCCACCCGTATTACACCGTTAAAGATATTTTCGGTGTCGGTATGTTTTTACTGATCTTCTTGTTTATCGTGTTTGTGAAGCCCGACATGGGTGGTTTGTTCTTAGAGCATGATAACTACGTGCCTGCTGATCCGTCATCAACGCCGGATCACATTAAACCGGTTTGGTACTTTACGCCATTTTATGCCATGTTGCGGGCGGTACCTGATATGCAATTGGGTGCCTTGATTATGGCGTTAGCCATTGTGGTGTTGTTCTTCTTGCCGTGGTTAGATCGCTCTCCGGTTAAGTCCATTCGTTACCGACGTTGGCCTTATAAATTAATGCTGAGTTTGTTTGCCATTTCATTTGTGGTACTCGGCTGGCTGGGAATGCAGTCCGGCAGTGTTTTACAGAAGATGACAGCGCAGATTCTGACCGGCTTTTATTTCTTCTATTTTGTGTGGCTGTTCTTTTACAGTCGCAACGAGACCTATCACGAAGTCCCTGAGAGGATAGAAAAATGATGAAAAAAATAATCTTAACAATGGCGTGTTTAGTGTTTGCTTCGATGGTTTCTGCTGCTGGCGGTGCCTATATCGGGGAGCCGGCCAACACCAATATTAAATCTCAATCTTCCTTACAAAGGGGCGCCAAGACCTATATGAATTATTGCCTCGCTTGTCACTCGATGGAATATCAGCGTTATAATCGCGTGGCTAAAGATTTGGGCTTAACCGAAGACGAAATGATGAGCTCACTGGTGCTCACCGATGCTAAATTTGTCGATAAAATGACCAACACCATGACTAAAGAGCAAGGCGTCCAATGGTTCGGCAAAGCACCACCTGACTTAACCGTGATTGCCAAAGCCCGCGGTGTTGACTGGTTGTATAACTTTTTAATTAATTTTTACGTGGATCCCAGCCGTCCCAGTGGCTGGAACAACCTGACCTTCCCGAATGCCTCTATGCCGCATGTTTTGTGGGAATTACAAGGCATCCGTGAAGCAAAGTTTGAAACCCACACGGATGAAGCCGGTGAAGACCATAAAGAATTTGTTGGTTTTGAAACCATTGAAGAAGGTCAATTAAGCGAACAGGAATACAAAGATCTGGTGCGCGATTTGGTCAACTTTTTAGACTACTCATCAGAACCGGCACAATTGATTCGAATGTCCTATGCACCGTGGGTGTTGTTGTTTGTGGCATTGTTTACCTTTTTAGCGTACTTATTAAAGGTGAATTATTTCCGAGATGTCCATTAATAACTAAACGCTTACTTAAGCGAATTTAACAAAACAGCAATTTTTTGCTAAAATCAAGGGTTTTTCGCGATTTCTTAATTGCTTTAAACCCTTTTTGCATTTAACCCAAAGGAGAAAACTGGTGTCAACTATTGAACGTGGCCGATCAATTATTACAATCTATTCCGAAAAAGAGGCGTTTGACTCGCACAGAATCCGTTTTTTACTGGCGACCAAAAATATTAATTGTAAGATAATTTCAATCGATAAAAATAATCCGCCTGAGGACTTAGTCGCACACAACCCGGATCTAGAAATCCCGCACCTGGTGGATCGTGACATGCATGTTTTTGGGGTCCAGGTGATTACCGAATACTTGGACGAGCGCTATCCGCATCCGCCTTTATTACCACCGGATCCCATGACCCGTGCCCGTTTACGCTTTACCGTGTATCGTCTGGAACAGGGCTGGTTTTCCTATGTGAATACGATTGAGAATAACACCGGTAAGAAAAAAAATGATGCCATTAAAGCACTCACTGAGGAACTGACCGCTGCCGGCCCCCTGTTTTCTCAACAAGAATACTTTTTGCATGACGATATTTCTCTGGTCGATACCAATTTAGTGCCTTTTTTATGGCGCTTAGAATATTATGGCGTTGACTGGCCGGCGCTACCTGACGAACTCAGAAAATATGCCCACCGCATGTTTAAAAGCAATGCCTTTAGAACAAGTATCACAGAAACAGAAAGAGAGTACCGTTTTGACTTTTGATGACAACATGAGCCCGGTTAAGCCTTATTTAATTGAGGCACTTTACCGATGGATTAGTGACAATAATCTGACACCCTTGGTGGTGGCTGATGTCTCTGTGTCCGGTGTAAAAGTGCCGGAATCAGCCATCGAGGACGGTAAAGTGGTGCTCAATATTTCCATGACCGCCACCCAGGGCCTGGCGATGGAAGATGAGGTCATTTCTTTTAGCGCCCGTTTTTCAGGGCGGCCTTTTTTGGTGGTGATTCCGATGGCCGGTGTGACCGCCATTTATGCCCGTGAAAACAGTCAGGGTATGATGTTTGATGTGGATCCCGAGATGACAGATGAAGATGAGTCTGAAACGTCCGAAAAACCAGCAACCAAGCAAACAGACAGTAAAAAATCCAAAAAAAACGCTCATCTTAAGTTAGTTGATTAATATGCAAAGCAATCAAGACGTAGAAAACAACCATGATGTGGATGTGATGTTGTCCGGTTTTGATAAGTATATCCCAGACAGCTGGATGCCGTATTGGGAACAGATTCAACAGTTCCCGCTATTAGGGTTCGTACTGGTTACGATTTTAGGTTATGTGGTGGCCAAACTGGCTGTTTTGATATTCAGTAAAAGTTTTAATCAACTCACCAAGTTATCCAAAAATGAGGTGGATGATCAACTTATTGAGATTCTGAAACGTCCCATCTTTCTCACTTTGTTTTTCTTGTTTTTGGGGGTGGCCGTTAAAACCATCGATTTAAGCACCGGTTTGGAAAGGGGTTTAATTCGATTTTTAGCCTCAATCCTGGTACTGGTGTGGATGTTCCGGGGTTTTAAAATCCTGACACTTCTGCTCAATACTTTATCTAAACTGACCCATAAGTACGAAATTATTCAACCCAAAACCATTCCTTTATTTGATTTAATCGGTAAATTATTATTGATTGGTTTGGGTTCCTATATCCTGCTAATGCTGTGGGGTGTTGATCCAACGGCCTGGCTAGCCTCAGCCGGTGTGATTGGTATTGCCGTGGGTTTTGCGGCCAAAGACACCCTGGCGAATTTATTTTCCGGTTTTTTTATTATCGCTGATACACCCTACAAAGTCGGAGACTACGTTAATTTAGATACCGGTGAGCGGGGTATGGTGACCCAGGTGGGCATGCGTTCCACCCGATTGCTGACCCGTGATGACATTGAAATCACCATTCCCAATAACATCATCGGCAACACCAAAGTGGTTAATGAAAGTGGAGGTCGATGGGAAAAAAGCCGGGTGCGAATTCCGGTGGGAGTCGCCTACGGTGCCGATGTTCGGCAGGTTTGTGAAGTTTTAAAAAAATGTGCCACTGACCATAAAGAAGTACTGGATGACCCAGAACCGCGGGTGAGGATGCGAGCCTTTGGCGCATCTTCATTGGACTTTGAGTTATTATGTTGGATTGCTGAACCGGTCTTACGTGGGCGCTTGCGCCATGAGCTGTTTATGGATGTTTATGAAGCCCTGAATGAAGCTGGCATTGAAATTCCGTTTTCACAGCACGATTTATATATTAAGGAATTCCCGCCGCAACAATCAACGGCTAAAACTGGTTCCTAAGCGCTTTCCATGAATGATGCCACCACCCGCTTACTGCAGAATATGCAGAACGCGTTGCTGCAAAAAGATTACTACCGGCTAAAATCAGCCCTGAAAAAAGCCAAAAAAGCACCCCAAAAAAATCGGGTTTTGGCGGATATTGAACAAGCGCATCAGCATTATTTAAATCGACAGAATAACCGGCCTCAGGTCAAACTGGCTGAAGACTTACCGGTCTCTGAGCAAGCCGATAAGATTCGCCAAACCATCACTAACCATCAGGTCACCATTATCGCCGGTGAAACCGGTTCCGGTAAAACCACCCAAATTCCCAAAATTTGTCTGCAAGCGGGCTTTGGCCAATTCGGTCAAATCGCCTGCACCCAACCACGCCGCATTGCCGCCAAATCAGTAGCCGCACGGGTCAGTGAAGAACTTTCGGTCCCCTTAGGCAAAGCCGTGGGCTACCAGGTGCGCTTTGACGAGCGATACAGTGAAGACGGATTTATTCGCTTTATGACCGACGGTATCCTGCTGCAACAAACCCTGCACGATAAATGGCTGAATGATTACGACACCATTATTATTGACGAGGCCCATGAGCGCAGTTTAAACATCGATTTTTTACTGGGCTTTCTCAAAAAACTCATTCCAAAACGGCCCGACCTCAAAGTCATCATCACTTCGGCCACCATTGATACCGAAAAATTCAGCGCCCATTTCGATGACGCGCCGATTATTAATGTCTCCGGCCGGTCGTATCCGGTGACCACCCATTACCGGCCACCAGAGGAATTCGGTATCGACCTGGAAGAGGCCATTGTGCGGGCCGTCGATGAATTTTATAAAGAAAAGAAAACCGGTGATTTACTGGTGTTTTTACCCGGTGAGCGGGAAATTAACGACACCATTGATCGTCTTAAGAAAAAGCACTTACCGAATACCGAAGTCCTGCCTTTGTATGCGCGACTAACTTCAGCGCAACAAATGGCGATATTTAATCCGGGTGATAAACGCCGGATTATTGTCAGCACCAATGTCGCAGAAACCTCACTGACCGTGCCACGAATTCATGGGGTGATTGACAGCGGCCTGGCCCGCATCAGCCGTTATTCAGCCCGCAGTAAAATTCAGGGCCTGCAGGTGGAGCCGATTGCTCAGGACAGTGCCAACCAGCGACAGGGCCGATGTGGACGGATAGCCCCGGGGCACTGTTATCGTTTGTACAGTGAAACCGATTTTGAATCACGTCCGGAACACACCGATGCCGAGATTCTACGTACCTCTCTTGCGGCAGTGATTCTACAGACTCATGTATTGCGACTCGGTGATTTAGAAGACTTTCCCTTTATAGACAGCCCGGATTTTAAGCAAATTGCCGATGGTTATCAGCTACTGCAAGAACTCAAAGCTATTGACGAAGGTCGTCAGTTAACCGCCATCGGTCGCAAAATGGCTCATTTGCCTTTGGATGTGCAGTTGTCACGCATTTTACTCGCCGCCGGTGAATTGGGGTGTTTAAAAGAAATTCTGATTATGGTGTCGATGCTGGCGGTGCAGGATCCCAGAGAGCGCCCCCTCGATGCGGCGCAGGCCGCCGACAAAGCCCACCAGAGATACCACGATGACAATTCCGATTTTACCGGCATTCTGAATCTTTGGCGAGTGCTCGGCAAAACCCGCAAAGACCTCGGTAATAACAAGTTCAGAGCCTGGTGTCGGAAAAATTTTATCAGCATCAAAAAATACATGGAGTGGAAAGATGTTCACCGTCAGCTATCGCAACTGGCCAAACAGCAAAAATTAAGCCTCAATTCGGGACAGTCATCGCAAGACAGCCAACATGAAGCCATCCTTTGCGGCTTTATTTCCCACATTGGTCAGTTTCACAGCGAGCGCATTTACTTCGGCACCCGCAATAAAAAGTTTATGCTGTTCCCGGGATCATTCCTGTTTAACCGCATGCCCCAATGGGTGGTGGCGGCTGAAATTGTTCACACCAGTCAGGTTTATGCCCGCATGGTGGGGCAAGTCACAGTAGAGCACATCAGCCGAGCCGGCGCGCATCTGATTAAGCACAGTTTTTATGATCCCTACTGGTCGAAAAAACAAGGCTCGGTGATGGGCTACCGGCGCAGCACTTTGTTAGGTTTAAACCTCATCGAACGCGAACGGGTGCATTATGGACCCGAAGACCCTGAAACAAGTCGTCAGATATTTATTGAACAGGGTCTGGTGGCACGCCAGTTAAACACACGCATGGATTTTTACCGCCACAATAGCCGCTTAATGGCGGAAATTGAAGCCGAAGAAGACCGCCACCGTAAACGAGATTTACTGATTGAGCCGGCGGCCTTATACCAGCTGTATGATGAACGCATCCCCGAAGGTATTTATTCTGAACCATTGCTGAAAAAATGGTTAAAAAAACAAACCGGCAACCCACTTCATTTTAAAGCCGATGATTTCTACCAGAACCGGGCGCAAACACCCGAACAGGAACAATTTCCTGATCATATAAAGATCCGGCAACTGACTATCCCCCTGAGTTATGTGTTCGCACCCGAACAACAAGATGACGGTGTTACCGCACAACTGAAACTGGCGTGGATTAATGCCTTAAATAGTAATGACTTTGAATTTCTGGTGCCGGGCTTAATCCAGGAAAAGGTTGTGGCATTAATCAAGGGCCTGCCGAAAAGTCTTCGCCGAGGTTTAATACCTGTGAATCACTATGCCGAGATTATTGTGGCATTGTTAGAACATGACCGGGACTTTTACCAGCAACTGGTGGCCATCGTCCGACAGAAAAACGGCCTGGAAACCACCGCTGAAGACTGGCAGGCCGTGGACTTACCACCACATCTGCGCTTTCGCTATGAAGTCAAAAACCGCAAAAATAAAACCGTTTATCAAGGCCGAAGTTTCGAAGAGATGCAAGGTGAGCATCAGGATGCCGCCAATATCAGCTTCCAAAAATCCGCCAGCGAAAACCGGCAAATTAATGGCGCCTCGGATTGGGTCTTTGAAACCATTGAGCCGATGGTGACCCTTGATAACGGTTTACCGGCGTATCCGGCCGTGGTTGATCAGGATAATGCAGTGGGTTTACGTTTTTTTGAAACCGAAGAACAGGCAGAACAAGAACACACGCAGGGCATTAAACGCCTGATACAACTTAAATATCCGAAAATCACAAAGCAATGCCAGAAAATCAACCCGAATCTAAAAGCTAACCTGGCCTGGGACAGTCTCGCTACAGATAAAAAATTGATTGATGCCGTCATTGATACCCGCCTGGAAGCCGGTATCGCTGCGCATAACCCGGTCCGCACACAATCCGATTTTGATCAGCTCGCTGAACAACTGTCATCGAATCTTTACCGCGATGTCTATCAATGGCTGGAAATTTTAAACCAGGTGATTATCAAGTGGTACGAAACCTGGCAGGCCATCGAAAGCCACAGCGAATCGCTCAGCGATGACAGCTATGCCGATATGATTCAGGAACTCGATTATTTAATCTACGACGGCTTTTTGAAAATCGTTCAACTCGATCAGCTCAAGAACTACCTCCGCTATTTAGAAGCCCTGACTATGCGACTGGAAACCGCCCTGCACTCACCGCAAAAAGAAGCCGATAAACTCAATCAATTAACTGAAGTCAGCGAACCGTTTTATCAAATGTGTGAACAGGCTGAAATATTCACCCAGACCCATCAGGAATTCCTGATGACCCTCCAAGAATACCGCGTTTCGCTCTTTGCCCAGAGTTTGGGGACGCAACAAAAGGTATCGTCTAAACGATTAAAGAACTTGTTTAAACAAATAGGATAAGTTCACCGTAACTAAGGCTAAGTGTCCCAAAATCAAACATATTCAATGTTAAAAACCCTTACTCAAAACCATCTTTAAAAATCACATCGGACAAATACTCGGGGTTAATAACAATCACCTGGTAGGAATAAGATGACTGGGTCGCATTGCTAATGCCTGACACATTGACATTAATGACACGATCGGCTTGTCCGCCTGGAAAATTAAGGCTGTCTGGTTCCCACACAAGGGTATTATCGCCGTAACCGTTATCGGTTCTGGATATGATATTTAATGGAATGGGCGTACCGTTTTCGGTCATGGTTACCGTGGCCGCGCTGAAATTGGCGCCAGGTGAATTATTTAAAGAAAAAGACCAGCGGTTATATACCACGGTGTTGGGCACATAGCCTTCCGGTGGCCAGGCAACGATATCGGTGGCCGGTCGGCCGGTTGTGGCGGTGCCGATAACCTGCAGAGCATTGGCTGATCGTGTGGTTTCACCCACTGAACCGACACCGAATTCTGCAGCCCTTGGGTACAGTATCCAACGTCTATGCCCAACAGGCTGATTGAAACTGCCAAAGTCCTCCATATACGCAATGATGGCGTTCGGGCCGCTGATACCGAGGGCTATATTTGATGTGCCTGCAGCTTGAGCGCCCGCAGCACTATAGCAGGTCCAGGTATTGGGTGGATAATGTGACAAGTCGTTGTTGGCTGACATCATCAGTGCCGCTTCTTGGGCGTTTGCATTCAGTGAAGTATTATTAACAACCGCACCAAGATTAACCATCCCCCTGAAATAATTAACCATGGCAAAGGTGGCATCCAAATAGCTTTGCGAAGTGTTGCCGGCCTGACAGCTATTGACATTGCCCGTCCAGCCCATGGGCACATATAAATTGGGTAAATATTGATTCTTGTAAAAAGACACCACCGAGCTGCGGGTGGTGGGATCGACGAAACGCTGTTTTTGGCTTGAGGTATTCGGTTTTTCTTCGTTGCTTTGAGAATAAGGCAAATTAAATTCGCCCTTATAACCAATAACACCGTCACCTAACGCGACATCCTCTTGAATTGTTTGTGCATCGAGATTGAGAGCAAACGCAATGATCAAATAACACGTAAGCCATTTAACATCAGATAATTTCATAGTGGGTTTCTCTTTATCATGGGGCTGATGTTGAACATAGTACAATAAAATAGCTTGTTAAATGTGAAGCCGGTCATAGAATCAATTTTAAAAAGGTTTGATTTTCTTCCAAAAGCCTTGCTGTCCAATGCACGAAAGAAAGGAAATGCTGGAATTGTAAAAGGGCTGTGAAAATCGGACATTCTCCAGTCGCTGAGCCGTGATGCTGATCGGGCCCACCGCCACGTCGATGGCGCCCTGATCTAACGCCTGTAGAACCTTATCCACATTGTCAAACGCGGTATATTCATAATCCCAGGATTTTTGTTGAGCGATTTGTTCCCAGATTTCAAGCGCAATGCCGGAATCAGAATCGGCAAACACAAATGGTTCGGAGCCGGCGATACCGACTTTTAATGGTTCTGAAATTACATCTGTGTCTTGTGCGAACGCAGACGCAGATAATAAAAAAGTCATGACGATGAACAGTGTAGCTATGAGATTGGCATGCTTTTTAGAATGTTGAGTCATCATTTACAATGATTTTTAAAAAATGCTTTGAACCTTGTCGCCGTGAAAAATATGAATAAAGCTTGATTGATGTCAATGAAGATAAAATTTAACCCATTAAACTGTCTTAAGATTTTAATCATGACTCATCGTGAAGCGTTTTTACTGAACAGCTGCTGTATGGGTGCAGGTTTTAGGGGTTTGAAGTCTTTACTTTTTAGATAAGAATAAGTATCATTTGCACATCAATTTTTTAAGGTTTTATATTATGACAAAAATAGCTTCAACAACCTGGCTGATTGCGCTGTTAAGTGTGTTTACTTTGTCTCAGCAGGCAATGGCCAATGGTGAAATCACCGATCAGGTAAATCATTTGCAGGATCATATTTCAGACTATAACAAGGAAATTCACTGGCTACTGGATAATTATAATTCTGTGGTTAACACGTATGAAAAACAGGGACAAGAAGCGATTAACACCCAACAATTAATTGATTATTGGGAAGAAGTTGATTTTCATGCCGCCATCGAAACCCAGTTTGTGCCGATTTATGCCACTATCTGGCAGGGTATTTATGGCATTAAACAAGGCATTGATGAAGGCAAATCGGTCAAAGAAGTGCGCCAGGAACAGGACAAACTTAATCAGGCCTTATGGCAAGCCTTGGGTGCCGTTAAACTGGCAGCGAATTTACAACAACGTGGCATCATCGAAAAAATTAAAACCACAGAAGTTGAACCCTCAGGTGCGCCTCAAATCATTGATGACATTCAGAATCGACTGGATCGGGTTGTGGCAAAATATGCCGAGCAATTAAGCGAAACAGCTGTGACTTTGGTTCATGACACCTATATGCAGCGCTTTGAGGGCATTGAAGGCGCTTTGATTGAGCAAGACGCTAAGCTGGTTGAAGATCTGGAAAAAGACTTTAACGTGACTTTGCCACAAGCGATTGAGGGTGATAAAAGTGTTGATGAGGTGCGTCAGGTGGTCGAGATGATGAAACAGAAATTAAACAAAGCCAGACAATTACTGGTGGATGCAGAAGCTGACCGTCAACCCGTTTTTTAAGGACTTTTTATGCAACGCAGACAATTTATTCAAGGCATGGCAGTGGCCGGTTTGGGTGCGGCCATGCCCTGGTCTTTATCATCGGCCATGGCCGCTGTGGAACAGGCTGTATCAGTTAACTCACTGCCAAAGCTGGTGGGTGAATTAACGCTGTATCTGGGACGTGGCGAAGGTGGATTGTATGAAAATGTCATCGAAGCCATCAAAAAACGCAATCCGGAACTGATTCTGAATATTCGCCGTGGCGGGACCGCTGCCCTGGCCAATACTTTGGTGGCCGAAGCCAAAGCCGGCGTTCGTCGGGCAGATTTGTTCTGGGCGGTGGATACCGGCGCCATTGGTTTAATGACTGATGAAGGTCTGGCGCAGCCCTTGCCGGACGATTTAAGCCAACAATTAAAACCGGGCTTTCAATATGCCGGTTGGTCGCCGGTCACCGGACGTATTCGGACTTTACCTTATAACACCGAACGGATTACAGCGGCACAAATTCCTAAAAATGTGATGGCACTTGCTGACAGTGATTTACAGATAGGCTGGGCGCCGGCCTATGCTTCCTTTCAGTCTTTTATCACTGCCATGCGTATTCTGGAAGGTGAAGACGCCACTGCCGAGTGGTTAAAAGGTGTCAGTGGTCATGCCAAATCCTACGCCGGTGAGTTGGGTGTGGTCATGGGCGTGGAACGCGGTGAAGTGGATGTGGGTTTTGCCAATCACTATTACACCTTACGCTTAAAAGCCGGTAAGCCGGACGCTAAAGTCGATTTGGCTTTTACTCAAAATGACGCCGGTTGCCTGGTCAATGCCAGTGGCATCGTGGCCTTAAGCGAAGGTGATTTGCCGGTGAATTTTATCCGCTACCTGCTCACCCGGGAAGTGCAGTCTTATTTGTCCGGTGAAGCCTATGAAATTCCATTGGTTAACGGCGTGGCTGAACCGGAAGGTCTGGTGCCGTTGAGTACACTGTCGCCACCCAAAATTGATCTAAGAAAACTGGCTGATATCCGGCCCACCCTGGATTTGATGCGAAAAGTCGGGGTGTTGTGAAAACCTGGCCAAAATCCTATCCGCTGGCGTTTTTGATTGCACTGTTGGCTTTACTGCCTTTTGTGGTTTTGTTTCAGCTGGCTGCCGACAGTGCTGAAATTTTTGATGCCCGTAATTTAACTGTTTTAGGCAACACCCTGGCGCTGATGGGCCTGACAGTGGTCGGTTCGGTTCTGATTGGTGTGCCGTTGGCGTTTTTGACCGCTTATGTGCAGATGCCGTTGCGGCGCCTGTGGTTAATTCTGTTGGCTTCACCATTGGCCATGCCAAGTTATGTGGGCGCTTTTACTTTATATTTTTCCTTTGGTCCAGGTGGCGAAATTGAGAGCTTACTGGGCTTTAGCCCGCCTTCAGTCAGGGGATTATGGGGCACGGCGCTGGTGATGTCTTTATACACCTATCCCTTTGTTTTGTTAACCACCCGTGCCGCTTTATTAAGCCAGGATGCCAGTTTAATCAATGCTTCTCGTACCCTGGGTTTGTCCCTGGGCGCCAGTATTCGGCGAATTGTCATGCCGCGGCTGTTTAACAGTGTGGCCGCCGGGGCCTTGTTGGCCGCCTTATACGCCTTGTCTGACTTTGGGACACCGGCCATTTTAGGACTGGATACTTTTACGCGGGTGATATTTGTTGAATACAATGCCTTTGGTTTAAGTCAGGCAGCGATGTTGTCTTTGCAGTTAATGGTGGTGGTTATACTGGTACTGTTTCTGGAATCGCGATTTAAGGCCACTCAGGAACAACCGGGTAAGCACCCCATGTTTTATCCATCCCTTAAAAAGACTGTGCTGATGCAAATGGCCGCTCTGCCGCCTTTTTTATTGGCAGTGGTTTTACCTTTGGGCATTTTTATTGTGTGGTTGTTGCGTGAGGGCAGTGGCGGTTTTGAATGGTCATTTGCCTGGAATTCAGCCTACGCATCTTTTTTAGCCGCCATGGTGGCGGTGGTTCTGGCACTGCCGGTGGCCCATGCAGCCATACGGGGTAAATCCGGACGGTTTATGGAACGCATAACCTATTTTGGTTTTGGTGTGCCGGGTATTGTGATGGGCACCGCCCTGGTTTATCTGGGTCTGAAATTACCCTTTTTGTATCAGACACTGGCCTTGTTGGTAATGGCCTACGTTCTTCGCTTTTTACCGTTGGCTGTGGGTAGCGTTCGGACCACCACAGAGAATTTAGACGGTGGGCTGGTTCATGCGGCCCGGGTTTTGGGTGCCGGCCCGCGGGAAGCCTTTATGCGGGTTACCCTGCCGTTAACCTTGCGCGGTATGATTGCCGGGGCGGCGCTGGTTTTTTTAGAAGCCATGCGTGAACTACCGGCCACTTTAATGCTGGGTCCCACCGGATTTGAAACCCTGGCGACTTATTTATGGCGTGTTTATGAAGCGGGCTATTTTGGCCGGGCGGCGATGCCGGGTATTATGCTGGTTGTGATTTCAGGTTTTGGCCTTATTTTAATGCTAAGCGGCGAGCGTCGCGCAGAATTTTCAATCAATGAGGCACACCAGCGATAATGCTAAAGGTCAACAATTTATCCGTCAGTTATGACAACACCCGGGTGGTTAATCAGCTCAGCTTAAATCTGGATGACGATGAGATACTGATGCTTATCGGCCCCACCGGCTGCGGAAAAACCACGGTTTTACGGGCCCTGGCCGGCTTGATTCCGATTGATGAAGGTGAAATCAGTTTGCCTGGCTGGACCGCCACAGTTAACAAAAGAATAGCTCCTGAAAAACGAAAAGTTGGTATGGTGTTTCAGGACTTTGCTTTATTTCCGCATTTAACCGTTGAGCAAAACGTCGGTTTTCGATTAAAGGATACGGCCACAGCTGATCATTGGATTAAATTACTGGGCCTGGATGCCTTAAGAAATGCCAAACCCGGTCGTTTATCCGGCGGTCAGAAGCAACGGGTGGCCCTGGCCAGAACACTGGCCCATGAGCCGGACTTTGTGTTATTGGATGAGCCGTTGTCTAATTTAGATGCGGCCCTCAAGGACAGTCTGCGCTGGGATATTCGACATGCCCTGAAAACAGCCAAGGTACCCGCCATTTGGGTTACCCATGATCAAGACGAAGCGTTGTCAGTGGGCGACCGCATCGGCATTTTAGACAAAGGCCGATTAAGCCAAATCGATACGCCTGAGCACTGTTTTGATAAGCCACAAAACCGCTTTGTCGCCTATTTTTTAGGCGAGGCTTCTTTTTTGCCCGGCCAATTCTCCGGTCACAAGGCTGAAACCGAATTGGGTGATGCACCCATCCGTGAGCAAGCTGATTTAGTTCAGGGTGATGTCTTATTCCGCCCCGACGATTTAACCCTGCATGCGGTGGCAGACGGTGGTAACGGCCACATCGAATGGCAGCGCTTTGAAGGCGAATCCAGGCTTTATGCCGTCACGTTGGACAGCGGCCATCTGGTCAAAGTCCGTGCCAGCCACGAAAACGCCATCGACATCGGTGACCGGGTCGCCGTTCATATCGCCACCACCCATCCGCTGGCTGTGTTTGCCTGAAATCTGTGTAAATTATTAAATGAGCACGGCAACAGATTTATTTCATTTGTTCTAAAAACCCGATTAGCTGAGTCACCTCTTCGACACTGTTGTAATGGGCCAGTGATACGCGGACGACGCCTTGTTGATTGCGCAGGCCAAGGGTGTTAATCAGTTCCACGGCGTAAAAATCGCCGTAGCGGATCCCGAGGCCTTGCTGGTTGGCTTTTTGTGCAATATCTTGGCTGCTGACTTTATGATGGATGAAGGATATGGTGGCCACCCGTTGGGATTTGTCGGCGACCGCGTCACCAATGATGCGTATATCAGAATGGGTATTTAAAAAATCAATGAGCGGTTCAATTAGTTGTTCTTCATAATCAGCCATGATTTTATAGGCATGCTTTAAATCGTCACGTAAGGACGAACCCGGTTGTGTTTTTTGTCCCAGTTTTTGCAGGTATTTGATGGCGCCATGGATACCGCAAATCAATTCATAATTGACGTTTCCGGGCTGGAAGCGATAGGGTGTTTCTTCGATAAAATGGTGATTGATGCTCGGTAGGCGTTTTAGGCATTGATGTTTACCGTATAAAACGGCTTGGTGGGGTCCGAAGGTTTTATAGAAACTGAAAAAATAATAATCCACATCTAACTCCTGGACATCGGGCAAACGATGTGGGGCATAAGCGACGCCATCCACACAGATTTCAGCGCCATGCTGATGAACAACATCACTCCATTCTTTAACAGGATTAATGTGGCCGTAAATATTGGACACATGGGTGCAGCACACCAGTTTGGTTTTATCGTTGAGCAGTTTTTCCAATTCGGCCGTTTCCAGTTCATGGCTTTGGGTATTGACAGTCCAGTGCTTAATGACAATACCATGTGCCTGCAAATCCAGCCAGCAACTGCGGTTGGCTTCATGATCGACATCGGTGATGATGACTTCATCCCCCGGTTGCCAGGTTTTCATCAGTTGTAAACTGAGTAAACGGGTTAGCCAGGTACTGGATGAACCGACAATCACTTCTTCTGGCCGACGTGCATTTAGCCAGGTGGTGATGGCGGTTTGGGCTTGTGCAACCCGTTTGGCCGCTTCCTGTGACGTGCTGTAATCGGCACCTAACTGGACATTGCACTGGGTCAAAAAATCCTGAATACCGGTGATGGCGTCTTGGGCAATCTGAGAACCACCAGCGTTGTCCATGAAAATATCAGAGTTATTATCAAGTCCCGGAAATTGATTGCGAACCCAGTTTAAATCGTACATCGGCATCACTGAAAAAATAAAAGACGTTAGTCTAACAGAGACCCGAGCATTTATCTTGACCTGAATTTCACTTGTTGTTGAGTAAGCTAAGTTCAATAAATTTTGGTTCAGTATCATGAAAATTGTTATCGCATTTGTTTTATTGGCAGCTTTATTGGCGCTCTATGCCTGTCGTTCAACCCCACCGATACAACGGGCTGAGAACGTTGATTTAAACGCTTTTATGGGTGACTGGTATGTTTTGGCGCATATTCCCACTTTCATTGAGGATGAAGCGTTTAATGCGGTGGAAAGCTATCAACGCGAATCACCACAAAAAATCGCCACCACCTTTCGCTTTAACCAAGCCGACTTTAACGGTGAGGAAAAAGTCTATCACCCCACCGGCTTTGTGCAGGATGAATCGGGTGCCTATTGGAAAATGCAGTTTCTATGGCCGTTTAAATCAGAATTTATTATCAGTTATGTGGATGCCGACTATCAACACACCATCATCGCCCGCAGCAAGCGAGATTATGTCTGGATTATGGCGCGAAATCCGGTGATAGAAGACGACAAAATGGAAGCACTGATTAATCGCGTGGTGGCATTGGGTTATAACCGTTCAGACATCAGAATGGTCCCCCAAAAGCAAAGATGAGGATAAACAGTTGATTCTGAACTGTATTTTATATTCTGTTAAGGTTTGTTTTACATCATATTAACCTTCATTTGCTAAGCTTATTCTTCTTCAAAAAAAGAGTACCTAAAATGAAAAAAATAATGATGTTACTCCTTTCGCTACTTCCAATCGGCTTGGTTCAAGCCCAGCCGGTGACGGTTGTGGAGGATCCTTTTATTTCTGCTAATTATTTCACGGCCATTATTACCGGTGTGATTTTAGCGCTGGCCATCCAGTTTGTGCTGACGGCTTTATCGGTGGCCATGGGTATATCGGCCATTGGTGATGTGCGCAGTCGTTATGTGGATGCGAAGTTAGATATTTCACCTGACAATTCAGATCATCGAGACATCAATGATGATGACGATAGTATGAGCATGGGCGTTAAGGTGACCAGTGGTTTCGGCCTCTGGAGTGTACTGACCACATGTATCGCTTTATTTATCGGTACCGCACTGGCGATTAACCTGAGTGTGATTCAAACACCCGTGACTGCTGCTGTGATGGCGCTGGTTATCTGGGCGGTGTTTTTTATTCTACTGTTTTACCTGGAAACCAAAGTTGCCGGAACCGTTTTGGGTAATTTAATTGCCACAGTGACCGCCGGTATTAAAAGTGGTTCGAAAACGGTGGCCGGATTATTTGAACCGTCTGAGCAAAAAAAGATGGATCGAATCATTCGCCATGGAATCGGAACCATTAAAGATGAATTAAATCATCAGTTTGACTGGAATGGCGTGTCACAAAAAGTCGATGCCTTTACAGCGCAATTAGACCGTAAAGTACCCGATTACAATGAATTACGGGCTGATCTCAACGACATGGTGAAAACATCACGTACTAAAGACAACAGCGCCATGTGGATGGTGATTCAGCAAGTCTTGTCGGAGGCCATTAATAATCAAGAAAATCTACCGGAAGATGAAGCCAAGAAAAAAGCCCAACAGCTGCGTGAATTAATGGATGAAATGCGCGACAGCTATGCGAAGGGCGATGGTGCTGTCGATGGCCTGAAGCACGTGGTGGCGAATTTTTCTAACCAGGAAAAGGCCGATGTGGATAAGCGTATCGCTGAATTTCGTAAACGTTTATCTGAAGCCACGCCGGAGCGTTTTTCCAAAGCGCAATTGCAACAGGATTTGGATGAAGTGCTGAATGACCCCAATACCCTGACAACCATTGTGGCCAATAAGTTTGAAGGTGTTAATCGAGAGAGTATCATCGAAGCACTGGATAACAACACCCGTCTGGATAAAGATCAGCTGAATGATTATGCCGATTCAATTGAGGCCGGTATTGAACGCATCGTCGCGGAATTTGATAAAGAAAACGCCAACCGCTTATCCAAACGCATGGAACGTAAGGTGGCCGCCTTTCTAGATCGAACCGGACGTGATGAGCTGGCCTATGCTGCGCTTAAACAAGATGTCATGGACATGGTCGATGAGCCGCGTCAAAGTGTGGATGTGATTAAAGCACGTCTTGATCAGTTTGATCGTGACACCATTCGCGCCCTGGTCACTAACAACCGCTTCATCGATGATGAACACATTGATCGGGTGGTGCAGACCATTGAAGATGCGAAACAGACTGTGGCAGATAAACTGCACAGTGCCGATCAGTCCATTCGAAGAACAGCTCGGAATTTACAACGTAAAGCCGTCATTAAAGCTGAGCAGGCGCGTAAATTAGCCGCTGTGGCTGCCTGGTGGTTGGTCGCATCTGCCGTATTATCGGCCGGTGCCGCTGTACTGGCAACCATGGTTGTTATGTAAACCTATAAACTGAAACTGTCGGATTCATCCGACCACGAAAAACCGGGTTTAGGGCCCGGTTTTTTAGTGTGTGGTGAGAAAATGTAAAATTCGGTCAGCGACGGCATCTGCTTGCGTCATATGTAAATGGTGGTCGCCGGCCAGTTTATCCATCTGAGTCGGTGAAAGGGCATTGATCCGTGCTGTCATGGTCGGATAATTCATGGCATAACTCAGTGGTTCGGCCAATATCAGCTGGGTTGGCACTTCAATATCGGCCAGAAATTCCTGAATCTGTTGCTCATCTAACCGCACCAGGCTACCCAGACGCAATCGCTTGTCGGTTCGCCAGTGGTAACCCTTGACGGTTTTACCCAAACCGCGTTCAATCATCGGACGTAAAATATCCGCGGGCATCGGCGTGGCTTTTTGGCGGGCTTTAACGGCATGATCAATACTTGGGTAATGCCGTTGGTGTTTCAGGCTGTGACGGCGCCATTCATCCAGCGAATGGCGTAAATTTTCCGTGGCTTCACCTTTTTGATAGGGTGGAATGGCACCTAAGTTTTCAATTAAAACCAGTTTATCGACGGCTTCGGGGTAAGCGGCCACATACATGGAACCAAGGGCCGCACCCATGGAATGCGCGACCACAGTGAAGGGTTGGGTGAGTTGATCAAACACCGGTTGAATATCCAGTAAATAATCAATAAACCCGTAATTATGACCCACGGCACGGTGATGGGATCGACCATGCCCCGGAAAATCAATGGCGATAACATGATAATCCTGATCTGCCAGAATCGGTGCCAGCTGAGAAAAACTGGCGGCATTGTCCAGCCAGCCATGCAGAGCCAGAATAAGGTTTGTATTGCCCGCACCCCATTCTAATGCAGCAATGTCGCCGGAGCGGGTCGAAAAAGTCAGTTCTGACGGGGTCATATCACCACCATAAATAGCACAATCGCCAACAATAAACGGTAAAACATAAACCAGATAAAATCAATGCGCTCTATAAATTTCATAAATAAAGCAATCACCAGCCAGGCGCTGAAAAAGCTCAACACAATGACTGTTATAACCGCAGCGTAATCCACCATCACCGGTTGTTGGTACCATTGTAGTCCGGCATAGGCCGCGGCCATTAAAATGGTTGGAATAGCCAATAAAAAGCTAAAACGTGCAGCGGTGGTTTTACTTAAGCCCAAGGCCATGCCGGCGGTGAGGGTGACGCCGGAGCGTGAGGCACCGGGAATCAAAGCCAGGCATTGTGCCAGGCCAATAAGCAAAGCTGATTTACTGTTCAGTTCAGCCTGTTTCGCTAATCGCTGGCTCAACCATAACAACACGCCAAAAACCGCACTGGCCACTGCAATCACAATAACTGAACGGCCCATGTCACTGACCCAGCCTGCGAACAATAAACCGGCCACCACAATCGGTATGGTGGCGATAATAAGCTGAATCAATAATTGATTGTGCCGTCCGGATAAAAGGTTAATGATGTCGCGTCGAAAATAAATCATCACCGCCAGTAAAGAACCCAGATGAGCGGCAATATCAATGATGATGCCCTGATCCTGCCAATCACCGAACAACCCCACCAGAATTAAATGTGCAGAGGATGACACCGGCAAAAACTCGGTCAGGCCCTGAATCAGGGCCAACACCAGACTGTGCCAGAAATCAATCATGAAGCATTTGGTTTCAGATAAGATTGGTAGGCTTTCCAGCGGTCTTTAGGCAACATCAAGCGCTCCATGGGCATCACTTCAGGTGATTCGAAGGGTGAAATTTTGGATTCAAAAATCGCTGAAAGTGCATCCAGAACAGCCTGATCATTGGCAACGAGGCTGTCAATATCAATCAGACTGATATTCGGATTCATGGCAATCAGCTGGTTTTTTAAACGACCCCAATCGTTGGCAGAAAAGCGACTGTTGGCGAAGACTTTTTGATGCAGTAAACGATCAGGCATACTGCGATCTAAAACAATCACTTGAGCGGCAGGAAAGATCTTTTTGATTAAAGCCATATTTAACGCGGTCATGGGAATAAAGTCTGCAAAGGGACCTTTCTCATGATGGCGTTTAAGGTGTTGCTGGTATTTTTTGCGCAATAAATGACAGCGTGCTTCGGGTAACTGAACCACATCTTCAAACTGCCAGTTCTGCGTAAACAAATCCATGCGTGTAGTCGGTCGATAACGATCCGTGAGGGCTTTGATGCCCTGATGTTCTAATCGTTCAACAAAAGCCGCATGGCCGGTGGCCGTGTCGCTAAAGACAAACACCGGCTGTTTATCCGGTTGTTGACTGGGCCATTTTTGCACTTGTTTCTCAGCATCGGGCGATAATAACGATACCGGCTTGGGTTCATCGTGCTGTTGCGCACTAAAGTGATGCCAGGCCGCTTCATAATCACCCGCTTCATCCAACAACAGGCCAGCGTACAAATGAAAATCGTCAGCGGCCTCGGATAAATCTGCATTGTCCAGAGCCTGATTAAGTGTTTCGACAGCTGATTGGGGCTCTGACAATTGCCATTGAGCATAGGCTTTGATTTCCACCGCTTCCTTATTGACCGGGTTATTTTCAATAAGTGTTTCAGCCGCTTGCAGTGCCGATGACCACTGACGGGTTTGGTGATACGCTTGCATCAGTTGCCTTAAGGCCGCAAGGTAATGCGGGCTGTCTTCATCAATGTCTTGTAAACGCTCAATCGCCGCATTGGGTTGATCCTGCCTGAGGTCAATCATGGCCAGCATAACGATGGCCCGGTCATTCTTACCGCGTTCCAATAATCGATCGAGCACCTGTTTCGCCTGGTCGAGCCGATTTAATGCCACCAGGGTTTGACTTAAGGTGATAAACCAACTGGGATAAGCCAATGATGAGCGGCACACACTCAACAGGTAATCAGCAGCTTCCTGAAAATGTTTTTGTTTAAATGACAGCATGGCAGTGGCGGCCATGAGTTCAGGTGTTTGATGTCTGGCTTCGATCAGTTCGTTCAATAGCTTTGCGGCCTGTTTTTGGTCATGGTTAATAATACTGATGGCTAAAAAAGCCTTGGCCAAAATATATTGGGGGTGATCTTTGAGTAATTGTTTAAAATGCAACTCAGCAAAGGCCAATTCGCCATTTTCAAGATTAACAACGCCCTGGTACAATTTGATTTCAGGATCATCACTGTGATGCAAAGCAGCCGCTTGCAGAACGCTGTCCGCTTCTTCAGTTCGACCCAAAATTAGCATCAGTTTGGCCAGCTTGACTGCACCGGGTGCCGCCTCCTGATGAACCCGCATAGCCAGACGGTATTGTTCTTCGGCATCCTGAAATTGTTCCCGAATCAGAAAAATATCACCCAAGGCCAGGTAGGAGAAATATAAATTCGGGTTGTGTTTTAAAGAATTTCGGAAGGCTTTTTCTGCCTCGTCTATTTGGCCCAGCGCCATCAGCATCTGGCCTTTAAATTGCAGATAGCGTTCAGCTGATGGTGCCAGTTTAATCGCTTCGTCGGCCGCTTTAAGCGCTTGCTCAAAGGCTTTGTTGTCCTTGTAGGCCAGTGCTAAAGCAAAATGGGCATCGTCGTCATTGGGATTTTTTTTCAGGTACTCCCGATAGCCGTCAATGGCCTTTTTAAGGTGACCTTTTTGGTGTTGTTTTTTAATTTGTACTAAATCATTCATGATGTAATCTCATTAATAATGTATTCTTCCACCCAGCTGTCCAGTCGCCAGTTTTTAATAAAACCGCAGTGGCCGCCCTGAGGCGTGGTGACTAACTTAATGTTGGATAATCGGTCAATTGTACTAAAATCAGCAAAAGGAATCACCGGATCATCCCAGGCAGTAATAATTTGGGTGGGGTTGTTAATGGTCTTAATTAATTCCGGGGTGAGGCTGTAGCCGTGAAAATAATCACGTGCCGTGTCAAATTCAGTGTGCTTTAACACCAGGGCTTCTGTCAGCGATTGTAAGCTTTTTTGGGCTTGCCAATCGGTGCCTTCAAACAGGTGCGGAAACAGCTTGTGTTTTTTGTGTAATGAGCGTTTCCATTTGCGTAAAAAATAGCGACCGTATAAGTTGGATGCTTCAATGGCGCGCATACTGTTTTCGGGATTAACCGGCGGTGAGACCGCATACACACCTGCAAAGCTCAAGTTATCGGCTGCCGCTGCCCGCACCGCAAAATTGCCACCGAGTGAAAACCCGATTAAATGCTGTTGTTTACCCTTAAAACGTTGATTGAGTTGTTGTAAGGCAGCCACCACTTCGGCCAGACGACATGAATGGAATAAATCTTCATTCAAATGATGCGAATCTCCGTGGTCACGCAAATTCAATCGATAAACACTGACACCGGCAGCAAATAAATGATGCGCCATCAACTGCAAATAAGTGGATTCTGCGCTGCCTTCCCAGCCATGAATTAAAATCGCCAGATGTTCCCCGTCCTGGGGGTGCGGACTGTAAAAACCCTGTAACGTTGCCAGCGGTGTTTCAATCAGGTCATCCTGTTGGGCTTCTTTAACCGGATTATCGTGGCGCAATGGCCATAAGCGCCATTTAGCGCTGGCTAAAATCGATTGTAAATGACGATTTTTCGGTTTAAATCGCGGACGATAAATAATCATCTTGCAAAAGCTGTTGTTCGATGTAATTACGCGCCAAAACAGTGAGCGTTCGGGTCCCTGCATCGAATTGGGTTAAGGCCGGCCCACAGTGGATTTCCACAGTGGTCTGAGGCAATTTTAATAGTCTAAAAACATGCTGTAAAAAAGGCTCGTCATCGATAAAACCGACCCGTGACTCACGTTGACCTTGTTGATTTAAGAATTTTATTGCCACCGGAACAACGGGCGTCCTGGTTTCGACAGCGGCACGAATCAGTTGGCGGTGAAAAGGCCTGAGATAACTGCCATCGGTGACCGTACCTTCAGGAAATATGGCCACCGAGCGATGTTGACTGAAGCGTTTTTTTAATTTATTAAGGACTGTTTTCCGGGATTCACTGTTACCCCGATGTAAGAATACCGTATCGCCGGCCATCGCAAGCCAACCCAGTACAGGCCAGTATTTTATTTCATTTTTAGCCACAAAACCGGCCAGAATCCAGGAATGGATAATGGGTATATCCAGCCAGGATACATGATTCGCCACAACCATAACCGGCGAAACCGGCCTGTCACCATGTATGACAACCTTGAGACCCATGATATAACACAACAATTGCGACCACCTGGTAACGATCCATTGATTTATTGTCCTTAAGCGAAACAGCTTTGACAGAATAATAATGAATATCACCACAGGCAAAACACCCACCAGCGCAAATATAAAAAGCAGCAGGCGCACAGATTGACGAGAATAATGAAGTAAGTGGCTCAAAGTTCAGAGGGTTTAGTAACAGCGCGTATTATAATGGAATGTCCTTGGGACTTCATTCATTTTTACAATTGTGACTGAGAGATAAAAATGAAAGCGGCCGCCATGAATGGCGGTGTTAGCGTCGAGACGGGATAAGAGACCGAGGCCATAGCGGACGCCTATACCGGCTCCAACCAAACTCAACACACCACGGACCTTTGGTTTATAATGTGCGGTTTGTTCTTTGAGCCCGATTTATTAGGGTGTTTTGATAGTTGATGAATTTAACCGAAAATAACGTGCAGAGACTGGATAAGCAGGCGTTGGTTGCGCTATTGGTTTATTCTTTACTGGGTTTGATATTTTTTTATCCGGTCCTGTGGGGTTATCTGATTTCACAAAGTGACTATGTGTTTTTTGTCAGTCCCTGGAGTTCGATTCGTCCCGATGATTTATTAGCGCCTGGAAATCCTTATATTCAGGATCAGACAACGGAATTTCTGGCATTTTTTCTGGCGGCTAAAACCCAAATTTGGCAAGGCATGTGGCCACTGTGGAACCCCTTTATCCTCAGCGGGACACCCTTGCTGGCCAACACCCAATCGGCTTTATTATTTCCGCTAAACTGGGGGCACTTTGTGCTGCCGGCCGGTTGGGGCTTTACCGTCAGTGCTTTATTAAAAGTGATTCTGGCACCATGGTTTACATACCTTTTGGCTCGGCGATTGCAGTTAACGCATTCGGCGGCATTAATTGCCGGGGTGGCCTTTGGGTTTTGTTCATTCCATATTTTTTGGCTCAATCACCCGCACAGTAACGTCACATTACTGATTCCCTTGTGTTTTTATGCCACCGAAAACCTGTTACAACGACAAACGATTAAAGCAGTGGCTCTGCTGGCTTTAGTCACGGCCGTTACTTTATTTGCCGGGCATGTGGAAATTGCCTTGTTCACTGCCATGGCCTGTGCGGTGTATTTATTGGTGCGGGCAATACAGCTTCATACAATGTGTTGGCGATTATGTTGGCAATTTGCTGGTGCTTATGTCGGCTCCTTGTTTCTGGCCGCGGTGATGATGCTGCCTTTTTTAGAGTTCTTGACGGTGGCAGCGGTGTGGGAAGAGCGCAGTTCAGACTGGGTTTATACCATGCCACTTTCAGCCATGGCTACTGCAGTGTTTGCCGATATCTTCACCCTGCCCGGCTGGATCGACGACTACATGGGTTATCACATCAGTTCTGTGTATCTGGGTGTAAGCGCATTGCCTTTAGTGGCCGTGGCTCTTTTTAAAGGTGGGCGTCAGATGCTGCCGTGGCTGATGGTTCTTGGGGTGACTTTAATGCTGGCCTTCGATATCGGACCGCTTTACGATATATTCAAACATTTACCGGTGATGGGCCATTTGCCGATGTTTTACTGGGCGGCTCTGATTGCTTTTTCAGGGAGCCTGTTAGCGGGTATTGGCTGGCATTGTTGTTCACAGAATCACATCAATCCAACATTCCTCATGGTGACAGGATTACTGCTGTTGTTGGGGGTTTGGGCCATCAGTTTCTTTTGGCAGGGCGCTGATTATCCGGGGGCGGTGGCTGATTTAGCCGTATTAAAAACCGCATTACAGCAACGCGCCTGGATGATTTCCGGTGTGCTTTTAGTGGTCTTGGTCAGCTGTTATTTAGCGCATAAAAATAAACGCTGGATGGGTTATATCATGTTGGTCGTGGTGTTCGCCGATCTCTGGTGGTTTAACCACGGCTGGAACCCGACTGTTAATACGGATCATGTTTTTCCCGTCAAAAAACCTGCATCCGTGCAATTTTTGCACCAGCAAGCAAAACCATACCGTATTTTAGGCTTGGACTATATATTAAAACCGAGCACCAACATGCTGGCTGAGCTGGATGAAGTCCGGGGTTACGATGTGCCGGTTAATCTGCGTTATCATCGTTTTTTTAAAGAGGTACTGGCCGGGACAGTGTCATTTTGGGTGTATGAAAAAACCAGCTTACAAGAAGGCATCCTGCCTTATTTGAACATCCAGAATGTGCGTTACATTTTATCTAAAAAACCACTTGATGAATCATTGAGCATGCCGCTGGTTTATGATGATGACATTAAAATTTATGAAAACTCAGGCGCTGAACAACGTCTGTTTTACCGCGCCCAAGCCCGGTATGTGGATTCGCCGGAAGCGGCTTTAAGCGTGCTTTTAGCTGAACCTGAGAAATTGAAAGAGCTGGTTATTATTGAAGCTGAAAAAGCTGACAGACCGGATTCAGCGAAGAAAAAAGATGCTGAGTTTGCCTTCGAATTAATTGCCCAAAACGCTCAAAAACTAACCGCTGAAGTGACTATACCGGCAGCTGGTTGGCTGGTTCATGCTGCGGCATACTATCCGGGATGGCAGGCTTATGTGGATGGCGAACAAGTACCGATTTATGCCGCGAATTACACCCAACAGGGTATTTACCTTGGGCCAGGAAAACACCGGGTACGCTTCCGTTATGATCCCTGGAGCTTTAAAATAGGCCTTTTACTCAGCGTATTGTCTTTTGCAGGCGTGTTATGGATTCTCATCAAAAACAAAAAATAGTCATCGTCATGCCGGCTTATCACGCCGAAAAGACCTTAAAAGACACCGTCGATGCCATTCCTGCCGGTTGTTATGACGAGATTATTCTGGTGGATGATTGCTCCACGGATAACACCGTAGAAACGGCTCAGGAACTGGGCTTGAGCGTCTACACCCATGAAGTCAATAAAGGCTATGGCGGCAATCAAAAACTGTGCTATCAGGAAGCGCTAAAAGCCGGTGCCGATGTGGTGGTTATGCTACATCCTGACAATCAATACGACGCCCAGTTAATACCGCACTTCACCGGATTTGTGGAAAAAGGGGTGTGTGATTTTATGCTCGGCGCCCGCATCCGAACCCGTAAAGAAGCCTTGCAAGGTGGCATGCCCCTGTATAAATATTTAAGCAACCGGATGCTGACCTTAATCATGAATGTGGTACTGGGTCAGAATCTGGCTGAGGGCCATTCAGGATTTCGGGTGTATCACCGTCGGGTGCTGGAAGCCATTCCCTTTAAGGACAATGCCGATGATTTTTCCTTTGATGCGGAGCTGATTACACAGGCAGTCTTCCATGGCTTTAAACTCGGTGATGCGCCGATGCCGGTGCGCTATTTTTCTGAAGCCTCCAGCATCAGCTTTAAAGACAGCAGTGTTTACGGCTTAAAAATTCTCAGCACCCTGGGTAAATATATATTAACAAAATGGAAAATCAAAAAAAGCCCGCTGTTTAAACGGGCTTCATGATGGTTTAAATTCTTTTTAGATTAACCAAATAGAGCCCTCAGTAAAAAGAAGAAGATAATAGATAATCCAGCCCCGGCCGGAATGGTCACCACCCAAGAGGCGAAAATATTGCGCACAACTTTTAAGTCAATAGCGGTTAAACCCCGCGCCATTCCCACGCCCAATACTGCACCCACCAAAGTTTGTGTGGTAGAAATTGGCATACCGGTACCTGAAGCCACCACAATCGTAGAAGAAGCGGCCAATTCAGCAGCAAAACCACGTGAGGGTGTTAAATGGGTAATTTTTTGACCCACGGTACGAATAACCCGTACACCGTAGGTGGCTAAACCAATCACGATCCCCACAGCACCAACTAACAGTACCCATGACTCCAAAGAAGATTCAGCTGCAATAATACCGGATTTAGCGGTCGATATAACAGCAGCCACCGGTCCGACGGCGTTGGCCACATCGTTTGATCCATGCGCAAAAGCCAGGCCACTGGCAGTAATCACCATAAGCACTGCAAACACACGTTCTACGGTATAAAAATGGAAACGTTTTTCTTTTTTCGGGTTGGGTTTGACTTTACTCACAAAGAAACCGCCAATGAGTGCCACAATGACCCCGCAAATTGCGGCCAGGGCATATGCCTGCATATCAGTAAAGTCCAAACCAACATGTTTTAAGCCCTTCTTGATAGTGACTAAGGTTAAAATAAAGGCTGTGACAAACATATACGCCGGCACATATCGTTTGGCTTTTTGTAACGGATCTTCTTGTTTCAATATCAGATGATGGACTGATTGGAATATCATATAGGCAATGACACCGGCAATCATCGGAGTAATAATCCAACTTAATACAATGTCAGTGACCTTAGACCAGTGAATCGCCTCTGTACCAATACCAACAGCGGCAAAACCAACCACTGCACCCACAATTGAGTGGGTTGTGGAAACCGGCCAACCTCGTTTGGATGCCAGTAATAACCAGATACCGGCAGCTAACAAAGATGCCAACATACCATAGACTAATAATTCTGGATTTCCACCCAGACTATTGGTATCAATGATACCTTTTCGAATCGTCGAAGTCACTTCACCACCGGCCAACACAGCCCCGGCAAATTCAAAAATAGCGGCAATGATAATCGCCTGTTTAATGGTGATGGCTTTGGATCCAACGGAAGTGGCCATGGCATTGGCGACGTCGTTGGCACCGATGCCCCAGGCCATAAAGCCGCCAAAAATGGCCGCCAGTACAATGTACGTGATTTGATATTCCATGAATCCCCCTTATTTGGCCAGTAAAATTTCTAATCGACGACCAATGCGTTCAGCATAATCAGCAATGCCGCCGACCATATCAATTAAGCGATACAAAAACATCACTTCAATCGGTGGCAAATCATCCTCCATTAAAAATAATTGTTCCTGTAAGCTGGTTTGCTGGTTGTCGGTTTCGGTTTCGATTTCATCGAGGCTGTCAATCAGGTTTTCAACCACTTTGACTTCGGCACCGCGGAATCCGGTGGTATAAAGTTCATCCAGTTCATTCACACTTTTTTTGGCTTTTTTAGCCGCGTACACACACAAGGATAAAAATTCGTTGAAACAATCCACCAGGCCATCGGGGATTTGTAGTTTACGCAAGCGCACCATGCCGGCGATTTGCTTACTGATATTAGCGACTTTGTCCTGAACCAGCACCAGCTCCAGTAAATCCTGTCGCGGTACCGGCATAAACAAACTTTTGGGCATATTGGCGCGGATGTTCATTTTCATTTCATCGGCCTTGTTTTCGTAATCCCTGATTTGTTCGGTAATTTCATTGACCTTTATCCAGTCATTGAGATTAGCCGCCTTGAATAAGTCGGGTAGTAAATAGGCCGCTTTACAAGCTGTTGCAATGTGTTCCTGAAGCGGATCGACCGGGGAGCGCCCCAGCATATCGGTAATAAAATTTGCCATTGATTAAACCTTGTCATAGCGATGATCTAAGACATCGCATCAATAATTGAGGGTTGCAAAGCATACCCTCGACCCTGTTGGCCATTATCCAGAACATTTATGACAGTTTTATGACAATCCTTTAATTATCGTCTTAATTCTGCACTGCGCTGATGTTCAATTAACCCTTCTGCCCGGGCCATTTCAGTGGCGATTTTGGCCAGCGTGGTGCGTCCCTGGTCGCTGATGCTTTGTTGGGTCAGCACTTTTAAAAACTGATGAACACCCAGGCCACCTGAATATTTTGCCGCACCGGCGGTGGGTAGTGTGTGGTTCGGACCGCTACAATAATCACCGAAGGCCACCGCTGAATTTTCACCGATAAACAGCGAGCCGTAGTTGGTGAATAAGCCGGGATTGATACCGGACACACAGACCTGTAAATGTTCCGGCGCATAGTCATTAATAAAATCAACGCTGTCGG
The DNA here is from genome assembly GCA_947502925.1 of uncultured Marinicella sp. Taxonomy (GTDB): domain Bacteria; phylum Pseudomonadota; class Gammaproteobacteria; order Xanthomonadales; family Marinicellaceae; genus Marinicella. The sequence continues at coordinate 740,462 of CANNBS010000001.1, read as the reverse complement.
CTTGTTGATCACTGTTAAGCAAGACAATGTTGCCCTGTTGAAACAGGTCATTGGATTTATCCTGACTTTCCAGGGATTCTTTTATGTTTGTGAGCAGTGACATCGATTCACTGACCACCACACTCACCGCAGCGGGATCATGTTCAGCCTGTGCCAGGGCGTCGGCCACCAACCAGTCAACATGCTTCACCTGATTGGCGTAAATGAGTAACTCGCTGGGCCCTGCCAGGGTGTCGATGGCGGTGCGGTGCTGAATTTGGGCTTTGGCTTCATTCACATAAGCATTACCCGGCCCGACAATCATATTCACGGGACTGATATCAGACCAGCCATAAGACAACGCCGCAATGGCCTGAGCACCGCCAATTTGGATAAATTCGGTGGCGCCGGCCAGTGCAGCGGCGGCCAGAATCGCCGGATGGTCACTGGGTGAACAGGCGATACGCACCGGGCAACCGGCCACCTGAGCCGGTGTCAAAGTCATCAAAGCGGTGGATATTAAGGGAAACCGACCGCCCGGAATATACGCACCAATACGCCCAATCGGCTGATACAAAGACGTAAACTCACCACAGTCGTCTTGATAGGTGGCGGATTTAAGACCTGCGGCCTGAAAGCGACAGAATTTTTTGATGCGCTGATGGCTGCTTTTAATGGCGCTTTTAAGCGCATCTGTTAAATCATAGTCGTTAAAATCTTTTAAAGTAATGCGTTGCGGCGTAAAACCGTCAATGTCTCGGCTGAATTGATTAATGACCGTATCACCTTCATCCGCCACGTGTTGTATTAAATTCCGAACAGTTTCCGTGACATCAGATTGTTGTCGCATCGCCGGTCGTTGGTACGCGTGAATTGGAATAATATCAGCGCTCATGGTTGCGGCTCCTAAGTTCGTTAATAATGTCTCTGTGGCTGACACCCTGGGCTTTGGCCATCGCCAAAGCAAAGAAAACCACATCCGCCGCTTCCCACCGAACCTCGTGATGGGATTTGGCCTCAATCAGCTCCTGACATTCTTCTTCTAACTTTTCAATTTGTAAAGCGGTACTGTTCAACAGTTTTTGGGTAAAACTTTTTGTATTAAGCGGTTCGTTCAGGCGCTGACTAAAAATGTCATCCAGATAATCCAGAGAATAAGGTAACTGTTGACTGGCAAAGCAGCTGTATCGGTTCAGGTGGCAGGCGTTATTGGATTGTTTCACCAAAAATAACAGGGTGTCACCATCACAATCCACATCCACCTGAATTAAATCTTGTGTATCGCCGCTGGTGTCTCCTTTTCGCCACAGTTCCCGGCGCGAACGTGAATAGTAAATGCCGCGTTTTTGTTGCAGCGCCTGTTGCAGTGATTCGCGGTTTGAGTAAGCCAGCATCAAGACCTGGCGGCTGTCGATGTCCTGCACCACAGTGGGCATTAAGTCAGCTTTATCAAAATCAACCATCGCCAGCAATGCTTCATCCAGTTGGATGGCACCGGAATAAATCGCCATACCGATTTGGGCGTTGCCGCCTTTCTGGCCAATCCAGGCCAGGTCATCCACACTGCTGATACCGCCTGCCACGGTGACAGGCACCGGACTTTGTTTAATCACTGCAGAAATACGTGGCTTGTCGATACCTTGCATCATGCCTTCTTTATCCACCTGGGTATATAAAAATTCACCACAATGGGGTGCCAGTTCGGTGATGGCTTCAGAGACTGTTTGGGTTTGTGTTTGTTGCCAACCGTGGGTGGTGAGGTAATCGCCTTTGGCATCGATGGCAAAAATCAGGGCATTGCGTGGTAATTCTTTCACCCAATCAGCGGTGGCTGAGGTGCCTAAGATAATTTTACTGGCACCGGCGGCCAGGTAACGGCGGGCGGTGGCCAGATCACGGATACCACCGCCAACACGACAGGGTTTTTTCTGTAAAAGTTGTTCAATGAGCCGTTGGTTATCACCCTGACCCATGGCGGCATCGAGGTCAATCAGGGCCACTTCGCCATACAGTGAAAATTCATCCAGTAGCGCAAACACATCGTCACGTTCAATGACTTTTTTTTGACCTTGTTGCAGTTGCACGGCTCGGCCGTTCATCAGATCGATGGAAGGAATCATCATGTTGTTGTCCTCATGGAAATATTATTATTAACTAAATGGTTTTTAATGTCGCTAACGGTGTATTCATCGCGGTGAAAAATACCCGCTGCCAGCACCGCATCGGCACCGGCTCGAATGGCATCGTAAAAATCTTCCGGGCCTTTGGCACCACCTGAGGCAATCACCTGTATCGGATAATCCGCACCCAAATCAGCCAGTAATTCACAATCAAAACCACTGCCGGTACCATCTTTATGCATGGCGGTCAGCAGAATTTCACCGGCACCGCGATCCACCACTTCCCTGATCCATTGGTGGTAATTCAACGCTGACTTTTGACTGCCGCCGTGGGTGTAAATCGCCAGTTCACCCTCGGCCTCTCGATTGACATCAATGGCCACCACAATACTTTGGCTGCCGTATTGGCTGGCAATTTGGTTGATTAAATCCGGTTGGCTGACTGCCATGGTATTTAACGTCACTTTATCGGCACCGGCCTGAAAAAACCGGTGCACATCCTCCATGGTTTTGATGCCGCCGCCCACCGCAAATGGGATGGATAAATTCATCGCCACATCCCGCACCATGGCCAGTGCCGATGGCTGATTATCGACACTGGCTTTGATGTCTAAAAAAACCAGTTCATCGGCCCCTTGCTGTTCATATTTCAGTGCCAGTTCAACCGGATCACCCATGTCGATGAGCTGTTTAAAATTGGTGCCTTTGACCACGCGACCGGCGGCCACATCGAGGCAGGGTATGATTCTGGGCACTAAATCAGACTTTAGATTATTGACAGACATGTTTTAATAACTCCCGGCCAAAACGGCCTGATTTTTCCGGGTGAAACTGAAAGCCATAGACCCGATTTTTTTGTACCGCGGCACAAAAGGCATCACCATAGGTGACTTTGGCGGTGGCGTTTTCACAATCCGGCACACCATAAGAATTAACAAAATAAGCATACTGATCTTTCATGTTAAGTTTATAGCTGTCCAGTTTGGCCCAACCCACCATCGGTGTTTTCGGATGCTTCAGGCGTTCACAGCGACCGGTAAAAAAACCAAGACCACGCGCTTCTGGGTCTTCAGCACTGCCTTCAAATAAAATTTGCATGCCGACACAAATGCCCACCAAATGACCGCCGGATGAGAGCCAGTCATTTAAAAAAGGCCGCCACCGGAGTGTCTTAATCTGATCTGCGATAAAAGCAAACCGACCCTGACCCGGCATCACCAGAATTTCATCGCCTGTGAAGTTATAATCCTTGGGCTGCTGAACCCGACACAGCGACTGGCTGTGATGATTCAGAGCGTTTTCCAGACTCAGCAAGTTACCGGATTTTAAGTCAACAATTATCACCGGCTTCATAGCACACCTTTGGTTGAGCGTTGTTGTTCCGTCGGTGTCAGTGCTTCTTTCAGTGCATAGGCCAGGGCTTTAAAGCTGCTTTCAACCAGGTGATGGTTATTACCAAAATACTGGTTATTGATGTGCAGACAGATACCGGCGTTAATCGCCAGGGTGTAATAAAAGTGCGACCACATTTCGGTATTAATCCCGCCCAGCATGGGCTGAGAGAACGGTAAATTAATCACCGCATAGGGCCGACCGCATAAATCCACCGCGCAAGTGGTCAGGGTTTCATCCATCGGTAATAAACGCTGGCCATAGCGCTGGTTGCCTTGTCCGGCTTGCCAGGCTTGTTTTAAGGCCTGGCCTAAGCAAATGGCAACGTCTTCGATGCCGTGGTGGTCATCCACCTGCCAGTCACTGTCCATGTCTAACTGCAAACACCAGCCGGCATGGGTGGCGAGCTGATCCAGCATATGATCAAAAAACGGTTGCCCGGAATTAATCTTGCTTTGGTCAGTCGCGCCATTAATGTCCAGACCCAGTTGAATGCGGGTTTCTTTGGTTTCACGGTTAATGGTTATCATAAAAGAGACTCCAGTTGATTGACATTGTCCAGCACCACATCGGCGCCGGCTTGGGTTAACAGTTGTTGATTTTTACCGACACCGATACACACATATCCGGCCGCCCGACCGGCCTGCATATCATCAACGGTGTCGCCGATAAACCAAAAACCACCACTGTTGACAGCTGTATGGTTTTTTAACGTTAATAATCCTTCGGGGTTGGGCTTTTGTTGGCTGACATCATCAGCGCTGATAACGTCATTGGGTTGCCAGCGGATTGACTTTAAACCCAAGATTGCTTCCTGCCGTGGCCGACCGGTAACCACGGCGGTTTTAAAAGGCGACTGTTTCAAACGGTCAATGAATTCCGGTGAGATAAAGGCTTTTTCCTGTTCGATTAACCCGGGCTGTTGTTCTGTGCCCAAATAATGGCCCTGAAACACATCAATAACCGCTGCTATGTCGCCCTTATAACCGCGTTCTTGCAACAACGCCAGCGATAAATCCCAGTCATTATTATAACCGCCCGATTCTCTGAGTTTTTGGATGTCTGTCAGGCTGACGGCAGCGCCACTTAAATCGTTGACAGTTTTAATAATGCACTGATCATAACTGTCGGTGGTGTCAATTAACACCCCATCCATATCAAAGGCCAATCGCTGTGGCGCGAAGATGTGCTTAAGCGCCGTCAGCAGGGGTTCAAGCGCAAAGGGCACGGTGATGCGCACGGCATCCGGCAAACCATTGAGTTGCGTTTTAATTAAAATACCCTGTCGTTTTAGCACATTGAACAGGGTGGTTTTCATCACATCGTTGGCGTTAAACAGCACAAAATTGCCCTGACTTGGAAATACATCCAGTCCGTAATCATTTAACTGTCGGCTTAGGCGTTGTCGATTTGTGGCAATCTGACGGGTATATGCAATCATCTGGTCACGGTTCTGCCAGGCCTGTGTCGCCAGTTGTAAGCCCACCCGCGATACGTTAAAAGGCGGTGCCAGACGGCGAAATTCATTAACCAGTTTCGGCGTACCCAGTAAATAGCCCACCCGCACACCGGCCAGGCCAAAGGCTTTTGAAAAGGTCCGCAGCACCACCACATTGTCCATGGCGGTGTATTCTTCGGCGCTGAACATGTCATCACTTTTATCAGCAAGGGCAAACTCAATATAAGCCTCATCGATAAAAACCCTGGCCTGCTTGTCTTGAGCCGCCTGAATAAACGCCAGTAAGCGTTGTTTCGGTATAAATTCACCGGTGGGATTGTTCGGTCGGGTAATAATCAGCCATTGATTGGCCTGCAGATTTTCGGTTAACGCCGACTGGTTGATGGAAAGCAGCTCACTTGGGTCAGCGGCTATAAAACAACAGTCATTGCCCCACACCTTAGCATTGTGACTGTATTGACTGAAGCATGGTTCGGGAATACGTAATTGTGTGTTGTTAATGGTGCTGAATTTAAACAACAAATCAATGCCCTCATCACCACCGTTGGTCAGTAATACGGCATCCGGCGGGATGTTCATATCCTGACTGAGCCTGTGCTCCAGTTCAGCCCGATTCGGATAGCGCCACAAGGCATCGGTGTTGATTTCAGCGTCAGATAGCCACGCCGGGGCGTTGTCACTGCGCTCATTAAAATCAAGCTTAAAAGGATAATGGCTGTTATCGATGTCCATCAGACGGCCTTTCTGATCGGCAGTTCTAAAATATCCACGGCACCGGCTGCAATCAACTTTGGAATCAGGCTCGGAGCCGATTGGGTGGGAATGGCGGCACGAATCGAATAGGCATCACTGTTATACAATTCGCTGACTGTGGGTGAACGCATGGCCGGTAACAGTTTGACGATGTCTGCGACCACCGATTTGGGGCAGTTCATTTCCAGCAGCACCCGTTCACGGGCATTAAGCACACCATTCATTAATAACAAAATATCATCGATTATGGCGCGTTTATCGGGGTCTTTAAGGGTCTTCTTATTGGCGATAAACTGGGTTGAGCTGCGATACACCGTGTCGATGATTTTCAGGCGATTGGCTTTGATGGTGGTGCCGGTGCTGGTGTTATCAATGACCATGTCAGCATCCTCGGGCGGAAACACTTCAGTGGCCCCATAAGAACGAATCAGTTGGTAATCAAAGCCCTGTTCGTCCAGATACTGTTTCGCCAGCGTCATGTATTCGGTGGCGACAATAATGGGGCGCTTTTTAAGTTCTTCGACATCCCAGTCTTCGGGAATACAGGCCACAATCCGCACCGGATTAAACCCGAGGTTATTAATCACCTCGACATCAGCGTTTTGTTCAGCCACCCAGTCAAGTCCGGCAAAACCAATGTCATGCTGGCCGATTTCAATGAGAGAAGGAATGTTCTGGCCTTTCAGTAATTTCACTTCCAGGCGCTCATCGGAACAGCCGGGGCGATAATTTCGGGCATCGCCGTATAGCTGTATGCCGATGTCAGCCAACAGCTCGGTGATGGCCGGTTGAAGTTTGCCTTTGGGGATGGCGATTTTTAATGTGGTCATGGTTTCTCCTGGTTTTCATTGTTGTGTCGCCATTGATTCGGACATAAAAAACCCCGAGGCCAATGGCGACGGGGTTTTGAAATCATTAAATAAGCACGCTCAAAACCGTCGTCGCAGTGTACGATGATGGTGATGATGGATTGTGCTTAGTGTGTTATTCATATTCTGTAATCGATTTTAAAATTTTTAAGCAAAAAAAAGCCCCGTTGCAGTGAACGGGGCTTAGTCATTTGGTTTTTCTTTACGACACTAACCAACCCCGTTGATGACAACGTGATGATGATGGTTGTGTTGAATCAAATTATTCATGCCTTGCATGGTAATGCGATTTAAAAAGGCTGTCAATTTTTTATTTATATTTTTTCGCGGCAGCTTTTAAAAGTCCGGCAATTTTTTCACGATAGGCGGCCGGCTCCAGCACTTCAACATGTTCTGATTTGGACAGAATCCACCATTTAAGCGACCAGCTGTCACGAATCGGCAAGGTTAATAAGCCACCGGACTCAGTATGGGTGAGCTGTTGTTTCTTGGATAGTGGTGTTTCTTTGAGGATCTTATACATCACATCATCAAGCTTTAATTTCAGTTCAATCGGATCAGCCACTCCGAACTGCATCAGGTCACTGTCCAGACAGGTGCTTAAATTAAAGTTTTTTCGTCGTGTTTTTTTATGTTCAAGTATTTTGACTGATTTAAAACGATGTACCGCATAAGGCATGACCGTGTCATCCTCAGCATCATGGGTTCTGGCAATCAGGTACGTACGAACACCTCTGAGCACCAAAGCCAGAGGATGTAAGCGTAAGTCTTTGGCCCGGGGTTCCTGCAGCGAATGGTATTTGACCTGGATTTGCTGGTTGTTAATCAGGGCTTGTTTTAATGATTCAAGGATGTCATCTTTGATTTTCGGGCTGACATAGCCCAGGGTTTCTTCACTGATACCGACTTTGTTGTGCCAGTCTCCAGGTTGTTCTTTGAGGTGTTTTCTGGCTTTGTTAATGCGCCCCGATAAAATGTCAATCATACTGCTTGGCACCAGATTCGCTAAGCGATTGCCCAGTAAATGCAAGGTCAGTGCATCTGAGGTGTCTAAAGCCGGAATGTCGCCGCCCATGCCTTTTTGCCATCGCCAGCCAAAGGGTCTGCCTTTGTCATTGCATTCGATGGCCATGACCTTTTTAAGCTTAACCAAATCGCGCTGGGTGGTGCGGATATCGGTTTGATAGCCTAAATCTTCTAAATACTCCGTGGCCTGACGTGCGCTGATGCCGGCACCGCCTGAAGGCAGCGCTTTGAGTAATTGCCATTGGCGCATCAGGGTGTCGTGATTGGATTTTTTGGGCATGATAAAAGTTTATTTGGGGTTAAAACGAAATTGCCAGGAAACGCCGTAGCTGTCGTTAAACCAGGCATATTGTTCGGCAAATTCATAGCTATTTAAAGGCATCATCACTTCTCCGTCTGAGCTCAGCTGATGATAGGCTTTTTTAAGTTTGTCAGGACGATCAAACTCCACCATAAAGGACACCGCCGGGGTAAATCCAAAGGCATGTTCAACCGGGGAGTCGATCAGAATCAAATCCTGACCATTAATGCAGATTTCGGCATATTTAACACAGCCTGCCATGGCTTTGGGTTTGTTGCCGAAGTAATCGATGTGTTTGATTTGACAGTCGGCAAAGCAGTTCTGGTAGCGTTTAATGGCCTCTTTGGCGCGGCCTTTAAACATTAAAAAAGGTGTAGTTTTTTGCATAAAAAGACTAGGTCAATGCACTGGTCAACTGGTTTAAGTGACTGCGACAGGCGGCCAGATAACCATGACCAAATAAGTTATAATGATTTAAGTAATGATAGAGATTATAACAGATTTTCTTTAAGTCGTATTCAGGCGTTGGGGGCAGTTGTTGGTGATAGGCTTGATAAAACACCTTTGGAAAGCCGCCAAATAATTCTGTCATGGCGATATCGGCCTCGGCGTCACCCCAATACACTGCCGGATCAATCAACCACACTTTGTTGTCGCTGAATAAGACATTGCCGGACCATAAATCGCCATGCAGTAAAGCCGGTTGGATGGCTTGACCGTTAAGCCAGTCGATCAGGGGCCGTTGTAACTTTTTCAATTGTTGTTGTATGTCTGCCTGCACTGCGTCCTGTTGAACACCTTGACATTGAAACATCAGCCGTTGGTGGTAGAAAAAATCACCCCAATCATCGGATAAACCATTTTTTTGTGGATTCAGGCCAATGTAATTGTCGTAGGGATAGCCAAAAGTCTTTTGTGGCACCTGATGCAGTCGCGCCAGCTGGTCGCCTAAAAGCTGCCATTGTTCCTTGCTGGCGACCTGATTAGGAATACGTTCCAGCACCAGCTGTTGTGAATTAACGTCCTTAATGTCAGGGGTATGAATGGCTAAATTGTGCTCTTTAATCAGTGCTGAAAGGGCACGTAATCCCTTCGCTTCAATATGCATGGCCTTGGGATCATGGCTTGGGTTGTTTTTAATAAATGGCATGTCAGGCATTCTACGGTAAGCGATGTTAGGGTTCAGTTAACCCAAGCGCTTGAATCAATAGCCATTTGTAACCATATAGAATATTCAGAATTTAAAAACAGGTTTTATCTATGCGCGATTACAGACAGTTTTATATTAATGGCAAGTGGCAATCAGCCGAAGACCGTGAAGTGATTAAAGTGATCAATCCCGCCACTGAAGACGTGGCAGGACAGGTTGCCGCCGGTCAGCCCTCGGATGTCGATACCGCGGTCAAGGCTGCCTGTACAGCTTTTAAGTCATTTTCTCAAACCGATCGCCAGACCCGCGTTGATTTACTGTCGCGAATTTGTGAGGTTTATAAAAAACGCAGTGACGATATGGCTGCCGCCATCACAGAAGAAATGGGCGCACCCCAGTGGTTGGCCAGCGATTACCAGGCGAAAAGTGGTTACGGTCATTTTAAAACTGCCTTGAATGTTTTAAAAGATTTTCAGTTTGACAAAACTTATGCCAATCACACTGAACGCTATGAACCCATTGGCGTCTGCGGTTTAATTACACCCTGGAACTGGCCGATGAACCAAATCGCCTGCAAACTGGCACCGGCACTGGCCACAGGAAATACAGTGGTGTGGAAGCCATCAGAAGAAGCGCCTTTTTCAGCGCAGATTTTAATGGAGGTACTGGACGAAGCCGGGGTGCCGGCGGGTGTGGTTAATATGATTCAGGGGGATGGCCCAACCGTGGGTTCGGCGATTTCTAAGCACCCGGATATTGCCATGGTGTCATTCACCGGTTCAACAAGAGCCGGTACTGAAGTGGCCAAAGATGCTGCCGATGATATTAAACGCGTCACTCAGGAGCTGGGCGGGAAGTCAGCCAACATTATATTGGATGATTTATCGACAGAACAGTTTGCCAAAGCGGTGGCCGGCGGAGCCAAAGCCCTGTGCTTAAATTCCGGGCAAAATTGTAATGCACCTTCTCGCATGTTTGTGCCGATTGCCAGACAGCAGGAAGCCGAAGACATTATCAAGAAAACCCTGGAAAAAATCCATGTGGGTGATCCTGGCAGTGAAACCACTTTTTCAGGTCCGGTGGTGTCGAAAACCCAGTGGCAACGCATTCAGGATTATCTGCAAAAGGGTGTGGATGAAGGCGCGCGATTAATCACCGGCGGTTCGGGTCAACCCGCAGGTTTAGATAAAGGTTATTATGTTAAACCAACGGCCTTTACCGATGTCAAAAATGACATGACGATTGCCAGAGAAGAAATATTTGGCCCGGTACTGACCGTACTGACCTATGAAAATGATGATGAGGCGATTGAACTGGCCAATGACAATGCCTACGGTTTATCGGGTTATGTCTCCGGCGTGGATGAAGACCGGGTTAATCACATTGCTAACAACCTGAGAGCAGGTGTCATTCATATCAATGGTGCGACGATGCAAGGCACTGAACCTTTTGGTGGCTATAAGCATTCGGGCAATGGCCGCGAGCGCGGTGAATCAGGTTTTTATGAGTATTTAGAAACCAAAGCCATTTTAAGGAAGGATTAATTTGTGAGAAAAATTGAAATTAAAAATCGTGTCTTGGGCTTTATGCCCGCCGGTCCCAATCCATTGGCCTGGCTGATATTTTTATTAATGCTGTTGTTGCTAATTCCCATTATTTTATTGATTGTGGTGTTGGTACCGGTGGTGCTGTTGGTTAATTACATTCGGATGCGGTTTTTCCCCAATAAAAAGCCCCGTATTTTTGCCACACCCTTTGGCTTTACCGTGTATTCACAAGCCCAGCGGACTTTAGTTAATTACAGCTGGCATGAAATCGCCAAAGCCGAAGTCTGGCAGGAGGATGGTGAAACCTTTCCTGTGCTTATTTTAAATAATGGCAGCCAGGTGAGATTACAGGGGATTGATATCGACCAGGTTAAATCCATGTGTGCGCAGCATAATATCCAATTTTATGATGATGTGATATTATCCGGCGATTAAGTCAAACCGTGTAAACTATAAAAAGCCGTTACTTATTGGGTAACGGCTTTTATTTTTTAGCGAATAAAAACAAGAATGAAACTTAAAAAAAACCAACAACAAATTTTCTATTTCGAGCTCATTGTGCTGCTGGCCATGCTCAGTTCGTTAGGCGCTCTGACCATTGATTTGCAGTTACCGGCGATGCCGGAAATTCTGGCTTCTTTTGGTCTGCAGGAAGCCAATATGCAGCAGTGGATTGTCAGTGCGTATATGCTGGGCTTTGCTTCGGTGCAGATTATTTATGGGCCGATTTCTGATTCCGTGGGTCGTAAACCGGTGGTTATTTTCGGCTTATTGGTCTATATCGGTGCCTCTTTCTGGTTGTTGGTGGCCGATGATTACTGGGTATTTTTACTGGCCCGGGGTTTGCAGGGTGTCGGAGCCGCAGCCGCCCGAATTATGATTAATGCCATCACCCGGGATTTTTTCAAGGGCGATGAAATGGCCAAAGTCACGTCGCTGGTGATGCTGATTTTTATTCTGGTACCGGTGTTTGCGCCTACGGTGGGTAGTTTATTGTTGTGGCTGGGTCACTGGCATTTAATTTTATATGTGTTTTTGGGTTTTGGTCTGGCTGTACTTCTATGGTCCTGGTTACGTTTACCGGAATCTTTGGCTCTGCACAATAAAAAGCCGTTGCGACTGTCACGCTTAAAGGCCTCTTTTATCCAGGTGGTAACAGAGCCTTTAGCGATTGTCTTCGCGGTGGTCAGTGGTGTGATATTCAGTGGCTTTATGGCCTATCTCAACAGTGCTGAACAAATTTTTGCCAATTTATACGGGGTGCCGGATAAATTTCCCTACATCTTTGGTTTACTGGCCTTGTTTTTTGGCCTGGCGGCTTTTATTAACTCAAAGATTGTCATGCGTTTCGGTGCCATGCGGGTAACGCTGTATGCTTTGATGGCGCTGGTTGCCATCAATATGCTGCATATTGGTTTCATGTTTATGTACAGTGGTTTACCACCCTTATGGCTGTTTGTCATGGCGGTGGCGCTGATTAATATGTGCGTGGGTCTGGTGTTTGGGAATGTCATGGCGATTGCCATGTTTCCGGTGGGTGAAGTGGCCGGTATGGGGGCTTCGGTGATTGGCAGTATTTCAACCTTTTTAGCCGCGGTGATTGGCATTGCCATTTCACAGCAATTAGACGGCACCTTATGGCCCATTGCCCTGGGCTTTGCCGGTACCGCCGTGATTTCCTTGTTGCTGGTCAATCGCTTTAAAGAGGCCGTTCCTAATAAAAGAAACATAAGATCGGCCTAACTTTGAAAGACATCAGGACTCATCGTCTGCATATTTCACCACCGGATCCACCGCCTGCTGTGCCAACGGGTGATAACCAGGGCGGGCTTTTTCATAGATGCGTTTCGCCAGTTCTGTTAAGTCATCGGTTTCCATCATCGCCTCATATAACGGCACAATTAATTTCATGCGGCCGATATCGTTGAGGTACTGAATCAACCGGTCATAGGCAACCTGGTATCGATTCTGGATACTGAGCAATAACCAGTCATGGGCGATTTCGTTGTTTTGACTGTGCGTGAAATCAAAGGTCTGATCCAGTGCTCGCATGGTTTTTTGATCCAACGGTTCGGGTAAGGCGCGTAAAAAATGCAGCCATTCATGCGTGGTCCAATTTTTAGTGTCCATGTCAGACAGTTTAAGCTGACCATTTTGCCAGGCTGCGATGTCATCGTTAATGGATTCAAAGCGATCGGTCACCGGCACATATAAAACATCGGGCAAACCCGGGCCGTAAATCCATTCTTTGACCGTGTTTAAGGGCAATTTGTCCGGATATTTTGATATCAGGTTTTGCTGCAAATAAGTTAAGAATTGTTTGCTGGTGACACTCTGAAAGGCAAAATCATCAAAGTACTGATTTAAAAAAGCATCAAATTCAGCCCGGCCCACCTGCTTTTCCATCCACTCTAAAAAGAAACGGCCTTTATCATAGGCCACACCACTGAACACATCTTCACTGTCGAGTTCCACTTCACAGGTGGATAAACGCTGCTCAGCTTCAGGCAGATCGGCCATTTCTTTTTGCAAACCCTGTAAATTCAGGGCGGCCTCCATAATCATGCGCTCTTGCCCGTGGACCTTTTCGGTGATACGCGCTTCAATATATGACGTAAAACCTTCATTCAGCCATAAGTCACACCAGCGGGCGTTGGTGACCAGATTGCCCGACCAGGAATGCGCCAGTTCATGGGCAATCAGTGAATCCAGCGATCGGTCACCGGCAATCACCGTCGGTGTAATAAAGGACAGGCGCGGATTTTCCATACCGCCAAAAGGAAAACTCGGTGGCAACACCAACAGGTCATAATCACCCCATTGGTATTCACCATACAGTTCTTTGGTGGCATCAATCATGTCTTCGGTCTTGGCGAACTCATAGGCAGCCGGTTCTAAAAACGGCTGTTCAGCGAAAATCGCCACATGCTCACTGATTTTTTTATAGGCCAGATCGCCCACCGCAATCGCCATTAAATAGGATGGAATCGCTTGCGGCATGTTGAAATTATAAATACCTTCGGGATTGAGTTCGGGGCTGTTCTCGGCACTCATGACGGCGCGTAACCCTTCGGGCACTTCTATCTTCGCCTGGTATGTAAAACGTACCGCCGGGGTGTCCTGAAGGGGAATCCAGCTACGGGCGTGAATGGCCTGGGATTGTGAGAATAAAAAGGGATGCTCACCAGTGGCGGTTTGTGCCGGGTTAAGCCATTGTAATCCGGTGGCCTGGGGTTTGGTGTGGTAATCAATTTTAATGGCCTCGCCATTGTCCGGTAATTTAATGCGCAATGCGCTGCCTAAGGGTGCTTGTGGTTCACCCATTCTCCAGGATAAAGACTGATTACTGTCAGTCGTAGAAACCCGCCGAATTTTTAAATCGCGGGTATCTAAAACCATGTATTTCACATCCGGTTTTAACTTTTTATAGTGAATGACCACATGGCCCTTGAGCTCTTGATCGTCAAAATCAGCTTTAAGTTCTAAATTGATGTGATGAATGGCCACATCCTCAAAGTTCGCCATGGAGTGCGGATCCGGCTTAGTCAACACGCTATTTGTATCCGCATCGCCGGTGGTTTTTTCACTGGGTAAAGAGTGACAGGCAGTCAATAAAACAACGAAGAAAATGGCAAGTAATCTCATAATCAGGCTAAGCTTAAAAACCAAACATGATACCTAATATTTTAAGTCATATAAACTATAATATTGGTTTCAATCAACAAAGAACAGATCATGAGCACAAGTAATCACCCAGGCGCACAACAGGTTTTAGATTTTTGGTACGGTCTAAAACCGGCGCAATGGTTTAAAAAAGATAACAGCTTTGATGATGACATCCGAAGCCGGTTTTTTAACACCTGGCAACAAGCAGCGGCCGGCGAGCTCAGCGACTGGCGTGAGACGATAGCAGGCCGATTAGCAGAAATTATTGTCCTCGATCAGTTTTCCAGAAACCTGTTCAGAGATCAGGCGCAGGCATTTGCCTCAGATGGTATGGCTTTAGTGCTATCCCAGGAAGCCCTGCGGCATTGTGATTACCTCAAACTACCCCAAGACCATGCAAAATTTCTGATTATGCCTTTTATGCACAGTGAATCTAAAGCCATTCAGGTTCAATCGGTGAAATTATTTAAAGCACTGGGCGATGCTGGCAGTTTGGATTTTGCCCAACAGCACAAAGCCATTATCGATCGATTCGGCCGCTATCCACACCGCAACAAAGCCCTGGGGCGGGAATCAACAGAAGCAGAAAAAGAATTTTTAAAACAACCCGGATCGTCATTTTAAGGAAAATTGAAAAACTGGCGGAGTGGACGGGACTCGAACCCGCGACCACCGGCGTGACAGGCCGGTATTCTAACCAACTGAACTACCACTCCTCAGTCAGCCGCGCATTCTACTGGGTTTTTATGTTGGAAGCAATTATTTTATTTTTATGTTTATGCTAACCCGTGGTACATTTAGGCAATTTTGATTTTTAGGTTGTTAATATTTCTGTTTTCGAGGTAGTTAATCCACTGAATTGTGGTTAGTGCAGTGAGCTTTGCAAGAACTCTGGTGGCAAAGCCTTTGAATGATTTTGCATAGTTTCTGCGAATCATAAATTGATCACAAAGCTGAGAAAATAAGGTTTCAATACGCTTTCTGGTTTTCCGCATAATCCAAGGTAACTCCTTGTAATTGTTTTGGTTTTTTCTCATAGGCACATGTAACTTGATATTGCATGATTCAAACAAATCGATTTGTACATCGTGACTCAAGTAACCCTTATCACCATTTAGTTCGCAATCACTCATCAAATGTTTAAGATCATTCAAATAGTGGATGTCATGTACCGATGCAGGGGTTAAATCAAAGTGTTTGAAGACGCCTGCTGAAGAACAGACCGCATGTAATTTGTAACCATAAAAGTGCATTTGCTGTGAGGCACAATAACCGTGGTTGGGAGATGTTTTGATATCTTCACTACAAATAGTTGACCTGTTTGAGCGACTCATTTTGCAAACTTCAAGGGGCATAGAATCGATGATATAGTGGTTTTCTCCCTGGGTCATTTGCTCTGCCATTTGTTCCCTAAGTGATTCAATGTAAAAGAATAATCGTTTCTTTCTACGGTGATAAACTGACCGCTCAATGCACTCGCTTAATCGTTTTGGTAAACGCCGAAACAGCTCCCTTTCAGAATCGATATTCAGATATTCCGCAGTCAATATCAGCGCTATCACCTCAATGTCTGATAGTTTTGGTGTCCTGATTTGATTCAGAAAGTTAGATTTTGGATTTAATAGCTGTAAAACAGATAGAATTTTGATATAACTGGATTCTAAGTTACTCATAGTATTGGTAATTTTAAAGTTTTGAGACTTATTAATATACCGCATTTTGCTATGAGTAACTTCTTGTTTTTCAACTATTTTCTAAATGCACCACGGGTTTATGCTAATATTTAGTAAAAACTTTTTAGAAAATTAATTCTATATGTAGAGAGTTAAGGATATGAGAATTGTTTTATTGGTTTTTATTCTTTTTTGTGATGTTGCATGGTCTAAAAATCAAGTCGAAATTTCTGATCAAATGTTATTGAGTGGTGGCCAGGAGATGGTTTTAACAGGGAACCCCGAAGTCATCATTGATAACAAAAAAGGTCAGGTCTTCTCTGGAGTCACTTATTGGTTTCGTTTTGCTGATCAATCACAACGCATGCATCATAGAAATAATGTTCGCTTTGAGAGCAGTCAAGGGTTAAATGTTACCGGTCATGAAGCGGTTGAACATATAGATAAATTGGTTCATCAAATGGTTTTTACTGATGAACTTGTCGTTCATAAAGCAACTAATAGTGAATCCGCCAGTACTACATACCGGTGTCAATCAAAGACATTGATTAAAAATGGGCAAATTATTCAACAAAAAAATGTGATGTTGGAAAAAGGCGTCAGTCTCAATTGTGATGCCAATAACAATCCGATTCTTAATTTTAGAGAATATGTTTTTGTACCCCATTAACAATTGCTGGTTAGCAGGTTTAAGAACGTATGGTTGGTTTCTTGGTTTTTTAATGTCCGGCGATGTCATGGCTTGCTCTCCTGTTGAGGATTTGACGACTGAAGACATGATTGTGCAAAGTGAGGCCATTGTTATTGCCACAGTGATTGGTTTTGGGCAGTCGGATGGTGAGGATTATGCTTTGTTTGAAATCGATCAAAAGATAAAAGGTGGTGAGGCCTACCGAATTGGCATGAACAAACGCATTAAGGGCCGTGAAGTTTCAAAAAACTTAGATAACCGCGGTCAGGTGCCCTATCTGGACAGCAGGAGAACGCGACCGGGCGCCTGCAATTCACATTATTATGAATTTGGCGGTCAATACCTGTTGTTTTTAAAGGACGGTACACCCTATTGGACAGCATTTAGACCGGTGAATGAAAAAGTGGTTAGTAATCAGGATCCCTGGGTGACCTGGGTAGAAGGCTTTTTGGCCGGATTAGGCTATAAAAACCTGAAAAGCCGGAGTAATCTGGTTGATAGGGGCTTTTGATGGTAGAATATGCGCCGATTTAATCACCCCCTGAAGCCATAATGCCAATGGGGTATTTTTAACATCTAAAATCTGAGGCATCCTGCCATGAGTGAAGACAACAGACCCCTGCCCACTGAATTTTTTGCTGACTGGAAAGAACGAGAAGCCCTGGCCGAGGGCATGATTCCCCTGATCGGGCGGTTATACCGTCGCCGTAATGTGTCCCTTTATATGTACGGTAAAAGTATGATTAACCAGTCAGTGACTGACCTGATGAAAGCGCATCGCTTTGTGCGTCAGGTTGAGGGCAATGAGCTGAGTGAATACGAAACCTACCCTTTTATTAAAGCCATTGCGGCCTTGCCTTTAGGGCCTGCGCACATTGATGTGGGTAAAATGGTGTACCGCTACTTTAAAACCAACAGCTATGATGACATTGAGCAGTCTGATGTGGATACTTATGTTAAAGAAGAGCTGGCACATTTAATCGGCTCGGATAAAAAGCCCTTAGAGAAACCACAGGATGTGGTGCTGTATGGTTTTGGTCGCATTGGTCGCCTGGTGGCGCGTTTGTTGATTGATAAAACCGGTGGCGGAGATGTCTTGGTTTTACGGGCCATTGTGGTGCGTAACACCGGGCAGAAAAACGACCTGGAGAAACGAGCGGCTTTGTTAAGAAAAGACTCTGTACACGGTAAATTCCACGGCACCATTCGGGTTTTACATGATCAGAATAAACTGGTCATTAACGGCAATGAAGTGCAAATTATTTATGCCAATTCACCCCAGGACATCGATTACACTGAATACGGAATCAACGATGCCATGATTGTGGATAACACCGGCGTCTGGAAAGATGAAGAAGGCCTGCGCGGCCATTTACGGCCCGGTGCCGCAAAAGTGCTGTTAACGGCACCCGCTCAAGGTGATATTCCGAACATTGTTTACGGTATCAACCATGATCAGATCACCCCGGACAAAGAAGTGATTTGTGCCGCGTCCTGTACCACCAATGCCATTGTACCGGTGTTAAAATGTCTGAACGATAAATATGGCATTAATCATGGTCATATTGAAACCGTGCATGCCTACACCAATGATCAGAATCTGATTGACAACTATCATAAAAAGGATCGACGGGGTCGCAGCGCTGCATTAAACATGGTACTGACTTCCACCGGTGCTGCCAAAGCAGTGGCGCGTGTGTTGCCGGAATTATCAGGAAAACTGACGGGCAATGCCATTCGGGTACCGACGCCGAATGTATCGATGGCGATGCTGAATATTCAACTCAATGAAGAAGTGACCTTAGAAGAGCTCAATGAGTTTTTACGTTATAAGTCATTGCACTCAAAGCTCCAGCAACAAATCGGCTATACCATCTCCACAGAAGCGGTCTCCACTGACTTTGTCGGTTCACGTCAGGCTTGTGTCATTGATTCAGTGGCCACCATTGTCGAGGGCAATAATGTGATTTTATACTGCTGGTATGACAATGAATTTGGCTACAGTTGTCAGGTGGTGCGCTGCCTGGAACAGTTTTCAGGGGTTAAATGGCCAACCTATCCAACAAAATAACATAACCCATTTGTAAATCTATTAGCCGCTGTTTTTCTTAAGACAGCGGCTTTTTTATGCACAGTGGTTTGATGGACAAACAAAAATACTTGCATTCATGGAGACCTTTTAGTATTTTGTTTTGATACAGACGGCGAAATTGAGGTATGTTCGTCTGCGGGTGTGTGACTTGAGAATCGGGATATGATGAATCGAAATCAATTACTGAAAGAACTAATTGTTATTTTTGACAAGCAATTGCAACAGAGCCTGTCAGAGGCCATTAAGTTGACATTGAATAAGCTGTTTCAACTGGCACAAAATGCCGACAGCAACCAAAAAGAACATGTGTTTTTTAATCAATACCGTGATTTAAAAGAGCAGGAAAAACGCTTGCGTCAGGAAGTGCGTGAGCAAACCAAGCAAATGCCTGATTTTATTTCTGCTGAAGTCAATAAGTCGGATAAAAAAATGTCCTTGGCTTTAGTCGAAGACGAAGAGTTGTCAATAAGCTTATCCTTAACGCAACTGGATTCAACCCTTGAAATTGCCGGCCACACCGAATTATACCTGTTGGAAAAACGCATGAATGTGGTGTTTGGCGATGAGCGCATTGATAAAACAAATATGCCCTTTTCACCGGCGGCCATTGTGTGGTTAATGAGTCACGCCCTGAAGCCGATGAACTGGAGCGAAACAGTCAAAACAAAGCTGATAGAAGCATTACAGAAGTCATTACATGGTTCCATCAGTGAAGTTTACCATCAGCTCAATGAGCGCTTAATTGCTGCCGGTATATTGCCTAATTTACAACCCGAAGTAAAAGCGTCTCAAGCCCGAAAACCACCTGAAAAAGAATCAAAACCCACGCAAAAGGATGATAAAAAACCGGCCAAAGGCAGTGCCAATATAAAGAAGGACAAACAAAAAGCAAGCACACAACAAGTGTCGCCAACAAAACAAGCCGGATCTCATGCAGAAGAGCAACAACTGGTTAATTCCATCTTTAAACTATTGGCGAAACAGCAGGGACAATCGCAGGGCCATGATTATCGACCTGACTATGACACTGACAAACCCCAATCCGGCGGTCCAAGTCTCAATCAATCAAGCAGTGATCAATCATCACCGCCTCAACATGTAGTTTCAGGCAGCGATTTTGATGAGGCATTAAACCAGATTGAACAGGATGCCGGTATTTCAGCCAATTCCCGTAATTTGAGTGATTTAAAACGCCTGCTAACCGAACGGGTGCGCAACAACACCGGTAATTACTACCCTGAGCTCTCTGAGAAGCAGCACAAAACCATCGATTTGATGGGCATGATTTACGATGAAATTCATGAAGATAATCGCATTGATAAGGACATTCGGTCTTCTTTAAATGCCATTAATGTGCCCTTGATTAAAACCGCGGTTAAAGATGAATCCTTCTTTTCCGATCAGGAACATCCGGCACGCCAGTTTATGGAATTGTTACTGCAAACCTCACAACGCTGGTATGGCACAGATGTGATTAAACAGGTTCATCAGTTCAGTGATCATGCGGCCAAGGATTTTGATGGCAGTCGCGAGGGGTTTGTTAAAGCTTTAAGGGATTTGTCCGACTTTCTGGAAGTCACTGAAAATCGGGCGACTAAAGCAGAACAAAAATGGGTCAGTGCCGCACAGGGCAAAGAAAAAATGCAGCTGACCAAGGATAAGGTCAACGAAAAACTGGATAAAATTCTGAAAGACTGCGAAGTTAAATTTGTGCGTGATGTGGTGAAGCATGTCAGCAAGGATGCCTTGACGTTAACCATGCTCAGGGAAGGCGAGGATTCCGAACAATGGAAAGCCAATATAAATACCGCCAAAGTGTTGTCGCAAATTGGAAACCGGGAGAAATTTAAACAACTCTCAGGTGCACAGAAATTAGCCGCCATGCGCCATTTGGATGAGACCATGGATGAACTGGGCTTTTCCAAACGTGACCGCATGACCACCAAAGACAATCTCCATGCTTGTTTCAAGTGGCAAGAAGCCAATCAAAAACAGGAACAAAAAACACCACCGAAACTGAACAAAGTTCTGTCGATTGACAAGGCATCCAAAGAACAGAAAAAAGAAGCTGAATCGGTTAAGAAAATTGAAGAAATCAGATCGCTCAATGATCGTGAGAAGAAATTGGTTGATCATATTATTCAGGTTCCTTATGGCAGCTTGTTTGATTTTAAAGCCGGCCAAAGCGGCGATGTCATTCGACGAAAACTGTCTTGGGTCAGCACCTTAAGTGAACGGGTGTTGCTGGTTGATTTGGCGGGTCGTCATCCGCATAAAATGGGTCTGGCACGAATGGCGATTGACATGAGTCGCAAAAATATTGTTCAAGTGGAACTGGATTCAGGCGGCTATATTAAAAAAGCCTTGGGTCGTATTATGAATCGGCTTAAAAAAATGGCCGCTTAATTTCGAGGTATGTAATGGTAGAAAAAAGAGCCCATATTCGTGTTCATCCAGGCACCGGTTCTCAGGTGTCTAATGTGATGACAGATGTCGTCATTGGACGGGTTGTGGATATTTCTGAAAATGGATTTTTATTGTCCACGCGAGAAGTGGTTAAACCGGGCATGATTTTACAATTATCTGTGAAATTAAAAGAATTGGCACCAAAAACGATTGAGATGGGGGCTGAATGCATCTGGTCAGACCACCAGGACAGTGGTCTGACTTTTGCCGGATTTCAAATTATTGATATCAGTGAAACCGATACCCAATTATTAGTTAAGCTTGTTCAGCAGTTAGCAACTGATTAATTAACAACACATCATCCTGAGTTAAGGTGCCGGCGGCGCGTTTTAAATTCAGGATATTCATTAAATAATCATGCTTGGCACGGGAATAATCACGCTGCGCCTGATACAGACTGCGCTGTGAATTTAATACTTCAACAATATTACGGGTTCCCACTTCAAAGCCGGCAGCAGTGGCTTCTTCGGCACTTTTAGCCGACACCACGGCCAACTCTCTGGCCTGAACAGAAAGCCATCCGGCTTCCACATTACGCAAAGCGTTGCGGACATTACGTACTGTTGAGAAGGTGACCTGATCTAAGTTCTCCATGGCAGCCTGATAACGAAAACGGGCTTCGTCCGTTAAGGAACTGACCCGGAAACCGGAAAAAATGGGTACAGTAACAGTTAACTGGGCTGAGGTGCTGTCGGTTTCCTGAGAGCCTGTGGCAAATATTTCCTGGGTTTGGGGATCACGAAGTGCCACATTACCAGTCACATTATTACTACGCGCAACAGATAAATCAACGCTGGGAAAGTGTCCGCTTCTTTGCAGGCTAATATTTTTTTCTGCCAGCTCTGCATCAATCTCAGCGACCGCTAAATTGGGGTTGTTGTTCAACGCCAGAGATTCCCAAAAAGCCAGGTCTTTCTCCGGTAGTTGTAATTCCTCAATATCAGCCGGTAAAGCCGCCAGTTCCTCATAATAGGTTTGGGTGATTTCAAATAAAGCCTCACGGCTGTCATCCAACACATTACGGGCGTTAATGACATTGGCACGGGCCGAGTCATATTGCGCTCGGGCTTCATGAACATCGGTAACCGCCGATAAGCCCACTTCATAGCGTTGTTCAGCTTGTTGCAACTGTTGTTCGATGGCTTTTTCTTCGGCGATGGCAAATTTAACCACATCAATGTTAGTTAACACATTAAAATAGCTTTGTGCCACACGAATTAAAAAGTCCTGACGGGCCACATCATAAGTAGCGCGCCCACGCAAGCCTTCTAATTTCGCCTGGTCCATTTGGACGTAATTGGCATGATCATAAACCGATTGATTTAAGGACACACGCCAACCGTATTGATCGGTGTCCGGAATATCAATTGTGCCGATAATATCCAGCTCAGATTCTGTTTCACCCCATTGTTTATTCCAGCTGCCATTGACCTGGGGCAAAAAATTAGCCCGCGCCTGTTTTTTGGTTTCCTGACTGGCTTTTAAGTTATATTCTGCAGCACGCAGTTGAGGGTCTTGTTCTAAGGCTTCATTCAGGACGTCCAGTAAACTGGCGGCATTGACCTGTCCGGCTATGAGCAAACCAATAAGGGATAATTTTTTTATCATAATAAGGATTAAATTTTAGAGGTTGAAAGGCTGATTGTCGTCTTGAGGCTGAATCAATGGCGCCACCATGGTATCAAAATAGGTGGTGTATTTGTCCGGGGCGGTATAAATGCGCGCCTCCATCACCGGATCCTCTCCGATAATAACGAACACCTGACCGTTTTCTTTAAGCCAGTTAAAGACAAATCCCGGCAATTTTTTTAACGAGCCTGTGAGAATAACATGATCATATTTAACCGGTGCTTTAAAATCGAAAAAGTCAGCCTGCTCCAGGGTCACTTCTTCAATCCCTTGATCCGATAGTTTTTGACGGGTGGCATCAACAAAATCCTGGTGAATGTCAATGGTATGAACATGGTCCGTTAATGTCGCTAACAGCGCGGTTAAATAACCGCTACCGGTACCGACTTCCAGAACCCGCTGATCGGGTTTTAGTTCCAGCGACTGCAACAAACGACCCTCAACCACCGGTTTCATCATGTACTGATCATGACCAATCGGTAAGGGCATATCGGCAAAAGCCAGTTTACGCTGAGAAACCGGAACAAATTCTTCTCGTTGGACATTTAACATGGCATTCAGAATGTCTTTGTTGAGAACTTCCCAGGATCGCACTTGTTGGGTCACCATATTGTGTCTTGCTTTATCAAAATTCATGTCTTACTCGTTTGTTTTTGTTATCATCTAAATTTAAATGAGACGTCTTGCATCATTCACACCGCCAATTATAAACAAATTGAGGTGAATTAAATGCACTGATCATTAATTAATACGCCATGATATGGGCATTGACCACGCATCTTAGACAGCTTACCTGTATGTGGGGTTCAAATCATGGGTTAAAAGTCACATTTTAAGCTATTTTTGACAATGAACGAAGCCAAATCAAAAGAGACTGCTGAACAACGACTCAATACAGGTTTGCAAAAACTGGGTTTGGACATGGCCAAGAGCCGACCTGTAATGGACTATTTACAGTTACTTCGGCAATGGAATAAAACCTATAACTTAACCGCCATCACCGATTGGCATGACATGGTCGTTCAGCACGCCCTGGATTCAGCGGCAGTGGTTCGCCATGTAAAAGGTAAACTTATCATTGATGTCGGCACCGGTGGTGGTTTGCCGGGCATTATTCTGGCACTGTTTAAACCACAATCATCAGTGACTTTAATAGATACTGTGGCCAAGAAAACGCGATTTTTAAAACATGTAAAGCGACAATTGTCACTGGATAACATAGAAGTCATTCACGATCGTGTGGAAAATTTTATTCCCGATAAAAAATTTGATGTGGTAATATCACGGGCGTTTGCCGAGGTAAATCGGTTTTTGTCTTTAACCGCGTCTCTGGGCGATAGACACAGTCGTTTTATGGCCATGAAAGGACCAAAACAGGAACCGCTTAATGACGATTCTGACTTTAATCAAGTGTCAGAGTTGATTCTCGATGTACCTTATTTATCGGCACAAAGAACACTCTATCAATACATGAAGAAAACCTGAAATAATCTATGAGCCAGCAAGCCAAAATTATCGCCGTTGCCAACCAAAAAGGCGGGGTCGGAAAAACCACCACCGCCGTTAATACTGCATTTGGTTTGGCACAACTGAAACACCGTGTCTTATTGGTTGATTTGGATCCACAAGGTAATGCCACCATGGCCTGTGGTGTTGACTCAAGAACCCTGGAAACCTCAGCTTGTGAGTTACTGTTATCAGAATGTGCGGCTGACGAGGTCATTATTAAAACCGATGGCGTTGATGTGATTGGTGCTAACACAGATCTGACAGCGGCAGAATTACAGCTGATGGATGGTGACAACCCACAACAGGCCTTAAAAAAACAGCTTGAAGATATCGTTGACCACTATGACTATATCTTGATTGACTGCCCACCTTCATTAAGTATTTTGACCATTAATGCCCTGACCGCTGCGGACAGTGTTTTAATTCCCATGCAATGTGAATATTATGCCCTGGAAGGTCTGAGCTCACTACTGGACACCATTGAACGGGTGCAACAATCGGTTAATCCGGACTTAATCATAGAAGGCTTATTGCGAACCATGTTTGATGGCCGTAATAACTTAGCCAATGACGTGGCATCACAAATCAGCGAGCATTTCGGCGATAAAGTCTTTACCACAGTGGTGCCGCGTAATGTTAAAGTCGCCGAGGCTCCCAGCTTTGGCGTATCAGCCATTGAATATGACCCACTGTCCCGTGGCGCAGTGGCGTACAAAGGATTAGCCAGCGAAATCATCAGGAGAAATCATGGCAGAGTCTAATAAAACTTCAAAAAAAACCACTAAAAAAACCAAACGTAAAACCGGTTTAGGTCGTGGCTTAGACGCCCTGTTGGCTTCTAAAAATACCGACACAGAACCGGCTATTGATGGCAACGAATTGCAAACGCTGGCCATCAGTCAGTTACAAGCCGGCCAATACCAGCCACGAACTGTTATGGATGATGATAAGTTGCGTGAGTTGGCTGATTCGATTGAATCACAAGGCATTGTTCAGCCGATTGTGGTGCGTCAAATCAGCAGCCGGAAGTATGAAATTGTCGCCGGTGAGCGCCGTTGGCGTGCCGCCAAAATGGCCAAACTTTCAGAAGTGCCGGTGCTGGTGAAAAACATCGATGATCAGCAAACCATTGCCATGGCGCTGATTGAAAATATTCAGCGCGAAGACCTTAACCCCTTAGAGGAATCCCAGGCATTGGCTCGTTTAATTAAAGAATTTTCATTAACCCATGGCGAGGCGGCAGAAGCGGTGGGACGTTCACGAACGGCAGTGAGTAACTTGTTGCGCTTATTGGATTTATCCGATGCGGTGAAAAAACTGCTTAATGAAAACTTACTGGAAATGGGGCATGCCCGTTGTTTACTGGGCTTAGAAAAAAGCCAACAGTCTCAGGCCGCACAGGAAATTGTCGCCAAAAAACTAAGCGTACGTCAGGCCGAAACTCTGGTTAAATCGATTAAAAACCCAAGTCCCAGGAAAACCAAAGAAACACCACAGAAAAGCGCCGATGTGCGACATTTGGAACAGCAACTCAGTGAACAACTATGCACGAAAGTTGCGCTTAAACAAAAAACCGGCGGTAAAGGTCAACTGGTCATCGATTATCACAACAGTGATGAGCTGCAGGGTATCTTAGACAGAATAAAATAAAACGACATGCCACAGGTAAAAGGGGCTTGAAAGCTTGCTTTTACGGGCTGTTGGCGTTAAAGTTTGCACCCAATTTTCTCAACCAGATACAATTCCATGAGCACATCCAACCAAGCCTTGGCCAACTGGGTTAAGGAAGTCGCAGAATTAACCCAAGCCGATGACATCTACTGGTGTAACGGCAGCCCCGCTGAAGATGAATCATTCAACCATCAGCTGTTAGAAGACGGCACCTTTAAGCGCTTGAATGAAGAAACCCATCCCAACTGCTTTTTGCACTTATCCGACCCCAAAGATGTGGCACGGGTGGAGCATCTGACCTTTATTTGCACACCTGAAGAAGCCGATGCCGGTCCCAATAACCACTGGATGGATCCACAACAAGCCCATCAAAAAATGGATGATTTATTCAAAGGCTGTATGCAAGGACGTACGCTGTATGTTATTCCTTACTGCATGGGTCCCATTGATTCACCGATTTCCCGATGCGGTGTGGAAATCACCGACAGCCCCTATGTGGTGCAGAATATGCGTTTAATGACGCGCATGGGTGATGACGCCTTAAAACGAATTGAACGGGAAGGTGACTTTGTCAAAGGCTTACACTCCACCGGCGAACTCGATCCTGATCGTCGCTTTATTATGCACTTCCCGGAGGAACGTGTCATTAAAAGCTACGGCTCAGGCTATGGCGGCAATGCTTTACTTGGTAAAAAATGCCATGCCCTCAGAATCGCTTCTTACCAGGCCAAAGATGAAGGCTGGCTAGCTGAGCACATGTTAATTTTGGGCATTAAAACCCCCGCCGGTGACCAACATTATGTGGCGGCAGCCTTTCCATCGGCCTGTGGCAAAACTAATTTAGCCATGTTGATCCCACCGGAAGGTTATTTACAGGATGGCTGGGAAATCACCACCGTCGGTGATGATATCTGCTGGATGCGTCCCGGCGAAGATGGCCGCTTATGGGCCATTAATCCCGAAGCGGGCTTTTTCGGTGTGGCACCGGGTACCGCCAAAGACACCAACCCCAATGCCCTGGCGATGTTGTATCAGGACACCATCTTTACCAATGTGGCGCAAACTGCCGATGAACAACCCTGGTGGGAAGGCTTGGACGATCGCATTCCTGCGGTCGATTGGCAAGGTCGACCTTTTGATCCGGCCAATGGTCCGGCAGCCCACCCAAATTCACGTTTTACCGTATCGGCCAAGCGCTGCCCGAGCTATTCTCCGGCCTCAGAAAACGCCAGCGGTGTGCCCATCAGTGCCATCATTTTTGGCGGTCGTCGCGCCTCTTTGGTACCGCTGGTGAATGAAGCCAGAAACTGGGATCATGGCGTGTTGATGGGCGCCACGGTGGCCTCTGAAACCACCGCCGCTGCCACCGGTCAGGTGGGTGTGGTTCGCCGCGATCCAATGGCGATGAAGCCCTTTTGTGGTTATCATTTTGGTGATTACTGGGGCCACTGGATCTCCATGCAGGACAAAGCGGATAAGTTACCCAAAGTCTTTACAGTTAACTGGTTTCGTAAAGATGCAGACGGTGGCTTTATGTGGCCTGGGTTTGGTGAAAATATGCGGGTTCTTGAGTGGATTATCGGTCGCTGTCAGGGCACCGCTGAAGCCCATGAAACTGCCATTGGTCTGATGCCAAAAGCCAATGACATAAATACGGAAGATTTGGACTTAGACAGCGATGTGCTGGAAGCTTTACTGGCTGTTGAAGTTGACGGCTGGCAAAAAGAAAACAAGTCTGTCGCTGAATTCTTACAAGAATACGGCGATCGTGTTCCGCAGGCTTTATATGATGAGTTGACACAAAGCAATCAAAAACTTGCGGACTGATTCTATGAGACCTCTGCATAAGTCTGGTTTATTGAAAAAATGATTGAAATTTTGAAGTTCAAGGAAGGAAGCGCAAGTAATAGCAATAGCTATTACTAAGTTTTTTGACGCAGAAATTCAGGATTTCAGACATTTTTACTTAATTCACGACTTATTCAGAGGTCTCTCTATTTAAATCATCCAAAAAAAGGCGGTTTTTTTACCGCCTTTTTTCTGTCTTTTGTATAATCATTGGGTCTTTGTCATTAGCCTGTTACATGAAACGGCTATTCTCACAATTTTATTTTAAAGAGGTCGGAATGAAGTTAAATACATTAAGTCAGTTGACAGCGGTGGCATTATTAACCGCCAGTATATGTTCAATTCAAGCCGCTGAGGTTTGGAGTGAGTCTTTTGAAGACGATGGCCAAGGTGTGCGTTATACATCGACGCCGGAATTTACCGATGGTGGCGGCGACTACTGGTTGAGGACAGATGGTGTCGGTTTGCCAATTAGTGCGGGTGCTTATAATGGCTATGATGGGACTTATTTTTGGGCAGCTGAAGATGTTGACGGCGAAGGCGGTACGGACGAACCCGAGTTAAATGTAACCGGAATTGATATTAGCGGCGCTTCTAATCTGGCTTTTAGTGGTTTATTTGCCGCAGGTCATGAAGGCGGAACTGGTGCCAGCAAATATGATTCTACTGATTATATGAAAGTACAGTATCAAATTGATGGTGGTGGTTTTGTAGATGGTATTTGTTTTGCCTGGGAGCCTACTGGAGACGGAAGCGATACATCTAACGAACCTATTGGATTAGATGCGGATTGTAACGGAGAATCTGATGGTACCTCCGGTCGTTTAAATGCAACACTGACAGAGTATGGCTTTGCCATTGCGGGTACCGGGAGCACTTTGGACCTTAAAGTTATTGTTTCTGTTAATGCCGGAGATGAAGAACTGGCTTTTGATCAATTAATGGTTTCTGGTAATTTGGGCGATGTACCGCCCACTGTGAGTTCCACGATTCCAACCGATGGAGCGGTTGGTGTGGCAGAAAATACCACAGTCACCATTAACTTTTCAGAAGACATCGATGCCACCGCTTCTGCGGTCACCATGACCTGTTCAACATCGGGATCAGTGAATTTTTCAAGTGGCTTACCGGCCTCAGCGGTGAGCCAGTTGGTGTTAACACCCGCTTCAAATCTAAGTGATGGTGAGACCTGTGATGTAAGTGTTGTAGCGAGTGAAATCACGGATATTGACGGCACACCGGATAATATGGCGGCTAACTATGATTTTAGTTTTCTGGTGGGTTATCCAAGCGTTGAGATTTTTGAGATTCAGGGCAGTGGTTTAGCCTCACCTTATGATGGCCAAACGGTTAAAAGCCCCAGCAATATTGTTACTGTCCTCAGTGATTCAGGGTTTTTTATGCAGACCCCCGATGCCCGCGATGATATGGATGATCTGACTTCCAATGGCATTTTTGTGTTTACAGGCGGTGCGCCATCGGTTCAGGTGGGCGATGAAGTCACCGTAACCGGTGAAATTGATGAGTTTTTTGGTTTTACTGAGTTTGCCAATCCCGGCAGCCAAACCATATTAATTGAGAGTCAGGGCAACAACTTGCCGGCGGCAAAAATCCTCGATCAAAGTTACCCCTCAACCGTTGCCGGTGATTATCCCTGTGGTACCGAAGCCATGGGCTATGAATGCGTCGAAGGCATGTGGTTTGTGATGCCAGAAGGCGTCATCAGCAGTTCTTACAGTTCTTATTGGGTGGGTGCTAATCGCGATGATTTCATGGTCAAATCCGGTGATACCCGCGCTTTTCGTGAAACCGGCATTGAATATCCCGGTGTGATGGGTTTGCCTGTGTATGACGGCAACCCGGAATTACTCGAAGTGGATGTCTCCGGTTTAGGTTTTACCGTTCCTGCAGGCGGTTATAACGCCGGTGCCCATGTCACCATGTATGGCGTGTTTGGTTTTGATTTTAATGAATATGAGTTGTGGCCTTCGGTGGTTGTGGTCACTGAAGATAATGTGTTGCCTGACACCACACAGACGGCATCAGCGGATGAATTAACCATCGGCTCCTTGAATATGTACCGTTTGTTTAATGATGTTAATGACCCCGGCAACGAAGATGACGGCCAGGTCGAAGACCCGATTGTTTACGCCGGTCGATTGGCTAAATTTGCCAACTACATTGTTAATGACATGCAATCACCACACATTGTGGCGCTGCAAGAGGTGGAAAACATCGATGTGATGAATGATTTGGCCACCGAAATTACTAATTTGGGTGGCCCTGCTTACACCGCCGCTTTAATTGAGGGTAATGACCAGGGCGGTATTGATGTGGGTTATCTGTACGATGCCGGCGTAGTCACCAATGTGCAAATCACGCAATTGGGTAAAAATGAGATAAACCCTTATGACAATTCATTGTTACATGATCGCCCGCCGTTACAATTATCAGCGGATATTATGTTAGCCAGCTATACCATGCCCATTCAAGTGCTTAATGTTCATTTACGTTCAATGGGCGGCATCGATGATCCGGGTGATGGCGACCGGGTGCGCAATAAGCGTTTAAGCCAAGCTCAGTCATTGGCTGATATGATTGCGGATATTCAGACCAATCATGCGGGCGAACCACTGTATGTGGTGGGTGATTATAATGCCTTTCAATTCACCGATGGCTATGTGGATGTCATGGGACAAATTATCGGCACCGCAGTAGATGGCGATAATATGCTGTGGTCAGCGCCTCTGTTTGCAGCAGATCCGTTAACCAATCTGACCCAAACCCTAAGCACCAATGAGCAGTATTCTTTTCTGTTCAATGGATCCGCACAAGCCCTTGATCACGCCGTGAGTGATGATTCAGGCCTGGTGTTTTTCAAAGAAATGAATTATGTCCGCGGACAGGCAGATGCGCCTTTACAGTATGAAGATGATTACAGCTCATCTTTACGCGCCGGCGATCACGATGGTTTTGTGCTTTATATCAGCCCCGAACTGGATATTATTTTTAAAGATGGGTTTGAATAAGTCCTGATTATTGACAAAAAACCCGTCAATTGGCGGGTTTTTTGCTTAGACCATCTGATAACACATGACTAAAGCATCTTCTTTTATTTTTTGGCCTTGCTGGTCCCGGTAGCGATAATAATTTCTTCGTTTGCCTTTGGTTTTAAATCCGGCGCGTCGGTAAAAGCGGATGGCGGCCTCATTACTTTCACGCACTTCCAGCCAGATTCTGCGGGCATGGTTTATCCGGGCTATTAACATCAGGCGTTGTAACATCGCTTGCGCCAGGCCTTGCTTCTGGCATTCTGGATGAACCGTGATTTTCAGTAAATGGGCTTCTTCATGACCCATCACCATAAAAGAGTAGCATAAAATCCTCGGGTCTTGTTCTGTCAGTCCTTTAAGGCATTGATACCCGGCCTTTAAACAGTCCTGCATAATTTTTTCAGGCCACGGGTTGGGGTAACATTGTTGCTCCATCGCCAGCACTTCAGGTAAATCATCGGGTTCAATTTTTTGAAAAATGATATTGTGATTCAAGGTGTTATCACGTAAATTAAATGGGGCTCACTATAATACCCGATTGTAAGACAAAGCACCAAACCACTCAATAACCAATAATAAAAGAGAATTTAATGGCAGAAACGCAACCCAACGAAACCACGGAAAAAGAAATCCACGCCTTACACTCTGCTCTGGAAGAAGGCCATTTAGGCGCAGTTTCGCGCATCATCAATGGTATTCCCGGTGCTGAAGCAGCCATGTTTCTGGAGTCTTTACCCGGTGATAAGCGTTTTCAGGTGTGGGAACTCATTGATGAGTCGTGTCGGGGTGAGGTTCTGGTGTCCTTACATGATGAGGTGCGCGACAGCCTGATTGAGCATCTGGATACGGATGAGCTGGTGGATGCCACCCGCGATCTGGATCTGGATGATATGGCCGACATCATTGTTGACTTACCTGAAGAGGTCTCCAATGAGCTGATGCTGTCCATGGACAAGACTTCGCGGGATATGTTGCACCAGGTGTTGTCCTATCCTGAAGACACCGCCGGTGGTCTCATGAATCCGGATGTGATGCGGGTCAGAACCGATGTTAATGTGGATGTTGTTCTGCGTTATTTACGCTTTCGGGAAAATATCCCCAAGCCCATTGGTGACTTATTTGCGGTGGGCCGTAAAGGCCACTATAAAGGTCGTGTACCCTTAGAAACATTACTGACCTGTGACCCCAAAACCCCGATACGGGATATTGTGGATGAAGACGCACCGGCGATTATGGACACCACCCATGCCAGTGAAGTGGCGCAGGACTTTGAGCACAATGACTGGATTTCAGCACCGGTGATTAATGAAAAAAACCAACTCATCGGTCGCATCACCATTGATGACGTGGTCGATGTGATTCGCGAAGAGGCCGAGCGTTCGGTTATGCGGATGGCCGGTCTGGATGAAGAAGGCGATATGTTCGCGCCGATCTTAAGCTCGTCTAAACGCCGGGCAGTCTGGCTGGGAGTAAATTTACTGACGGTGTTGCTGGCGGCGTTTGCCATTGGTTTTTTTGAAGAAGCGATTAAAAAAGTGGCGGCACTGGCGGTTTTGATGCCGATTGTGGCGTCCATGGGTGGCATTGCCGGCTCCCAAACCTTGACCCTGATGATACGCGGTATGGCCACCGGCCAGGTGGGCAGCGGTAACATTAAAAATTTACTCAACCGTGAAGTGATGATTGGTGTGATTAACAGCCTGGTCTGGGCGGTGATACTCTCTGCCATTATCATCGCCTGGTATCACAACATCGAAATGGGTGTCGTCATTGCTTTGGCATTAATCATTAATTTGATTGCCGGAGCGCTGGCAGGTGTCATGGTGCCGGTATTATTGCGACGCTTAAGTATTGATCCGGCCATTGCCGGTGGTGTGGTGCTGACCACAGTGACGGACATCGTTGGCTACGTTTCCTTCTTAGGCCTGGGTACCTGGATACTACTCGGTTAAATGAATCGAGTTAAAAAATCACGTTTTTCCATTGGCCCTGCCAGTTTAGTGGCGGCGGCTTTTATTGGCCCGGGTACAGTCACCACCTGCACTTTAGCCGGTGCCAATTTTGGCTACGCCTTATTGTGGGCTTTGTTGTTTTCGGTGGTGGCCTGTATGTTGCTGCAGGAGATGTCGGCACGATTGGGGTTAATTACACAATCCGGGCTGGGCGAGGTGTTAAAAAATCAGTTTTCCAATCCGGTCTATAAAACCCTGGTGTTTACTTTAGTCACGGTGGCCATTTTTATCGGCAATGGCGCCTATGAAGGCGGTAACATCGCCGGGGCCGCATTGGGATTGGAAGCGATGCTGCCGGGCGCAGATTTTCCCTGGCCAATTCTGATTGTGGCGGTGGCCTTTATGGTGTTAATCCAGGGCAGTTACAAGGTGTTTGAACGGGCTTTAATATCTTTGGTATTGCTGATGAGCGTGGCTTTTGTGACCACTTTTATATTAACCAGGCCTGATTGGTTCGCATTATTCCAGGGTATGAAGCCACAGGTGCCTGAAGGCGGCTGGTTAGCGGTTGTTGCATTGGTGGGTACGACAGTGGTTCCTTATAATTTGTTTCTGCACGCCTCAGCGGTCAAATCAAAATGGCATCACCCTGAAAATATAAATCTGGTGCGCAAAGACACCCTGATTTCCATTGGTGTGGGCGGTTTAATCTCGTTATCAATCGTCGCCACTGCGGCCACCGCCTTTTTTGGCCGGCACATCGAGATTCAGTCTGCAGCGGATATGTCCATCCAGCTGCAACCTTTACTCGGTTCCTGGGCGTCTGTGTTTATTGCCGTGGGGCTGTTTGCCGCCGGTATTTCATCGGCCATTACCGCGCCACTGTCCGCTGCCTATGCAGTGGCTGGCATGTTAGGCTGGCCAACAGATGGCAAAAACCTGAAATTCAAACTAATTTGGATGCTGGTCTTATTCAGTGGCTTGCTGTTGTCATTATCCGGCTACAAACCCATCACCATTATCTGGTTTGCACAAATTGCCAATGGCTTATTGCTGCCCTTGCTGGCCGGGTTTTTATTGTATATCATGAATCGTTCGGATTTATTGGGTCGCTTTAAAAACACCCTTATTCATAATTTCCTGGGTGGGTTGGTGATTGTGGTGGCTTTATTTTTAGGAGGCAAATCGGTGTATTTTGCGTTGAGTTAAATTTCACAAGGTCTTTGCTAAAGTGAAGTTTTTACTCAGGATTTTCGACATGGTGAAAGTAGTTATCGGGATTAGTATATTTCTTGGTTTGTCCTGGTTATTCGGCCAAACGGCGCAAGCCGGTGTGGGTTCGTTTTTATATAACAGCGCGATTAAGGTCGCTCATCCCATTCAATCAGAAAAAGACATAGCCTACGGATCCAGGGAATGGCAAACATTGAATATATACCCTCAAAAAAATCAAACCCAGGTTCCGGTGGTGATATTCATCTATGGTGGTGGCTGGCATAAAGGCTCGAAAGAGCAACATCATTTTGTCGCCGATGCGCTGGTCAGAAAAGGCTATATGGTGGTCATTCCCGATTACATAAAGTACCCTCAAGGCACATTCCCAAGCTTTATCGAGGACATTGCCCTGGCCATTGCCTGGGTGAAAGACAACATCGCTGATTATGGCGGCAATCCCAATGAATTATTATTGGCCGGTCATTCCGCCGGTGCCCACACCGGTGCACTTTTGGTGACTGATAAACATTATCTTAACGAGGTTGGTGTCGATATCAGCGAGATCAGGGCCTTTGTCGGCTTGGCCGGTCCGTATAATTTCACACCCCAAAAGCCTCAATACATTAAAACCTTTGGCCGTGAAAATTTCGATGTGATGAAGGCCAACACCTTTGTGGATGGCACTGAACCACCGATTAAACTGATTCACAGCATGGGCGATAACACCGTCGGCCGATTTAATTTTGACACTTTTGCCAATCAATTAAAAGCCGCCGGTAATACTGTTGAAACACAGTTATATAGAGACATCGGCCATGTTATGACACTGCTGAAAATTCACCCCTGGTTTGCCGATGAAATCGATATGGCCGTGGTTATGGATCAGTTTTATCAAAAGGCTTTAAGTGAAGCCCAATAATCTTAACTGGACACCCGCCACCATCATGTTCATTTAATCTGAGGGACAAGCCAATTTTATCATTCATCGAGACTTTTGCATCTAATCGACATCACAGTCCGGACACCACGAAACAAAGCAGCGAACAATTAGCATAAGTTACTAATGTGGATTATATTAAACGCATCAATAATTTTTTTAGTCGTTACTTATTACACTGACTTTTTGGTTCACACACATTAAAATAGTTTATTTTTATGAAGGCGCTTAAGCTAATCTAATACATTTTTTCAATATGATTCGGATTTACTTAATTTGTTTTTTAATGTCCATTTTCATCTGGACAACAGCCAAGGCTGCTGACAGCGAATGCGAAAAAAGCCTTAAGCTTGGTGACTATTCAGAGGCTGAAAATGTATGCCAAAACAGCCTCCAATCGGTTGAAGCTGGCAGCCTTTCTGAACTCGATATCCTGTTAAATTTAACATCAATCTATTTACACATACACAACCCTGAGAAACTGACTTATTACATTAACAAAGCTAAAAACCATCCGGAATTTATAAACAGCATACCGACACAATATAAGTGGCATCGCATTGTTGGGCAAAAGTTGTATTTAGAGGCTGACTATACGGGATCTAAAAGACATCTTCAAAATGCTTATAACATTGCCAAACAACAAGAAAACCAGGAGTGGCTTAGCAAAAGCCATAATGACATGGGACTGGTGGAGCTTAAATTAGGGGACTATAAAAGTGCTTTATCACATTATCAGAAAAGCCTCGAACTTAAGCAGCAATTTGGCACAGACCTTCAAATTGCGAAAACGATGAATAATTTGGGCAGGATTCACCTATACCTTGAACAGGCGGATCAGGCGGTCAATTATTATGAATCTGCTTTATCTCATTATTTAAACTACTCCAAATCCAAGAATTTTGATCACCGTGTTTTTATTGATATTGCCCATTTATATGAAGACCTGACTAAAGCCTACGGCGCAGCCAACAACACCGAAAAAGCCAATTACTATGCCCAAGCCATTGTCGATTCTTTAAATGATAAAACCAATAACACCGAACAGATTCGTGCTTTGATTAATCTTTCTCAATGGCATTTGCAGAATGGTAATTTAGATGTACTACATCAGCTATTAGTTGCATCGAAAAGTAAAATGGACAATAACCAGCCCAATCCTGAACTGATGGCGCAGTGGTATTTATTACAAGCTCAATTACACCAGAAAAATCAACAAACCTCTGCTGCGATTAAGGCTGTTGAAGACGGTATTTTAATCAGTGACAATCTACCGGAAACCACGCTCAAAGCTGACTTATTGTATTTGAAAGCTGAACTTTTGGAAAAAACAAATCCAGCCCAAGCCTTACAAGCCTTTAAAGAATACCAGAAACTACGATCACAATTTTTACAGCAAAAATATGACAGTGATTTAAAAACCATTCAACATCAAATCGAAACACAAAAAATACAAC
This sequence comes from uncultured Marinicella sp., assembly GCA_947502925.1. GTDB lineage: Bacteria > Pseudomonadota > Gammaproteobacteria > Xanthomonadales > Marinicellaceae > Marinicella. The sequence continues at coordinate 704,007 of CANNBS010000001.1, read as the reverse complement.
AACAATTATTAAATCAGGAATTAACCAATAGTCGGCAGCAACAAAAATTACAGCAATTAACCAATTTGGTTTTAATCGTTGGTTTGGTATTAGTTACCATGACGGCTCTTTTGGTTTTCTACCAGTTTAAAAGAAAAAAAGAAAAACAGGCATTAATGCAGTCTATTCGCTACCATAAGCAACAACTACTGATATTTCAAACCAGTCATAAAACCCAACTGGAAACACCCAGTGAACTGCATAAAGAAGCATTAAAGAAAGCCTTGGTTGAATTATTAATCGACGCCACAACAATTTGGGAAAAAACAACCCAGTCATCCCTAATAGAAATGGCTGAACAATCTAAAATTTGGACCGTCTCAATTGATAACGGCACCTTACGAACCCGGTCTTTGGAAAAATATTTGTCACTTGATAAAATACCGGATAATCCACGATGGCGTAATGTGGTTCAAACCGGTCACTTTATTTTAAGTCAGGACAATTTACAGAAAAAAGACCGAGAAATTCTGGAAGCTCATATAGAACATATCATGGATGAAGTGCGGGCCTTGTCTCTGAATAATTAAACTGAAGAGACCTTTGCAGTATATATAATGTTTATACCACAAAGGTCATAACGCGATTTACTCAATCACTTCTTAATCAGTGTTCTTTTATTAATAACTTCCACACAATTAAATTGTAAGCCATCCACTTGCTGGTATAGTTCATGGTGACCTTGGCTTGCACTGACACCATCGGTAAAAGTTGAGGGACCGATAAATTGTGGAATTAAGCCCTGCGGGTATTTCATGTAGTTAGTCATGGCAAAGGCATCACATAAATCAATTGCCACAAGTCTTGATTCTGTTATATAGTCAAAAGCACCGTGGGTTTTTAGTCCGGTTTCTCTGTCACTCTTATGCTCATGAGATGAGAATTCCTCATAGCTGTCCCCACGATTTAATTCTCTCATATTCGATTTGGTCACTAATTTAGACATATCAGATTTTGTTTGTCTCAAATTGCTGATTTTTAAAATATCCTGCTCATTTAAGTCATAGCTAACAGCCACATGATATGGATTGACGTCATAATCGTCACTGTAAACCAGAATTTCGGTTAAAAAGTCATGTGAATATACGCTTGTGCTGAAGATGAAAAGCAGCATCATAATTAATTTGTTCATGATTTATCTCTAGGTTTAAGGGGACATTAATCATACATTTTGCCGTGAATCCACCAAAGAGATTCACTGGAACAAACTGGAACAAATAAAATTATTACGTTTATTATCAGTCACTTATAAGCATGCCTGTGGCTGGTTTATAGCGGTTCAATCGGTCATTAAGACAGCTTTTATCACAGAAACGTCTGATTGCAAACCGAAATAAACGAAAGGCGTTAGTTCTTTTGAAGTGCTCGAATCGGATCCAATTCAGCGGCTTGTTTGGCCGGATAATAACCAAATACCACACCCGTAAGTAAGCACACACCCACCGCAAGAACAATGGAAAACCAACTCCAGGCCACCGGCCAATCGGCAAAGGATTGAATCATGAATGACAATATAACCCCCATCACAATACCAATCACCGCACCCACGGCGGCAATGGTGGCACTTTCAATCAAAAACTGATTCTTAATATCGACCTTTCGCGCGCCCAAAGCCCGTAATAAGCCGATTTCTTTGGTGCGCTCAAGCACGGTGGCGAGCATGATATTCATGATACCAATACCACCCACCAGTAAAGATATACCGGCAATACTGGACATCACGATGGTGAAAATCTGCTGGGTTTGGTTTTGTTGGTTGAGTAAATTCGCCGGTACAATAATGTTGTAATCATCAATGTTACCGTGCCGGCGTTTTAGCAATCGATCAATGGCCACCGAAGCCACCTGGGGTTCGATGGTTTCATCAATGGTCACCCGTATGGTGTCCAGCTGACTTTCAAGCATCTCCCATTTAAGGCGTTTAAAGGCTGTTTCAATCGGCATAAACACCTGATTGTGTTCAGCGCCAAGTTTGATGCCCTGAATTTCGTTTTTGCTCAGCGCATCTTTTTTTAACACGCCAATCACTTCTAACCACAAATGATTGACCTTAATCCGTTGGCCCAATGCGGAGCCATCTGGAAACAATTCTGCCGACACTTCTGAACCAATCACCGCTACTTGTGCGTAGGACTGATTGTCTTCTTCATTGAATAAACGCCCTTCTTCAACCTGTAAATTACTCATCCCAAAGCAATTGGGTGACAGCGCTTTCACGGCACCGTCTGAGTTGGCATTTTGCGAAAATAATGACCAGGTTTTAATGGTCTTTTCACCACAACTTTGGCTGATAAACGGTAAACTGTTTTTTAAAGCACGGATGTCATTCATGTTGAGACCCAGGGAGTCCGATCGCATTTCTTTAAGCGTTTCGGGGTCGATTTGCTTTTCTTCAATCACTAAATTACGCAAACCCATTTTTTCAATCAACCGGGTCGCTTCGGCCTGGGCCCCCTCACCAATGGACAACATGGCAATCACAGCACCGACACCAAACACCATACCCAACAAAGTCAATAAAGTGCGTAATTTATGGTGCAGCATTTCTGCCACGGCATGACGAAGATTTATAAGTAAGGTACTTTTCATGATTCGGATTCTTTTGGACGACTTAAGGCAATAACATCACCGGCATTTAAACCGGACTCAACAACACACAACACAGCACTGCAAAATTCGGTGGTAATGGCCTGTTGTTCAAAGCCTTCGGCGGTTTGTTTATAAACCCAGGCCCGATCCTGGTCTCGAAAAACCGCCAAAATCGGCACCGAAAGCGCATCTTTCTGAGTGGTGACAATAATATCCGCCGATACCCGTTGCGACGGCATAAAGCGATCATCCTGTGAATCCAGGGCCACTGTTACTGTAAAATATTTAACCGGATTATCACGTTCTCGTGGTTGTGCGGTTTGACTGATGGATTTAACCCGGCCTTTGAATTGTGTATCTGGGTATGCATCCAGCTGAATATTCACTTGTTGTTCCGGTTGAATACCGATGGCTTCGACTTCAGGCACATACACCAGCGCCTGCATTTGGCTTAAATCCGGCAAAGCCGCCAGCTTTGTGCCGGGGAACACCGCTTTGCCCGGCTCGGGCATGGAGCCGTCCCAACTGGGCTGTAATACCAGCAAGCCATCATGAGGTGCCACCAATTCCAGCGCACTTAAACTCGCTTCATTCAATTCTTTTTTGGCTTCCTGTACTGATTTTGAGCTTTCTAATACGTCCAGTTCAGTGGCTGATTTTTCTTCAAAATTTTCACTGACCTTATCAATGTGCTCAGCCTTGGCTTTTAAAAATTCTTCATTATCACCGGCTTCAATAATTTCTATTTTGGTGTACAGCAAGGGATCGTTGATATTAAATTGCTTGGCCAATTCATATTCATAGTCAACCACATCAGCTTCGGTATTAAATGAAAAACGGGTGTTGTCAATGTCGCGTTCCTTGGCCATCATGTCATACATGAGTTTTTGGATTTCATAGGTGGTTTTATCCAGTTCAATCCGAAAATCACTGCCATCAAAACGCGCCACCACATCACCTTTCTTAACCCGAGTAAATTGCGGCATAATCCAGGCCAGGGTTTGGGGTCGGCGAGAACCGCTGGGGACGGTTAATGGTGTGGACTGTGTGGCCTCCAGTTCGCCCCCGGCATGAACCGATAATGTGACTGGTTGACGCTCAAGTGTCAACGTTGGCAGCGGTTGCGATTCAGTGGCTTGCTCACCACAGGCGACCAAACCAAAAATCATCACTAAGGCTAAAGCTATTTTCATGATTCGCTGCTAATTTCTGCTTTAATACTCATATTCGGCCGCATAATGGTTTTGTCGGGGTTGGTGATTTCCACTTCTGCATCCAGAATTTTCGAGGGTTGATTTTTTGATTTAATGCGCACCACTTTTGATAGTTCCTTAATCACACCATTAAATTCTATATCGGGATAGGCGTCCATGTTAAAGGTAACCCGTTGGTCTTTTTTCACCCGCGACAAATCATTTTCTTTTATTTCTAACTGAGCGATGATGTTATCCATGTCGGCCACTTCAATCACCCGAGCACCGCCCCAGACCTGATCACCCACGGCATATTTATTATTCTGATGGTCAGTCTGGTGCATGATGATACCGCGTCTTTTAGCGATAATGCGCATACTGGCGATGGCTTCTTTCAGCTCATTAACTTCGGCTTCTAATTTGGCGATATTGGCATTCAAAATAGCTTCTTCCGTGTCAATTTTTTCTCGGGTCAACGCCAGGTCATCCAGTGCGTGCTGATGCTGTAATTTGGCCAACTCATAATTAAGCTGGTTTTCTTTATAATCATTCAAGGCAATCACACTTTGCGGCAATTCGGCTTTACGCCTGGCCTTATCCAGATTTTTTTTCATTTCTTCAACCGCCAGTGCTTTGTCCGCCAGTTGTTCCACTTTGGTCGATAATTTATTACGCAGTTCGCTTTGCTTAATCGACAGCTCGCCCTGTTTATCCATTAAACGTTCCTGTAATTCATCGGTTTTGAACATCAGCACGGGTTCGCCGGGCTTGACCTCTGAACCATCTTTCGCCATAAAAGCAATGGTGTAACGCCAGATAAAACGAATACTCGGTGGTGAATAACTGTCGGTTTCGACCGCCACCAAGTCACCGGAGGTTGTGATGGTCTCTGCCTGGCTGTTAAAGCTTAGCAATAATAATGTGACGTAACAAAATAATCTCATGGGCTGTCCTCATTAACAAGTACCAGGGCACTCATGCCGGGTAATAAGCGCGCCTCTTGTTGACCGTTAAGGGCAATGGTGATTTCATAGTACAAACCTTCACCCCAGTTTTTCTTATCATGGCCACCGGCAGAAATATGACTGACTGTACCTGCCATGGTTGCATTCGGCAAGGCATCAAACTGTACCGAAACTGCCTGATTATCTTTTATCTGTGGTAAATCAATGGCATTGACAAAGGCTTTCACGCGCATATCAGTGGTTTTTGACACTTTAACAATAACACGACCGGTTTGAACCTGATCACCAATTTGGTATTTGGTGCCGTTCCAGGGATGTGAGGCATGAATCACATAACCGGATTGATTGGCTTTGATGGTGAGGTCAGCCAGGCGCTTTTTCCAGTAATCCAGTTCTTTTTGTTTTTGTTCAAGACCCAGTTCCACTTCCTTATTTTTCTCAATCAACTTAGCTTCCAGGGCGCGGTATTTCTTTTCATTTTCTGTGCGGGTTTTATCGATTTGTTTTAAGGTCAGTTGGCGTTCTTTGTATTCCAGTTCACCGATAAATTCTAACGGAACCGAAGCTTTTAACGCCGCAATTTGATGGTCGACTTTGGCTTTTTCATAAGCCAGTCGGGCATTATTCAAATCAATTTGTAATTGAATGGTGTCTCGTTTTGAGGCTGCCTTGAACACATCCAATGCTTCTTTTTGAGATTCAATGGTGTTATCCAGGTCAGTCCCGTCAATACGTACCACAAAATCACCGGGTTCAACAAAACTACCTTCATCAGCCATGTCGGCAATTTCAGCCCGCCAAGAGCGTACCATCGGCATGGTGATTTCCTGGGTCTGACTGGATTCCACTTCACCGGTCAACATCAGGGCTGAAGTCGGCTGGCTGATGAGAGCAAACAAAATCGAAATAATGGCTATTTTCATGACACAATTTTCCCGTCTAAAAACTCAATGGTGCGACCGGCGTTCTCAGCGATATCAGGTTCATGGGTCACCATCACGATGGTCTGTCCTTTCGCATTTAGGTTTTTTAGTAATTCGATGATTTGCTCGGAGATGGCACTGTCTAAATTTCCGGTTGGCTCATCAGCCAACAGCACTGCCGGGTTATTAATTAAAGAACGCGCAATCGCCACCCGCTGAATCTGACCGCCGGACATTTCATTGGGCATGTGGTACACCCGCTCGCCCAATCCCACCTGGCGTAATAAATCTTTGGCCCGTTCGACACCATTTTGTTGTTGCTCTTGGGTGGCAAAACGCAAAGGCACCAGGACATTTTCCAATGCCGATAAACGTGGCAGTAAATGAAATCCCTGAAACACAAAACCGATGTGCTCATTACGAATTGTCGATAATTCATCATCACTGAGCACACTGACATCCTGACCGGCTAACCAGTATTTTCCCGAACTGGGTTTATCCATACAACCCAGAATATTCAACATGGTCGATTTACCGGAACCTGATCGACCCATAATGGCGACAAACTCGCCATCGGCAATATTTAAATCAACACCATCTAAAGCGCGAATGGTTTCTCCCTGGGTACGGTATATTTTAGAAATGTTTTCCAGCTTGATCATGAATGATTTTATTATTAATTATCCAGCATATTATAAAAGGATACGGATTTGATTATATAGGCCAAAGGTACTCAAGTGCGTTCACAATCTAATTTAAGTAGACTCAAATTAGTGTGAAAAGTGCCCGACGATTACGGAATACACATATCTAAAACCGCACTCAGTTGATAAAAGTACGGATTATCCGTGGGAATCAACCCGTGAGACAGCCACGGCGCCACTAACACCCAAAGACCAATAATCAGCACAAAGACAGCGGCCGTGCGGCGCCAAAAGACCATGGAGCCGCGTTGCATCATTGTTCGAATCGCCCATTGCGAGGCCAGCAACGGCAAAATCGTGCCTATGCCAAAAAACAGCATAAACTGCATGCCATTGAAAGCATTTGCCGTGGTGGCGGCAATAATCAGCATACCATACAGTAATCCACAGGGAATTAAACCCCAGAGCATGCCCTTAATAAAAGAAGCGAGGCTGTTGTGTTTATTCTGCAGTTTTTTTAGACTCAGTGACACCTTTGACCAGCCCGGCAAGGGCTTTTGAATGGTTAATAAACGGTGATTTTTAAAAAATAAAGCGGCGGCTGTTAATACCAGCATGACGCCCATGAGCATGCGCAACCAAAAACCCCATTCCACCATCGGTATTGATAAACTGGCGCCTTGCACTAACCCCGCGAACACCGCACCTAAAATTGTGTAAGTGGCCACCCGGCCTAAGTTGGTTATGAGTATCTGGTTGGTGTTTTGTTTGTGGCATAAAGCCGCACATAAGCCACCGCACATGGCAATACAATGAAAGCCAGAGAAAAAACCAATAATTAAAGGTGTTAAAAAGGCCATTGTCCGTGTTATTTATCTTCTTTTGATGTCGTTTCGGATTGGGCTTTAGATTGGTTTTGTTGTTGTTCTTTTTGCTGGCGACGCTGATAACGGTCAGCCGGGGTGTCATCTTCTAAAATTGAATAGGCCGGTGAGTCCAGATCATCGAATTGGTTTTTATTAATGGCCCAATGAATGGCCCACACCGCCACAATCACTAAAATCAGCGACAGCACCACCAATACATAAATCATATTCATCATACACCCCGCAAAACACGTCTGGAATTAAGCACCACCAGCAGAGAACTTAAAGACATACCAATGGCAGCCATCCAGGGCGCCAACAAACCCATCATCGCCACCGGCGTCACCGAAGCATTATACATCAGTGCCCAGAATAAGTTTTGTTTGATAATGGCATGTGATTTTTTAGCCGTATTAACGGCGTCTTTAATCGGTTTCAAGCTTCGCCCAAGAATAATGAGATCAGACGCTGAATGGGCCAAATGGGCGCCTTGCTTTAAGCTAATCGACACATCTGCCTGTGATAGCACCGGGGCATCGTTAACACCATCACCTACCATGACACATTGCGCACCCTGTTCCTGGGCGCGTTCGATGGCTGTGATTTTATCTTCTGCACGCATATTACCACGATAATTTTTTATCCCCAGTTGCTGCGCCCAGGCGGCCACGGTCGATGAGTGATCACCGCTGATAATAGCGGTTTGCCGTTGTTGTGTATGCAACCAATGAATTAATTCACGACTGCCTTTTCTGGCCTGAACAGTTAATGCAAAAGCAGCTTTAACCGTCTTGTTGCAGGCCAAATAAATCACCGTATCACCGGCATCAGCCGTGAATCCCTTGGGTATGCTGATGTTTAAATCGTGCAACCACTCGGCACTACCCATGCGCCATAACTGTCCTTCGATAACACCTTCAACACCCCGACCTGCATGTTCAATCGCTTCACTGACTGTCGCCGCCTGGTTGTCTCGAAAAGCGCTGGCTAATGGATGATTACTGATTAACTGTAAGCCGGCGGCAATCTGCTGCGGCTTGTTAACAGGTTCAAACTGGTGGATGGCTGAGACCACCAGCTGATCTTCGGTTAAGGTACCGGTTTTATCAAAAAACCAGGATTGGCACCGGGGTAATTGTTGTAAAGCTTCAGTGTTATTCACCAACACGCCTTGTTGCAGCAGTTTAATGCCACCGGCGGTCAAGGTTGTCGGTGTCGCCAGCGACAGCGCGCAGGGACAGGTGGCAATCAGCACCGATAACACCACCGGCAACAGCAAATCAGGCTGATAATTTGCATACCAAACACCGGTGGCAGTGGCCAGCAGCAGTACCACCGCCACAAAATAGCCGGCAATGCGATCCACCGTTTGTAAGGTTTTGGGTTTTTTACTTTGCGCCAGCTCCATTAAGTCAGCGAGCTTGGCTATGAATGTATTTTGATTATTCACCGTGGTGCGAATACTGACCGTGTCATTGAGCAATCGTGAACCGGCATAGACTGTATCACCGCTTGTTTTTTTCACCGGTGTTGACTCACCGGTTAACAGCGATTCATCAAAGCGACCCGCACCGGCGGTTATTTCACCATCACAGGGCACCACAGCCTGTGCCTCAATTTTAAGCTGATCGCCCTTTTTAATCTGATCAATCGGAATTTCTTCTGTCTGATTACCCATCTGACGTATGGCGCTCACCGGAATCAGTGCATTCAGTGCCGAACGCACATCCATACCCTTATGCTTCACCGCTGATTCAACATATCGTCCCAACAACAAAAAGAAAATAAACATCGCCATGGAATCAAAATAAACATGACCCTCATCCACAAAGCTGATATAGACACTGACAAAATAAGCAATGCTAATCGACAGTGCCACCGGCACATCCATGCCCAAATGACGATTTTTTATATCGCGAATGGCATTATTAACAAAACTTTGTCCCGAATAAAAATAAACAACGGTGGCAATTAACAGGCTGGTTAAACGAAAAAATTGGCGGATACCGGGATCCTGTGCCATCGATTCGGGATTATACAATGGCACCGCCAGGGTCATGATAAACATCATGCCAAAACCGGCCACCGCAATTTGTCGGAGTTTTGAGTTACGCAGGGTGTCGGCCTGATGTTCGCTGTCCTGCTGATACATGGGTCGATAACCGAGTCGCGCCACTTGGGAAAACAGTGTACCGAGGGTTAATTGATTGGCATCAAAGCTTACCCGCATATTCTGGGTGACACTGTTGATTTGCAAATCCTGAACACCGGGCAAATCCTGAAGCACTTTTTGAATCAGCCAGCCACAGGCACTGCAATACATGCCTTCGATTTTAAGGGTGACTTGACGCTTATTACCGTCGATTTCACGGGTCAAGCGATTGAACACCGCCGGTTCATCCAAATGTGACCAGGATTGTTTATCTGCATCGACCTGAGTACCCGGTGTTTGACCGTCACGGTACTGATAAAAATCTGCATGAGATTCATCGGCCAGAAATTGCGCCACCGCCTGGCAGCCGATACAACACATGGGCTGCTCAATGCCATCAATGGTGGCGGTTAATTGACAATCAGCCGGAACCGGTTCCCCACAATGGAAACATGGCTGGGACATTACTCTTTATCAAGCAGAAATTTGTTTTGTTTGGCAATCACCTGTGGCGCATGTTGCTTAGCCACATAGACGGTGTAGAGACTGGCCACCACAGCGGTGGTCGGTAGCGCAATAATAAACCACACCCAGGCATGTTTATACCAGGGTGCCGGTTGGCTGCTTTTTTTGTGTGGGTTGTGTTTATTCATTTGTCGTATCCAAAGTATTTTACAGTTTCAGTGCTGCTATTATTGGGGTTGTCAACTTCATTAACAACGACTTGAATGGTGTGGATTTTTTTATTGGCCACGCTTCGATCAGCCCGAATACGAATCGGCACACTGATGAGCTCACCGGGATCAGCACTTAAACCGCCGTCAACCGCCTCAAAATCAACTTCTAAACCCTCCAATCCTGTGGCCTTGACCTGATAGTGCGCGGTCTGTGAGCCTTTGTTCATGATTTTCAGGTTATACACATTTTCAATGCGCTTCGCATCAACAATGCGGTAAAAACTATTGCGATCGGGAATCACATTGGCATCAATACTACTTCGCGATAAAAAGGCATAAGCAAAACTGGAAACCAACAATGTCAATATGGCGCCATAGGCCAGAATACGTGGTCGCAAGACCCGTGACTCTTTACCTTCAAGTGCGTTTTCGGTTGTATATCGAATAAGGCCTTTGGGCAATCCAACGGCTTCCATCACATCATCGCAGGCATCAACACAAGCAGCACAAGCAATACATTCATACTGCAGACCATCTCGGATATCGATGCCGGTTGGACACACCTGCACGCACATGGTGCAATCTATACAATCGCCGGGGTTTTCGGCCTCACGGCGGGTTTTACCCCGCATCCGCGGCTCGCCACGTTGTTCATCATAAGAAATAATCAGGGTTTCCTTATCGAACATGGCACCCTGGAACCGGGCATAAGGACACATGTACAAGCACACCTGTTCTCGTAAGAAACCGGCATTGCCATAGGTGGCAAAACCATAAAAGAACAACCAGAAGGTTTCCCAGGGTCCCATGTTCCAGGTGGCCACATTGACCGCCAGTTCTTTAATCGGCGTGAAAAAGCCGACAAATGTAAATCCGGTCCACAGCGCAAAAGAAATCCATAAAACCTGTTTAGCTGTTTTGCGCCAGATTTTATTGAAATTCCATGGCCCTTTATCGAGCTTCATGCGCTTATTGCGGTTACCTTCAGTAAGCTGCTCCATCCAGATAAAGACTTCGGTCCAGACTGTTTGCGGACAGGCAAAACCACACCACAGGCGACCGGCCAGTGCGGTAAAAAAGAACAGCGAAAAGGCGGCAATAATTAGCATTAAAGCCAGGAATATAAAATCCTGAGGCCATAATGTAATACCAAAAATATAAAAGCGGCGATGGGGTAAATCAAACAACACCGCCTGATGACCACCCCAGTCAAACCAGGGCAACAGATAAAACAGACCCAGCAAAACAAATACCGCCAGTTTGCGTTTAAACTGGAATCGACCTTTGGTCTCGCGCGGATAAACTTTTTCGTGGGCTTTATAAAGTTTCAGTTCAACCGGTTTGGTGTCCTGAATTGACATATTAATTCACCGAAATATAAAAAAAGGTCTGAGCAAAATCATGATGACATCAGATTAAAACAAAGACCCTTATGATTCATGCCTGATTCTTTGTGCCAGTTTGGTTCTCGGTAAGGCCATAATGACCCCGCAAAACAAACCTGTGATAAAGGTAAATGACCAAAAAAACACAAAGCCCAGTGCATATCCTTGCCAGCGACCAATACTTATCGTAATACTGGCAATCTCATTTAAATAAGCCGGATCAAACTGCGCAAAAAATATCATCGTCTGCACGGCTGCGGCCAGAAAAGATACCCAAACAACAGTCCCTAAGCGGCGATAAAAAATGCGCTTAATCTGGCGTTCATTAAAATCTCTGTTTTTGACAATTGGCTGAGTACCCATGGTTTATTTCCGACTCAAAGAATAGACATAGGCACCGACCAACTTAATTTGATGTTCATCCAACACTTCATTTTGTGGTGGCATATAACCCTGTAAACCTTCATACAGAGCGGTCTCAATAATCTCATGCGAACCATATAACCAAATATCATCGGTCAGATTGGGTGCGCCCAGCATTTGATTGCCTTTGCCCTCAGGTCCGTGACAAGCCACACAAAACATCTGGTACTTAGCGGCACCTGCTTCTGCCAAAGCATCATCATGGTCAATGCCGGATAAACTGCGTACATAAGCTGCCACCTGTTTAACGCCCTCTTCACCTAAAGGACCGGCCCATGGTGTCATGATACCGGTGCGGCCGTTGCTGATGGTTTGAATTATGGTGTCAAACTCACCGCCCCATTTCCAATTGTCATCGGTCAGATTAGGATAACCATAACCGCCCTGAGCATCAGAAGCATGGCACTGGGCACAATTATTGGCGTAAATACGCTGTCCCAGTAACATGGCAGTATCATCCTGAATCATCTCATCCACCGGCTTATTAATAAACGCAGCATAGGTTTCTTCACGGGCATCCACCACTTTTTGGTAATTGGCCTCAAAGCGTCCCTCCTGTGTCCATTCTTTGGTGCCTTCAAAGTTACCCATCCCCGGATACAAGATTAGATAGACAATTGAAAAAATAATGGTACCGACAAACAACCACAACCACCAGCGCGGCATCGGGTTGTCCAATTCGGTGATGTCATCATCCCAGACATGACCGGTTGTGTTATCGGCGCGTTTATCCATTTTTTTCTTGGCGGTGGCCATCAACAGCCATACATACGCAACAATGTGTGCGGCCACCACAATAATTACAGTCCAGTGCCAAAAATTACTCATGTTTTTTCTCCTCGGTTTTTTCCCGATCTTCTTCATCTAATGCCATTTGAGACAGATCTTTAAAGGTGTCTTTGTTTTTTTTGCTATACGCCCACAACACGATGCCGATAAAAATAATCAACAACAGCGCTGTCATAAAGCCACTAATCATTGGTATCTCCGTGAGACCGCTGTACCTAAGTTTTGTAAGTAAGCCACCAAAGCATCTAACTCTGTTTTATCAGCTAAGGCATCCGCTACACCGGCGATGTCTTCATCCGAATAAGGATGACCCAGCTTACGTAAAACCTTCATACTTTTCAGGGTTTGTTCCACATCCACAGGGGTCTCGGCCAGCCACGGATAACCGGGCATATTGGATTCAGGTACCAGTGCACGTGGATCAATCAGGTGAATTTCATGCCATTCATCGGAATAACGACCACCCACCCGGGCTAAATCAGGGCCGGTACGTTTTGAGCCCCACTGAAAGGGCCGGTCATACACCGATTCACCGGCCAGTGAATAATGACCATAACGCAAAGTTTCATCCACAAAGGGTCTGATTTGCTGCGAATGACACCCATAACAGCCTTCCGCCACATAAATATTCTGACCGGCTAATTCCAGCGCATTGCGTGGTTCCAGTCCCTCAACCGGTTCCACTACACTGGCTTGAGAAAACAGGGGGATAATTTCAATGATGGCGGCAAAACTAATCACCACGGCAATTAAAACCCCTAAAATACCGACGTTACTTTCTACTTTTTCATGATTAATCATGCTTGTGCTCCTACATTCACATTGGCGCCTTCTTCATCGCGAACTTCGCCTTTAATCGTTTTCCAAGTGTTATAAGCCTGAATAATAATACCGGCCAAAAATAAAATCCCGCCCAGGAATCGAATAACATAATAGGGATAGGTGGCTTTAATACTTTCCACATGGGTATAGACCAGTGAACCACTGGCATCCACTTCCCGCCACATCAGACCTTGCATAACACCGGCAATCCACATGGAGGCGATGTATAAGACAATGCCCAAAGTGGCTACCCAGAAATGGGTGTTAATTAATTGAATCGAGTACATACGCTCCCGACCCCATAACCTCGGCGTCAGCGTGTATAAAGACCCCATGGTCATCATGGCCACCCATCCAAGCGCGCCTGAATGCACATGGCCGACTGTCCAGTCTGTGTAATGGGATAAAGCATTCACCGTTTTAATCGACATCATCGGGCCTTCAAAGGTACTCATGCCATAAAATGACAGGGCCACAATCATCATTTTAATGATGGGATCAGAACGCAATTTTTCCCATGCACCGGATAAAGTCATGATACCGTTAATCATGCCGCCCCAGGATGGTGCGAATAGAATCAAGGAAAACACCATGCCTAAAGATTGCGCCCAATCCGGCAACGAGGTGTAATGTAAATGATGTGGGCCGGCCCACATATAAGTCGAAATTAATGCCCAAAAGTGAACAATCGATAAACGGTAAGAATAGACCGGGCGCTGTGCTTGTTTTGGCACGAAATAATACATCATGCCCAAAAAGCCCGCGGTTAAGAAAAAGCCCACCGCATTATGACCATACCACCACTGTGTCAGGGCATCGACCGCGCCTGAGAATACCGGATAAGACAAATGCCAGTTAACCGGGATTGCCAGATTATTGACGATATGCAACAGGGCAATGGTAATAATAAAAGCGGCATAAAACCAGTTGGCCACGTAAATATGCTTAACTTTACGGGTGGCTAAGGTGCCAAAATAAACCACTGCGTACATCACCCAGACAATGGTGAGCAGAACATCCAAAGGCCAAATTAATTCGGCGTATTCTTTACTTTGGGTAAAGCCAAAGGGCAACGTTAATACCGCGCCGACAATCACCAACTGATATCCCCAGAAGGTGAGTGATGCCAATTTGTCTGAAAACAGTTTAACCTGACTGGTTTTCGCCGCCACATACAGCGATGTCCCTATCAAGGCATTACCCCCAAAAGCAAAAATAACCGCATTGGTATGCAGCGGACGTAAGCGACTGTAAGTCAGCCATGGAATGTCAAAATTGAGCGCCGGCCAGGCCAGTTGCGCCGCAATTAAAACCCCGACAAGCATACCAATAATGCCCCAGAATATGGTGGCTATGGTAAATTGCTTAATTACCTTTACATTATGTTCAGTTATCATAGCTAATGTTTATTTCCCATTTAATTGATAGGTGGAATTATAATTTCCCGCCAACAATGTTAAAATTGACTTTTGTCAAGTTTCGACCACTCTTCTGTAAAAGCGCTTCGATATGTTTAATCAAAAGCCTTCAACCGGCGTCCATTTTAACCAATCTGTCAGCAATTGTGGAGATTGTGAGCTATGTACCCGTATTGTTGATAATCGACGGGTGCGCATTCAGTCCAATGAAATCGCCGCCATTGAAACCATCATTGATGCCCATATCCGGGTAGAAAAGGGCCAAACCGTCTATGAAAACGGCCAGACTTTTCAAAACCTGTACACCGTACATTCGGGCATGTTTAAATCGGTTTACATCACCCAACAAGGCGATGAACGGATTGTTGATGTCTTTATTCCCGGTCAGATTATGGGCTTTGATGGCATTCATGGCGGCAAATACAAGACCACAGTAAAAGCCATTAGCTCCGGCTCTTATTGTGTTATTCCGTTTTATCCCTTACAAGAACTGGCGATGAAACACCGGGACATTCAAAACCGACTGATGAAAATGATGAGTGCCAAAATATTTCAATTTGAAATCACGCATTCAGAATACACCGCCAAACAAAAACTGGTCGATTTCATTCAACACGTTTCTAATTTATATTATTCACGGGGTTTTTCTGCCAAACAATTTCCCTTTCAAATATCACAACGGGATCTGGCTAACTTTTTAGGTCTGGCGGAAGAAACCCTGAGTCGGGTTTTTTCAAAACTCAAAAAACAAGACATTATGGTTCTCAACAACCAACAAATTACCATTTTGGATATGGCAAAATTCAAACAAATCATTGAATAATGCCAATTGACCCCAAAATTAAATACCTGTAATCATTTACTTATTTAAGGAGATATTTATATGAGTGATAAAATCATCACCGCCACCGACGACAATTTTGCTGAAGTAACCAATTCCGAAACACCGGTTTTGATGGACTACTGGGCCGAATGGTGTGGACCCTGTCGCATGATTGCGCCGGTTTTAGAAGAAGTTGCTGATGAATTAGACGGTCAGGTTAAAGTGGCCAAACTCAATATTGAAGATAACAAGGACACCCCGGTTAAAATGGGCATTCGCGGCATTCCAACTTTGATGGTCTTTAAAAACGGTGAAGTCATTGACCAGCATGTCGGTGCCGTTTCCAAAGGTCAACTCATGGACTTTCTGAATAAACACATCAGTTGATTCATGAAAAATGCCCAAATTTTGATTAAATTTGGGCATTTTTTTAGTTCGCACTGGACAGCCCAAAATTTTAATGGTAGTTTATGCACTATCTAATCGGGCAAACCTACTCTCCCGAATAACCTTTCAAATTAAAACATAATACTAACAACACAATACTGCTAACCGCAGTTTAGGGACAATACACTTTTCAATAATACGATGATACCGGCGTCCTGCCGCATAGCCTATGAACCTGACTGAATTAAAACAACTGCCCTCAACCAAGCTGACTGAAATTGCCGAGCAAGTGGGGGTCGATACCCGCTCCCGGGTGCACAAACAAAACCTGATTTTCTCCATCTTAAAAAAACACGCCAAAAAAGGCGACGATATATTTGGTGATGGTGTGTTAGAAGTCCTGCCAGATGGATTCGGCTTTTTGCGCTCTCCCGAAGGCTCTTATCAAGCCGGCCCCGATGACATTTATGTCTCGCCCAGCCAGATTAGACGATTTGGTTTACGCACCGGCGACACCATTGCCGGTAAAATCAGACCACCCAAAGACAGTGAACGCTATTTTGCTCTGTTAAAAATCAGCTCAATTAACTACGAGCCGCCTGAAAACACCAAAGGCAAAATCGTTTTTGAAAACCTAACGCCGCTATTCCCTACAGAACAATTAAAACTGGAACGGGGTGACGGCTCCCGGGAAGACTTAACCACCCGCATTATTGATCTTATTTCCCCCATCGGCAAAGGCCAGCGTGGTCTGATTGTGTCACCGCCTAAAGCCGGTAAGACCATGATTTTGCAGAATATTGCCACCTCAATTGCAAAAAATAACCCCGAAGCCAAATTATTTGTGCTATTGATCGATGAGCGTCCTGAAGAAGTCACGGAAATGGAACGCACCGTACATGGTGAAGTGATTGCCTCGACCTTTGACGAACCGGCTACCCGTCATGTGATGGTGGCTGATCTGGTCATAGAACGCGCCAAGCGCCTGGTGGAACATAAACAGGACGTCATTATTTTACTGGACTCCATCACCCGTTTGGCACGCGCCTATAACACTGTAACACCGGCCTCCGGTAAGATTTTAACCGGTGGTGTTGATGCCAACGCCTTACACCGACCGAAAAAATTCTTCGGCGCTGCGCGTAATGTGGAAGAAGGCGGTAGTTTAACCATTCTGGCCACCGGCCTGGTGGAAACTGGCTCGAAAATGGACGAAGTTATTTTCGAAGAATTTAAAGGCACCGGCAACATGGAGGTCCACCTCGATCGCCGGGCGGCGGAAAAACGCATTTGGCCGGCCCTGAACATCAATAAATCCGGCACCCGCCGTGAAGAACTGATTGTCGATAATGAATTTCTGCAAAAAGCCTGGATCTTACGTAAGATCCTCAACCCCATGGATGATATCCAGGCCATTGAATTTTTACTGGAAAAACTCAAAGACACCAAAACCAACGAGGAATTCTTCACTTCCATGAAGCGCTAAAAATTTAAGGGCTTGTGTTATGATTTTAAGGTAACTATTGATACGAGACCTCTACATAAGTCTGGGTTATTGAAAAAATGATTGAAATTTTGAAGTTCAAGGAAGGAAGCGCAGGTAATAGCAATAGCTATTACTAAGTTTTTTGACGCAGAAATTCAGGATTTCAGACATTTTTACTTAATTCACGACTTATGTAGAGGTCTCGATTCGTTAAAATCATGTCGCAAGCCCTGAAAATTATTTATAACGTCGATGCCATCAGCCATCCACTCACCGGCATTGGTCGCTATACCCACCAACTGGGATTACAACTCCAGGGCAACCCAAATATTGCTGATTTAAAACTCTATTCAGGCGGTCAATGGCCCAATGATTTTGACTCATTGGCAGATAGCAATCGATGGCTGGCCAGAGCGCGACGTTTTATGCCGTTTAAAGGCCTGGCCTTACGCGCTTATCAAGCCCGGCGAAGCCGTGGTTTACAACGGATGGCATCGTCTTTAAAAGGTTATCTCTTGCACAGTCCCAATTTTATTCTGATGCCTTTTGAAGGCCCTTCTGTGGTGACCATTCATGATTTAAGTTATATCCACTATCGTCAAACCCAGCCAACTTACCGCCTGCAGTTTTTAGACCGGGAAATCCCCAAAACCCTGACCCAGGCACGGCACATTATCACTGTATCTGAAAGTGTCAAATCAGAATTAATCAGTACTTATGGCTTAAGAGACCATCAAGTCAGCGTTACACCATTAGGCGTTGATCACCGCTTTAAACCACTGACTGAATCTGACTGCCGGGAAGTTTTAACCATATTTGAACTCAGCCATCGCCGCTACTTTCTGGCGGTCGCCACCCGCGAACCCCGTAAGAATCTGGTGCGACTGATTCAGGCCTATGCCGGACTATCAAACAACGTAAAAAATCAATACCCGCTGGTTTTAGTCGGTGATCGCGGTTGGCTAAACAATGAACTCAATCAATTAACCCACCAACACCGACACCATATTCGCTTAACCGGCTATATCGATCAATCACAGCTTCATCAGCTCTATGCCGCCGCCTCTATGACCCTGATGCCGTCCTTGTACGAAGGCTTTGGCTTACCGATTATCGAGTCCATGGCCTGCGGCACGCCGGTGATGACTTCGGATATCGGCGCCATGCAAGAAGTGGCCGGCGGCCATGCCCTGTTATGCCGGCCTTTGGATATCGATGATATTGAAGAAAAACTGCAATGGGCTGTCGATAACCCCGAATGGCGTCAACAAGCGGCCGTCAACGGCCTCAATCACAGCCGACAATATAGCTGGCAAAACTGTGCAGAACAAACCCTCGAGGCGTATAAAAAAGCGATTTATTAAGCTACTCGTCCAACAGCTCTGCCAATTCCATCCACTCGGCTTCAACCTCATCCAATGCACTCTGGTTGGCTTCAGAAGCCGCCAGTAAACGCTGTAGTTCATCGGCCTGATCAGCACTGTATAAAGCCTCATCATTGAGCTTATCGGCCAGTTCTTTTTTCTTCCGGGTCAGGGACTGTAACTGCTTTTCTAATTTCTGCAGCCGGTTTTTTTGTGCCTTAAGTTGCTTGCGATTGGTTTGATGGCTTTGACCATTTTTATGGGTTGTTTGATTGTGATTAGTTGATTCGACGTTTTCTGAATTACTGTGAGCGCGAAGTTCTGCCTGAATGTGCTTTTGATAGGCCTGTAAGTCCCCCTCAAAATGATGCACGCTGCCTGCATGCACATACCACAAATCATCAACCACGCTGTCAATCAAATGCTGATCATGAGACACCAGAATCACCGCGCCCTGATAATCCTGCAGCGCCATTGAAATGGCTTCGCGCATATTCAAATCCAGGTGATTGGTGGGCTCATCTAAAAGCAATAAATCCGGCCGCTGATAAACGATTAAAGCTAAAGCCAATCGGGCTTTTTCACCGCCTGAAAATGGTGCAATCGGACAGTCGGCGCGTTCACCACGAAAACCGAAACCACCCAAAAAATTGAGTAAATCCTGCGTTTTAGCGTTTTTATCCACCGCCTGCAAATGGTTTAAGGCGCTGTTGTCTTTATGAAGTTGTTCTAATTGATGCTGGGCAAAATAACCGATGGAAAGGTCCTTGGCAGTAATACGCTCGCCGCTTTTCAGAGCTTTTTCACCGGCCAACGCTTTGATTAATGTCGATTTACCCGCACCGTTTCGTCCCAATAAGCCGATGCGGTCACCGGCGGCAATGGCAAAATCCAATCCTTCAAAAACCATGTGATTATCATAACCAATGTCCGCCTGATTCAATGACACCACCTGGTGTGATAAATTTTTGCATTCAAAAAACTGAAAGGTAAAGGGATTATCTGTCTGCACGGCCGCCACTTTTTCCATGCGCTCCAGGGCTTTTAAACGGCTTTGCGCCTGCTTGGCTTTACTGGCTTTATAGCGAAAACGTTCCACATAAGACTGCATATGCGCCATTACTTGCTGCTGCTTTTCATGCTGCGCCTGTTGTGCCGCCATGCGTTCAGCCCGCAAGGTCTCAAAATCCGAATAATTACCGCTGTATAATGTCAGCTGATTCTGCTCAATATGCAGGATTTGATTCACCACCGCATCGAGAAAATCGCGGTCATGGGCGATGACCAAAAGCGTTCCCTGATATTGCTTAAGCCAGTCAATCAACCACACCACCGCTTCTAAATCCAGGTGGTTGGTGGGCTCATCCAACAACAATAAATCCGAACGACACATCAGCGCCTGCGCCAGATTTAAACGCATCCGCCAGCCACCTGAAAATGATTTTACCGGCTTATTCACTTCATCGGCCGAGAAACCTAAACCGTGTAACATTTGGGCCGCCCGTGCCGGTGCCGAATAACCGCCGATGTGTTCCATCTGCGCATACAATTCACCCAACAGCTCATGTTGTTCGCTTTCAGTGGCGTCCGCTAATGCCTGCTCAATATCCCGATACTGCTCATCACCATCCAATACATAATCCAGCGCCGAACAATCCAGGGCCGGTGTTTCCTGCTTGACATGCGCCATCTGCCAATCCTTCGGCAATTCACAAGAACCACTGTCCGGTTGCAGCTGCCCCCGAAATAGAGCAAACAACGATGATTTACCCGTACCATTGGCACCGGTTAAGCCCACCTTTTGTCCCGGGAAAATACTGACATCAGCGTCATCAAACAGCAACAAAGCACCGCGACGTAAGCTCATATTGGATAGTTTAATCATGGTCGGGCATTGTGCGGTAAAGAGGCTTCAAAATCAATTAAGAACTGTTTCCACAATCATTTACGTAACCAATCCGAAAAATATTCAGCATACTCTGAGTGATCCCTCATTTAAGACGAACAGATATTGTTTACCTATCACAGTCCTAAAATTTATGAGATTCTCGGGTCGGTGCCCGAGAATGACAGGCTGGATATTAAGTTAAAGTAAACACTAAAATCAAAAACAGATTTTAGTCATTCTTGTATCTTAGAAATCGTCTGTTATTTATGAAGTGATAGACTATCCAATGGCGATTGGATAAAGGGGTAGTGACATTGGAACATTCTCCAATCATAAAAGATTGAGCCAGAGATTAATGCCTACCCCTTACTTTAACTTCCTCAAGCACGAACAGTATCTGGTGCATCGCCGACAAGCCTTAGCACGCATAGCTTCAAGAATGTATCGAAGTTAAATAATCCAATCACTGTTAATTATAACAAAACAGAGGTGATTATATGTTTTATTGCGGAATTGATATTTCAAAGCTTAAATTTGATGCAGCCATTGTTAATGACGGTGCAATTAAAACGAATGTATTTAATAACAGCATCAAAGGCATTAAATCATTTTATTCCTGGCTCAAAGGTTTTGACCATGAAATTATTTTTTGTATGGAAGCCACTGGTATTTATGGTGATTTATTGGCAAAAAAACTTCATCATTCAGGCTATCAGCTAGCTGTTGTTAACCCAATTAAAACCCATAATTTTAGTAAATTGGAGATGCAGCGTAACAAGACCGATTTGATTGATTCACAAATGATCGCAAGGTATTGTCGGTACTTGTGGAATGAATCTAAATTCGAATTAAATCGTTACAAACCTAAAAGCAAATACTTTGAAAATCTACAGTATTTGTTCACTCGGCTTGACCAGCTTAAGAAGATGCAGACTCA
This sequence comes from uncultured Marinicella sp., assembly GCA_947502925.1. Lineage (GTDB taxonomy): Bacteria > Pseudomonadota > Gammaproteobacteria > Xanthomonadales > Marinicellaceae > Marinicella. The sequence goes on along the minus strand of CANNBS010000001.1, from coordinate 682,237 downwards.
AGAAAAGAATCGAATAGAAGCCAGTTCAGATAAAACAATACGCCGAATGCTCAAGACCATGTTGAATAATATCAGTAAACAAATTGAACAAGTTGAGCGACAAATTCGACTTTGCCAGAAGCAAGATAAGCTCCTTGATAAACAGGCTAAATTACTAACCAGCATTCATGGTGTTGGTGAAATAACTTCATGGGCTATATTAGCCTATGTGGGTGATGTTTCGCTTTTTAATAGCTCTAAGCAAGTGACGAGCTTTGCCGGTTTAAATCCAAGAAAAATAGAATCAGGTACCAGTTTAAATAAATCATCCTTATCGAAAATGGGGCACAGAAGGTTACGAAGATCACTTTATATGCCGGCATTAGTGGCCATTAAACACAATCCCGTGATGTTGAAACACTATGAGAAATTGTTGACCAAAGGAAAGCCTAAAAAGGTAGCAATTTGTGCTGTTATGCGAAAACTACTGGTCGTCTGTTATGGTGTTCTTAAATCCGGTAAAGAGTTTGATGTTAATTACAGCACTCAATAAGACACTTGCCCACGCCTCTGCGGCGAGCAGTGGGGTTTGGGGCAAAGACCCATTTAAAAACATGAAATAATGGTTTACTTTTAAGACAGTATCTCGGGCTTGACACGAGAATCTCATCATGAAACGGAATACAATTAATCCATGAACTTTGGCAAACATTAACTTATAATCAACTCATGGACACCTTGCCACTGATTCAATTAACACTGCTTGCCCTGATTTTCATCAGCTTTTACGCCCTGATCAAAACCCTTAAAAATATACATAAACAACAGCAACAATTAAACCAAACCCTCGAAGACATCGCCCGCTCGCAACGCATTCTGGCCAACAATCCCAAAGATTTCGAAGAAACCAAACGCATTAGTCAATTAAAGCGTAACTAACACAGACAAGGCACTTATGAAACAAGCCACTCACCTTTTTACTTTATTCTTTTTTTGCTTATTCTTATTAAGCACTACCCATGCCAAAACTGATTATAAAGTTAACTACAACTATTTTGGCGAATCATTAACTGATCAAAAATCACTTGCACAGCTAAAACAAAATAATCAAGGTGTCGGGCTTATCCAAGGCCGGCTCTTTGACCGTGACAGCGGCAATCAATTGAGCGAAGACATCAAATTCTACGCTGTTTTATATAAAAAACACCCTCGATTTAGTAGCTGGGATGCAGTGGCTTCGGTGGACAGTGGCGAAGGTCAATACTATGAGTTTAGCGGGTTAGCGTTCGGCGACTATGCGGTTGTCGTTAGCTGGAGTTATCAAAATTTTGAAAATTCGAATTATGAAACTGCTTTTTTACCAACGATATGGTCACCAACCGGTGGTGATGCTTGTAATTACTGTGAGCCAATCAAAGAACAAGCCATTTCATTAACCACGGCAAACCCACAATTTGAAGCTGACTTTCTACTCACCAAGGCAGCTGTTTTAGACCTTCATTTATTAGCCCCAGATTCCGCAGATGTCTCGGGTTACCCATTTATATACAGTTTGGATGCGCTGGGTATCAAAAGAAACAATCGGTTAACAGTAACCAATGTCAACTCTGATCCTTTTGGTACTACAACTTACTCCACTAAAGCCGTGTTTTTATTACCTGAAGGAGATTACCGTATATACATTGGACAAGGAAGATATCAGGGGGCTATTTACGGTGAGTCAGAACCCTGTAGATACTGTGAATTCAAGGTTAATTTAGGTGCAGGACAATCCATTTCACTTAGTAAAAATAAACCAAAAACAACCGAAATAACAATGAAAAAGATTCACGGGGGCATAAAAGGCTTAATCAAAGATTTTGAACAGCCATTTATTCAACTTGTTGATTTTAATTATGATGGTAACCCATTTAACGAGGAAATAAGAGACAACAGCGACCTTCACTCAGAATATCCTTCGGAACTTATCGTAAGAAATTTAGCCGATGGCTATTACATGATGACCATTCGTAACGACGCAAATCCTTTTAGCGATCCAAGCACTAACCCAAATCATTATGCTTACTCAACTGTTTATGGTGGTGATTATTGTGATCGCCCCCATTGTGACTTTGAAAACCTGACGCCCATATTGGTGCGTAAAAATCAAACGACCCTGCTAAGACCTCAGAACACCAAACCCACTGGTGGTCGAATTATAGGACATATTTTAGACCCCTTTACAAGCGATGGATATCCAATTACAGATAGCACTACAGATGCACCATACGCCTCATTTTATAGAGCCAATTGGCTGTCTATTTATAATGAAGATAAGGAACTCATTACCACTAACTACGCTTCCGGCCCATTCCAATTTAATTTACCGGCCGGCAACTATTATATAAAAACCGGTCACGGCAATTTCGGATTCACCAATCGCTACTATGCCAGTTCGCTATACCCCAATGTGGACTGTGCAGGACTTTATTGCGATTTTTCTCAAGCCACATTAATTGAAGTTAAAAAAGACCAAACAACCGATGTCGGCGATATAGCGCTTAAAAGAGGCCAGGGCATAAAAGGTCAGGTTACTGACAGCCACACAGGGCAGGGCTTAGGTGGCATCAGAGTTGAATTACTCGACAGTGACCAGCATTTGGTCAGCAGTTCATTGACGTCAGCTGATGGTTATTACAGCCATTGGGGGTTATTGCCCGGGAAATACTATTTACGCACTGATAATGGCAGCAAACATCTCAATGAAAAATATAACAACTACAAACCCCATACAGGCGGTTATATAAATCAACTTTATCCGAATACGTCATGCCCCAATAACCAATGTGACTTCAGTCAAGTAACACCCATTACCATGACAAATGATGACATTGATAATTTTGATTTTAGCCTGATGGCCGGTGAACAATTATCCGGCACAGTCACCGATAAAAATTCGGGCGCGCCTTTATACAAAAAACGCATTAAAGTTTACCAGACCGACGGCACCCAAGTCGGCAATCACCTCACCGACAAACTCGGAGGCTTCACCACATCAGCCTTATTACCCGGCGATTATAAAATCCTGGTGGATGGCGGTTATTTATATCTCGACAAAGCCGTTGGTAACAATGACAAAGATTGCTTATTTGAAGACTGTGAATGGGCCGATGCACAAGCCATTTCACTATCATCCGAACCACTCGATATCCAGCTCACCCACAAAAAAGATGTGCTGCCGCACTATACTGGCATGTGGTTTAACCCCGAAGAATCCGGTCATGGACTCCAGTTTGAAGTTCTCGATCAGGACAATGCCGCGATTTTATATGTCACCTGGTTTGCCCATGTAGATGGAGAACCCATATGGCTAACCGGCTCAGGGCCGTTATTGGGTGACCGTGCTTTTGTTGATTTAATCATGACCGACGGTCAGGATTTTCCGGGTAGTATGAACGCCCAAATGTGGGGTGAACTGCGGATTAAATTTGATGACCTGAACCATGCCTCAATGAGTTGGCAGCCTTTACTGGAAGGTTTTGAAACCGGCCAATTAGCCGTTGAACGCCTTACCATTCCCACCATTCCTGAAGAAGATGCCTATGTTAACGCAGATTTGAATTTTGATGCCTGTGTCACCGGATCCTACTATGACCCTGAGCGTAATGGCGAAGGCATTCAAATTACCGCGCTCGGCAATCCAAGTAATCACCTGTCTTTTAACTGGTACACTTACCGGGGTGATGAACAATTCTGGTTCACCGGTCAAGGCGACTTTAACCAGGACACCGTCGAATCACTGGCTTATTACACCCGCGGCACCGGCTTCACGCCTGATTTTAATCCCAACCAGGTTCAATTAACTTACTGGGGTGAAGTCAGCATTAAAAAATTACCAAGAGACAAAATAGAAGTTAAATTCACGCCGAATACTGAGCATAGCGATTTTGAACAAAGAACCGTAGAACTAATCAGGAACAGTTCGCCGTTTGAGATGGATTGTGGGTTTCAATGATGCCTATTAATTAATAAATCAATATAATATTTGTGGTCATAAAACTTTTATAACTTTAAGCCATTAATTTAGTTACGAAGTATTTTTTTATTCCAACTTTTGAGCAAGTCATTAAATGTTTAATCGTATTAAGACACTTAATTTAGTCGTACTATTGCCTCTTTTTGCTGCGTCATGCCTTAAAGCTGATTCGGATGATATCGGTTTAACGTCAACCGCTGTGGTCGGCAGCAATTTGTTTTTGCTGGGTACATTTGATGATTATACGGCGAATCAGGTTATCCACATTCTAAAAAATAATCCACACATAAAGCGGGTGGTTATGACTGCCAATGGCGGCTCAGTAAATGATCGTGAAACATTGCGCTTAGGTCGCTACATTCGCGCCAAAGGTTTAGATACGCATTTAATCACTAACGGAGTCGCGGCTTCAGGTGGCGTTAGTTTATTTCTGTCGGGTGTCAAGCGCTCGGTTGGTACCGGTAGCTATATCGGCGTCCATGCCTGGGCAGAGTGTTCAGATAACAACAAGCACGAAACGGTTTGTCGACCGGCCACCGAATTTGATCGAGACGATATAGCACATGATTTACACCGGGATTACACAATTGAGATGCTTGGCAGCGATACTTTTTATTGGTTTTCAATCGGATCAGCCGCACATAATTCAATTCACTGGTTATCCAACACGGAACTCAAAAATTATAAAGTCGTTAACACCACATTGAATGAAACACTGACCATTCCTTTTAAAAATAAATTCAAACAAGAATATAAAGCCACTTGTCATAACTGCCCAAATAAGCGTTAAGCCATCAAGTTCAGTAAAATAGTGTAAATCACACAAATCCCGACGGATGTCCTTATTTGGTAGAACTAAAAATCTAAATTCTCACACTAGGTCCCATGTCATGAAGACGAATTGTGGTAGCATGAAATCATAATCACTTCACAGCCATGATATGAAATTACCTTTAAGCGTTATGATGCTGTTTTTTCTGCAAACACTATCAGCACAAACAGACTCTTTAACCGTATTTAATATTGATGGTATTGGTCCTGATTCACTCAATAAAATCAAACAAATGAAGGCCGTGTCCTGGTGGCTCGAAATGGGTGACCGACTGGTCGTTGATATCGATCAATCTGAACTCAGCCGACTACCTAAAGAGGTGTCTATCCATTCAAGTCTTGCAAATATCAATACCGACAGCTTAGCCATTCATGTGATGGGTCATTGTGATCATTCTGTAAACGACCAGCTTTTGCACACTAATCTTAAAACGGTTTATGCCGGAGATTCGGTTCGGTTAATTGACACCAGCACCGTGAGGGATAAAAATCAACTCTTCGCACATGATTCAATCGTGCCTTTTCAAAAAAACACCGTTCTCAGCTACCAAATCACTAACCGCACTTTTACTCAAAGTTTACAGAAAAACAATGACATTCAAACTGTGTTAAACCAGGTTGATCAGAATCGGTGGTTTAATCAGGTGGACTATTTAGCCGGTTTAGATCGAATGCTGGAAGCGGATTTGATTGTAGCTGGTGAGTGGCTGGAAAATCATTTTAATGACTTGGGTCTGAGCACTTCACGGCTGTCTTTACACCCTGATTATCGGGGATTCAATGTGCTTGGCTTTCAGTCCGGAACCAGCCGTCCTGATGACTGGTATGTGGTGGGTGCGCATCTGGACTCGAGAAATCAACAAAGGAACGATAATTTACCCTCACCGGGCGCAGAAGACAATGCCTCGGGCTGTTCCGGGGTGCTCGAAATGGCGCATGTTTTGTCCCAGTACGAGACCGAAGCCTCGATCGTTTACATGTGTTTTATCGAAGAGGAAAATGGCTTATTGGGTTCACAGGATGTGGTGACTCACTTCACCAATACCGGTGATATCATTAAGGTCAAAGCCATGCTCAATATGGACATGATTGGTTATCGCTCGCCGGGTAACAATACAGCGGTTGCCGGCACCAATAACCAATCATATCAAAATTTAGCCAACACGGTGGCCAGTAACGGCAATTTATATACATCGATTGATTGGCAAGTGAGCATGAACATGTGCTGTACCGATTTTGTTAGCTTTACCGAAGCCGGCATTCCTGCGGTGACATCCAATGAACCCGATGTCTGGAACTATTTCGCTTACCACACAGTAAATGACCGTGCTGAAAATGTAGATCCGACCATGGGCGCCGATATTGTCCGGGCCAATCTGGCCACTTTAATAAACATGGTGGGTGTTGATTTTACTTCAGGTGATTTAATTTTTTCCGATTCTTTTGAAGCGCCTTAGTGTCGTGTTTTGAACGAATGGCTTTATTCAAACACTTCTCTGTCCTCAAATATAGCCAACCATTGATCGGCGATAAACTTTGGCGGACTGAGCAGGTTGATTTTCAAATCACCTTTGCGGTTAGCCAGGCACTGATTAGCAAAATCACCAGCCAGATTTTTATCAGTGAGATTGATACAGGGATCGTTCTCGGCCATTAAAATTAGGCGCTGATTAATTTCTTGTGGTGATGAAATGGCTTTTAGGCGACCGCGCATTAAATTAGCGCACATGGGCTGTTCATCAATACATTGGGCAAAATCTATGTCACTCGGCGCAACCAGCAGTTCCTCACGTTGCAGGATACGAATATCCCGGGCCGTTTCACGGCGATAAATGGGGTGTAAATAGGCCCACAACAAAATCGGTTTGAGGATTTGTTGTTGATAAAAACTGTATTGATGGTAATTTTCGATTAATAATTTTGAGTTAGCGACCACAGCTGAAGGATTGTTATCAATCATTAATAAATACAAATTAATGATATTGTCGTTTTTAACAGACATTGGCTGCGCACCACGGGCAGCAATAATGGCGCTGCGATCCTGGCTAATCAGGGCATTGACCAAAGGGTTATAATCGGGCTTGATGGGTGCTCCGGCGCAAGCAGTCAGAACCAGAATAATAAGGAGCAGGGCAAGTTGACGCATGGGTTTTGGCTGATAAAAGTCGCCATTGTAGCGTCTGGAATTAAAAAAGAAATGTGAATCAGTCGTAATTTTTACTGTTTTAGCCTGAGACCTCTGCATAAGTCTGGGTTATTGAAAAAATGATTGAAATTCTGAAGTTCAAGGAAGGAAACGCAAGTAATAGCAATAGCTATTGCTAAGTTTTCTGACGCAGAAATTCAGGATTTCAGACATTTTTACTTAATTCACGACTTATGCAGAGGTCTCAGCCTGATTATTTTATCTTTCACACCCATGAAAAGCACTTTGTGGCTTTACTTTGGGGGCTTTGTTCTTTAGAATACGCGGTCTTGTTTTGTACAGAACACCGGATAAGATTATGAGAAAAGACATTCACCCAGAATACCGTGAAGTGGTATTTCAAGATTCAGGCGCTGATTTCGCGTTTTTAACACGTTCATGCCTGCACAGCAATGAAACCATTAAATGGGAAGACGGTAACGAATATCCTTTGGTAAAAATCGAAATTTCATCGAAATCACATCCTTTTTATACCGGCAAGCACAAGGTGGCTGATTCCGGTGGACGTGTGGATCGATTCAAACGCCGTTACCAAAGAAAATAAACGCTTAACGCGACTGATTTTTTTAAAAACCCGATGTACGTCGGGTTTTTTTGTGGCCAATGCCGATATATCATTTTGATTGTTGACCTTGGTCATGCTGTTGAGTTTATTCACGCGTGATAAAATGCTAAAATAAACGCTTGTTTGAATAGCCTGACGCAGTCAATTTGGAGAATAATTAGATGAGTGAAGATGTTGTAAAAATTACCACCCCGGACGGTAAAACGGCTGAATTGCCGGTTAAACGATCGGTATTAGGCCCACCTACGTTTGATATAAAAACCCTGCACAAACAAACCGGCTATTTCACCTATGATTCGGGTTTTGCGGCCACTGCAGCCTGCACCAGTGACATTACCTTTATTGACGGTCAGGAAGGTGTTCTGTTATATCGTGGTTATCCCATCGAACAACTGGCAGAAAACAGCAACTTCATGGAAGTGTCTTATTTACTGCTGAATGGTGAATTACCCACGACTCAGCAATATGAAGATTTCACCTCACTGATTACCCGTCATACCATGGTGCATGAAAAGATTCGCTCATTTATGAAGGGTTTTCAGTACGACGCCCATCCGATGGCCATGATGATGAGTGTGGTGGGCTCATTTGCGGCTTTTTACCATAACGATACCGACGTCGATAATCCAGAAGACCGTCACCTGGCGGCGATTCGGCTGATTGCAAAAATGCCGACTGTGGCCGCCGCTGTTTATAAAAACTACATTGGCCAGCCCATTATGTATCCCAATAATAGTCTGAATTTCACGGAACGACTGTTGCATATGATGTATGGTGTACCGGCTGAACCCTATGAAGTTAATCCGGTGGCGGCCAAAGCCCTGGACTTGCTGTTTATTTTACATGCCGATCATGAACAGAATGCCAGTACGTCAACGGTGCGTTTAGTCGGTTCAACCGGTGCCAACCCTTATGCCAGTATTGCCGGTGGTATTGCCTCTTTATGGGGTCCTGCCCATGGCGGCGCCAATGAAGCGGTCTTAAACATGCTGGATGAAATCGGTGATGTCAGCCAAATCGATAAATACATCGCCAAGGCCAAGGATAAAAATGACTCCTTCCGTTTAATGGGCTTTGGGCATCGGGTGTATAAGAACTTTGACCCGCGCGCCACCATTATCCGTAAAGCCACGCATGAAGTTTTGGATGCCCTGGGTATTGATGACCCGCGACTGGAACTGGCCATGAAACTGGAAGACATTGCGCTGAAAGACGAGTACTTTGTTGAACGTAAACTGTATCCGAATGTGGACTTTTATTCAGGCATTATATATAAAGCCCTGAACATTCCGGTGCAGATGTTTACCGTGATGTTTGCGCTGGCCAGAACCGTCGGCTGGACCGCACAGTGGCTCGAGCAACATGAAACCGCCGACACCCGTATTGGCCGACCACGTCAGGTTTATCGCGGCGCTAAAAAACGTGACTTCGTGGCCCGTCATAAACGCTGAAGCACGATTAAAACAGCTGGGTTTTAACCCGGCTGAAGTGCTTCATGTTAAGCATAACGACTTAACCCTGTCTTATGAAGACGGGGTTTTGTGCTTAAAGCATCCGGAAAACCCCGCTCAACCGCTTTCGATTGATTTTAATACGCCACGATTTCAGTACCGACTCAAACGGGCTGCGCACGAACAGGTGGTGAAAGCCTGTCGCATTAAAAAACAAGATAATATCCAAATTTTGGATGCCACCTGTGGTTTAGGCCGGGATGCCATGTTATTACAACAGGCAGGCTTCAGGGTTACCGCTTACGAGCGACATCCACTGCTAGCGGCGTTACTGGCCGATGCCTTGATCCGGCTGCCTGATGACCATGTGAAATTTAACTTACAAAATGGCGATGCCATAACGGCTTTCAAATCTGCTGACTATGATGTGATTTATTTAGACCCGATGTTCCCGGACAACCCAAAATCAGCCCGGGTTAAAAAGGATATGGCGATTTTACAACAGCTTCATCACGACTCGGTTGATGACAGTGTAGAACTGTTTAAAGCCGCCTGGCAGGCACCTTGTCAACGACTGGTGGTGAAACGACCACAAAAGGCCGCCACCCTCAGCGCAGATAAGCCGACCTTTCAAATTAACGGCAAAACCTGTCGTTTTGATGTGTATCAGCGCGCTTAAAAACGCAGATAGCGGCTCAGGTGTTTATCCGCCAGATTATCAGCATAACCCTGAAGTTCGGGATTAACCAAATGTCGCGATACATAGAAGTACAAAGGAATCAACGGTAATTCTGACTGTAAAATAGAATCCGCCTGTTTAACCAGATTCTGGCGTTTATTGGCGTTAGCTGTTCGGCGAATTTGTTGCAATAATTGGTCATAATCAGGGTTGTTAAAGCTGTAATAATTAAAGCGTGAGTCTGATTCAAACAGTTGTAAGTAATTCATCGGATCATTGTAATCGGCAATCCAGCCGCCTCGGAATAGTTGCTTGTTTGGGCCTTGACGGGTTTTAATAAAAACTTTCCATTCTTGATTTTTCAGTTGCGTTTTAATCCCTAAAAACTGCCGCCACATGGCCGCCACAGCGAGTGCGGTTTTCTTCTGGTTGTTGCTGTTGTTATAAAGTAATTCCAGGCGATCACTCTGGGGATTGAAATTGCTTTGGGATAAGTGATATTTGGCTTTTGTTAAATCAAAATTATTGGCTCTGTTTGATGACATGGGAATCAGTCCGGCAGCCGGTTTCTGACCGGATTTAAGTACCTTATTAACCAAAATACCCCGATCAATGGCGGCATTGAGCGCCTTTCTTAACTGAATGTCTTTAAGGTGTTTATTGGCTAGATTCAGGCCCAGAAAGAAACTGCCGTTATAAGGTGCAATGCGCAGGGCTTTCGGGTAATTTTCGCGCAGCCAGTCCAACTGGCTGTCTGGAATGGTTTCGGTGATGTCTAATTCACCGGCTCTGAATTTAAGCAGTTCACTGTTTTGGTTTTCTGTAACCACATACTTAACGGTGTTAATCTGAGTCGAGGCTGCACTGTGATAATAAAGGTTTTTACGCAGCAATAACCATTCATGGGGTCGATGCTCTGAAATTTGGTAGGCACCGTTATAAACAGTTTCCTCCGTGCGATGCTCCGCTGAGGGTGCAAACACCGGCAAGACCAGTTTATCGGGCAAGGCAGGGTCGGCCTGGTTAAGTTGAATACGCAACTGTTGAGGGGAAGCGCTGTCAACCTGTAACTGACCTGCCTGACGCATATTGTCCAACAGAAAAGCATAGGGTGCCGCGGTATCGACTGAGATAGCCTGTTGCCAGGCGTGGATAAAATCAGTGGCAATCACCGGCTCGCCATCACTCCAGCGGGCCTTGTCTTTTAAGGTAATCTGCCAGCTTAGGCCATCTTCACTGACCTGATAACTGTCTGCCACACCTGCAACAGCTTGACCGTTAACATCGTACGTAAACAGACCCTCAAAGACATCGTTTAAAATATTATGGCTATTCAGACCCTGCGCCAGGTGTGGGTTGAGCGAATCCGGTTCAGCACCATTACCGCGGTTAAGAACCTGATTGTCAGCCACAGCCTGCCCACCTAACAGCACGAATAGCAAGCAGGCTATTTTATATCGCATAATTATCCATAAATGAAGTGGTTTTAAGTCCTAAGTTTGGTATCATTTTAAACCTTACCATAATTCATAACTGCCCGCCTATGCCCAATAATGCACCGATTGAATCCAAGCAACAACTCATTGATAATTTAGCCGCCGGCTGTAAACCCAAATCAATGTGGAAAGTGGGTACAGAACATGAAAAGTTCGGTTTTCATCGCCATAATCTACAACCTCTGCATTATGATGAGCCCGGTGGTATCAGGGATATTTTACAACAGTTGGCGGAACATCATGACTGGCAACCGGTGTATGAACAAGATCATATCATCGCACTGACGAGAAACGGCTGTTCCATTACCTTAGAGCCCGGCGGTCAGTTAGAACTCTCCGGCGCGCCTTTAAGTGATGTGCACCAAACCTGTGCGGAAACCAACCAGCATTTAAAAGAACTGAAAAGTGTCGCCGAACCTTTGGGCACGGCTTTTTTGGGCATGGGTTTCCAACCCACTGCGTCGCGGTCTGATATCGCGTTTATGCCGAAAGAACGCTATAAAATCATGAGCGACTACATGCCTCAGGTGGGTTCTTTGGGTCTGGATATGATGAAACGCACCTGTACCATTCAGGCCAATTTAGATTTTTCCTCAGAAGCCGATATGGTGAAAAAATTTCGGGTGAGTTTAGCGCTACAACCGGTGGCTACAGCATTATTTGCCAATTCACCGTTTACTGACGGCAAAGTAAATGACTTTTTGAGTTTTCGATCTCATATCTGGACCGACACTGATCCCGATCGTTGTGGCATCTTACCTTTTGTGTTTGAACCGGATATGGGTTTTGAACGCTATGTGGACTATATGCTGGATGTGCCGATGTATTTTGTGCATCGTGGCGATCAATACATCCCTGCCGCCGGCTTATCATTTCGGGATTTTCTAAAAGGCGAACTCAAGGTCCTGCCGGGTGAAAAACCCAGCTTGAAAGACTGGGAAGATCACTTAACCACCGCTTTTCCTGAAGTGCGCTTAAAGCAGTTTCTAGAAATGCGGGGCGCCGATGGCGGCCCCTGGCGCCGGATTTGTGCTTTACCGGCTTTATGGGTGGGGCTTTTATATGATGATACACAGCTCAATCAGGCCGCCGATTGGATCAATGAATGGACCATTGAAGATCATGCTTACTTACGCAGCCAGGTTCCCAAATATGGCCTGTGCACACCGTTTAAAGGCGGCAAAGTGCGCGACCTGGCGTTGCGAATGCTGGCCATGTCCCGAGCCGGTTTACAAAAGCGTGCCATAAAAACATCTTGTGGTAAAGATGAAAGCGTGCATTTAACCGCTATTCAGGAAATAGCAGACACCGGTGTTACCCCGGCGGAACGCAAATTGGGCAAATACCACGGTGTCTGGCAGCATCAGCTGGATGAGATTTTTAAACTCTGTGCTTATTAACGGGTTTATATAAAAAAGCCCGGACTGTTAACCGGGCTTTTTGATTAGTGAGATTGCATTATGGTTCGAATCGGTATGTTATCTCGCTGCCATTGTCCCCCTTCAGCGCCATGATACGTAACATCGAATTCAGTGAAACCATCGGTAGTTAAGTCCTGTAAAGAATGACTTAAATTATGACGTACCGTGCCAATCGGACTGTATTGCAAGTCCTGACGAGCAGCATCTCTTGGATAGCCTTCAACCTGGTAGAAATTGGTTTCATAGTCTTCTCCCGGTTTCAAACCACCCTGATCAGCCAAAGCCCAGCGTGAATGGCCATCGGCATCATAATAAAAAAGATAGGTTAATAATGTGTTGTTGGCATGAATAATGGAATACCCCCAACCTTCATCATGTTCACCTGCATACCATGAATTACCAAAATCCGGGTGCGCTTTGTTTTCATCCGCCACAATGGGCTGAATACACCAGGTTTGTTGTTCATTATTAATTTTCCATTGTGCCAGCGCAACCTGATCTAAATTACGCTCAACACCATCCTGGCAGGCACTGTGATTTCGAGCCACCTCATTATTAAAGTCAATACGCAATCGACCATCTGTCATACCCGGCTCTTCGATTAACGGGAAGCCCTCTGACGGGTCAATGGTAAAATCATATTTGGGCTTTTGTAATGTGTCTGGTTCAAAACCGTCGTTCAACACGCCATTAACCAAAGTGGTGTAGGATAAATACCATTCAGGTTTACCGATATCATCATAGGTATAGAACATGCTGTAAAACAAGTCGTCTCGGCCGGCATATTCAATTATAAAACCATGTCCATTGTATTTTGGATCATACCAGGAGCCTTTGGTTGGTCTTATATTACCGGTATTAACACAACTGTCACAACTGAATTTTTCGCGATTATAGACGTTAGTCAAATGAATATCATCGACCCAAAACCCGGTTTCAAATGAATTGGTGTCGGATACCACCCGAAAGCGAAATCGCACGGTTTTACTGACAAAATCTTCACGCAAATCAACCACCGCCTCACGCCAGTTGGTATGTTGGCCGGACCAGGCAAAATGGCCTTGCGCGGTGTTATTGTTATTGAGCTGACCATCATACGGCACACTGCTTAACAGGCCGATATCAATCCATTCCGGTTGGCCTTGGATTTGCATCTCCAGTACCGCACCATCCCAATATTGCCCTTGAGCGAACTCTAAATCGTAAGCCAAAGCAAAACTCAATTCATTACCACCACCGGCTAAGGTTAACCAGGGTGAGGTCAGCGTTTTATCTGAAAAATTATTTTCTGAGGCCGCGAACCAACTGTTATCACCATTAAATGCTTTGCTGCTGTCTTTTACCCAGTTTGTCGAACCTAAATTCAATTGAGTGTCCATTTTCTCATCATTTTCAGCGCCGGCGAAAAAGTCACCTTTACTTAAGCTCTGATTAACGGCTGTGATGGCAGTGACTTCGGTGGTGAATTGCCCCGAATCAGTGACGATTGTGACCGGGATATTAATGTCTGCGGCACAGCTGGCTGAATCCGATAACTCAATGGTCACAGGAATTTGACGCTGACTAAAGGCCGGCAAATTAACATGCTTGGTGCCATCAATAACCGTCAAGGAACCACTGTGATCAAGTGAGACAGCCACTTGGTTAAGCGCCTGATCACTGTGATTTTCCAGCTTCAATATAAAATGACCTTGCTCACCGCGATCCAGGAAATTATCATCATCACAACTGGCATCAGTGGCAATAAATTTAAGTAAAGACACACTCACCGGATTGCGTTGTGCACGGTATGTACCCCGACCATGGGTGCCAATGTATAACTCATTGTCACCATGCCAGACCAAATCAATCACCCGCGTAAAGGCCGGTCCATACTGATAACGCTGCCAGTTATAATCCACACCATTACTGGTTTCTCCAACCCACAGGCCAAGCTCACTGCCAACCCACAAGCGATCTGGTTCGATGGGATCATTAATCACTTGGAATAAAGGAATTTCAGGCAGGTTACCGGTAATGGCAAACCAATTTTGTCCGCCATCTGTTGATTTCACGATTCGGCCTTTAAAATAGCCGCCCAAAGTGACGTACAGGGTATTACCCGTGGTATCAAATTCATCAACCCGTATATCGGTGACAATTGAAGCACCAAATCCAATGGCACTAGAATTCAGGGTGATTTTGGTGACATTATTACTGCTTCCAAGTCCATTAATTTTAACCAAATGGTTGTTGGTAACATTAGCCATTCCGGCAAAAGCCTGACCTGGTTGGTGAGGGTTAAAAGCCACAGCAGAAACAGAAGCACCACTGATAACACCGGTAACATCCTGCCAGCTGGCATTTTCAAGTTGTCGAATATTGCTGGAATAATAGACTTTGTTGGTACCCACCAACATGCGATTGCCATTGTTTTCGTCCAGAACAAAAGGCTGAATAAAGCGGGCACCTTCGGTATTCGGCAGTTCTATGGATTCAGCGCTTAAACCACCATCTGATGAACCATACATCTGACCATTAACATACGATCCATAGACATAATTGCCCTGCTGCTGATCCCAGGCACTGTATCCACCATCACCGCCTTGCCATTCCAACCAGGTCTGCTCATCACCAAAGTAAATTTGGGCACCATTGTCCTGTGTACCTGAGTTGATAAATCGGCCATCAGGGCTCACCGCGATGCCATAGGATTGAGAAATATTTAAACCGTTGTTTAAATCAAAAAAAGTGTTCCCGCCATCCACGGATTTGGCCACACCGCCATCGTTCACAAAATAAATATGATTGGCATTATGGGGCGAGAAAAAATAACCATGGTGGTCAGCATGCATATAACGCTCAACCTGGCCGGCACGGGCAAACCAATTTGATTTCTTAACGATACTGGTGCCACCGTCGTGACTGACATACAGGTCAATGGCACCGACCAGTACATGGTTGGTGTCATTTGGATTCACCGCCACCGCCAAATCATACCAACCCTGACGTTCAATAAAATTAGTTTGCGAAGCGGTTTTATTAAATTGAAGCTGGCTACTTGGGTTTGCCACCCATAAACCTAAAGTGCCGTTGGTGGCGCCCCCTTCTAATTCAACGGTTTCTTTGGATACGGCCACATAGACTTTACCGGTTTGGGCGAATCCAATTTCCATGCGCTCAACATCCTCAATCGGTAAGCCGTTATTGGACAATGTTTGCCAACTCGCACCGCCGTCCGTAGACCGCATCACAAAACGCTCTAAATCAGACACTTCGGCAGGTTTAACCTGACCCGACACAGTGCTTTGATTGTTAATGATGTTGTTGCCCAGCCCCTGCGCAATCATCACGGAAGGAATCGTAATACTGCTGTCTTCACCACCCATAACAAAGGGCGCAGTACTGTCATTTTGATATACCACCACGGCCACGGCGCCGGCTGTCTGCGCATTTTTCACCTTAACAGTAAAGTTACATTGTCCCCGCTGTATTAAAGCAATTTTACCGCTGATATCGTTCTGAATTGATTCACAGCCATCCTGCGTGCTACTGGTCTCATCTGTTACCAAAACAATTTCACCACCGATACCTTGAGACGGCACTTCCGGTCCAAAACCAGCCGGTACCGCCTCATATTCTCCGGCCAAGCCCGACGGTGAGGTGATTTTCAATTCAGCCAGCACTTGATTGGGACTGCCAAAATGATAGGCCAGCAGGTGTTGATCATTCGAGGGGTCTCTTTTCAAGTCTGTAAAACCTCGGCTGGTAACCACATGACCGCTGACTTCTTGCCAATTTTGGCCCAAATCAGTTGATCGCATAATGCCGGCGTTAGTGGCGGCCAATAATACATCACTGCCAGGCACCCGCGCCATTCGATTAACATAATAAAATTGAGGCTGATTGGTGCTGACAAGCTGTTGCCAGGTTTCGCCAAAATCATCAGACACAAAAATACCGGCACCCTGAGCCGCGTCAAAGTTAAAAAAGCCTTCACCGGTACCCACAAAGACCCGATTAGGTTCATCAGGATCCACCAGCATACTGCCAATGGCTATGTTCGGCAAAAAGTCTGTTTTAGGCTGCCAGCTTTGTCCGTCATCGGTGGATTTCCAGACACCACCTGAGACACCACCGGCCAATAGATAACCCGGCTTCTCAGGATGAATCGCAAAGCCACGAATACGTCCGCCAAAAACCCCCGGACCCATTTCATCAAATCGCATGGCCAAAGTATTATTAGCTTTTGAATTCTTTTCAACGGTTTGTATATGGCGCTTAATGTCCATATTGAACTGTGAAGGGTTTTTATTTCCTTTAGGCGTCTGCCGCATTTCTGCTAACCAGCGAGCCGCCTGATCCGGTTTATCGTATTTCTTAGGTTCTTTTTGTGTTTTGAATACATTCACATCCTTGGACACAGACAAAGCAGGCGATGAATTGATATTGCTCGTTTGATGCATGAACGACACCACCAGCAGCAAAATTATAATAAAAAGAATATTGCTTAAAAGCTTCATGATAATACCGAAAAAAAAAGAGATTTTAGCACATCATAAATCAAACCAAATAAAACAGCATGAAATAAAAGGTGCCAAGAATATAATTAAAACAAAGCAGCACGTAAAAAAATGTGAAATTCACTAAAAATAAGACCGGACGGGGCTATTTATCCCCTCCGGTCTAATTTTAATGAAACAATGATAATATTAGATAGGCAGCCAAAATCACAACCACCCATAAAACCATGCTGCCGGCCGGATGATCGCGAGACAACAGGCCACTTAGTCGGTCATCATTTTTACGGGCCAAATAATTAAAGCCCTTGCCGATTTTGCTGAGTAAATCTCTGGCCACTAACTGATAGACAGTGCTGCTAATGAGTACAATTTTTGACCACACCCAGGGAAATGCCCGCCGATAGGTCCATTCCACATCCAGATTGGTAGACGGCAATTCCGGTGGATACAATTTCATCAGATTTAACCAGACAAAAGCCAACGCTGAAAAGAACAACAACTGCGTTTGGGCCAACACATGGGTGGCATCATAAGGATTATAGCCGGTGTCGAACGGCAGCAGTGAATACAAAGCAGCCGGATAAACACCGATGGCCACACACAAAGCCGCCGCCATGGTCATGGCCAGGGTCATATTCAACGGCGGATCACTGGCTCGAATTCCCGAATCGTGGGCAAAAAATGCAAAATACGGGATTTTAATACCGGCGTGGTGGAACACGCCGGCTGATGCGAATAACAGCATTAACCACACCCAGTCATGATTGGTTTCCAATGCCGCTGACATGACCATGGATTTACTGACAAATCCGCTGAACAATGGAAAGGCTGAAATAGAAGCCGCACCCACGATACAAAGAATGGTGGTTTTTGGCATGGTTTTATACAAACCACCCAAATCAGAACCGTTAATTCGTCCGGTCATATAGAGCACCGCACCCATCGACATAAACAACAAGCCTTTAAATATAATATCATTGAAGGCATGCGAGACGGCGCCATTAATTGCCAGGGCGGTGCCGATACCAATACCCACCACCATGAAACCGACCTGGTTAATCAGACTATAGGCCAGTACCCGCCGCAAATCATTTTCTATGACTGCAAAGAAGATGGGGAAACAGGCCATGGTGGCGCCGATATAAATGAGCAAATCGGTGCCGGGGTAGGCGCGGGCAAAAGAATACACGGCCACTTTTGTGGTAAAGGCACTGAGAAAAACTGTGCCGGTAACAGTGGCTTCAGGGTAGGCATCGGTCAGCCAATTATGGAAGAAAGGAAAAGCACATTTAATCCCAAAAGCGATAAAGATGAGCCAGCCGGCCACACCGTTCAGTCCTATGTAATCAAACAACAACGTACCTTCACTGCCGGCATAAAAAATTGCACCGGCTAACAGTATCACGCCTGACAGTACCTGAATAATCAAATAGCGCATACCGGCGGCATACGCTCGATCACTTCGCCGGGCAAATACCAAAAAGACCGAAGTGAATGCCAACAGCTCCCAGAATATAAACAAAGTCAGCAAATCACCGGCAAAAACCGCACCCAGGGCGCTGCCTGCATACAACACAGAAGCCACCTGTTGGACAGTATCACGCACATGCAATGAGTAAATAATGGCCATCAGTGCGGCTATATGAAACACATAGCCAAACATTAAGCTCAGTTTATCCACCCGGTAGGGCATGAGCTCAAATCCTAAAAAATTAAAGTGTAAAAATTCACCTTCCGGCATCATCCATAAATGGATTCCACTGAGAACCGGTATGGCCAGCATAATAACAGCGCGTAACTTACCACGGGTGATGGCGGCTAAGAACCCACACAAAAAGAACGGGACAAAAGGTGGTATTTCAAGCATCCACATTTTCATCACCTCCCGATGGCTGATTTTGTTGATGCGCTGTCTTTAATTTGTTTTTATTGACAGTCTGATAATAATCCTCAGAACGCATTAAAAATGTCCGCATCCAGGTGGCAACAAATACCAGAATCACACACCCCACAAAACCGTATATCGGGTAGAACCCCCATAAATTTTCCCAGCGATGATAGACATGGCGGTGAATGACAAAATCCAATAAAAAAAGTATCAGACAAATGACGTAAAAACCATTCAACAGGCGTTTGACATTTTTAGGGTTATCAAAGAGATGTTGTTCTTTCTTATCCATGTGAAGCCTCGGCTGTGTTTAAAATGGCTTGCGCCAAATCATACAGCGGTTGTGGGTAGACAAATAATATCAGGCAAAACAGCGTGGTTACAATAATCGCAATTAACGCAGGCAACGGCGCTTCTTTCATTGAACCGCGTACCATGTCTGTTTGGTCATTCGGAAAAAAAGCTCGGAATGGAATGGGTAATAAGTAGGCGATGTTTAACAGCGAACTAATCATTAAAGCGACAATTAAAAACCATTGCCCGGCTTCTAAGCTGCCCATCACCAAAAACCATTTACTCCAGGTTCCACCACCCGGCGGAACACCGATAATACTCAGACTGGCAATAAAAAATGCGGCCATTGTGACCGGCATCTGCCATCCGATACCCTGCATATCGCTGATGCGGGTTTTGCCCAGACTGACATAAATCGCCCCGGCACAGAAAAATAATGTAATCTTGCCAAAAGCGTGCATTGCAATATGCATTGAACCACCCAGCACGCCACTTGCGGTGGCCAGTAAAGCTCCAATAATGATGTATGAAAGCTGACTGATGGTAGAGTAAGCCAGCCGTGCTTTAAGACTGTCTTGTCGCATGGCAATCAAAGAAGCCATTAAAACAGTGAAACCGGCTAAATATAATAAAAACTGCGTGCTTGATAATAACGGCAACAAATCCAGGCCAAAAATATACAGGCAAATCTTCATGATTGAGAAGACACCGGCTTTCACCACCGCCACAGCATGCAATAATGCACTGACCGGCGTGGGTGCCACCATGGCAGAAGGCAACCACCGATGAAACGGCATAATGGCGGCTTTGCCGACACCGAAAACAAACAGCACCAACAATACTGACAGCACCAGCGGGTTGGCCTGGCCATTAAAAACGCCACCTGAGGTAAAATCCAGGGTGCCTGCCACAAACCAGGTCGCAATAACGGCAAATAAAAGAAAAGCGATGGACGTTGTGAGCAGAATACCCAAATAAATACGGCCCCCTTTCTTAGCCGCTTCGGTGCCGCTGTGTGTGACCAATGGATAGGTCGACAGGGTTAACACTTCATAAAAAATAAACAAGGTAAAAAGATCAGCGGCAAAAGCAATGCCCATCACCGCGCTGATGGCAATGGCAAAACAACTGTAAAACCGGGTTTGATTGGATTCACCGTTTTTACGCATATAACCAATCGCATAAAAGGTGGTAATAATCCACAAAAAGCTGGCAATTAACGCAAATAAAACACCCAAAGGTTCAATATGAAAATTAAAACCCAGACCCGGAATCACATCAAACCAATGAACCCGTAAGACGTCTCCATCCATCATGCCTTGATACAACATGACCACCAGGCTGAATAAAATAACACCGGTGATGATACTAATGGCTTCCCGGAGATTAGGACGTCGTGAAGCCATGATTAAGCCCGCCACAGACAACAGGGGTAAAATCACGGTCAGTTGTAACACGGTTTGGGCTGATACTATCATGGTGTCACCCCGAACAATCCGGCGGCCGCGGCCTGAGCCACACCGACGCTAAGTCGCGTGTCTAACCCAAAATACACATTGGCAATGACCAATACCCACACCGGAATCAAGAACCCTAAGGGTGCCTCTTTGACCGGCTCCCGGTCGCTGTCAGCAGGTTTGAAATAAGCACTCTCCACCACCTTCCAGACATAAATAACGGCCAATAGGGAGCCTAAAAGAACCAACAGGGCCACCGGCCACCAGCCATTCTCCAGTAACGCCACAATTAAATACCATTTTGAAATAAATCCGACCGTTAAGGGCACACCAATTAAGCTCAGCCCACCGATAACGATGGCGGCCATGGTGTAAGGCATTTCACGTCCAAGACCATTTATTTGTGACAAGTTAACACTACCAACGCGGTACACCACTGCACCCAAGGCTAGGAAAATGGCGCCTTTCATGAGTGCATGGTTAAATATATGGATTAAACTGGCACTTAATCCGGCTGCAGTTCCCACACTGAAACCGATAATCATATAACCGACCTGAGCCACACTTGAATAGGCAAACAGCCGTTTAGTATTTCTTTTATAGATGGCGGCAACAGAAGCCACAAACACACCCAGCACACCCAACACCAGAAACAACACATTCAATGGCAACGTGGTAAATGAAAAGGACAGACCGTAAATACTAAATGTGAATCGGATTAAGAGATAAATCGCCACCTTGGTTGAGGTGGCCGCTAACAGAGCCGTGACCAGAGATGGGGCAAAGGCGTAAGCATTCGGCAACCACAGATGCAGCGGAAACAAAGCCAGCTTTAAACAAACCCCCACCACAATAAATGCGAATGACACAAAAACTGTTCGGGTTTGCGACACTTCCGGCAGGCGTGTGGCCAAATCATGCATATTTAAGGTGCCGGTCATCTGATACATCAAACCAATACCAATCAATATAAAAGTGGCACCAATGGTGCCCATAATCAAATATTTATAAGACGCCCACAAAGCCCGCCGATCACGACCTAAGGCAATCAAGGCGTAAGCAGATAATGATGACACTTCTAAAAACACAAACACATTAAAGGCATCACCGGTGGCGACAATACCCAACATGCCCGCCAGTGATAACAGATACAACACATAGAAATACAGGTGTCGATCGGCGTTGAGTTCTTTGCTTAAGCTGATGTGACCCGCCCACATAACAACGGCACTGATGGACGATATAATCAGCAGCAAAAGGGCATTTAAGTCATCAATCCGGTACTCAATACCCCAGGGCGCTTCCCAACCACCCAGTTCATAAACCAGCGTACCACTGACATTAACCTGTTGTAGCAACAACACACTGATCAAAAATGTTAACGCTGTTGCCACACAGGCAAACAACCAGACAATTTTAGGCTTTTGCAGAAACAGGCAAATAGGTGCAGCCAACAGCGGCACGATAACTTGAAGTATAGGTAAATGATTTAACACGATTGATTGTCTTGTTTTTCGATGAATTCTTCTTCAATGCTTCCATACGCTTCGTTAATACGTACCGTTAAAGCAAGTCCCAGAGCCGTGGTTGCTATACCCACCACAATCGCCGTTAATATCAGCACATGGGGTAAAGGATTGGCATAATCTGTAAAACCTTCAGCCAGAATGGGTGCTGTACCACCATCCAGTTTAGCCACACTGATATAAAAAATAAAAACAGATGTCTGAAAAATGGTTAGTCCAACTATTTTTTTAATCAGGTTTCCATGCGCAATGATGATGAAAAATCCCAGCATCATTAACGCCACCACAACCCAATAATTATAATGTCCAATTAACATTTTTATTCTCCTGTTGAGTCGACAATCTGATATTGTTCTTTGCGGTTAGCAAAAGTGAAGAAAATTAGGGTTATCACAGAAGCCACGGTCAAGCCAACCCCCAACTCAATTAGAATAATTCCCACATGCTGGCCGGCCACCGGGTTTTCCAGTAACACGCTGTAATCCAAAAAGCTGCCACCGTTTAAAAAAGACACCACACCAACCGCACCATAAATGAGAACTCCCAGGGCCGCCATAAGCTGTAACCACGCTATTTTTATAAACCGTTGAGCTGTGGATAGACCAAATAACATGGCAAACAAAATAAGGCCGGCGGCAAAAATAACACCGGCCTGAAATCCGCCACCGGGACTGTATTCACCATGAAACTGAACGTATAAAGCAAACATTAAAATAAAAGGAATGAGTATTTTTGATACGATTCGCAAAACTTTATGTTGCTCATACATACTGTGCTGCTCATAAAATGATTGTCTGCGCACACCGGACACACCGCCCACCACAGATAACAGTGCCAACACCGCAATTCCGGCTGTAAAGATGACAACCACCTCTCCAAAGGTATCAAAACCACGATAACTGGCCAGAACAGACGTCACAATATTGGGTATGCCGATTTCTTCGTAAGAATCCTGGATATAGCGTTGCGCCACATGTGTGTGTCCCGGTGCGTCCGCGACACCAAACCGGGGCATGTCAAATGTACCGTAAATAAGTAAAGCGCCGGTGACAATGACCACCAACAAAGCGATATACGGCTTATGTCGTACCGGGTGCTCTTTTCGTTTCGTTTTGGCAACCGCCACTAACAGCAACAGGGTTGAAATACCGGCACCCACAGAGGCTTCGGTAAAGGCTACATCCACCGCATCCATGGCCACAAAGAAACTGGCCGTCAACAGTCCGTATATACCTAAAAGCATGACCACAGAAAATAAGTCTTTCATCCAGACAATGGCCACCACAACGCCTACCATCAAGATAAGCAATACAATGTCAATTAACGCTTCGATGACGATGACTCCTGATTGTAAGTTGTAAGGGGTTTGTGGCCACTCCGATAAGCTGCTTTTGCCAGGGCATGGCCGGAGGTTGGGCTGGTCAATAAAATAAGCAACCAGATAATGAGTAACTTCATTAATACCAGCACACCGGGGTTTTGTAGCATTAAACCAATGATGATCATACTGGTGGCCAGCGTTTCAGTGACCCCCGATGCATGCATTCTGGTGTAAAAGTCGGGAAACCGTATTAAGCCTATACCGCCGGCCAGACATAACAAACTGCCAGCCAACAAAAACGATCCACTCAACACTTCTAACAACATCTCCATCACATTCCCTCCTCATCAGAAGACTGAAAGCCAATGGAGTCTGAATAACGCAAAAAACCAATGACGCTGATAAAGTTAATTAAGGCATACACCAGGGCAATATCCAGAAAATCCGGTCGTCCCATAACAAAGCCCAGTAAGGCAATCACAAGGACTGTTTTGGTGCCAAAAACATTAACCGCCAGAATACGATCATATAAACTCGGTCCGACCACACATCGAATAATGGACAAGGTCATCACCACAAACAATGAAATAATGGCAGCACTTATCATGTTCGCTCCACCTGTGCCACTCGTCGGCTCATTTCACCCGATTGTAAGCCTTCTAAATCTGCACCATGTAAAGCATGAACTGTAATGTCTCCGTCTTCGAGCTCCACCGCCACTGTACCGGGTGTCAGGGTAATTGAATTGGCTAAAATCACTTCACCCATGTCCGTTTTAAGGTCACTGTGAACAAGAGATATTGCCGGCGCTATACTTTTATTGCCCACCAAGATGTGTTTCACCACTTTAAAATTTGACACCACAATTTCTTTTATCAACCATGCGTAATAACGCGGTAAGCGAGGCAATAATTCCATGGGTTGAGACTCGAAGTCAAGCACGTCCATACGACGCACCATAAAGACCACAAAAAAAACTGAAACGACCCCCAATCCAAGTATCAACGGCTTGTACATACCTGAATTCATAAGCCAAAACAGTGATAAAGTAATAATTAAACTGATGGTTTGTCGCATGTCTGTCCTGATGTTAATAAATAAGTCGTGGCTCTTGTTAAACGACCATTTCCCCCAGCCCTATACTCGTTAGTGAGTATGACTTAAAGACCAAAAGCCACTGCTTTTATGTCACAAATTGCGCCATATTATGCTATTTTTCACTAAGGGACTCAACCATTTTCGGTCGAACAAGGCGCGGTTTTGCTTCCCGGAACTCTAAAATAACGACAACGGCCTCTCACCAGTTTCATATTATTTCATCACTGTGAAACCCCTTGCATAGCTCGTGCCTTAAAATCAGGAATATATTGCTGGCATGATGCACAACTGCAAAAAATCTAATATGATCTGGCTCTTTCAAAGCCTGTAGTGAATATATCCTAACACCCATTCTGGCTTGCACCCCCAAAGTTGGGGGTGCCAATAAGCCATTTGTATCCGTAAAGTATCACCATTCAATTTTGGAACAAACAATGAAATATCTATTTTTACTTTTACTGAGCAGTTCACTGTTCGCTCAACCCTGGGATTTTGTAGAGGATATGGCTCCTGTCGATGCCATTGAGGGTGACTTTGGCGCCGGTATGGTATTCGCCGGCGACTATCTGGTGGTTGGCTGGCCCAGAACTTTTTCAGGCGGCTTGACTGCGGGCAATACCCCGCCTGATGCCTGTGGAGAAATCATTACCTATGAAAAGGTCAATGGTCAATACCTGGAAATAGCCCGACTCACTGCAGAAGATTTAACCGGTAGTTGTGTTAAAGGTGATGGCTTCGGTTACGGACTTGCTTATGATAACGGTCGTTTAGCCATTGGTATGCCGGCGGGTGTTCGGGCCGGCATGGGGCGCCCGGGCGGTGGCTCCGATGCAGATTCAAGGGTTTTTATCACACACTTTGAAAATGGCAATTGGGTTCTTGATGAGACCTTGCAAGCTGATGATCTTGGCGGTGGTCGTGGCATGGGTTTTCAGCTGGTATTGGAAGATGATGTGCTTTTAATCCATGCCCATGAATACGATACTATTTATGGTTTTTCGTTTGTTGTCAGTACCGGTGTTTATATTTTTGAAGATAATGGCAGCGGTTTTAGCCAAACCCAAAAACTGACTGAAAATTTCCATTTATTTGGCCAGGACTTTGATATTGAAAACAATCAAATTGTGGTCGGCGCCTGGGGAGAGCAAGCTTTAACGCAACCGGGGCGTATTTATGTCTACGATAAACAAGGTGGTAACTGGGCATTAAGTCAAACAATAAACGACACACGTAACACCAACCTCGGCAACCAAATTAGTATTGTTGACGATATGATGGCTGTTGGTGCGGTTCAAGCCGGCGGTTACGGTGCTGCCGTAATTTACGAGAAATCCGGTGGTCAATGGCAGGAAAAACAATTTATTCAACCCGACGACAGTGCCTTTAATGACCAGTTTGGTATCCGGCTTGAATTACGACCTGGAGAACTCGTCGTTGGTGCCACCGGTGGCACCAACACTGGTCAACAGGGTGGCTTTAATGTCGGCGCAGTGTATTATTATGAGACTGATAACCAAGGCCTGTTTAACCAGGTTCAAAAACTTGAAACATTGGACCCTGACACCGGTGATGACCAATTTTCAGCCAACTTAATTTTTAATGAAACCGATTTATTGGTCAGTGATAACAGTGGCGGAACCATTGATAATGGCATCACTGAATTGGCTCATTACCAACGTGTAGCGAACGGCTCGCCAGTCGACACACCACAAGTAAATGCAAAAACCACCGGATTCTGGACAGTGGATGGAGTCAACAACCAGGGTGTCAGTATTGAAATTCTTAATGATGATCGGGTGGTGATGTATGCTCAGGTCAATCATAATGGTGACGACTTGTGGTTATTTGGCTATGGTGATTTTAATGACAACATCATTGATATCGGCGTTGGTCGTGCCAGTGGTGCTGACTTTGGCCAAGACTTTGACCCAAGCGATGTCCAGATTGAACAAGTTGGCACGGCTATGATGACGCTGTCAGCCTGTAACCAAGCTGAATTACTGGTTGATTTAAACGGCATCAGCACCAGCAGCTACACGCTGTCAAAAAGTGTCGAAGTGGCTGGCAACGAATGTGCGAACACCACCAAAGTGCTACCCAACGGTATCTCCGGCTCCTGGTTTGACCCCAGTCGCAATGGTGAAGGCTTCAGCCTGGTCATGTTTAATGACGATGGTCAAAGCAAAGCCCATGTCAGCTGGTACACTTATGATCAAGGCCAGCCTTTAACCTTAACCGGTGTCGCCGAAGTCAATGGCCAAACGCTTGTTGTGAATGAACTGAAAAGCTTTTCAGGCGCTGATTTTTTATCCGGAACCAGCCAGGCGACAACACGCGGACAACTTAATATGACCTGGGACAAGTGTCGCACCGCTGAAGTTGACTATGATTTAAGTGATAGCGGCTTAGACAGCGGCACCATGAACCTGGTGCAACTGAGTATTTTAAAGGATACAGATTGCGGTAATTTAAGTAAGTAGTCAGAACCTCATCAAGGAAGAGATTAAGGCGCTGTGGCTTCGGTTAACAGCGCCTTTCTTTCATTGGAAGATTTTACCCGCGGATGATTTTCTCCAAAAATTTTAACCAATGCCGGATTTGAGTATGCCAGCAGCTCCTCTGCTTGCTCAATATGACCCAATTCAATGGCAACAGCGGCAAACGCATCTGCCACGATAACACAAAGCGGCTGATCCGCGCCCAATACTTCCTGACATTGTGGATGGATACGATGATATATTTTACTAACCCGGTCATATCGCTGTTGCTTATAATAAATGGTGGCCATGTTATGGGCAAAATTAATTTGGTTATGCACATCGGGTTCAGCCGATTCTTTATCAATGTCTAAGGCCTCTTGATATAAGCGCAATGCGTCGTCTAATTTACCCACATTCTGTAAAGCACCGGCTCGAATATTTCTCAAAATAACTGTGTAACGGTGGCTGGAACCGGCTTGTTCTATCATGGCCGGCAACAACGAACTTGTCATGCTGTCCGCTTGCTCAAAGTCTCCGGCATACATGAACGCAGTGGCTTTATTAATGTTAGCCAGTAGTGTAGATATGCTATCTTCACCATAGTTTTTTTCCATACCCTTCACCACTTGATCATACAGTTTCAAAGCCTCATCGATGCGGTTCTGCATACGCAAGGTGAGTGCCAATTCCTGTTGTAAATCTAAGGTGATAGGATGTAATAATCCCAATGTGTCAGAGGTGTCATTTACCAGACTTTCAAATCGCTTTTCAGCCAGCTGAAATTGGCCTGTATTTCGCTCAATATAACCGATATTTTTTTCAATCGATATCTTCATTTGGGTTGAGTTATAAGGACTCTCAATCAATTGATTAAGAACAGCCAGAGCTTTTTCGTATTGAGAAATAACTGCATAGTGGCCCGCCTTTTCGATATTCAACCGATTGATTAACTGGTTCGCTTCATATTCGTTAACGCCCTTTTTAAGATAATCATTTAGTTCACGGCTATACTGATTAATGGCGGCTAATTGCTTTTGGGGCTGGCTGGCTCGTCCCAAAACCACGACTTGTTGAGCGCCTAACTGGAAATAAAGTAGTTCATCTTTAGGCACCAGTTCAATACCTTTATTATAATGTTGCATGGCCTCGTTAATCATATCAAGTGATTCGTAGGCGTTGCCTAAAATAAGCCTGATTTGTGCCGCCACCATAGGCTCAGAAGACAACGAGTGATTAATGTCGTATCGACTGCCTTGCAACACCTGTTTTACTGTCAGGGTTTCACCCAGTGTGTGACCCGGATTCGCATTGAGGAATAAATCATTTACAAAGGCCACCACTTGACGATTGCTTTCTGCTTTTTGTTCAGCATAAGCCCGGGCTTGTTGTTCTTTAAAGGCAAATGAGACCGCAAAAACCAGGCCGGTTAATAAACCGATAAAGGCCAGTGCTGTACCGGTGACCAGGGCTTTGTTTTTTCGTGCCGCTTGTTTGAGCCAATACCACTTGGATAAATTGGCCACCGATAAAGGTTCATGATTCAACCAGGCTTTCAGGTCGTTAATCAACTCAGAAACGGACTGGTAGCGTTGTTGGGGGGTTTTTTCTATAGCATGATGAACGATGGCCGCCAGACCGTCATCTATTTTTTCATTAATGCTGACCAAAGACTTGGGTGTCTGGTTAATGATGTCGTGAACGGCCGAAAAGAACTGACTGGCTTCTACTTCGATAGGCAAACGGCCACTGAGTAGCTGGTACAACACCACGCCCATGGCATAGATATCGCTGCGCAAATCACTTTTATCATTGCCGGTTATTTGCTCTGGACTCATATACCCCAGGGTACCGACAATATCTCCAGTTCCGGTAAGTTGGGTGAGCATTTGGGTGGCCTCATCGCCTAAGGTGGCAATCCCGAAATCCAGTAAAATTGGCCGCCCCTGTTCATTAACCAGAATATTATCCGGTTTAATGTCGCGATGAATGACACTTTTTTGGTGTGCATACTTAAGTGCTTCCAATACGGCTGAAATTATTTCCACAATGGCCGAATGGTTTAAAGCCTGTTGCTGGATATATTCATCAATGGCGGTGCCTGAAATATATTCCATAACCAGAAAGGGTAGTTTTTGATCGGCCACGACAAATTCACCGAAATCTTTAACCCTGGCGATGCTGGGATGATCTAATCGTGATAAAACCCGAACTTCGTGGTGAAAGCGGATTAACTGATCATCTGTAAGCCACATATTGGGAATCTTAACGGCACATTGCTGACCTGATTGGTCGGTGGCCAAAAACACCCGACCATTGGCACCGCTGCCAATGAGCTTAATAAGTTTATAACCCGGAATCTCAGGCATAATACCAACATCTATGGAAGAATGTTCATTCCGTGGCAGCGCCTCCAGCCATTCAAGTTTATGCGGGTACTTCTGTTTAAATTGTTCGATTAGTTCTTGTCTGTCAGATTTATCAGCTTGGCTGATGGCTTTTAACTGACTGTAAAAATCATTAACATCAAATGGTTCAGTTTGCATATTTGGATTCAAACATGAAAGATATTAAATCCTACCACAATCCAGACTAATCAAAATAATTTTATACAAATCCGTTATAACTAAGATTGATAGTTGGTCGGATCTTCAATGTCGGCTTGTTGAAAGCCCATTTTACGATGGTAGCAGGCGTCACAGCGCCCGCAGGCGCGACCCTCGTCATCGGCCTGATAACAACTCACTGTTAACGCGTAATCCACACCCAATTTCGTACCCAATTGAATGATTTCGGCTTTACTTAAATTGATTAAAGGGGTTTTTACTTTCAGTAATCGCCCTTCTTCAACAGCGGCCACGGTGGCCAGATTGGCCAGGCGTTCAAAAGCATCAATAAATTCCTGCCGACAATCCGGATAGCCGGAATAATCAACCGCTGTAACACCGATGTAAAGAGCTTCAGCGCCCACCACTTCGGCATAAGCCAAAGCGGTGGATAAAAAAATGGTGTTTCTGGCCGGCACATAGGTCAGTGGTACGTTGGTTGATTTTTCATCGTAATCTGAAACCGCCATACTGTCATCGGTCAACGAAGAGCCGCCGAAAGCCGCCAAATCCATCTGAATTTGTTTGTGTGATTGGGCACCACCGGCTTTGGATACTTTTTCAGCGGCCATCAGTTCAACCCGATGGCGCTGACCATAATCGACAGCCAGTGTGTAACATGTAAACCCATCCGCCCGGGCGGCAGCTAAGGCGGTGGCAGAGTCCAAACCACCGGATAATAAAATAACAGCTTTTTTAGTCATGGTCTGAAATATTTTTAGGTTCCGGGCGTATCACCCCAGAGTAATTTATGAAGTTGTATTTGCATACGAACCGACAAATGATCGCGTAAGATCCATTCGGCCAATTGTTTGGGCGGCATAACATCAGCCACCGGCGAAAACAGCACCTGACAGCGCTGGTCTATGTTATATTTTATAACTGTATCAACCGCCCATTGATAATCTTCTTTATCGGCAATTACAAATTTAACCTGATCCTGGTCTTTGACTAAATCCAGATTGGCGTAATCATTTTTCATCATTTCACCCGATCCCGGTGCTTTAAGATCAATGATTTTAATGACATCAGGATGCACCTCAGCCACCGACAAGGCGCCGGCGGTTTCTATGCTCACCGTATAATCTGAATCAATCAACCGATTCATCAGGCCATGCACCCGCTTTTGTGCCAGGGGCTCGCCACCGGTGACACAGACATAAGGTGTCTTATGTAGAGCCACTTCAGTCATAATGTCATCATAGGTCATCCACTGACCACCACCAAAAGCATATTCCGTGTCACACCACACACAACGCAAAGGGCAGCCGGTTAAGCGAATAAATACCGTCGGCAAGCCGGTGAGGGTGCTTTCACCCTGCAGCGAATAAAAAATCTCATGGATTTTAAGTTGTTCACTGCGGTCTGGGGTCAATTGATTTTACCTTCACGTTTTAAAAGATTAATTCGGTTCTGCGCCAGACGAGCCACTGAATCATTGGGAAAACTGTCAATCACTTTCATCAGAGCGGTTTGTGCCTGACTGTAATCTTCCAGTTCATGATAGGTGTAACCAATTTTTAATAGCGCATCGGGTAACTTTGCGCTCAAGGGAAATTGTTGCTCTAAATTCTGAAAAGCGGCCAGCGCCAATGGATATTGCCGGGTCACATAATAGCTTTCACCCAGCCAATAATACGCATTGTCAGTGAGTTCATGGTTTGGATAGGTCTGGATAAAATCCTCAAAAGCCCGCGCTGATTCACTGAAACGGCCCTGTTTTAGCTGATTAAAAGCCTGCTGATAGCGACTTTGCGCTTGTGGATCCACCTCATCCTGTTGAGCCGTTACTGACTCATTACTAAGTGTTTCTGTTGTTAATTCCGCATCAATGGGATCACGAACTTCGACTTCATCCACCTGTGCATTGGGGCTGTCCTGACTGTTTTGGCCTGTGGTTTCCAGGTCACTGACGGCACTGTCGGTGGTCAACTCATTGGGTTTCGCCTCAACCCCGGCCGTGGCTTTTTCCACTTGAGTTAAACGGCTGTCCATATCCACATACAACACTTTTTGCCGTTCCTTTAACTGACTGATTTCATGCGCCTGTTGTTCAATCTGACCTTGTAATTCGGCAATTTGAGATTGTAATTGCTGTACCTGAATAACCAAATCACCCACATTGGCTTCGCCACCTGACTGCTGTTCCAGCTTCGCCAGTCGCTCCTGAATGGACATATTCTGGGCGCCGGCCGTAAAACTCATCAAGCTTAATATAGTAACTGTCATTAAACCTATTCGCATCATGTTCTCCTCATTTGTTTAACTGTTAGACTCATACACTGGTCTCACAGAATTAAAAAAACCCGACAAGAAGTCGGGTTTTTTAGACCGTTTGCCAACGGTTAAGTTTACTTGGCAGTGTAGACAATCACAGCACGTCTGTTCTGTGACCAACAAGACTCATCACTGCACGTGGCTTCAGGCCGCTCTTCACCATAGCTCACCACATTAATCTGGCTGCCTGATGCACCTTCAGCACGCAATAAATTGGCCACTGAATTTCCGCGACGCTCACCCAATGCCAGGTTATATTCACGTGAACCACGTTCATCAGCATGGCCTTCTAAGGTCATACGTGCCGATGGATTTTCACTTAAATAACGACCATGCAAGGCAATCAAATCCCGGAATTCAGAACGAATCGTGGATTGATCAAAATCAAAGTAAATCACACGTTGTGACAACAGGCTGTCCGGATTATCCAAATCTTCAGGGTTACAGCAAATCGGGCCGTCATCAACCGGACGGGTATCAACCACGTCTGTATCTGTTGTGGTATCTGTGGTATCCGTATCAGGTTTAACCTCGTCTTTTTTACACGCCGTAAAGGCAAAAGCAATCAATAAAATAAGGGCTAATTTTGTTATTTTGTTCATAGTCACTCCAAGGGGTGTGTATTAAAATCGATTCAACCACATAGTTTACAACAAATCCCCATTAATTAAACGAATTTTTGTATTAAATAGCTTAGGGCAAGATTTTTGGCAAAAATTAAAACGAACGTTTGAAGTATTTGTTCTAATATGCTATAAATTTTAACCGCTTTAAACAGATTGTTATGTCTTAAAGCCGTTTATTAATGCTAAAAAGAGGAGTAAGCAATGAAACACAAATTCGGGGTACTGTTGTGCCTGTTATTTTTATCAGCGCCCTTATGGGCCAACACCGGTGTGGCTTTTGTCCACGGCACCGGCCATCAAACCAATGCCGCATCTGATTACTGGACCTGGTCGAACATAAATTCCATTCGCCAGGGTTTAACCAATCAAAGTAACTATGTGGTGATTAACTGTAATTTTGAAAAATACATGTGGGACAGTGCCGCTGCCGGATGTCTGGCGGGCCAACTCACCACCTTTATTAACCAAAAAAACATCACAGATATGGTGGTCATTACCCACTCTAATGGCGGCAATGTCATGCGCTGGATTATGTCCAACCCAACCTGGGATTCACGTTACCCTAACATCATCAATAAAATTCGCTGGGTCAATGCGCTGGCCCCATCTTCAAAAGGCACACCACTGGCAAATGCCGTAATGCAGGGGAATGTTTTTGAATCAGCTTTGGGCTGGATTTTAGGCTATAAAAGTGATGCGGTAAGAATGCAACAAACTTCATGGATGTCTTACTACAACAGTCAATACCTGTATGGCACCTCAGGCCGCCCAAGTTTACCCAAAGGCTTTTGGAATGTGGTGGGTAGTGATGTGGAAAGCTCACCCTTTGATGGTGATTCCTATTGTGGCGGTTATGCCCAAAGTGTCGGTCTTGAAGTGACTCAGAATTGGCTGAACTCATGCTCTGATGGTTTCTTAGAATGTTCTTCACAAGCCGGTGCCGGCAGCACCTGGTTTTATGACACATCGAGAACGAAAGGCAGTGAACCGTTAAACCACAATCAATCGAGGCGCAACTGTTTTAATCTCGACAAAATCTTAAGAAATGACCTTTAAACCACAGGAGCACACCATGAAATTAGTTAAAAATATTACACTACTGAGCCTGATGAGTTTATCGACCTTAGGCCTCGCCCAGTACACAGCACAGTGGACAACGGCACCCCAAAACATTGATTTGGTTAATAGCCAATCGCTTAAAAACGGCATGCAGCCGGTCAATCATGAACAACAACCGGTAACTTTTAACTACAGCTTATTAGGCCATGAACCTTTAGCCGATAATAACCAGGGCTATCTGGCTGAATCGAAGCAGTACTGGCTTAATACCAGTGCCGAAAAACTCAGCCGCGGCATCGAATTGCCGGTCACCTCTGATTTGGCGGTGATTCGAATTAACCCACTGAACCCGACCAAGTCATCCGGCTCTCTAAATCAACAAGACATTGTCATTAAACAATTTGATCAAACCCTAAATGTAGACGTGTTTGCCAACACGGAACAACTCAAAGCCACCGGTATGCCGGTCGCTGATCACACCGTGGCCATGAACGTGAACACCCAGCCGGGCCTGTTACATTTATCCATGCCGACCGCCACCAAGTCACTGTCAAAAGGCGATACTTTTGTGGTTCATGTGTTCGAACCCAACAGTGATTATGTGCTACAACTGAAAACCTCACAACAACAATACGCGGCCAACCAAACGATTAAAATCAGTAGCCAGCTATTATCTCAACAAGGGGTTAATGACATGTCTATCAGTGGCTACATCACCCAGCCCAATGGCGAAAAAGTGGCAGATTTAAGTTTTCAGCCCAATAAAAAGGGAGACTACCACGCCACGATTGATCAGCTAACGGGGCAATCTCTGGCACAGGGTCTGTGGGAAATCCACAGCATCGCCACGAGTGAAGTCAACGGCTTAAAAGTTATGCGTGATGTGTCCTCGGCTTTTGCCCTGAGCTTACCCACAGCGCGAATAAACCCGCAGATAACCGTTAATAACCACGCGCTCAAATTAGGTTTAGACGTGGCACATGCCGGTCGCTATGAAGTTAGTGGCGTTTTATCAGGTATGGACGCCAACGGCGAAAAACAGCCCATCGCCATGTTGATGTCGGCGGCGCAATTAAATAAAGGTCAGGCGTCTTTAAATCTTGATTTACCTTCAGATTTAATCCGTCAATCAGGTTTTCAAGGTCCTTTTGTCGTGGATCACATTAGCTTAAAAAACCAAAGCCTGATGGTGCCGGTGCAACAATTGAACGCTGCTATTCAGTTAAAGCCCATTAAAAAGCCCATTGATGTGACTGATTTACGCTAAAGACAGTAAATTAAAACCAATAGACCCGGCTTTTTAGTCGGGTTTTTTCTTGTCTGTGTCTTCAATCTTTAATCGAATAGGGCCCTGGTTTTGCGGTTTTTTGCCTTTAATTTCAGCATAGAAAGCCCGAACTTTGTCCATGTCCTTTACCGCATCACCTTCGGGCATAAAGCGTCCGCCTAACTTTATCTCTTTTTCGGCGAAGTTTAAAGTGGCCATCACAATCGGCACATGAGCGCCACAGGCGATGTGGTAAAAACCTGATTTCCAATAATTCAAATAACTGCGGGTGCCCTCAGGCGACATGGTCAGTATCAGTTTGTCACGCTGTTTAAACTGCTCAACCATTTGCTCCACCATATTGCGTTTTTTATCACGTTTAACCGGAATGCCGCCCAGCGCTCTGAACCACCAGCCCAAAGGGCCATTAAATAAACTATCCTTGCCCAGAAAATTAACCTTAAGACCCACCGCTGATTTGGCCAGGACACCATAAATAAAATCCCAGTTACTGGTGTGCGGTGCCACAATCAGCATGTATTTTTCATCATCAGGTAATTCATTAATAACTCGCCAACCCAAAATTTTTAAAATCCAGCGTGACAATGCCCCCATCAATTATCGTCCTCAACAACAGGCTCATATTTAGAGGCCACCAGCGTTAAAATATCATACTGCGCCACCACCTCGTCGTCCTGGTTGGTGGCCTGAATAAACCAGCGGACTTCACCATAACCTTTACCACGGCGATAGGCTTTTTGTTTGCAGGTAAAGTGAATGGTGATATCGTCACCTGGATAAACCGGCTCAGTGAAACGCAAATCATCCAGTCCATAATTGGCCAACACCGGGCCTTCTTCGGGATAGACAAACAATCCCGCTGCCATCGACACAATAAAATAACCATGTGCCACCCGCTGATCAAAAAATGGATTACGGGCCGCCGCGTCTTCATCCATATGGGCATAGAAATGATCACCGGATAAATCGGCAAAGGCTTCGATATCTTCTAAGGTAATGGTGCGGCTTTCGGTGGTTAGCGACTGGCCGACTGTTAACTCTTCAAAATGTAATTTAAAGGGGTGTTGTGCCGGCTTACTGGTTTTCGCACCGGGTAAATACTGACCGATAATACGGGTCAGGGTGGTGGGTGAACCCTGTAAAGCGGTGCGCTGCATATAATGTAAAACACCCCGGATACCGCCCAATTCTTCACCACCACCAGCGCGTCCGGGACCACCGTGGGTTAAATGCGGCAAGGGTGAACCATGACCCGAGGACTGTTTAGCCGAATCCCGATTGATCAGTAATAAACGGCCATGATAAGACGCCGTGTTGACCACCAATTCATTTACCGCCTCATCATCGTAACCAAAAATCGAGCCCACTAAAGAACCTTCGCCCATATTGGCCAATTGTGCCGCTTCGGCTAAGCTGTCATAACCCATCAGGGTACTGACCGGGCCAAAGGCTTCAATGTCATGCACTTCAGAACAATTTAACGGATCGGCTGCACGCAATACAATCGGTGAGATAAAAGCACCGGTTTTCTGATTGCCATCAACCACTTCGACCTGTTCAGTATCACCATAAACGTTGACAGCATAATTGGACAACTCGGCCACCCGTTCACGCACTTCGGTTTGCTGATCCAAACTGGCCAGGGCACCCATTTTTACCTGTTCATTGGCCGGGTCACCAATCACCATTTTATCAAGTTTCTCAGAGAGGGCTTTACTGACGTCATCCAATAATTCATTCGGCACAATGGCACGACGGATCGCGGTACATTTTTGCCCGCATTTAACCGTCATTTCACGCACCACTTCATTGATATAAGCCTTAAATTCCGGCGTATCCGGTGTGGCATCCGGAGTTAAAATCGAGCAGTTCAGGGAATCGGCTTCCATAGTAAAGCGCACGCCCTGACGCATGATGTTGTCTTTTGATTTCAAATACTGGCCGGTGGAAGCTGAACCGGTAAAAGCCACCACATCCTGACCATCCAGTAAGTCCAGTAAATTGCCCGTGGAACCGCATATTAACTGCACCGCGCCTTCAGGTAAAACACCTGAGGCCACCATTTCCCGAAACATCATTTCGGTGAGATACGCGGTGTCAGAGGCGGGTTTCACAATCGCCGGCATCCCGGCCAGTAATGTCGGTGCCAGCTTTTCCAGCATCCCCCAGCAGGGAAAATTAAAGGCATTAATATGCACCGCCACGCCTTGCATCGGTGTACAAATATGCTGACCGATAAAACTACCGTCTTTCGATAAGGGCTCAAACGCACCATCAATATAAACCGTGTGATCCGGCATTTCGCGCCGACCTTTACCGGAATAGACGAACAAAGTACCGATACCGCCTTCAATATCAATCCAGGAATCCTGTCGGGTGGCGCCGGTGGCACGGGATAATTGGTAGAAGTCTTCTTTCTTCGACAATAAATACAAGGCCATTTCTTTGAGCATCAAAGCCCGCTCATGAAAGGTCATTTGCGCCAGCGATGCCTGTCCTTTATCCCGGGCATAATCGCGCATGGCGGCAAAATCCAAACCCTGACTGGATATTTTGGCCATGGGTTCGCCGCTTATGGCGTTGTGGCAGGTTTTAAATCCGTCATCGGCCTGATGCCATTGACCCTGGGCGTAGGAGTTAAGAATTATCATAGTCGGTTTAATTTTTTTCTGTGGGTGAAAGCAACCAGGTCACGGTCACCCGTGTCACTTCGTCACCATCCTGATCGTAAATATGCGCCTGAACCTGGTATTCAGTTTTGTCTTCGGTAACGGTTGGAATCGAGACATCGGCTTGGCCGATTAAATCACCGCGGGCTTTTTTTAAATACTCGGTATCTATGCGTGTCACAATGCCGCGTACCGTATCAGGCAAACCGGTTAACATGGCCAATCCGCCGACCATTTCACCTAAATTAGCCGTGGCCAGCGCATGCACTGAATTTAAGTGGTTGGTATTGCCCCGCCGATAGGGCATAAGTACCTGGCAATGGCCCGGTTCAAGCACTTTGACCTTCGCTTTTATGCTACCCGTGTAAGGCACATTAAAGGCCAAAATTTTATTAAAAAGCCATGGCCCCAGTGGTTTATTCTGTAGTTTTTTCCAGTAGCGATGAAGTCGTTGGCCCGCGGCCGCTTTTGATTGTGTCATACGCAAATTATAGCACGATGCTAACTACAGATTAACACCGTCAAAAGTCAGGCTGTGGTATATTAGTGTCACTATCGCAACAAGACCCAAACCGCCATCACGTTCATGCCTTTACATAAAAACAGCTGCATTTTTTTAATATTATGGACTTTGAATCTTCTGATACCTGTTGCCCAGTCCGCTGATACTGAAACCGATAACAGCAATATTCAATTCATAAATACCAATCATTATGACCCTTACCGAGGCTTACTTGGTGAAAAGGTGACCCAAATTGATCAGGATGACCAGGGCTTTATGTGGTTTGCCACCCATGATGGCTTGAATCGCTTTGACAGTCAGCATTTTCAACACTATAAACAAGACAGTCTGGACGCCGGTAGTTTGCCCAGTAATACAATTTCATTATTTACCCAGACAGCTGATGACATATGGCTGAGTTTAAACAACATTGGCCTGGCGCGTTTTAATAAAGCCGAACAGCACTTTTCACTCGTTCCAAAAATCAACCTCGAAGGCGATAACAGCGACCAGGGTATCTTCCATTCCGTGGTGTTTGCTTTAGCAGCAGACCATCAGGACCAAATATGGATATTCCAGTTCGATGCGGGTATTTCAGTGTACGACCCCCAAACTCAAAGTTACTCACATTTAACCCAGGACAACACCGACTGGCTGGAATCAGTGCGCTTTTTTGATGCCAAAACCGCGCCTGACGGCCATATTTGGGCGGTGACATTAGAAGGCTTGCTTTATGACATTGACCCCATCAGCCAGCAGGCTGAAATTCACCGCCTTGGGGTGGCCGATGCAACCGCCAAAGAAGCGCGTATATACAGCATCAGTCTAACGGCTGAAGGTGATAAATATTTAGCGGCTTATAACGGTGTCTATCAATTTGACAACAATCAGAACCGGTTTATTCAAATCATAAATCGAAGTCACATTGAACAGCTGATGGGCGAAGCTTTGTCAGTGCGTAACATCACCGCAGACAGTCAGGGTCGCTTATGGCTATCGACGTTAAAAGGACTGGTATTGTTTTCCCAGGGTCAATTAAGTGAAATTAAATTTCTTGATCAAGGCACAGTGATTAATGCCACCGTCGATGTGCGCTCGGTGTTCGAAGACCGAGAACATAATATCTGGGTGGCCACCGATGACCACGGTGTCTTCAAACTAAACCATCGCTGGCACCAAACAACCATTAAACAACCCTTCCCGGGCACTGCTGCCATTGACATCGGCACGATGCACTACAGACAAGGTAATTTTGAGGATAATATGTGGTTATACGATAAACAGCAACATCGACTGGCTGTTTATCGCTATCAGCATGGTCAGCTGACCGCGCTTCAGCGCTATGATGAAAACCAGCAACTCCCTAGTAATATCAATGGTCTTCATGTGGACAATAATTTTGATGTTTGGATATCTTCGGTGGGCGGCTTATATCGTTTTAACCGCGCCAGCGAACAATTTGAACTACTCGACGACCAAACTGGCATCAGTTTTTTATTTAATATTGGCGACACGCTTTATGCGGGTGTTTATAACAACAATCATTTATTTCGCTGGGACAGCCAGCAACAACAATTGCTTGAACTCACCGACCAACCACGGCTCAATGACATTTTATTAGATCATGAAATTGATCCCGACGGGCGACTTTGGCTGGCTGGTAACAATGGCCTGGAAGTGATTGATACAGCCACACTGGATACTCTGATGACTGTCCCGGATGAAGCGGGTTTTAGTGACTTGACTCGACAACACAATACATTGTGGCTGCTGTCAAATGGCAAAATAATGCGTTACCGTATTCAGGATGATGCCTTAATTAACGAACCCACCAGTGATTTGAATCAGCTAATTTCGGGTCTCGCCGTGTACCAGCTTAATCTCATCAACAACAAATTATGGCTCAATAGCCAGTCAGGATTGGTGGTCATTGACCCTGAAAACAACCAGATCCTCAAACGCTACACCAACCAGGATAATCTACCCGGGCGGCTACTTCAGCAAACCTTTAAACTCTACGACAACAGTGTCATGGTCATCACCAATGTCGGACTGGTTCACATTAAAGATCAACCCACAGACAACCAATTAATGCCGAAGCCCACTTTAGTATTGACCCGCTTGCGGCATAATGGCAAGGGGCTGTCTCAGGTTGATAAACTGCCACATAATTACGGTAGTTTACAAGTAGACTATCAACTGCTGTCATTCAGCCAGCCGGACAGTCATCGCTATCAATATCGGCTAAGGTCGGATCAAAACTGGTTAAATGCCGAACAACAAACCAGTCAGAATTTTTATCAGTTGCCGGCTGGACATTATCAGTTACAGATTCGCGGCCAGTCTCTAAATGGGCCGTGGTCAGCACCTTTAGCGCTTGATTTCCAGGTAGCCAAAGCACCCTGGAAGAGCCAAACCGCTTATTGGCTGTATGGCGCGGCTGCTTTACTGCTACTGAGTTTTATACTGTTTTTATGGCGTAAACGCTGGCAATATAATTATGAACTACAACATGCCCATGAAAAACAGGCCTTTGCCGAAAGCCAGTTATCCCTGACCAGCTCACTGGTACAATCGCTGGATGTCAAAGAACTGTTCAGTAAAATTAAGCAACAAATCAGCGCGCACATTGACTGCGACCAAATCGAAGTCTGTTATTGGAACAACCAGAATAATTATCAGGTGTTTAGTGATGACACGCTCACCGTTGCAGAACAAAATCAGCTGGGTAGTCTGGCGCTGGAATTGTATGAGCAGGGCCACAAACACCAACTCGAAAACGACGAACATGGCAGTCACTTGCGGGTGCTGTTTAGCCATGCCGATGATCGGCTGGGCTTAATCACTTTAGACCGTCAAAAAGGCACATTTAAAGACAACACCATTTCTCTTGCCATCGCCTATGCCACCCAATCCTCTCTGGCAATTGAAAATGCCCGACTATTTCAGGCGGTTCAGCATCTGGCCGAACAAGCCACCACGTCAAGCCGCGCCAAAAGTGATTTTCTGGCTCAGGTATCCCATGAAATACGCACCCCGATGAACGGTATTTTGGGCATGAATCAACTGCTGTTAGATTCTCCGCTTAACGAAGAGCAGACCATTTATGCTCAGGCCGTTAACGAATCGGGAGAACATCTGCTGGCCATAATTAACGACATTTTGGACTTATCGAAAATTGAAGCCGGTAAACTGGTGTTGGAACACCGAGATTTTAATCTGGTTGAGTTGGTCGATGAGGTCACCCAATCATTTATTTCAGTCAGCAAAAACAAACGTTTGGATTTTGTCACCTGCTTAGATGCCAATCTGGCCACCAACCGAATCGGTGATGCCACCCGCATCAAGCAAATCATCATGAATTTATTAAGCAATGCCTTTAAATTCACACCTTCCGGTGAAGTGACTTTACGCCTGCTACCCGGTGATTCTCCGGCTGAAATCGTGGTGGTGGTTAAAGACACCGGCATGGGCATTGAGCAACATTTGATTGATAAGCTGTTTGACCCGTTCTCGCAGGCAGACAGCTCAATTACCCGGAAATACGGCGGCACTGGATTGGGACTGAGTATTGTCAAGCAGTTGTGTGAAAAAATGAACGGTGACATCAACATTGAAAGTCACCCGGATCAGGGCACCGAAGTAAGCTGCTTAATCAAAGTTGAATGCGGTCAATCACACATTCAAAGCCACCAGATTTGTCACGCCACAGTCTGTTTAACAGCCAAAGACACAATCATTAAATCGGCCTTAAGTGAATGCCTGCTGCGTCTGGGTTGTATTGTGAGTTATGATATTGATGAACCTTTTGACTGTTTGTTTGTTGTTGATCACGGCCAGGACATCCATACCGAAGCCATTAACACAGCACATCGTGAATTGAAGCCGGTGTACTTGTTCAAAAGCCATTTACAAAACAACCCCCGCCACCAGGGCTCCTTTAAAGTGCTTAACTGGCCATTTTTACACCAACAGATTGCCCACTTGCTGAGCGTTCCCCAAAAAGCCGAAAAAACCAACCACACCCCAACCCCCACAAGCGGTCGATCCTTGCACTTATTGGTGTTGGAAGACAACGCCATTAACCAACAATTATTGCTTGAGCTTTTAGAAAAAGCCGGTCACATGGTGGATATATTCGACGATCCGCACCATGCCTTAAACGCCATAGACAGCAGTCATTATGATGTTCTATTGGTGGATTATCACTTACCTAATATGACCGGTATTGATTTTATTCTCGCTTGTCGGGAATTGGGCGTCCGCAGCACCACAGTCATGATGAGCGCCGATATTTCCAACGAATTAAAACAACGCTGTAACCAGCACAACATCGACCAATTACTCATCAAACCTTTTAAAATTGATGAATTAATGCAGTTAATCAGTCGCCATTGAGTCGATATAAATGTCCACCACTCGCTCAAAAAAAGCGGCATCAGCAGCATTGAATCGGTTTAATTCAGGACTATCGACGTCCAGCACACCTGCTATTTTATGGTGTTTAAACGGCACCACCACTTCAGATTGGCTGGCGCTGTCACAATAGATATGACCGGTGAATTTTGACACATCAGCAACCGTCAGTGTTTTTTGATCTGCAAAAGCGGTTCCGCAAACGCCTTGACCAATGGGCAATCGGGTACAGGCCGGCTGGCCGTGAAATGGCCCTAACACCAGATCTTCACCCTGCTGGAAATAAAAACCCAACCAATTCACCGCCGCCAGGTTGTGGTATAAAAAAGACGATAAATTAGCGGCATTGGCCAAAAAATCCTGTTCACCTTTGACCAGTGCCGTCAGTTGCTGCAGTAACAATGGGTAATCTGTTTTCACTTAGTTTTTCTCTTTTAATAAATCTCTGATTTCGGTTAATAACAGTTCTTCTTTACTGGGTTTCGGCGGGGCTTCAGGTTTCGCTTCTTCTTTCGCTTTTAAATTATTCATTCCTTTAACCACCAGAAAAATAGCAAAAGCAAT
Source organism: uncultured Marinicella sp. (assembly GCA_947502925.1). Classification (GTDB taxonomy): domain Bacteria; phylum Pseudomonadota; class Gammaproteobacteria; order Xanthomonadales; family Marinicellaceae; genus Marinicella. The sequence continues at coordinate 639,024 of CANNBS010000001.1, read as the reverse complement.
AATTAAAAAATCAATCGCAGTTTGTACGAAGGCACCCCATTGCAATAACACCGGTTCGGTGTTTTCAGTGCCTGCTTTCAGCACCAAAGCCAACTCCGAGAAGTCAACACCGCCTATCAGCAAACCTAAAGGCGGCATTAAAACGCCATCCACAAAAGCCGACACAATTTTCCCAAAAGCGGCACCGATAATAATCCCCACCGCCATATCCATAACATTGCCTTTAACCGCAAATTTTTTAAATTCTGACATCATACCCATCATTTATCCTCTTTTTATTGAAATGAAAAAAGCGCCTGTCAATAACAACAGACGCTTTGATTATAACCAAGCTTTTTTACTTATGGGTATTTTTTATTATAGCGAGTAATACATATCAAACTCTACCGGATGGGTGCTCATACGCATGCGTTGCACTTCGTTCATTTTCAGCGCAATAAATCCGTCAATAACATCATCGGTAAACACACCACCGGCTTTTAAGAAATCCCGGTCTTCATCGAGTGCCGCCAGGGCCTGATCCAGGGAATGACAAACTGTGGGTATGTCTTTGGCTTCCTCAGGGGGTAAATCATAGAGATCCTTATCCATGGCAGAACCGGGGTCTATTTTATTTTTAATACCATCTAAGCCCGCCATCATCATGGCCGCAAACATTAAATAGGGATTGGCCATCGGATCACCAAAGCGAATTTCAACCCGTCGGCCTTTGGGGTTATTGATAAAGGGAATACGTACAGACGCTGAACGGTTTTTGGCCGAATAGGCCAACATGACAGGTGCTTCAAAACCCGGCACCAGTCGCTTGTAAGAATTTGTCGAGGGGTTGGCAAAGGCATTAATGGCACGGGCATGTTTAAAAATACCGCCGATGTAATAAAGCGCCGTCTGTGACAAACCGCCATAACCTTCACCGGTAAATAAGTTGGTGCCGTCTTTCATCAAAGACTGATGCACATGCATGCCGCTACCATTATCGCCGACGATGGGTTTGGGCATAAAAGTGGCGGTGTAGCCGTAATCATGAGCCACATTGTGCACCACATATTTCATCATCAGCACTTCATCGGCTTTTTTCACCAGGGTATTAAAACGCATACCGATTTCACACTGACCGGGACCACCCACTTCGTGGTGATGAACTTCCACTTCAAGACCGATGTCTTCCATCACTTTACACATGGCCGAGCGTAAATCGTTCAAACTGTCCACCGGCTGAACCGGAAAATAGCCACCTTTATTTCGGGGACGATGGCCAAGGTTTTCACGGGCATCCGTACCGGCATCCCAGTGACCTTCTCGTGAATGGACTTCAAAATTCATCATATTGGGCTCTGTATTCCAGCTAATGCCGTCAAACACGAAAAATTCCGGCTCCGGGCCAAAAAAGGCCTCATCGGCAATGCCCGATTGTTGTAAATAGGCCTCTGCACGCTTGGCGATTGAACGTGGATCACGCTCATAACCTTGCATGGTGTTGGGTTCTAAAATATCACACCGCACCACCAGGGTCGGAAACTGACTGAACGGATCGACAAAAGCACTGTCTTCGATGGGCATCAGCACCATGTCTGATTCATTGATGCCTTTCCAGCCGGCAATGGAAGAACCATCAAACATTTTTCCGTCTTCAAACAAATCCTCATCCACCTGAGAAACCGGTAAGGTCACATGATGCTCTTTGCCGATGGTGTCACAAAATCGCAGATCAACAAAGTTAATGTCGTGCTCTTTAATCAAATCAAAAATTTTATCGCTCATGGCTCAGCCTGTGTTGAAAGCCAAGTATTGTAAGGGATTACGGTCAGAAAATATACCATAATCACAGCCAATCTCGGGGATGTCACGTTGCAAACCAGATCTTTTATTTGTGCTAAAATTAATCCTAATTAAGGTCGATAACAGCCATGAAAAACCTCAAAATAACCACTTTTTTACTGTTAAGCTTTTGCTCATTTGTCCTGTTTGCCCAACAAGACGAAACCGAACAACTGTTAAAAGACACCGAACAAACCATTGAGGTTAAAGACACTGTCCAAGATCAAGCCATCGCCAGTCGCTTACAAAACATTCTCACCAGATCAGGTCGATTTGATAACATCGAAGTTCGGGTTGAAGAAGGCATGGTTTTTTTAAGTGGCGAAACGCATTCAGCCGACTTTAAAAGCTGGGCTGAAAAACTCGCTCAGCGCACTGAAGGTGTGATTGCCGTCATTAACCAGGTCACGATTGACGAAGAGGCCGCCTGGAGTTTTCAGCCGGCAGTGGACGAAACCGTGTCTTTGTATAATGATTTTGTGCGCACCATTCCAAAAATTGTCATCGCACTCATTCTGTTAATAATTACCTGGGTGCTCGCAAAAGTCGCTGTAAACTTGGCTGGTCGCGTGTTAAAACAACGCATAAACAATCCTTTTGTTATGCGCTTATCGGCACGCATGGCCGCCTTACCGGTGGTGGTCATTGGGCTTTACCTGGTTTTGCAGGTAACCGGCCTGACCAAACTGGCGCTGACCTTACTCGGAGGCACCGGTTTAATGGGCATTATTATCGGTCTGGCTTTTCGAGACATTGCCGAAAATTTTCTGGCCAGTATCTTAATCAGTATTCAGCGACCGTTTAAAATCAACGACTACATTAAAGTCAACGACACCGAAGGCGTGGTGCAAAGCGTCACCACCCGTGGTACAGTGATTATGACCCTCGATGGCAATCACATTCACATCCCCAACACCACCATTTATAAAAGCACCATCATCAATGTCGTCGCTAATCCCCAGGTCAGGCAACAATTCACTGTGGGCATCGGTTATGACGACGGCATCGCCAGGGCACAGCAGATTGCTTTTGACACCATCGTCGCCCACCCGGCGGTGCTGGATGATCCGGCGCCGCAGGTGCTGGTGGATAATTTAGGTGCAGCCACGGTTAATCTGGAAATCTATTTTTGGGTCAATGGTGTTGAAAACAGTACCAGCAAAGTGAAATCCGCGGTAATACGACTGGTTAAACGGGCTTATGATGAGGCCGGTATCAGTATGCCTGATGAAGCCCGCGAAGTGGTGTTTCCTGAAGGCATTCGTATCTTGTCTGAAGATGCCCCGGCTCAAACACAAGTACCCAAAATACCTGATGAGCCCTTAAACAATGAAGCTGAAGACAACTTAAGCAACGAAGAAGTTGACAGCATTAAACAGCAAGCCGAACAACACCAGCTCACGGAACAAAGCCAAAACCTGATTCAGGACGATGAATAAAATATCCTTAAAATATATTCAATAAATCAAAGGCCTGGCGACCCGCAAAGCGAGCCTCAGAACCTAAATATTCTTCAATACGTAGCAACTGATTGTATTTCGCCATCCGATCAGAACGGCACAGGGAACCGGTCTTAATCTGGGTAGCTGAAGTGGCCACCGCTAAATCGGCAATGGTGGCATCTTCTGTTTCACCTGAGCGGTGTGAAATCACTGCGGTATAACCGGATTTTCTGGCCAGTTCGATGGCTTCTAAGGTTTCAGTTAAGGTGCCGATTTGATTAAGTTTAATTAAGATTGAATTGGCAATGTTACGATCGATACCTTGCTGAAAAATCTGCGGATTGGTGACAAATAAATCATCACCCACCAACTGAATTTTATCGCCCAGCTGTTCGCTCATATACTGCCAGCCATCCCAGTCGGCTTCATCTAATCCATCTTCGATGCTGATCATGGGATATTGACGCACCCAGTCCGCCAAAAAGTCCGTCATTTGCTCGGGCGTTAATTGCTTATTCTCGCCGTCTAAATGATATAAACCATCACGGTAAAATTCAGAACTGGCGACATCCAGACCTAAGTAAACATCTTTGCCTGCTTTGTAACCGGCTTGTTCAATGGCGGTTAATATGACCTCAACTGCGGCCACATTGGAGGCTAAATTCGGTGCAAAACCGCCTTCATCGCCAACCGCGGTGGACAGACCTTGTTGTTTTAACACGGATTTGAGGGCGTGGAAAATCTCGGTACCGGCCCGCAAACTTTCGGCAAAAGAATCAAAACCTGTCGGCAGCACCATAAATTCCTGCACATCCACATTATTATCGGCATGGGCGCCGCCGTTAATAATATTCATCATCGGCAGCGGTAACTGGAAATCATCCACCGTGGCGATGCTTTTAAATAAAGGCCGTTGCTCTTCAGCCGCCACCGCATGGGCATAGGCTAACGACACACCCAGTAAAGCATTTGCACCCAGTTTACTTTTATTGTCAGTACCGTCTAAATCCAATAAAGTGTGATCTAACCGGGCTTGACTGTCAAATTCTTTATCCTCACAAGCCGCTGCAATGGTTTGATTGACATTGTTGACCGCTTTTTGCACGCCTTTGCCTAAATAACGGCTTTTATCACCATCACGAAGTTCAATCGCTTCACGGGCACCGGTGGAGGCGCCCGACGGCACCATGGCACGACCAAAAGCACCGGATTGTAAGGTAATATCACATTCTAAGGTTGGGTTACCGCGTGAATCCAACACTTCACGCGCATGAATATGTTTAATACCAGTCATCGGTTTCCTCCGCAAACGGTTGGCTTTTGACCGTCTCGTCAATTCTTTTTAAGGTGGTTAATAAGGCTTTCATTTGTGATAGGCGCACCGCATTGGGGCCATCGCTTTTGGCTTCCTCCGGCCTTGGATGGGTTTCCATAAATAAACCCGAAATGCCGGCTGCGGTGGCTGCACGAGCCAATACCGGAATATGTTCTCTTTGGCCACCTGAGGTGCCGCCCTGACCACCGGGTAACTGCACTGAATGGGTGGCATCGAATACCACCGGGCATTCGGTCTCACGCATCACAGCCAGTGACCGCATATCCGAGACCAGATTGTTATAGCCAAAACTGGCACCACGCTCGCACACCATAATCTGTTTGTTTCCGGTGGAACGGGCTTTTTCAATCACATTTTTCATATCCCAGGGCGCCATAAACTGACCTTTTTTCAGGTTCACAGGCTTACCGGCGGCACAGACCCTGAGAATAAAGTTGGTCTGTCGCACTAAAAAAGCAGGCGTTTGTAAAATATCCACCACATCCGCCACTTCATCAATGGGACTGTCGTCATGGACATCGGTAATCACCGGTACACCAATTTGTTTTTGGACTTCTGATAATATTTTTAAGCCCTCTTCCATGCCCAGACCCCGAAATGAGTCTAAGGATGTGCGATTGGCTTTATCATAAGATGATTTGAACACAAACGGAATACCGAGTTCATCGGTGATTTCCTTTAAATGACCGGCGGTATCAAGTGCCAGTTGCATGGACTCGATAACACAGGGACCAGCGAGCAGGAAAAAGGGTTGATCTAAACCGGCTTCAAAGTGACATATTTTCATAATTTGCCTTATGTTGTTTTTTTATAGTTTAACGCAGCTTCGATGTAATAGCTAAACAAACGATGCCCATCACGCGGTGTTGAATTAAATTCAGGGTGAAACTGACAGGCTAAAAACCAAGGGTGGTCTTCTAATTCAACAATTTCAACCAACTGGCCATCGGCCGAATGACCTGAAAAAACCAGTCCGGCTTCAGCCAATTGCTCACGGTAATGGTTATTAAATTCATAACGATGCCGATGGCGTTCACTAATCACATCTTGTCCATACACGTTAGCCGCCAGGCTGTCCGCTGACAACTTCGTGTCCTGTGCCCCTAAACGCATGGTACCGCCTAAATCAGAATGGGCATCCCGGTATTCTTTCTGACCCTGGGCATCCATCCACTCAGTGATTAAACCAATCACCGGATGCGGGGTTTCGGGATTATTTTCCGTGGTGTTGGCGTTGTCCAGGCCACATACATTGCGGGCATAATCAATCACCGCCGCATGCATGCCGTAGCAAATGCCCAAATACGGAATTTTGCGGGTCCGCGCCTGTCCCACCGCCCAGATTTTTCCTTCAAAACCGCGGTTACCAAAACCGCCTGGCACTAAAATGGCATCCAGACCATCCAGTAAAGCGGGATCCGGATTGTTCTCAAGTTCCTCTGAATCAATGTGCTTGATATTGACCTTGGCTGATTTGCGAATACCGGCATGGCGCAGGGCTTCGTTCAATGACTTATAGGCATCGCTGTGCTCCAAATATTTACCCACCATGCCGATGGTCACTTCATGTTCGGTGTTGGCTTCAGCCGCCACCACACGCCGCCACTCGGATAAATCGATGTCGCCACATTGTAAAGACAACCGTTTCACCACCAGCTGATCAAAACCTTCTTTATGCAATTCTTCGGGGATTTGATAAATATTGCCACAATCAAGGACCGGAATCACGGCCTCGGATTTGACATTGGTAAACAGGGCAATTTTGTCTTGTTCAGACTGCGGGATACTGTGCTCACTGCGGCATAACAGGATATCCGGTTGAATACCGATGGAGCGCAATTCTTTCACCGAATGCTGCGTCGGTTTGGTTTTTAATTCACCGGCGGCGCTGATATACGGCACCAAAGTTAAATGTACAAACAAGGTGTTTTCAGGGCCTTCTTCAACACCCATCTGGCGAATCGCTTCCATAAAAGGCAGAGATTCAATGTCTCCCACGGTACCGCCAATTTCCACCATAATGACATCGAAGCCTTCAGCGGCTAAGCGGACTTTTTCCTTGATTTCATCGGTGATGTGCGGAATCACTTGCACCGTACCACCGAGGTAATCACCACGGCGTTCTTTGCGAATGACGTTCTCGTAAATTTGGCCGGTGGTGTAATTATTGTGGCGTGACATCCTGGTGCGCACAAAACGCTCATAATGACCCAAATCCAGATCAGTCTCGGCACCATCCTCAGTGACAAATACCTCGCCGTGTTGAAACGGACTCATGGTACCAGGATCTACATTAATATAAGGATCGAGCTTCATCAGCGTGACTTTGAGTCCACGGGCTTCTAATAAGGAGGCGAGCGAAGCCGCGGCAATTCCTTTCCCCAGTGACGATACCACGCCACCGGTCACAAATACATACTTAGCCATATCGGTTAATCATTAGAGACATTGGTTCAATGAGCAGCAGACACTAATCGATTAAAGCAAAAAGCTTGATGAAAAGTGAACACCAGAAAGGACGTGTATTATAACTTATGGCAAGCGCTAAAAGAAAGTTTAACGAATGAGAAAGCGCAATCAGCGCATTATCAACCCTAAGATAATGCGCTGACTGATGGTTTTACTGATCTAAAGTAAATTCGATTTTCTGGAGCACCTGGTAGGGCACGGCTTGTCCATCCACTTTTTTCGGATGAAATGTCCATTTATAAACAGCCTGTTTAGCGGCTTGTTCGAATATACCGCGTGGCTCGGCACCAAGCACAGATATACCGGTTACCCGACCATCTGTACCGACTTTGATAAGCACTTCAACCCAGCCTTCGGTTTGAGTCATGGCTGCTTTACGGGGATAAAAAGGCGCAAAACCGCTCTTTAGGCCGCCGCCATCGTTGCTGACAGTGTGTTCCCCAATTCCCACCCCGGTGTGGCTGAAATCTTTATACAATTCGATGTTTTTCGTGTCAATTTTTCCCGGTGGCACACGGTCTATGCCATCCTTATTATCGGCAATATCAATGGCTGGCATGGCAGGTGGTGTGTTGGTCTGTTCCATTTCAGGTGGTATGGGTTTAATCGGTTTATCCGGTTGAATCACTTCAGGTGTCGTTTTAACGAAATTAAAACTGATGTTGGCGTCTTGCTGTTTTGTGTTTAAATGAGCCGGCTTTAAAAAACTCAGCATGGTCAAAAATAAACCAACAGCGACGATAAATCCCAAAAACCCGGAAAAGGTGGAGCGAATCATGGTTTGCATAGTCTGTCCTCTTTAAGGTGGTGCATTGTGCACAAAACCCCCGCTTCTATTACAGAATAAAAAATACCTGTTATAAATTGTGACCCCCGGATTTTGATTTGGTTTAATTAAATTTCAGATTCGATTAAAGTAATGTGAACTTACGAACACAATCTCAATGGCTGATATTATTGTTTTTAACAAACCCTTTCAGGTGATGTCACAATTTACCGATACCCAGCAACGCGCGCATTTAGGTGACTTTATTGATGCGCCCGGATACTACCCGGCTGGTCGTTTGGATTATAATTCAGAAGGCCTCATGTTGCTCACGGACGATGGCCAATTACAACAACAAATCAGCGGTGCCGATTGGCATAAAAGCTATTTGATTCAGGTGGAAGGCATCCCCAAAGCCAAAGATTTACAGCGATTAAGGACAGGCATCACCATTAAAGACTATCAGGCCAAAGCTTTAGAGGTGACCGTTCTGGCGAAAAAACCCGGCTGGCTGTGGCCACGCAAACCACCGGTCCGCTTTCGCAAGAAAATCCCGACCTCATGGCTGACCATCACCCTTGATCAAGGTAAAAACCGCCAGGTCAGGCATATGCTGGCGGCGGTTAATTTGCCGGTGCTAAGGCTAATTAGAATCAAAATTGGTGACCTTGAATTGGCTGATTTACAACCCGGTGAATGGAACCTTCAGAAAATAACAAACTCCTGAGGATAAATAAATCCCCATATCCCAACAACCTTGCCGGCGAAGGCCGGCATCTAGCGTCTTTCAGAATGAGCTCGCACATGATATATTGCCAAAGGCGCTATGGTTACTTAATGGTTACTGAGATTGCTTGCAGCCTGATTTTCATCTAAAATTATTATCGTAAGAAATACCTTTAATCAAAGTGGAGGGCCAAAAAGCTATTAGTAGAGGAATAATATGGCCGTGATACGCATGCTTAAGCTGGTCTTTTTTATAATTGTTTTTCAATCGAGTTCTTTAATTGCCGGAACAGCCGATTTATCCATTGCATTAGATTTCAATGAAATCAACAGGATAGTTTATGAGCCTCAAGGTGAGTTTGTTGTTAGAGTAACAAATCTTGGGCCAGATGTTGCCGCTGATAACATTCCATTTCCATTGCCATTAACAACATTGACCAGTGCAATTGATGATAATGGCGATTTTACACCTGAAATTCAGTTTGTTACAGACTCTCAAAATAATAATCAAGAATGCTATTTTACCCTTGCTATAGGCTCTCCTCCACCTGGATCAATTGGGCCAAAATATGTCTATGGTATTGATATACCATCACTCGCAGTTAACGAAACAATTGAATGTCATGGGCTATTTTCGAGGCATTTCCAGTCAGGCACAAGAGATGTTACTTGGAAAACGTACAACTCATTTGATACAGACCCAAATAACAACAATGACAGTCAAACGATTACTTTTGGAATCCCTCCCAAAGCTGTGCCGGTAAATAATAAGTTTATCTTAATCTTGCTGTTAACTTTAGTGCTTTACTTTGGTTTTAAGAGGCTCATAAACTAAGTATACAATTAAATAAACCAACCCAGACTATCTACTAATTTGATACTGTCAGCTTCCACAGAATCCATTTGATACCAAATATCAGCAATTTTTTGACTCGTTTCAGGATGAATCAAATCGGGTGCTAAATCATACAACGGTTTCAAAACATAGGCACGCTTAATCAACTCTGGTCGGGGTAAGCGGAGGTTTTTATAATGTAAAACAAGATTACCAGCCAGCACAATATCCATATCCAGCGTGCGGTTGGAAAAGCGAGTTTGCCGGCGACTGCGACCGCAGGCGTATTCCAGTTTGCGCAACCATTTTTTTAAAGCCAATGGCTCAAAAGCACTGTCAAAAGCCACCACCATATTATAAAAATCCGGGCCGTCAAAACCAAAGGCCGGGGATTGATAAACCGGTGAGCATGTAATCGAACCAAAAGAGGCCCGTAAAAATCGCACGGCACAGCTTAAATATGCGCGACGATTGAGATTACTGCCCAGTGACAGATAATAGCGTATGCGATGTCTATTCACCGGGCTTCATGTGTGATTTTTATGTCAAGAAAAAGGTCGGGTTCTTTGTCACCGCCACAGCCGCAATATAAATAAAAGTTAAGGTCGCCAATAAATAACCGATCCAGCGCATCTGCCCACGACCACGCATAGCCAGTACACCAAAACCGACATAGAAAAACAAGGCCACGATTTTGGCGGTTAACCAGGGTGAATTACCCAGGGTATAACCGACAACAAACGCCACTGAAATCCCCGTAGCCAATAACAAAGTGTCAATCACATGGGGCGCGATTTTATATATCTTAGCGGGCTGACGGGCTTTGACTGCAAAAACCCAATAGCGGAACTGAAACAGCAAAATACTGATAACAGCCAATAAAGCATGGCTGTGTTTTAAAGCAGGATACATGGACATGTCCCTTAATAATTTGAGAATGGCGCTATCTTATCAAAATTATTCAGCCGCTGTCAGTAAACAGATGGCTTGCGCTGCCATACCTTCTTCACGACCCACAAAACCAAGCTTTTCGGTGGTGGTGGCTTTGATACTAATTTGATTACTTTGAACATCTAACAATTCGGCCAGTTTATCTTGCATGGCTTGTTTATGGGGTCCAATTTTGGGTTGCTCGGCCATGATGACAGCATCAATATTACCAACTTTATATCCAGCCTGTTCAATCAGATAATGACAATGCCGCAGAAAACCGGCACTATCACAATCGGCCCATTGTGGATCATTGGGGGGAAAGTGATCGCCGATATCACCCAAAGCCAAAGCCCCCAACAGGGCGTCACAAATGGCATGAATCAGCACATCACCGTCAGAATGGGCAACAAAACCCCGATTAAACGGAATGCGAACATTACCGAGCATTAAATGGTCACCTTCGCCAAAAGCATGAACATCAAAACCCAAACCGACACGCATTTTAATCACCTTTAATGTTCATTTTGTTGCTTAAAAATGCCTCAACCTGAGGCAGCTGATCAGCGCGGGTCAGCTTCATATTACTGGCACGACCTTGAACCATCAGTGGTTTTTCGCCCATGGCTTCCATCGCTGAAGATTCATCCGTGATAGAAAGCCCCTGTTTCTCGGCGGACACCAATGCCGCCAATAATCCTGCCAAAGGAAACATCTGTGGCGTTAAGGCGGCAAAAACCTGATCTCGGTTAATGGTTTTATCCACTTGCATGCCATCTGTAGAATATTTCAGGGTGTCATGAATCGGGCTAACCAGCAAACCACCACGTTGCTCAGTTTTACAGCGCTGAATTAAATCTTGAATTTCCTGTCCGGTAACACAGCAGCGAGCGGCATCATGCACCAACACCCAATCAGAACCATCGGCGCCGGCCTGTAACAAAGCCTGCAAACCCAAGCGGACCGATTCTGCCCTTGTCTGGCCGCCTACAGTGGTGGACAGTGAAAAATCGGTTTTAAGCTTTAGCTTTGCACACCGCGTATCATTTGAGCTCACTGTAATCACAACCGTGTTGAGGTTGATATTTTTAAAAGCCGCCAAACTATGTTCCAATACAGTTTGACCGTTGATGATAACGTATTGTTTAGGCAGCGACATTCCTGATACGCCTGATGCAAAACGCCGGCCACTGCCGGCCGCTAATAATAATAAGTGCAACTGTTGAGACATGATGTTTTAATTCTGCTCTTCGGGTGGGTTCACCACCTGAATAAAGGTTTCGCCTTCCTTAACCATGCCCAGTTCCGATCGGGCGCGCTCCTCAATCGCTTCTAATCCCGTTTTTAAACTCGCCACTTCCGCAGCCAGGCGGTCATTGCGGCGCTCCAATTCATCAATCTGCGCCTGCTGCGCATCCAATTGCTGCTGTTTTTGCTTTAAATCCTGCCGTCCACCATCACCGAACTGCCACTGCCACAGCGCCAGCATCAACAACAGTACCAACACAACATTCAACCACTTCACAGCCATTCCGTATGAATTCAACCAGCGCTTATTGTACCAGTTTTAAGATTAAAACATGTCAGGCATGACCAATTTGTGACTAATTCCATATTGTTATGAATCGCTTTAATGTGCTAAATTGAACTAACAAAAGATTCGGGGATTTCATGTGTTGAACGTTGTTCAAATTTCTAAGCAATTTGGCTCAATAAAGGCCGTTAACAATGTCTCTTTTGAGGTTAAGCCTGGCGAGATTTATGGTCTGCTGGGGCCGAATGGTGCCGGCAAATCCACCACCATTCGCTGCTTATCAGGCTTAACGGTGCCGGATGAAGGGGAGTGTCTTATTAACGGACATTCGATTCACAGCGAACCCATTAAAGCCAAACAATATTTAGGTCTGGTGCCGCAGGATTTGGCCCTTTATCAGGACTTATCGGCCCGTGATAACCTGCAATTCTGGGGCCAGGCCTACGGCTTATCCGGCCAGGCTTTAAAGCAACGCCAGCAAGCCGTGCTGGAACAAGTCGGTCTCGACAAACGCGCCAAGGAACCGGTCAATAATTTTTCAGGCGGCATGAAACGGCGGCTTAATTTTGCCTGTGGCATTATTCATGAACCGAAAGCCTTGTTACTGGATGAGCCCACTGTAGGTGTTGATCCGCAATCCCGTGAGCATCTACTTAACGCCATTGAAACCTTAAAACAAAACGGCACGGCGGTACTTTATACCACCCATTATATGCAGGAAGCCGAGCGTTTATGCGATCGGGTGGGGATTATAGATCAGGGTAAAATCATTGCCCAGGGCTCTGTCGCCGAACTCAGAAAACAGATGGACGAAAAGGATCTAATTACCCTCGAAGGCCAATTTGATGACGCCGATCAAAACAAAGTCAGCGATTATGAGGTGCTTGATTTTTCACCCGGACAAATCCGATTGATGGCGGCCAATGCCTCTGCCCATTTATCCGAAATTCTGGCACGGTTTGAATCACAACAGATTCATCAGGCTTCGGTGCAACAGGCCAATTTAGAAAGCCTGTTTATAAAGCTTACCGGCCGTGAGCTGCGGGATTAAGGACGCCCATGTTATCTTTATCTCAATTAGTGGCGAAAATCAGACTGCAATCGGTGTTGCACGAAAAGTGGGGGCTGTTTTCCTGGATTACGATACCCATCATCATTGTCTTTTTGATGAGCTTTATTACAGGTGGCGGCGATCAGGGTGAATCACGCGGAACCTTATTAGTCACCGATCTGGATGATTCTTTTGTATCAAATTTATTGGTCAACAGTTTATCCCAGGGTGAATTATCGAGCTGGATTGGTATTAAAAAGGTCGACACTGAAGAGGCAGAAAAAATTATGCAAGCCGGCGATGCCAGTGCCTGGCTAACCATTGAGCCGGATTTTGCTGAGGATTTTTTGAACCAACAACCCACCCAGTTAAGCCTGGTGAAAAATCCGGCCCAATCGGTGATTCCTGACCTGATTGAATCCGCTTTGCTGTTGTTCACTGATGCCGGTGGCTATGTGCAACAGCTGTTTAGCGAGGAATTGGCCACCATCGCTGCCGTTAATAACAGTAATGACTTATCAGACATTGAATTCACTGCCTTGAGCCTGTCTATCCGTGATCGCATCGATGTATTTGCCGACAGCTTAGATCCGCTGTTGATTGAATTAAAAGAACGCCAAACAGAACAAGACAACAGCGCGCCATCGGTGGGATTTGGCCTGTTGATGTTTCCAGGTGCCATTATGATGGCTTTACTGTTTAGTATCAGCTCTTTGGCGATGCTGATTTGGACAGACTTGCAATCCGGTGTTCTGACTCGACTGAGCGCTTCATCGCGCGGTTTAGGTGCTTATTTTCTCGGCCAGCAATGGGCTGTTTTGGTTATTTTTAGTGGCCTTGTTTTACTGCTGTCGGTGTTAGGTGGATTGTATTTTGATTTGCCGTTGCGACAATGGCCGCTTTTAATCATCGGCTTGATTATTAGTGGGTTTGTGATGTGGCAAATGCTTTTATCGCTGGTGTTGCTGATGCCGACACAGCGTTCGGCCAATATTGTGGTCAATGCCGCCATATTTCCGATTCTCATGCTGGGTGGTAGTTTCTTTCCTATGGAGGCACTGCCTGACTGGCTGGCGCAAATTGGGCTGTATTTTCCCAACGGTTATTTTCTGCAGGCGATTAAAGACGCGCTGTTTAATCAGCACAATTATCTGCTGACTGCAAGCCTAATTGCGGCAGTTATTATTGGGGTATTTTGGCTAATCAACCGGGCTTTGTTAAGCCGTTTAGTGGGGCAGAATAAGGCATGAATAATATCCGTTTTATTGCAGTTCAGGATTTTCTGGTGATGCTTAAAGATAAAATTGTGTTGCTGTGGTTATTTATAATGCCGATTGTGTTTTTTGCTTTTATCGGCTCCACCACCGGCGGCTTCGGCGGTGGTCAGAATACAGTCAAAACCCTGGCCATTTGGTATGCTGGTGACACAGAAGATCCGGTGTATAAACAGTTAAATTCACATTTAGAAGACAATAATTTTGCCATTCGGTTATTTAATGAAGATCAGCGACTTTATAAAGATAAATGGACTTTTGATGACTATAACCGGCAACTCTGGATACCTGAAAAGCCGGCGCAATCACTACAGGACAACCAGGCGGTTGACATCACTTATCGCTTTTCAGGTGGCAGTATGGACAGTGATTATCAGGTCTTTAAACTCTACAAATCGGTCTATAAAACCCTGGCTGATACCATTGTTCTGCGCAGTAACCATCCACAACAAGCGGCCATTCTGGACTTTTCTATCCTTGATGAACAAATTAAAGCCATTGATCTTGAGGTCAGTTCAGCGGGTAAACCACAGATTATTCCATCCGGTTATAAGCAAGCGGTTCCGGGTATCTTGGTTATGTTTGTGATGATGATTGCGCTGACCAGTGGCGCCGTCACCTTGCTTTTGGAGCGCCAAAGCGGTGCCCTCGAACGTCTTGCGGCGGCGCCGGTTAAACGCAGTCAGTTGATTATCGGTAAATGTGCCGGCAAATGGCTTTTGACCACCTGTCAGCTGATATACGGCATGATTGTCGGTAGTTTATTATTTTCAATCAGCTGGGGACCGCATTGGCACTGGGTGTTTATTTTACTGATAATATGGGCTGGTGCCTGCGCCGGATTAGGGATACTTCTGGGTTCCTGGGGCCGAAGTGAATCACAAATCAGTGGTATTGCAGTGATTGGCACCTTATTACTGGCGGCTTTGGGCGGCTGTTGGTGGCCGATTGAAGTGGCACCGGCCTGGATGCAACAACTGGCGATGTTCCTGCCCACCGGTTGGGTCATGGATGCCTTGCATCGCTTGATGTATTTTGGCGATGGTTTGGCTGAAGTCAGCAACCATTTAATCGGCTTATTTATGCTGATGATAATGGCACTTACTGTGGCTTATCAAAAGTTTAGGTTTACCGCTTAATATTATTTTGTGGTTTCCGCTATAATGATGGTTTTTCACAGGAATTTTTATGCGCTGGAGAGACAAAAGAAGGAGTCAGCGGGTTGATGACCGCCGCGGTCGTGGTATCGCCAAAGGTGGTGCCAAATTGTCAGGTGGTGTGGTCATTATCGCCATCATCATTGCCGTTATAACAGGCCAGAACCCCTTAACCTTGTTGGGTGGCATGATGCAGCAAGGCGGTGGCCAAAGCCAGCAAGTGGATATCCCGCAAAAACAATCCCCTGAACAACAACAGCAAGCCGACTTCAGTTCGGTGATTCTGGCCTCCACGGAAGATGTCTGGACTGCACTTTTTAAACAACAAGGCCAGCAATATCCGGCACCGACCATGGTGCTGTTCGATGGCCGGGTTCAATCAGGCTGTGGCATTAATTCTGAAGCCGTTGGCCCCTTTTATTGTCCTGCGGATCAAAAGCTATATTTATCTTTAAGCTTTTTCAGGCAATTAGAACGCTTAGGGGCACCCGGTGATTTTGCCCGTGCTTATGTCATCGGCCACGAAGTGGGCCACCATATTCAAAACATCACCGGCACCAACCGTCAGGTACGCCAGTGGCAGCAACAAGCCTCATCCAAAGCCCAGGTGAATCAGTTATCGGTACTGATGGAATTACAGGCCGACTGTTACGCCGGCGTCTGGGCGCACCATGCCAACCAACGGCAAAATATGCTTGAGCCGGGCGATGTGGAAGAGGGCTTACAAGCCGCGGCTTCCATCGGTGATGACAGTTTACAAAAACGTGCCGGCCGACAAGTCAACGTCGAAGCCTTTACCCACGGTTCATCACAACAACGGGTCAAGTGGTTAAAAACCGGCTTACAAAGCGGACGCTATGACGCCTGTAATACCTTTCAACAAGGTGCCTAATTAAATAATAATAGGACATTCAAACATGCAACTGAACAAAGCCATTGTGCTTGTCTGTTTATTGAGCGCGGGTTTTTCTACCAAGGCGCAACACCCCTTCAGCGAACACACCGACCGACACAGCCTGTATGTTCACGGCGGTCAGATAAATGCTTTTAACGGCAGCATCAGAAATCCGGTTTATGGTCTGGAGTATCGCTTTCCGAAATTCTCACGGTGGGGTTTGGTGCCGGCCATCGGTTACTTAAATTCAAATGCCGGGGCTGAATACACTTATTTCGACATGAAATACACATTTGATCTAAGCGAGCACTGGGGTTTATTAATCAGCACCGGCCTGGGTTTTTATGATGACGGTGAATTTTTGGATTTGGGTCATACCATTGAATTTAAAACAGGTTTTGAGGTGTTTTATGAGTTTGAAAACAATCACCGCATCGGGCTTTCGGGCAACCATTATTCCAACAGTCGCTTATCGAACAAAAATCCCGGTACTGAATCACTGACTGTCGGCTACACACTGGCCTTTTAATCGCGCGCCTGTAGCCCCACCAAACCACAGCCATGGCGACGAAAATCACCCACTGCGGTTACAGTGCTACCGGTTTGTACGGCATTGACACCGCCAAAGTATAAATTATGGTTCTGCCATTGGGTCACATCAACATGCGCTTTAAAGTGCGTCATGTCTGCTTCAGAAAAACCCGGCTCCAGATCCAGGTGACTGTTCTCAAAATGCATGCGCGGCCGCTCCACTGCAGTTTTCAATAAACTGTTTTCATAAATCAGGTGATGGGCCACCTGGAAAATTGCTGTCTTAATTCGGTTAGAACCACCCGAACCCAGGGCGAAAAGATGATCAGGATGGTGAATCAGGGTCGGGGCCATCATTGATCGCATGCGCTTTCCTGCTGACCAATTAAAAAAGCCTTCATGATTGATGTCCGACTCCCCCAGGAAATTATTCATCATAAAGCCACAATCCGGCACAACATGGCCATTGCCTTCACCATTACTTAGGGTTAATGCCGCCAGGTTGCCGTGAGCATCGGCGACACTCATGTGGGTGGTGCCACGGGAAACCGTGTTTAATAATTGTTGTTTTTTACGCTCCATGGCCAACATGGCATCAAAAACAGGCTGAGCTGAGGGTTGCTTTTGACAATGCTTTAATTGCTCTGCAATCAATAAACCACCGGTACTGGGCGCCGGATTGGTTAATACCTGATAATCACCACACTGAACCGTCAGAGGTTCTCGGATAACACATTCATAATCAGCAAAATCAGCAGCCTGCAATAAACAATCTTCAGACGCATACATCCGGGCACTTAAGTCGTGTCGGTAAAACCAGTCAGCATCGGAGGTCGACAGGGTGTCAAGAAAGTCTGCCAGTTGTTTATTTTTCCAGACAGTGTCTTTAATCAGTCCCCGGTATAAATGATGTGCCTCAGTCGTTGCCCGAATAACCGGTGTCAGTATATTCGCCACAAAGGCCTGTTGACGGTTGACTTCGATACCTTGATTGGCGGCCTGTATGGCCGGTTGTGCCAATTGACTTAAGGGCATGGTGGCTAATCTTTCATGGGCTTTATAAATGCCCGCCACCACACCGGGCACCGCCGCTGCGGCACGGCCAATATGAAATTCCTGAGCCTTGTCGCCAAAATCACCCGATATCGGATAAAAATCCCAGTCCTCTTGTTGTAAATGCTGACTATCCACCCGAGGTGTGTTGGAAAAAAAGTCCAATAATTTCGGTGCTTGCTCCGGCCCGGCCACCAGTAAAAACCCACCACCTCCCGGCGATGACAACAAAGGCTCCGACACAAAAGACATCAACAACGCCGCAATAATGGCATCATAGGCGTTGCCACCTTGATTGAGAATTTGTTCAGCAGCCTGAGCCGTGAGTCGATGACCGGCTGCCACAGCAAATGATTCCATAAATTCCCATGACATAAAAACTCTCCATTGTAGAACATGCCAATTAGATGTGAAAAGATTTATAATGGTGCCACTACGAAATATTAATCAACATGAACAAAAACCACGATTTATTTACACAGGCACAACAATTTATCCCAGGCGGCGTCAATTCGCCGGTGCGGGCCTTTAACGGTGTCGGCGGTGAGCCGATTTTTATCAGATCGGCCAAAGGCCCTTATATGTACGACGTCAATGACAAGGCTTATATTGACTACGTCGGTAGTTGGGGCCCGATGATTGCCGGTCACAGTCATGATCGTGTTTTACAAGCGGTTCATACCGCCGTTGATCAGGGTTTAAGTTTTGGTACCCCGGCAGAATCTGAAATCACCCTGGCTGAAAAAGTCTGTCAGATGATGCCTTCTGTTGATTTGGTGCGGATGGTTAATTCCGGCACCGAGGCCACCATGAGCGCCATTCGCCTAGCCCGTGGCTTCACCGGTCGCGATAAGATCATTAAATTCGAAGGCTGTTACCACGGACATGCCGATTCCTTTTTAGTGAAAGCCGGCAGTGGTGTGGTGACCTTAGGTATTCCTGGATCACCGGGCGTGCCCAAAGCCACCGCGGATTTAACCCTGACCGTACCGTTTAATAATCTGGATGCCGTTAAACAAGTCATGGCCGAACATGGTGATGATGTGGCGGCCATTATTATCGAGCCGATTGCTGGTAATATGAACATGATTGAACCGTTACCGGGCTATCTTCAGGGCTTAAGAGAAATTTGTGACCAACAGGGCAGTGTGCTTATTTTTGACGAGGTGATGACCGGCTTTCGGGTCGCCCGGGGCGGTGCCCAGGAGCTCTATGGCATAAAACCTGATTTAACCACCTTTGGTAAGATCATCGGTGGTGGTTTACCGGTGGGTGCTTTTGGTGGTCGGCGCGATATTATGGAGTACATTGCACCACAAGGGCCGGTGTATCAAGCGGGTACTTTATCCGGAAACCCCTTGGCCATGGCTGCCGGTTCGGCGATGATGGATATTATCAGCGAACCGGATTTCTACAGCCGATTAAGCCAACAAGCCAATAAACTGACAACAGGATTACAGCAGGTGGCTGATGCCGCCGGTGTGCCTTTTGCCACCCGTCAACAAGGTGGCATGTTTGGTCTGTTTTTTGCAGATAAAGCCGCGAATAATTTCGATGAGCTGGAAACCTGTGATTTGGATCACTTTAAACGCTTTTTCC
Source organism: uncultured Marinicella sp. (assembly GCA_947502925.1). Classification (GTDB taxonomy): domain Bacteria; phylum Pseudomonadota; class Gammaproteobacteria; order Xanthomonadales; family Marinicellaceae; genus Marinicella. The sequence continues at coordinate 619,608 of CANNBS010000001.1, read as the reverse complement.
ACGCCATGTTAGATCACGGTGTGTATCTGGCACCGTCTGCGTATGAAGCGGGTTTTATTTCCAGTCAGCATAACGATGACATTATTGAAACCACACTCGAAGCGGCCAGAGAAGCCATAAAAGCCTGACATGGAAGCCGAAGGTTGGATCAAGGACGTCTTTGACTGGGTTCAGCAAAACCCGAACTGGACCGGTCTGATTATTTTCGGCTTTTCGTTTTTAGAATCCTTGCTGCTGGTGGGAATTATTTTCCCGGGTGCGGCCTTTTTAGTGAGCCTAGGTGCCCTCATTGGCCTTGGCGTCCTGGATTTTTACAGCGCCTGGTTTTGGGCTTCCTTCGGCGGCTTTGCCGGTGACGGGATCAGTTACTGGATTGGCCACCACTACCGTGAACGACTGTTAACCATGTGGCCGATTAAACGTTTTCCTCATTTGATTAACAATGGTCAGCGTTTTTTCAAAAAGTATGGTGGCGTCAGTATTGTTATTGGCCGCTTTGTGGGGCCGGTTCGCCCGATTATCCCGGCCATCGTCGGTATTATGGGCATGCCCGTTAAACGCTATATCCTGATCAGTTTATTCGCCTCAATCATATGGGCGCCTTTTTACCTGCTGCCGGGTATTTTATTCGGTTCGGCCATCGAAAGTATGGCCAAAGTGGCGGTCAAACTGGCCGGTTTGAGTCTGATATTATCAGCCCTTGTTTGGCTGATTTTCTGGCTGATTCGATTTATTTACCAACTGCTGGTACCGCGGGCTTATCGCTGGCTCAGCCGGGTCCTGGCCTGGAGCCAAAAGCACCCCAAATTAGGTCGCATCACCTCAGGCTTAATGGACCCAAGACAACCCGAAACCGGCTCTCTGGCGATGATGGCTTTTATTCTGGCGATATTTACCGTGTTGGTGATTGTGTTTATGGCCGGTAATCAGCTGTTGATTGACTGGAACCAAATCAGTGAAGGTTTTTTCTATACTTTTCACAACCCCTGGACGCTGCCACCCATGCAGTGGTTGTTATATTTGGGCCATGATTTGGTGATTTGGCTCATTACTGCACTGATTGCCGCCTGGTTTATTTATCGCCGATTACATTTGGCTTTAGGTCATTGGCTGATACTGTCTGTCAGCGCCTATATTTTTTCTGTGGTTATTTGTCGCATTGATCACGGCCAATGGCACTTAATCGCGTCACACCATGCTTTCTGGTACGTCGCTGTCTCGGCTTTCTGGGCTATTTTAGTGGCCGGCGCCTATCCGATTAAGTGGCGCAGCTGGCCTTATATTTTGACCGCTGTGTTAGCTTCACTGTATCTGTTTGCCACGTTATTTTTCTTTAAACTGACGCTGCCCATCGCACTGTTATCAGGCATTATGGCCGCCATTTGGGCCATGGTGGTGGGCATTGCTTTTCGCACCCGTTATCGTCGCCAGTTTCTGGGCTTACCATTAAAATTGATTTTCCTCATCACCACATTAATCGCACCCGTCGCCGCCTGGTTGTTTTTTCCCGGCAGCAGTCACATTGAAAAGCCCCAATGGCTGGCCCAACAAGACTACCGAACCACCACCGGCTGGGCCAACACCGGCCAACAACAGCTGGACATTCACTTTACCGGTGAACTAAAAACCTTAGAAAACCGGCTTCAAAACCAGGGTTGGCACACTGTACCGGTGAAAACCTGGGCTAATTTAATCACCGCTCTGGCGGTCAATAAAAATGACGATTTGCCGATTTTATCGTATGTCCATAAGGGTGAATTGGAATATTTAATGATGACTAAAAAACATGGCGATCAATTATGGGCTTTGCGGGTTTGGCCGGACTCAGGCGCTCAGGCCAAACAATGGTCAGCCACGGTAACGCGGCACAAACGAGACACCGATGTATGGTTTTTTCATCATTGGGGCTATGTGGGCACTGTGTCGGACAAATCCGCATTACAACAGGATTTTAATCTGGCCGGTTTTTCTGTCACACCATCCGATAAAGGCTGGCAGGTTACGCTTAAGGCCGCGCCACAAAAGTAACCGAAAAATACTGCGCAAAGGGTGCTTTGAAGCCGTCATAGGGCAGCTCTTTTAATGTCTCGAATAAATCTTGCAACTCACTAAATAGCGCCGCTTCACAATCCGTATCGATATCATAAGATTGTATTTGGCCACCGGGCAGCTGCGCGATATTAACCTGGCATTCCCCGCGGACAGCTTTGTTCTGCCAATGCTGTTTTAAAGTTTTCACCAGAACCATCCAGTAACGTGTTTCGTCGGGTTCAGTATTCTGTAAATACTGACTGTCCACATCATCGGTATAGGTGGCGTAAAATAATGAATACAAAAGCTGACGGGCGAATACCCGGGTGGCCTGTTGCCAGGCGTCGGCATTTAACTCCACCCACACAAAGGTGGGCGTGGTGCCCAACGTATCGGTCACTGTCAGGCGTAAATCAATGGCTTGGTCTGTTTCTTTAATGTCTCCGGAAATCACATACCGCACCCCGGCTAATCGCCAATGGTATAAATTCCAGCGTTCTTCCGGTTGCAGTCCCCAGGGCTGATAAAACAAGCCAGACTGTGACAAATAGGACAACAAAATTTTCTCAATGGCCACCGCCGGACTAACCGCTGGTCCATGGTATGTAAAAGGTTGCATATAGACACCCACCGGTTTATCAGCACCACCCACCACAATGAATTGCGGCGCCGCAAAGCTGCCAGAGGTCCATATTATCGCGGCCAATAAAAGAAAAACATATCGCATAAAGCCAGTTTAGCACAGAAAAAAACAGGAAAATCGTATAAAATCCTTAATATTAGAATTATGTAACTATCTATATTTATCAAAGACTTACAAAATTATCTTAATATTTTTTATTATTTATTCACTTAAACACTTGCCTTAACAATATTCTGTATGTTATTGTTTTACATATCAAATGTGCCTAAGCCGATTTTGGAGTTTATCGGTTATACCTCTTAATCCCAACCCAGTTGGGATTTTTTTTGCCTGTGATTTAAGCATTTCCTCCCTAATTTCACATTGTTTCCACAATTGATGATTAAGATTCGTTTAAAATAGGATTTACATGAAACCCGCTTATTGCAGTTCAATGAACCATAAAATACCTCTCTTTTGTTTACTGATTATCTTTAGTCACTTCGGACTGGCTCAAACCAGCACGCCGGTTATTGTGGCACCTGTTAAAGCCACCACCTTGTCCGGGAATATTGAAGCCCTGGGTAATTTACAAGCCATAAACAATGTTAATCTGACTGCTCAGGTAACTGATTATATTGTCGCCATTTCCTTCCAGGATGGTCAGCGGGTTAATCAGGGAGACATACTGATTAAACTGGATGATGACGACGAACAGGCTTTGTTGGCTGAAGAACAGGCCCGACTGGCCGAGGCTCAGCGACAGGTTGAGCGCCTCAGCACACTGACGGCAAAAAACGTCTCCTCAAAATCAGCCTTAGACACCCAAAAAAGCCTGGTGGCAATATCCAAAGCTAAAATACAGGGCATCCAAAACGCCATCGATAAACGCACGATTAAAGCGCCTTTTGACGGTGTTATGGGTTTGCGGCGTGTTAGTGTCGGCAGTTTGGCCCAGCCGGGTATGCAACTGGCCACCCTGGATGAGGATCGACAAATGAAACTGGATTTCAGCGTGTCAGCGGATCAGTTATCTCACCTACAACCGGGCTTAACGGTCACCGCCACCACCACCGCTTATCCTGATAAAACGTTTAGCGGCACCCTGGTGAGTCTCGACAGCCGGGTCAATCCGGTAACCCGAATGATTAGTGGCCGGGTGATTGTTGATAACCCTGATTACTTACTCAAAACCGGCTTACTGATGCGTGTGAATATAGCCGCTGAAGAAAAACCGGCGATATTAATTCCCGAAGAAGCACTCATATCAGAGGCCGGGCAACATTATGTGTTTGTTATCGACGACACGGACAATCAAACCACAGTGAAAAAACAAGCCATCACAATCGGCGAACGCCCGGAAGGTTTTCTGGCCATAACTGATGGCCTAAAAACTGGTCAACAGGTGGTTATTCACGGCACCCTGCGCATCCATGACGGCTCACAAGTGAACATCACCGCAGTTAAAACCGGGGATGAGCCACTGACCGAACTGATTGAACAATCACAACCATGATTATTTCCGATATTTCGGTCAAACGACCGGTTTTTGCCTCTGTTATTTCATTGCTTTTAATCGCTTTTGGTCTGGTCTCTTTTGAACGCTTGGCCTTGCGGGAATACCCCGATATTGATCCGCCGATTGTGACAGTCGGGGTGGATTATCCCGGTGCACCGGCCAATGTCATTGAAACCCGGGTGACGGAAATAATCGAAGACCGCATTTCAGGTATTGAAGGCATCGAGTACATCGCCTCATCGTCCCGCGATGGCCGTTCACGGGTGACCATTGAATTTTCCATTGACCGTGACATTGATGCGGCGGCCAACGATGTCCGGGATCGGATTTCCGGCGTACGCGATAACCTGCCCGAAGAAGCCGATCCGCCGGAGGTCCAAAAGGCCGATTCCAGCGACGATGTCATTATCTGGCAGAATCTGGCCAGCTCGGAAATGTCCACGCCTGAACTGACCGATTATGCCGAGCGTTATCTAGTGGACCAATATTCAACACTGGACGGTGTGGCACGGGTGCGCGTTGGCGGCGGATTCCGCTATGCCATGCGCATCTGGTTAGACCGGAACGCCATGACCGCCCGGGGTTTAAGTGTCACCGATATTGAACAAGCCCTGCGGGCTGAAAACATTGAACTACCTGCCGGCAGCTTAGAATCCGACCAACGGGTGTTCAAAGCCCGGGTGGCACGCCAATTTAACACCGCCGATGATTTTAAACAGATGGTGCTCAAATCCGGTGTCGATGGCTCTCTGGTACGTTTAGGCGACATTGCCCGGGTTGAACGCGGATTGCGGGAAGACCGCACCATTTTTCGCGGTAACGGCGATCCCATGGTGGGTGTGGGTATCGTTAAGCAATCCAACGCCAACACCATTACCGTGGCACGCGGTGTCAAAGCCCTGTCAGAAAAACTCAATAAAAACTTACCTAACGGCATGGTTATTGAGCAAAGTTATGATGCGTCAGTGTTTATTGAATCAGCGGTTAACGAAGTGTACATCACTTTATTTATTGCCATTAGTTTTGTGATACTGGTGATATTTTTATTTTTGGGTAACTGGCGTGCCATGTTAATTCCGGCTGTCACCGTGCCGGTGTCGGTCACCGCCACTTTTATTGTTATTTATGCTCTGGGCTTTTCCATTAATTTGCTGACCTTACTGGCCTTGGTTTTGGCCATTGGTCTGGTGGTGGATGATGCCATCGTCATGCTGGAGAACATCGTCCGGCGAATGCAGGAAAAGCACGAAACACCGCTGGTGGCGGCTTACCGTGGCGCCCGTCAGGTGGGTTTTGCGGTAATTGCCACCACCCTGGTTCTGGTGGCTGTGTTTGTGCCAATTACTTTTTTAGAAGGTGATTTAGGTCGTCTATTTACTGAATTTTCCTTATCCATTGCTGCGGCTGTGGTGTTTTCATCCCTGGTGGCTTTAACACTCTCACCCATGCTGGCTTCGGTGCTGCTTAAGCCAAACAACAAAAAAAACAAATCCCTTAAAGCCATCGACACCGGCATTCGTCGCAGTCGCAAGGTTTATGGTCGCTGGCTGGGTCGCTGGATCAGACGACCGATTTACATGATTATCCTGTTTATGGCGATTATCGGGGCCACGTTCTGGCTGTTTTCAGACACTGACCGGGAATTTACGCCGACTGAAGATCGCGGGGCTTTTTTCGTTCGCATCTCCGGGCCAGAGGGCGCCAGTTTTGATTTCATGAAAGAATATATGGTCGAGATTGAACGGCGCTTATTGCATTATGTGGATGATGGCCGGTTTGATCGAATGCTGGTGCGCGCGCCGGGTGGTTTTGGCAGTATTGAATCATTCAACAGTGGCTTTATTATCGCCCGCCTAAAACACTGGAAAGACCGTGATTTTTCGGCCTTCGATGTGATGGATCAGGTTAAAGAAGAACTGGCCGATTTACCCGGTGTGCGCGCTTTTCCCATTATGCGCCAGGGTTTAGGCGGTGGCACCGGCAAACCGGTTCAATTTGTCCTCGGCGGTCCCAGTTATGAAGAATTGGCCAAATGGCGTGATACCTTAATCGCCGAAATTGAAAAGGACAATCCGGGACTCACAGGAATAGACAGTGACTTTAAAGAAAACCGCCCACAAATTGACTTTTTGGTGGACTATGACGCCGCCGCCGATTTAGGCGTGCGCATTAACGACATTGGTCGCACGCTACAAACCATGCTGTCAGGCCGCAATGTCACCACCTTCATCGATAACGGCGAAGAATACGATGTTATTCTAGAGGGTGAACGCAGTCAGCAGCGTTCTTTTGATGACGTGCAAAACATTTACGTCCGCTCAAACCGAAGCGGTGAACTGATTCCCTTGAGTAACCTGGTGGATATTAAAGAATATGGGGCCGCCGATAATTTGAGCCGTTATAACCGCATGCGTGCCATTACCATTGATGCCGGCCTGGCCGATGGTTACCGCCTGGGTGATGCGTTGAATTATCTGAATGACATGGTGGACAAACACTTACCGGATTATGCCATTGTTGATTATAAAGGCCAAAGTCGTGACTTTATTAATTCCGGCAGCTCAATCATGTTTGTGTTCTTACTGGGCTTAATCGTGGTGTTTTTGGTGCTGGCGGCGCAATTTGAAAGTTATGTGCATCCTTTTGTGATTATGCTGACCGTGCCACTGGCCATAGCAGGTGGCTTATTTGGCTTGTGGGTAACCGGTGGCTCGCTCAACATTTATTCACAAATCGGGCTCATTATTCTGGTCGGCCTGGCCACCAAAAACGGCATCCTTATAGTTGAATTTGCCAACCAAATGCGCGATAAACATTATCGCTTTAATCGCGCCATTTTAACCGCCGCACGGGTGCGTTTTCGACCCATCGTCATGACCGGCTTAACCACCGTCGCCGGCGCCATCCCGCTGGTCATCGCCTCCGGTGCCGGTGCCGAAACCCGGATTGTGATTGGTGTTGTGATTCTATTTGGTGTTATTGCCGCCACTTTATTTACTTTGTTCGTCATACCGGTGGCTTATAGCTTATTAGCCCGCGGCACCGGCTCACCCGGCGAAGTCGCGCGCAGATTAGATAAACAATCGGCAGATATGACTGAACAACGTCGCAAAGCCCGTCATTTAGAACAACGAACTGAAACCATAAAAGACAATCAATAACTTACCGACTATCGATAACCCACCGCCATCACCCGCTTTTTAAAGCGGTGCTGTTCATAAGCATCAGCCGGCGGCTCGATAATAGAGACATCGTTAAAACCCACCGCCTGCATTATCCAAACCAGGGCTTCAATACTGGGTGCCAGACAAATTCCGGTGGTGCTCATTTCAGGCCCGTGTAACTCTTCAGTTTCATCGATTATGGCAAAAGACCCCATCATCGGCTTCACAAACTCATAGTTACCCCAATCCAGCTGCCCCGATAAATTGGGCGCCACCTGGGTTTCAATCAGACACACATCCTTGGTTAGCTCATAAGCCGTTCTGATGGCGCCCACCGGGTTTTCCAGGTGATAAATCAAGCCCAACATCAGAACAATATCAAACTGACCATATTGTTCAGCGGTCACATCATGCACATCCGCTTGTTGTGCTTTGAATTTGTCGCTCAGATTCAAGCCTTCAGCAATCAAATTAGCATCATCGACATGTTCTTGACGGGCCTCCAAACCAGTCACATCCACACCTTTAGCCGCTAAATGACAGCCAAAATAGCCTTCATGACAAGCCAGGTCAACCGCCGTTGCTTGCGATAATTTCCCTTTAAAACGTGGCTCAATAATGGAATCCAACATTTGAATGCGGGTGTCGTGTACCTTGACCACATCATCGTCCATATAACAATCCGTCACTTGACCACCAGGCAAATGAAACCGATAAAACCATTTTTTATTAAGAATTGAAGTTGTGATTTTGTCCATAATCTCAGCAGCGCCTAAAAAGGCACATATTAGCCTATTACAGTCCCAAAAAACAGCCTGATAAAACCACCCAAGACAATGACTTCACATTTAATTGCAGCCATACAAAATAATGGCTGAATTTAGAAAACGTTTAAAGGGTTTTATTTTAGTCATGTTATACTTCTTCCACATAAAATTTTTCGGATAATCGTTATTCCCGTTAAGCTTATTGGATAACCCTATGACAAACGAAACATATAAAAAGGATGCTGAGCACAGTCAATTAGATATTGATTATCACGACACCATTGCCAATGAATATGAAGCGGTGGTCAATGAACCGAGAAAGCTGTCTAACAATATACTGTTTAAGCCTTTATTTGATCGGGTCAATATAAAGATTGATAAATTTTTAGATTTAGGCTGTGGTACCGGCCAAATGGTTGAACGTATTGGTAATCGTTTTCAACCCGATGAAACCTGGGCTGTTGATCACAGCGAAGGCATGTTAGCCCATTGCAAACGCCGTGCTAAAGCACTTAATCTCAGCAACTTCACCGCTGTACAATCAGATTTGATGAGTTTTCTTGATAATTGTTCAGAACAATTTTCAATGATATCAGCCGTGGGCGTTATTCATCACTTAAAACCGAATCATGTCCCTGCATTATTAAACAAATGTCATCAGTTACTGACCGACAATGGCGTCATGGTTTTAGCTGAACCCGTTGAAGTGGAGGCGCTTTACAAAATTCCAAATTTGGTCCAAAAATGGAATGAAAAATCGGCTTTTAAAGGCAGACACTATTCTCAACATGCAGAAGAACCGGATGAGCACCCTTTACAAGAAGGCTGGCTTGAGCAACAACTGGCCGAAGCCGGTTTTAAAGTCACTCAAATGAATCGGGGCACTGAACTTTTCCCGCACAACACACCACCATCAGCATTCGATAAATTGGCCATCAAATTAATGCAGAAAGTCTATGGCCGTAAGGGCTTTGTCGTAGCCTGGCTGATTGAAAAAGCCTAATCAAATTTTTTAATTTCGCGCCACAAAATCCAGGACCGTGGCATTGATGCAATACCGTGGTTGGCCGTTAGGGCCGTCATCGAATACGTGGCCTAAGTGGATGCCGCTGGTTTTGGCGATAACTTCGGTGCGTACCATACCGAGGCTGTGGTCGGGTTGTTCAACGACAGAATCTTCAACCGGCTCGGTAAAAGATAACCAGCCGGTACCGGAATTAAAACGATGATCAGTATCAAACAGCGGCTCACCACTGAGTTTGTCGACAAAGACACCGGGTGGCGTGTCTTTAAATAAGTCATACTGCTTACAAAAGCGATTATCGGTGCCTTCGGCAAAGGCGACTTTGTAGGCTTCGCTGTCGCCGAGTTTAAACGCACCCAAGGCTTTGTAAAATTCTTTGGTGGTCATATAGCCTTGCTTGGCAAAAGTTTCTTCACCGTCTTCTAAGAAATAAATGGTTGGTGTCGCCCAGGTTGGGGTTTCAATTTCAAGGCCATGTAATTGCTTGGCAGTGCGATAAACCAGGGGGATATCGCCCTGATAATCTTCACTGACATCGGCGCGGAATTTCTCACAATAAGGACAATAACCATCAGCTTCTAAAACCAGGATTGATTGGCCTGTGAGCAGTTCTGAATTATCCACTTTGGCCAGTGATTTTTTCCTTTTTGGGGAATCAGCAAATACGACGCCGGTGGAATGGTCCGGGCAGTAGCCATTTGGGTTTTTGGCAATGTAATCCTGATGATATTCCTCAGCGGGGTGAAATTTTTGCAGCGGTTTTATGATGGTTTGAATCTCACCATAACCGGCAGAGGACAGTTGTCTCTGGTATTCTGATCGCAGTTGATTGGCTGCTTTTAACTGCGATTCGTCGGTGGTTAATAAGATGGATCGGTATTGTGTGCCGACATCATTGCCCTGACGATTTTTTTGGGTCGGATCATGCAGCTCGAAGAAATGTTTAATCAGGTCTTCGTTAGAAATCATATTGGTGTTATACGTCACCTCAACCACTTCGGCATAGTTGTTTTCATTAAAACGATTTTTGGCCTGGGTAATGGCTCGGTAATTCGGCTCGATGCCTTCACCATCGGCATAGCCTGATACCGCATCAACCACACCATCCAAATTCTCATAGTATTTTTCTGCGCCCCAAAAACACCCTGATCCTAAGACAATTGTAGATAAGTGACTGGTGGCGGATTCTGGCTCTGCAACAGGTTTGGTCTTGTTTTGCTCAGGTTCCGCACAGGCAGTGACGCTGAATAGCAAAAGACATATGGTGCATAATTTAATGAGCTGTTGATTAAACATGATAGCTGATTATTTTGAAAGACTAACAGTATAGACAACAGGGTGTGAATAAATGTTCAATGAGCCGCCTTTTGTTACAGGCGGCTTGTTGATTTATTTATTGAGTTTTGTCGAACGTATTAAATCTGCCAAGTAAATGGCATTAATCATCCAGCGCTGGGTACCGTACCAGAAAGCGCGAAAATTAGGGTTAAAGCCAAACTGAATCACACTACCACGACCCAGGTGATCAGCAATAATGAGTGGTTTTTCTGATAGCTTTTCCTGCCAGTAATCAGAAACATAACCGGCGGCTTCAACATCTTTAGCCACACGTAATGGCGTGGCATAGGCATTATCCGACTCTGTTAACACCACATTGCCTTTCATCATAGGATACTGAGTGGTATTAAACGTACCAAAAGCCAATGGATGGCTTAAATCGGCTTTGGCGGTAACAATGGCGCCGCCTAAAATGCGTTTGGCCTGATCTTGTTCAAAATCAGCGTAAGCTTTCGAGGTGATAGATTTTTGTTGATCAGTTTCTTTATCTGATGCTTTGTTGTCTTTATCTTCTTTATGTTGATCGTCATCTTTAACCTGTGTGATGATATTTTTATCCGCCCAGACCGCGCCGCGTTGTAAGCCAATTAAATGACCACCGCTGCGTACCCATTGTTGCAAACTGTGACTGAATTGCTCGGTAAAATCAGTGTTATAACGACCATCTGCCATAATGATGTGGGTATAGCGGTGTAAGGGCACCCGGCTCAATTGATTGATGCGTACTTTGGTGATGGGCAGGTGCACCTGAGTGTCGAATAAATGCCAGAGACTGCCGGCCTGATAGGCATTGACGCCACGCCCCACGACCATCAAAACTTTGGGAGCTTTTAACTGCTGAACTTGTGGAGAGCCGACATCAATACCGCTGTCTGCCTGAAAAGTTCGCAAGGCATGCCATTCAACGTTGAATTGGTCACTGACCGCGCTCAACAGGGTAAACAAATCATCTTCTGTCTGGTCTTTGACAGTCAACACAAAACTTCCGGCCGGTAATTTATGACCATCCACATGCAGTGGTTTTGCGCTGATAAATATCGCTTGTTGTTGAGTCAGTAAATAATTGAGTGCCGCCGGTGCGTTGGCGCTGTGCCAATTAAAAGCAAAAGCCACCGCATCTTTTTTATACCCGTTTTGACTTTTCGGCACCGTGAATTGATCATTACTGTCAACACCGCCAGTGACTTTGGCCCAGGGCAAACCCCAGGCCATGGGTAAGTTCCAGGCTGAAACATCATAAAAGGTATTATTTTCAAAGCGTTTATCGGTGGCAAACAAGGCTTGAATCAGGGTGGTTTGTGGTTGATCTAAACTGATGTAAATGGCCTGATCTTTCTTAAAGGTCTGTTTATTAATGGTTTTATTAGCAGCCAGATTGCGTGCTTTAATATTGTGACGATCCAAGAAATCCAATAACTGCAAGCCACGCTGGGGCTGTTGTGAGATATCCACCACAAAACCGTTTATATCTAATTTAGCCGCGGCTTTGCGCGCTTTGTTGTTAAATTCGCGCTTATGACTGATAAAATCATCGCGCAAGGCATCGGCACCCACCAGGCTCGATATCGCCGTGAGAAACTGGTTTCGGATACCGGCAGCTAAGCTGCGTTCGCCATTTCGGGTCTCTATCACGCCGCCTTCGGCGCGGGCCTGTTCAAATAAAATACCAACACTACCCTGTATATCCGGATAGGTGGAGCCTTTTCCTGGATAAAAGTCATCAAAACTTTCCCGGCTGTAATAACTCTGGCCAATTTTATCCAGACCTTTGGCATGGTAATCGGCGAGCTTTTCGGTCAACGTGACATTGTTGCTGACAATCAGCGGATTTTTACGGTCCGGCACCCCGGGCTGAAAGAAAAAACTGCCCGCTGAACCCATTTCATGGTGATCGGTAATCAGGTGTGGTTGCCACTTCTGAAACTGCGTGATACGACTGCGGGACTCAGGCTGCGTTAATAACAACCAATCGCGATTTAAATCAAACCAGTAGTGGTTGGTGCGACCGCTGGGCCATTGCTCATTATGTGACATATCATAGGGATCGCTCACTGTGGCTTGAGAGCGGAAACTGTTGGCAAAAGTGGCAAAACGGTCCAATCCATCTGGATTGATGGTGGGATCAATTAAAATCACCGTGTCGTCCAAAGCCGCCCGAATCTCCGGATTGTCAGTGGACAGTACATACCAAGCATATAAAACAGAGGCATTGGCACCACTGGGCTCATTGCCATGAATACTAAATCCCTGCCAGACTTTAAGCAAATCATCGCGCTCAGGCAACTGCTCAAAATTTTGCATGTTTTGTTCACTGCTGATGGCCAGTAAAACCAAACGCCGACCTTCATGGGTGCGACCATATTCAATTAATCTGGCTTGTGGTGAACTGGCGGCCAATATGCCCATATAGCGGACAATTTGATCGTGGCGTAAGTGCTGGTCACCCAGATTTTGGTTCAGCAAACTGCTGGGTGAAGGAATGCTGGCATTAAAACGCTCACCATCCGGCAAGAAGTAATCTATGGGTTCAGCGAAGGCGCTCACAGCCCAAAGCAGGCCAAAAAGGGTCAATAATTTTTTTAACATGATTTATATAAAGGTCTCTATTAATTAGTCGTTGGTTGTGCTCAATTCTATGGCACGGATACGCTTTTGTCTAATTTGATGGCCCAATTTCTCGCCCTCATAACCGGCTTCAATCAGTGGCTTGATGTCCACGGATTGAGCGGCTTTAAAGTATCGACGCACAATATCGGCTTGCGGATAATCCTGAAATTCATCGCCCCAGCGGCCGGTGGCATCGGCTTTGCAGGCTTGCACAAACTGTTCAACCCGTTCCGGCCGGCGATAAGCGTCCAAATCCTGAAATAATTTATCCACGGTTTTCGCCCGCAACTGTTCAATGGTGTGGCATTTAAGGTGTAAACGACACACCAGCATCGCCAGTTGCTGATAACTTTTAGGCACTTTTAAGCGACGACTGACGTCCCGCACCAAAGGCACACCGCTGGCTTCATGGCCGCGATGACTTGGCAATACATGCTCAGGCGTTATGCCCTTACCCAAATCATGCACCATCACCGCATAAGCCACTTCGTTGCTTAGGTTTTTGGCGTTATCGATCGCCAGTAAGGCATGGACACCGGTGTCGATTTCCGGATGCCACTGGCGGGTTTGCGGCACCCCAAAATAGGCTTCAATTTCAGGTAATAATTGCTGTAATGCACCACATTCACGCAAAGTCCAGAAAAAAGCCGAGGGCGTTTCTTCATTCAGGCTTTTTTTAATTTCCTGCCAAATCCGTTCCGCCGGCAATTCAGACAGCTCATTGTCATCAACCAAAGCCTGCATCAGGACAATGGTCTCAGGATGCACGGTAAAACCCAAATGTGCAAAGCGCGCCATAAATCGCGCCACCCGCAACACCCGCAGCGGATCCTCGGCAAAAGCCTGAGACACATGCCGTAAGGTTCTGTTGTTTAAATCCTGTTCACCACCCCAGGGATCAATCAATTCACCACTGTTCTCATCCATGGCCATGGCATTAATGGTTAAATCCCGGCGTTGCAGATCTTCTTCTAAAGTCACTTTGGGTGAAGCATCCACGGTAAACCCATGATAACCACGACCTGATTTTCGTTCTGTGCGTGCCAGGGCGTATTCTTGCTTCGTTTTGGGGTGTAAAAACACCGGAAAATCATCGCCCACAGGCATAAAGCCGCGTTGTTCCATCTCTTTGGGCGTACTGCCCACCACCACATAGTCACGGTCTTTAACCGCGATATCAAGCAGTCGGTCGCGCACGGCGCCCCCGACCAGGTAATACTTTAAGCCACTTAATGGCATATCGTTTTTACCCGTTGCATGGGCACCTCACTGTTGGGCCAGGGTTGTGATTGTTGACCGTTAATCGGCATGGTCGGCATCCAGTGGCTGATGCGATAGGGCTCGCCACTGTTCAGCCAGTCATAGATCACCACATTCGACAAAATCCGTGGAATATAGCCACGGGTTTCACGGTAAGGAATGGTTTCCAGCCAGACATCCGGTGCTGTCGGGAAATTTTCACTCCAGTCGATACTTTTACCTTCACCGGCGTTATATGCCGCCGCCACCAATAAAGGATGGTCAAATTGTTTGAATAAATTCTTTTGGTAATGAATACCTAAGCGTAAATTGAGCGGTGCGGTGTATAAATCGTTCCGATTGCAACAGGTCAACCCCAACTCTTTGCCCATGCGACTGGCTGTTTCGGGCAATAACTGCATTAAACCATGCGCCCGAGCCGGTGACAACGCATCCTTGGCCCAGGCACTTTCCTGTTTAATCACCGCCATCACCCACGGTGAAGTGACTTTAGATTCGGCGGCAAAGCCATCTATGGTCTCAGCATAAGCCACCGGATAGCGCAAATGATAATCCTGCCAACGGCCTAAATCCGCCATAATGGTAATCACTTTGGCATACCAGTTTTCAGCTTTCATGTGCTGCGCCAAAGCCAGCTTTTCATCAACGGTTAAATCGCTGTAGGCTAAATTCCATCCGCTGCGCGCCATACTCAGTAAGCCGGCATGATAAAGCTCCACGGCACGCGCTATGGCCGGTGGCAGGGTGAAATTATCTGCCCCTTGTGCGGCCGGTTTTTGACACAGATAATAGGGCAACCGCAGGTGATCGGCGGCCAGAAAACCGTAATAATGGGTTTGCTTACTAAGACTTCTGAACAGCTCACGCGCTTTTTTGGTTTGACCGGTTTTGGCGTAAGCCCTGGCCAGCCAGTACTGCCAGCGTTCATGCAGTTTTTGACTAATGGGCATATTTTCAATACTGTCCACCACCGCCGACCAGTCGCTGTTAAATAAATAATAACGCGTGATCCAGGCCCTGATTTGATTGTCTTTCGACGAATCGGGCAACGCATTTAAGGCGTCAATTGAAAAACCTTCATAATCCGTGGCTGCAAACAGTGCGGTCAGTCGTTCAATTTGATTGATTTGTGATTGATCGAATTGATGGTGTTTTTTTAACTCTGACCATAAAGGGTGAAGTTCAGCAGGTTTATTTTTAGCGGCATATATCGCGGCATGGTACAGAAGTTCAGTGGTTTGTGGCTCAGACTTGAGTTGTTTGGCTTGTTTAAAAGTCACCACATCGTCCACCAATAGATCTTCTGCTAAGCTAACCCAATCGGGTATTTGCTTAAGCTGCTGTTTCAAATACCGAAGCAATGGTAACTGCCGTTCTTTAAAGCTCAGTTTAATTCGTTTCAGCAGCAATTGATCAGTCTGATAACCTTGTGCACGCCACCAGGCAAACACCTCATTGCAGGCATCAGGTGCCGAATGACCCTGTAACCAGGCTCGTGTCACCAAATCGGGTAGATTATCTGTTTTTTGGGTTTTTAACAAAGCCGTCAAATACCAACATTGTCGCAAGCCACCACTAAACGTACCACCATGTTTCAAAAACAACGACCATTTTTTTTGTGCAGCCAGCGATGATTGTAAGTGACTGTCTAAACGCCGATTTAAGGGGCTGCCCGGGTGGGCTTTTTTGAAGGCGTTGATGCGCCCAATGGGTAATTGATCCATATCAGACACCAACAAGGCATAATCAAGATAATGATGAATGGGATAACCTTTCAACCTGTCGCGTTTTTTTTGAACCTGGGCTTTTTGACCACTCAAAGCCTGCTGATATAATTGCTTAAACAAAATTCGTTGCTGACTGTAATCCTCCGCTTTCGCCCCGGCAGCGAACAGACACACCAAAACGATGATGAGTGCATAACATGTATTCATCATGCCATATTGTCTTGTCATTCAGCGACCTCTTGTTCCAGTTGTTGTAAAAAATCCAGCATAAATTGATGTCGTTTGTGGGCTTCGTGTTTGGCCGATTTGGTGTGAAAACGGTCTTTTAAATGCAGTAATTTGGTGTAAAAGTGATCCACCATGGCCAATTTATCGTCCGCCTTTCTATCATAACAAAACGGGTCTTCATTATATGTTAATGGATTGCCTAATGCTGTGCCGACCATAATGGTTCGGGCCACACCAATGGCGCCCAGGGCATCCATACGATCCGCGTCCTGAACAATTTGAGCCTCAAGTGTTTGACATTCGATGTCGGCAGAATAACTGTGCGCTTCTATGCCGTGTGTAATGGCCGGAATATGTTCATCAGGGTAACCCCAGTGGTTGAGCAACTGACCGGCTTTTTCTGCGGCCATCGAAGAAGCACAGCTGCGGCGCGGATCATCCTTGGCCACCGCCACACAATCATGTAACCAGGCCGCCGGTATCACCACGGCTAAATCAGCACCTTCTGCTTTGGCCAGTTGCCGGGCGGTTTTCACCACTCGTTTTATGTGGTTGATATCATGGGCGGCATCGGCATGGTCTTGCTCCGTTAACCATTTTTCAAATCTATCTTCCCACTGCGACAACGATTGTAATTGCATGAATCAATGTTTAAAAATCTTAAAGAGTTCTGCCAATAAAGCCCGAACCTCCAGACTAAACAGTGTGAACTGGCTGTCCAGCAGCTGCCATTCAGATTCAATGCTGCTTTCTTCCAGCTGATCAAGCACAACATCGGTGAATTTGATTTTTTTAATGCCCATATCATGACCCAGTACAAATTCGACCCGATCCTGATAACTTAAACCCAGTTGTGTCACCAAATAGCCGTTATCAATATGGCGTTTCATCTGGTCATCCAAATGCTCAATATTGCGACCCCGCACCACGCCTTTATTATCGTCCAGGGTTTCCAAGACGATTTCATTGTCCAACATAAAACCACCGGGCGGCTGGTCTTTTAAAACCCATTGCGTCATGCTTTCTGCCATCGAGGAAGACGGGCCATAGGCGGCGGCTTTAAATGAGCCCAGGGTTTGACGCAGTTGACTGACCAGATCTTCAGCGGCATTTTGTGAGGCGCTGTTGACCACCAGCTGATTCAAATTCAAGTCAATATAGGCATGCAGTGTTTTGGGTTTGACAAAGGCCTGTGGCAGCATTTCATTCATCAGCTGCTGCTTCATGTCCATCTGCTGCTTGCGTCCCGGTTTTTCACCGGTACTCTGTTTTATCTGCGCCACTTGCTGATGTAACTGGTGATTCACCACAGCCGCCGGCATGACTTTTTCTTCAACACCCATTGAAAACAACATGGCATCACCACTTTGTAATACAAACAAATCACTGTCCTCACCAAACGGTGACAGCCAACCCTTAGAAACCAGCTCCATCGGGCCACAGGGTCGTAGTTCATCGGCTTTTAAAGCATCTGAAAGCTGTTCAGCGTTGAGGGAAAAATCTTCATTCAACTGAAACAAACGGGCGTTTTTAAACCACATAATTTATCCTTTTAAAAAAACAGGTATCTTATCAAACTACCGGTTTAAATACCCATCAAAACACCGACGCACAAAGATCGATTTACACCAAATACTTCCGGTTTTTCTGGATTTTAAAGGGATAATATGTTAATAATAATGGTGTACAGAACATGATGCCTGAACGGTATAAACCAATAATAATCAGGCACGGGAAAGGGGTATATGACATCATTACTGAGAACTATTTTCGGTGGTAAAGCCACCCATAAACATGCCAACTTCGACCGCCGACGATATGATCGCCGGCAAACCGCAGATCGGCGCCAAACCATTCGCTTTGACAGTGACTTTCAGGATCGACGCAGCGGCAAAGACCGCCGACGCGGCCACGGCATCTGGGATCATCACGAACAATAAAAATGTTCCCGGGCATGGCGCTTTCGCACACGGCTTTTACGGCCAGTGTGTAACGCCTGTTTATGAATTCACAAAACTGCATTTGCCCAACCTAAGCGGTTTGGCCGGTCAAGCGACGGTGTGGCTTTCGGGCTATTCGTGCCAGTATTTCTGCATTTTGATAAATAAGAAGGAAGCCGACCAGGTAATCAGCACCAGGCCGGTCAGTGACTCAATACCGGTGAGAAAACGGATTAATCCATGGGGTTCGATATCACCAAAACCCAAGGTCGAAAATGTGGTAAAAGAAAAATAAACACAATCCCAAAAAGAACCATCAAACTCTCCGGTCATGGTCCCAAAGACAGGGTTTTTTAACTGAAAATAATAACCCGCGGCAAACACCCAGACCTCCACCGAATGGGCAATCAATGCACCCACCACACCCTTTAAAACCCGCAGTCGCGGTTTAATCGGTTTATTATCGGGGAAATAACTTAACCGGGACAAAAATTCATAATGAATCAGCACCGCCATAGCCACCAAAAATATATTGATGAAAGTAGCGACTATAAATATCCACGGATTGAGCTCATCCATAGGTTTATTCTAACCTGATTCTTGCAGAGATTGTATCCGTTTAAGCATCTTTTCATCCGGTTTAATTTTTTGCCCGGAGCGATAATCCAGCAGCACAATCCGGCCATCGCCAACGCTGCATACCGCTTCTTGGGATTCGCTAAAAACCCCGTATTGCATCAGAAAACCATGGCTGTGATTTTCAATCACCGCGGCACCTACGCGGATGGTATCGGGGTAGGTTAACGGTCGCTTAAAACGACATGAGGTTTCCGCCAAAATCGGCCCGATTTGATCTTGCTGCATTGTTTTTAATAAATCCAAATGCTCAAAATAGGCCAGTCGGGCGGTTTCGAAATAACGAAAATACATGGTGTTGTTCACATGGTCAAAAGCGTCCATATCGCCCCATTGAACCGGTAAGGTGACCTGAACCGGAAATGCCTCATTAAATTCAGATTCTGTTCTCATGAATATCCCCAAATAAAGGTCTTTAAGAATCGCATGAAAACACCGATAACTCAAGCAGCAAAATGAAAAAAGGCGTCCGAAGACGCCTTTTTTGCAGGATTCATAATGTTCTCTAAAACCGAAACCAAATGCCAAAATCACCATCGCCGACACGCCAGCCATTATGGTAAGGATAATGGCTGTAATAACTCACATAAAAACTCGGCTCATGATAAACATCACACCAATGGCCTTCATGCCAGTGGCCATAACCATAGCCTCGGCGCTGGTAATAATGGCCTAAACCGCGAACCGGTCGGTAGCGGTAGCGATCATAGCGATAGGGCTGGTAATGATAAAAGGTATGGCCGGAATGACGCCATTGTTGACGGTAACGGCGACTGTCATATCGCCAGTCACCATAACTGTAACTGCGATGATGTTTACGGCCATATGAATGTGAATAATCGGGTTTTGTCACCACGTAAGAATCATCAAAATGCCGATTACCGCGATAATCATGGTTATAGCCGGGTTTATGGTAAGAACGGTGTTTATTTTGGCTGTACTTTTTATAGGCCTTGTTTGATGAGCGACGCTGCGCGTGTCTGTTTTGGTCATGAACACCTTTGACCGCACTGCGGGCATCACGATTAATCGTCTGGCGATTATCATAACGTCCTGCAGAAACGCTTAAACTCACGCCAAGCAAAGCAATTAATAGGGTAATCGATAATTTTTTCATGGTGTACTCCTGATACAAACTTGAGTCCAATTTATCGCAAACAGATGAATTCTATCTGAACCGTTCAGAATCCGTTTAGCTTGAAAATTCAGAGTTTAACCAAAGATAATAATCATTCATTACATCATTGAGGCACCATGAAATATCTGCACACCATGGTCCGAGTTTCGGACTTAGACGAATCTTTAGACTTCTATGTGACGCATTTAGGCCTGGTTGAATCACACCGCAAAGAAGTTGAGGAAGGCCGTTTTACTCTGGTTTTTTTACACGCTCCCGGTGATGAAGAAGCTCAGGTTGAACTTACTTATAACTGGGATGGCGGCGACTATGACGAAGGCCGGAATTTTGGTCATTTAGCCTATGAAGTGGATGATATTTATGAAATATGCCAGCGTTTAATGGATGCCGGCATCACCATTAACCGGCCACCCCTGGACGGCCACATGGCTTTTGTCAGAAGCCCCGATAATATTTCCATTGAGCTGCTGCAAAAAGGCGATCCGTTACCAAAAAAAGAACCCTGGGCCTCCATGCCCAAAGTCGGTCAGTGGTGATTAGTTTTTGGAGACTAATCTTTACAGCGAAGATTGATGTCGTTATTGACCATGCGCTGTAATTCAAGGCTAAATGTCTGCTCATCAACGGTGACAAAATTCACCATCATCTGATGACAGCCTCTCATGCTTAAGGTCATATCAGCAAATTTTTCAACATGGGCCGGCATATCGGCCTGCCACAATCCAAGCCCGCTGTATTCACCCAATTCAATGTCTATAGTGGGCTGCGGATAACTGATTTCACCGACGCCTGCTAACCACAAAGGCTCGCCATCGCGAAACAGGTACAACGTCACAAATATATATCGACTGCCATCATCCCGCACACCTTCCACAATGTTTATACCCTGGTTTTGATAATCAGGATCAAACCAGGCACCGACACTTAATGAACCCATATCAGGAAGCTGTTTCAAATGATGAATGGTAAAAACACCTGAAGTCAAATCTCTCATCAGTGTATAGGTCTCTGGACTATTAACATTTGTTATAACGCTCTCCAAGGCTTGTCCATTTATCTCAAAACCATTCTCTAAGTCATCGATATTTGTGGTAATAATATATTTTCTCACACCTGTGTAAATATCATAATCCGTATAAAATATGGTTTCACCCTTAGCGGTTGGGTGGATTTCCGGCGCCCATTTAAAATGACCGCCTAAACCCTCTATTAAACTAAGGTTTTCATCATAATATTTTGTTGCCCAAACCGGTGGTGACACTGTGCCGTCACTGTGTTCATAGGCGATTAAGTAGTCTTGACTGGCTGTTAATAATTGATATTCTAGGTATTCCTGAGGATATACCTGTTTTTCTATTTGGGATAAATCCGGCGATAGTTTCACTAATTGTTCAACGCCTTCAGAATCTCTGCCGGTCATAAAAATACTATCTTTGAATCGAATAACTTCGCTGACACCTGAAAAGCCAAGCTTTTCACCCAAGAAAAAACTATCACCAGTCTCAGGAATCACAAAGATATCATAAAAATATTGATCGCTGAATTGGCTGGTAATAAAGTAAAAACATGTATTACCAAATTGCCAGACATCATTCTCATGGATTCTAAATCCATCAGGCATTCGATTGGTGTAATGAAAGGTATTTTGACCAGTGTAACGAACTAAATGTTGATCATTACCAGTATAAACATTTGTAGATGGAATAATAAGGTCATTCAATGAGAACGCACATACAGCTTTTTCATTAGGGTGATGTTCCACACCATAATTACGGTAGTTAACACCATCAAAACCCACGATGTCCGTATTGTTGTCATCATTCCCCCACTGAGAAAAGAGCAAATTATTTTGTGCTATAAGTTCGCTTCCTCTAAAAGTGATTAAACCTGTCACGGACTTTGTTCCAGCGTGTGTTCCATCAGAACGCCAAACTCGACTGGGTTCATTATAATCTCTAAAATAGAACTGACCATCGATAATATGAAAAGTTTGATTTGGATTAAATTCGTCAAAAACCTGCAACGTAGTGTAATCATTTTCGGATAAATCATAAGCCCACAACGTGTAATCATCATCTTTTTCCGTAACAAAGATAATCTTCTCATTAAACAATAAAGGTTCTTGATTAATGATTGTATGCCCGTCCGGCGCTTCAATCAGGGGGTTAAGTGTTAAGGCATTCACAGCGCAGGCTGAAAAAATAAAAAATGTCAGTAATAAAATCCGTTGTTTTAGGTTAATGCAATTCATAAAAATATCCTTGTAGAAGACCTATTCATATTAGCACAACCACAAAAATAAAGCATGACCCGGGTCACAAATTATGTTGCGGTTGAATTAGATTAGGCGACCGCAAGGGTCGCAGCTACAATATGTAAATACTGTTAAATTCGGCATCAAACGTACCGTTCGCTGATATTTAGACAAAAAACCGAGTATAAATAACCAACAGCCAAGCCATTGCATAGATAAACAAGGCCAGAAATACAGCAGCAGAGCCAATGTCTTTCGCCCGGCCGGCTAAGGGGTGTTGCTTAGCACCGACCACCAGATCGACCACGGCTTCGATGGCGGAGTTAATCAGCTCCACCAGTAACATCAAAAGTCCGGTGGCAATCAGCAGAAATAGCTGCCCCGGCGTTTGCGCCAGCCAAATGGCCACCGGCAATAAGACCAGAAAAAGCCAGACTTCCAGGCGGAAGCTGGCTTCGACTTTGTAAGCACTTTTAAAGCCCTGAATCGTCCACTGAAAAGCCTTCAATATCTGTTTCGGACCCCGAAAAGCTGGATCAGCCATCAGCCGTTCATATCCCAGACCACGTTTGGTTCCTTGACCGCTTTCACTTCATCTAAACGCCGAACCGGGGTGGTGTAAGGCGCTTTTTTCAGTACATCGATGTCGTCCTTGGCTTGTTGTAGAATCTCAGCCATGGCTTCGACAAACGCATCCAGGGTTTCTTTGGATTCGGTTTCCGTCGGTTCAATCAGCAAACATTCTGACACCAATAAGGGAAAATAAACGGTCGGCGCATGCATGCCCTTGTCCAGTAAACCTTTGGCCAGATCAGACGCCAACAAACCCAGCTCTTTGGCCTGACGTTTTAAGGTGATGATAAACTCATGGCTGGCGCGGCGGTTTTTAAAAGCCAGTCGAAAACCTTTATCCTGCAGGCGTTTCATCAGATAGTTGGCATTTAAAGTGGCGAACTCACTGACCCGCTGCATACCTTGTTTACCCAACAATAAAGCATAGACATAAGCCCGTAAATTAACCCCGGCATTACCGGCAAAGGCTGATAAGCGACCGATGGTTTTCGGGGCTTTCTTCTCATCGATAAAATGATAGCCGGTGTCGTCTTTACCCACATAAGGCACCGGCATGTAGGGCAATAAGCGTTTGCCGACACCGATGGCACCGGAACCGGGTCCGCCACCACCGTGTGGCGTGGAGAAGGTTTTATGTAAATTCATGTGAATCACATCAAAACCCATAATGCCGGGATTGGTTTTACCGATAATGGCATTTAAGTTAGCACCGTCATAATACAATAAGCCACCGACCGCATGGACTTTATCGGCGATTTCTTTAATGTGGGTTTCAAACACGCCCAGGGTGGACGGATTGGTCAGCATAATACCGGCTGTCTGCGGCCCCAAAGCCGCTTCCAGCGCATCCATATCGACATTACCGTCTTCATCAGTACGGATTTCTTTAACTTTATAGCCGCACATAATGGCGGTGGCCGGGTTGGTGCCGTGTGCGGCATCGGGCACGATAATTTCCTTACGCACGCTATCACCGCGATCATCGTGATAGGCCTTAATCATGGCAACCCCGGCAAACTCACCCTGGGCACCGGCCATTGGTGTTAACGATACACCGGCCATATTGGTCACCGCCTGAAGGATGTTTTGCAGGTTATACATACATTCTAAATAGCCTTGTGACAATGAAACATGCGCCAGTGGATGCCGCGATAAAAATTCTTCACGCATCGCCAGGGTATTACACACCTTGGGATTGTATTTCATGGTACAGGAACCCAGGGGATAAAAATTGGTTTCGATGGAAAAGTTCTTTTGACTTAACTGGGTGTAATGTCTGACCACATCCAGTTCACTGGCCTGTGGCATCCCTAAACGCACATCACGTTGATATTTTTCAGGGATTAAATGACTGACATCCAGTTCATCCAAAGACTGTGCCCAGGCGCTGCGGCCGGGTTTTGATTTTTCAAAGATTAGCATACTGATTGTTAAAACTCATAAAAAATAGACGCATGATAATTACGGCCGGCGGCATCCAAGCCCGACGCATGTTCACGGTATTTTTTATCAAACAGATTTTCAATACCGACGCGCACGGTGGTCTGTACTCCGGCCTGCCATGTCAGGTGGCTATCATATACCACAAAGCCACCGGTACCCAAGGGATTAATGCGGGCATCGCGTACATCACGGGCACTGAGGCGGTCTTGATGGGTGGCGTAACGGGCTTGTTGTCGCCAGCTCAAGGTGTCAGACAGTGGCCAATAATAACCAACCACACCAAAAGTGGGCGGTATGCGATCCGCCGGCTCATCTTCACCGTCTTCGGTTTGTTCGCCATGAGTGTAGGTTAGATGGGCATATAAATGACCGCCATGATTAAAGTATCGGTTCAACTGCGCTTCAACACCCCAAATTCGGACTTCACCGATGTTTTGTGACTGTACGATGTCGCGGCCTGATTCAGTGGTCTCACCAGTTAAGGTAGAAGCAATAACATCATCATAATCGGAAATAAATAAAACCGTTTCAGCCTGCCAGCCGTTGCCGGCGTGTTTAAAACCGACATCCAGGGTATGCACGGATTCGGGTTTAACATTGGCATTCACCACATTAAACCGGTTATTGGGCCGATCACCCACCTGACCCAAATCAAATATATTCGGTGGCCGAAACCCCCGACTTAAATTGGCAAACAATCGGTCATTGTCATTGATGGCAAAGCGCCATCCTAACTGCCAGGTAAAATCAGATAAGCTTAATTTATCATCGCTGATTTGTGGGCTGTTCAAATCGATGGTGTAGTCGCTGTAGCGACCACCGGCTGATAATTGATGGTCGCCAATTTGGTGATGATAATCGACATAGGTGGCCCAGTGCTGCATCACCGATTGATCGGGGAATCGGGGTTCTTTATCGGTGGTCACATTATCTCGTGTTGACTGCTTGGCGCTGCTGATGGTGTCCCGGTAACTTTCAAACCCATACACCCATTGACCGGCACCGATTGCTTTATCAAAATCCACCTGAAAACCCCACAATTCACTGCTATTTTGTTCGGTGGTGACACTGTCACTGTTTAAGCCCTGTTTCATGCGACCATCAACAATTTTCTGCCAGGCCAGATGCCAATCGGCGTTGTCATACCAGCCGGTGGCTTCACTGGACTGATAGTTAAGGTGAGCAAAATAGCGTTCATTGGGGGTGAATAAAAAGACTTGAGAGTCCGGTTCACTCTGCCCGAAACCAGCCACCAAATCATCCACCCGTGGGGTCGCCGGTTGGCGCAGGTATTGCATATCGAACACCACCCGATGCTGATCATTAATTCGGTAAACCCATTTATTATTGGCCGCGCGGGCTGAGTAGGCGGTAAAAGGAATGGTTTCACCACTGCCGGTGGTACGTCCGCCTGTGTCCTGATAACTCAACCCCAAACTGGTGGCGAGGGTGTCGTTGCCGCCATCGACGTTGACATGACTGAGCCATTGTTCATCGGCGCTGTTATAAATACCCGCCAGTTGGCCGCTGGTTTGCCACTGGTCACCTGAAAAAGACGGGGTATGACTAATCACATTAACCACACCACCCAGCGCATCACCTCCATAAAGCACAGAACCGGGACCACGAACAACGTCAATCTGATCAATCATAAAGGGATCAATCAAAGCAAAATACTGATTCGGTGAATTACGAAAAAAAGCCGTGTTAACCCGCATCCCGTCCACCAAATGAAGGTTTTGAGAGCCTTTTAGACCTCGAATAATGGGAATGCCTTGTCCCGGGGTGGTTTGTTGGATATAGACACCGGTTTCATTTCGCAGTAAGTCCGGTAGCAGCGCATTGGGTTTGTTTTGAATATCATTGCGGGTGACCACAGTGACGGCGCGTACGCTGTCGTTGGTGTTGGTGGCCAGTCTTGATGCCGTGACCTGTATGGGTGCCAATTGTTGCTCGGATTCGTCTTCTGGCTGTTCTGAATTTTGATTCAAATCGCTTTGTTCTGCCAATGACATGGTCGTGAACAGCAGGCATAAAATACCGATTAAATATCTCAACATAAAAAGGTCAGTGCGAATAAAACAGCACAATGTACACCCGAGTCACGATCGACTCAAGCAAAACAAGTGACTAATGTGATGAATCGCTGACTTTTTGATATTTTTCTATTTCAGCAATGGTCAGCTGATAAGATTTCATGACTTTGGTGATGTTATCTTTGACTGAATCTGCATCCTTGGCGACAGCTGCCGCTTCCATTTTTTTACTAAAGTGACTGAAACCGGTGGCACCAATATTGGCACCAGTTGATTTCAGGGTATGCGCAAGCTGTCGAACCTGTTCAAAATCCGGCTGCTGACGCAGGCTTTTTAGCTTATCAATCATGGCCGGGGTTTCTTGCTGAAATAAATCCAGTAAATCATCGGTTTCTTCACCCATGAATTCCTTGATTTCCGCCAGGGCTTTGACGTTGAGCCATTTCGGGTTGATGGCTTTTAAAGCGTCGTCGGTTTGCGCTGGGCGATCAGCTTTTACTGCTTCATTGCTGGCAAATGGATCCCATTTTTTTAAGGTTTTTTCCAGTAAATAGCGGTTTAATGGTTTCGACATATAGTCGTCCATACCGGCTTCTAAGCACTTTTCCTTGTCACCCAACATGGCGTTAGCAGTCATGGCAATAATCGGGGTATGGGGCAGGTTATTCTCTTCTTCATAACGACGGATGCGGCGGGTACTGTGATAGCCATCCATCACCGGCATCTGGCAATCCATGAGAATTAAACGATAGCGGGTATTCTTTGCTTTATCCAGCGCCTGCATGCCATTTTCAGCGACATCAAAAGGAAAACCAATGTAATCAATAAGTTTCTGAGCCACTTTTAAATTGACTTCATTATCCTCAACCAATAACACTGTTTTAGAAATCTGATCGAGCTTTTGACGGGTTAATTTGTGCGACTGAGAAGCGTCCTCTGTGGTAACTTCTGAACCATGTTGTGTCGTTGATGTTTCTGCTGAAGCCTCATCTGGATTGAACCGCCGTTCAAATTCGCGGATAATCATTTCGATGTTTTCATCCGCTTTAATGACCTGAATATTGGGGTACTGTTTAACACCGGCAATATGTTCGGATTTGGTCACAGCACATATCCATATATCATTCATATCGCCTTTTTCCACCAAGGTCAGAATCTGCCGAAAGGTCTTGGCATTGGTGTCAAAGTCAATAAATAACAGGGTATGCTTTTGATCTCTGATACCGCGTGAGGCCTGAATACGTGACATGGCATGTTGGTAATTCAATGAACTCTGTACTTTAACCATGGCATGTTCTAAATCGGCCGTTAATCGCTTAAACAGAACCGGATTGGTGTTGATTAAGACAGCCTGATATTGGCTAATTTCAGATTCATCAGAACTGGTGTCATTGACTGATTTTGAAAAAGGAATTTCAAACCAAAAGGTACTGCCGAGCCCTTTTTTTGATTCAACCCCCATTTTACCTTTCAGAAGATCAACAATTTTCTGACTGATGGTTAAGCCTAAACCGGTACCGCCAAATTTTCGGGTGGAGGAATTATCACCTTGGGTAAAGGCGTTAAAAAGCTTGTCCTGCTGGTCTTCACTGATACCAATGCCCTCATCTTTCACCACAAAACGAATCAGTTCTTTACTGGCATAGTTTTTGACTTTCTTAGCCTCCACAGTCACCGTGCCGCGGTCAGAAAATTTAATGGCATTAGACAATAAATTGGTTAGCACCTGACGCAAGCGAATCGGATCGCCACGCAGTAACGGACTGATTTGATCATCAATGTTGGTTTCAATGTCAAGCCCTTTACGTTCAGCCGAAGCGCTTAAATTATCCAACACTTCTTCGATCACCTTACGCACTTTTAATGCGGTCATTTCGATGGTTAATTTACCGGCTTCCACTTTCGAATAATCCAGCAAATCATCGATTAATTTTTGCATCTGTGTGGCAGAGGTGTGGGCGGTGCTGAGATAATCTTTCTGAAAATCATTCAGCTCCGTATCCATAACAATGTCTAACAGGGGCACGATACCGTTCAGGGGGGTTCGAATCTCATGGCTCATGGTGGCCAGAAATTCCATTTTGGCCATTTCCGCAGCGGATAATTTAACCTTTAAATCCTTGACCTCTTCTTTTAACTGTTGGCTTTGCTTTTTGGCTTCTTCTGCGCGCTTAACCTGTTTAGCGATGCTGTCCGGCAGCGGTTCGGTTTTTTTCTCTTCTGCAACAGCCACATCGTAAACAAACAATTTAGTCGCCACCATGGCTAAACAAGTGACCACCAGAATAATAGCAAATAAAAACGGCTGACTTACCTGCATTTCGGTGCCGGGTAATATAATAAACAAAGCCAGTAAGCTTAAGGCCGGTACAGCCGCAATCAAGGCTGTTTCTTTAGGCTCTAACTGTTTAAAAAGCATAATGGCCAGCACCCAAATAAGCCATAAAGAAACCATCAGGGCTTCGTTGACTGTTTGGATAAACCAAAAACCAAGCGCTAAAAAACCGGCCGCAACCAGCGGTATAATCCAATCAACCTGATAAGACACATGATTATCATATCGCTCAAAAATAATCGGCAGCGTAAACAGAAATCCGGACAGCGTGAGCACATTGACAATTAGCAGTGACCACAGCCATTGATCGCTGGCGAAATAGGCCAACAGGGTCATCAACAAGCTTGTCACAAACAAGCCCAGATCTTTATTTTTTAACAAATTGGCAGTCATATCACCGATACGTTAGTACATAAATAATGATTGTAGCCAAAAACGCTGGTTGCTGAAAGTATTAATTATTCATAATTAGAACGTTTATTGACCGTTGAGGCCCTTACGCCAGGTAAAGATTTTCATGGGCGGGAAATTTTTAAAGGTGACTTTTTTCTTGCTTGGTTGGCCAAAACGAGGCACGGCCAGGGCACTGACATGATCACGTAATTGGTACGCCAAAAACACACCACCGGGCTTAAGCGTGGCGTGGATGGCTGTCATGATTTCCTGGTCCATGCCTTTGGGCAGGGTGGTAAAAGGAATGCCCGAAACAATCACATCCACATTGGACCAATTGCGTTTGTCGATAATATCCTTAAGGTGCTGGGCACCACTGGCATCAATACTCAGTCGTTTATCATCGATGGTCTTTTTCATGTGGGCGATAAATTTGGGATTGATTTCCACCGTAATCAATTCAGCATCGTCATCCATGGCCGCCAGCAGGCCTTTTGTGGTACCACCGGTACCCGGACCCAATTCAACAACCCTTTTTTTGCCGGCCAGTTCGGCGGTGGCTGCGATTTCCTCAATCAACCACGGTGATGAAGGCAGTAAATAGCCCACTTGCAGTGGATGCTTAATGGCGTGTTGCAAAAAGAGCGCAGAATCTTTCAGCGAATTTCCGATCTTTCGACTCATAAGTTAGTATGCTGGGTCAGGAAATCGAATATTTTAGCATGCTCAATTTTTTGTTTTTCCATTTTCTGCCGATGACGGTATTCCACAAAGCCCTCATCCAGAGAACGGTCACCGATAATCACCTGATGCGGAATGCCCAGTAATTCAAAATCAGACAGCATAAATCCCGGTCGGACTTTACGATCATCCAAAATCACTTCGTAACCGGCTTTTGTCAGTTTTTCATAGAGTTCATCAGCGGTGCGTTTAACCTGCACCGATTTTTGATAATTCATGGGCAATAACGCCACTTGAAACGGTGCCAAAGCCGACGGCCAGATAATGCCGTTGTCATCATGACTTTGTTCAATGGCTGCTGCCACCAGGCGTGATACACCCATGCCATAACAACCCATTTGCAGCGCCTGAGAACGACCGTTTTCATCCAGAACCACAGCGTTCATGGCTTTTGAATATTTATCGCCCAATTGAAAAATATGCCCCACTTCGATGCCACGGGCCTGTTTTAATATGCCCTGACCATCCGGACTTGGGTCGCCTGCTTGCGCCTCACGGATATCGGCTTGCTGCTGAAATTCAGCATCACGCTGCCAGTTCACACCGGTCAAATGATAACCCTCTTTGTTGGCACCGCAGATAAAATCACTCATATTGGCCACGGTTAAATCAACAATAATCGGGCAATTTAAGTCTTTAACACCAATCGAACCCACATCACAGCCGGCCAGTTCCTGTACTTCCTTGTCATCCAGAAACCGCAGCGGTGTGGCGACTTCGCTTAAATGCGCGGCTTTGACTTCACTCAAGTGGTGATCACCACGCACCACTAAAGCAACCGGACCCTCAACCCCTTCAACCAATAAGGTTTTCACCATTTGATCAGCGTTAACACCCAAAAATTCAGTCACTTGCTCAATGGTTTTCTGATCGGGCGTGGCCACTTCAGTTAATTCATTTTCAGGCTCGGCGCGCGCTGACAACAAACTCACCGCTTCGCATTTTTCAATATTAGCCGCATAGTCACCGTCATCTGAATACATAATGGCATCTTCACCACTGTCGGCAATGACATGAAATTCCTGCGAGCCGGAACCGCCGATGGCACCGGAATCAGCCAGCACACAGCGAAACTTCAGACCCATCCGGCTTAATATTTTGGTGTAGGTTTGTTCCATTAACCGGTAGGTTTCTTCCAGTGATTCTGCGGTTAAATGAAAAGAATAGGCATCTTTCATGATAAATTCGCGCGAGCGCATCACCCCGAAACGCGGTCTGATTTCATCCCGGAATTTGGTCTGAATCTGATAAAAATTAATCGGTAATTGCTTATACGAGGTCACCTCGTCACGGACAAATTCAGTCATCACTTCTTCATGGGTGGGCCCAAAAAAGTAATCACGCTCGGCACGATCGGTCATCGCCAGTAACTGGCCGCCAAAATCCTCAATTCGCCCGGTTTCTTCCCATAACTCCTTAGGCTGAACCGCGGGCATCAGCATCTCCAATGCGCCCGAAGCATTCATTTCTTCACGAATAATGGCCTCCACTTTGCGCAATACCCGAAAACCCAACGGCGACCAGGTGTACAAACCGGCACCAATTTTACGAACCATACCGGCTCGGATCATCAGTTGGTGGGAAATTATTTCGGCGTCTTGCGGGGTTTCCTTGCGGGTGACAAGGTGGTATTGAGATGTGCGCATGTTCAAAAATTGTTATAAAAAAGGTATCTTAATACGAAAACAGTTCTAATCAAACCTCTTATACCTTACGACAATATAAATCAAATCAATGATTGGGTGTAATTAAACCCATTTTAGTCGCTTCCATGGCTGCCTCTGCCCGAGAATTTATTTTGAGCTTTCGATAGATGTCTTTTACATAGCCGTAACAGGTGCTTTTTTTAATGGTTAAAAAGTCTGCCACCTCGGGTACTGCATAGCCTTTGGCGACCAGTGTTAACACGTCCTGTTCGCGCGGTGTGAGTTTTTTTCTTGTTGGCGCAGGTTGGAAAAAATGTAATAGCTTGTTCGCAATTGTCGGAGAAATGGGAAAGTGACCCTGATCGATGCCCACAAGCATTTGTGCCAGATTCTCTCTAGACTGGTCCTTCAGAATATAGCCTTTAGCGCCTAAACGTAAGGCACTAAAGACGTGAGTGTCATCATCAAATAAAGTGGCCATCACCACTAAGCCAATTGGATTTTTTTGTAAAATGGGTTGAATTAAGTGTAAGCCACTGCCATCGGGTAAGCCAATATCCAATAACACCAAATCATAGGTATCCTGCTCAAGGCAATGGTGCGCTTTGGATAACGTCTCTGCAATGTTAACAGTACAACCGGCAAATGCCAGTTGAGCCGATTGCTTAAGCCAGCATTGTGCTTCAGCTAAATCCTCGACGATTAATACCTTTGCTATGGCCATGGATAATATAGTGTTGAGGATAAACCGGCATCAGAATTATTCTGCCATTTAACAACGGCACTTATTTCATCGGCTCTTTTTTGTAACCCCCGCAGGCCTCGACCGCTTTGAGTGGCGCTCATTTTTAGTGGCAATCCGCAACCATCATCTGATAGATGAATATGAAACATCTTATTATCACTGCGAATAGTCAGCTGTACGTTCTGCGCCTTAGAATGGCGGATAATATTGCTCAACAACTCATTCATCATTCGTAACAGTGTGGTCGGATGGGTATTTCTAAAATCATGATTATAGTCAACTAATGTTTCAGATTGAAACCTTATATTGGCTTCTGATAATCTTTCACGGCATAAGTCAACAATATCATCACAAAGTTGTCGAACATCCATACTTATCTGCGCAGTCTGTGCGACCGCCCGTCTTAGTCGTTGCATAATATCCTTTACTTGTTTCTTCTGTTCGCTGTTATCCAGCGCATAAATAAGGCGCAATAACTCAGCACCTACATCATCATGGATATTCTGATAAATTCGGCTGCGTTCAGCCGCTTGAATTTCAGTTACATTTGGAGCAATTTTTGATTGAGAAAAAACGCCAGTGAATTTTAACAGAATATATAACTGTAGTGATAACAAGATGGCAGCTAAGAACAGATTATCACTTAACGCGGGCACAATTAACATCAAAGCCGATACCAATAGTAATGACAGGCTCCATGGGAGATAAACGGTTTCGCTTTGGATAAGTTGTGCAGCGATAACCACACAAGATGTTAGACATATGCCAATCCAAAGCCACTGCGCTGTCATTAAATGACTCAACAGCAAACTTAAGATTATCAATAAAACAAGTGACGTAAAAACATAGACGATGCGGCTGAGCCGACTATATAAACAGACCGAAAATCCGTAAAACAATAACACAAACACATTAATCGATAGACTTTTAGGAAGTAACAAGATCGTACAGGCCAAGCCAAGGGAGACGATAAGCGCTAAGCGCTGATTATGTGTGCTAAAAGACTGCTCGGCCAGCAATACAGATATTAAAAACGACATACCGACCAAGAGCCATTGACTTGTCATTCTTAATTGTTGTCCTGACCAGGCCGAGGACGAACCACCGGCTGCAGTCGGTTGACACGACTGCGCCGGTTATCTACTTTTTTGAGGCTTGGTGCATATATACGGTGATTTTGTCGGTTTTACCGACCACCGCATTTTGTCCCCGGGTCACCAGAAAAGCCTGCACCTGATGGGTACCGCGCGGCACCAGTTTAAAGGTGTGACTGGCTTCATCGCCGGGCGGTGTTTTATCACTGTTTAAGGCAAATTGAATTTGATATTTTTGCTTTTGCGCTTCGCTTAATGGCGTCACTGCCACGGCTAAATCACCGCCGGTTCCCCACAGGTTTTCTTTTGGCTGGGGTTTAATCAGCGTAATATCCGTGTCACTGCCGGCTGCCATGGGCTCTTCGTTAGCCGACGATTGTGTGTTTGCATCCGGTGATGGGGGCACTGATTCCACCACCGACAACTCCGGTAAGTCAGCTTTTTTATAATTATCATTCAGTTTTTTCTCACTGTAATGCGTCACACCATGCTCATCGGTGTATTTGTAAATGGTTTTTTCAGCCGCCAGAGCGCCATTCAGCCCAATGAATAAAGCACAAATCAGGGTTAGTCTTTTCATGATTAATCCGTAAATAACATCTTCTCTCTGTTATACAACTTCACCGCAATCCATGCAAGTGCCAAACCAACAATCAGTGTGCCTGCAATGGCCAGGCCAATGGCATCCCAGCCCACAACATCACCCCGCATCAGCTCATTAATCACCAGATTCTGGCCTAAAATCGGCACCGCCATCATCCACAGCTGTTCTTTAATCGGCATAAACATCAGCAGCATACTGGGAATCATCGGCACAATCAGTACTAAACCCACATAAGTCTGGGCTTCCCGATAAGAATGGGCAAAGGCCGCGATAATGGTCTGAATGGCACCGGCCAGTAAAGCCAGCGGCGCCAGCACCAGCAGCATAATCAGCATCACCTGCATCCCCATATTAAAGCGCATCCCGAGTTTTTCAAACGGATACCAGGGCAGGGTCAATTTAAAAGCAACAATGGTCAACACCAGGGTCAATAAACCAAACGCCACTGTGGCCGCCAGTTTCCCGGCCAGTACTGTGTCGCGCTTCACCGGATTAAGGAACAAAGGTTCTAAGGATTTACGTTCTTTTTCACCGGCGGTGGTATCAATGGCCAGATACATACTGCCCATAAACAAACCCATAATCAGAAAATAGGGCAACACCGTTAATAACATGGCGCCGCGGGATTCTTTGGTGGCCTGATCATGTTGTTCGATCATGACCACATTGGTTAAATTCGGCGATATACCGCGTAACTGCAACCGCTGGGTGCCGATACTTCGGTCATAGGCATTCAGCAAAGAACGTAATCGATTGACACTGACTTTGGCTGCACCTTTGGCCGAACCATCATGATACAGCATCACTTTAGCCGGTCTGCCCTGACTGAAATCTTCAGCAAAATCATCAGAAATGGCCAACACCACATCGTGATCTTTATTCTTAATCGCTTCTTCAGGACTGCCTTTTAGTTCTTGCAAAACCACATCCTGGGCGCTTAAAAAGTCCATTAAATGGGCGGCGCCTGCCTGGTTAATCACCGGCACCTCTAACTTTTGCTCGGCTTTGTCCTGTTGCATCTTAATGGTGGTGTTCATAATAATCACCATTAAGATCGGGCCGAACAGCGCACCCATCACAATCGATGACATCACTGTCCGTTTATCCCGGGCATTTTCCAGGACTTCTTTAAAGAAGACGGTTTTTAATGATTTTAAATTCATACCAGTTTCTCCCCACCAACCAAAGACACAAAGGCATCCTCCAAATTATCACTGCCGGTTTTATCCCGCAACTGACTTTCAGTGCCCGAGGCCACAATTCGACCGCCATCAATGATGGTGATCTCATCACACACCGCTGACACCTCCTGCATCACATGAGAAGAAAACAAAATACATTTCCCCAAAGCCCGTTGTTCTTTTAAAAACCGCCGAATGGCCCGGGTACTCATAACATCCAGGCCATTGGTGGGCTCATCCAGTAAAATATTCTGTGGGTCATGAATTAAAGCCCGGGCAATCGCCACTTTCACCCGTTGGCCTTGCGAAAAACCTTCAGTTTTCCGGTCTATAAACGCACCCATGCCCAGACGATCAACCAGTTCTTCACAGCGCTCTTTGATTTTGGCCTCTTTCATGCCCTGTAATCGGCCAAAATAAACAATGTTCTCGCGCGCTGTCAGACGTTTATACAAACCGCGGGCATCGGGTAAGACACCCATGCGCGCCCGCGCCGCCACCGGATCTTCGTGGGTGTTGATACCATCCACCAGCACCTGACCGCCTTCGGGTTTAATCAGGGCATAAATCATCCGCATGGAAGTGGTTTTACCGGCACCATTGGCACCTAAAAGCGCGGTGATTTTACCGTCCGGGGCTTGTAAAGACACATTGTCCACCGCCGTGACCTCACCGAAAGATTTACTGATATTTTCTACACTGATCATTGCTGCGGTCCGTTTAAATTAATGAAAAAAGCCGGCTGATTAAAATTATTCATACATTCGGTCTCGAGTTCTTGTTCGGGTTCTTCAATAAAAGCGGTCACAATTTTTGGCATACAACCCCGGTTGGCGACAATATGACCCTGACCTTTGGCCACCAGATGCTGCGCATTCGACAAGGTTTTAAGCGCTTTTTCAGCAAACGCAGGCGGCGTCACCGGATCATATTCACCGGAGAGCAATAAGGTCGGAATGTCCGATTCAACCGGGTCTTTAAACGAGGCATCCACCACTTCACTATCCCAGTATTCACATCGCGAGCGCATCATCTCGTAGAATTCATCGCCGAATAAACTGTTCCGGGTGTTTTGTTCTTTCGGTAAAAACGGCACATCCTCGGCACACACCACCGATAATTCCAGGGCATTGTTTAAACTTTCGGTTAAGCTCGAAGTCACCATAAACGCCTGTTGTGCC
The DNA here is from genome assembly GCA_947502925.1 of uncultured Marinicella sp. Classification (GTDB taxonomy): domain Bacteria; phylum Pseudomonadota; class Gammaproteobacteria; order Xanthomonadales; family Marinicellaceae; genus Marinicella. Next base: position 583,381 of record CANNBS010000001.1, on the reverse strand, counting down.
AGATTTTCAGGCTGTTCATGATTCGCCAGCGACACCAGCAGAGGAATCATGCCCATGGTCTCCGGCGAATAGGCAAACATCCTTAAACCCAACACCGCAAAGTCGCGAGTCAGTTCAAAGGTTTCGTAATCGCCCGTGCTCGGATTAGGCAGCCGCATGTTAATCGGCTGCTCATCCAGTGATTGCAAAAATGACCACATCTGCTGCTCGGCATCACCAAAGCGTTCCTGACAGGACGCATCTTCACGACACAATCGGAAAACATTTTTTAATGTGTTTTGTAAATTAACCTCATGCGCTGAAGCCATCGCTTCCTGTTGCGGCATCACGCCATCCAGAATCGCGGTGCGTATTGAATCAGGATAGAGTTTTATATAAGTCAGGCCTTTACGGGTGCCGTAAGAACCGCCGTATATATTCCATTGTTCAATACCTAAAGCCTGTCGAACCGACTCCAGATCTTCGATGGCAATGCTGGTGGTATAAAACCGAGTATCAGCATCCAAAGACGCATGACAGTCCTTCATCCATTGCACCACTTCCGGTGAGCGCCAATCGGTGACATCCATAAAATCATCCATCTCATAATCACAGCGCAAGGGATGCGATTCACCGGTGCCACGTTGATCCACCATCACAATCCGACGTTTCGGTAGTAACTGACTCAAGTTTTTCGCCATCACTGCAAAGGTATCTACCGCAGCTTGCCCGGGGCCACCTGCTAACAACACCACCGCATCGGATTGGGGGTTTTCAACATCTGAATTCACCACCGCGACATTAAGATCAATCAGCCGGCCATCGGGTTTCGCGCGATTTTCCGGCACCGTTAACTGACCACATTGCGCCGCCACTGAAACCCCCGAGGACTCAGCACCAATAAAACAATCCGACAAAGTCAGCGCCTTGGATGGTACCTCATCCTGCGCCCTGGCAGACCCAACCACACACAGCAAAGCCGTTACAAAAAGAATTCGAAACATGAGAAATTCAGACTATTAAAAGCCTAACAGTGTACCCGATTAAGCCAATCGGTCAAACCTCCCAGAAGTAACAATATTGGTTTTTAATAATCAGTTTTATCTATAGAAATCACCACAAAGATCGCACAGGTTTTCACAAAGTGATAAAAGAATCATTAATCTTTTCTCCGAGTACTTAGTGGTTCCTCTGTGCCCTTTGTGGTTAAACATGCCTCGCATCAGAGTTTATTTGATGCTTTTACTTCTTCTTAACCGGCGGACTGACATATTTTTCGCGTTTAATCAGGGTCACCGGCAGGCCTTTATCTTTGAGTAAGGCAAAGCTTTCATCCACCATCCCCGGATTACCGCACAGATAAGCAATATCAGAATCCACATCAAATTCATGTTCTTCCAGAAACTTCTGCACATAACCTGAGCGGTCATTGAGCGCCGGCTCATCTCTCTGGCGACGTGATAGACAGGGAATATAATGAAAATTCTCATGCGCTTTTTCGACCGCCCGAAAATCATCTTCATACAAAAGCCCCGGCGCATCCTGCGCACCCATCACCACATAGATTTCAGAACCTTCATCCAGGCGATTTTTCAGCTCATTCAACATCGCCCGATAGGGTGTCACACCGGTGCCCGTGGCGATCAGAAAATAACGTTGATGCCGGTCCGGCAGTAAACAAAACCGACCATAGGGCCCGGACGCTTCCAGCCGATCACCCGGCTGTAAGGCTGCCAACTTGCGCGTCGCCAGACCACCTTCGACCCAGGTCATAGCAATCTCAATCTCATCCAACTCGCATTTTTCCTTCGGAAACACATTGGCAATCGAATAACTCCGAAAGGTATCAAAACCATCATCCTGTTGCATATGCAATCGCACAAACTGCCCGGCAATGGCCACCAGTGGCGTCTCGCTTTCAACCTTAAGACGAATCGAAACCGAATGCTCATTCAAAGGCAACTGCTCTTTAAACACAAGAGAAAAGGGGGTCATATAATTTTTGTCCATCACTTAATGAGAATCGCTATTATCTCAAGTCATGGCCCAAAGTTAAAGCAACACAAGCCAACAAAGCCATTTACGGCACAACAAGCGGGTTTTTACACAAAAAATGATTGAACACGTCCCATAATTTGACTATACTTCGCATCCTCGTTTAAAAACGAGCGCCAACCAGTGCCGACATAGCTCAGTTGGTAGAGCAACTGACTTGTAATCAGTAGGTCCGGGGTTCGACTCCTCGTGTCGGCACCATTTCAAATACGATTCGTATCTTCATTAAGTTAATGCTTATTTAACCTGGCGTCTATGTCGTTGTAGAAATAATAGGTTTGTCAGCCAATAATTTCTTCAACTCTTCTCAGCAAATCCACCAAGTCATCGCTCGATAATAATCGAATATTTTCTTTTAGTTCCTCACTTAACTCAGGTCGTTCCGTTAAGCTGTCCGGAGTTTGATGAATCATTTGCGCAAACAGGGACAGGCATAAATTTGTGATTACTGTTGGATTGCTGTCATAGGTCTTGGTGGCGGGCTTTTTATTGATTTCAGCACGCATGGCCTGGATTAACAGCTTCAGGCGTTGTCTTTGTTGCCTGAGCATACGTTTTTCGGCGCGGTGAGCGACAAAAGATTTGGCGCTTTTATAATAGGCGTTGCTCAACAGGCTGTGTTCGATGGCGTCTTGCAGTTGCAGGACAGACGGGGACGGGGCGCCGCCTTGGTGGTGCTTTAAATGTCGCAGGATTTGGGCTTGAAGCTGAGTTTGCCTGTCCTTGCTGAATTCCCTGTGCTGTTTGCGGATGGTGGTCAGCGTCCGGATTAAGCGTTCAGGATCAAAAGCCATATCCTCTAAGTTACGTTTAATAATCCGCTCGGGCACCGGTGCTAAATAATGGCTGTCCGTATGGGCTTTTGTATGGGGTGCATTCATGACTATAAAAGATTCTCTAATCGCCTTAATGTAGCCACCCGGCAGGTTAATATCATTGATGTACATCAATATTAGTTACTTTCCTCACACGAAAAGTGCTATTCGGCTGTGATAAACTCATTATCCTTTCACTAATTGGATACCATGAATAATAAATCATCTTTAACGAACGCACGAACCATCGTGCTTAGTTTATTCGCTTTATGTGTGAGTTTGGCTGCCACAGCCAAGACCGATATAAACCACAGCGCGGAAGCGGCTTTAACAGAATATGGACAGGCACTGGCTAATCATAACCGCGCCCTGGGTACCTGGGCTTTGTATCAGGGTGATGAAACTGTTTTTAAACAAACCTGGCTGCCTGCTGAAGACGGGTCAGGCGTCGTAATCGCAGATAATAAACAAATTCATCAATACAAAATCGGCTCTATTAGTAAGACCTTTACGGCGGTGCTGGCATTTAAAATGATCGAAGCTGGTAAAATGAGTTTAGACACGCCATTAAGTCAGTTTTATCCGGACATCACCAACGCCAAAGTCATCACCATCGGCCAGATGCTGAATCATCATTCAGGGATTGGCAGTTACACCGACAGCGCTGAATTTATGAAGTATTACCAATCGCCGCAGTCTGAAAAGCAGATGGTTGAAAGAATCGAAGCATTGCCGGCGGCATTTGCGCCCGGTGAAAAAGGCGCCTACAGCAACAGTAATTACCTGTTGCTTGGCTATATTCTGGAACAGGTTAGTGGCCAAAGTTATGCCGATTTACTCAACAAGCACATTGTTAAGCCGTTGGGCCTTCAGAATACTTATTTTGGGACAGACAGTCATGGCGCTGAGATTAAGTCCTATCAATGGCACAATGACGACAAGCAATGGCAAGCCATCGATCCCTGGAGTCTGTCTGTGGCCGGTGCCGCCGGTGCCATTATTTCCACATCTGATGATTTAAATCGTTTTTTTCGGGGCTTATTTAATGACAAATTATTGTCCAAAGAGCGTTTCGAGAAAATGACCACGCTCACCGACGGTTTTGGTTACGGCATTTTTAAAACCAAAGTCAAAAACAAGGATCAGGAGATCATCGGTTACTGGCATAATGGCGGCATCGAAGGCTTTGCCAGTCATGCGATTTATTTTCCGGACGTTGACGTCACCACCGTGGTACTCAGCAACGGCCTGAATAAAACTACCATAGACGATTTAAACAGCGCCCTGATGGATGCTTATCTCGGTCGTTCTTTGGACAATAAAATGGCCGCCTTGGACATTCAAGCCGATCAGTTAAAACCGTACACCGGCTATTTCCAGAGCGATACCAGCCCGCTGGATATCGAGGTCATGCTAATGGATAACCAACTGATGGCCCAGGCCACCGGCCAGGGTGCTTTTCCTTTATCACCGGATGGCGAGCACCGTTTTACCTTTGCACCGGCCGGTATTGAAATGCTGTTCAAAAAAGACATGAACGGATTTACCTTAAACCAGGGTGAAAATAAAAATATTTATCAGCGTAACGACGCCGCCAAGCCCAAAGCCGCTGAGGTATCCTTAGACATCTTAGAACAATACACCGGCGTATATGCCACAGATGGTTTTCCACTGGACATCAAAGTCTTTATCGAAAACGGGCAGTTGATGGCGCAAGCCACCGGTCAGGGTGCGTTCCCGCTCACGGCACAAAGCGATACTGAGTTCACCTTCTCACCGGCGAACATCACCATGGTGTTTAGTGCGGACAAGCAAACCATGGCATTCACGCAAATGAGCAGAAGCTTTGAAATGCAGAAAAAAGAGTGAAGAAATTACTTTATATTATTGCGTTTATCGGGTTATTTCATAATCAGGCTTATGCACAACCTGACTTTTCAGGTCTGATTGAAATCCAACCTAATCCGGCCATGGAAGGCCAGATAGTTCGCATTGGATTTATTTCTGGTTGTCGGAATTGGTCAGACCACAGTTTTAGCGTGGATGGATTTGATATTAATTATGAAGTCACGTATTTGCCCTGTGTTATCGGCGTACCAACCCCGGAATTTTTTGTCTATTACGACTTGGGCGAGTTGCCCGCAGGTGATTATCAACTGAACATGACCATAATCGATGGTTTTGTGCCACAAATTCAATACCAGGAAATAATTAACTTTGGTGTTTTGCCCATTAAACAAGTCCCCATCAATTCAACCCTGTCAATCATAAGTTTGTTTTTGATTATTCTTGTGTCAGGTACTCTATACCGTTATTCGGCGCATACCCAACTCAGTCAACTGTCACCTGGTAAAGATTCAGAACCCTAAAAAAAACCGCATGTTTTTGTCGTAATTTTGCCTTTGGGGCATTATTTTATAGTAATTACTGACATAAAATACCATGGACTCAAAATGGCTTGAAAAACTCTATCATACGATTGATGACTATTGTGATCGGCATGATGTGGAATTAACTGATGAGGTGTTGCAGCAGATCTTATCTGATTTTGCGCGCGATAACCCTGAATTGGATAAACAAAAAATATGGACCACGTTTAATGCCTTAGAACAAAGTACATCAGGCCTGCCAAATCTCATCAACGCGTTTTATGATGAGCAGCTATTACCGCCCGGCACCCGATTAAACCAATACCGAATTTTGGATTTTATCGGCGAGGGCGGGATGGGCGAGGTCTATTTAGCGGAACGGGCCGACGGCCAATATGAAAAAAAATACGCCCTCAAAGTCCTGTCCAAAGGCTGGATAAACAACCGGGTCATCCATCGATTCCTGCAAGAACGTCAGATACTGGCGCAGTTAAAACACCCCAACATCGCCACCATTCATGATGCCGGCGTGACTGAAAATAAACGGCCCTGGTTTGTGCTGGATCACATTGAAGGCCGTCACATCGATGATTATTGCCAGGCCATGGAATTGTCAGTGGAAGCCAGGGTGGATCTCATGATTGCGGTCTGTCAGGCCGTTGCGCACGCTCACAGCCAGGGCATTATTCACCGGGATTTAAAACCCGACAATATCCTGGTGGTGGAACAAAGCGACCAGATTCGACCCGTCATTTTAGATTTTGGAATCGCCAGTCACCGGGACAGCCGCCCTGTGACCCAAACCGGCGACACCCTCGGGACCAGTGGTTTTATGTCACCGGAACAAATCCAGGGCCAGCACCCGATTGACGGCCGCAGCGATGTGTTTTCTCTCGGCATTATTTTATACCTGCTGATCAGTCATCGCCATCCGTTCAAGGCTGCATCGGACACCGAAACCAATTACCGCATTTTGCATGATAATTCGGTATCCCTGTCTAAACACCACATAAACCCAAATTTAGCCGCCATTGTTGATCAATGCCTGAGAAAAAATCCCCAAGATCGCTACCAGTCGGTTCAGGATTTACTGACCGATTTACAAGCCTTTTTAAAAGGACAGCCGGTGATGGCACGGCCTTTATCCACACCGCAAAAAATCGCCCACAGCATTAAAAAACACCCGGCAAGAAGTGCACTGGTCTTATTACTGTTGATTTCGGTGCTAATTTTCAGTGGTTTACTCATTCAGCAAGGTATTCAGGCCCGCAACACCACCCAGGCCGTGCAACAATACACCTTACTCAGCAAAAATTTAGAGCAGCAAATACAATCGCAACATTTGCTACCGGCGCATAACCTCACACCCCATTACCAGGCCATTGAGAACCAACTGCATGCATTGGTCTCAGACCTGAATCCAAGCGCCCTTGAAAGTGGTGCCATTTATGCCTCGGTGGGTCAAAGTTACCAGCTGATGAATCAGCCTGATAAAGCCTTAAGCGCTTTTGATCATATGCAGGAAAGCGGTTTTTTAACACCTCAGTCTGATATTCAGCACGGTCTGGCGCTGGCACTGGCCTGGGAACATGAACAGGCCCGCATTGCGCAACTGCCCGAAAAGGACAAACGAACCAAGGCCCGCGAATACGCCGAGAATAATTACCTGAAACCGGCACAAAATAAATTACAGGCCAACACCAGTCAGATCACCCAACGGGGCTATTTAGATGCCTATCTGGCTTATCTTAATCGACGTTATGATGAGACCGTGGAAATAGCCGAACAGGTTTTTGAACAAGACAACACCCTGTATCAGGCGCACAGACTGGCCGGGCTGGCACGCCTCCACCAGGGCAAAGAAGCGGCCATTGAAGGCCGGGCTGAACAAGCCATGACAGCCTATGAGCAGGCCCAGGACCATCTACAACAAAGTCTTGGCATCGCCCGCAGTGATTTAAAAACCCACCGTTATTTATGTGATTTAAGCGAGATTAAACTGCATGCCTTTACCATTTCAAATCGACCTTTGTCTGAAGCCATTTTTCAACAAGCCGCCGATGTCTGTCAAAACGCCAGCCAAATCATGGATGATCAACTCACTGTGCTGATTAATTTACAGGAAATCTATACCCAATGGAGCAACTGGCTGGTTGATCTGGAAAAACCCGCTTTTCAGGTGGCGCAAAAATCCTATGAACTGGCAGAACAAACCCATCAGTTAAAACCTGATGACAGTGATGTTCTGACCGGCATGGTACTGTCGCTGATAAAACTAAGCCAGCCTGAAAACCCACACCTGACAGACAATGAAAAAGCCGCCCTGCTTAAACAGGCCAAAATCTATGCCGAAAAAAGCCTCGAAATTAATGAAGAAGATGCCTATAACTGGGCCAATCTGGGCGACGTGGAAATCACCCGGGCCACCCGAAATTTTGACAATGTGAATATCCTGCCACATATTGATAATGCCTTAGAAGCCTATCAACAAGCCCATCAACTACTACCAAGTTATGCCTGGCAATACATGGAAGGAGAATGTTATCGGGTCGCTGCGGATTATTTAATCACCAATCAACGCTTAAACGAGGCACAAACTTATCTCAACAAAGCCACAGAACGCTACCAAACCGCCCTGGAACAAACCCCGGAGTTTGCCACCGCCTGGAAAAACCTCACCACTGTGCTTTATGAACAGTTAAAAATTAAACACAGTCAGCACGCATTAACACAATCATCACCTGATTTGCTCGAACTGGCCGAGACCTTAACAAAAAGCTGTAGGCTCTACCAAAATAAAGGCGGTGTACCGGCTGATTTACAACCGGCCATAAGCTTTTATCAGTCAATCAGCCAAACAGAGGTACCGGCCTGTCAATAAACCTTTATTCAAAACCATTGGCAAAGATCAAATCCGTCATCGCATTCAGCTCAACCGCACCGATATCACATAAACCACTGCCATTAGAATCACCATCGGCCGGTCTGATAAACTGCCTTTGATCAAACACCTGTGGCGAACCATCCGCAGCGAGACAATCACTGACCGGTACGGCATCAATCACCGGACTGGTGGCCAGCGGTTGTTGCGCCTGGGTTAACCCGCCATGATCTGCCAAAACCGATAACAGCGGATCGATGACACCGGTGGTCTGGCTGTTGCCGAGCTGATCTGAAGCTACACTTTGTAACTGACAACCAAGAATATCACCAATCAGGTTATGACCCTCGGACACCGCATCACCCCAGCAGTTGCTGCCGTTGGCGCTGTTTGTGACCACATTGTCTGCCAGTATATTACCGCTTAAATACACCTGATTATTGGACCATAAACCACCACCGGATGAGCCGTTATCGTTCACATTGGCCACATTTTCGGTGAGGGTGTTATTAATTAACACCACTTCATCCGCCCCAAAAGCCCGGGCATAGATACCGCCACCGTTATCGCCGGCCTGATTCTGATGGAAGGTGTTGTTGATCAGTTGCAATGATCCGTTGCCCATATAAATGGCGCCACCGGATTGACCGGCTTGATTTAAATGAAATAAATTACGTTCAAAGACCACCTCGCCTCCGGGGAAATTGGCAAAAAACACCCCGCCCCTTAAACCACCTGAATTATTCACAAAGGCCGAATCATATACCTGTAAATTAACCTCTGAACTGTTGTTTCTGCTGAGCACTATCACGCCACTGTTACTGGTTGCGGTGTTATTTATAAATTGTGCGGATAGGATCTGGATATCAACCCGCACATTGCTTTGGCTGTTGGCATTCACATGCAGTACCCCGCCGGCACCGTTGGTCAGATTATTACCGGACCACAGGCAGTTGCTGATGGTGATTTTATGCAGCTGATCTGAGCCTTTAAAGTCAATCACACCACCGCCGTTACTGGCTTCATGTTGTTTGAAGGCACAGTCATTCAGTGATAAATCCGCTGCCTGGGTCACGCGAATGCCGGCACCATATTCACCGCCTTTTAAAACCGATAAACCACTGAGATTTAAATCAGCCTCGGTAATAATCACCGGCACCTTGCCACCACCAATTAAGCTCAACTCATCGACCCCCGGGCCATCGATGACCACAGGCTCTGTAATAATGGGTAAACTAACCGTGGATAAAGTAATATTCACCGGCCAGCTTAAACCGGTGAAGGTAATATTATCTTCGCCGGCTTGCCCGGCCGGGCATTCACCAGGTAGCGCACCCGATGGGGTATTTTGATTGGCAGCCTTAATTGCTTCAGGTAGGGTGCATTGACCGTCATCCTGGAACAGGGCATCGCTGCTGTTCACCGTAATAACGGCTGCCTGGCAGAGGCTCGATACGAACAGGCCGATGCCGGCCATTAAACAGTTAGAAGTTGATTTTTTCATGGTAAAAGATTAAGTATGAATTACTTAATAAAACCCATGATTGGCCATTAATCCGACATTTTTTTCGTCAGGCCGGTCGCCAGTAACACTTTTATTTTTTTCCAGTCACGATCAATGGTGCGAATATCAACATTCAGCACCTCGGCTATTTCCTTGTGCGTCATACCACCGAAGAAGCGAAACACAAAAACCTCTTTGAGCCTGGGAGCGTGTTTAGCCACATGCGTTAATTGTTCATCAACATCCAACAACCAATCAATCTCATTCATTAAGGATCGTTCATCCTCGGTAAATTCCTGTGCCGGCACATCGGCTATTTTCAGTTTCTTTTTCTGCGCCTGGCTGATCAGAATATGTTTCATCGCCAGCGAGGCCACCGCAAAAAAATGCGCCCGGTCATTATAGTCTTTATTCGTTTTTTTGAGTTTTAGCCAGGCTTCGTGAACCAGCATTGTGGTGTCCACCGGCTGATTTCTGATTTTATATTTTTGAATTTTGGCTAAACGCCTGAGTTCCCGGTAAACATGCTCATAGATATGCTGTTCCGCTTCATCGAGATTTGCGGCTTTTTTATTAATGATACTGGTGATGGCGTCAGACTGATTCATAATAATACGCTGGTGAATTTATCATCCTACTAAACATGCCAATGAAATGACATCAAATCTCACATCAAATGTCGTGTTTTGAGAACCCCGTCAGTTAGTAAGGGTATTTAAAGAGTAAATTACCATGTGGATATCCAAACCAAAAACAATCATTCTATGCCTGTTCAGCTTGTTACTGTTGAGTTCGGCCGCCTGGTCGGCCACCATCGTGGTTGATCGCGCCAACGACAGTGGCAACGGGTTTTGCACCTTGCGCCAGGCGGTGTTATCGGCAAATTTTAATCTGGCGCTGGCCGGTTGTACGGCCGGCGATGATAATATTGTCGATGATGTGGTCATTGACGTCGCCGGCCCCATTATCCTGACCCAGGGAGAGATTCCCGTCTTCGGCGCCATCTCAATTTACACCATTAATGATCAATTAGTACGAATTCAAGCCGCGCCTGATAGCCGCATTTTTAGTGTTAATTCGACGGATGCCAATGACAATGACTTTTCAATCAACAACCTCAGTCTCACCGACGGGAATGTCGGTACAGAAAATGGTGGCGCCATTTTATTGGAAGATGCCGGTGAAGTAACTATTAAGAACAGTTGGTTTATCAATAACAGCGCCGAAAATGGCGGCGCCATTTATGGCAACAGTTCCCTGCTGGATGAATTAACCTTAACCAGCAATCAATTTATTGAAAATGGCGCCAACACCTCGGGTGGCGCTTTATATGGTCAAAATATAGTGTATGGCGGGCCGCTTGATATAAACCGGAACAACTTTAAAGATAATTTTGCCCAATTTGGCGGCGCCATCTACTTAAGAGAAGGCGGCGATAGCATTACTTTTTTTGTGAATAAGTTCACCGGTAACATCGCCTCTGATAGTGGTGCCGGCGTCTATTTAGCGGGTTTGAGCGGTGGTCAGACTTATGAGATGGACAGCAATCTGTTTTATAAAAATCAGGCGGTTGATCTGGGCGGCGCCATTCGTTTATTTACCAGTAGCACGCGATTAAATTTAATTAATTCCACCTTCTCCCATAATTATGCGGCGTATGGCGGGGCCATATCCAATGGCAGCGGTAATCTGCAAGTCAGCGCGTCCACCTTTGTTCACAACTTCGCGCAAACCGCCGGTGCCAACCTGCACAGCACCGCACAAGGCATTAATGCGGTAGAACACAGCATAGTGGCACACCCGGTGAATAAAACTAATTGCAACACCGGCAATGTGACCTTTAGTTCGATTGGCGCCAACGTTTCGGATGATGCCAGCTGTGGCTTTAATGAACCCAGCGATACTTTAGGTGACCCACAGTTAACCGGCCTGGTTGAAGTCCAGGAACGCTTTGCCTACTACCCGACAGTCTATTCCCCGGCCGTTGACAACAGCCATGTCATTGTCTGTCGCGATTCTTCCAGCTCCCCAATTTTAGTCGATCAATTCAGCACCCCACGCGATATGGATGGCGACGGTGACGGCACCGGGGAATGTGACGCCGGCGCCATCGAAGCTTTCGCTAACACCGATTTACTGTTTTATGATGGGTTTGGTGTGGCTGATTAATCAATCAATTAACTGACATACCAAGAAGCCACTTTTTTTGCCTCTCCTCAAAAAGTGGCTTTTTTTGACCATTTATCAAGCGCTATAACCGCTTATAAAGTTTTCCACTGATTTTCAGTGATTATGCCTATACTTCAGGCCATTGTTAATCTTTGGAGTTTTTATGAAATACCTTTTTTTATTCAGTCTTTTTCTTTCTGCACCGCTTTTCGCCGGTGATTATGATTTTGCCGTTGAAGTTCACGGCGACGGTCAGCCAATGCTGTTAATCCCGGGTTTAAGTAATTCAGGTGCTGTCTGGGATGAAACCGTTGACCGTTACAAATCTGATTATCAGATGCATGTGGTGACTTTACCGGGTTTTGCCGGACAGCCGCCGATGGACGAAACATCACCCTATTTAACACAAGTCCGCGACCAGTTACTGGCTTATATTCAAGCTGAAAAGCTGAATAATCCGGTGGTGGTAGGTCACAGTTTAGGTGGTTTTACCGCCTTGTTAATGGCCGTTGAGAATCCTGATTTGTTTAAAAAAATCGTGATTGTCGATGCCGTTCCCTTTATGCCGGCCTTAACTATGCCCGGTGCCACTGAGGAGACTTCAAAAGGAATGGCCGCAGCAGTGAAATCACAAATGGAAGGCCAGAGTGAAGAACTTCGTTCGGCATCTTTAGACCAGATTCTGGCCACCATGATCAGTGACCCTGAGCGCATTAAGCTGGCGAAAAAATGGGGCATGGACAGTGATCCGGCCAGTGTCAATCAGGCCATGTATGAAATGATGACCACCGATTTACGCCAGGAGATCGCTGCTGTTAAAACCCCGACACTGGTGATGGGATCCTGGGTAGCCTATAAAGATTACGGCATGAGTCATGAACGCCTGAAGGCCAGCTATGGTGCACAGTATAAAAACATGGACAATCATAAACTGGTCATTACCGACACAGGCAAGCATTTTATTATGTGGGATGACCCGGATTTTTATTTTGCTAAAATGGATGCTTTCCTGACCGCAGAGTAAATTTGTGAAAACCACATCCACCTTATTCTGGAGTATCAATGCAGCAGGTTGGTTCGTCTTCCTGCTGCTGTCCGGTTTATTCTTTAGCGCCTTAAGCGACCAGCTCACGGTTAACAGCCTGGTTATTCAGCTCTTTGCCTGGTGTTACTACGTACCGGCTTCGGGTCTGGTTCGTCACCTGATTCATCGCTGGGGCTGGTTTCGGCGAAAACACCACAGTCGAATAATTATTCAACTCATCGCCACCACCTTTTTATTGGCTTTACTGGGTCAGTTTCTGGTGTCTCTGTTTATGATGTATGCGCTGAATATCATGACCTGGGAGAGCTATTCACTGGCCGTGTTATTTCTGACCGTGGCGCAAAACTGGATTGTGCTGTCCTTATGGACCTTACTGTATTTAGTCATTGGTCATTACCGCGCCAGTCGGCGCCAGCAACTGCGTGAAATTGAACTCACTTCGGCCTTGCATAAAAGCGAATTGCTGGCCTTAAAAGCCCAGCTCAATCCGCATTTTATCTTTAACTGCCTGAATAATATGCGCGCCATGGCCTTAGAAAGTGCCAACACCACCCGCCAAATGATTACCCATTTATCTGAAATCCTTAAATACTCGTTTCGTTTCAGTGAACAGGCTCAAGTAACTGTCGCAGAAGAATTACAGCATGTACGCAATTATCTGGCTTTAGAAGACATTCATTTCGAACAACGATTACAGCACAATATATCGGTAAGCGACGGTGCCGAAACCGCACTAATTCCGCCCATGAGTATTCAGTTGTTGGTGGAAAACGCCATAAAACACGGGATTGCTAAGCGTCCGCAGGGTGGCCACATTGAAATTAACATCGACACCGATTATCAGCACCTCAAGATTGCTGTGCTAAATGACGGCCAACTTTCAGACAACGCCCAAGAAGCCGGCATTGGTCTGGACAATCTTCGTCAAAGACTCCATTTACTCTACGGTGACCAGGCCGAGTTTACGCTTGTAAATCAAGGAACATCACAAGTCTGCGCCAACCTTATTGTGCCCCTTGCGTACCCTGACAATGACTAAACAATGAACACTAAAAACCACATAAGCGCTTTAATAATCGACGATTCACGCCTGGCCAGGCAGGAACTCAAACACCTGTTGAATAAACACCCTGAAATTCAGATTGAAGCCGAAGCGAGTGATGCTGAACAGGCGTTGGCTTTCATGAAAAACCATAACGTAGATGTGTTATTTCTCGACATTCAAATGCCCGGTATGGATGGCTTTGAATTATTACAAAAATTAGACCAGGTACCCCAGGTGGTGTTTGTCACCGCCTATGATGAATACGCCATTAAAGCTTTTCAGCACAATGCCCTGGATTATTTACAAAAACCCATTGAACCGGAAGCACTGGCGCGTGCCGTGGCTAAAATTGAGCACCAGCATACCCTGATAAAATCACAACAAATGCCGTCACAAAACCGCGAAACACTGGGTGTTCACGACCAGGTTTTTGTCAAGGACGGTGAACAATGCTGGTTTGTCGCGCTCGGCGATATTCGCCTGTTTGAAGTCAGCGGCAACTACACCACCTTGTATTTTGACGATAACCGACCGATGCTCAACAAAACCCTGAATCAACTAGCCGACCGCCTCGATAACAGCCAGTTTTTCCGCGCCAACCGCAATCAACTGATTAATCTCAATCACATCAAAAAAGTCGAACCCTGGATACAAGGCATCCGCGTGCACTTAAGCGGCGGTGAAACCATCGAACTCTCCCGCCGCCAAACCCAGCAGTTTAAAGAATTAATGAGCTTGTAATTAGTCTTGTACCGGTTTCTTTTTTAACTTTCTTTGCAACGTACGACGGTGCATATTCAGGGCTTTGGCGGTTTGGCTGATGTTACCGTTGTGTTCTTGTAAGACCCGTTGAATATGCTCCCATTCCAGGCGTTTGGGTGACATGGCTCGGCTGCTGATATCGGACTGTGGCTTGGTTTCGACAAAGGCATTAAGAATGTCTTCGGCGCTGACCGGTTTGGTCAGATAATTCACCGCGCCCAGTTTGATGGCATTGATGGCGGTGGCGATGGAGGCATAACCGGTCATCACCACAATTTCAATATCCCGATTGTGATTCAATAAGTCGGTGGTCAGTACCAGGCCTGATTCCTCACCCAACTTTAAATCCACCAGCGCCCGTTGTATCACATGCTGTTCACACAAATCCATAGCCGAGGCACTGTCTACTGCGGTAAAGACTTGCGTGTGGTGACGGCTCAAAACCCGCATTAGAGTCCGCCGAAGTACCGCATCATCATCCACAATCAATAAATTCGTCATGACTCAACCCGGGCTAAGGTCACCAATACTTCGGCACCGTGTTGATGGGTTGTTAAATCCAAACCGCCGCCGGCAGAGCGCAGAATCCGGCGACTCAGTTTTAAACCAATGCCTAAACCTTCACTCTGATGCACACTTTGGCCCAAACCGTTATCACTGATCTTTAATTGAATGTGATTGTCCCGTGTTTCAGCGGCAATGTTGATGTGGTCTGCTTTGGCCGCCACTGAATTATTCAGCACATTGAGCAGCGCCAATTCCAATAGGGCATCACTGGCCACTTGTTGCTCTTGTGCATGGATGCTAACTGAAATGTCCGGATGACTTTGTTTAAAACGTTTAATCAGATCGTGCAATAAAGACCTTAAATCCGTGATCCGGGAATTGAGGTAATCAGAGTCACTGGCCAGTTCCACCATTTCCCGGATTGTAGACTGACATCGTGTCACTTGGGCATCGATTTCTGTTAAATCATCATGGCGGGTCTTTTCACTAACCCCGGCGGTCATTAGCTCATTGGCCAAAAGCCTAATGCTGTTTAGCGGCGTCCCCAGTTCATGGGCCAGACCGGTGGCCATGGTGGCCATGGTCATGATGTGCTGATCCTCGGCACGTTGTTGTTCAATCGCCACCAGTTGGCGGTTTTTACGGTGAATAACCTGCATCAGCCGGGTGGTGATGTAACTGATTAACAGCGAAATCAACACAAAGCCCACCCACATACCGATGACATGGGCATTAAATGGTTCGTGACCAGCATGAATCGCATCAGCAGATTTTGGTGTAATGAACCACAACAACACATAACTTAAGTTACTTAATAAAGCCATCAGCCAGGTAAAGCCAATGCTTTGACTTAAGCCCGCCAACAAAATGGGCAGCATGAGACACCAAATCAACGGATTTGAGATACCGTTAAGCAAAGCAAAAAAGGCAATCCACACCGCCAGATCAAGCAACAACTGCCATTTAGAAAGCGCATGCCGTGGCAGCCAAAAATAACTGACCATAACCAGCAGCAAATAAACCAAAGGCACCCACCAAACCCAAGACTTGTCCACGGCAAAGCCCAGCCAGTTACCGGCAGACAATAAACCTAACTGGCCTACAGCGGTTAACAACCGGAATGTCAGTAACTGCTTGCGCATTATTCAGATGAAGTTAAAAGTGGTCATTATAAGCAATGTGAAGCAAACAGGTCACAACTGCGACAATTTGTCGCATTGTCAATCAGGTGTGTATCACTACAATAACCAACTTTACTCACACTAACCATAAGCATGAAAAAAATAATCATTTTAGCCTTATCGACGCTATCGTTTACTTCAGCCGTCACTGCCCATGACTGGACCACAAGTCGTGCCGATAGCCATGCACCCATTTCCGTGATGGGTGATCACACCCACAAACAAGGCGAATGGATGTTTTCCTACCGTTTTATGCACATGACCATGTCCGGACTGCAACAGGGCAATCACAGTGTCAGCACTGGCACTGTTTTGCAAGACTTTATGATGGCACCTTTAAAGATGGATATGGACATGCATATGCTGGGCATGATGTACGCGCCTCATGATCGGATCACACTCATGGCAATGCTGAATTACCTGGACAACAGTATGACCATGGCCAATCGTATGGATATGACATCACGAACAGCATCAAGCGGACTTGGTGACAGTAAACTAAGTGCCCTGGTCTCATTAAAAGACTGGGGGCAACACAAACTACATGCCAATTTAGGTATTAGCGTCCCAACCGGCAGCATAAACCCACGTTATAACACGCCCATGGGGGATGACTCTTTATTACCTTATGGCATGCGTCTGGGTTCAGGTACCTATGATTTTAATGTTGGTTTAACCTGGAATTATCAGGCGGATAAGTACTCCATGGGCGCGCAAATCATGAACACCACCCGAACCGGTGAAAATGATGCCAATTATCGCTTAGGTCATGAAAATAAATTAACGTATTGGATGGGCGTACCGATTAATTCATCGTGGAGTATTGGCGCGAACATTGTGGCCAAAAATGTGCAAAGTATTAAAGGCATGGATCACCGATTAATGCATCACAATCACGACATGCATGGCATGCACAATATGATGATGTCGCCCAGTATGAATGCTGACTTCAGTGGTGGTGACTATGTTGATATGGGGCTTGCTATTAATTATCTGTCTCATCATGATAATTGGACCCGTGGTCATCGATTGGCCGTTGAATATACCGTTCCTGTTATCCAAGACGTCAGCGGTATTCAGATGAAAAAAGACGCTGTCATAACCCTTGGCTGGCAAAAATCGTTTTAAACGACGATAATGGACATGGCTGTTAAGTATTGAATTGATGAAGAATTAATCATTTAAATCTATTTCAATTCTTCAATCTGACCCTCTGGCCAAGACCAGATGGTCATGTTTGCGATACCTGCTTAAGTGATTCTTTTTGTTTTAATCAAATAGCTTTTTTATTTCATCGTCCCAGGTTACAGCATTTAAGACCCAAAGGTCTTTGGGCTTATAAAAAATACACATATAGCGTAAAGCATGTTTTTGGTACTTAATAACGTAAGTGAATTTGATAAAACTATTTCCAGCCTTTTTGGTGCTAATGTAATCAGAACCCAGTAGTGTACCAAACCGGCTATCGACCATTTGTAACTGACTTTTTGTCTTGTAGATTAACGCGCTAATCTCTTCATCCGGAAGTGGCCAATGTTGTTTTAGTATATTGAATGATTCTGAAATTTTACCGTTCCCAAATTGGCTCGATGCCGTATCACATAATTTTTTGGCCTCCACTTCTGTTTTTAATCCCGATGAAAATGCGGATAACGAATAAAATAGTGTGACTAAAATAACAAATTTTTTCATGATTCCTCTTTTTTGTGCGCTGGTAACTTATAAATAAATACCTGCTTACTTCAGGTAGTTAATTTATTATAGGTTTATTTCAGGTCACTGGGCTTTATTCTGAGCTTTTATTTCCGCCATTCTCGCTTTTTTAATCGCCTCAACATCCGATTTTTGCACCAGGCTAAAGACTACTTTAAAATCAATTTCATCCTTCACTGCTTTATAGTTTTTTCTGGCTTCGGTGAAGTTAATACCATCTAATAATAAACTAACCAATACAGGGTCAACCGCTTCACCAAAAAAGGTCGCCTCTTTAATGGATTCAACCTGTCCGGTTTCATCAATAACCAGTCGTGTATTGAGCACAAAGTCCTGAAAATACGCAGGAACCGGCATTGATCTGGCTTCAAAGATTGAATGCATTGTGGGCGGCTGATCTTTTGCCATGGTGATTTTATAGTCAGGATTATAATACCCGTTAAATCTATCATAGGCGTCAAGAGCACTGGCCAAAGTCATGCGTTTTAAGAAATCAAAATCCATCTCCAGCTCTTTTTCACCGAAACTATTTCGAACCATTTCAACAGACGCGGGACGACCTGTTTTATCAGGCATCACACGGAGCACCAATTCAAGTTTTGATTCTTGATCGGTCTCTATATTCGATTGAATGGACATATCCTTAATAACCATCATGACATCATCCGGTAACAGGGCTATTTCTTGCGCCTCAATAACATCCTCGGCCGAAATGCCACCCATAAAGCTACGCTTGGCGTAATCTTGTTGAAGTTGCTTCACCTCATCCGGAATTTCAAACTCAATCAGTTGGGTCGCTCTTTGATCGAACCGCTTACCGTCCTTAATGGGCGCTAATAATTTAAACTTTTTAATGGCTTCCATAGCCGCATGATCAAACACATTTTTCGGTTCAGCATCCACTACAGACACATCTGTCACTTCATTATCAGCTGTCAAAGTAAAAATCACTTTAACCCAACCTTCAGTTTGCTTAAACAGCGCCAAAGTCGGGTATTCCGGCGATACCCTTTCAATGATTTGCACCGGCCGGTCTTCTAAAACCTGTTCAGTGGTTTTAATATCAGCGGTTGCGCAAACATTAAAAATTATTAACAAAAGAACGACACATAATGGATGGATATTAAACTGCGTCATCTGGTGATTCATGGTGGTCTCTCTTTATTTATTACCGTTATTGTAGGCTGTTAAGACCTTAAAAACAAAAAAGGCCGTTCACAAAAGCAACAGCCTTGAGTTCTGTATGAACTTTTTAGTCCCAACTCAACGCGCCACCGGTTTGATACTCAGTTACGCGGGTTTCGAAGAAGTTCTTTTCTTTGCGCAGGTTGGTTTGTTCGTCGAGCCAGGGCAGGGTGCATTGGGCACCCGGGAAGGGTTCGTCGATGCCCAACGTGCGGGCGCGGCGGTTGGCGATGTAGCGGAATTGTTCGCAGTGGTCTTCCACGGAATAGCCGAGAATTGGACGGCGCAGGATGTATTTGGCGTAGGTTTTTTCGGCGGCTTCGGATTCTTCCCACATGTGCTTAACTTCGGCCGGGTCGAGTTTGATGTCGTTTTCTTCGATCATTTGTTTCACCACGCGAATGCCGAATGAGCAGTGCATGACTTCATCACGCATGATGTACTGCAGCTGTTCAGCGGTGCCTTTCATCAAGCCCCGGCGTTGCAGGGCGAAAATGGGGCTGAAACCGTTATAAAACCAGCAGCCCTCGAAAATCGCGGCGAAGAACAGATACGACAGGGCAAAATTATGCAGTTCATCGCGATCGCGTAAGTCAATATCGGGCCGTAACACCGAATTCAGACGTCGGTTGGCCACCTGAATTTTCTGGTTAATTTCCGGTACCACACGATAGCGGTTATAGATTTCACTTTGGTCAAGTCCGATGGTTTCAATGCAATGCTGATAGGTCCAGGTGTGCAGGGCTTCTTCGTACACCTGGCGTGCCTGATAAATCTGCAATTCCGGTGCCGCCATCTTTTCCATCACCGCTAAACCAATATTTCGCATCGCCAGAATATCAGAGGTGGTTAAATAAGACAGGACATTCTGGTACACATGTTGTTCGTCTTCAGTGAGTTTTTTGTGGTAATCATGCACATCCTGCGACATGTTAATGTCCAGCGGCGTCCAGTGGTTTTTATTGGCATTGAGAAAGTATTTCCAGGCCCAGGGGTATTTAAACGGTGCCAGCTGGTTAATGTCGGCCATACCATTGACGATGCGTTTGTCCTCGGCCCGCACCGGTTCAAAATTATGTTCACCTTTGGGCACACGGTATTCGCCGATCACACCTTGAATGACATAGCTAGTGTCCGTATCAGAGGCGTCTGTGGCCTCCGCTTGCTGCGGCTCTGCTGAGGGTTTCGGCTCGGCTGAGTTGTGGTTATCCGGATTGACCGGTGGTTTGCTTTCGTTCTGATTGAGTCCTAGTGGATCGTTCCAATTCATTGTGTTCTCCTGAGAAGTTGTCCGGGGCTTTCGGTTTCAGCCCCGGATCGTAAAATTAAGGTTTATTGACAAGCATCACAGTCCGGTTCCAAAATGGAACAGGCTTTGGGCGCCTGCGATCCTGGTGTGGCCGGCTGGCTTGTGTTTGAGCTGTTTTCGACACTTTTTTCCATGTGGGTGGCACCCATGGAGCGTAAATAGTAGGTGGTTTTTAAGCCCCGAACCCAGGCCAGTTTATACAGGTCGTCCATCTTTTTACCCGATGGGTCCACCATATAAAGATTCAGCGATTGGCCCTGGTCAATCCATTTTTGACGGCGGGAAGCCGCTTCCACCAGCCAACGTGGATCCAACTCAAACGCGGTGGCATATTTTTCTTTGAGGTCATCGGGAACACGATCAATTTTTTGAACACTGCCATCAAAATATTTCAGGTCATTGAGCATCACATCATCCCATAAATTAAGGGCTTTTAAATCTTCCACCAGGTGATGATTAATCACGGTAAATTCACCGGATAAGTTCGATTTAACAAATAGATTCTGAAACACCGGCTCCACCGATTGCGATACCCCTGAAATATTTGAAATGGTCGCGGTGGGCGCAATCGCCATGGTGTTTGAATTTCGCATACCCTGGTTCTTAACCGTTTCTCGTAAACCATCCCAGTCCAGGCGCGTGGTTTCATCCTGATCCAAAAAGCGACCGCGTTGTTCTTTTAACAAGGAAATGGAATCAATCGGCAATATACCTTTTGACCATAAAGAACCCTCATAACTGGCATAACGGCCTCTTTCAGCGGCTAAATCACTGGACGCTTTAATGGCATAATAAGACACCGCTTCCATACTCTCGTCAGCAAAATCAATGGCCGCTTCACTGGCATAGGCTGTGTTCAATTTAAACAAGGCATCCTGAAAACCCATCAAACCCAAGCCTACCGGACGATGTCGTAGGTTAGAGCGACGCGCCTGGGGCACTGAGTAAAAATTATAGTCAATCACATTGTCCAGCATACGCATGGCGGTGGTGATGGTTTTTTCTAATTTGGCATGATCTAAGCCATCGGCCGTCATATGCTGGGGCAGATTGACCGAGCCGAGATTACACACGGCAATCTCTTCGTCAGACGTGTTCAGGGTTATTTCAGTGCATAAATTTGAGCTATGCACAACACCGGCATGTTGTTGTGGTGAGCGAATGTTACAGGGGTCTTTAAAGGTTATCCAGGGATGACCGGTTTCAAACAGCATACTCAGCATTTTTCGCCATAAGTCCACCGCTTGAATGGTTTTAACGTTTTGAATACGACCCGCTTCGGCTTCTTGTTCATAGTGTTCATAGCGCTCTTTAAAAGCCTGGCCGTATAAATCATGTAAATCGGGCACCTCTTCGGGCGAAAACAAGGTCCAATTTTCATTCATAGCCACCCGCTCCATGAACAGATCCGGAATCCAGTTCGCGGTGTTCATGTCATGGGTGCGTCGACGATCATCACCGGTGTTTTTACGCAGCTCTAAAAACTCTTCAATGTCCAAATGCCAGCTTTCCAAGTAGGCACACATGGCGCCTTTACGCTTACCGCCTTGATTAACGGCCACTGCGGTATCATTGGCCACTTTTAAGAATGGCACGACACCCTGTGACTCGCCGTTAGTTCCTTTAATATGAGCACCCAAAGCCCGAACCCGGCTCCAATCATTGCCCAATCCGCCGGCGTATTTGCTTAATAAGGCATCGTCCTTAATGGCACTGAAAATGCCGTCTAAATCATCCGGTACCGTGGTTAAATAGCAACTGGATAGTTGTGGTCGCAATGTGCCTGAGTTAAACAAGGTCGGCGTCGAGCTCATGAAGTCGAATGAACTTAATAAATCATAAAACTCAATGGCCCGTTCCTCCCGATCAACCTCATTGATTGCCAAACCCATAGAAACACGCATAAAAAAGGCCTGAGGCAATTCAATGCGGGTTTTACCCACATGAATAAAATAACGGTCGTACAATGTCTGTAAACCCAAGTAAGTAATGCGTTTATCGCGTTCAGGCTTCAGGGCAGCGGCAAGCTTATCCAGATCAAAACGGCCCAGTTCACCGTCCAACAAGTCCAAATCGATACCGCGCTGCACATATTTTTTAAAGTAATCCGGATAACGTTCCTGCATATCCTTTTGAGTGGCTTCTTGCGTTTCAGCATAGACAAAACTTAACGCTTCGCGGCGAATGCCATCCAATAGTAAACGCGCTGTGACATAACTGTAATTCGGATCTTTTTCAATCAAACCGCGAGCAGACATCACCAGCGAGGTATTGACATCGTTGACCGACATACCATCAAATAGATTTCGGCGTAAATCCTGAAGAACACGTTCCTTGGTCACCCCTTTCAGACCACGGGTGGCTTCGGTGATAACAATTTCCAAACGCGCCATATCCAGTGGCACCTGCTCGTCGTTTTCGTTGATGACATGTAGGACAGGCTCAGCAGCAGTCGGTTGGTCTTTGTCAGCTTTGGCTTTGGCTTTGGCGCGTTTTTCATTTTGTTTTTCACGATATAGAACATAACTTCTGGCGACTTTATGTTCACCGGCTCGCATCATGGCCAGCTCTACTTGGTCTTGAATATCTTCAATATGGACTGTGCCGCCGTTATCCATTCTTCTGAATAAACCGTCAAAGACCTCTTCACTCAGTTGATCAACCGTCTCTCTGACACGGCTAGAGGCGGCGGCCTGTCCGCCTTCAACGGACAAAAAGGCTTTGGTCATGGCCACTTTTATTTTATTTAAATCGAAAGCTGTGGTCTCGCCATGGCGTCGGATGACACGATAGGGCGACGACTGTTCGGTTTGAGACATCGGCTGATTTGAAGGCGCCATCACCGGTGGCGCTGACGGGCCGTGCTGGTTGGTGTTTTGCATGGTTTTGTGACTCTTTTTTCGTTAAAAATATACTCAAAAATAAATATTTAAATAATTTTCGAACTCTCTTTAGAAAATGAATCATATCTATTATAGCTGAACCTTCCAAGCCTTTTTTTCATCAAAAAGTCATCAATAAATTATTTTGTTATACTTATCAATGCTTTATGACGTTTAAAACTGAACGATATATTTTATCTGTTGACAAATTGAGTGTTTTTCAATTCATAAATAATTTATTTTTTATGTTATTTATTTTAATAATAACAATCCATTCTTAACCGCTTGCGAATGGTACCTATTTGCGTAATTTAAGCTATTTTTATCCATTATCCCACCATTTTAGACACGTTCCACACTGCTTAAATAAGTTTGCAGGACCGTCTGTTTTAAGCGATGGAATCGGGGATTTTATGTTT
Organism: uncultured Marinicella sp.; assembly: GCA_947502925.1. Classification (GTDB taxonomy): domain Bacteria; phylum Pseudomonadota; class Gammaproteobacteria; order Xanthomonadales; family Marinicellaceae; genus Marinicella. The sequence continues at coordinate 559,561 of CANNBS010000001.1, read as the reverse complement.
TTTAAACTGACGGGTTTTAATCCAAAATCGCCAAAGGTTTAATACGGCGGCAGCAGAAAGACCGACAATAATACCAATCCATAAACCGGCCGCACCCATACCCATGGGGAAGCATAAATACCAGGACGCGACAAAACCGAGAAGCCAGAAGGAAAACAAATTACTGTTCATAATAAAGGTCATGTCTTTGATGCCGCGCAGGGCGCCGGCGGCGGCGACCTGAATACCATCTGAGAGTTGAAACACAGCGGCAAAGAACAGCAGACTGACCGCAATGGCGGCCACTTCACTGTCATCGGTATAAAGATTAACAATATCACCGGCGAACAGCAGGGTGACCGAGGCTGAAAACAGTTGGGTGAATAGCACCAAACCAACACCCAAAAATCCGGCACGGGTGATGTCGTCTTCGTTTTTGCGGCCCACGGCATTACCGACCCGTATGGTAATACCCATGGATAAACCCAAAGGCACCATAAACAGTAACGATGAAAAATTCAGTGCGATTTGGTGGGCGGCGACCACAACTGTAGCCAGAGAGGAAGACAGTAGGGTAATCACCGAGAAAAAGCCCACTTCGGCAAACATCGAGACACCCACCGGCAGGCCCATTTTAAGCAGCCGCATAATAACGTTCCAGTTGGGCGGGTCAAAACGACTGAACACCTGATAACTGCCGATAATTTTGTGGCGTTTAACAATCAACACATAAACCAGCATCTGGCATGTAATCACAATCGCCGAAGCATAACCGGTACCGACGGCGCCCAAAGCCGGAAAACCTAAATGACCAAACATCAGGATATAATTCAAAGGCACATTTAATAAAACACCGATAAAACTCACATACATGGTGGTTTTGGTGATGGATAAACCGTCAGCCAGGTAGCGAAAGCAGACAAAAAAGGCCAGCGGCAATACGCCCCAGCCAATCGCATTTAAATAGCCCACCGCTTCAGGAATCACCTCTTCCTGAGTTTTAAACAAAACAAAAATCGGATCCACCAGGCGAATCACAACGCTGAATAACAGGCCCAACAGCAAGGCTAGCCATAAAGCCTGCCTAAAAAATGGCGCCACCTCATGATGCCTTTGGGCACCATCTTTTTCCGAGACAATCGGCGGAATCACCATCAGCGTACCGAAGACAAATAAAATCACCGTGGACCAAACCGAACTGCCCACCGCCACGGCCGCCAGGGTGGTGGCACCCAGCTGACCTGCCATCACCGTATCCACAAACGTCATGGCCACCATCATCACCTGGCTGATAATTAGCGGCAGCGACAGACGAATGGTCTGAACAATGTGATGTTTAACGGATAAAGGTTCCATATTATTAACAAGTAAAGTGTTAAACTGAGTTTGATTATTTGGACTGACATGTTATGGAAACAAAACGCCCACAAAAAGCCTTTGTCACCGGTGCCACCGGTTTTCTCGGTCGTCACTTATGTCGTGAATTAACCCGACAAGGCTGGCAGGTGGTTGCCCTGTGTCGAAGCATACCAGAAAACCCCTTACCTGAGGTTAATTATGTCCAAGTAAATATCTTATCTCTGGCCTCTATGACAGACGTCATTCCGAAAGACATCGATGTCCTGTTTCACACCGCAGCGGACACCGGCACCTGGTCGAAAAACAATGCCCGGCAAACCCTGACCAATGTCACCGGTAGCCAGCATATCCTGCAATGTTTGAGCGACATGACGAACACACGCTTGCTGCATGTGTCATCCGTGGTTACTTATGGTGTTGACCACTCTAAGCTGATTAACGTTAATGAAGAAACCCCTGCTGAAGGCTTTACCAGCGACGTTAATTATGTCCAATCCAAGTCTCAGGCCGAACGATTAATTAAACAACATCAGTCGCTGGATTGGGTGATTGTCCAACCGACTCATATTATTGGCCCGGAAGATCGCCATAATTGGATACGATTGTTTAAGATGATTATCAACAACAAATTACCGAGCATTCCGCGCGGCGCGGGTTCTTTTGTTGATGTACGGGATGTGGCTTTGGGCTGCATTCAAGCCGCTAACAATGGCGTGCGTCATAACCATTATATTTTGGGCGGTCATAATTTAAGTTTTGAGGCTTTTATCGCCCATGTGGCAAAAACCTTTGGCGTACATGTTGACGACAAACAAAAATTTCAGTGGTTGCTCAAAATTGTGGCTCACCTGCAAAGCGGACTGTCTTACCTGACAAATCAGCCACCGGATTTAACACCCGAATCACTGCAACTGATTTCCTACCAATACGCCACCGATTCCAGTAAAGCCAAAACCGAATTGGGTTATGAAATTACATCGCTGCAAGTCACATTGAACGATATAAGGAGTGACTTGCAAAAACGTGGGTTTTTAAATTAAGTCTTTTGCACTCGCGCCGCGTCAAACACTTCTCGAGCATGTTCGAACTGGTTGTTGGCTTTCGAGACGTATAACAGCACTTCATCCACATAACCATCGGTTGAAGCTGACCAGATACGGTTGATATAGCGCTCACCGGCAGCAAATGAGCTCATCACATCGGCATAAGCCTGCACGCCGTAAAGATGCTTAATACTTTCCCGGGCATCAGCAAACTGCATTAAATCCTCGCGAAATAAACGGTCAATTTCAAAGCGCATCTCATAGGTGGGAATGGCGTCTTTGTTACCATCGAGTTCAACCAGGTTTCTGGCGATGTTATGTAAAGACTGATCCAAAACCGCCATATTATTTTTCAGTACATCACCATGGGTGGCGGCTTTATTGGCCTCATGTTTATAAATAAAAGCACCGATAAAACCAAGCACCATCACCGGCACAAAATAGGTCCAGTTAACCGTTTCTTCGTCCAAAGACGTTAAAAAAGCCCCGCCTAAAAATGCCAGTACCACAAATCCAAAAGCTATATTTTTCATCATTTATCTCCTTTATCCTGCGCTTGCGATAACGTAAACGGCGTTACCCACACCGACCAAAGCTTCACCGACGATTAAACCGGCGGAAATCGGAATGCCTTTACTTTCTGACCATGATTTACCTTTGGTGCGATCAACCACTTCGCGAATTAACGTACCAATGGCGTAAGTCAGAACAATGCTAAACGGCAGGTAAAAACCCAAACCGACGGTAATACCTAAACCGGCTTGCAATAAGGACAATAAACCGCCCAGCACGGCACCGGCAATATACTTAGCCGTGGGCACATCACCCCCGGTGATGCCTTCCACCATCGATGCCAGTGCCTGACCTTGCGGTGCCGGAAATTCCTTACCGCCGAGGCCAAAGGCTTCGTGCAGCATAAAAATTAAAATAATCACCACTATCGGACCCAGCCAGGCGCCCATAAACTGGCCCAATTGCTGTTGGCGGGGCGTGGCGCCGACCAGATAGCCGGTTTTTAAATCCAGCATTAAATCAGTGGCCTGACTCATGGCCACACAAGTCGCGGCACCGACCGTAATGGCCGCCACAATCGCAGGACCGGTACTCATGCCACCGAACATTTGGGTAATCATAATCAATAAAGTGACCGCGATTAAGGTCATCCCTGATAAGGGTGACCAGTTGGTGCGGCCGATGGCTTCGGATAAAATAATACCGGCCATCCAGATCCATAAGGTGCCCAATACCGCCATTAAAATACCGCGTGCCAGGCCCACTTCCTGGGCTGACGTCACCGCCATCACGCCCAATAAAATGGCCGCACCAACCACTGCAAAATACAGCAGTTTAATCGGCATTTCATCTTTGCTTAAGGCCATGTCATCTTTGCCGGATGACTGCATGGATTTAATCGCTGATTTGATTAAGGGCAGGGCAAAGACAACACCGACAATGGCACCGCCAATCAACATTCCGATACCCGTGGGTCTGAATAACATGAGTCGCAGCTGATTCGGGTCGGTTACCGCCACACCATCGACCACCGGAAACATTCCGGTGACATCCAGTAACGGCGCCAGCACCCAATAACAGACAAAACCACCGATAATAAAGGCCAGACCACCACGCCCGGCGATAAAGGCCACACCAATGGTCATTAAGGATAAATACCAGGTGCCGTTGAGGTATTCAGGCAGACCTAATTGTTCAAATAAAGGCCAGTATTCAACACCTGAGGCCAGTGAAATCACGTGCACCACACCGGAGAACACCATGGCACCCACCAGCAACATGGCTTTACGGATACCGGCACCGGGTGATTTCAGAATCGACGCCACCGCCACCCCGCCGGGGTACGTCAGGCGCTCATAATCAATCATTTGTTTACGCAGCGGAATAATAAAGGCAATCCCCAAAAACGCCCCGGCAATGGCACCAAAAGTCAGCACATAGGGATTAAAGTCCATGCCGTAACCGAGTATAAAGATGGCCGGAACCGAAAACATCATGCCTGAAGACGCGCCGTTCACACCGGAGGCCACCGTTTGCGTGACATTATTTTCAACAATCGAACGCCTGCGCATCAGCCCGCGCAAAATACCAAAACCTAATATCGCAGCCAGTTCTGAACCTTCGATGGAAAAGCCCAGTTTTAAAGAGGCATAGCCGATGGAAATGGCCAGAATAACACCTAAGAAATAACCGACAATCACCGCATGTGGCGTCAGCTCCGGATAAGGCCCACGGGTAATCGGCCCGGCGGCGGTTTGGTTTTCAGACATGCTTATCTCCCATTTTAATTAAACAAATTAACTGGCCACTTTATGTGATGGCTCAAAAAGGCAAAAATTATAGCACACACACATCCGTTAGCGCTGTCATGTAGGCTTCTCTATCAATGTTTAATTAATTCCGCCACCGCCTGACCCCATCGTTGATACGTGGCGGGACCGGGATGAAAGCCATCGCTGGCCACATCTAAGGGTTGCGGTAAATCACTGACGGCGATAAATGAGGTGTTTGTATATTGGCTACTTAGCTGTTGCAGGTTCTGATTAAATAAATGCGCCCAGGCACCTAAATAAGAACGTAACGGAACCGGTAAAGCGGGAAAAAGGTGCATTGGTGGTAGCCCACTGACAATCATAAGCTGAGGTCGCAAGCGATTATGAACCGTTTCAATCAGGGTTCGTTGTTGCTTGCGCCATTTTTTTAAAGACAACTGTCCGGTCACATCGTTAACACCTAAAGCTGTGACAACCACATCAAACTGTCGATGAGTCGGCCAATCTATATCAAAGGCTTGCTGTAAATCATTGAGGGCATCTCGGGTTTTTGCGCCGGTACGGGCGCGTAATTCATAATCAACCCGATAATGAGGTGACAGCGCCTGAAGAATATGACCCAATAAGCCGGCTTGTTGATCAGCAACACCAACACCGGCGGCGGATGAATCACCCAGTATAAGTAGCCGCAACGCCTGGCCACGACCTGTTTGACCGGTTCGGTCACCGTATGGCTCGGGTAATACCGGTGTGCGTTTTCTGACGTGCCGGCCTTGTAACCATAAAAAGGGCCCTAAAGTATATTTCAGGCAGCTCAGACCAAAAGCATTCACTTACTCAACGACCGTATTAAATATCCGGTCACCGGCATCGCCTAAGCCTGGGATGATATAACCGAGCTCGTTTAAACGATCATCAACGGCCGCCACAGTCACGGCGACATCCGGGTGTTGCTGTTTTAATTCAGCCAGGCCTTCCGGTGCGGCCAATAAAAACAAACCATGAATTTGCTCACAACCCACTGCTTTTAAACGTTCAACCGTGGCTAAAAAGGTACCGCCTGTAGCCAGCATGGGATCAATGACTAAAGCAGTTTTATCTGCCACATTGGGCGCCCATTTTTCATAATATGACCGCGGCTTAAGGGTTTCTTCATCGCGTTCAAAACCCACCACTGAAACTGAAGCACCCGGCAGTAAATCCATGACGCCGTTCAGCATGCCCAGACCGGCACGCAGAATCGGCACAACGGTGATGCCTGAATCACCGAGGCGTTCCACTTCAGTCGAACCGGCCCAGGTTCTGATTTCTTCAGGCACTGTTGCGAAGTTTTTAAGGGCTTCATAGCACAGTAAATAACTCAGCTTGTCCACCACCGGCCGAAACTGCGCCGGGCTACGGTTATGCTCCCGGAGTTGACCGATTAAATGTTGTACCAGCGGGTGTTTAATTTCGTTGACTTGATTCATAATGAGTCAATATTTAGTTAATGTTCCTGAACAATGGGCGACAGACTGCCTTTAATCAGACGTTCGGCACGATCGAAATCAAGCGCCGATTCAACATCCGCATCATCCGCCATATCCCGGCTTAAACGATTCAATAAACGCTCTTGTACTCGACCGCGAGCGTAGGCTTCAGCATAAGGCACACGGTGAAACATCACCATAGAATAACGTGGAATAAAAGTCTCGGGCCAGCGTTTTTCCAGGGCAAAGGCGATGCGTTTTTTCAGGTGAAACTTGGGGTCATTCACGGCAGCCCGCATTTCCACATAGTTTTCCAGCGACATATCGGCAATGGCATTGGCATTCACCTGTCGAGCCATTTGCACGGTGGCAAATAAATCCGACCAGTTATGCTTACTCTGTTCCAGGGCCTCCATCACCGCCACACAATCCTCAAACCCACAGTTCATGCCCTGAGCATGAAAGGGCACCACCGCATGAGCCGCATCACCCAGCAACAGAACATTGTTCTGATGCCACCGCCCACAGCGAACGGTACCGAGCTTACCGGTGGGGTTGTTAAAATAATCATCTTCCAGATGCGTAATAAGCGGCTTGATGTCGGCAAACTGTGCATCAAATAAGTCATGCAAAGTTTCTTTCGAACTAATGGACTCAAAACTCACCGCGCCGGTTTTTGGCATAAATAAAGTCAGGGTAAAATCACCGCCGGGATTAGGCAGTCCGATCATCATATAATCATCCCGCGGCCAGACATGCAGGGCATTTTTATCCAGTTGAAAATCACCGTTTTTATCCGGTGGCAGGTACAGTTCTTTATAGGCATGATCCAGTAATTCACTTTTAAACACTGAACTGTCGTCGCTGTTTTGCTGCATCTGCTGGCGGGTGATGCTGCCGGCGCCATCACAGGCCAGTAAATAATCAAACTCAATGTGTATATCGGCTTCCCGGTGACTGAACTGACAGCGGTTTTCTTCGAAGTCAAGACTGTCGCAACTGTGCTCAAAATAAAAAGTGACTAAACCGGTGGCTTCGGCTTCATTCCGCAGTAAACTCACCAGACCGGCTCTGGAGACCGAATAAATGGCTTCTGATTCACGCGAGCCATATGGCTGAAGTTTTTGCTCGCCTTTTTGGTTATGCAGCATCCGGCCGCGCATTGGTATTAACAATGACTCAGCTTTGTCCAGAACGCCGGCTTGTTCTAAGGCATGACGGCCGCGTGAAGCCAGCGCCAGGTTAATGGAACGTCCGGCGGACATGGACTGACGGCGAATATCGGCTAATTTATCATAGACCCGCACCCGGTAACCTTGTTGCGCCAACAGTAAAGCCTGAAGTGATCCGACCAAACCAGCCCCTAAAATGACGATATTTTCAGAACGTTCGCTCATAATTCGGCCACCAGTGTTTCGACAAAACGATAGGCATCGTTATAACTGTTATAAAGCGGTGCCGGTGCCACCCGAATCACATCCGGTTCGCGCCAGTCCACCACAATTCCGGCATCGCTTAAGGCCTGATACACCGCTTTACCCGGTTTATCAGATTTAATCACCAGGGACAATTGGCAGCCTTGGGCTTCTGTCGGGGTTAAAATCTTAACCTTATCGCCACAGAAGTCTTCCAGCATCTGTCGCAAAAAGCCGGTTAACTGCTTCGATTTAGCTGTTAATGGCTGCATACCGCCAGCTTCTTTAAAAACTTCAAGCGATGCCCGCACCGCCGCCAGCGATAAAATCGGTGGATTCGATAACTGCCAGGCATCGGCCCCCGGTGCCGGTTTAAATTCATTATCCATATCAAAACGGGTATTTTTTTCATGCCCCCACCAGCCCTGTAATCTCGGTAATTTTTCACCATGATGCTTTTCATGCACAAAGGCACCGGCCACCGCACCGGGCCCGCTATTAAGGTATTTATAAGAACACCAGGCCGCAAAATCCACCCCCCAATCATGTAACGCCATCTCAAGGTTTCCGGTGGCATGGGCCAAATCAAAACCCACGGCAATACCATGTTGTTGAGCCTTTTCAGTGATGGCTTTCATATCTAAAACCTGACCGGTGTAATACTGCACACCCGGCAATAAAATCAGCGCCAGTTGATCGGCGTGTTCGTCTATGGTGCTTAAAATATCATCAGTTCGTAAGGTGTCTTCACCCTTGCGTGGTTTTAATAACAACAGGTCATTATCAACATCCAAACCATGCCAATCCACCTGCGATGCGGCGGCATAATGATCGGACGGGAAGGCATGATCTTCAATCAGAATTTTTCGTTTCTGACCTTGGGGCCGATAAAAACTCACCATTAAAAAGTGCAAATTCGCCGTTAGCGAATTCATATACACCACTTCAGAGGGCTTCGCGCCGACTAATTCAGCCCCGGTTTCCTGTAAAAACTCATGATACGTCATCCACGGAAAATCCCCACTGAAATGCCCCTTGACCGCATCGTTTTGCCACTTATCCATCTCTAATTGCATGGCATTTGCCGTATTCTTGGGCTGTAAGCCTAATGAATTGCCACAAAAATACACCAAAGGGCCCTTATCGTTTTCCGGAATATGAAACTGATTTCGATAAACGGCCAACTGATCTTCCTGATCATATTGTGCGGCTTGTTTTTTGGCGTTTTTAAGTGTGTGCTTCATGTGTCTTTTTTCAGTCAAAATTTAATTATAAACGATGAGACAGATCGTCGCGAGTTTGTCTTTTGAACGCACAATGAATATGACATGTTTAAAAACATGACTGACATCGCATTTTTAAATTTTGTATTAATATGTCAGGTTTCAACGCTTTATATCGTTATATAATCAATAGAACGTCTCATGTGAGGCTTATTTTTGGGAGAGGAACCATGAAAAAATTATTATATATTCTGACATTAATCTTTGTAACCGGTTTGGTACAGGCAAAATCCGGGTTATCGGCTGAACAGCAATTAGAACTTTTAAAAGAACTGAGGCTTGAAAATTATATTTCTGAACGGGATTTTCAATTCAAATCGCGTCAGTTAACAAGCCGGATACCCTCACAAAGGCATCAAACCATGGGCCCACGGGGCACCTCCGGAATCAGCGGCCAGGTTTTGAATGCGGCTGTGGGCATCGGTGGTATTGACGTCCGATTGCTTGACGCCAATGACGATAATTTAGTGGATTTTCAAATAACAGACCCAAGCGGTCAGTATTCTTTTACAAACCTACCGGCCGGGGATTATTATATAGCTGTTTTTGATTACACGGATGACTATGTGGATGCCATTTGGTCTAATACCGGCACCCAGTTTTGCAATTATTGCGAAATTCCACCACAGGCTGTTATCAATTTAGGCAGCGGTGTCATCTCTGGGGGGCACAACCTAAACTTAACCATTGGCGCCACTTTAACCGGACAAATGGTCGAAACCGGTACCGGCAACCCGGTGGAAACCCTGAATGTAGAAATCACCAAACCCGGAGACCCTACTTTTCGTTGGTTCACACTGGCCACCTTCGATGGCCTGGGCAATTACACCGTTCGGGGGATTCCAGGGGGTACTTATCATGTGTATTTAACAGCGAATTATGATGTTAATTTACATATTCCTGAAGTGTATAATAATATTCAATGCAATGTCTGTTATTCATTGGCCTACGACGGCATGGGTAGCCCGGTGAATCTGAGCAACGGCTTTACCCAATCAGGTATTGATTTTACCCTCGATGTCGGTGCCAGCATTCAAGGAAAGGTGCTCGGCAATGTTTCTGTAAACCCACTGCAGGACTATAGCCTGGTGATGATTTTTAATGAAACCAATTACCTGATGTCATCTCAACTTATTGAGGGTGTTCTGCAAGATCCGAGCGCCACCGGCAGCTACACGATTGGTGGCTTATTACCGGGCACTTACTTTGCTCAGGGTGGTGATTGGGGCAAGGATTTTTATATCCGTGAATTGTATGCCAATATCCACTGTCCCTGGTCCGGCTGTGACCGCGGCGCCGGCGGTACCCCGATTAATTTGGGTCCCGGAGAACAGCGACTTGGTGTGAATTTCCTGTTAGAGGAGGGTGGAAAAATCAGCGGCAATGTCACCGATGCACTGAGCGGGCTGCCTATCAATGATAACAATCAATATCTGCAGTTCTATGATGCCGCCGGCAATGTGGCTGGTGGTGCCATTGTTGACCCAAACACCGGCAATTATGAATCTGCCCGGGCCATGCCGGCAGGTAGTTATGCGGTGAGAACCGGTACCATGTTCCATGGTCAGTTTACGCCCGGTTATGTGATGGAAAAATACAATTCAGCGGGTAATATTAATTGTCCGGGCATCACTTGTGATTTAACGACAACAGATGTGACTGTGGCAGTCAGTGCAACAACACCGAATATTGATTTCGCTTTAGATACGGGGTTTGATTTTTCTGGTACGATCACCGATTTAGGTACAGCTTTACCACTTGAAAATGTTCATGTGCTGGTTTATGACAGCATGGGCGTCTTTGCCCATTGGGCCACCACTGATGTTAATGGCGATTTCACCGTATCGGGTTTACCGGCCGGTACTTATTATGCCAAAACAAACAATGGTTCAAATCTGCCCTTTATGGGATTACGTCCGACTGCGGTCGGCTCCTGGGTGGATATTTTGTATAATAATTTAAACTGTCCCGGTTCGGCTTGTGATGTCACCACCGGCACACCGATTGTGCTGGGTGGCAGTCCGGATGCCGGGTTTAAAGGGGCGCCCCAGTATTTATTCGACTTACCCGATGGCGGCACCTTTTCAGGCCGGCTGATTCACAGCGAAACAACCACCGGCGTGGCCAATACCCGCGTCAATGTCTATAACAGCCAGGGAGAATTCTATGGCGGTTATGAAACGGACATAGACGGTCACTGGACAACATCCGGATTTCCCGCGGATACCTATTATATGGTCACTCAGGGCCGCGGTGGCATGGTCGATGTGAAATATGGCGGGGGTTATTGTTTTAACGGTCAATGCGATCCGTTAACTGCCACACCCATAGTCCTGGGCGGCACCTACAATATATCAGGACTTAATATGGTGCTTAAGCCTGACTATATTTTCCGATCAGGCATGGATTAAACCTCTATTTAACGTCAATCAAAAAGCCGTCTTATTAGGCGGCTTTTTTGTCCGCTTAAAATCACGAATGTCGTTATGTCTTCTGAGACCATTAATTTTAGGAGACAACCATGCGTTCCAATTTCTTTTTCCAGTTTATTTCGGTGCTCAGCCTATTAAGCATCCAATGGGTAGTAAGCGCTGAAACCAATAGCCAAACAGAATTAGCCATTTATCAGGATGCTTTGAATGAAGCACAGATCTCACAGGCAGAATTTAATTACCACCGAGAACGACTTCAGATAAAGTCTCACATCACGCGTAAAAAAATATTCAAATCCGGTACGTCGTCTCTAAGTGGTCATGTTTATCACAGCACTAATCCGGTGGTGAACCAAGTCCTTTTTCTATACACTTCACCAGGCGGATATGTTGATATGACTTATTCCGATGCCACAGGATATTATGAGTTTGTTGCTCTGGCTGAAGACGACTATTACATTAAATCATCCAATCCGTCAGATGATTATATTGATGCCATCTGGACGACAGCCGGCACAGTGAATTTTCAGGGCGCTGAACCGCCACCTCAAGCCGTTATCACTTTATCAGCAGGACAACAATCAACAGGGCATGATTTTAACCTCAGTCTAGGCGCTAAAATAACCGGTTTATTGGTTGATGGTGTTAATGGCCAACAGGTGAACCATTTAAGCGTAGAATTTCATCCAACAAACAGCAGTTATTATGGTTGGTATTATGAAACCCAGCTTGATGGTCATGGACAATACACTGTCAGCGGTATTATTCCCGGCACTTACCGTGTATTTTTAAGTCGATCTTATTTAGGCAGCAACCCTTATATTCCTGAAGTTTATAATAATATTCAATGCAATGTATGTTATTACAGCGCCGCAGAAGATCTTGGTGATGTGGTACAGCTCAATCAGGGTGCCACCACCAGTGGTGTTAATTTTAACTTGGAACCGGGTGCCAGTATTTCCGGCCGCTTACTGAACAACGATGGTGTTGTGCCTTTAGATGTCGATGGTAAGGTGGCCATATATGATAACAATGGTGATTTATTGACCCAGGAAATTGTCAGCGGCATGTCATCAAACCCTTCAGCAACCGGTGCCTTTTCAGTAGGGGGGTTACTCCCGGGATCTTATTTTGTTCAAGCAGGGGATCTCGGCAATGCGTTTTTTATTCGTGAGTTGTATGACAATGTCGACTGTCCTTTCAGTGGTTGTCAACGTGCCATCGGCAGCACACCCATCAATTTAGGACCGGCAGAACAGCGCAAGAATATCAACTTCTTATTAGATTACGGTGGAAAAATCAGTGGTAAAGTGACGGATTTTATAACCGGATTACCCATTAATCAGTACCGCCAATTTGTCCAATTCTATGACAGCAATGGCATGGTCGCAGGTGGAGCTGAGGTTGATTCATTGACCGGTGAGTTTATCAGTAGCAGAGCCATAAGACCCGGTGTTTACACAGCCCGTACCGGCAGTATGTTTAGTGGTGATTTTATCACCGGCTATGTGATGCAAAAGTATAACCCATCTGGTAACGTGGATTGTCCCGGTGTCAGTTGTGATCTAAGTACCGGGAACATCACAGTCAGTGCCTTCGATCCACATTCAGGGTCGCCGGATCCGGTTGCGGATGCCACCACCACCGGTATTGATTTTGCCTTAAATAGCGGCCTTTCCTTTTCCGGCACAATCACAGATTTAAGTCAGGGACTTCCTTTGGAAGATGTGCACGTGCTGGTGTACAACCAATCTGGTCAGTTTGCCAATTGGGCCACCACCGATACGAACGGTCATTTCACTGTATCCGGTTTACCGGCCGGCACTTATTATGCCAAAACCAATAACGGTTCAAACCTGCCATTTATCGGGGTAGGTACAATACCGACAGGCAACTGGGTTGATATTTTATACCACAATCAAAGCTGCCCCGGGTCAAGCTGTGATGTTACCACCGGCACGCCCATTATCTTAGGTGCCAGTCCTGATTCGGGCCTAAAAGGTGTAACCCAATATAATTTTGATTTACCACAAGGCGGCACTTTATCCGGTCGATTGTTACACAGCGAAACCACTGTCGGTTTATCTGCAACAAAAGTCAATGTTTATAACAGTAACGCCGAATTCATGGGTGCTTATTTAACAAATGGAGAAGGATACTGGCAAACGTCGGGACTGCCGGCAGACAGCTATTATCTGTTTACACAAGGTCACCAAGGTATGGTGGATGTAAAATTTGGCGGAGATTATTGTTTTGATGGATTGTGCGATCCACTGTCTGCCGATCCGGTTGTGCTCAGCGGCCAGTACAATATTACACATTTAAACATGATTCTTAAACCCGATTATATTTTCCGGTCGGGTATGGATTAATCGCTCTATAATAAGTCAATAAAGCCGTCTTCTAGGCGGCTTTTTATGGATTGTCTTCCGGCAGTTCATTGTCTTGCTGATCGGCTTCTTTTTGGGCATCTGAAAATTCAATGTCTTCATCTATGTTTTCCTGAAAAGCCTTAACCCAGGCATTTCTGACAATATTGACGAAGGTTTGCCAGGCGCCGGCTTCGACGTTATCCAGGTTGCCTTCGAAAGGGATTTTGGTGGCGACTTTGTCGGTAGACTGGTTTTTAAAGATAAATTTAAACACACCGACCACGCCTTCCCACAGCTGTTTAAAAAAACCATCACCCTGATCAATCAGCTGGGCATCGGTTAACAGGGGCTTGAGGTAACCTTTCAGGTAACCATCGGCAATCGCCACCTCGCTGTAAATATCCAACCGACCTGAGCTAAAATCAATGTTGGCGTAATGCAGGGTCAGTGTATTGAGCGCCGTCGCATCAATACGCTCAATGGACAAACTGATATCCATATCAGGAATTTGCTTGATAATATTAACCCGACCTTCGAGTGTGGCTTTTCCCTGACCGATGGTGACCGCATTCGCCTGAACGGGCGAGGGCAGGTTTTGCTCATCAGAACGCACCAACTGTAAATTATCCGCTGTTAACTGCAGTTGATCCATATATATATCCAAAGTTGGGTCGGCATTGACCTTAACCAAACCCAAACGGCCGTTTTCAATACTTAAATGATTAATATCAATGGGTACCAAATCATCCAAAGCTTCTGTCCAGTCCTTGGTTTCAGGTTCTGGCTGACCTTCCTGTAGCTGGTCTTCGAAGACGTAAATTAACTGGGGTTCTGTGAGATAAATTTCACTGACAATTTTACCGTTAAATAAGGCACGCCACTGAATGGATATGTCGGCCTGAGGAATGTTTAAAAAAGGTACATCGGTTTTGGCATCACGACGCCGTAAGCGGAGATTTGTGACCACATAAGCGCCTCGGATCAGGGCAATATCAATGTCGTCTACCGAACCCTGATAACCCGGTAAATCATTCAGCACTTTATTTACGTGGTTTTTAGCGGCGGTGGGTAAGTACAAGCGGACACCCACAAAAATAACTACCAATATAAGCAAAAAAACCCACCATCCGGTTTTTCGCTTTTTCTTTTCTGTGCTGAACATATTACGCCGCATAGAAATAATTATAGCAACACGGGGTTAACAAACCATTAAACTGATTCAGGCAGCAAGACCGGATTGGACGGCACCGCATTGAGTTGCCAGGCGGCGACTTGCAAGTTCAAGGTGTAAAAACCATCTGCAACGGCATCGGGGACATAAATCATTTCAGTGATGGTTTTATGGCTTTGATCACCCTTCAACCATCGGCCGCTTTCATCCACTTGCCAAAAAATCCGGTGATTAGACAATATTCCTTCATCATACATTTTATCAATGCTCGGCATATCCACCAGCAAATGGTCAACGTCGGTTTCCTCAACCAGCCAGCGCATCGCCTGATGGGTGAAAAAGGGCGGTTGATTGTCAGCGCCATATTGACGGCTTTTTTTGCTGTTGTCATTGGGTAAAGTTCTGATTATTAAGGCCTTTACACCCTGTAATAATTTACTTACACTTGTCAATATATCTTTACATATCACGGAATCTCTTTGATGTAATGGTGGTGTGTAGGTTTCATCGCCCTGGTAATTGTTAACCGGTTTAACCGTCAGCACATAGGCTTTAACCAGCGGTGACTGAATCACCTGATGGGGTGCATAGTGCCGATGATTGTCTTCAATAATATGCCCAACAGTTTCTGTATGGGTGCCATTACAATGTGGATTAACTGTGACCTGTTCAGCCTGACATGAACCGCCGAGCGACACATCACCAACAAAATCACCGCTACGCATAGGCTCGGCGGTGGCTTTATCAGCGCCAAAATGATTGGGTTGCGGACCGTCAAACTGTAATGGAATCGCCAGTGAAATACCGGCGTGGTGCGTGCTGCCTTCAGACATTAAATTGATCAGCCCGCAAGTCCAGCCATTCCAGTGCCGTACCGGCCAGTAAACGCTGTTTTACTTTATCATCAGACGACATCGAATGAATTAATTGCCCCGGCTGTAACTCACCCAGGGGAAACGGATAATCCGTGCCCAAAGCC
Source organism: uncultured Marinicella sp. (assembly GCA_947502925.1). Classification (GTDB taxonomy): domain Bacteria; phylum Pseudomonadota; class Gammaproteobacteria; order Xanthomonadales; family Marinicellaceae; genus Marinicella. The sequence goes on along the minus strand of CANNBS010000001.1, from coordinate 543,774 downwards.
AGACGCTCGGGCCCCAGTAAATTCACCACATAATCCAGCATCGCCGGATCGTGTACCAGTGTGTCGAGATAAATCCGGTCTAAATACTGCTCAGGCGAAATATTATTATCCACCGCCACCAGATCAGGCCGGACATCAAACCCGTGTTTAATTCGCCCCAATGTGGCCGGAAAAGAGCCGCCGCCATGGGCAAAGGCAATGCGTAAATTCGGTAAGCGCTCTAAAACACCGCCAAAAATCAGTGAGCAAATGGCCCGTGAAGTTTCTGCCGGCATGCCCACCAGCCACGGCAGCCAATAATCGCTCATGTCTTTCTGGCCCATCATATCCCAGGGATGCACAAACACTGCGGCCCCTAATTCTTCCGCGGCAGCAAATACCTCGAATAATTCCGGCGCATTGAGGTTCCAGTCATTGATATGACTGCCAATTTGCACGCCGGCCAGACCCAGTTCTTTGACGCAACGTGTTAATTCCTTGACCGCCAAATCCGGTGCCTGCATCGGCAAAGTGCCTAAACCCACAAATCGCTTCGGATTGGTTGCCACCGTGGCGGCCATATCATCATTTAATAATTGCGATAAATCATGGGTGTCCTGAGCCTTGGCCCAGTAGGAAAACATCACCGGTACGGTGGATAAGACCTGGACATGCACACCATGCTCGTCGCATTCATTTAAACGGGTTTGCGGATCCCAAACATTGGGTTCAACATCCCTAAAATGCCGGCCATCTTTCATCATCTTCGCACAACCGCAGCCATCATGCTCTAACTGCACAAAACCACCGTAGCCGTAGCGCTTGGCTAAGTCAGGCCATTTTTTAGGTAAAATATGGGTGTGAATATCGATGGTGAGCATCATAACTCCAGTTGATTGGTGTCCGGCATGACCGTGCCACACTGATCACAGGTGCGCAATTCTTCATCGGCAAAAAATCGATCAAAGACCGGTAAAAAATCCTTTTCAATACTGCGTAAGTGAAAGTATTCTTCATACAGTTTGTGGTTACAGTGTTCGCAATACCATAATAAACCGTCTTGCTCATCGGCCAGTCGTTTACGCTCCACCACCAAACCGATGGAATCAGCATAACGCACCGGCGAATGGGGCATTTTCGGTGGTAGCAAAAAAATCTCACCGGCCTTTATCGGGTAATCCACCACCTGACCGTTTTGTTGGGTTTTCAGGCACATCTCACCTTCCAGCTGATAGAAAAATTCAGGACCTTCATCATAATGATAGTCACGCCGGCCATTCGGCCCGCCGACCACCATAATAATAAAATCATCCTGTTCATAAACCTGTTTGTTACACACCGGTGGTTTCAGTTGTTCACGGTGTTCATCAATCCAGGCTTTAAAATTAAACGGTGGTACCGGTTTGAGCATAATATTATCCCCGTGGTTTATAGGCCAGACACTTTAATTCAACCGCGATGGGTGTCGGTAATTTATTCACCTCAACGGTGGTTCGACAAGGTTTATTATCGGTGAAGTATTCGGCATAAACGCGGTTAAAGGTTTTAAAATCATCATCCATGTTGGTCAGAAAGACCGTAATATCCACAAGGTCTTGCCATTTTGCACCGGCAGATTCCAACACCGCTTTTAAATTCGCAAAAAGTTGTCGGGTCTGGGTTTCAATGCAATAATCAACAACCTCTCCCTGATTGTTCAAGGTCACGCCGGGAATGTCTTTTTGCCCTGCCGCACGCGGGCCCATGCCCGATAGCAACAGAAAGTCGCCCACCTGGCGGGCGTGTGGGTAGGGTCCCACCGGTTCCGGGGCTGAATCAGCCATGACTTCTTGCATATTTTGCACCTCTTTGCACATTATTTCTGGACTTGTGGTTTCCGGCAGAACACAATAAATACGCTTTATCGGCCTGACCATTAACACCATTGTAAAAGATAGCCCGATAAAATGCCAAAACAAGCCATCATTCACCCTGATAAAAAGAGGAACTTATTAATGAAACGTATTGCTAAATATTTCGGCGTTTTTTTGCTCACGCTGCTGTTACTGGCAGGCTTATTCTTTATTCATGTCTGGTATTTCAAGCCCTACAATATTAATCTGTTTTTCGGAAAAACCGCCCTTAAATTCGTACTCGAAAGCCCTGAAACCCTCTCTTCACTGCGCATATTAGAACCCATCGGCATAGATGGTCATAACGCCAAACTGGATGACGCCAGTATCGAAGCCGGTGATCAAATGATGGTCGATATGCAACAAGCCTACGACACCTTAATGTCTTATGATGATGAGGATCTGGACCCGGCGGATAAAATGTCCAAAGATGTGCTGGGCTCATTACTGGGTGTGGTCATTGAAAACCAACGATTTCGGTTTCATAACTATCCGGTGAACCAGTTATTCGGCGTGCAAAGTAACTTCCCGTCGTTTATGGAAAGCACCCATCAAATCGAAGATGAAGGTGATGCCGAAGATTATATTTCTCGCCTTAAAGCCGTTGAATTAAAGTTCTCTCAGGTTCTTGAAGGCCTCAAACACCGTGAACAGCTCGGTATTCTGCCACCCCAGTTTGTGGTCACCAAAGTGGTGGAGGAAATGGAAAACTTTGTCAACACACCACCGGAAGAGGGCATTTTAATGGAGAGTTTGCTCGAGAAAATGGACAAGGCTAAACTCGATGAATCGGTACAACAAGAACTGGCACAGGAAGCCAAGAAAGTCATCGAAACATCGGTTTATCCGGCTTACCGGGAACTGATTGATTACTTTGTGCAACTGGATAAGAAGGTCGATAAAAACCAGGGCGTGTGGAATTTACCCGATGGCGATGATTATTATCAGTCCGCACTGAAACTGTTCACCACCACCAACGCCACACCCGATGAAATTCATCAATACGGACTGGCAGAAGTGGATCGCATTCAAGCTGAAATACTTGATGTTCTTGAGCAGGAAGGCTGGGACACGTCACAGGGCTTTTCTGCCAGTATTGATAACCTGGCTAACTCAGAGCAATTCTATTATTCAGATTCCAAAGAAGGGCGGATGCAAATCCTGGCCGATTACGAGACCATTCTCGACGATATTGTGCCGGAATTATCCTCCAGCTTCCATAACGTACCGGCCGCCGAAATGGAGGTTCAGCGTATTCCGGAATTTAAAGAAAAAACCTCACCCGGCGCCTATTACCAGCGACCGGCTTTTGACGGCTCAAGACCCGGTGTGTTCTATGCCAATCTACATGATATAAAAGCCACACCGAAATACGGCATGATGACCCTGGCTTACCACGAAGGCATCCCCGGCCACCATTTCCAGATTGCCATCCAACAGGAGCAGGACGATTTACCGTTTTTCAGACGCCTGATTCCCTTCACCGCCTTTTCTGAAGGCTGGGCCTTGTACGCTGAACGCTTGGCTTATGAAATGGGTATGTACGAAGGCAAGCCTTACAGCAACATCGGCCGCCTCCAGGCTGAATTATTCCGCGCCGTGCGTTTAGTCGTCGATACCGGCATTCACGCCAAACGCTGGTCCCGCGAACGTGCCATTAACTACATGCTGAAAAACACCGGCATGGCCGAATCCGATGTTATCGCCGAAATCGAACGCTACTTCGTCATGCCCGGCCAGGCCACCGCCTACAAAATGGGCATGCGCCATATCCTTATGCTGCGCGAAAGAGCGCAAACAGAACTCGGTAACGATTTCGATATCCGCGACTTCCATCGCGTCATCCTCACCAACGGTGCTGTTCCCTTAACCATTATGGAACAACTGGTGGATGAATATATCGCTGATAAAAAAATTTAATATTTTATAATATCTATCACAGTGGTTTCTAAACCACTGTGACTGGCCCATAATAACTTTAAAATGTCCTACAAAAAACTGACATATAGCGGAAAGGAGTGTAATAACTATCTGTTATTTTCATTTGACTCAGACTTTTTCGATACAGAACTCATCACAACTGAATTGAAAATCAAACCAACATCCGTAATGATCAAAAATCATCCTGTACCAAAATCTACTTCTTGGAAGTACGAAATTACAGCGGGTAAAGCAATTAACTTAGAAAAGTATATTGAAAAGTTGCTTGATATTTTTGAACCCAAGATAGAATCAATTAACAGATTAAAAGAACATCTGAAATTAAAAACTCACCTTCAATTTGTTATTGATATTGACATTAATCCGGAATCTTCCACACCTTTTTTCGGACTGAATAAAAGAACAATCCGTTTTTTAAGCAATACCGATACAGAAGTAAGCTTTGATCTATATAAAGTAGATACAATGAATTTATTTAATTATCATGAATAACAAATTAACATGATTTAAACCCAATATCATGGTATCTGTAAGAACTAATACCGGGCATTGACAGGCCTTCAAGTAAACAAGTTTATTTATGACGCGGTCCAAAAACGTCTATAATAATGTGACTTATCATCGAGCAAAGCAATGATGAATCTCACCGTACTGTACCCTCAGCCCAAAAATGCCGATCAATTTGAATCAGATTACCCGGACCATATAAAACTGTTCCATAAGAAAACCGGTCTTCCTAATGATGCTAAACCGTACACCGTTACCCGGTTTGCTCATGGACCGCAGGGCAAACCGCCTTTTTATCTAATGTTTTCGATGCCATTTGATTCAGCCGACGCACTGGAGTCGGCCATGTCTTCTTCAGGTATGCAGGATGTGGCGGCCGATGCCAACCGGATTTCATCCGGTGGTGCACCTACAGTTTTAATCGGGCAGTCTAATTGAAATAAACCCTACGTTTATCAAGTGACCGTTGATTAACGGTTTTTAACCGCCTGATTAGTCAGTTGCGGGTGATGGAATAGTAAGAAAACCACACCAACCATAGCGATGAATTTCATAGTATTCAGCAATGAAAATAGCATCAAAGATTCAATAAGGAAGTCAACTGGAATCCTGTCAAGGTGTACTGCCAAATTGATATGACAAATCATTACACAAATTAACCCAAATATTAATCCCATACGAATAGCTCTGGCTATCGAGTTTTTATAGGCTCTTCGTGGATAACTGACAAAAACCACGACAGCGGCCTCAAAAAACCAGATCAGAAGTTGCTGTAAACCGAGCAAAGAAGCGCCCAAGCCCCAGTTAATTTCAGCAAACCATATAAAACCTTCCATATTCGACAACCAATAATCAAACAACACCGCCACTAATAAAGCCCCTATAAAAGCCAATACAAACCGATTAATCATCTAAACCTCTCATTACTTGCATATTAAAAGTAATGGTTATTTTAATTATATACTTGTGTTTTGCAAGTGATAAGTTATAATTTTAATATGCGCAACCAATCAAGCTATAAATTTACCCTATGCCCCATGACCTATGTTTTGGATATATTGGGTGATAAATGGACCTTTCTGGTGATTCGTGACATGCTGTTTAAATGTTGCTGCCGTTATCAGCACTTTATGGACAGTGAAGAAGGTATCGCCACCAATATACTGGCCGACCGCTTAAAAAAACTCACCCAGCACGGGGTTGTGGAACAACACAAAGATCCACGAAATGGTCGTAAAAAAATCTACACCCTGACCCCTAAAGGTCTTGCTTTGACACCGGCCATCCTGAATCTGATTAAGTGGAGCGGCGAATATGACGACTGTTCACTGGTTAGCGAGGACATCATGCAACGCTTAAACACACAATTTGATGATTGTGTGTCATTTGTGATTAATCATTATAAAGAACAACAACAAGCCTAGACATCGTATTAAAGGTAATCGCTGGTTTAAGCCTGCTCAATCATAATTTAATCAGGCAGTGTTTAAGTTCATCTTCAATTCAGTCGAAAGCAGTATAATTTATCGGTTAATCTAATTATGGAAATGACGCATGAAAAAAATGATTATTCTGTCAATGATGGTTGCTTTATGGCTGGTTCCGGAAATGAATCATGCCCAACAATCGACCAAAACTGAGCAGGTGGTGGTTGATTTGTCGCCTAATCAGCCGGTTCATAAATTATTTCCATTAACTTTGCTTACTGTGGATGGTGAACCGGTTGCGCGTAGAAATCACCAGATTATGCTTGATGTGGGTGAACATGTCTTAACGTTTTCCGCCAACATCGATTTTACGTATTTAAACGCCAACGATAAAATTCTGAGGTCCAGAATTAATCAACGCAAATATGATGACACCTTAACGGTTAACCTGGAAGCGGGTAAATCCTACCAATTGGCATTTGATGCAAGACCCCGAAAAGTGGAGGACTGGAAACCCATTGTGTTGCGTGTTATCGATAAATAAAATTTAATCTCTATACCTGCCGATAACTTGTATTGATGTTTATTTCATTTTTAATACCCGAAAACCGGTCACATGAACCGGTTTTCGTTGGTTTTATAGGACTTATTTTATCCCGCGTTTCTTTTTAATCTCTTCCATACGCTTTTGGTTTTCCATGTGCTCCTGCATGCGGTAATCGATGGGAGATCGGATGATTTTTACAGGTTGCCAGCTTTCTCCTTCGATTAAATTTCCGCCCATGTCCATTTTGCTCCACTGTGAATTGGCCACGTAGTAAACAGAATCACCGATTACTGTGCCATTGCCTAAAGTGGCGAAGTCTTTATGAGAGGCCTCAATCGGAAAGCTCATTTTGATGATTAACCCTTGTGCCAAATCAAAGCGCATAACGCGCGCCGGCGAAACACCGCTTTGTATACCGATTAAGTCACCGTCTGCATAAAACAAATCACTGATGCCGGTAAAAAAGCGTTCGCCTTTAGGATCCATGCTACCAACTTTTTGACTGGCCACGTCAATGACAAAGAGGCCTTTTTCAAAATCAGCCACATACAAATAACTTTCATCGGCATTCGATGTAATGGCTTTGATTGCTTTTAAGCCGGGAATTTGCATCACTTTTTCAGGTTGATCGCTGTCAGGTTTTAACTGATAAATGGTTTGATTAAAAACATTAAGAAAATACAAACCACCCTCAGCACCGACATGTAATGCCGTTATTAATTGCGGGCTTTTAATGTCATCAAACTGATAACGTTTGATCAATTCACCCTTATCAAGTCGATAATGGCTGATCATGGCACTGCCCAGATTTTGTTCACTTACGCCGTTATACTGCGGCATGGAGGCAGAGGCCACCCAAATAGATTTTTTATCTTTTGATAAAACCATATCCACGGCACCCCAAGGGCCTTTTTCTGGATTGGCGTCTGAAATAAACGGACTGAAAGTATTATTTTGATCGATTTGATAAATTTCACCACTGCGAATACTGGCCAATAAAAAACGCTCTTTGTTTTTGTCATAGACCATATTTTCAAACAACATGCCGGAAAAACTGTCATCAACCGTGGCCACCACCTGGCCTTCACCATAATGCGCGGCATTATCCGCCATGCCATTAACAATGTAGTCGTAGACTTTGGTGCCTTTAATGTTTTTAAACGAATCAACACCGTCAACTTCATAGCTTAAACCGGCATTTTGTAATTTGACTAATGCATTATATGACCCTGTTTTTTCATCCATCAAAGCATGGGCTTTGGCCAATTCATATTGGAATTGGGGGTTATTAGGTTGTAGTGTCGCTAAGCGCTGCCAGACAATCTGATGACGCTTTAACTCACCTTTTTTCAAGGTGCCCTCGGCCACTTGCAATAATTGCGGGATGTGATTAGCCCGCATCACTTCCTGCTGAAAGTCTTTATCGCTGGCTGATAATTGGTTATTGTCCAGGGCTTGGGCAAATAGATTTGTGCTCAATAAAATTAATACTAAGGGCAATAGTTTATTCATTGTTTTGGTATGTTTTAGGGTTGGCATTGTCTGACCTTTAAAGTCTTGATAGGTTCAAAAACCGAGCATTTTAACAAACTATCGAGGTGACAGCTGTTTATCTGCATGGTTACTGCTAAAATAGCCGTTTTTTTGTTGTGGCACAGTCATGGAATTAAAAAATGATTTATACCTGCGCGCTTTGCGTCGAGAAAGCACCGAACGCACACCGGTGTGGCTGATGCGCCAGGCCGGGCGTTATTTGCCCGAATACCGTAAAGTACGTGCCAAAGCCGGTGATTTTATGACTTTGGCCGGCACTCCTGAGATGGCCTGCGAAGTCACCATTCAGCCCCTGGAACGTTTTCCGCTGGATGCGGCGATTATTTTTTCTGATATTCTCACCATCCCCGATGCCATGGGCCTGGGTTTACATTTTGTTCAGGGTGAAGGCCCACGTTTTTCTGATCCGATTACGGATGTCAAACAAATCGACCAGCTGCCAATCCCCGAAGCCGATGATCTGCAGTATGTGATGGATGCCATCAGTCTAACAGTGAAGACTTTAAACGGTCGGGTGCCGCTGATTGGCTTTTGTGGCAGTCCCTGGACTTTGCTGACTTATATGATTGAAAATGGTGGCAGCAAAACCTTCGCCAAAGCCAAGTCATTGCTGTATAAAAACCCGGAAGCCGCCCACCGGTTACTGGATAAGCTGGCACAGTCCACGGTGCATTATTTAATTGGTCAAATTGAGAGTGGCGCTTCAGCGGTGCAGATTTTTGACAGCTGGGGCGGGGTTTTATCACCCCATGATTTCGAGCGCTTTTCGCTGAAATACATGCGCCAAATTATCGATGGCATCAAAGACGCCGGTTACACCGACACCCCGATTGTGCTGTTCAGCAAAGGCGCCAACCAAAGCCTCCAATCGCTGGCCGCCAGCGGTTGTGACGGTCTCGGCATTGACTGGACCATAGACCTTAAAGATGCTTTACTTAAAACCGGTGGTCAGGTGGCTTTACAAGGCAATCTTGATCCTGCGGTGTTATATGCGCCGGATGAATACATTGACCAGTCGGTCAAAACAGTACTTGACAGCTATGGCCCAAAACCCGGTCATGTTTTTAACCTGGGTCACGGCATGCAACCGGATATGTCACCTGAGAAAGTGGCGGTACTTGTCGATGCCGTCAGACAGTATTCGCAACGCTGATGTCACAACTGTTATGCCATATCGATGAATTGGTGGATGATCAATGGATGACCTTTACCCCCGACGACACTGATGAAGATACTTATATGGTGAAAAAAGTCAGCGAAAAAATCTATGTTTACCGAAACTTTTGCCCGCACCAGGGTCGGCGTCTGGATTATGCCCCGGGTGAGTTTTTAGAAACCCCGGATAAACAAGTGGTATGTCCGGCCCACGGCGCCACCTTTCAAACCGAAGACGGTTACTGCACCAGCGGTCCTTGTGCCGGCGACACACTAAAAGCCGTTCCATTTTCTGTGAAAGATAAACAGGTTTATATTAATGCTGAATAAAGAAACCTTCGCTTTATTGTTTCGCTATGGACTGGTCGGCGGTTTGGCCACCGTGGTGCATTTTGGTATTGGTTTTTTAAGCCATGAATATTTGTTGATTAAACCTTTTTATGCCCATGCACTGGGCTTTATCGGCGGTTTATTTACAGCTTATCTCGGTCATTACCACTATTCATTTAAAGACACCGGCCGTCACCAGAACCGTTTTCCAAAATTTGTTATCTCGTCTTTAATCGCTTTATTTCTGCACCAGGGCGGGGTACTGCTACTGGTGGATTACTGGCATCTGGATTATTCCTACCAAGCCCTGCCGTTACTGCTTCTGTCAGTGCCGCTGGTAACTTTTTTGATGGCCCGGTTTTGGGTGTTTGCGGATCAGAAATCGGACTAATCAGTGGATCAATGTAGTTAATGTCAAAAGGCACTAACTGCGCATCAGCCGGTAAATGATCTAAATTATCATCTTCCAAAAAGTAAAAGGCTTTCATCTCTTTGTTCATTGTGAAAGCCCTTACTTTACTCACCGGTTATGACTTATTTATGACACGACCAAGATACTTAATGACAATTAGTTTTGCGGTGTAAGCTGCGCCTGGTATCGGGGTTTATTGTGGCGTTTTAAGTCATAAGTCAGAACTTGTGTTTCTGAATCATACGATAACATCCAGACATTGGTCGCAGCTTCCGGGAGGAGATCCGCGGTTTCCTGGTCGGCTTCAAAATATTGTTTATAGGCCGTGCCGGATTTGTTTGCCCAGCCACCGTAATTAGTCACGTCATCGGGCGTGCCATCGGCGTGGCGGTGGTCATGTTTTAGCAATATGCCTTTTTCAGATTGCGTTACCACCCAGGTTCTGGAATGGTCTTCACCGACGGCAAATTTAATGCGAATTTGATTTTCACTGCAGTCGGCAAAATCTGCCACCAGTTTTTTGCCGGCAAAATCATGATCAGGATCATCTGGGTAGGTGCTGGCACCGGTGAAGACTTCACCGCACAAATCTTTCATGTTGTTAAAAAAAGATTGAGAGTCATTTTCTTCCGAAGATTCTCCGGCTTGAATACCGAAGCTTAATAATAAAGCGCTGATCAGCACAGAAAATGTACATAGTTTTGACATCATTTAACTCCTTAAGGATTTATCGTAACAAAAACAATCGGTGGTGTGGTCGTTGACCAGACCGGTGGCCTGCATCAGTGCATAACAAATGGTGCTACCGACAAATTTAAAGCCGCGTTTTTTTAGGTCACGGCTTAAGGCATCGGATTCGCGGGTGGTGACAGGAACCTGCCCGGGCTCAGACCAATGATTGATTATCGGCTTTCCATCCACAAATTGCCAGATATAGTCGTTAAAGCTGCCAAACTCCTGGCGTACTTTGATAAAGGCCCGTGCATTGCTGACAGCGGATGCAATTTTAAGCCGGTTTCTGACGATACTTGCGTTTTCTTTTAATCGTGCCTGATCGTCTTCAGTAAATTGAGCCACCTGTTCAAAATCAAAACCAGCAAAGGCTTTTTTGTAACCTTCGCGTTTATGCAGGATGGTGGACCAGCTTAATCCCGCCTGCGCGCCTTCCAACAGCAAAAACTCAAACCATTTTTTATCATCATAAACCGGCTGTCCCCATTCATAATCATGGTATTCTTTTTCTAAGGATGTGGCATTGTGCGCCCATTGACAGCGCTGCTTATTCGACATGCTGATCGATTAATATCGTATGACCGTCCGGATCTTTGACCACTATGCTGGCAGGGCCTTGGCTTTGCGAGTCACAATGGCGCTCTAATTTGATGTTTTCATCCATCAATTTTTGCTGAATTGCTCTGACATCATCATAATCCTCTAATTGATTGGCTGACTGATCCCAGCCGGGATTGAATGTCAGTAATGTTTCTTCAAACATGTTTTCAAACAAGCCAATCAGGGTCTCTTGATTTTTCATAATCAGATAATGTTGACCATCACCTGCAAATTGCTCAAAGCCTAAATGCTTATAGAACTCTTTCGATTTGGCTAAATTTTTAACCGGTAAACTCACAGAAAAAGCGCCTAATTTCATCATTTATCCCCTACAAATCAATCATTATAGCAATTTCTGTCTGAAGACATAAAAAAACGCCACCTGATGGGTGGCGTTATGGGTTTATTAAAATGGGCGTTTATTGATTATCTTCTTTCATTAAACGCTTATGTTCACGTCGATGTTGCTTTTTATGTTTCATTTTTTTCTTATTTTTCTTATTTTTCTTCATCGCTTTAGCACGTTTTTTCTGCTTGGCTTTCCAGGTTTCCATTTGCTCATCGTTCAGCACCTCGGCCAGTTGGCGTTCGGTATCCTGACGAATCTCTTCACGGACCTGTTGCATGCGTTCATGCTTATTCTTCATAATGGCTTCCACCTGACTGCGTTGCTCATCGGTCAGATTAAGGTCTTTATGGTGTTTGTGCTCCGGTCCGGCCAGTGCCAGTCCGCTGAATAACAGAACACTCATTACAATTAACTTTTTCATGGTTTTACTCCGCTTAATGGTTAAATTCATTGACATACTGTCCAATGTATAAACTATTTTATTTAAAGAATATGCAAAAATTATGCAGGTGTTTTAAATATTCATTTATTTAGCCGATATATTGATAACCCAAGCCATAAACGGATTGAATAAATTCCCGGTCATCCAGTTTTTTCAGTTTTTTTCGGATTTTTTTAATGTGACTGTCGATGGTCCGATCAGAGATTATCCGGTAATCAGAATAAGCACGGTTCATTAGCTGATCACGACTCAGAACCCGAGCTTTCGCCTGGTACAGGGCCTGTAACATATTAAATTCAACGGTGGTGAGTTGTATTTTTTTCTCACCATAGCGCACAGATAATTGATCGGGATTTAATTTAATGTCCTCATTGTTGTGCTGATTAATGCCAGAGTGGCGTCGTAATTGTACTTTCACCCGCGCCACCAGCTCACGCGGACTATAAGGTTTACAAACATAATCATCAGCACCTGTTTCAAGACCCAGTAAGCGATCAATTTCTGCCACTTTCGCGGTGGTAATAATAATGGGTACTTCACTGAATGTTCTGATCTGCTGGGTCAAACTTAAACCATCCTGACCCGGTAACATCAAATCCATAATAATCACCTGTGGCTGATGACTTTTCAGCCAGGACAAAACTTCATCACCACGGCCAATGGTGTGGCTGCTTAACTGTTCTTTTTGCAGATAGGCTGCCAGCAGCTCTGCCAGTGAAGCTTCATCTTCTACGATTAATACAGATTCAGACATGATTGTGATCACCCTCATTTAACGGCAAAATGACCTCAATGGCCAGCCCACCCAGTGTGGAATCTAACGCCTTAATCTGACCGCCATGAGCTTGCACGATGTTTTTAGCCAGTGCCAGACCTATGCCAAAACCACCAGACTGTTTATTGCGATCGGGGTTGATGCGATACAGCCGTTTAAAAATATCTTCTTGTAGGTGTAGCTCAACGCCCGGCGGACTGTCTTCAATCAGCAGCTTAACGGTTTGTCCGTGTCTGCTGAGCTGTACAGATACGGTGCCCGGTGAATCGGTGTAATTACAACTGTTTTTAATCAGGTTGTTAATGAGTTGTCGTAACCTTAATTCATCACCTTTCATGAAAATATGGCTCTCAATATCGGATGTTAGCTGAATTTTTTTTTGTTTAAATTCTTCCTTAAAATCAGCCAATACTGTGGTCAACAATTCACTGATATTCAGCGGGTTTTTGCGGTATTGTAAAGCACCCATTTCCGAGCCGGCCAGATCCTGAATGTCATTAATCAGTAACGACAAGGTCATCACCTGCTGATGCAATTTATTCAGTTGTTCAATATTATAAGACTTAATACCATCCTGTATCGCTTCAATTTGTGCCTGTAAAACCGATACCGGGGTTCTTAACTCATGAGAAATGTCGGTAAACAGTTGATTTTGTGTGGTCTGATTAGCTTTTAGGGTCTGGCTGAGTTGGCTTAAATTGGATGCCAGTCGCCCGAGTTCATCGCGGCGACGAAAATTAACTGTATCACCATATTGACCCTCAGTGAGCGTTTTGACATGTTGATTCAATCGCCGTATGGGGCGGGTAAAATAGCCTGAAATAGGCCAGCTTAGCAATAAAGTTAACACCAGCGCCACCAACAACAGAACGTAAAACCATTTTTGCATGGTATGATTAAAACTACGGTCGATTTTATTGATGAAAGTGGTGCTGTCCGGCACCCGTAAATAACCCACCAACTGAGAATTTATCCTAATCGGTAAATCCATCATTTTCGGGTGATGATGTAATGGGTGACCAATCACCCGGTTTTTATCCACCGTTAATAAGGTGTGATATTTAAAATGTTTGCGGTTTACCGGCCGGCGTCTGACCGTATCCTGACCTTCTTGTTCGATTAAGCTGCTGATAAGAATTTGATGCCATAAACCCCGTTCGTTTTTGATTCGTGTCCAATCACCATGTTGTTGATAAAAACGCGCCAGTTGATCCACCACCTGTTGGTTTAATTCGGCATATATGTTTTTTTTATAGCGGCTAAAGCCGCGGTCAAAACTTAATGATATGGTTAATACCAGCACCAGTGCCATACTCAAGGTCATACCGAGCAGCAAGAAAAAGGTTTTGGTTTGAATCGATCTAAAGGCCATGTGCTTATCATGGCACAAGATTAAGGAAGAAAAAAGAATCTGTTACGGGTCTTGTTATTTACCGATACAAAAACTGGAAAAAATTTCACCGAGTAAATCATCAGAAGTAAATTCACCGGTGATGGCATTCAGCGCCGCTTGCGCCAGACGTAATTCTTCGGCGGCCAGTTCACCGATGTTATCCGCCAGATGCTGCTCGGCTGTGGCCACATGTTGTTGGGTCAATTTTAATTGTTCAATGTGTCGCTGGCGGGCGGTAAAGGTGTCTTCACTGATATCACCCTTTGAAACCAAAGCAATAATCTGTTGTTTAAACCCATCCAGTCCTTCGCCGGTTTTTGCCGACATGTGCGCATCGACTTTCAGGTTCTGGTTATCCGGATGTAATCGATCAATTTTATTCAGCACGGATAATTCGTTGGGTCTGGTTTGAGCTATCTGTTCAATAACCCGGCTGCCATCATATACCGTAACGATCACATCACAGCTGGCTTGCACCGCCCGTGCCCGTTCGATACCCTGTTGTTCTATCGGATCATCACTTTCCCGAATGCCCGCGGTATCCACCAGTTTCACCGGTATGCCATGGATTAAAATATCGGCTTTAATCACATCACGTGTGGTGCCGGCAATATCGGAAATAATGGCCGTCTGTTCTTCGGTGAGGGCATTTAAGATCGATGATTTACCGACATTCGGCGCACCGATGATGGCGATGCTGATGCCCTGATTAAGGACCACACCTGTCTGGGTTTTTTCCAGGACGTTTATCAGGGCTTGATTCAATGCAGACAATTGCGTTCTGAGCTGTTGATCGGCCAGAAAATCTATTTCTTCTTCAGGAAAATCAATGGCCGATTCAATCCACACCCGGGTTTCAATCAGTTGCTTTAATAAGGCATTAATGTGGGCTGAAAACTCACCCTGTAAGGACCGTTGCGAGGCTAAAACCGCTTGTTCAGAGCCACCTGAAATTAAATCGGCAATGGCTTCGGCTTGTACCAAATCCATTTTTTCATTGAGAAAAGCCCGCTCTGAAAATTCTCCCGGTCTGGCCATGCGCGCACCCAATCGAATAATTTCTGCCAGCAGCATATGCATAACAACATGACCACCGTGGGCCTGAACTTCTACCACATCTTCACCGGTAAAAGAACCAGGCCCCGGAAAATACAGCAACAAACCACTGTCTATCAGCTGTTGTTCAGCATTAAAAAATTCTCTGAAATGGGCAAAACGGGGTTTAAAATGAGTGTTATTCGCTAAGCGACCGGCGATTTCAAACGCATCTGAACCGGAAATCCGAATAATACCGACACCACCGGTACCCGGCGCTGTGGCAATGGCCGCGATGGTGTCGTTATGTGGATTCATAATCTTTAATCTTCTTTATTGTCTTGCTTTTTATCTGTTTTTTTGGTTTTAACAGGCTGGGTGTTGCCCTGGGCTTCAATGCGTCGGGTAATCACCCATTGCTGACCTAATGACAACACTGAGTTTAGCGCCCAATACAAGACCAGACCCGCCTGGAAGAAGGCAAACATGATAGAAAATGCAATCGGCATAAACTTCATGATTTTTTGCTGCATCGGATCCATGCCCGGTGTCGGGGACAAGCGTTGTGTCATCACCATGGCAATGGCGTTAATGGCCGGTAAGATAAAATAAGGGTCCGGACTGGATAAGTCCTGAATCCATAAGATAAAAGGGGCCTGACGTAATTCGACTGATTCCAGTAACACCCAATACAGTGCAATAAACACCGGAATCTGGATTAGAATCGGCAGACAACCACCCAAAGGATTCACCTTTTCTTTTTGATACAAGGCCATCATTTCCTGATTAAACTTGGGTTTATCATCTTTATAACGGTCTTTCAGGGTTTTAATCCGGGGTTGCAGTTGGCGCATGCGTGCCATGGATTTATATTGGGCTTCTGAGAGTTTAAAGAACACCAATTTAATGAGAATGGTTAATAACACAATGGCCCAACCCCAGTTACCGACAAAGCCGTGAATTTTTTCCAGTAACCAGAACAAGGGCTTTGAAATGGCGGTAAAGACTCCGTAGTCCACGGTTAAATCAAGACCCCGGGCAACAGCCGGTAGTTCATCTTGTAGTTTTGGTCCTACAAACCAGGTTGAATTAAACTCGGACTGGCTACCTGAAGCAATGGTTTTGGCCGGGGCAATATAACGAATTAAATACGGATAGCGACTGCCTGCGGTGTACTGGGTTTGAATATTAACCTGCTCCGCTTCAGGTACAATACCGGTAAAAAAATAATGCTGAACCATGGCAATCCAGGCACCGGGACCCATGGTTTTGTTGATTTTTTCATCCTGTAAATCATCAAAATCCAATGTTTCATAACCATTTTCAATATCGAAATAGCCCACACCTTTAAATGAATAACGCCCGGCATCAGTGAATGAAGGTGATGCATCTTTCCAGGGGTTATTACGTTTGATTTGTTGGTAATCGCTTAAATTAATGGTTTGTCCGGTTTGATTATCGACCTGTTGGGTGACTTTAATTTCATAACTTTGCGGATCGATATAATAGGTTTTGGTAAGGGTGGCGCCTTGTTTGTTGGTTTTAAGTACCAGTTGTTCAGGGGTATTGCTGAGTGTTAAATCACCTTGATCGGTGTAAAAAATATCCTTATGGGTAAAGTTTATTTGTTCCCCCACCAATCCGGATTCAGCCCGGTATGGCTGGTCACGATAGTCCATTAAAATGACATTTTTAGCCTCATTCTTTTTTAAAGGGTATTGTTTTAATTCAGCATATACCAGCGCCCCGCCTTGCGCTGAAAATTGTAATGTGAGCAGGGGTGTTTCAACCGTGCTGATGATCTCTGTTGGACTTGACTGGGTACTTTGAATGTCCGGTGTTTGTCCATTATTAACAGGTGCAGTGGGTTTGGGGATATCCGCATCATTGGCTGTTATGGGTGTTTCTTTTACCGCTGCGGGGGTGTCTGAATCAATTTGAGTCGATGTGTTTTGTTGGCTTTGTTGTTGTTCGGTTGATTCATCAGTCACTGAATAGTCTTTTTGCCATTGCACATACAACAAAAAACCTAAAAACATCATAATTATGAGGTAAATATTTTTTTGATTATTCATTCTCTTAAATCCGCTGCCATAAGTGTTGTAAGGATTCAAACACTTGTTGGTTGGTTAATTGTTTAACTGAAGGTTTTGCCATCACCACATAATCGGCTGATTTGAGCGATTGTTGTTGGCGAAAAGATTCCCTCACAAGTCGTTTAATTCGGTTTCTGTCCACCGCTTTTGGGGCTGCTTTTTTACTGATAATCAAACCCAATCTCGCCGGCTGATCTTGCATGGTCCAATGAACCATTAATTTGAAATGAGGGGAGTGAATTTTCTTGGACTGATTAAAAACCCGACCGTATTCGGGTCGGGTTCTGATTCTTTGGTGTTTGGTTAATCGTTGCAAGGCACACCTTTGTAATTTATACCTTCACACCCGGTGATACCTAAGCCAGATATCTTTTATTAAGCAGCCAGTCTTTTTCTGCCCTTGGCGCGGCGTGCATTAATGACAGCGCGTCCACCACGGGTTTTCATGCGGGCACGAAAGCCATGTGTTCTGGCGCGTTTTGTTTTACTTGGTTGGTAAGTTCTTTTCATGTTGTGTCACCTAAATAATCATGTTTGAGTACATCTTGTACCTGACAATGCAGCAACGGTGAGATAAGTCAATTTATCCACCGGCTAAAAAGGTCGGCAAGTTTAAATCTTTTTGGCTTGATTTTCAAGGCATTTAAAGCTTTATTTATTGCCTTCAAGCCAAACAATCGAACGTTGATTGGAATATCAATTCCAGGTCAATCTTGCTATACTTGGCTGTCTGTATTTTTGTTCTTTTCTGATTATCGAATAAACCATGTGGGAAAATTGTCTTAAGCGCTTAGAAACAGTGTTACCGAAGGATCAAGTTACGTTGTGGATTAGGCCACTGGACGTTCAATTAATGCATGACTCCATTACCTTAGAAGCATCTAATGATATCATTCTGAACAAGATTCGCAGTCATTTTCTCACTTATATTAAAGCTGTTTTAAAAGAGATATCCGGAGAGGACATGGATGTTCAGTTAAAACTCAAACAAATAAACAGTCAACCACAAACCACGTCGCCAACAAAAAACAAACCATCACGGATTAAAATAAATGATCATTTAGATCCGCGTTTCACCTTTGCTAATTTTATTGAGGGACGATCCAACACCATCGCTTTAGCGGCTTCGTTACAAACAGCCACAGCCACACGGGTTGAGGACAATAATCCGCTTTTAATTTATGGTAGTACCGGCTTGGGAAAAACTCATTTACTGCATGCCATTGGCAATGAAATCAAAAAGAACAACCCAAAAGAAGTGGTGTGTTATTTGCATTCAGAAATCTATGTGAATCAGATGGTGAAAGCCATTCAGCAAAAATCCATGGATGCCTTTAAACAAAAATATCGATCTGTGACGGCTTTGTTGATTGATGATATTCAGTTTTTTGCCCGAAAAGAACGCTCCCAGGAAGAGTTTTTTCATACCTTTAATTATTTATTAGAAGGACAAAAGCGGGTTATTATTACCTGTGACCGCTATCCAAAAGAAGTTAATGGTTTAGAATCCCGGCTTAAATCTCGCTTAGGGTGGGGCATTTCGGTACCCATTGATCCACCGGATTATGAAACACGTGTGGCGATATTAAAAGAAAAAGCCGCCATGATTAATGTTGATATTTGTGATGAGGTGGCACATTTTATCGCCAAGCAACTTAATTCCAATATCCGGGAATTAGAAGGTGCTTTAAGTACCTTAAAAGCCAATGCCAATTTCACCCGGAAAAAAATTGATTTACAATACACCAAACAAATCCTAAAAGAGCTGTTTAAAGTTAATCATCAAATTGTTTCTGTCGAAAATATCCAAAAATCAACGGCACAATATTACAATGTTAAATTATCAGAACTTTTGGGTAAAAGCAGAAAACGTTCCATTGTCAGACCCAGACAAATGGCCATGTTTCTCAGTAAAGAGTTAACAGATAAAAGTTACCCTGAAATCGGTGAGCTATTTGGTGGTCGGGATCATACCACGGTGTTACATGCTTACCGTAAAATGGACGATTTATTAAAACAAGAATCAGAGCTGTCTGAAGACCGGCAAAAGATTGTGAATATACTCATAGAATAAGTTGTTAATAAACTGTGGATAAGCTGGAGATAACTCCAGGGGGTGGTTTTTAGCCACAGGTTATCCACAGGTTATAAACCCGGCTAACCCGGGAAAAAGTATTAAAAATCAACAACTTAAGTAAGTTAACCACTTAGTTATTCACTATAATAATAACTATTTTTATATATAATACTATGTTATTTAAAATACAAAGAGAACAATTGTTGGCACCGATAAATCAGATATGCGGTGTTGTTGAAAAAAAAGGCACATTACCCATACTTAGCCATGTATTATTTTCAATCAGCCAGGGTGAACTGACATTAACCACCAGCGATTTAGAAGTGGAAATGAACAGCAAGACCCAAGTTGACACAGAATATGAAGGTGAATTAACACTGCCCGCGCAAAAGCTTCTGGATATTTGTAAATCACTGGCTGACGGTTCAATCATGTCTTTTACGATTGATGATGATCATTGTGACATATCATCCGGAGAAAGCCGTTTTAGTTTAAGCACATTATCTGCCAATGAATATCCATTATTAGAAGACGTCGAAACTTTTGAAACAATTCATATTGATAGCCAGGAATTGGCTCGCATGCTGAAACAAACCTTGTTTTGTATGGCCAGTCATGATGTGCGTTATTTCTTAAATGGATTATTATTTGAAATACTCAGCGATAAAATCCGATGTGTTTCTGCTGACGGTCATCGGCTGGCGTTATCGGAAGCTGATTATGACAATGAAGCCGGTATTAATAAACAGATTTTAATTCCACGGAAAGGGGTGATGGAATTGAATAAAATGATCAGGGATATTGATCAGGACATTGCCATCCATTTAGGTAAAAACCATGTAAGCGTTGAAGTCGAAGGGACGCGCATGACTTCAAAACTGATTGACGGTAAATTCCCTGATTATCAGTCTGTAATACCTCTGGACATGGATAATGATTTTGTCGCCAATAAAGTGGCGTTAGAAAAAGCACTGCGTCGCGTAGCTATTTTATCTAACGAGCAATACAAAGGTGTTAAATTTAAAATATCCACCAATCACTTACAAATTCTCGGCCATAATCCCGATCAGGAACAAGCTGAAGATTCGATTGAGGTGGACACCACAATCACAGACATGGAAACCGCTTTCAATGTTAATTATCTTTTGGATGCCATTAATGTCATTGATCATGAAGACGTTCAGTTTAGTTTTAAAGATCCATTATCCAGTTGTTTAATTAAGCATCCGGATCGGCTTGATTGTCGCCTTGTCGTTATGCCTTTACGTATATAGAGGTGTTTTTAAAAAAACTTTCTCTTGAACATTTTCGTTGTTATGAAAACCTTGAACAATCATTCAACGAAACAATCACCCTTATTGACGGCGATAATGGTAGCGGCAAAACAGCCCTGATCGAAGCCATATACTGGCAATCCACCGGACGATCATTCCGACACCCCAAAAGTGCTGATTTAATCCAACACAGCCAAAAAGAACTCACTGTATTCAGCGAGTACCAGCGGTCTCATAACAGCACAGTGGATAAATTAGGTGTCAGTTATGCGGTTAATAATAAAAAGCGCATCAAATGTAATGGTGAAATTATTCAGAGACAAACGGATATTGCCCAGCAATTTCCGGTAATCGCCATTGATCCGAATGCTTTTTTATGGGTTGATCATGCACCCAGCTTTAGACGTTCTTATCTTGATTGGTTGGTGTTTCACGTGAAACCTGATTATTTGATGATCTGGAAAAAAACACAGAAACTCCAACAACATCTAAACAAACTACTCAAACGTGAACTGTTACAAGACGTGTCACTATGGCAAGAACAATATGCACAGTTAGCGCATCAGGTTCATCTTTTAAGGCAACAGGTTGTCGATCAAATACAAGTCCGTTTTAGTGCGTTGGCTCAACAATTCCTTCCGACGTTAACTGATTTAACCCTGCGTTATCATAAAGGGTGGCGTGGCGAAGATTTACATCAAGAATTAAATGAAAAACACAAGCACCATTTAAAACAAGGTTTTATCACGGTGGGTATTCATAAGGCTGATTTACAATGCCTGGTTAATCAACAACCTGCCCAAGTGGTTTTATCACGCGGACAAAAGAAAATGTTGGCAGTTATTATGTACCTTGTTTTTATTGAAATCTTCGAACACGTAAAACCGCAAACAGCTGTTATTTGTTTAGATGACATCGATTCAGAATTAGATAATCGTGCCATAGCTTTACTGTCTGATTACCTTCAAGAACAAAAACGACAACTTTTTATCACCACGGTGAATGCTGAGACTGTTCAACCTTATTTCTCTCAATGTGAAGTGTTTCACGTGAAACAAAACAGGCACAACAATGCCACCTTACATTCAGCTTAAAGAATCACTTCTCAGCTTCCAGGGCAAGGCTGTATTAGGCGCTGATAAGCCACTGAGACGGTCTCGTTAATAAACGCTTTTAATGCTATAATTGATCTTTTATTTAGGTGTTGACATCATGTCAGAAAAGTACGATTCGTCGAATATTAAAGTACTCAAAGGATTGGATGCGGTTCGTAAACGTCCCGGTATGTATATTGGAGATACCGATGACGGTACCGGTTTACATCACATGGTCTTTGAAGTCGTTGATAATTCAATCGATGAAGCCCTGGCAGGGCATTGTGATACCATTGAAGTGGAAATTCAGGCCGATGGTTCAATTGTGGTCAGTGATAACGGACGCGGTATCCCCACCGACATTCATGAAGAAGGTAAATCTGCCGCAGAAGTTATTATGACGGTGCTCCATGCAGGTGGCAAGTTTGATGATAATTCCTATAAAGTATCCGGTGGTTTACATGGTGTGGGTGTATCTGTGGTCAATGCGTTAAGTGAACGCCTGGATCTGGAAATTAAACGCAATGGTAAAATATATCAGCAAGTTTACCGCATGGGCGTTCCCGATACAGACTTAAACATCGTCGGAGAAACTGAAGAAACAGGAACGAAGATAGTTTTTAAACCATCCAAAGACATCTTTACGGATGTAGAATATCACTTTGATATTTTAGCTAAACGATTACGGGAACTGTCTTTTTTAAACTCGGGCGTTCGTATTGTCTTAAAAGATGAGCGCACCGCAACTGAAAAAGTCTTTGAGTATGAAGGTGGTATTGCATCCTTTGTGAATCATTTGGCTGAAAGTAAAACACCTTTACACGAAACGGTTGTTCATTTTATTCGGGAGCAGGATGACGGGACATCTGTTGAAGTGGCCATGCAGTGGACAGACTCCTATCGTGAATCAGTTTTTTGTTTTACCAACAACATACCCCAAAAAGACGGTGGTACTCATTTAGCCGGATTCCGCGGGGCGTTAACGCGCACCATGAACAACTTTGTTAACGAAGGGGCTAAAAAGAAAATATCCTTACAAGGTGATGATTGTCGTGAAGGTTTAATCGCTGTTATCTCTGTCAAATCACCGGATCCTAAGTTTTCATCCCAGACCAAGGATAAACTGGTGTCTTCAGAAATTAAAGGTGTGGTGGAAAGCGCTGTGGGTGAGTATTTAAGCGAATTTTTGCTGGAAAACCCACAAGAAGCTAAAGTCCTGGCGGAAAAGGTCTTAGATGCGTCCAGAGCGCGTGAGGCGGCACGTAAAGCCCGAGACATGACTCGACGTAAGGATGCCCTGGATATTGCCGGATTGCCCGGTAAACTGGCTGATTGCCAGGAAAAAGATCCGGTGTTTTCAGAAATATTCCTGGTGGAAGGTGATTCGGCCGGTGGATCCGCGAAACAAGGCAGGAACCGTAAGAACCAAGCGATACTCCCACTCAAAGGTAAAATTTTGAATGTGGAAAAAGCCCGTTTTGATAAAATGCTGTCTTCAGCAGAGGTGGGCACCTTAATCACAGCGTTAGGTTGTGGAATCGGTCCACAGGAGTTTGATGCCGATAAATTACGTTACCATAAAATTATTATTATGACGGATGCTGATGTCGATGGATCACACATCCGAACATTATTATTAACCTTCTTTTACCGTCAGACACCTGAATTAATTGAGCGTGGCCATGTCTACATCGGCCAGCCGCCCTTGTATAAGGTCAAAAAAGGCAAACAAGAACACTATATGAAAGATGATGAAGAAATGAACGAATATTTGTTGAACCGTTCACTGGATAATATCCAGCTTTTTCATCATCAGGATCAGCCACCGATTACCGATGATGTGTTGTATCGTTTGGTTAAAGAACAAACAGAAGTCAGATTAATAACAGAAAAATTGGCGTTGGTTTACGATGAAAAGGTGATTGAAGTATTAATGAATTCACCCAGATTGCAAAACAGCCAACAAAAACCTGATTCAAGCTGGTTGCAAGATGCCACAGAACTTTTAAACAAAGATAACCGAATCGGTATCGAGTGGACCATTCGTCATGATGAGCCTAACAACACCCTGGTTTTCGTTAAAAACAGTAATGGCTTGGTCGAAGAAACTGTCCTAACAGATCTGTTCTTCAAATCTAAGGATTACAATAAAATGATGTCAGTGGCAGAGAAAAATCTTGATTTAATCAGTCAGGATGCTTATTTACTTAATGACGATAAACAAATCCCGGTGAGTAGTCTGAATGATGTACTCAACTACTTACTTAAAATCGCCAAAAAAGGCTTAACCATCAGCCGTTTTAAAGGTTTGGGTGAAATGAATCCCGACCAATTATGGGAAACCACCATGGATCCCGAAACCCGACGTTTACTACAGGTCACTATTGAAGATGCAGTGGCTGCGGATAAAGTATTTTCAACTTTGATGGGCGATGTGGTGGAACCCCGCCGAGAATTTATTCAAACAAATGCGCTTAATGCAGGTAATTTAGATGTCTAATATGGATCAAGCAACTCAACAAAAAATTGAAGATTTAATTCGCTCAGAAAAAGTTTTCCTTTTTATGAAAGGAAATCCACAAACCCCGATGTGTGGTTTTTCTGGTAACACGGTTAAAATGCTTAAAGACCTTTTGGGTGAAGAGTATGGCTCTTTTAATGTGCTGGAAGACAATGAAATCCGTGAAGGTATAAAAGCTTACAGTGATTGGCCAACAATCCCACAATTGTATATAAATCAAGAGTTTGTCGGTGGTAACGACATTATTTCTGAGATGTTCAATACCGGCGAATTGCATGAATTATTGGGTTTAAAAAAGCCCGACAGAACACCCCCGGATATGTCCATCAGCGATGAGGCTTTAGCCCATATCAAAGAAGGCATGAAAGAGGCCGGCAATCATAAGCTGTTTCTTTCCATTGATGATGAGTTCAATACCCGGTTTAGTTTAGATGCCCCCAAAGGCTATGAAGTGGTCGCCACGGTTAAGGATTTGGATATCTATATGGATATTGGTACTGCAGAGCGGGCACAGAATATTGAAATATCCTGGATCGAAGAGTTACAGGGCTCCGGTCTTCGTATAAAAAATCCCAATGAACCACCGGCCGTCGAAGAGCTGTCACCGGCTGAATTACAAGATTGGTTTGATACGGATTCTGCTGATAATCCCCATATTTATGATGTCAGACCAGAGGATAAAGTGGCCGAAGGAACCGTACCCGGTGCCCAAAGATTAGATAAACAGGCCATTGAACAGATTGAAAACATGGATAAAAGCACACCTTTGGTCTTCCTTTGTCAGGTGGGACAGTCATCCATGGCAGCGGCTGAATACTTCCGCAAAAAAGGTTATACCAAGGTCTTTAATCTGACCGGTGGTTATAACGCCTGGAATGACTAATCACAACGTCAAATCAAGTAAAAAGCGCCTGACAATGGGCGCTTTTTTCATACTGGCTGCGGCCGCCTATTTAAATCAACAACTCCCCCAAACCAGCCTTTCAGATCTGGCTGATCTGTATAAAAATAAACGCAGTGGACAGATGGTTGAATTTAAAGGGCAGGTTGAGCGAATTCTTTCTGATGACAACGAAGGCAGCCGGCATCAACGATTTATCGTCGAATCTCAAGGCATAACTGTATTGGTGGCGCATAATATCGATTTAGCCAAAAGAGTACCTGTAAAGGTGGATGATCAACTGATCATTTTTGGTCAATACGAATGGAACGAGCAAGGTGGTGTGATCCACTGGACTCACTATGATCCGCAAGGACAACATGAAAATGGTTGGATTAAACATAAAAATAAAAGCTACGGAATCGGCTATAAAAATTAGAGATTAATAATATAAAATTAATGGATAAAAATCCTTGCCTATTACCGGCAGATAATTTATCATTTCGCACCTTGATGGGGCATCGTCCCATTGTCAAATTCATTCCTGAATGGGTCGTTAGCTCAGCTGGTAGAGCAGTGGACTTTTAATCCATTGGTCATAGGTTCAAATCCTATACGACCCACCATTTACTAATCTTAAATTGACCTCCTTCCTGTTTTTTTACTGATTTTTGCAACAAAAGTGTTGGTGGTTAATTTTTAACCAAAAAACCACACACTAATAAAAGTGGATTAATCGATAAAAAAGTATTTAAAATCAATAACATATCCGCTTTTACCTCGTCAAAATAGACTTGATATAAAAAACAAGCTGGATCATTATCCAAAAACAATAATTACAAACAAACTGACAGGCATAAAAAAACCACCCAATAAAGGTGGTTTTTAAATATCAATAATAATTAAATTATTGTCTTATACCTTCAACTGAAACAGTTAAAAATAATTTTTCTGAAGCCGGTCCTAAACTTCTTTTGATTTTATAATCACTTAAGTTAATTTCTGTGGTGGCTTCATAACCGCGTCGGTGACCGCCCCAGGGATCGTCGCCGGCACCCACAAACTCAACATCCAATTCGACTTCATTGGTCACACCATTAATGGTTAAATCACCCGTCATGGTGCCATGACCATCTGATGAGGGTGTAAATGAAGAACTGACAAATTTGGCTGTGGGGTGTTTAGCCACATTTAAAAAATCATCACTGCGTAAATGTTTATCACGCTCGGCATGATTTGAATTAACACTGCCCGTTTGAACAGTCATTTCAATGGAGGCTTTTTCAGGTGAATTTTCATCATATGAAAATGAACCA
Organism: uncultured Marinicella sp.; assembly: GCA_947502925.1. Classification (GTDB taxonomy): domain Bacteria; phylum Pseudomonadota; class Gammaproteobacteria; order Xanthomonadales; family Marinicellaceae; genus Marinicella. The sequence continues at coordinate 517,446 of CANNBS010000001.1, read as the reverse complement.
TCAAACTCATCAAAGCGACCATATAACCAACTGTATCCCAGATGTTGAATTTTAAACTGCACAAAGGCGTGTTGTCCTTTAATATCCAAATCATAATCTGCAGCCTGTACGGATAAAGTACATAAACCAAAAAATAAACCGTAAATAAACTTTTTCATATTTCTCCTAAATCATTCGTTTTAAAGTGTCATCTTGATCGATGAAGTGATGTTTGACCGCACCGATGACATGAAGTGCCACAAATCCCATTAAAAAGTAGGCACCATATTCATGAATCCAGCCCATAGTATCCACCACAGCACCTGAAAATTCTGTTAAAGGCGGCAAATGAATGAATTTAAACAATATTTTTGGCTGTCCTTCTGCGGTCATCATCAGGTAACCTGTTATCACCAGCGTTGTCACAAACACATAAAATAAAAACTGAATGAGTTGTGACAGTATGCGTTCAAAGGGTTTAACCGGCGGTGGAAAGCGTTTTTGCTGGCCGGTAAAAAGTCGGATTATTTTAATCAACCAGGTCAACATAAGCACCAGGCCAAACGCATAATGCAATTCCGGAAGTCGGTTATACCAGGGGCTGTAATAATCCAGCTCAACCATATACCAGCCACTGAAAAACATAAAAAATATCAGTAAAGCGGTGAGCCAATGAATGATTCGGGTTGTGGGGGTGTATTTATGCATAAAAAACTCCTAACTCTACCAGTCAAACTCAGCCACCACAGGTGTGTGGTCCGATGGCCGTTCATTTTTACGGGGTTCTACATCAATATAAGCAGATGATAAGGTTTCGCTGAGCTCATCGCTGGCCAATATTAAATCAATGCGTAACCCCATACCGCGGGCAAATTGATTCATGCGATAATCCCACCAACTGTAATAGCCGCCGTCATCATGCAATAACCGAAAACTATCCTGAAAACCCAGATCTAAAATCTGATTAAGTGCGGTGCGTTCTTCGGTGGTACAGAGTATTTTCTCATGCCATTTCTCAGGGTCATGGACATCCCGGTCATCGGGTGCAATGTTAAAGTCACCCAGAACAATAACATTCTGGTAGTCATTCAACTGCTGATCGAGAAAGTCTGTGACTTTTTGTAACCAATTGAGTTTATAAGCAAATTTTTCGGTACCCGGTGCCTGTCCGTTAACCACATATAAATTAACGACGCGGATATCATCTATTGTGGCTGCCAGGATTCGACGTTGCGGATCATCCAATCCATCAATATCCGTTACGGTGTCCTCGGGTGCTTGTTTGGATATAATCGCCACACCGTTATAGGTTTTTTGTCCCGAAAAAGCCACATGATAACCGGCTTGTTCTATGGCTTTTACAGGAAACACTTCATCAGTCATTTTGGTTTCCTGTAAAGCCAGCACATCCGGCTGTTCCTGATCGAGCCAATCAAGTACCTGAGGCAAGCGAACTTTTAGAGAATTAACATTCCAGCTGGCAATTTTCATGATAAAAGAAGCGTTGAACAATCAAATAAACAATTATAGACAAAAGACTGACATCATTCAGCGAAATAAACATAATCACATAACATTTTAACCAGTCATCCTTTAAAATAAAGGCACATTTACTTATGACTTTTCCATGCTACGAATTTTAGGCATTGATCCCGGCTCTCGTTTTACCGGCATTGGTATTATCGACGCCCAACAGCAAAAGGTCTCGTATGTTCACCATGAAACCATTCGTTGTGGTACCGGTGATTTTCCGACGCGACTGGGGATTATTTTTAGTGGAATCAATGACATTATAAAACAATTCAATCCCCACGAGATGGCCATAGAGACTGTGTTTATGGCGAAAAATGCCCAATCGGCGATTAAACTGGGACAGGCACGCGGTGCGGCGATTTGTGCCACCCATGCCCAGTCCATTAGAGTCCATGAGTATGCGCCCAAGGCCATAAAACAAGCAGTGGTCGGTCAGGGCGGGGCCGCGAAAAGCCAGATACAGTATATGGTGGGTTTATTGCTTAATATAAAAGACACCATTCAGGAAGATGCGGCAGATGGTCTGGCGGTGGCCATATGCCATGCCAATAATCGCTGGACTCAACAGCACGTAACCGCCGGACGAACCGGAAGCTGGAGAAATTTGTGATAGGACTGATTAAAGGTCAATTGGCGCACACCGAGCCACCGGCGCATGTGATTGTCGATGTAAATGGTGTGGGTTATGAAATCGAAGTGCCCACGTCGGTGTTTTTTGAATTGCCGGAATTAAATAAAGACCTTCAGTTGATTATTCATCACCTGGTGCGCGAAGATGCCTCAATTTTGTATGGTTTTAGAAGTTTTTCCCAGCGGCAATTGTTCAGAACCTTGTTAAAAGTGAATGGCATTGGTGCCAAATCAGGCCTGGCCGTGTTATCGACCATGAGTTCTGCTGAATTTGCCCGGGTGATTAATGATCAGGATATTGCCGCCATCACACAGGTGCCGGGTATCGGTAAAAAAACCGCACAAAGACTCATGATTGAAATGAAAGACAAGGTCGATTTAAGTGAACTGTCTGATGTATCCGGAAGTGCCCAACCGGCCCGATTAGGGGTACAGGCTGAGGCTGTCAGCGCCTTACAGTCTTTGGGCTTTAAACCGCAAGAGGCACGACAAATTGTCAATAAAATCTATAAAGATAACAGTAACTTAGCCGTGGAAGACATTGTTCGCATGAGCTTAAAACAACAAGGAGGTTTGTAAATATGGATTTTGATCCAGATCGTTTGATTGATGGTGCGGTCAGTGATTCACAGGAATCGGTTATCGAAGCCAGTATTCGTCCGCAAAAAATAGATGAATACCTCGGCCAAACGGAAGTTAAGGCTCAAATGGCGCTGTTTATTGAAGCCGCACGCAAAAGACAGGAGGCCCTGGATCATGTGTTGATTTTCGGACCACCGGGTTTGGGTAAAACCACTTTAGCCCATATTGTCGCCCATGAGATGGGCGTCCAATTACGCCAGACTTCCGGTCCGGTATTGGAAAAAGCCGGTGATTTAGCTGCATTACTCACTAACTTACAACCCCATGACGTGCTTTTTATCGATGAAATTCATCGTTTATCGCCAGTGGTGGAAGAAGTGTTGTATCCGGCCATGGAAGATTTTCAAATCGATATTATGATAGGTGAAGGCCCGGCAGCGCGGTCGATTAAACTGGATTTGCCACCCTTTACCCTTGTCGGTGCCACCACCCGTGCCGGCTTATTAACCTCGCCTTTGCGTGATCGTTTCGGTATCGTGCAACGACTTCAGTTTTATGCGGTGGAGGATCTGGCCCAAATCGTTGCCAGGTCAGCGGATATTTTAAATATAGAAACGCAAGCAAGCGGCTGTTTGGAAGTGGCCAAGCGCTCAAGAGGCACACCACGCATTGCCAATCGGTTATTACGGCGCGTGCGTGATTACGCGGAGATTAAAGGAGATGGTGTCATTACGCAACAATTAGCGGCAGATGCCATGAATATGTTGCAAGTTGACCAACATGGTCTGGATGAAATGGATCGTAAATTACTGGAAGTGATTACGGTTCAGTTTGAAGGTGGTCCTGTGGGTATTAACTCCCTGGCAGCGGCTTTGAGCGAAGAGCGGGGCACGGTAGAAGATGTCATTGAACCTTATTTAATCCAGCAGGGATTAATGGCCCGCACCGCACGTGGACGTATTGCCACCCGCTTAACCTGGCAAATTATGGGCTTAAAAAAACCCCAAAACCCCAACCAGGATTTATTTGAAGAATGAAACCTTTTTGTTATAAAACCCGTGTTTATTATGAACACACGGACGCAGGTGGTGTCGTATACCATGGACGTTATGTGAACTTTTTTGATCAGGCACGCACTGAATGGCTGCGTTCTCACGACTTAGAACAAAGTGAAATGCGCAATTCATCCCATGTTTTATTGGTGGTGCGTGGGATTGATATTGCGTACCTTAAACCGGCTTATTTAGATGATGTGCTGGCCATCAGCTGTGAAATTAAAAGCCACAGTGCGGTGCGCATGGTACTTAAACAAGAAATGCGGGTGGACGACACAGTGATTGCCACCGCAGAAGTGACCGTGGTGAGTGTCCATGATCAGCGGTTTAAACCCATGCGTTTTCCACAGCATTATTTGAACAAACTTATTAATTAACCAGAGGAGCGTCTTGTGAACGACAGCGGACAATTTTATTTAGAAATTATCGTCAGTGCTTCATTACCGGTTAAGGTGGTGATGATTATTCTTATTTTGGCCTCGATTTGGTCCTGGCTGATTATTTTCAGTAAAGGCAAGGTGCTGGCCGGTGCCCAGAAAACAGCCAAGAAATTCGAAGAGCATTTTTGGTCCGGTGTGGATTTGAACAAGTTATATCAGCAAGTCAATAACAACAAGAGCACCGGCATCGCGCGTATATTTACGGCCGGATTCAGTGAGTTTCAGCGCAAGAAAAACAGCGGTCAAATCAGTGTTAATTCAGTGGAAAGTGCTGATCGCGCCATGCGTGTGGCCTTAAGCCGGGAAATTGAAAAACTGGAATCCCAGTTACCAACCCTGGCGACCATTGGTTCCACCAGTCCGTATATTGGTTTATTTGGCACCGTGATAGGCATCATGTTGTCTTTCCATGCCTTATCCGATGTTACTCAGGCCACCATTGCGCTGGTGGCGCCGGGTATTTCCGAGGCATTAATCGCCACCGCCATGGGTTTATTTGCCGCCATTCCGGCGGTTATATTTTATAACCGCTACAGTGATAAAGTGGAACGCATTTACTCACAGTATGATGCTTTTAAAGATGAGTTTTCTGCCATTTTACATCGTCAGATTGGTGAATAAAGATGCGCCGACAACGTAAACTTAATGCCGAAATTAATGTGGTGCCATACATCGACGTGACCCTGGTGTTGCTGATTATTTTTATGATAACCACACCACTGATGAATCTCGGTGTGGATGTTAATTTACCTGAATCCAAAGCCAACACCATTGATATCGAGTCAGAACCGGCGGTGATTAATGTCACCGATAAAGGTGATTTGTATTTAAGTATTGGTGGTGAATATGAATTATTGGATGATGTAACTTTGCAAAAAAAATTGGCAGCCTTTGTTAAAGTGAACCCCGATGTGCCGATTATGATTGGCGCCGATAAAGCGGTTTCCTACGGCCAGGTGTATCAGGCCATGGCAGTGGCACAACAAGCCGGTGCCAAGAAAGTGGGTTTAATCAGCGAACCGATTAAGCCGGATTAAGGGTTAACGATGATGCAGAAGGAACAGAAAAAAGCCTTACTGTATTCAGTGGGATTGCATGTCTTACTGGTGGTTTTGTTGTTTATTTCTGCCGGACAATCGGTCATAACGCCACCTAAAGGTATTGCTATTGAAGCAGAGATTGTGGATTTAACACAACCGCTGTCTGCACCAAAACAAACCCAAAAGCCCGAACCTGAACCAGAACCAAAAGAACCCGAGCCTGAACCAAAACCACAGCCTGTAGAACCCGAACCGGATCCTGAACCCGAGCCAGAACCGGAGCCAGAACCCATAGAACCAGAACCGGAACCTGAGCCTGAAGTTAAACCAGAACCACCGAAACCCGACCCGGCGGCCATAAAACGCCAACAGGAACAGGCTGAGCGATTAAAAAAACTGGAAGAACTCAGAAAAAAACGCCAGGCAGCAGAAGCGGCGGCTGATGCTCAGAAAAAACCTGAACCGAAACAAACCACCCCGGATAACAAAAACGAAGAACAAGAACCCAGTGGCCCCATCGGTACCGAAGACGGTAAAGTCGGCCAGGAACCAAGTTTATTAAATCACTACATCACAGCCATTCAGGCCGACGTTACACGACAATGGGCCCGACCTGCCGGAACCCCGGCCGGTTTAAAGTGTCAGATTAAAGTGAATCAAATTCCCGGCGGCGGGGTGATTAATGTCACCATCGGCAGCCCGTGTAATGCCAACACGGTGGTAAAAAATTCCATTATCAACGCCGTTAAAAAAGCCGATCCCTTGCCATATGCAGGTTTTGAATCCGTGTTTGAACGGCGACTTAATTTTATTTTTCAGTACCAAGGAGACTGACCTTATGCGAAAACTATGTGCTTTGTTGATTGTCTTGATAAGCCTCAATACCCATGCGCAACTTAATATCACAATTGATGGCGGCAGTGCCAGTGCCATACCGATTGCGGTGACTGACTTTGTTTACCCTGATGGACCGTTAAGTACCGACATCAGTGAAGTTATTCGTAATGACCTGGCGCGCTCCGGCCAGTTTGCACCACTGGCCAAGGATCTTTTGGTGGAGCATCCCGGTGCCGATGACGATATTAACATGGGTACCTGGCGATTATTAAAAGCCGACTACCTGGCTTACGCCACAATTCAATCGGTGTCAGCAGGACGCATTGAAATTCGTTTTCGCTTAACTTCTGTGGCCGATGAAAAACAATTACTGGCTTTAACTTTACCTATTAAAACTGATCAGTTACGTGCCGGAGCGCATTTTATCGCTGATAAAATATACGAGGAAATTATTGGTGTACCGGGGGCTTTTTCCACCAAGCTGGCCTATGTTACTGTTACAGAAAATGCCAGTGGCGTGCATTATCAACTCATGGTCTCCGATGCCGATGGCTTTAACCCTCAATCCCTGGTCACATCTAAAGAACCGCTGATGTCACCGGCCTGGTCGCCGGATCGCCAGCGCATTGCTTATGTCTCTTTTGAACAAGGTGGTTCAGCCATCTACATCCAACATTTAAAAACCGGCGAGCGTACTCTGATGGCGAACTTTAAAGGCATTAACAGTGCGCCTAAGTTTTCACCCAATGGCGATCGTCTGGCGGTAACCCTGTCAAAAGGTGGCAATCCGGACATTTACAGCATTGATTTAAACAGCAAAGCGGTGACCCAATTAACCACGCACTGGGCCATCGACACCGAACCTGAATGGTCAACAGATGGCCGCCGGGTATTTTTTACCTCAGATCGCGGTGGTAAACCACATATTTATCAGATTGAATTGGCCAGTCAGGACGTCAGCCGGGTGACCTTCGAAGGAGATTACAATGCCCGAGCCAGTTTATCGCCGGATGAAACTTACCTGGCCTTGGTGCACGGCAACAATAATAACTTTAAAATAGGTTTATTGCACAGACCTTCGGGAACCCTGCAGTTACTGTCTAAAGGCCCCTTAGATGAATCACCCAGTTTTGCCCCCAATGGCTCCATGGTTTTATACTCCACTAAAAATGATCAAAACCAAGGTGTGTTGAGAGCTGTATCTTTGGATGGTCAAACCACCAACGATCTGGTGTTGTCTGACGGTAGTGTCCGTGAACCGGCCTGGTCGCCGCTAAATTAGGAATCATCATGTCTGAAGTACAGATAAATACAGACTGGGTTGATAAGCATACGTTTATTAGTAGCAATTCAGATAACCAAAGCCTGATTATGGATGCTCAGGTGGATGCTGAGGATGTTAAAAAAGCGCCGACGCCCATGGAGGTGGTGTTAATGGGCCTGACCGGTTGTGCCGGTATTGATGTTAAATTGATTCTGACCAAAGCCCGACAGCAAGTGACAGCAATCCACATAAAAGCCATTGGTGAGCGGGCGGATTCAGTGCCGGCGGTATACACCAAAATCCATTTAGAATTTACCGTGACAGGAAAAAATTTAGCCGATAAACAGGTTGCCAGAGCTGTTCAGTTATCCGCTGAGAAGTATTGCTCAGTTTCTAAAATGTTAGAAAACAGTGTTGAAATCAGCCATGATTTCACCGTAATTGAAGCTGAATAATAAGCGCATGCGTTAATGAAACATTAGTTGTTCGTTTACATAATAAAGAAAACTAACGTATACTTAATTAATCGATTGTTATTTGAGGGATAAGACTGTGGTCTTCAGTGTTTACTTGCGACAATGTTTTGGGCTTGTTGTGGTTTTGTTGACAACAATGACCTTTGCTGCTGATTTTAAGACCGCCGATGCCGAATTTCAGAATTTAACTTCAGATCAGGACAAGCTGAATTGGGTGCATAAATATGAGCCCGAAGTGGCCCGGTGGCCGGTGCTTGATCAGGCGTATTTTTATCACCGCAAAGGTCTGACTTTGGAAGTCAATGACAACATTGACGGTGCCAAAGCACAATTCAAAAAATCCATCCAATTATTTAAAAGCTTAGACAAAAAAGACCCGGGTTTAGTCCAAAGCCTGATTGATCTGGCTTATATGAAATACCTGCAAACAAACGACACCAATGTATATTGTCCGGATCGTGAAGAAGCCGTTGCCGTTGCCAGACAAATCAAAGACCCCGTGAAACTGGCAGATGCCTTAATTCAACTGGCTTTTTGTTACCAAACCGGTTTTGATGAATTAACCCGGGGGCTTGAAGTCTTAGAGGAAGCAGCTTCGGTGGTGAAACAGAATAATTTGGCGCAGGACAGTTTGGCGATGATATATAACGCCACCGGTAACTTATACCGTGCCAACCAAATCCACCAGCAGGCCTATGATTATTACCAGAAAGCCTATCATTTATGGCTGCAAGATGAGGACACCCAGGATATGTTCAATATGCTGCATAATATGACCAGTGAAGCCATGGCCTTGGGTCACTGGCAGCTTGCCGAAGATCATGTCAAGGACTTGTATCAGATGGCTGATGATTATCCTGATTTCAGTGATTTCCGATTTTTTGCTGAATTTAATGCCGGCCGTTTGGCCTATACCCAACAAAACTTTAAAGAGGCAATTAATGCTTATCAGGCGGCCCTGGCGTTAAAAGAAACGACACCGGAACAGTATTTTGTCAAAATAGCACAAGCTCAGTTAGCCGTGGCTTATTTTCGACTGGGTCATTATGATCAGGCGTATCAGATTGCCGAACAGTATTTAGATGGCACGGATGTTAACAATGACAGTGATGTTATACCAGAAGCCCTTGTTATTGACTTATTTTCACAACAAAAATACGCTCAGTCGCTGAATAAATTCTGGGGTATTTTGGATAACTCACAGGAAAATAACCGTCAGTTTGTGAAAAATGCAGTGGCATTACAGGCGATGAGTTTCGGAGAAAGCCTTGACGCCCTTCAAAACCAGGCCTCACAACAACAACTGGCGATTAAACAATTAGAACTTGAGCAACAACAAAAACAAGCCCAAATCAATCAGTTAACCGCTGTGGTGGTGGGTTTAATCGCGTTGGTGGCAGTGATTATCGCCTGGTTTTTATACCGGTCAAAAAAACACCACCAACTGCGTGCCCGCAGAGACTATCTGACCCACATTGCCAACCGTCGTCATATCATTAAAGAAGCACGCAGACTGCTGGCACAGTGCCAACAAAAGCAGGAAGATTTTTCGATTATTATCATCGATATCGATGATTTTAAAGCCATTAACGATGAATACGGCCATGCGGTGGGTGATGTGGTCATTAAACAAGTGGTTAACAACATGCGTGCCGGCCTCAGCGATAACCAGTTACTGGGCCGAATCGGCGGTGAGGAATTTTTATTACTGTTACCCGGCGTCAATAAAGGCCGGGCTTTTGCGGTGGCCGATCAGATTCGACAGCAGGTGGCGAATAAACCGATTGCTATTGATGATTCCGAATTAACCATTACGGTCAGTCTTGGTGTGGCGGTTAATCAACCGCCGCCGGCTCATTTTGAAGAACTGCTCAAGCGCGCTGATGACGCCATGTACCGGGCAAAAACGGCCGGCAAAAACCAGGTTCAGCCGGCATCCTCTGCCGCATTATGAATAAACTGCAACCTCGCCAGTCGGCCATACAGTTCGTTATTTTTAAGCAAGTCCTGGTGTTTGCCTGAGGCCACCAGTTGACCCTCATCCATCACCAATATGTTATCGGCCTTTTTAATGGTAGCCAACCGATGGGCAATGACCAGGGTGGTGCGCTTTTTCATCAGCCGATTTAATGCCTGTTGCACCATTTGTTCGCTTTCGGCATCTAGCGCACTGGTGGCTTCATCTAACAGCAACACCGGCGCGTCGGTCACAATGGCACGGGCAATGGACAGGCGTTGCGCCTGACCACCTGATAAGCGCACCCCGCGTTCACCTAAATAGGTATCATACCGCTCTGCCAGATTTTCGATAAATTCATGGGCATGGGCGGCTTGGGCAGCCGCTTTTATAACGGCACTGTCCGCATGCGGTCGACCATAGGCAATGTTGTCCGCCGCCGAAGTGGAAAATAAGGTGGCATCCTGCGCCACCAGCGCAAATTGTTGCCGTAAATCGAGTAAGTTATATTGATTAATGTTGACGCCATCAATCAAGATCTCACCCTGTTGTGGTTCATAAAAACGCATGAGCAACTGAAATAAAGTCGATTTACCGGCACCGGAGGGACCCACCACCGCCACCGTTTGTCCCGGAACAATTTCAAATGAAATGTCTTTTAAAACCGGTTTATCCGGTTGACTGGGATAGGCAAAGGTGACCTGATTGAATACCAGATTTCCCAGCACAGTATGCGCAAAGCGTTTGGGCTCTGGTGGCGATTGAATCGGGTTTTCAGTGTGCATGAGCTCAACAATACGCTCTAACGCACCGGCGGCTTTTTTCAGCTCACTCCAGACATTGGTCAGCGCACCGGTGGAAGTGGCCGCCATCACCGCATACATCACAAACTGACTTAAGGTGCCGGCGGTCATGGTGCCGCTAATCACGTCTTTTGCACCCAGCCACAACACCAGTACAATCCCGCCGAACACGACCCCACCGATCATAATCATTAAAATTGTGGTCATGCGAATGGAATTAACCGCTGCGGTAAAAGCGCGGTTCACCGCCTCATAAAAACGCGACCGTTCGCGCGTTTCCTGGCCGTAAGATTGCACTGTATGAATGGCATTTATGGTTTCTGTGGCCAGCGCCGAAGAATCCGCGATGCGGTCCTGTTCAATGCGGGACAAGCGTTGAATTTTACGTCCTGTGACCACCAGAGGAATGACCACCACCGGAATCAGAAAGCCTATGTACATGGCCAGCTTCGGACTGGAGACAATCATCATGATGATGGCGCCAATAAAGGTCACAAAAGAACGCAAGGCAATGGAAAAGGTGCTGCCGACCACCGTCTCAACCAGGGTGGTGTCGGTGTTAATGCGCGACAAGATTTCACCGGTTTTGGTGGTTTCAAAGAATTCTGCTGACTGATCAATGACTTTTCCATAGACCTGTTTGCGTAAATCCGTGACCACCCGCTGACCAATCCAGCTGACCCAGTAATAGCGCAGGGATGTAAACACAATCATGGCGATCGAAACCCCGAACACGAGGGCAAAATACTGCGACAGGCGGTCCTGGTTTTCAGCAGAAAAACCCAGATCAATCATCAGTTTAAAAGCCACCGGAATGGCCAGATTGGCCGCTGCACCCAGAATCAAAAAAAGCAGGGCAATTAAAATGGCTCTTTTATACGGCCGCAATAAGGGCAACACCAGTTTAAGCTGATTAAGGGCGGCTTTTTCAGGTTCTTTGTTTTGGTTTTTAGCTGAAGCCATACAGATTAGTGAAGACAAAGGCCAATTATACGCTGTCAATGACTAAGCATATAGGAGATTTATGTGCGAATATGCGATAATCTCAGGCCCTCTGATAAACGTAATGACTTTTTTCTGTGATGTCACAATACCCATTTCAGTTTTGGCCCGCGGCAAAACGCACACATAATAAACGCCAAGCCATTTATTTCGCTCACGCCAACGCGTATCCACCGGCCAGTTACAGCACCATCATTGATGGTTTGCGTGAGTTGGCACCGGTGATTAGTTATTTACAGCGGCCCTTATGGCCCGAGCCGCCGGCAACGGATACCGTGACTTCATGGTATGATTTTGCCGATGATGTTATTGCTTTTTTTGAACAGGAAAAGATATCCAATGTATTGGCCGTGGGGCATTCCATGGGCGCGGTGTCAGCATTTTTGGCCGCCACAAAGCGACCTGATTTATTCAAAGCCATGGTGATGATTGAACCGGTGGTATTCAGCCGTGGTTTTTGTTGGATTAATCATTTCTTGCCGAAGTTTATTCGACAGCAGGTGCCGATCATAAAAAAAACCCTGAATCGGCCCGATCAGTGGCCAAGTTTACAAGCCGCTTTTGATTTTCACCGCCGTACACGGGCATTTAAACGGGTCAGCGATGAACAATTGTGGCAGTATATTAAAGCCGGTGTTAAAGCCGATGACACAGGCACGTTTCGACTGGCTTTTGATAAACACTGGGAAGCGCATATCTATCAGACGGTAACGCCTTTCAGAAAACAATTGATGCAAAGCACCTTACCGGTATTGGCTTTGCGCGGCGCCGAAACCGACACCATTCCGGCGGCTTTCTGGCAGCGCTGGCACCGCAATAAAAACCACCAACTCATCGAAATCCCCGACAGCAGTCACTTATTACCCATAGAAAGACCCGAACAGGTGCTGGCGCATGTGATACCCTTTATAGAGAAGTATCAATAAAAACCATGAACACTGCGTTAAAAACACAAACCGCCACACCGGATATTTTACTGACCACCTTAAACAGTAAATACATCCATGCCGCCTTTGGTTTGCGTTATCTGATGGCCAATTTGGGCGAACTACAGTCACAGGCACAACTACTGGAATTCACCATCCATGACCGGCCGATTGATATGGTCGAAAAAATTATCGAAAGCGGTGCCAGAATTGTCGGTTTCAGTGTTTATATCTGGAATGTCACCGAGACCAATGAAGTGGTGCAACTGCTCAAAACCACGCAACCGGACATCACCGTGGTATTAGGCGGCCCCGAGGTCAGTCATGTACCCGATCAGCCGCTGGTGGTGTCCTGGGCAGACTATGTCATTAAAGGCCCGGGCGAGCGCAGTTTTAAAAAATTGTGTGAATCGCTGTTAAACCAGAATAAGCCCGTGAACCCGGTGATTCAGGGCGAAAGTGTGCCTTTAGAGCAGCTGAATATGCCTTATGACTGGTACTCAGAAGAGGATTTAAAAAACCGCATTATTTATGTGGAAGCCTCTCGCGGTTGTCCCTTTAAATGCCAGTTTTGCTTATCGGCGCTGGATAAAACCGCCAAGGCCTTTACCTTAGACCGGTTTCTGGCGGAAATGGATCGGCTGTATCAACAAGGCGCGCGTAACTTTAAATTTATTGATCGCACCTTTAATTTAAAAATTGCCGATGCGGTGAAGATTATGGAATTCTTTTTAGCGCGTATGGACGATAACTTAACGGTCCATTTTGAGGTGATTCCCGATCGATTGCCGGAGAAACTTAAAGACGTTATTGTGAAATTTCCGCCCCACAGTTTACAGTTCGAAGTCGGGGTGCAAACCTTTGATCCCAAAGTTCAACAGCTTATTCAACGCCGCCAGGACAATGAACGCTCGAAAGACAATATCCGCTGGATTTGTGAACACAGCCGCGCCCATATGCATGCGGATTTAATTTTTGGTTTGCCCGGGGACACCTTATCAGGCTTTGGCGACAGTTTTAATCAGCTCTATGCCCTGAACCCGCAGGAAATTCAGGTCGGCATTTTAAAACGACTGCGCGGTGCGCCGATTAATGCACTGACTCAGGAATATAACATGGTGTATTCACCGCTGCCGCCTTATACCGTGCTGCATACCCGTGATATCAGCTTTGAAGAATTACAACGAGTCGGTCGCTTTGCCCGTTACTGGGATATTTTCGCTAATTCCGGGCGTTTTCAGAACACTCTGCCGCTGTTGCTTAAAGACGATGCTTTTAAACACTTTATGGCCTTTTCAGACACCCTGTTCCGGGTCGAACAGAGCACCTGGAAAATTTCCCAGCGCCGTCAGTTTGTTTTAATGTATCGTTTATTAAGTGACTATTTTGATGTTCAGGAAACCGGCTTAATGGCCGCATTACAGGCTGATTTTGATCAAACCGGTGAAAAAGGCCGACTGGATGTGCTGCTTAAGCAAAACAAACAAGACAAAGCCTTTGTGGCCAATAAGCGCCAGCAGCAACATGGCTGACAAAACCCCGATTGACACCATTAATCTCAAGGGTGTGAAGGTATGGGTTAAGCGCGAAGACCTGAATCACCCGATCATTCAGGGCAATAAAATACATAAATTAAAACATAACCTGATTGCTGCCAGGCAACAGCAGGCACAAACCCTGATAACCTTTGGCGGAGCCTATTCAAATCATCTGCTGGCGACGGCGTATGCGGCACAACAAGCCGGTCTAAAATCAATCGGTATTGTTCGCGGTGATGAATTAGAAGGTGCCGAAGAGCGGTGGTCAGACACTTTAAAAAACTGCCAGCAATTCGGTATGCAGCTGGTCTTCGTCAGCCGTACTGATTATCGGCGTAAACAACGCAGTGAAACTGTGCGGCAGATGTTGGATGATTCGACGTTTTTGATTCCAGAAGGCGGCAGTAATGCCGACGCGGTGCGCGGAGTGGCTGACTGGTTGCAGACCATAGAACCTCAGTTAAACCAGACCCCGACGCATATTATCTGCCCGGTGGGCACCGGCGGCACCCTGGCGGGAATTGTCGCCGGTTGTGCGTTGAATACCTGGAATTGTCAGGTTATTGGTGTGGCTGTATTAAAAGGTTTACACCGTGTAAAGTCCGATATAAATCAATGGCTTATGGAATCGAATCCGGGCGTCACTCGGTCAGTTAACTGGATGATAAGCCCGGATTACTGTGGCCCGGGATATGGTAAATTAAGCGATGAGATGATTAGTTTTGGTCGTGAATTTAAGGCGCAAGTTGATTGTCCTCTGGATAAAATCTATAACATTAAATCATTTTATGCCCTTAGTCACATGATTCAACAGGGCGAAATACAAGCCGATGACCGACCATTGATTATCCACACCGGTGGCTTACAGGGCGGTATGCTGTGACTTTCGGCATTTTAAAGCCCTGCGCAGATTTGCTAAAATAATTGTTTTACCACGGATTAAACCCATGAACACAGAAACAACCCCGCAAGGCGATGTCAGCACCGTTCGCCTGATTTACATTCTTTATCTGGTCAGTTTTATCGCCGGTATCACCGCCATTATCGGCGTGGTGATGGCCTATGTGAATAAAGACGATGCGGCTGAGTGGTTACAAAGTCATTATCAGTTTATTATTCACACCTTCTGGAAAGGTCTGGTGATGGCATTAATCAGTGGACTTTTGATGATGGTTTTTATCGGCTTTATCCTGATTATCCTGGTGATGCTGTGGATTATTGTGCGCTGTGTGAAAGGCCTGAAATATGTGGATCAGCGCCAGGCACATCCTGATCCAACCGGTTGGGGCTTTTAATGGACCACACAGGGCGTAAGCTGGCTTACTGTGACATGCCATCACCTGTGGGTCCGTTGTATTTATACGCCAGTGATAAAGGTCTTGTGTCGGTTGCTTTTAAAGAGAACCACGCATTATCCGCGACAGCCCAAAAAGACCACCCGATTTTAAGACAAGCCAAACAGCAGTTAGATGAATACTTTGACGGTCAGCGACAACAATTCGATGTGCCTTTACAGTTTTTGGGTACCGACTTTCAGAAACTGGTCTGGCAGACCTTAACCACCATACCCTACGGCCGGACTGAAAGCTATGGCCAAATCGCACAACAGATAAACCGACCCAAAGCCGCTCGTGCGGTTGGTATGGCCAATAACAAAAACCCGATTGTCATTATTGTACCTTGTCACCGTGTCATTGGTGCTTCCGGACAATTGGTGGGCTATGGGGGTGGTTTGGGTGTGAAAGAATGGCTGTTAAATCATGAACAACCCTTAAACAATCAGTCAAATCACTGACTATTCAGATTCGTTTATGGTTTTTAGGTGTTGCTCAAGTTGCCTGGCATATACCGGATGATTGGTGACGATGGGGTTTTTGAGAAGTTTGGTGGCCAGTTGCTTGGCCTGTAACCATTGTTGCTGTTCAAATAAACTCTGTTCCAGCACCAGACCACAGCCCACCACCAGCATATTGGTTTCGTTAATTTTGCGGGCATTTTGATAACAGTTTTGGGCTTGCTTTTCGGCTTTCTGAAAATCCTGTAAGCCAACATAAGCCCGTGCCAAAACCATTTGTGCATATTGACTGGCGCGATGCTGATCGCCCAGGGTTTTGACTTGTTGTTGGTAAATCTCCGTTGCCATTTGCCGGGCTTCTTCAAAATGCTTTTGCTGTAATAAAATCGCGGCCAGTGAGGTTTTTTGTTGTAAGGTTTCGCTGTGATTTTCACCGTAAAATCGACGATAACTGTCCACGCCTGAACGGCTGTAATCTAATGCCTGATCCGGCTTGCCCTGTGCCAGTAAAATACGCGCCATAGCCATATAAACCCGGCCGGTTAAGGCATGTTCTTCACCCAAAGAGCTCTGGGCTATTTCCAGCGCTTGACGGCCTTGTTGTTCGGCTTCGGCTAAATGCCCTAATGCCTGGTTGGCACTGGATTGAAATAACTTCATTTTAGCCACCAGGGGATGATTAGAATCATAAAACTGTTTTAACCGGGGTATAAGGTCATCTAATTCGGCTATACTTTCGGCAATGTCTTCAGCCGATAAGCTCTGTAAGGTTTCGACCCGCGCCATGCGTAATCCTAACGTGGCTGAATGATTATCACCCCACAAATCCCGTGCATCGTTAATCGCTTCGGTTAGTTGTGATAACGCTTCTTGGTTGCGGTCTTGTAAATTAAGTGAATTAGCCTGTTCCTTAATAATTCGTGCCATTAACAAAGGTTGTTTGAGTTGCTCGGCTTGTTGCCGGGCGATTTGGTATTGTTTTTGTGCTTGCGAAAAATCACCATGATAATCTGCCAGATTACCGGTTAATTCGTGGTAGCTGAATAAAGCGATTGGATGACCACTCAACTGAGCGGGATTTATGGCCTCAAGTTGTTGTTCTGCCTGCGCGTAATTATGTTGTTTTATGTGGGCTTCAGCCAGTGCCAGGTTATTGGTGAGATCATCGGTGTTGATTTGCTGAGCCTGGGTTAACTGCTTAATGGCGTTACTGTAATCACCGGCTTTTAACAGGGCAGCGCCTAACAGATGATTAAATTCGAATGCCAAAACAGGATCCTTGATTGGATTTTCACGGGCATTGCGCAAAGCCTGCTGTAGCATTTCTTTAACTGTAATGGAACGGCCCTGTCGAATGTCCGGATCGGTCTGTTCGATGGCATTAAAAAATAAATTCCGCACCTGTTCGGTTTTGGCGGTTTGTGCCTTAAGGCGATCCAACTGCCAATAACTGAAAGCCAGACCGGTGCTTAATATTACAAACGTCACAACCATTAAAGTGCCGGCAAAAGGCTGCCGCCTGAAAAACTTTTTGGTGTTATCCCACAGCGAACTGTCGAACGAAGCCAGAGGAAGCTGTTGTTGCCACAGCGCCAGATCCGTGACCAGCTGATCAAACTCACGATAACGATCCTGTGGCAGAAATTGCAGCCCTTTATTGATAATTTTCTTTAAGTCACCATCCAGATCGGCCTGCCTTAAGCAGCGTTTTTGCCAGCCCGGTTTAAAGTCCTTATTATCGGGACATAAACATTCCAGCAGCACTGAACAGTAACCGTAAATATCGGTGGCAAAGGACACCGGTGTTTCACTGTCCTGAATTTGTTCAGGCGGTGAATAGGCTTGGGTATAGGCCTGCGTATCGGCGGTTTGTCGGGCGATGGCGGCGATACCGAAATCCACCACTTTGAGGTGACCAAAGCCATCCACCAGAATGTTGTTGGGTTTTAAATCACGGTGAATAATGTGGTTTTTATGGGCATAGTCCAGGGTTTTTGCCAGCGTGATAAATAAATCAATGGTGGCTTGTCGGGTCAGGCCATTGTCTTCAACATAGTCAGTAATGGGTCGGGCCTCATGCACCAGTTCCATCACAAAATAGGGAATGCCCTGGTCACTGACCCCGCCATGATGTAAATCAACAATATGCGGATGATGCAGATAAGACAGGGTTTCCAGCTCATCCACAAACAACCGCCTGAGCTTAGCGGTAACCAGATGGGGCGGAATCAGTTTAATCGCCACATCTTTCTGAGCCTGGCTGTCCAGCTTGTGCGCCCGATAAACTGCGGACATACCGCCTTCAGCGATTAATTCAGTGATTTGATAGCTTTCAATGGTAAAGGATTCAAACACCTCATTTTTGAGCACCGATTGTTGATTGATGTTGGCCTGGGTGCGCTGCCGACTGCGGCTGTCGAGTAAAGTTACGATGTGCTCGATGACGGACTCCGAGACATTGCTTTGTCGTGCCCGGGTGATAATATCTTCTTGATGCAAATGAAAGAAGCGATCGACAAATCGTTGTGCTTGTTCCTGTTCAATTTGTTGTTGGCTGGCTTTCATGGATGTCATTTAGCGTTACTTGAAATAAGTCGATAATACCCCAACTCTTAAGGGGTAACATAGTTTAGCGCATATGAGACGTTTAATAAAAATTTACCGGAGGATTTACCATGGCTAAAAAGAACATTGCCTTAATTGTCGGTTCATTGCGACAGGATTCATATAACCGTAAAGTGGCGCATGAGCTGATGCGACTGGCGCCCGACGAATTGGATTTAAATATTGTCGAAATCGGTGATTTGCCACTGTATAACGAAGATTTAGAAGCCGAAACGCCCCGGGCGTGGACCGACTTTAGACATGTCATGAAAGAATCCGACGGCGTGATTTTTGTCAGTCCAGAATATAACCGCTCCATACCCGGTGCCTTAAAAAACGCCATTGATGTCGGTTCCAGACCCTATGGTCAGAGTGTCTGGCAAGGCCTGCCAGGAGCCGTGATAACAGTCAGCCAGAGTGCCATAGGCGGTTTTGGTTCAAACCATAATATCCGTCAGGCCGTGGTGTTTTTAGACGTCCCCATGATGCCCCAACCGGAAGCCTACATCGGTCAGATTCAGAATCTACTGGATGACAACGATCGTTTGGTGCCGGATACTGAGAAATTCGTGCAGAAGTTTATCAACAGTTACCGAGATTGGTTCAATAAGTTAAGCGCATAACAGGAGACAAGCATGTACTACCAAAAAACCACCCAAAAAGATTTTAAACAAGCCTCAAAAGACTTAGAAGAAGCGGTCATTAAACACAAATTCGGTGTTTTGCATGTCCATGATCTGGGTAACACCCTGCGCTCCAAAGGCATCGACTTTAAAGAAGACTGTCATGTCCTGGAAGTCTGTAGTCCGGCGCAAGCCCAGAAAGTCCTGTCCATCGATATGCAGCTTAACATGGCTTTACCCTGTCGTATTTCGGTGTGGACCGAAGACGGTGAAACCAAAATCGGTATGATTAAACCGGAAAAAATGCTGGCCGATTTATCCTCTGATTCGCGATTAACGGCCGTGGCCAAAGAAGTCGAACAAGCCACCAAAACCATGATCGACCAAGCCGCCGTTTAGGCGGTACCGGCGCAGGCCGGTACTCAGCGTCCTTAGGTTTTGAATGTACGCCACCATCCAATATAAGACGCACCGACTAAGGCCAGTGCCCAGCGTCATTTGACTTGGAGTACTCGCCACCCAGCTCATAAAGCCGCACCGACGAAGGTCGGTGCCCAGTGTCTTTTGATATACAATATAACGTAGGTAGGGTGGGCTCTGCCCACCAATACAAAACAGCTTATTAAGCAGGTCATCACCATGAACACACAAACCTATCCCGTCACCGGCATGAGCTGTGGCGGCTGTCGCAAACATGTCACCGAAGCCTTATCAGATGTTAAAGGCGTCTCCGATGTCACGGTCGATTTAGACAAAAAAACCGCCGACATCACCTGGCAAGGTGAGCCTGATTTCGAGGCCTTACAAGCCGCCCTCAGCGACAGCACCTACGACATCTACCGACCCGGTGAAACCCCGCCTGAGCCGGAAAAGAAAGAACCTGATGATAATTCTGGGAACGGGAATGGCGTATTTTATTGCCCGATGCATTGTGAAGGCGATAAAACCTACGATGAACCCGGTGATTGTCCGGTTTGTGGTATGGATCTGGTGGAACAACAGCAGGTTCAGTTTGGTGGTGGTGATCAATACACCTGCCCGATGCACCCGGAAATCATTCGCGACGAGCCCGGTGATTGTCCCATTTGTGGTATGGATCTGGTGCCCAAAGAACCGGATTTAAGCAGCGAGGAAAAAACCTACAAACGCTTACTCACTAAACTCTGGTGGTCGATACTCTTTACCTTGCCGATTTTTATCCTCGAAATGGGCGATATGATTCCCGGTAATCCCATCAGCAAAGCCCTCAGCGAAACCACCCGAAACTGGATTCAACTGGTATTCTCGATACCGGTTGTATTCTGGACCACCTGGATGTTTTTTGAACGGGCTTATAAAAGTATCAAAACCTGGAACCTGAATATGTTCACCCTGATCGGTATCGGTGCCGGGGTGGCATGGTTATTCAGTGTCTTTGCCTTGTTATTCCCGGACACCTTACCGCCTGAGTTTAAAACCGACAGCGGTGCCGTGCATGTCTATTTTGAAGCCGCCACCGTGATTCTCACCCTGGTGTTGTTGGGTCAGGTCCTCGAAGCCCGCGCCCACAGTAAAACCAGTGACGCCGTTAAAGAACTGCTCAAACTGGCGCCTAATAAAGCCACACTGGTGGATGAAAACGGCGATGAACACAAAATCAGCATTAACGACGTCAGACAGGGCAATGTCCTGCGCATTAAACCCGGCGGTAAAATTCCGGTGGACGGCGTCATTAAACAAGGCGAGTCATCCATTGATGAATCGGCTATCACCGGTGAACCGATTCCGGTGGATAAATCAACAGGTGATAAAGTCACCTCCGGTACCATTAACGGTAACCAGTCCTTCACCATGACCGCTGAAAAAGTCGGTGCCGATACCTTGCTGGCGCAAATCGTCACCATGGTCAACGACGCCAGCCGCTCGCAGGCACCGATGCAAAAACTGGCCGATAAAATCGCCGGTTATTTTGTCCCGGCGGTGGTGCTGATTTCTGTTATCACCTTTATCATCTGGGCCATATTCGGCCCCGAACCAGCCTATGTCTATGCCCTGGTGAATGCCATTGCGGTGCTGATTATAGCCTGTCCCTGTGCTTTAGGTCTGGCCACACCGATGTCGATTATGGTCGGCGTAGGTAAAGGCGCCCAGAACGGCGTATTGATTAAAAACGCTCAGGTCCTGGAAAAAATGAGCCACGTCGATACCCTGATTGTCGATAAAACCGGCACCTTAACCGAAGGTAAACCCACCGTCGAAACCATCGAAACCACCAGCGATACACTGAAAGCCGATAAAGTCACCGCTTTAGTGGCCTCACTTAATCGCAGCAGTGAACACCCGCTGGCTACCGCCACTGTGAACTACGCCCGCGACAATAACATTGATTTATCCGAAGCCAGTGATTTTGATTCGGTCACCGGCCAGGGCGTTATCGGCACCGTAAATAAACAAGCCCTGGCACTGGGCAACGATAAACTCATGCACAAAGTCAACACAGAATTATCCGAAGACGTCCTCAGCCAGGCTAAAAGCTACCAGCAACAAGGCAAAACCGTGTCTTACCTGGCTGTCGATAAAAATGTGGTTGGCTTTGTTGTCATCGGTGATCGCATTAAAAAGACTGCCGCTGAAGCCATTAAAGCCCTGCAAGACGACGGCGTGAATGTCATTATGCTCACCGGCGACAATGAAGACACCGCCCGAACCGTAGCCAAAGAACTGAATCTCGCCGACTTCAAAGCCGGCATGATGCCCCAGGATAAAATGGAATTCGTCGAAAAACTTCAGAATGAAGACCACATCGTCGCCATGGCCGGCGACGGTATTAACGATGCGCCGGCACTGGCCAAAAGCGATGTCGGCATCGCCATGGGCACCGGCACCGACGTCGCCATCGAAAGCGCCGAAGTCACCCTGGTCAAAGGCGACCTCAAAGGCATCGTCAAAGCCCGCTTCCTCAGCGAAGCCGTGATGCGCAACATCAAACAAAACCTGTTCTTCGCCCTCGTCTACAACAGCGTCGGCGTCCCCATCGCCGCCGGTGTGCTGTTCCCGTTCTTCGGCTTACTGCTGTCGCCGATGATAGCGGCCGCCGCCATGAGTTTGAGTTCGGTTTCGGTGATTACCAATGCGTTAAGGTTGAGAGGGGTGTCTTTGAACACCAAGTGATAGCAAACGATAAGGGTAGGTTGGGCAGAGCGTAGCGATGCCCAACATTGATAACTGGTTGAGGTGTTCAGACAAGAAAGAATCAGATTATTATAGAATATATACCAAAAAATGGTATAATGAAAAACCATGAAATGGACTGTTAACTTAACGCGGAAAGCCTATAAAAAGCTTATCAAGTTGCCACAAACCATACAGGATTTGGCAGATCTTGCCATCAGTGATCTTGAAGAGCAAGGTATTAACCCGCAAGGTTGGGATACGCTGAAAACTGGTGTAGGTGAATATAGGTTGCGCTTAAACTATCGTTATCGTATGCGCTATCGAACGTTAGAAGATCAGTCTTTGGAAATTGAAATTTTTTATGCCGGACACCGGCGGGATGCTTATAAATGAGCCAAACACTAACCATACATCATGAGTTGGCAGAAGTTGTCATCAAAGCAGGTGACGACGTTAATCAGGCTCGCTTAAAAAAACTGATTCGCAGCACGTTAGATCAATACGAGCAAGAAGACCGCATACCGGCACAGCAAGTCCATGATGATACTAAAGCCAGGCATGGCAAACACTACCAGACACCCGGCTACTATCTGCGCTTATACCGCCTCAGAGCAGACATGACGCAAACTGAACTGGCCAAAAAAACCGGCATCAGGCAACATCACCTCTCCGAAATGGAAAATAACAAACGGTCATTAGGCAAAGCCAACGCCAAAAAGTTAGCCGCCATACTCAACTGTGATTATCGTAATTTGATGTAAGCTTTCCAGAGCTGAAAGGTAAAGGGTACTGACCCCTTTATTTTCACTACGGTGTCTCCCTCAAAGTCACCGAACCTGCTGCGCTCATCAACAACAGCAGGACGTTCATCAATATCACGTCTATCAACGATCTGTCCACGTCTTTGTTGGCCTGATGCATACCGTTTACGACGTTTCTTTTGACAACGAAGGTGAGTGTAAAGCTCACCACCATCTTTTTTGTCATCGTAGATAAACAAGTAAATACGTTCAACGCTTGGCACATCAATCCAGCCCATGACTTTAAGGCGACCATTGATTTGTTCTGGTGACCAATCTTGTTCAATTAGATGGCTGATATAGGCAAAGCCGAAAGGGGTAATCTGCTTGTTGCCTTTGCGTTTGCGAGACTGAGCAAGTTTACCAGCTTGTTTGTGTCGATAACCACGTTTACCTGTATTGCGCTCTAACTCGCGACTGATGGTGGATTTATTGCGACCCAATATGCGGGCAATCTCAGACAGTGAGATTTTAGTTTTGCGTAAAACTGAAATGTGGTATCGTTCTTCACTGCTAAGGTGCGTATATGAGCGATTCATAACCTGAATTCTCCTTTGTATTATTAAGCAAGTGCAACGGTACGCACCTTACTTTTTTTATGCAACTAAAATATCGTTGCACTTACAAATGGAATTCAGAAGATGTTAAAAAAATGTTAATTAATTCTTGACTCTTAAAATGACAGGCGTAGAATGCGCAGCCACTATGAAATTGGGCAGTGCCCACAAACAGCAGAATAAAAATGAACATTATTTATTTCAACATAAAACAACTAAAGCCATGTGCGGGTCATGACTCGAACATGTTGCGCCGTATGCTGTTGAATTAATGCCCT
The DNA here is from genome assembly GCA_947502925.1 of uncultured Marinicella sp. Lineage (GTDB taxonomy): Bacteria > Pseudomonadota > Gammaproteobacteria > Xanthomonadales > Marinicellaceae > Marinicella. The sequence continues at coordinate 493,574 of CANNBS010000001.1, read as the reverse complement.
TCAAATATCTTGGAAGGCATTGGATGCTTTTCAGGAATCTTTTACGTAAAGCCTGATTGGTCATCCACATCAGGTTTTTTTTCGCCTGATAAAAACATACATTTGGGTCTTAGACTCCAAATGTGACTAAATTCTTTCATCTTTGGTCTTGTCTCTGTATGGCAAGCCGGTGCAGCCAGTGGTACTGGTGTGTATGCCAGGTGGATGAATACATTAGATAGCCAAGTGGTCAGGCAATTGATTTAGGTTCAATGATACGAAGGTTCGAATCCTTCTCTAAGTTTGATAGCTCAGCGGGTAGAGCAGCAAAATGTTACTTTGCGGGTCGCAGGTTCGACTCCTGCTCAAAAACCAGCCCTTTTAAGGCACCAAGGCGAAAGCCTTTTCTAATGAAGACCGGTGAAGTCTTTAAACCACACAGGTCAGTCTCAGTTTGGTGGACGAGAAGTCCATTGCTACCTGTTTGTAGCGACGACGAGGCCGTCGACAAACAACGACGACACAGGAACGTGTGGTTATGAATGCCACCCGTTCATGCCAATGATGCATTGGTCTGATTTTCGAGCCGCTATGGCCGAATTGAGAAACCAGAAACTGAAGCTGTGGTACAGGAGGTATCAGACACACCGGGAGGGTGGTGTGGCTTTGAGGATTTGGTGGAACCAGAACAACCCATCATCGGCCACTGAGTGGTCGTGAGACTGACTTCTAACAAACAAGTGGTAGCGCCTGTCGAAGCCTCGGTAAGCTGGGAAATGGTTCCGGTAAGTGAGGTCATTTAGACAAGCACGGTCATCTGGAAAGCCGCCACAGGACGGCCTGTGGTGGTGCGGTAGGTGAGAGGCAGTGAAAATAGGCTGGCATCAGGAGGGCTTGGTGTCAGTGGTATGTAGGTAAGAGAGAATATAAATTTTTAGCGCCCAATGGGCATATTTTAATGAAAACAACGAGGTTTAAATGACTGAGTTTTATTAAGGCGCGCTGCTGACTGATGAAAATTGGTGGTGAGTCGCGCAGGACGAAAGAACATGATTTTTAGAAAAAGAATAGTGATTGCTGATAACGAACGTGCGTTGTTGTTTCGTGATCGACAGTTGATCGATGTGTTGACTGCTGGTGTACACCAGTTTTGGGACTTTAGAAACCGCATCAAAGTGCGTGTTTTTGATATCACCAACACGGAGATTAACCAGAAAGACGTTAAAGCATTGTTGAGAAACATGAAAGCCGGCGAATCTGGCAGCGATTTACACTACAGCATCATCAGCACCGATGAAAATGAAGTGGCATTGATTTTTGAAGATGGCCAGTTTATTGACTTATTAAAACCTCAGACTGAAAAATGGTTCTGGAACACCCAGGCCAAAATTGAAGTCAGACGCATCAATGTCACTGAACAAGTTGAAGTATCTGCCAAAGACATCAATGTATTGGCCAAAGCAGCCAAAGCTTCTGTTTTGAGCAAAGGTTTGGTGATTAAAGAAGTGGTCAACCAACAAGTGGGTTTGTTGTTTATTGATGGTCAGTTGGTGCGGGTTTTGCAAGCCGGCAGATATGGCTTTTGGAACTTCAACCAATCCGTTGAGGTGCAAGTGGTGGAAACCAGAGCACAACAAGTTGAAGTTACAGGTCAGGAGATTTTGACCAAAGACAAAGTCAGCTTGCGGGTGAACTTAACGGCCACGTTTAAAGTCAATGATGTGGTCAAAGCAGTGACTGAATTGGCGGACTTCAATGTGTTCATTTACAACGCCTTGCAGTTGGCTTTGCGAAAAGCCATCGGCACCAGAGTTTTGGATGCCTTGTTGGCCGACAAAGAAGCCATTGATACCTTTGTGAAAACATTTGTCACCAAAAAAGTGGCGATGTTTGGTTTGACCTTGATTGAAGTGGGTGTCAAAGACATCATCTTGCCTGGCGAGATGAAAACCATTTTGAATCAAGTGGTAGAAGCAGAAAAAGCCGCTAAAGCCAACATCATTAAACGCCGTGAAGAAACCGCTGCGACCCGTTCTTTGTTGAACACTGCAAAGTTGATGGATCAAAGCGAAACATTGAGGCGTTTGAAAGAGTTGGAAACTTTGGAAAAAGTGGCCGACAAAGTCAACAACATCACCGTTTTCGGTGGCTTGGAAGGCTTAACCAAGGACAACATCAAATTAAACGTTTGATGTGTGTTCACTTTTGACCCACAGCGTCTCTGATGCTGTGGGTTTTTTATTCTGATTCCTTTATATTTGATTATCGATTGGGCTAGTATGCAATTGGCGATTGTGATGCCTGTCCCGAATTGAAAACCCCGAATTGAAAACCAAGATTGATATGTTAGGTGAGTTTGCCGGATTTTTGTCAGGCGGTATCGATTTGGATGCCTGTCCTTTGTCGAAGTCCTGAAGTGAAGTTGTTTGACTTTAAATTTTCACATGGGTCGATTAATATGGCATTCGGCGACTATCGTTAGGGCGTTAAATATCACTGATAGGCGTGTTTCTGGAATTTTATAAGTTCTAAACAATGAGGAAAGAATGAGAATAATCGATTTAATGAGAACAAAAGGTCGTCACCATCAGGGTGGCAATCAGCGGTTTATGTGGATAACTGGTGTTGTTTTAGGTTTGCTGGTGAGTTTTAGTGCCTTTGCTAAAAAGGACATGATGACATTAGAACAAACTGTGACGGCACATTATGTGGGCAGTTCGGTGGTGTCACCGGATGGTGCGTTGACGGCCTATACATTGGTTAAGCCGCGCACGCCTTATGAAGATGAGGACGGGTCGCATTATGTTGAGCTGCATGTGGTAGATAAACAGGGTAATTCAAGGCCTTTTATTACCGGTAAGGTATCGGTGTCTTCGGTACAGTGGAGCCCGGATGGCCAGTCGATTTATTATCGGGCCAAGCGAAATGAGGATAAATACAGTTCGATTTACCGCATTCCGGTGGATGGTGGTGAGTCGGTTAAAGTGATTTCGCATAAAAATAATATTGGATCATTTACATTAAATGCCGACGGTGATACCCTGGTTTTTGTGGCCAAGCCGGCGAAGGATAAGTCGAAAGAGAAACTGATAAAGAAAGGTTTTAAAGCGGAAATCTATGAGGAGGACATTCAGTTTAACCACGCCTATCAGGTTAACCTCGATAATTTAGAAGAAGAACCGGTCCAATTAGACATTGATGCCCATGTCCTGTCTGCACAGTTTCACCCAGGCAAAGATCATCTTCTGCTGCGTACCACCCCGACACCGCATATTGATGATAACTACACAGCGTCTGAATATGGCATTTATCGACTTAACGGTAAGCGTATTCAGGCCTTTAAAACGGAAGGCAAGCTTGGTGAAGCCGAGTGGTCGCCGGATGGCAAATATGTCGCCATGATTGGTGCCGAAGATAAGCATGATCCTGCTGATGGTCGGTTATTTGTTGCGCGCAGCAGTAACGGTAAGATGACCGAGTATGTCAAAGATTACGCAGGGCATATTAAAGCCATTGAATGGCTGTCGGATAATCATCTGGCTTTTCTGGGGCACATGGGTACCAGTAGTGAAGTCAGCGTCATTAATCTTAAATCAGACCAGGTGGAAAACCGGTTGCCGCTTGGAAAAGCGGTGTTACGTGGCTTAGATGTTAGCCAAGATGGCGAGACGATGGTTGCGACCATGAGTCGCGCCAATCATACGCGTGAAGTCTATGCGGTCAATCAGGGGGAACTGAAACGATTAACCCATTCGAATCCATGGCTGGAAAATATCGCCATGCCGAAGCAGATATCCATTAAATATACAGCGCGTGATGGTCTTGAACTTGAGGGGATTCTGGTTTATCCCGTTGATTATAAAAAGAACCAGCGTTATCCGCTGATTATGATGGTGCATGGCGGTCCTGAATCTCATATCAGCAATGAGTGGCTGGATCGTTATGCATACCCGATTAAACACGCCACCGGCAATGGCTTTGCGGTGTTTTTACCGAATTATCGTGGCAGTACCGGCCGCGGTGTTGAATTCAGTAAAAAAGGGCAAGCTGATTATGCCGGTGCTGAATTTGACGATTTGGTGGATGCCATCACCCATTTAGACAATGAAGGGATTATCGATAAAGACCGAGTGGGCATTACCGGCGGTTCTTACGGCGGATATGCATCAGCCTGGGCAGCGACGGCTTTGAGCGAGCATTTTGCCGCCAGTGTCATGTTTGTGGGAATTTCTAATCAGCTGTCGAAGTTCGGCACCACCGATATACCCAAAGAAATGTACAACGTGCACGCCCGTAAATATCCCTGGGATAACTGGATGTGGATGCTGGAACGCAGTCCCATTTATCACACCGATAAAGCCCAAACGCCGCTGCTGATTATGCACGGTAAGAATGACACACGGGTGCATCCGGCCCAGTCGATGGAGCTGTACCGTTACGTAAAAACGCGTACCGACACCCCGGTCCGGCTGGTGTATTACCCGGGCGAAGGCCACGGTAATCGTAAAGCCGCGGCGCAGCTGGATTATGCCAAGCGCTTAATGCGCTGGATGAACTTCTATCTTAAAGGTGAGAATAAAGGTCAGCAAATTCCACCGTACGACCTGAACCATCAAGCGCAGCTTGAAAAAGATGACAAAGAAAAAGACGCTGAAGAATAGTGTTTAATATAGCCCAGGCACGCAGGATGGTCTGCGTGCTTTAGGTTAAGAGATTAAAAGAAAAAGCAGTACAGGTTGAGACTTTTATCAGCCTGTTCTTGTTCCCCATTCCATTCTTATTTATCATCTAAACGACCTCTGTTGAAAAGTGGAGAATTGTCCATTTTTTGGCTATCAGTGCAAAATTAGTCTCGACTTAAAGTAATTTTAGACCTTCAATGGTGAGTGTTTTTCGTTAAAAATAGTGGCGCTTAAAATTTATTGTTTTAGCATTGTCCTGTAATGAGCATTTGATTTTAATTATAGATTTTGGTGGTTTCCTTAGACAGCGTTCGGTGATGGTCTATGACCAATCTTCTTGATATTGCTCGATTATTTCTTTTTTATAAATGATTATTTATAGTAAATCGATGACAAGTTGCTGTGAATTTTGGTATTGTATTTAGTATGACTTCCGGCTCATTTGACAATCTTTTAAATCGGTTTGTATTAAACGATTCATTACATCAGCTTTTTGATGCGGTCGATGCCATTTCAGTTCAGGGTTATGATGAGCAGAGGCGTGTGATTTACTGGAATAAGGGAAGTGAACGTCTGTATGGTTACAGTAAAGAAGAAGCTGAGGGCCAAAAGCTGGAAGATTTGATAATTCCGGATGAAATCCGAACATCGGTCATCGAAGGACACCTTGCATGGTTAAACACGGGTAAAGAAATACCTGCCTCTGAGATCACATTGCGCCATAAGAATGGTAAAAAAGTATTTGTTTTTTCAAGCCATGTGCTGTTTGTTAATCAATACGGTGTCAGGCAGATGTATTGTATCGATATTGATTTAAAAGATCTAAGACAGGCGCAAGCACAAGCGGATTTCAAAGAGCACATGCTTGAAAGCATCTTTGATGCCATCCCTGATTTATTTTTCTTAATGAAATCAGATGGAACAGTGATTGATTATTATTCCAGCAACACCGGTGATTTTTTTTCAAAGTCAAATGACTTTATTGGTAAAAATATATCAACCTTATTTTCCGATGATCAAACTGATGATTTTCAAGCGCAGATGGACAATGCATTAAAACAAAAATCCAACACCCAATTTGAATATGAATACAGTTTGCATAAAGTACCCAAGCATTTTGAAGCACGCGTCCGTTTTATAAAAGAATACGACCAGGTCATGGTTATCATACGTGATATCAGTGAGCAACATAAAGCAGCAGAACTGATTCGGCATCAGGCCTATTATGACAACTTAACATCGTTACCCAATAGATTTTTATCTTTGGAACAACTATCTCGGTTATTGCAAGAAAACCAACGAAGCAAGGAAAAAATTGCGGTGTTGTTCCTTGATTTGGATGATTTCAAAAAAATAAACGATTCACTGGGTCATGAAGTGGGCGACAAGCTGCTTATTAAATGCGTGAAAAGATTACAAAATACCATTAGAAAACAAGACTTGATCGGTCGCTTGGGTGGTGATGAGTTTATTGTTTTACTTAAAGGTCACACGACCCATGAAGATATTTCGAAGGCGACAGAGTCATTATTAAAAGCATTCAGAACACCGTTTAATTTAGATGGCAGGGAGCTGATATTGACCGTTAGTATAGGTATTGCAATGTCCCCCGATGATGGTGATTCAGCCTCTGACTTGTTAAGAAATGCAGATACTGCCATGTATCAGGCCAAAGAATTGGGCCGAAATACTTATTCTTTTTTTACAAAAGAAATGAATGTGATTATGCAGCGTCGATTAGAGCTTGAAGCGCAAATGCATGGTGCCTTAGATCGTCAAGAGTTTGAGGTTTATTATCAGCCTCAAATTGATGTTAGTAATAGAAAAATCGTGGGTGCAGAGGCATTAATACGGTGGCATAATCCCGTCCTTGGTAATATTTTACCGGATGAATTTATTCCTGTGGCTGAGCAAACGGGCCTTATTGTATCGATCGGTAAGTTGGTGATTAGGCAGGCAGTTTATTTTTTGAGTGAATGGAAAAAAGAACACAAAAAACAATTTAATATGGCGGTAAATTTATCACCGCGTCAGTTCAGAGATGAAGGGTTATTCGAATTCATACGAGATCAGCTGATAAGCAAGAATATTGCACCTGAACAGCTTGAGTTAGAAATTACTGAAGGCTTGCTTTTAAGTGGAAAAAGTTACATTAAGGAAACGCTGAATAAAATTAGTAAGCTGGGCATCAAATTAGCCATGGATGACTTTGGAACCGGCTATTCTTCTCTTGGTTATTTAAGAGAGTTTTCATTTGATGTTCTGAAAATGGATCGTGCTTTTGTTCAGGGCATCACGAACAATAAATCCGATTATGATTTAGTTAAAGCCACCATTGCCATGTCCCGGAGTTTAGAATTACTGGTGGTGGCAGAAGGTGTTGAAACAGAAGCACAGCTACGGATGCTAGAAGATCTTGGTTGTGATATCGTGCAAGGCTTTTATTTCAGTAAGCCTTTGACTGCTCGAGAGTTTTTTGAATATTCAAAATCATTTCAATATTCATAATACAAAATAGTACGGAACGTCTGGTTAAAAAATATTCAGTACGCCTTATATTTACCCAAAATATCGCATGAATTTAATATATGGAACAAAATGATATAGAGAGAAGGAGTGATGAAAAATAAGTATATTTACATTCTATTGTTAGTGGTCATTGTCATCGCGCTCTTATTGTTTATGTTTCCCGATGAGGCCGTGGAAGAACAGGATAAGCTGTTATCAGAGCCTAATGTGGTTACTCAGGTTGAAAAGAAAACTGAGTCTGTGGGTTTTGATCAGGACAAAGCACAAAAACAACGTGATGAAAAAAAGGCTCGCCAAGAGCAAGCCTGGCTGTCTTTTCTGGCCGGTCGTGAGGTCAAAGCGATGAATTCAAAGCCCTCTTACTTAGAGGCGTATCGGGATTATATTTATTATGATGGCTGTACAGCAATCATTAACAATATTTTAAATGATCAGGAACCCTATTTTTATGTTATTAGAAAGAATCAACCTTTTGAAGATTTGCCGATGCCCCAACAACAGGCATTGGATAAGCGATTAAATAAATGTCTTCAGCTAACAGACTTCAGTGATAAAACATATCATGCACAATATGCCTTATCCCAATTAATGAAAAGGTATAAGGCCATACCACCCAAAACAAATAAAGAGCAGCAATTAGCGGCCACTTTGAGGTTAATAGCCGATTTAAACTTCAACAACAATCGTTTATCGAACGCGCAACGCGGTGAAGTGATTGATCCGCAATTGCAAGTGGATTTGATCACTATGCGCAGAAAACTAAAAGATCAAATGCCTAAACCGCTCTCTTTTTTCGGTGGTTACAATGAGGCGGATCAAATGCTGGTTGACCAGTTAAGGCGCCAGATCGCAGACATTGACCAACAGATTTCAGATAATAGACGCGTTGATACCGAGGAAGTTGCCGGATTTAAAGCCGAAATTAAACGATTGATTTCTGAATTACAACGGGTTGTCAGCGAAACCCAATCTTCAGATGCCTATCTGGCGGTCTATGATCTGATTGAAGAAGGCAGATTGGAGGATGATGCCGAGGCCGTTAAAGCCCAGTTGACCGGTGGAATTCAGCTGATTCCCAAGCAGTATGAAACCTATCTGACACCGATATTGGTGCATTTTCGGGCCTGCGAACTGTCACACCCCTGTGGGCCGGATTCGTTATTGGTGGAACAGCAGTGTTTAGACTTTAACCATGAGCAGTCACCGCAGGCCTGCCACAGTGAATTAATCGATTATTACTTAAATCATGTGTTGTCCCCCAATCAACTAATCGATGTGGACTATATCATAAAGGAGGGCTATTAAAATGAAATACGGATTAGTTGTCACACTTATAGTGGCCTTGGTTTTATTTTACTATTTCTCACAAGAAACAAACAACTTGAATTCAGGTAAAACAAAACTTGTCAGCGAGGCTGATAAATCAGCACAAGCAGTGTCTGAAACAGCTGAAGCAACTGATGTAAAAACAGCGGATCTTGGTCAACAGCAAACTGATAACACAACGACCACTCAAGCGGAAGAGCCATTGCCTGAAGGGCAGTTATTTCATCATGACCCCATTATCGATATGTTTATCGGGATGACCCGCTTTTCGGTGTGTAAAACTTATTTTTCGAAACAGGAACAGGATCAGGAAATACTGGCCAGTTTAAGTGATGCACAACGACAGTATTTATTGCCTCACTTTGATGATTGTGAAGAAAACGCTGCGCATGTAAAGGATTATTCACAAGACAGACTCATGTACCAGCTGAGTGAGATTAGCCAAAATAAATCATTAAGACAAAAATACCAATCGATGCTGTTTGATAATTCCGCATTAAGTGAAGTGGAAGCGGCTGAAATTAACCAACAAATCAGTCAATTAGCCGGCATGGAGCTGCTTATTTCCGTTGCACTTTATAATAGATATTTCCAACATGAGGTTTTGCCACGGGTTAAAGCAAAGCTCCAGGCTCATAATATGAATATGGTTAATTATGTGGCTAGTCAGGCCATGCTATTATTGGCCTGCGAACGGGGCGCTGACTGTAGCGCCACCAGCCCGATGATGTATTCATGGTGTATGAAGTATGAATTTGCCTGTGGGATGGACTATAAAACATATACGAATAAATATTTCACCCCCGGAATCCGTAACGAAATTCAAATAACCACCCAGCTGCTGAAAAACCTGTTTAATTTCAGATGATATACAGTTGATGGGAAAAAAGCACATTCTATCTGACTTTATTTATTCATCACCTGAAACCGGTTTGCGTAGTTTTTTCAATTGGCCTTTGCGGGTTTTGTCATCCAGGCGTTTCTTTTTCGCGGCTTTGCTCGGGCGTGTTGGTTTACGTTTTTTGGGTTGAACCACTGCGGCTTTAATCAATTCCTTTAATCGATTTAAAGCATCTTCCCTGTTTTTTTCCTGGGTTCTGAATTGTTGGGCTTTGATAATAATGACGCCGTCTTTCGTGAGTCGCTGGTCGGATAATTTCAGTAGCTGTTCTTTATAAAATTCCGGCAGGCTTGAGCTGACAACATCAAAACGTAGGTGAATGGCACTGGCGACTTTATTAACGTTCTGACCACCCGGCCCCTGGGCGCGGATGGCGGTGAGTTCAATTTCAGATTCAGGAATTTCGACGGTATTGGATAGTTTAAGCATGTGGTTTTTAATCAGAATTAAAAAAATATTCTGAATTAATCATATCTACTTTACAACAGCTTGAGCTCAAATCCAAAGGACATTTGCGACTGCGTTTGCTGCTTTTAGACGGACAATAACCTCACGCGGTTAGCGATTAAAAATGGCCATTGTCTGTGGGCTAAATTTAGTTTGGATTCATAAGCAAACGTTAACAATATAGGTTCTTTTAATTGAGGAAAATGACATGAAATTAAGACAGTTAATCGGTGGAATTTTTGCGTTATCTGCTGCAACCTGTGTTTTAGCCAATGAATCAGATCATGCCTTGGAACTGGGAGTTTCTTATCTGGATGCCAGTGGTTTTAATGCCTATGGTACAGATCGTCCTGAAAATGAGTTTGAAGACGTCAACAATGATGATGTTGTTCCATATATTGGCTATCGATTCAACAAAAATAATTGGCGGGTTCGTGCCGGTTTTCAGGATTATGGCACAGTGACGCGCAAGGGTGTTTCGCCCGACTCGGATATTTTCGGTGCGGGCGATGCCAGTACGCCTGTGGTCACGCCTTTTCATGTGAAAGAGGATGTCAGAAATTTCAATTTGGATTTTACCCGCTTGTTCAGCCTTACTGATCAATGGACTTTTGAAGTGGGGCCAAGTATAAACTTCGTCAAACAGCGTGCATTGGTGGTCAATTTATTAAGTGACGAGGTGATATTGAAAGACACCGAGAACAATGTTGAGTTGGGGGCATTAATGGGTGTCAGCTACGCGTTCAACAGTCAGTTGGATCTGGGATTTAATTACCGTTTTAATCAAGCCGCTGATATTGATTTACACACCTTTGGCGTTAATTTAGGCTGGACCTTTTAAAACCCGACAACAAAAGTAATCAGGAACAGGCTGAGGTGCAAGAGACTCCATTGCCTGTCCTCAAACGATTATTATTCAACGGTGTGTGCTTGCTTAGCAGTATCTCATTGAAATTGTACGAAATTTTACCCGACCACCGACTGATTATCCCCTTAATAACATGACCGTTATCACATTGATGGTTATATCGGCCAAATAACTTGTTAAGGGAATGGATTTGTGATAAAAACATATAAATTTGTCTATTAACTTAACCAAAAGGGGTTTATTTCATGAAATTTAAATCATTCATTACAATTGTGGTGTTTTTCGCAGCATCCTTACTTTCTGTATCGGGCCATGCTGTGACAACAGATGAAGGGATCGAAAGAAACTATCCCGGGTCCAGCGGTGCTGTATCAACAAGATCAACGGTTGGTACGCCATTGACAACACTTTTTGCAGCTAATAATGCATTTGCCGGCAATACCTTTGATGTTGAGGTGCTCAGTTCGACGCCTGTTGTTATTAATGGTTTCGATGTTAATTTAGATAATGTGGGCTCTACCAACACCATTTCTTTATACACGCGTCAAGGCTCTTCTGTCGGCGTGGAAAATAATCCCGGAGATTGGACTTTGGCGGGCACTGACAGCAACGTTATCAGTGCGGGTATAGACTCACCAAGCCATGTCGATATTTCAAATATTGTATTACAGCCCGGTCAAACATACGGTTTTTACATTGATTTGACCAGTTATCCCAGCTCGTCCTTTCAATACACCAATGGCGGCCCGACCGTCTATTCAGATGCCAATTTACAAATCACCACCAATACAGGTCAATCGAGTCCAGCATTTTCGGGTTCATTTACTTACAGAGAAGTCAATACAACACTTTATTATTCGCCACAGGCTTTACCGGCGGTCAATGTGCCGACCTTAAGTTTTTCTATGATTATCTTTGCTTCACTGCTGTTAGCTGTTGTTGGTTTTATTGCTGTCCGCAGAAAATCCAACGCTTAATTTAAACAGTCTTGAGCCCGACGTAAAATAAACGCCGGGCTCGAAATGGTCATCCGCTCACTGCGATGGGTTGAGTTCTCAGCGTATCAGATTCACTGCATTTCATTTCAAAACATATCTCAGTACGATTAAGGTGCCAGTTTTCGCTTAATCGCTTTGGACACCGATAAAGGTAAACTCGGCATCGAGCGCAGCAGCCACGGTAATATTTTGCGTTTTGTTTTATTCAGTGATTCCGGCACAATGGCTTCGATCAGGTGCGGGCCAGGCTGGCTTTGGGCGTACTCTAAAGCTTTGACCATGTCTTCGGCGGTTTCGACGCGGATGCCGTGGACGCCCATGCTGTGGGCGATTTCGGCAAAATTAATGGCTGGGCCGGTTAAGTCCAGTTGTGATTTGGCTTTATCGCCGCTGTCTTTGGCACCGACGCGATCCAGTTCGATATTCAATACCGAGTACGCGGCATTATTAAAAATAATTGAGGTGACGTTCAATTGTTCGCGGGCCATGGTCCACAGGGCCTGGATGGTGTACATGGCGGTGCCGTCACCAATCAGGGCATAGACCGGTCGTTCGGGGCAGGCGATGGCCGCGCCGACGGCATTCGGTAAGCCCTGGCCAATGGCGCCACCGGTTAAGGTCAGTAAATCATGGCGCGGCGCGCCGGCGGTCATGGCGGCGAGCATTAGGGTTGAGGTAATGCCTTCGTCAATCAGGATGGCATCTTCGGGCAGCAAGTGGCCAACGGCTTTACAGACTTTTTCAGCGGTTAACTTGCCTTTCGGACGGTCGGGTTGTTTTTCCGGTTGTAAGCCGGGTTGCGCTTTTTCAGCCCCCAATTGCGTGACCAGCTTATTGAGGCTGGCCAAACTATCCTGATCCGGTGCGGCTAAGGTGTGTACCTGACAGCTGTCGGGCACCAGATAGCTTTTTTTATCGGGGTAGGCGAAGAACGACACCGGTGCTTTGGCATCCACCAGAATCAGGTGTTTAATGTCACTGAGTTGTACCATGGCAAGTTCCGCCAGGTAAGCGATACGTTCAATATAAGGCAAACCGGCACCGCGTTCCATGCGGGTGGGGAAGGTTTCTGCCAGTAAAGTGACGCCTTTATGGGCCGCGATTTTGGCAGCGGCCAGAATGGTCGGTTCGCGCAGGGCATGTCCACCCAACAATATCGCGCTTTTTTGACCTGAATTAATGGCCGTAGCGATGGCATCAACGATGGTATCATCGGCCGCTTCAGGGGTGGGTGGAGCGATGGCGTCAACGGCCACGCCGCCTTCGCCCCAGGAGATATCAGCGGGTAAAATTAAGGTCGCCACCTGTCCGGGTTTGTTGCAGGCGGCGGCAATGGCTTCTGCAGTATCCCGGCCCAGTGTTTCAGTGCTGTCGGCGGTGTGACAAAAGCCGGGCGAGACATTGCGTGCCACGGTTTCGATATCTGATTGTAGCTGGGCATCGTATTGTACATGGTAGGTGGCATGGTCACCGACGATATTGACCACCGGTACTTTGCCTTTGCGGGCGTTATGAAGATTGGCCAGACCGTTGCCTAAGCCACAACCGAGATGCAATAAAGTAGCCGCCGGTTTATCGGCCATGCGTGCATAACCATCGGCGGCACCGGTGACCACACCTTCAAACAGTCCGAGCACAGCGCGCATCTTCGGCTCACTATCAAGCGCCGCCACAAAATGCATTTCGCTGGTGCCTGGGTTACTGAAACACACTTCAATACCGGCATTGACCAGGGTTTTCATTAAAGATTGTGCACCATTTGTCATTGTTGTTCTCCAGTTTGGTCAAGGTGATTTAAACCAATATCATTCATTCGGGTGACACCGGTCAGGGTCATGGCCATGCGCAATTCCTGTTGCAGACCGGTCAGTAAGTTATTCAGGCCGTTCTCACCGGCGGCGGCCAACGCCCAGGCCCAGGGTCGCCCCATCATAACACCTTGGGCGCCTAAAGCCAGCGCCCGAAAGATATCCACACCACTGCGAATACCGCCATCAACAAGGATCTGTGTTTTTCCCTGCACAGCAGAAACGATCTCGGGTAATTTACCGGCACCCGAAGCCACACCGTCTAATTGTCGTCCGCCATGGTTGGAGACCACGATGCCATCGGCACCACAATCAATAGCCTGCCGTGCATCATCCGCATCGAGAATGCCTTTGAGGACTAATTGACCTTGCCAGCGGTCGCGCAACCAGGCGATGTCGTCCCAGGTGACGGTGGGATCGAACTGCGTCTCTATCCAGTCTTTAATGGCATCCAGATCATTGGTACCGGGCATGACATCATTCAGGTTACCAAAATTAAGCGGGCCACCGCGCACGGCGACATCCCACAACCAGCGCGGGGAGGTCAACAACTGTGTTATTTTTAGGGTTTTGGCGCGCACACCGGGGTTGGATAGACCGTTGCGGGCATCACGGTGGCGCATACCCGGCTGCGGTAAATCGATGGTGAAAACCAAGGTTCGGCATCCTGCGCTCCAGGCTTTATCGAGCAGTGCTTCAATGCGCGCGCGATCTCGCAACATATACAGCTGAAACCAGATGGCGCGGTTAACCGCTGTCTGGACTTCTTCCACCGGACAAATGCCGACGGTGGATAAGGTAAACGGAATCTTATTGGCTTCCGCAGCGCGTGCTGCCTGGACTTCACCGCGGCGTGCCATCATGCCGGCCAGACCAATGGGAGCCAATACCACCGGCATGGCACAGGACTCACCGAACAGTTTGCTTGAAGTATCAACCTGATCAACATCCACCAGCACCCGTTGGCGCAATTTAATCTTATGCCAGTCGGTTTCATTGGCGCGCAGGGTCTGTTCGTCGGTGGCACCGCCATCCAGATAATCGAATAAAAATCGGGGCAGTCGCTTGCGGGCGTGGGCGCGGTAATCTTCAGCGGTCACCGGAAATCGTAATGTCATATTTGTTCTCTCCCCGTTATCGAACGCACTGCGGCACGGGCGGTGAGAATACAGCCGGGTAAAAAAGTGCCTTCCAGTGAGCGTTTCCCGTTGGCACCGCCGCCGCCAAAACCGGCCGCTTCACCGACACAATAGAGCCCGTCAATGGGTTTGCCATCGGCATCCAGCACCCGACTGTGCAGGTCGGTTAGTAACCCCCCAAGGCTTTTGCGGGTAATCAGTTGCATGCGAATGGCGATAAACGGCCCGGCGCCTTTTTGTTGGAGTGGTGCGGGTTTGCAGGTGCGTAAGCGATCTGGCTTCCATTGCCGGGCGTGTTGAATAAGGCGTATTTGGTGATCGTTGTGTTGCTTTAATCCTTGGTTAAAATTGGCATCAAAGGCATCGGCGGTGGCCTGCAATGTTTTTGGGTTGATGTCATTGGAACAGGTCAGGCGATTCATTTTCATCGCCAGTTCTTCCAGTGTATCGGCCACCAGAAAATCTCGGCTTTCCCGTTGCATTTGTTGTACCAGACGGTGATTGCCGAACAGCAGTTCTTTAATAAACTGCGGGAATTGTTTATCACGGATGCGCTGATTATGTTCGGCACCCGAGATGGCGAATTCTTTGGCGGCGATGCGCCAGTTTAACAGATGCCAGGTCCAGGGTTTGTTCTGTTCAGCCACCCGCTGGCAGAGCCAGTTTGTATCATAGCCGGTGACCAGAGGTTCCGGGCCGATACGCTTGCCTTGATGGTCCAGCCACAAAGCTGATTTACAGGGGATGGTGGATAAGCCGTGTCCGGGAAAATGCGGGTAGGGATGCGGAAAACCGGCGGCATAGTTCCACATATCACCGACATGGGTAATCTGACCATCAAGTCTATCGGCGACCCAGTGATGCATCTGTCCGTCGGCAAAAGGGTGGGCACCGTTTAACATCTCACTCGGTTGTGAGCGGTCTTCGGGCCAGTTTTTTCGACATTCCTTGTGACTGCCATTAATGCCGCCGGTGGCCATCACCACCGAACGTGCACGTAAACGAACCGGTTCACCGCTGATTTCGTTAATCGCCATCGCACCACTGACTTGTCCGGCCTCGTGGTCTAATTCAGTGACGCGGTGCTGATGCAGCAGCGTTAATTGATCGTGGCTATTTTCCCGTTGCAAAGCTGCGATTAAGGTTCGCACCAACTCACGCGCCGTGCCCCAGACCACATGGTATCTGGGCACACGATTACCTTCGCCGAAACGACCCCGTTCAACCCAATTTACTGCCGGTAAAAACTTAATGCCTTCTTTTGTTAGCCAGTCGTACACTTCGGCGCGACAGTGCTCGACATAATGCCGTGCCCATTGCAGGGACAGCCGGTCTTCAGGATTCAGTTCGCCGAAACTGAGCCAGTCTTTAAGTGCAATCTCCGGTGAATCAGTAATTTTCATTTTTTGTTGCAACGGTGTATCGACCAGTAGCATACCACCAAAAGCCCAACGTGCCAGACCGCCAAATCGCTCCGGCGTATCCCGGTCAACCAGTGTGACGGACAGACCTGCGCGTACACTTTCCAAGGCGGTGACAATGCCGGCCAGTCCGCCACCAATGACCAAAACATCGGAAGAAATGATGTGTGACGATTCAGCCATACCTTAACCCCGATACTGTCGTAAGTAGCGCTTTTCAAAAAAACGTTTGGCGTAATGCATGATGCGCAAGGGCGGTAAGAAGGTGGCGCCTTTATCGTTACGCTTGATAAAAATGCCATGGCTCAGAGAATCAATGATACACAACAGTTCATGGTGAATTTTATCAAGTTCAGCGGTGTCACTGTGCAGTAAACGCAGCGCATTGGTGGCGGCCACTTTGGCCTGGATATCAGCGGCGTGGGCTTGCTTGGGCTGCCATTCAGGGCCGGGGAAACTGCCCGCATCACCGGCCACATAAACATGCTTAAAGCCGGCCACCTGAGTGTGCTCATTGGCAGCTATCATGCCACCTGGTGAGCGCGGAAGGTTGGTGTTGTCCAGCCAGGCAGCGCCGGTCATACCCGGCATAAACAGGATGAGATCAGCGGCAATCTCAGCACCTTCTGTAATGACACTTTTTTCGGTAAAGCCTTTAATTTTATGACCAAGGTGGGTTTCTACGCCTTGTTTGCGCATCAACTGCATCAGCTTGCCGGGTACATCCGGGCCTAAGCGGACACCGGGTTTATCTTTGGGGTTGAAAAACACCAGTTTAAATTGATCGCGTCGGCCCTGTTTGCGCAATAAGGTTTCGATAATAAACACAAATTCAAACATAGGGCCACCACGCATGGCGGTCGGTTCTTTTGGATTGCCGCCAAAACCCATCGCAATGGTGCCGGATTTCATAGCGGCGAGTTTCGTACTGATTGTCTCGCCGACTGTAATGCCTTCACACGGTGTCAGGACATGCTCAATACCCGGCAGTTTTTTTATAAAGCGACCGCCACCGGCAATAATCAGGGCATCGTTCTCAACCGTTTCGGTCTCGGTAAAAACCTGGCGACCGTTATCAGAAATCTTCTGTACTTTGCCGGCGACAAAGTTGACGCGCATTTTTGTAAAGTAATGGGTGAGGTCAATGCGCAAATCATCGGCTGTTCGCAGCTCGGTTGGCAGCCAAATAAGGCTGGGTAAATAGACGAACTCAGCTTTCGGAGCGATAACCGTTATGTCAACGGTTTTTGATTGTTTGCGCAGCGTTTTGACCGCGGTGAGTGCGGCAAAACCGGCACCGATGACAGTTATTCGCATAAAAAGACCTCCCAATTCATTATGACTGATTCGGCTTGCGCGCTAACAGGGTGGCAAACTGTAGTTGCGCACCATTGTGCATGGTGCCGATGTCTTCATTATACTTGAGGAATTCCCACCCAGCGTAGGCTTCGCTTAACTGGCCTGCATTGAAGGTAAAGGGGAAGGGAACCGGGCATGGGTGCTGGTCTGTATCCATGGCGCAAACAATCAGGTTATAACCACCCGGCAGGGTATGGGCTTGCATATCAGTGATCACCGCATCAACCTGCGCGGGATGAAGAAACATTAAGGTCACGGTACAGGCGATAAAGCCATAATCTTCGCTGAGTTCAGCCTGATTCAGATCGTAAACCTGTGCCTGAATGTTATTGATAGCCTCTGCAGCGACAATCTGCTGCAAGCTTTGAATGGCATTGGGATTATTGTCCACAGCTGTGACCTCAAAGCCCAGTTGACTTAAGTACAATGCATTTCGCCCGCTGCCACAGCCCATATCCAAAACCCGGCAGGGTTCAACGGTTTTGCAGGCCTCGACCACTTCACTGTGGGCCGGATTTAAGCCGTAACGGCTGTTGATTGTTTCATCTGACATGGCAATCACTTCTCACGGTGTATTAGTTAATACTTCAATTATAGATGATTTCCGCTGAAGCATCAGTAAGGGAATACAGATTTATTCGGCTGGTTATACGGCACAGTAATGTTTAGTGCATTGAATATGACAATTCACGACAAATTATCATGGCAAGCACTCAATTAGCTATAATGTGCGATAAGCTTTGGATTAAATATATGTTTAATTACCATATTATCCCCGATCACTTCGTCTTGCAGATACATTTCACATGAATGGTATTAGTCTACTAACGGTTGATATTGTCACCATGGCGTTTACCCGCGGCATTATACAGATAATGCTCGGCGGTCTGTTGCTATACCTGGGCACCGGTCGCCTGAATGATCGGGCCGCGATTTGGTGGGCCCTGGGATTTTTACTCAACGGTGTCTCTTTATTTGCTTTTTCTATTGAGGTTCCACAAGGCTGGGAGCTGTTTCGAAATGCATTAAATCATTTAGCCATCGGATTTGGTTCAGTTTTTTTCTTAATGGGCTTTTGGCATTTTGGACAACAGTCGGTTAAGCCCTGGCTGCTGGTTTTACTCCTTGTGTTTCCGGCCATCAGTATTGTGGCCTGGGAGATACTTTGGCCGAATGCCAGATTCCGAGTTCTTACCACAGCCGGTGGCCAGGTTGTGTATCTGCTCGCCTTGCAACACGCGCTGTCAGCACCATTGCGCACCGAGCTGGCACGAATTTACCGCCGCTTACGATATGTCGTTGTTATTTATTTAATTATTTTTGTGTGGTCTTATGCCGGTTTGATTGAGATTTTACCGACCACAGCGCGCCAGTCGCTGGATTATCACCGTTCGGTATTCACCATCGCCTCATTGCTGTATATGCTGATATTAGCTGTGGGTTGCCTAGCATTGAAATTCGCTTCCTTAGCTGCACGCAATTCAGATTTGGCTAAGCGCGACTGGCTCACGGGTTTGCTTAATCGCCGTGGTTTTTTTAATGCAATCGAGTCCGGTAATCGAACCACTCAGGATAAGAACCAAGCCGTTTTATTGGCCATTGATATTGATCGTTTTAAAAGCATCAATGATGATGAAGGCCATGCCGCCGGCGATCAGGTGCTAAAAGAGTTCGCTGATTTACTCAAAACGTTTGACAATGACAAGCGTCTGATTGCTCGTATGGGTGGTGAGGAATTTTTAATCACTTTATTCGATTTATCTGAGCGTGAAGCGCTGGCACTGGCTGAAAATATACGTCAGCAGGTTGCACAAATGAGTGTGTCGGTTGCGCATCAAAAAACCATACAATTCACCATCAGTATCGGCGTATATCAGATGAGTCAAAAAGAAAAAATTGAACAGGGATTAAGCCATGCCGATAAGGCCTTGTATAAAGCCAAAAGACAAGGTCGCAATCAGGTGGTTTTGGCGTCAAACATATAAACACAGGTCTCTATGAATATAAACAGTCGCGTTATCTTTAATAACCCTCATTTTCTCGTCAGCGAACCTAAGCCCGGGTGTTTGCGAGTGAGGGAAGCTTTTCAGTCGGATGATATCGTGCGCTCAATATTTACTTTATTGTTTCTGGGGGTATTTTGGTTTGCAAACCTTGAAAATATAGATGTTTATGCGCCCTATGAATTCTTGATAGGGTGGAGGTTTTTGGCCGCATCCACAGTGGCACTCATGATTTTGTATTATATTTGGTACAAAGGTTATGTTGAGTTTGATAATGCCAAAGGTCTTATAAAAATTAAACTCAAGCAACATAAATATTTCAGAGCAGAGACAGTAAATTACGAAGATATTGCGGGAATACAGGTCAAAGTGAGTGAAAGAAAGAACAATGTTGGTAAAACATATTTTATTGACTTCTTTTACTTAAATTTAAAGTCACGTGAAAGGCAACAGTTTCTAAAAGTCTATAGAAGAAAGCATGAACGACGAATTGCCTTAGACATTGCAAACCATATTGATATCAAAATAACAGAACGTGCTGAGTAAGACCTATAGCTTCGTCCATCACATATTATGGCGCTTTAACCATCACCAACCAAAACCATAAAATTACATTTTATGTTGATGGGCAAAGCCCAGCCTACGGTACTATGACCGTTTCAATTCGGTGAGGTCCAGATATTGAAGTTATGACTTTTTATGTAGGGAAGGTGGTTTGTGTCCGTTTAATATCTGCGCTAAACTAAAACAATGAATGAGTGGTTAATCATTATACTGTTGACCTTGCTGGCCGGTATCGCTATTCCAATTGGCGGAACCTTAGCTGCGTTTGAAAATATTCGCCAGGATTGGTTAAAGAATGAGCTTCGGCATGGTGTTATGGCCTTTGGTGGCGGGGCTTTACTGGCGGCGGTGGCGTTGGTTCTGGTACCGGAGGGCAGCAAGGACTTGCCGATTTGGGCCACGGCCATCAGCTTTGTACTGGGTGGCCTGGTGTTTATGGCTTTGGATATTATTCTGGCTAAAAATCAAACGTCCGCCAGTCAATTGGTCGCGATGCTGGCTGATTTTATTCCTGAAGCGCTGGCACTGGGGGCCACGTTTGTGATTGATAAAAAAGTCGCGCCGCTGTTGGCCGGGATTATGGCGTTGCAGAATTTGCCCGAAGGTTTTAATGCCTTTCGGGAAATTAAATCATCAACGCACTATAGCGTTAAAAAGATTATTTTTGTGTTTATTCTGATTGCCTTCTTAGGCCCGATAGCCGGTTTGTCGGGTTATTGGTTACTGAGTGATTACCAGAACATTGTGTCGGGCATCATGCTGTTCGCTGCCGGTGGCATCACCTACATTATTTTTCAGGACATCGCGCCACAAGCCAAACTCGAATCCCATTGGTCGCCGCCTATCTTTGCTTTATTGGGTTTTTTACTGGGGCTGATCGGGCAGCAAATGACGGCATGATTACATATAAATACAGTAAAATACATAACGGTTTTGTATTAGCTTGGTTAAATAATTGAGGAAATAAAATGATGGATAAACGCGATATTGAGCTGTTTCAGAAAGCCAGAAAAGAACAGCCGTGGGTGGACGTGCTCACGGCTTTAGCGCTGGTGCCTTTAGCAATTTTAATCATGTTAGAGATCAGAGGTATCTATGATTACACCGTATTATTAGTTATGATTAGTTTTATCTTATCATTGGCTGCACAAGGTGGTCGCCGTTGGGTTTCTGTGTCCAGAGAAGATTTGCTTAAAACCATGGAGCGCATGATAAACGATGATGCTGATGCGCTGAAAATTATAGCGGAACAAAATAAAAACAAATAATAAATAAAGGTATGAGTTTGAATTTAACAAAAGTGGATGGTATAAAAATTTTAACCAAACACAAAGCCAGCTGTCATTGCGGTGCCGTTGAATTTGAATTAAATTTGCCCAACGGTCTCGAAGATATCAGGCGCTGTGATTGTTCCTTATGCAGAAGAAGGGGCGCAATTGCCGCATCGGTGCCTTTATCCGGTATTAAAATAATCAAAGGTGAAGAAAATCTTAAGCTCTACCAATTTAACACCAAAACCGCCAGGCATTATTTCTGTGGTGTTTGCGGCATTTACACCCACCATCAGCGCCGATCTAATCCGGAAGAATATGGTTTTAATGTTGCGTGTTTAGAAGGCATTAATCCGCTCAAAATAGACAATGTACCCACCTATGACGGTGTTCATCATCCGGTTGATAAAGTGTAAGCCAGATTCAAATTTAAGCTGATTAACAACAATTCAGAACCTTGCTGATTTTCGGTGATACCTCATTAAATTTTTGTCCTTCACTTAAGAAATTTACCAATAACTGA
The DNA here is from genome assembly GCA_947502925.1 of uncultured Marinicella sp. Lineage (GTDB taxonomy): Bacteria > Pseudomonadota > Gammaproteobacteria > Xanthomonadales > Marinicellaceae > Marinicella. Next base: position 471,756 of record CANNBS010000001.1, on the reverse strand, counting down.
GAAATATGTATTAAAAAAGCCCATTTTTTTGTGTTGTTATGGGCGCTGTGGCATTTAACAGGGTAATTAAGTTCAATGAGGACATGTTATGCCTAAAATTTTAATGCTCTGTTTGTTGTTTGTTTTTTTGATGCCGTTAGAGGCAGCAACATTTTGTGTGGGTACGTCGAGTGAACTCACGGATGCGCTTGAAACCGCGGAATCCAATGGTCAAGACAACACCATTAAACTTAAAGTGGGTGATTATCTGGCAGCACCGACAGTTGGCTTTCAATATACGTATCTGGCCGAAAGCAACCAAAGCCTCACCCTTTCAGGGGGTTGGAGTGATTTTAATCACATTGGATGTCTTATCCAGAATGATAACCCCATGGATACGGTGTTGGATGGCGATGGGGTTAATCGAGTGTTGTCGATTTCTCATCAACAATCAAGCCCTGACGTCAATGTCAAAATCGAAAATTTAACCATCAGTAATGGGCACTCTTCTGGTTTAAGTACGCCAGGTATGGTTCTGTATTTTCATCCGGGGCATCAAGGCAGCGTTGAAATAGATCGCTTGTTTTTTATCAGTAATCACACGGATACGGCTGCCATCTCTGCCTTACGCGTTCATGACAGTTATTTTACCAGTATAAGTAACAGCGTATTTATGTTTAACCACAGTAAAGATGGTTTTGGTTCAGTTTATATGCAGCAGCCACAGACGGCTGAGGGATACTATTTTGTTAATAATACATTAATCAATAATACCAATGGCCAGACCACTCCAAACCTGTATACAAGTAGCGGTCTTATGACCCATCAAACAGGTGGTTCAACCAACACGCCTCAAGGCCTGATTGCCAATAATTTGTTTTGGGACAATGATCATAAGGACATCTCGGTGACGGGAGGCGGTATTTATTATTTATATAACAACAACTATCAAAGCAGAGAAGGGGTTTTTGTAGAAGATGTTGATAACATGTCCGAAGCACCGCTTTTGGCGCCGCAAATTCTTAATTTCACCCCACAACCCGGTTCACCTTTAATTGATCGGGGAAAACGAGAACCCATGCCTTTACGAGGTTTTAATTTTTTTCTGCAGGGTTGGACTTATGGCAGCAGAGATTTTGATGGCGGTTTATTGGGTCGTGTCATTAATAATCAAGTCGATATTGGGGCGGTTGAAGCACCTCCAGAGGTTCCTATTTTTGAAGATGGTTTTGAAGGTTAGGTGATAATTTTGTGTTGTTCAGTAGGTTTTCGGCATTGTAAGGCTAACAACATAATATGAGGAACAATTCATGAAGACTTTACAGATATTACTATTATTTATTTTCATCCATAACGCTCAAGCTGCCGTGTTTTGTGTGGATAGTAGTGCGGAATTGCAAAGTGCATTCACCACAGCCGCCTCTAACGGTCAGAATGATGAGATTCGTATTAAACAAGGCGATTATCTGACGCCCGGTGTTTCGCCTTTTATTTACAGCCCCGCTGAAAATGAAACGGTGGAAATCTCAGGTGGCTGGAGTGACTTTAATCAGCTCCAATGCTTCTCTCAATTGGGTGACCCGATGGATACCACCCTTGATGCGGAAGGGATATCAACCGTTTTATTTGTTGGGTATGATGAAAATATTGACTTTAATCTTAGCATTGAAAACGTGAGCCTTGTTGATGGTTTTTCAGGGACATCCAATGCCGCTGGACTACAAATTGCGAACCCACATATGTTATCGGTAAATCGGGTTTATTTTGTGAGTAATGAAGGTGCTCAGGTAAGTGCTTTGCGTGTCAATGGCGGCGATTTGGTCAATATCAGTAACAGTGTTTTTATGTTTAATGAAAGCATAGCAGGCGAAGGAACCGTTAATGTTCGATCAGATGCTGATGGGATAGGACATTACTTTGTTAATAATACCCTGATTAACAACAGTCATGATGTACAGTCGCCCACGTCCGAAGCAACCAGTGGATTGTATTCAAGACTAAATGAGGATGCCAATGGTGAATCCCAGGCCATGATAATCAATAATTTATTTTGGGATAACGAAGATCTTGATTTGCGCCTGACTGCGGCTGGCAGCCATTATGTTTATAACAATAATTATCAGCAAAGACTCGGTACAGGGGATTTTAATTCAGGCAATATATCCTTAGCCCCGCAATTGTCACCACTTCTTCTGGATTTCACGCCGCAACCCGGTTCGCCTTTAATTAACCAAGGACGCTCAATGCCGAGTTTAATACCGATTCCGACACCCTTTGAATTGGGATGGAGTTACGGCGAAGAGGATTTTGACGGCGGAATATTTGGTCGCGTGGTCGATGGACGGGTGGATATCGGGGCGGTGGAAGCGCCACCGGAGGTGCCCATTTTTAAAGATGGTTTTGAGGGATAAACAATGCATACACAGATAAAAAGAAACCTGCCCTATGCAAAAGCCCATTATTATTTAATCGCTCTGCTGGGTATCACTTTGCTGGCCTTCTGGGACAGTTACTTTGGGGTATTAAAGGAGGCTTCACTGGCACATCATTTGCATGGTATAACAGCCACAACATGGATTGTTTTAATGGCGCTTCAAAGTTTTCTCATACACCGTGGTCAGTGTTCACTACACCGAATATTCGGCATGTCATTGTTTTTAATTGTGCCGTTGATGACAGCGGCTTTTACTATGGTGATACAACTTGGGATTCAAAAAACCCTGGCCCAACATCCTTTTTATATGCTGTTTGGTGAAGCCTTGTTGACCATTGATGTGTTGTTGCTATTGACAGTGCCTTTACAGGTTTACCTGGCACTTAGATTTCGCCGGCGTGTGAGATTGCACAGTGCCTTAATGCTGGGTACGGTGATTGGCGTCATGCCACCGATTACCTCACGGTTGTTGAGCGGTTATGTGCCAGGATTTATCATTGATGGACCGGAGAGTCTTCACTTATTTGAGTATGCGCTTTTGTGGGGTAACGTGATTAGTCTGGTCATCGCCTTGATTTTGTATTTTTGTTACAAAAGAGAGGGGTGGCCGTGGATGCTGGCGGCGGTGATATCAGCCCTTAATTATGGTTTGTATGCCACAGTTGGAAAGACCGACTGGTGGCATGGTGTGGTTGAGTCCTTCGCCTGGCTGACACCACTTCAGGCCTTTGGTTTTGGTTTACTATTTGGGCTTATTGCGTGTCTTTTGGGGTGGCGTCATGGCCAGTTTAAAAAGTCGGTAAAACCCGTGTCACCGGTCCAAGTTGTCTAAAATTAATTGATATTTCGTTGTAGTCGGGTCATCAGCCCCATGCACAGCGGTTAAATCGGACACCAATTGGGGCAGTATTTCGCGGGTTTGTTGTTGCTGATTGGCGGCCAATAAAGAATCGATTTGGTGTTGTCTGACCAGTAAAGTGTGTGGGTGATTCTCACCCATTTTATTCATCATTCCCATCACAACATGTTGATGAATGTCTAAAGCCTGGTTAAATTTTTTCTGGCCTGATAAACAGATGGCCAGATTATCCTGACTCATATAAGTATAGAAATGATCCTTGCCAAAGGTTTTTTTCTTTTTCTCTATGGTACTGATGGCCCATTCTTCTGCTTCTTTAAATTTCCCCTGTTTATATAAGGATTCAGTCAAATTGTATTCAAGCACCAGTGTCTGGGGATGTTCTGCCCCGATGAGGTCATAAGCCAAATCCAAGGTTTCCCGCATGTTTTGTTCAGCCTGTTTATAATCGCCTAAATCGATCAAAATAGCGGCCATGTTGATGCCAAGGGTAATTTTTCTTTTCTGGGCTTGTACTGTGTTCATGACGTTTGCCAAAGAAAAGGCTTGTTGGTTTGTTTCTTGGGCTTCTTTTAGATAACCATATTGACGCTGCGCGGATCCCAAATTAATGAGTGAACCCAGATAAGTGGGTGAATGTCGGCCGTTGACCTGTTCTGTGATTTCAAGGGCTTTCTTAAGATTCATGATACCCGCTTCACCTTCACCACTTTGTAGTTGGGCAATGGCCAGTACAGATGTAATGGTTGATTTATTGAGAAGGTTACTCTTGGGATAAGCGTTCAGCCAATCAATGGCTTGTTGGGCATATTCGATGGCTTCTTTAAAGCGGCCTTTAACCGACATGGCGTTGGCTTTGGCTTGCAATATGGTAAAACCCAAATTATTGGCGGCGCTTTCAGGTTCAGGAATGTCGTCAAAAAACTGATCTAATATGGCAATGCCTTTATCGTATTGGCCGATGGTAAAAAGGCCTTCTATTTTGAGCATATGCGCGCGTTGAATGTACCAGTGTTCATTGCCCAGTTTGTCAGAAGCATCGGTGATGACGCGGTCTGCTGTTTCAATACCTTGTTTGTGGTTGCCGAGAATCATTAAGGCTTGCGCTTTTTCAAGACGGCCACGTGTCACTTGCAAGCTGTCTGGTAAGTAGTGTTTTTTGGCCAGATCAAGACTTAAATCAGCATGCTTAAGGGCTTGGTCGGAGGCTGTAATGGCGTTATAAGAATCAGCCAGAGACTGGTGTATCTCGATTGCGACATCAGGTGTTATGTCAGGGTTGGATTCTATTTCTTTGGCCGCTTTATCCAATACATCGAGAATCTTCACATCACGACCGCCACCCAACTGCGAGCCGGCACTCAGCGTTTCACGCAAAAAACGGTTAATAGATTCGGCTTTCTCCTGGGCTAAGAGCGCTTGGTTTTTGGCTTTGTTGGCCTGAAAAAACCCCCAGCTTGACAGGCCGGTTCCTACCAGCAGTAAACTGATGATTACCCACAAAGTGATTTTATTGCGTCGCCGCTGGGGGGCAGTTTCAATGTCATAGAGGGCACTTAAAATGGCCTGGCAATCGGGTCGTTTGTTGGGGTCATGGTCGACCATGGACTGAACCAGGGCAGTAAAATCCCGCGGCAGGTCTGGGCGGTGTCTTTTGAGGCTCTCGTAGGCTTTGTTGTGGTGGCTATGTTGTATATCCATTATGTCGCGGCCAGCCACGGGATAGCGGTCGCTGGCCAGTTTGAATAAGGTGGCTCCGAAGGCATAAATATCCGTGGGGGAGCCACTGTGTTTATTGTTGAACAGTTCTGGTGCCATCAGTGCCGGCGTGCCATGCAGGTAACCGGACAATTGTTGAGATTCAGTGACGGTTAATCCGGCACCAAAATCCATAATAATAAAATGACCCTGTGGATCCTGAATAATATTGCCGGGCTTAATGTCACCATGAATCAAACCCGATTGGTGAATAGCCTGTAACCCTGATGCCACTTGTCGGGCAAATTGAAATAACTTCTCATAGTTCATTTGACCGAAGTCGGGTGCTTCATCCAGTGTGTGCCCATTAATAAAATCTGCCCAGAAGCCGGCACGGCCCTCATGAATGTTGGCGCCATGGATGGCCAGAACATTGGGATGTCTGACTTTGGCCATGCGTTTGGCTTCTTCAATAAAAGTCTGAGATTTTAAAGGGCCATGAACATCGTCTTTGAGCAGTTTGAGCGCCACATCGCGATCGAGAATTTGGTCATGGGCACGATAAACTTCGCCAAAAGCGCCTTGCCCGATCGTTGCTTTAACCGATAATCGCCCCCATGTAAAAAGGCTTGCACCGCTTGATTTCTGATCAGACCCCTGTTCTGTTGATTTAGCACGACTGGTTTGATGTTGTCGGTGAAGCTGTGCCACCTGACTGATAATTTGTAATTGTTCTAATGAAGCCTGTTCAGTCTGATTGAGTTTTGATTGATGGTCGGTCGATAGGCGGAGGTTATCGGCTAATTCTTCTGCCCATTGATTAATGATTGAATTCTTATCTGACTGATCCATTTTCAAGGCGCCTGTTTATCCCATAAAGCGGGTCATTTCGTGCAAAGAACGACTAACCAACATGCGGGCTGCGTTGGCTGAATTCATCTCAACGGCCATGGCAATTTCGGCAAAGGAATAGCCAAATTCAACCCGCAGCATCACCGCTTCCCGGGCTTTGTCCTTTAAAGACATTAGGCCTTTTTCATAGCGTTGCATGGCTTCATCACCAATCACCTGTTGCATGATTGAAACCTCAGAATCGGCCACTTCGATGTCATTAAGGACATGGCCATGCGTGTTTTTCCGGGTGACGCGACGGATTTCCATGCGGATATTATTGAGAACGATTTGTCGTAAATAGGCCAGAAAAGCACCTTCTCGAAGCGCTTCAAAATCATCAATGTGCTGTAAAGCACTGAGCAGGGATTTTTGCACTATATCCGCGGTTTCTGATAAATCACGAGCGTACTGAGGTAAGCGGCCATGGGCCCACTCGCTGATGATGGGCAGAAATTGTTTAAACAAACGTGACTTGGCCTGCTCATCGCCTGCTTTGACTTTAAACAATAATGTGGCTGTTGATTCGGCGTCTGCTTTCTTGCTTTCCATGGGTTAAATGGCATTGAAGAGTAATAATTTTAGCACAGAGCATCATTAAGCCGGTAATGCAGACAGACATCTTTTTATGTCTGTCTGTTGAATGGCCCACTTTCTACATTAAGGGTGAGCTATGTCGCTGTGGTTTGATAGACAGAATAATTCTTCGGTTCGAATGTGCTGGTTTGGCTCATTAATAAAATAATGAAGGTAAAATAAACAGATTGCACCACATCTTTCAGTTCATGCAGATTTGCCCAGGACATCCACATATTTGTGGTCATAAATAAATTAGCAGCAAGCCAACCAATCACCAACACCTGGCTTATCAAGCGGATTTGAGCCGAGCGATCGTGGATTGACTGATGCGGATCTGTTTTTTTGCCCCTGATTTGAAAGAATATCATCACGAAGAAAAACAGATTCAGTCCACCCATATAGAGCAGATTCCATAAACCGGCAAATCCCTGAAAAGGGTGATAATGCATATAGACAATCGTCAACACCATTATCAGCGCACTTATCGCAGTCAGCCACAACAGTGATACAGAGACATAGTCAGTCAATTTTCGTGGTTTTAATGAGGCGGTTCGGCGACTTGATTGATCGATTTGGCTCATCATCTGATGGTATTTCATGCCTTTCAAGCCCAACAGCATAAAGGGCATAAGTTGGAGGAAAAAGTATGCAGTCAACGTGCCTTGTGTGTCCCAGCCCAGCAGTTCTTTTTGTCCGGTCCAATAGGCGTGCGTTAATATGGCCAGGCCTGTTAGCAGAACAAGGCTATTGAGGATCATAAACAGTTTCATGTTTTTTTGCATGTGCGCTTGTGTCATCGGGTATAGTTTCGGGTACTGTGCCGGCGGGTGATTCTTCATCATTTGCTTGAACCTGTTGTTAATCAAACGTGGAATAAAGGCCGAAATAACGCCAATTTGCAATAAAAATGCCAGTAATAAATAAGTGCTATGTGTCATGGTTTTTTCTCTTGAATGCTGTTTATATTGTCAAATACATGATTCAGAATTGATGCTTTAAGGTTAAAAAAATTAACGGGCATTGGTGTTCTCATGTTGGCTTGTTAAGGGCATCGGCAAAGGCGATGCGAATTTCTGAATCGGTCACCCCGGCTTTTCTGAAGGCGGCGATGGTTTCACTGAGTTGTTTTTCGACCCAGGCGTTGAGGTCAACGGTGCAATTGGCTTTGGCATCCGGATGGATAAAGGTGCCGCGGTAGCCTCTGGTTTGAATCACCGAGTCACGCTCAAGTAAACGATAAGCTTTGGCCACCGTTTTGTTATTAATGTCTAAATCATTGGCGAGTTGACGAATAGAAGGCAAGGGATCGCCCGGCGCAATGTGATTATTCTCAACCGCTTGCTTAATCTGCAAAATTAATTGTGAAAACAAAGGTGTCGGACTTTCTATATCGATGCTTATTTCTATCATTATTTAATGACCCAGATGTACCGTATGCACCAATGGCACACCTGGAACAATCAAAATAGCAAGATTTTTTTCATGAAAATACAGTCGCAGAGCCGGTTTTGATAAAAGGTGATGTTTTATAACGGTTGAGCTTTTAAGATGTAGTAATGGGTGGCCGTCGTTTTGAAACGGCTCCCAAAGATGATCTGATAAAAACCATGGCGCGTATGGTTAATAGTGATTCAAAGACATTAAGCGTCATCGCTGAAAATAACAAAAATAATGAGGAATATCTATGCCTGTAAACCTGATATTTGTTGATGACGTAAATCATCCGACTGATTAATAAATTCTATATATGTTGGTTTGATGCGAATTTATTTTAATCCTCTGGCACAAAATTTCATTATGGGTAGATGATTATCTTTTTGTTCTGGCCAGTTCTTCTAAATGTGCCGTTATATTCATGCGTTGATGGAAAAACTCCAGAACCTCTAATTGTTTTTTGGTTCGTCTGAATATGATGTAATGACTGCCTTGATGGAAATATAACAGACCTTTGGCTTGCGATTTGTCACTCATTAATTCGTTGCATTCTTTACCATGAGGTGGGTCATTGTTGGCAAGTCGATTTATACATGAAATCAATTCATCTCGATATTTGAGCGCTTGGGCTTGTCCGAAATGTTTAATGGTCCAGGCAGCAATCTCAACCAAGCTTTTCTCTGCTTGCGGTGTTAAGCGCCAGGTTTGCATTTAAGGATTATCTTGTGCAGCGGTGGAAAAAGCCCTTTTAATGGCTTCTTCACCTGAACCCACGGCAAAATCATCAGCTTCAGCCTGACTGATTGAATTCACTATCCGAAGTCTTATTTCTTCCAATTCCATTTTTTGTAGGTCTCGTTTGTGCTTTAAAGTGCGCAAACCTGCGCGCATGACTTCGCTGGCACTTTTATACTCACCATTAACAACCAATTCATTAATCCATTGCTCCCATTCTGAAGTGAGCGCAATATTTTTCGTATGATTTGCTGGCATGGTATTCTCCTTAAAAAAGTAAATTTTTCTATATTTTAAGGCAGGGTGGCTATAATTGCCACCCGCTAAGTCATTTTAATAATTATATCACAATAACCAAAAGGCTTAACAAATCAAACCTCAAACAAATCTGCTTGATGGGTCGTTAAGGGGTTTTGGTATTGAAAGCCGAGGCCCAGTAAGCGCACCGGCTTGGCTTGGCGGTGCCAGGCGGTTTTGATGAGTTCCTGGAAGGTTGTGAGGTCGGGTTGGTGGGCGATGGCCTGAGCGGTGGTGGTTTGGAAGTCGCTGAAGCGGACTTTGACGTAGAGGGCTTTGATGAGGAGCGGCACGTGGCTTTTTTTCAGGGCGCGTTGGTGGCGTTCGAGCAGGGATTCATAGAGCCTCGGAATGACGGCCTGACAGGCGGTCAAATTGGGCAGGTCGTTCATAAAGGTGTCTTCGATGCTGGTGGATTTACGAATCCGTTTTGTTTGTACCGGTCGGTTATCGATGCCGCGGCAGTAGTTAAACAGGGACAGGCCGAAGCGGCCGAAATGTTGTTGCAGTTCTGATTCACTCAATTGTTGTAAATCAGCACAGGTGTGCAGGCCGAGCTTCTGCATTTTCTGGTTGGTGACGGTGCCGACGCCGGGGATTTTTTTGACCGCTAAATCGGTCATAAAATCATCAATGTCATCGGGCGTGATGAGTTTCTGGCCGTTGGGTTTGTGCCAGTCACTGGCGATTTTAGCCAGGAATTTATTGGGGGCAATGCCGGCTGAAGCGGTGAGGTGGTGCTGTCGTTCAATATCACGGCGAATCGCTTGTGCCATCAAGGTGGCGCTGCCGCGACAGTGGTCTGAATCGGTGACATCTAAAAAGGCTTCATCAAGTGATAAGGGCTGAATAATCTCGGTGTAGTTTTTAAAGATATCAAAGATTTCAGCGGAGACCCGGCGATAGACGTCTGAGCGCACCGGCTGAATAATCAGATCCGGGCAGAGTTTCAGGGCTTTGGCCATCGGCATGGCCGAATGGATGCCGTATTCGCGGGCTTCATAAGAGCAGGTGGCGACCACACCCCGTTTATGCGGTTGACCACCGACGGCAATGGCTTTACCGGCCAGTTCCGGAAAATCGCGGACTTCGATGGCGGCATAGAAGCAATCCATGTCGATGTGGATAATTTTACGGACAGGTTCCATGGCCTTACAGGCGGGCGTCAACCTCGGATTTGGGCAGCAGGCCTTTTAAATCAAACACCAGGCCGTCTTCGCTACAGAACTGGCGGGGTTTATAGTTATCTTCTTTAAAGCAATCATGAGCCACTGCCAGCAACACCAGATCATAGTGACCTGTTTGTGGCTTTTGGGTCAGGGTCATACCGTATTCCCGTTCTAGATCAGCTGCATCGGCCCAGGGATCGCAGACATCAACCCGGGCGTGATAACGTTCCAGCTGGTCTTTGATTTCCACCACCCGGGTATTACGCAGGTCCGGGCAGTTTTCTTTAAAAGTCACGCCCATGATCAAAATACGGGCTTTGACGATGTGTTTTGAGTGCAGAGCCATGAGTTTTAAAATACGCTCAGACACATAGCCGCTCATGTTTTCATTTAAGCGCCGTGCGGTGGTAATCAGTTGCGGGAAGTAACCGCTTTGCTGGGACTGGTGAATCAGGTAATAGGGATCAACGCCGATACAATGCCCGCCCACTAAGCCGGGTTTAAAGGGCAGAAAATTCCATTTGGTGCTGGCGGCGGCAATCACATCGAGGACATCGATATCCATTTCATGGAACATCACCGATAATTCGTTCATAAAGGCGATGTTGATATCACGCTGGGTGTTTTCGATGGCTTTGGCGGCTTCGGCGACCTGAATGGTGGGTGCGATGTGGGTGCCGGCTGGGATGATTTTCTGGTATATCTTGTTGATATAATCAGCGGTTTCCGGTGTTGAACCGGCCACTACTTTCACGATGGTTTGTAAGGTGTTGACTTTATCGCCAGGGTTAATACGCTCCGGTGAATAGCCCAGATAAAAATCTTGATTGAGTTTCAGTCCACTGACAGCGCTGAGGGTTTCGGCACAAATGCCCTCGGTGGCACCGGGATAAACGGTGGATTCATAAATCACCACATCGCCTTTTTTTAATAGTTTACCCACAGTTTGACTAGCCGCCAATAATGGCGATAAATCCGGTGTGTGGTTATAATCAACCGGGGTCGGTACGGTGATCATATACACGTTGGCATCAGCCAGATCACGGCTGTCTGTTGTAAAGCGCACATCACTGTCGGCCAGTTGTTGCTGACTGACTTCCCGGGTGATGTCCCGGTGATTTTTCAGTGACTCGATACGGTCTGACTTCACATCGTAGCCAATGGTCGGATAGTGTTCGGCCAAAGCCACCGCCAAAGGCAAACCAACATAACCCAGGCCTATGACTGCAATGTGGGGTTTTGATTCCATCAGATATCAAATGCCGGTAATTTCTGTGGCGTTAATTCCTGGCTTAAGCGAACATAGTGCGGTAAGCCATTATCCTTAAAGGGTGGAAAGGCTTCACCTTCAATTAAGGGTTGCAGATACTGCCGACAGGCCTCGGTAATACCAAAACCATCATCCGTGATGTATTCGCGTGGCAGCATTTTTTCGACATTCGCCAGGTCTTTTAATTCAGCGGTGGTGATGTCCCAGGTATACGGGTTTTCCGATAAACGCCGAATAACCGGCATCACTGCATTGCGGCCTTCAATGGCCAGTTCCATGGCTCGTTTGCCGACTGCGAAAGCCTGCTCAAGATCTGTTTTTGACGCCAGATGACGGGCAGAGCGCTGCAGGTAATCGCTGATGGCGTAGTGGTATTTAAATCCGAGTTCATTGCGCACCATTTGTGCAATCACGGTGGCAACCCCACCTAATTGCGCGTGGCCAAAGGCATCGGTGGTGCCGGCATCGGCCAGGAATTTACCCTCTTTGTCTTGCACGCCTTCAGAAACCACGATCGAGCAATAACCGTGGTTATCGACAGACCATTTCACCCGTTCTAAAAACGCCGCCTGGTCGAAAGGAATTTCAGGAAACAGGATGATTTGCGGCGGTTCATCGTGATTTTTACCTGCCAGTCCACCGGCGGCGGCAATCCAGCCGGCATGACGACCCATCACTTCCATGATAAAAACTTTGGTGGAGCTTTCCGCCATCGATTCCACATCGAGGCTGGCTTCCATCACTGAAGTGGCAATGTATTTTGCGGTGGTGCCAAAGCCCGGGCAGGTGTCGGTTACCGGTAAATCATTGTCGATGGTTTTGGGTACACCGATACAGGTGACATCCAAACCGCGGGCCTGTGCCATTTGCGAGACTTTATGGGCGGTGTCTGATGAGTCGCCGCCGCCGTTGTATAAAAAGTAACCAATATTATGGGCTTCAAACACATCCACCAGGCGATCATATTCTTTTTTCTGAGCTTCGGGGTCCTTTAATTTAAAACGACAGGAGCCAAAAGCGCCTCCGGGGGTATGCATTAACGCCGCAATGTCTTCATCGCTGTGTTGGGCGGTGTCAACAAGTTGCTCGCGTAAAACACCCATAATACCGTTTTTACCACCGAATACAGTGCCCACGTCCGCTGATTTGCGGGCTGTTTGGATGACGCCGCAGGCGGTGGCATTAATAACGGCGGTGACACCGCCTGATTGGCAATAAAGGGCATTTTTCTTTGACATATGCTATTCCTGTGGTTTTTTTGAGTTCAGAGATTGACTATATACGATTTGCGGTGTACTGTTAGCGCTTTTCTAACAAACACCTTATTTTCTTGCCGTCATTGGGTCTTAAGATTCAGAATTTTAACTGAAAATGACCTGACTTGCACCGTTGTGTGCGATATCCTGTGATGGTAGGTATAAGCATGAAGAGAGCAGACTATGAGAATCGTTTTACTCGGCGCGCCCGGCAGTGGCAAAGGAACCCAAGCTAAATTGATTGTAAAAGAACGGGGCATTCCCCATATTTCCACCGGCGATTTATTGCGACAAGCCATCGCGGATGAAACCGAGTTAGGCAAAGCAGCCAAAAAAGTCATGGATGCCGGTGAACTGGTCTCCGATGAAATCGTTTTGGGTATGCTCAAAGACCGCTTAAACAAAGCCGATGCCCAAAAAGGCTTTGTGTTAGACGGTTTCCCCCGAAATTTAACCCAGGCAGAAATGCTGGAAGGTTTACTGTCGGAACTCAACATCGAATTAGACCACGCCTTGTTAATTCAGGTGGACCCGGATGAAGTGGTTGCACGCATTGCCAAGCGGGCTGAGGAAGAAGACCGCAGCGATGACACCGAAGAAGTGGTCAGAAACCGGCTTGAAATCTACCGAGAGCAAACCGAACCGGTGGCCGATTTTTACCGCAAACAGGACATTGTCTCAGAAATTCACGGCACTGGCAGTATTGAACAAGTCCACGACCGTATTCAGGCCATTCTGAGATTTTAATTTCCCTTTTTGACCACAAATAACTGCCGGTCTGACTGTTCAATCGGGCCGGCCAGACGATGCCCGAAGCGTTCACACCACACCTGAAAATCCAGTTCAGCATGTTTGTCCGTCACCGCGATACACAGTTGCTCACCCACAGCAAGCGGCGCCATGGCTTGTTTGAGTTTTATCAAAGGCTGTGGGCACAATAAGCCGGTGGCATCAATGTCTACTTCGGAAATTTCAGTCATTCGAATAATTTATCATGGCGTAAAAAAAAAGACCACAGGGGGTTGTGGTCTTTTTAAATTCAAGAGATTGAGAAAAGGGGGAAAGGGTGTGTGTAAACTCAATCTCTCGACTTAATTTCTATTCTATGCAAAAGCAATAAATAAACTGTGAAGTACGTCACAAATATAAACCATTTCTGAAATAAAAGTTTGATTTATAAATTTATAGCCGGATTTAATCCATGATAAACTTATTGGTATCTTATTTTGAGCACAATCATGTCTATACGTTGCTGTGTTTTTGCTTTGTTCTGTCTGTTCTCCTTTGCCCCTTTTGCTGACAATGTGCAGCCACTGGCAGCGCCATTAAGTGAATTTATTAACGTCAGAGATTTTACGGCTTACAAGAATGAAGCCTATTTTACGGCTCAAGACCTCAACGAACAGCGCAGTGTAATCGTTCAGACCAAGTATAAAGATCACCAATGGGGCGATTTTAAAATAATGCCCTTTAGTGGTCAGTATCGGGATATCGAACCTTTCTTGAGTCCTGATGGGTTGCGACTTTATTTTGCCTCGAATCGGCCACAGATTGGTACCGAAAAATCCAGTCATTACGATATCTGGTATCTGCAAAGATCTGATGTTAAGGGAGCCTGGTCACAACCGATCCATCTCCCCGGTCCGGTGAACACCGAGCACAACGAGTTTTATCCAGCTGTGACGGCCAAGCATAATCTTTACTTCACATCTGACCGCGACAAGACAAGCCGGCAAGATGATATTTATGTCAGTCGCTGGTCTGATGATCGCTATCAGCCGGTCGAAGTCCTCAGTGATAACATTAACAGTGAGGGCTATGAATTTAATGCCTATGTATCACCGGATGAGGCATTTCTAATTTACACAGTGTATGGCGCGAAGGATGGCCTGGGCAGTGGTGATTTATACATCAGTTTTCGCCAGAAAGACGGTCAGTTTAGTCCCCGTCAGAATTTAGGTCCGTCGATTAATTCGGATAAAATGGATTACTGTCCGTTTTATGATGCAGATAAAAAGCAGTTGGTCTGGACCAGTAAACGGACAGCTGTAAATGATGCCGTCTTCACAGACTTAACAGGCTTTATTAAATCCACACAACAGTACGAAAATGGCCAGAGTCGGCTTTATCAAAGCGAATTTGAACCGCAACAATACAAACCCAAACATAACCTTGAGAAGAAATGAAACTGGCGTTACTTACCTGTTCCGGTCTGCCCGGGGGCGATAAAGACGACAGGCACTTAATACAAGCCTTCCAACAACGGCATGTGGATATAGAATGGCTAATTTGGGATCAGATCAAGTGACCAATAAAGCAGAATGTAGCACTTATTCGGTCTATCATAAAAAACCCGCGTCCTTTCTCAAGACCATAAAACGTTTAAGTCAGAAAACAACAGTGCTTAATCCGCCACAAGTGGTGTACTTGAACAGTAAAAAACATATCTGAAAGAACTGCAAGCGGCCGGTTTACCGGTGGCTGAAACCTATTGGATAGATCAGTTACCAGGTTCAGAGGGATTTATACAGTTACTGAAATCAGTTGATACAGATGAATACTTTTTAAAGCCGGTGATTGGCGCTGATGCCTCTGGAACCTTGCGTTTTACTGCTGATGCCAATGGTCTTAAAACGGCCATGAAACATATGAAAAAACATCTTAAGCATTCAGCCATGATGTTACAGCCTTTCTTGCCCTCGGTTAGTGATGCGGGCGAGTTGTCTGTGATTTATGTGGGTGAGCAATTAAGTCATGCGGTCATTAAGAAACCCAAAGCCGGCGATTACCGTGTACAGGACACCTTTGGAGGTGTGGATTTTCCCTATCAGTTAAGCACAGATGAACAATCAGTGGCAGAACGGTGTATGGCTTTTTTGTGGCAACGATTTGGTTCATTGTGTTATGCCCGTTTAGATTTCCTGCGAGATTTTTCCGGCCAATGGGTGTTGAACGAAGTCGAGCTGATTGAGCCGTCCTTATTTTTTCGTCATAAACCGCATTCGGCAGATGTTTTCGCTGAAACAGTTTTAAAACAGGCATAAAAAAACCCCGAACATCGGGTTCGGGGTTTTAAACAACTTAGGGTTGTCTGGTCGCGTGGACGCTGATTTACATCATGCCGCCCATACCGCCCATGCCACCCATACCGCCCATACCACCCATATCGGGTGCGCCGCCGTTGTCGTCTTGTGGGACATCGGCAATCATGCACTCAGTGGTAATCATTAAGGCTGCCACAGAGGCCGCGTGCTGTAAGGCGCTGCGGGTTACTTTGGCCGGATCCAGGACACCATCTTCAATCATATCGACGTATTTGCCTGAGGCCGCGTTATAACCGTAGTTACCTTTGCCGTTTTTCACTTCGTTGACCACCACGGAATCTTCTTCACCGCAGTTTTTAACGATTTGACGTAACGGCTCTTCCATGCTGGTTAAGGTGATGGCGATACCGATGTTTTGGTCTTCGTTGTCACCTTTGAGGTCTTTAATGGCCGCCTGGGCACGTAACAGAGCCACGCCACCGCCTGGAACTACACCTTCTTCAACCGCGGCACGGGTTGAGTGTAAGGCGTCTTCGACACGGGCTTTTTTCTCTTTCATTTCAACTTCAGTGGCGGCACCGACTTTAATCACAGCCACACCACCGGCTAATTTAGCCACGCGTTCTTGTAGTTTTTCCTTGTCGTAATCGCTGCTCGCATCTTCGATTTGCTTGCGAATCTGACTGACGCGTGCTTCGATTTCTTTGGCATCACCGGCACCATCAATGATGGTGGTGTTGTCTTTGTTGACCTGAATTTTCTTAGCGGTACCCAGATCATCAATGCTGACTTTATCCAGCTGTAAACCGACTTCTTCAGAAATAACGGTTCCACCGGTTAATACGGCAATGTCTTCTAACATGGCTTTACGGCGATCGCCGAAACCGGGGGCTTTCACGGCACAGACTTTAACAGTACCGCGCATATTATTAACCACCAATGTGGCCAGCGCTTCACCTTCAATGTCTTCAGCGATGATAAATAATTTTTTACCGGTTTTGGCCACTTCTTCTAAGATTGGCAACAATTCACGGATATTGGAGATTTTCTTGTCGTGTAATAACACGAAAGAATCATCCAGTTCGGCGGTCATGGTTTCCTGGTTGGTCACGAAATAAGGTGACAAATAACCACGGTCAAACTGCATACCTTCAACCACATCCAGTTCATTTTTTAAACCGGAGCCTTCTTCAACAGTAATGACGCCTTCCTGACCGACTTTGTCCATCGCTTCGGCAATGATTTTACCCACCGACTCATCGGCGTTGGCTGAAATGGTTCCAACCTGGGCAATGGCCTTGGTGTCTGAACATGGCGTGGCCTGTTTCTTAATCGCAGCCACGGCATTTTCAACGGCTTTATCGATACCGCGTTTTAAATCCATCGGGTTACGTCCGGCGGCCACGGCTTTTAATCCTTCACGAACAAATGCCTGGGCTAAAATGGTCGCTGTGGTGGTACCGTCACCGGCTACATCGTTGGTTTGTGAGGCCACTTCTTTCACCATTTGGGCGCCCATATTTTCGAATTTATCTTCTAATTCGATTTCTTTGGCCACAGACACACCGTCTTTAGTAACGTTTGGCGCACCAAAGCTTTTCTCTAATACCACGTTACGGCCTTTGGGGCCTAAAGTGACTTTAACCGCGTTGGCTAAAAGGTTCACACCACGTGCCATCTTGGCGCGGGCGTCTTCTGAAAATTTGATTTCTTTTGCACTCATAATTGTTCTCTCCTATTAACCAATGATTCCAATGACGTCTTCTTCTTTCATGACGACGACTTTTTCGCCTTCAATCTTGACTTCGTTGACGCTGAATTTATCTTCAAATAATACTTTGTCGCCGACTTTGACTTCCAGCGGTTTAACTTCGCCGTTGTCTAACAACCGACCATTACCGACGGCCAAAACCTCACCAATAACCGGTTTTTCAGTGGCAGAGTCAGGTAAAACGATACCACCTGGTGACGTGGTTTCCTGTTCAACGCGTTTTACGATAACGCGATCGTGTAAAGGACGTATATTCATTGATTAAACTCCTTAAAATTAATAACTGTTTTATTGTTAATGCGCATTGGCAGAGAGCCGGAGCGCTTGGTTGGTTTGACATATTGGGTTTGTGGGTTGTAATTCAAGGGAAAATCACAAAAAATTCTCACCCAATCGCCCTGTCCAGGGGCGTGTGAAGCCCCGTCAGGTATCAGAATAAAGTGGGCGACTTAATTAGCTGCGCAATCCCCAGCCCTTATGCAAAATGAGCCACGAGAAAAAACCCAGGATAAACACAAAAGTCAGGATCAGCGCATAAGCCACATACACATTAATATCTGATACGCCGAGAAAACCGTAGCGAAATGTATTGACCATGTATAAAACCGGATTAATTTTTGAAACCCCTTGCCAGAATTCAGGCAATAAGGAAATGGAGTAAAAAACACCACCCAAATAGGTCAACGGGGTCAGAATAAAAGTTGGAATAATCGCAATATCATCAAACTTTTTAGCAAAAGCCGCGTTGATAAAACCACCCAGTGAAAAAACCACGGAAGTCAGTACTACGGTGGAAATCACAATCCAGATATTGTGAACCTGAATGTCGGTGAAAAATAAAGACACGCCGGTGACAATAATGCCCACCGCCAGACCACGAAACAGACATCCACCCACATAGCCGGTCAAAATCGCCCAGTTAGGCATAGGAGAAATCAACAGCTCTTCAACGTGCTTGGCAAACTTTGCACCAAAAAAGGAAGACACCATATTGCCATAAGAGCTGGTAATGACCGCCATCATCACCAGACCCGGAACGATAAAAGACATGTAGTCAAAACCATCCATGTTACCGATTCGTGAACCAATTAAATTTCCAAATATAATAAAGTACAAGGTCATAGTAATGGCCGGCGGTAACAAGGTCTGGGTCCAGATTCTTAAAATTCGGTTGATCTCTTTACGCAGTAGCGTTTTGATTCCGACATAAGTAGTGTTGGGCATAAAATTAATCTCCTTTGGCGCCGGTCATGGCGACGAATAGTTCTTCTAAACGGTTGGCTTTATTGCGCATGGAAATCACCCGGTAACCGGCCTGATCTAATTGCTTGATGACTGTGTTCAGACTGTCGCTTTTGCCAATAGACAACTCAATCGACGCATCATCTTTTGCAGCCGCACCAAGCTGATCCAGAATCCCGGTGTCCGGATCTTTATCCAAATCAAAAATAAAAGTTTCAATGTCGAGGGTTTTGATTAATTCCTTTATGGTGGTGTTTCTGACGATTTCACCATGATCAATAATGGCAATGTTTTTACACAGTTGTTCTGCTTCCTCGAGATAATGGGTGGTCAGAATAATGGTGGTGCCGGTGGTGGCAATGTCCTCTAAAAATGCCCACATAGAACGGCGGATTTCGATGTCCACACCGGCGGTGGGTTCATCCAGAATCAGTAGTTTTGGCTCATTGACCATCGCCCGGGCAATCATCAGCCGACGCTTCATGCCACCGGACAATCCCCTCGACACCGCATCCCGTTTGTGCCAGAGTTGTAACTGCTTAAGGTACTTTTCAGTCCGTTGATTGGCTTCTTTGCTTGGAATACCATAATAACCGGCCTGATTGCGAACAATGTCGTAAGGTGTTTCGAAGGTGTTAAAGTTAAATTCCTGTGGTACCAGTCCAATCATGGATTTGACGGCCTGACGATCACTGTCCAGATCTTTGCCAAACACCTTCACAGTGCCTGAGGTTTTATTAACCAGGGATGAAACAATACCGATTAGAGTTGATTTACCGGCACCGTTGGGACCCAGTAAAGCAAAAATCTGGCCGGCTTCGACGTTTAAATTAACGCCTTTGAGCGCCCGGGTACCGTCCTTGTAAGTTTTGACTAAATTGCTGATTTCAATGGCGTGGGTCATAATTCTCTAATCTTGGTTGAAATTAACTCAGTCACCCGCATAATAAGGGCGACCAAAGATTCACACTTATTATGGAACCTGAATATAAAAAATACATCTGTGTTGTCTGTGGCTTTATCTACGATGAAGCCGAGGGCTGGCCGGAAGACGGTCTTGAGCCCGGTACTCGCATGGAAGACATCCCTGATACCTGGATGTGCCCCGATTGCGGTGTCACCAAAGAAGATTTCGAACTGCTTTAATCTTCTGTGACGTCAATTGTCCTGCTATTAATGTTCACATCCTGCCGTATGCTGATGGCTAACACAGCGACAGCGGCGGTGATTGCGCCAATGCGCGGCCACCATAAAGCAACCACCGATCACATACAAGGCTGATTCCAGCCAGATGCCCGTCCACGATTCGGTGATAATGGCCAGAATCAAACAACTCAAGCCGAATGACGAATAAAATAACACCCGGCCATCATGGTGTTGCTTCCAGCCATGGGTAATGGACCACATCGCTAATGCGGCGATGACGGAAAACCAAAACCAGCCATGACCAATGTGCGCCCAATCGGGTAACACCACAGAAACACTTAATAACAAAGGCCACAGGGCGCAATGAATGGCGCATAAGCCGGAGATAACAATCCCCAGTTTATCGGCTGTTGGTTTGATGGTGTTATCAGTCATGTTTGATGTCATATTCGGTACAAGGCACAATGATACCAGATATGGGTTTTTCAGGGTTAAATCAAGTCATGATTTATCGTAACAACCTGGCATCAAACGATTGAACGGTCTCGTTACGACGGTTTTTCCAATTTTCGGATAAAAGCGGTAGAATAAGGTTTTAGTCAAATTGTCTTAAATAACCATGTCAGCCAATCACTACCCACAGGAAATTGATCAGTTTAATCAGCAAGCAGCTTTTTGGTGGGATCCCGAAGGGCCTTTTAAAACCTTACACCATATCAACCCGGTGAGATTAGCTTATATGCAGTCCTTCACCGAGTTTAACCATCAAAAAGTATTGGATGTGGGTTGTGGCGGCGGCGTGTTGAGTGAAGCTTTGGCTGCCATTGGTGCTGAAGTGACCGGTCTTGATTTGGCGGATAAATCCCTTCAGACGGCGAAATTGCACTTACTGGAATCGGGTCTTGAAGTCGACTATCAACAACAAGACATCGCTTCATTCAGTGATACACACAGTGAAGAATTTGATGTGGTCTGTTGTTTAGAAATGCTGGAACATGTGCCGGATCCAAAAGCCATCATTGTTGCCTGCTTAATGGCTTTAAAACCCGGTGGCTGGTTGTTTTTGTCGACCTTAAACCGGACGCCGAAAGCCATGATGCTGGGGATTTTTGCTGCTGAGCATGTGCTGAAATTAATTCCCAAAGGCACCCATCATTTTGAGCAGTTTATTAAACCTTCAGAATTGGTACAGATGCTGAATGACACGGATACCGAGATAAAGGACATTAGCGGCATGCGCTATAACCCGATGACGCAAACAGCTGTTATTGACGCCCATGATTTAGATATCAATTATCTGATGGCCATCCAAAAAAATGACCCCGGCAGAGGGGCTAAATAACGATGCCTTACCGAGCCGTGTTGTTTGATTTAGACGGTACCTTAATTGATACCGCCACCGATATGCTGCTGACCTTGCGACAGCTGGCCGATGAGCACCAGCAGCCGCACAACATTAACATTGACGATTATCGGGGCTTTATTACCCATGGGTCAGCGGCCTTGATTGAGTCAATCTTTGGGCAACCGGCACAAGTTGAACGAGATCGTCTGCAGCGACGCTATTTAGATTTATACCAACAAAACCTAAATCGCAACACCCATTTATTCACCGGCATGGACAAACTGCTTAATCACCTCAATCAATCAGACATCCCCTGGGGCATCGTTACCAACAAACCGGCCTGGCTGGCTCGACCGATTGTCTCACACCTGCCGGAATTAACGGAAAGTCGGGTGCTGATTTGTGCCGATGAAGTCGGTCATTCGAAACCCCGCCCTGAACCAATTAACAAAGCACTCAAAGTGATGCAGATGCTGGCAGAAGAAACATTATATCTGGGTGATGCTGAAAGCGATGTTCTGGCCGCTCAAGCCGCCGGCACAGAATCAGCCGTGGCACTGTGGGGTTATCTGCATAAAAAAGACCAGCCGGAAAAATGGCAGGCTCATCATACATTTAACAGTCCACGTGAACTTTTAGCGTTGTTTCAGGGCCAACAAAAGCCATAGTTCTTATGAGAATACCATGAAACCTTTACTTGTCTTAGTTGCTATTAGCATTAATTTTTTGTTACCAAAAACTGCTCTTACCTCTGAAGCGCTGACTGAAACAGTTTCTTTAAAAAAACAACTGGAGAAAGTGGAGGATTTACAGGCACAACATGCCTTAATTAAAAACAAAGCTGATTTAAAATTTTATCAAACCATTACGTATCCAGGGTTTCCTCTAAACGTATTTAGTAGTGAGTATGTTCGGCAGGACTTTCTCGATAGTATAAAGTTTTCAGAAAAGGGTCTATACAGATTCAACCCGGGGACTTTATCAACATTGACTTTTGATGAGGCCTACAGGTTATTGGATTTGTTTGGCATGTCCAATTTAGCTAAGCATTATGCTGCGCCAGATCTAACGGCAGAGCACGGTTCGATAACAACACCTTATCTTAATAATACCGAATACCCGCTACTGGCACAATTACGCGCCATCGATAACCAAGATGATATAAACGTGTCTGATTTTGATAAATTGGCCGCTTTTCGGGATTTTTACGACAATACTATATTACCTGAATTAGAAAAGAAAAACTGTTCAGAACGTGGTCATCATAAAACGCTGGCAGTATTAGAGATGCTTTACACCATTAATTTTTTTCGTAATGATCAGGACATTGCCGGTCAGTATCTAGCTTGTTTTAATGACTATGCGCGTCAATTTTCTGAATCTAAGTACATTCCATCTTTAGTCACAGATGCCTATAAGTCTTTACTGAGTAGCCGTCTACTGGAAGCTGCCAATAAATTGAAACAGCAATACCCTGAAATACAAGTGGGTGATTTACCAACCATTCAAAGCCGTGAAATAAAAGGGCCTTCCGTTTATCGTATCGCAGCCGACGAAGCCACTTTAATACAACAAGCCTTTAGCTTTAACAAGAGAACTGAAGTGTTGGTGATTGCTCATCCATATTGTCGATTCTGTCAAATGCTGATTAAAGACATCGTTGCCGATGAAAAACTGTCGCAGTTTTTCAAAAATCATTCCAGATGGATTGCTGATGAAACTTACTTAAGTAGCATTGATGCCATTGTGGATTGGAATAAAAAGTACCCCATGGCGTCCTTAGATATCGCCTATTTAAAGCAGGATTTTACCGAATTAGAGGAATGGGCCACCCCGGCCATTTACTTTTTAAATGACGGCGAAGTGCTGGATAAATTAATCGGCTGGCCGGAAGAAGGCCGTAAACATGCGTTAAAGTCTTTGATAGAGACTCATTTTCCTGATTTTGAGAAATCTCTTTAACTAACAGTCGATTTAATTATTGCCAAAGCGAGGCTCATTGAGATTACAATATAGAGCATTGATTCATTGGCTGATAGCCACAATATATAAACATAGTCAGCCAATAGCTGCTTTAGTTGCAGCCATTAATAGATAAACGAGGATTATCGTGAGTAATTTACCGAATATTATTATTTCCAGAACCGATGCAAAACGCCTGGAAGATTTACTGGACGCCGTGACCGGCGATAACACCCCCATCGCTGATGCCTTAGATGCGGAAATCAGCCGGGCTGATATTGTTGAATCGAAGGACATGCCGGCGGATGTGGTGACCATGAATTCGAAGGTTAAATTTAAAGTGCTTTCCAGCAATGAGAGTTTTTGTTTAACCCTGGTTTATCCAAAAGATATGAAAGATAACGGTGAAACCATTTCTATTCTGGCACCGGTGGGCAGTGCCTTACTGGGTTTAAAAGAAGGCGAAACCATTGAATGGCCAAAACCAGGCGGTGGTACGTTAAAAGTTCAAATCGAAGAAGTGGTTTATCAGCCCGAACGTGAAGGGGAATTTCATCGGTGAGCCGTTAACCGGCCAAGTGACCGGTTAACAATAAAGAGTCAGTTGCTTGGCCTCATCTTAAACAATCTATTTACCTTGATTATTGGCACGATAGGTGTCAATTTTTAAACCAAATAGTAGCCGTAAAACCGCAGAACGTCTGATCAATTCATAACCCAGTGCGCAACCGCTGAAAGTTAGAATGATTACTAAAACAGGTTCAATGAAAGCCCCTAATTGGTACCTGTTTAACAGGTAAGCACTCACAATAATCAGGGTTTGGTGCAAAATATAGTAAGGATAAACGGCTTCGTTAAAATATTTTAAATAGCGGTGGTTGCGATTTAAATAATAATGCCCAAAACCCAAAATGGTTAATATCCAGGCCCAACGATTGCCGTAAACAAATAACAGCTCAATGAAATAAACCCCGCCTTTTGATTCGGTGTTCTGAGGGGCATAATATAAGTAGTAGTAGCTGATAAGAATTGAAAAAGTGAGTATGGCAAAGCACAAAAGTTGCTTTCTGTGATGCGTCACCTGTTGCCAAAATTGAGGTTGCCAGCCAATTAAAAAGCCGTAACAAAGAAAACTAAAACCCAAGGCTTTGCGTTCTCCCTCTGAAGCCAATGGAAACAATATAAAATGAGTGGCACTCATCAAGATGACCAACAACAGATACAACATTAGCAATGACTTTTGTTGAAATATGCGGTATAAAAAGGGCATCACTTTAATGACCGACAAAAACCCATAAGCCAACAGTAAATACATGGAGAAATACCATAATTCTCTAATGTACCAAAGATGATTGACATCCACATGTGGAAATATTCCAGACTGATAATGTTCAAAATAAGGGTGGGATAAGTCTAAAAAGGCCTGATAAAACTGACCATAACTCATCACCGGCAAGTCACCTTTGCTGATCATTTCTACGTATAACTGGGGCGGCACTATCACCCAAATAGCGAATAATAAAGGTACCCATAAGCGCAAAGTTCTTAAGCCGACAAACTTGATGACTGATACTTTGTTCAATAAAAACCGAATGGCAATGCCAGAAATTAAAAACAGGAGGGGTAACCGCCACTGATTCACGAAAATCATGAGGGTTTTAAGCCATTCACTCTGGTATTGTGATTTATAATGGTAGCCCCAATCAGCCACGTATACCATGCCGATATGGTAAAATATAAGAACAGCAAACAACAAAACTCGCAGCCAGTCCAAATCATGTCGCCGAGCCGTCAAAACACTTTTGTCAGTCATTTGTCACCTCCAAATGATTGATGATAGAGTGTTTAAATATTTAAAAACAGCTACTTGGGATGAACGCAGTTCATTCTGGGATAAACGCCGCGGGTTAATGCTGTGAGTTGGAATAATAGAAGATGGTCTGTCGAAGTCATCTGGGTTGCTATGTTTGTAATGGGTCTGCTTCTGGCGTGGAATAACAGCCTAACAGTTTCAGCTGATTTAGTTCGCAATCAGGTTGCGTTTGAAAAGTGGCAACCCTATAGCTGGGAGTTCACCAGTTTTTTGGCTATCTTTATCATGTATTTTGGCGTGGCCTGGCTGGCAGTTAAGCGGCCGTTACTCCATCCCCGTTGGCTTAAGAATTTGTCCATTCATATGTTGGCCACTGTTATATTTTCAGTGGGTCATGTGGTGTTGATGGTATCTATGCGAAAAGCCATTTACCTATGGCAGGGCATCCAATATGATTTTGGACATTGGCCCACCGAAATCATTTATGAATACCGCAAAGACATCATCAGTTATATTGTCTTTTTATCGCTGATAACTCTTTATCAGTATGTATCCCGGCTGCGCAAAAATGAATTAGCGTCTTTGGATAAAAAAATTAAAATAAAAAACAAACAAGGCGTTCATTGGCTTGATCCCGAAGACATAAGCACCATAGAATCAGGTGGCAATTATATCTATTTTAACGCCAAAGACGGCGTGTTTCCGATGCGGTCAACCATGACTGAGGTCGCGCAAAAGCTGGATGAAAGTCATTTTATTCGGGTTCATCGCTCGTATATTGTCAACATCATCCAAATAAAATCCTTGTCGGATCAAGCCAAAGATCCGTGTCTGCTGATATTA
This sequence comes from uncultured Marinicella sp., assembly GCA_947502925.1. Lineage (GTDB taxonomy): Bacteria > Pseudomonadota > Gammaproteobacteria > Xanthomonadales > Marinicellaceae > Marinicella. Next base: position 445,989 of record CANNBS010000001.1, on the reverse strand, counting down.
AAGAACGATAAACAAGTCCCCGTGTCACGAAAATACCGTGATCAGGTTTTACAGTTAGTCCATAAAGTTATCTGAGTTTGTTGCGGGCCTACATTTCAAAACCATCAATAAAAATAATATCCGGATTGCCTGTATAAAAGCGAACATCCACCCGTTTTATATTGCCTTGATGATCGGCTACTTCGGCACGTATATGTCGTTCAAGATCATCAGCAGGCAGGGGTGAATTGAGGGTAATTTGGTAGATACCATCGCTGATATATTCAATCAGACCATTTAATTCTGATTCAGCGGATAGCCCGTTGACCGGAAAATTGGCTTTAATCGATAATGTGGTTAAATCGATGCCGGTATAAGCATCGGCAAATCCAAACTGAAAAGTGGTTACAGGAGCAGGGTTCAAGTTTGGTCGAGGCAGACTGATTGTTAAGGTGGGTTTTAAATCATCCAAAAACCAACCGAAACCGGGATTACCGCGAACCTCAGCGGTGTCGATGGGTGCACCCAAATCAATCCAGCGGGCGATGGTCATTTTCTGATCTGTTGTTAAAGTAGCCATGCCTCCGGCTGGATGGGCGTCGCTGGGGATAAAGTCCAGATCTGCTAAATTTGGATTGGCGCCGCCCGGAATTGACGTGGCGTCGCCCGGAATAGCGGCTGTCGGGTGATCGCTATTGAGCCAGCCGTCCAAGCGTTCCCCAAAGACCTTCCAGGTCAGTAAACTGCGTCGGCTTTGGAATTTACGGATATAGCGACTGGCATTGGTTTGTCGCCAAACACCATTATGAATCACCGGCGGATGGCCGAAATCAGCCGATTCATCTTTGGCTAAACGACGGTAATCACCGGGTAAACTATCCTCTAAGGAATGGTCGGTTAAATTCAAATTACCGGCATTTTGATTACCATTATGACAACTAACACAATGGTTTTCCAAGATGGGTCTGATATCCTGATAAAATTCCACATTAACGACTTTTTCAGGCTTATTTTCTAATTCATTGTCGCCTTGATTGTTAACCTTGATAAAGGGTGTGGTTTTTGATAAATCCCACACCGGATAATCAGGTAAACTGGCCGCAGTACCGGCAAAGTCCTGGGGCTGCTGGCTGTGGGCATGGCAGCCGCCACAATCGGTGCGCACTTCGCCGGGCCTGACTTGATGCCAGGTTTGAGACATGTTTAACACCATACCGTTGCGGTCTAAGGTTTGAAAGGTAAATGGGGTGTCGGCGGGAATTTTAACCAGAAAACTGGTGTCCGGGTTACCTTCAGCATCCAGAATCGGGCTACCGTCTGGGTTTTCTTTACGCACCGGAATTTCACCCATAATTCGAAGTCGTTCATTGGCGTGGTTATAGAAATCAGTGGAACCGCTGGAAGCGTAATTGGGTCCGTATCGACGGTGGGTATTGGGTTCCATGGCCAGCAATCGAATCGCCCATATGTCGCTGTCTTCATATTTGCCGGCTTCTGCGCCTTGCCAGGACCAGTTACTGCTGACGCGGTTTTGTGAAGTGTTAAAGGGATCTAAACCATCAAAATCATCTGAACCCCGTCCCGGAAAAGTGTCGCGTTTGTAGAGGCTGCTTGAACCCACCAGACCATAAGGAGAACCGGGTGGTAGTTCAGGGGTCAGTTCGCCATCATTGGGCAACCAGGGATGACTGGCCGGCTCAGATTGACCGTGAATGGCCTGCCAGGGCACCACTGCCCTGGGCCAGGCTTCATTAAAATTCGGGTCATTTTTAATCAGGACCAAGTCTTCCGGTTGCCATACTTGTTCTGAACTTTCTATGACATAGAGGCCGCCGTCATAATACGGCACGGTCGTCGGCCGATTCAGGTCGTTGGCCGGACCCGGCGTCCAGACCACCAATAAATCATTGTCGGGTGCCGCCGATGGCTGGGTGAATTTTCCGACGCGATCGATGCCATTACTGCCGATGGGTGCGGCACTGTCACCGGGATGAGTCATCGGTGTGACCGCAGAATAACCGTAAGGTGTAAAAGAAAACCGAAAAGGATAGAGGCCGGTTTGGTTGTTAACAGTCTGTTCAATGGGTGGATTTAATTCAGGAAACGGACTGCCAAATTGCGGTTGATTAGCCGGTCGGTTCAGCGGGAACTTATACAAAGCCCCAAAACCGTTATTATTCAAATTATAGTATTGTTCTACCACCACATCGCCGGAAGAAATTTGTGTCATAAAGTGAAAAGCATTGGGTGAGGTCATGGCGCTGACCAGCGGTTGCCAATGTCGGCCATCGGGTAAAATCGTCCAGATGGCCCATAAACGCAAGTCTCTGATGCCCTGGGTTTCCAGGGTTGAAAACATCAAACGACCATCATTTAAAATGGTTGGGTGTAAGGCACTGCCGATGGTCATCGGCGCGATGGCTTCGACATTAGAGCCATCCACATCCATCACATACAACTGCATATTGGGATTGGTGTAACCGCGTGGTGGCACAAAGCCATTGCGGTTACTGGTAAAAGCCAGTTTATTGCCGGGTAAGGGCATCGGGCCTAAATTTAAAATACCGTAACCCAACCGGTTATAGCCATTGCCCGGGTTCAAAGGATTACTTTCATCCCAGTTGCCGGCACCGGTGTTGGGGGTAAATTCGCCATGGGTTAACTGCTCGATTTGCCGGGTCTGTAAATGCATCCGGAAAATATCAGCACCCTGATACGGTAAATCACCGCGCTGGGTGTTAAGGTTGCCCGGACTGACGTCATGAAACAAACTGTAATAAACCCACTGGGCATCGAATGAAATCACCGGATCTGTGACACTGCAGACTTCACAATCCACCAGAGTCTCCTCACTGCCATCGGGGTGCAGCAGCATGAGGTCGGCACCATAATCAATTCTGCCCGGGTGCGCAATTTCCGGCCAGATCGTGTTCACAACATCACCGAAACGCGGTTGTTTTACATACACGATATCATAATCAATCACTGCGGACCGACTCATAAAACTGATAAACAGGCTCAGGCATAGGGTGAATGATTTAAATGACATTTTGTGTCCAAAAAATTATGATGCCTTAAGATTAAATATAAAAAGCCAGTCTGAATGAGGCAGCAGTCACATTTTTAATCATTGATCAGCTTACGCCATTTATTTAGAATGACTTTGACCACCACCGTTATTTAGTACGTTCAGGTTGTTATGAATACCCGTGATATTAGTTCTATGGTTCAGGGACTGTAATAAGTGGCGGCGCCGGGCCCCACCGGTAATCCAATCACAAACACCCACAAATAAAACAACAGTGTCCAGCCGACAAAGAAGACGATGTTATATGGCAACATGGTGGCAATCAGCGTGCCAATACCCAAATCCTTTTTGTAGCGACAGGCCATGGCCAATATCAGACCAAAATAACTCATCATCGGCGTAATGACATTGGTCACTGAATCACCGATTCGGTAGGCTGCCTGAATGGTTTCAGGCGCATAACCGACCAGCATCAGCATCGGCACAAAAATGGGCGCTGTCACGGCCCATTGGGCTGAGGCGCTGCCAAGGGATAAATTCACCATACCGCACAGGATAATAAAAAACAAAAAGATGATGGGGCCGTCTAAGCCGAGACTTTGAATTAATATGGAGCCCTTGATGGCCATGACTGTACCTAAGTTTGACCACTTGAAAAAGGCCACAAATTGCGCCGCGAAAAACACCAGAACAATATATAAACCCATGGTGCCCATGCTTTTACTCATGGCATCAATGACATCGCGGTCATTTTTCATGGTGCCGACGACTTTACCGTAAACAAAGCCGGGAATGGCAAAGGTGATAAAAATAAAAACCACGACACCTTTAAGGAAGGGAGACCCGGCAACTTCGCCGGTGGTCTGATTACGCAGAATACCCCACTCTGGAACGATGGTTAAAGCCAAAATCGCACACAAAATAAGAAAGCTTAAACCGGCCATTTTCAGACCACGTTTTTCCTGTGGAGAAACCGGTTCAATTTTTTGTTCGCCCAAATCAATACTGGCTTCGCTTTCATCATATTTGCCCAATCGCGGTTCAACAATTTTTTCAGTGACAAAGGTACCCAGGATGGCAATTAAAAAGGTGCTGATAACCATAAAATACCAGTTCACTTCAGGACCCACTTCATAGGCCGGATCAATTAATCGAGCAGCTTCCTGAGTAATACCTGACAATAAAGGATCGACGGTGCCGATAAATAAATTAGCGCTGTAACCGGCCGATACACCGGCAAAGGCTGCTGCGAGACCGGCCAGTGGATGACGACCTAAGGAGTGAAAGATCATGGCAGCCAGTGGAATCAATACCACATATCCCAGTTCTGAAGCCGTGTTTGAAACAACACCCGCAAACACAATGGCCAGGGTCACCATGCGTTTTGAAGCGCCCATGACCAGTGATCGCATTCCGGCAGATAACAGCCCGGAATGTTCTGCCACTGAGACACCGAGCAGAGCCACTAAGACCGTGCCCAGAGGCGCAAATCCGGTAAAGTTTGTCACCAATCCGGTGACAATACGACGCAAACCTTCGGCGGAAAATAAAGACACCACTTCGATGACACCGCCTTCAACTCGACCACCACCCTCAGGTCTGGGATCCTGGGCGCTGATACCAAGCCATTCAGCGACACCGCTAAACAGAATAATAAACACACAAAATAGGGCAAACAAAGTCACCGGATGCGGTAATAAGTTACCCAACCACTCAACAAAAGCCAGAAACTTAGCAAATAAACCGCCGGATTTTTCCGGTGGCTTGGGTGGCTTGTTCGGTAATTTTTTATGGCTGGTTTTGACGCTTGTGTTTGACTCAGTTTTTGAATTCATCGCTGGTGGCTTTTAAACAAAAGGGTCTATTCTTCACCAACAGTCGTGAATTTGCAATAAAAGTTGCTTAACTCATACCTAATCACATAACTTAAAGTGCTATGATGCGCTATCAAAAAATATATAACACCACCCTTATTATTCGATATTTCATAGGATTTACCCCTAAACCATGAGTACATTTTATTTATATGTGGCCCTGATATTAGTGACCGTATTCGGGATATACCGCTATCATAAATCTCGAAAAGCCAAGAAACGGCAGTTACTTTTTACTCTGGATACGCCCAAAGAATGGCTGAATTACATCGAAAAAAATGTCGCCATTTATCACTTTTTACCAAAGGATCTGCAGCGAGAATTATTAGGTCACGTTCATGTCTTTGTCGCTGAAAAGTATTTTACCGGTCATGCCGGTTTAGAAATTACCGACGAAATCCGCGTCACAATTGCCGCGCAGGCTTGTTTATTGTTGTTAAACCGTAAAACCAATTATTTCCCACATTTAAAAACCATCCGGGTTTATCCAGGTGGTTTTAAAAATCCAAAGCTCGAAGATAAATTAGGCCACAATCTTGGAGAATCGTGGACACGCGGTCCGGTGATTCTTTCCTGGAAAGACAGCGTTCAGGGTGGTCAGGATGCCCAAGATGGTAAGAATGTGGTCATACATGAATTCGCCCACCAATTGGATCAACTCGACGGTGCCGCTGACGGCAGACCGTTAATCAACCCCGCCCAAATAAGGATCTGGGGCAAAGTCATGAGCAAAGAATTTAAAAGCCTGAGAGTTAAAACCAAACTCAGAAACCATGCATTCTTTGATGCTTACGGCGCCACCAACCCCGCCGAATTCTTCGCCGTCATCTCAGAGCACTTCTACGAACAACCCAAAACCTTCCAGGAAAAACACCCCGATCTATACGAGCTCTTGGTGGATTACTACAAAGTTGATCCTGCGACTTGGTTAAGCGATTCAAAATAAATCACTGTGTGAGCCGAGTCTTGTTAGCATAAGGCTTTGTTGATTGGTTTTATAAATCAGCAATAAATCAGGATTGATGTGACATTCTCTGTAACCGACATAATTGCCGATCAAAGCATGGTCTTTAAATTTTTCATCAAGTTTTAATTCATGTTCTAAGGCAGAAATGAAATCAAAAATTAATTTAATATCTTCAAAAGGAAGCTTTTTAATTTTTTTGAAGTCTTTTTTAAATTGATTGGTGTATAAGCATCAAGCATTTTTAAGCTGTGTACCCAGGTCATTAAATAAAGACTCGGTACTTTTGGCTTGATTAAGTCGACCTTCTTCCACCTCCTGTATGGCCTTTTTGGTTATTTTATTGGGTTTATTTATCTTAAGCTCAAAAGGAATCCCGCCGTGATTAATAACGGCTTTAGCGAATAGCTTAATGGCTTGCGAAGGACTTAAGCCAAGCCCATCACAAACCTGCGTAAATTCAATTTTTAGTTCGTACTCGATACGAGTACTTATTAATTCAGTTTTCATTCTTCTGCAAAAGGGTTTATAAATGATATGATGTATAACATAGTAATATTTTAGCAAACAAGAATGTCCGTTTAAATCTGTCGGCTCAACTCACTGCAAGCTTGCCAAATTGACAGGATAAAGTCGGGACATGCATCGGACTTTCAAATAGGCGCCCGTAAGGGGCGCGGCTATAGAGTTGTTTTGATTAAATCTAAAGTCATAGAGTGCTATAAATGACAACAACATTACCGGCGAAGGCCGGTATCCTGCGTCTTTTAGAATGACTTATTGCATTCTGATCGAACCATAAGTTTGTAAAAATTGCTTAAATAAGCCCAAACATACATTGTTCTTTTCCATTACAATTAATGATTTACTTCTGAATTATGGACAATAAGATAAACAGCCTCACAATTCACAAATTAGCCGAGCGCACCTTAATTGAAAACCTCAAGCCATTTTTGTTTTTTGCCGGTCTTTTTATGGCTTTGTCCTTGTTAGTTGAAATAATATTCGGGCCTGAAGCGGATGGTCTACTGGTTAATTTAATTGAATCTTTAATCTATGCAAAATTAGCCGTTTTAGTGCACAGAACCGTTTTATTGAAAGAAAAGGATGTTATAAACGCTTTTAAATGGGGCTTACCTGAAATAATTTATATGTTGTCTATGGTCGCAGTCATGATTGCGATTACTCTTATCGTATTTGTCACAACTTCGCTTTTTTTAATCATATCACCGACCGGTTCAGTGAGCGGTGGTGGTATGAGTATCGTAACAGTTGTCTTTTTTTCAGGTATAGTTTTATTGGCGGGTTACTTTGGATCGCGCATTGCCTTGGCCTTCCCAAGCATCGCCATCGGTCAATCGTTTACACTTCCTGAAATTTGGCACAAATCCAAACCCCATACCCTGACCTTGTTCTGGTTAATTATTGTCTTTCCAGTTCTGGCCAATGTGGTACCTGCCGCGGTGTCCTTGCTACCGTTCCCGGAATGGCTGTTGGGCGTTTTGGTTCTGGCCATGTACGCGATTATTGTTATTTACTGCATCACCCTGCTATCCCATTGTTATCATGAAATTATGGGTGAGCCGGATCAGCAAGCAGAAGCAATACAAAAGCACGCGGAGTAAAGCATGGACAGGCATCAATAAAAGACTGTTTTAAATGTAGCTGCAGGGCTTGTCCCTGCCTTGCCCCGCATCAAAGCAGAAAAGCGGCAGCATACTTAAGATTAAAAGCCAAGGCTGGGACAGGTATTAAATTCATACTTAGAAAAAGAAATCTGCATTTATTGGAATCACGGGCTTTTGAAAATAACCTGCTGATGTTTATCCTCACCAGCGAAGCCACCGATGAAAATCACTACCAGCCGCTGATGGACACTCTGAATACGATTTTGGAGTTGATTGATGAAGTTTTGGGTCATTAAATTAATGATTGAGCCTTTGCTTTTACAACACAGGGGCATTTAAGGTCGTCGTACTAGAATAACCATTATTTTATGGGTTAGTTTATATCACCTTTGATTTTTAGAGTATATTCAAGTAACGCATAACATATAGTCGTTATATAAACAATTGTGTATACTGCGATATTAGGGATATAATAAATAAAAGTTATGAATGAAATAGACGAAAAAATAACACAAAAAGAAAAAGACTTGTTTCAACTTGAAGAAGAAAAATCTTTTGAAGATGATTCAAGCTCAGATTTACCTCCGAATGATATAGTTGCATTCAATGAACTAAGATCTTGTTCTGATTTAGTTCGGATGTATAAAACCGATCAATTGGAAATTCAGCCTGATTTTCAAAGGGATATTGTATGGAGCAAGCCGTCACAAACAAGATTTATAGACTCGTTGATAAAACAGCTTCCAATTCCAAGTATCTGCATTAGTCTTGATTATAAAACAAATAAGAGATTAGTAATTGACGGCTTGCAAAGAATGCAGAGTATTATAAATTTTCTTACAGATAATGAATGGAAACTATCGAAGTTAATAGATATAGACGAAAAAATTTCCGGGAAAAATGTTTCAATCATAAAAACTAAGTACCCTGACATATATGAACGAGTAGAGAATTTAACAATACCAGTAACTGTTTTACGTTGCGATTATTCTAAACGAAGTCATATGAAATATTTATTCACGATATTTCACCGACTTAACACAGGTGGTTTAAAACTTAATAATCAAGAAATTCGTAATTGTATATTTAACGGCAAATTAAATGCACTTCTAAAAGAGGAAGTAAAATATCAAAACTTTAGAAACCTTTTGGATCTTCAACAAGATAAAACATATAGATTTAATTATGAAGAATTAATTCTCCGGTTTTTTGCTTTCTATGACAACCTTGAAGAATATAATGGGAAACTTGCCGTTTTTCTTAATGAGTATATGGATAAAAATAAAAATCCTGATGATGAATTTTTGGCGTCTAAACGACATCTTTTTGAAAGATCGGTTGATTTACTTTTTATTAAAATATTGAAATCTAACAAAATACCAAATATTAGTAAAGCCACTATTGAAGGCCTTTTAATTGGAGTTGCAAAAAACATAGAGAAATTGGAACAACAGAACCAAAGTGTTGTAGCGGATAAATATAAAGATTTAAGGAGTGATGAATTATTCTCAATTGATAGTTTAAAAGAAGGTCTTTCTCAAAAAGATAAAGTAATTAATCGACTTAAAAGAGCAGAAGAAATCTTTAACGGATAGCGAATTCTATGGTAGTTAAAGGTTATATTCAATCCACGTTGAATGAGATGGAGTCACTTTATAACTGTCACTACAGTTTAAAAAAAGATATATATTACTCTAAATTAGCTTTGATGGAACTTTGTGGCTGGGTTGAAGAAAGCTTTGATTCCATCATTAAACTTTCAATTAGAAATAAGTTAAGAGATAGCTCTTATAAAAATTTTATGAAAGTCACCATAAAGAACACGAATGGTTTTCAATATAATGCTCATTTTAGAAAGATGTTAATCATTGCGTTAGGAATATGTCAGGCTGAAAAATTAGAACGTAAAATTGATAGCACAGGTAAAATTGAATTGCTGAGATCCACTTTAGCAACTCTGAAGGAGACAAGAAACGAAAATGCGCATTCATTTATAAAAGGAATAACAACAACAATTCAAACCCCCTCAGTTACAAAAGCACAATTCTTAAGAATTTATCCAATAATTAAAGAAATTGAAAGTGAAATTAGGATTAATGTTTAAGCTTAATAATGAATAAAATCAATAACACATATAGAGAGAAGTTTAGTAAATTAAGTATATTCTAAGCTGAGAGGTTCGTGCATGAATCCAACTTCAGTTCATGTATGAGGTCGATACACCATAAAAACTATCTACTTTTTTCAGGACTTACCATACATATAGATAGGTAAAACATATAGTTGTGATTAATAGGGGTGGCCAAATTATGTATATTAAGAAAATAGTGACCAATATAATGTATAGAGTACTGAGATTGAAAAAATAAAACACAGGATTACAAATATGAAGGAACTATCAGGACTAAGTGTTGAGATTGAAAACTACGAAGATACCACAATGTCAGGTGGGAAGAATGCGTTCATTATTTATTTAAAAGTAGATAATGAAACTTCAAAGACAAAAAAAATTAATCTTTTAAATGCTGTTTACGTTACTAAAAAAAGAGAGCAGTTGGAACAGGACTCATGGCTTTCAGGCTATTTATCAGAAGAAGACAACTTAAAGCCTAACTCCTTTAAAAAAGCGGGGATAGTCTTTTATAAATCTAAACTTGAATATATTTCAAAAAATGATTTGCTATATATTTCAATTGAACTACCAAATGATGGAATAAAATTAACACTTTGTTTTCAAAACAATGGTGATTATTGGTCAATAATTGATAAAGAAAAAACAGAAATAGAAATACAACTAACACCTAAACAATTAGAAAAGAGTCTTCTGAATAAAATTGAAAGGCTTGAAGCTTTTGAAGAAAGATTAGGTGTTTGTTTTGAAAATATTTCAATTAAAATTACTAGTGATGAGAACCGGTTCACTTTATTTTGTGAGCTTCATTCTGATAGTGGTACAACAATAAATGACTCTTTTTATGTGGAATGTGTCTTGTATGATTCATCAGCTTCCATTATAGGAAAAACAGAAAGTTATATTTATGATAAAGATTTTTTTGGCTTTGAATTAATAGAGATGAATTTCCAAGAAGATTTTATTGCTAATTCAGTAAATAAGATAAGACTTTATCCAAAAAAATAGTTGAAAATGAATTTTAATGGAATACGAGAAAAATTATTAGAAGAAGCGAAATCTTCACCTAACCTCCTTTCTGACTTAGCTGGTTTGGAAAATTATATATCAGAAAGTTATCATAACAGGTCATTTATTGAATTACTGCAAAATGCTGATGATGCACAATCAACTAAATTTAAAATAATAAAGGGAAATGGTCTTATATATGTTGCTAATAATGGAAAAAAATTTACTCAACAAGATTTTGAAAGTTTGTGTAGAAGTGCTTCATCACAAAAAGTTAAAGGAGAAACCATTGGTTACAGAGGGATTGGTTTTAAATCAGTTGTTGGATTTTCAAAAGAAATACATGTTTTAAGTGGAGATTTGGAGATAACATTTTCCAAAGAAAGAACAAAATCGGATATTCCAAAAGCGTCAAGGGTTCCTTTAATTCGGATTCCGCATAAACTTTGCGACGTTGATAGAAAAAAAATTGAAACAGCTTATAGCACTTTTAAATCAGAAGGCTATACAACTGTTTTTGTATTTACTGGAGTTACTGCAGATGCAATTGAATCTGAATTCAATTCTTTTGAATATAACTCTCTTTTGTTTCTCAGGAATATTATAAGAACTGAAATATCCCTCAACGGGCTTATAACAACAGAAATAACTAAAACACATGTTACAGAATCCGACTTGAGAATTGTATTAAATACGAATGGTTCATTAACTTATTGGTTTATTTCTAATGAAGCTGATTCCTCAATAGCTTTTTCAATCAAAGAAGGTAAAATATCTAAATTATCCTCAGGACAATCATTGGTACATGCCTTTTTACCAACAGATGATACTAATGGATTTGGAGTATTAATAAATGGTGGTTTCAGTACAGAGCCATCAAGAAGACATGTAATATTCGATTCTGAAACTATCTCATCCATAAAATCATGTAGTAAGCATATTATTAAATTGTTAGAGAACAATCTAAGCAATAAAGAAAATATTGATTTAGTCAATGCGCTTATTCCTGTATTTGACCCAAGAATGATTCAGTTTATGAAAAACTCTTTTTCTAAAAAGCTTTTAGAAGAAATAAAATTATTAGATTCAGAATACTTCAAATCATTGAAACTATGTCCAAGTTGGTTAAACCCGAAAGATTTTCAAAAACTGACTGTTTCTGATGAGAATACAATTAGTAGTTACTTTTATGAACTTGAGGGATTCACGGCTTTCTTGAAATACCTAGGCGCGAAAGAGATTAAATTTGTAGACCTAATATCTAAAATTAATAATTCTGAGTTATCAGTTCTAGGTATTGTCCAATTAACAAAACACCTATTCAAATCAATGTTATCTAATAACCAGTTTAATGAAGCAGAAATTTTAAGTTTAGAAATTCTTTATTCAGATGACCAGAGAACATCAATGACAGAATTAAAAAAAACCTCTGCCTCAATTGATAAATCATTTATCTCACTTTTGCTTGAAAATGGTTTGACCGAATTTGATATCAAACAAGTTTTTAAGAAATATCTACCTGAGTATAAATTCGAGATAACTGAATCAATTGAAAAGAGAAATATTGAAGAACCACAAACAAAAGAATCAAATAGAGAAGAAGGTTCAGTTGTAAACTGGTTTAGTAAATCTAAAGAGGCTTCATCAAATACAGTAAAACCAAGTTTACAACGATGGAGAAGTGCTGAAGAGCAAACACTTGCGATCTTGAATTTGAATGGGTTTAATTTAGAAGATGTGAGTAAACAAAATATTGGGTATGACTTAGAAGGCTATGATCCAGATGGTCATGAAATACAAATCGAAATTAAGTCCATTACATTGCCCGGACAAAAGTTTAAATTGACGAACAATGAAATTGCAGTAGCACAAGTAAAGCAAGAATCTTTTTTTGTCGCTGTAGTAAGGCAATATGAAAATACATTTGAGATTGCCTTAATCCCAGACCCAGTAAATAATCTTGACCTAAATAGACAATGCGTTCAATGGATTTGGGAATGTGGAGATTACGAGTATAAACCAATGATATTTGAAATATAAGTAAAATTACCTCGTCATTTGTTGGGCTGGTCAGCGTGCCAGTTTAAATAATTGAAAAACTCAATATTGATTTTCTTGCTTTTATCAGCTCACACCAAAAAGGCGACCACAAGGGTCGCAGCTACGGATATGTGCTGGTTTTATTTAACGCGTTGTGCGAACTTTTCACAAACCCACCATAGCGCTAAACCATCCTCCACTCTGAGTAACCACTCAACCGGGATGCCGGTATCTTCATTCAGGCCGTAGTAAGCGCCTAAAATGGTGCCGATAACAATGCTGCGGCCGGCGTTGTCGCCGCCGGCGCGGATATTGGTTTCGATGGCGTTTTGATAGGACCCGGTGTTGTTGAGGATATGAAAGCACAGGGGTATGGCTTGGGACAGGGGGCAGGCGCGGCCGGTGGTTTCGCCGTACTTTACAGGGTCTTTTTCATCGGTGTTAAGGGCATCTAACAGGGGTTTTCGGGTGCTGTCAGGTGCTTGTTCGGCGGTTTGTTGCAGGGCGGTTTTTAATTCGGAGCCGTTGAGAATCAGCGTTAATAAATCGGCATAGACTTGTCCGTAGTGCAAAGCGTCCGGGTGGGTATTGGTGATTGTGATGGCTTGTTCGAGGATTTGACTGAATTCCGGATGCTTATGATAGGCCACTATCACCGGGGCCAATCTGGCAATAGCGGGTAACTGATCGTCATCAATGCCGGATGGCTTGGTTTGGCCATTTGATAAATTCTCTAATGTCCCGGCGGTGGGTTTGTCGATGTAGCCCTGATAGGAGCCGCCCGGGCCAAAGGTGTCTTTGAAATGCTGTTGCACGGATTCGATGTTCAATTGCCCGTCGCTGGCATTCATACTGTCAATCATCAGGCGCAAGGATTCGCCGTATTGGGTCAGCATGCCGCTGTGTTTCTGGCCGTGGGCGAAGTAGCCGACTTCGCCTTGGTAATGGCTTTTATTCACCGGCAGAAAAGCGGGTTGGTTATTGTGGGCTTTAACGACCTTGTTCAGGCGTTCGACATCATAAAGCCAATGCAAACCGAGAGAAGCCGCATCAGCGACCAGACCGCCGATGAGGGTGTTTCTAACAAGAATACTGTCTGACATATGGCCATTATAACGCAGACGTCCATGTCTGCAGGCTGTATAACTTATCCGTTTTGGCGGGCTTCAGAGGATTCCATGGAGCGGGTTTGCGGTACTTCCCGGCCCAGTAAACGGGCTTTGGTGCGTTGTTTAAAGTCATGGAAATCAAGGCCGATGGCATACAGCGCCGGAACCATAAACAGGGTGATGAAAAAGGCCATAAAGACACCGAACGCCAATGAGACCACCACCGGCTGCAGGAAGGCAGCCTGGATGGAGCGTTCCAGCATCATCGGCATCAGGCCGACAATGGTGGTGACTGAGGTTAATAAAATGGGTCTGAACCTGGCGACACCGGCTTCGATAATGGCGTCTTTAACCGCCATACCTTTTTCTTTCAGTTGATTGCAATAATCCATCAGTACCAGATTATCATTGACCACCACCCCGGCAGCGGCGGCGATACCGAAGTAGCTGAAAATGGCCATGGTGAGATTAAACACGGAATGGCCGACTACGGCGCCGATAAAGGCGTAGGGAATGGCGATGAGTATTAATATTGGTTGGGCATAGCTTTTGAAAGCCACGGCCAACAGCGCATACATCGAGAAAAAGGCAATAAGATACAGCCCCATCAATTCCTGGAAAAAGCGCTGTTCACCTTCTGCCTGGCCAATGGAGCCGCGGATGATGCCGGGATAACGTTTCTCCCAGGCCGGGTAAAAATTGGCTTCTAAATCGTCAACGATATCCTGGCGGACATTGTCTTTCATGTCGGCACTGACACGGGCCGCTCGGTTACCATTCCAGCGACGAATGCTCTGGATGCCCGGGGCAAATTCCAGATCGGCCACTGCCAGTAAAGGCACGGTGTGACCGGCCGGGGTACGGACGTGGAAGTTATTTAAACTTTCAATCGAGTATCGGTCGGCTTTTGGATAGCGCACTTTAACCCGAACATCCTGACCGTTACGCGGTAATCGTTGAACTTCCTCTCCGAAATAAGCCTGACGAACCTGTCGATTAACATCGGCTAAAGTCAGCCCCAGTTTTTTCGCACCGGGTTTTAAGGTCAGGCGAATTTCTTCGGTGGCGCCGTCTAGATTATTGCGCACATCATAGAGGGTTTCGTAGGTGCGTAATTGGTTTTCCAAATCAGCGGTGGCGGCCCTTAAGGTACTCAGGTCGGGGTGCCGAACGGAAACCTCAAACCCGGGATCATTGTCACCGTTGGTGTACTCGACCGAGACTTCTTTGGCATCGGGAATATCGCCCATGAGTTCGCGCAGTCTGATAGAGGCATCTTTGGCACTCATATCGCGCACTTCTGGCGGTGCCAGTTTAACAATGGCCAGGACGCTATCGCGACGTGAGCGGGTGTACCAGTTTTCGATTAATTCACCTTCACCTTCGGTACGTTCATTAACCTCATCCACCAATTGTTGTTCGGCATTTTGTAATTGCGCCAGGATTTCCAGGGCACGACTGTAGGGTGCACCTTCAGGCAAGACCACATTGACAATAATTTCATCCGATTCAATCTCAGGCATAAAACCTTTTTTAACGATACCGGCACCAAACATGCCAAAACCAATGATGAGTAAGCCAATAAAAAAGCTGGCCGTTAAATAACGATGCGTCAAGGACCAGCCAATCATTTTCCGGTAACGCGTATCGGCAAAATTGATAATGCCATGGGCAATTTTCTTTTGTAGCAGGCCAAAGCGATTATGTACCACACGCGGTTTCATTTTCGATAAATGTGACGGTAAAATTAATAAGGATTCAATCAAAGAAAAAGTTAAAGCCAATATCACTACCCAGGTAATATGGCGGGTAAATTCACTGGTAGAGCCGCTTAAAAACAGCCAGGGCAGAAAAGCCATGATGGTTGTGGCGACGCCGAAAATGACCGGTTTGGCCACCATTTGAGTGCCGGCAATGGCTGATTTGACGCCGCCGCCCAGTTCCATTGACTTGCTGTGAATGCCTTCACCGACAACGATGGCATCATCCACCACAATACCGAGCACCAGTAAGAAAGCAAAGGTGGACAGCATGTTTAATGAAACGCCAACAGTGGGTAAAAACACAAAAGCACCGGCGTAAGCAGTGGCAATCCCGACAGCCACCCAAAAGGCAACTTTGGGGCGTAATGTCATCATCAAAACAAACAATACCAATATCAAGCCAATTAAAGCGGATGATGTGATGGTGCTCATGCGACTGTTAAAGTCTTCGGCCTGGTCCGTCCATAGGGTTAGTTGGGCGTTATCCGGTAAGGTTTCCTGACGCTTTGAAATCCATTCGTTGACCGCATTTGAGGCGGTTACGATGTCCATTATTTCGGTGGTCATGACCTGAATCAGTACCGCCGGTTCACCATTGAGCGTGGCTAAAATCGGTTCATCCACAAAGCCATCGATTACGGTGGCGACATCACCAACGCGAACTAAGCCGCCACTGGCATCTTCCCGTATGACAATGTCTTCGAATTCATCCTGGGTATCAGCCTGGTTCCGGACTTTAAGCTGATAACTTCCGGTTTGGGTTCGGACCGTTCCGGCTGAACGATTCATGGAAGCATTGCGAATGGCATTAGCCACTTCAGAAAAGGTCAGGTTATAACGCTGTAAAGCAGTTTCGCCCACCTCAATGGAGACTTCTTCTGCCCGGGTACCGAATAATTCCACCACTGTAATGGCCGGCAATTGTGCCACTTCTCGCCGTAATGTTTCGGCCAGGCGTTTTAACTCACGTTCTTCCATGTTGCCATGCACAGCGATACGAATGTACTCATTGCGATTCACCCATTGCTGCACAATCGGGGGCTCCATATCGGTGGGAAAAGTAGAAATGGAGTCAATTCGGATTTTGACGTCATTCATAAACTGAGTGAAATCCACTTGTTGCTCAGCCAGAATATACACGGCACCATTGCCTTCTCTTGAGGTAGAACGAACCCATTCAATGGCATCCAGGTCACTGACAGATTCCTCGATGCGAGCCACCAGTTGTTCTTCCACTTCCTGAGGGGAAGCACCGGGCCAGTTGACACCAATATAGAGTCCTGGAAAACGAACCTGTGGTTCCATTTCACGTTCCATGCTGTTAAAGCCAATAAATCCGGCGAGGAAAATACCAATCATCATCAAATTAGCAGCGACGTGATTATTAGCCCACCAGGCGATTAAACGGTTCATAATGCGCTCCCCTTAGAGTTTTGAAACCACGCCGGCATCAGTGCCGGGTGTTGAGGCTGTTAACGGTTCGACCAGCATACCGTCAAAGACATTGTTGACGGCAGACGTGACGACGTTTTCGCCGGTTTGAACCCCGTTGCTGATAAAGACTTCGCCGGATGTGGTGGCATAAACTTCTACCTGTCGAATGGTCAGTTTGTTGTCCTGATCAACCACATAAATCGTATCCTCCTGACGTAAGGCATCACGCGGTAAAACCCAGGCCTCAGTTTCTTCAAATCCCTTAATGCGAGCGTTTACGAACATACCGACGGCAAAAGGCGCACCGTTATCAGCCGCCTGGCCATAAGGATCTTCCACTTCAGCAATGGCATAACTTAAGCGAGTATTCTGATCGACAGCGGCATTGGTGCGCACAATCCGACCACGCCATTGGTGGCTGGTGCGACCAATATTGGTGGTGAATAAAACTTCAGGCGCGTTATTTTCGTCGGCTTCAAACCCAAGCGGTAATCGTAAAGCAGAGAGTTGTAAGTCTGTTAACGGTAATCGCACTTGTGCGACATCCACTGAAAATACCTGACCAAGCACCGTGCCTGCTGAAACATATTGTCCCAGACCTACGCTCCGTGACATCACACGGCCATTAAAAGGTACTCGTATTTCGGTGCGTTCAACATTCAGTTTAGCCTCTTTCAGATCGGCTTTGGCAGCTTCTAACTTGGCTTGGGCTTCTAACACCTGAGGTTTATTGAGGGCAAAAGCAGTGGGTTTGGTGTCGCCTTTTTTCTGATTCCAGGTGTCTTTTTTGATTTTTTCATTGGCCAATTCGCGCTCCAGAGCCACTTGGGCTTCAGCGACGCGGGCTTGCGATCGAATCACCGCAGTTTTATAGTCAGTGTCATCGATTTTCAGCAGTAAAGTGTCGCTGTCAATGGCTGCGCCTTCTTCAAAGTCCGGGCTGATATCAATCACATGACCGCTGACTCGGGCAGTTAATGGAATTTGGTTTTTGGCTTTGACTTCGCCTTGCGTCTCAACATCAATGGAACGGCTGGTTTTAACGGCCGGTGACACATGTAAAGAGACTTTGCGCTGACTGCTTTCTTTTTTCTCCGGTTCCGGCTTGCCGGCCACCATCACCTGCACCAGGACAATGGCGCCAATAATCACCAGAATCGGTGCAATAATCTTAAAAATTTTACTCATGATTTGTCCCCCTTTGGGATAATTGGGTTTGTTTTTAACACCGCCATTCAGACAGCGGCAACATGTCATAATAACTATTTAATCAAATTTTTGATCTGAAAACATGGGCCAAAAGTCAGGATTTATATGCAGTATCAGTAATTTATAGGGCATTAGTCATGGTCAGCATTAATAAGGTTTTTAAGCGGTATTTCGTATCTTGACAGCGCTGAGAAGCGGTCATGGATTTAACGGCGGGGTATTGTGGTTTGATTCAAATCAACTATTAAGGAAAAAGTGATGTCATAAGTCCCGCTGTGCTTGCACCCAAGGGTTAAATCATGACAATGAAGTCTTTGTTGATGACAGGAACCCGTGATGTCTCTCCATGAAGATTGGAACCCGCGTTCAGATGAAAGTTTGAATCAGGCCGTTGACACCTATGATTTGATGCGCGCTGAATGTCCTGTGGCTTACAGTGATTACCTTAAATGGAGTGTTTTTTGCCATGTCGATGTGGCAACCATACTGAATGATCCGGTAACCTATAGCAATCAGGTTTCTCGCCATATTTCAGTTCCCAACGGTATGGATCCGCCGGAGCATACGATTTATCGGGATTTAATTAACCCGTATTTTAGTGAGCAGGCGGTGCAGGCGTTTGCGCCGTCCTGTCAGCATATTGCCTCGCGCTATGCCCGTTTGATCAGTGACCGCAAAGACGTCGATTTTATGGCAGACTTCGCCTGGCCGGTGGCGGTGGCCATGCAATGTGCCTTTTTAGGCTGGTCAGAGAATCATATTCCGGCATTAACAGCCTGGGTGAAAAGAAATCAACAAGCCACCTTGGTCCGGGACCGAGCAGAGCTGGCTGATTGTGCCGCTGAATTTGAAGTGATTGTCTCCGGTGTGATTGATCGCCATCAGAACACAGACGACGTCACCGCAAAACTGTTACAGGAACGTATCAATGGCGAGGCGTTAACCCGCAGTCAGCTGATCAGTATTTTACGCAACTGGGCGGTGGGCGAAATCGGCACCATGGCGGCGGCCATGGGTATTCTGGTGCAGTTTTTAACTGATAACCCGGCTATTCAACAGCAACTGCGTGATACGCCCGGAAAAATACCCGAAGCCATTGAAGAAATCCTGCGATTACAGGGACCTTTGGTCACCAACCGGCGAAAAACCACCTGCCCGGTGACCCTGGGTGGGCGAAATATTCCGGCTGAATCCATCATAAGTATCAACTGGATCTCGGCCAACCGTGATGATGCTGTGTTTGAACAGGCCGATGAATTTCGATGGGGTCGCGACCAAAGCCAAAACCTGATGTACGGTGCCGGTATTCATTATTGCCCCGGTGCCGGTTTGGCGCGCATGGAGCTGAACTCGGTTATTTCGGCTTTACTCGAGGCCAGTTCTGACCTTCAAAGTGCCGGACAAACCACACCCGCACATTACCCAGCCAGTGGCTATGCGACTTTGCCGATTCATGTTATCCCATAAAATGCAGAACGGCACCATGTTAAATGGCTGTTGTTGTGACCTGTATATTTGACTGACATGTCCTGATACACATTGCTCGTGTTAAAATAGATAAAAACCATTAAGGAGTATGAGTAACGATGTCTTGGGACGAGCGATTTGCCGATGAGGGTTATTTTTACGGGGTGGCGCCCAATGATTTCCTGGCAGAACAATTTGAAGCGATACCGATGGGTCGGGTTTTGTGTCTGGCTGAAGGCGAGGGGCGAAATGCGGTGTTCTTAGCAGAGCAGGGTTATCAGGTCACGGCGGTGGATGCCTCAAAAGTGGGGCTGGACAAAGCTGAACAATTAGCCCATGATCGTGGTGTTGACATCACCACCGTTCAGGCTGATCTGGCCGATTATTCAATCGAACCGAACAGCTGGCAGGGCATCGTTTCGATATTTTGCCATTTACCGCCGGTGTTACGCCAACAGGTTCACAGGTCAGCGACTGATGGCCTGGTATCCGGCGGTGTGATTATTCTCGAAGCCTACACCCCGGCGCAATTAAAAAACACCACCGGCGGCCCACCTGCAGAAGAGCTTATGATGACTGAAGACATACTTCGAACCGATTTTTCCGACCTGGATATTGTTCATATCGCAGAATTTAAGCGTGATGTGATTGAAGGCCGGGGTCACACCGGTGCCGCTGATGTGGTGCAATTAACGGCGGTCAAACCATGAGCGCCTTAACCCCGTTTCATCTGGCCATAGCCTGCCGTGATGTGGCCGAAGCCACGGCTTTTTATCGGGATGTCATCGGTTGTTCTTTGGGTCGTTCCAGTAAAGACTGGATTGACTTAAATCTTTTTGGACATCAGCTGGTGTGTCATTTGGATCCGAATTTAGGCCCGGACGGTCAGGTTAAACTGCTGCACAGTGATGTCGATAAACATGACGTACCGATTCCGCATTTTGGTGTGGTATTAAATATGGACGAATGGCAACAATTCGCCCAGCGCTTAACTGATTATGGTGTAAAGTTTATAATCGAACCCTATGTGCGTTTTAAAGGCCAGGCCGGTGAGCAGGCGACTTTATTCTGTAAAGATCCGTCGGGCAATGCCTTGGAGTTTAAGGCGTTTAAGGACATGAATCGTTTGTTTGCCAGCGACTGATGCGACAAATTCAACAAGCCATGATGGTCCGATTGTTTATTTTAGGCTTGCTCATCCATATCGCACCGGTCTCGGCTGTTGAAAAAATCCTGCATTTTGACAGCGACATTAGCCTTGAAGCCAATGGCGAGATAACGGTGGTGGAAACCATCGATGTCTGGGCTGAAAGTAAAGCCATAAAACGTGGTATTTATCGCGATTTTCCCACCCGTTATCGAAATAATCTGGCCATTGAACGGCGCACTGGTTTTAAGGTGTTATCGGTTATGCTGGATGGTGAGCCGACATCCATGATGTTGCAAGACATGGTGAATGGCCAGCGTGTTTATATGGGCGATAAAACTCTTTATTTGTCTTATGGACAGCACCGTTTTCAGCTGACCTACCGCACCGATTATCAATTACGGTTTTTTGATGATTATGATGAATTCTACTGGAATGTCACCGGTAACGGCTGGTCATTTCCTATCAATAAGGTGACGGTAACGATTCGCTTGCCGAATGGTGGCAGCCAAGCCATCAAAGACATCAGGGGCTGGACCGGTTATCAGGGCCAACAGGATGACGGTTTTAAGATTCTTTCAAGGGATAACGAAACGGTGGCTTTTGCCAGCACCCAAACATTGGCTGCACATCAGGGCTTAACCATTGGTCTCTCTTTTAAAAAAGACCTGTTCCATCAACCCGGCTTACAAATTGGTCGTTTTATTGAGCATAACATCTTATGGCTCAGTACCTTATTGGCTGTGCTGGGTTTATTGGTTTTTATGGCAGTGGCCTGGCTTCGACATGGTCGAGATCCAAAAAAAGGTGTGATTATTGCCCGCTTTAAACCGCCCAAAGGTCTGTCGCCGGCGGCCATTAATTACCTGGATAATAAAAAAATCACCAACACCACCTTAACCGCTGCTATATTAAATCTGGCCGTTAAAGGTGCGCTTATGATTAAACAGAAGTCTCAGCATTATCGCTTATTCAAACAACAGCCTCAGCAGAAACTATCCAAAGGCGAAAGGCAGCTGTATAAAAACCTGTTTGCTGATAAAAAGGATGAGCTCATCATCAATAAAAAGCCCAATGCGAAACTGGCTAAGGGTAAAAAACAATTGGCGCTTCGGCTTAAGTCGGAATATAAAGACGCCTGTTTTAAAAATAATCGCCGATATATTATTTGGGGCTGGATGCTGAGCTTTGTTTGTTGTCTGCTCTTTTACAGTCTGTTTTATGGCTTTGGCCTCAGTTGGGGTGAGATGATTGCCGGCTTTGTGGTGTTTGCTTTTGCCTTTGTGATTTCGGTGGTTTTATTAATGGCCTGGCCGGTGATTGTGGGTTTGGTATTGGTCTTAATGCTAATAGGTTCCTTCACTGAATTAATGGATTGGTTTGCGGCGGTGCACGTGGGGATTTATTTCACTTTAGCGATGATTGGTCTAAATATTCTATTCACATGGTTGATGCAATCACCGACCCTTTACGGCCGTCAAATTCAGGACAAAATTGCCGGTTTAAAGCTCTATATCAGTATGGCCGAAGAGCAGCGAATGAACCTGATGAACCCGCCGGAACAGAATTTGGCACATTATGAGGCCTTATTGCCTTATGCCGTGGCCTTAGGATTGCAAAATCGCTGGGCCGAAAAGTTTAGCGCTGTATTTAGTGCTGAACAAGTGGACGCGAAAACCACAGGTGATTTACCCTTGTGTTGGTATCAGGGCGATGTGCTCAGTGACCAATCCCTGACAGAACAATTATCCGCTCTGTCGGGTCAACTGGACAGCACAGCCCAAAAAGCCGCCGATGTGCCGGTTTCAAAACAAAGCATATCGTCTTCATCAGACGGCTATGGCAGTTATTCAAGTTCGTATTCCTCATCGTATTCATCCAGCAGCAGTTTTTCCTCCGGTGGCGGCTTTTCCGGCGGCGGAGGCGGAGGCGGTGGCGGCGGTGGCTGGTAAATTGCTTAACAGGTATAAAAAACGCCACTGTTTCAAAGCGGCGTTCTTTTTGTCATTATCCTTATAAGTTTACAGCGTTTCTTCAAGCCACTTAAAGAATTCTTTTTGCCAGATTAAGCCATTTTGCGGTGTGCTGATCCAGTGGTTTTCATCCGGGAAAAACACCAGGCGGCTTTTAATGCCCTGCAGTTGTGCGGCCTGAAAAGCGGCTAAACCCTGACCGATTGGAACGCGGTAATCGGTGTTACCGTGCATCACCAGAATCGGCGTGTCCCAATTGCTGACAAAGTTAACCGGATTAAAGTCTTCTAAGGCTTTCTGGGCGTCTTTATTGTCTTTTTCCCAGTATGGTCCACCCATGTCGTGGTTAACAAAAAACAGCTCTTCGGTGGTGCCGTACATGCTGCGCAGATCAAACACACCGGCATGGGCAATAAAGGTTTTAAAACGCTTGTCATGATGACCGGCTAAATAGAACACAGAATATCCGCCGAAACTGGCACCAATGGCCCCTAAACGGTCTTTATCCACGTAAGACTCTTTGGCCACATCATCGATGGCATCGAGATAATCCTGCATGGCTTTACCACCCCAGTCTTTACTGATGGCTTCATTCCATTTCACACCGTGACCCGGCATACCGCGGCGATTGGGTGCCACAATGATATAGCCTTGAGAGGCCATCACCTGGAAGTTCCAGCGATAAGAATAGAACTGTGATAAAGCTGATTGCGGACCACCCTGGGCGTACAAAAGGGTCGGGTATTTTTTGTTTTTATCAAAGTTCGGCGGATAAATCACCCAGGTCAGCATATCGTGACCGTCCTGAGTCTTCACCATGCGTTTTTTCACCGTGGGTAAATCTAAGCTTTCGTAGAGATCATCGTTAACATGGCTGAGTTGCTTAAAGGATTGCTTTTCCAGATCAAAACGATAAATTTCCGGCGCGTGGTTCATATCGGTGCGGGTGACGATTAAAGCACCGTCAACTTCACCGACAATACCGGTGACATCGAACTGGCCTTCGCTGAGTTGTTGTAAATCCGGCATGCGTTTGGTTTTACCAGGATCATCGACACTGAACAGTTGAATGGTGCCGTCCACCGGTGCGGTGAAATAGATTTTTTCACCATCTTCGGCCCATTTGAAACTGCGAACAGTCCCATCCCAATGCGCCGTCAGATTATTGTTAAAGCCTTTATGTTTTACAATAATATCGTTCTTATCTGCTTCATAACCCGGTGTTTTCATTTGTAACCAGGCCAAAGTGCCTTTGGATGAAAACGCCGGACTGGTGTCGTAACCGGGATTATCTTTAGTAATATTCTCAGTCTTTTTCGATTTTAAATTATATTTATAGATGTCACTATTGGTGCTGTTGGCGTATTCTGTGCCGACCAGTTTTTTGCTGACGTAGTAAATATTCTTACCTTCGGGGCCCCAAATATAATCCTCATCACCACCAAAAGGCATTTGCGGTGTGTAATAAGGCTCATCCGGCATAATATCAGTTTCTTCCTCGGTCGCTAAATCACGGTAAAACACATGATTAAACTTGCCCTGGTTATAGGTGGACCAATGGCGATAATCCAGAGAATCATAGACATTCACCTCAGCTTTATCCATGCCCTCATAGCGGTCTTTACCCGCGACCTCATTCACCAGAACTTCTTTGTGAAAGAGTTTCTTGGTGCCATCAGGTGATAAGTTCTTATCCTTTAACAGACCTTCATAGGCCTCGGTTAACAGCGCCGGGCCGCCATCAACGGATAATTTATAGACCTTTTTATCAAAATCATTGGCCGAAACATCAGGCGTGGTGACTTTAAAAAACACCTGGGATTTATCCTGCGACAAACCCAAAGCCGAGACCCGCTCAACCTGCCATAATTTCTCCGGCGTTAACACATCCGCCGAAGCCGACAAACCCGAGAAGACCAATACAAATACTAAAAATTGTTTCATCATAAACAAGCCATTAGAAAAGGTTTATCAGGTTACCTAAAAACCGCTGAAAAAGAAAGCCATCGTTTTGATTAGTTAATTCAGTGATGTATTGAGGCATTAGAATCTGTGATAAATTTCACCAAATATATAAATTAAATTTGTATAATGAAAAAAACACCTTTAATATTATGAAAGCAATCTACCTTTTCTTTTTTCTGGCGCTATTTATATCTTTTGAATCTCTGTCTTCCAAAGTCATTACCAAAAATCAGGTATTATTACCAGACGTTCCAGGCGTCACTAATTGTTGTTATGGTAAAGCTTTTGACTTTAATGCGGACATTATTGCTTTAGGAAATGGGAATGAATATGCTCAAGGGAAAGGTATTATTATTTTTGAGCGGGAACAAAGTGAATGGAAAGAGACAGCCTTTTTAGAGCCCAATGACGCTCAGGGATATGCCAGCTTCGGAAATGAAGTAAAAGTAATGGGTTCATTTGTGGTTGTTACCTCGGAAATAGACAATGGTGCGGTCTATGTATTTAAGAAAATCAATGGTGTTTGGAGTCAAACTCAAAAAATCACCCCCCAAAATCCGATTGTAAATGAAATTTTTGCCACTTCTATTGATGTAACAAACAACAAACTTTTTGTGGGTACAAGACATCAATCTACAGTGGAGGTGCCTGACAGAGGCGTTTATGTTTATCATTTGAATGGTCAGCAATGGATTGAGACTGGCAAGCTTAAGCCTTCGGAAGTCGCTTCAAATAATCTATACGCTTACAATGTTAAAGCACATGACAATAAAATACTGATAAATGATTCTTATACAGACAATGTTCACTTATTTACTTATAGTTTGCAGTCAAACGAATGGGTCGAAAGTCAAATTTTTTCAAATACCTGGCGTTCGTTTGGAGATTCTTTAGCCATAAATAATCAACATCTATTAATTGGCTCACCTGAGAAGCGTTTAAACACCCTGGGTGATGGTGTTATTTCGGCCTACAAGTATGACGCGGGTAGTTATGTTTTTACTGAGTATATATATCCAAATGATCATCAGGAAGGAGATGATTTTGCGACAAATATTGCGCTTGAGGGTGATCATTTTGTGGCCACTCGGGCAAAATATTTGTATGTGAGGCTTGAGGGGTTTTACCATTTTCAATTTGAAAACGGTGGATGGAATGAAAAAAGTTTTCATTCGTCACCCACTGATTTTCCTGAAAATACATATTACTTTGGATTTGAAGTTGGGATTCATGGCAATCAGGTTTTAACAACGGCGACAGGTATTGATACTGGAACAGTCTATATGTATCAAATAAACAATGGATCCCTAGGCAATCCAGAATATTTTAGACCCGATTATGGCGCCTATGAACTATTTTTTGGGAATACATTTGCTGTCCATAATGGCCATTTAATGGTTGAAGATTTCACATTGGATAATGATGGGTATCCGTTCAGTGTGTCAAGTTATCGAGAAATAAGTTCTCATGATAATCAAATTGTTGATTATGTTGATATGAGCTGGGGAGGAGTTAATTATTTTAATGGAGGCTTTAATTATCAGTACGCTTTAAATGAAAACACGGCTGTTATTAGCGCACCTTTAAGAGCTTGGTATAACGGCCAACATTATAGTGGCCTAGTAAAGATTTTTGAAAAAACAAATGGGGAATGGTTAGAAGGTGAAACTCTGATTCCGACACTTTACGAAGAAGAAACCAAGAGATTCGGTAGCTCAGTAATTTTGGTGGATGAATATATTTTTGTCGCCGATTCTTATGAAATACTCCAGTCATCATCTACCGGTAGCGTTTATATATTTAAGAAAGAGAATAATATATGGGAAGAAAAACAAAAAATTGTATCTTCTGACCGAAGTGGTTTCTTTGGTCAAAATTTGTTTTATGATGATAATCAATTGTTTGTAAGCGCTTCTGATGCCGTTTATGTTTTTGAAAATATACTAGGTAACTGGCAAGAATCACAAAAAATTGTGCCTTTAAACATTGCTTCGGGCATGAATTTTGGGAGTTCAGTTACAGGTAATGGGTCACAATTATTTATTGGTGCTGAAGGAGATTTTAATCTATTCGAAGGAGCTGTTTATAGTTATGTCAAAATCGGCAACCAGTGGGTTGAGCAACAAAAAATACTGCATCCAGTCATAAATGAGTTCAATAAATTTGGTCAGTCAGTGGCCATTGATAATGATCAGTTATTTATCTCTGCACCATTAAAAAAAGATGTAAATGAAAATCGAATTGGTGATGTGTCTTTATTTAGATTCAATAATAATACATGGGAGTTTGAACAAAACATAACAGAATCAAATCTTGCAAATGCAGATTGGTTTGGATACAAAATAGTGGTTGATAATTCTCAATTATATATATCTGCGCCTTATACAGGTCAACAAGGTGAAAATTCAGGCTCAATTTTTGTTTATGATATTAAAGACGATTTAATCTATAAAAATAGTTTTGAGTAAATAATTATTATTTACATCATATCAAGCAATTACAAATAATAAGGTTATAGGCATTTAAATATTTTGCTAATTGTGATGATTTATAGCTTTAACATTTATGGCAAAACCCAATAAAAAAGGCCCGACCAGAACAGTGGATGTTTATTGCAGCCAATGCAAAAGCCAGTTGTTTAAGTACCGTAAAGGTGGTAAGGGTTCGCTGGTGAAATGTTTTAAAGAACGCATCACGCAGGATTTCACTGAAAAGCCCTGTTTTTGTCCTGAATGCGGTCAGGAATTTGCCCGTGATATGTTGGTGCGTGGTACACCGGCTTTTAAAATGATTGGTGGTAAGGTGTTTTCAAAGTAAAAGGAATATTTCAATCCATCGGTATGATTATGTCAAATGCTTAAAAGGTTGTTTAAATTTCATATAAATTTTAGGTTTTTTTCATAATAAATAAGTTCGAAAGGCATACAGTACGCTTTTTTGTTTGGAGTTGTATAAGTATGTTGAAAAAAATTGGCTTTATTTTAATGAGTTTGCCAGGATTGGGTATGGCGGATATCTCAATTGAACTGCCTGTGTTTAGTGTTGATTTTAATGAGCTTACGCCAGGAAGTTTTTTAAACGATGGCGGAAGCCCATTTAATGAACCATCAGATTTAGATGGGTTAGAGGCCGAAGTTATTGAAGTGACGAGAGGTGAAAATCTAATTCATGTGCAAAATGAGCAGGTTCTCCCCAGGACTCAATTAATGAGATGGGACTTTTTGGACGGTGATGAATTAACGGAAGGGGAAGTTTCCATTAGCTTTGATTTTACACCCTCCGCTTTGGATGCTTACGCATTACGCTTTCGAGAGGGCGGAGGAGGATCTACCCGTTCATTTTTGAACATAAGCTTTGGCAGTAATGGTGTCATTTTTGCTAGTGATGAAAATGGTGTTATTAGCGTGATAAATAACACATATCAGGCACAAACAACGCAGCACATAGATATTGTATTTGATTTAGAGGCTGGTTTAAGTTCATTAAGTATCAATGGTCATACTTTATTTACAGACAGGGCGTTTGGTGTTGATGATCGAGGTATTGGGAGCTTTTTAATTGGTTATTTTGAAAATTCTGGTAATAAACCGTTCACTCTGGATAATATTGTAGTCGAACAAATAAGGGAGTTGCCACTGGTGCTTGATGCTGATTTTGAAAATAAATCGCTGGGCGATCCAATTGGAGAAGGTGGTCCGGAATTGGGTGAACCCATAAGTATTCCATCGATAGGTATTGATACTGAGGTGGTTTCTGATTTGACAGGTAATCAGGGGCTTCTCGTTTATAGAACACCCTCTAATTCAGCTAAAAAGTTACGGTGGGAGTTTTTGAATGAGCGTGAAGAAACAAAGGGTATTGTCGTGATCTCGGCAGAAGTTGTGTTTGAAGAAATGGATAAATATAGCTTCTCAATACGAGAAAATGGACTGAGTGGATCATCATTCAACACGATAAGTTTTTCAGATAACACAGACGTTTCAATATCTGATGCAAATGGGGTCATGTTGAATGTGGCCAATTATCAAATCAATACGAATTACTTGATTAAATGGGTGTTTGATATGGATATGGGGAGCTATGATCTATATTTTAATGACAATTTAATAGTTGATGATCGTCAACATGGTGTTACAACTGGCCGTGGGGTAGGTTCTGTTTTAACTGGGTTTCATTCAATTTCGACCTTAAATGCCTCATTTGTTATTGATAATATACAAGTGGGTGTTAGTGCATTATTGGACGATATAATATTTGAATCAGGTTTTGATGACTAAGTAAAGCGCTAAAGTTGAACCATCCAGGCCGCAACGGTGGTTTGGATGGTTATTTTATGAAATGACATAAAAAGGGAGTGTTCGTAGTAATAAAAGAGGCATTAGCACAATAAGCAAAATAATGCCAAAAGAGTGAATATTGTCACCAACACCATCATTAAAACACACATCACAATCAATCCACGTTATACCATACAGCGGGACTGGCTGATCCATTGATGATTATTCATGGCACCAAAGATCCGGTGGTGCTATATTCAGACACCATCGCAGTCATTGAAAAATTAATCGATCAGCAAAAAATGTTTGAGTTGGAGACGTTACCGGGTACCAGTCACGGATGGGACAATGAAGGCAACAAGGTACGTTTGTTTGCCTTTAAAAAGATGGTTAATTTTTTTAATCGGTATTTAAAGGAAGACTAAAAGATTTACACTTAACTAATCTGTCCGGAAGTTCGGGGTAGAGCCGTATTCATGAAAACAATGCGAAAGGAATCGCCAGCAATAATAAAAACGGTAACAATAAGAGTTTTAACAACCCGAAAAAGACCACGCCGATAACGGTTATGACCAAAACACCAATAGACAAGATAACAGCGCCGACAAATAATATTGGACCCAGTAACACCAGTACAAAAAACCAAAACAGCACTTTGAACATCAATATGATGGCCAATAAAACAACAAGTCCGATAAATAATTCAATCATCATAATCACCTATTTAAAACGGTTTAAAACTTTTTTAAACCTTCATATTAAAATAGCAAATGAGGGCTGGTACTTGAAGTGCCGGAAGTCAGGGTTTGGTGTGTCTGAGGAAATCCTCTTATGGTTTCCAGAGGAAAAGTTTTGTTAATTTTTTTAAAAGCTGCGCTTTTGTATGCTTCGCATACTCGCCTACAGGGATGTAGGTGTATCGAGATAGAATGGAATCGATAGCGATTGGATCCTCGTGTCAGAGCACGAGGATGTCGCGGTGGGATTGTTTGTTTTTCGGAGTTTTAGATATGGGTTGGGTTGGGAGATCCCTCGACTCGCTCCGCTCGCTCGGGACGACTGTCGTCGTTTACACCGCATTGCGGCTGGCGTTGATGTTGCCGTAGAGGGAGCGGGTGACCATGTTTTCGTAGGTCTGGATTGTTTTCGGATCGGCGTTTTGGGTTTTTAATTCCTCGATGGTTTGCAGGGCGTATTGTTGGATGGTGAGTAGTGGCAAAACAATATTTTCTCGGATTTGGATGGAAGCGTTGCGGCGTTTTTGGTCGGCGAGGAGTTCTTGCTGGTCGGAAACGGCGAGCAGGCATTCGCGACTGCGTTCAAATTCGTCTTTGATCAGGCGCCAGAAATCACCAAATCGCGGGTCTTGTTCCAGGTAGGCGGTTAATGGCATATAGGATTTGGCCAGCGACATCATGCAATTGTCCATCAGGGTTTTAAAGAAACCTGAGGTTGTATAAAGTTGTTGTAGGTCATTTAAGCAGCCATCATCAATCAGTCGTTGTAAGGCGGTACCGACACCGTAATAACCCAGCACGTTTTGCTTGAGTTGGCTCCAGGCGCCGACAAAGGGAATGGCGCGTAAATCTTCAAATACCAGGCCTTTATCATCATCGCCGCGCTTGGTGGGGCGGCTGGAGATGTTGGTTTGGCCGTAGTATTTCAGGGTGCTGATCTGTTCTAAATACGGCACAAATTTCGGGTGCTGTTTAAAGTCCTGATAATGGTTAAAACTGATGTCAGCCAGCTGTTGCAATATATCGTAAGCGCCTTCATGCCAGGCATCTTCAGGCGGATTAATGGCGTTAAAGACACCGGCGCTTAACAGCTGTTCGAGGTTAAATTGGGCGGTGTCTGGGTTACCGAAATTAGAGGATATGGTCTGACCCTGAATGGTTAACTGGGTGGCATGGTTTTGGATATGCGGGCTTAAAGACGCGTAAAACTGGTGGGTTTCGCCACCACCACGGGCCGGTGGACCGCCACGACCATCAAAAAACACCACCTCAATGCCATGTTCTTTGGCCACTTTGGACAGCGCTTCTTTGGCTTTTAAAATCGCCCAGTTAGCAGCGATGTAACCGCCATCTTTGGTGCCGTCTGAAAAACCCAACATAATGGGTTGACGGTTTTTGCGGTGTTTCAGGTGTTCGCCGTATTCATCGTCCGTGTATAAAGTGGTCATGACTTCAGGTGCCGCAGCCAGATCTTCAATGGTTTCAAACAGGGGCACAATATCCACCGGCAAAGGCTCAGGCAAATCGGCCTTATGCATCAAATCCATCACAGTTTTCACATGTGCCACGGACTGACAGTTGCTGATAATGTAGCGCTGACAGGCTGAGGGGCCATTGTCTTGCTGGATTTGGACGATGGCCTGCATACTGGCCAGGGTGTCATTAACCGGTAAATCATCGCTGTTATCCTGTTCTTTGTTAAGCACCGCTTGGACTGCCGTGAGAACCCGGGAGTCCTGGCGGATATCCAGGGGCGCAAAATGAAAGCCAAAACTATGCACCTGCCGAATCAGTGCCTCAACCTGATCCATAAACAACCCCTGGTGATCCTCTTTTAAACCTGTTTTGATGGCGTCTAAATCTTTTAGTAATTGCTCAGCATTGTAATCATATTGTTCAGGCTGGGTGTACGCGCCGATATAAAGTTGCTGTTCAATGTCACTGATCCGGTCTTCAATATGCTTAAAGGTCAGCCGGCGTTTTAAATCGCGAACGTGGCGGTGGTAGCATTTTAATAAACTGCTGCGTAAGCGTCTCGCCACTTTCAGGGTGGTGTCAGCGGTCACATACGGGTTACCATCCCGGTCACCACCGGGCCAGAATCCGATTTCGATAAAGGCATTGTCGGGTAAGTGACCGTCTGAGTAAATGTGGTTTTCCAGGCGCTTTTTGATGTCCTGAACAGCTTTATAAAAAACATTTTCCAGATACCAGGTTAAGCTCACGGCTTCTTCGTAAGGCGTGGGTTTTTGCTTGCTGTAGAGCGGTGTTTTTCCCAATTGTTGCAGCAGCATTTCAATGTCGCTTAAGTTATTATCTTTAATTGCCTGTGAGAGTTCGGTGATGATGCCCAGAACCGGACCTGGGTAAAACTGGGTGGGGTGCGCGGTTAAGACAATGCGCGCCTGATAGTCAGCGAGGGTGTCTTTAAGTTGTTGTGTTTTTTGCAGAAAATCACTGCGCTGCGCCAGCATGGGCACACTGCCGGGACCATCCAGGGCGTTGTTTTCGGTAAACGCGGCTTCTTCGATGGCATCGAACAATACGATCTGACGTTCAATGTATTGAATTAACTTAAATAAAACCGCGATGCGATCCTCACGGCTTTGTTCGGGCAGATGGTGATCAAAAAAAGCATCGATAATTTGCTTGGGACTTTGTTTATTCTGATAGCCCTGCTGACATTGTTGATTTAACAGGGGTAACAGCACACCCACCTGGTGGACCTGATCAAAGGGCAAGTTTAAAAACAAGCTGTTATAAATCTGAAATTTATTAATCACCGTACGGTGATAGATGTCCATGGTGGATTGTGTGGTCATTGTTTATTTTTGTTATTGGTTGTCTAATTATTTTAGAAGAGTGGTGCGTTGATTGCAATGAAATGGAAATATTGGGCTAATCGAAGCTGACCGGGTCGATGTCGATAAACCAGCGGACGGGGCCGGCGGTGGGGTTGTGTTTTTTGAGCAGCTGTTTAAGGAGTTGGTGCAGGCTGCGGCGGTTGCTGGCATTTAAAATCAGTTGCATTCGGTGCAGCTTTTGTTTTTTTTGCATGGGTGCCGGTAACGGGCCCATGACGCTGACGTCCGGATCCTGGCCGATGGCATCGACCAGTTCCAGCAAAAAAGCTTCAAGCTTATCTTCATAACGGTGTTGCGCACGGATAATGGCCATGTGGCTGAATGGCGGGAATTGCATGTCCTGGCGCTGTTCCAGACCCTTGCGTGCCAGTTGTTCGTAGCCTTGTTCTAATAAGGTATGGAAAAATTCGTGTTTGGGTTGGTGGGTCTGGATAATGACCTGACCGGCGGTTTCGGCGCGCCCGGCCCGTCCTGCGACTTGAATAAGCAGTTGTGCCAGGTATTCTTCGGCGCGGAAGTCGGTGGAGTAGAAACTGTTATCAACATTGACCACCACCACTAGCGATAATTTTGGAAAATCGTGGCCTTTGGCCAGCATTTGGGTGCCGACGATGACACAAGGTTTGCCGGTTCTGACCCGGTCCAGTTGTTGTTGCCATTGTTTGGCTGTGCTGACAGAATCACGATCAAAACGAATCACTGGATAGTCGCCGAGTTCCTGTTGCAAAGCGGTTTCTACTTGCTCGGTGCCAACACCCAATGTGTCCATTTCCTGGGAGCCGCAATTCGGGCAAAACTCGGGTAGAGAGTAATGCCTGCGGCAGTGATGGCAAATCAGCCGGTCCTTGTGCTTGTGATAGGTTAAATAGGCATCGCAGTCATCACATTCGGCAATCCAGCCACAATCGTGGCACAATAATTTCGGCGACCAGCCACGGCGATTTAAAAACACAAGCACCTGGTGACCGCTGTCGAGTTGTTGTTCAATGTCATTCAGGGTTTTACGGGTTAAGCCGCCATGGGTTTTACGGCTGTCGAGGTTTTGCAGTTGGATATTGGGTAGGGATTTTTGGTTGGTACGACTGCGTAAGGTGAGCCAGTGATAATGGTTGTTCAGGGCGTGGCGCAGGCTTTCATAGGCCGGTGTGGCAGAGCCCAAAACCACCGGAATATCCTCAATCTGACCGCGTAAGACCGCTAAATCTCGGGCTGAATAACGCACACCGTCCTGTTGTTTATAACTGAGATCGTGCTCTTCATCCACCAGTATCATGGCCAGATTTTTAAACGGTGTAAAGAGTCCTGAACGGGTGGCAACCACCACATCCACATGACCGGCACCGGCCTGCTGCCAGACACGGGCGCGGGCACCGTCAGACAGTCCTGAATGAAACACCGCCAGCCGACCTTCAATGCGTTTTGAAAAAGTCTGGAATAATTGCGGTGTCAGACCAATTTCCGGCACCAGAACCAGGGCTTGTTGACCTTTTTCCAATAATGGCATCAGGCTGCGAATATAAACTTCGGTTTTACCGGAACCGGTGATGCCGTCGAGCAGGCTGACATTGAAATGATTGTTGTGGTTTTGAATATGTTTGAGAACGCGTTGTTGGTCATCAGTGAGTGTGAAATCCGGTTGTTCGATGTGTTTATTATCGATAAAAGAGCGATCAGATTGTTGCAGCAGGCCTTTATCGGTCAGTTGTTTACACAGCGCAGCGGCACTGGCGCTCAGATGACTGAGAGCCGCCGGCATTTGCGGCCCGTTGGCGTGAATGTAGTCAAAAACCTGCCATTGCTTTGGGGCTTTTTGAAGTTTTTCTTTTGCCGTCTGCGGATCGATATTGGCTTTGTACCAGGTTTCCTGGGGTATGGGTGGATTATCCGGTTTTCTGAACCAGGCGGGTAAAGCGGTCATCAGCATGTCGCCCAAACTGACCTGATAGTAATTGGCGGCTTTTTTGATAAGATTAAGGGTGTTTTTATTTAACAGCGGTTGTTCATCGAGTATGGCGTCAACTGTTTTAAGCTTCCGATAATCGCTGCTGTTTTTAAGACCAATAATAACGCCGACCAGTAATTTATTTTTTCCCAAGGGCACGCGCACCCGTCGGCCGATTATTTGCTTTGGAATTTTGCCGGTTAATTGATAATCCAGGGTGTCGGCAAAGGGAATTTTTAAGGCCACCTGGACAATGCGGGATGATGCGTTATTCATGGCGAGTATCTTATCATTGCGACTTAGCAGACAGTGAAAATTGTTGCCTAAGCTTTGACAGCTAAAAGCGCTGTGGTTATCCACACATCCTGTGGATAACTTTGTGAATAAGTCGCTGAATTGAGCTTAAAAGAAGGCTGGGGCGGGATTTGAGTCAGAATGGTTAAAAACTCCCCAGTAAGACATAAAACAAAAAAATCAATAACTTACAAGACTATCTTGAATGCAAGACATAAGCAGATGACTTAAGTAATTGATTCATTCAATCAAAACAGCACTTGTGCATAAGTCGCGACTTAATGACAGCTTGCAAAGCAATAGATGGCTGAATTTCAGGCGTTATTCGCTATAGGCTTCGGCGGTGGCGTCGTGAGGGTGCAAAGACTCGTGGTGGGTGACACGCAGGTGGAATTGTTGTACCCGATCTGATTTTTCCAAAGCTTGTTTAATGCGCCGTGCGGCGTCTTCACAGAACATTAAATTCTGGCCGTTTCTTAAGGCAAAGGCCTGTTCATCAGCACGTTTAACTGCACTTTGAACCGCCGTTTGCAGGGTGTTTTCCACGGTTTCGATAAAATGTTCAATTGGCACTTGGCTTTGATTGTTGTTAAGCTTGATTTTAACCACGGCGGTGCTGCGTTGGCTGTGGGGTGTGGCGTTAATGCCATCGGTACTGCCCAGCCATTGGAGGATGTCGGCTTTATGAACGGTTTCGCTGTCGAACTGACGGTCAAATTTATCCTGAATCAGTTGTCGAGCCAAAGCGGCCGAACAGGGGCAGGTACTGGAATAGACCACCTGGAAACTTAAATAGCGTGCGGTGCCGGTTTTCTGGCAATTAACCACAGAAAGTTTTATCGGATATGCACGCCAGCCGGCGTTATCAGTGACCAGCGCTTTTCGGCGCAGTAAAATATCGGACTCCACCTCAACCAAAGCATTGCTACTGAGTTCATGATGACTTTTTAAAAATTCATCGGTTAAATCAGATAAACAATCAAAATCAATGGCTTGCTCGCTAAACAAACGATCACAGGCTAAATAAAGCCTGGACATATGAATGCCTTTGGATACGGAATCGTCTAAAGACACTTCAGCGCGAACACGTGCAATGGAGGGTTTAACTGTTACATCTGCGTTTAATTCAAGCGGCATTTCAATGTCGCTCATACCAACCCACTGCAACTGTCCGCCAATGTGGGCTTTTTCTTCTTGAGCAATGTCAGGCAATGTGGCCGTTTGGTGGGTAGAATCTAACACGAACTTTGAAAATGACTAAAACCCATATCATGCGGTTAGTTGGGTGAAAAAACAAGGGTTTGCAGCCTGAAAATAAGTGAATGCAATGTCACAGGTCATAAAGTCGATTGGTGGCAAATCCACTTAAAGGTATGTCCAGCTTCTTTACGGCGGCGATACATTTGAACTTTTCGCCCATTTCTGATGGCATCATCAATTGCTTTAATTCTGTGGCACGCGCATAGTAATCACTGTAATCGCCTTCATTGCTCAACAGGCTTTCAATACCAAGACCCATCAGTAAATCCATCTGATGATTAAAACCCACCACCTCGCAGTCAGCGGCTTTCAGCGCTTCGGCGACGCTGGTAAAATCCACAAAAGCAGTGATGTCCTGGGCACCGACATCATGGTAGGGATTAAAGTTGGCCTGGTGGCGCTGGTGACATACCAGGGTGCCGGTGTTACGTTCTGGGTGGTAATAAACATCACGGCCATAACCATAGTCCACAAACAGTACCAGACCTTTGTTTAAATGTTGAGTAATCTCGGCCATCCAATCATTGAGATGTGGAATAAATTCAGAGCGGTAACCATCAGGTAGTGTTAAATCTTTGGCCTTAATCTGTGCCAATAAATCCTCGGGAAAATCATGCCACTGTTCCACCAGTTCGTCTTGCTTCAAATCTAGTATAAGGCGCTGATAGACATTGTCCTTAAATTGAAAAACCTCAACGGATAAGGCATCGAGGACTTCGTTGGCAAAAATAACACCGTTAAATGTTTGTTTTGGAGGTGTGTCGAGCCACTCAACGCGACGACTGAGCTGTTCAGGTAAATGGTCGATGTGTTGCTGTTGTTGTTGTTTTAAGTCAGCGCTGACTTCCAAAATATAGTAGCGCTCGGGTAAATAGCGACCACTTTTATCCATGGCATCCAATGCCGTTAAGACATCGGCACAAAACCGGCCACTGCCGGCGCCTAATTCTAGAATCACAGGTTGTTGCAGCTGTTCCATGACTTCGGCAAATTGCCGTGCCAGGGATTGGGCAAACAGTGAACCAAGCTCCACGGCTGTGATAAAATCACCGGCTCGACCGAATTTTTTTAAGCCGGCGCTGTAATAGCCGCAGCCGGGCTGATACAAAGCCATGCGCATAAAATCAGCAAAGGGCAGGCCGTTATTTTGTTCGATGGCTTGGGTTATTTGATGCCAAAGCGTTTGTTGTGTTTGTTTTAAGGAGTCTGACATAGTCATGAATAGAACGGATGAAATCACATTGTGGCTTAATCATAACCCGCGGCAGGATAACAAAAAAGCCAAAAAATACAGCGACGCCATTTTACACCGGTTATTAAAAAATGCCTGTCCTGAATCGGCGCCTTTTAAAATAAATCGCACCGAAAACGGAAAACCTTATACCGATGCGCCCATTTATTTTTCCTACAGTCACAGCCGACAGACGTATTTATATGGGTTGTCAAAGCACGGTGAAATGGGTCTTGATATTGAGCGGACTGATAAAAAAAGAGATTTTATGACGCTGAGTAAACGGTATTTTCACGCTGATGAATATAAAAAGATTAAAGCGTTGCCGTCACCCGACAGGGCGGCATTATTTTATCGTCTGTGGTCACGAAAAGAGGCCTGGTGCAAATTATGCGGCGGGGTTTTGTGGTATTATTTGGGTCGATCGGTATTAGATAACCAGCCATTAAACGAGGGTAATGAAACGCTGTATCTCACTGATTTAACAAATATTCAAGGGTACGTCGGTGCTATGGCTACGGTTTATCCCATACATCAAATCTTTATAAATACGATTAAGTAAATGAAGCGGTGCTTATTATTCATCATGTGCGGATTGTTGTTCGGTTGTCAGATCGATCGGCAAACTTTGCGTCAGGCAGAATCAGTGACACAGCTCAAAAAAGACGCCACCCTGACGTGCCCGATTAATGAGCCTACCGCCTGTGCCCAAAGTACAGCATTTAGTAAATTGTACGCCAGCAGTCAAATGAGCGGCAAAAATCAGATGTTGATTTTGGATCATGGTGAGGAGTCCCTATTGGCTCGCATTAACTTAATTCGAGCGGCTCAGGAGAGCATTGATATTCAGACATTCATCTGGAATAACGATGAAGCGGGTCATTGGGTTCTGGCAGAATTAATTAAAGCTGCACGGCGAGGCGTCAAAGTCAGCATTATTGGTGATCAGCTTTATACCATGGGCAATTCGTGGTTGATGGCTGAACTGGCCACCATTCATCAAAACTTTGAATTTCGGCTTTATAATCCGGTGTTTAGCGATGCCCATACCTCGGCGTTTGAATTTGCCTCGGCGATTGCCTGTTGTCTGGCCAGTTTAAATCGGCGCATGCACAATAAGGCTTTTGTGGTGGATAATCGCTATGCCATTGTCGGCGGGCGCAATTATTCCAGCCGGTACTTTGACTGGGATGCGACCTTTAACTATAAAGATCGGGAAGTCATGGCGATTGGTGATGTGGTGGATGAAATTGTAATCTCTTTTGACAGTTTTTGGACCTCAGAGCATGTCTTGCCTTTGACCCACTTAAATGATGTGGCCAGGCGCATTATTGATAATCAGGAAGCGCATACTGATTGGAATCAACCGTTGCCGGAATTGGCGCAAGCGTTAAGTGTGCAGGCTGACGATAACAGTCATATTGAGAAAACGTTTTTTGCGGATGTTTTGGCGGTGGATGAGGTTGAGTATTTCAGTGACACCCACGATAAACCCTTTAACAAGGAAGCCCGACAGGTCAATAAACAACTGACTGAAAAGTTTCATGATTTATTTGCCCGGACTGAGCACCGCTTACTCATTCAAACACCTTATCTCGTGTTTTCTCGAAAAGCGCGCAATATGTTTAAAAAATTACGAAAAGACCATCCTGATTTAGCCTTACAGGTTTCGACCAATTCACTGTCTTCAACGGATGCGTTTTATGTCTATGCGATTAGTTTAAAATATAAGCGGTTTTATTTAAAAAAGCTCGATATGGAGATTTATGAGTTTAAACAGCAACCCGGGATGCTGGAACAATTCTTTGCCACTCACCAAACCAATGAACACACCCGCTTTGGTTTGCACAGTAAATCCTTTGTTATTGATAATGAAATATCCATGATTGGCAGTCATAATTTTGACCCACGTTCTGATGTGCTGAACACTGAGTCCGGTTTTATTATTTACGACCGGGAATTTGCGGCACAATTAACCGCCAGCATTGAACAAGATATGCTGCCTGAGAACAGTTGGCTGGTGGCGGCTAAAGAACAGATTCCTTTTTTTAGCCATGTTAGTGGATTTTTCGCCACCATTTCCAGAAAATTGCCGATATTTGATATTTGGCCGTTTCGGTATTCCACCAGTTATGAGTTGTTGCCGGGTAAAGAACCGGTGCCCCGAGATCACCCTGACTTCTTTGAACATTATAAATCGGTGGGAA
Organism: uncultured Marinicella sp.; assembly: GCA_947502925.1. Lineage (GTDB taxonomy): Bacteria > Pseudomonadota > Gammaproteobacteria > Xanthomonadales > Marinicellaceae > Marinicella. The sequence goes on along the minus strand of CANNBS010000001.1, from coordinate 406,458 downwards.
ATTTTCCTGATATTGATTTGCCCGTGAAGCAAATACAGACGATAATAATCTCTGCGTTTGGTGGTTTTGCTGAACCAATTATGTAAACTACGCCTATGAACAAGAAAAACGTCATTATAATTTGTATTCTGATTGCCCTGGTGGCTTTGCCCTGGTGGCGCATTAATCACAACAGCGAATTCTTTGTGGAAGGTGTGATGTCGCATCTGAGTCATTTAGGTGACTGGTCTTATCAAGATCATAGCGTCTCCATCAGTGGCGACATTGCCATTAAAGGTGTTCAGTTTAAGCCACGTGGTTATCAGGATGTAATTCAGGTGGATTCCATCACTGTGACCACCGATGCCCGTGATTTACTGTTCACCAAATCAACCGATTTATTGGTCAAACTGCCACCGGAATTAACCGTTAACTTTAATCATGTACAGGTGGTTAAGACCAACAGCCGGTTACTGAAAAATATTATGGAAAATAATTACTATCCGATGGTGGTGGGTTATCTGGGTGCCTATGGTTGTGGTGCGGGAGCCGGGCCAAGCTTTTCTGCTGAACAGTGGCAAGCCATGAACACTCTGCAACCGGCGTTTGATGTTAAATTAACCTATGCCCTGGTCGATGAATATAATATTGATTTTAACTTGAATATTAACAGCTCCGGTAACTGGTTCGTCACCTGGTCCGGTGGTTTAGCCCGATCAAGTAATGACGACCGATTGACCTTCCATGACACCATTGTTGATACTTTATATTATTACTACGCTGATCAGGGCTTTAACAGTAAACGAAACCAATTATGTGGTCAGGATAAAAAATCCTCATTTTCAGCCTACCGTATGAGTAGCAGTGAAGCTTTACAGCAAGCGTTACGTATATATGCAGGTGGTGAAATGTCTCCCAAATTGGCCAATCAATACCAACGTTCTCTCCAGGCCGATGTTGAATACAATGCCATTTTTAATCTCAAAGAACCGAAATATATATTTGAATTTGCCGGCTGGTCACAAAGCGAATTGTTTAAAAACAGCACCATTGAAGCGGCATTGGGTGAGCAAGAGTACCAGGCTGTGGAGTTGTCTAAAATTGACCATTTAGACCTGGATATTGAAACCTTGCGGCGAGATATGGAACAACGGGAAGCGCATTTAAAGAAACAAGAACAACAAGCCAATAAGCCCAAAGAACTTATTCGTCGCATTAAAACCCATGTCGGTGGCCAACAAACAAGGGAATACACACTCAATAACTGGTCCGATGCCATTGGTCAGTCGGTTAAAATCAAAACCAAACGCGGCCGACCTGTTTTTGGTGTGCTAAAAGCCATTAGCGCCGACCAGGTCACGGTCTCAACCCGTTTCAAAAGTGGCGATGCCACCATCAATATATCGCGTAAAGATGTGTTGTCGATTAGTATTGCGCGCTAAATTAAACGACTGATGCAAACCAGGCAATGGTTAAAAAGACCATGGATATGGTGGCTGTTTTTACTATTGGCACTGATTGTTTCGGTGTCTGTGGGGTCGGTCGCTTTGCCCTTGAATCAATTATTTAATCCGGACAGCATCACCTACAGCATCGTTTGGCAACTGCGCATACCGCGGGCACTGAATGCCATGTTGGTGGGTGGCAGTCTGGCTTTAGCCGGTTTATTGATTCAAAATCTGGTGAAAAACCCGCTGGCGGATCCTTATTTATTGGGTGTGTCCGGTGGGGCAGCCAGTTGTCAGCTTTTAGTCATTATGCTGGGATTGAGTTTATCCGCAGAAGCCTTGTTTTTAATTGGTTTTGGCGGTTCTTTACTGGCCACTTTGCTGGTGCTTAAACTCAGCTATCATGGGCGCATAAAACCCAACAAGGTGACCTTAAACGGGGTGGTGATGGCTTTTGGTTTCGCTGCCATCATTTCTTTTATGCTGTCATTGGCAGACGGTCAACAAATTCGATCCATGATGTTCTGGTTAATGGGGGATTTATCTTTTGCACAACCCAGCTGGTTAATGGTTGTGATTTTAGGTCTGTGTTATTTTTTATTACGGCAACAACATACCGCTCTGGATTTACTGGCGCGCGGTGAATTGTTTGCCCGTAAATCCGGGGTTCACGCCGAACGCCTGAATCTGATGGTTTTTGTCATGACGGCTTTGCTTACCTCGATGGCGGTGGCACAGGCTGGTACCATTGGTTTTGTGGGTTTGATTATTCCGCATATTGTGCGATTGTTGGTGGGTTATCAGCACCGCCATCTGTTGTCTGTCACCATTTTAGCCGGTGCCTTGTTTTTGCTTATTGCTGACACCCTGGCGCGTACCGTGTTAAGTCCAATTCAACTGCCGGTGGGTATTTTTACCGCTTTGGTTGGGGTGCCGGTGTTTTTAGTCTTGTCGCGGAAAATTTAATGTTAAAGGCTGAACACATTTCGGTGCTTTTAGAAAACCGACAGGTATTAAATGATTTAAGCTGTACGTTTAGGGCCGGTGAATTCTGGGGCATTATCGGCCAAAACGGTGCCGGCAAATCCACCTTATTACAGTGTTTAGCGGGGTTATTGGCTCCAAACCAAGGCCAGGTATTGGTGGATAATGAGGACATGCATCAGTTAGACCCGTTGTCCCGGGCACAGAAAGTGGCTTATCTGATGCAAGAACAGGAACCGTCATTGGCTTTTAGTGTTTATCAGGCGGTGGAAATGGGGCGATATCCCTGGCCGGATAATCCCGAAAATCGACACCGTGTCACCGAACAAACCTTAACAGCCTGTCGCATTGATCAGCTAAAAAACCGATCGATATTACAGTTATCCGGGGGCGAACGGCGCAAAGTGGAAATTGCCACCTGTTTCGCTCAGAACAGTGATTATTTGTTATTAGATGAGCCGTTTAATCATTTGGATGTGGTGTATCAGCGGTTTTTAGTGAAAAAATTACAGGCCATCGCCCGGGATAAGGCGGTGGTGATGGTGTGTCATGACATTAATGTGGTGGCGAAATATTGCACCCATGTGTTAATGTTGCTCGGTGATGATTGTTATCTCAGCGGTGATTCAGCTACAATGCTTAATAAGGCCAATTTAGAAGAACTGTTTGATGAATCCCAATGATGCTCAATTTATGGCGACGGTGGCGCGCCAGTGGTTAAAAGCCGGACTTATTAACCAACAAGCGGCCGCGCGCTTATTGGAAAAATCTCAGGTTAAATCCAGTTCCGTGCATCCTTATGTGGCCATTGTTGACAATAAAATTACCAACCAGAAAACCGGCAAACCCATTACCCTTGAATTTGTTACCCAGTGGGTGGCGAAGGCCAATAAGTTGCCGTATCTAAAAATTGATCCCACTAAAATTAATGTCAATCAGGTCACCCAGGTTATCTCACAGGCTTATGCCCGACAGCACCAGATTTTACCCATAGGTATCGATAATCAGACCATTCAGATTGCAGTGGCCAACCCGACACAAACCGACTGGCTCGGTGATATTCAGAAAATTCATCAGCAAAAAATTGAACGGGTGCACGTTAATCCGATTGACTTACAGCGTTTACTTTATGAATTTTACGGCGTTAATCGTCAGGTCCAATCGGCCAAACGGCGGCATTTAGGCAAAACCAACGACCCGGTTTTAAATTTGGAGCAGCTGGTCAAACTGGGTGGTAATAAGGATATTCATGCCGATGACCAGCATGTGATTGGTCTGGTGGATTGGCTGTTACAGTATGCCTTTGAACAGCGTGCCAGTGACATACACCTGGAGCCGAAACGGGATGAAGCTTTGGTGCGTTTCAGGGTCGATGGCAAACTCATGAAAGTCTATGACCTGCCGCCTTCAGTGATGTCGGCGGTAACAAGTCGCATTAAGATTTTATCCAGAATTGACGTCGCCGAAAAACGCCGGCCCCAGGATGGTCGAATAAAGACCTTGTCTGAAAATGGCCGTGAAATTGAATTGCGTGTATCGACCATGCCCACCACTTTTGGCGAAAAATGCGTGATGCGGATATTTGATCCCGAAGCGGTTGTGGTGGATTATCGGGATTTGGGTTTTAGTGAATCTGAAGCCGAAACCTGGGCGCGCATGATTAACCGGCCGCATGGCATTGTGTTGGTCACCGGTCCCACCGGCTCAGGTAAAACCACCACCTTATATTCCACCTTAAAACAACTGGCCACTCCTGAAGTGAATGTATCGACCGTGGAAGATCCGATTGAAATGGTGGACGGAATCTTAAATCAGATGCAGGTTAATCCGAAAATTGGTTTGCATTTTGCCGACGGTGTCAGGACTTTATTAAGGCAGGACCCCGACATTATTATGGTTGGCGAGATTCGGGATTTGGAAACCGCCAAAATGGCGGTCCAGGCGTCCTTAACCGGCCATCTGGTATTATCCACCTTACACACCAACGATGCACCGTCGGCCCTTAATCGACTATTGGACTTAGGCGTGCCGGATTATTTATTGCGCAGTACCCTGGCCGGTATTATTGCACAACGCTTGATTCGTTTATTGTGTCCGCATTGCAAGAAACCACACAAAGTCGATGCCGAAAAATGGGTGTCAATGGTGCACCCTTATGACTTATCACCACCGAAAGAATTGTTTGAAGCGGTGGGTTGTGATGAATGCCGAAACACCGGTTACCATGGCCGGACCGGTGTATTTGAGATGATGCCGATTGATTCAGAAATCCGTAAGAACATTAAAAGCGATACACCCTCAGAAGTGATTACTAAAATCGCTTACAGTCAGGGCATGCTACCTTTACGGGTGGCGATTGCACAGCTACTTAAAGACGGGAAAACATCCCTGGAAGAAGCGATTCGCCTGGCACCGCCCAGTATGGATTGAAATAAATAATCAACACCCCATGTTGTGGTCATGAAAAACAGATATCTGATTATACAAACCGGTGACCCGGTGCCTCTGGCCTCGCCTCATGGCGAAACCTTTGCCGATTGGTTTATCGACGGCATGGAGGTGGAAACTGAACGGGTTGATGTGACCAATGTGCATCATGGCGAGACTTTGCCGGGTATGGATCAAGCCATTAAAAATTATGCGGGAATATTAATCACCGGCTCAAAAGCCATGGTGACCGAAGGCGATGATTGGGTGCTGAAAACTCAAGACTGGTTGCGTCAGACCATGCCGCATAAGATACCGATGTTGGGAATTTGTTTCGGGCACCAGTTATTGGCCGATATGCTCGGCGGTGAAGTGGGTTATAACCCCAATGGCCGGCGCATGGGTCTCAGTCATTGTCATGTATCGGCAGATGCCAGTCAGGATCTCCTGTTTCGGGTTTTACCTCAACCGGGATGTGATGTGCTGGTCTCTCATTCTCAGACTGTCCTCACACCACCGCCTGACTGCCAGATATTTGGCCACACCGAAGCTGATGCCAATCATTTATTTCGCTATCAGGATTTTATCTGGGGCGTTCAGTATCACCCTGAATGGGATGCCAAAATCACCGCTGCCTATATTCGGCAACGCAGTGATGATTTAAAAGCGGAAGGTCTGCAGCCAGATCAATTGCTGGCAGAATTAATAGACTGTCCTGAAGCGAAAAAAGTACTGTCGCGGTTTGTTGAAATCACCACCTCGGCTTAATCAGGGTTTTTGCGTTTGTTCCATGGCTTCAGCCAGTTCGTGCTGGCCATTTTCTTGTAAGGATTTGATGACTTTTTGTTGATCTTTTGCTGAACGGTCCTGATTGAGTTTGAACTGACATTGCAAAGATTCAATATCAATTTTAAGAGCCACAATCGCCGATAACATCGAGGACTTATAATCATCATTCCAGTTGTAACCCAATGAAGCCTGATGCGCTTCAGATAATTGATCGACTATTCTTTTAACAGTGGTCACTGAATCATCTGCCCGGCAGTTTCCCATGACATGAACCGTCTGGTAATTCCATGTGGGCACCCCAGGGTTTTCATACCAATCGGGTGAAATATAGCCATGTGGACCCGAGAATACCGCGGTGACCTGAGAATCATTCAGGTGTTTTAAATCCGGATTGTTTTTCGCCAGATGACCCCATAAACAATTGCACTCGGCATCATACAACAAAGGTATGTGGTTAATGACCGGAAATGTTTCGGTGGCACACACCAGTTGAGCAAAAGGATTTTGTTGTATAAAAGCGGTGATAACGGCCTTGTCTTTTATTGCGTAATCAGGTGGTACATGCATGTTAGTGATTACAGCCTGAATTCAGGTTGTCGCGGGCGTTGTTAATCACCTCAAAGCCTGAACGCAAAAGATAAATTGCCAGTAGAGTCGCGACCAATAAATCCGGCCAACCTGATTGGGTGATCCAAACCAAACCGGCAGTCACAAACACCGAAAGATTAGCAACAATGTCATTACGAGAACAGGCCCACACCGAGGACATATTGACATCTTCATGACGATGTTTGTTGAGTAATAACAAACACAAGACATTGGCTGATAAACCAATCAAACTAAACAGACCCATCAATTCAAATAGGGGCACAGCCGGATGCATTAATTTATAAACCACTTGCCCCAAAACCAAAAATCCACCCAGAAATATTAAGCCACCTTTGAATAAGGCAACTTTGGCTTTAACAGAGTTTGAACGACTGACCGCATATAAACTGACCGCATACGTAATGGCATCACCTAAGTTATCAAACGCATCGGCAAACAAGGCCGAAGAGCCGGCCAGCCATGAAGCGACAATGATTATTGCAAACATCAGTGCATTGATGATTAAAACAACAATTAAAGTACGTTTCTGACGCTCATTCTGCACCGACAAAGCCGATTCTGTATCGCAACAACCCATGAATAACAACCCTTGAAAAAATAAGCGCCTATTATAGCAAGTGCATTAATTTTTGTATTCAATACAAAGTCCTGTTGACATCAGGGTCCGTTGGTAAAAGCATTTTAATTTGGAAAGCTGATTAAAAGGATTGAAGTCTCTTAATTACACTTAAAAGCATGTCAGCATTGGTACGCGACAGCGCATCACATCAGCCGCTGACTCATTAACTCATTGGGCTTTGCGGGTTACGCCGTAGACGTAAAAAGCGAAGCACAAGTTACCGGCCAACAAAGTTGGCTTGAGATTTTACTTAGTGAAGTTATCTTCAGTCTTTGAAGGGTGACTAAAAAAGCCATGTCCCGTAATTAAACCTAAAAAACATGTCAGCCATTGGTGCGCGACAGCGCATCAGCCGCTGACTCATCAATGCATTGTCTTTTGCGGTTTACAGCGTAGCTGTAAGAAGCGAAAGAGAAGTCACCCTTACTTGTCCTCTTCCAGTCCCACACCATCCATACCCATGGATAAGGTGTCGGCATCGCCGCCTTGAGCCAGTTTAATGGCAAGACGAACTTCGTTGGCGGAGTCTGCATGGCGCAGCGCATCTTCGTAGGTGATTTCGCCGGCCTGGTAGAGTTCGAACATGGCCTGGTCGAAGGTCTGCATGCCCATGTTGGTGGATTTCTTCATCAGGTCTTTGAGTTTTTCGATCTTACCTTTACGGATGTATTCCTGCGCCAGTGGTGAATTAATCAGGATTTCTACTGCCGCGCGACGACCGTTGCCGTCGGGGGTTGGGATGAGTTGTTGCGCCACCATGGCACGTAAGTTGAGGGATAAATCCATCAGTAATTGATCGCGGCCGTCTTTAGGGAAGAAGTGTAAAATGCGGTCGAGTGCCTGGTTAGCGTTGTTAGCATGCAGAGTGGCCAGGCATAAGTGACCGGTTTCTGCGAAGGTGACGGCCTGTTGCATGGTTTCTTTGGTACGAATTTCGCCAATCATAATGACATCAGGTGCCTGACGCAGAGAATTTCTTAAGGCCACTTCAAAACTTTCTGTGTCTAGACCCACTTCACGTTGGGTAATGACGCAGCCCTGGTGTTCGTGGACATATTCGATGGGGTCTTCAATGGTGATAATATGACCGGTGGTGTTGACGTTCCGGTAGCCGATCATGGCAGCCAAAGAAGTCGATTTACCGGTACCGGTACCACCGACAAAGATAATGATACCCCGTTTGGTGAGTGTCAGTTCTTTGAGGACTTCAGGTAATTTGAGCTTCTCGAAGGTCGGTATTTTAGATTCAACCCGACGAATCACCATGCCCACTGCATTGCGCTGATAAAAGGCACTGACCCGGAATCGGCCGACACTGGATACGCCAATGGCGAAGTTACATTCGTGGGTTCGTTCGAATTCCTCTTTTTGGTAGGGCGACATAATGCCGGTGACCATATCTCTGGCCTGAGATTTGTTGAGGGGTTGCTGGGTGATAGGAATCACCCGACCATGGATTTTAATGCTGGGTGCCAGGCCGGCTGTGATAAATAAATCCGATGCCTTTTTATGCACCATTAATTTGAGGTATGAATTAAAGTCCATGGGTGTCTCCTTTATTTACTCTATCATTAATCAAAGTCAGCTTTGGACACAGCGCGAGAACGGGCTTGTGCTTTGGCAATTAAGCCGCGGTTGACCAAATCTTTTAGGCATTGGTCCAGCGTCTGCATACCAATCGCCTGGCCGGTTTGAATGGATGAATACATTTGTGCCACTTTGTCCTCACGGATAAGATTTCGAATGGCAGGAATACCAATCATAATTTCATGGGCCGCGATTCGACCACCGCCCACACGTTTAATCAAAGTTTGTGCCACCACCGCACGCAAGGACTCAGACAACATGGAGCGCACCATGGGTTTTTCACCGGCCGGGAACACATCGATAATCCGGTCGATGGTTTTGGCTGCTGATGTGGTGTGCAAGGTGCCGAACACCAAGTGACCGGTTTCCGCGGCGGTCAGGGCTAAGCGGATGGTTTCCAGATCACGCAACTCACCCACCAGAATAATGTCCGGATCTTCACGTAAAGCTGAGCGAAGGGCATTCTCAAAACTCTTGGTGTCACGATGCACCTCGCGCTGATTAATCAGGCATTTGTTACTGGTGTGAACAAATTCAATGGGGTCTTCAATGGTTAAAATATGACCATGTTCTTTTTTGTTCAGATAATCAATCATGGCCGCCAGAGTGGTCGATTTACCTGAGCCGGTGGGACCGGTCACCAGAATTAATCCTCTCGGCACATCAATGATATCCTTAAAAACGGCGGGACAATTGAGGTCTTCAAATGTCAGAATTTCAGTGGGAATGGTTCGGAACACGCCACCACAACCGCGGTTCTGATTAAAGGCATTAACACGAAAACGCGCCATTCCGGGAATTTCAAAAGAAAAGTCAATTTCGTAGGTTTCTTCGTATTCCTTCCGCTGGTAATCGTTCATGATGTCATAAATCATGTCGTGTAATTCCTTGTGCTCCAGTGGCGGTAAATTAATCCGTCTGACATCACCGTCAACGCGTATCATCGGTGGTAAGCCCGCTGACAAGTGTAAATCCGAGGCTTTGTTTTTGACTGTGAAAGCCAGTAATTCTGCAATATCCACTCAATTCTCTCAACTTTAAACAGTTTATTGAGTTTAGCCTTGTTAAGTGATAAATTCCAGCATGGTGTATAAAAAATTATCGAAAATATGACGAAAAACGGTATTTTATTTGGATTGTTTGTGTTGTTAGCAGGCTGTCAAACAACACCTCATCAGGTTTCCATTAATGGGGTATCGTTTAATGTCACTCTGGCTGAAGACGATAACAGTCGCGCCATGGGTTTAATGTACGAGAAATCATTGGCTGAGGATGCCGGCATGTTGTTTATATTCCCGGACAGTCGACCCCGGGCCTTTTGGATGAAAAATACTTTAATCCCTTTGGATATCTTGTATTTCAATCAGCAACAAATATTAGTCAGTATTCAGGCAGATGTGCCGCCTTGTCGTGCCACCACCAGTCGTTGTCCAAACTACCCCAGTGAAAAACCAGCAAAATATGTGTTGGAAATTAATGCCGGTTTAGCAGAAAAACACAATTTTAAAGTAGGTGATGAACTGGTGTTAAATATAAAAAAATAGCTTTACCGCTACATACCCTTTTAAAAAAAAGTTATGATGAGCCATCGAATTTTCGCTAGAAGCCTTTATTGAGCGACGGTGAATGCGTTTCAAAATAAAAAAGAACGGGAATTAATTAATGAATTTAAAGAAGCTATTACCTCTTTTCTTATTAACAGTAGCGATGCCTGCCTGGGCTGTCAAAGCGGATGAAAAAATTAATGAAATCATCCAGCCAATTTCTGACGCCATCGCAGGCGTTGTGTTTTATTCAATCACCATTCCGGGTGGCTATAAGGTACCGATTGTATTGATTTGGTTGATTGTTGCTGCCACCTTTTTTACTATTTACTATAAATTTGTCAACATGCGGTCATTCCGTCATGGCTTTGATTTAATTCGTGGTAAATATGACCATCATGATGCCGATGGCGAAGTGACTCACTTTCAGGCGTTATCGACGGCCTTGTCGGGCACCGTGGGTCTGGGTAATATTGCCGGTGTGGCCGTGGCAGTAAGTTTGGGGGGTGCCGGTGCCACTTTTTGGATGATTGTGGCCGGGTTTTTAGGTATGTCCACCAAATTTGTGGAATGTACCTTAGGGGTCAAATACCGAACTGTGCTGGCTGATGGCACCATTCATGGTGGCCCGATGCAATATTTAACCAAAGGTTTTAGTGAGCGTGGCTTTCCTAAGATAGGTAAGTTTCTGGCCATTTTCTTTGCCATTATGTGTATTGGTGGTTCCTTTGGGGGTGGCAACATGTTTCAGGCTAACCAGTCTTTTCAGCAACTGGTGAGTATCACCGGTGGTCAAGACAGCTTTTTACAAGGGTATGGCTGGGTTTTTGGTTTGATTGTGGCCGGATTTGTGGGTATCACCATTATCGGCGGTATTAAAGGCATCGCCAGAGTGACTTCTAAGTTGGTGCCGTTTATGGGCATTATTTATGTCTTGACTGGATTGGTTATCATTGCCATGAATTACGATCATGTTCCTCAAGCGTTTAGTGATATTTACTACGGTGCCATGGACGCCAAAGCCGCTTTTGGCGGTATTGTGGGTGTCTTAATTGTGGGCTTTCAAAGGGCTGCCTTTTCGAATGAGGCCGGTATCGGTTCGGCGGCCATTGCGCACTCGGCGGTGACCACCAATGAACCGGTTACTGAAGGTTTGGTGGCTTTGTATGAACCGTTTATTGATACGGTAATTGTTTGTACCATTACGGCGCTTGTTATCGGTATTACCGGTTATATACCGTTGGCGTCTGATGACACCATCCAGGGTATCGAATTAACTTCGGCCGCTTTTGCCAGTAATGTCTCATGGTTCCCTTATATTCTGACATTGGCTGTAGTCCTGTTTGCTTTTTCCACCATGTTGGCCTGGTCTTATTACGGGGTGCGAGCATTTACATTCTTATTTGGCCCCGGCAAAAAACAGGAAACGGTTTACAATGTGATGTTCCTGGTCTTCGTTGTGATTGGTGCGTCGATGAATCTGTCCGGTGTTATTCAGTTTTCAGACGCTATGATTTTTGCCATGTCATTCCCGAATATTATCGGTTTGTATTTCCTGGCGCCGGTGGTAAAACGTGAGTTGAAACAGTATTTTAAGAAACTGCGAAATGATGATTTGCCGACGGTTGATTAATAGAAAGCATGCATAAATTAATAAACCCGACCTGAATTATTCAGGCCGGGTTTTTTAATTTAATGACTGCGATTGTTGCAGTTTATATTTTATTGTGACGTGACACGGATTTGTCATTCTGTTTAAGAGCACCCGGAAAAGGTGCAAAAGGGGCCAAACTATCTCTGATGGCCTGCTTTTCAGCTGACGAATTCCGGCACGATTCTTTTTTTAATGTAGGATTATTTAACATGATCGTACCTCACAAAAAATTGTGGTTATTACCCATTTTAATTAAATAATTAGAGTAAACCACCCAATTTTCATGCCTTTAGGCCTTATTTATGTTGAAATACCATTCAGTCAACAATAGATAACTTATTTACTAAGAAGGAATGCCATAATGACAATAAAAATAGCAATCAATGGTTACGGCCGCATAGGCCGATGTATTTTACGGGCGCTCTACGAACTCAATAAACACGACATCAAAGTGGTCGCCATCAATGATCTGGGTGACGCCAAAGCGATGGCACATTTAACCCGCCATGACACTGCCCACGGTCGTTTTAATGCCGAGGTCAGTCTGCAAGATGATGTGATGAGCGTGAATGGTGATGAGATTCAGCTTTGTCATGAAAAAGACCCCACGCAATTACCCTGGGGAGAATTGGGCGTGGATGTGGTGATGGAATGTACCGGAATTTTCAGAGAGCGCAAAAAGGCAGCACAGCACATTCAGGCAGGTGCCAAAAAAGTCATTATTTCAGCGCCGGCAAACGGTGAAATAGATAAAACCGTGGTTTATGGTGTAAACCATCAGATACTGACCGCTGATGATACCGTGATTTCAAACGCCTCATGTACCACCAATTGTTTGTCGCCGCTGGCTCAGGTCTTGCACCGTGATATTGGCATTGAATCGGGTTTGATGACCTCCATTCACGCCTACACCAACGATCAGGTGTTAAGTGACACTTATCACAGTGATTTACGCCGCGCGCGCTCAGCCACCATGAGTCAGATTCCCACTAAAACCGGTGCCGCCGCCGCCATCGGTCTGGTGCTGCCGGAGCTCAATGGCCGTCTGGATGGCTATGCCATGCGAATTCCCACCATTAATGTGTCTTCGGTGGATTTAACCTTTATCGCCAGTCGTGAAACCACTGTCGAAGAGGTCAATGAAGTGGTAAAATCGGCAGCCGAACATTCTGCTGTATTGGGTTACAGTGATGAGGATTTGGTGTCAGTGGATTTTAATCATAACCCCAGTTCCTCGACCTTTGATGCCGGCGTGACGAAAGTGACCAATGGCCGGTTGGTTAAAGTGTTGGCCTGGTATGACAATGAATGGGGCTTTTCCTGCCGCATGTTGGATACGGCTGATGCTTTAATGAATGCCTAAGGAGTCAACGATGAAACACATGAGCGAACTCAACCTTTCGAATAAACGTGTATTAATACGTGAAGATTTGAATGTGCCCATGGACTCTGGTCGGATTAGTGATGACACGCGAATAACTGCCGCGTTACCGACCATTCAACAGGCGTTATCTCAGCAGGCAGCTGTGATTCTGGTGTCGCATTTAGGACGACCCAAGGCGGGTGAATTTGATCCACAGTTTTCCATGCTGCCGGTGGCTAACCGCCTGAGTGATCTATTAGAACAGGATGTTGCAGTTATAAAAGATTGGCACAAAGGCGTTGATGTGGCGCCGGGACAAGTGGTTTTACTCGAAAATATCCGTTTTGAAGCGGGTGAAAAAAGTAATGATGATGATTTGTCCCAGCAGTTGGCTGATTTGTGTGATGTGTTTGTCATGGATGCCTTTGGTACCGCTCATCGGGCCCACGCCTCAACCACCGGGGTGGCTCAATTTGCTCCTACAGCCTGTGCCGGACCCCTGTTGGTTAAAGAGTTAACCGCATTGGAGAAAGGTTTGAAAAATCCGGCCAAGCCGATGTTGGCGGTCATTGGTGGGGCTAAAGTGTCGGGTAAATTACAGGTGTTACATGCTCTGGTGGACAAAGTGGATAAGCTCATTGTCGGTGGCGGTATTGCCAACACCTTTATTAAAGCTGCCGGTTTCCGGGTTGGACAATCTTTGTTTGAACCGGATTTAGTGGATGAGGCTAAACAACTGATAGAAAAAGCCAAAGAAGCCGGCAATGAAATCCCCATCCCCGAAGATGTGGTGGTGGCAGCGGAATTTAGTGCTGACGCTTTAGCGGAGGTAAAATCAGTGGATGAAGTGACCGATAACGACATGATTTTGGATATAGGCCCCAAAACAGCCGCCTTATATGCTTATATAGCTAAACAAGCCAAAACCGTGGTTTGGAACGGCCCTGTTGGCGTGTTTGAATTTCCTCAGTTTAGTCGAGGTACCCAGTTACTGGCAGAAGGCATTGCGCAAAGCGGAGGCTTTTCCATGGCCGGTGGTGGTGATACGCTGGCAGCCATCGCAAAATATGGTATTACAAACAATATCTCATACATATCAACCGGTGGTGGTGCCTTTTTACAGGTGCTGGAGGACAAACCCTTGCCGGCGGTAACAATGCTTGAACAAGTGGCTGATCGGTGATGCCGTCAGTCAATTAGATTTAAAACTTAACAGGAACGATTATGACAGACAGAATTGATGAAATGATTGAAACAGCCGCCGCGATGGTGGCTTCAGGTCGTGGTGTGTTGGCGATTGATGAAAGTACCGGCACTTGCCAGAAGCGCTTCGATACGATAGGTGTTGAGTGTACCGAAGAGAACCGCCGCGATTACCGCCACATGCTCATTAGTGCCGATGGTTTAGGTGAATATATTTCAGGTGCCATATTATTTGATGAAACCTTGCGCCAGAAAGCCCCGGACGGAACCCCGCTGGTAAAAATCATGCAGGATGCCGACATTATTCCGGGCATTAAAGTGGACAAAGGCGCCAAAGAACTGGCCGGATTTCCCGGTGAGAAGGTCACAGAAGGCTTAGATGGGCTGCGCGATCGTCTGAATGAATATTATGATTTGGGCGCCCGTTTTGCTAAATGGCGTGCGGTTATTACGATCTCAGAAAACACCCCCACACAAACCTGTATTGAAGCCAACAGCCATGCTCTGGCCCGGTATGCGGCCTTATGTCAGGAAGCGGGTCTGGTGCCGATTGTGGAGCCTGAGGTATTAATGGATGGCAGCCATGATATCGCCACCGCTTATGAAGTCACTGAACTCACCTTAAAATCATTATTCAGCCAGCTATACGAGCACAATGTTATTTTAGAAGCCTGCATCTTAAAATCATCTATGGTGGTGTCTGGCAGTGATTGTCCGGAACAAGCTGATGCTGAAGAAGTGGCTGAAGCCACATTAAGTTGCTTTTTTAATACCGTGCCGGCTTCTCTGGCGGGTATTGTGTTTTTATCCGGTGGCCAGTCTGAAATTGAGGCGACAGAACATTTAAACGTAATGAATCAAATGGGCCAACTGCCCTGGCCATTGAGCTTTTCTTATGGCCGTGCTTTACAGGCTTCTGCGCTTAAAGTGTGGGGCGATAACCCCAAGGAAAATGTGAAGGCGGCACAAGCTGAACTGTTGCACCGTGCGCGCATGAATTCACTGGCCACATTAGGTCAATACGACGATAAAGCAGAAAACAATTAAAAGTTGAGATACGGTGGTTTGACCCGGATGGTTGAAGCACCGTTTCATAAGACAATTTTTGGGGTGACACCATGAGTCTTTCAGAAGACATGAAACAAGCGGCGCTTGAGTACCATCAGTACCCGACGCCTGGTAAAATAAAAATTACGGCCACCAAGGCCTTAACCACACAAAAAGAACTGGCCTTGGCCTATTCGCCGGGTGTGGCGGCACCGTCTGAGGCGATTGCAGCTGATCCAAATACAGCCGCCGATTACACGGCCCGTGCTAACATGGTCGCCGTAATCTCAAATGGTACGGCTGTTTTGGGCTTAGGCGATATCGGGGCTTTGGCCTCAAAACCGGTGATGGAAGGCAAGGGGGTGTTGTTTAAAAAATTTGCCGGTATAGATGTCTTTGATATCGAAATTGATGAAAAAGACCCCGATAAGCTGATTGAAATTATCGCTTCATTGGAGCCGACTTTCGGTGGCATTAACTTAGAAGACATCAAATCACCGGAGTGTTTTGAGGTTGAGGAAGCCTTAAAAGAACGCATGAACATTCCGGTGTTTCATGACGATCAGCATGGTACCGCCATTATCACCGCAGCGGCGGTGATTAATGCCTTAAAAATAACCGGTAAGAAGATTGAAGATGTCAAGCTGGTGACTTCAGGTGCCGGTGCTGCGGGTATGGCGTGCCTGGATTTGTTGGTGGTCATGGGCATGAAAAAAGACAACATCATCGTCTCAGATTCAAGCGGTGTGCTCCATGAAGGTCGTGATGATTTAACCGATCCAAGACGCATTGATTATGCCAGGGGTGTTAACAAACAAACTGTCAGCGACGCACTTGAAGAAGCGGATATTTTTCTGGGTGTATCAGTGGCGGGCGTGCTCAAACCCGACATGATTAAAAAAATGGCCAAAGACCCGCTGATTTTAGCGCTGGCTAATCCGACCCCGGAAATTATGCCTGAGCTGGCACTGGAAGTCAGACCGGATGCCATTATTGCCACGGGACGTTCTGATTACCCGAATCAGGTTAATAATGTACTGTGTTTTCCTTATATTTTCAGAGGTGCTTTGGATGTGGGTGCCACCGGTATCAACGATGAAATGAAAATTGCCTGTGTGCATGCCCTGGCGAAACTGGCACGTTTGGAAATCAGTGATGTCAGCCGGGAAGCCTATGGTGGTAAAGATTTAAGTTTTGGTCGTGAATATTTGATTCCCCAGCCGTTTGATCCGCGTATTTTATTGCATGTGGCGCCGGCGGTGGCGAAAGCTGCGATGGACAGTGGCGTGGCAAAAAGACCGCTTGAGGATTTGAAAAAATACGAACACCAACTCAGTGAGTTTGTGTACCAAAGTGGTTTGCTGATGCGACCCGTGTTTGATCAGGCCCGTAAAGATTTAAAGCGGGTGGTGCTGGCAGAAGGGGAAGACGAGCGTGTATTACGCGCGGTGCTGACCATTAACAACGACAAACTCGCCAAGCCAATTTTAATTGGTCGCCCCGATGTGGTGCAATCAAGAATAGAACGCATTGGTATTAATCTCACCATCGGTAAGGATTTTGAACTGGTTAACCCCCAGGACGACCCGCGTTTTAAAGATTATTGGATGCTTTATCATAAACTGATGGAACGACGAGGTGTTAGCCCTGAAATAGCTAAAGCGGTGGTCAGAACACGCACCACCGTCATCGCCGCTTTAATGGTTAAACGCGGTGAAGCCGACGCCATGTTAGCGGGCTTAAATGGTCGTTACCATAAAGTGCTGCAACATATTATAGATGTCATTGGCTTAAAAGATCAGACACCGTCCAGTCTGAGTGCCGTGGCCACCGACCGGGGCAGTTACTTTATTACCGACACCAATGTAAACCCCAACCCGTCCGCAGAGGAAATCGCCAGCATGGCCATTAGTGCCGCTGAACGGGTGAAAGCCTTTGGCAAAACCCCGCGCTTAGCGCTGTTGTCCTATTCCAATTTTGGTACCCGTGAGGGTAACAGCCCGGAAAAAATGCGCCGGGCATTAGCGATAATTAAAAAACAAGCACCGGAATTAGATGTGGAAGGAGAGATGGATGCCGAGTATGCCTTGGTGCCGAAAATTCGTTCCAAAGTCTTTCCCAATGCTCAATATAATCGGAAGGCCAATTTAATGGTCATGCCAAACCTCGATACTGCCACCACCGCACTCAATATGATAAGATATTTCTCAGAAGGCGTGACGGTTGGCCCCATGCTCATGGGCACCCAATTACCCGCCCATGTGCTTAATCCATCTTCTTCTGTGCGCAGAATTTTAAACATGGTCGCCATCGCTGCTGTTGACGCCCAAAACACGATGACAAAATAATATTATGACTAACATCAAAACCCAACATGATATTGATGAATTAGAAACCCAGGAATGGCTGGACTCTTTAAAAGCCGTGATTGCGGAAGAAGGCCCTGAGCGGGCTCATTTTCTAATTGAACAACTGATTGATTTAAACCGCCGTTCCGGTGGTCATTTGCCCTACCAGGCCACAACCGCTTACCTCAACACCATTCCCGTAACGGAACAGAAACAGTCACCCGGTGACAGCGATCTGGAGTGGAAAATACGTGCCATGATTCGCTGGAATGCCATGGCCATGGTGGTTCGCGCCAACCGCCGACCCGGCTCTTTAGGCGGTCATATTGCCTCTTTTGCCTCGGCGGCCACCATTTACGATGTTGGTTTTAACCATTTCTTTCGTGGCAAAGACCATGAATCCGGCGGTGACTTATTGTATGTACAAGGCCACAGCTCACCGGGATTTTATGCACGCGCTTTCTTAGAAGGCCGGATTAGTGAGGAACAACTGGATAAATTCCGTGAAGAAGTCGGTGGCGAAGGTTTATCCTCTTATCCGCACTCCTGGCTGATGCCGGATTTCTGGCAGTTTGCCACCGTATCGATGGGTTTGGGGCCGATTCAGGCCATTTACCAGGCGCGCTTTATGAAGTACCTGCAAAGCCGCGGTATTATCGAAAAAACCGACCGCAAAGTGTATTGCTTTTTAGGCGATGGTGAAACTGATGAACCTGAATCTTTAGGCGCCATTTCTCTGGCCGGCCGTGAAAATCTCGATAACCTGGTGTTTGTTATTAACTGTAATTTACAGCGACTGGACGGACCGGTACGTGGTAACGGCAAAATTATCCAGGAGCTCGAAGGCGTGTTCCGCGGCGCCGGCTGGAATGTCATTAAAGTGATTTGGGGTTCTTACTGGGATAAATTATTCGCCAAAGACAAAGACGGCTTACTGCGCAAGCGCATGGAAGAAGCGGTTGACGGTGATTACCAGATGTATAAATCTAAAGACGGGGCCTATGTGCGAGAGCATTTCTTCGGTAAATACCCGGAACTTAAAGCCATGGTGTCATCGATGACCGATGAAGACATCTGGCGTTTAAACCGCGGTGGCCATGATCCGCATAAAATGTTCGCCGCTTATGCAGAGGCCACCTCACATGAAGGCCAGCCGACCGTAATTCTGGCGAAAACCGTTAAAGGTTACGGCATGGGTGAAAGTGGCCAGGCGGCCAACACCACCCATCAACAAAAGAAAATGGATACCGAATCCATTCGTCATTTCAGGGATAAATTTAATGTGCCGATTAAAGACGATGAGTTGGAAGATGTGCCTTATTTCAAACCGGATGAAGATTCCGAAGAGATGAAATACATGTTGTCCCGGCGTGAAGAACTCGGTGGTTTTTTACCGCAGCGCAGCTATGACAACAAAACACTGGATATTCCTGATTTGGATGCCTTTGAAAGCATTACCAAAGGCTCGGGTGACCGTGAAATATCCACCACCATGGCATTTGTCCGATCTTTAGCCGTGCTGTTACGCAATAAAGACATTAAAGAACAAATCGTGCCGATTATTTGCGATGAGGCCAGAACCTTTGGTATGGAAGGGCTGTTCAGACAGCTCGGTATTTATTCCCATCAGGGCCAGAAATATGAACCGGAAGACTCTGATCAACTGATGTTTTACAAAGAATCAGAAAATGGTCAGGTGTTACAAGAAGGCATCACCGAAGCCGGTGCCATGTGTTCATGGATTGCGGCCGCCACCTCGTATGCCAACTACAACACACCGATGATTCCGTTCTACATTTATTACTCAATGTTCGGACATCAGCGCATCGGTGATTTGTGCTGGGCCGCCGGTGATATGCGCGCCAAAGGTTTCTTATTAGGCGGCACCTCCGGTCGCACCACCTTAAATGGTGAAGGCTTACAACATCAGGACGGTCATTCACATTTAATCGCGTCCACCGTGCCAAATTGCATCAGTTACGATCCGACCTATGGTTACGAAGTGGTTGTGATTCTACAGTCAGGTTTGAAACGCATGTATGTGGACAACGATGAAGTGTATTACTACATCACCTTACTGAATGAAAATTATCCGCACCCGGAAATGCCCAAAGACTGTGAAGAAGGCATTATTAAAGGCCTGTATAAACTCAAAGAACGACCGAAAAAAGGTAAGGCCAAAGCCCAGTTAATGGGTAGTGGCAGTATCTTACGGGAAGTGGAAGCCGCCGCTGAGAT
The DNA here is from genome assembly GCA_947502925.1 of uncultured Marinicella sp. Taxonomy (GTDB): domain Bacteria; phylum Pseudomonadota; class Gammaproteobacteria; order Xanthomonadales; family Marinicellaceae; genus Marinicella. The sequence goes on along the minus strand of CANNBS010000001.1, from coordinate 386,619 downwards.
GCTCAAAGATGATTTTGACGTGGCCTGTGATGTCTGGAGCGCCACTTCGTTTACAGAGCTAAAACGGGATGGACAATCGGTGCAGCGTTATAACCGTTTGCATGCCGATAAAAAAGCCAAGTTGAGTTATGTGGAGCAGTGCTTAGACAAGCAACCGGGTCCGGTGATTGCCGCCACTGATTATGTGCATGATTTTGCCGAACAAATCAGACCCTGGGTTAAGGCGCCTTTCGCCACCCTGGGTACCGATGGTTTTGGTCGCTCTGATACCCGTGAACAGCTGCGAGAGTTCTTTGAAGTGTCGCGAAATCACATTGCATACACCACCGTGGTTGAGCTTGTTAAAGCCGGTGATTTACCGAAAACAGCGATTAAAAAGGCCATTAAAGCCTATAACATTCAGACGGATTTAGACGATCCACGCGTCTCTTAAGACAGTTGAGGACAGTATTGTGAGTGATACAAAAGAAATTAAAGTACCTGATATCGGCGATTTTACCGATGTACCGGTGATTGAGGTTCTGGTTAGTGAAGGCGATGAAATTAACGCCGAAGACCCCATCATAACCTTAGAGTCTGAAAAAGCCACCATCGAAGTACCCAGTCCGGAAGCCGGCAAAGTGGTTAAACTGCTGGTTAAAGAAGACGACACCGTGTCGATGGGCACACCGATGATGGAACTTGAGGTGTCTGAAAGTGCGGGCTCAAAGAAGGACTCCGAAGACACAGCAGACGAGAAAGAATCTGAACAGGAAGCAGATGAACAAGAAGCACCAAAAGATTCTAAAACGGAACAATCTGAATCCACTGATCAATCGGCCGATCAAGCCGATGATTCTAATGATGATGCCGGTCCAAAACCACCGCCGGTACCTGAAGAAGTGCCCACCGAACGCAGCGGCAAACTGGCCCATGCCTCACCGGCGGTGCGAAAATTTGCCCGTAAACTTGGTGTTGATGTGGCGCAGGTCAAAGGCAGTGGCCGCAAAGGCCGGATTACCAAAGAAGATGTCGAAAAACATGTTAAAACCGCGATGCAATCCGGCGACACCGTGGTTAAAAGCGGTTTTGATGTGCCGCCTTTCCCGGCGGTTGATTTCACTGAATTCGGTGACATTGAAACCCAGGCCTTGAGTCGAATTCAGAAAATTTCCGGTAAATACCTGCACCGTAATTGGGTACGCATACCGCATGTGACGCAATACGATGAAGCCGATATTACTGAGCTCGAGGAATTTCGTCAGGAAAACAAACAAGACGCCAAAGACATGGGCTTTAATCTGACGCCACTGGCGTTTATGGTCAAGGCGCTGGCCAAAGCCTTAAAAAAATTCCCGAAATTTAACAGTTCACTGGATATAAACGGTGAAAATTTAATTTACAAAAAATATTTCCACATCGGCATTGCCGTGGACACGCCCGATGGTCTGGTGGTACCGGTGATTCGTGATTGTGATAAAAAAGAAGTGTTTGAAATCGCCAAAGAAATGGCCGAAATATCCGAGCGAGCCCGTGACGGAAAACTATCACCGGATGATATGAAAGGCGGTTGTATGTCGATTTCATCCTTAGGCGGCATTGGTGGTACAGCTTTTACGCCGATAATTAATGCCCCGGAAGTGGCCATTTTGGGTATTTCACGATCACAGATGAAACCTCATTGGAATGGCGAAGAGTTTGAACCGCGCTTAATGTTACCGCTGTCCTTAAGTTATGATCATCGCGTGATTGACGGTGCTGATGCGGCAAGGTTTATCGTTTATTTATCCGATATTCTGTCTGATATGAAGAAAATGTTGCTGTAAAAAATGCCCGACTGGCTGGATAAATTCAAACACAAAATTAAGCAAGCACAAGCCGCAGCTGAGGCAGCCAGTACAGATTCAGTGGCGCATGACCGTTTTAACGATCCCTTCAGCCATCAGGTGGGCTGGACACCGTTAAAACCCGGCGGGAGTAATTTTGGCACCCATTATCTGGTGTCGCCAGAATCCGGTGGCAGAATTTTAATGTTTAAAGCCACCAAAGGTGGATTGGCTTTTGGCCTGGTTTTTTTGTTGGTGGGTTTGGGTATTTTGTGTGGCATGATCTGGCAAATTATGCGCGGCGAATCATGGCAGTTGTTGTTTATTGGCCTGTTTGTCGGTCTGCCTTTTTCAGTCGCCGGTATCTATCTGGTTCGGTGGCTGACCAAGCCACGGATTTTTGATTTGGTGAGCCGTGAATTTTATGCCGGTTTTAAAAGGCCGGACAGACACCAAAAAGACACTATCACGGACTTAAACCGGGTCAGGGCTTTACAGTTAATGACGGAAACAGTCAGAGGCAATAAGGGCCGATATAGCAGTTACGAACTGAATTTGGTCTTAAATGATGGCAACCGTGTGGCGGTGGTCGATCACGGAAACTATGAACAAATGCTGATGGATGCCGAACAACTGGCCAAGGCTTTACACGTTCCCTTATGGGATAACACTTAACGAGATACTTTATGAGTAAAACAATTGACATAAAAATACCGGATATCGGTGATTTTGATAATGTACCGGTGATTGAGATATTAGTGGCAAAAGGTGACCAAGTTGAAAAAGACCAATCCCTGATTACTCTGGAATCAGAAAAAGCCACCATGGAAATCCCCAGCCCCGAAAGCGGCACCATAAAATCACTGGATGTCAGCGAAGGCGACAACGTGGCCAAAGGCGCTGTTATCGGCACCATGGAAGTCAGTGAAGACAGTGGTCAATCGGATGAAACTGAAAAACAGCCGGACAAAGAAAAGCAATCATCTGAAGAGACACAAAAAACCACCAATAAATCCGCTGAAAAATCTTCTAAAAAACAAACCCAGCAAGACACGCAAAAAACCGTCTCACAAGACCATAGTTACGACACCGATTTGGTGGTGATTGGTGCCGGACCCGGTGGATATACCGCCGCTTTCCGTGCCGCTGATCTGGGTTTAAACGTCACCTTGGTGGAACGTTATGACACCCTGGGCGGTGTTTGCCTGAACGTCGGTTGTATTCCCTCAAAAGCCTTGTTACACACCGCTTCAATCATTCGTGAAACACAAGCGATGAAAGATCATGGCGTGGTCTTTAAAAAGCCTGAAATTGACCGCGAAAAACTCCTGGACTTTAAAAACGGCGTGGTCGGAAAACTCACCGGCGGACTGGCACAAATGGCCAAACAACGCAAAGTTAACCGCATGACCGGTGAAGCGAAATTTGTCGATGACCATACTTTACAAGTCGGTGACGATAAATTAACTTTTAACCAGGCCATTATCGCCGTCGGATCGCGGGTTTTTAAATTGCCCGATATGCCCTGGGATGATGAGCGTCTGATGGATTCCACTGATGCCCTGGCTATGACCGACATTCCGAAATCCTTATTGATTATCGGCGGCGGTATTATCGGTCTGGAAATGGCCACGGTGTATTCGGCGTTGGGCAGTGAAATTACCATTGTCGAAATGATGGATCAGCTGATTCCAGGTGCCGATAAAGACCTGGTAAAACCTTTGCAGCAGCACCTCAAGAAAACCATGGGTGCTGAGATTAAACTGAAATCAAAAGTCACCGAATGCAAAGCCCAGAAATCCGGACTTAAAGTCACTTTTGACGGCGATGACAGTGAAACCTATGACCGGGTTTTGGTGGCTGTGGGCCGCCGCCCCAACGGTGATTTAATCGCCGCTGATCAAGCCGGGGTCGAGGTCGATGACCGAGGTTTTATTTCGGTGGATAAACAAATGCGGACCAACGTCAACCATATCTTCGCCATCGGCGATGTGGTCGGTCAACCGATGCTGGCCCATAAAGCCAGCCACGAAGCCAAAATTGCCGCCGAAGCCGCCGCCGGTGAAAAAGTCTATTTCGATGCCCGTGTGATTCCCTCGGTGGCCTACACCGATCCGGAGGTCGCCTGGGTGGGGCTGACTGAAAATGAAGCCAAGGAAAAAGACATCGCCTATGAAGTCGGTAAATTCCCCTGGGCCGCCAGTGGCCGCGCCATCGGTAACGACCGCACCGAAGGCTTTACGAAGCTTCTATTTGATCCGGAAACCGAGCAAATCCTCGGCGCCGGTATCGTCGGCACCAATGCCGGCGAGCTCATCAGTGAACTCTGTCTGGCCATCGAAATGGGCTGCGAAGCCGCCGATATCAGCCTGACCATCCACCCGCACCCAACCCTGGCGGAATCCGTCGCCATGAGTGCCGAAGCCTTCGAGGGTACGATTACGGATATGTATCTGCCGAAGAAAAAGTAAGACGGTCACTCGCCCCCGCTTAAGTGTGGGGGCGACATGTCCGAAATTATTCAAAATCAGTCATAAAAACAGTGTCCTGATAAAACAGCACATCGTCATACCGGGCTTCATTATTGGCCGTGCCTGAGGATTGGGTTTGTAGGGTTAACACCACCCGCGCAAATACACCCCCGCCGTACTCATTGCTCACTTCGCCATCAAAATCCAGCCATGTATCAGGTTGTGACATTTCAAAAATCGTATGCCAGGGCCACGTGGCGACATTTACGTCATTGGCGTCGTACCACTCGACAATCATGTTCATATAAGCAGGTGTGGCGGATGACGGGTATTTGTAAGATGTCCCCAATAAATAATGATAATTGGGAATCACCGGTATTTTTTCAGAATACATATAAATAGAACCACCATTATTAAAGTTATCACTAAAAGAAATGGCACCCGGTTGATGGTGGCCATCATTCGATAACCATTGCGGTGTATGAGAAGGGTTATCCCACGGGCTTACACCTTGGGTAAAATGACCATTGCTTAAAAGCTGCTGCCCCCAAGCACCAGTTGAACATAAAAATAAAATCAATACGCGTAGAATCATATAAATCTCCTGTTTACTGTGAGTAACGAGAGATTTATAAAAAAAGGGACAAATGTATTTATAATGAAGCGGTATTAAAACCGCCAGCTATTACTAATATCATCATAAAATAAATCCAGGGAATCATCGGGACGTTTTCCGTTGAGGACGGTTTTGAAGAAGTGTCTGACGGTGTCGTTGGTGTCGGCGTAGAACAGGCCGTGGGTGCGTTCGACGCCGGGGCCGTCAGTGAAGTCGTAGTAATTGGGTTTTTGGGCAATCAGACCGCGGGCGGTGCGACCGAGGCGGTCTTTTTGGAAATTGCTGTCGGACCATTTGAGGACCCAGTCATTTTCGTTGATGGTGATGTAGATGCGTTTACCGGTTTCAATGGCATCGACCCAGTACTGGTGTCCGGGATGATCCACATCGGCCTGACAGAGAACAATATTGGCGAAAATATTGGCATCATTTTCATACAAGGCATCACGCACATAGTTTTGCAGCAGAAAATTACCGAGGCTGTAAGCCATTAATGACAGTTTCACGTCACAGCTTTCCTGAGCATCGCGATCAAAGGGGTCGCAATGATAAGCACCGAGTTTCATTAAGGTGGCATCGAGTGCGGCCACTGAGGCCTGGGCGGTGCGTTTGGCATCGCGGTATTCACGGGTGGTGAAACCACCGGTATTCGACGGCCAGGAAAAAGCCACCACTTCGACGTCATACAATTCTTCGATTAACAGGCTTTGTGCCAGGTTTTTCTGGAAAGACTGGTTATAGCCGTGAATAAAGAACAGACAATTTTTGTTATTTTTATGCAGGCGTTTTCGCAATGCGCTGAACTCATGTTTTGAGGGCAGGTTGTCGGCGGTGAGATTATTCGGTTCTTTCACCAGTTTAATCCGCCAGTCGCCTTTATTCGGACCTGATTTAAGTTTTTTGGCGTGTGCCAGGCGAATTTCATTGGGGCCTTTGGCATTAACCTGCTCGCCAAAAGCAAACTCATCGGCCACACCATGTTGAAAGCGATCCTGGTTAATATTTCGGTTGGTAACAATGAGCATGATAAAACCTTTTTATTCAGACAACACGGCCATTTCGTTGCCACCGGGTTCTTTAAAGTGAAAACGACGTCCACCTGGGAAGTCAAAAATATCGCGGGTGATACGGCCGCCTGCCTGACGGACTTTGTTAAGAGTTTCGTCCAGCTTGGCGGAATAAAACACGGTTAAGGGTGCGCCCTGATCAGCAGTTTTGACTTGCTCAGAACTGAAAAAACCACCATCGAGATTGCTCAGGCTAAAGGCGGTGTAGTCAGGTCCATAATCCGTGAACGACCAGCCAAAAACGGTGTTAAAAAATGATTTGCTTTCGTTTAAATCACGGCTGGCAAATTCCAGGTAATTAATTGATTCGTGTTTTGGCATGGTCGGTCTCTTGCATCTGTTCATATTATTATAGCGTGTTACATTCACCGCTTCGACGGATTTAATGTTAAAATAATTGTATGAATCCCCCACTGCCATGTGGTGCTCAAGATATGTTGGAAGCGGCGATTGTGCAAAAACGCCGTCTGGATATTGTTTGTCTTAATCAGGCGGGTGATAAAATCAGTTATCAGCGTGTTTTGCCGATAGATATTAACAGCCGTGAAGGCGCTGAATGGTTACACTTTGTGTATGCGGATGCAGGTGGTGCAATCAGGCGGGTACAAATTAACACAGCATATATTATGTCGTTTCAGGCGGTTGACGAACTGCAACCTAATCTTCGTTATTATCGTGATTAAGTGCTTTCAGACGCGGCCTGCCGGCCACAAGACCAGCACAGACCATAATGCCCCTCATTGTCTTCGCCACAGTGCGGGCAGGTCCAATCCGGTGCTTCTGAGCTTTCATCAAGCGTTTTCTTAAAGTCGTTAAGAATCTTTATGGCTTGTGGGTAATCGGACTTTTTGTTCAACCACAACTCCGGCCAGGTTTCGGTAAACGGCAAATCACCGGTACCACCGGCCAACAGCTCATTTTTAATAAAGCAGGACAAATCAGCTTCGTCTAATTGCTGTTTTAATTGCACCAGGATAAAAAGGCGTTCATCAGTAAATAGTTTAATCATAGGGTTATTGTATCAAGAATCTTATGAGTGGTGATTGAGTATTTAAAAACATCATCGGTTATAATAATAAAATCATATTTTTGGAAATCACTATGTTTGATTGGCAGGCTTTTTTAGGATGGAATATCATGGTTCATTGGGGTATTTTGTTGTTCGCTGCTTTACTTGTTCTTGGTGCTAAAAACTGGATGGTGCGAGTACATCAGACATTCATTGATTTGTCTCGAGAAACTTTGTTAGTGTCTTACTGGTGGTTTTTGGCACTGTATAAATTATTGATTCTGGTTCTGTTTGTGGGGCCTTATGTGGTACTTCGATGGCTGATGTAGATCATATGTTTGATCATCATTTCGGACATTACGCGCCGGATGAAGTCACTGCCGGACGGATTGCCTGGTGCAGGCGATTACCTCACAACTGGTTTGGTAAGCAGCTGGCACAGTGGCAGCGTAAACGGGTGATGAAAACGTTGGACGGGCCGCTTGATTTAAGACTGGATGGGATTAAGATGCGGGTGGTGCTGATGGACAATGTTTCTGAACGCAGTTTTGTTTTCATGCCCTGGCGTTTTGATGCCCTGGAGCGGGATTTAATGCTGAAACTACTGCCCAAAGACGGGGTATTGGTGGATATCGGCGCTAATGCCGGTATATACAGCTGTCTGGCAGCTAAACGTTTAGGTCAGTCCGGGGTGGTGGTGGCGATAGAGCCCAATCCTGAGATGCTGAAGCGATTACGCTTTAATCTTGAGGCGACAGTGGCCGATTGTGCGGATAAACCACGAATCGAAATTCAGCCCATTGCGGTCAGTGATGACAGTGGTTCAATGGCTTTTTATGTGAACCGTGAAAATTTAGGGGCGTCATCTTTGACCGAAGATCAGAACGGTCAGAGAATTGAGGTGGAGAGTCGACCCTTGCTGGCGGTCATGGACGAATTAAAACTCTCGCGGATGCATGTTCTGAAATGCGATATTGAAGGCTGTGAAGATCGGGCATTGGTGCCGTTTTTCACCGATGTGCCGAATCACCTCTTACCCGATTGTGTCATCATTGAGCATAATTCTGATCAATGGCAACAGCCGCTGTTAGAGGTTATAAAACAGCGTGGTTACCTAGAAAGTCATCGCACCCGCATGAATGTGGTGCTGCAACAGCGCCGTCAAATAAAGCTATCAGAGCCGGAAGAAGCGTTGAGAAAAGCTGCGAAAACCAGCAGTGTCGCCGGATTAGCCCGAAATAAAATCAGTCTTTAATCCGTAAAGGTAGGCCCTTGTCTTCGCTGGATTTCTTGGCCCGTAAATACACCAGCTCAAAAGTGGCCGGATAAAGACCGTCGTCGGTGCGGAACTGTTCATAATGCTTCGTCAGCTCTTTTAAAACCCGCGGAGACGTTAAACCTTTGGTGCGCTTATCGTCGGTGTTATGGGCGCCAATATTTTTCAGGTCTCGCATCACATCGATAACAGATCCATAAGTCATGGTAATCAGTTCAGAATCGGCAATCACATCAGCATAGCCCTGGCGTAGTGCCAGATCCGCCAGTTCGTTGGCCGGCACAAAACGGTTAACATGGGGTTTGTCATCAATTTCTGACCAGGCGTGGCGTAATTCATGCAATGTATGTTCTCCCATGGTGGTCAGGTGCATCAGGCCGCCGGGTTTCAGGGCGCGTTTAATTTCCTGTAGCACGGTTTGTTCATCACACCATTGCAGCATCAGATTAGAAAAAACCAAATCAACACTGCCGGCGTGGACATCAATGGCATGGGCATCGGTTTGGCGCGGTTCGACCTGTGCCTGCTTTGGGATTTGGTCCAACATGGCTTCGCTGAAGTCAGCGGCAATGATGTGACTGTCATTAAAACGTTGTAACAAAGGTTTAATCGCCCAGCCGGTCCCACAACCCAGGTCTAAAATGGTTTTGGGTAAAAATTTCTGTTCAGACTCAAAGGCATCGAAATCGACCCGCTCTAACAGCCGTTCCAGGGCTTCTTTTTGCAACACGGCATGTTGTTCGTATTGGCTCGCGGCTTTGCTGAAAGCGGCTTTGATCTGGTGGTGTTCTAAACTCATAAAAAATCTCGAATGACCCGTGACATGGCATCGACATGTTGTAAAAAAGGCGCATGACCACCACGACTTAAATAAAACTGACCGCCGCTTAATTCAGCGGCCTTTTCCATGGCATCGGGATGGACAATGCGATCTCGCCGACCACTGAGCCATAGTGAGGGCATTGTCAGGTTTTTCAATGCCGGACTTAAATCCGTGTTTTGTAATAATTTTAATCCATTAATGAGTGATGTCTGTTGTGGCAGGGGTTGGGCAAAAACAATATCTTGTAATTGTTTTAAATGTTGACGTTCATTGTGCACACCCATGACTTCTAAAGTCAGAAAACGATCAATGGTTGCTTTTACATCCTGCTGCAGACCGGTTTTAAATGTCTGCACGGTTTGTCGCGGCATACCGTAAGGCCAGTGATCATGTGCCTGGAAACTGGGTGTGGCACAAACCATAATCAGCGAGGTAACCTGGTCAGGCCGATGCAAAGCCTGATTCAGGGCAATCATACCACCCATCGACCAGCCCAGCCAGACACCTGCGGGAATTTCCCGGCAATCAGTGACTAATTCTCCGGCGTTATCAGAAAGTAGGACATCCCGGTTTTGCCCATGTCCCGGTAAATCAATTAAGTTCAGGGTAAAGTCGTTCGATAAGTCAGTCGCCCAGGTTTTGAAAATGCCGGCATGCATGCCCCAGCCGTGAAGCATATTAATGACCGGGCCTTGTCCCAGGGTTTGAATGATTTTCATAATAGGGTGTAGTGGTATGGGCTGTCAGCATTGTATAAGAAATGACCCGAGACTGAAAATAGACACTTGATAAATACACTGTCAGAACCCAAAACTAAACAATTAATCACGAGAAAAACGCATGACACAAGAACGCATTATTTTGGCCGGCGGCTGCTTTTGGGGGATGCAGGATTTATTCAGAAAACAGCCCGGTGTGGTCTCGACACGTGTCGGTTACAGTGGTGGTGAAGTCGAAAATGCCACCTACCGCAATCATGGCAATCATGCTGAAGCCATAGAAATCATCATTGATACCGATAAAACGAGTTTTAAGGATATGTTGCGGTTCTTCTTCCAAATTCATGATCCCACCACCGAAAACCGTCAGGGCAACGACATCGGCACAAGTTACCGCTCGGCTATTTTTTACACCTCAGAGGCACAAAAAGAAACCGCCGAACACGTTATTAAAGCCGCCAATGCATCAGGTTACTGGGACAGTGAAGTGGTGACTGAATTAGCACCCGCCGGTGATTTCTGGGAAGCTGAACCTGAGCATCAGGATTATTTAGAACGCTATCCAGATGGCTACACCTGCCATTTTGTGCGCAATGAGTGGGAACTGCCGAAAGAGTTATAAAAGAGATCTTAATAATTCCGAATTAAACACTGCACCAGTAAATCGATGTCTTCAATTTCCAGGGCGTGATGGAGTGTAAATCGTAAGCGTGATTGGTTTTTAGGCACGGTCGGAGGTCTGATGGCGGCGCTGAAAATACCCCGTGATTTTAAATAATCGGCGGTTTCCAGGGCGGCTGTTTCGCTGTTGAGAATAAAAGGCTGAATCGGTGTATCACTGTGACTGAGGTTGTCACCAATGCCGTATTGCCGGCATTGTTGGCGTAAGCGCTCTATTAATTCCAGGAGTTTTTCCCGTCGCCAGGGCTCGGATTGAATCAGTTCCAGGGCTTTTAAATTGGCCGCTGCCACCGGTGTCGGCATCGATGTGTTAAAGCGATAGCTTCTGGCTTTTTGCAGAATGGTTTCGATTAAATCATCGTCGCCAACCACAAACGCACCGGCACTACCAAAGGCTTTACCGAAAGTACCTGATAGCAATGGAATCTGTTCTGAAGTCAATGATTGTTGTTCGATGACGCCACGCCCCTGTTCACCGATGACACCAATACCGTGGGCATCATCCACCCATAATAAGGCATTAAACATATCAGCACTTAAGGCCGTTGCGAATAAGTCCGGGCTGTCACCGTCCATACTAAACACGCCTTCGGTGGCCCATATGATGGTGCTGTCGGGATGATCCTCATTAAAGTGCTGACAGTGTTGTTCGGCTTTTTTGTGGTCTAAATGCGGATAGCGCTTAAGCTTGGCGCCGGCCAGTTGCGCCGCATCAATCAATGAAGCGTGATTCAGTTTGTCCTGAATAAATAAATCATGGCGACCCAATAAAGCCCCGGCAATGCCTAAATTAGCCAGGTAGCCCGATGAAAACAACAGGCAGCGCGGATAGCCTAAAAATTCAGCCAGGGCGAATTCCAGTTCCTGATGCACGGAAGTGTAACCCGATAGCAACGGTGAACCGGTGGCGCCAAAGCCGAATTTGACCGCCGCTTCATGGGCTGCCAGAATCACTTCCGGGTGATTCGATAAACCCAGATAATCGTTGCTGTTAAAATTAAGTAATTGCTCACCGTCGATGCTGACATAGCGATCACACTGACTGGTTCTAAGCACCCGGCGACGAAACAGCTGTTGTTGTTTTAAGCGGTCTAATTCGTCACGTCGAGACATTTTATTTAATGGCGTTTCGGCATTGGTTTAATGCCGAGTTTTTTAAACAGTGCCATGTCTTTGTTTTCTTCCGGGTTTTGGGTGGTCAATAATTTTTCACCGTAGAATATCGAATTGGCGCCGGCCAGAAAACACATGGCTTGCACCGCTTCGGACATGTCGTTTCGGCCGGCAGATAAACGCACCATGGATTTGGGCATCATAATACGCGCCACCGCAATGGTGCGCACAAAATCCAGGTCATCGATTTTTTCAATGCCATGTAGTGGTGTGCCTTTAACCTGCACCAGCGCATTAATCGGCACACTGCCGGGATGCTGGTCTAAATTAGCCAGTGCCATGAGCATACCGGCACGGTCTTGCTGCGATTCGCCCATACCGACGATACCGCCGGAGCAGACATTAATACCCGATTGCTGGACATTTTTGAGGGTGTCCATGCGTATATCAAATTTACGGGTGGTAATGATTTTGTCGTAAAAAGATTCCGAACTGTCGATATTGTGGTTATAGTAATCCAAACCGGCGGCAGCCAGTTTAGAGGATTGTTTTTCATTCAGCATGCCTAAGGTTAAACAGGTTTCCATGCCCAGCGCTTTTACGCCTTTGACCATATCAATCACCTGATCCAAATCCCGGTCTTTGGGGGAACGCCAGGCCGCGCCCATACAAAAACGGGTGGCACCTTGTTGCTTAGCCGCCGCGGCTTGTTCCACCACAGCATCCACTTGCATCAGCGGCTCTTTCTCGACACCGGTGTCATACCGTACTGATTGTGGACAGTAACTGCAATCTTCCGGACAGGCACCGGTTTTAATACTCAGCAAGGTACTGATTTGTACTTCATTGGCATCAAAATAATGGCGATGAACCTGTTGCGCTTGATACATCAAGTCATTGAAGGGTGTCGAAAACAAGGTGTCCACTTCTTGTTGAGTCCAATCATGACGGATGGGTGGATCTTGGTTCATATTAGGCAGCTGTATAGAGAATTAAGCAGTATGCTTTTTTGACTGGCAATAGTCAATAAACAGTCGTTTGAAATTAATGCGGGTCTAGTAAATTTAAATTTATAGTCATTAAAACTGTTAAGAATAGGTTGATACCCCGTCCTTTGAGTAAGCTAATTAAATATTAGATCACATCCGGACGGTAGGTAGCTTTAACTTAAGCATGTTTTTTCAAATAAGTTATTGAAAATGCGTTAATTAAAATTAATAAGGAAAATGTTACCACAATGATCACTTTCAAAACTTCAGCAGATACATCTAAAAACCCCACGATTAAGCATAATATTGAATAAGCCAAGAATAAAAAACTCATCGTGGTATGTGAAGCTTGGGATAGAATGGCTTTCCCTCTTTCATCGACGCCTTCCTCTTTAGAAAAGATAATGTACTTACCTGCTCCCCAAGCAGATAAAATGACGGAAATTACAATAAATAGATTTAACATTAGCTGTCTCCTTTATTCTCATAAGTAAAAATTTCTTCAATTTTTTTGTTAAATAATAAAGCAATTTCAAAAGCCAGTTTTAAAGATGGATTGTATTTATTTGATTCAAGTGAATGAACCGTTTGTCTGGTGACGTTAATTTGCTCCGCAAGATATTTTTGTGTCCAACGTTTTTCAGCTCTAAGGATGTAAATATTATTCAATATATCCCTTTCTTTTTTCATTGCTTACCTCTTTTCAATAAAAATGCAATAAATATATTACATATGCAAAGTATATATTACATAAGCTATCTTTGTCAACTTTAAAGTTAAATAAAACTCCGGGACAGACATTAAGACTTAAAGGTTGTTTTAACCGGTTTTTTGAGAAAGGCGAATAAAACAGCGGTCACTATTAAAATCAGGTTAAAACCGTTAAACCAACTCAGTAAAGCATAATCGTAGTGTATTAAATGGCTAAGGACGCTGACAATGATGACGGCTAACGTGGCTTGTCTCAAGTAGTTAACCCATGTCATTAAGCGCTGTTGCTGTTGCGGGTAACTAGGATTGGCGGCAAAAAACCATAGGGCAATCAATAGGTAACTTACCCAAAAGCTCAAAGTCACGGCTGTTCCGAAAAGGATTGAAGTTAATAAGGCCAGACTGAAGCTCAAAGGTGCGCCCCAGATAATGCCCTGCCACAGGGCGTACCAACGGTTCACCAATTGACGTTTGATAAACCAGATATTAACGCCGGTGGCCACCATCACAGCCATGGCAATGCCTAATAGGAAATACAAAACCTTAATGGCAAAAGAGCCAAATTGGCCGAAGTGAAGTCGATAACTGGAATAGGCCACTTGTCGGCCCCATTCACCATCTGACATGTGTTTGGAATCGATGTATTCGCCGGTGTTATGGAAACGAAAGACTTCTGAATAGATTAAACGCTCGGGCATCTGTAAATTGACTTCAATGTATTGGCCCGGCTGGCCACCGTTTTTCAGGGTCACAAACATCAGATCAGCATCAGGATGTTGCGTTTGAAGTGTGTTTATCATGGGTTGTAATTGGACCGGTGCGGCCGGTGCATCAAACGCAAGCTGAGCTGGGAAAATGGTGTCCACAGCTTCACGTGTGGTCATGTCACGATCCAGTAAATCATAGCCAAATAATGTGATACTAAACAGTCCGATGTAGGCGCCGGTTAAACAGACAATAAAGAAAAAAGGCAGGCTCCAGACACTTAAACGGTTATGGATATCGGTTTGTTCCAGTTGGCGGCTGCCGCCCCAGCGCAGCTTAAAGGCATCTTTAAATAAGCTTGGGTGGGCTAAAATTCCAGAGATCATCAACCCCAGCATCATGGCGCCTAATAAGCCCACCAGAATAATGCCAAGGGTGTTGGGCAGATGCAGGTAAATATGTAAATCACTGAGCATTGCGGTCCAGGGTGTGTGCATTTCAGGACCGCGGCTGCCGTCTTTATTCAGGTAATAGCCACCACTTCGGTTACTGACATGCGCCCGTGGAATAACGTCCGATGGGGGTGCAAAGTAAAGTGTTTTAGGCAGTGATTCCTGGTTGTTGATGGCGCGATTAATCGCATTATTAATGGCGGTTTCTAATTGTTGAATATCGACTTCAGCGGATTCGCTGATGGTCGGTTGTTCCCAGCGCTCAGTCTCCTGAAAAAACACCACCAAAGCACCGCTTAAACAGACCAGATAGAGCAGTATTGAAAAAAATAAACCCAGCCAGGCATGACTGCGCAGTGATTTTTTGACCACATGTTTTGAGGGTGTCAGGATTTTTTTAATATTCATTGCAGCCCCCATACACTCAAAGCGCTCATACTGATTAAAATAACGCTGGTTCGGCTTAAGTGGGTGGTGGCCGTGAACCAGACGGCGATCAGACCCCACAACAAAGGCACCAGCATAATCATCACCACCAACCGGTTGAGCGTTAACAGCGGTAATAAATGGGTCAGGCCGGTGGCCAGCACAATGGCCATCGCCAATGCCAAGGGACCGGCTAACAGGATCATTAATAATTTATACCAGATTGAAGCCGTGCTTTGGTATGGATACTGCCGTTTTATGGGTTTAACAGGTTTTTGCGTACTGTTGAAATAAATCCAGAAATAAGCCGGTACAGTGATTAAAAATAAGCTGTAAAAAATAGCATGCTCAGTGCCATGGGCCGATTCAAAGGCATAAAAAGAACCGACCAGTAGCGCCAGAATCAAAAAGCGATATGGCCATTTGGGTGTTGTTTTTTGGCTTAAACAGCCAATGACTGGCGTGATAGCCAGTAAAACAAAGGCGATGGTTGTTAACAAAACAGGCATATAAGCAACGCTATGTAAAGGATTTAGAAAAGGGGTATATTATGTCAAATGATAATCATTATCAAACCGAAAAGAAGAAATTTTAAGCATTTGCTGTTGTAATAGGAATCATTATCATTATAATTCGCGTCTTTAAGCCGTTGCACCCTGTTATTGAGTGTTTCGCTCAAGCTTAGTTCTTATGATAACAATTGAAAATAAAAAATGATGAAAACAAACTATTTTACAGCCCTTGTATTGCCTGTGATTACCGGATTAGCCCTGTCAGATGTTCAGGCACAAACCGAAGATAATGTGTCTGAAAATATGCAGATGGATCAAATGGTGGTGGTCGGATCCAGAGCGCCCACAGAAATCAGTCAAATTCCCGGTACGGTCTGGGTTATTGAAACAGACGATATTCAACAACAAGCTGACAGCGGTGCCGATTTAAAAACGGCTCTGGGTCGACTGGTGCCGGGCCTGGATTTGGCGCCGCAGGGACGCACGAATTTTGGTCAGAATCTGCGCGGTCGAAGCGTTCAGGTGTTAATTGATGGTGTCTCCATGAACGGTTCGCGTGGCTTATCGCGGCAGTTTGATTCGATTGATTTATTTAATGTGGCACGCATTGAAGTGCTCTCCGGTGCCAGTAGTTTATACGGCGGCAGCGCCACCGGTGGCCTTATTAATATCATCACAAAATCCGGTGATAGCGCAGAATTGGAGTTTGAAACACAAGCGCAATTAAAATCCGGATTTAACAGCAGCGATGATCTGAAAAAACAACTGGCACAGTCGATCAGCGGTGGCAGCGATCGGGTGCAGTCGCGTTTAGGTGTTTCTTACACCGATAATGAGCGTTTTTATGATGGCAACGGTGAAGAAATTTTCCCGGATATTACTCAAACTGATTTACAGGATAACCGAAAGATAGATGTGCTGGGTCGCATGGATATTGCCCTGAGTGATGTTCAAAGTCTCGATTTAACCGCGCAGGTGTACCGTTCAGGTTTTAAAGGCAGTCGGGATGTGTACTTTCCGAACTTAACCGATGCCCCGGTGGCCAATTTGTTTGGTGCAGAAATTCGCGATGGCTTTGATTCGGACCGTGAACCGGCCACCGATCGAGAATTATTCAATGCGCAATACCACCATGCTAATTTATGGCATCAGGATTTTTACCTGCAGGCGTTTTATCGCAATGAACAATCGGCCTTTCATGCCTTTCCCTATCCCTTTTTACTGGCGGCTGAACAGCGTTATGCCATTCAGTTCGCCGCCTCAGAACAAAATACCCGCCAAACCGGATTAAAAGCTTTATTTGATAAGCGCATCAATGATCGCTTTAGAATCAGCTATGGTCTCGACCTGGATCAGGAGCGTTTTGACGCCAATCAAATGTTTTTTGATTTTAGATTGACCGATGAAACCGGTGGTCTGGTACAACGCCAATCCGGTATCGAAGATCGCTACCCGAGCTATGATGTGGATGGTCAGGCAGCTTATGTGCAAACCGACTGGCAAATTACCGATGCCTTTAAATTAACGGGTGGTTTACGATATCAGCACACCGATGTCTCGGTGGATGATTTTATCAATAACGATTTTTCAGGCTTTGATGAAACCCGGGTGGGTGAATTAGTACCCGGTGGCAGTAATGACTATGACGCCACATTACTGAATTTAAGTGGCTTGTATGATTTTGGTGCCCATCAGAGCTGGTTGCGTTTTAGTCAGGGTTTTGAGTTACCGGATCCGGCCAAATATTACGGTAAATCACCGGAAGTCAATGTCAACGACAATCCATTAACAGCCATTAAAACCGACCAGGCCGAATTGGGTTGGCGGTATATGAACGATCGCATCTCAACGCAATGGGCGCTGTATTATGCCTGGTCGGATAAAGCCGTGGAAAATACCGAGGACTTGTCGGTGATTGTGGTTGACGAAGACACCCGTGATTTTGGTTTAGAAGGGGCTTTTGATTATTATGCCGACCACGGGTTTTCATATGGCGGAACCGTACATTGGGTGCGTTCTGATCAGAAAAACGCAAGCGGGAACTGGAAACGCCAGGATGCCCGCTATGCGTCAGTGTCGTCATTGACCGCTTACACCGGCTGGACCGGTCAGGGTTTTGATGTCCGATTACAGGGTCAACGTGCATTTGACTTAAAAGACTCCTCCGGTCGTGAAATCAACGGCAACACCACGTATGATTTGGTGGTTGCTAAGAACACCCAGGTGGGTCGTTTCACCCTGGGTATTGAAAACCTGCTGGATAAAAGTTACACCACCGTTTGGGGACAACGTGCCATCCAGTTTTACTCGTCCTTTGGTCCCGAGTATTTATTTGATTTTCAGGGTCGAGGTCGGACTTTTGCACTGAATTGGTCATATAGTTATTAATTAAAATGATAATAGAGCGAAGACCCAGGTATAAGCCTGGGTTTTTTTATGGTCCGAGAAAAATTAAAAAAATGCATGTGCTTAAATGTTAGGTTCTATACAATAATGGGCTTGTACTAAATTCTGCAATATTAACAAGAGGACAGGAAATGGAAGGTTTATTTACGATTGAGAATTTAATGACACTGGGCATGCTGGTGATGCTGCAGGCAGTGTTGGGTTTTGATAATTTATTGTACATTATTATTGAATCCAAGCGGGTCGAGCCCACCCGACAGTCGAAGTTACGCACCACCGGTATTTGGTTGGCGGTGGCGTTTCGTTTATTGCTGTTGTTTTTGTTGATCAAAGTACTGAGTTATTTTACCGACCCTTTATTTTCTATCGGCTGGGGTAATGTGGTTGAAGGGACTTTTACTTTGCGTTCTTTGGTGGTGTTGTTTGGTGGAATATTTATTATTTATACCGCCATGAAGGAAATTCTGCATATGATGTACATGGAAGAACACATGCAGGAAAAAGACAAGCCACAATCCTCTTTTGCCAAAGCCCTGATTCTGATTGTCACCATGAATGTGGTGTTTTCGTTTGATTCGATTTTAAGCGCCATGGCCTTAACCGATAATTATATTGTGATGGCCACTGCGATTTTAATCGGCGCTTTGCTGATGGTGTGGCTGGCGGATACCATTGCTGACTTTTTACAGCGTAACCGGATGTTTGAAGTCCTGGGATTATTTATTTTGTTGATTGTGGGTGTGATGCTGTTATCAGAAGGCGGACATTTGTCTCATCTGGCGTTCTTTGGCCATGAAATCGTGCAAATGAATAAAGTGACTTTTTATTTTGTGATTGTGGTGCTGGTGTTGAGCGATATTGTTCAATCGCGGTATTCTAAGAAATTAAATGCCCTGAAAAGCAAATTACCTAAAGGAACAGATTAATGGATAATTATCTGATTATTGCCATTGCCTCAATTGGCATTCTGGGTTCATTGGCTCACTGGTTATCCTGGTGGCTAAAGCTGCCATCAATATTATTTCTAATCTTAATTGGTATCATTCTTGGTGAGCCGGTTACAGGTTGGTTGAAACCCGACCTTATATTTGGTGATCTGCTGTTCACCATTGTTTCATTGTCTGTGGCCGTGATTTTATTCGAAGGTGCTTTAACACTTAATTTTAGTCAAATACGGGGCCTTGAGTCTGTTGTCAGACGTATGGTGACCATAGGCATGGTGGTTACCTGGCTCGTGATTGCGGTGTTCACTCATTGGCTGCTTGAATTGGACTGGCTGTTATCACTGTTGTTTGGTTCATTGGTTGTGGTGACCGGGCCTACGGTTATTATTCCCATGCTGAGAAGTCTTAACCTGGATAAACGCATTGCCAATGTGTTGCGGTGGGAAGGTATTGTCATTGATCCTTTAGGCGCCTTGTTGGCGGTGCTGGTGTTTAATTTTATTATTTCTACCCAGAAAGGGGCAGAAGGCCTGCTTGCGGTCGTATTTGATTTTGGCTGGATTATTATGGTGGGAATCGTGCTGGGTAGTTTGGCCGGTGAATTAATGGCACAAATATTGAGACGCCATTGGGTACCTGATTATCTGCACAATGTCTTCACATTAACCTTGGTTTTTGGGGTTTTTGCGGTTTCCGATGTATTAGCGCATGAGTCAGGATTATTAACTGTTACGGTCATGGGTATGTGGCTGGCCAACAGTAAAAATGTGGCTATTGAGGATATATTAAATTTTAAAGAAAGTTTAACGCTGCTGTTGGTGGCCGGTTTGTTTATTATTTTAGCGGCGCGCATGGACGTTGAACCGTTGATCGAAATTGGTTGGTTATCCCTGGTATTATTTCTTATCATTCAGTTTGTGGTCAGACCCTTGAAAATAGCCGTCTCCACCTGGGGTTCAGATCTAAACTGGAAAGAGCGGGTGATGCTGTCATGGATTGCGCCGCGTGGTATTGTGGCAGCTGCGGTGTCGGCTTTATTTGCCCTGCGTTTAGAACAGGAAGGTTACGCCGAAGCACCGTTACTGGTGTCACTGACTTTTATGGTCATTATCGGTACGGTGGTGTTTCAGTCGGCCACCGCCGGGATGTTATCCAAACGTCTGGGTGTCGCCAGTCCCGAAAGCAAAGGGATTTTAATCGTCGGCGCCAATCCGGTGGCACTGGCGATTGCTGAAGCGTTGAATGAGCAGGGTTTTGATTGTATGGTGACTGATTCACACTGGCGATACATTAAAGAAGCCCGGATGCGCGATATTAAATCTTACTGGGGCAATGTGGTGTCTGAACACGCTGATCAACAGCTGGATTTAATCGGTGTCGGCCGAATGTTGGCGGTGTCAATGAACCGGGAACTGAATCTATTGGCTGCGACCCGATATAAGAATGAATTTGGTGCCAGCAATATTTATGTGATAACCAACGAAGAAAAGCAAAAGGACGAGCGAAAACACACCACCTCAAGAAGTGGTAAGTCCCAAACTTTATTTTCCCGGGATGTGACCTTCGCCAATCTGGCCAGTTATATCTCACGCGGGGCGCAGATTAGGGCCACCTTGTTAACGGATGAGTTTGATATTGAGGCGTATTTGGCCAAACATGGTGATAATGCAGTGCCTTTATTTGGCATTGGACCTGATGGGATACAACTGAAAGTCTTTACCGGACGCCGGGATTACGAAAAACTCAAAAGTGACTGGAAAGTCATGAGCCTGATTATTGAAGAAGAAACTGAAGACAAGCGAATGGTTGATAAAAGTCAAAATTTTTAATATTTGCCCGACCTACAATGCCGGTTTTGATTTTGGAGAAATCCTATGGTTGGCAAAGCCAAGGTTTTATATCGAAGCGGACAGCATGAGTGTCTGGCCTTCAATGATTTGGTGGAAGGTGAAGGGGTTCAGTCAAATCAGTTTCTGATTCGTAGCGGAGATCATTCCTTGTTATTGGATCCCGGTGGAGATCTCACCTATATTCCGTTGACCATTGCCTTAAGTCGTCATATTCGTTTGCGTGATTTGGATTATATTTTTGCTTCTCATCAGGATCCGGACATTATTGCGGCGATTGATCGCTGGATTGTCAATACCGGCTGTCGGGTTCTGGTGTCGAAACTGTGGAGCCGGTTTTTACCGCATTTGGTGGCCGCCAATATCGATAAGCAAATGGGTAATTTTAGCAATTTTATCGATGCCATTCCTGATCAGGGCAAGCGTATCAAACTGGGTGATGCGGAATTAATTATTTTACCGGCTCACTTTTTGCATTCTGTGGGTAACTTTCAAATCTTTGACGTGACCAGCGGTATTTTGTTTTCCGGTGATATGGGGGCGTCGATTGATGAAGTGACAGACAATCCCTTTGTTGATGATTTTGAAGCACATATTCCGAAAATGACGGGTTTTCATGAACGTTATATGTGTTCGAATAAGGTTACGCGTTTGTGGGCGCGAATGGTCAGAGAATTAGATGTCAAAATGATTGTACCGCAACATGGTCGGGCCTTCAAAGATGAGCAGGTGGGACAGTTTTTGGATTGGGTCAGTGATTTAGAATGTGGTATTGATTTAATGGGCCGCGGTCATTTTACGGTTCCCGATTAACCTTGAACTTAAATCGTCCATTAAAAAAGCCGGCGCAATGCCGGCTTTTTCAGGGCTCAGTATTATCGTTTTAGAATGTTTTCCCAAAACCAATACCGATAACGGTGGGGTTGATGTCCACATCAACCGCGGCTTGACCCAGGGCGGTATTAAAAGTGGCCTCGGTATTAATATCAATGTATTTCACGTCGACATTAAAAGACCAGTCATTGCTTAATTCCCAATCAATACCGAATTGTGCCGCCCAGCCGAAGGAACTGTCCAGATCCAGATTTTCAGCACCTAAGACTTGTTGTGCAGCACCGCTGAGTTCTTCATTAAAAAAGTGGGTGTAGTTGGCGCCTACGCCGAAATAAGGTCTAATAGACGCGGTTGGGCGGAACTGATATTGTAAAAACACGGTGGGTGGTAAGACGTTGGTGTCCACCACATCAGTACCGTTAGGCACGCCTAAATCGGTTAAGCCGTGGGCTGAGACAGTGTGTTTTGAGCTTAAATCAGCCAATAATTCAATCGCCCAGTTATCGCTGATCATATAGCCGATAGAAATATCCAAAGAATAATTATCATCGACAGACACCGAGGTGCCGGGTACCGAAGCGCCGTCGACACGCAGGGCGCTGCTGTCATCATTGGGGTTAATGTTAATGGCACGTAGATGTAACAACCAGTCACCTTTTTCAACAGCCAGTGCCTGTCCTGCGGCTAAAACCAATACAATCGTTAACAGTTTTTTCATTTCGTTTCTCATGGTTAAAAATGTATTTTAGAAACAATCAATAGGCTTGGTTTTGACAATTGTCAAACTACTTTACACATTCGCAACGAATTATATTTTTGGCAAAAAAAACCCCGGAAAAACCGGGGTTTAAACGCAAAACCAATAATTTATTAAGCCGCTTTTTTATCTTCCTTTTTGTTTTCTTTTTCGGTTTTTTCTTTGGGTTCGGCAAAGCCGCGATCACGCATTAAAGCGTCAATCTTGGCATCGCGGCCGCGGAATTTACGGTAGGCTTCAGCCGGATCCATGGCATTACGTGGCGCAAACAGGTATTTAACCAGTTTATCGGCCATTGCTTTATCGTAAAAACCGCCAGGTGCTTCCTTAAAGGCTTCTGCGGCGTCTGAGGTTAACACATCGGCCCACATATAGCCGTAATAGGCGGTGGCATAGCCTTCACCTGAAAAGACATGGCCGAAATGCGGTGTGCGGTGGCGCATCACCAGCTCATCAGGCATGCCCAAGGCGGCCAGGGTTTCTTTTTCAAACTTATCCACGTCGATTTTTTCAGGATCGGCCAGATGGAGCTTCATGTCCATTAGAGCAGATGCCAGGTATTCAGTGGTGGCAAAGCCCTGGTTAAAGGTGCTGGCTTTTTTAATTTTAGCAATCAGTTCTTTTGGAATCACTTCACCGGTTTCATGATGTTTCAGGTAATTATTAATCACTGCATCGGTGGATAACCAGCGTTCCAGTAATTGCGATTGAAATTCGGTGTAATCGCGAACACCACCGTTTAAGCTTGGGTAGCGAACATTGGATGACAGGGCATGCAAGGCATGACCAAACTCATGGAAAAATGTACTGGCATCATCCCATGAAACCAGAACCGCTTCACCCGGTGCCGGTTTAATAAAGTTTGAGTTATTTGATGACAACACCGTTTCTTCACCGTCAAAAGTGGAATGTGAACGGTAAGAGGTGGCCCAGGCGCCGGAGCGTTTACCGGGGCGGGCGAAGGGGTCTAAATACCACAGACCGACTAACTCACCACTGGTCTTATCGGTCACTTCCCAGACCTTAACATCTTCCTGGAAGACCGGAACCGTGCCTTCTTTAACCGGTTTAAAGTCAAAGTTAAACAATTCACCGGCCACGTAAAACATGGCTTCACGTAAGTTGTCTAATTGCAGGTATTGTTTCACTTCATTGGAATCCAGGGCATATTTTTTCTTGCGGACTTTTTCCGCATAATAACGATAATCCCAGGGTTGGATGGTGATGTCATGGCCCAATTCGTCGGCCACTGCTTGCATATCAGCGACTTCCTCTTTGACCCGGCCAATGGCCGCCGGCCACACCGCTTCCATCAGGTTCATGGCGTTTTCAGGGGTTTTTGCCATGCGGTTTTGTAACCGCCATTCAGCGTAATTGTTATAACCCAGTAATTCAACCCGTTCACGGCGTAATTTTAAAATCTCCTGAATAATGTCGTTATTATCGTATTCATCGTTGTTATCGCCACGAGAATAATAGTTATTCCAAACCTGTTGACGCAATTCACGTTCATCGGAATAGGTTAAAAAGGGATCCATGGATGAGCGGGTATTGGTGACCGCATACTGGCCTTTTTTACCGTTGGTTTCGGCCACTTTGGCGGCGGCACTGATAAAAGAATCAGGCAGGCCGCTGAGTTGATCTTTGTTGAGATAAGTAATGTAGCCTTCTTCGTCATGTAAGACGTTATTGGCAAATCGGGTATAGAGGCTCGATAATTCCTTATTAATTTCTGCATAGCGTTTTTGCTTTTCGGGCGACAAATCTGCACCATTCATGGCAAAGGATTCGTAGGTGGTTTTTACCAGGCGTTGCTGATCGGGATCCAGTGGGTTTTCGATGCTGTCATGATAGACTTTTTTAATACGGGCAAACAGTTTTTTATTCTGGGAGATTTTAGATTGCATCTCTGAAAATTTTGGTGCCAGTTCCATTTGCAGTTTTCGAACTTCGGGGCTGGACATATTGGCACCCCAGATTCGGAAATAAACCCCGGCCCGGTTGAGTTTTTCACCGGCCTTTTCCATCGCTACGATGGTATTTTCAAAAGTCGCCGGCGCTTTATTATTGGCGATTTTGTCATAGTCGGCTAAATTTTCAGCCATGGCCACTTTAAAGGCGGGTTTCACATCAGACAGTTTCATCTTGTCAAAGGCGGGAACGCCGCCATAAGGACCGGTCCATTCAGCCAGTAAGGTGTTTTCGGTTTGGGTGTCTTTGTCGGAGCTTGTTTTGGCGTGTAATCCAAAACTCAGTACCGCCAAAAACAGTATTAAGTTTAATTTATTTAATTTAATCATGTGGATGTCTTCTTTAAATCAAGTGGTGTTAGTGTCTGGAATTGGCACAATCATTGACAGTGCCAAAAGTCCTGAATGTGGGTTTTTTGGGTACAAAAAAGCCCCGGGATGACCGGGGCTTTATCGGGTGATGAATTATTCAGCTTTTGGTTTGTCGGCATTGGGGTTAACCTCAATCAGCTCAACATCAAAGATTAAAGTGCTGTTGGGGCCAATCGGGCTACCGGGACGGGCATCAGAGCCGTAAGCCAACTCAGGTGGAATGTAAAAGCGATATTTGGCGCCTTCTTTCATCAGTTGTAAACCTTCAGTCCAACCGGAAATAACCTGATTTAAGGCAAAGGTGGCCGGTTGACCGCGATCAACTGAGCTGTCGAATTTTGTGCCGTCTAATAAGGTGCCGGTGTAATGAACCACCACGGTGGCATTTTCTGAGGCGGGTTTGTCACCGCTTCCGGCTTCAACGACTTCATACATTAAGCCTGAGTCAGTGGTTTTAACACCATCTTCTTTGGCTTTTTTGGCACGAAATTCATCGCCTTCTTTTTTATTGGTGACTTTTTGTTTTTCTAATTCAGCCATCATTTCTTTTTGTCTTGCCTGGGCCAGTTTCTGTTGTTTTTCACGAATGATGGTTTGAACTTTAGCCAGTTCCTCATCGCTGAGTCGCAAATCACGACCCGCTAAACCATCTTCTAAACCGGTGATAAAAGCGTCTTTGTCGAACTCCATTTCTGATTTATTCATATACTGACCGACGTCAGAGCCGATTTTATAGTTGATTTGGCTGTTCTCTGTGTC
Source organism: uncultured Marinicella sp. (assembly GCA_947502925.1). GTDB lineage: Bacteria > Pseudomonadota > Gammaproteobacteria > Xanthomonadales > Marinicellaceae > Marinicella. The sequence continues at coordinate 361,355 of CANNBS010000001.1, read as the reverse complement.
TAATTGCGCCATACTTGTGGTGCTGATTAAGCTGCCAACCAGACCGGAAGTCAGGGCAAAAGTGAGTGCGATTTTTTTCATTCGTTTCTCCATGTTTAGATTAGTTTATGATTAAAAGAGATGAGCCTGTCGTGCACAATAATGACACCACATTGATGAGCCCAGAACATTTTCAATCAGACATTATACAAAATAATAAAACCATTCACAGTGACAAGTCATTATTTTTGGAATGATTCAAATAACGTGAAACTTGTATTGCGATTCATTGGTCTATATGATTTACACAGTATCAGGCAGTATTTAGTTAAAAAAGTTCAACTGCCATTTAGACATACGTCATTGAGAGAGAAATTAATGAGAAACACAATGAATAATCGACCCATAATCTTGCTTCTGCTTTCGGTTTTCTGGCTGGCTTCAGCCTCTGCGGTGGTGGTTGAAAAAACGGTTAATCCGTCACCAAAGCATCAGCAGGAAAGCAAATTATTGGTGCAATTAATGGATAAATTTCATTACAAGAGCAAACCTTTGGATGATGCTTTATCAGGAAAAATATTGGATGAATATATTTCTGTATTGGATCCCAATAAAATGTATTTTTTAAGTACAGATATTGCGGATTTCGAACAGTGGCGCACCGAAATGGATGACTTTATTAAAGCCGGCGATTTAAAACCGGCCTACCAGATATTTAATCTCTTTAAAGAGCGTGTCTCAACCCGAACTAATCATGCCTTAGAGGTGTTAAACCAGCCCTTTGATTTCAGTAAAGAGGAAACCTATCGCTGGAATCGTAAAAAAGCAGAATGGGCCATGACAGATAAAGCCCTGGATGAGATTTGGCGTAAGAAAGTTAAAAATGACTACCTGTCATTGAAATTACTGGATAAAGAAACCGATGACATTAAAGAAACGCTGACAAAACGTTATCAGGTCATGGACAAGCGCATTAACAATTTAAAAAGTGATGATGTGTTTCAGTATTTTATCAATGCCTATTTAGGTTCAGTGGAACCGCATACCGGTTATATGTCGCCGATAACTTCAGAAAATTTCGAACTGAATATGAGTCTTTCTTTAGAGGGTATCGGTGCTGTATTAATGAATGATGGTGAGTACACGCAGATTAATACCATTGTCAAAGGTGGCCCGGCAGACTTAGAAGGCAGTTTACAAAAAGGCGATAAAATTCTGGCCGTGGGCCAGGGCAGTGAGGGCAGTTTCGATGATGTTATCGGCTGGGGTATCGAAGATGTGGTGCAGTTAATTCGTGGTGAAAAAGGCAGCACGGTTCGCTTACGCATCATTGGCGAAGACGACGGCCCTGAAACCATACCTAAAATTGTTAAAATTGTGCGTGATAAAGTTAAACTGGAACAGCAGGCAGCGCAATATAAAATTCTGGAAGTGAAAGAAGGCGGTGCTGAGCATAAAATCGGCGTGATTGATTTGCCCACCTTTTATCTGGATTTTGCCGCTTTGCGATCCGGTGAAGCCGATTACCGCAGCACCACACGGGATGTGAAAAAAATTCTCAAGACCTTTAAAGACGAAAACGTTGATGGTGTTGTGGTTGATTTGCGGAATAATGGGGGTGGTTCGCTGATTGAGGCCATCAATTTATCCGGTTTATTTATTAAACGTGGGCCGGTGGTGCAAACCAAAACATCCTTCGGTAAAAAAGACGTTAAAAAAGATGTCGACCCGCGCATTGAATGGGATGGGCCGATGATGGTGATGGTTAATCACTTTTCGGCATCAGCCTCAGAAATATTTGCAGCCGCCATGCAGGATTACGGCCGTGCGGTGGTGGTGGGTAACCAAACCTATGGTAAAGGTACCGTTCAAAACGTCATGAAATTAGCCGACTACATCGAAGATGATGAGCAGGAACTGGGTCAGTTGAAAATGACCATGGGTCAGTTTTTCCGCATCAACGGTGGCAGCACCCAAAACCGGGGTGTGATTCCGGATATAGAATTTCCGGCTTCACCCGGTGCCGATAAGTACGGTGAGTCTGCCTATGACAATGCCCTGCCATGGAGCAGCATTGCCCCCAGTGATTACAATGTCTTTGCCGACTTGTCTGATGAAATTGTTTATTTGAAAAAACGGTTTAATGAGCGTTCTAAAGTTAACTTTGAGTTTGATTTTCTGAAAAAAGAAAACCAGTTATATGAAGCGCACAAAGATGACTTAACCGTTTCATTATCGGCAGAGGCCAGACAACAAAAAGCCAAAGAACGCGAGGACAGGAAAGAACAACGCAAAGAAAAGCGCAAAGCCTTGTTAGAAGCCTCAGAACCCGATCCATTATTGGGTGAAATTACGGTGTTGGTTGACTCTACCGATGATTTGGAAGTCAAAGAGGATGAGCCATCAGAAACGGAAGATTCGGTTACAGAAAAAGACAGTCAGGATGGTGAACAAAAAGTGGCTGATAACGCAGATGCCAGCGATGAAGAATCAGATGATGAAGAAGAGGCATTTGTGGATTTTAGATTGCATGAAAGCGTTCGAATTCTCAGTGATTTAATAGATTTTAATCAGCAACGCCTGGTGGCCAAACAAGATAAATCCAAAGACACTGCGAATAATGAATAAATTTTACAAATGACCCAATGAAGCCCCGCATCGCTGCGGGGCTTTTTTTATGTCTGATTATTCGCGGGTTAAATTATGACTTTGGTTTTCACCGACGACCACATTATCTTCAATGCGAATGCCACCATAAGGCATGAGTTGCTCGACTTTATCCCAGTTAATATGTTTATTGTCCCGCTGTTGTTGCAGCAACATGGGAATAAAGTATAAGCCCGGTTCGACCGTCACCACCGCATGTTCACGCAACACATCGGTGAGGCGTAAGAACGGATGGGCCTCAGGTTGTTTAATGGGTGTGCCTTCGGCATCGCTTTGATGACCGGCGACATCATGCACCTGCAGACCCAGATAATGCCCCAGGCCATGCGGAAAGAAGGTATTGCTTAACCGGGTTTCAACGGCCGTTTCAGCATCACAGTTAATCACCTTAAATTGCTGTAATACACCGGCGACTTTCAGGTGCGCCTGATGGTGCAAGGCAACATAATCCTGACCCGCCACACAGGCATTACACAATTCAATTTGCAATTCATCCATGGCCGTAATCATGTCGTTAAATTCACAGCTTTTATCAAAAGCATAGGTGCGGCTGATGTCTGCGGCATAACCGTTATAATTGGCGCCGGCATCAATTAAAAAAGTGCGGTGAGAATCCGGTTTTTCAGTGGCCTGATATTGGTAATGCAGCACCGCCGCGTTTTCATTGAGTGCCACAATGTTGCCGTAGGGCATTTGCTTTTGTGATTGTTGAGTGGCCTGTAAATAGGCGGCATTAATGTCATATTCGCTGCCACCTGCGTAAAAGGCATCGGCAGCAGCCCGGTGGCCTTTCAGTGCCAGTTGGTTGGCGTGGCGGATACAGTTGATTTCATACGGTGTTTTCTGAATACGGGAGAAGTGTAAATGTGACAGCAGTTTGTCGGGGTTGGTGTGTTCATCAGCCATCGGTTGCCAGCTGCTATCACCAATCCAGGCATGGTTGATTTGTTCATTAATGGTGGGCATTTCTGCTTGATGATGAACCACCTGGACATCAAAGTGCCGGGTCCAGTCGGCATCGCTGCGGTCTTCAATTTTATGCCAGAAATCATTCGGCTGGGATAAATACAAAGTCGGTTTTTTACCCGGCACCAGGTGCAATAAACTGTGGCTGATGTCGGTGTCCGGCACCCACCAGTTAAAATGAGGATTGACCTGGTAAGGGGGCGCATGGTCGTCCAGAAAATAATTTTCAGGGTGGCCGGAATAGATCCATACACCCTCATAGCCAGTGGCTTTTAAGGCTTTTTCAGTGGCCTGTTGAATGGTATTGATATGGTTTTTATAATCGGTCATAGGGGTCTCCTGGTTTAATCAGCCAATCGGAATAACCGCTGACTGTTGGTGACAGTGTGTTGAATAAAGGTTTGTGTATCGCATGTGAGTTGTTGGGCGATAAATTCGGCAATATGCGGTAAATATTTCGGTTCGTTGCGACGGCTTTTGGGTTTGGGTTTTAGATTGCGTGGCATTAAATACGGTGAATCGGTTTCAATTAAAAAACGATCCAAGGGTATATCGTGAACCAAAGGAATTAAATGCTGACCGCGGCGTTCATCGCAAATCCAGCCGGTGATGCCAATATAACAATCTAAATCTAAATAATCGTACAGCGCCGCTTTGCTGTCGGTAAAACAGTGCACCACCACATCACTGATGTGATCGCGGTGTTGTTTCAAAACAGGCAAAAAGTCCTTATGCGCATCTCGCTGATGTAAAAACATCGGCAAACCGGTTTCAATTGCCAGCTCGATATGGCCTTCAAAAGAGTTAATTTGTTGTGGTCTGGGTGAAAAATCACGGAAATAATCCAGGCCGGTTTCACCCACGGCCACCACTTTTTTATCATTTAATAGTTGCTTTAGTTCAGTCCTGACCGTTGCATTAAAGTCTGATGCATGGTGCGGGTGAATGCCGGCGGTGGCATAGCAGCAGTCAGCGTACTGATGGGCTAATTGGATGGCTTTTTCAGAACAACTGATATCAGAACCGGTAATAATAAACTGGTTTACGCCGGCGTCTTGCGCCTCAGCAATGACCGCATCACGGTCATCATCAAAGCTGTCATGGGTTAAATTTGCGCCAATATCAATCATGGTTCAGTGTTAATTCAGTCAAAGCCCCTTAGTATAATGGACTCACTTAATAATATATATGTGCAACCCATGAAAACCACAATCTCATTTTTATTATTCATGCTGATGGCTTTTCAAGTCGTCGCATTCACCCCTGAATCGGGTCAATATTGGAATCCAGAAGAACCAGGTTCCGGTTTTGCCATAGAAATTCAGGATAATTATTTATTTATCACCTTTTATGTTTATGACGAGGACGGCTTTCCGGTTTGGTACACCTCTGAAGGTTTATTAGACGGCAATTCCAGCTTTTCAGGTCGTTTAATTTATTTTAGCGGCGGGCAATGTCTGGGCTGTTACTGGCAGGATAATGAAGCTCAATATAGTGGTTATGGCACCATGACCCTTGAATTTATCACTGAAACCACGGCTGAATTGACGGTTGCCGGTGTCACGCAAAATATTGAGCGCTTTAATATGTATTTAGGCGATGAGCTGCAAAAAATGCGCGGTGAGTGGCAGGTGGTCATTGATGCGTCCCAATATACGGATAATAACACCTATCCTTATTTTTCTGATGTCATGTTATTTGAACAAGTGGAAGTTTATGACGGTGATGAATTAGTGACCGGTTGTCGATCAGAAAGTACGGTTTATTATCATTACTGCACCACGCAAGCAATAGAAAATAATGACTTGGCCGCACTTTATGATGATGAATACGATGAATTGGTTGCGGTGATGCGTGATGATGCGGATTATTACCTGGCTTACTATTTAAAGACCGGTACCGATCAGTTTGATGGTATGGCTTACTCATATCAGGTGGGTAGTCGGCCTGATTTAAGTATTGACGGTTTTACAGTACGTGGCTTTCGTTCAGCCAGTAAAACCTTTGTTGATAGTGGTGTCGGACCGTCGTCAGTCGGTGAAATTGGTCTTGATAAAGCGGGTCAATTAAAACAGAGCAGCAGTTTGGCGCGTTTTCTTCCCAAGCGGACTGTCGATACTGAAAAAACAGCCCAAAAGGTCAATAATCAACCAACGCTTGATACAAAAACACAACGTCGCCTATTGGATATCATTGGCAAATTGGAACAACAGTTAAATTAATACCATCAAGCGTTATAAAGCCTGCGAACCTCAATAGGTTGGCAGGCTTTTTTGTCTGTAGTCCTTTTAAAGTACTTTTTTAAAACTTGACTTTAATCAACATATTTTTGCTTTTTAGTGGCTAAACTATAGGCGTGTTAGGTTAATTTAGGGCAGTTCTGTGTCATGGTGAAAGAACCGGATTTAAAAGCGTTTAAACAACAGTTGTTGGCGCGACAACAGAAACTTGCGGATTTGATTCAGCCAAAGGCGGATCGGGTTGATGATAAAGGGCATAAGTCTGCAGATCAACAAGCACAGATAGAATGGTCACAGATTAATAAGGCCCTGAAGCGTATCGAGGACGGCACCTTTGGTCAATGTGTGGTTTGTGGTGAAGCCATTACGCATGCCCGGCTAAGTGCTTATCCACACACGCCTTTTTGTGGCAGCTGCGTCAATCCCTAATCGTCCGGAAAATAGTCCTCCAAATTATCATCCAATCGCCAGTCTTTTAGCTTTGGCCGATCAATTCGGCGTGTTATCCAGGCCAGAAAAATGCCGGTTATTAAGCCAAACAAATGCGATTCCCAGGAAACCCCGGACTCGGTGGGAAAAATACCCCAGATCATATAGCCGTATAAAAACGCAATAATTAAAGAAATGCCCATGCTTTGTAAGTCCTTCTTTAAAAAGCCGCTGACAAACAGGTAACTGAGTAGAGCATAGAATAAACCACTGGCGCCGATGTGATTCGAGCCACGCGCAAAAGTCCACACCAGAAAGCCGGTCATTAGGGTGGCCCATATTAAAATCCGTTTCGCCACTTTCGGGTAATTGCCGAATAAGGCCACCGTGGTTAGAAACAGTGGCAGGGTGTTGTTAATTAAATGCGACCAACCGGCATGTAAAAAAGGCATGGTGAGTATGCCTAAAAGCCCTTCAGCAGTGCGTGGTTTGTTGCCATAATACGCCAGATTAAAAGCCGGTGAAATAAGAAAAACCAACCAGACGATGGCAACCAGCCAGAAAGCAACGCGCAAGGCTTTAGGCCACTGGTGCCATCGAGCGCGGGCATAGTCAGGGTCTAAATGGGGAATTTTCATGGTTTTTCCTGCGAACCAGTCTTTATATCTTTATTTTTATAAAAGTCCGGCTCACCGTCGGGGCGGGTTTTAAAGCGTTTGTGCAACCATAAATATTGTTCCGGTGCTTGCTTAACCATGTCTTCAATGCCTCGATTAATTCGATCGGTGTCGGTTTGTGCATTTTTACTGGGGAAATCGGTCAGGGCAGGTGAAATATTTAGTTGATAATAGGGCGCCTTATTGATTCGTTTTACGCTGTAGAACAGCACTTTAGCACCACTTAGGCGCGCCAGTTGGTGGGTGGCGGTGATGGTGCTGGCGGGCACGCCGAAAAAGTCTGAAAAAACCGAATGGCCACGGCGATAATCCTGATCCGGTGCATACCAGATGACGCCACCTTGTTTCAGGTGTTTAACAATGCTTTTTAAGCGATCTCTGGCAAACATATCTTTGGCATACGCGGTGCGCGCCTGGGTCACCACGTATTCCATGACCGGATTTTTATGGGGACGATAAACACCGGCCACGTCAAAGCGCTGGCATAAAGCGCGACCACCGACATCCAGGGCGGTAAAGTGGCCGCTGACCAGTAGCACGCCCTGGTTGTTATCGAGACAGTTCTGTAAGTGATGTTCGCCAGTAATGGATAATTGATTAAACACACGATTGGAGCGATGAAAAAAAGCGTACAGGGTCTGCGCAATCATAAAGCCGGTTTCTTTATAGTTGGCTTTAACCAGTTGCTCATGCTGTTGTGCTGAAAGCCGGGGAAAACAGGCCTGAATATTGCGATGAATAACCCGTTTTCTGGTGCGAAATACCGAACCCATCAGCCAACCCAAAAAACCACCAAAAGCACGCAGCACGCGGTAGGGCAGTTGGGCCATCAGCCATAAAAGGGCATAGATAAACCATGCCGGGAAGTATCGCCAGAAAGAGGGTCTCATTGCGGTATTATGTGGCTATTTTGGGGCATTTAAAGGTATTATACGGTTGTTAAGACGAAAAGCTCAAATAGTGACTTTCGTAACATGAGTCAATGACCTATAAGCAGGTAAAATAACGCGCATGACAACTGAAACCAAACAATCATCCCCCATCCGAACTTTTTTCGGCTTTTTCACCAAACCTTTTGTGTTGGTGGCTAATTTTACCCGCCATATTTTACTGTTGCTGATATTTATCTGGATCTTGTGGCTTATTTTTGGCGGCCAAAAAATCCATGTCAGCGATAAAACTGCGCTGGTGCTGGCACCAAAAGGCTATATTGTCGATCAATATTCTGGCGATCCGGCCATGCATGCTTTACAAAGTATTCAGGGCACACGTGTTCCGGAAACACGCATGCGCGATATTATGCGGAGCTTAGAAATGGCTGCCAGCGATGACAGCATCACCGCGCTGGTGATTAATCCAGATGAACTGATGGGTGTTGGTCTGGCGCATTTAAGAGAAATCGCTGATGCGGTTACACGTTTTAAAGAAAGCAGTGGTAAGCCGGTGATTGCCATGGCCACTTCACTGTCGCAATCTCAGTATTATCTGGCCAGTTTAGCCGATGAAATTTTAATGGATCCACAGGGCTTTTTATTTATTCAGGGTTTTGGCGGCTATCGTAACTATTTTAAAGAAGGACTGGATAAACTTGGCGTCGATGTGCATTTATTCCGGGTGGGCGAATACAAGTCCGCGGCTGAACCGTATGTGCGAAACAGCATGTCAGAAGAAGCCAAGGAAGCCAATCTGCATTTTATGAATGATTTGTGGCAGACCTTTTTGGAAGATATTTCAAAGCGACGAAAAATGTCTGTTGCCGATCTCAGTGAAATTATTGATGATCAGGCGACACGCTTACAGGCTCAAAACGGCTCGGTGGCTGATATGGCCTTTGAAGCCGGTCTGGTCGATCGGGTGATGAAACGTCCTTTTATGCATAAACGCATTGCCGAGGTGAGTTCTTTTGATGATAAGGGTAATCATTTTAGAGGCATTGATTTTAAAGATTATTTAACCCTGGATCTACCCGAAGTCGGTGGTAATAAGCAGATTGCTGTGGTGGTGGCAGAAGGTGTCATTTTACCCGGCGAGCAGCCCGGTGGCAGTATTGGCGGGGAGTCCACGTCACAGTTATTACAAAAAGCCCGTTTAGATGACAACGTTAAAGCCGTTGTCCTGCGGGTCAATAGTCCCGGCGGTGGTGTCTATCCGTCCGAACAAATCAGGCGTCAGGTTGAGGCTTTGCAGGTTGCCGGTAAACCGGTGGTGGTCTCAATGGCCAATGTGGCGGCCTCCGGTGGCTATTGGATTTCAATGACAGCCGACAGTATCTGGGCTAATGAGGGTACCATTACCGGCTCCATTGGTATTTACGGCATGCTGATGACAGTACCGAAATTATTTAATAAGCTTGGTATTCATTCCGACGGTGTCGGTACCACCGAATGGGTCGGCGCGTTTAATCCAGATCGACCGCTGGATCCTGAGTTTGCCAAACTAATACAATCCAACATCGAATACGGCTATCAACAGTTTATCACTGCCGTGGCCATGGCCCGTGGCCTGGAGGTGTCCATGGTTGATCAGGTGGCCAGAGGCCGTGTCTGGACAGCCAAACAAGCCAAAGATTTGGGCTTGGTCGATAATTTAGGTAATCTTCATCAGGCCGTGGCGGATGCGGCGGAAAAGGCCGGTATAGCTGCCGACTATCAGGTTCGCTGGTTGGAAAAAGAACTGAGTTTTGTTGAACAGGTTTTGACCGACAGTATGGCACAGGCGGCGCAATGGTTAGAGCCGCAGCAGACAAGTGCTCAGGCACAATTGCAGCAGTTATTTGCGCCGATGATGGCCGATATGCAATTGTTACTCAACCGTCGTCCCGGTGAAGTGGTTAAGATGGCGCATTGTCTCTGTCAGGCACCCCAGTTGTAAATGGAAATCTACTTCAAATAAGACCGATGGAGTGCTGCTTTGCAGCACGACTCGCCGAGCCGGTTGGTGAGCGAAGCGAATCAGAGGCGAAGAGCGCGAAGTTATAAGAAGTGTTAGCCGCGGCCGCTTTCACTTTTGTCGGGAACAAAAGTGAATGAAGTCCCAAAAACACACCTTTTTATGCTATAATCTCGCGTCCGTTGCTCAATGGAGGACGGAACTTTTGAGGTGTTCGAAAGGTCTAACCGAACATCAAATTCTCAATCACATGGGCTTTATAAAGCCATGTCAGATTTAGGAGCACATAATGACAACAAAAAAACTTAAAAACTTACCCATTCCTTCTATCACAGGCTCTTTGGATGCCTACATCAGCACGGTCAATCAAATTCCGGTGTTAACCGCAGAAGAAGAACGTGATTTAGCCGATATGGTGCGTGATGAAAATAATTTAGAAGCCGCCCATTCACTGGTGATGTCACACTTACGTTTTGTGGTGTATGTGGCCAAAGGTTATGCCGGTTATGGTTTACCGGTCGGTGATTTAATTCAGGAAGGCAATATCGGCCTGATGAAAGCCATTAAACGCTTTGATTCGATACACAAAGTTCGCTTGGTTTCTTTTGCCGTGCATTGGATTCGCGCGGAAATTCATGAATACATTTTGAAAAACTGGCGCATATTAAAAGTGGCGACCACCAAAGCGCACCGTAAATTATTCTTTAATTTACGTAAAAACAAAAAACGTCTGGGCTGGTTCAGTTTGGATGAAGTGAATCGCGTCGCTAAAGATCTGGATGTTAAACCCGAAGTGGTGGTGGAAATGGAATCCCGTTTACACGGCCAGGACGTGTCTTTTGATTTACCCGGTGACGACGATGAAGATAACACCTATTCACCGCAAGCCTGGTTAACTCATAACAGCCCGACGCCGGAAGCGACCATGGTTAAAGACCGTGAATATGAGAAAAATCATGATGCCTTATTCGAAGGATTGGATAAACTCGATGAGCGTTCGCTGGATATTATCACCAGCCGCTGGTTGGTGGATGATAAAACCACCTTGCAGGAGCTGGCGGATAAATATGAGATTTCAGCTGAGCGGGTTAGACAGTTAGAATCTGCTGCTTTGAAAAAACTCAAAACACAAATGGCCGCTTAAATCGACCATCATTCTTTTCTTTAAAACCGCCTTCGGGCGGTTTTTTTGTGTCTGTTTGCTTTGCCACAAGTGCTGCTTTCTTGATTCATGTCAAACTTTAAAAAATAAATATATGCTAATGTAATAGGTTTAAAGGTTTAATTAGCAATGCCTGACTACAAAACATATCCAGTGTGGGACGCGGGAACCCGTTGGTTCCACTGGATTAATTTTATCTGTGTTGTGGGATTGAGTTTGATTGGACTGATTATCTTAAATGGTGACTTTTTTGAGCCGGCCACCCAGACCAAGATAAATCTCAAAGTTGTTCATGTTTGGATTGGTTATGTATTCGCCCTGAATTTGTTGTGGCGGATTGTTTGGGCTTTTATAGGTAATCGCCATGCTCGGTGGCGAGCGATATTACCCGGTGGTCGTGGTTATTTTGACGCTGTTCGAAGTTATATCGGGTCTTTTATTAAAGGTAGCCCTGAATTCTATATTGGTCATAATCCAGTCGGTAAGATAGCGATTTTACTATTAATGTTGGCCTTAATCGTACAAGCAGTTACAGGCTTGGTATTGGCCGGTACTGATGTTTTTTACCCGCCATTAGGCGCTTATTTTGCTGAGTGGATTGCGGCCGCCGGTGTGGCAACTGAGGACATTGTGCCTTATGCGCCGGAGTTATATAATGAAGTTGCTTATCAAAGTATGCGGGTGTTTAGAAAGCCGTTTATTACAGTGCATTTGTATAATTTTTATGTGCTCAGTGCTTTGATTGTTTTGCATGTGGTCGCGGTTGTGATCAGTGAAATGAAAGGCGAAGGTGATTTGATATCTGCCATGTTCAGTGGTCGGAAAATCAGTGAACAACAACCCAAAGACGATACAGGAGACAACAAACAATGAATCGAATTATGATGTTCATATTATTAGTAACAGTCACCGGCATTCAGGCTGAAACCAAGCCTGAGAAAGCGATCGGTAGTCAATTACCGGATGCGATACGCAGTCTGCTGATTGAAGAAATGCAGGCCATCAACACGGGTATGTCTAAAATTTTAACAGGACTGGTCAGTGCTGATTATGAACTGGTGGCACAGCAGGCGCAGGCCATTCATGACAGTTTTATTATGGCTCAAAAAATGACCGATGAACAAAGACAAGTCCTTAAAAAAACCCTGCCGACTGCTTTTATTGAAAAGGACAAGGCCTTTCATCAATTAAGTGCTCAGTTGGCCGAAGCTGCCCGAGCCGGTAACAGTCAACAGCAGTTACAATACTTTCAGTCTATGCAATCAGCTTGTGTGGCCTGTCACCAACAACATGCCACCGACCGTTTCCCTGACTTTTTACAATAAATGGAGGATTTTATGCGATTAAAAACATCACTATTTTGGCTCACTGGTCTTTGTTTAATGGTGTCATTTACTGTTTCTCACGCGGAGGAAAACAACAAGTCGATGCAAGCCAGCGATGATTATATGCCCAGTTTAATCACCGACACGCCCTTAGAAGGACGACAGTTGGCGATTACCATGGTGCGTAAAACCATCGGCACCATTCAACGTGATGGTGACATCAAAAAAGCAGTGCGCAAAGAATACCAAGATGATGCCGCGCTGTTAATGCAGGCGGCAGAATTGGTGGCAATTGAATTTAAAACCATCGCCATCGCCAATAATTACTGGCGTGATAAAAAAGCAGATAATTAAGGAAAACCAGAAAAAAGAAAAGGTGCCGAAATCGGTCTGATATCGGCACCGTTCGCTGTTTACTTGAATTCTTTGGTTCGGTTTTCACCGTCAATGATGACTTTACCGGAACCGGCGTTTTTAATGTTTAATGAACCACCCAGGGCATCAATATAAATGCTGCCTGAGCCATCATCGACGATTGCTGAGCCGTTGAGGTCGCTGAGCGTGATGTCACCGGATCCGTCGTCAATATCAACATCACCATCACTGCTTAGCACGCTGATATCGCCAGAGCCGTCTTCAATGATTTTATTGCCATTGGTCTGAGTCAGACTAATTTCACCGGAACCGTCATCAATTTCGATATCACCCGTTGTGTCAGTGATGGTGATGGGGCCTGAACCATCTTCAACCTCGATGGCGCCTTTGGTGCGGTTAATGGTGATGGCACCGGAACCGTCATCGATATCAATGTCGTTAGTCACCGCGCTCACTTCAATATCGCCCGAACCATCTTCAATTTCTAAAAAGCCATTAAGACCTGTAACGCGGATGGCGCCACTGCCATCATCAATATCAACATCAAGATCGGCCGGGATCTGGATGTCTAAATGGATTTGAATCTCAGGACTTTTACGGAGATCAGGCTTGCTGTGGCCGCGTAAAACAGCATATTCGCTTTCCCGGTCGAGGGCAAAAACCATATCCCGCTCGAAAGTCTCTCTGAAGCGTTCCATCGAGCGGTATTTTTTTGATTCAATGGTGGCGTTGACCCGAATGTCCTGACCACCGTAACTGCTGATATCGATGTCACCGGCACCATGAATGACATCCAGCGCGCTGATGCGGTCCGTGGATAGATTGAGATTTTCTTGAAAAGACAGTTTTTCAGCGTTCGCTGCGCCACTGGTTAAAGCGAGAAGAAGTAATGATTTGTACATAACGATACCCCAAATCAACTATTTTAGCGCACAATCAATGTCCTTTAACAGTGTCTGAAGTCATGCGTCGTTCAATGGCTTTAATATTGGTTTCGATGTCAGGGAAGTTGGCATCCATGCAATTGGCTATCCAGCCATGCCATAAATCACAATCACGCTGGATTTGCTTAACGGTTAATAAACTGTGGTTGATACAACCCAGGCCAATGCGCGACACCATTATCACGGGCAGGCCAATGGCCACGGCTAAATCTTTCAGCATCCATGTATCAGATAAGGGCACACACCAGCCGCCCACCCCTTCCACCAGAACCCGATCAACGTGCTGTTGCAGTTGTGTAAAATGGTTAAGGCATTCAGTTAAGTTAAAAGTCTGGTCTGTATCTGCAATGTGTGGCGATGCCGGTTTGTCATATAGAAATGGATTGATTTCATTCAGGCTTTGGCCGGTGACAGCGGACAGTTTAAAGGCATCTTCGCTCACCCGTTGGTTTTTATGGCTGATGGCGCCGGTGGCAATGGGTTTAAAGGCAGCGACTGATAAGCCATGTTTTTGCCAGGCGCGCAGGATTTCACAGGCCACATGGGTTTTACCGGCATCGGTATCGGTGGCCGTGATAAAACACGACGGTAATTGACTGTAATCAGTGATTCGCATGGTGGTGTTGTGCCAACTGTTCGTATTGTGTCACAGTAACTGTTTCCGGGCGTTGTTGCGGGTCAATGTCAAAGCCAATCAATACATCATCCGTGAACCATTTTTTCAGGTTGTTGCGGATGGTTTTTCGGCGCTGGGCAAAGGCTTGTTTAACAATAAACTCAAGTCTGTTTAAGTCAACATCGCTGGGGTTTTGTTTAGGGATGAGTTCAATAATTTGAGAATCTACTTTCGGAATCGGCTTAAACGCCGCAGGCGGCACCGTAAGCGATTCATAACAGTCAAAGCGATGTTGCAACATCACCGATAAGCGGCCATAGGCCTTTACGCCGGGCCCTGAACATATACGCTGTACCAATTCTTTTTGTAGCATAAAGACCGCCCGTTCAATGTGAGATGACTGCTTCATCAAATGAATCAACAAGGGTGATGAAATGTTATAAGGCAAATTGCCGACAATCAAATAAGGGCCTTGTGTCAGTTGAAGCTGAAGGGCATCCTGATGCAGAATGGAGACATGCGTCTTTTTGGCATAGCGGTTTTTTAAAGGGCCGATTAAATCAGAATCAAATTCAATCAGCGTTAAAGGCACATCCGCTGCGGCCAAATGATCCGTCAGGGCACCGGTGCCCGGACCAATTTCAATGATTTGTCGAGCCTGTTGCGGTCTGATGACTTGAATAATTTGCGCAATTATCCCTTCATCGTGCAAAAAATTTTGGCCCAACCGTTTTTTAGCGCGCATGGTTTTTCTGCTTCTTGACACAATCCCGAGCCAGATGAATGGCGGCTTTTAAACTGCCGGCATCAGCCATACCCCGTCCGGCAATATCCAGCGCGGTGCCATGATCGACGCTGGTACGGATAATGGGTAAACCTAAGGTGATATTAACAGATTCACCAAATCCGGCGTATTTGAGTGGCCCCAGACCCTGGTCATGATACATGGCCAAAATGGCATCATAGTTTTTGACCTGATTGGGTGTGAACAGTGTATCGGCCGGTATGGGTCCGCTTAACTGAAAACCTTGTTGTTTAAGTTCATTCAGTGCCGGAATAATGATGTCGATTTCTTCATGACCCAGGTGACCGCCTTCACCGGCATGTGGATTTAAGCCACACACCGCAATGTGTGGGTTCGAAAGTCCAAATTTGTGTTGTAAATCATGATGCATAATTTTAATGACCGATTGAATTTTATCGGCAGTGATGTTGCCTGCAACGTCTTTGAGGGGACAATGGGTGGTCACTAAAGCCACTTTCATGAACTTGTTTAACAGCATCATGACCACTTGTCGGGTGTGGGTTAATTCAGCTAAATATTCTGTATGCCCTGAAAATCCAATGCCGGCATCATTAATAATGCCTTTATGAATTGGGTTGGTGATCATGGCATCAAAACGGCCATCGAGACAACCCAAAGCAGCGACTTTAATGGTCTCTAAAACACATCCGGCATTGGCGGTATTGAGCTCCCCCGGAACACTGGATACCGCCAAGTTGACAGCTTCAATTTTGTTTGCCGGACATTGAGGTAAGTGCTGATTGATTAACTGTGGGTCACCAACAATCACACAATCATCTAATTCTTGATCAAGCTGAGCCAGCAACTCAGGCCCGATGCCTGCCGGCTCACCCAGTGTGACAGCCAACTTCATCGGGGCACTTTAAAGCCGAATATCCACAAAAGCTTCGCCACGAATTTCTCGCACCCATGATTCAATGGTTTGCTGGATTTTACGTTGACGAATGGCTTGTTCGGCTTGTTGTCGTTTATATTCTTCGGTGACGTCGGCTTGTTTTTTGTCCAGTAACTTAACAATATGCCAACCTGCATCGGTTTGAAAAGGGCTGGACATTTCATTTTCTTCCAGGTTTTCAACAATGCTGCCCATACGTGGATCCAGTCCTTCCAGTGTACGCCAGCCCATATCTCCGCCTAAAGGCGCAGAGTTAACATCATCAGAGTGTTCTTCGGCCAGTGTGGCAAAGTCAGCCCCTTGTTGGAGTTGCTGATATAAATCGTTAATAATGTCCATACCTTCCTTAGGCGATACGATTTCATCGCTGGCAACCATCAGGTGTTGGAATTTATACTGGTCAACTAATTTGGTGGTTTTGTCTCGTTTATCCACCAGTTTAACCAAATGAAAACCACTGGCTGAGCGCAAAGGTCGGGTGATGTCACCGACTTCCAGGGATTTGGCTTCTTCAGCAAACATCGGTGGCAATTGATTCACCGGACGCCAGCCCAGGCGTCCGCCTTCCAGGGCTTTCTGGCCATCTGAGTATTGTGTGGCAATCACCGAAAAATCAGCCCCGTCAATTAATTGCTGGCGCAAATCGTTAACCATGGCTCGTTTGGCTTCCACAGTGGCTTCATCGGCACCGTCGGGAATCGCAATCAGCAGATGCTGGATATCGACCTCGCCCTGGTCCAGTTGGTTATCAGCAAGAAATAAATCAATTTCATGATCACTGACTTTCACGGTGGAATTGGCATAGGCATAGCGAACCCGTTCGGTAATCATATCCTTGCGCATGTCATCACGAAAATCAGTAAAATTAAAACCATCGGCTTCAATGGTGGAACGCATTTGCGCTAAGGAAATGCCATTTTGACGAGCAATGTTGGTTAAGGTGGCATCCACTTCAGCATCAGAGATCCGAATGCCCACTTGTTCTGCCCGTTGCAATTGTACTTTTTGAACAATCAGTTTTTCCAGAACTTGTTTATTTAAGATGTCATCCGGCGGAATCGGGTTGCCACTGGCTTCGATTTGTTTCTTGATGGATTCTGCAGACCGTTCTAATTCAGACCGCATAATCACCGAGTCATCCACCACAGCGACAATTTCGTCCAAAAACTGTTCAGCCTGTGCAAAAGGCGCCATGATTATTAATAAGTATATAAATTTTCTCATAATTAAAATGTCTCTTGATACCCTAAAATGGATTGTTGAAGTAACTCTCTTGGGTCTCTGCCTAAAGCGCCCAAGCCGTTTAATTGAAATTCTGCGTAAATGCCGTTATTGCTTAGGCCCGACTCATCCACCAGATAATGCCGCGCGACTAAGCGAAAAGCCCAGCAGCAACTTTTATGTTCATAGCCGAACAAAGCCTCAATGGTTTTTTGACTTCGGGTCGAATAGTTCCATCGGGCAATAATTCGATGACGCTCATTAAGGGGTAAGACAACCGAGGCGTCAAACTGTTCAATTTTAGACCGCCTAAAACGATAAGCCAGGTTATAAAGGGCATTGTTGTCGGTTTTGTGCTGAACCCGAAATAAACCCCGTTCTAATTCAGCATCTTCCTCATTGTAATGCAGGGATAAGCCGGCTGACCAGTACCTGGATAAAAATAAATTATAATCAAAAATAATCGGCGACTGGGTAATGGTCTGTGGCGCATCGTTGATTTGTACCTTCTGATCCTCAAAATAATTGATCTGGCCAACGGTCCAGTTCCAGCGTTCCTGGCCTGATGAATCAAAACTGCGTTGGGTGAAAGCCAGAGATGCCTGGTTCATGTCAGACTGACGATCGGCGCCGGAAAAGCGATTTGTTTGAAATAATAAAGCACTGCCAAAGCTCAATTCACGGCTGTCAAAAATAGGAATATCCGATTGGTCCCGATAGGGCGCATAGGTATAAAACAGTCTGGGCTCAATGGTTTTATAACGGCCATCGGCTTCATTTTTTTGGAAAATCAGGCCTGAATCAAGCGAGACAATGGGTAAGTTTCGATTGATATCGGTGCGACCATCATCAAAGTTATAACGGGTGCTGCGGTATTGGAGCTTGGGTTTGACATAACCCCAGGAACTGGTCCATTGTTTTTCAATCCACGGCGTGATATCGCTTCGCCAGGCACCGACGGCGTGTTCTTTGTAAAAATTAATGAGTTCTGTTCGGATGCCGTAGCTATACTGTTGGGCGTATTTGTTTTGGTACCAGTCAAAACTGACTTCCGGCAAAGTCCGGTAGGGCTCTCGTTCCGGTGTGATTTGCTCACTCAAGACATCATATTCATTGATACCGGCAAAAAATTGCCAGGTGGGCGATGAACCACGAACATTAATCTGGCTTTTTAAATAAGGCGTTGATGTGATGTAAGCACTGGAGGCAAAGTCTTCGTAATAACGGCTGTCTGAAACCGATTGAATGTGGCTGTCAAAACGCCAGCCATCTGAAAATCGGGTGCTGTGTTTATAGTCAATCAGGCTGCGGTCACGCATCCGTTTATCATCATTGGGTAAATAACTGCCTTCAAACACACCGCGGCTTCGTTCAGTTAAATAGCGGTATTGTGCACCCAACATGATGCCATGGTCTGCGATATAACGCGGCGTTAAGGTCATGTCCATATTGGGCTTAATATTGATGTAATAAGGAATCGACAAGTCTAATCCTGTGGTGTTTGAATAAGACACACCGGGCACCAATAAGCCTGTTCTTCTGTCATCGTTGATGGGTAGCTTGGCATAGGGCAAATAGAGGACAGGCACATCTTTAATGCGCAAGGTTAAATTTCTAAAGGTGCCAACGCCTTCATCATGGTCCAGGTCAGCTGATTGCGCGCGCACTTCCCAATCACGCTGTGCCGGCGAGCAGGTGGAAAAAGTCACCGCCTCTAAATGAGATTGATTGTCACCAATCTTCATATATTCGGCTTCACCGTTCATGTCTGAATCAATCAGAAAATAATTGACCTCATGCAATTGAGTCTGCTCGGTTTCGGTATCCATGTTGATGGACATGGCCGATAAGCGCTGTGATTTACTTTGTAACTGAACAATACCCTGAGATTGAATGGTTAACTCGTTTTGGTTATAAATCAGTGAGGGCGTTAATAAACTGATGTCATTTTGTTTAACACAGACATTCCCTCTTATCAACAATCGGTCGTCATCCAGTCGTTTGCTTTGTTGAGCTGATAAGCGCACCTTGCCATCAAATACGGGTTGTTCAAAACAAGCCCTGTGTTTGGCATTGAGAGGCATGTCAATCACCGGACAGCCATTGATTTGAGATTCAACTAAGCTTGGGAAAGTGAATAAAAGCAGGATAACTATGTGGTGATTTTTTGGCAATTTGCTTCCAGTTTATAAAAATGAATTATTTATGATTTACATTGGCAGTGGGCTATTTTAATATGGATGGTGGTAAATGTCCGCATTGGATGTTTGATTTTTTAATGATGGCTTACATTGTGCAAGCCAGATCAGCAAAGAGGATTAGAATCATGGCAGGTAAATTTTGTATTGAAAAAGGTAAAGACGGTAAAGATTACTTTGTGTTAAAAGCTGGTAACGGTGAAGTTATTTTGCAATCACAGGGTTATAAATCAAGCGATGGCTGTACCAATGGAATTGAGTCAGTTAAAAAGCATGCGGCTGATGAAGCCAACTTTGAATGTCGCGAAGCCAAAGATGGCCGCAAATACTTCGTATTAAAAGCCAGTAATGGCCAGGAAATTGGCCGTTCACAAATGTATAAATCAGAAAGTGGCTGTATGAATGGCATCGCCTCTGTGGCAAAAAATGCTGCGGCAGCCAGCGTTGATGATTTGCGCGCTTAAAAATAATCTGTTTAAAACGATTATCCCAGGGCATTTTGAGTCATCAGAATGCCTTTTTTATGTTCGCAACGTTTCCTCAGGATGAATAATGCCCCATTGGTTTGATAATGATGACATGTGGCGGGTTTTTTATGACTGCATGTTTGATTCAGATAGTTTTAACCGTGCCACACAAGAATGTGACCATATTCTGAAGTTATGCCCCTCACTGGTTGAATCCGTTTTGGATTTAGGCTGTGGGCCGGGGCGACATGTGATGGGTTTTGCACGCCGTGGGTTAAGCACAACAGGTGTTGATTTAAGTGGTTTTCTGCTAAATCAGGCGGCCCGGCACATTGATAATGAAAATCTGGATGCGACCTTGGTGCATGCCGATTTATTGACTTATGCGCCCCAGCAGTCGTTTGATTTGGTAACCAATTTATTTTCATCATTTGGTTATTATGACAATCCGGAAGAGAATCAGCAGGTTTTGGCGAATATTTATCAGTGGCTCAAGCCATCGGGTTGTTTTGTGTTGGATGTGTTTTCAAAGGAACAAGCCGCCCTGCACCTTGAACCGGTCCATTGTAGCGAATATGACAATGGTGATGTACGTTTTGAGCGGCCTTTGCTCATCGATAATATGTCTGTGTATAGTAATGAATGGATTTTAGTGCGAGGTGAAAAGGCTTATCGCTGGCAATACCAGCATTATGTTTACAGTGCCTCTGAATTAACGACCATGCTGAAACAAGCCGGGTTTTCCTTGGTGACGATTTACGGCTCGTTCAAAGGTGATGATTACGACATGGATGCCGATCGGTTGGTTATGGTTGCCCAAAAATAAACAAAGAGGCCGGTTAACGACCTCTTGACAACTGACTTAAAATCAAGACTCCTGTTTATATAAATGCACATCCTGTTGCGGGTAAGGAAAGCTGCAGCCGCCGGCTTCAATATTATATTTTAATTGCTCTAATAAGGCAGCGCGAACCGGCCAATAGTCTTCAGCTTTAACCCAGGGTCTGACGTTAAAATTAACGCTTGATCCGGCCAGCTCATTGAGCATGACTTTGGGTTCGGGGTCAGACAACACCTTGTCATGATTAGCCAGCGTATCTTCCATGATTTTCTGGGCTGTTTTAATGTCATCGTCATAACTGACTCCAATCACCAAATCGATGCGTCGGGTATCCTGAGCCGAATAATTGGTGATGATGTCATTAATAATTTGGCTGTTTGGAATCACCAGATTTTTGTTATCAGTGGTGCGCATATAGGTGCTGAATAATTTAATTTCCTTGACGGTGCCGCTGACATCGGCCACTTCCACAAAATCATCAATTTTAAAAGGTCTGAACATCACCAGCATAATACCGGCGGCAAAGTTGGCCAGCGAATCTTTTAAGGCCAGGCCAATGGCTAAACCGGCGGCACCCACCACAGCAATTAATGAGGTGGTCTGGAAACCTAATTGGGTGAGGGCCATGATGATGACCAATGCAAGCAATAAATAATAGACCATTTTACGCACAAAATCCGATAAAATCTGATCGCCGTGACCACGGCTGACGGCTTTTGAACTGACATTAGATAACCACCTGGCAATTTTTTTACCAATCCAGTAAATCAGGATGGCCAGTAAAATGCCTTTAATAATTGGCAAGACAGTTTCCGGGTTATTGACCAGATCAATCAGGTAATTTTTGGTTTCAGTTAAGAAATCCACGTTTTCAGTAGCTTGTTTTTCTTGCATGCATGAGCTCCAATCATTAAAAATATCTATTTTAACAAAAGCCGGGTCAAAAATAAGATAAATGTACGAAGCCAGGGAGTGACGCTGTGCAGCATGATGACAGCGCCAGTTAGGCTTCAATAACTCAGGTTAAGAATAGTTAACTTTGCAGAAATTGCACAGTCAGTTTTTTGGCTTCACGGTTGTTGAGTAAACCCATGTGGGAGGTGTGAACCACGCGGTGTTCATCGAGCCAGTCGGCTTTGGTTTCGTTGAGTGCCACGGTGCCGTCATGACGGCTGTCCCAACTGGCGATAAATCGGCCTAAACCGTAGGGAGAATCACCGGCAATCATCATGGTCTGACGTTTTTTTAACGGTAATTTGATGCCTTTGGACAGGGGTTTGGCGGCATGTTTTAACAGTGCCTTGTCCCAGCCAAGGTCGTGCAGCTTTTGAGCCACTTTTGAACCGTTAATGGGTGAGCCGATGAGTAATAATTTACCTGGTTTATTAATCTTGGGCAAGGCTTCGGTGGCTAAAATGCCGCCCATGGAATGCACCACCAAATGGATGATGTCTTCTGTTCTGGAATTAATAAAAGCCGCCAGTCGGTTAATGTTAAAGTCAAATGGCTGGCCGGTGGTTTTATAGCCGAATAAATAGACTTTAAAACCGTGGTCTTCAAGGTAATGACGATAACCAATCCAGGTCCAGGGTTTCATCCATAAACCATGGACCAAAACAACCGCTTCTGAAGGGGTGTTATTCATCGGCCTCCGGAATCACGGTCTGAATATGCACATCCGCCAGTTGACGGCTATCAATATCTGACGGTGCCTGGGTTAATGGGCAGGCACCACTTGAGGTTTTCGGGAAGGCAATCACTTCACGAATGGATTCCTCGCCGCACATCAGTGCCGCCATGCGATCGACGCCAAAAGCAATGCCACCCATGGGCGGACAACCATAATCCAGGGCATCCAGTAAAAAGCCAAACTTTTCCCGGGCCTGCTCCGGGGTTATGTCTAACAACTCAAACACTTCAGACTGAACGTCAGATCTGTGGATACGGATGGAGCCACCACCGAGTTCAACGCCATTAAGAACCATGTCATAGGCTTTGGATAAAGCCTCGCCGGGGGCGGCTTTTAACTGTGCTAAATCACAGGCCGGTGCGGTAAAGGGATGATGTAAGGCGTCCCAGCGTTTGTCATCGGCATTCCATTCAAACATGGGGAAATCCACCACCCATAAAGGCTGCCAGTCTGATGCCACACGATCAGTGTCTGCACCAATTTTAAGGCGTAAAGCGCCCATGTATTGTGAGACATCTTCATAGTTGCCGGCACCAAAGAACAGCAAATCGCCATCTTCTGCGGCAGTTATTTCAATAATTTTTGTTAAGGCGTCATCATCTAAAAATTTCACAATCGGCGATTGTAATCCCTCGCGGCCGGCGGCTTTGTCATTGACTTTAATCCAGGCCAGACCACGGGCACCATAGCGTTTAACAAAAGGTTCGTAATCGTCGATCTGTTTGCGGGTGAAGTTTTTGCCGCCTTGCGGGATTTTCAGCACCGCTACCCGGCCGTTGGCGTCATTGGCTGGTGCCGAAAAAACTTTAAATTCGGCATCTTTCACCGCTTCAGCGATATCCACCAGTTCCAGATCAATCCGCAAATCCGGTTTATCAGAGCCGTAACGTCGCATCGCTTCGGCATAGGTCATGCGTGGAAAAGGATTGGGTAAATCAATATCCAGCACTTCTTTAAAAGTGCTGCGAATCAATTCTTCGGCAGTGTTGAGAACATCGTTTTGTTCCACAAAAGCCATTTCCACATCTAGCTGAGTAAATTCAGGCTGGCGATCAGCGCGCAAATCCTCATCCCGAAAACAGCGGGCGATTTGGTAATAGCGATCCATACCGGACATCATTAACAACTGTTTAAATAATTGTGGTGATTGTGGCATGGCGTAAAATTGCCCAGGATGCATCCTTGCCGGCACCAGAAAATCACGCGCGCCTTCGGGTGTGGCTTTGGTTAAAATCGGCGTTTCAATGTCCAAAAAATCACGTTGGTGTAAATGTTGCCGAAGGGCATGGGTTAAGCGTGAACGTAATCGCATATTGTGTTGCATTTTGCCCCGGCGCAAATCCAGATAACGGTATTTTAACCGCACTTGCTCACCGGCTTGTTCATCCATCATAAAGGGCAGGGCTTTGGCTTCATTCAGCACTTCGTATTCATCCACCACCACTTCAATCTGGCCACTGGCCAGGCGTTCATTGGCCTGTCCTTCGGGGCGTTTACGCACGGTACCGGTGACGCGCAGACAATACTCATAACGGGCATCATCGGCAATCTGAAAAGCGGTCTGGTTATCGGGTTCAACCACCACCTGCAATAAACCGGTGTGATCACGTAAATCAATAAAAATCACACCACCGTGGTCGCGTCGTTTGTCAACCCAACCGCAGACTTCCACCGGTTGATCTAACATCTGTTCTGTGACTTGGTTGCAATATTGGCTGCGCATGGTACTACTGTCCTGATTTTTGAGACCCGTGAGCTTGGCACAGGTCATGTGAGAAAAAACGGCTAATTTTACCTTATCGCACGGGGCTAACACAGCCTTTTATGGCTTGTATCACTGAAAAAGACGGGCAAAAAAGTGACCACCTTCACAAATTTGGCTGATTTTGGGTTAAGCTAACATTCAAACCACTGTTTTATAATAGCGGTATTATCGATTTTTATTGGGGAAAACCATGAAAAAGAAATTTGGTCATTATGAAGTGGTCTCGGAACTGGGACGCGGTGGTATGGGTGTGGTGTATAAAGCCTTCGAACCGACTTTAAACCGTTATGTGGCGATTAAGGCACTGGGCGAACATTTACTTAACGATGAAGATCTCATCGAGCGGTTTACCCGTGAAGCCAAGAGTATGGCGGCCATTAATCACCCCAATGTCATACAGGTTTATTATATTGGTAAAGAAGACAAGCAGCCGTTTTTTGCCATGGAATTTTTAGAAGGTATTTCACTGGATGAATTACTCACCGGCAAACGAATTTTACAAGTCGGTGATGCCAAGAATATTCTGCGCCAGGCCTGTGCCGGATTGAATGAAGCCCATAAACATGACTTGGTGCACCGCGATATTAAGCCGGCCAATTTAATGATATGCACTGACGGCTCGGTCAAAGTGGTGGATTTCGGCATTGCCCAAACCCGTGAATATGGCGATAAGCTCACCAATACAGGTGAATTTGTTGGCACACCCGGGTATTTATCGCCGGAAGTCTGTACCGGTCAGGAAGTCGATAAACGCTCGGATATTTTCGCTTTAGGCATCGTGTTTTACGAAATGCTGGCGGGCAAAGTACCCTTTGAAAATGACAGCCCATTGGGGTTGATGCTGGAAGTGGTGCAGTCTGAAATTCCGGATATTCGCGGCATCAATAAAAAAGTGGATAAGAAAACCCACTATATTCTGGAAAAAATGATTGCCAAAAACCCACAAGAACGCTTTCAGGATTGTGCCGAGATTATTAAGCAACTGGGCGCAGGTGGCGATTTATCGGATTTAAAAACCATTAAAGCCCATGCAAGCGAAGCACGCACCCAACCTAAAAAAGTATCACAACAAGTGACCCAGCAAGCAGCGCAAACCCTGGCCAATGCAGCCGCTACGGCGCCCAATAACCAGCGCCCGGACAACAACAAATCCGGCTGGTTCTGGAAAGTGGCGGTGGTGGTGCTGGTGTTGGCCGGTGGTGCCGTTTTAGCGATTCAGCAGGGTTATTTACCCAATCCGCTGGACAAACAGCACACCCCAATTAATGCACTGATGTCTGAGAATCAGGAAACCATGACGTTAGCCGATGTGCCTTTAAAATCTGAAGCTGAACTGCAGGCCATGAGTGATGACATGAACCAGGAAAGCGCTGATTCAGTCTCTGTTAACGAGGACACAACATCCGGCAAGGGTGGTGGTTTGCTGACCTTAGGCGCACAATTATTGTCCGGTTCGGATGAAAAAGAGCAGGACGAGACACAAGACAATGTTCCGCAATCTGAAGACGACCATCAGATTGCGGCTGTTGATTCAGCCGATAAAAATGGTCAGATGAATAAAAAGACCGATGCCACAGAGCCGAAAACCAATGAATCAACAGGCGAACATGCGGTTAATCGGGTGGTTGACGAGTCAGAAAACCTCATCGCTAAAGTCGAAGTACCTGAAAAAACTGTCGCTCAAAAAGCGCAAGAAAAAGCCAGGTCAAAACCGGTCATTAAACGTGATAAAGGCGTGGCCGTGTTGGTATTCGGTGACCCTGCGGTAGCAAATCCGATTAAAAAGATCATCGAGTCAGAGCTAAAATCTGCCGGCCTAAAAGTCATGAACGAGCAGTTTGTGCCGGGTTTGTCGCAGGCCATGAGCCAGGGTATTGATATGGCCGATATCCGGCAACGTTTAGACCGCTATGGTGGCCAGCAGATGGTGGTGGCGAATGTTAATTATGTCGGTGAGCAGATGCTCGAATACTATGGCCGTCAGTCGGTGTTAGTGAATGCCCAACTGGACGTGGACAGCTATGATGTGGTCACCGGTGATTCTTTGGGTAACGGTTATGGCAGTGAACTTAAATACACCAGTTTAAATGCCACCCAAAACGCTCAGGAAGCGGTGATGGGATTTGTTGATCGCCTGAAGGATGACCTCAAACAGGGTCGATGAAAAAACGGGTTTTGTTGCTATCGGCATATGACGCCGAATCTCATCGCTACTGGCATCAAAATCTCAGCCGTTATTTAAAGGGCGTTGACTGGCATACCCTGGCATTGAAAGATCATTTTTTCAGCTGGCGCATGGCGGCCAGTGCGTTGAACTTTAAAAGCCAATATGACGAACGGTTAAAACAAGATTATGATCTACTGATTGCCACATCAATGACGGATTTAGCCGCTGTTCGCGGCTTTTATCCACATTTAACGAGCATTCCTAACCTTCTGTATTTTCATGAGAACCAGTTTGCCTATCCACACAATCCGCGCCAAGCGGGTATGCCAACGGTGCGCTTAAACAGCCTGATGGCAGCGTATTTAGCCGACGAGGTGATCTTTAACAGTGCCTATAATCGCCGCAGTTTTCTCACAGGGGCGAAACAATTCCTACAAAAAATGCCCGATGGCATTCCGGCCGATTTAATCGATTCAATCGAGACCAATGCCCGTGTTTTGCAGGTGCCGATTCGGGACGACTGTCAACCCCTACACGTAGCTAAAAAATCGTTGCAAACCGATGGACTTCAGGTGGTTTGGAATCACCGTTGGGAGCATGACAAAGGCCCTGAAACCTTGTTGGCTTTATTACAACTTTGCCAAAGTTTGCCGATAAAATTTCATATTCTGGGCCGTGCCTTTAAAAGAATCCCGAAAGCCATGCAAGCAATTAAAGAAAACCATGCCGATCAATGTTTGACACTTGGTTATGTGGATAATCGGGCTGATTACCTGAACGTTTTACAACAGGCTGATGTGGTGTTATCCACCGCGGATCATGATTTTCAGGGTATTGCCATGCTGGAAGCCGCGGCCTGTGGCTGCCGGCCTTTAGCGCCGAATCACCTGGTGTATCCGGATTTATATCCGCCTGAAAATCTGTATCCAGCATCACCGGATGATCCCCGGCAACAAGCCCGGGCGATTTTGGCTAAACTGAAAAACCCCAACCAATTAAAGACAGTCAATCCTGCTTTATCCTGGCGCCATTGCCTGCCTGATTATGAACGATGGATTCAGCAATGGTTATAAAAAAGCCGCTGGGATTGATGATTGGTTGGCTGATGGTGGTCACTGTTTGGCTGTTATCACTGATGCCTTTATCCGTACCTATGGATAGCGTTCAGGGTGGTGACAAGTTGGGTCATTTACTGGCTTATTTTGGTATGAGCTATTGGTTTTTGCATTTGGCTTATAACAGGTGGCTGGTGGTGTGTTTGTTTATTATGATGGGGTTTTGTATAGAAGTTTTGCAAGGTATGAGCGGTTACCGATTTTTTGAATGGGCGGATTTACTGGCTAATACGGTTGGTGTATTGATTGCTTGTGCTATCTTTTTGCTTGCCGGGCTGCGATTAAAGTTTCTGTTGGTAAAATAGTCTTTCAGCGATAATGACCTGCGACGCTAATTTGACTACAATAAGCCTTTTGCACTGAGTCTTATATGCCCTCTGTCGATATTATTGTGCCGGTTTATAACGAACAGGATGTGTTAAGCGTTTTCCGTGAACGTATTAATGATGTCATGTCGCAACTGGACATCGATTGGCGGGTGTTGTTTGTGAATGATGGCTCAACTGACAACAGCCTGCAACACATGCAACAGCTGCAAGCCGATGATGGCCGTTATGGTTATTTGTCGCTGAGTCGTAATTTTGGCAAAGAACAGGCGCTGACAGCAGGTCTGGATCATGCCGATGGCGATGCGGTGATTGTGATTGATGTGGATTTACAGGACCCCCCGGAATTAATCCCGGATATGATAGCTGCCTGGCATGAGGGCTATGATGTGGTCTATGCCACGCGTAAGCAACGTCAGGGCGAGACCTGGGTCAAAAAAACCACCGCCAACTGGTTTTACCGTATCTTAAACACCATGAGCGACACCACCATTCCAAAAGACACCGGTGATTATCGTCTGATGTCAAAAAAAGCCTACCGTGCGGTCAATCAACTGCGTGAGCGCAACCGTTTTATGAAAGGTCTGTTTGCCTGGGTCGGTTATAAACAAAAACAACTGTATTTCGAACGCGAGCCCCGTGCCGCCGGCGAAACCAAATGGAATTACAATAAACTCTGGCGCTTTGCCATCGACGGCATCACCTCTTTTAGTTATTTACCGCTGCGTTTCGCCACCTGGATCGGTATGACCGTGGCCACATTCGCCTTTATCTACGGCATGGTGGTGATTGGTAAAACCCTGATTCTCGGCAGCGATGTCCCGGGTTACCCGTCCTTAATGGTGGTGATATTATTCCTCGGCGGTATTCAGCTCACCGCCCTTGGCGTTATCGGCGAATACCTTGGCCGCATGTTTAATGAAACCAAACAACGGCCCTTGTATCTGGTGGATGAATTTAAGCCGCCTGGGTTTGATCAATAATTTTTTATTTTTCAGCGCACAATAATAACTGCGGACCGCCTAAGTACATGTATTTTTTCGACCAATAAACCAGTGCATAAGCCTCGCTAAACCCCACAGATTTCAAGGTGTCCAATAAATCCCAACCAAACGTGTAATAACTTAAACTGCCTTCTTTTGACATTGGATTGCCGTGGTATTCGGGCTCAACATGAAATGTGGTTTCGCCCTGTTCGTCAATTGACGCCCTGATTATAGTATCATCCGCATTGACATTAAAAGGCACTGAAAACAACAGCTGACCACTCGGTTTTAAAATCCTGAAGATTTCACTAAATGCCTGTGTATAATCTGGAATATGCTCAAAACAATCAAAGGACAATACATATTGAAAGCGCTCATTCGGGCAGTCTAAGTCGGTTAAATCCTGGTGATGAAGCTGATGCGGGAACAGCTTGAGTTTAAAACGAATCTTATTAATCCACGAACTGGCTGATATAAATTCACTGCCAACGGTATTTTGATAGTTTTTAGTCAGCCATTGGTATAAAGGGCTTAACTGTTCAGTCAAATAAATTGCATCTTTTTTATTGGGTTTACAAAAAGACTCAAAAACATGAATGGCACCACGAATACGGTTGTTTAAACCGGTTTTCTTACAAACCAGTCGTTCACGCCAGTTAGGTGTATTTTGTATGCCGTATTGATTATCCATTAAAAACTGACTACTACTTTTTATTGGCCAGCTCGTACCGTCAATGTAATATTTCTTTTTGTCATTAAGCTTAGTTTTCAGCTCATCTTGTTTATGCTTAAGCTGACTTAATTCACGTTCGTTCTCTGATAGGAGCTTTTGATAAGCTTGTTTGGAATTAACTTGGTACAGGGGCAATGTGAGCATGATATGATTAGCAGATAAACAATCTTAGGTATACCTATTGTAAACGAACTTTAATAAAATAATTTTGATATTTCAGAAACAAATAATGCCTGGATGAGTGTTCAATATTTAAAACAAATCATGCCGAGATGGTTAAAACTTCTGTTGTTGCCTTTTTATAAACTATTCAAGCGGATTCAGAATAAATATTTTTCAAATTATCGTCAACGATTTGATAATGAGACGGCTCGATTTAGCGATGAAGAAGAGGTGAATGATTTACCCGAAATTTTTCATTATTGGTCAAATCGCTATTTGCGCCCTCAGTTAGAACAATTTGGATTTAGTCATCCCGATGGTTTCTTTAAACTTTATGCCGTCAAAGCGTTTAATGAAAAAAAGCATAACGACACAATGCAAATAGTAAGCATCGGTGCCGGGAACTGTGATACAGAAATCAGGCTGGCTTTAGGGCTTATTGAATCAGGTATAAAGGATTTTATCATCCAATGCATGGATATTAATGAAGCCATGTTTCAACGTGGCCTGGCGATGGCCAAGGATGCAGGGGTTGCCAGTCACTTGCAATTTTTACAGGCTGATTTTAATGGCTGGAAGAGTCAACAATTATATGATTTAGTCATTGCCAATCAAAGTCTTCACCATGTTGTTGAATTAGAGCATTTATTTGCTCAGATTAAATCTTCTATGCATGAACAGTCCTATTTTATAACCTCTGATATTATTGGCCGCAATGGCCACCGGCGCTGGCCTGAGGCGGTTAAAGAGCTAAAACGGATTTGGCGAGAAATGCCTAAACGTTATCGTTATAACCACCAATTAAAAAGACCACAAAAACGATTCATTAACCATGATTGTTCAATAGGGAGCTTTGAAGGCATTCGCGCGCAGGATGTTTTGCCATTATTAGTGAAAAACTTCCATTTCGAGACCTATATTCCGTTCGCCAATTTAATATTAATTTTTATTGATCGTGGATTTGGCCTCAATTTTGATGCGGATAACCCTGAAGACATTGCTTTTATCGACCGCATTCATCAGCTGGATGAAGAATTGATATTGGCAGGCACCATCCAGCCCACACAACTGATGGCGGCGATGCAATTAAAACCTTATGAAAACATGCGATTGCGACACCCAAAATTAACACCGGAATTTTGCTTGCGTGTTAAATAACGCACAATATTCAATTTGTTTATTCGCTATAATGCCGCGAATGTTGTCAATCTCTAAATCTCTGAAAAACACATAACCATCTAACATGAAAAGATTATATTTTATTATCGCGCTGTACCTGCCTTTTCTGGTTTTGTCATTCTTAGGGGAAAATACAGGATTTAGAATAACGATTGATTTGTTGTTGGTGGCTGCTCTGGTGGGTTCAATTTTGTCACTGAACAGTCGTTCTCTTATTCAACAAACACTCAAATTTATACTTGTCATTTTTTATTTACTGCTCCTGTTCTTTTCTTTTTTAGAAACAATGATATACAGATTTGCAGGCCATGGTTTTAATGATGAAGTTTTTTATCACGTAGGATGGGAGTCTTTTCATATTGGTGTTGCTGAGTTTGGATACCATTTAATGGCACTTGCCATTTTTATGTTGCTTATTATTGCGGTAATTTTTTATTTTAGCCGCCATGTAAAAAGCTTACATATCTGGCAGTTTACAGCTGGTCTGATTTTGTTGCTTGTTCTGAGTTTTTATACATCGGCGGGTCGATTCAGCGCAGGATGGTTTGCTTTTAACAAAGATTATTCTGAATTACTTGCCATTGATAAGGATGTTTTAAATGCGTTGTCTGAAAACGGATATATAAATTCTCAAAAAGTTTTATCGAAGCAATTAATATCTGCAGAAGCGCCGGTGAAAAAAAATCTCATACTAATTTATTTAGAATCATTTAATCAGTTCTTTTTAGATACGCCACCCTTTAATAAATTAACCCCCAATATACAAGCCTTAAGCAACCGCTATCAATCGTTTGAGCATCAAAATTCTGCGTATGTAACCATTGAAGGCATTGTTTCGAGTATGTGTGGGACATTGTTGAGTATGCGATCAGGTAATGACAGTTTTATGGCCGGAAGTGGTTATTTGTCAAATTTACCCTGTTTAGGTGATGTGTTGAATAGAGCGGGGTATGAACAGTACTTTTTAGGTGGCGCCATGATTGAGTTTGCCGGGAAAGGTGATTTTTTATTGTCTCATGGATATGACCATGCGTGGGGAATGAAACATTGGTACAAACAAGGATTGAGATCAAAAAACAGCTTCTGGGGGTTGAGTGATGTGGATTTGTTTAATGAGGCGCTAAAGACCATTGAAGCGGCGGATAAGAAAGAGCAGCCATATAATCTCACATTAATAAATTTAGGCACCCATAAACCTGGCTTTATTTACCGTGATTGTGAACCTCTTAAAGAAAGTGAAGAGCAGTTTTTAGCTGCGGTTAAATGTACTGATTTGTTACTTTCAAAATTTATAAATGAACTGGAACGTAAACAGCTGTTAGACGATACACTGTTAGTGGTGGTGGCTGACCACGGAATTTTTCCCAATCCCACAATGAAATCTGTATTTGGGGATCTGGTTTATGATCGACGATTAGTGGGCATGACAAATTATCCTGATAAAATAGCTCATCAACCGTTGGCTTCCTATGATTTAGCCCCTTCAATTTTAGACTGGTTGGGCATTAATCATAATGTTCAGTTTTTGTTTGGTCAGTCAGCTGAAGAGCCCCGCCATGCCAAACACAAACATTTGACTCGATATAAAGATTGGGTGA
This sequence comes from uncultured Marinicella sp., assembly GCA_947502925.1. Classification (GTDB taxonomy): domain Bacteria; phylum Pseudomonadota; class Gammaproteobacteria; order Xanthomonadales; family Marinicellaceae; genus Marinicella. The sequence continues at coordinate 328,938 of CANNBS010000001.1, read as the reverse complement.
GTGGACAACTTGTTAAAAACAGTCATTATGCGTGTGGAGAGCAATTAGAATCCGGCTTGTTAAGCAAATGTGATAAAGAGAATGTTATTAATTGGATGCACTGGTCGCAATCTCAGTTTACCCAAGAACGAGAAAAGTCAGTGATTGATTGTAAAATCAATTTAAAAGTTGAGTTAAACGATCAGGTTAAAGAGGTTAGTATAAATAACCACAATTATTACTACGACTTTTATTATGATGGTTATTTTATGACCACCAGAAAATACAAGAAAGGCTGGTTTTTATTTCATATGGATGAACAAATGCATTTACAGAAGTTATCTTATTTGCCCCTTGAAGAAAATTCTGAAAAAGCGATAGCCAAATACAAACAAGAAACATCAGATGGGTTTAATATTTATGTGAAAGTTCAGGGTAAGGATGCCCCAGCAGTTATTAAATATTCTGATGGAAATGGTTGGCATCAATCTGAAAAAGCGCCAGGGGCGGAATTGGCACTGGATTTTTGCCCAAAATAATGAAATAAAAATGCTTTACGATTTAAATAATATAGATTCTACTGAAGTTGATGCGCAAGTATGTATCATCGGTGCCGGTGCGGCAGGTATAACCCTGGCGCTCAATTTTGAAAAACTGGGTGTTAAAACTGTCTTATTGGAAGGCGGTGGGTTGAATTACCCTGATAAAGAGTCCCTGGATTTATACGATGCAAAGTTAGCCGATAAGTCGTATCCGGTGGCGGCCTCACGGTTACGTTATTTTGGTGGATCGACTAATCATTGGGGTGGCTGGAGTCGTGAGCTGGATGAATTTGATTTTTCTAAAAAAGCCTATTTTGATGTTCCCGGTTGGCCAATACAAAAATCTGAATTAACCGGGTATTATGCCCAGGCGGCTGACATCTGTGAAATCCCGAATTATAAGAAATTTCACACCGGTTATTTTAGCCGAAATGTAAAACAGGGTCTGTTGGATTGGGAGCACGAGGGGTTTAACAATAAGTTTTTTATTTTTAGTCCGCCGACTCGGTTTGGTAATGTCTATTTGGATGCCATTAAGAAAAGCCCATATGTAAAAACTTATTTACATGCCAATGCCAGAAAGCTGATTACGAAAGGTCGTCAAATTAAAGGTGTTGAAGCGGTTTCACTAACGGGTAAAACATTGACAGTGAACGCACAAAAAACAATTTTAGCCATGGGCGGATTAGAAAATCCACGGTTTATGCTTAATAATAGCAACAGCAGTTTTCCGCAAGGGGTGGGCAATCAGAATGATTGGGTGGGGCGCTGTTTTATGGACCACCCGGGCTTCAGGCCCATTAATTTGTTATTACCCCAGAAGCTCTTATACAAAAGGCATCAGTTTGAACAGGCGCCCATTATGCCGGTTATTAGCATGACTAAAAATACGTTGTTAAATGAACAATTAAATAATTTTTGTCTGTTACTAACACGTATTAAAGATGAAGCCAATTGGCCATCCAGTTACGGTGACAACCCCTGGTTTTTAAACAAAGCCAGTGGCTATGGTCAGTACCGTGCGCAGTTTATTTTTGAGCCATCACCCTGTTGTGACAGTCGTGTCACGTTAAGTAATGAAAAAGATACTTTAGGTCAACGCAAATTGAAATTGGATTGGCGCTTTAATGAACGGGATTTCCGCTCTTTAGAAACTGTGATTGAGAAATTGATTACTGAATTAGGTGCCCGGGGTCTTGGCCGGGTTCAGTGGTATAAGCATTTTGAACCGAAAACCATTGCTGATATCGGTGGTGGCATGCATCATGCGGGCACCACCCGGATGGCTGCTTCTGCCTCTGAGGGTGTTGTGGATAAAAATTGTAAAGTCTTTGGCTGTGACGGTTTGTATGTTGCCGGAAATTCGGTGTTCTCCCATGTGGGTTTTTCTAATCCGACACTGACTATTGTGGCACTGGCGCTGAGATTAACTGAGCATATCAAAGGTGCTTTAACATGAATAAACAAAGACGATTCCTTTTAAAAGCCATTGGTGCGTCGGGTTTTTTTGCCGCAGGGTACGGTACATGTTACCTGTTACAAACTAATGGCTTGAGTACTTTTGAAATTGACAGCTGGATGCCGCAACTGGTCATTGCACCCGCGTTTAAAGATATTTCTGATGAATATCCAGGCGCCATGAAGTCAATTATGTCTGATGAGAAGTTTTCAGAAACTTCAGAGCAAGAATTTTTAGCTTATCTGAATCAGAAAATAAAACGAGATTATAAAAACAATCAATTAATCGATGTCGATCAGTGGAAAATCAGTCTTACTGAGGCGATGGTCATGGCGGCTGCACTGCAATCAGGTGTGGCGATGGTTAAAGTAGATCAGGATCAAACATTTGAAAATGCACCCTTTGAAGATTTTTTGAAGGTGAAAACATGGGGGCCTCAAGAAACCTATCAGGGCGTTAAATTTAATGAACAACCTGATGGTCATTGCGGCATGTGGATTACTGCGGACAATATAAATGATGGTATGGAGGTATATATTGGCGGTCAGAAAACACATGCTTTTATTAACGAAAATGGTTTAACAACCGGTATTTACGACAATGTGGACGAATTTATCAATCAGGTGGGTGGTTCTGAGATTGTTGTCTATGACAGTATTAATCATCGAAAACAAATGATTGGTACTTTTCAGGTATTACCGCCTTTTGAATTTTACCGTTATAAAGATGGCACGCAATCTAAAGTCTTTAGTGTTCTTAAAGACTGGGGGCCACAAAAAGCAGATGTGGGCGAAGTCTTTAATCAACAACAAGAAGGCGTCGCCTCCTTTTGGATTAAAGTTAACAGTAAAAGTACCCAGGTACGATTGGTTTTTAATGGGCACAGTTACAAAGCAACGGTACGTAAAGACATTATCACCTCAAGCTTCCCGGCTGATAATATCCCGAAAAAACCTGGGTTATATCCGGTTTACTTGGTGAGCCAAGAATATAATGAAAAATTGCATGTGGGTGATTTTAAGATCAAGTAGTCCTTAATCAGCTTAGTCAGGATTGAATAATCGCATTGCTAACATTATATTAAAGTAGCTATGATAAAATAGCGAGAAAATTATAAAGAATAAGGTAATCACTATGGCTAAATCTCAAACATTACAAGATCCTTTTTTGAATGCACTGCGAAAAGACCGCATTCCGGTGTCGGTTTTTTTGATGAACGGTATTAAATTGCAAGGCGTTGTTGAGTCATTTGATCAGTTTGTTATTGTCTTAAATAACACCACCAATCAATTGGTTTACAAGCACGCGATTTCTACCATTGTGCCGTCAAAAAATGTCAGCACTTATAAAATTCAACAAGGTGAAGAATAATTGTCATCAGATCTAACCCAAGCGGGCACTCGCCCGCTTTTTTTAATGCATAAAGTCATGGTTTTTGCGGATGTTTGAAAGGTCCAAGCGCGGCGATCGCGCCGTTTTACTTTGCCCGGCTCCTATGGAGTATGCGCGTCGTTCTGACCATGCTGAACATATGGCTGAATTCAAGGAACTGGCCATGAGTGCCGGCGCTGAGATTCTGGATGTATTGGTCAGCACCCGGCAAAATGTTGATCCTAAATATTATGTGGGATCGGGGAAGGCTGAAGAATTGGCTGAACTGGTTAAGCAGCATGAGGCTGATCTGGTGTTGGTGGATGCGCCGTTATCACCGGTACAGGAACGTAACCTGGAACGGCTGGTGCAGGCGCGGGTTTTGGACCGGAGGACGTTAATTCTGGATATTTTTTCGCAACGGGCGCGTTCTTATGAAGGTCAGTTGCAGGTTGAGCTGGCGCAGTTAAAGCATATGTCCACCCGACTGGTGCGGGGCTGGACGCATTTGGAGCGACAAAAAGGTGGTATTGGTTTACGTGGCCCGGGTGAAACGCAGTTAGAGACGGACCGTCGTTTACTGAATGCGCGGGTGAAGTCTTTAAATGCCAAATTAGAAAAGGTCATGCGTCAGCGTGAGCAGGGACGCCGGCAACGAAAAAAATCAGGTACGCAGATGATGGCGCTGGTGGGTTACACCAATGCTGGTAAATCGACCTTATTTAATCTGCTTACCGATGCCGAAGTGTATGCCAAAGATCAGCTCTTTGCGACCCTGGATCCGACGGTCAGGCAATTCACCGCCATTCCCGGCAGTCAGGCGGTGATCAGTGATACGGTGGGTTTTGTGCGTGATTTACCCCATGAGCTGGTGGCGGCATTTCGCGCCACGCTGCAGGAAGCGGTGGATGCCGATGTACTTTTGCACGTGATTGATGATGCCAATCCCGAGCACCGTGATCATATGCATGAGGTTTATCAGGTGTTGCGGGATTTAGAGATTGAGGACGTTCCCATCATTGAAATTTATAATAAAATTGATATATCTGGTAAACCGCCGCAGTGGATACAAGGCAGTGATGGTGTGCCGGATAAAGTCTGGTTGTCATCCAAAACTGGTGCCGGGGTCGATTTATTGCTGAAAGCCATTGAAGAACACATTCACAGCACCCATGTTAGTTTACGTTTCACCCTGCCGGTTTCAGAAGCCCGTCTGCGTGCACAGTTTTATCAGCTGGATGCAATTAAAGATGAGCGCATTGATGATGGTGGTAACTGGCATCTTGAGGTAGAATTACCGCTGGAAAAATGGCGACAGCTGGCGAAAACGGCCGAAGGCAGTGATGCTGATTTTGTCATGGACTTATTGAAACAACATAATCTTGAAGAAGAAAACACCAATGAAGACTGGTAATACTGGAGACAACTATGCCCTGGAATGAACCCGGCAATAACAATTCCGGCGGTCAGGGACCGCGGAATAACCGACCCAATAATAACCAAAAACCGCCCGACTTTGACCAAATTATTAAAGATGCGATTAATTCCATCAAACGGACTTTTGGTTTTGGCGGTGGCAACCGTTCAGGTAAATCCGGGGGTGGTCAAAGTGGCTCGGTGGCCATCGTTTTATTAATCATTGGGGCTTTACTGTTATGGGGATCGGCTTATCGGATTGATGAATCCGAACGTGGCGTTGTATTGGTGTTTGGCAAATATTCGCACACCATGCGACCCGGTTTGCGCTTTACCTGGCCGCAACCAATTGCCACGGTGTATCGAGAAAATGTCAGTAAAATTCGTCAGGAAGACAACAGTGGTCAAATGCTGACCGAAGATAAAAATCTAATTGAAATTGACTATTCGGTGCAATATCGGGTGGATGAAACGCGGGTCAATGATTACCTGTTTAATTTAGCCAACCCGGAAAACACCGTGAGTCAGGCGGCCGAAAGTGCCATGCGTCAGGTGGCCGGTACCAGTACCTTAGATCACATTATTAATGAAAGTCGTACCGATGTTAATTTTGAGGTGCAATCTGAACTGCAAACCATGTTAAATAATTATCAGGCGGGTATTGTTGTTAGACAGGTGAATATTACCGAAGTCCATCCGCCGATTAATGTTAAAGAAGCTTTTGATGATGTGGTTAAAGCCCGAGAGGATCAAAAAACCTTTATCAACAAGGCCAATGAGTACGCCAAAGGTGAAATTCCAAAAGCTGAAGGTCAAGTGTTGAAAATCATTCAGGATGCCGAAGGTTATAAGGATTCCATTATTGCAGAAGCCCAGGGTGAGGCAGAACGCTTTGATAAGCTGCGCCAGGCCTATGCTGAAGCGCCGGATGTGACCCGTGAGCGAATGTATTTAGAAACCATGGAGCAGGTGTTAGGCGGGATGCCGAAAGTGATGATGTCCGGTGATGGCAGTAACCAATTGATGTACTTACCACTGGATAAAATGCTGCAGCAAGGTAATAGCTCTGTATTGGACTTTGGTACCACCGTGGTGAGACCGGATAACAACAAAAATGCCAGTCAATCTTCACAACAGAGAAACAGTGGCAACAGTTCGCGCTCAACCAACCGCTCAGCACGAGGACGACAACAATGAATAAAATTATTTCTCTTCTCATCGGTGTTTTAATTCTGGCGGTATTAGCCAGCTTTTTCCTGTTTAAAGTCAATGAGCGTGAAACCGCCATTAAATTTAAATTTGGTGAAGTGATTCAGGCCGGTTATGAACCGGGTTTGCATTTTAAATGGCCGATTGTCAATAATGTTCGCAAATTTGATCAGCGTATTCAGACGCTGGATAACAAGCCTGAGCGTGTTTTTAACACCGATAATGAATATTTAATGGTTGATTACTTTGTTAAGTGGCGTATTAATGATGTTAAGTTGTTTTATACCTCAAACGAAGGATCCATTGCCCGCGCCAATAATAATCTGGCCGGTGTCTTTAAAAATGCCTTACTCGAAGAATTTTCAGTGCGAACGTTGGACCAGGTGATTTCGACTCAGCGGGTTGAGTTGATGGATAATTTACAAACCATCACCGAAAGTAAAGCTGAAGATTTTGGTATGGAGATTGTTGATGTTCGCATCAAACAAATTAACCTCGATCAGTCGGTCAATGAGTCAGTCTACAATCGTATGCGTTCAGAACGATTGGCTGAGGCCGCCGAGCATCGTTCAAATGGAACCAAGCAAGCCATCAATATTCGCGCCACCACCGATAAAGCGGTGCGCATTATGGTGGCGGAAGCTGAAAAACAGGCCAATTTAATTAAAGGTGAAGGTGAGGCAGAAGCCACCCGAATCTATGCGGAAAGCTATGAAAAAGATCCGCAGTTTTATGCCTTTACGCGCAGCCTTGAAGCCTATAAGAACAGTTTTGATCAGTCGGGTCAAAATATGATGATTCTGGATCCGAACAGTGAATTTTTTAAATACTTTAAGAATTCAAAACCTTGATTGAACATCCGATTATTGCGGCCGTTGCCCTGGTGTTGGTATTAGAGGGCATTATGCCTTTTCTGGCACCGCAGCAGTGGAAGCAGATGTTACAACAAATCAGCCAAATGTCGGATAAAAAATTACGCATAATGGGCGCTGTCATGATGATTGTCGGTGCCGTTCTCTTTAAAATGATACAGTCATGAGTCAAGAATGAGTCAAACAGTTGTGGTACTGGGCACCCAGTGGGGTGATGAGGGTAAAGGTAAAATTGTTGATCTGCTGACAGAGCAGGCTGATGCCGTGATTCGTTTTCAAGGCGGTCACAATGCCGGTCATACCTTGATTATCAATGATCAAAAAACCGTGTTGCATTTGATTCCCTCCGGTATTTTACGGGCGGGTGTGCAATGTATTATCGGTAATGGTGTGGTGATTGAGCCCACATCTTTAATTAAGGAAATCAAGCAACTGGAAGACACCGGTGTAAGCATCCGTGACCGATTACTGATTTCACAGGCAGCACCGATTATTATGCCTTACCACATTAAACTGGATCAGTTACGTGAAGCCGGTAAAGGTGATGGGGCCATCGGCACCACCGGGCGCGGCATTGGCCCGGCCTATGAAGATAAAGTGGCAAGACGTGGACTGCGTATGGGCGATTTATGTGATAAAGACAGTTTGCGCGATAAGTTGCAAGAGGTCTTGCATTACCATAATTTTGTGTTGGAAAATTATCACAGGGATCAGCCTTTGGATTTCGATGCGGTGTATGCTGATATCTGTGCACAGGCTGATATTTTGCAGCCCATGATTGAAGATGTTACTGAACATGTGCACGAACTGAAATCAGCCGATAAAAAATTATTATTAGAAGGCGCGCAAGGTTCGCTATTAGATATTGATCATGGCACCTATCCCTTTGTGACTTCTTCAAACACCACCGCCGGAAGTGCCGCCACCGGCAGCGGATTGGGCTGTACTGACATCGATTATGTCTTGGGTATCACCAAAGCCTACACCACCCGGGTGGGTTCAGGGCCGTTTCCTACTGAGCTGTTTGATGATGATGGTGAAAAACTGGCCAAGGAAGGGGTTGAATTCGGTGCCACCACAGGCCGTCCCAGACGCTGTGGCTGGTTAGACCTGGTGGCTTTAAAGCGCGCCATTCAGGTCAATGGTGTGACCGGTTTATGTATCACAAAACTGGATGTCTTAGACAGCTTTAAGCACATTAAACTCTGTACATCTTATGAGCAATCATCAGGATTTCCGCAGTCTGCTGCGCAGTGGCAAGCGATCAAGCCGGTTTATAAAACAATGTCCGGATGGCAGTCAACCACCCGTGGTATAACCGATTATGATGATTTGCCGAATGAGGCCAGGGAATTGGTGAATTTTATTGAGGAATTTACCCGGACACCTGTGGCCATTATCTCAACCGGCCCCGAGCGTAATGAGAATGTAATTAAAGCGCACCCAATGGCTAATTAACCGGGACTGTTTCAGCCACTTTGGCCAGTTTTTTTAAGGCCATTTTGCGTTTCAATACTGATAAGTGATCTAAGAACACAATGCCTTTAAGGTGATCAATTTCATGCTGAATACAAACCGCCAGCAGACCATCTGCATTAAGTGTTTGTTGCTGGCCGTCTAAATCCATATATTCAAGCGTGATTTCTTCTGCGCGTTTGACATCAGCATAGATGCCCGGCACCGATAAACAGCCTTCTTCATGAACCTGCTCACCATTTCGGGCGGTAATTGTTGGATTGATAAAAACCCTGGGTTCATTCTTTTCTTCAGAAATATCCAAAACCACCAATTGCACGTGCGCATCCACCTGAGTCGCGGCCAGGCCAATACCCGGTGCTGCGTACATGGTTTCTAACATGTCGTTGGCTAATTGTTTAGTTTCTTCTGTCACCTGGTCGATGGGCTTGGCCACCTTTTTCAGGCGATTATCGGGTAAAGTCAGTATATTAAGTAAAGCCATAGGGAGACAGTGTTGTGCGTTTTAAGGGTTAAAATGCTTCATTTTACTAGAGTTGATGTCATATATTTAGGGTAAAAAGCCTGTTTTTCAACCAAAATGACGGCTGAATCACAATTTTTGTTTAAATTTATCCCTAAAATGGCTAAACTAAAGTTTTAGCGAAATCAAAGAGTTGCTGATGATGTTTAAAAAACAACTTCTAATAATGACCCTGTTTCTTGGAATTTCATGGTTGACGCATGCCCAGGATGTTGAATTAAAAGATGATCATCCCGAGAAATACGTGGTACAAAAAGGCGATACGCTGTGGGATATTTCCGCCGTATTTTTAAAATCACCCTGGTTGTGGCCGGAAATTTGGTATGCCAATCCGCAGGTGGAAAACCCCCATTTAATTTATCCCGGTGACGAACTGAATCTGGTTTACGTGGATGGTCAACCGCAAATCACGGTTAACCGCTCCCATCCAACGGTTAAATTAGGACCTGAAGTTCGCACCATTGAGCATGATCAGGCGGTTGAGACCATTCCACTGGAAGACATAGAGCCGTTCCTGCGTGAGCTCAGAATACTGAACAAGGAAGACATCGATTTGGCCCCGTATGTGGTGGCTGCAGAGGAAGGCCGAAATGTGTCTGCCACGGATAATTTAATTTATGTGCGTGGACTTAAAAATATCAGACAGGGCGATCATTTAGCGATTGTCCGACCCACGGTTATCTATCGAGAAGTACCGCTGAATTATCCATGGGAAACATCTGATGAGTTTAAAATCGAGTCGGTGCCCTGGAAAAAATCATCACCCTATACAACAGATGCGGTGATGTCACGGTTCTGGAAGAACTACATCGACCGCACCTATTGGGAAAGTGTGAAAATTCTGGGTTATGAAGTGGCTGAAACAGGCGTGGCAGAAGTCACCCGTGTCGGCACCGGTGACATTACCACCATGGAAATCATTGATGTGAAAACTGAAGTGAAATCCGGTGACTTGGTGTTGCCGATTGATGATTTTAATTTCGACCCTTACTTTATGCCAAAAGCAGGCACTGTCGAAGATGATAATATTCGGGTGGTGGCTTTGAACAATGCCTTGTTTGGCAGTGGCCGTCGTCAGGTTGTCGCCATCAGTCATGGTTATGGACAAGGCATTAATGTAGGTGATGTGTATTCTGTTTACAGCCCTGAAAAAGTTATTCGGGATGAAGTGATGCACCCAAAAAATGACTTAAAAACCCTGTTCCGGCCGTCTAAAGCCAAGGTGACTTTACCGATGGAATACAGTGGTCATATTATGGTCTTTAAAACCTTTGAAAATATTTCCTACGCCATTATCACTGAAGGTAACCGTCAAGTTAAACTGTACGACTACATTAAATTACCGTAACGGTGGTTGAGCAACAAATCAAGGCCTGGTTGCATTTATACCGTGCACCGGGCCTTGGTTATTCAGGCGTTCGTCGATTGCTTGATTATTTTGGTGATGCCGGCTCGGTTATCAGGCAAAAGCATTTCCCCGAAGAGCTGGGTATCTCAAAATCCCAACAATCTTATTTTAGCCAATGTCACGACAATGATCTAACCGAGGTCTTGCAATGGTTAGAAAAAGAACATAATCATGTTTTACCCATTGACGATGATTTATACCCGCCACAACTCAAAGCCACGGCAGATCCGCCGGTTTTAATATTCGTAAAAGGCCGAATTGACGCTTTATTGATGCCTCAATTGGCGGTGGTGGGTAGCCGTCGAGCCAGCCGTGGTGGTTTGGATAATGCCCGCGCATTTTGTTATGAATTGGCGAAAAAGAACTGGCTTATCACCAGTGGCCTGGCCGCTGGTGTAGATGCCGCAGCTCATCAGGCGGCGTTGGATGCTGGCGGTGAAACGGTGGCCGTGATGGGCACCGGCATTAACCGCATTTACCCCAAACAAAATCAGACGCTGGCCAAAGATATTATGCACCAGGGCGCGGTGGTGACTGAGTTTGATTTTAACGCACCACCCAAAGCCAGCCATTTTCCACAGCGTAATCGGATTATTGCCGGTTTGTCTTTAGGCACTTTGGTGGTGGAGTCGGGACAGAAAAGTGGTACACTTATCACTGCCCGCTTAAGTTATGACATTAACCGGCCGGTGATGGCCATACCCGGTTCGATTCACAACCCAATGGCCAAAGGTTGTCATTGGCTGATAAAGCAAGGCGCCGCTTTGGTGGAATCAGTGGAAGATATTGTTCAAGAATTAGAACCTGGCATGTCCATGCTCAGTGAACAAATTCGGCAACGCATAAGCACAGCGACCACCGAAGAGCTTGAAAACAGCCGTGAACAACTCGATATAGAGCTGTCAGACAGTCAACAGCAGTTACTGTCACACATTGGCTATGATCCGGTTACTTTCGATGATCTGGTGACGGCCACTGAATTAACAACGTCTGATGTGTCGTCGGATTTGCTGATTCTTGAACTCAATGGTTTAATTGAAAAGCAAGCCGGTGCAAAATACCTAAAACGATAACGGTTATTATAATGAAACAACATATGATGGATGTTTTGGTTTATGTTTTTGAAAATTACATGACCGAGCACTACAACGTAAAAGAATCCGACCACCGTCAAGTTATTATTAATGGTTTACAAAAAATTGGATTCAGCCCGGGATTAATTGAAGAGGCGCTTTTGTGGTTACAACAGATGAGTCGAGCACCGAATAACCTGATTGTACCGACAAGTCATTCCTCACGTCATTTCAGTCAGAAAGAACAGCAAATACTGGGTCACGATGGTATTGCATTTATTGAATACCTGATGGCTCAGGGTATCTTGAACCACCACAGCCGAGAACTGCTGATTGACGGTTTACTTTATCTAAAGGCTGACAACATCGAGGTCGATGATTTACAATGGCTGGCTTTGATTATTTTATTTTCACAACCGGATCAGGAACAGGCCTTTGTCGATTTGGAACGATTGCTGTTCGATGCCGCTGAGATTCGTGAACATTAAAGCCTATGGCCAAAAATTTACTCATCGTAGAATCACCCGCAAAAGCCAAAACCATTGAAAAATACTTAGGTAAGGATTACAAGGTTCTGGCCTCTTATGGCCATGTCAGAGATTTATTGGCCAAAACCGGTGCCGTTGATCCCGATAAAAATTTCGAGATGACCTATGTGGAGCCCGATGACAAGAAAAAGTACATCGATGCCATCGTAAAGGAAGCTAAAAAGTCCGATACCATTTATCTGGCCACGGATTTGGACAGAGAGGGTGAGGCCATTTCATGGCATGTGGTGGAAATTCTGGATGACCGGGGGCTGTTAAAAGATAAAGATGTTAAACGGGTGGTGTTTTCCGAAATCACCAAAAAAGCCATTCAGGACGCGGTGGCCAATCCCCGAAAAATTTCTGATGAGCTGGTGGATGCGCAACAAGCCCGTCGAGCCCTGGATTACCTGGTGGGTTTTAATTTATCGCCATTGTTGTGGAAAAAGGTTCGCCGCGGCTTATCCGCCGGTCGTGTACAATCTCCTGCGTTGCGATTGATTGTTGAGAGGGAAGATGAAATTAACGCCTTTAAAAGCCGGGAATACTGGACCATTCATGGTGATTTAAAAAAAGGTCAGCAGGCTTTTGAAGCAAGTTTAAATCAATTCGAGGGCAAGAAACTTAAAAAATTCGATATTGGCAATGAGCAACAAGCCAATGACATTCTTAAACAATTGCGTGAACAAGCCGGTCATGAATTAACAGTTTCAGAATTGACCCAAAAAGAACGCAAACGAAAACCAGCACCGCCGTTTATCACCTCGACATTACAACAGGAAGCCGCCAGAAAACTCGGTTTTAGCGCCCGTAAAACCATGCAAATTGCCCAGCAATTGTATGAGGGTATCTCAATTAATGGCGATTCGCAGGGATTGATTACCTATATGCGTACCGATTCCTTAAATTTAGCGGCCGATGCCATCGATGAAATTCGTGATGTTATCAGCGATAAGTTCGGCGCTGACCAAATCCCCAAAAAACCCAACACCTATAAAAGTAAATCAAAAAATGCCCAGGAGGCCCATGAGGCCATTCGCCCGGTATCTGCCGCGTTTATCCCTGCAGATATTAAATCTGACTTAAACAATGACCAGTTTCGGCTCTATGATCTGGTCTGGAAACGAACCTTGGCATCACAAATGATTCATGCCACCATCGGCACGGTGGCGGCTGATTTTACCTTTGGTGATGACCATAATTTACGTGCTAATGGTTCGACTGTTTTGGTGAAAGGCTTTTTATCGGTGTATGAAGAAGGCTTGGATGATGTTAAAAAGACCAAAGAAAACCGCTTGCCAAAACTAGCCAAAGGCGATGTGGTAAAAATTAACGAAATTCTCGGCAATCAACATTTTACCGAGCCGCCACCGCGTTATTCTGAAGCCACACTGGTGAAAGCCCTGGAAGAATATGGCATTGGTCGTCCGTCAACGTACGCCAGTATTATTTCGACTTTGCTCAATCGCGATTATGTGGAATTGGATAAAAAGCGCTTTATCCCCACCGATGTGGGTAAAGTGGTGGCGCGTTTTTTAGAGGCGCATTTTGATACCTATGTAGATTATGACTTCACCGCAAAATTAGAAGATTCGCTGGATGCGGTCTCTCGAGGTGAAAAGGACTGGAAGCCTTTGTTAAAATCATTCTGGGAACCGTTTATCGAACGGGTTGAGCATAAAGAAGAATCGGTGAGTCGGGAAGAAGCCCAATACAAACGAGAGCTCGGCACCGACCCTAAAACAGGTAAGCCGGTGTCTGTTCGGATTGGCAAATATGGCACTTTTGTGCAAATCGGTACCAAAGATGATGAGGAAAAGCCTCAGTTTGCCGGACTTTTACCGGGACAAAAACTAGACACCATTACCTATGATGAGGCCATGGAGTTGTTTAAACTGCCCCGTGATTTAGGCGAAACACCAGAAGGCGAGAAGGTGTCGGCCAACATCGGCCGGTTTGGGCCATATGTGCGCTACGATAATAAATTTGTCAGCATTAAAGACGGCGATCCTTACAGCATCACCTTAGAAGAAGCGCTTGAATTGATTAAGGAAAAGAAAATTGCCGATGCCAATAAGATTATTCAGCAGTTTGATGATGGTATTGAAGTCCTTAACGGACGCTATGGTCCTTATGTCACTAACGGCAAAAAGAACGGTAAAATTCCTAAAGACACCGACCCCAAATCGCTGAGCCATGAAGAGTGTATAGAGATATTAGACAAAGCGCCAGCCAAGAAAAAAAGGCGGCGTAAGAAAAAATGAACACCATCGGTACAGCCGTCGATCAAGCTGTACAGGCGGTTCAACAAGGCGAATTAATCGTTTATCCGACCGAAGCCGTTTACGGTTTGGGCGGTGATTTCCAGCAAGCCGACGTTGTCGCTCGCATTCTCAGCTTAAAACAGCGACCCAACGACCAGGGATTGATTCTGGCGGCCGGTCATATTGAACAGATTTTGCCTTTAATCGCACCGGTTTCAGGCGATCATTTGGCGGCTGCATTAAACACCTGGCCAGGACACACAACATGGGTTTTTCCGGCCAGTTCAAGCGTTCCCAAAGGCGTAAAAGGCCCTAACAATACCGTTGCTGTGCGCTTATCCGGACACGCTGTTGTGGTGGATATCTGTCAGCAATTAGGCCACGCCATCATTTCAACCAGTGCCAACGAACGCGGACAAAAAACACCCACTGCCATCAGCGTCCTGGCGCAACAATGGTCAAATGAGGTGGCTTACTTCCTGGATTTGCCACTGGGGGGTTCAGACAAACCATCAGAAATTCGCGTTGCCGGTGACGGACAAAAGTTGCGTTAATATGAAAAGCTTAGAAATCAGAAGCCGATTGTATTCACTGGTGACCACCTTATTAACGCCGTTGGTTCTGGTGCGTCTGGCTATGCGCGGTGTTAAAACCCGGGCCTATTTACAACGCTGGCATGAGCGTTTTGGCTGGTTTAAAACGCCTAAACATATTAAAAAATCCATCTGGGTACACGCGGTTTCTGTGGGTGAGGTGAATGCCGCCATACCATTGATTAAAGCCTTGATGGAGCGTTATCAGGATCATTCTTTTGTGCTCACCACCATCACACCCACCGGCTCTGATCGGGTATTACAGATTTTTGGTGACCAGGTCTTTCATGTTTACTTGCCTTATGATTTACCTGGTGCTGTTAAACGCTTTTTGAAAAAAACAAAACCTGATTTGGCGGTCATTATGGAGACCGAAATCTGGCCGAACTTATTCCGTTTCTGCAAAAGGCAAAACGTACCCATCGTGGTGGCCAATGCCCGTTTATCAGAAGTGTCACTTAAAGGCTATCGGTGGGTGGGTTCTTTAGCAGCCAAAGCCTTTAACGACACCGCATTTGTGGCCGCACAAACCGAAACCGATGCCGGGCGTATGATACAACTGGGCTGCCAACCGGAAAAAATTTATGTGGTGGGTAGTTTAAAATTTGATATTATTATTGAGCAGTCGATTATTGATAAAGGTCAGGAAATTCGGGATCATTATCAGAATTCCCGTATGGTGTGGATTGCCGCCAGCACGCATCATGATGATGAGGTGCAAATTTTAGAAGCTTTTTCGGTGCTGAAAAAGCGTCACCCGGATCTGATGCTGGTGATTGTTCCCAGGCATCCGGAGCGTTTTGAAATTACCACCCAGTCATTTAGAAAACTCGGTTTTAACACGCAATTACGCAGTGAGGCCGGCTTGTGTGATATTCATGGTGATGTTTTTGTGGTCGATACCATGGGCGAATTACTGGAATTTTATGCCTCTTCAGATATCGCCTTTGTGGGCGGTAGTATTGCCAACATTGGTGGCCATAACGTGTTGGAAGCGGCTGTGTTTTCATTGCCTGTACTGGTGGGGCCGAACACCCATAACTTTGATGAAATTACCGAGCTGTTAGAGCAATGCGGAGGTTCTTATACGGTTACCGACAGTGTTGATATCATTCAGTATATGGATAAACTGATTATGGACAAACAGTTGCGGGAAAACATGGGTCAGGCTGCCAAGAAGTTGGTTCAGGAAAACCGCGGAGCTGTTCAGCTCACCATGGATCTGATTGAGTCATTTATGAATGAAAAGCCCTTGTATGATGAAATCAAATCCAAGCATTATCCACGTATTGCCAAGCAATGAGCCTTCATCAGTCCCTAACCATCCACGGCATTGAATTTGCAGTAGAACAATTTACAGATTTGACCGGTCTGGATATTAAAAACATTTACCAACTGCGTCAACAGGTCTTTATCATCGAGCAAGATTGCCCCTATCCGGACATTGATGAAGATGATTTAGTTGCCTGGCATGTATTTCACCGAAATCAGCAAGGCATTGATGCGTACGCACGGGTATTGATAGATGATCAAGGTCATTATCACATCGGTCGGGTGGTGGTAAACGCCGATAAGCGGCAACAGGGCCTGGGACAGGCGCTGATGAAAGCGGCGATTATGTTCTGTCACAAAAAGGACTGCAAGCGCACAATAATTATTTCAGCCCAATCATATCTTGCCCGATTCTACGGGTCATTGGGTTTTCAGGCCACCGGTGACTATTATCTTGAGGATAATATTCCGCATATGCGCATGATCTTACCACCGGCTTAACTGTTTTTGCTGGTCGATATTCAAAGTCACACAGCGTATAATAAATAGCTCTTTATTCCACATTAAAAATTATGATTGATTGTTTTGTGACGGATTATTCAGGCGACAGCGTGGCTGTTGAACCGATTAATATCTCCGGTTTTGACTTATGGCTGAAATTACAAAGTGAATATTTAGAAAATGTCTGCGAAAACCAGGGTTTTGGCCAAAAGCCTGGGCAATTTTTTCTTGATTACACGAAAGAAGGTCAACTCAGCAAGGTCTATCTGGTGGTTTCTGAAGACCTCAATCCGTACAGCATCTGCGAAAAAATCAATCAATTGCCGGCAGGGTTTTATCATTTAGAAACCGAAGATGAAGCCATGGCTTCTGCGGTTATTCGTGGTTGGGGTTTCGGTCAGTACCGTTTTGAGCGATACTTAAAAGCCAAAGACAAGGCCAAACTGGTGGTGGATAACAGCCAATATAGCTATGACCTGGCGGTGGTTGAAGCCACTTATACCGTGCGGGATCTGATTAATACGCCCGCCGATGATATGGGTCCTACTGAACTGGCTGAATTTGCTGAAGAATTTGCCGAAAACCATCACATGACTTTTGATCAGTTGGTGGGTGATGTTTTGCTCAGTGAAAATTTTCCCACCATTCACATTGTCGGACGCGCCAGTCACAAAGCGCCCCGTTTGATTGAACTTAATTGGGGTGATGATGACAGTCTGCCCTTAGTAACATTGGTCGGTAAAGGCGTTTGTTTTGATACCGGTGGTAATAATATGAAAGCCGCGCAGTTTATGCGCTGGATGAAAAAAGATATGGGTGGCGGCGCCCATGTGTTGGGCCTGGCGCAACTCATTATGTCGCAACAATTACCGGTGCGTTTAAAAGTACTGGTACCGGCGGTCGAAAATGCAGTATCCGGCAGTGCTTTTCGTCAGGGTGATGTGGTTACCAGCCGCAGTGGTCAAAGCATTGAAATCGGTCATACCGATGCTGAAGGTCGGGTGATACTGGCTGACAGTTTAACCTATGCCTGCGAATCAAAACCGGATTTATTAATTGATTTTGCCACCTTAACCGGTGCCGCACGGGTGGCCATGGGACCAACGGTGACGCCGGTGTTCAGTAACCGCGATAAGATAACTGAGGCCATTAAAGAAAGCGGCATAAAAACCTGTGATGAAATGTGGCCGATGCCTTTACCGGCGCGTTACAAAGAATACTTAAAGTCCACCGTGGCGGATATTAACAACAGCGCCAGCATACCGCAGGCCGGATGTATTACCGCGGGATTGTTTTTACAAAGTTTCGTCGATGAAGACATTGATTGGGTTCATATTGACACTTACGGTTGGAATTTTGGTGATCGCACCGGTGGCACTGAAGGCGGCGAGGCGCTGGGTCTGGCAGCGGTGATGGATTGGCTCAAAACAAAATACCAACAATGAGTCAGGCCAAAAAACTACATTTTGGCCACGGCGAGAATCCGGCGGTCATCCTGGGGAATTTTGCCAACCGGCACGGTCTGATTACCGGCGCCACCGGCACCGGTAAAACGGTGACGGTTCAGGTGTT
The DNA here is from genome assembly GCA_947502925.1 of uncultured Marinicella sp. Lineage (GTDB taxonomy): Bacteria > Pseudomonadota > Gammaproteobacteria > Xanthomonadales > Marinicellaceae > Marinicella. The sequence continues at coordinate 310,881 of CANNBS010000001.1, read as the reverse complement.
GGCTGAAAACTTTTCGCGGTTGGGTGTGCCGGTTTTTGTCACCGATATTAAAGGTGATGTAGCCGGTTTATCCCAGGCCGGTGAACAAAAACCCTTTTTAGATAATCGCGCCAAAGAACTTAATATTAAAAATTACGACTATTCAGGCAGGCCATCCATATTCTGGGATATCTTCCGTCAGGCCGGTCATCCGGTTCGCACCACCATTCAGGAAATTGGTCCGCTGTATTTAAGTCGCCTGTTAGATTTAAGTGATGTCCAGCAAGGTGTGTTGGCGGTGGCGTTTAAATATGCCGCCGATGAAAATCTACTGATATTGGATCTCAAAGACTTAAACAGCTTGTTGCAGTATATTGGTGAGCAACAAAAACAAATTTCATTGAATTACGGGCGTGTCACATCGGCTTCCATTGGCGCCATTCAACGGCGATTATTGCGCCTCGAGTCGCAAGGCGGTGAATTTTTGCTGGGTGAACCGGCCTTAAAACTCAGTGATCTGATGCGTCAGGATTTATCCGGCGAAGGCATCATCAGTATTCTTGAATCCAGAGATCTGATGATGAAACCACAGCTTTATGCCACTTTTTTATTATGGCTGATGACGGAGTTATTCGAGACTTTGCCTGAAGTGGGCGATCCTGAACTGCCGAAACTGGTGATGTTTTTCGATGAAGCCCATTTGATTTTTTCTGACTGTCCCACCGAGGTATTACGGCGCATTGAACAAGTGGCCCGTCTGATTCGCTCCAAAGGCGTGGGGGTTTACTTTTGTACCCAGTCACCCGGTGATATACCGGCCAATGTACTGGGTCAGTTGGGCAATAAAATTCAGCATGCTTTACGTGCCTATACACCGAAGGATAAAAAAGTCATTAAAGCCGTGGCCGATTCATTCCGACCTAACCCGAACTTCGATACGGCCGATGTTATCAGTCAGTTAGGTGTAGGCGAAGCCCTGGTGTCAACGTTAGATGAGAACGGCGCACCACGGGTGGTCGAACGGGTTAAAATCGCACCGCCACGTTGTCGTATGGGACCCATCACTGATCAGGAGCGGCAGGCCATCATATCGCGTTCGCCGGTAAAAGGTGTTTATGAACAATCGTTGGACCGTGAGTCAGCACAAGAGAAATTACAACAACGGGCGGCTGAACTGGCACGCCAGAAAGCCGCTGAACAGGCACGCTTAGAAGCGGCGGAAGCAGAATCCAAAAAATACCGTGGCCGCAGTCGTGATTCCTATGCCACGAAAGTCGGTAAGGATTTCACCAGAAAACTAACCACCAAAGTGGTTAACGGGCTCTGGAAAGCGCTGTTTGGTAAACGCCGATAAGTCATGTTAAGCGCAGTATTATTACTGCTATTGGGTCTGGTGATGGGGTTTTTTGCCGGCTTATTCGGTATTGGCGGTGGCGCCATCATGGTGCCAGCCTTATCAGCCTACTTTTTATGGCAGGGCATGCCTGAATCTCAGGTAGTACACATGGCGCTGGCGACCTCGCTGTCTGTGATTCTGTTTAACAGTCTGATCAGTGTCAGAACCCATTTAAAACACCAGGCTGTGATCGGTCGATTATTGTGGCATCTGGCGCCTGCGGTGATTTTAGGCAGTGCCGTGGCTTCATGGCTGGCTTTACAATTATCCGGTCAAACCGTGGCGCTGGTGTTTTTAACTTTAATGGTGCTAATTGCGCTACAAATGGTGTTTGATTTCAAACCCAAACAAGACCGGCCAACAGCACTGACCGCCTTAAGATTATGGCCGGCGGGTCTGGTGATTGGTTTGTTGTCCGCATTGATTGCCATTGGTGGTGGTTCCCTGACTGTTCCTTATTTACATTGGTACAGAATTACGATGCAAAAAGCCATTGGCACCGCCGCGGCTTTGGGTTTTTTTATCGCTTTAAGTGGCACCTTAAGCTACCTGATTTTGACCTGGGGCAATCAGAACGAACGATATATTTATTGGCCGGCCACTTTAATAATTGTCGCGGGGGCTTTTTTTAGTACTCGTGTCGGTGCCAACCTGACCCATCGCCTGCCCACCGGACACTTGCGTATTGGGTTTGCTGTTCTGATAATCCTGTTAGCCGTCAGAATGTATCTGAGTGTCTAAATTCACTTTTCTCGGTAACAAAAGTGAATGACGCATCCATGGATAGCGGTGTGCTGCGTGAGCCGGGAGCCAAAGCGTAAGTCCCAAAATCACACTTTAATGTTATCCACACAAACTGTGGATAACTGTGTTGATAACGTGACATTAATCGGTCCAAAACAGGATAAACAAACGAGACGTTGTGGATTGGTTAAAATTTGCCCAAATAGATAATATCTATATTTATCAATAAGATACAGCGTGTTCCAAAAGCTGAATTGTAATAGATTCTTTTAAGCGGTTGTTGTTTGCCTGGCAAATGATGGCTTGTGTATAAAATGCCAACTAGTGTAGTTCAATACACTACACTAAGCCTTGTCAGTCGGTACCAATGAGGCCTTACTTTGACTGGCCTGACTGTAATGTTCTAAAGCCAGTTCAGGCTCATCAAGCTGTTGATAGGTCTCTGCCAGCAACTGATTAACGGTGGCGTCTGATTGTAATATTAAGGCTTTTTGTAGGGCTTCTTTGGCATCACCCCACTGTTTTTTGGCCATATATAACTGACCTAAACACAGTAAAACCGAGCGGTTTTTCGGGTGCTGTACATGCCATTTTTCGGCGATTTTTAGTCGGTGATTTAAATTATGGGGTAACTGTGACCAATAGTGAACCAACTGGTCATCAAAGTGATATTTTTGCGCCCGTTCGATTTCATCAGTAACCGCTTGATAGGCTCCGACGCGTAAGCCGCTTTCGCAGAATTCATAGAGATAAAATTTTTGCTGTTTACGGCTCAGCTCCGACCACAGGGCTAACAGTTGTTGTTCGTCAATGGCATGAGTTAAGCCATCACGGGTGGCCTGATCTCGCATGGTTTCATTCTGCAGTTTATCAACCAGTGATAATTTATGGGCTTTGGGTAGCAGGTTTTTAATGCGTTGATAATCTTTTTGCTGTTCACTAACCTGTAACATCATGCGCACTGCCCGTGGATTATTCGGGTAGCTGGATAAAATGGTTTCCAGTAAATCCCTGGCTTGTTGCAGGTGACCGGATTTAAGCCATATTTCACACCGGGTTAAATCAATGGTTAAGGGGTTATCAACGGTTTGTTCAGCGGCGTCCAGATGTGACATGGCCGATTCTAAATTCTGTTGCGCCAAAGCAGCGCGAGCCGCTGCCATGTAACTGAGTTGTGGGTTTTTACTTTTTTCTGCTGACTTAAGCAGTAACTTTTCAGCTTTCTGCCAGTGACCTTCACTGAAGGCCAGTAAGCCCTGATCAAACTGTTTTTGTTGGCGGTAATCGGAGACCTTGCGGACTAATTTTTGAGGGGCTTTCAGTAACCCCCACAGTAACCAGAGCGTTACCAGCAAAGCCAGTACTAAAACAGCGGCGGTGATGGCGGTCATTTGTACCTGATAGCCGAGTATTTCCAGTTGTAACAGCCCGGGATTTTTTAACAACAAAGGTGTTAACCAGGCAGCAGCCATCAGTAGCACCAAAACAATGATTGTCACCACAAATTTTTTCATTCTGTGATGCCCTCAATTTGCTGAATAAGGGCCTGGATGCCTAAATTGTCGGGTACCTGAGCAGTGATATTTTGTTGGCCAAGCTGTTCAATTTGCTGCCCGATAGATTGGGTGTCGATGGGTGCTTTTGCCAAAATGTTTTTGGTTCTTTGCAGTGCATCATGCCATAAGTCCGGTTGTTGCAAGGCCAGTGCCAATTCGGCCTGTTGAATTGAATGACCGGCGTTGGCTTTGAGTTGTTGTAAATCGGCACTGTTAAGATCCTGTTGCTCGGCTTTGATTTTTTTCACGGTAATAAACCGTTCGTACCAGGCCGGTTGTTCACTTTGCTGGGTTTCTGTGGTCAGGCTTAATGCCATGATGTTATCTTTAATGGCCGTCAGCTGTTGTCTGAGCTGATTGACATCCGGTGTTGCGATATTGCTTAGGGTGGTGACCAATTGTTGTAACCGGGTTTGTACCGCCAAAGGTAAATGGTTATTGTTGCGCCACTGCTTCAGGACTTCCACCGCTTGAGGGATTTGTTGCTGAGTGAGGAGCAATTGCACTGTTTTCAAGGCTCGAACGCTTTGTGCCCGGGCCAGCGCCGATAAATATTCTTTAGTTTGCGGTTCGCTGCTTTGTTCCTGCTTTTGGTTTTTTAGTGCGGTTAGTTGTTGTTGTAAATCATTGATTCTTTGTTCCAGGGGCGCAGCATCAAATTCATTGTTTGGCAATTCGCTCAAGCTTTGCTGAAGTTGCTGGATATCTTGCTTGTTTTGATTAACTGATTGCGATTGTTGTTTCAGTTCTTTTTCGACCTGAGCAACACGGCTTTGTAATTGATTGAGATCTTGTTGACTCGCCATTGCGTCCAGTTGATCCAGAGCCTGAGGTTCTTCTGTCTGAAATTCAAGTTTGTAATATACCCAGCCGGCCGTAAGCAAAGCCAATAAGGCCAGTAATAGTCCGAACACGGCCAGACCGCGGCCACCTTGTTGAGGTGGTGATTGTTCGACGTCCTCTGACTCAGGCTGTTGATCTTGATCGGTTACTTCAATAACATCAGATTCGGCATGGTTATCATTTTGTGTGTTGTCTTTATCGTTCATGGATTATGAATGGCTGAATATATCATTAAATTTTAACATCTCAGGCGGTTGCTGACCAATGTAATTGTGATGGCCTGTCAGGGAAAGCCTATTTAAACCAGTAACTGAGATCCAGCATTAAACGGTCGTAATCGGTGGCGGTGCCCAGATGCATGTTTCTCACCGCATCTATCCAGGTGAAAGACAGCGATGTATTTTGAGTGAGCCCATAGCCAAATTGATACATATGACCCCGTGAATCGGTTTGACCACCGGCGAAGTCTGAATCATTAAACAGGCCGTAAACGGCATCGGCTTCGGTGTATTGGTAGCTGTAACCCAGTTGCCAGTCACCTGGCTTTTTGGCGCTGCCGTAGCTGAAACCGGCGACAAAAGCTTCATTTTCGTCATCGGCCGCGGTGTTGTTTAAATAACTACTAAATAAAGTTAAGGGGCGTGGTAACTGGTCGTTGTCATAATGCGCAGTTATTTCGGCAATGTTAAAATCATTGATCATCTGATTTTTGTTATTGAAACGATTGCCGAAGCGTTCATTTTGGTAAATGGGCTGCGCGCCTTTAAGATTGTCATAATCAAAATAACCCAGACCTAACTGAATGGCGCTGTTTGAAAAAGCGTGTTTAAAAGCCACCTGGCCACCATACAGCATGATGTTGTCGTCATTTTTTCGTTCATCCAGATAAAATGCGCCGATGACTGCATGCCACTGCTGTTGAGCAAGTTTCCAGGACAGGCCTTCAGGGTTTAAATCGCTGTCAAACAAAATCCCATGTCCGCCAATGCGTTGGTAAGGGTTACTCATTTTGCCCAGTTGTAGTTGTTGTTGGTCATTAAGCCGGTGTTTGATGTAGGCACGATCCAGTCCAAAATCCTTGCGACTAAAACCACCGTCTAAAGTCAGGTTGGTGGAAGTCGGGTTATCACCGCCGGTGGCCAGACGGACATGCATAGAGGTGGCATCATTGATGTCGGCTTCAGCAGCCAGGCGTAATCGAATACGGCTGCGTTCACGAATGGCCTGCCCGCGGTTATCAATGTATTCATAGCGACCGCGCATATCACCTGAAAAACGGATCACAGGTTCGCTGGCTTGGTCTTCTGTTTGAACGTTATCTTCTGATTTATTCTGAGGCGCCCTGTTTTCTGATTGCAGCTGTTGTTCCAGTCGGTTGACTTGAGCGGTTAAGGCTTTCAGTTGAGCCTTTAAATGCTGAAGTTCTGCGGCGGGATCAGTTTCCGCTTGGGTTGCGGTGTTAGTCAAAACCAATAGAACAATGAAAAACTGATAGTTAAACATGGGCAATTATATTAAATTAATGAATGCGAAAATTTACCAGATTTATTGTCGATTTGTCATAAATTTCGACTACTATTAGGCAAGAACTCTCACATCAAATATGAAAGTAACATCACAAACAAACAATTTAAGCAAAGAGAAGTGGATTTTTATAGGTCTGGTGATTGTCTGTACGGCAACCTTTATCAGCGGATTCTGGTTTGGGGGCTGGTTTTGGCTTGGGGCTGGCACTGCGTTGGCGGTCTATCTGGCCTGGTGGCTGATGCGATTAATTCGATTGTATCGCTGGTTTCAAAAGAATGACCAACAATTAGAACCACCGAAAATGTTTGGTTTATTGGTCACGCCGGTTAATCGGCTGGTTCAGGAACGGCAAAAAGCCAAAGCGGTTCAAGACAATAACAAGGAACTTATTCAACAATTCAGAACCATGGTGGAAGCCCTGCCTTATGCCACGATACTGGTCAATAAAGCACTTACCATCAAATACCTGAACGAACACGCTGAGCAGATGTTTGATTTATCACCGTCCGATGTCGGCAAATCTTTACAGCAGGTTTTTGAGGATTCAAAAATCATGCGTTTATTTGATCATAACTATTTTACCCCGGAAAAGGCGGCTAAAGATGGGTTGAAAGCAGTCCAGCCCACGGCGCCGGAGCGTTTAATTAAGGTTCGCGTGATTGAAGCCAACAGACATCGCACGTTATTATTGGCTCATGATATCAGTGCCATGGAAGCCTTACAAAAATCCCGTAAAAACTTTATGGCCAACGCCTCTCATGAACTCAGGACTCCGTTGACGGTGATTACCGGGTATTTGGAATATTTGCAAAACCGCAGTGCCGAAATGCCACAACTCAAGCAAGCCATTGAACAGGCTTATGAGCAAAGTCAGCGCATGTCGCAGATCATCGCTGATATGTTGACCTTGTCTCGGATTGAACATGATACGGTCATGAGTGAGGAAGAGGATATGATCGATATGCCTCAATTACTGAATCGGCTGTTTAATGACGTTAAACACGGCACGGATGCGCGAGAACATCACTTTACGGCACAAATTGATTCTGATTTATGGCTAAAGGGCAATCAGTCTGAAATCACCGGGGTTTGTCTTAATTTATTACATAATGCAGTTTTACATACGCCACCGGGAACAGAGGTTCAGCTTCTTTGGTTCAGGCAGGATGGTCAAGCTTGTTTGCAGGTCAAAGATAACGGTCCGGGAATCGCCGCCAAACATATACCCCATGTGACAGAGCGGTTTTATCGGGTCACCCATTCAGTGAAGCAGAAACAAGACAGCACAGGCTTGGGTCTGGCCATTGTGAAGCACATCGGTTTAAAGCACGGGGCTGAATTAAGCATCGACAGTCAGCTGAATAAAGGCAGTTGCTTTCGTATGTTATTTCCCCACAATCGGACACAGCTAAAATAAAGTCAGTTTGCCAGTTTTGGGTGGGCTTGTTAAAATTATTGTTTTACAACATGGAGTTTAGCCATGAAGAATGTTTTAGTAACCGGTGCCAACCGCGGCATCGGCTTGGAAATAGCCAAACAACTAAAAGCCAAAGGCCATCATATCCTGGCGGTTTGTCGAACCCCAAGTCAGGCATTGGTGGATTTGGATGTTGAGGTCATTGCTGATATCGATGTCACCGATGACAATGATTTACAGCGCTTATTAAATCACATCGAAGGCCGTGAAATTGATTATCTGATTAATAATGCCGGTATTTTAAAGCGTAACACCTTGGGTGATATTGATTATGAATCGGTACAACAACAATTTGTGGTGAATGCCATGGGACCCTTGCGGGTCACTGAGAAATTATTACCGGTTTTGGCTGACAAAGCTAAAGTAGGTATTGTCACCAGCCGCATGGGATCCATCGAAGACAATGATTCAGGCAGTAGCTATGGTTACCGTATGAGTAAAACGGCGGCCAATATGGCGGCTAAAAGTTTGTCCGTTGATTTAAAAGACCAGGGCATCGCCGTGGCCGCCCTGCATCCCGGTTATGTGAAAACCGACATGACCGACAACAAAGGTTATGTTGACGCAGATCATGCCGCCGCCGGTTTAATTCAGCGTATGGAAGAACTGAATTTGGATAATACCGGTCAGTTTTGGCATGCCGAAGGTGAGGTTTTACCGTGGTAATAAGTGGAGCATTGCGATGAAAATGATCACGGCCATTATTAAGCCGTTTAAATTAGATGATGTACGTGATGCCCTTGAAGATGTGGGCATTCGTGGCATCACGGTCACCGAAGTCAAAGGCTTTGGCCGACAAAAAGGCCACACAGAACTCTATCGTGGTGCTGAATATGTGATTGATTTTTTACCGAAACTCAAAATCGAAATTGCGGCACCGGCCGATCAGGTGGACACCATCGTTGACACCCTGTTACAGACCGCCGGTAACAATAAAGTCGGTGACGGTAAAATCTTTATCCATGAACTGGAACAAGTTATTCGAATTCGCACCGGTGAAACCGGTGAAGATGCCATATGATTTGTTGATAAATCAATAACAGGCTTGGATGGATTGCGCTATAATAATGGTATGGTGCCACTGAAAAGAACAATTGTTATCTTTTTTATCACGGTGCTGGCTTGCGTTTTGATGGTTTCTTGCTCCTCTGTTAAAACCTATCAGATTACTAGCGATTTCAGTACGGCTGATCTTTTTAATGACAGCTTGATGATGCCTGAGATTAAACCGGCTGATTTTGAATCTGTTTTTACCTTAAGTGAAGCGCAAAAAGATGCCTTTAAACAAGAATTGCGCAAACCCCGAAATCGCAATCGCCTTGATATAGAAGTTATTTATCAATATCTGCAAGATAGACTACAGCATTTTAATTTCTATTCCAAAACCCTCACTGCGCAACAAGCCTTAGAACATAACGCCGGGAATTGTTTAACCCTGGCACTGTTAACCAATGCCCTGGCTCAAACCACCCATGTAGGTGTTCATTTTGAATTGGCCAAAACACCGCCGGTGTTTCAGCGTGAAAATGGATATTTGCTCAGTTCACAGCATATTCAAACGGTGATTTATGAGAAAAAAGTGGGTGGTGTTTTTTATTCGAGTAAACCGCTTAATCTGAAAATTGATTATTACTCAACCGCCGGGTCACGAACCCTGCGCCGTGTTAATGAAGAGGAGTTTCAGGCCATGTATTACAGTAATGTGGCTGCAGAAGCGCTGGTTGAGAACAAAAGCAGAATCGCTTACTGGCATATTAAAAGAGCCCTTCAAATTGATTCGGATAATCCCATTGCGTTAAATATGCTGGCGGTTTTATATCGTCAAATGGGTTATGAGAACTATGCGGAAAATGTATTTATTCACGGCTTATCCCTGGCTAAGAATCAACTGGAACTGCTCAGTAACTATCATCAGTTTTTGTTAGAAAAAGAGCGCTTTTCAGAAGCTGTAAAAGTGGCAGAGGTGATTGAAGATTACGATGATCCTGATCCCTTTAAGTGGATTGATATTGCTGATCAGGCCTTGCTCGATGGCCACTACCAACAGGCGATAAAATATTTCAAAAAAGCCAAACGGCAAGCGTCTTATTTGCATGAGCCGTCAGCGGGTTTGGCCAAGGCTTATTTTTTCTTAGGCGAACAAGACAAAGCACTGAAAGCCATGAAGCAAGCCTTAGAAAATAGCCATACAAACTCAGTCACCGCCCTCTATCAAGCCAAATACGAATACCTGAAAAAATACACTCAACACAGTCCTTGATGCCATTGTGGCTGGCCGGTTTTTTGATGGCTTGTTATTATCGCTTTTATCATAAGAATTATTGACAGCTTTCAGGCCTTTCACTAAGATGTCTGCTAAGCCGAACAGGTGTGCCGTCATTTATTTTTAATGACGCGCAAAACGGGAAGTTGGTGCGAGTAATTCAATTCCAACACTGCCCCCGCAACGGTAAAAAGCGGATAGGGACTAAAATATAGTCAATATCATTTGCTATAAACACCACTGTGATGATTCATGGGAAGGTATAGTAAATTGTCATTTTGTCACGCTTTGAGTCCGGAGACCGGCCTGTTTGTAATCTATCACAATCCCATGTTCGGGTGGAACAGGAGCGCGTATAATGCCTTATTCCTATTATTGGGGTGTGCTCATAGCATGCCTGTCTTTAACCGTGTCTGCCGAAGCAGACCAATCTGAGAAACCCCTCACACCGCTGGTGGTGACCGCCGGTTTAACACCGATGGACGCTGTTGACTACGGCGGTAGTTTAACCGTTATTGACAGCGATGAAATCGACGCCTCAGGGCACCTTTATTTAAGTGATATTTTGCGAAGCGTACCCGGTTTTGCGATTAATCAGTCCGGCGGAATAGGTACCCAAACCCAAGTGCGTATTCGTGGCGCTGAGGCTAATCATGTGTTGGTGTTGCGTGATGGTGTTAGGCTCAACGATGCCAGTGGTAACGATGAATTTTTGTTTAACTATGCTTTATTGGATAACATTGAACGCATCGAAATTATCCGTGGCCCGCAAAGTGCCATCTGGGGCACCGATGCCCTGGGTGCGGTGATCAATATTATTTCTAAACAAACCGATGAAAAAAACCTGAATGCTGATCTTGAATATGGTAGCTTTAACAGCCTAAAGACGGCTGTTTCAGGTGGCTATGTGCAGAATAATTGGCGTCTGAATGGTGGTGTCACCGGTGTCGACAGCGGTGGCAGTAACATTGCCTTACAGGGGAATGAAAAGGATGGTTATGAAAACCTCACAGCACGCTTGGGATTAGACAATGATTGGTCAGATACGGTTAGTAGCACCGTGCGGTTTTCCCACAGTGATGCCATGAATGAATATGATGGAACCGATTTTATGGTTACAGGCTTACCGGTTGATGCGGATTTATGGACAGAACGTACTTTAACAACCGCCATGGCGCAACTGCGCATAAACCCTGATAACAGCCGGTGGATGAGCCGGTTTGATTACCATTTTAGTGACACCGAAGGAGAAAACTATAATTTGTTTGGGCGTGACAGTCGCACCACCGCAGAGACCCATGAAATGAAACTTTTAAATTCATGGCGCCTCGGTAATCAGGCTAAAGATCGCTTGAATGTTCTTGTGGACCATCGAACCATTGATTTTACCCAAGCCGGTGCCGCCACTGATTTTGGTGACCCCAACCAAAAACAATCCTATGACGTTACCGGTATTGCCATTGAACTACAAGGTCAGATCAATGATCGATTTAACTGGCAAGGCTCGGTTCGTCATGATAATTTCAATCGTTTTGAGGATGTTAATAACTTTCAATTAGCCGGTCGCTATCAATTGAGTGAGCAACAGCGATTTCGGGCTACCCTTGGCAGCGGCAGTAAAGCGCCTTCTTTTATTGAGCGCTTTGGTTATTTTCCGGCGCAATTTATTGGCAACCCTGAGCTTAAACCGGAACAATCCAAATCCTATGAACTGGCCTATGAAGTTGATTATCACAATCATCAACTCGCCTTTATTTATTTTAATCAGGATTTAACCGATGAGATAGACGGTTACGTATTTAATATGGATGCCGGTGCCTTTACCGCCCGTAACAAGGACAATGACAGTGAGCGAAATGGGCTTGAGTTCAGCTGGATAGGACAGTGGACGTCAAATTTTTCAAGTCGGTTAAACTATACTTACACGGACGCCACGGAAGAGGATGACATGGGCGTGTCTCAAGTCGAAGTCCGACGCCCCAAGCACATTGCCACCTTAACTCTGAACTACGATTTTGCCCATCAGCGTGGTCGACTCTACACCAGCATTCATCACCAAAGCAGTCAGTTAGACAACTTCTATTCACCTAGTACCTTTCTCACTGAAAAAATCCGTCTCGATGGCTTTACCACCATGAGTTTAAATGCCAGCTGGGCATTTAGCGATAAAACCCGTGGTTATGTCCGTGCTGATAATGTCTTCGATGATAACTATCAGGAAGTTTTTGGCTATGCCCGACCGGGCGCCGGTTTTTATGTAGGTTTAAATCACCGGTTTTTTTAAAACGACTCAATGAATATTAATCGCCCACCGTAGCTGTCCGGCTGCGGTGGGTTTTTGAGTACGCTTGTAAGCGTTAATTTTTATACATCAACTTTGATACTTTAATAGTTGAGTGCGCCTTGGTGCTGAGCAAATTAAATTTCTGGTTTCCGTCATCGTTGTCATGAATTAGGTTCCTTCTTTTAAAACAAGCGTAATTATTTATTGATAATTATCGCGCAAATGCGTATGATTCGCATTTTTGTTATCGGGCATTTCCCTTGAAGCGGTTCAATTGGAAAAAACAAATGCATGTTTGGCACTGGATGAGTTCTGCAATTTGCCTAATTTGCATGATGCTGTTTGCCATTACGGGTATTACGCTAAATCATCCTCAATGGTTTGAGTCAGAGGCAGATACATTCGAGGCAGTATATCAGTTGGATAATGAGTTGCACCAACAATTAAATCAAATTGAAGCGCCGGATACATTGCCTGAAGAACTCACGCGTTGGATCAATCAAAACACAGATCATCAATTTAACTTCAAGCGAAGCCAATTTGAATGGTCTTCCTATGAGATATATATCCAGCAACCTTTTGCTGGTGGTGATCGTTGGATGTCAATAGATATGGATACAGGTGAAGTATTGTATTCAAACTCTGACAGAGGTGTGGTTGCCTGGTTAAATGATTTGCATAAAGGCCGAAACACGTCCACCGTATGGATAGTGTTTATTGACATATTTGCGATTGCAACCTTGGTTTTTTGTGTAACCGGTTTATTTTTGCTTCAAATACACAGTAAACGCAGACCCAGTACCTGGTATATCACGGCGGCCGGCCTATTAATACCAGCTATATTACTTTTTATTTATGGTTAAGTTATGAAAAAAATAGCAATTTTACTTTGTATGCTGTCGCCACTGTTGATGGCCCAGGAAGTTACTTTTGAGCTCACGATTGAAATTCCCAAGCACAATGTTTCTGAGTATCACGCGCCCTATATTGCTACTTGGGTTGAAAATGAAAATCGCCAAGCCGTGAAATCCACCAGTTTGTGGTATGACGATCAACTCAAGTGGCTGAAAGATATTCGCCAATGGTGGCGAAAAACAGGACGTCGTCAGACAGAACCCTTTGACGGTATAACCGGCGCCACACGGAGACCGGGCACCCATAAGTTGGTACTTGAACCCATATCTATAGAAAATGACTGGCCTCCTGGCAACTATCAATTAATGGTTGAAGCTGCCCGCGAAGTGGGTGGTCGGGAAGTCGTCTCATTGCCGTTTGAATGGCCTGCCACCACGAATCAAATCATTGAGGCCGCAGGTAATCAAGAACTAGGCACAATCAAATTAAATATATCTGTTACACAATAAGAGGATCTATGTCATGAAAAAAATAATTGTATCTATGATGCTACTGGTGCTGGCTTTGTCAGCCTCGGCCCATAAACGGTGGGTCTTACCTTCACTGTTCTCAGTGTCCGAGGCACAATGGATTACTGTTGATGCCAGTGTGTCCAATAATTTATTTTACCCTGATCGTCCCTGGCCGTTAGAGACTGTTCGGGTGGTGAGCCCAAGCGGTGAAAATGTGACCTTGAGTAATCAATCAAAAGGACATCGACGCAGCACATTTGATTTTGAAGTTAGCCAAAGAGGGACTTATAAGGTGGTGGCGGCTAATACCTTATATTTTGTTCAGTATAAAGAAACTGAACAAGGTGAAACCAAACGCATGCGTGCTGCTTCCATTGACGAAATAAAAAACAAGTTGCCACAAAATGTGTTCAGTCAAGAAGTGGCGAAATCAGACAGTACACTTGAATCTTATGTGACACTCGGCGCGCCAAATCATCAGGTTTTTGCTGAAAGCAATGGAGGTGTTCAATTTAAGCCTGTAACCCACCCCAATGATCTTTATCAGGGCGAGGAAGGCGTATTCGGATTTACAGTCAATGACCAACCTTTGGTGGGCGCTGAAGTCATTATGGTCTGGGAAGGCACCCGTTACCGCGATGATGAACAGGTTATTGAATTGATTACTGATGATCAGGGTCAAATAAAACTGCCGTTATCACAAGCCGGGCGCTTTTATTTAGAGCTGTCACATCGTCGTTCAGTGGACAAAGAAGCATACGATAAAGCGTATGTTAATTATTTAGGCACTTTTGAAGTTTTACCACAATAATTAAGGAATAACTATGCGAACACTCATTAGTCTTATATGTTTAACGGTTGCTTTGTCTGCCTGGTCTGATGAACAAGAACCAACTACACAAGATAATAACCTTCAAAGTGATTTGCAAACTGAAAATGAAAACCAAATAAACGAATCCTCAGAAGAAATGGATGCCATGAAAGTGTGGGGAACACGGGTGCAGGCTACTTCGGTTCATATCGATGATTCTGATTTAACTTTACGTCAGGCAGATCATCTGAGTGATTTGTTGCGAAGTATTCCCGGCGTTGAAGTCGGTGGTGCACATTCGCTGAATCAGCGTATTAATATTCGTGGTTTGGATGATCGTGATTTAAATGTCACCATTGATGGTGCCGTTCAAAACACCTATATGTATCATCATGCAGGTAATTTACAAATTCATGCAGATATATTGAAAGCTGTCGAACTTGAAGTGGGCACCAATTCGGTCATCACCGGTGGTCTGGGCGGCGCGGCGCGTTTTGAAACCAAAGATGCCAAGGATTTGTTGTTTTATGGTCAGCAGTTTGGTGGTCGTATTCAAGGTTCATGGGCAGATAATGATTACACCGCCGGTGCCTTGTCGCTGTATGGTCAATGGAATGACCAATTAGATTTTCTGTTCTACTATAACCATGTCGACCGCGATAATTATAAAGTGGGTGGCGGACAAATTACAGGCGCTGATGGTGAAGTTATTAATGAAACGGGGGTCGTAAAAGGATTGGCCGGTACCACCAAAGATGCGCTGTTTAAAGTGGGTTACGATATCAATGTAAACCAACGTCTGGAATTATCACTGGAAGACTACCAGGATGCAGGCGATTATAGTTATCGGCCTGACATGGGATTAGCCACAGATGAGGCGATTGCAGAAAATTTAGGTTTACCGCTGGTCTACCCCACAGAATTTAATCGCCAAACAGTGACACTTAACCATGACTTATTCTGGGGTCAGCACAACACGTTAAACACAACGCTGTATTATAACGACAGTGATTTATGGCGTAACGAGCAAGGCATTGCTGATGTGTTTCCCGGCTCTCCAGTGATTGTTGAAGGGCGCGCTATAAATCGAGGATTAAATGTTCTGGGCCAATCAACCCTGCAAAATAATGTTGAACATGCGTTAACTTATGGTCTGGAGCTGAATAACCACCGCACCCGTTATGCCAATGAAGGTATTCGCGTTAGTGGAGAGGCTTTGGATCGTTGGGCCATGTATATTCAAGACCGTATTCATCTGGGCCGAGGATTCTCAGTTATTCCGGGAGCGCGCTATGATTACAGCGATGTGGATTCAATGGTGGTGAGTGATAGTTATGATGATGTCAGCTTTGCTTTGGCTCTTGAACAACAGCTTGGATCACACTGGACGTTGAAGCTTAGCGGAACAGAATTGTTTAAAGCCCCGGAATTATCAGAAGTATTTGTAGGAGCCGGTTTGGGTGATACCCCCAATCCCGGTATTCAAGCCGAAGGCGGTGTTAATTATCAATTGGGTGTCAACTATGACAGCGGTCAATGGTTACATGCCGGTGTAACACTATACAGAACCGAAATTGATAATTATATTGAAGAATATTCTGATAATAATATTGGTGATGCGGTTATGGATGGTTTTGAATCCTACGTCGGTATCAACCGGGGTGATTTTCATGCTGTCTTATCCTATGCTAAACAAGATAGTGAAATTTCAGCCTTTGCCGGTTACGAGTCGTTCGAAGGTGCGCGTTTAGACCGTACCATTGGTGATAACATCAATATAGCTCTGGACTATCTGTGGCGTGATAAGGACATCAAATTCAGCTGGAATAGTCGCTGGGTTAATGATCTGGAAGCCCGCTATGATTTAGATTATTTATCGAACCCTAAAAATGATTACGATGTTCATGACGTATCAGCGCAATGGCAACCACAAAATAAGTTGCGCGGATTAATGATTACTTTGGGTGTAGATAATGTATTTGATGCGTATTATGCTTCTCATGCATCACGGACAGGTAATTCTGTGCATCCGCGATTTGGTCGATTGCATTTGACAGATTATGAACCCGGCAGAAATATCAAAGCCACAGTTTCGTATCAATTCTGATTGATACACGTTTAAAAAAAACCGCCTTTGGGCGGTTTTTTTGGTTGGCCTGCGTTTAATTAAATAAAAATTGATATAGGTCAATAATAGCTTAAAAAAGAAGCCTGTAATCGGCTTTATCGTATGTGTTTGAACTGCCTAAGGACTATAATCGTTGGCTTTTAACTCTGGTACGATTATGAAAAAGTTATTGTTGTTGATTGCCTTCAGTGTTACCCCTTTTGCAGCCATAGCGGCTGATGTTGCAGCCGGTCAGGCAAAATCTGCGGTTTGTGCGGCCTGTCATGGTGCAAACGGCGTCAGCCCAAGCCCAATTTGGCCAAACCTTGCCGGGCAGAAGGAAGCCTATTTAGTGAAACAAATAAAAGATTTTCGAGATGGTAACAGAACAGACCCAACCATGGCTCCCATGGCAGCAGGTCTTTCTGACAGCGATATTGAAAATTTAGCAGCGTATTACGCCAATATTAAATGAGGGTGTCTTAATCCATATATGTTGTCCAATGACCACATGTAAAGATCAAAAAAAAAGCCGGATAAATTCCGGCTTTTTGGATTTTGCTAAGCTGAATCAGTGGGCGTGGCCGTGCTCCAACTCTTCTTTGCTGGCTTCTCGCACTTCTTCGATATTAACATTAAAGTGTAAGCGTTGGCCGGCCAATTCATGGTTGCCGTCAACAGTCACTTCATCTCCGTCGATGGCAGTGATTTTCACCGGGATTTGACCCTGCTGAGTTTCGGCCTGAAACTGCATGCCGACATTTAATTCATCAACGCCCTGAAAAGCATCTCTGGGTACTTTTTGAATCATTTGTTCATGGCGGACTCCGTAAGCCTCTTCAGGCTCGACAGTCACATCGAATTGATCGCCTTGCTGCTTACCTTCCATGGCTTTCTCAAGTCCCGGAATGATGTTGTTGGCGCCTTGGATAAATTTTAACGGTTCGCGGCCTTCCGATGAGTCCAATACCTGGCCTTGATCATCGGTGAGTTTGTAGTGCATACCGACCACACAATCTTTTTTGATTTCCATAATAGTTTATTTTTTGTGAAAGGCGCAAGGTTAACACAGCAGACGTTAGATTTTTATCAAAGTCGGTGGTTTTTATGGATTTTCCGTCCATATCAGACATTTTAATGCCTCAAAGATTGTTTCAGTGGTTTCGTAAAGCATCAATCAATTCTTTTTTAGACATATCAGAGCGGCCTTCGATGCCGACTTTTTTGGCTTGTTGGTAGAGTTCTTCTTTGGTTCTCTCTTCGTAGGGTTTGGCTTCGCCACCTTTTTCGCCGGCTTCATTGGTGTTGGCGATTCGGGCGGCTTTTTCTTTACTGTAACCCTGATCGCGCAGTGCCTGATATTGGTCTTCGTTTTTGATGCTTGGGTTTGGCATGGTCTATTTATTCAGTTTTTAATAGGTATTTTAAAATAACATACAAGGCCTTAAAATTTTGATAAAAGCGCTGCGTTGATCCATATTTTGTTAGAATCGGTGGTATGACCACGATAAATATGAGGAAAAATAATGAAATTACTGTCTACGTTGTTATTGACTTTTATGGCTTGCGCGGTGTCAGCCGATAAGCCGATAGCCATTGTTATTCACGGTGGTGCTGGAACCATTGAGCGCTCACAGTTAAGTGCGGAAAAAGAAGCCACGATTAAAGCCGATTTAAACCAGGCTTTAGAGGCCGGTTATGCCGCGTTAGAAGCCGGTAAGGATGCCGGTGAAGCGGTGGTGGCGGCCATTATGATCTTAGAAAATTCAGCCAATTTTAATGCTGGAAAAGGGGCGGTTTATACCCGTGAAAAGGGCCATGAATTGGATGCTTCCATTATGCGCGGTTCGGATCTACAAGCCGGTGCAGTGGCCGGGGTGAAATACACTAAAAACCCGATTCTGGCTGCCCGGGCGGTGATGTTGCATTCTCCGCATGTGATGCTGGCCGGTGAGGGCGCCGATGCGTTTTCCAAAGCACAGGATTTGGATCAGGTGGAAAACAGTTATTTTGACACTGAAGCACGCCTTGAAGCCTGGAAGAAAGTGGATGAGAAGACCCGACAAAAAGGCCGAAAAGAGGCCGCTGTCAGCGATGTGCTGGATCATGAGTTTAAATTTGGCACCGTCGGAGCGGTGGCCATTGATCGACAAGGCCATATTGTTGCCGGCACCTCCACCGGCGGGATGACTTATAAAGCCTGGGGTCGCATTGGTGATTCACCGGTGATTGGTGCCGGCACCTATGCCGATGATAGAAGTTGCGGTATTTCAGCCACCGGTCATGGTGAATATTTTATCCGGTATGCGGTGGCGCATGATATTTGTGCCCGAGTGCTGTATCAGGGTAAAAGTTTAGCGCAAGCAGCCGATGAAGTGATTAACCAAACCTTACAGTCGGTGGGCGGTGACGGTGGTATTATCGGGATGGACCCACAAGGCCGGCCGGTGATGATGTTTAATACGGCGGGCATGTATCGGGGATTTAAAACGGCTGATGAAACTTATGTTGCCATTTATGGGGATGAAAAGCCTTCTGAATGAATTGAAAGGTAAATAGATAACAAAAAAGCGACCTTTACAGTCGCTTTTTTGTATGTTTAATGGGTTCAATTATTCAACTTTGTAAACAATTGGTTTCCAATCATCTTGTTCTTTAGGGCGGGCGTCATAAGCGAGATAATATGTTTTGTCAGCCTCGACAGTTAAATTAAGTTTGTTTTCCCGGTTATCAAATCCTCGGCGAGATTTAAGGCTCATGTTTTGTTTTGCCATGTTGCCGATTTGTGCCGATAAAGTTAATTCATATTGACCCGGCTTAAGCCAGACAGCATGTGCCCGAACCGGCACATTTTCACCATTCACTTCGACCAGTTTAACCTGATACAACTGTTTGGCTTCACTGTATTCGCTAAGAACAATTTTACCGGATGGTTCGCTTGGTTTTGCAAAGTCAAATGCCAGCACGGCAAAAGGCAATGACAACGCCACAAGTGTTAATATTAATTTTTTCATTTTAACCTCACGTTATGTTTAATGTTGAATATAATACGGATATTAGCTGAATTTAGGGTGAATCAAAGGGTACTGATTATTCAACGCGATAAACAATGGGTTGCCATTCAAGTGAATTTTCGGCGCGGGCATCATAGGCTAAATAATAGTTTTTTCCTTCCACCACTTTAAAAGAGACAACCACCAATTCCTTATCTGCATTCCGACGTTCTTTTAAGCCCATGTGTTTTTTCGCATAGTCATCCAGTTTGGGAAAGAAGGAGAGTTCATAGTCACCGGGCTTAAGCCAAAAGGCGTGACCACGACGTGGTACATTTTCGCCATTAACAGCAACCAATTCCATCTGATAGAGCAGCTTTGCCTTATTGGCATCATTTAATACAATTTTACCCGAAGGTTCATCGGGTTTGGCAAAATTAAAAGCCAATACGGAAAAAGGCAACGATAAAGCAATGAATAGAATTGATATTTTTTTCATGTTAAACCTCGTATAATTAACCAGTGAAAGCCCATAATATGATGAACAAACTGAATTAACTCTGAATTGTCATCTACATTAACCATAGAGAGGAAATTATGATTCAACAGACGAAAAAATTGCTGGTTTCAGCGGTCACTTTACTTGTATTGGCATCTACCGTTCAGGCTGGCCAGACTTCACATGAATTGAGCGATATCATCACAGGTGATCATCGTTCAGAAAAAAATATTGCCAGAAATGAATTTCGGCACCCTCAGGAAACGCTGGCGTTTTTCGGTATTCAGCCGAATATGACGGTGGTGGAACTGTGGCCAGGTGGCGGATGGTACACCGAAGTGCTGGCACCTTATTTAGCCGATGAAGGGCAATTAATCGCGGCTCATTTTGATCCCGAGGCCGGTAGTGATTATTATAAAAAATCACGACAGGGCTTTGACAAAAAAATGGCGGCACATTCAATTTACGACAACGTTCAAACCATAGACTTTAATCCGGGTGTTACTGATTTGTCGGCGCACGATCAAACAGCTGATGCAGTGTTGACCTTTCGTAGTTTACATAACTGGATGAGAGCGGGTAAATTGGATGCTGTCTTGAGTGATGTTTACAAGATGTTGAAGCCGGGTGGCATTTTTGGTGTGGTTGAACATCGGGCCGATGCCACAGCAGACATTGATCCACAAGCCAAAAAAGGTTACGTAAATCACGGTTATGCCATTCAACTGATTGAAGCGGCGGGTTTCAAGCTGGTTGATATCAGTGAAGTCAATGCCAACCCCAAAGATTCGGCAGATCACCCCAACGGTGTCTGGACCATTCCGCCGACACTGCGGGTACCTGAAGGTGCTGATAAGAAAAAGTATGAGGTCATCGGTGAGTCAGATCGATTTACTTTGAAATTTATTAAGCCAAAAAAATAATCTAACCTGATTTCAGCCAGGGTGTGGGGTTTTCAGGTTTAGCCTGTTTTCGAATCTCGAAATAAACCCCGCTCTGGCTGAGGTTGCCTGATTGGCCGGCGGTGGCAATTTCCTGACCGGCCTGTACCCAGTCACCGACTTCCACCAGTAAGGATTGATTGTGACCATACAAACTCATGTAATGATCGCCATGGTCTATGACCACCAATAAACCATAGCCACGTAACCAGTCGGCAAAAGCCACCCGTCCGTAGGCACTGGCGCTGACTGACTGCCCGGACTGTCCGGCCACCACAATGCCATCCCAACGACTGTTGCCGGCACGCAATGTGCCAAAGCGTCGGATAATATCTCCATTTAAAGGCTTGTTTAGCTGTCCCTTAAGTTTTGCAAAATGCGCATTTTCACCTAAATCATCCGGCAAATCATCCAGCAACTGGTTCAGTTCTGCCAGTAACTGATTCAATCGTTGTCGGTCCTGATTTAAGGATTCACTTTCACTTCGGTATGCGCGAATGGTTTGTCGTAAGCGCGATAACACCTGCGCACGTTGTTGTTTCTGGGCAATTAACTGATCTTGAGCGGCTTGTAAGGCGTTTTGCTGTTGTTGTAATTGTTGCCGTTTGGTTTCGGTTTCAGTTTTAATGTCTGACAACTGTGTAATTTGTACAGCGATGTCTTCAATCAGGCTGTATAGACGGTGCTGAAGGAATTTGATTTGGTGTTGGGTGATGTCCACTGAGCGGCTGTCGCGATTGAGAAGAATTTTTTTGATAAAACGATCGTGACTAATATAAATATGCAAACGCAATAAACTGGCCATCTGTTGTTTTTGTTTTTTGATACTTTGCTTTAATTGGGTAATTTGTTGTTCAAGCCCTTTAAGTTGTTGGGTGCTTAGGTCTATTTTTTGTTGAGTGCTTCGAATTAATTGGCCCTGGTCGTTGATTTTTTGATCCTGGCGTTCTAATTCCTGAAGTAATTGCGCTTCTTCACCCTGGGCTGTATTTAAAGCAGTTTTTAATTCGGATAACCGTGATTTAATCGTCTCAAGCTGTTGATTAATGGCGACCTCATCGGCTTCTTGTGCCTGGATTGTGAAGGTCACAATACAGTGGAGAATCAGAAAACAGGCAAATATTAAGCGCATGGGATATACAAAGAAAAACCAGTCATTATTATAATCAGCCGATGTGTCCTTGCCCACCGTTATTCTTAAATCATGGGCCGGACTCAGGAATAACCGCATTAACACTTGATTTTTGTGGGTCATCCCTTATATTGTCTGTTTTCAAATTTCAGGTGTTATCTGATGTCCCAATTGGCTGAATTTACCGGCAACCACCCTTTTTTGGTGATGTCATTTTTAATTGTGGCGTTTTTATTTTTTTGGACTGTGCTGAAAGAGCAAAGCAGTCAACTAAAAACCATCACATCAGATCAGTTGACCCGACTGGTTAATCAACAAAACGCGGTATTGGTGGATATACGTTCGCCAGATCAGTATCAAGCCGGACATATTGTCAATGCCGTTAATATTCCCAGCAACGAACTTGACCAGGCCACTAAAAAATTGCCCAAGGGCAAGAAAAGACCGGTGGTTGTCTATTGTCAAGTAGGTCGGACTTCGATGAAAGCCTGTCAACAACTGGAAAAACAAGGTTTTGAACAGATTTTTAATTTAAAAGGGGGTCTTAACGCTTGGGTCAATGACAAACTGCCCTTAAGTAAGGCCTAAGATAGCATCATTTTTTCACACAACAGGAATTAATTTATGACTGAAGAAAACAATCAAGCAGCCAACGCCGAAGGCAATGGCCCAAAAATGGCGTTTCAAAAAATTTACATTAAAGACGTGTCTTTTGAAGCACCTAATGCACCTCAGGTGTTTCAGGAACAAGGTCAGCCGAATATCAAACTGAATCTGAATCAAAAAGTTGAAAAACTGGATGATGTAACTTATGAAGTGACCTTAACCGCCACAGTGACTTGTGAGGTTAACGAGAAAAATGCTTATTTGGCTGAAGTGGCTCAGGCCGGTATTTTTTCCATGGAAAACTTTGAAGAGCAGGCTTTACACCAGACTTTGGGTATCTATTGTCCGAATGTACTGTTTCCTTACGTGCGTCAGGAAGTTAGCGATTTAATCACCGCAGGCGGTTTCCAGCCCTTGTTGCTGCAGCCGGTTAACTTCGAGCAAATGTACCAACAACAAATGCAACAAGCACAACAACAAGCAGCTTCAGAAACCAAACAATAATGCGTTTTGCGGTTCTCGGCGCCGGTTCATGGGGCACGGCTTTAGCCATTCAGCTGGCACAAAATAATCCGACCATTTTGTGGGGTCGTGATGACGATAAGTTGAACGCCATGCAACAGGCACATTGTAATAAATATTACTTGCCGGATGCCCCCTTTCCTGAAAGCTTAACGCTTGAAGCGGATTTAGAACAGGCCATCAATGACGCACAGGCGGTCCTGGTGGTTTGTCCATCCCATGCCTTTGGTGAAATTTTAAGGCGCATTAAACCGCTGTTAAAAGATCGGCCGGTGGCCTGGGCAAGTAAAGGTTTTGAGCCGGGTACCGGTCGTTTACTGCACGAGGTAGCAGCGGATATTTTGGGTGATGATGTACCCACGGCTTTAATTACCGGACCTTCTTTTGCCAAAGATGTGGCCGCCGGTAAGCCGACTTTGGTGGCGGTGGCATCAGAACACCCTGAATTCGCCCAAAAAGTGGCCACCGCATTGCATACTGAGACCTTTCGGGTGTATTTATCCGATGATATTATCGGTGCCGAATTGGGCGGGGCGGTTAAGAATGTCCTGGCCTTAGCCACCGGTATTGCTGATGGTATGCAATTAGGTGATAACACCCGGGCGGCGCTCATTACCCGAGGCATGGCTGAAATGATGCGTCTGGGTCAGGCCCTGGGCAGTCGCCCTGAAACCCTGATGGGCTTATCCGGTTTGGGTGATTTGGTGTTAACATCCACCGGTGATCTCTCCCGAAATCGTCGTATGGGTCTGGCTTTGGGTCAGGGTAAAAGTATCGAACAGGCCAAACAAGAAATCGGTCAGGTGGTGGAAGGTCTCGGCACCACCGATGAAGTGTTACGTTTAGCCCGTCGTCATGACGTTGATATGCCAATTACCGAGCATGTCTGGAAAGTGGTGCATGGTGAAATGACCACCCGAGAAGCGCTTTCAGCGTTAATGGGTCGCGACATCAGACCGGAGTTTTAATTCCGGTCAGTGTCTTATCTGATTATTGGGCTTTCTTAACCGGTTGATAAATATGCGTGATTAACGCGTCCTCAGCTGCCTCACTCGGCCCTTTAACGTACACTTCCCACGGATCATCGCTGGCAACCAATTCATGTTCATCTATATACGCGTCGATAATTTCATAGGATTTTTCGGCCTGTGAATAAGAACCTGTTTGAATGTATTTGACCACTGAACCCTCCGGCAACCGGCCCAGCTGAATTTCACCGGTGATACCGGAAAGTCCATCCACATTTACGCCCACAGCCACATCAATCCGCCAACCGCCAAAGCCGCCTTCGACATCCCCGCCCACCTGGCGGTAAACAGCCAGCGGAGCGGTGGCCATGTCTAACTGGTTACGCTGCATAAAACCCATGATTTGACCATAAGCAGGCCCCATTTTTTGACTGATTTCAGATTGTTTGGCTACTTCCACGGGAATATATAGAATATTTTGGCTGTCAATGGATTCTTCACTGACGTTTGAAAAGTCATACACCGGTTGTGATTCAACCACATCTTTGAGTTTTTGCAGACCTTGTTCATACTGTGGTCCCAACATACCATCTAACATGCTACCCACATAACGGCCGATGATATCGCCATCGAAATCAGTTTCATAAATCCATTCAACTTTAGTCGCACCTTCATCAACTGGTGTCAGTCGATAGGTGGTGTGCGACACCGCATTGTCTTTAGATTTAAACACGGTTTTGGTTTTGACTTTTTGGTTTTCAACCGTTTCAACAATAGTCTGGACACCGCTGCCAATTGACTGGTTTCCGGACCAGGTCATTTGTGAGCCGAATCCATATTCGGGACCTTGAAAAGTGAAAGTGGCATCAGGGTCCATTTTCGGCCAGGGTGACCATTGGTTAAAATTATGCATAGAATTAACGGTTTTATAGACCACTTTAGCCGGCCGATCGATAACAATGTCACGACTCACCGTCACCTCATCTTTAAGCACAAATAAGCCGTAAAGGTAAAATCCAATAATCAGAAACAGCAAAGCGAAAAATAAATATTTAAAGACCCGCATGTAAATATCCTTTGTTTTTAATCAGGCTAATGATAGCATAAGCCGGATGGAAAGCCTGTTAAATTTTACGGTGGAAACGCCCTTGATAAGCCTGATTTTAGCCTTAGTCACAGGGATGATTGTGGGTTTGCTGCTGGCTTATCTATTGGTGCGTAAACAGCGACAGGATAAGGTCTTTTTACAACAGCAGTTACTCAGTGCCCAGCAAGACAATAAGCAATTAAGCGACAGCCATTTAAACCTTAACCGACAACACGCTGAGCTGGGTGAACGCATCAACCAATTACAAAAAGCGGTGGCCAGTGGAGAACAGTTTGAGCAACGGTATTATCATCTGAAAAACCAATTATCTGCCCATGAAGCCCGCTTAGAAGAACAACAAAATAAAGTCAAAGAGCAGGCTGAATTTATTAAATCATCCTCACAGCAACTGGCCAATCAATTCAGTCACATCGGACAGAAAATTTTCGATGAAAAAAGCCAGAAATTCACCCAGTTAAACAAAGAGTCTTTGTCTCATTTGGTGCAACCACTGCAAAAGCAATTAACCGAATTTCAGCAGCTCATTAATCTCACATCGAATCGACAAACCGAGCAACAAGCGACCCTGCGCTCTGAAATTAACCAAATCCTCCAGCTCAACAAAGTCCTTACTGAACAGGCCGAAAACCTGACCAATGCCCTGACTGCACAAAGCAAAGCACAGGGCAATTGGGGGGAGCTGGTCTTAAAACGGTTATTAGAAACCGCCGGCTTGACCCCGGGTCGTGAATTCCAAACCGAACAGAGCTTTAACCAGGACGGCAAACGCTATCGCCCCGATGTCCTGATTCAGTTACCCGATGACAAACAGCTTATCATCGATGCCAAAGTCTCGCTCACCGCTTATGAGCGCATGATTAACAGCACGGATGACAATGACCAGTCCGACCAATTAAAACAACATATCAGCAGTTTAAAAAATCACGTCAATGAACTCGCTGAAAAAAATTACGGCAACATTGAAGCGCTCAACACGCTGGGCTTTGTGGTGATGTTTGTGCCGGTAGAAGGGGCGCTGATGACCGCCTTACAGCATGAGCCGGATTTATTGGAGTACGCCTATAAACAACACGTTATTCCCCTGGCGGCTTCGGGGTTACTGGTGACATTGCGCACCGTTATGCGGTTATGGCAGATTGATAAACAAAATAAAAATGCCCAGGAAATTGCTAACCGTGCCGGTCTGTTGATTGATAAGTTTACCGGCTTTTTAGAAGATTTTAATGGTGTCCGAGAACGCCTCGATCAGGCGCAGGAAGCCTGGCATGGAGCCAATAATAAATTAACCAAAGGCCGCGGCAACCTAATCAGACAAGCCGAACAACTCAGTGAACTGGGCGCAAAACACAGTAAGCAATTACCCAGGCTGGATGACTAATTAAGCCCCTCATTAAATTCTTTTCGTTTCGAAAATCTTAATTTAATCCGTTCCAGAACCACATATAAAGATGGAATCAGTATCAGGGTAATGACAGTGGCAAAGATAATCCCAAAAGCCAGAGAAACGGCCATGGGGACGATGACTTTGGCCTGCAGAGATTGTTCGAACATAATGGGTATTAAGCCGAAAAATGTGGTCAGTGATGTGAGCAGGATGGCACGAAAGCGACGTTTACCTGAGTGCATGACCGCATGAACCAGGCCTTTGCCGTCGCGTCGGTGATTGTTAATGTAATCGACCATCACCAGTGAGTCATTCACCACCACCCCGAATAAGGCAATGATGCCGAATAAGGACATCATGGAAAAGGTCAGACCCATAATCCAGTGACCAAGAATGGCACCGGTGACACCAAAGGGAATCGCTGACATAATAATGAGAGGTTGGCCGTAGGATTTTAACGGCACCGCCATGAGGACATAGATTAATAATAGAGCCATACTGATGCCCCAGACGAAATTAACCGCCAGTTCAGCCATTTCTTTGCTGATGCCATCGAGGTCAGATTTAATCGCCGGAAATTCAGCAACAATGGGGTCTCCGGGATTGTCCGGCTGAATCTGGGCGGTGATGGCTTGGGGGTTGGCAATGGCTTTATCCACTTGCGCTGTAATCCGTGCAGCACGTTTTCGGTTAACCCGTTCAATGCTGTTGGGTGCTTTGCCGATTTGAATTTCGGCCACCGTGTTTAAGGGCACCTGGTCGCCCTGGGGCGTGCGGATACGCAACTCCTGTAAGGATTGCATGGATTCCCGGGCAGCGCGGTCATAGCGCAGCATCACCCTGATTTCATCATTGCCGCGCTGAATTCTCTGCACTTCGTCGCCGTAAAAAGCCTGGCGCACCTGGTGGCCGATGTCGTATTGGGTTAATCCTAAATTGCGGCCCAACGGTTTAATCTTCAGTTGAACCTCGTCTTTTCCGGCTTCTAATGAATTTCTGACATCATAAACGCCTTCAAAGGTTTTCAGTTTTTCAGCCACCTGATCAGCCGCCTGCTGTAAATTATCCACATCCGGGCCGATTAATTTGAGGCTGATATCAGCGCCCTGACCCGGGCCGGCCAGGGCGACCGTGCCGACATAGGTGGCACCGACGATTTCGCCGATGTTTTCCTGCCATCGGCGCATCACGGATTTACTGTCAATATAAGCCTCTTCATCTTTAAGCAACTCAACAATCACCCGGCCTGAGGTTTGCGAGCTTAAAAACGCCAGACGATGTTTAAACACAGCGCCTTGTTCCAGACCGTTTTCTTCACTGACCTCGCGGTCTAATTCGATTAAAGCCTCTTGTACATGTGCCAGTACCTCCTGGCTGCGAGATTGCGGTGTCCCCTGGGCCATGGCAAATTCCGCCTGCACAATGTCAGAGGCAAAATCCGGCAGCATCACAAAACGCACCAGACCATTGTTAATTAAGCTGATGCTGAGAATAAAAATGGCGGCAAAAATGGTTAAAGTCAGTCCCGGGCGTGAAACGGCTTTTTCAATGGTGGGTTGATAGCGCTTATGAATGACATGCTGTAAGCCGCTGTCAATTTTTCGCTGAATTTTTAGCAGTGGCCCCGGATTGGGGTTGTTTTGCTTGGCATTCATGTGCGCCAAATGCGCTGGGAGAATTAATTTAGACTCCACCAGTGAAAACAGCAGGCACAAGATGACCACCCAGCCAACAGCTTCAAAAAAGGAGCCAAACAAGGTGCCCACAAATAACATCGGCGCAAAAGCCGCCACCGTGGTTAACACCCCGAATGTCGCCGGAACCGCCACCCGCTGGGCACCAATCACCACATTTTTTAAGGAATGGCCATGATCCTGGATTTCGGCATAGGCACTTTCGCCAATGACAATGGCATCATCCACCACGATACCTAACACCAGTATCAGACCAAACATGCTCAGCATATTCATGGTCACGCCCAGGTACGGCATCAGCAAAAAAGCGCCCAAAAAAGCCACCGGCAAACCAAGCATGACCCAAAAGGCCACCCGTAAGCGCATAAATAACGTCAGAATTATCAGTACCAACACGGCACCCTGAATCATGTTGCGTTGCATCATATCCAGACGGCCGCGCACATAAAAGGAGGTGTCTAACCAGGCATCGATGGAAATATTGGCGGGCAGTTGCGGTCGGATATTATCCACAAACGCATGCACCTGATCAGAGATATCCAGTACCGATTCAGATTCCACGGAGGTCACCTGGATACTGATGGCCGGCTGGCCGTCAAAAGTCCCCAGTACCCGATCTTCGACAAACGCATCTTTGATGGTGGCAATGTCACTTAACAGCAGGCGGCTGCCATCAGGGTTGGTACGAATGACTGTGTCAGCATATTGTTGGCCGGTGTATGACTGCCCCACGGTTCTGAGTAACACATCGCCACGTTCGGTTTTAATGGCACCGCCGGGTAAATCCAGCGAAGCGCGTTTTAAAGCATTGGCAATTTCATCGAAAGTAATCTGATACTGGCGTAAGGTCAGCTCTTTGACCTCTATCGAAATTTCATACGGCCGGTAGCCAATTAATTCAGCCAGTGAGACATCGGGTAAATCGACAATCTCATCGCGAATACGTTGGCTGGTTTCCAAAAGTTGACTTTCAGGCACCAGACCATGCAAGGATACAAACATCACCGGTTGTTGCGCCAGGACTTCACTGATAATCGGTTTTTCTGCCTGTTCGGGGAATGAATTAACGCCATCCACCCGGTTCTTAATTTCGGCCATGACTTCTTTAACGTCATAGTCTGAGTCAATTTCGACATTGGTGCGCGCCACACTCTCATTGGCGATACAGGTGATTTTATCGATGCCTTCCAATCCCGAAACGGCGTCTTCTAATTTAATGCACAGCCCTTTTTCCACCTCATCCGGTGCCGCACCCGGGTAGGCCATGGTGATTGAGACCTGGTTAATGATGGTGGTTGGAAACATCTCCTTTTTTAAATTCATGGCGATGGCAAAGCCCACCACCAGAATGCACACCATCATTAAATTGGCGGCCACCGGGTTGGCGGCAAACCAATGAATGATGCCTCGGTTCCATTGTTTATTCATAAGTCTTCATTGGCCTTGTTGTCGGGTTTTGTGGCCGTTGACCGGGCAGTGACGGTTGTCGCCTGGCGACGCAATGGCAGGCCCTGTTCAGGAAACTGGATTGGGGTGGTGATAATTTGATCATCCCGGGTCAGGCCCTGGCTGATGTAATCGGTTTGATCGGTCTGATAAATCACCGACACCGGCTGAATATGTAAACGATCATTCCGATACAGGGGTAAGCGTTCTTTTGGTAACACCCACTGACTCGGAACAGGATAAACATCGTTATAGGTGGGGCCTGTAATGGTGGCATTGACAAACGTGTTAAAACGTAAGCCTAATTCAAACGGGTTTTCAACTTCAACCACACCATAGGTGACCAAGGTTTGGGCGTCTTTTTCCGGTTCTAAACGCACCAATTCGGCCGACCCAACGTCAGGCCCGTCTATCAGGCTTAATGAAACAGGCAATGGCAATCGGCTTTCATTGTCTAATTGTAGTTGGTCTAAATTGTATGTGGTCAAGGGCAGGCGAATTTCGGCCGTTTGGGTACCGGCTAAGCGCCCTAATTGTCCTGACATGTTGATAAACTGACCAATGTCCACCTGCTTGGCCAGCACAGTGCCGTTAAAAGGGGCTTTGATGGTGGTTTTACTCAGGTCTCTCTGGGCTTTTTTTAAGTCCGCTTTGGCGGCATCGACAGCGGCCTGAGCGCCTTTTAGTTGTGGGATGTTTAACAGTAAATCACTGGGTTTGGATTTTTTGCCGAATGACTGCCAGTCTTTTTCTGCCTGATCGGCTTTGGCTTGTTCTAAATCTAAACTGGCGCGGGCACTGGCCAAATTGGCTTCAGCTCTGGCCACCGCCACTTCATAGTCATCAGGTTCGATTTGTAACAGTACATCGCCCTGTTTAAATTGGCCGCCCACCACAAAACTATCACTGACCGAGACCACCCGGCCACTGACTTCGGCCACTAAACTGATGCTGCGTTTGGGAATAAGCAAACCCTGAGAATTAACTCGAATAGTCAGTGATTCAGGCTTGATTTGAGCGGTTTCCACTAAAAATCCGGTTTCTTCACGGGGTTGCGATTTAGGTTCTTCACGAAAAAGACGCATGACAAATAATAAGCCGATAACCACCAGGACAATGATGATAAAAGGCGTTATTTTTCGTCCGATGGATGATTTATTGTTCTGCATTGTTAAATCCTGAGATCATCAGAGAAAAGACTGAATGAGTTCCTGAGTTTAGCCGGTGCATTAGCTGGGATAAATAGGAAATCAGTCATTAATAATCGCGTAATTGATTAATATCTGTAGTTAATTGCTTAGCGGCCAAAGCGGCTTTTTGGGCATAATCAGCATCATTACCGGCATAAATTATACTGCGTGAGGCTGAAATCATTAGACCTAAGCCATCTGCGCGTAAACCGGCGTTTAAAGTCGCCGCCAAATCACCGCCCTGGGCGCCAATGCCCGGAATAAGCAAAGGCATATCACCCACCTGTTCGCGGATGGCTTTTAATTGTTCGGGGTAGGTGGCACCCACCACAAGCATGACATTGTTGTTGTTATTCCATTGTTCAGCGGCCAGTTTCGCCACGTGTAAAAAAAGTGCTTGTCCTGATTGTAAAACCAAATCCTGAAGTTGACCCGATTGTGGGTTGGAGGTTTTACATAAAACCACCACACCTTTGTCCCTGTATTGGGTGTAGGGTGTGAGTGTGTCGCCTCCGAGGTAAGGATTGGCTGTTAAGGCATCGGCCCGGTATCGTTTAAAAGCCTCTTCGGCGTAGCGTTCAGCGGTACTGCCGATATCGCCGCGTTTAGAATCTAAAATAACCGGAATATCCGGATGATTTCGGTGAATGTATTGAATAATATCAGCCAAGTGTTGTTCGGCGGCCATCGCTGAAAAATGCGCAATTTGGGGCTTAAAGGCGCAGGCGTGTTCAGCTGTGGCATCGACGATGGCTTTGAGCCAGGTGGCCAAATCAACACCCAGAGCGGCCAGTTTATCCGGCTGTGGGTCTAAACCAACGCATAGCAAGCTGTTGGCTTTAAGTTGTCTTTGTTCTAATCGACGAATAAACATGGTATAAATATAAAAACACTGATGTTAATGTTAAGCGAAGTATTCATTGTAGGGGAACTTTCAGCGGATAAAAACCTCTTTTTACAGAGCCATTACGTTATATAAAAATTATGCCCAATAAAAAACAGTACATTATCAGCCTGCTTGTCGTTTTTATGTCAATTTCATTCACAGCACAAGCCGCTTTACCGGCGGCGGTGGGTGATCAGCCGGTGCCGTCACTGGCACCTGTTTTAGAGAAAGTGACCCCTGCGGTTGTGAACATTAACACCCGTTCGGTGCAGTATGTGCGAAATTCACGCAGTGATTTTTATCGCTGGTTTTATGGTTTACCGAGTGCACCGCAAGAACAGGTGTCTCAGTCTTTAGGCTCAGGGGTGATTGTCGATGCCGAAAATGGCTATATTTTAACCAATCATCATGTGGTGAAAGATGCCGATGATATTTCAGTGGCTTTACATGATGGCCGTACCTACAGCGCTGAATTGATTGGCTCTGATGACGGCACCGATGTGGCGGTGATAAAGATCGAAGCGGACAATCTGACTGCCTTGTCGCTGGCCGATTCACGGCAATTAAAAGTCGGTGATTTTGTGGTGGCGGTGGGTAATCCCTTTGGCCTGGGTCAGACGGTCACCTCTGGAATCGTCAGCGCCCTTGGTCGCACCAGTTTAAGTGGTCTTGGCTATCAGAATTTTATCCAGACAGACGCCTCCATAAATCCGGGCAATTCGGGCGGCGCCTTAATTAATTTAAACGGTGCATTGGTGGGCATTAACACCGCCATTTTTTCACCTTCCGGGGGCAATGTCGGCATTGGCTTTGCCATCCCCTCGACCCTGGCCAAACGCATGATGAGCCAGTTAATTGAATATGGTGAAGTTCGCCGCGGTTCATTGGGAGTGAGTGTCCAGGATATCACCGAACAGCTGGCCAGAGCTTTTGATGTCCGACAAAAACATGGCGTGATTGTTACCGCCGTGGATCCTGATTCACCGGCGGAGCGCGCTGGCTTACAATCCGGTGATATTATCATCAAGCTCAATGGTGATAAAATCAACAACCAGCAACAATTTAAAAATTTTGAAGGTTTATTGCCACTTAACAGTGCTGTATTAATCGACTATCTGCGTGACAATAAAAGCAAAAAAACCGCCACTGAAATCACCGAAAATGACCGCAATGAACTGGGTGGTCATGAATTACACCCTTTACTGAAAGGCACCACCTTGCGCAATCTGCCGGTCAAATACCGACAGCGATACCAGGGCGTATTGGTGGATGACGTGGTGCGTGGTTCAACGGCCTGGGAATTGGGTTTGCGTGCCGGCGATCTGATCACCGCCGTCAACAAAAAAGACATCGCCACACTGAAACAAATGACCGTGAAAATGAATAACAGCAAA
This sequence comes from uncultured Marinicella sp., assembly GCA_947502925.1. Taxonomy (GTDB): domain Bacteria; phylum Pseudomonadota; class Gammaproteobacteria; order Xanthomonadales; family Marinicellaceae; genus Marinicella. Next base: position 277,764 of record CANNBS010000001.1, on the reverse strand, counting down.
GCATCACCTCTGTTAAACATCTATCGCAACGGCCGTAATTATTTACTGGCTTTGGAGTAAAACTCATGAGAAAAGAACATAAAGACAAATTAAAAAATAAATTGGATGAAACCAGTTATGACGTGATTGTCAATAAGGGTACTGAGCGACCACATAGCGGCCAATACAATCTGCATTATGAAGATGGTACATACACGTGTAAATCCTGTGGTGCGGCTTTATTTACCAGTGACAGTAAGTTCGATGCCCATTGTGGTTGGCCCAGCTTTGATCGCGCCATCGCGGGTGACACCGTTAAAGAAGTGTTTGATGATTCTCACGGCATGCGCCGCACCGAAGTGGTCTGCGCCCAATGTGAAGGGCATCTGGGCCACGTTTTTAATGACGGCCCCACCGAAACCGGTCAGCGTTATTGCATTAATTCAGTGTCTTTGGATTTTGAGGAAAATAAGTAAGACCACTGCTGATAAATGGCTTTATCAGCGAAGTCATCACGGTACTGTACAGCCGGCAACTTGTCTTGCCACTGCTGTAAACATTTTATAACAGCCTTGGTGTCGTGGCAGTCAATTAAAGGGTTTTCTGTGTGTAAGATTTCACGGGCAGCACCAATGTCGTGCGCCAGTACCGGTGTGCCGAGGCCATTGGCTTCGGCATAAATTAAGCCAAAGGTTTCTGCAAAAGATGTTTGTGGATAGAACACGCACAGGCTTTCGGCCACATGTTGCCACAATTCAGCCTGAGGCAAGGCGCCTAAGATATGGACGCCGGGTTGTTGAATGTCTGCTTGGTCTCTATAACCGGGATTGGCGATATAAAGCAGCATATCAGGCATGGCGATTTTGACTTTTTCGAAGTGATTCAGGACTTCTGTCAGGCCTTTATTCGGAGCGGAAAGGAAAATCAGTTTATTGCGATTGCGTCTGACTGGATTTGAAATCACCGGTTTAGGCACCGGGTTATAGCCATAACTGACGTTTAATTTGGGCATGCCGAAAGCCGTTAAAAGCCGGGCAAAAACGTTCTTATGCAGTTGCTGTTTCAGGTGTTTGGCGTGAGTTTGTGAATTGCCAATAATCGTCGCCCGTCGGTTATGTTTAAACAGCCTTTTGAAGACAAATTCCCATTTTTTATACGTGTGTAACCATAAGTAAGTTCTGGCTGTGGGGAAACGCTGTTGCCACACTTTTAATTGCCGGTCTTTTCTTAACACCACAATGGCATCAATGTCCTTGAGCTGTTCGGTGTGTTGCGGACCGATAAAATGAACATCGTTTTGCTGCTGTTGCTGTTGTCGGGCTTGCTGAAAGATTGTGACACGGTGTCCTTGGGCCGCGAATAATCCTGTCAGGCGTAATAAGCTGGATTCAGTGCCGCCAATGGCTTTTTGTTTTAAATTGTTAAAATCATACGCGCTCGGATGACTGCTGTCGCACCATAGGATATTCACGGGTTTTTATTATCAGGGCAAATAATTTCATTGACTTCAATGTCTTCAGAATCCAGTGTTTGCGGATCAAACTCACTGTCTTCGCCCAGACTGAAATCCAGCCAGAATTCAGGCCATTGCTCCAGGCGGGTTTCTTTTTCCACGGCGAAGCCTTTTTGTTTAAGTTGATTAACCCGGTTATCGGCATTAAACGGTTCGCGATAAAGACCGAGTGAAATCGAGTTTTCGTTATTACCCGAAGTGACCACGTAATAGTCTTTAACAAAAGCGGCGGCCAGTTCCCGGCCTTTCTTCAGGGCCTCCTGGCGACTGGGCAAGGCCGGGATATACACCCAATAACCGGCTTCCTGGGTGGTAGTTAAACGCCGAATATTAGATTTTAGCACTTGCGGCTTTATGTTTTCGGCGGCGGTTAAAACCGTGGCTTCTTCCGTGTAAGGACCCGCTGCAAAGCAGCGTAAATTAATGGTTTCATCGACCTGATTGGTGTTGAGACTTTCGGTGGTGCTGTCGTTAGAAAGACTGTTATCATCAAGTTCAGAAAGCAAGACCAGTGATTGGGTACCGGGATCAACAGCTGTAAAGGTTTTTTGAGGGGTTGCGCTAAAGCGCTCCAGCCATATAAAAAAGCCGATATTGAGCAGTAACAGGGCAATAAACAAATAGCGCATAAAGCCTAAAATCCTTGAGCGGTCATAAAGCCACAAATTATAAAGGCCGAACCCGGACTTCGCCACTGCCAAAACATTCGATTTGGTCTTTTTTCCTGATTTGTAATTCGCCGCGCGGGCTTAAGCCGGCGTATTCACCGATGATTGTTTGTTGGCCTTGTTGTAATTCCAGGTGACAGCCGAGCAAACTGTCTTGTTCGGACCATTCTTCCAAAAAAGGCGCCAACCCATAATCACAGAAGCGCTGATTCGCCTGTTTTAGTTGACTTAACAATTGATCGATAAACACGCCTCGGTGGGGTTTGTTTTTTAAAGGGATATTACAAACCGGCTGGTCGATGGAGGCCAGTGTCGCGTCGCTAAGACACCAGTTTAGGCCAATGCCAACAATCATCTCGGTGCTTTGGCGGTCTTTGCCGGGGCTGAGGTTAATTAAAATACCACCGAATTTTCGCTGCGATAAACACAGGTCATTGGGCCATTTCAGCAGGCGCTGGGACGGGCAGCCAAAATGCCGCATGGTTGCTGTCACCGCTAAAGCCGCGGTTAACTGAAAACCACTGAGTTCAGCCGCTTTCAAAGGCAAACAAAAACGATACGACAGGCTGATGGCCTGACCCGGTGGGCTGAGCCAGTGGTTGCCACGACGTCCCACTCCCGCTTGCTGGCTGTCTGCAATTAGAACCGAATCAGGTGCCACCTGTTGTTGGGTTGATACCGTATTCGCCACGATTTCAATAGTCAGGTCCGAATGATTGTTTTGCAAGCGTTGAGAATAGGTAAATAAATCATCGCCGGCGTCACCGGTCATGGTAGCGACAACAAAAACGATTTGATGTCGTTCAGTTCATTCATGTCGACACCATGTTGAATCGGGTAATGGCGCCAATTCACGCTAAAACCGGCCTTTATCAACTGGTCTTTGCTTTGTTCGCCCAGGGCAAAGGGCACAACCGGGTCATGCTGGCCGTGCGCCATAAAAAACGGCGTGTCTTTATTGATGAAAGTACTTTGCTTGTTTAAGACCCCGGGTATTGGCAAATAACAACTTAAGGCGATAACCGCAGCCAGCTTGCGCGAGGCGGTCAGCGCCATATGTAAAGCCAGGGCGCCACCTTGCGAAAAGCCCGCCAGCACTATCTGTTCGGCTTTAAAACCATCTTTTAATTGCTGGTCGATTAAGGCTTCGATCAGCTGTACTGATTTTAAAATGCCGGCCTTATCCACTTCCCGGTTTATGTCCATGGCCAATATGTCATACCAGGCACGCATCGCCATACTGCCATTGATGGTTACCGGCTGTACCGGTGCATGCGGAAAAATAAAGCGAAAAGTATGTTTCGGGTTTTTAAATTGCGGCACCACCGGTTCAAAATCATGGCCATCGGCGCCTAAACCGTGTAGCCAGATAATCAGATAGTCAGGGTTGTTGCCGGTGTCAGCGGTGATATATTCGAGCATGTTATGGCTTGTCATCTTTTGAAATGCGCTCTATTATATCTCTTCATTATTCAGAAGACAGAGAACCCGAATGATTTTCGTCAAAATACACCGGCTTAAACCTCAATTAATCACAGTCTGTAAAGCGGGTGTTCTGTTAGCACTGTGCTTCACCTTTAGCGGCTGTGGCAATAAGGGTGATTTATACCACCCGGAGGAAACGGCCGTAAGTCAGGTAAACCATAACACAATGCCCGAAAACAATGAGCAAGCCCGCCTACCAATTTGAAAAAATGCATGGTTTGGGCAATGACTTTATGTTGTTGGATGCCGACTCACAGCCTGATGGCCTGACGTTGCCGCCACCGGCTGCAGCCATTAAACGCTGGTCTGATCGGCGCTATGGTGTTGGTTTTGATCAATTGATTTATCTGTACCGGAAGAACGGCAGTCAGTATTATCAGTTTTTTAATGCCGATGGCCGTCCGGCTGAACAGTGTGGAAACGGTCAGCGCGCCATTGCCTTGTATTTAAAAAACAAACACCAGGCGATGCCGATGACCATTCACGGGGTCGGTGGCCCGGTTGAATTAAACCACAACAGGGATGGCCACACGGTCATTACGCTGCAACAGCCATATCGCCATGAAAAGCGTCAATTGAGTTTAGCGGGAACAACGGTGACTGCCTATGTGGTGGATGTCGGCAACCCGCATTGTGTTATCGTCAGCGATGAAATCGAGGCTGACCATTTAACCAAAATAGCCACCCTAATCAGCCCTTACTTTGATTCAGGTATTAATCTCGAGCTAATGCAAATAATCGACGAGCAACACGTTAAAATCCGAATTCATGAGCGCGGTGCCGGTGAAACTTTGGCTTGTGGCAGCGGTGCAGCGGCTGCTGCCATTGTGATGCGTCATTATTTTCAGGGTGCACTTGAAACCAAAGTCTCTATGCCCGGAGGTGATTTACAGGTTTTACTTGGCGCTGATTGTGATAAAATCAGTCTTATTGGGCCGGCCAAATCGGTTTATCAAGGACAAATTTATGCGTGAATCCATTTCAAAACAAGACATTGTGGCTTATTTGCAAGAGCACCCGCGGTTTTTTGCGGACAATCCGGCGTTGTTGCAAGAGTTGTCGGTGGCCGATGAACAAGGTCAGTTGCAACAGATGGCGACCTATCAGGCGAAAAGCCTGCAACAACAAAACCAACAGCTGAAAAATCAAATTAAACAGCTGATCCATCATGCCAAAATTAACGAAACACTGATGAATCGGGTCTATGAGTTGCTGGTGGAACTGGCAGTGTCTGACAGCGCAGATTTTTTAAGTCGTTTTGTGGATTTTGTACAAAGCCATTTTGCCAGTGATTATTTTAAAATCAGCTGTCGACAGGCGTTTTTACAAGATTTACCCAGTACCCACTGTGAAGCGTTAACCGCGGCCCAGAAAAGTCAGTTTACGGTTTTTCAGCATCAGTCTGAACCCTTATCCGGTCGTTTACCCCAATCACAAATCGAGGCCATGTTCGGCGCTTACAAAGACATTCGATCGGCCATTATCATTCCGTTGGGGCCTCAAGCGAGTTATGGTTTGCTGGGTTTTGCCAGTACTGACGAGGAGAAATTTATGCCCCATGCGGCCAGTGATATTCTGCAAAAACTGGGTCATATCATCAGTCATTTTTTTGCCAGTAAAGTGTCTAAACATGGCCAGCAGAAAGACAGCGACATGCCCCAAAGCAACCCATCTAACCATGATTCAAATCAAGCCATGTCTTGAGGCCTATCTCAGTTTTTTACAGGATATTCGCCAGTTATCGCCGCACACAGTCTCGGCCGCCCGCCGGGATGTGACCTTATTTATTAGCACCTTAGCAGAGTCAGCGCGTGAGGACATTTGTGCAGTGGACAGCGATCATGTGCGTCACTTTTTACGACAGCAATCAGCCGATGGTAAGGCCGCTAAAACTGTGGCACGCTATCGTTCCAGTTTAGTTAATTTTTTTGATTTTCTTGTTCAGGCGCCCAATTGTCCGCTTGAGCATAATCCGGTGACTTTAGTGAATGCCCCGAAAATCGGCCGAAAATTACCCGAAGTGCTGGATGTGGACATGGTTTTTCAGTTACTGGATATTCCACAGCGCACACCACTTGAGCGCCGTGACAAGGCATTGCTTGAGCTGTTTTATTCCTCCGGTCTGCGTTTATCTGAATTGAGCCGTTTACAATGGTCTGATATTAACCGCCCCGAAGGACTGGTGCGATTACTGGGTAAAGGTCAGAAAACCCGGGTGGTGCCGGTGGGGCGACAAGCCCTGAAAGCACTGACAAGCTGGCAAGATGATTGCCGCCAGATGAATCAAGGCAGTGTGGACTGGGTGTTCGTGTCCAACCGGGGTGACCGGCTAAAGCCACGCAGTATCCAGGCCCGGGTTAAACACTGGGCACAGCAACAAGGTCTGTGGCAGCGGGTCTATCCACATTTACTGCGGCATTCTTTCGCCAGTCATATGCTGGAATCTTCAGGCGATCTGCGTGCGGTACAAGATATGTTGGGTCATGCGGATCTGTCAACCACGCAAATTTACACCCATTTGAATTTCCAGCATTTGGCCGAAGTCTATGATCGCAGTCATCCACGGGCGCGTAAATCAAGCAAATGGATACCCGGTGCAGACTAAAAAGACGGCGATAAAGGCCATGAAGCCAGTGTTAAATTTGTTCTAAAAACGTTGCTTTGCGTGGGTGAAGCCTTTATAATGCACCCGCTTTTAGCAACGGCAATTCTTACCATCGATTAAGGTGGTTAGATGTCATGAGGATGTGAGGCCTTAATGACCACTGAATTTTCCTGGCAAGAAGTCAAAAAAACGGTTTTTAAAATACCCCTGTATCAATTACTGATTGGTGTTTTGACAGCCGTATTTTTTTGGCTGTTCCAAGGTCAAGCGGCAGCGGTTTCTGCTTTGGCAGGTGCGCTGATAAGTACCTTGGGGTCCTTGATGTTTGCTTTTATCGTGGCTTGGCCGTTTTCGCCGGATCAAGCCATGGTAGGAAAAATGGTCAAAGGTGAAATCCTTAAATTTATCGTGATTGGCGCTTTGTTTTATGTGGCCATCACACAGTTTTCATTCCAATTAATGGCTTTATTAATTGGTTTTATTGTCACCCTGTTGGCTTTTTGGGTGGCTTTGTTAACCTCTTTTAAGTGAGATAAACGATGGCAAGTGGTGAAAGTAGCGGCAGCGCTGGTGATTACATCAGCCACCATTTAGTGAACAATACCCAGGAACTGGTTGAAGGCAGCAGTTTTTGGACCATCAATGCCGACAGCGTGTTTTACACCATTTTGTTGGCGGTAATATACTTATTATTCTTCCGCAGCGTGGCTAAAAAAGCCACCGCCGGCGTGCCCTCTAAAACCCAGAACTTCGTGGAAATGATTCTTGGGTTTGTGGATAAACAGGTGACCGATGTGTTTACCGGTTCCAGTAAACTGGTTGCGCCGATGGCCTTGAGCATTTTTATCTGGGTCTGGCTGATGAACTTCATGGATTTGCTGCCCATTGATTTACTGCCCTGGTTAGGTACTTTAATTGGTATTGAGTACATGAAAATTGTACCATCCACCGATCTCAACATTGTCTTTGGTATGAGCTTTGGTGTGATGCTGCTGGTGTTTTATTATAGTTTTACCGTGAAAAAACCGGTGGTTCTGGGGTATCTGAAAGAATTTTTAACCCATCCGTTTGCCGCTGAAGGCTGGCTGGGTAAAATTTTACTGGCAGGGCCCAACTTATTTTTGAACTTAGTGGAAACACTGGCCAAACCGGTGTCATTAAGCTTACGACTTTTCGGTAATATGTATGCCGGTGAGTTAATCTTTATTTTGATTGCGGTGTTAACCGTGAATTATACATTTGCTGACTTCTTTAGCCCCGGTGGTATTATGGTGTCAGTGATGCAATTTATTCTTGCGTTTGTGTGGGCGGTGTTCCACATATTAATTATTACATTGCAAGCCTATATTTTTATGATGTTGAGTGTGGTCTATATGAACATGGCCCATGAGACACATGAAGATCATTAATTTTTAATTATTTTAATTTTTATAAAAAGGTAAATCGGAGAAAACGATGGAAAATTTAGCATTAATTGCACAGGTTCAAGGCATGACGGCCATTGCTGTTTCAATCATCTTGGGCTTAAGTGCCATTGGTACTGGTATTGGTCTGGGTATCCTGGGTGGTCGCTTATTAGAGTCCACAGCACGCCAGCCTGAATTGGCCCCTATGTTACAAGGTAAGTACTTCTTACTGATGGGTCTGCTTGATGCGGTTGCCATGATTGGCGTTGGTATTGCGTTGTTCTTTACGTTCAACAACCCATTACTGGCACCTATTACAGGTTAATAAGAGCATCCCGCGACAGATAACCTCGGAGTACATAAGATGAGCATTAACGCAACATTAATCATTCAAATGGTGGTCTTTTTCGCAGTGATCTGGATTACCATGAAGTACATCTGGCCGGTAATCTTGGGTGCTATGCAAGAGCGTGAACAAAAGATTGCCGACGGTTTAGCAGCCGGCGATCGTGCTGAGAAAGAATTAGAACGTGCCAAAGCCAAAGTCGATACGTTGATTATTGAAGCCAAAGAACAGGCCGGCCAAATTAAAGAGCAGGCTAATCAGGTGGCAAATAAAGTCAAAGATCAGGCTAAAAGCGAAGCACTGGCTGAAAAAGAACGTCAGATGACAGCGGCTGAAGCGGAGATTGAACAACAGGTCAATCGCGCTCGCGAGCAGTTGCGTCAACAGGTTTCGACCTTAGCCGTGGCCGGCGCCGAAAAATTAATCAGCAAAGAAATTGACGCACAAAAACACGCCCAGTTATTGGATGAATTAATCGCAGAGATTTAATCATGAGTGAGTTAATAACCTTAGCCAGACCCTATGCAAAAGCGGCCTACGAATTTGCTAAATCAGTGGATAAAATCGCTGAATGGCAGAATCAGTTGGCGATAGCTGCCGGTATGGCTGAGCATGAGACTGTGGCCGATATTTTCAGTGACCCGAATGTCACTGATGACCAGTTGGTGGCTTTGATTGCCGGTGATGGCACAGATAATCATTACCGCAATCTGATCAAGTTAATGATTGAGAACAACCGCCTGGCTTTACTGCCTGAGGTGGCCCAACAGTATCAGCATTATTACGAACAGGATTCAGGCGCCCAGACGGTGGATGTTTATTCAGCTGCCCCGCTATCCGATGATCAGCAACAGCGGCTCACAGAAGCCCTGAGCCGACGCATCGGCAAGGACATCACCCTTCATATTGAGGTTGATGAGTCTTTATTGGGCGGCGCCAAAATCTATTGTGGCGATTTAGTCATCGATGGCACCTTAGGCGGTAAAGTCGAACGATTAAAGACAGAACTATTTAATTAATTTTTTTAACCAATTAGGGTTAAAAAATAAAGCAACGAGGAGCACCAATGCAAAAGACATTGAATCCATCAGAAATAAGCGAACTGATTAAAGACCGTATAAAGGACTTTAACGTTCAGTCAGAGGCCCGCACGGAAGGCACCATTGTCAGTGCCCAGGACGGAATTGTACGTATCCACGGCCTGGCCGATGCGATGCAAGGCGAGATGATTGAGTTACCCGGTGACACCTATGCGCTGGCGCTGAATCTGGAGCGAGATTCTGTGGGTGCGGTTATTTTGGGTGATTACGGTCATATCTCCGAAGGCGATAAAGCCAAATGTACCGGCCGTATTCTTGAAGTGCCTGTTGGACCAGAATTATTAGGTCGCGTGGTTGATTCATTGGGTAATCCCATTGATGGACATGGCCCGATTAAGACCAAATTAACCTCTCCGATTGAGAAAATTGCGCCGGGTGTTATCGACCGTAAATCGGTTGATCAGCCTGTGCAAACCGGTCTTAAATCCATTGATGCCATGGTGCCGATTGGTCGTGGTCAGCGAGAGCTGATTATTGGTGACCGTCAGACCGGTAAAACCGCTGTTGCGATTGATGCGATTATTAATCAGAAAGGCACAGGCGTTGTTTGTATTTATGTGGCCATCGGTCAGAAACGATCGTCTGTGGCTTCACTGGTGCGTAAATTAGAAGAAAATGGCGCCATGGATCACACCATTGTGGTGGCGGCAACAGCTTCTGATTCTGCGGCGATGCAATACATTGCACCGTATTCAGGTTGTGCCATGGGTGAATACTACCGTGATCGCGGTCAGGATGCTTTAATCACTTATGATGATTTAACCAAACAAGCCTGGGCTTACCGTCAGGTGTCCCTGTTGCTGAAACGTCCTCCGGGCCGTGAAGCCTACCCCGGTGATGTATTCTACTTACACTCACGCTTATTGGAGCGTGCTGCGCGGGTCAATGCCGATTATGTTGAGCGCTTTACCGATGGTGAAGTAAAAGGTCAAACCGGTTCCTTAACCGCTTTACCGATTATTGAAACCCAGGCCGGTGACGTGTCAGCCTTCGTACCGACCAACGTGATTTCGATTACCGATGGTCAGATTTTCTTAGGTACTGACTTATTTAATGCCGGTATTCGACCTGCGATTGACGCCGGTTTGTCGGTCTCACGTGTAGGTGGTGCAGCCCAAACCAAGATTATTAAAAAGCTCGGTGGTGGTGTCCGTCTGGCCCTGGCTCAGTACCGTGAACTGGCGGCGTTTGCCCAGTTTGCATCAGATCTGGATGAAACCACACGGGCTCAGTTAGAACGTGGTCAGCGGGTGACAGAACTGATGAAACAAAAGCAGTACTCACCCATGAATGTGGCTGAGATGGCGGTTTCATTGTATGCCGTTGATCGTGGCTTTATGGATGATGTTGAGATGGATAAAATCATTGATTTTGAGCAAGCCTTGATTGCCCATATGAACAACACCCAGGAAGCTTTAATGAAAGAAATCAACGAGTCCGGTGACTTCAACAGTGATATTGAGGATAAACTCAAAGCCGGCGTTGAAGATTTTATTAAAACAGGCAGTTATTAATCTAAACCTTTTAGGTAATTGATATGGCAGTTGGCAGTGAAATCGTAACCAAAATAAAAAGCGTTAAGTCCACCCGTAAGGTGACCACCGCTTTGGAAATGGTTTCGGCGAGTAAGATTAAAAAAGCCCAGGACCAGATGGAAACATCACGTCCTTATGTGAATAAAATCAAGGAAATGATTAATCACCTGGCCCAGGCAACGCCGGAATATAAACACCCGTTTATGCAGGACCAGAAAGCAGACCGGGTCGGCTACATTATTATTTCCACCGACCGTGGTTTATGTGGCGGATTAAATGCCGGTTTGTTCAAACAGTGTGTGATTAACATGCGTGAGTGGGAAGAGCAGGGCAAAAAAATTGATGTTGTGACGGTGGGTAATAAAGCCACTTCGATGTTTAAAAACAGCAGCGTTAATTTAAAAGCCAATATTTCCTCGTTGGGTGATAACCCTAAACTGGCCGAGTTGATTGGTGTGGTTAAAGTTATGTTGGATGCCTACACCCAGGGTGAAGTCAGCCATGTTTACCTGGCTTTTAATGACTTTGTTAACACCATGACCCAGAAACCGACGGTGGATCAGTTACTGCCTTTACCGGCCGGTGAAGAACAGGTGTCACGCGACAACTGGGATTACCTGTATGAGCCCGATGCCCAGGACGTGCTGGATAATCTGATGACCCGTTATATCGAATCATTGGTTTATCAGGGCGTGCTTGAAAATCTGGCCTCAGAACATGCCGCCCGCATGGTGGCGATGAAGTCTGCCACAGACAACGCCAGCGATTTAATCAAAGACCTGCAATTGGTTTATAACAAAGCCAGACAAGCAGCCATTACACAAGAAATTTCAGAAATTGTCAGCGGCGCAGCCGCCGTATAGGAGAAGTCAGATATGAGTTCAGGTATTATTGTACAAATTATTGGTGCGGTTGTTGACGTGGAGTTCCCACGCGATGCGGTACCTAAATTATATGATGCACTTAAAATCGGTGAAACCAACACCACTTTAGAAGTTCAGCAGCAGTTGGGCGACGGTGTGGTCAGAACCATTGCATTGGGTTCAACTGACGGCTTAAAACGCGGTTTAAACGTTGACAACACCAACCGGGCGATTTCTGTACCAGTTGGTACCAAAACCCTCGGCCGTATCATGAATGTTCTGGGTGAACCCATCGACATGCAAGGTGAAGTTGAAGCCGAGGAAACCTGGGAAATTCACCGTGAAGCCCCGGCTTATGACGAACAGGCGGCTTCTGATGAAGTACTGGAAACCGGTATTAAGGTGATTGACCTGGTTTGTCCCTTTGCAAAAGGTGGTAAAGTGGGTTTATTCGGTGGTGCCGGTGTGGGTAAGACGGTTAATATGATGGAACTGATTAACAACATCGCCACCAAGCACTCCGGCTTATCCGTATTCGCCGGTGTCGGTGAACGTACCCGTGAAGGTAATGACTTCTACTATGAAATGCAGGAAGCCGGCGTTGTTAATATCGACAACCTGGAAGATTCAAAAGTGGCCATGGTGTATGGTCAGATGAATGAGCCACCGGGTAACCGTTTACGGGTTGCTTTGACCGGATTAACCATTGCCGAATATTTCCGTGATGAAGGCCGTGACGTTCTGTTGTTTATTGATAACATCTATCGTTACACACTGGCCGGTACCGAGGTATCAGCCTTATTAGGCCGTATGCCATCTGCGGTGGGTTATCAGCCGACACTGGCTGAAGAAATGGGTAAATTACAGGAACGTATTACCTCAACCAAAAAAGGATCGATTACCTCTATTCAGGCGGTTTACGTACCGGCGGATGACTTAACCGATCCGTCACCTGCGACAACATTTGCTCACTTGGACGCAACAGTCGTACTGTCACGTTCGATTGCTGAGCTGGGTATTTATCCGGCGGTTGATCCATTGGATTCAACCTCTCGTCAGCTTGATCCACAATTGGTTGGTGAAGAGCATTACGAAACAGCTCGCGCGGTACAAGGTACCCTGCAACGTTATAAAGAACTGAAAGACATTATCGCGATTTTGGGTATGGATGAGCTGTCAGAAGAAGATAAACAAACCGTTTATCGCGCCCGTAAAATCGAGCGTTTCTTCTCACAACCTTTCTTTGTGGCTGAAGTCTTTACCGGTTCGCCGGGTACTTACGTGCCATTAAGTGAAACCATTCGTGGCTTTAAAGGCATTATTGACGGTGAATATGACCACATCCCTGAGCAGGCTTTCTACATGGCCGGCAGCATCGATGAGGTGTTAGAAAAAGCCAAAAAAATGTCTGATAAAGAAGCCGCTTGAGGATAATTAAATGACGACCATAAAATGTGATATTGTGAGTGCCGAAAATGCCATTTACTCCGGTGATGTATCCATGGTCATCGCCAGCGGTGTTTCCGGTGAATTAGGCATTGCCCCACGTCACACACCTCTGATTACCCGCTTAAAGCCGGGTCAGGTGCGTGTTCACCACACCGATGGCACAGAACAAGAGTTTTATGTCTCAGGCGGTATCTTAGAGGTACAGCCGGATTTGGTATCGGTACTTGCCGACACCGCGATTCGCGCCAAAGACATTGACGAAGCCGCGGCCATTAAAGCCAAAGAAGAAGCTGAAAATCTCCTGCAAGACAGCAACAAGCAGTACGATCTGGCACAGGTTCAGGCCGATCTGGCTAAAGCGGTCGCGCAAATTCAGGCCATCAGCCGACTCAAGAAAAAACTCAAAGGATAAAAACTCCATGAACGGAAACAGAAAAACCGGTCTCAATGATCGGTTTTTTTGTGTCTTAAATAAGTAATAAAAATTAAATCATGGTATAAAAATGAAAAATAATAAATAATAACGGATATTAACAAAGGTATTAATAATGTATAAGTTTATATCCGGCCTCATTTTGGGCATGATTATCACGGCTTTTTCTTATATTGCGGTTACAATTGATGCATCCACAGTCAAATTGCCTTTGATCCTGGTGGTTGTTTTGATTGGCTTAGTTGCAATCACTATTTATCTGGCTTACAGGTTTTATCAACAAGACCAAAAAACGCAATAAAACAAACAATAATCCTGACTTGTTTGATGAAAATCCACATCAATAATTACAAACACCTGCCTGAATTCATCCGACTCAATGAGCGATGGATTAGTCATTTCTTTGAATTGGAAGAATCTGACAAAGCACTGGCGAAACACCCTGAAAAAATAATCGACGACGGTGGCTATGTGATCAGCCTGACAGACACCGATCAGGTCGCGGCTGTGTGTGCTTTATTTCATAAAGATAAAGACACCTATGAACTGGCTCGCATGACCGTCCATCCTGATTACCGTGGTCAAGGTTTAGCACATCAATTAATGGACGTTTGTTTTCAACAGCTTAAAAAAATAAACGCCCAGAAAGTCTATTTAATTTCAAACACACAACTCAAAGCCGCCATGCAACTCTATAAACAACATGGTTTTATCACCACCCATCGAGGACCGCATCCCGATTATCAACGCGCGGATATCGTCATGGAAAAAATTTTTGGAAATAAAAACCTTTGAGCCGACAATGCCGGATGAAATCAAGGCGATATTTGATAAGCAGCTAAGGTAATAGGCTAACGTTCTATAAGTAAATTTCCTCCATTTATATCAGCGATTTCACCCAATGTATAATATCAGAAGCTGAGCGTAAACCAGTTAAGCGATCCATTTCATGACCATTTTTAAAAGCCACCAGCGTCGGTAAGCTTCGAATGCAGTGCTCGGCCCCGGCTTGTTCATGGCGATCAGTTTGGATTTTACCGAAACGCACCGTGGGTAATTTTTTGGCAGCGTGATAAAAATTGGGCGCCATCATTAAACAAGGCTGACACCACGATGCCCAAAAATCTATCACAACTAAGGGTTCGTTATTGCTTATAAACTTTTGCAAAGATTGATGATTGAGTTCACTGGGTTCACCCACGTTCAATGACTGGTGACAGCTGCCACAATTGGGCTTATGACTGAATTTGTCGGTGGGCACCCGATTTTTGGCACCGCAGTGGGGACAGGCGAATACAGTATTTTCTGACATGGTTTTAAGACGCAATCGATATGTGGTTATTATACATCAGGGATGCTACGTAAGCTTCTACCGGAACCGTAAAACCCGAGAACACACCATTATTTTCGCTATATCTGTTATTTGGTTTCAGCTTGCTGATGGCATTATTAACATGAATTGAATATCTTTTTTGTACAATAAATAGTGATTAAAATATTCAAACAGTCATGTTTATAGAAAAAATTAAAACAACTGGTTTAGCCCATTTATCTTATGTGGTGGGTGCGGCGGGGCAGGCCGTGGTGATTGATCCACGACTTGATTGTGAGATTTATATTGAAAAAGCCGCTGCCGAAGACTGTCGCATTAGCCATATTCTTGAAACCCATCGTAATGAGGATTTGGTCACCGGCTCGGCTGCATTAACTGAACTCACCGGTGCGCAGGTTTACCATGGACCTGATGCCGATGGTGAGGTGGTCTATGCCGACACCATACACGAAGATGATGTCATTGAACTCGGCCCTTTAAAAATAAAGGCCATTCACACGCCGGGACACACCTATGACAGCATGAGCTATGCGCTTTATGACGAAGATTTCGGTGATTCTGCGGTGGCTGTTTTTACCGGAGACACTTTGTTTGTGGGTGATGTGGGGCGGACTGACTTTTATCCGGATGAGGCGGAAAAAGTGGCGGGATTGCTGTATGACAGTTTACAAAAATTAATGCAGTTAGGTGATCAGGCGCTGATTTATCCGGCCCATGGTGCCGGCTCAGTATGTGGTAATGATATGGCTGACCGCGAATTTTCTTCCATCGGCTATGAACGCCAGCATAATCCCATGCTAAAAATCGACAGCCGCGATGCGTTTATTGAACAAAAATGCAGTGAAAAGCACGAGATGCCGCCGTACTTTGAACGCATGGAAGCACTTAATCTGTCCGGGGCAGACAGGCTTAAAGGCAGTCAATCGGTGATGCCGATGACCATAGAAGCCTTTACCGAACAACAGTCTGATTGTCTGGTCTTGGATGTGCGCGGTGTCAGTGCATTTATGGGCGCGCATATTCCCGGTAGTCTGGCAATGCCTGAAAGCATGGTACCGGCCTTTGCGGGATGGTTGCTTGATTACAGTGATGACATTCTGCTTATCGCTGACAGCCAACAACAAGCGAATCAAACCCTTAAGCACCTTGACCGATTAGATTACAAAGGTGTTCGCGGCAGTTTAATTCCCAGCCTGACAGGTTGGGCGAAAGCCGCTCAACAGTTTTCTTCTTTAGCAACGGTTAATGCCCGCACGGTTGAAGACAGGGTGTCATCAGACGACAATAACTGGCAACTGATCGATGTCAGAAGTGAACATGAGTTTGATTCGGGGCATATTGACGGTGCTGTGCCTATTTATGTCGGGCGATTACCGGAAAAACTCGAGCAATTAGACAAATCAAAACATTACACGGTTATGTGTGAAAGTGGTGCCCGGGCAACCATCGCGGCGTCTGTTCTGTTGCGGGCAGGCTTTGATAATGTGGATGTATTCCTAGGTGCTATGGGTGCCTGGCGATCAATTTTTAAATAGCGACTGATTACAAGGATTGATTATAAGCCGATAATTTTTCATCAGCTTGCGATACAATTCAGACCTCTGAGACTAACTAATGAGGTGATTGATGGCATGGATTTATCTGCTTGTGGCGGGGCTGTTTGAGTGTGTTTGGGCGGTGGGTTTAAAGTACACAGAAGGCTTTTCTAAGCCGGTGCCTTCGGTTATTACCTTAACAGCCATGTTGGCCAGTGTCTGGTTGTTGGCATTGGCCATGAAGGACATTCCAATTGGTACAGCCTATGCGGTGTGGACTGGGATTGGCGCGGTCGGTGTCGCAATCACCGGAATGTTGCTGTTTGATGAATCTAAGGATGTGTTAAGGGTACTCAGTCTTTTGATGGTGGTTGCCGGTATCATCGGGCTTAAATTGTTTTCAGGCACAGAAACCCACTGATTGGGTGGGCTGAGTAAAACCGTGAAGGAACAATAATCCAAGCCATATTGATATGAATTTAACAGCGACCTGATTATAATTATTCTTTTCAATGAAAAATTATTATCATGAAACAATCTATCCAATTACTGACACTGACGGTATTATCGTTATTTATTATTCAATCCTATGCGCAGCAACACGATGCGGAACAAATAAGCTTTAAAACCACTGAAGTGGCCAATGGTATCTATATGTTATCCGGTGAAGGCGGGTTTGCCGGCGGAAACATGGGACTATTAGTGGGCGATGAAGCGGTGGTTTTGATTGATGATTCCATGCCCCAGTTCCTCGATAGAATGCAACAATCCATTCAAGCCGTGACTGAACGGCCCATTGATTATGTGTTGAACACCCATTTACACGGTGATCACAGCGGCAACAATGCCGCTATGCATGATTCTGGCGCCCATGTGGTGGCCCATGAAAACGTGCGTAAGCGAATGATTAAAAATGGTGTAAAAAAGGATGATGTGATGCAGCCGGCCCCGAAAAACACCTTACCGGTCATCACCTTTGAGCAGGTTCTGAATTTATATTTCAACGACCAACCGATGAAAATCACCCACATGCCACATGCCCATACAGATGGTGACTCGGTCATTCATTTCACTCAAGCCAATGTGATTCATGCCGGTGATGTGTTGTTTAACGGCCGTTTTCCCTTTATTGATCTGTCATCAGGCGGTTCAGTGGACGGCATGATTGCCGCTTTACAACAGGTGCATGACATGGCCAACGACCAAACTCAAATTATTCCGGGTCATGGTCCATTGGCCAATAAATCTGATGTAAAAGGCAATATTGACATGCTGACATCAAGCCGCGACAGGATTAAGGCATTGCTCGATGAAGGTCTTGATGAAGCCGCGATTCTTGAAAAGAACCCACTGGCAGACTATGGCGAGACCTGGAGCTGGGGTTTTATTACCACTGAACGCATGACTAAGCAGCTTATTCAGGACCTTAGTCAGAACAACGATCATAATCATGGTTAAAATCTTTGAATGAAGGCGGTTAAAAAGCTTGATACCCCTTATGCAGGCATCGATAAAGCCAGCTACCATGTGGAAAAACGCCGTTTACAGGTTGAGCTGTTGAAAATCCAACAAAAGGTGGTCAAAAACAATCAGCGTCTGGCAGTTGTTTTTGAGGGCCGGGATGCCGCCGGCAAAGGTTCCACCATAAAAAGGTTCGTGGAAAACCTCATGCCACGTCATTATAAAATCGTGGCATTGGGTATCCCCAATGAAGTGGACAAGAAGTATTGGTTTCGCCGTTATGAACGTGAAATGCCGAAACCCGGAGAAATCGCCTTTTTCGATCGCTCTTGGTATAACCGCGCCCTGATTGAACCGACCATGGGCTATTGCAATGAAGCCCAGTATAAATATTTTATGAAAAAAGTACTCGATTGGGAGCATAAACAGCAGGAAAACGGTCTGATACTGGTTAAATTCTATTTGTCCATCACCAGCGAAAGCCAGCTGTATCGTTTTGAGGATCGCTTAAGTGACCCGCTGACATTCTGGAAGTTTTCCGAGAATGATTTACATGCCAGAGAACGCTGGCAAACCTTTACCCACTTTAAAGAACAGATGTTTACCCACACTTCGTCGCGACGATCGCCCTGGGTGGTGATTAATGCCGATGAAAAAAGGGCCACGCGATTAACTGCCATGTTGTATCTTGTGCAATTATTGGGCGATGGTGGTTTTGTTCCATTAAGCGGCGAAGAGAGCAGAAAAACCTATTCAATCAAATTAGATGGCGTTAAATTTAACAATCTTTCATTTCGTCAATACGCGGTACTGAAAGCCCGTAAAAGACAACAGAAGATTGATGACCGACAGAAAACTGACAAATGAATGATCAATGTTTGAATCGTGACTTATGACGCTTAAGCGTAATCCTTTTAGGTGTTACAATATTTATTTTTAGATATTTTAATTAATGAACGTTCTATATTCTGAAAATCCGGTGATGTTTAAAAACAATCCCTTAGGCTTTATCGCTTCAGTGATACTCATAGCGGCGTTTGGTCTCGGGATTATTATATTGCTGGTGTGGTTTTTAAAGACCAAAGCCCTGAAGCTGACGGTGACTGATCAGGATATTGTGCTGGAAAAAGGTTTATTGAGTAAAGAGCACTCTGAAATCAACATCGACAGCATTCGAACCATTCGGGTCTCGCAGAGTTTTTTTAACCGGATATTCGGCGTCGGTAAAATCGAAATTTACACCGCCGGTGATAACCCCGAAGTGGTGGCCGCCGGGATGCCCGAACCCAATCGGGTGCGGGAACTTGTCAAACGCGGATCAACAGAGTCATAATCATGGTGGGAGAAACAGACCAAAAACAGAAAAACGAATCCCGTAAAATTGCCCTGGCGCTGGTGGGTATTGTCAGTTTAGTGGTGATTGCCGGGTTGTTAATGCTACCGTCATTAGCCGAAGCGATGGCACCGGGTCTGGGCTTAAAAGATGCCGCCATTATTGCCTTTTTCGTCACTGCTATTTTATTGATTATCTTTGCGGTGGCCGCCGGTGACGGCTTATTGGGTGAATTACAATATATGCTGGCGGGGTTCTTTCTATTTTATTTAATCTTCTGGTTGATGATTGCCTGGGTGTTTTAATTGATGCCGGAACAACAGTCCCAATTTGCGCCTTTATACAGTCGCCGGGAGCGCTGGCGAATTTTATTGTGGGCACTATTAATCACCGGATTGCTGGCGATCGTGATGTTTCTCTGGGTATTGCCATGGCTTAAAGATTTCTTGCCCACCGCACATTGCCAAACCATTCTCGGCATCAATGGATTAAGCGCTGTTATGATATTGATGTTTGTCGCTTCACCCTTAATTTTAATGATATTCCTGTTGATAACCGAGGGCCCTAAGAGCTGGCACGTTTATCAGCTTAAACAGTCACCCTTACCGGGCGAGAAAACCATGAAGCCGACTCGGTATCGTTATGGTCAAAGCGCTTTGTGGCGGCCATTTGGATTTTTGCTGATTATTTGTGGGTTGCTGGCGCTTTCTGTTTGGGCTTTGTCATTGATAAATGATTTCTCAGACAGTATTGAAAATAAGGCAAACACTTGTCCTGAAGCACAATTAATCAATAAAAAGCACACCAAATAAGTACTTTTGACACAGTCAATATGATATCGCATTCTTTACAATCTTAGCATTTAAAAAAGTGCGACTGATAACAGTCGCCCAATCAGTGAGGTATTCCTATGCAATCTAATATTCACAAAATCGCACTGCTACTATTCACCGCTTTACTGGTCAGTTGTGCCAGTCAGCCGGTTAATAAGCAGGCAAACGCAGAAACGCGCAAAAACCAGGATGATCGTGTCTTTAACCAGGATTACGATATGCGGACTTTGGATAATGGCCTGAAAGCCATTGTCGTTAAAACCGATTATCCCGAAGTGGTCTCTTTACAGATTCCGGTACAAACCGGTTCACGTAATGAAGTCGAGCCCGGTAAATCCGGCTTTGCTCACTTTTTTGAGCACATGATGTTCCGTGGTACTGAAAATTATACCCAGGAAGAATACGGTGCCATGCTGAAAGAAATGGGCGCTGATCAAAACGCTTACACCACCGATGATTACACCAACTACCACGTCACTTTTGTGAAAGATGACCTGGAAAAAATGCTGGAACTGGAAGCCGATCGCTTTAAAAACCTGAAATTTTCAGAGGCTCAATTTCGCACTGAAGCCCTGGCGGTAAAAGGCGAGTACCTGAAAAACAGCGCCAATCCGTTCAGTAAATTGTTCGAAACGGTGCGTAAAAATGCCTATCAGGAACACACCTACCGCCACACCACCATGGGCTTTTTGGAAGACATTGAAGACATGCCCAATCAAATGGACTATGCCTTAACTTTTTTTGACCGCTGGTACCGCCCCGAAAAAGCCGCCGTGATTGTGGTCGGCGATGTGGATGTTGAGCAGACCCATGACTGGATTCAGCAGTATTTTGGTGACTGGGAAGAAGGTAATTACACGGTCGATATTCCGGTTGAACCACCGGCTAAAGGCAGTCAGTACCACCACATTGAATGGCCATCACAAACCCTGCCGATGTTTGGTTTGGTATTCCGTGGCACCGATGCCGATCCCATGAAAAAAGACAAAGCAGCACTTGATATGCTGGGTCAAATTTACTTCGGCCAGAATTCAGATGTCTACCAGGAATTGGTTGTTAATAAGCAATTGGCCGATAGTTTGTTCTTTTACAGCCCTGACAGTAAAGACCCGGGTTTAATCTATATTTTAGCCCGGTTAACCAGTCAGGATAATTACTCGGCCGTAAAACAGGCCTTGGTCGATACCATTGTTCGTGCCCGCACCGAACAAGTGGACAGTGAAGAGCTGGCCGATATTAAATCCGCGGCGCGTTATGGCTTTGCCAACAGCCTCGATAATTCAGAAGCCATTGGCGATATGCTGGCTGCGGTGGTGCAGTATGACCGCAACCCCGAAACCGTTAACCAGCAATATGCCCGTTTAGATGAAATCTCGGCAGATGATGTGCAGTGGGCAGCCAACGAATATCTGGTCGATGACGGCCGCATTATGGTGACGCTGGCGCAGGCCGAAGAAATTGCTAACCTGGATAAAGATTTCAGTCTGGCCGAGCAAGTGGCCAAAGCCAATCAGCCTAAAGAACCGGGTTTTCAAGTCACCGATATGCGCAACAACAGCGATATTGTCGATATTAACTTTTTATTCAACACCGGTGCCGCACAAGACCCAGAAGGTAAAAAAGGCCTGGCACAGTTAACCGCCGCCATGATTACCGACGGTGGATCTGAAAGCCGCAGCATCAAAGAAATCCAAAAAGCCATGCGCCCCATGGCGGCTTATTTCGGTGCCCAGGTGGACAAAGAAATGATTTCATTATCAGGCCGCGTGCACAAAGATAAAGCGGGTGTTTGGATGGATCTGGTGATGGACAGTTTATTGAATCCCGGTTTCAGAGAAGATGATTTTAAACGTCTGAAAACTCGCCAAATTAACAGCATCCAAACCGACCTTAAGCAGAACAATGACGAAGAACTGGGTAAAGAAGTGCTGTACGAGCAATTGTACGAAGGCCATCCATACGGCAGCCTGAATTTAGGCCATGTCAGTGACCTCGAAAGCATAACGCTGGATGATGTGAAAGATTTTTATCACCAGCAATTAACCCAGGATAACTTAAATGTCGGTATCACCGGCCACTTAAGCGATGATTTAAAACAAGAACTGGTGGCGCAATTAACCGCTGAACTACCCAAAAACGGTGCTGATCAGGTCAGCATTCCTGAAGCACCCGAGCTTAACGGTCGCCAGGCCTTAATCGTACAAAAACAAACCATGCCCACCGCCGTGTCCTTTGGTTTCCCGATTGATGTGAATCGTGCCCATGAGGATTGGGTCGGTTTATGGCTGGTGCGCTCATTTCTGGGCGAGCACAGAAACTCTAACAGTTTCCTCTATCAGCGCATCCGTGAAGCCCGTGGCATGAATTACGGTGACTATGCCTACATCGAATACTTCCCACGCGGCATGTACCGCACCCAGCCAAATGCCAACCTCGGGCGTTCAGAGCAAATTTTCCAGGTCTGGATACGTCCTTTGCGTTCGAATCAAGACGCCCATTTTGCCACCCGCGTGGCCATGTATGAGCTGCAAAACCTGATTGATAATGGCCTGAACCAAGAACAATTTGAAGCCACCCGGTCTTTCTTAAGTAAATACGCCGGTCTGTTATTAAAAGGCCAGGACCGTGTGCTCGGCTACCATATGGACAGCCAGTTTTACGGCACCGATGACTTTGTTGAGATGGTTAAAAGCGGTCTGAACGAGCTGACTTTGGCCGATGTCAACGCCATCATCAAAAAGCACCTGCAAACCGACGACATCCAGTTCGTCTTTATCGCCAAAGATGCTAAAGACTTAAAACAGCGCCTAACCAGCGAACAAAGTTCACCGATGGAATACAACTCGGAAAAACCCAATGACTTACTGGAAGAAGACAGTGTCATCCAGGATTATCCGTTAAAGCTTGATGAAGTTGACATTATTAATATTGATCAAGTCTTTAAATAACCATTGACCTAAGAGAACCCAAGCCGAATCACCAACGTGGTTCGGCTTTTTTATTGGTTAGCTTTTAATCACCGTGGTCTTATGTTGATTTAAAGAACATATTTTCTGTATTCATAGAAAGTTAAAAGTATTAAAATTATTAGATGATGACAAATAAGCTTTTAGATACATTTCTTTGTAGTTTCTTCGCAACCATTATTATCGGAATGATGGTAAACAGGTTATTACCCACATGGGAGGGTTTGGTTGCAGACGTTAGCACCTCAGGTGCTTGGATTGCATCAATAATCTATTACTTCGTTTATGGTTTTGCCATTAGTTCTGGGGCTATTTTAAGCCGGATTCTATATAAAAATGCAACTGGAAGTTGTTACTTTTGGATCATAACCACCGGTGTTATTGTGGTTATATCGAGCTTATATCTTCTCTTGACTCCACTTGAATTCCACTTTAGTGTATTTTTTCTGCTGCTTATACTCGTCAGCTGTCTAATGTTTTTGTTGTCCTCAGTGGTTTGGAATAGATTTTGTAGCCATAAAAGCGCAAAATAAATGTAAGCGACAAATCATCCTGGTTCTGTCATTGCTTAAATCTTATAAGCACTTCGCGTTTTTAAATTCTGTTGTAAATGCCTTATAATAGCTCGATTATCGATTCAGGCAATCAATCCTGTGGGTTAAAACTGTTTTCATGAGCAATCCTAATCTTCATATTATTATTCTGGCCGCCGGAGCCGGTACGCGGATGCATTCGGACAAACTCAAGGTCTTGCACGAAGTGGCCGGGCGGTCGATGATTCAGCATGTTCTGAATACCGCGAAATCGTTAAATCCGGCGCAGATTACGGTGGTTTGCGGGCATCAAAAAGAGACGCTTAAACAAGCCCTGACTTCTGAATCGGTTAATTGGGCTGAGCAAACGGAGCAGTTGGGCACCGGTCATGCGGTGCAGCAGGCGATGTCGTTTGTTCAAAAAAATGAATCTGTGCTGGTGTTGTATGGTGATGCGCCCTTGGTGGAGGCTGAGGATTTGCAAACGATGCAGTCCGAAGCGTGTGTTTTGACGGCACATTTGGATGACCCAACGGGTTATGGCCGGATTATCAATCAGGATGGCTTGATTGCCGCCATTGTTGAGCAAAAAGATGCCAATCAGGACCAGTTAGAAATTCAAGAAGTCAATTCAGGCATTATCAAAGCGCCGGCGGAGGATTTAAGACGTTGGCTACAACAACTGGATAATAATAACAGCCAGGGTGAATATTACCTGACGGATGTGATTGCCATGGCCACCGAGGACGGCAAGCCTTTTCAGGCGGTGCAAGCCGATCAAGCCGATATTGTAAAAGGTGCCAATGATATGCGACAACTGGCTGATCTCGAAGCGATATACCAGCGTCGTTTAGCCGGCCGTTTATTGCAGCAGGGCGTGCGTATGCCGCGACCGGAGACGGTGGATATTCGCGGTGAACTAAATTGTGGCCGTGACGTGGTGCTGGATAAAAACACCTTATTTGTGGGTGATAACCGTTTGGCTGAGGGTGTTCAAATTGGGGCTTTTTCGATGCTGGAAAATTGCGATTTAGCCGCCGGTACGGTGGTGGAACCACATTCCATGTTATCCGGTGTTAAAACCAGCGGAGCCTGTACCATCGGACCCTTTGCCCGATTACGACCGGGCACAGAACTGGCGCAAGGCAGTAAAGTGGGGAACTTTGTGGAAATGAAAAAAGCCAAGGTTGGCGAAAACTCAAAAGCCAGTCATTTGAGTTATTTGGGCGATGCGGAGATTGGCGACAATGTCAATATTGGTGCCGGTACCATCACCTGTAATTATGACGGTGTGAATAAATTTACCACCGTGATTAAAGAGGGCGCCTTTATCGGCTCCGACAGTCAACTGGTGGCGCCGGTGACCATCGGTGCGGGTGCCACCATTGGTGCCGGTTCGACCATTACCAAAGACGCCCCGGATAATCAGTTAACCTTATCCAGAAGCCGTCAGCGCAGCGTCGCCGACTGGCAAAAACCGAGTAAAAAATAATATGTGTGGAATTGTTGCTGTCAGTGCTAAAAAGCCGATTGTGGACGTGATTCTCCATGGCCTGAAAACCCTGGAATACCGCGGCTATGATTCGGCCGGTATTGCGGTGATTACCGATGACGGTATCGCCATTCGTAAACAAGCGGGTAAGTTAAGTAATTTAGAAGCGGATATTGAAGCCAATCCGGTCACCGGTCAGGTCGGTATCGGTCACACCCGCTGGGCCACCCATGGTGAGCCGACTTCGGCCAATGCCCATCCACATGATTCAGATAATGCCATTGCCGTGGTGCATAACGGCATCATTGAAAATTACCGACCGCTGCGGGAAAAATTAACCGCCGCCGGTTACCAGTTTAAATCAGAAACCGACACCGAAACTCTGGTACATCTGGTGCATTATTATCAGGCACAAGACATGAGCTTTTCTGCCGCCAGTCATAAAGCCTTACGGGAACTGGAAGGGGCTTATGCGGTGGCGATTGTTTGTATGTCCGATCCGACCCGCATTATTGCCGCCCGTAAAGGCAGTCCTTTGGTGGTGGGTATCGGTGAGCAGGCCAATTATGTGGCCAGTGATGTCCAGGCTTTGGTGAGCCAGACCGACCAGTTTTATTACTTAGAAGAAGGCGATGTGGTTGAAATCACCGCAGAACGCTGCGATATTTATGATGAATCGGGGCAGGCGGTTGAGCGAGAATTAAAAACCGTGACCTTGTCATCGGAAGCGCTGACCAAGGATGGCTATGCCCATTATATGCTGAAAGAAATTCATGAGCAGCCGATTGCCGTGGCCAACACCATTGCCGATCGATTGTTTAATGACGCCATCGCTGATGATTTTATCGGCGCTGATGCCAGAGAGATTCTCAGTCAAACCAAACAGATTCATATTGTTGCCTGTGGCACCTCGTATCATGCCGGGATGGTGGCACGTTACTGGCTGGAGGCCATCACACAAATCCCCACGCAGGTTGAAATTGCCAGCGAATACCGCTACCGCAAGCCGGTGATTCCAACCGATACCTTATTCCTGACCATTTCCCAATCCGGTGAAACCGCGGATTCTCTGGCGGCGTTGCGCTACGCTAAAAAAGCCGGTTATCTGGCCACATTTGCAGTCTGTAATGTCGCCAATTCAACCCTGGACCGTGAGAGCGATGAGTGTATATTAACCCATGCCGGGCCGGAAATCGGTGTCGCCTCAACCAAAGCCCTGACCACACAGTTAGCGGTGATGGCTTTATTGACCCTGCAGTTGGCGGAATTAAGACAGGTTGATGCCAAAGTCCGCAAAAACCTGGCGAAACAACTGCGCACCTTACCGGGCATTATAAATCAGTCATTATTGCTTAATGATCAGATTAAAGCTTTTGCCGAGCAGATTGTGCAACGAGACAATGCCCTGTTTTTAGGTCGGGGTATGCATTATCCGATCGCCCTGGAAGGTGCCTTAAAGCTCAAAGAAATATCGTATATCCACGCCGAAGGCTATCCGGCCGGTGAACTCAAACACGGGCCACTGGCGCTGGTGGATGATAAAATGCCGGTGATTGCGGTCTGTCCTAATGATGAACTGTTAGAAAAACTCGAATCCAACATCGAAGAAGTCCGCGCCCGTGGCGGCGAACTGTATGTCTTCGTCGATCATAAAAGCCAGCATGGTTTAAAAGACCGCGTACCTTATCTGATCGAAATGGAAGCCAGCGGTTCTTTCACCTCACCGATTGTCTTTAATGTGCCCCTACAGTTACTCAGTTACCATGTGGCGGTATTGCGCGGCACCGACGTCGATCAACCGCGCAATTTGGCCAAGTCTGTGACCGTGGAGTAATTAGCCCATCACTTTCAGACGTTTTTCAATGGGTTGAAATGATTTATCGCCGGCGGATTGTTCGATGCCGCCGAAGACCATTTGCGCAATCAAGCGCCAATTCTTATCAACGTGCCAGGTTTCAGCCACTTGTTCATCGATCACCGGATTGTAATGTTGTAAGTTGGCGCCAATACTCAATCCGGCTAATTTGGTCCAAATCACATACTGGTGCATTCCACTTGTGTGGTGTGACCAATCGGGAAATTTATCGGCATACAGGGCAAAATTCTCTTGTAAGTCTTTCACAATGCTTTGGTCTTCATAGAATAATATGGTTCCGGCACCGGCTTTAAAACCGTCTAATTTTTGCTGGGTGGGTTTAAACTTCTCATCATCATTGACAATATCGCGTAAGGTGTCTTCAGTGATTTGCCACAGCTTTTCATGGTCCTCACCAAACAAGATCATGATACGCGTTGACTGCGAATTAAAAGCCGATGGGGTATGTAATAAGGCATGTTCGACCAGGCCAATAATCTCTTTATTGTCCACCGGTAATTGCTTGTTGAGGCCATAAATCGACCGCCGGTTTTCGGCGAGGTTTTGTAAATGTTGTAAATTTGTCATCGTTAAACTCCTTTGATGTTTATCGTTTGATATCGGTTAATTGGTTCAAAGTAATCAGTTTGTGCCAGCGGCGTGACCCAATCACCTCTCATGTGGCACGGGTCCTCGCGAGGTGTGGTTGAGTCGACTGTTGTTAAAGCAAAAAAATGGTTCGACTTAAAAGTGCATGGGCACTTCCATCATCAAAATACGGGCATCTTTATCGGCCGTCATGGTGAATTCGGCGCTGTCCCAAATACCCATGCCATCACGGTGTGTCAGAGTCTGACCATGAATCGTCACCTGGCCTGAAATGACAAACACATACACGCCGTTACTACTGTCATGCAGTGGATAAGTTTTGGTGATACCCTGATCGAAATCGCCCAGGCTAAACCAGGCGTTCTGATGAATCCACACACCGGCATCATCCGGATTGGGTGATAGCACCTGATTAAATTCATTGGGTTGCATCATGTCAGCCAGAGGCAACTGTTGATAGCGTGGTTTGACGTTCTTTGTATGGGGGATGACCCATATTTGTAAAAATTTCACCGGATCTTTGGCATCGCCGTTCATTTCACTGTGGGTGATGCCGGTGCCGGCAGACATCACCTGGATTTCACTGGCTTCAATGATGCCCTGGTTGCCCATATCATCCCCATGACGGAGTTTCCCCGACAAGGGTATGCTGATAATTTCCATATCGCGATGCGGGTGCTTGCCAAAACCCTGGCCACCAATCACATAATCATCATTGATGACGCGCAGGGCACCAAAGCCCATACGCTCCGGGTTGTAATAATTGGCAAAGCTGAAAGTGTGTTTACTTTTCAGCCAGCCGTGGTCGGCATGATCACGAGAATCGGCTGCATGATAAATGGTTTTCATACTAACTCCGTTGTTATTGACTGATCTTAGACTGACGATTATCCAGCGCATAAGCACCGGCACCGTGGGCCACAATCAATAAAAAACCACCGGCGATGGCGATGTTTTTCAAAAACATATTCAGCTGGGTTTGATCACCAAAATCAGCATGAAATAAAATCGCTGAAAGAATGCTGAAACCGGCCATTAAAAACGCCACAATCCGCGCTTTATAGCCAATCACAATGGCGATGCCGCCGAGGACTTCAAGGATAATCACCAGCGGTAGCATAACACCGGGTACACCCATGGCTTCCATGTAGCTTTGGGTGCCGGCATAGTTGGTTATTTTGCCGAGGCCCGATATGATAAAAATGGCGGCTAATAAGAGGCGGCCAACGGGTGCACTATAATTTTGTAATTTATTCATTTGTTTTCTCCAAATAATTAAGTTGTGTTCTTGGGTCTTCATCCAATGCCGCCATTATAGTTGTTGACTAAAAGAGGATAAATGGCAATAATCACAAAATACAGTTCATATATTCAGAACAATAAGAGGTCAATTAAATGGGGCAATTAGAAGATATGGCGATGTTTGTGCGGATTGTAGAGTCCGGCAGTATCACTAAGGCCGCCGAACAACTGAATACCGCCAAATCAGCGGTCAGTCGACGGTTGAAAGACCTGGAAACCCGTCTGGGCAGCCAGTTAATCAGCCGCACCACACGTCAATCGAACTTAACAGAAGCGGGCGAGCTGTACTACGAGCGCGCTAACAGCATCCTGAACGAAGTCGATGCCTTAAATGAACAAGCCGGTGGGGCGCCGACCCGTATTGAAGGTACACTTAAAATGACCGCACCGCACACATTTGGCCTGATGCACCTCACCGATGCCCTTCATGAGTTTGCCTGTAAACATCCGGAGCTAAAATTTGAACTGGATTTTTCTGACCGTCAAGTGGATTTAGTCGAGGAGGGTTATGAACTGGCCATTCGTATCAGTGAACTACAGGATTCCAGTTATCAGGCGAAGCGGCTGGCCCTGATTCGTTTTGTACTGTGTGCAAGTCCTGACTATCTCGATAAAAAGGGTGTCCCTGAAAAACCGGAAGATTTAGCGCGGTATGAATTTTTACATTACAGCCTTAGCAGACAGAATACTGTTCATTTAACGAGTGCTCAAGGCCAAAAACATCGCATCGAAATGAATTCAAAAATAATGGCCTCCAATGGAAGCTTTTTAGTCGATATGGCCGCCAGAGGTCATGGCATAATTTACATTCCTACCTTTATAGCCCACCAGAAATTAGCCTCCGGAGAACTGGTTCCTGTGCTTCAAGATTATCTATTACCCACTTTAAATGCCTATGCGGTTTATCCAAAAAATCGGTTCTTATCGCAACGCTGTCGGCATTTAATTGATTTTCTGGCTCAACGCTTTGGTGATCAGCCTTACTGGGATCAAACCGCATAAGTGCTATTACTGCGTCAAAAAGATATGATATATTACGCTGATCTTAAAAGCATTTATCATCAAAATCGGAGGTAATCAATGGCGTTAGCAGACAGTACTGAGCGTTATGGAACAGTGGCAAGGTTTTTTCACTGGAGTATGGCGCTCCTGGTATTGTGGCAATTTTTAAGTGCCAGCGCCCATTTCTTTTTTGAAGACACCGCCATTGAGGCTTTCTTTTGGCCCACACATAAACCTTTGGGGGTGATATTACTGATGTTAATGGTGTTGCGTTTAATCTGGTATTTAATTAACCGGGCAAATCGGCCGCAATCAGTGAGCCTGCTTGCCAAGCTGGGGCATATAACCATGTACCTGTTAATAACGGTTATACCCATTGTGGCACTGCTCAGACAGTATGGCTCAGGTCGTACGTTTGAATTATTCGGGGTAACGATATTCCCCGGCTTTGAAAGTGAAAAAATTCAGTGGATGCTTGATTTAGGCAGTGACTTTCATGGCGAACTTGGCTGGGTTCTGTTGTTGCTTATCATCGGTCATATTTTTATGACCTATGTTCATCAAAAATCATCCACTAAACAAAACGTCTTATCGCGCATGTGGAAATAATGAGCTTTTATAAAAAAATGTTTTTACACAGGAGATTATGATGCCCTTAAAAGCACCTGTCGGTTTAGTCTTATCCGGTGGCGGATTTTTAGGTGTCGCCCATATCGGTGCGATTAAAGCACTGGAAGAAATGGACATCCACCCGACCACGGTATCAGGCACCAGTGCCGGCGCCATGGTGGCATCTTTGTATGCGGCAGGCTATTCCTGGCAGGATATGTTGACATTTTTTAAAGAGTTGGATTTGTTCTCATTTAAAAAGTACACCTTATTAAAGCCTGGGATGATAGATACCGATAAGTTTTATCATGACTTTAAAGAATATTTTCCCGATGATAATTTTTCGGCTTTAAAAAAACGTCTGTTTATCGTCGCCACCAATATGATTACAGGACAGGCACGAATTTTTTATGAAGGGCCGTTAATTAAGCCGCTGCTGGCATCAGGTGCCTTTCCGGGGATTATGACGCCGGTCGAAATTGATGATGTTCTGTATAGTGATGGCGGCATCACCAATAATTTTCCCACCGAGCCGTTATCGATTTATTGTGAGCAATCGGTGGGCGTATTTGTCAGTCCGCTGGAGTCAACACAGGTTGACAGTCTGAATTCAACCATGGCGGTGACTCAACGGGCCTTTACCATTCTCAGAGCGCAGGCTTCGATTAAAAAGTTTTCAGATTGTGATTTAATTATTGCGCCACCGGCATTGCGAAAATACAGCTTTCTCAAAAAAGATTCCGCCGATGAAATTTTTGAATTGGGGTATCAGGAGACCCTGAAGAAGTTAAAAAATCTGGACAGTGATAAAAACCCCAAAGCAGTATAAACCTGATTAAGTTTTAAAATCGACTTAGAAAGCTCAATACCACAATCACAAGCTAAGTGATTGATTTATCATTCTTTTAACATTCCGTTTACAATTTATTTATCCACTGTTCGTTACAATATTTGTTAATTCAAACTGAGGAGAAAATAAAATGAATTGGGATATTATTGAAGGTAAATGGAGCCAGTTTAAAGGCGAAGCACAGGCCAAGTGGGGCAAACTCACTGATGATGATCTGGATGTTATCGCCGGTAAACAGGAAAAACTGGTGGGTCGATTACAAGAGCGCTATGGCTATAATAAAGAACAAGCCGAACAAGCGGTCGATGATTGGCAATCCAATATAAATCACTAAAGTTCCGTTTGCAGTCTGCAAACGATCGCCTCTTCCGATGAGCCGAATTATAAACACAATTCACTCCCTATGGCTCATTGGGAGAGGTTTAATTATTAATCAATGAAGAGAGGAATTATGAAAACATTACTTTTGACAACAGGCGTTTTGTTGTTACTGGCTGTGCCGTCAGCGTGGGCTGACAGGGACGCCGCCAACAAGGCCATTAACCAAGCTGAAGTTTTAATTGAGTCAGCGGAACGAGCCGGCGGTATGCAACATGCCGTCTATTTAATGAAATCAGCGCGTGACAATTTAAACCAGGCTGAAGTCGATTTGGAAGAACGTGAATGGACGGATGCTGAAATTGCAGCTAAAAAATCTCAGCGAGATGCTGAAGTGGCGGCTGCTAAATCAGATGCCATGAAAGCTGAAAAAGCGTACACAGATTTAAGAAAATCAGTGGATATTTTGCGCAATGAATTACAACGTAAAAGGAGTGGACAATGAAACAGAATACACAATTTTTGATAAAATTTTCTCTTGTGGTGTGTATGATGGCATTACTGGCCTCCTGTGCCTCCACACCGGAACCCGATCCACGGGTTAATGCTTTACAAAACAGACTGACAGACTTATTGGCAAACCCTGAACTGGCTTCGCGAGGCGGTGAAGAGTTAAACCGGGCTCAACGGGCCATGAAAACCGTTCAGAATCGGCCTGATGATATGAGTGATAAAGCTTTTGAGTATGCTATTTACGCCACCGATCGATTGATTGAATTGGCTAAATACAGTGCCCAAGCACGCTATTATCAGGATCAACGAGATGATTTATCCAATGAACAAAGCCAATTAGTATTAGAAGCCCGAACGCTTGAGGCAGAAATGGCTGAAAGCCGAGCTGAACGTGCTAAACAAAGCGCCATGATGGCTGAGCAACAACGCGCACAAGCCATGGCAGAAGCACAAGAGGCGCAACAAATGCGTGATGCAGCCATTCAAGCCAAGGCGGAAGCAGAAGCGGCTCGCGCTGAAGCTGAGCGATTAAAAGCCCAGGCGCAAGAGGCGGCAGAGTCTGCCATGACTGAAGCTGAAAAAGCTAAAATGCGTGCAGAAGCGGAAGCTGCTCGAGCTGAAGCTGCGCAGGCAGAAGCTGAAGCCGCCAAAGCGGCTATGAACAGCTTGCAAAACCAGTTATCAGATTTACAGGCCAAACAAACCGAACGTGGTTTGGTCATAACCTTAGGTGATGTGTTGTTTGAGTTTAATAAATCAGACCTCAAAGCAGGCGCCGCCCGTAATTTGCAACCCCTGGTTAAAGCGCTCAACGAAAATCCTGAGCAACAAGTGATTGTAGAAGGTCACACCGACAATGTCGGCAGTGAAGACTATAACATCACTTTGTCTGAAAAACGGGCACAATCGGTCAAAGATTACTTAACCTCTGAAGGTATCGACGGTGAACGTATTGACACAGATGGTTTAGGTTATGAATTTCCGGTGGCGAGCAATGACACAGCAGCCGGTCGTCAGCAAAACCGACGGGTTGAAATTGTACTGCCTGAAGTGGAAGCCGAAGACATCAAAGATTAATTCGCTATAATACTTAAACTTTTAAACCGGTTGTTTTCTGACAGCCGGTTTTTTTTTGCCCTAATAAGCGACGTTGATTTCTGTTAAAATGCGTCTTTTTGTGCCTTGAATCAATGAAAATTCATATCCTCGGAATTGGCGGTACCTTTATGGGTGGTCTGGCCGCCATCGCCCGGCAGCTGGGTCATGACGTGTCCGGCAGTGATCAGAAAATGTATCCGCCCATGAGCACACAATTAGAAGCCATGGCGATTCCTGTGCATGAAGGTTATGAAACAACGCCACTGCTCAATAATCCGGATTTGGTGCTGGTGGGCAATGTCATGACCCGTGGTAAGGAAGCAGTTGAATATATGCTCAATCAGGGTTTGGATTATGAATCAGGTCCTGCCTGGTTGGGTCAGGAAGTGCTGAAGAAAAAGCAAGTATATTCAGTGGCCGGCACCCATGGTAAAACCACCACCGCATCGATGCTGGCCTGGATTTTAAGCGACCAGGGCATTGATCCGGGGTTTTTGATTGGCGGCGTCAGTCCTCATTTTGATTCCTCGGCCAGGCTCACGGACAGTGAACACTTTGTCATTGAAGCCGATGAATATGACAGCGCTTTTTTTGATAAGCGGGCGAAATTTGTGCATTATCACAGTGACGTGTTGATTTTAAATAATCTCGAATATGATCATGCAGATATCTACCCCGATTTAACCGCCATTCAAAAACAATTTCATCATCTGATCCGAACTGTGCCCGGTAACGGTGAAATCATTGTTAATGCTGATGATCCACATTTAAAGACCGTGTTGGACATGGGCTGTTGGACCGATTTAGTCAGTTTTGGCAGTGGTCCGCATGCGGACTTTTGGGTCATGCCTTTGGGCGATAATCCGAGCCATTTCAGCATTCAAAACAGCACCGACCAACTGGCTGAAGTGCGCTGGAATGTTTCAGGTAAGCACAACCAATTCAATGCCCTGGCAGCGATATTAGCATCTACCCGTGCCGGGGTATCGATTGCGGCCGCCGCAGATTCCTTATGTCGCTATGAAAATGTCAAACGTCGTATGGAATTGGTGGGAGAATCTCAGGGCGTGCGCGTGTTTGATGACTTTGCCCATCACCCCACCGCCATTGAAACCACATTATCAGGACGGCGTCCATATGTCCATGGCCGGTTGATTGCTGTGGTCGAACCACGCAGTAATTCAATGCGTGCCGGCGTGCATGCCAGGCAGTTGCCCAAATCACTGTCAGCAGCTGACCAGGCTTTTGTGATGGTGTATCCGGATATGCAGTGGGATGAGCTGGTTCTTGAAAAACTCAAACAAAAAGCCACCATAGTCGACAGTGTGGAAGCACTTGTGGCTCAGATCAGTGATCTGGTTCAATCAGGGGATGAGGTGATTTGTATGAGTAATGGTAGTTTTGAGAATGCACCGAGACGAATTGCCGATGCCATCAGTCAACGGAGTTTGACGGGTACAGGACAGGCTTAAAAAGACCGCCCAAAATGATTCATTCCGGGCGGTTAATCTGATGCAATATAAACCAATTAACTTCTAAGGTCTCTTTGTTAGAAATTAGGCTTATCTTCTGAGTTTTTAAAGTTTTCAATGGAGTCGGTAATTTCTTTCTTGGCCTCTTCAACGCCGCCCCAGCCTTCGATTTTGACCCATTTTCCTTTTTCCAGGTCTTTATAATGCTCGAAAAAGTGAGCGATGGTATCGAGTGTGACATCATTTAAGTCACGTACGTCTGCAACGTGGCGATATAAGCCGCTGACTTTTGAAGTAGGAACCGCAATAATTTTGGCATCTTCACCGCTTTCGTCGGTCATTTTTAAAACACCCACCGGGCGACATTTAATCACTGAACCGGGTAATAAGGGCGTTGGCATAACCACCAGCACATCCACCGGATCACCGTCACCACATAAGGTATGCGGAACGAATCCATAGTTACATGGATAGCGCATGGCCGTGTTTAATACACGATCAACCACCAACAAACCGGATTCTTTGTCCACTTCGTATTTAATGGCTTCGCCGTTGCGCGGGATTTCAATCACCACATTAATGTCATGTGGCACATCGGCGCCCACGGATAGATGTCGTAAAGTCATGGAATTCACTGCTTCTAAAAGGCGCGTATTATAGCGATTTGCGCCACGAAAGCCAGTGTCTGGTAATAAATTATCGGTTTTTAACCGTAATCTGAACGATCAAAACCTCGATAGGCAACCGCTTCTGATAAATGACTTTGATTGACGTCTTTTGATTGCTTTAAATCAGCGATGGTGCGGGCCACCTTGATAATCCGGTGATAAGCCCGCGCCGATAAGCGTAAACGTTCCACCACATGCTCTAAAAAATCCAATAACGGCGATGCCAGCGGAATTAAGTCCTCAATTTGCCGGCCTTGTAACTGGGCATTGGTGAGACCGCCGTTGCGCTCAAGTTGTGTTTGTCGGGCTTGCATCACCAGTTTTCGGGCTTGCTGTGAGCTTAGTCCACTGGTTCCGGCTTCACGCAAGACCTTATGCGGCAACCGCGGCACTTCCACCTGCAAATCAATGCGATCCAATAAGGGCCCGGAAATCTTATTTCGGTAATGCTGAATCTGACCCAGACTGCATTGACAAGGCCGGTCCTCATCACCCATATACCCACAAGGACAGGGATTTAAACTCGCCAATAGCTGAAACCGCGCCGGAAATTCAGCGCTTCTGGCGGCCCTGGAAATAACAATTTTTCCCGATTCCAGAGGCTCCCGTAAAACCTCCAGAACATGCCGTGAAAACTCCGGCAGCTCATCTAAAAATAACACACCGTTCTGAGCAAGAGAAATCTCACCGGGCATCGGTTGCGAGCCGCCACCGACCAGGGCAGCGGCAGATGCTGTGTGATGGGGCGCGCGAAAGGGCGGCTGTCCCCAGCAGTCCGGATTAAAGCCACTGCTGCTGATGGAAGCCACCTTGGCAGTTTCCAGGCTTTGTGCTTCGCTTAAGACGGGAAGAATACCGGGTAAACGACTGGCGAGCATGGTTTTACCGGTGCCCGGCGGGCCGTAAAACAAAAGATTATGCCCACCGGCAGCGGCAATAATCAGCGCACGTTTGGCCTGTTCCTGGCCTTTGACCTCGCTTAAATCATTGGTTATTTGTTGTTGATTGGTCTTTGATTCAGCAGTCTTCCTCGCGTGGGCTAAGGTTAATTCCCGATCACCATCCAACCATTCACAAACCTGATGTAACGAATCAGCGGCTAAACATTCACAGGATTGAACCAAAGCCGCTTCAGCGGCATTACGACCCGGCACCACCAAACGCCGATTCGCCTCAGACACCGCACTGACCACCGGTAAAATTCCCCGAATCCCCCGCAATTGTCCGCCCAAAGCCAGTTCACCGACAAACTCCGTTTGTTCAAGTCGATCCGCACTGATTTGCTCTGACGCTGCCAGAACGCCCAAAGCAATCGGCAAATCATACCGCCCGCCGCCTTTGGGAATATCCGCCGGTGAGAGATTAATGGTGATGCGGTGTGGCGGAAATTCAAAGCCGCTGTTCATAATCGCCGCCCGCACCCGGTCTTTCGATTCCTTCACCGCCGTTTCCGGCATGCCGACAATCGACAAACTCGGTAAACCCCGCGAAATATGCACCTCAACCCGAACCTGCGGCGCCGCCACCCCAAATTCCGCCCGCGATAAAACCACCGCTAATTTCTTCATACCATTGCTTCATCAAACCAAAGTCACAGCCTAACCAAAAACAGTGAAAAAATCTGTCGTGATTATCGATTCGCTTTGTAAGAAATTATCGATTGGGGTGTGGAAAATTACAAAGCAATCTCACAAACAGACGTTTTATCCAGACAGTCAAAGCCGATGGTATTCGCTTCGGCATCATAATCAAAAGGCTTAAGTGTGTAAGGGTTTTTATACGTTGAGTTATTGACAACAGATACGATGTTTTGGTCGTCATTTAATGCCAGCACGATACGCAGGTTTAATAAAACCAACATGGCGTTTAAATCATGCATACGAGCGAAGTAGTCTTGATAAACTAAGGGAGCAAAATGTGTTTTTAAAAACAGTTTTCCTGTCGGATTATAAAAGCTTATGGCGGACTTTGATTTTGGCTGTTCTGGCCAGGTGCTGGATGAATAGGATTGGTAAAAAGTTCTGCTGTCTATTTTATCTATTTGTTTTAATGGTTTTATATTGGTCGTGTAATGTAAATTCAGTGTGGCTTGGGGCTGATAAAGCAGTTGACCGATGAAATCATGGTTTTCGCTTTTATAAATTTCAAGAAAATCCATTGTGCCCCTCATTTCGGACTGGAATGTGGGGTAGAGGCTTTTTTCGTTTTGCGTTAACTCTGTTATGTGCTTGTTAAGCGCTGTTAATTGATTTTTGTTTAGATATCCGGTTTGAATCGCGTAGGACAGTATCTGAATATCGTTATGAATGGCTGCATTAGCAATCATTTTAGTGATTAGAAGATGACTGTTTTCTAGCAACATGCGCCAAAAGTTTAAATCTTTATTCAATGTGGAGACAAAGTTTGTATTGTTCTGAAGCCATTGCGTTAATAAAAACATCCTTTGAGCACGCAATGGTGTGCTTAATGGTGGTAAGGGGGAGTTAAATTTAATTTGGGTGGCTTCAGAAAAATCACTGTAGTCTATAAGTTGGGCGTATCGATTAACAAGTGTTTGTGTGGCTTGGTTAATATTGTCTTGCTTATTTAAACGACTAAGATATTTGATAACACAGTTTTTTTCCTTACGGGTATGGCAACTGGAAATGTTTGCTATTTGTGCTTCATCAATTTCATGGGATTTAAGAACGTCTTGGTCAGATTCGGTGAGAAAATCTTGATTGTTTGAAGAGATATTTTGATTCAAACGATTGCGAATTTTTGTGGTGGCTTTTTGAAAGCTTTCATCGGGATAATAACTCATGCCAATCAGCGCCGGGTAAGCATTATTCGCTTCATAAGGCGTGGTCTGGATATCCTTAATGGCTTGAACTTCCGGTAATAAGTCCTCATCAAAAACGGATAAGTTCACAATGATGGCGACGACAAACAGCATGGCGATCATGCCGATTAAGACAAGCAGGGCTTTAAGTGTTTTTTTCATGGGTGTTCCTTGTGTATAAGGCTTTTCATTATGGTTTGTGACCATCTTAATCGCCTGAGTAAAGCCTGAGCAATATCTGAGGGCGTGTATTTTGCGATTTAAATAATGCTAAACTGAGCCACATGAATGATCAGACCCATGTAAGCCAATTTCAAACCGCCGGATTAATTATTTCACCCAATGCAGGTGAAGTCCGTCAGGGCAAGCAAAGCATTCGGTTGAGTCCTGTGAATATGCGGGTTTTGATGATGCTGATTGAACATGCCGGTAAAACTGTGACGCGGCAGGAGATATTCGATCAGGTCTGGCCGAATCAGGTGGTGAGTGATGATGCCTTAACCCGGGCCATCGCCGATTTAAGATCGCAGCTAAAGCCGTTATCTACTGAATCAACTTTGATTAAAACCCGACCCAAGGTCGGTTACAGCTGGCAACCGACGGTCACGCCGGTATCAGCCGATAATCAATATAAATGCAACTGGCTGAGAACGCTGTCAGGCTATATCGCTTTGTTTATTTTGGCGGTGGGTCTGGTTTATGGCTTTTTATACTGGCAGTTTAAATCCGAGTCTGTGGCTTTGGTTATTTTACCGACAGAAACAACGCAGCCGAACTGGGCTGTCGATGCCGCTTTACAACAGGCGGTGTTAAAAACAGATGATCTGAATTATTTATCAGACCATGCCTTTTATGCCCATAAAGGCAATCCTTATCCTTATTTCAGTCATGAATTTGGGGTGCGCTGGTTTATTGAAAGTAAACTTGAAAACAATGCATTAACCTTGCAACTGGTCGATGCTCGCACGGCTTTGGTGATTTACAGCGAAGAGCACAGCATAGAGACTAAAGATGAACTAACCCGAAAAGCCCGGGAATTTATTCAATTTGTTGCTGAGCTATAATAAACTGTTGGAGTGCTGCTCAGCAGCACGACCCGCCGAGCCGGTTGGTGAGCGTAGCGAATCAGAGGCGAAGAGCGCGAGGTTATACGAAGTGTTCGCCGTGGCCGCTTTCACTTTTGTCGGGAACAAAAGTGAATGAAGTCCCAAGAACACACCTTTATTACAGCTGATTTGGTCAGGTTAATCTGAGCGAACTGAATCGTTATGTTCAGGCCTGAATTGTGAAGCATCCATCTCAAGTTGATTCAATAAGGTCAGATATTCACCATTTAAGTACATATTAATCGTCAATATCATGGTGTCGACCGAATCATCAGCCGGTAGCGGTGTTTTAATATTTAAACCCACTTTAGCATCTTTATGCTGCGACATAAATTTTTGCGTCTCGCGCAGCACTTTTTTGGCTTTTTCGGTTAGAGCCAAGTCATAAATAATCTGCTCATCCTTGCGGTGTTTTGACATCAAATTTAAGCCAATGGATTGCTCGAATATTTTATCTTCTGTGCTCAGTTTAAAATCCATCATCACCCGCTCAAAATCTAATGGCACTGCATCATGACTAATCACCTGCATCTTGAGTTGTTCCGGATCCAAAGCCACAAAATCATCCAAATCAAAGCCACGTAATTTGTACATGGTTGACCAAGGCACGTTGCTGCAGGCAGTTATAAAAAGCGCTATAAAAATGATTAGTATTTTTTTCATGATAATTTGGATTCAGTGATGAGTGATTAATTGCATTATTATCACGACGAGGGTGTTAGAAATTAATTAAGATTTTAGTTTGGTTATAGATAATCTGAGGTCTTTATTGAACCAGCGTTTTAAGTAACACTTTAAACGCAGGTGAACCCGGATGAATCCAGTCGAAATGATCAGTTTTGGGTAAAAGGATGCGTTGGGTTTGCGGTAATTGTGATTGTAATAATGGAACGATGTGATCGGCTTCTCCCTGCATAAGGATGACATGGTCGGGGTGTTTTTTGTAAATGAGATTGGCTGCTTGATATGATTGGCTTTGTTCATTGGGGAGGCCGGACATAAATTCTTTGGTGGCTTTTTGGCAGCTGTTATCACCGAGGGCATAGCGGCTGATATCTGTGATGGCCGCTAATCCGATTATTTTCTCAAAGTCTGTATCGTTAAGAACAGACGCGGCTAACAAAGCCAGATGTCCGCCGGCAGAATGCCCCATTAAAATAATTGAATCTGTATTGACGCGATGCTTTTTTAATTTATCAATGCTTTGCAGGGCGCCTTTTATGTCCTCAAAACTCCCCGGCCAGCCACCACCTGGATCTCCGGTTCGACGATATTCCAGTGACCACACCGGATGTCCGGCTTGTGACAGCGCCGTGGCCATAGCAAAGGTATGATCCACACCAAAGGCATTGAGCCAACAACCGCCATGAATCAGAACAATTAAAGATTTTTGGGGCTTGGTTTCCGGTAACCACAATAATCCATATTGTAATTTCTCTTTGCCATAGGCTATCTTTTTATCTGGTTGCTTACTGGGCAGTTCGGTGACTTGTTGGTAACTGACACGGGCTGCAACTTCAGGGTATATGATTTGACCGTTTTTGGCATTACAAAACGGGCTTAAAAATAACCATGAAAGAAATATCAATCGTAAGTAGGGCATACTGGAAAATGAAGAATTGGGTTATCACTATAGCAAAGATTGTTGCCTGAATAATAAAAAATCAGGTTAAATCCAGTCATCATTTTTGGCTTTGGGTAATATTTGCTGAACAAAATACTGGCGATTAAACCATAGTTTGATGGCTTTTTTGAGGTTGTAAAAGGTAAATATTAACAACGTCAGAAAGAGCCAGATAAGTAACAGCATTAACATAAAATAAAATACATTATATGGAATAAAGTGCCAGTAGGAAAAATACGTTGATATGTCACTGCCATGGTTTCGCATTAATTGAGTGTATGCATAAGCACCGTAAATCAGGCCGATAATGACGACCATAAAAATACAATATTTCAATAATTGAGATAATGACCATAAGGTTCTCATCCACCAACGGCTGTTTGAATCAAACTGTACCCAGCGGAAGACGGCTAAGAAACCCAGGCTGTCAAAAAACAACTGAAAAGTGATTATCGCTAAAATGTGAAGGCCGATCAGCCAAAATATCTTGGCAATACCCCATAAATCGAAACCAAAGAATCGTACATGGTCATGTGCCAGCCATATCGCCAAGGGGAAAAGGGTTAAATAAAGAATTATCGTGCCCACCGACCCTTTATAGGCAAAACGAACCTCATGTTGTCTGATGGTTTTCTGTTTATTATTTTTTTCGATCAGGCGATCAAGAACATCGCGGCTCATGGTTTTGTATCTTGGGTCCAAACCACTTTTCTAAATATGATGCGAATCATCTGGGTTAATGAGAAAACTAAAATGCTGCCTATTAATATAAACGTGATAATAAGTATTCCGGTGGCATGTGGCATTGTTAGCGCCTTGATTAATCCAGCAATAAATTGACTGATGCCGCTTGCTAAAAAGATATAAGCACAGATATTGGCGGTTATATCGAGGGCTTGATGGGGTCTTTTTAATTGCTTTCGGTGTTGTTTTAAAAAGTCGTGACGGTGGTCAGGTTGATGAGACATAGAACCATTGAATGATAAAAATGTCTATTATTAAATCATAATATCAGCATTGAGGGTGAACAATTTTAGATGATTAAATAAATGGATTTCTCAGTTAAGCCAGGCAGAGATTATGATTTTGGGTGAATTGAGTAACAAAAAAGCGGCGCCTGATGGGCGCCGCAAAATAGTCTGATTATCGACAATTTTTATTGTTGTAATGCGTCGAGTGCCGCTTCGTAGTTTGGTTCGTTGGTCACTTCATCGACCACTTCACGGTGGATGATGTTGTGGTTTTCATCCAGTACGAACACAGCGCGGGCGGTGAGACCGGCTAAAGGTCCATCGCGCATTTCTAAGCCGTAGTTTTGGGCGATGCTTCTGTTTTTAAAATCGGAGGCTGTCACCACATTGTCAATGCCTTCGGCGGCACAGAAGCGCTTATAGGCAAAAGGTAAATCCATGGATGTAAACACTACAGCGGTATTGTCCATATCGGCGGCTTTTTGATTAAAGGTGCGCAGTTGCTGGGCGCACACATCGGTGTCGACGCTGGGGGCGACATTAAGCACCACACGTTGACCCTTGAAGTTATCTAAGCTGACTTCAGATAAATCAGCGCCGGTGAGTTGGAAGTTGGGGGCTTGTTGTCCGACCTGAGGCTGTTCAGCATTAAGGTGAACGGGGCTGTTTTTAAAATTTACTTGGCTCATCTTTGGACTCCTTTAAATTAAATAAACAGGGTAACAAATCAGGCCTGAAAATAGCGTTAAAAGACCCGCTTATTTTAAGGTAAAGTTATCCCTGTCGTTGAGAAACCCAAAATGACTTCTCTGTTGTTGCAGGGTGTCATTGCAAAGTGTCAGTGTTTCTACAAACGGCGTCTGTATGTCTGGCACGGACATGGGTTCGCCAACGGCGTTATAAATGGTTGAATCTCCGGCATAGTGAAGGTCGTTCCCATCTGAACCGATGCGGTTGACACCGGCGACATAAGCCATATTCTCGATGGCGCGTGCTTTGAGCAGGCTTTGCCAGGCTGCTCGTCGCGGTGCCGGCCAGTTGGCAATATAAATCAGCACATCATAATCCACATCATTTCGCGACCACACCGGAAAGCGCAGGTCATAGCACACTAAAGGACAGACACGCCAACCCTTGTATTCAACAATTAAGCGTTCTCGGCCCGCCGTAAAATGGTGGTGTTCATCGGCGTAGGTGAACAGGTGTTTTTTATCGTAACTTTGGTAATCCCCATTGGGTTCGACCCAATACATGCGGTTGTAGAAGTGGCCGTGTTGTTCAATGATTAAGCTGCCGGTGATAACGGCTTGATTCTGAGTGGCTTGTTGTTGCATCCAGTGGAGCGTTTCCCCGGGTTCAGGCTCTGCATTCTCAGTCGCGGCCATGGTAAAACCGGTGGTAAACATTTCCGGCAAAATAATGACATCGGTGGACTCTTCGATGTTTTCAATAAGTTGAGCAAAATCAGATCGATTGGCTTTGGGGTTATGCCAATGAAGTTCAGTTTGAATAATTGTTATTTTTAAGTCATTCATGCTATTAAGAATACACAATTTGATAAGTGTTAGCAAAATAAGCTGCGTTTAAATAAAAACACCGATTGGTTATAATAATGGCCTGCTAACTAAAATCCACAGCCATTGACATCAGCTGATCAACAACCCCAACCTGTTCCTTCTACAGCGCTGATGCTGCCGGGTGGTGGTGCCCGTGGTGCTTACCAGGTGGGTGTGCTCAAAGCCATTATGGATATGATGCCCACAGGCTTTCGGTTTCCCATTATCAACGGTACCTCGGCTGGCGCCATTAACGCCACGGTAATGGCTTCGCATGCCAGGCGACAGAAATATGGCGCGAAACGGCTGGAGTATTTCTGGCGAAATATTCATTGTGATGATGTCTATCGCACCGATGCCCGCTGCGTGTTTAAAACCATGGCTCGGGTGGTGGGGTCTTTATTTTTTGGTCGACTGGGTCTACAACCACCCAATTCCCTGCTGGATAACACACCCTTGCAACAGCTATTAGAACGCGAGCTAAAACTGCCACAAATACAAGACGCCATAGATTCTGGATTTCTCACCGGCTTATCAGTGACCGCGTCCTCCTATGACACCGCCATGGCCAAATGCTTTTTTCAGGGCAGTCAGACCATTCAGCCCTGGCAACGGACACGACGAGTGGGTTTGCGCGAGCGTATCACGGTAAATCATGTCTTGGCGTCCACCGCCTTACCGTTTTTATTCCCGGCGCAGCGCATCGGTTACGAACATTATGGTGATGGTGGCTTACGCATGACCGCACCGTTATCACCGGCGATTCATCTCGGAGCAGACCGTATTTTAGTGATTGGTACTCGAGATGAGACACCCATTGAAACACCGCGAGAGGTCACTGAATATCCCAGCATGGGACATTTAGGCGGTTACATGCTCGACACCATTTTTATGGATATGCTGATGGCAGACTTGTCTCGCCTGCAGCGCATAAACCGAACACTGGATCTGATTTCGCCGGACAAACGCGGTGAATACAGTCTGCGACCCATCAATACGCTGGTGATCAAACCCAGCCGCGATGTGCGCGAGTTAACCGCCGAATACGCACCTGAAATCCCCGGGCCTGTGCGAACGCTGTTAAAAATGATTGGCGGCTGGGGCAAAGACTGGCGCATGCCCAGTTATCTGCTGTTCGAACCCAAATACACTGGGGCTTTAATCGATTTAGGCTATGCTGATGCCCTCGCTCAAACCGGTGAAATCAAAGAATTCCTAAAATAAATCACCCAAGTTAGCATTTCTCATACAATAGCACTTCCCCTAATCAAGGACAGTCACCTTATATAACCTCAAGTAGTCATTTTCCTACAACCCAAATCGACATTTGCTACAGATTTTATTCTTGTGTTCGGCCAAAATGGTGTTTTGATATGGAGATTGTCATGACGATTGCCAGAAAACAGCAAATTTGTGTTGAAACCACACCCTATTATCACATCATGTCAAGATGTGTTCGGCAGGCCTTTTTATGCGGCAAAAATAAGCACACCGGTGAATCTTATGAACATCGTAGACAATGGCTGGTTGATCGCATTAAAAAAGTGGCTTCTGTCTTTGCCATTGATGTGTGTTCTTATGCCGTAATGAGTAATCATTTTCACCTGGTATTAAGGATTGGTGATACC
Organism: uncultured Marinicella sp.; assembly: GCA_947502925.1. Lineage (GTDB taxonomy): Bacteria > Pseudomonadota > Gammaproteobacteria > Xanthomonadales > Marinicellaceae > Marinicella. Next base: position 232,894 of record CANNBS010000001.1, on the reverse strand, counting down.
AGTCACTGGACAGATAAACAGGTGTTAATAGCCTGGTTATCCTTGTACTCATTACCCGTACTTTGTCAGCGTTATTTGCAAGACGACGTTACCGATGAGTCAGAGCTTAAAAGAGTTCAAAAAGATGTCGCTATTTACCGTGATCGTTTATGTTCAATATCATGGTTTATGAAAAAATCATCTGGAATGATTTTTCACGTTAGCCCCGAAGGGGTGAGTCTCAGGGATGAGACGAATAAGTCGGTCAATGAGTACACGCACGGCCAGTCTAAATGTTAGCGCTTCTTTCACTCCGTGAAAACCGCACTAACATTTCTCCTTGTGCTGCCCGTAAGGCTAATCAAGAAGATGAATGCACAGGTCATTTCTGGGAGTCACGCTTTAAAAGCCAGGCATTGCTTGATGAACGAGCATTACTGACGTGTATGGTTTACGTTGATTTAAACCCTGTTAGGGCCGGTTTAGCCAAATCTTTGAAGACTTCAGAATTCACTTCGATCAAAGAACGGACAGAAGAAAAACAAACAGATTTATTACCCTTTGGTCAGGATGATAATGACTTGCCTTATTACCTCTCAAGTTATCTTGAGCTCGTTGATCATACAAGCAGACATATACGGGATGATGACCATGGTTTTATTCCTGATAAGATGGCGTCAGTTTTGACGGATTTAAACCTCAATCCCGATACCTGGCTGGATGAATTGAACGGCTTCAAATCATTTGGTTTTTCGGCTGTTGGAACTGTTCAGCAACTAAGAGATTACTCGGATAAAACCAAGAAGAATTGGTCTGTTGGCTTGAGGCTTCAGCCTGCTTTGGAATAGCCCTAAAACACGTATAAAATTAAAACCTTATATTCGTGAGGGGATTGCGCTTGTCTTGAATTTCCCAATTTTCAAAAACCAGTCGATTTTTTAAAAACAATCAGTCTCCAGATTAAAATTTTATAATTTACGCCAGCTAACATGCCAAAATCATGAGCTTATTGGTAAATATTGTTAATTTTGGAGGTTTAGAATTAGTTAAGAAAATGCATGTTCTTGAAAATGCTTGGATGTGGATTTTGATGGGTTTTATTGTAAATCAGTTGTTTTAATGGGGTGGAAGTTGTCGGCTGAGTCGATGAGGGCTTCGGCGGTGAGTTCGCGGACGCCGTAGACGGTGGTCGTGCATTGGTGGCGGGTTTTGACTTCATCCAACAGTAGGCTAAAGTCGCCATCGCCGGACAGGAGAATGATGTGGTCTAAATCAGGTGCGTATTTCAGAACATCGATGGTGATGCCGACGTCCCAGTCACCTTTGGCGGAACCGTCCTGGCGTTGGATGAAGTTTTTGAGTTTGACGGTGAAGCCTAAATGGCGCAGGGCATCCTGGAATTTAATCTGTGAATCAAGACCACGGTCGGTGGCATAAGCAGTCGCGACATCGATTTGATGTGTTTCACTGAGCTTTTGCCACAATCTGCGGTAATCAAATGAGCGACCATACACTGATTTGGTGGTGTAGTAAATGTTCTGGACATCCACAAAGAGCCCGGTTTTTAGGCCGGTATTAGTCATTGTGATGATTTATTGTGCTTTTTGTTGGCCAGATGAGAGCGGCCTTTTGATGAAGCGCCCGGGCCGCTATTTCCGGTAAACTTTCGCGACTTTTTTGGACCCTTTTTAGGGCCTGATTTTTCAGCTTCGCCTGAATCACGGGTAAAGTTTTTTCGTTTGGCAGCTCTTTTACCGGATTTGGGCGCATCACTAAAGGGCGAATTTTTTCGGCGTGATCGTTTTGGTGCTGTATTATCTTCGTTTACATGCCTGTCCTTGGTTTTGTTGTTTTTCTTTTTGTTGCGGGGATTTTTGTTGCCGCTGAATTGTTTTTTCTTGAAGTTACGGCTTTTTTTTGGGGTGGGTTTGCCGGTTTTGGCTTGTCCGCCGCCACGCTCTTTTTCGGGCAGTTCGTGGTTGGGCTCGAAGCCTTCAATATAGCTGCGTTCAAGTTTCTTTTTAAGTAAGCGTTCAATGGCGAACAGTTGTTTGGCTTCGTCGGCGCTGACCAGAGAGATGGCTTCGCCTTCGGCGCCAGCGCGACCGGTGCGGCCGATGCGGTGGACGTAATCTTCGGGCACTTGTGGTAAATCGAAGTTAATGACATGCGGCAGCGTGTCGATATCGATGCCGCGGGCGGCGATGTCGGTGGCGACCAGGACAGCGGCTTTGCCACGTTTAAAGTCAGCAAGCGCACGGGTTCGGGCGGCCTGGGTTTTGTTACCGTGTATAGCAGTGGCGTTGACCCCGAATTTAGTGAGGTAATCAGACAAGCGATTGGCGCCGTGTTTGGTGCGACAAAAAACCAGCACTTGTTGTAAATTATTTTGGCCAATCAGGTGTAATAATAATTCAGATTTACGTTTTTTATCCACCGGATGGATAAAATGTTCTACAGTTTCAGCAGACGTGACTTCCGGTTTTACAGAAATTTCCTGTGGGTGCCTGGTAAAGGTTTTCGCCAGTTGTCGAATGTCAGCGGAAAAGGTGGCAGAAAACATCAATGTTTGCCTGTCCCTGGGTAATAATTTGACGATGCGTCTTAAATCATGAATAAAACCCATGTCCAGCATGCGGTCGGCTTCATCTAAAATTAGCACTTCCAGCTGATCAAAGCGCACGGCGTTCTGGCTGTACAAATCCAGTAAGCGCCCCGGTGTGGCAATGAGAATATCAACGCCACGCCGTAGTTTTTGCATTTGTGGATTGATTTTGACGCCGCCAAAAACAACTGCTGATCTTAAAGGTAAGTTTTGGCCGTAGGTGCGAACGCTTTCGGCCACTTGTGCGGCCAGTTCGCGGGTGGGTGTCAGTATTAAGGCGCGCGCCTGGTTAAAATTAACACGATTGCCTTTGGACAGGCGGCTGAGTAAGGGCAGGGTAAAGCCGGCAGTTTTACCGGTGCCGGTTTGGGCAGCGGCCATGACATCATGTCCCTTTAAGACCAGTGGAATGGCCTGAGCCTGGATCGGTGACGGCGTGCTGTAGCCTTGTTCGCGCACAGCATCTAAAATTGCCGTGGGCAAATCAAGTTGGTTAAAATTCATAGTGATAAGATGTTAAGAAACGGCGAGAACTCGCCATTTTGAAAAAAAGAAGCAGAATTTTAACGGAAAACGCCCGTATGCGCCATCTTTATTTGTGCTATTGCATACGCCAGGATCAAAGAAATCGCTTATTCAGCGGGCTTCATGTCATCCAGCTGCTTTTCTAAGGCCTCTAATTTGGCACGTGTTTTGGCCAGCACGGCTTTTTGCACATCAAATTCTTCGCGGGTGACTAAATCGGCTTTTTGTAAGCTCGCTGTCAGAACCGCTTTCATGTTCTGTTTGAACTCCTGACGCATTGTTTTCAGGTCTTCCGGGATGTACTGGTCAACTTTATTAACAATGTCTTCGACGACTTCGGCTTTAATCATGATATTCAGTGCGTAAATCCGGCTATTTTAACATTATTTGACCGCCTTAGAAGCAATGAACCCTCTGGATTGGGTATTTGATTGTTATAATATCACCATGAAAAATCCATTTAATATAAAAGATCCTGAGTTTGCGACTCAGGCCGAAAAATACGATCACCCGATTCCCAGTCGATCGGCCCTTATGAACTTTCTCGATGGTGAGAAAAAATTCCTTAAACAAGATGCCATTGCTGAGAGAATTGGTATACAAACCGATGAACAAATGACAGGTTTGCAAGCCCGCTTACGCAGCATGGTCAGAGACGGACAATTAATTCAAAACCGCCGTGGCGGCTATGGTGTACGTAAAAAACTGCAGCTTATACAAGGTCGCGTCAGTGCCCATGCCGATGGTTTTGGATTTCTGGTGTCCGATGAGCTGGATAACGATGCGTTTATCACCCCACGTCAGATGCGCATGGTGATGGATGGTGATGTGGTGGTGGCCGATGTGCAAGTCACCAATGCCAAAGCCGGTAAAAGTGAAGCCTTTATCGTGGAAGTCACGCAACGGGCTCACACCACGGTTGGCGGCAAGCTGATTCATGAGGAAGGTCTGGCCTATTTAAGTGCTGATAATAATTCCATCGATAACATCATGGTTCCCAATGAGTCGCTGCATGGTGCGCAGAATAACGATTATGTGATTGTTAATATCAAAAAATACCCTTATCAGAACCGGCCGGCTTTCGGTGAAGTGATTGCGGTATTGGGGCAGCAGCTTAATCATGAGTTGTCGATGCAGTTAACCATTGTCAGTGAAAGTCTGCCCCATGAATGGCCGGCTGAAGTGGAACAAGTCCGTAACAAAATCCCCAAAGAAGTGGATCACAAAAACCTTGGGCCACATAAAGACATCCGCAAAATACCGATGATTACCATTGACGGGGAGGATTCCCGTGATTTTGATGATGCAGTGTATGCAGAGCCCACTGATCAGGGTTATAAACTCCTGGTGGCGATTGCCGATGTGTCGCATTATGTTAAACCCGACAGTGTCTTAGACAGGGAAGCCTATCATCGTGGGACATCGGTGTATTTTCCCGGCAAAGTGATTCCGATGTTGCCGCTGGAATTATCCAATGGAATTTGTTCTTTAAACCCGGACCAGGACCGGTTATCCATGGTCTGTGAAATGCACATTGATGGCACCGGTGAAGTGCAAAGTTATGAATTTTATCGCGGGTTGATGCGTTCTCATGCGCGCTGCACTTATGATGATGTCTGGCAGTTTCTGGATCAGGGTAAGAATCCCAATAACTGGTCCAAAAAGGTCACTGAATCGCTGACCCATCAGTACCATTTATTTCATATTCTGCAGCAGCAAAAGCACGCCCGCGGCGGAATCGAATTTCATTCCACTGATATCAGTATTCACATTGGTGAAGATGGTATGGTGGATGATATTAAAGCCTATGAGCGCAATGATGCCCATAAATTGATTGAGAACTTTATGATTGCGGCCAATGTTTGTGCTGCCCGGTTTTTAGAAAAACACAAAATACCGGCGGCTTTTCGCTGCCATAATCCACCGCCTGAGACCAAGGTTAAAGATTTACTGGCCTTCTTAAAAGGCCTGGGCATTCAGCCTGATTTTAAAGAGGATCCGACACCCAAGGATTTCACCCGATTACTGGATAAAATTCAGCACCGTGAAGATGCGGATTTGATAGAACAGGTGATGCTGCGCAGTCAGTCTCTGGCGACCTATGAAGCCGAAAATTGTGGGCATTTCGGTCTGGCTTTAAGTCATTATGCGCATTTCACCTCGCCGATCCGTCGCTATCCCGATTTGATGGTGCATCGCGCCATTAATCACATTGTCTATCATAAAAATAAACCCTATTTTTACAGCCACGAACAGGCTGCTGAACGCTGTGATCAGTGCTCCATGACCGAACGTCGGGCGGAAAAAGCCGCGCGCGAAGTGGATGCCCGCCTGAAATGCCTGTTTATGCAGCAGTTTGTTGGCGACACCATGGTTGGTAAAGTCTCGGGTGTGACCCGGTTTGGTTTGTTTGTGCAGTTAGAGCAGTATCAGGTGGATGGTCTGATTCATGTCACGTCATTGCCGAATGATTATTATCAGTTTGATCCGGTGAAGCATCAGCTGGTGGGTGAGCGCAGTGGCCAGCGCTTTCGACTGACTGACCAGGTAAAGGTCAAAGTCGCCCATGTGGATGTGGATGACCGAAAAATTGATTTTGAATTTGTTGATAAAGCCTAAACCATGAGCCGGATTATATTTGGTATTCATGCGGTTGAACAGGCGGTCAAAGCCGGTGAGGCGGTGGACAAAGTCTGGATCCACAAGGACAGTCATAACAAGCGCCTGCAAAAATTAACGCAATTACTGGACAGGCATCAAGCGATTTCAGTTGAATCTGTTTCGACAGCGCATTTGGATCAAATGTGCTCAGAAAAGCACCAGGGCGTGGTGGCCGAAATAGCTCAGACGGCGATGAAAACCGAGCGTCAATTAAAAGCCGATGTTAATGACTGGCATGAGCCCTTGATTCTGGTGCTCGATGGTTTGGAAGACCCGCGTAATTTAGGTGCCTGTCTGCGCAGTGCAGCGGCGGCCGGTGTTACAGCGGTGATTATCAGTAAGAATAAATCCGCGCCGATTACTTCCACCACCCATAAAACCGCTGCCGGCGCCATTGCTCATTTAGACATTTACCAGGTCAGTAATATGGCGCGGGCTTTGGAGATTATTAAAGCCTCGGGGGTCTGGGTGTATGGCACCGATTGTGATACCGGTAGCACATCCATTTATCAGCAATCTTTAGCCGGTTCCACGGCTTTGGTGATGGGTAATGAAGGTACCGGTTTGCGTCACCTGGTGAAACAAAAATGTGACCATTTGGTGCATATTCCGATGTCGGCTGACTGGGATTCTTTAAATGTGGCGGTGGCCACCGGAGTGGTGCTGTTCGAGGCGGTGCGTCAGCGTAAATGATTTATGCGCGTTTACGGTGCAGTTTTACGCCGACCAGGGCATTGTTGACCGCTTCGGGTTTTTGTAAATGAATATCGATGGTTTGCACTTTTGTGAAATGCTTAAATATTTCGCTGACGAGGTTCTGAGCCAGGGTTTCAATTAAAGCACAGCGACTTTCATTAAGGTATTCCTTTAGATGTTCAGTGAGGGCAAAGTAATCCAGCGCATCCCTGATATCATCACTGTCAGCAGCGGACTGACAATCACAGCCCAGCGCCAAATTCACAATAATGGGTTGTTGCTGTCGTTGCTCCCAGTCGTGTACGCCGACGGTGGTGTCAGTACGAAAGTTGTCAATGGTAATGATGTCCACGTCAGTGGGTGATGTCCGGTAAGCCGGAGTCTAAAAACCAGCGTTTTTTGTCTTCGTCATAACGCCATATTTGCTCATCAACCACCACTTTTTCCCGTTTGGTGTGAATGTTATATAGTTTAAGTTCAACGGTTTGAATGATGCTGTTTTCATCGGGGCCAGGCAAAATGGGACGAGGCACATAAGAACTGACGCCAAATTGTTTAAAGCGGTTGAGTTCAAGTTCAGTCGGCATAATATCTTCATCAGCTTTGGGGTCAATGAAATTTATGGCCTGGTCAAAATCAGCCCAACGCATCACTTTTGCATATTGATACAGGGTGACATCTAAGTTTTGTTTTTTGCTCATGCGACCGCCGCAGGCTTGTAATAAAGCCAAGACGACTAAGATAATCAACAGTTTTTTCATGGGTTTAGCCGGATGAATTGATGAACAGTATGCCATAAAAATAACTTTAAATCTAAGCATTAAACGTGCAAAGGCCTCTCAAAAAATAAAATTATCCTGTGATAGACTGTCCCTTTTCTTAACTGATGATTCCATGATACAGAGAATTTTATTGTTGGCCATGGTTCTGGTTATATCCGCCTGTGCCCCTAAATACAGCTATCGACCGGCTGATCGTCCACCCATCAACATAGATCGCTTATTGGTGGTACTCGATTTCACCCAGTTTGTGGATGATGTGGGTGAAGTCTTTGACTACAGCATGACGGACAACAGAAAACGCATGGAGGTTTTACAGTCCGACATCACTCGCGTATTACAAGACAAAGGTTACAGCGGCCAAATTGAGTTTGCCATGCTGGCCAGTGGTCTGGGGTTTAATCCCGAGTGGGGCTTTGAACATTATCAGAACAATGAATTGTTAAACGATCTGATTTATCCGCCCTTTTATATCCATAGCCCGTTTTCTGTGGATGTTCAGGATGAGTTGATTCGTTCATACATCGATGCGCAACGCATCGCGACCACCAGCGTTTCAGAAGACACCCAAAGTTATCTCAAACGGGTTCGTTTAACACCCATCAATTTAACACCACCATCAGACGATATGCGTTCGGTTAAGTTTGATTTCTATGAATCGGTGGCGGTTATGCATGTGCGGGTGTTGGTGCCGCGGGTTTCCTTTGTTAAGGCCATGGGTATGAGTGTGGTCACTGCAGGATTAACCCTGGGTGCCACCAGTGGCGCGTATATCGGTGTGGCCGTGCCCATGGGGCGACCTCACAGCACCGCACTGTTATTTTCCAATGAGTCCGGTGAAGTGCTGTGGAAAAACTTTACCTTAGGCGATATAACACGCAGTAGCGACAATGGTGTTAACCAGTTTTTTAAGGACTTCCCGGCTAAACCATAAAATTATCATTTCTTAAACGCTGACCGGTTTTTACATAGACAGTTTTCTGGTTGATAAATTCTTTAATGCCGGCTCTGGATAATTCCCGGCCATAACCGGATATGCCGATACCGCCAAAGGGCAGTCTCGGGTCGGATTTCACCAGTTCATTAATAAACACGGCGCCATCAGGGAATCGGTGTAATTGTTTCAAAATGGTTTCTGGGTCCCGGGTACAAACGGTGACGCCCAGGCCGTATTGGGTGGCCGCTGCGACATTCAGGGCGTGTTCCTTGTCTCTGGCTTTGAACACCGGTGCCACCGGGCCGAAGGTTTCCTCCTGCATTAGCGGCATATTAACAGTGACATCCGTGACAATGGTGGGTTCGAAACGGGTTTTTGATTGCTCTCCGCCGATAAGGATTTTTGCACCTTGTTGGACAGAACGTTGTAACTGATCGGCCAGTTCTTCTGCCAGATCCGCCCGTGCCATGGGGCCGAGTGTGGTATCTTCGTCCAACGGATCGCCATATTTTAATTGTTCCACCTTTTTTTGAAAGCGTTCTAAAAATTCATCATAAATAGGCGCTTCGACAATAAAACGTTTTGCAGCAATACAGCTTTGGCCGGTGTTCTGAAAGCGGGCGGTAACGGCGGTGTCTATAATGTTATCCAGATTGGCATCTGCCAGTACCACAAAGGCATTACTGCCACCCAATTCAAGCACGGTTTTTTTCAGATTTTTGCCCGCCTGTGCGGCAATTTTGCGACCGGCGGCATCACTGCCGGTGAGTGTCACCGCTTTTAATTTGGGTTGTTTAATCAGTTCTGTGGTTTGTTCATGGTCAATGATTAAGGTTTGAAAACATGCCTTATCAAAGCCCGCCTGATGAATCAGTTCGGCAATTTTAAGCGCACAACCGGTGACATTTGAAGCATGTTTCAGTAAACCCACATTGCCTGCCATTAAAGCCGGCGCGGCAAAGCGGAACACCTGCCAAAAAGGGTAGTTCCAGGGCATCACCGCCAGTACGGCACCAATCGGTTCATGTCGAATAAAACTGGTGTGGGCATCGGTGCTGATGATGCGGTCTTTTAAAAAGTCCTCGGCATGTTCGGCATAATACTCACACACCCAGGCGCATTTTTTAATTTCAGCACGGGATTCTTTAATGGGCTTGCCCATTTCTCGGGTCATCAGTTCGGATAAAGGTTCAATTTGTTTTTTTAATAAACCGGCCAGTTTATGCATTAAGTCAGCCCGCTCATCAAAATCTGTATGCCGCCAGCGGTTAAAGCAGTCATCGGCCTGTTGTAAAGCGGTCATCATGTCGGCTTTACTGTACAAATCGTAGCGTTCGAGTGGGTCATGGTTGTAGGGATTTCGTGTGGTTACTTGACTCATGGTTATTATGTTTTTTGTGAATCAATTACTATGGTAACGTATCGGGCCTTAAATACGGGTTAAATAAAGGAACAGTTTTCAGTAAGATAAGATGGCATAATGAAGTTATTTAATTGAGGGGATACAGAACACATGTCAGAAACCTTTTCCAGCCAATCCACCGATTCTTTTCGTGAGTTACTGACGCTCGGGCGTTGTAATTTACTCGTGTCGACCTATCAGGCCGGACAATTGGTGATGGTCAGACCGCAGGGGCAGGGCATCAATACCCACTTTATGGCTTTTGATCGGCCGATGGGGATTGCCAGACGTAATAATGAGTTTTCGATTGGTGGCGCCGCCTCAATCACCACCTTTCGAAATTTAGCGGCCGTTGGGCCGAAAGTGGGGCAAGGCGACCAGGTCGATGCCTGTTATTTGCCACGCAAAAACCACATCACCGGAGCCATTGATATCCATGAAATGGGCTACGATAAACACGATAAATTGTGGTTTGTGAACACCAAAATGTCCTGTTTGGCGACCCTGGATCAAGATCATAGCTTTAAACCCGAATGGCGACCGCCGTTTATTACGGCCTATGATTTAACCGACCGGTGTCATTTAAATGGTCTCGGTTTTCGTGATGGCATGCCGCGCTATGTGAGTATGCTCGGCGCTTCTGATGAACCCGGTGGCTGGCGTAAAAACAAAATCTCCGGTGGTCAGATTATGGACATCACCACCAACAAAGTGCTTGTCGATGGTTTGTGTATGCCGCATTCACCCCGATGGTATAAAGACGCTTTGTGGTTTTTGTCATCCGGTTCGGGTCAGCTTATGCGGATGAAACAAGGACAGGCACCTGAGGTGGTGGCCGAATTACCGGGTTTTACACGTGGTTTGGACTTTATAGACCGCTATGCTTTAATTGGTTTGTCGCAAATTCGGGAAAGCTCCACCTTTGCCGGCTTGCCTTTAACCAAACGGGTGGATAAACGCCAAAGCGGTGTGTGGGTGGTGGACACCCAATCAGGTGAAATAGTCGCCTTTTTGGTGTTCACCGGTAATGTTCAGGAAGTGTTTGAAATTAAAGTTTTGCCCCATCAATGCACGGCGATTGTGGATGCCCAGAGTCCATTTATCGCCAGTTCTTATGAATTGCCACAGAAGGTGTTGAATAATCTGGCGCCGGCCGATCCGGTTCAGGCCCCACTGGAAGTGGCTTCACGGGCGCATGTCAATGGTGATTTGGAAGAGGCCTTATCGCTTTATCGAGATATTTTAAAACAGCATCCGAACCACCCGGTTACCAACCAACAATACGGTGTTTGTTTACTGGATGCCAGACAATGGCAGGTGGGCATAAGGCAATTAGAAAAAGTCCTTCAGCAACAGCCCGACAATGCCGAGGCTATGAACTCACTGGGTTGCGCTTATCTGGAACTGGGTCAGGATGAACAGGCGATGCACTACTTTAATCAAGCCATCACTACTGATCAGCAGTTTGCTCTGGCTCATTACAACAGAGGAAAGTTATTACTCAAACAAAAAAATTACGCCGAAGGCTGGCCGGAATATGGATGGCGCTGGCAGACACCACAGTTTGTGCCCTTTAAATCCGATAAACCCCAATGGCAGGGCGAAGATATTTCGGACAAAACCATTTTGGTGCATTCTGAACAAGGCAACGGTGATCATATTATGTTCTGGCGGTTTTTGCCCTTACTGGCCGAACGCTGCAAAGAAGTGATTTATTTTGGCCCTGAGAATTTAGCGCCGTTAGTTGCTGAAATTCCGGGTGTGAGTCAAAGCCGTATTCCCGGCGTGTTGGATAAAGATTTATTCGATGTCTATTGTCCTTTGATGAGCTTACCCCAGTATTTAGAGATTACATTGGATAATTTACCGGCACCCAAGCGCTATATCAAAATCCCGAATCAGGTGGTGGTCAGCGAATTAAAAGGCGCACCTAAAATTGGTTTGTCCTGGGCCGGTGCCGCGTCTCATAATAACGAGTCCAACCGATCCATTGATTTGGAACAATTACTGACGATAACCAAAGACATCGATGCCCAGTTTTATTCCTTACAAATGCCCTTAAACAATGAAGATCGTGCGTTATTAAAAAAATACAATGTCATTGATTTAGAGCCTGAATTACCCGGTTATGCCCGCACCGCAGCTTTAGTGGATCAGTTGGACCTGGTGATTTCTGTGGACACCGCCATCGCCCATCTGGCCGCGGCACTGGGTAAAGAAACATGGATTTTACTGTGTAAAAACGCCGACTGGCGCTGGCATAAATCCGGAGAACACAGCGAATGGTATCCAACCGCGACCTTGTTCAGACAAGAAGATGCTGGGAATTGGCGTAAGCCATTAAAAAGTATTAAAGACCGGTTAGTGGATAAAATGCACGCCTAAACAAATGTATTTATCCATGGCCTTTCAGATAGGCAGTTCATCGGCATAGCTGTGTGTATTAAAAAAGTTGACGCAGATTAGGATTTCAATGAATGCTTTTAAGTGTATTTTGGTTTATCAATACTGCAAATAACAACATTTAGCCTGGTTCTTTCGGGCTTTTTTACGGGTATTTGATTGACCAAGGGTATAATTAAGCGTATGTCTCAATCCTCCTGGCTTGCTGCCACCGAACAACAACCCCTGTCTTCTGGATTTCCAGAAAAGATGGTGATTCTTGATGTGGAAACCACCGGTGGGAAGGCCAACTATCACCGTGTTATTGAGATTGGTTTGTGGGTGGTTGAAAATGGTCAGTTAGTGGATAGCTGGCAGTCTTTTGTCAATCCTGAACGCAGTTTACCGCCGAAAATCACTGAATTAACCGGGATCAGAGTGAATGACTTAAAAGATGCACCCACTTTTGCTGACATTGCCGATGAGTTATGGGACTGGTTACAGGATCGGGTTTTAGTGGCTCATTTTGCCCGTTTTGATTACGGTTTTTTAAAGAATGAGTTTCGGCGTATAGGTCTGGATTACAGGGCGAAGCCGTTGTGTTCTGTGAAACTGAGTCGACGGCTGTTTCCTGAATGTAAACGGCATGGTCTGGACTACATTATTAAGCGTTTTGATCTGGCCATCGAAAACCGCCATCGGGCGCTGGATGATGCTCTGATGATTTATCAGTTCTTTGGGCAAATCAGTTTATTGCATGACGCTCAAAAAGTGGCGGCAGCTTGTCGCGATTTAATTCAGGGTGCCACTTTACCCATTCAATTGCCGCAGCAGCAGGTGGCTGATTTGCCGAATGCGCCGGGTGTTTATTATTTTTATGATAATAAAGATCGTTTGTTGTACATCGGTAAAAGTGTCAATCTTAAAAACCGGGTGCTCAATCACTTTTCACAAGACCATAGCCAGCGAAAGGATTTCAAATTGCATAATCAGATTGCTCACATTGATTATCGCCGCACCCCGAGTGATTTCGGTGCCTGTCTGTTAGAAAATCAGGAGATAAAAAAACATCTGCCGGTGCATAATATTCGCTTACGGCGGGTTAAAAAAATGTTTCAGATTTGTCTGCGTGAAAGTCATGATGGTGTGCAAGAAATCCATATTAAACCGGTGGCCGCCGATCAAATGCCGGACTCGGACAAGCAGCAATATGGATTATTCAGAACGGTGCGGCATGCCAGCGAATACCTTAGGCAGCTGGCGGATAAACATCAGCTGTGTCACCGTATTTTAGGTCTGGAAAAAGCTGTGGGTGGCCGCCATTCACCGTGCTTTCGATTTCAATTAAAACGCTGTGCCGGTGCATGCTGTGGGCAAGAAGACATTAAAGACCATAACCAACGGTTACGACAAGCCTTGCTTAAAACCCAGATTAAAGACTGGCCCTGGGATTCGGCGATACTGGTCATTGAGCAGAGTTCTGATGAATCTGATTTAACCTGGTTACATTTAATTGATGGATGGGTCTATGTGGCAGCCTTGACATCAATCGCTGAATTATCTGATTATGGTTATACCATGACGGCAGATTATTCTCATGTCACCACTGAGACGGTGGCTAAAAATCCTATCCAATCTGAGGGTTTTAATTTGGATGTCTATCATATTATGAATCGCTTGTTGTGTTCACGGCAATCTCAAGACAAGTTAAGTCAACTGAGCATCTTGCCACTATCTAAAATGACATAGATCGCCGTTGTTGTGGTGCATAATTGATTTTCTTTATTTTTGACCTGGGTTTGAACTGATAATTTTGGTCGTTGTTTGTCATGCAAGTCGGTGATGATGTCGAGCCAACTGATCTCGCTGTGGGCCGTGATGAGCAAGTCGTCGGTTTGGGCTTTTAGCCATCGGGTATGGGCGTCGGCAATCACCACATCATGATTCAACCCCCTTTGCTCTAAATTATATTTTATCAGTGACCAGCCGCATACAACCATTAAAGCACTGCTGCTGCCGCCAAAAATGGTTTGTTTATCGTTGAGGTTGGGTTTGGCCGGTGCGCTGGCGGTGAGGGTGTGGTCGTTACAGGTCAGTAACTGCAATTGCATAAAGCCAACTGATGGAATGTTTTGGAGAAGAAACTGATTGAAGTCCGCTAAGTTGCGGTCAGACATATTATTGGTTGTCTCTGAGACCGGAGGGCAGTAATAAATCGAACATCCCGCCTAAGCGTGAACGTTCGGATTTTGGGGATTGTTCTTTTTGGGCGTTACCGGTGGTTTGATTGTTGACCGTACGTTCATTTGATTGGTCTGCACTGCTGATTTGGGTGCCTGAATTTAACCATTGATTATTTTGTTCAGGCTCGTTGACGACTTCTGCGGCAGCGGCATAGGCCGACCACATCATGGCCAATAAAACTAAAATTAATCGAGACGTCATGACTGCTTACACGGAACAAATTACTAATCGCGGTCATTTTTCTATAAAATAGAGCAAATTGCAAACATTCAAGCCTGTTTTTTTACATTGCATGAGGAAAAAGTAATTAATAAGTCCGCCGATAAAACGGGTGACACCCCGAACATCAAATCCGAAGCAGCCAACAACAATCAGCGCTGGTTGATGGATTTATCACAACCTCTGGCGGTTTTTACTGTGGTGGTGATTACCCAGATGGTGGTGCTGGTGTATTCTTTGAGTTTTATTGGTTTTGATCTTCATTACCTGAATCAATTGGCGGTGTTAAGCTTTATGGCACAGATTCTGGCCATTATCCTGGTGCTTAAGCTGGTTTTGTTACGACCTTATTTAAACCGATTGTCGGCTCAAACCGGTGTGGCGCTGGTGTTGCTGGTAACCAGTGTATTGACTGTGGCGATGACCGGATTTTTGGTGTGGGTGGATCGGGTTTTGATGTTTAACTATGTGGATGACGGTTTACTGACAGTTGTTAAGGTGTGGGTGGCCACCATTTTGACCATGGTGTTATTACTGCGTTATTTTTATGTCCAGAACCAGTGGCAACAACAGATTAAAGCCCTGGCCGAGGCACAAATGAATGCCTTTCAGGCGCGCATGAAGCCGCATTTTTTATATAATTCACTGAATTCCATTGCCAGTTTGATAGCCATCGACCCACCGGCTGCAGAGCAAGCGGTCATGGATTTATCTGGGTTGTTTAGAAAAGCGTTTACCCAGCGTCGGCAAAATATGACACGATTGACCAAGGAATTAGAGTGGGTTAATCAATATTTGGCCATTGAACGGTTGCGGCTGTCTGATCGACTCCAATATAAGCAGCAGGTGGATGACGGCTTGCTTGAGCAACGTATTCCCTTACTGACCATTCAGCCGCTGATTGAAAATGCTGTGATTCATGGTATTGCTCATCTGGCTGATGGGGGGTGTATAAATCTGACCATAGAACGTTATAATCAGCACATGAAAATAACCGTCCAGAATCCGGTGAATAGCAAACGGGTTAAAAGCGGTTGTGGCACTGCTTTGGATAATATTAAGACCCGGTTAGCCCTGCATTACGGCCAGGATGCTGCTTTAAGTATTTCACAATCAGACGCTTATTTTGAAGCGCAGGTGATGATTCCCTTATGAATATATTGATTGTAGATGATGAGCCATTAGCGCGACGTCGCCTGGCTGGATTGTTGTCGCATTTAGGGTCGCACCAGATTAGTACGGCGAATCATGGTGAACAGGCTTTGGCCGTCATGGCTGATGCCTGTCCTGATGTGGTTTTTATGGACATTGAAATGCCGGTGATGGATGGCATGGAAGCGGCTAAAATTATCCATCGGGATTATCCACAAACGGCCATCGTTTTTTTAACTGCGCATGAGCAGTTTGCCTTACCGGCTTTTGATGTGAAAGCGGTGGATTATTTATTAAAACCGATTTCCAGCGAACGTCTGCAACAAACTCTTGAACGCATTGATGCCAACGAAAAACATTATATTCAGATTAAAGATGGTGGCCGGATATTGCGACTGTCGGTGACACAAATCGTCTGTTTTCATGCAGAGGATAAATATGTCACCGCCTATTTAAAGCAGAATCATTATTTATTGGATCAAAGTTTGACGGAATTGGCGCAAAGTTACCCACAATTTATTAGAATACACCGCAGCTGGCTGGTCAACATTCATTTCTTGCGTGGTATTGACAATGACGAAACTCACGGTACAGTGGCCTTGCTAAAACACCTTGATATAAAACCGCCGATTAGCCGAAGACAATTATCGGACGTTAAAAAACACTTACAAATATGAACAATAAAACTTTGACCATCGCCACCCGCGATTCAGCATTGGCGTTATGGCAAACCAAACATGTGGCTGCAGCCATCGAAGCCCAAACAGATTACACAACCCAATTATTGCCGATGACCACTGAAGGCGATCGCCGTCTTGAAGTGACCCTCAATAAAATAGGTGGTAAGGGTCTGTTTTTAAAAGAGCTGGAGCAATCCATGTTGGCCGGTGAAGCTGATATCGCGGTGCATTCGATGAAAGATGTGCCGGCTGATATGCCGAAGGATTTTCAAATATGTGCGGTGTTAGAACGCGCCGATGCCAGTGATGCCTTTGTCTCGGGTCATTATCAATCCCTGGATGAATTGCCCGATGGCGCGATTGTCGGTACGTCCAGTTTACGGCGGCAGGCCCAATTGTTATCGCTGCGCCCGGATTTACAGGTTAAGCCCTTACGGGGTAATGTCAATTCACGTTTGCAAAAACTCGATGACGGCCAGTATGCCGCCATTATTCTGGCTTCGGCCGGTTTAATTCGCTTAGGTTTTGAAGACCGTATTGCGTCACGTTTAACCGCGCCCCAGTGGTTGCCGGCGGTGTCACAAGGCGCCATTGGAGTGGAATGTTTAGCAGGTAACAATCAGCTGGCAGAAGACTTATCTGTATTAAGCCATAACGATACATATTTATGCATACGTGCCGAGCGGGCATTAAATTTAACGTTAGAAGGTTCATGCTCGGTGGCCATCGGCGCGTATGCCGAAGCCCTGGACGACCACAGTATTCATCTTAAGGCAGCGGTGTTTAGTCCTGACGGGGAACAGGTCTTAACCGCCCAACAACAAGGCTATGATCCAGAATCGCTGGGGCAGGCGGTGGCAGAAGATTTATTGTCACAAGGAGCCAAAGAAGTCCTGGCGTTGAGTGAGCAGGCATGAGAACTGTTGTCATCACACGGCCACAACATCGCATCGAACAGGCTGAACAAGACTATCAGCAGGCCGGTTTTGAAACCCTGGCCATGCCATGCTTTGCGATACAAACCAACACCGAAGTCACACCGGAACAACTGGCTCATGCTGAACGGGCACCACTGATTCTGATTTTTAACAGCAACGCGATTAAGCATTTATTGTTGTTAAAGCCTGATTTCACCTTGTCCGAGAACACCACAGTGATGGGTGTCGGTGAAGGTGTGGCGGACTATTGGCAAGATCATTTTGATCAGCCGATTTTAACTCCGGCTTCACAGGATTCGGCCGGTATGATGGCATTATTGGATCACTATCAACCCGAAAGTCTGGTGATTTTGACCGCCGCGGGTGGTTTGGATTTGGTGCGCCGTTATTGCATAAAACATCAGATTCACTATCAGCAAATTAATACTTATCAACGGGTGCCTTTGTCGCTTAATTTTGAAGTTTTGTCAGAAAAATTACATCAGCATGAGGAGCTGATACTGACCGCCACAAGTGGCTTAATTTTAGAGCACTTTTGGCAGCAATGCCCTGAGAACTTAAAACAGGCGGTGGTGGCTTTACCTTTGATCAGCGGTGCGGATCGTATTACTCAGATTGCAGAAGAAATGGGTTTCAAAGAAATTTATACCGCTGACAGTCCTTCTAACAGTGACATGATTAAGGCACTGAAACAAAGCCAAATAAGTTGATTCAATAACCTTATTCAGAGGTCTCCTTATAAAAAGTCCATAGGTCGGGCACGCTGCCAGCGGGCCTGCGTGATTTTATAATCACCGTCGTGTTGTTCAAAAGTGACCGTAAAAGTCATGAGATCGGCATTAATCCGGGCTAAATCTTCTAAGCTGAATTCAGTGGCAGCCATGGCCACTGCCAGTTTCACCTGAGCACTTTGATCACCTTCATTGAACCATTCAATACTTTTTAATTGTGGGTGAATATGCACAGAACTGCGGCGCATCAGCCGAATACGCAGCATGCGTTCTATATCCTTTTTACCCCAGCCGCGCTCCGTGCTTATGTCATCATTGATGTGTGTCATAAAATCATCCACATGCTTATTTTCAACCGCTTCCTCCATGGTTTTAATCAGATTGATAATTTGCTTGTTCTTATCAACCGGTTCAGTTGCACAAGCCATTAACATCAGGATTATTAGCGTGATAGAAATAATTTTTGTTGGGAACTTGTCCATAATATTTATTTTAAATTGATAAGGTCCATTGTATCATGAGCAATCAACTCATATTCGGAGAACCCATGCGTTTAAAAGTGCTGATAATATTACTGTTTTTAAATGGGTATGCGATGGCGCAAAAGCCGACTGATGTGGATGACAAATCCATTCAATACAAGGTTGAAGAATCTGATTCAAGTGCGTTGTTAGCTCATAAAAAAGCTGAGAGCCCTGACGCCAATCAGGTTAAGGTGATTATTAAAAAGAATCAAATTGTTGAAGAATACCGACACAAAGGTGAGCTTGTGATGGTTAAAGTCATTCCAAACGATGGTGTGCCCTATTATATTGACCCACAAGCCAGAAATAAACGCACCGGCGCTCACAGCGATTTAATCAACAGTGGCGTCGAGCCGGTTCAATGGGTGATTAAAAGGTTTTAAGCATGACAGTTCGACAAAAATTTCTGGTATTACTGGTTGTGATACCAGGCTTAACGGTGTTGTGGGCGCAATTTTGGACGGGCGCCTGGTGGTTGTTCATATTCTGGGTGCCCTTAGCGCTGATTGGTTTATGGGATATGTTTCAAACCAAGCAAACCCTGCGGCGTTTATACCCGGTTATTGGTCATTTTCGCTATTTGCTGGAATCCTTTCGCACCGAAATTCAACAATACTTTATCGAAACCGATTTAAGTGGAAAGCCGGTAAACAGAGAACACCGGGCTTTGGTTTACCAGCGTGCCAAAGGGCAGCGCGACACCCGGCCATTTGGCACCATTATCGATGTTAACGAGGAAGGTTACGAGTGGATTAATCATTCAGTGTCACCTGCAAAGATAAAATATTATCACCCGCGCGTCACCATCGGTGGCAAGGACTGTAAAAAGCCGTACCAGGCTTCCTTGCTGAATATTTCTGCCATGAGTTATGGTTCTTTGGGTCACAATGCCATCGAGGCACTTAATTTGGGCGCTAAACGCGGCGGTTTTATTCACAATACCGGTGAAGGCGGTATCAGTCCCTATCATATGAAGCATGGTGGTGATTTGACCTTTCAGTTTGGCTCCGGGTATTTTGGTTGTCGAGATAAAGACGGACACTTTAATCCTGAGTTGTTTGCTGAAAAAGCCGGCAGTGATCAGGTTAAAATGATCGAAATTAAACTGTCTCAAGGGGCTAAACCGGGTCATGGCGGGGTTTTGCCGGGCAGTAAAGTCACCCCTGAAATTGCGGCCATCCGGCATGTTGAAGCGTATAAAACAGTCGAATCACCGGCCAGTCACAGTGCCTTTAGTACACCCGTTGAATTATTGCACTTTGTGGCCAAAGTACGCGAACTATCCGGAGGCAAGCCGGTGGGCTTTAAATTGTGTCTGGGTAAAAAATATGAATTTTTAGCTTTGTGCAAAGCCATGCTGGAAACCGATATTTTACCCGACTTTATTACCATAGACGGTAGTGAAGGGGGTACCGGGGCAGCACCGATTGAACTCACCAACTCGGTGGGAACGCCTTTAAGAGATGCCCTGGTTTATGTCAATAACGCATTGATTGGTACCGGTTTAAGACCACGATTAAAAGTCATTGTGGCCGGCAAAATTATTTCCGCGTTTCACATAATCAAAGCCCTGGCACTCGGTGCAGATACCGTTAATTCGGCCCGTGGTATGATGTTCGCTTTGGGCTGTATCCAGGCCCGGGTGTGTGATACAGGCAATTGCCCGACCGGCATCACCACCCAAAATCCCGCCCGAAACAAGGGTCTGGTGGTTGAAAATAAAGCCGATCGGGTGGCACGTTATCACCGTGAAATGCTGGAAAATATGATTGATTTACTGGCGGCGGCAGGATTGTGTGACTTTGATGAGCTAAAGCCACACCATATAATTCAGCGTGTACAAGGCTCTCTGGTCAGAAATTATGAAGAACTGTATCCAACCCTTGAAGCCGGCATTTTATTGGATGATGAAAATCGACCGGCACTATGGCAAGATGACTGGCAACAGGCTGATCCAAACCATTGGCATAACCCAAAACAATAAAACGAAAGTATGAATCTAACCAAAAAAATAATCATTTATATGTTCATAGGTGCTGTTATCGGCATCGTGCTTAACCTCACAAAACTCAATGGCGTCGAATTTATTGATCAATACATTATCAATGGATTATTTCATATTATCGGTCAGCTTTTTGTGTTGTCACTGAAAATGATGGTGGTGCCGTTGGTTTTTGTGTCCTTGTTTTGTGGTACCACAGCGTTAAGGGAACCGGCCATGCTGGGATCGCTGGGAGGCAGAACACTGGCCTTTTATTTGTTCACCACCGCCACGGCGATTACCATTGCCTTAACTTTAGCCATTACTTTTGGAGTGGGTAGTGGTGCTGAGATTCCTGTGGATGTGAATTATGAGGCTGCTGACGGGAGAACCTTTACTGAAGTTATTTTAAGTATTTTAGATAACCCGGTGCAAGCCATGGCTGAAGGCAATATGCTGGCCATTATCATTTTCGCCATTTTACTCGGCTACAGTGCCGGTAAAGCCGGTGACGCCGGTCAAAAAGTCATCAGTTTCTTTAAAGACTTCAATGAAGTTATTATGAAACTGGTGATGGTAATTATGGAATTTGCACCGATTGCGGTGTTGGCTATTTTAGCTAAAGTGTTTGCGGAATTAGGCTTTGATGCGGTTTTGGCTTTGGCCGGTTATTTCTTTACTGTGCTACTGGTGCTGATATTTCACGCCAGTGTGGTTTACCCATCCTTACTTAAAGTGTTATCCGGGCTGAGTCCGTTAATCTTTTTCAGCAAAATGCGCAGTAATTTATCCTTTGCCTTTGGTACCTCAAGTTCAAATGCCACCATTCCGGTGACTTATAAAACGGTGACTGAGCGACTGGGTGTGGAAAATTCTGTGGCTTCTTTTTCGGTGCCATTTGGCGCCACCATCAACATGGATGGTACTTCCATTATGCAAGGTGTGGCCACGGTCTTTATTGCCAACGCTTATGGTTTGGATTTATCCGGTGGCCAATTGGTGACAGTTGTGTTGATGGCCACCATGGCATCGGTTGGAACCGCCGGTGTGCCCAGCGCCGGGCTTGTCATGTTACAGGGCGTTTTGTTACAAGTGGGCCTGCCTATCGAAGGTATTGGGATTATTCTGGGCGTCGATCGTTTATTGGATATGACCCGAACTGCGGTCAATGTTACCGGGGACGCCACTGTCACCTGTGTTGTCGCAAAATCCATCGGAAAGTTAGATGAAGATGTTTATAACGATCCTGATGCCGGTGAAGAAATGCTGGATTAGGTCGGCTCTTAATTAAGAATGATTCGTAATTTGTTGTTGACAATCATTATCATTGGTATTTAAAATAAGCATTATTCCAGATATTTATGCTTATGTACGTTTGTATTTGCCACGGCATTACCGATAAAGACATTCAAAAAGCGGCCCGAAAAGGGGTCAGCTCCATTGATCAGTTAGCTGCTGAAACTGGTGCAACCACTGGATGTGGCAGTTGTCTGGATATGGCGGAAGATATTTTGCATAAACAAACCATTCAACAGCCCGATTTTCTCCAGGTTCTCTCATCCGGTAAACCTCAATTTGCCTGACAGCTTGACCATCTAAATATTTGATTTAACGCCCATCCCCCGGGCGGAAATGTTATCATGTCCTTTTTGTACAAAAATTGGAGTTTGTAATCATGAAAGGTGATAAGAAAGTCATTCAATTGCTCAACAAAGCACTGTATAACGAACTAACCGCCATTAATCAGTATTTCATGCATGCCAAAATGCTTGAAGACATGGGTTTTGAAAAACTGGCGGCGAAAGAACGGGAAGAATCCATCGATGAGATGAAACATGCTGATATTTTGATGGAGCGTATTTTATTTTTAGAAGGTTTACCTAACCTACAGGATTTGGGCAAATTACGGATTGGTGAAACGGTGGGTGAGATGTTTGAATGCGATTTGGCCATGGAATTGGATGCCATTCCTGATTTGCGCGATGGGGTAGAGTATTGTGAATCGGTCCGTGATTATGTTAGCCGTGACTTATTCCAGGAAATTCTTGACTCAGAAGAAGAGCATGTGGATTGGTTAGAAACCCAAATCAGTCTCATCGAAAAAGTCGGCGAGCAAAATTACCTACAATCACAGATGTAAAATTAATGTGTTTTTTTCAAAAGGGCCGCGCAGGCCCTTTTTTATTTGGTGTGCTCAATCACAACATCAGTATAAATACCACCGCGAACATTAAATTTCATGGTTAATTTCATCCAGCGTGGATCAATGGCATCGACCAAATGGTCTAAAATTTCATTGGTCACGGCTTCATGAAAAGCGCCGCGTTCACGGAAGGTCCACATGTATAATTTTAACGATTTAAGTTCAATGCATAAATCATCGGGTGTGTATTCAATCTTCAATGTGGCAAAATCGGGTTGCCCGGTTTTTGGACATAAACAGGTGAATTCAGGGATGTCCATAATGATGGTATAATCCCGGTTTGGATTAGGATTTGGAAAGGTTTCCAGTTGATCTGAGGGTTGGGTGGTCATGTCATTCAGTGCTTTAATAAAGTGCGCTGACCATACCTAAAAATAATTAAGAAAGCAAGAATAAAACAAACCATCAATGCGACTTTCAAAAATAAAATTAGCCGGATTTAAATCATTTGTTGACAGCACCGACGTGTTACTTCCCAGTAATTTAACCGGTGTGGTTGGCCCCAACGGTTGTGGTAAATCCAATATCATCGATGCGGTGCGCTGGGTGATGGGCGAAACTTCAGCCAAAATGTTGCGTGGCAGTGCCATGACAGATGTCATTTTTTCCGGCTCCGCCTCGCGCAAACCGGTGGGTATGGCCACGGTTGAACTTATTTTTGATAACAGTGATGGCCAAATTCAGGGCGAATATGGTGGTTACAATGAAATTTCGGTTAAACGTCAGGTTAATCGGGATGCTCAGTCCAGTTATTTCCTTAATGGCAGTAAATGCCGAAAAAAAGACATTGTTGATTTATTTTTAGGCACCGGCTTAGGTCCACGCAGTTATTCTATTATCGAACAGGGCATGATTTCCAATATTGTGGAGTCCAAGCCGGAAGAATTACGTGGCTATATCGAAGAAGCGGCCGGAGTCTCAAAATACCGTGAGCGACGCCGTGAAACAGAACGACGTATTCTACGAACCAGAGAAAACTTAGAGCGTCTGGATGATCTGCGAACCGAAGTCGGTAAGCACATCCAGCATTTAAAGCGCCAGGCAAAAAATGCCGAAAAATACACCGACTTAAAAAAACAAGCGAAACAATTAAAAGCCGAAGTGCTGGCGTTGCGCTGGCAGCAATGGCAACAACAGGCCGAGCACAGTGATGCCAATATAAAGCGCTTACAAACTGAATTTGAGAAAACCAAACGTGGATTGACGGACAGTGAAAAGAACATCACCCTGAAACGTGATGATTACCAGCAAAATTCAGACCAACAAAATAAATTACAAGAACAACTGTATCAGATCAATGGTGAAATCGGCAAAATTGAACAAGCCATCAGTCATGCTAAAAACCTGTCTGAAAAAAACAAACAGGATCTGCAGAGCGCTGAATATGATATAAAGCAACAACAAAAGCAACAACAAGACGATCAAGCCGCCTTACACAATGAACAACAGGTTTTAAAGGCCGAACAACCCCGGCTGGATACCTTAAAAGCCCAGTTAGAAACCGCTAAAGAAACCAGTGAAGCGCATGAGGCAGCACGACAGCAATGGCGTGAGCAGTGGGACCAGTTGTTGCATGAGATGAATGAACAGCAGCGCCAGGCGGATGTTGAGAAAACCAAAATTGCCGCCTTGGAAGCCGGACTGGTACGTCAGGTTGAGCGGTTGAATAACCGCAATCAAACAGAATCAAGCGATAACATAGACAGCTGGCAAAAAGAATTAAAGGAAATAACTCATCATCACAACAAACAACAGAAAACCCTGCAGCAACGCAGTGAACAATTAGAACAACTCAAAAGCCAAAAAGAAGATACTCAGCAGGAATTGTCCGATTTACGCCAATCCATTGATGAGAATAAAACTGAATTACATCAATTAAAAGGCCAAAAGAAATCATTAGAAGCCCTGCAAAAAGCCGCCACAGCGGAAGATGATGATGAATTAAATCAATGGCTAACGGCGCAAAAATCTAAAATATCAGGACGGCTGGCAGAAGAAATTAAGGTTGACAGCGGCTGGGAAATTGCGGTTGAAACAGTTTTAGACGAACGCTTGCAAGCCCTGGTCACCGATCAGGTGGATTTAACTAAGCTGTTCGATGAATGGCAATTCGGTTCAATCACCGCCATTCAGAGTGGTGAGAATCAGATCAAGCCACTGCCGGGTCGATTGTCAGAAAAAGTGCAGGGGCCGGGGGTGGTCGTTGAATGGCTGAATTCGGTTTATGCCTGTGATGACCCGAAACAGATTGACCAGCTCAAAAAGCAATTGGCGCAAGGTGAATCCGTGATTACGCAACAGGGCGATTGGTTTGGACGCCATTGGCTGACACTGCAACGGGGTAATCGTCAGGAAAATTTTTTGCTAAGGAAAAAGCACATTGATCAGTTAGAAAAAGATATTCAAACCGGTCAACAAAAAATTGATGAGCAAGAAACGCAGCTGCAGCAATTACTTGAGCGCAGACAAACCGAGAATCAGCAGTCTGAGCAGTTGCAGTTAGACCTGAATATGGCACACCGCAAATTATCAGAACTGGACAGCCAGATTAAACAAAAACAACATGTCATTGAACGAGAGCAACAGCAAACTGAACAAAATATACAGGAAAAGCAATCACTCAAAGCCCAAATTGAAGAAGATGAACAGGCGTTGACCGAATCCCGCGGCCGGTTGGAGCAGGCACTGCAGCGGATGAAACAACAGCAGGCCGACAAAACCGTGATGGCTGAACAACAACAGGAACTTAATGCTGATTATGAGCAAGCCAAAGCCCAATTAAATGACATTTCCGAACAATTTTATCAGTCCAGACTCAGGCATTCTGCCGCTGAAAATAAAATCCAGGCGCTTCAGCAAAACCTCAGTCGGGCAGAACAATCAATCGGCCATTTGCAAAAACGTAGGGATGAATTGCTGGGACAATTAAACCAGCAGAATAATCCGGCACAAGATCAGAAAAAATCACTGGATGAACTGATTCAAAAACGTGTCAAAGTGGAACAACAACGCAATGACCAGGCACAAATTGTTGCCACTTTGCAGTCTGAGTTGAACGACCTGGAACAGGCGCGGTCATCGCACCAGGAACAAATCGATCACGCCCGCTCGGCGTTAGAAAAGGCCAAGTTAGAACGTCAATCACAACAACTGAAAGCCGAAGGGTTTAACGAGCAGTTAACCGATTTAGGTTATGTGCCCAACGAGGTACTTGAAGGCATGTCGTTAAAACAGGATGATATAACTGTTTTGGTGGAACAAAAAGAAACCCAAATGGAGCAACTACACCGTCACATTATTCGCTTAGAACCGGTGAATCTGGCGGCCATTGATGAATATGAAGAAGAATCAAAACGTAAAGAATATCTGGATGAACAGGACGAGGATTTACGAAAGGCCTTAGAAACCTTAGAACAGGCCATTGCCCGCATTGATAAAGACACCCGAACGTTGTTTAAAGAAACCTTCGAAGCGGTAAACAGCCATATTAAGCAACTGTTTCCGCGATTATTCGGGGGTGGTCACGCCTATTTAGAATTGACCGGGCATGATTTATTGACCACTGGTGTGGCTATCATGGCCAGACCACCCGGAAAACGGGTGTCCAGTATTCAGCTATTATCCGGTGGTGAAAAAGCCCTGACTGCGGTATCACTGGTGTTTGCCATATTTAACCTGAATCCGGCCCCGTTTTGCCTCCTGGATGAGGTCGATGCGCCTCTGGATGATGCCAATGTCACGCGTTTTTCTGAAATGGTCAAAGACATGTCTGAAAAAGTTCAGTTCTTGTTCGTCACCCATAATAAGGTGACCATGGAAATTGCCAATCAGCTGATGGGCGTGACCATGCGAGAAGCCGGTGTGTCCCGCCTGGTCAGTGTTGACCTGGCTGCGGCGGCTGAACTGGTGGATGATTAAGCCAATGCTTAGTAATCATTGTGATAAATGAACCGCTGCGCCATTTGCCACTGTTATGCCAACAATCTACTTTGTGAAGGCTGTCGTGATTTAATTCAGTTGCCTGATTTCGGTTGCCGTAGCTGTGCCAAACCCTTGCCTAAACCTGATAACAACGACAGCCTGCTGTGTGTCGAATGCCGCCAATCACAGCCGGCATTTGATCGCATCCTCTGTGCCGGCATTTATCAACCCCCGGGCAGTGAATGGGTGATGGCGCTGAAATTTTCAGGGCAATTGCATTGGGCGCGCGCCATGGCCGAATTGATGACACCCCGCATGGCTGAGCTACCTGACCACTGGCCACTGGTACCCATGCCCTTACACACAAAAAGACTTCAGCATCGGGGCTATAATCAGGCACATGAAATCGCCCGGCAATTATCAAAAAATAGCCCCCGGTCATTGTTATCAGATGTTCTGGTTCGCAGCAAATACACCGCCATGCAAGCCACTTTGCCGGAAAAACAACGCCGTTCCAACGTTCAAAAAGCCTTTGCGGTTAAAGGCGATCATGTTCCTCAATCCGTCATTCTGGTGGATGATGTTCTGACCACCGGCCAAACCTTATCAGCTGCCGCACAAGCCTTAAAAAAAGCCGGTGCCGAACAGGTTTATGGCGCCGTATTCTTGCGCAGTGGTGGTTAGTATTCCCAATAATTTGGAATCATTAAGATAAACAGGGTAAATAATTCTAAACGACCAAAGACCATGGCCAGGGACAGTACCCATTTGGCGCCATCATGAATGTCCGCATAATGGGGGCCGGCATCGCCGAGGGCGGGGCCGAGGTTGGTTAATGCCGATAAAGAAGCCGACAAAGAAGTGACGATGTCTTCACCAAACATGGATAAAACCAGGGTAAAGACAATCAGTAAAAACAAAAACTGCACAAAAAAGGCAGAGATCGAATCCAGCACGCGATAGTTGACGGTTTTACCGTTGACCTTAATTAGGAATTTACCATGGGGATGAATTAAGCGGTACAGTTCGCGCATGCTCATTTTAAATAATAAGATGATGCGGATAACTTTAATACCCCCGGCGGTGGACCCGGCGCAGCCGCCGATACTGGCAAACATCAACAGCATAATCGGTAAAGCCGCCGGCCATAGATAAAAACTTTCCGTGGTGTAGCCGGTGGTGGTGCCGATGGACACCGCCTGAAAGGTGCCCTCTCGTATCGATTCAAACAGGGTGCTGGTGGTGCCGGTCATGTAAAGCTGGGTCGCTGTTAACATGGAAGCAACAGCCAGTATCCCCAAAAACACCTTCACTTCGGTATTGGCCATATAGGTTTTAATGGAAGCACTTTTCCAGGCTACAAAATGAGAGGCGAAATTAATACCGGCAATCACCATAAAGAGCACCGCCAGCATTTCCAGTAAAGCGTTATTAAAATGGCCAAAAGACGCATCATAAGGCGAAAAGCCACCAATGGAGATGGTGGTAAAAGCATGGCAGATGGCATCGAACATATTCATGCCCGCCAGGTAATAACTGATGATACACATCACTGTAATACCGAGGTAAATGTACCACAGCGCTTTGGCTGTTTCGGTGATGCGCGGGGTCAGTTTTTGGTCTTTCATGGGGCCGGGTATTTCGGCTTTGAAAATCTGCATACCACCAATACGCAACATCGGTAACACCGCCACCGCAAGCACAATAATACCCATACCGCCTAACCATTGCAGCTGCTGCCGATAAAATTTCAGGGCATGGGGCAGGTTATTTATATCGGTGAGAATGGTGGCACCGGTGGTGGTTAAACCCGAGATGGATTCAAACACTGAATCTGTTAAGGATAATTCAGGATTATGGGATAGATATAACGGCAGGGCGCCGGCCAGACCGACAATAATCCATGACGCGCCGGCCACCAAAAAGCCGCTGCGGATGCTTAAGTTGGCGTTGTATTTACGGTTAGGGAAAAATAACACACTGCCCAGCAGCACCAAAGTCGCAAAGCCCTCGATAAAAGGCCAAATATCACCATCCTGGTAAATTAACCCAACCAGCACCGGCGGCAGCATCATAAAACTGCACATCAGTAGCAGAATGCCGATGATTTTTTGTACGATGGCTGCGTTCATAGATAGGATGCATCCACTTCAAACAGGATTTTCAGATCATTGACGTTTTTGGTGTTGGTGACGAAAATAATTAAGTGATCGGCATTTTTGATGACTTCATGTTGATGGGCCATCAACACCTCACCGTCGCGAATAATACCGCCAATGGTGCAGCCGGCCGGTAACACTAAATTTCGTATTTTATGACCAATCACATGGGAAGTGGCGCTGTCACCGGCCACCTTAATTTCCAAAGCTTCTGCGGCACCGTCCATTAAAGAATGTACCCGGGCGGTGAAATCACCGCGTACATGTGCCAGAATGCCGCCGATGGTGATATGTTGCGGCGAAATAACAATGTCGATGGTGTCTTTTTCAATCAGTTCTGAGTAATTGGTTTTATTGATCAGCATGATGACTTTTTTGGCACCGAGTTTTTTGGCCAACAACGCCGACAGTAAATTGGAATGATCGTCGTTGGTTAAGGCACAGAAAATATCGGTGCCGGCGATGTTTTCTTCACGCAAAATATTTTCAGAGGTGCAATCACCGCGAATCACCAGAGCTTTGTTGAGTTCTTCGGCGATATGCGCTGATCGTTCTTTACCGTATTCAATCACTTTAACAGAATGTTCCTGTTCCAGTGCCTTGGCCAGATTAAAGCCCACATGACCGCCGCCAGCGATCATAATTTTATAATTGGGCCGGCTGGTTTTGTGCCAGGCTTCCATGATTTTTCGGATGTGTTTTTTGGCGGCCAGAATAAACACCAGATCGCCAAGGCGTAATACAGTATCGCCGATTGGTTCAATGGCTTTGCCGTCACGGAATAAAGCGGCTACACGGGCATCGGCGCCCTGCGGTAAAATACTGTCAAATTCGCGTATTTGCTGGTCAAGCAAAGGGCCGTTCTTAACCACTTCAATGGTCACCAGTTGAGCCCGCCCCTGAGCAAATTCCATCACCTGTAAAGCACCCTCGTATTCAATCAGACCATGGATGTGTTTTGTGACTAATTGCTCGGGTGAGATGTGAAAATCAATGGGCACATGCTCGTGCTCAAACATTTCCGGGTGGTTGGCATATTCTGCTTCACGGATACGGGCAATTTTTGTGGGTGTGTTAAATAAACTGTAACACACCTGACAGGCGACCATATTGACTTCATCGGAACTGGTTAAAGCCACCACCATATCGGCATCAGCGGCGCCGGCGCGTATTAACACCGAGGGGTGTGAAGCATGACCGTGAACCGTGCGGATATCCATGTCCAGTTGCAGTTCGTTCAATAACTTATTGTCAATATCGACCACCGAAATGTCATTGTCTTCTTTTTCTAAATGTTTGGCAATCGATGAACCGACCTGGCCGGCACCGAGGATAATGATTTTCATGATGAGCCGATGTTTTTGGGATTAATGTCTAAGGTGCGTAATTTACGGTATAGATTGGTTCGCTCCATGCCTGAAATCTTAGCCAAATCACCGACTTTACCGTCCACCTTTTTCAAATGATAAAGCAGATAATCACGCTCAAACTCTTCGCGCGCCTCGCGTAATTCTAAATCGTAACGGGTCTGCTGCGAGCTGCTGGTGACTGATTGCTGGTTTTGTTCGATAAAGGCTTCCACTTCAGATTGTTGGATTTCGGTGTCGCCACCGGCTAACTGCAATTGTCGGACCAGGTTTTTTAATTCACGTAAATTTCCCGGCCATGCATAATGGCGCAGGTAATTCTGAGCTGCAACGGATAATTTACGGTAAGGTGTCTGTTCAATGTCGGGTAAATGATTGACGTAAAAATTCAGTAATTCCGGCACATCTTCTGAGCGCTGTTGTAAAGGCGAGAGGAAAATCACAAATTCTGCCAGACAGTCATACAGGTCACGGCTAAAGTCACCCTGTTCAATCAGCGTCGATAAATCCTGTTGGCTGGTCGCCAGAACCTGGGTTTGTTTTTGTTGGTGTGGCTTTTGCCATTGTTTCAGTTGGCTTAATAGTTTCTGCTGCAAAGGCTCGGTTAAACAGTCAACATTAGCAATGACACAGCTACTGCCGTGCTGCGGTGTGTGTTCAGCCAGAATGGTATCGATGTTGTCTTCATCCAGGCTTAAACTGTCCAACAGGGTGATGGATTTATTGTGGTGTCGGTGGTGGTGAATGAGTAAAGCAGTGGTCGATTTTCCGGTGCCGGCGTCACCATAGAGCAGCACATTGTGATGTGTTTTGGCTAATTTTTTAAGTGTTTCTCGTAATTCAACAGCGGCTTTGGAATTGCCGATGGGGTCAATTATCTGCCATTGAGGCTGTTGTGGCTGGCTGGTTTGAACTTGCTGATGTTGCCGCATCGTGGTGTCGATGGTTTGTAATAATTTAGCCAATGAAATGGGTTTTTCAACAAAATCGGCAGCGCCCATTTTAGTGGCTTCAATGGCGGTTTCAATGGTACCATGCCCCGACATCATCACCACCGCAAATGGCATACCATCGTCCTGATGCCATTTTTTCAGTAAACTGATGCCATCCATTTCCGGCATCCAAATATCCAACAGCACCAAGTCTGGGCTGCGCTCTTTAATTTTTTGCAAAGCATCATGACCATCCACAGCGGTTCGGACATGGTAATTTTCATCCGCTAAAATATCAGAGATTAATTCTCGGATATCCGGTTCGTCATCAACAATGAGAATATCAGCCTGACTCATTGTGGTCGGCCTTTTGTGTGGGGAACTGCACTCATCATTTCATTGTTGTGTAAGCGTTTAATGCGGCAGGTTTTCTTTTGTTTAACCTGTTCAATACGCACCACATGATGTTGCGGGATGTGTAATACCTCGACATCTTTAAATTCAGTTTTAAGCTGTTCTTCCACAGGGTCGATAACAACGCCTGCGGAGACATCAAACACCAGTTCACTTAACGAAATAAAACCAAACAATTCTTCACTGTTGATGTATTTCGCATACAGTTCATATAATTTATCATGGTGATGAAAACTGATTCTATATAAAGGTTCCTTGGCACTCATGGCGGTCTCAGTAAAGGGATGACTCTATTTTACAAACCAAGCCAGCAAAAAACCAGTTGTAAAGCCGGTCAGGTGGCTCATCCAGGCGATGTTGTAGTGAATTGCGGGTTGAAAATGTAAAACCAATTGAAAACAAAGCCAAAAGAAGATGATAACCCATAATGGCATGGAGGTTTTTTCTAAATACAGACCAATGGGTATCACAAAGCTGATTTTTTTGTCCGGAAACAGCACCAGCCACAGGCCAATTAAGCCAGATACCGCACCACTGGCACCCAATAAAATATGCTCCTGGTTTTGTAAGACTAGTGCAGCGGAGATGTTGCCGGCAATACCGGATAACAGGAAAATAAATAAGAATTTTTGGGCGCCAATCACCCGTTCAATGGAGAATGCCAGCAGTACAAAAGCAGAGACATTAGTAAGCCAGTGTAACCAGTTTCCATGTAAAAACAAGGCAGTAAATAACCGCAATAACTCAAGCGGATGTTGTTCAATTTTAGGCCAGAATTCATTGGTGTGTATGGCGTAATAATCGATTAAGTTTTGTTTAAGGTCAGTGGCCTCCATCAGTACCAAAAACAACAGCAGAACCAGCGTGATTAATGCTGAAATATACGGAACATAGCGGGGTTTTAGGCTTGAAAAGTTGATCACTTGAGAACAATAAAATCTCTGTTTTGGATCCGTAGCACCACTCCGGACTGGGTGATGTCCTGAATGGTTATGATGTCTTCTAATGTGTCGCCCACATGCACCGGCACGCCATTTAGGATGGCCATTCTGTTTTCTACTAAAGGATCATAAACATGTACGCTGAGATTCATCTTTGGAACCTCTTTGCGAATCGAATAGGGCAATTCAAATAATTGGGGCAGCGTGTTTTCCGTTTGTTTAGGTTCTTGTTTGTCCTCAACCGGCTTATTGATGGCCTGTTTGTTTTTCATGGGCGTGGCGGCCAGTTGTTGATCGATTTGTTGTTGAACTTGAGGTTCTGTTTGGTTGCTTTTTAAACTGTTTTGATCAGGCTGAGAATTGGTTTGTGTGGCTGTTTGTTTCTGATTATCCTGAACCACCTGCGGTTGTGATTTTTGAGGTGTTGTGGTTTTATTCTGACTC
Organism: uncultured Marinicella sp.; assembly: GCA_947502925.1. GTDB lineage: Bacteria > Pseudomonadota > Gammaproteobacteria > Xanthomonadales > Marinicellaceae > Marinicella. Next base: position 200,078 of record CANNBS010000001.1, on the reverse strand, counting down.
GGTTCCTGATCGGTCGGTTTTTGGGTGGATTGTTGTTTGGCCACAGATTGCACTTCATCGGGTGCTGGTTTTTTGAGCTTTTTGGTGGGTTGAGTCAATTGTGTCGCCTTTTTTGGACTATTGTCAGCCGAAACCGTCGGCTGTTCGGCAGAACCTAAATGTTGCCACACAAAATCAGGTTCCTGAAAATAGACAGCCATCAGCACCACAATTAGAAAACCGATGACAGCATAAAATCCCCAGCGGGTTTTTTTACTGGATTGATTATTTAAGTCCATGCCTATGTTGAGCCCGGGATTTTTCTTCGGTCGCTTGGCATCTGATTTTTTTAGCGCATCAATAATCGATGACATGTCATTACTCTTTGTTGTCTGAGACCACTGCGATCTCCTGGTTTAATTGCGGGCCGTCATAAGCTTTTAAAGCCATGGCCATTTGTGTCTCACGACCAATAATACCATCGGCATGGAGGCCGTTTTGTTGTTGGAATGTTTTGATCCAATCATCTAAATCAGCATCACTGAGGTCGGGTTGTTCACTCAGTAGCCGAGCCACTGATAGCGCCCACTGGCGTTGTTGCTTAATTGTACCATTAATCAGTGCCGGCGCGATTGGCCACAGTACGCGGTAATGGCCCAGCCAATGCCGGTTTAAGTCCAGGTGACTGATGGATTGCGAGCCCTGGCGGGTGCTCAAGGTGATGTGATGGTCAGTCATTCCGGTTAATACCAGGGCAGATTGGTTGTTCAATTGTAAAATAACCGGTGTATTCAGTGCCTTAATTTGGCTTAAATTACCTTGTTTATGGTAACAAGCCATACCGGTCAGGGCGATGTCGGGGCAGTCCATCTGTGGCCAGAATAAACCTGCTTGTAATTGCCACAGTTTAAAATAACGCTGCCAGCTTATATTGACCGGCGGTGCTTCAATGGTAACGGTTTCAGGGTTCGTTATGTCGGGTTTGTTTTTGTCGGTTATCTGCGTTTGCTTATCTTGTGAATACAGCGCCCAGGCGGCGAAACCAGCCAGGCCGAGCAATAACAGCAATCCAGCCAGGGGCAGGTGCCAGCCAGGGGTTGATTGGTCATGTAATTCTCGTTGCGCCTGTTGAATATGTCGATAGCGAACCCGTGGACTTTCCTGTGTGTATGCCACCAGTAAGGCACGATCACATAAAATATTGATGAGACGGGGAATACCTTGACTGTGTCGGTATACCGCATGCAGTGCAGCTTGGGTGAAAATAGTCTGGCTTGCCAGGGATTGAGGCTCGGCTGTTTCTGAATCCTGGTTTGATAAACTGCTGATGGCCATGCGATGGCGAATATAGGCAATGGTTTCCCGCCGATTAAGCGGCTGCAAATGAAACCGGGTGGTAATGCGTTGTGCCAGTTGCCGGAGGTCTTTACGCGCCATGGTGGCTTTTAATTCCGGCTGACCAATTAAGATAATCTGTAATAATTTATGTTCAGCGGTTTCCAAATTGGTCAATAAACGCAGCTGCTCGAGTGTGGGTTGCGGTAAATTCTGCGCTTCATCAATAATGATTAAAGCGTTTTCACCTTGCTCCCACCATTTAAGTAGTTGGTCATTTAATCGGCTAACCAGGGCATCTAATTGTTTGCCGGTGCCGTGGGTGGATAGGTCAAATTCGCGGAAAATAGCCAGTAATAATTCCAGCGGAGATTGATTCGGATTTAAAATCAGGGCCGCATGGGTGTCATCGGGTAACTGTTGTAAAAACAGCCTCGATAAGGTTGTTTTGCCGGTGCCGACTTCGCCGGTTAACTGGACAAACCCCGCGCCACCACCACGGGTGACGCCATAGACAAGGTGCGCCAGGGACTCATTGTGTTTTTCGCTTAAATAAACAAAGGCCGGATCCGGTGTGATGGCAAAGGGCGGTTTATTTAAGTTAAAAAAGTCCTGGTACATAAGAGGTTTAGTCGTCGCTTAAGGCCAGAATATCGGCATTTCCACCCACCGCAGCGATGTTATTGGTGATGGTTTTTTCATGCACAAAGCGGTGTAGATAACCCGGGCCGCCGGCTTTCGGGCCGGTGCCTGATAAATTCATACCGCCAAAGGGATGCACGCCCACCACTGCGCCGGTCATGTTGCGGTTAATATAACAATTACCGGCCTGAACTTTCGACACCACATAGTCTATGGTGTCATCAATGCGTGAATGGACACCGGTGGTCAGGCCGTAACCGGTGCTGTTGATATCATCGATGACTTTGTCGAGTTCTTTGGCCGGATAACGAATAATGTGTAAAAACGGACCAAAGACTTCTTCTTCTAATTGTTGAATGCTGTCGATTTCAACCGCCTGGGGACTGACGTAGTAGCCTTTTAAATCCGGTAATTTAGGTGCCTCCAGTAAGCGACCTGTTTGGGCCATTTTATCCCGATGTGCGTGTAAAGTGTCCACTGCGGTCTGGTCAATCAGCGGTCCCACGTCGGTATCAAAATGACGCGGATGGCCGACTTTCAATTGATTCATGGCGCCCTGTAACATGGTGATGACCTTATCAGCCACATCGTCCTGAATATACAGCACCCGTAAAGCGGAGCAGCGTTGGCCACAACTGTAAAAAGCCGAATCAACAACATCTTCTACCAACTGCTCGGGTAAGGTCGAAGAATCAGCAATCATGCAGTTTTGGCCACCGGTTTCGGCGATTAACGTGGCAATTTCACGGCTGTCGCGATTAACTAAATTACGGTTAATAACCTGGGCGGTGGCGGTGGAGCCGGTGAACACCACGCCATGGATAGCCGGATGACTGCATAAATAATTACCCACCAGTTTACCCGGCCCCAGGGTTAATTGTAGGGCTTCGGGTGGAAAGCCGGCCTGATGCATCAGTTGAACGGTTTCATAAGCAATCAGGTTGGTCTGTTCTGCCGGTTTGGCAATCACGCAGTTGCCGGTCACCAAAGCGGCGATAATCTGTCCGGTAAAAATAGCCAAGGGGAAATTCCAGGGACTGATACAGACAAACACGCCTTTGCCCTGATGGTATAAGTAATTACTTTCCCCGGTGGGTCCGGGCATTTTTAATCCCTCACCACATAATTGTTGTGCGTGTTCGGCATAATAGCGACAAAAATCCACCGCTTCGCGCAGCTCGGCAATGGCGTCTTCTAATGTTTTACCGGCTTCATGACGCAGTAAATAAAGTAGCTTATTGCAGTTGGCCTCCAATAATTCGGCCGTTTTAAGCGCCGCATCACAGCGCACATCGGCGGCTTTGTCGCGCCATAGAGGATAATAAGTCCGGGCGGTATCGACCGCTGTTTTTAAGCCGGTTTCATCGGTGTGGCTATAATGACCCACGAGACGATTTAAGTCTGCCGGTGAGTGAACGGCTAATACGTCGTCGCCTTGATTTTCCTGACCGTTAATGATTGAACATGCCGAGAAGCTTGTTTCATTTTGGGCTTCAATGGATTCCTGTAATTGATGTAAGGTTTGACTGTCATGTACATTAATGCCACTTGAGTTAAGCCGTTTTTCTGAGAAAATTTCTTTAGGCAGGGGCAGTTGCGGATGCTTATGGGTGTCATTTTTAGCCACTTTTTCAATCGGATCCTGTGTAATCACATCAATACTGTACTTCATATCGGTCAGGCGATTAACAAAGGACGTGTTGGCACCATTTTCTAATAATCTTCTCACCAGATAAGGCAATAAGTCCTGGTGGCTGCCTACCGGCGCATACACGCGACAAGGGCGGTTCAGGCCGTTTTCTGCAATGGTTTGATTATGTAAAGGTTGTCCCATACCATGTAAGCGTTGGAATTCATAGCCGCCCTGATCACCGGCCATCACATACACAGCGGCCACGGTGTTGGCGTTATGGGTGGCAAATTGGGGGTAAAATTTATCCCGGTTATCCAGTAAAAAGCGCGCGCAGGCTAAATAAGACAGATCGGTGTTGGCTTTGCGGGTAAAAACCGGATAATGGCTTAAGCCCTGTTCCTGGGCGAGTTTAATTTCGGTGTCCCAGTAAGCGCCTTTTACCAGTCGTAAGGGGATTAACCGACCATGTTTTTCCGCCAGCTGTTTAAGTAATTTGAGGACGTCTAAGGCGCGTTTTTGATAAGCCTGCACCACCAAACCAAAGCCGGTGTAATCACTTAACTGGCGATAAACATCGGCAAACACTTTCAGCGATAACTCCAGGCGGTCGGCCTCCTCAGCGTCAATGGTCACCGCCACATTACTGTCTTTGGCTTGTTGCACCAAACTCAACACCCGCGGTGCCAGCTCCGTCATAACGCGTTCGGTATTGGCCAGCTCATAACGCGGATGCAGTGCTGATAGTTTAATGGAAATGCTGGATGCATCGTTGATATGGCGTTTTTTATTGGCTTCTGCGATGGCGTTAATCGAATCGGCATACGCTTTATAGTAACGATCAGCATCTTCTTGCGTCAGTGCTGCTTCGCCCAACATATCATATGAAAACCGATAGGCTTTAAAACCTTTTTTCTTGCCTCGTTTCAGGGCTTCTTTGATGGTGCGACCCATAACAAATTGCTTGCCCATCATTTCCATGGCGCGCAACAGTCCGGTTCTGATAACCGGCTCACCGGTTTTGTTAATAAACTTATCCATGGCTTTTGACATGCCCTGTTTTGAACCATCAATGTCAATAATACGCCCGGTTAACATCAAACCCCAGGTAGAGGCATTGACGAACAATGAATCACTTTTACCCAAGTGGGACTTCCAGTCGGCTTCCAGTATTTTGTCTTTAATCAGCTTGTCGGCGGTTGATTTATCCGGTATACGTAACAAGGCTTCAGCCAGACACATTAGCAAGATACCTTCTTTCGAGGACAGGTCATATTCTTGCATAAAAGAATCAATACCATCCATGTCATCAATGTGCTCGCGAACTTCATTGACCAGTTGGGTGGCGAGTTGCTTAATGTCTTGTCGTTGTTCAGGTCCCGGGTCAGCCAAAGAAAGTAGTTCATTGACTATAATTTCTTCGTCCATTAAATAGGAATCGCTGAGCGATGAGGTGTCAAAAGTCATGGGATTACTCAAATTGAATTATACAGCCGCAAATTATAATAGAATGTCTTTGGGACTTCATTCATTTTTGTATCAGTCATTGAGGGTGCAAAAATGAAAGCCGCCGCCATGAATGGAGGTGTTAATGAACTTAAATTAAGAAAAATAAGATTGATATGCGGATATTTTTTTTGAGGGGTGTTAAAATTCCGTCATTAACCGACCGAGACAGTATTGTTCGCTTGCCGAAGACGGGTCAGATATTAACAACTGGTTTTAACGTTTACGGCTGGCTGACTTGCTTCCATTGTATGAAAAGCTATGATGTGCTGTGCTATGGGTTTTTATTAAATATGTAGGGTATCAATTGTATGATGAAGAAACAGACGAAAAGAGGCTTATTGGTAAGTAGTCTGCTGATGTCAAGTGTGGCATCTGCCGAGTATGGGCTGAACTTACCAAAAGGCGTGTCCGATTACAGTGGCCAGGTTTACGATATGCACATGATGGTGCTCTGGATTTGTGTGATTATCGGTATCGGTGTATTTGGCGCCATGTTCTATTCCATATTTGCACACCGTAAGTCAAAAGGAATTGAACCGGCTAAATTTTCACACAGCACCACTGTAGAGATTATTTGGACAGCTATACCGGTTCTAATATTGATTGCCATTGCGTTGCCTGCAACTAAAGGCATGATGCAGATGGATAGCCCGCGAGATGCGCAAGGCGAGCCGGTGACCATGGATATGACGGTTAAAATCACTGGTTATCAGTGGAAGTGGCGTTATGACTATTTAGACGAAGGTTTTGGTTTTTTAAGTACGCTCACCGCCGACAGTAATATTGCCAGACAAAAAGGTTCCGGTATTGATGTCAATACGGTTGATAATTATCTGCTGGATGTCGATAACCCGCTGGTGATTCCGGCCAATACCAATATTCGATTCTTATTAACCTCTGATGATGTGATTCATTCCTGGTGGGTGCCGGAGTTTGGCTGGAAACGGGATGCCATTCCGGGCTTTATTAATGAAGCTTGGACTAATGTCAAAAAACCGGGGACTTACCGTGGTCAATGTGCAGAATTGTGTGGTAAAGACCATGGTTATATGCCGATTGTTGTCGAGGTGTTGAGCCCATCAGATTATGACGCATGGCTGGCTGAACAAAACGGCGAATCAGTCGCGGATCAATCTGCCTCAGCAGATGAATCTGTGGCGGTTGAAACAGCACAAGTCAGTGGGTCTGATAACACCCCGGATGAAGGCCAACAGGACAATGCTCAAGACGAAAAGGTGATGGCGGAAACAGGCGCAGATGAGGCCAATGCTGAGGCTTCTGATCAGCAAGCAGAAGAAATGACTGCCGATGATCAGGCGAGTCAGTCTGAAGGTGGTTGGTCGATGGAAAAGCTCATGGCTCGTGGTGAAGAAGTTTATAACATCCAATGTCTTGCCTGTCATAAAATGGATGGTTCGGGTATGCCGCCGGCATTTCCTTCATTGATTGACAGCCAGGTGGTGAGTGGTGATGTGGCTAAGCACATTGATGTGGTTGTCAATGGTGTCAGTGGAACAGCCATGGCGCCTTTTGGCAGTATGTTACCGGCTGAAGATGTTGCTGCCGTGATTACGTACACCCGCAATTCATTCGGTCATGACACCGGTGATCGCGTACAACCGGCTGATATTGAAGCCGTTTTACAATAAATTCGAGGAATAAAACAATGAGTCACGACATAACACATGATGAATTGAGTCACGATCACGACCATAAGCCAAAGGGCTTTGTGAATCGTTGGTTATTAACCACCAATCATAAAGACATTGGTACCATGTACCTGGTATTTGCCCTGGCAATGTTCATTCTGGGTGGATCCATGGCGATGGTTATTCGATTGGAATTATTTCAGCCGGGTTTACAGTTTGTGGAGCCGTTCTTTTTCAATCAAATGACCACCATGCACGCGCTGTTTATGATTTTCGGTGCGGTCATGCCGGCCTTTGTGGGATTGGCGAACTGGATGATACCGATAATGATTGGTGCCCCGGATATGGCATTGCCACGATTAAATAACTTTTCATTTTGGTTATTGCCATTTGCTTTTGTGTTATTAGCTGCCACCTTCTTTATTCCGGGCGGCGCACCGGCAGGCGGTTGGACAATGTACCCGCCCTTGGTTTTACAAGGGGGTCAAAACGTAGCCTTTTTAGTTTTTGCTGTCCATTTAATGGGTATTTCGTCCATCTTGGGCGCCATTAATATTATTGCCACCATTGTTAATATGCGGGCACCGAATGTAGGCTACTTAAATATGCCTATGTTTGTCTGGACCTGGCTGATTACCGCCTTCTTGTTGATTCTGGTGATGCCGGTGTTGGCCGGTGCGGTGACCATGTTATTGACCGACCGTTATTTCGGAACCAGTTTCTTTAATGCAGCCGGTGGCGGTGATCCGGTAATGTTCCAGCATATTTTCTGGTTCTTTGGACATCCTGAAGTGTACATTATGATTCTACCGTCTTTCGGTATTGTCTCTGAAATTATCCCAACCTTCGCACGTAAGCGGTTGTTTGGTTATGTGTCGATGGTTTACGCCACCGCAGCCATTGCCTTCTTATCATTTATTGTTTGGGCGCATCATATGTTTAGTGTTGGCATGCCTCTGGGTGGCCAACTGTACTTCATGTATGCCACCATGCTGATTGCGGTGCCCACCGGGGTCAAAGTCTTTAACTGGTTGGCCACGATGTGGCGCGGTGCCATGACTTTTGAAACACCGATGTTATTTTCCATTGCTTTTGTGGCCCTATTTACTGTGGGCGGTTTTTCCGGCGTAATGATGGCCCTGGCGCCGGTGGATTTACAATATCATGACACCTACTTTATTGTCGCCCATTTCCATTATGTCCTGGTGCCGGGGTCGGTATTTGCGATTATTGCCGCGGCCTATTACTGGCTGCCGAAATGGACCGGCCATATGTATAATGAGCGCCTGGGTAAAATTCACTTTTGGTGGTCAGCCATATCCGTGAATGTATTATTCTTCCCGCAGCATTTCTTAGGTCTGGCCGGCATGCCACGCCGTATTCCGGATTATTCAACCCAGTTCGCTGAGTTTAATATGTGGTCGAGTATTGGTGGATTTGCTTTTGGACTGGCTCAGGTGTTCTTTGTTTATATTGTGATTAAAACTGTTCGCGGCGGCCAAAAAGCCACGGCTCAAGTGTGGGATGAGGCCAAAGGACTTGAGTGGACGATACCATCACCGGCACCGCATCATACCTTTGATGACTATAAGCCGGTTGATTTAAGCAAAATGGCCCATGGTGATAATCACTAATGGAAAAACATAAGGAACATACCCCTCAGCAACGAAGAGGCATTAAGAAAACAGTCACCATCCTGGCGTTGGTGGCTGTTGGCTTATTTTTATGGTCTGTTTATTTAGTGTTACAACAAGTACATGTTTGATAGTGTTGGAAATACCTTAAAAGCCTTATTGGCCATTGCCGTGTTGATGGTCGGCTTTGGTTATGTGTTGGTGCCGCTGTATGATGTGGTCTGTGATATTACCGGTTTGAATGGCAAAACCGGCGTCACCACCTCGGCTGATGTTGAAAATACACAATCGATTGAAGGTGAAAGTCGGACAGTAACGGTACAATTTGATGGTACAGTCAAAAGTGATTTGCCCTGGGCTTTTCGTCCAACCCAGTTTTCCATGGAAGTCCAATTAGGTAAGCTTTACCATGCCGAATATTATGCAAAAAACACGGCCGCCGTTGAGATTATTGGTCAGGCCGTGCCCAGTGTGGCACCGGCCAAAGCGTCAAAATATTTTAATAAAACTGAATGCTTTTGCTTTACCGAACAATTACTTCAGGCCGGTGAAGAAATGCAGATGCCCTTAACCTTTATCATTAGCAGTGATTTACCTGATGATGTCAAATTAGTGACCTTGTCTTACACCTTTTTTAATAAATATCAAGTGGCCGATACGGCCGCTTTAAAAGCAGATAGTCCTCACAATAACAGTTAATATTTATCGAGTAGTGAACCATGACAGAGATTAGTGAAAACCAGTATTATGTTCCCCATAAAGCCAAGTGGCCGATTGTCGCTTGTGTGGGGCTGTTTATCACCGTGATCGGTGCCAGTTTAAAATTTAACAGCCTTGATCTTGAACCCACCACGCCCTGGCTCATGTATTTGGGTTTTGCCATTTTAATCGTGATGTTTTTTGGTTGGTTTGGTGAGGTGATTAAGGAAAGTGAGGCCAAACTTTATAACAAGCATGTGGATGCCTCTTTTCGAGCCGGTATGATCTGGTTTATCTTTTCTGAAGTCATGTTCTTTGCGGCATTTTTTGGCGCTTTGTTTTACGCCCGAACATTCGCAGTGCCTTGGCTCGGTGGTGAAGGCACCAATTTAGCCACCAACGTTCAGCTGTGGTCCGGCTATGAGCCGGTGTGGCCCACCAATGGCCCGGCCGATTTGAATGGCCGGTTTGAAACCATCAGTGCGTTTGCCCTGCCTTTAGTCAACACCTTGCTACTGTTGACCAGTTCCGTCACCATCACCATTGCCCACCATGCCTTGTTGGCTAATGATCGTAAGAAGACAATCATATGGATGATTGCCACGGTATTACTGGGCGCAACCTTCTTGTTTTATCAAGTTGAAGAGTACATAGAAGCCTATCAGCATTTAAACTTAACATTAGAATCAGGTATTTATGGTGCGACCTTCTTTATGTTAACTGGATTTCACGGTTTACACGTGACGTTAGGTACCATCATGCTGATTGTCATTACCATTCGATTGATAAAAGGCCATTTCAAGGCAGATAATCACTTTGGTTTTGAAGCGGTGGCCTGGTACTGGCATTTTGTTGATGTCGTCTGGTTGGGTTTATTTATCTTTGTTTACGTACTGTAAAAGCACCACTTTAAAAAAGCGTCACTTTTTCAGGTGAGTGGCGCTTTTTTCACTGTTATGAAATATCTCATTGTCATTGCTTTTTTGTTTATTTTATACAGCATGGGGTCTGCACTTTTTTATTTATCTCGTGATAAAGGCCAAAGCAGTAACACGGTTCGCTTTTTAACCGTCCGCGTGGTGCTGTCGGTGGTGCTGTTTTTATTTATACTGTTGGCCATGAAAATGGGTTGGATTGTACCGCATGGTTTACAGCTAAAACCCAGTGGTTAAACCGTGCAGCCGGTGCATAAATTTCCCTGGGTGTTTACCGGGTTGTGGTTGTCGATTTTATTGGTGATGGTATGGGCTGGTTTTTGGCAGTTAGATCGTGCCAAACAAAAACAGCACATTCACCAGCAAATGCAGTCAGCAGAAATTAAACAGCCAAAATCGTGGTCTGACTGGCAAAAAATCAATGATTATCAATCTATTCGGGTAACCGGTCACTATCACAACACGCACTTCCTCCTGGCTAATCAATTCCATGACGGGCAAGTGGGTTTTGCTGTGTTGACGGCTTTTTTAACAGATGACGATATTTGGTTATTGGTTAACCGTGGCTGGACAGCTTCAGCAGGTATAGATGTGTCTGTGCCCGAGAATAGGACAGAACTTGTCGGTATGCCATCAGCCTGGCCACGCCCTGGCGTTCAATTAGGTGAACAGATTTTTAAGGACAAGTCACGGCAGCAAGTCACTTATTTACCGATTGATGATACCAAAGAGTTTATGACACGACATTTATGTCAACGGGGTGAGTGTGATATCTTAGACCGGGTGATTAAGTTAGATGCCGAGGCAGAGGACGGGTTTGTTCGCGACTGGCAAGCGCCGATGATGACCGCGGCCAGACATCGTGCCTATGCGTTTCAATGGTTTATCATGTCTTTGGCCTTGTGTTTAATATACATTTATTTTATTCGAAAATTTTATGCATTTAAAAAATAAAAACAGGCTCACCATCTTAGTGGTCTTTCTGTTATTCGCAATCCCGGTGGTGGTGGCGTATCTGTTGGGTTCAGGTTTGATTGATTTTCAACCCGACAGCACAAAAAATCATGGTGTTTTCATCTCACCGCCCATTAAACCGGCAGATTACACAGAGGCTGAATGGGTCAACGAATTACCCGAAAACTGGACTTTGATTTACAGAACCCCTGAAGTTTGTGACGAGGCTTGTTTTGCATGGGAAGATAAATTACATCGTTTTAACCTGACACTGGCACAAAATGCCGATAAGTTAGAACTTATGTTACTGGCTAAAGACTTTAATATGCGTCAGGAAGATCCATACAGTCACATTAAAAAAGTGGCCACCGGTGGGCACCAGGCATTGAATGACATATTTAATGAATTATCTGATCAGTCACTCGGTAACGGTGAAGGGCTCTATGTGGTGGCACCGGAAGGCTATTTAATGATGGCGTTCACACCGGATAATGAACCGCAGGATATCATCAAGGATTTAAAATTACTGGTTAAAAGAAAAGGTTAACGATGAAATATAAGCATTTGGCCTGGTTGGCCGTCGGTTTGGGATTATGTGTGGTCGTATTGGGTGCTTTTGTGCGACTGTCAGATGCCGGTTTGGGTTGTCCCGACTGGCCTGGGTGCTATGGGCATTTAACCTGGCCGACACAAGCTGAAGAGATTGAAGTGGCTAATCAGAATTTTCCGGAACGGGCAGTTGAGGTACACAAAGCCTGGAAAGAAGTGGTACATCGAATTTTAGCCGGTGCTTTGGGTTTACTGGTACTTGGTTTATTTATTTGGGCCTTTCGACAACGTCATATGATGTCAGCCAGACTACCATTTATTATCGGTCTGGTGATTACCTTTCAGGCAGCATTGGGCATGTGGACCGTCACTTTAAAACTTCATCCCAGTATCGTTATGAGTCATTTACTGGGTGGTTTATTAACCTTGTCCCTGTTGGCCTGGCTAGCCTGTCGGGAAACGCCTGAAATTAAAGGTTATCGGTATGCCGGTCATGTAACCACTCAAATGGTGGCCATCGGCCTGTTATTGGTGGGCTTACAAATCGCCCTCGGTGGCTGGACCAGTGCCAATTACGCGGCGTTGGCCTGTACCGGTTTTCCACAATGCAACGGACAATGGTGGCCCAGTATGGATTTTATCCAGGGATTTAATTTACTGCGTGAGTTCGGCCCTAATTATGAATTCGGGGTAAAAGACGGCCCGGCCCGGGTTGCGATACAGATGACTCATCGTATGGGTTTTGTGGTGGTGACTTTATATTTATCCTGGCTTATTTATAAATTGACTAAAAACCGTGAATTAATGCCGATGGCGGTGGTGATTGGTGGTTTGCTCACGCTGCAAATCATCTTGGGCATTATCAATGTCACCATGAATCTGCCGCTGACTGTGGCGGTCATGCACAACGGTGTGGCGGCCTTGTTGTTGATTAGTTTGGTATACCTGCTTTATAAAACTAGGCAAGCTTCCTATAATTAACCCATGAGCCGACTGAAACAATACTTTGAACTGACTAAACCTGGTGTGGTGAGCTTAATTTTGTTCACTGCATTTGTTGGTATGTTATTATCGATGCGCAATTTTCCTGAATCCGAATGGGTCGTTATTTTGTGGGGTTTATTAGGGATTGGTTTAAGTGCTGGTGGGGCGGCTGCGATCAATCACTGGGCTGATCAGAAAGCCGATAAAGTGATGTTGCGTACCCAGCACAGACCGTTGCCCAGCGGCGGCTTAAAAACAGTCAATGTGCTGACATTTGCGGCCATTTTATCGATACTGGGCACCGGTATACTGGTGTATTTTGTTAATGTCCTCACTGCGGTGTTAACCTTTGTTTCTTTGATAGGTTACGCCTTTATTTATACAATGTTCTTAAAACGGGTAACGCCGCAGAATATTGTGATAGGCGGTTTGGCCGGTGCCACGCCGCCGGTATTGGGCTGGACCACGGTGACCGGACAGGTAACGCCGGATGCCTTATTGTTATTGGCGATTATTTATGTCTGGACGCCACCACATTTCTGGGCGCTGGCAATCTTTCGGAAAGAAGATTATAAAAAAGCCCATATTCCGATGCTGCCGGTGACCCATGGTGTTAAGTTCACTGAGCTACACATCATTTTTTACACCATACTGTTATTTATTGTCACCCTGTTTCCCTTTTTAACGGGCATGAGCGGTTTAATCTATTTGTTCGGTGCGGTTGTTTTAGGTGCCCGTTTTCTGTGGATGACTTTTAAGCTTAAACGCACCCAATCACCGCTGCTGGCTTGGAATACCTTTAAATACTCCATTTGGTATTTGATGCTGCTGTTTGCTTTCTTGTTGGTGGACCATTACATTCTGTGGGGTGATGTGATGCCACGTTTGTTTGCTGAGCCGGTGGTTTGATTGATTCGCATATTCACGTTGATGATGCACGTTTCGATGATGACCGAACATCATTATTGACAGCGGCCAGAGAATCCGGCATTAACGGGTTTGTGGTGCCGGGCACAGGGGTGTCGGGATTCACAAAAATCAAGCAGTTGGCTGATGAGCATGCCGATATATATCCGGCCTATGGCTTACACCCTTATTTTATCGGGCAACATAAACAACAAGACCTGCAAAAGCTGGGTGATTTCCTGGGTGAAAATAAGGCTGTGGCACTCGGTGAATGCGGTCTTGATTTTTACCGGGATGATTTAGACCGGGATAAACAACACACTGTTTTTGAGCAACAGGTGGTACTGGCTAAAGACATGGATTTACCTTTGATTCTGCATGTCAACGGCGCGGTTCAGCCGGTTTTTGAGGTGTTGAAAAAACACCGTTATTTTAAAGCTGTGATGCACAGTTTTAATGGTTCAGTGGAACAGGCGCGACAAATCACAGACTCAGGTGTTATTCTGGGTTTTGGAACGGCCGTGGTCAATCCCGGTGCTAAAAAGCTACATCAGGTGGTGAAATCAGTCGATACATCGCAGATGGTGATTGAAACCGATGCCCCGGATCAGCCCTTATACAACAAAAGAGATCAGCGGAATTTACCGGTTGATTTAAACACAGTGGCTGAATTTGTGGCTGAGATAAAAGAGATTTCAGTGGCAGAATTGATCCGCATCACGACCCATAATTGCCAGCAGGTGTTCGGTATATGAAAGAACGTTTTGGCGGTATAGAGCGGTTGTATGGCATGGCCGGTTTTGAGCATCTTCAACAGGCTCATGTGGCCGTTGTTGGTATCGGTGGTGTTGGTTGTTGGGCGGCTGAAATGCTGGCGCGTTCCGGTGTTGGTGAAATTACCCTGATAGATGCCGATGAAGTCTGTGTGACCAATATTAACCGTCAGGTGCATGCCTTAAACAGCACTGTGGGCCAGCCAAAAGTGATGGCCATGAAAAATCGCATTTTGGATATTAATCCTGATTGTGAGGTGCATGCTGTACAGCAGTTTTTTATGGCCAGCAATGCCGATGAATTGTTGTCAGCTGATTATGATTATTTGATTGATGCGGTTGATTCAGTGAAGCATAAGGTGTTGCTGTTGGCCATGTGCAGAGAACATAACATTTCAGTTGTCACCACCGGTGGTGCCGGCGGTAAAACCAAAGCCAATCATTTACAGGTGTCAGATCTGGCACAAACCCACGGGGATCGCCTGTTAAAAAAAGTGCGTTATGAATTACGCCGTCATCACGGTTTTAAAGGCTTAAATAAATTTGGTATAACAGCGATATTTTCCGATGAGCCGATGACACTGCCTTTTTGTGAAACCGGTGAACAGCAATCCTATCGGTTGGATTGTGATTCAGGTTACGGTACTACACCGACGGTCATTAGTGGTTTTGGGGTGATGGCCGCTGATTGGGTTATTCAATCATTAACGGGACAATAACCGCCGACTAAAGACAGCGGTTATTGGCGCACCTTTGTGTTGTTATTTGGGTATGCGAAGAACCTGTCCCGGGTAAATTTTATCAGGGTCATCGAGCATCGGTTGATTGGCTTCAAAAATCTTCGGGTATTTCATGGCATCACCATAAAACTGCTTGGCAATTTTGCCCAGGGTGTCTCCTGATTTCACTGTGTAAGTACGCGACTCCCAACTGTCTTCACCCGCAAGGTCTTTTTCTTTAACTGCATGTTCCTGTATGTTTTTAACCGCTTCAGTGGCATCATCCGGCGGTGTTCCGATCAGTAAATTATCCTGTACGCGTGAAACCCCGGCAATATTACCGGCGGTTAAAACCGCTTTTTCTTTTTGCTCATTATCCGGAACATAGCCAGATAAGAGAACCACACCCTTATTAAAGTCAGTGGTGATGTATTCTGTATTTACACCGCTGTTTTCGATGTGTTTAATGATGGGCATGGTGACATTTTTATTCGGTTCATCTTTACCGAAAACTTTGGCACCTGCGTCACTGATAAAATCAAAAAATCCCATAATAAGTTCCTGTTATTTAAGTTAAATGAGCATAGCAAGGTTTTTAAAAAAGTGCAATATTTCATTAAATCGGCAGAATTAATCATTGCTAAGCCAGTTTTAGTACATTTTTCAATGTTGTAATAAACGCTTTTAAACAATCCATCGCATCATGAATAAGTCAAAGAATTCAATTCGAACCCGCTTAGAAAAACAAGCCAAATCCGAACTTAAACAAGCGCCCACAAAAAAACATCAGGTGTCAAGAAAAACCGATTCCTTGCGACTGAATTGGAAAGATGCTGTTGTCTTCTCACTGATTACAGTGTTTGGGTGTGGCTACTGGTTACAATCAGGCACATTAATCGCCATAGGAAGTTAATTGTACTGTCAGTGCCGGGGGTGTATTTGTGTTGCGGATGATATCGCGATAAAATAAGGGGTTCGCTTGAAGAATTTAACATTATGCAGTATCCCCAAAATTTTGATGTCATCGTGGTTGGTGGCGGTCATGCAGGAACCGATGCCGCTTTAGCAGCGGCCCGGACCGGCGCCAGTACCTTATTGTTGACCCATAATATCGAGACCATCGGCCAGATGAGCTGTAACCCGGCCATCGGTGGTATCGGCAAGGGTCATCTGGTAAAAGAAATTGATGCCCTTGGCGGTGTCATGGCGAAAGCCACGGACCAAGCCGGCATTCAATGGCGAACCCTGAATGCCCGCAAAGGGGCGGCTGTGCGCGCCACCCGGGCGCAGTGTGATCGAAATTTATACCGTGCAGCGATTCGTCAAGCAGTGGAGCACCAGGAAAATCTGCATATATTCCAGCAAGCGGTGGATGATTTAATTATCGAAAATGATGTGGTTAAAGGCTGCATCACTCAGATGGGTGTTATTTTCAAAGCCCAAACCGTGGTCATGACCGTCGGCACATTTTTAGGTGGTAAAATCCATGTCGGCACCAGCCAGTACCAGGGCGGACGTGCCGGTGATCCACCGGCTTCCGTGTTGGCCAAAAAGCTGCGGGCATTGCCTTTCGATGTGGCGCGACTTAAAACCGGTACGCCACCGCGTATTGATGGTAAAACCGTGGATTTTTCCGTGATGGAAGAACAGCCCGGCGATACACCCATGCCGGTGTTTTCTTACCTGGGTGATGTTTCTGATCATCCCGAACAGGTCAGTTGTTATATCACCCACACCAACTTAAAAACCCACGATTTTATCCGTGGTGGTTTAGACCGTTCGCCCATGTATTCAGGTCGTATCGAGGGAAAAGGTCCGCGCTATTGCCCGTCTATTGAAGATAAAATCATGCGCTTTGCCGATAAGGATTCGCACCAGATTTTTGTGGAGCCTGAAGGCTTAAATACGCAGGAATTGTATCCCAATGGGATATCCACTTCATTGCCTTTTGATGTACAAATTCAATTGGTGCGGTCGATTAAAGGCTTTGAGAATGCCCATATAACACGCCCGGGTTATGCCATTGAATATGACTTTTTTGATCCGCGTGGGTTACACCCGTCTCTGGAGACTAAATACGTGGAAAACCTGTTCTTTGCCGGCCAGATTAACGGCACCACCGGTTATGAAGAAGCCGCGGCACAGGGCTTGATTGCCGGTTTGAATGCCGCGCGCAAAGTCGCCGGTAAACCAAGCTGGACACCGGCCCGCAATGAAGCCTATATCGGTGTGCTTATCGATGATTTAATCACCCAGGGCGCCAGTGAGCCTTATCGTATGTTTACCTCACGGGCTGAATACCGTTTGATGTTGCGAGAGGACAATGCCGATTTTCGTTTAACCGAGCAGGGCCATGAGCTGGGATTGGTTGATGAACACCGTTATCAAACCTTTATGGACAAAAAACAACAGGTTGAGCGTTCGCTTGAACATTTACAGTCGGTGTGGTTAACGCCGCATAACGAACTCGGCCAAAAATTCATGACCCAAACCGGCATTCAATTAAGCAAAGAAACCAGTGCCTATGACTTATTGCGCCGGCCTGAAGTGAATGTCTCGATGTTTATGGGTTTTGAGGAAATCAGCCTGCCAAATCGCACCAAAGCTGTTTTGGAACAGGTGGAAATCCAGACCCAATATGCCGGTTATCTGGCGCGTCAGCAACAGGAAATCGATAAAGCCAAAGCCCAGGAGCATAAACCGTTGCCGGTGGACTTTGATTATTCATTGGTGAAAGGATTGAGCGCTGAATTAACCGAAAAATTGAATCAGACCAAGCCCACCACCATCGGTCAGGCATCACGGATCCAAGGCATGACCCCGGCGGCCATTTCATTGTTGTTGGTGTATTTGAAGAAAGCCGGTTAAACAAACTGCGGTAATTCGATACGCGATTTAAGTGCTTTAAAATCAACCAACTCACCATCACCTAGCTGCGTTGGTGCAATGTTCTTAATGGCGCGGGCGATGTTGTCGATGCGACCGGGCTGAATCTGTTCCCATTGTGTCAGCATGTGCTTAATGGCCTGGCGTTGCAGATTATCCTGAGAGCCACATAGGTTACAGGGAATAATCGGGAAATCCATCACCCTGGCGTAATCTTCAATGTCCTTTTCGCGACAAAAGTATAAAGGCCTGATAACGGTATTGCGGCCGTCATCGCTGACCAGTTTAGGTGGCATGGCCTTTAAGGTGCCGCCAAAAAACATATTCAAAAACAGTGTTTCCACCACATCATCCTGATGATGGCCTAAGGCAATTTTAGTGCAGTTTAATTCACCGGCCACCCGATATAAAATGCCGCGCCGCAACCTGGAACATAAGCCGCAGGTGGTTTTACCTGCAGGAATTTTCTCCTGAACGATGCTAAACGTGTCTTCTTCAATAATATGGTATTCAACGTCTTGCTGGTCCAAATAATCTGGCAACACATGTTCTGGAAAGCCCGGTTGTTTCTGGTCTAAATTGACCGCCACCATATCAAAATAAAAAGGCGCTTTAGCCTTAATGTTTTGCAGCAGTTTTAGCATGGTGTAGGAATCTTTGCCGCCTGATAGGCACACCATAATGCGGTCACCGGCTTCAATCAAACCATAATCGGCAGAAGCGGCACTGATTTGGCGGCGTAATTTTTGTTCTATTTTCTTAAAATGGTGACGAGCATGATCCATATCTGACAATAACGACAATAGTTGTGGTGAACTGAGGTGATAGATTTTATACTAAACAAGGAGCTGATGTCAGTGAATTAAACAATGGCTTGATTTAACTGATGTCACAATTGAGAATCGATATGGAGTTGACATGGCATTAAAAGAACAGCAAATAAGAGTGCGCTTAGAGCAACTTAAAGAAAGACATGAAGCGTTAAAATCACGCTTGAGCGGATTAGAATCTGCACCTGAGGCCAATGAACTGGAAATTAAGCGCCTCAAAAAAGAAAAATTAAGTCTTAAAGATGACATACAGCATTACCAGGATATGTTGATACCGGATATGGATGCCTGAACCTTTTTGCTTAATTGTTTTCTAAGACATCAGATATCCTTTAATTTGACTTAATATCGCTATAATTTATGAAATCTAACTTTACATTAATCAGGGGCTTAGGGCTCGTTCTTTTAAGTTTCTTAGTTCTGCCAGCTTTTGCATCCGATGCTAAACCGCTTGATGAGCCGCCGGGTCAGTATATTCGCATGGCAGAAAGCGGTGATTCTTTACAAGTGGCTGTGGTGCGTTTTAAACCCCGCAGTGGTGCTCAGGATTGGTATGTTGATTTGGTCAGTGCGGTGCATGTGGCCGAGGCAGATTATTTTAACGATTTAAACCGGCGATTTGCTCATTATGATGCGGTTCTGTATGAAATGGTGGCACCGGAAGGCACAAAAATCAAACCCAGAAACCCCAATCAGTCTGGCGATAAAAACAAATCATCTAACAATAACATTTTGACCAGCATTCAATTGAAAATGACGGATGTACTGGGGTTGACGTATCAGATGGATGGCGTGGATTACAGTCCTCAGCATTTTGTTCATGCAGACTTTAGTCCGGATGAATTTAGACAAAGTATGGCGAACAGAGGTGAAACCATTACCGGTATGATTTTACAAATGTGGCGAGCCGGCCTGGCCCGCGAGTTGACCGCCGGTGCCGGCAGTCAGCTTAGCATGCTCTCTCTGCTCATGGCCGATGATAAACAACTTGCTTTAAAACGCATGGTGGCGCAAGAACTGGCTGACGCCGAATCCACCATGATTGCTTTTGAAGGCCCCGAAGGTTCCACATTGGTGGCCGCCAGAAACCAAAAAGCCCTCAAGGTGCTGAAGCGAACAATGGTGGATAAAGAACCCAAATCGGTGGCAATTTTCTATGGTGCGGCCCATATGCAGGATTTTCAACAACGCTTGATGGCTGACTTCGATTTAGTCCCTGTTTCAATTGAATGGCTGGATGCCTGGTCGCTGCAATAAGCCAATCACCTCTAATCCAGATCTGATTAAAATGCTTATGAGTTTATTGCACATAAAGAGGCACTGCATATATAGTTATTAGAAGCATTGTCAATAATGGGAGCGATTAATGAACAAAAATAAAACCATTAAGATGAAAAAGTCGGCTTTGAGCGGTGCCATATTATGGGCACTTGGCACGGCGCAGGCGGCCACCATTAATGTCACCGGCAGCTGTACTTTAATCGATGCCATTCAGGCAGCCAATACGGACACCGCTGTCGGTTCTTGTCCGGCAGGTTCGGGGAATGACACGATTCAAGTGGTGAATGAAGACAGTAATATCACCATTAACACCATTTTTGAACCCTCCACCGGGGGTCCTGGTGATGTGGGACTGCCGATTATATCCAGTAATATCACCATTGAAGGCAATGGCTTAACCATTAATGCTAATAACAGCACGGACAATTTTCGCTTGTTTGAGGTTGATTCATCGGGTGATTTAACCTTACGAGACACCACTGTGAGTGGTGCTGATGATGGTTCCGGCTCTGGCAGTGGCTTGTTTTCGTATGGCGGTCAGGTGATCTTAAGCAACACCACCTTTAGCCGTAATAATGGTGCTATATATCTGGCCAATAGTTTAGGTAATGAAATTCTTAACAGCACCATCCGAAATAATGTCGGCACCGGTTCTTTTGGCGGCCTGATGACCTCTTTTGCGGAAGTGGATATTGTTAATTCAGGAATTGTGAATAATAATCTTGATTTTGGCCCTATCCTGAGAATTGGTGTTTTTGGTGGTGGCGGTGGAGGTGGAGGTCCGAAAATTGCAGGTGGCGCCAGCTTTTATCAGTCAACCGTGACCCTGTCTAACTCAACGGTCAGTGGTAATTCAAGCGTGTTCGGTGGTGGAATATCAATTGAGTCCATAGGTTCACCATTGTCTTCGTCTGAAAGTCTCAAACGTGGTGTGATTCAAAACAATGTCACCTTAACTAACAGTACAGTCACCGATAACCATGCCTTATATGTATCAGGTATCTTAAATTCAGCCTCGCAAGGTTCATTAACATTACAAGGCAGTATTATTGCCGGTAATAAAGATAAAGTGTCATTTATTGACGCGCCCAACATTTACAACCTGGGGGTGGTTAATATGGATGCCCATAATATTATTGGTGATATGGGAGATGCCGGCGTTTACAATGTCACCCTTGGTGCGAACGACCAAACCTTTAGCAATGCAACAGAAGATAATCTCTATCCTTTAACCCTGACCAACGGCCAATTGACACATCCCTTAAAACTGGGTTCTGTGGCCATCGATGGCAATGATTTATCCTGTTACGGCAGTATTGTTGATCAGGAAGGCAAAGGCCGTGGTATTGATGGTGATGGTAATGGTTCTTTTGTGTGTGACATCGGTGCTTTAGAGCATTCCTTGCCGATTATGGCCGATGATGCGCCCTGTGATTTAACCAGCGCCATCATCTCGGCCAATAATGATGCCAGTGTCAGCGGCTGTCAGCCGGGCAATGGCCATGACATTATTGTTCTGCCGGAAAACAGCACTCAAAGTTTTGACACGATACAGGATCTCTCGCCCTTTACCTATTTGGGTTTGCCGGTGATTACTTCTGGCATCAGTCTGGAAGGCAATGGCAGTTTAATTGAACGTGATTCTGCGTCAGTGGATGATTTTGATTTGTTGATGGCCGCAGAAGGTGGACATTTAAACTTAATTGACAGCACGGTTACCGGTGCCAATGGTAATTTTGGTGCTGTATCAAGCCTGTACGGCAACGTAAAAGTCATAAATTCAACATTAACTGTTAATCAAAGTGCCGGTTTGTTTGATGTTGAATCCATTAGCTCTGGCTTGTTTAATTCGACGGTCAATAATAATACGTCCCAACCCGGAAATTTGGGTGGAAATTTTGCGGCGGGTGTAGCAACTTACCAAAGTCTGGGTTTTCAGATGAATCGCTCCACCATCGACAATAATTCAGGCGGTTATACTGGTGGTCTCGATATTCGTTATGGTATTCAAGGCCGTATTGAAAACAGTACGCTATCAAATAATACGGGTGCAAACTATGGCGGTGTTCTGATTGTTGGCGACAACAATCAATTATCCGGTCTGACCATCACCGGCAATTCTGCCTCAGGTGTTGGTGGGATGGTGGTAGCCCCTGCATCCACATCAGCGCCTAACCGTTTAAGTCACAGCATTATTTCCGGAAATACCCTCACCCCGATACCACCGATTGCAGGGAAGTCTCCACAAGCTGCGGATAAACAAGGCTTATTTAATCTTCGTGGGTCTTCTGCGCTTGAATTATTTGTGGTAAGCAATTCCTTAACCTTAAATAATTACAATATTCTGGGTCAAAATGGCAACAGTGGTACGGGAGGTGTGACCTTAGGTGCCAGTGACCAGGTCCCGGCCGGTGCAACCAACACCGTGATTGAGGTCACCTTAGCCGATAATGGTGGCGACACCATGACCCATTTGCCGGTCCCAGGCGGCATTGCTGTTAACGGTGGTAATAGTTTATGTGGTTTAAGAGAGGATCAACGCGGCTTTATCCGGCCCTGGGACGACAAATGCGATGTCGGCGCGGTGGAATCCGGATCAGTGGCTTCCAGCGATCTGATTTTTAAAGACGGCTTTGACGCGCAAATTATACTACGGCGGAAATAACCTGGTCGGATCCTAATAATTTAAGGAATATGATGAACTTATGGCTGTTCAAAGGGGCAGAACAGCCTATTAGTTTTAACCGGACTTATTGGTTTTCTGCCGAAACCTGAACACAAACAATATTTTCGCCATCAGTCACCACCTGCAAAACAATCGGCCGACAACAGACATAACAGTCCTCGGTGTAGGTTTGTTCAGGCACCGAGCAATCCACAGTGGTTTCAAAAGTCTCCCAGCAATAAGGGCATTGAATTTGTGTGCTTTGTAGACCGTTCATATTTTCATAATCAGCTGAAAACCACTTTGTCGCGGACATAATGGGGTTGGATGTTGGCGATGTTTTGTTGGTCTGTAGAAAAGCGGGATTGGGCGATTTCTAATAAGGCTTGGGCATCGGGCAGGCTGTTGGCGTTGATGGGCCGGGTTTCGCTGTCATTGATGTGTTCGCGTAGTAAATCATGAAAGGCGCTGCCGGCGGCGATGTCGAAATTATCAAGATTAACTGCATCAGGCTTACTGACTTGGTCTTCATTCAGTCGGATGAGCTGACCATTCTTGGTTATAAATTCAGCCCAATAGACTTCGCCCATTCGGGCATCGTTTGCGATGAGAATTTTTTGATCTTGATCGGGATTATTCTGAAAAATCTGCCAGGCCATATTTTCTAACGTCGAAACACCCATCACCGGAATATTTAGGGCCAGTGCGAGACCCTGGGTCACGGCAAAAGCAATCCGGACACCGGTAAAGGCGCCTGGGCCGAGGCCAAATACGATACCATCGAGTTGTGACTTTTTTAATTGAGCGTCATTCAATAAGCCCTCAAGCCGGTCTAAAATAATATTGGCATGTTGCTGCGGTGCGATTTCGGCGGTGGTCGTTATCCGGTTGTTGTGCAATAAACCAACAGAACATTGTTCGGTGGCGGTTTCGATGGCGATGAGGTTCATGACGTTTGGTGTTAAAATGAAGCGATTACAATAAAGGTCTTATTATAAATGATGTGGATAAAATGGATAGTTTTGATACTGGTTTCAGGTTCTGTACCGGCCGGTGATTATTTTTTAAACATTCAAGGCGAGCCGGTACAAGGGGCATTGTTGATTGCGCAGACCAATGCAGATGCCAAAGTCACAATCGATGGTGAAACGGTTAAGACAGACCCCGAAGGCTATTTTATGTTTGGTTTTGGGCGGTTTGATGCCGAACCCAAGACCATCACCGTGACCTATCAGGACCAAACCCATCAAAAAACCATTCCGGTGACAACAAGGGATTTTCCCGAAGAACGCATTGACGGACTGCCTGCGGATAAAGTGAATCCACCGGCGAGTTTCTGGGAGCGGATTAAAAAAGAACAGGCCGAAGTGAAACAAGCCCGGGCAGTATGGTCTGAACAACGGCATTACTTACAGGGCTTTATCTGGCCGGCCACTGGTCGCGTCAGTGGTGTTTACGGCAGCCGCCGTATCCTCAATGGCGAGCCCAAACGCCCGCATTACGGCATGGACATTGCCAATACCACTGGCTCAACCGTGGTGGCGCCGATTTCAGGCACCGTGACCATGGCGGTGGATGATCATTATTACACCGGCGGGACGATTATTCTCGATCACGGCTATGGCCTGAATTCCACCTATTTGCATTTAAGTCAGGTCAATGTAAAAGTCGGCCAAGAAGTTCAGCAAGGTGAAAAAATCGGCGAAATCGGTATGACCGGCCGTGCCACAGGGCCACATTTAGACTGGCGTATAAATTTAGGGACGAATGTTAGATTAGATCCTGAGTTATTATTGCCACCTCCAGACACTGAATAACAGCGTGTTCACCCGCAATTCAAACATCTTATGTCATGATAAATTATTTTTGGAGTCCACAATGTACAAATTATTGCTGCTTTATCTGTTTGTTCTGATGGCTGGTTGTAGTCACATGTCGCAGCCTGATAAAAACACATCGATGAAGACAGACAGTCAGAACAGTTCTGAGCAATTCTATTGGGTCAACAGCTGGCGAAGAACTTGTGAGGGCGTGGGCGAGCGCATGTGCCTGCAAATCCAGAAAATTGACGAAGAAAATCAACAACAAGCCGATATTAAGAACTGGTCCTTATTGTATGCCCCGATTAAAGGCTTTAATTATGAGCTCGGCCATATCTATAAAATCCGTGTTCAGGAGACCCAATTACCACCGGCGCAAGTTCCGGCCGATGCGTCATCGATACGTTATGAATTGCTGGAAGTCGTGGAAAGACAAGCTGATGACACCCTCCGCCTGCATGATATTTGGGCGCTGACAGAAATACAGGGTGAGTCGGTAGATCGGACTTTGCTTTCAGATCGTGGTCAGGACGTGCCCAGTCTGGAATTTAATTTAACGAAGATGCAGGTGTTCGGCACCGACAGCTGTAATCGACTGTCCGGGGGCATTGTCAAAGCAGGTCAGGGTCGAATTGAGTTCGGTGCTTTGGCCACCACTCTGATGGCTTGTCCTGAAATGAAACTGGCCGATGAATTCACCCGGGCGATAAACAACGTTAAACATTATCAGTTGTCAGGTTTGAAGCTAACGCTTTTAAATGCTGATAAACAGTCTATACTACAGTTTAAAAAGGTGGATTGACCTGAAGATAAATTGTTTAATTCAATGAGCGCGACGTCTTCGGACTTGATCCGGAGACCCATGTTAAAAAGCCTTAATTAGCTTTCTTTTCAATAATTTTAAAAAGTACAAATGGTTCAACTATTTTTCTTCAATAAGCTTCTTTCATGTATGGGTCTCCGGGTCAAGCCCGAAGACGTCGGTTATTTTGGATTGATGAATAATTTAATAAAATGCCAATGAGTACACACTCACAATTTCATTTACTTAAAGAGCGGCGTTATTTGCCGTTTTTTCTGACCCAGTTTTTTGGTGCTTTTAATGACAATGTCTTTAAAAATGCGCTGATTATTATGATTGGATTTAAAGTAGCAGAAGGTCAGATTGATTTCTTAACAAATTTAGCTGGTGGCTTGTTTATTTTGCCATTTTTATTGTTTTCGTCTTTTGCCGGTCAGGTGGCCGATAAGTATCCAAAGGACTTGTTAATTCGTCGGGTTAAAATGGGCGAGATAGCGATTATGTTGCTGGCTTCTGTCGGCTTTTATCTTAATCATGTCGGCTTATTAATCTTTGTGCTGTTTTTGATGGGGTCGCAATCCTCCTTATTTGGGCCGGTGAAATATGGCTATTTGCCCGAAAAGTTAAACCGAAATGAGCTGATGGGTGGTAATGGCCTGGTGGAGTCAAGCACCTTTATTTCCATTTTATTGGGCACCATTTTAGGTGGTATTCTGATTGCCATGGATTCCTATCTGCCCATTTCTCTGGCGGTGGTCGGTTTTGCCACATTAGGTTATTTGTCCGCTCGCCAGATTCCTAAAACACCGGCTGCCGAGCCGGGTATCAACTTAGACTGGGGGCTATGGCGTGCCACCAAGGCGAATCTCACTGTTGTCAGAAAACACCGTGATATCTTTTTGGCGGTCATGGGAATTTCCTGGTTTTGGTTTTTGGGGTCAGTGTTTTTAATACAAATGACAAACTTTAGTCGTCAGGTGCTTCATGGTGATGAATATGTTGTGACCCTGTTATTGACCCTGTTTTCTGTGGGCATCGGTATTGGCTCTTTACTTTGTGAAAAACTGTCAAACCGTCGTGTGGAAATCGGTTTGGTGCCGGTCGGGGCCTTGGGCTTGGCGATATTTGGTTTGGATTTGTCGATTGCTGGCATGGGTTTGAAATTGGAGGTGGAAGGCATTGTCGGCTTAGCCGAAGTACTGAGTTTTGCCGGAACCTATCGCATTAATTTTGATCTGCTGATGATTGGTGTCTTTGGCGGTTTATATATTGTGCCTTTGTATTCTATGGTCCAGACCCGCGCAGAAAGGTCTCAGGTGTCACGGATGATTGCCGGTAATAATATTTATAATGCCCTGTTTATGGTGGTGGCAGCGTTACTCGGAATGGTGGTGCTGGCAGTACTTAAATGGTCCATCCCGCAACTCTTTTTAATTACCATCGGTCTGCATATCATCGTCAGTCTCATTATTTTTAAATTGATGCCGGATTTTATTGTCCGTCTGATTGCCTGGGTGGTCAGTACACTGGTTTATCGCACCCGATATAAGGGCTTGCATAATATCCCTGCAGAAGGCGGGGTGATTCTGGCCTGTAACCACATCAGTTTTATGGATCCGGTGATTATCTCAGCGCGGTCACCGCGTCCGGTGCGCTATGTGATGCACAACCGGATTTATCATTTGCCAGTTCTGCACTGGATTTTTCGCTTGGCGCGCTGTATTCCGATTGCCTCAGAAAAAGAAAACCCGGAAGTTCTGGCTGAGGCCTATCGACAAATTTATGCACGTTTAGACGCCGGTGAAGTGGTGGTGGTTTTCCCCGAAGGGCGATTAACACCCGATGGCCAAATTGGTGAGTTTAAACGGGGTATCGAAAAAGTGCTGCAGAAAAAGCCGGTACCGGTGGTGCCGATGGCATTAAATAATCTCTGGGGCAGTATGTTTTCGCGATACCGAAAAAAATGGTATCAGCGCTGGCCACGGAAATTGTGGGCGCGTATCGAGCTAATTGTTGGTGAGCCGATGCTGCCTGAAGAAGTCACCGCCGCTGAATTACAACGGCGGGTGAAGGAATTAAAATCTCAGGCCAAAGCCGATAATCCGCTATTACCGGAACCGCCATTAAATACAGATTCCAAAGCCTGATTAATGTCGGCGATGATGTCGTCCACATGCTCTAAGCCCACCGAAAGTCGCAGTAATGACGGATTGATTAGGTGTGCCAGCAATTCTTCTTCGGTGTAGGTGGAATGGGTCATTGAGGCTGGATGCTGAATCAGACTTTCGGTGTCGCCAAGACTGACCGCACATAAAATCAGCTCAAGCCGATTCACAAATTCCGCCGCCTGATGGCGGCTGCCGTTCAGTTCAAAAGCCAGCATACCGCCTGGCTGTCGCATTTGTTTTTTGGCCAGTTCTGCCTGGGGGAAGTTCGCTAAGCCCGGATAGTCAATCTGTTTAACATACGGGCTTGCCTGTAAATGCTCAGCGACTTTCTGAGCATTCTCACAATGCCGATCCATGCGCACATGCAGGGTTTTTAAACCGCGCATTAACAGCGCCACATCATGTCCTGAAATCACCGCGCCGGTCATGTCCTTTAAACCGTATTGACGGATATGCAATAAATCTTCGGCCGATCCGGCCACCACGCCGGCAATGAGATCGCCGTGACCACCTAAGTATTTGGTCGCTGAATGCACCGCAATATCCGCGCCCAAAGCGATCGGGTTTTGCAGATAAGGTGTGCAAAAGGTGTTATCCACGATAAATTTAATCTGACGTGGTTGCGTGATCTTGGCCACTGCGGCAATGTCCACTAAACGCATATTGGGATTACTGGGTGATTCGGTATAGACCAGTTTGGTTTTATCGGTGATGTGTTCGCTCAGAAATTGCGGTTTCGATAAATCCACATAATTGACCGCCACACCAAATTTCTTTAAACCATGCTCAAAAAAGCTGAAAGTGCAGCCATACAGGCTTTTATCGGCAATGATTTCATCACCCGGTTCCACCAGAGACCAGATGGCTGAGGTGATGGCGCCCATGCCCGAAGCGGTGACCAAAGCTGCCTCAGCTTCTTCTAAGTCAGCCAGGCGTTGTTCTAACTGCTGTTGCGAAGGTGTACCTAAACGTGAGTAAATATAATGATCGTTGTCACCGGCAAAAGCGGCACCACCTTGTTCAACGCTGTTAAATGCAAAGGTTGAACTGGTGTGCATGGGTGGCGTCAGCGCACCATGGTTTTGATGCGGGTCGTAACCTGAATGAATGGTGCGGGTGGCGAAGTGAAGTTTATTGGATTTCATAACAATCATACTGGATTTGGATAATAAAATTATAGCTTGAGAGTCCTGTTCGACCAAGTTAAAATGCGTAAATTAATTTTTACAACAAAAAGATTGAATGACCTAAGAGTCTGAAAAATAACAATAAACTAATTGTAAATAAAACATTACACCATGAAATTATCCATTACCACTGAAAATAAACTGGGCATGACCGATGATATTCTGGCCTTATTAAAACAACAACAGGCCGATTTAAAAAAGCTCGAAGTTGAAGATGGTAAAATCTATTTGCAGACACAGGATTTAGACAAAGCCACGCAGGGCACCCTGGCCAGTCAGATTATGCAGGTGCCCGGTGTCAAATGGGTGAATCAGATTGATGTGCTGCCCGGTGTCGCCACCCAACAAATGCTGGCCTCACTCATGCAGGTGATGCCCGATCCGGTATTGGGCATTAACAGCAAGGGCCAGATCAGCTATGCCAACAGTGCCGCTGAACAGCGCTTTAAAATTAATTTAAAAGCCGATAAACCGGTGTCCATGCAAACAATATTCACCCAGAGCGGTTGGCAGGACAAATTAAATGCCGCCGCTGAATCAAAACTCCCGGTGAACATCGAAACCACCGGTGGAACCTTGTTACTGGAAGTGCAATCGATTAAGGCCTCAGGTGATAAGCCGGTGGCGGCCATGTTGTTGTTTCGTGACCATGAAAAAATCCAGGCCAGCAGTTATGTGGTGCAGGGTGAGCAGATTGACGGTTTAAAAAACCTGGTTTATAACTCGGAATCATTCGCGCAAACGGTACAAAAAGCCAAGCGGGTGGCGACTGTGGAAGCGCCGATAAATATAGTTGGCGAGCCCGGTACCGGTAAAACCTTATTAGCCCATGCCTGTCACAGTCTCAGTGACCGCGGTCACCATATGTTCACGGTGGTTGACTGTCAGTCGATGAAAGCCGAGCCCATGGAACAGCTGTTATTCGGGCGAAATAATCGACCGGGGGTATTGGATTTGAACCGGGAAGGGACTGTGTTTTTCTCTCATGTGGAGTTTATGCCTGATCATGTGCAGCAAAAACTCAGTCGGTTTTTTAACAAACAAAGTGATACAGCTGCACGCATCATGACTTCTTCGGCCAAACGATTGGGCCAATACCAGGAATCCGGCCAAATGAACAGTCGTTGGGTGGAACTGATTAACGTCTTGCGTCTGAATGTCCTGCCCTTGCGGGAACGGGTCGCTGACATCGAACCTTTGGCAGTTTATTTTTTACAGCAGATGAATCAGGAACTGGGACACAGTACCGCTTTAAATGATGACGCATTGGCTAAAATGAAGCGTTATTATTGGCCCGGTAATGTCAGCCAGTTACGGCAAACTCTTTATAAAGCGGTGATGGTCAATCGCAGCGGTGAAATAACGGCCACAGATCTGGATTTAGATGGTGCCGTCAGCCTGTCAACGGATTTAGAGCAATTAACTTTACAAGAAGCGGTGGATGAATTTGAAAAGCAATTTATGCAGCATTGGTACCAGAAATACCCATCCACCCGGAAATTAGCGCGCCAATTGGGTGTTTCGCACACCACAGTGGCGCAGAAAATTAAAAAACACAATTTAAAATTAGGACAATCCTTATGAGTATTAACCAACCCCATGGTGGCGAGTTAGTCGATTTATTGCCCACTGAAGAACAAAAAACTGAACGCCAGAAAATAGCCAATGAATTGCCTGATTGGGACTTAACCCCGCGTCAGACCTGTGACATAGAATTATTGCTGAATGGTGCCTTCTCACCCTTACGTGGTTTTATGAACAAGGCTGATTACCAATCAGTGTTAAAAGATATGCGCCTGGCCAATGGCTTATTATGGCCCATGCCGGTCACTCTGGATGTGGATGAGGCCACCGCCGAGGCGGCGCAAAAAGCCGGCCAATTAACCTTACGCGACGAAGAAGGCGTGGTGCTGGCTATTTTAAAAGTCGAAGATGTCTGGCAAGCGGACAAACAAGTCGAAGCCGAAGCGGTGTTTGCCACCACTGATACAAAGCATCCGGCGGTTAATTATTTAATGAACCAGGCCGGCGATTATTACATCGGTGGTGAGTTATTGGGCTTACAAATGCCGACGCATTATGATTACCAGCAACACCGTCATACACCGGCAGAAATTCGCAAGAAATTTAATAAACTCGGATGGGGCCGGGTGGTGGCTTTCCAGACCCGTAATCCAATGCATCGTGCACACCAGGAACTCACCTTTCGCGCCGCTCAACGGGCAGAAGCTAATTTACTGATTCAGCCGGTGGTGGGTATGACTAAGCCCGGTGACATTGATCACTTTACCCGGGTGCGTTGCTATGAACAATTGCTGGAGCGTTTTCCTGAACGCACCACCGCCTTATCCCTCTTGCCTTTAGCCATGCGCATGGGTGGGCCACGTGAAGCTTTGTGGCATGCCATTATTCGTAAAAATTACGGCTGCAGTCACTTTATCGTGGGTCGCGATCATGCAGGTCCCGGTGAAGACAGTAACGGCAAACCCTTTTACGGTCCTTATGAAGCCCAGGAACTACTGCAAAAACATCAAAAAGAACTCGGCATTGAGATGGTTGAGTTTGAAATGATGGTCTATTCACAAGACAAAGCCCAGTACATTCCGGTCTCTGAAGTGGAAGACAATGAAAAAACACTGATGATTTCCGGCACTGAATTACGCCGTCGTTTACGTGAGGGGCTGGATATTCCTGAGTGGTTTTCTTACCCCGAAGTGGTCAATGAACTGCGAAAAAGCTATCCGCCACGTAACCGCCAGGGTTTTACCGTGTTTTTCACCGGTTTATCGGGCTCCGGAAAATCCACCATCGCCAATGCACTGCGCATTAAATTGATGGAAATGATTAACCGCCCGGTGACTTTACTGGATGGCGATATTGTCCGTAAAAACTTGTCCAGTGAGCTGGGTTTTTCAAAAGAGCACCGTAATATTAATGTCCTGCGCATCGGTTTTGTGGCCAGTGAAATCACTAAAAACGGTGGTGTCGCCATTTGTGCGCCGATTGCGCCCTATGCGGTCACCCGTGCGGAAGTCAGAGAAATGATTGAACCCACCGGTGGCTTCTTAGAGGTGCATGTCTCCACGCCGCTGGAAGAATGTGAGCGTAGAGACCGCAAAGGCCTGTATGCCAAAGCCCGTCAGGGATTGATTAAAGAATTTACCGGTATCAGCGATCCCTATGAGGTGCCGGAAAATCCTGAATTAGAGATTGATACTCTGGATTATTCACCCGATCAGGCGACTCAACAGATTGTTCTGAAATTAGAAGCCATGGGA
Organism: uncultured Marinicella sp.; assembly: GCA_947502925.1. Classification (GTDB taxonomy): domain Bacteria; phylum Pseudomonadota; class Gammaproteobacteria; order Xanthomonadales; family Marinicellaceae; genus Marinicella. Next base: position 168,264 of record CANNBS010000001.1, on the reverse strand, counting down.
CTGATTGGTTAACCATGAAATCAGCCAGCGAAACACAAGACAAGCCGGTTTTTTTGATTGATGCCAGTGTTTTTGTGTTTCGCAGCTATTACGCGCTAAAGCCTGAATGGTTTAACCGGCGCAACGAAGCAGTCCATGCGGTTTATGGTTTTGCCCGGTTTTTAATCCGCTTTTTAAAACAGACCTCGCCCAGGCACATCGCGGTGGCCTTTGATGAATCTTTGGCCAGTTCTTTTCGCAATGAAATTTACCCGCCATATAAAGCCAACCGTGAGCCGGCGCCCGAGGAACTGAAAAGGCAGTTTGCCTATTGTCAGCAAGTGGCTGAATTATTAGGTATTTCGACCTTTAAAGATCACCATTATGAAGCCGATGATCTGATTGGCAGTCTGCATAAAAAACACAGCGATGCCGGTCATAAAGTCTGTGTGGTGAGTGCTGATAAGGATTTGGCGCAGTTGATTCGCCCCGGTGACTGGTGGTGGGATTATGGCAAATCCAAACCCTTAAACTATGAGGCCATTACCGATAAATTTGGCGTCAGACCTGAGCAAATCATTGACTTTCTGGCGCTGGCCGGTGATCAGGCAGACAATATTCCCGGTGTCAAAGGGGTGGGGCCTAAAACGGCACAAATTCTGTTGCATCATTTTGAAGATCTTGAGCATCTACTCGATGACTATCGGCAGATTGAATTTCTGTCAATTCGTGGCGCTAAATCCTGTATGAATAAAATCAAACAGCACAAAGAAGATGCGCGAATTTCAAAATTACTGGCGCAAATAGTGCTTGATGTGCCGTTGTCCAAAGATGCTATAATAAAACAACAAAATGTAAACGAGGGAGCCATGCTAACGTTTATTGAAGACATGAATTTTGGGCCGTTATTGCGCCGCGAATTGTTAACGGCCGCCGCATCATGAGTAACGATAAGAAACGAATTCTGGTGGTGGATGATGAGCCGGATATATTACAGTTATTGGATATTTCACTGACCCGAATGGGTTTTAATGTCTATAAAGCCGAGAGTTTAGGTGCTGCCAAATACCAGCTTTCAAAATACAGCTTTCATTTATGTTTAACGGATTTTAAATTGCCCGATGGCCTGGGCAGTGAATTGGTGGGCTATGCGCAGGAACATCACCCGCAAATGCCGATTGCCGTGATTACCGCCTTTGGGACCATTAATCATGCGGTTGATACTTTAAAGCGCGGTGCCTATGATTTTATTACCAAGCCCATCAGTCTCGAAACCCTGCGAAATCTGGTAATCACAGGTTTACAGCTGAATCAGCCCAAAGAAGCTGATCGAGAACAGCACCTGCTGGATTCGGACGTGCCCTATTTTAATTCATTAAACACATTGATTTTAAAATATGCTGACAGTGGTGTACCAACCCTTATTTTTGGTCAGTTAGGCAGCTGGAAAGAAGAAATTGCCACTTTGATTCATAAGAACAGCCGACAACATGACAAATCAATTACTTTTATCGACTGTGAGCAGGATGACGTGTCATTAATACCCGAAACCACCGGCACCTGGGTTTATGCCAATATGGAAACACTCAGCACCGAAAAGCAGGGGCAATTACTGAAACAGCTTAAAACCTTAAGCCATGAGCCTCATATCATTGTGACCACGAATTGGTCGCCGGATGAATTTAAAAATTCACTGGGTATTAAAAAAACCCTGTTGCGTTACATTGCAGTTGGTGAAATTGAAACCCGGCCACTGATATCACTCAACGACCAACTTCCGGCGATTTGTGAATCGCGGTTAGAAGCTCTGGCAGAAAAGTGGCAAAAAGTCCCCTGTAAATTACATCCCACCGCCCTGACCAAATTACGTGATTACGGTTTTCCTGGGAATTTAAAAGAGCTCGATTTGGTGTTATCGAAAGCCGCCATAAATTGCGAAAACCAACTGATTCGTGAAGACGATATAGAATTGGACAACACCGGCTTTCAGCCTCATCTCGACGGTACCCGAAACCTCGAAAAATACATCGAAGACATAGAAATTCGTGAAATTACCAATGCCCTGGCGAAGACCAACAATAATAAGACCAAGGCGGCAGAGCTGCTGGGCATAAGTTTCAGAGCGCTGAGATACAAAATCAAAAAACTCAACATCGAACCTTAGCCAATCTGAGCGCGACTAAAAGTGCAGGATTGCACTTTTGAACGCACGGAGTGCGGCCCGAAGGGTTGAGTGCACGATGCACGAAATAATCTTGGTGTAGATCTGTGGTCAGAAGACTGACGACAGAGCAGGGAGTTAAAACCTTTACGAGCACCTAATTTCAAACAATATTCTGCTACTAATTACGCTTTAAACTTCCGAAACGGTGATTTTTTTGGGAAGTGGTTCACCAGGTAATCCATCTGGTCGGCGATGATGTTTTTGTTTTGCAGGAAAATATATTCGGCGTAATTCGGTGCAAAGGGAATCGCCAGTAAGCGCATATTCGACTGCAAGGGGGTGCGGTCGGCTTTGTGGTTGTTGCAGCGTTTGCAGGCGGTGACCACATTGCGCCAGATATCAGCGCCGCCTTGTGATAAGGGGGTCACATGATCACGAGACAACAGGTATTTGGGAAAAACATCGCCACAATACAGACACATATTCTGATCGCGCTTAAAGAGGGTTTGGTTGTTCAGTGGTGGTACGTAATGGGCCAGTTGTTTATGCAAATGATTGTTGTAACCTTTGGTGCCGATAATGGCGGGTATTTCGAATTCGCTTTGGATGCCGGTGCGGGCATTGATGCCGCCGTGGAGGTGATGAACGATGGTGCCGTAGGCGTATTGCACCATGTCTAAAGCCATTAATTTAGCCACTTGCGTGGCATTCAGCCATTCAAGTGGCATCCCCGATGCATCAGTTCTGAGGGTTTGATGCGCCCCGAAGCTAAGCTGGTTAATATACATCTCCACAGGTGGTTTATAACATTACAAACCAGATGAGCGGAAAAATCAAGTTTGGATGTTATTTTTTAACCCACCAGCATACCGGCCATGGTGGCTGATAGTAAAGAAGCCAGGGTGCCACCGATTAAGGCTTTGATGCCAAAAGCGGATAAGGTTTTGCGTTGCCCCGGTGCCAGTGAGCCGATACCGCCCACCTGAATGCCAATGGAGGCAAAGTTAGCAAAACCGCAAAGCATATAGGTGGCCATTAAAATGGATTTATCATAGGTCAGGGTCAGGCCGGTGGTGGCGTCTTTTAAACGGGCCAATTGTTCATAGCCGACAAATTCAGAGGCAATCAATTTGACGCCCAATAACTGCCCTAACATGGTAATGTCTTCTACCGCCACACCAATCAGCCACATCAATGGTGAAAATAAATAGCCCAATAAAAATTCCATTGACAGATTTTCATAAGGGGTATGCTCGGCAATCCAGGCATTCAGAGAAAACCAGTCGCCCACGGCGGCCAGACCAAAATTCATCATCGCCAGAAAGGCGAAAAATACCAGCAACATGGCGCCGACATTAATGGCCAGATTAACCCCTTCGGTGGTGCCATTCGATAAGGCGTCAATAAAGTTAGAACCCACCGATTCATGGGAAATATCCACATTGGAGTTAATTTCTTCGGTTTGTGGATACAGCATTTTGGCCACCACAATGGCACCGGGCGCTGCCATCACAGAAGCGGCTAATAAATGCTTGGCGTAGAATATTTGCTGGGCTTTGTCCTCACCGCCCAAAAAACCCACATAAGCCGCCAGAACACCACCGGCCACCGTCGCCATACCACCAATCATCACCAGTAAAATCTCAGAGCGGTTCATTTTCTCTAAGTATTTTTTAATCATCAACGGTGATTCGGTTTGACCGAGGAAAATATTGCCCGCGACCGATAAACTTTCGGCGCCGGAAATGCGCAAGGCTTTGGTCAGTAACCAGGCCAGGCCCTTAACAATTTTCTGGATAATGCCTAAATAAAACAGCACCGAAGTCAGTGCCGAAAAGAAAATAATCGTCGGTAAAATCATCACCGCAAAGTTAATCAACGGCGATTCAATCTCACCGGTGCCAAAAGACCGGAATAAAAATGCCGTCCCGGCTTTAGTGAATTCCATGATATGGACAAAGAAACTACCAATACCTTCAAAGATCGCCTGAACAAAAGGCACAAACAATACCCCAATGGCTAAAAGCATCTGAATACTTAAACCAATACCAACCACCTTCCAATTGATGGCTTTGCGATTACTGGAAAAGGCATAAGCAATGACAACCAAAGTCAGCAGGCCCAACAGGCCCCGCAACATTGATTCCACAGAAAATCCAACAGAAGGAATGGCATCCATAAGCACACATGAAATTTAAAACCCATTGATTATAAAAGACCACAGATAAAATAACAGCTTTTTAACTTTCCAAAGTAAAAATACTTGCGTCTGGTGGTGCTAATCTACATGGTTAACAGGAAAATGTATTAACCGCCTTGGTCTTCCAGCGCCTGACGGTGTTTTTTATCGTCTTGGTGAATTAATTTTCCGGTGTCTTTGGTTTTTTGAATCATCTTCTCCTGGTCGCTGAGCATATGCTCTTTATTGTCAGATCTGGCGTTTGGCAACGAACACAGCTGTATTCGTTCTCCGTTGAAGTGGCTTTAAAGTGGTTAGAGTATGCGATCGGGAACGAGGAGAGGTCTCCTAATAACGAAGTTTAAATTTTTTTTAATCAGCGATTGTAGATATTTGTTTGAAATAAAAAACGACTTACCTGTCAGCGCGCATTGCCCGGACGGGTAAGTCGTTCTTTAATGACAGCTTTAATTTCCGTGACAAGCGGCGCCATCTGTGAAATTGTAATTAGCGTCATATTTTACACAACCACCGGTCCAGTCTTTTGATTGACAGTCGGTTGATTCAGCGTACAAATGACTCTCAAGAATTTTCAAATCACCCTGGGCGCGGGTGAGTTCAGGCGCAGGCAAATAAGAAGTTTCCTTTTTAGCTTTGGCGCAAGTTTTGACGCCGCCTTCGATATAGCCTTCAAATTTACCCTTGGCATCAAGACAAACCTCAATGCTGGTGCCCGAAACACTACCAACATCGCGATAAACTAACTGGTTGATTCTGGCAATAGGCATGTTGTGCCATAAGTCCGTGTGTGTGGTAATGTTTACACAGGAACAAGCCTGCACAGATTTTGTGGCAAGTGCAACTCCGCCGCTGGCAATATCATTATGATTAAAAAAGTGAAATTCAACAGGCTTCTTTGACTGGTTACATAATTGGGCGTTTATGTTCACGTCGGCTAAAGCATACCCAGAAAGCAGTGTCAGGCAGAGCCCTTTAAATAAATTAGTTTTCATAATACTTCCTCTAAGTTACTGTTTTGTATATCCATTTATAAGATTATCCCCAAATATAATCATAGCAAAATATGGTTATTATTCATAGGATTTTAGTTGTTATTATTATCAAAACTGAGACTTCTCCCATGGGCGAGTTTTTTGTACTCTAATGTCTGTAGCAAGTGAGTACGCTATAATAGGGGGTTTAAGAACTGATAATTATGACTTTACCGAATAAAAAACAATTTGAGCAATACAGTGGGGATGACTTTGGGATTACTTTTGTACAGGATCAACCCGTATCGTGTCGTATAGAAGAAGTTAAAGCCGGGCTTCAGCCTCAGAATAAATCGCAGAATGAACAATTTTCAGTGGTGTTTTCATGTGATGAAAAGCAGGTGTTTGAGCAAGGTGTTTATCAGGTTTCTCATTCAAAGATGGGGGAATTTGAACTGTTTTTAGTGCCGGTTTTTGGCGACGATAAAGGTGTGCACTATGAGGCTGTTTTTACTTAAAAGAGATTAACCGGATTGGTTCTTGTTCGCTGATTTTGGGTACCATTCCATATATTGGTAAACACCTTTGTCTTCCACCTGTTGGAAACCATGTTTCAGGTACCATTGGTAGGCCGGATTGAAGTTTTCAACATGGATAACTATTTTTTTCTTTGTTGCCTGAGCTTCTATTAATAACTCTTTAAGCAGTTTAGTACCAAGTCCGCTGCCGCGATGTTGTGTGAGTAATGCCACATCTATCAAACAAATCGAACTTTCATCCCGATCAATATAAATCCGCCCTATGGGTTTGGTCTCTTTGAGTATCAATAATTTTTCAGCTTTAGGGTAGTGGCTGTTGTAGTGAGTATGTTGCGCGGTAAACTGTTGGTCTAAAAATTCGATTCGCTGTTGGTCATTCCAGGGTGCCTGTAACACTTCTTGCCAACGTGTGCTTCTGTAAAGCTCAGAAAGAAAAGCCATATCGTCATTGGATATGGCTTTAAATGAAACGCTTGTCGGTATAAGTTTGAACGACTTCTTGTTCAACCAATTGTTAGGCATGCGTTCTCCGGTTAAAGACCGCCTGAAGTTGATTTTTATCAACTGGTGTCATAAAAATTTCGTGCTTAAGACCCTTATGATCAGTCAGGTGATAAATTTTTTCTTGTAATGCGCTGTCCGGATTATGAACGTCAAAAGTAAGCACAAACTGTTGATGGTCCTTATTTTTTGTGGGCAATTGGTGGCCACTTAAGGTCATTTTAAGTCCATCATCTGTTTGCATGCTGTGTCCAGCTTCAAAATTGTTTGAACTAGATTTAACTGAAGAGGAATGAGCCATCACCGGGCTGGTCAGCACAGATGCGCCCAAGCCGCCAAGGATTGTTTTCGCAAATAGTCTTCTGTTCATGGTTAACTCCTCGAAGGGTACAGACCCACTAATGCGATAATGAAATTAATCACGATTAAGGGCTGTAAGTTGTTATGTGCTTGTGATCCGCCAGTGTTACTGGTGGGGTTCATTGGGCTGAGATTAGATGATCCGTCTGCGTAGAACTGGCCACTGGCTGATGTGCTGGCCATATAGTGACCAGCCGGATCAGGTGTATTGGCACCGCCTCCTGAAATGCCACCGGCATGATTATCAGCAATGAGACTGTGTTGATGTGAGGGGATTTGCGCTTCAGTTAAGGTGACAGTTTCCGTGCCACCCCGTTCACCCAATCGTCTGGACGTTAACCCCGGACCCCGCCCAGGGTGCATGGCTGCTCTGCCTTCTAAATTAGGCAAAGCTGTGGTGGTTCTGCCGTCACCACCGTAGGTGGTACCAATCAGTGAAAAGAGTGCTGTATTCTGAGATACGGGTAATAGCTGACCGTTGCAAAAAGCCCAGCCTCTGGGGGCAAAATTTCCGGCAAATATTCTGATTTCTGCGATAAAAGGTTCTGACATAATAATTCTCCTTAATGCCTGGATGGGTAAATGCCGACCAAGGCAATGATGTAATTTACGCACAAAAACGGCATGAGATTGTTGTGGCTTCTTGATCCGCCTACGTTGTTTGTTGCGTTGTTATTCAGTGCTGTGTTGTTAGCCGAAAGCGCTTGAACATAGAGGTTTGAACCTGCAGTGTCTCTGGCTAAATGACCTGTGGGTGTGGCTGAAGAGCCTGCGGTATTGGCCGCTAACAGTTCATGCCGATGGTTGGGCAGTTGATTAACCGTGAGGGTTTCTTGTTCGCTGCCCGATTTCGACCCTAAGCGTCGAGGACTCAAACCCGGTCCGTCGCCTGCATGCATGGCCAATCGACCGCGCATATCGGGTAATCCAAAAGTGGTTTGCCCATCACCGCCGTAAATGGTTCCTAACAAACTGAATAAAGCATCATTTTGTGATACTGCTAATAATTGCCCATCACAAAAAGCCCAGCCTCTTGGTGCAAAGTTTCCCGCAAACATGCGTACTTCGCCGACAAATGGTTCTGACATAATAGTTCTCCTAATTTCGTGATGGGAATAAACCTTGTAGAGCAATACAATAATTCATTGCCAAAAAAGGTTGCATATTATTATGTGCCTGACCGCCACCCATATTGGCTACCGTATTAGCACCCATGGCTGACGTTCCGGTTGAGCTATAGGGTTTGCCGTTATTGGCAGCGGGTAACAGTGTATTGGTGGGTGTGGCTTCACTGGCTGTATTGCTGGTGCCGTTAACAGGGTGTTGGTGCTGCGGGATTTCAGACGTTGACAAAGTATGTGTTTCTTCGCCGGTTTTCTGCCCCAGTGTGTGATTGGTTCCACCGTCACTTTGACCGGCATGGATGGGCACGCGTCCCCTCACATCAGGCAAGGCAAATGATGTTCTGCCATCTCCCCCATAGGTGGTACCCAGTAAGGAATATAAAGACTGGTTTTGGTTGATGGGTAGTATTTGGCCATCACAAAAAGCCCAGCCTCTGGGTGCAAAATTAAAACCAACGATTCTGATTTCTGCTAAAAATGGTTCAGACATATAACACCCCTTTATAAGATAAATTGTTAAATAAATATTTTTTAATCATAATTCTCTCCTCTGTTATTATATTTTTTAAATTTAGAACTGAGCTCAAAACTTTCACCTTAACCACTGCCAACCTGATTGATAGTGGTTAATTTATTCATATTGCATTGACAGTTTATTGTGGACAATTACTAGTCATTCCTGTGAAAGCACCACCGACATTAAAGACATTGACATCAGTGGCCAGGCTGGTACCTGCATCATTCGTAATAATGTGGTTATCAATCTGGGCTTCGGATAAGGCACCCGCTATGGGGTTTTCAAGTTGAAAGACAGTGCCAGTAAATGACACAAAGCCATAATCTTCGCCATCAACAGCGATGGCATTAGGTGCTGAGGCATCATTACCAATAATGTCTGTACAGAGGACATTGTTGTGTCCGGTTCCTGTATTACCGACCAAAGCAAATATACCGCCAGAAAAACCATTATCACCGGCAGAAAAAATAGTGTTATTGGTGGTGGTAACTGACAATTCTCCGTTACTGTTAGAAGCCCGATATTCAATACCCACAATGGTTTCATTATTACCTGAGCCACTCATATTCATAGTGTTACCATCAATGTCGATGGTATTGGTCGCTAAGTTGCCGACGCCGGTGAAATTTGAGAAAAAGCCGCGGACATTTTCATCATTGGATTCGACAATGTTGTTATTGATGATGCCGCTTACATTTCTAGAGCCGCCCAAGGTAATATTAGACTTGCCGGTACCGCTAGAACCACCATCATCTTGGGTAACGTCATTACCGATCGCGTTTAATATAGACAGAGAAGATGCGCCTGAGGATTGCGCTGACATACCAACAAACATCAAGCCGCTGGTGCCCGATCCGGGTCTGGTGATTGAGGCAACACCGAGTCCGGGTTGGAACACAGTGTTTCTGACATTGGCGGTAATGATGCCGTTGTTGGCGAAAAATGAGGCGCCGGTACCGGTGTTCTCAATTAGCACAGTCTCGCCAGATCCAATAGCTGATGCATCACCCAGTGTGACGGTTAAGTCCGCAGCTGCATTGGTGGTTCGGGCTTCAAATCCACCTTCTCGGGCATTGCTTATGGTTGAGTCACCATCGATAGTTAATTCTGCAGCACCAGTACCTTGGGTTATTAAAATGGCCGTGTCACCCACCGTATTATTTACGGTGAGGTCTTGCCAGCGACTGGCGTTAGCACCTGTTCCGGATAAGTTCACCACATAGATACCATGTTCATCCTGTTCATCTGAAACATTCTGTACGGTGACACCCTCCATATCGAAGGTGGTCACATTCTGGGCAAAAATGCCCAGTTCGTCTGAAGAATCGCCATTACCATCAATGACTGTGTTAACAATGTTGATGCCTGTTGAACTAACCAATTCAATGGCTGCATGACAAACACCTGTGACGCCATTCACACCCGCCAGGCACCCCGGCGACTCATTGGCACTGTTGGTGAAATTCATGTTTCTCAAATCAATATTGCCTGCATTCATGGCAGTGAAACCACTGGTGCTGTTATTTTGAATGGTCCCACCACTGCCTGCAGTGGTACCAGAGCCGGTTATTCTGAATTGTCCGGTACCTGTTATGGTATCTAACACAATACCGGATGTGGCGCCATTGACATTTACCTGATTAAAAGTCATCCCCGAGGCACCGATTGAAACGTTTTGTAAATCAACAGCCACACCGGTGGTGGTGTCAATAGTGTTGGTGCCGGTTACATTGAGCGTGCCACCGTTAGATGCTGTGAATGCGGTGTTGCCGGCGGTGTCTAAATCGATGTTGGAAAAATTAACTGTTTGGCCGCCATTATTCGCCAGATTAATGCCTGTGCCGTTATCAATAAGGGCACCTGTAAAACTGACCGTGCCACCGGAGTTTGAGGTGATATTGACTGAACGTCCGGCTGTGTTGGTTATGTTGCCGGGATAACTCATGGATAAAGAACCGCCATTGATATCAACAGCAGGCGAGCCTGAACCATTGGTAATGCCGGCTGTTGCAGCAGAAATTGCCAGGGTGCCGCTGACGCCGTTGAGGGAAAGCGCCGATGAGCTGTTGCTATTGGAACTTAATTGATCCAATTGAACATTGTTGGAAAAAGCTGCACTGGTACTTATGTTGATTGCGCCGCCATTGCCGGTGATGCCGGTTTCAGAAATGCTCAGGTTGCCGGCGGTACCGCCACTGATTCCAAATCCTGTGGTGTTGCCGATATCAACACCACGAATGGTGTTGTTGAGCGCTAAACTGACACCATCAGCAGAGCTGATAATCAGGGGATTGGCACCGCCCAACGTGGGTCTTGCAGCACTATTGGCAGGTGGTGTGATACCGGCAACACTGTCAAAAGCACTGGTTGTTCCCTGGCCGAATAAGACCTGGTTATTGGCCAGTGTAATACCGGCTTCATTGTAAGTTCCGGCGGCTAAATAGATATAATCACCGTCTGTGGGATTGGTTGAACCGTTAAAGTCAGCCAAACTGTCAAATGGTGACAGTAATGTGCCGTCGCCACCGGTTGAAGCGCTGTTATCAATAAACCAGACCACATTGCCCGAAACGTTGAGATTAACGGTGGCCGGCGTACTACAGGCTGCGGGCAAGGGTATGCCATTATCACACACCGAATATTGAAAGCTGTCAGCGCCGGTAAACCCGGGAGGCGGATCATAACTAAACGCACCGGTACCGGTATCCACCGTTACAGTGCCGTTATTGGTGGTGGTGATGGTGCCGCTGCCCTGAATGGTTAATGCGGTGCCTTCCACATCACTGGCGCCTGCCAATAAATCATTGGCTCCATCAGGGATGCTTATTCGGATATGGGCGGTGGCCGGAAAAGGGCCCGGTGGTGTGACAATTGGCGCATCATTGACCGGATTAACCGTTATGGTGAGAGAAACCGGCGGACTGCTGGTATCAACTCCACCATTGGCGGTACCGCCATTATCCATGAGCACCACATCATAGCTGGCACTGCCATAGGCATTGGCTGCGGCGGTGTATTCCACTTGGCCGGTGGCGCTGTTAACCGTTGGTCCTGCAGAGAAAGCCAAGGTGGCATCCATACTGGTTTGGGTGAGAACAAAAGTCAGGGTTTGCCCCGATTCATTGGCGGGACCTGCTGAAATGGACGATGCCCAGGCCAATGATTCAGGGCCGCCGTCTTCGTTGGTTGCGGCCGGGTTACTGCCGGCTGTAAATGAAGGTGCATCATTGATCCCCGTAATATTAATGTCGAAGTTTTGTGGCGCTGATGTATCCTGACCACCATTGGCCGTACCGCCGTCATCTGAGGCGGTTACAGTGACCACGGCAGAACCGCTGGCATCCGGTGCCGGTGTGTAGGTTAAATTTCCAGATGCATCCAGCGCAGGCTGTGCGATAAACAATGCGTTGTTGTTATTGGTCACGGTAAAGCTGACAGTCTGAGAGGCTTCATCCACAGGTCCGGGTGAAATGCCGGTGGCCCAGCCGTTGACAGTTTGCGGGCCACTGTCCTCAAGTATGTTTTGATCGGCACCGAGGATAACAACAGGTGGGTCGTTAACCGCATTGAGGGTGATCATAAACGATTGAGGCGGCGAAGTGTCATTACCGCCATTGGCGGTTCCGCCATCATCCATAAGTTCTAAGGTAATATTGGCCACGCCATTGACATCTGTGGCCGGTGTATAACTTAAATCACCATTGGCGGCCACCGAAGGGCCGGCAGAGAACAAAGACGGGTTATCATTGGCCGTGATGTTAAAGGTCAGGGTCTGTCCTGACTCATCGGGTGGACCGGCCGAAATGGCGGTAGCCCAGCCATTCACGGTGGTGGCGCCGGCGTCTTCATTGTTGGTTTGATCAGCGCCTGCAGTAAACGAAGGCGGGTCATTGACATCGGTGATGGTGATGGTCAGGTTCACAGTGGCAGAGGTGTCCGCACCCCCATTGGCGGTGCCACCGTCATCAGATAAATTCAGGGATAAGTTGGCTGTTCCACTGGCATCTGTTACGGCTTCAAAACTCAGGGTGCCCGAAGAATCAATGGTGGGTTGGGTGCTGAACAGTGCGCTGTTGTCATTACTTAAAATAGAAAACGACAGGTTTTGTCCGGTTTCATTGGCTGCACCGGCTGATATATTGGTTGCCCAGACCTGGCTGTAGGGTCCGTCGGTTTCAAGGTGCGTGACATTGCCGCCTGATGAGAAAGTGGGCGCGTCATTGACCGCCGTAATGGTTATATCGGCGGTGGCTGGTGCTGAGTTGGTCTGAGCGTCGTTGGCAGTAAACGTAAACGTATCATTGCCATTAAAGTTTGCATTCGGGGTGTAATCAACAGTAGATGTGGTGCTGTTGACCACAGTAAAAGCACTCAGTGTACCGTTGGCCGGTGGTGTTGCCACAGCAAATGTCAGCGGATCACTGTCTGCATCTGAACCGCTTACCGTCAGGGTCACAGAATTATCTTCCAAAGTAGTGCCACTTGCATTATTGGCCACAGGCGCCTGGTTTTCCACATCCACCACATCCATACGAAAGTAAACATCATCATTGTGTGATGTAAAAAAGACATTGGTTATATCGGCATAACTGCCCGGCGCGGAAGTGTCGTTCATTGGATCGGTATTGGCCGGCATCACATTACTCCAGTCTGCCGTTTGGCCATCAACAACAATCTGCACTGCCCAGGCCAGGGAAGAACAGGCGATTAACACAATCATGACCGAAACTTTGCTGTTCATATGGCGTCTGGTCAGTAGTAAGAACCCAGTCAATAAAACAAATATAGCGATTAATCCAATCGCCGGCACCGGTAAAGTCATACCCAAAATAATCGGATTACCATCCACATTAGTAAGGACAATATCAGAAGCGCTGTCAGACTCGGTGGCGTAATAAAACACCACTGCTCGGGAAGCACTGGCATTCATGGTCGAACGGTTAATACCCACCTCAAACACATCCTCATTGTTTAAACCGGTGTTTAAGCCCAAAGCAGCTGGGTTTATCGCTGTACCCGCATCAAAGGATGTGCCTGCGCAATTGTGATAAAGGGTGTTGGTGATGTTGGGTGGTTGGCTGCTGTCGGTGGTGATGGTCAGGCGACCGTCAGCGCCATTAATGGCGGCAGAAAAGGCCGGAAGATTTATGTCACAACCGGTAGCCGGGTTATTATCTGTATCCACATAAACATGGTAGAAGCGATTTTGAGCCTGACTGTTAAAAGCCGTTAAAACCGTCAAAATAAGAATTAAACATCGTAACCCACGCATCATAAAAACTCCAAATCCTGGTAAAAAAATCGGGGCAACTATGTTTTTGCTGAAACATCATCTTCCCCCCAAAAGATAATCATTTTTTAGGTTAATTTAGATTAAGAAAGATGTCAAAATAAAATTTTAAATTTTTGTTATTGCGATAAAAAACGCGGATCAAACTAACCTCTATTATTTATTCACTATGCCAATGAATTTTAAGCAAGTTTTTACTTAAAAAAAGTAAGCGTAGCGACGAAAGTAAAAACGGTCGTTTTTAGAGGCCTTTATTACTTATCCAGTTAACACAGCTTGAGTCGAGACCCTCACTTAAAAACCCCAATCACCGGATTCTCGCCTTGCCAATACACAATATCCGACGGTTTGTGGGCTTGCCAGTGGACTAAGTGGGCTTGTTTGCCGACTTCGATGCTGCCTTTTGTGTCGCTCAGTCCTAAGGCTTTGGCGGCGTTGAGGGTGACGCCGAGCCAGGCTTCGGGGATGGTGAGGCCGAATTGGGTGCAGGCCATGTGCAGGCATTGCAGGATATTGGTGGTTGGCGCGGTGCCGGGGTTGCAGTCAGTGGCGATGGCCATGGCGACACCATGTTTGCGGAAGTCAGCAATCGGTGGTTTCTGGGTTTCCTGTAAGGCGTAAAATGCATAGGGCAGTAAAGTCGCCACGGTGTCGTTCTCGGCCATGGCTTTAATGCTTTCGATTGAAGTGTATTCCACATGATCGGCGGATAAGCCACTGTATTCGGCCACCAGACCGGCGCCACCTAAGTCGCTGAGCTGATCGGCGTGCAGTTTAACCGGTAGCCCGGATCGGGCGGCGGCATCGAACACCCGGCGGGTTTCATCGGGGCTAAAGCCAATGCCTTCACAAAACGCATCCACCGCATCGGCCAGCTTGTCTTTGGCCACTTGTGGAATCAGGTCTTGACAGATGAGATCGATGTAGCCGCTGCGATTGTCTTTATATTCCGGCGGTAAGGCGTGGGCGGCGAGTAAAGTGGTTTTGACATCGACTTCAGCGGCTTGGCCGGCTTCGCGGGCGACTTTCAGCATTTTGATTTCATTATCCACATCCAGGCCGTAACCGGATTTAATTTCCACCGTGGTCACGCCCTGGGATTTTAAATGCAGTAAACGCCGAATGGCATCCATTTCTAAATCTTCAAAGCTGGCTTCACGGGTGGCTTTCACGGTGGACAAAATACCGCCACCGGCTTTGGCGATGTCCTCATAGGAGACACCGGCCAAACGATCGGCAAATTCATCAGCCCGCGAGCCGCCAAACACCAGATGGGTGTGACAATCAATCAACGCCGGCGTCAGTAATTCACCCTGTAATTCATAAACCTCATCGCAGCTAAACTGTTCGCTTTGCGCCGATGAGCCAATCCACTGAATCACACCATCACTGATGGCGACTGCGGCATCGTCGAGTAATTCATCGACGGCTTGTAAGTCACTGCAGGTGGCGAGGGTGGCGTGTTTAATTAAAAGGTCGCATTTTTTCGTTGAGTTCATGGCGGTTCTATTTGACAATGAATGTATTGAAAATCACATTATAACCAATGACAAACTATTTTTTTCATCAGGCTTTATTACCCGAGGGCTGGGCCAAAAATGTCCGGGTGGTGGTAGAAAATAATCTGATTCAATCCGTTGATTGTGACGTTAGTGCTGAACCGGGTGATAAAAAAGCGTCGGTGGTTATTCCGGCAGTTCCCAATATTCACAGCCACGTATTCCAACGCGCCATGGCCGGTTGCAGCGAATACCGTTTGCGTGAAGATGATGATTTCTGGTCGTGGCGAGAGCTGATGTATCAACTTGCCAATGACATGGATACAACGGATTTTTATGACATCGCCAAAAACACCTTTCAAATCATGAAAGACCGCGGTTATTCTTCAGTCTGTGAGTTTCATTATGTGCACCGTGATTTAAATAATCCGAGTAACACCCATGCCCAGGCCGAAGCCATTTTAAAAGCGGCGGATGAGGTGGGTCTGCCAATCACTTTACTGCCGGTTTTATACAGTTATTCAGGGTTTGGCGATAAGCCGTTATTAGATGAACAACAACGCTTTTCATTAAATACCGATGAATATTTGGCCTTGTATGCGTATATAGACAAAAAGCTGAAACCACAGCAGCGATTGGGCATCTGCTTTCATTCCCTCCGCGCCGTCAGCCCTGAACAAATGCACACAGTTTTGAATGCTTTACCTGAAGATGCGCCGGTGCATATTCATATCGCTGAACAAACCGCTGAAGTGGTGCAATGCCGGGAGCTATACGGCCAGACACCGGTGGCCTGGTTGCTGGATAATTTTGATGTGAATGAACGTTGGTGCCTGATTCATGCCACCCATATGACCGAACATGAAACTCAGGATGTGGCGGCCTCCGGTGCGGTGGCCGGCTTATGCCCGCTGACTGAAGCCAATCTGGGTGATGGTATTTTCTCGCTTGATCTTTATAAGAACCACAATGGCCGATGGGCCATCGGTTCAGACAGTAACGTAAAAATTAATCCGGCCGAAGAACTGCAAATGCTGGCCTATTCGCAGCGCCTGTCTTTACGTAAGCGGGTGGTGTGCAGTGATGCGAAGCAAGCGCATGCCGGCAGCTGGTTGTGGCATCAGGCCTTGATCGGAGGTGCTCAAGCCAGTGGACAGGCGCTGGGTGGCATTGCTGAAAATCAAATCCCTGGATTTTTAAGCTTAACATCAATCAATCCGCCGGATGACAAACGGGACCGGGCGGAGACTTTACTGGATCGTCTTATTTTTGCGGATGATGTCCGTACTGAACGATTAGATTAAATCGGATTTTGAGTTTAATTTAAAAAATGACCGCTAATCACCATGCTACAATGACGACAAATCAAACGCCACGGACTATGCCCCTTAAAAAAAACGCCAACATCGTACTGATCGGCCCCATGGGTGCCGGCAAAACCACCGTGGGAAAACAACTGGCTTCACGGCTGGGGAAGTCTTTTTGTGATGTGGATCAGGAACTTGAAAAACGAACCGGTGTGCCGGTTAATCTGATTTTCGATATTGAAAAAGAAGCCGGTTTCAGGTTACGCGAAACCGCCATGCTGACCGAATTATTGCAACGTGAAAACAGTATAATCGCCACAGGTGGCGGGGTGATTGTGACCGATGAAAACCGTGAACTGTTAGCGAAAACCCCGCACTGTGTGGTGTACTTAAAAACGGCGGTTAAACACCAGTTAAAGCGACTGAAGCGCGACAAGCAACGGCCACTGTTACAAGGCACCGGTCGCCGTGAACGGCTGATGAAACTGGCCAAAGAACGCAATCCGCTGTATGAATCTGTGGCGGATTTGAGCTTTGCCAGCGGCCGCAACAGCGCTTATGGCATGGCACAAAAAATCGCCGATTACCTCACCAAAGAACAATAACTATGCAAACAGTAAGCCTTGATATTCCCGGCAAACAATACCCGATTATTATTGATTCACAGGCTTTTAACGCCGCTGAAATTAAATCGCGATTAAAAGCCCACAAAATCATGCTGGTCAGTGACGAAAACGTGGCACCTTTATACCTTCAGCCACTGCGCGCTGAATTCAGTGATTACGAGGTACATGAATGTGTCATCGGCATTGGTGAAAAGCATAAAAACACGAACAGCTGGCAGATGATTTTAGATGCCCTTGCGAAAAACGGTTTTAACCGCAGTGATGCCCTGGTGGCGGTGGGCGGTGGTATCGTCTGCGACATCACCGGCTTTGCCGCCGCCAGCTGGATGCGTGGCGTTGATTTTGTGCAGGTGCCGACCAGTTTGCTGGCGCAAATTGATGCTTCTGTGGGTGGCAAAACCGGGGTTAATCATGCCGCCGGAAAAAACCTCATTGGCGCTTTTCATCAACCGCAAGCGGTGTTGATTAATATCGCCACCTTGCAGACTTTACCGCCCCGTGAATTCAATGCCGGTATTGGCGAAGCGATAAAATATGCCGGCATCAATCAACCTGAATTTTACACCTGGTTTCAGGATAACCGGCTCGCGATTAAACAACAGGACCAGGCTGCAATGCAGCATTTAATCGCCGAGTGCTGCCGTTTCAAAGCCGAGATTGTTCGTGACGATGAAAAAGAGCAGGGCGTCCGTGCTTTGTTAAATTTGGGTCACACTTTTGGCCATGCCATTGAAAATGTCAGTGATTATCGCTATTTACATGGAGAGGCTGTGGCTTTGGGTCTGGTGATGGCGGCGGATTTATCGGTGCGATTAGGCCATGCAGCATCGGGTTTAAAGCAACAATTTATTGATTTAATTGAAGCCTTCGATTTGCCCTGTATATTGCCGGATAAATACACCACAGATGCGATAATTAACGCCATGCGATTAGATAAAAAAGTACACTCAGGAAAACACCGCCTCATATTAATGCGTGCTATGGGCGAGGCTTTTGTGGCTGATGATATTTCAGAAAACGCCATTGCTGAATCGATTATGGCCTGTCGTGAAGGAGATTGATATGTTCGCTAAAAACACCCTTATGATAATGTGCAGTTTTTTATTTTTCACAACAGTCTTGGCGCAGAATTTACCGACACCAGCCACTGATGTCCCTGATGATGAACGCACCCAGGTGGTCTGCTATGCTGCGGAGGATCGCTGGATCTGTGCGCCGAAAGGCAGTGAAAAACCAACGGCAGCTATTGAAGAGGCTAAAGACGAAGCGAACGCTCAAAATGACGATATCGATGAATTATCAGACGATGATTCCATTAACCCTTTAGACCCGCCGCAGGGTGTAGAAGTGATGACTGATACCGCACCGGCTCAGCCTGTGGTTAATCCAATGGCCGAAACGCCTGAAGACGTCCTCACCGAACAATCGCCACAAGCCACCATTCCGCCAGAATCACAACAAACTATCAGTGAACAGACTGAAGACATTCCGCAAACACCGGACTATGCCGGTGATAATTGGTTTGAACAATACCCTGATCACTGGACCATACAAATTATCGGTGTCGCCAACCAGCAAAACCTGGAAAGCTTTATTAAACAGCAACAATTAACAGACGATAATCACCGCATCGTTGAAACCCGTGCCAATGGTGCGCCCTGGTGGGTGGTTATTTATGGCCATTATCCGAATCGTGAAGCCGCTGATCAGTCACGCAATCAACTGCCGGCTAAGTTATCTGATGGCGCCTGGTTGCGGCTCTTGTCTTCATTAAAAGGAGAATAAAATGTTTAAACCTGAAAACGCAGCCCTGATGATTATCGATGTTCAGGGTCGCCTGGCGAGTTTGATGCACCAGGCCGATGATCTTGTTAAAGAAATTAATACCATGATTAAAGCGGCTGAAATTTTGGACCTGCCGATTATCTGGATGGAGCAGTACCCGAAGGGTTTGGGTCACACCGTCGAGGCCATCAAAGACAACCTGACCGGACATCAGACCATCGAAAAAATCACTTTTGGCGGTTGTGGCTGTGATGAGGTCATGCAATCGCTGAAAGACAGCGGGCGCAGTCAGGTTATCGTCACCGGCATAGAGGCCCATGTCTGTGTTTACCAGACGGTACTGGGATTACTGGAAGAAGGCTATCAGGTGGCTATTAACCAGGACGCCATTTCATCCCGAAAACCTTCGAATAAACAACTTGGTTTAGAACGCATGAAAGACGCCGGTGCGGTGAAAACCTCCACCGAAATGATTCTGTTCGAACTGATGCAAACCGCTGAACATCCGAATTTTAAACAAATCTCAAACCTGCTGAAATAAAAAAGGCCGCGTCAGTAAGCGGCCTTTTTAGTTACCCTGTTCTGCTTAATCAAACCCATCTTTAAAAATAATATCACTGGGGCCTTGGGTATCGACTTCTACCGCACCGATGTCACAGGCTGCGCCCTTGGGTCTGGATTCGCCGCGTTGGTCTTCACCCGGGCAATAAACGTTGTCACCGGCATCAATGGCCGGGCTGTTGGTGTCCGGTAACATGGTTCTGCTGAAACCGCCATTATCCGCCAAAGTGCCCAGCAAGGGGTTCTGGTCAATAATGTTGCTGCAATTGGTGTTGCCAAAACCCACATTGGGACAGCCGTATTCAATAATACTGTCGTCAATGGTGCTTTCAGCCTGACTGTGGTAAATGGTATGACCTTCGGTGGTTGCTGTATTCCCCCACATAATAATGTGTCGC
This sequence comes from uncultured Marinicella sp., assembly GCA_947502925.1. GTDB lineage: Bacteria > Pseudomonadota > Gammaproteobacteria > Xanthomonadales > Marinicellaceae > Marinicella. The sequence continues at coordinate 148,443 of CANNBS010000001.1, read as the reverse complement.
ATGGTGGGACTTGAGGCACCATTTAAGCCTCCGGTGCTAAACATGGCCGCGCCATAATTAGCCTGGTTGCCACTAAAGGTGACATTTAATATGGAAGGGCTGCTGTCACCATTTTCACCATTATTATGAATGGCACCGCCCTGGGCTGTGGCCGAGTTATTGGTGAATGTAGAATTGCTAATACCCGGATGGGCCTGTCCATTCTCGCCGTCATTATATATCGCACCGCCATCAGTGGCTGAGTTGCCGGCAAAGGTGGTGTTTTCAACGTCTGCAGTGCCATGACCGGCCAGATCATTTAAATAAAGGGCGCCACCACGTTGAGCCACATTGGTTACAAAAGATGAATTGCGTATGGTGGGTTTGCTTTGCCCGTCATTCCAGCCGGCACTCCACAAGGCGCCACCGTCAAATTGGGCATGATTAGATGTTAAAGTGGTTTCTGAAATTAAAGGTGTTGAAATGCCAAAATTTTGTGCTGCACTGTAGATGGCACCACCATAATCAGCGTCATTCTGGTAAAATTCACTTAAATAAATATTGGGTCGACTGTATCCGCCGAAAGCGTTGTTAAAAATCGCACCACCACTGCTGTTGCTTCCTACACCCTGGTTTTGGTAAAAATTGCCATTCACAATAAATGGACTGCTTTCACCATCTTGGCTGCCATTGTTGTAGATAGCACCGCCACGGCCGGCCTTATTTTGCTCAAATAAAACATCGATAATTTGTGGATTGCTGAGGCCATTTTGATCGGCATGGTTAAATAATGCACCACCACTTAAGGCGATGTTGTTAAAAAATTTGAGGTTAATAAGCGAAGGGCTGCATTGGCCGTTAACACCACTGCCATTACAAAAAATGCCACCACCGACATTATTCGGAAAATCTAGACTGCTGGTGCTGGCATAACCACTTTGAATGGTTAAGTCAGCAATCACTGTATCAGCCAGAATAGGGGCACCTGATGCGCCGTCCAAGTGGACAACATGATAGCTGTTATCCGTATCTAACAAGGGGTCGCCAATGTTACCCGTGAGTATGACCGGATTAGCTGAAATAATTCGTTCGCTGGGATTGGTTTCAGTACCGGCAAAGCCACCCAGTACTGTCACACCTGCATTGACCTCAAAACTGATGCTTCGATCAGAAGTTTGTGTGGGGACATAGCCACCGGATTTAATCCATACATTTTTACACAGTGGATTGTTTAACGCAGTTTGTAGCGTCATGGCCTGATTGGTCCAGTTACTGCCGTCGCCTGATACACTACCGTTCGTGGTGACTCGACAGGTATTAAAGACCTCAACAGCACCCATATCGCAGGTACCGTTTTGTGGGCGGGAGAAGCCCCGTTGGTCAATGTTTAGACAACTGGTATTGTTACCTGAATCAATGGCTGGGCTACCAGTTGAGGGTACCATGGTTTCCGTAAATCCCTGGTTATTTTGTAGAGTGCCCAGTTGCGGGTTTTGGGTCAAAATATTGAGGCAGTTTTTACCGATAAAGCCATCTTCATAAAAACCGATGCAGCCATCTTGAATGATATTATCATGGGCCGTTATATGGCTGTCCAGGTTGTAAAACTGATCACCATTTAGTGAGCTGCCATTTCCCCAATAAATGGAATTATGGGTATGCACTGTAGCCGCATAATTATAAAGGCCGCCACCATTACTTGCAGCATTTTGGGTAATGGTTGTGTTATAAAAATAGGGAATGGACGATCTATTTAACATAGCGCCACCCCGGTTCTGAGCGACATTATTAACCATGGTGACATTTTTAAAGGTGGGTCGTAATGTGCCATTTGTATGCGCGTTGTTAGCCACGGCACCACCACTTTCTGCCGAGTTATTTTTAAATGTGCTTTGACTAATGATTGTTTCATTGTTGGCATTTGAGTAAGCAGATAAAAACAAGCCACCACCTAAATATTCTGCAAAATTATCTTCAAAAAGGGTGTTGACGATATAAGGGCTTACCTCACTGCCATTACTTCCCAGCACAGCCATGCCACCGCCGACGCCGCCCAATAGTAAACTCATATAAGCTGAATTATCGATAAAACGGCAATTTTCGAGTTTCGGAAGACTTCTTCCACCATTGAAGACTACAGTGGCGAATCCGCCTCCTTCACGTGCCTGATTATTGATGAAATCTGTATTTTTAATGGTTGGGCTACATTCGCTGGTTGATCCATTTACATAACAGATAATGCCGCCACCTGTTTCTTCAACGATCGATTGTCCATTGGCATTACCATCTCTGATTTCAAAACCATCTATGACAGTATTTCGATGAATGGGAATTCCGGACGAGCCATCCAGAAATATGACATGGTAGCTGTTATCAAGATTTATCAGAGAATGACCGATATTGGCGGATAAGACCGCCTTATTATTAACGAAGTCTCTATGATTGCGTGCTGATTCCGTACCATTAAAGCCGCCATAGAGTTCGACGCCAGGGGCCACAAAAAAACTGATACTGCGGTCAGTGGTTTGGGTGGGATAATAGGTGCCGCTTTTAACCCATATTTCAGGACAGAAACCCGGATTAGCGAGTGCTGATACCAGGTCTTTGGATTGTTGCCAGGATGATCCATCGGCCGCCGCTGTTCCATTCATGGAAACACGACAGACCTGTGATTGTGCCATGCCCATAAAGAGTAACAGGGTCATACCGACCAGGCGTGCAGTTGTTTGTACTGTATGCATGTTCATAAAAACTCCGCTAAGTATTGTTTGTTGTTATGTCTTCACTAACGACAAAGGTATTCCAATGAGGACAACAAACATAAAAAAGGCCGGCAAGTGCAGTATTTCGCACCCACCCGCCCTCGGAGGACTCAGTTCTTATCAGGGTTAAAACACCCCCAGGCTGTCGGCAAAGATTAAATCGGTGTTGGCCGGGGCTTCTAAAGCACCGAGATCACAACTGGCAGTGCCGTCATTGTCACCGTCCACTTCACGGCTTTGGCCGTTTTGGTCTTCGTTCAGATCATCACCACTGGGCGGCAGCCAGCAGAATGCAGTGTCTTCATAATCAATCGCCGGTGAATCTGCCGTTAACTCAAAACCGGGTAATAAAGTCGGAATATCGGGGTTGGCATTGGCGTATTCAACCAGACCTGATAATTTCGGATCAGCCACGATATTACCGTCATTGGCATCAAAGCCGCAACTGCCATCATCCTCAATATTGTCCAAATGCGCCTGGATATTGCCTGAACAGTTAGCGCTCAATTGACCATAGGCCAGAATACTTTTGGCAAAAGCTACGGTGTTGCCTGCGTTTTGCTGATAAGCTTGTGAGCCGGCGGATAAAGCGCTGTTATGAGACAGCGTGGAGGCATAGACTTGTATATTGGCACCAAAAGTTGAAATGGCTCCCCCCTGGTCAGCGCTGTTCATGCCAAATGTGCTGTTCAGTACTTCAATTTGGGTGCTTCCCTGATTACCAAAACCGTTTAATGCACCACCCCCACCGGCAGTTATGTTACCCATAAATACATTGCCTTCTGTCAGGTAGAATTGTCCGCCGCCGAGAGAATTCAGACTCATGGCACCACCGAAATCATTGGCAAAGTTGCCATAAAAACGGTTTTTTCGGATCATGATGTTGTCCCCACCACCCTCGCTAATGTTAATAGCGCCACCAAAGTCTGCTGAGTTATTTCTAAATAAGTTTTGTTCTATCAGTAAGTCACCAACAACCACACTTGAACCGGCCAAAGCCCCACCTGAACCAACATTAGCGGTATCAATTGCACGGTTATTGATAAAATGATTACGTTTAATATTGAATTCAGTCATTAAAGCGCCGTCTGCATAAATGGCACCGCCATCATGACCCTCATTATTCTCAAAAAGACTGTCGACAATCTCCACTTTTTGTGAATCAACAACTAATATTGACCCCCCATTATCCCCCGGATTGCCATTTTTTAAATGCAGGCTAACCACAGAAAAGTCACCGTCAGAGAATTGAGACTGATTGATAGTAAAATGGCGGCTGTTAGGCCCGGCCAATATTTCAACGGATTGACCATAGTTTAAAGGCGCTATCAGAACAGAGCCGATGACCCCGATGGCACTCTGCAGTTGAATTGGACCATTGACATCAATAAAAATAATATCCAGCGTATCATCTTCCCCGGCCGTACAATCTTCCAAAGCCAAGTTCAGATTGGCTGAATTCACCGCCTCCCGCAAATCACAGCCGCCATCACCGCCGGTATATAAATCATCCGCCCGATCAACAACAATCACTGCTGCCTGTGATGCCATAGAAAACGTGAAAAAGGTTATTAAAAGTAAAAGTTTGTTCATATGTCCTCTCCAAAAATTAAAACCTATACTTGAATTAATGGATAAACAAACCAATTACTGCCAATTTTTTTGCAACGTCTAAATAAGTCGCATGCTGTCGCAGCTGCCCCTTTTAATCTGGTCAATTCAGTCACCATAAAATACAATATAAAGGGTCGGGAACACATGACTGTTACCAATTACAAATACCATTTTATAATCCATCAAACATATGAAACTTATCATCGCCGGCGGTCGTGATTACCGCTTGACCCCGAATGACATTAAAAAACTCAATCAGCTCAAAAACATCACCGAAGTCGTCTCCGGCGGTGCCCAGGGCGCCGACGCCGAAGGCGAGCAATGGGCCACTGAACAAGACATCCCCGTTAAAGTCTTCAAAGCCGACTGGAAACAATACGGCCGCGGCGCCGGCCCCCGCCGCAACCAGGCCATGGCCGACTATGCCGATGCCGTGGCCTTATTCGCCGGCGGCAAAGGCACTGAGAATATGTTTAAACAAGCCCAAAAAGCATCACTGATTATTTATGACTGGCGGGGTGAGTAAATCCATAAAACAGGACGTCATACTCGTGCAGGCAACTTCCGCTCCTGCTAACGCTGCAGACCTACATCCCTGTAGGCCATCCGAGTATCTCAGCGGTATAGAAGTAAGATAGCAATCACTTAAATTGTATACAACTGATTATAAAAAGCTTTGCTTTTTGTTTGCTATCGCAAACTGGACCCACGGGTCAAGCCCGAGGGAGTCGCAATTTCGAGTAATTTGAAACTCAAACCAGCCAACTATTGATAAATAAAAATATACCAAGTAGAAATATCACAAACCTTTATCAACCCGACGTCTTCGGACTTGATCCGGAGACCCATTTCAAAAAAAGGACAAAGATAAAAGCCACAAAACCCTCACTTTAACCGGAGAAAAACCATGAACCGATACGAAAAAGAACAACGCAAAAAACGCGCCAGGCTCCTGGCCGGCCTCAACAGCGATCAAATCGAATTCTTCGAAACCGTCGAAGAGCTCCGTGACAGGCTTTATCGTTTCGAATCTAAATTCCACGTCACGATGTTCCCCGAAGAATATGATTATATGTATGACGATTCAGTGGACGCCAAAGCCCGAAAACGCGGCGAAAATCCGATGCAAGAATCCTATCAAAAGAAGTCAACGAACGCCGCCAAAAAATGGGCCTGAAACCCTTAAAACCCAACGGCATGGTCCGCTACGCCGACAGCCAGCGCTACACAAAAGAAAAAGTCCAGCAACTGCTGACAAAACAAGATGAGGATTTAAAAACCGAAATCAAAGAACTCATTGACTTCGAATTTGATTTTAAAGAATTTATGAGCCGGCTCAAAAGCTACGACGTAACGCAATTTATGGCCGATAAAAGAAAAGAAATGGCCAAGCGCTATGGGGCGCATAATGTTTGATTAGCCCACCGCCAATTTGGCCGATTCTTTTAACAAGTAAGCAGGCATGGGTTCTTGTAACCGCCAAGTGATGTTCATGGGTTTGGAACCATAAGTATCCACCATCTCTGCTGAGCCTAAAAAATGATAGCCCATTGTTAAGCCATACTCATCACGCTTATGAGGGCGGATAAAAATTAAAATATGTCGTCCAATTTCTTTGTGGTTAACATAATCTAACCCTTTGCCAATGTCGGGGCGTGTGGCATTTTGAGATTGCCAATGTAACAACACATCATTAATGGCATAGTCATTATATAAAGTGGTTGGGGAGTAATCTTCTTCGGATTTATGCAAATCGATAAAGAGCAATTCTGTATTTGTTTCTTTATTCAGTGCCACACCTTCGCGATTATGTGATTTTTTGTCAAAAGTACTGAAACCAAAAGCGGTCAAAATTTGGTCGCGGGTATAACGGCTATGAACTTTTAGAGGTTGCTGATAGGGAAGTCCAATATCTTGTTCCAAATGGTCGATCTTATCGATTAACAGTTCTAATACTTCAATTATTTCATTGACCAAAAATTTGTTTGTTCCAATAGCTTGAATACTTTGCTCAAGGGTTTTAAAAGGGTGCTTTTCAAGCCAGACATCATAATGAAGCATCAATGCCATTTGTTTTTCAATATCTGATAGTGCTGACACATTAACTTGAAAATGATTTTTAGCCAAACTGAGAATAAACGATAAATAGCTAAAAGAATCACAAACAAGCCATTTGTTTAAAATGGCACGGTTAATGTCTTTTTCATACTTGGAATCAAATTCTTGATGCTTCCCAGCTAAATATAATAGTCGCGTCCAACAATCGCGTTTGTATAAAACCTCAAGAGGTACGTGATTGAGGTTGATGAAGTTTTTGAGAGTTAAAGGCAAATCAGTTTGATTCTTAAAGTTTTTGATTTTATTTATCAGCTGATTTTTGCGATAGCTCGTGGCATTTTTGATATTGTGTAGAATGATTTCTTTGGCTTTTTTCTCTAAAACAATCGAGCAGCCCAAGGGTAAATGAGGGAAGTCATCTTTAAGTTCCTTTTGGACTGAAGTGTTTGTTTTGCCTATCATGGCTCGAAATTTAGATTCGAAGTCATATTCACTGCGGGCATTTCCAACAAAGTCTAGTACCGTTAAACAATCTTTGTCTTCTGATAAACGTAAACCCCGACCAAGCTGTTGTAGGAAAACAGTTAAGCTTTCCGTGGGTCGTAAAAACAAAACGGTATCAATTTCAGGGATATCGACTCCTTCATTAAATATATCAACGACAAATAAATAATTGATTTCACCGTGGATAAATTGTTGTCGAAGTTTATGGCGTTGTTGGCTATTTGAGCTCACAAGATAGGCTGCTTTCAATCCAGCTAAGTGAAATTTTTCTGCCATATACTCTGCGTGTTCTTGAGAAACACAGAAGCCCAAAGTTTTGGTTTGATGCAAATTATTTTGGTATTTATCGATGCTGTTAATAATGTCACGGACGCGACGGTCATCTTGGGTATAAAGTTTAGTGAGTTCAGAAGGAACATACTTACCATTTCGCCATTCTAAATTTGATAAATCTATACTGTCAGTAATTCCAAAATATTGAAACGGACATAATAGTTTACGATTTAAAGCTTCAGCTAAACGGATTTCTGCAGCAATAACACCACAAAAATCTTCTAAAATATCCGCACCATCCATCCGTTCAGGCGTGGCTGTTAACCCAAGTAAAATATTTGGATTAAACTTGTTTAATATCGGGCGATAACTGTTGGCTTTTATATGATGAACTTCGTCTATGATAATAAAATCGTAATAGTTTGAATCTAAATTGAGTGAATCGATTTGATTGTTGAGTGTTTGAACGGAGGCAAAAACATGCTTAAATTGCTCAGGCTGAATCCCACCTACCCATAATTCGCCAAAGTTATTGTCTTTTAATACCCCCTGAAAAGTTGCTTGTGCTTGTTGTAAAATTTCTTTGCGATGCGCTACAAACAATAGTTTTGCTTCAGGGTTTTTTCGATAAAATTGCTTGAAATCAAAAGCAGATATCACTGTTTTACCAGTTCCAGTGGCTGCTACCACTAAATTTTTAGTTCGATTATGAACAAGTCGCTCGGTTTGTAGTTTTTCTAAGATTTCCAGTTGGTAACTATAAGGCTTGATATCAAAAAGTGTTGTCGCATTAAATGAACTTTTAGTGCCATATCGTTCTTGTTTGAGCGCTTGTCCAAGTTTTTCGGAATGTTGTTCTATAGTAAAGCGTTCGAATTCTCGGTCTTGCCAATAGGTCTCGAATGTTTTTTGAAATTTTTCAATTAAATGACTCACCTCCTGAGTGGTTAATTTTATATTCCACTCAAGACCGTTCGTTAGCGCAGAACGAGAAAGGTTTGACGAGCCAATATAGCCCGTATGAAAGCCTGTGTTGCGATGAAAAAGATAGGCTTTAGCATGTAAGCGTTCATTGCTGGTATTGTATGAAACTTTGATTTCGGTATTTTTAAGGCTCGATAAAAATTGAACAGCTTTTAAATCAGTGGCGCCCATGTAAGAAGTCGTGATGATTTTTAATTCGCCACCGCGATTTGTGAATTCAATCAGTTCTTTTTCAAAGATACGGATACCAGTCCATTTAATAAATGAAACTAAAAAACTAACCTTATCTGAAGATAAAATCTCTTTTTTAATTTCGCTCTCTAAAGAAATACCTGCATTATTACCCGTAAATAATTCACTATGAGATAGTCGGGTATAGGGAGTAATTTCTTTAACGTGAGATTTGAAGTCTGAATAATCAGCATTTAGTTTGCTTAATATGGCTGTAAGTATGTTGGCTTCTGCGGTAATAATGTTTTCATCAATATCCGAGTCAGCTATTTCTTCACTTAATAATTTAATAACACGATTAGATATTTTAATTTGTTGTTCCAAGCTGTCTTTACCACTTAATTGATTAAGGGCATATTGAATCACTTGGCTTAGATATTGAGAGAGAACTTTACTGGCTTCGGATTTATCTATGGGTGTAGTGTTAATATAGAATATATCGACGTCCAGTCGATTTATTTTAAGCTCTATAACTTTATTGATGAGTTGTTCGTAAAGGCCAGTTTCCATTGTTTGTATTCAATTTTTTATAACATTATAAACAATTAATAGTTCAAAACGAGTTTCTTTAATAAAACAGCCGATAAGATAAACCACATTAATATGAAGATATTGAGAAAAAATTAGTTAATGAATAATATCAAAATCAAAAATACAGAGTATTTACGGCCTTCAAGAACAATTGAAGCTATTCTTGTTTCAAATAAAGACTTGAGCAAAATTTTTTATGTTTATAACTATGAAGGTGTCTCATATAGAGTCTTTAACCATTATCGTACAGTGATAAATTTCTCTCAAGAAAAATCAGAAAGTGATTGTCATTTTGATAATGAAGATGATTTGGATAATTTTCTTCTAAGGATAAAGCTAGCTAAATAGAGAAGTGGGTAATTATTGACTGAAACAGGTTACAAGTTATGAAATACAAAAATTACGAAGCAGCGATAAAATACAGCGATGAAGATGAGACCTTTATTGGTGAGGTGGTGGATACCTCTGATATTCTGGTGTTTGATGGTGCCACGGCCGAAGAAGTGAAAGAATCCTTTCATGCGGTTGTGGATGAGTATATCGAGGATTGTAGTAAATAAAAGCTTCGCTTTTGTTCGCTGCGCTCACTGGATATCCGGGTCAAGCCCGAATACGTCGCTTAATTTTTAAATAGGCGGGGCGACAGGTGATGTTTCAAATCACCTCATTAATAATCGACTGTTCTGTCTCTACTGTTTTATCACTCACAGTAACTGCTTTCAATAACTGCGCTTTTGCACGTTCGAAATCTTCTTTTGATTTAGCATGAACTAAGCATAAGGGTGTTTGATTATCTAAATATGTACCAATCGGGGCGAGTTGGGTGAGGCCGACGCTGTGGTTGATTTGATCGGCGGATTTTCGGCGGCCGCCGCCGAGTTCGACCACGATCAGGCCGATGTCGCGGCAGGCGGTGGCGGTCAGGGTGCCGGCTTCGGGGACGAATACGGGTTCGATGATTGGGGCGCGTTTGAGATAGTCTTCCGGTTTGTCGATGAGGTCCGCCGGGCCGCCGTGGACTGAGGTCATAAAGCTGAATTTTTCTGCGGCCTGACCGTTATCGAGAACGGTTTGGACTTTAATTAATGCGGTATCGAGGTCTGATTCAATATTGCCCATCAGGAGTAATTCGGCGGCCAGGCGTTTCACCAGTTCGTGTAAGCGGGTATCGACGTGATCGCCTGTGAGGTAGTCAATGGTTTCTCGGATTTCCACAGCGTTTCCGGCGGAGTGGCCGAGGACCTGATTCATATCGGTAATCAGGGCTCGGGTTGGAATCGGTGAGACCTTAACGATGTTCTTGGCAAGCGCGCGCGCCATCTCCGGGTTATTGGCGAAAGCGCCATTTCCGCATTTCACATCCATAATCAGGGCATCGAGTCCTGAAGCGAGCTTTTTCGAGAGAATCGATGCGGTGATGAGGGGGATACAATCAACGGTGGCGGTGATATCACGGGTGGCGTAGATGCGTTTATCCGCCGGGGCCAGTTTAGATGTCTGGCCGATAATGGAGCAGCCGACTTTTCGGGTGATGCGTTTAAATTCAGTCACGTCGATGTGGGTGTTATAGCCGGGAATGGCTTCGAGCTTATCCAAAGTGCCACCGGTGTGGCCGAGGCCCCTCCCTGAAATCATCGGCACATGCGCGCCACAGGCGGCCAAAATCGGTGCCAGCATCAGTGAGACTTTATCGCCGACACCACCGGTGGAATGTTTATCCAGCACCGGGCCGCGTAAATCACAATCCGACCAATCCAACGTATCACCCGAATGCTGCATGGCAAAGGTAAAATCTCGGCATTCCTCAAAGTCCATGTCCTGAAAATACACCGCCATGGCAAAAGCGGCAATCTGGGCTTCGCTCACCGACTCATCGGTGACGCCACGGACGAACTCATTAAGTTCATCGGTGGATAAAGTCAGACCGTCACGTTTCTTTTTAATGATTTCCTGGGGCAGCATGTCGTTATCAGACGTGGTTAAACAGGTATTTTAACGGATTGAGAGGGTTTGTGCGAGCGGAAGCAATATCCTGTATCTACCTGCGACGTCTTCGGACTTGATCCGGAGACCCATGCTTGATATCTGTTAATAATCGGCTTTTGTATGCTTCAAAATAGACAAGTAAAAACTGTGCTTTTGTTCACTTTGTGAACGTGGATCCCCGTGTCGGAGCACGAGGATGTCGCAGTTAGAAAATTGATTTAAGTCGCCGCTACTGAGTCCAATCTTAGGCTGCACACCTAAGTCCATTTAGGCGTAATAATGGTCTAAAAAGCCGGCGATGAGTTGTTTCATGTCGTTGGCGGCTTTAGGCGCATAGCTGAGGGTTTGGTCGTGGCTGATGCCGCCGTCGTCCATACCGGCACCGTAATTGGTGATCACCGATAAGCCGGCGACTTTCATGCCGTGATATCGTGCCAGAATGGTTTCCGGGACGGTGGACATGCCAACTGCATCAGCGCCGAGCTGGCGGATGGCTTTAATTTCTGCCGGGGTTTCAAATTGAGGTCCTGCCATCCAGGCATAAACGCCTTGTGACAGTGGAATTTTATGTTGTCGGGCGATTTGCTTAAAATAATACCTGAAATCGGCGTTATAGGCGTTGGCCATATTCACAAAGCGCTGATCGTGCGGACAACCGAAGAGCGGTGACTGGCCGGTGAAGTTCAAATAATCCTTAATCAGCATAATCGAGCCGGGGACCTGATTTAACAGGGAACCGGCGGCATTGGTGATAATTAAAGTTTCAACGGCAGATGCTTTCAAGGCACCGATAATCGGTGCCATGGCCGCGGCATCGGCTTGTTCGTAATAATGACAGCGACCATTCAAAACAATTAACGGATGCCCGTCCAGAGTGACAATCGATAAGGTGCCACTGTGACCGCCGACACCGAGTTCGGGAAAACCGGGCAAGTCTTTATAATCCAGGCGTTCTATCACTTCCACCGCTTCGCTGACTTTGCCCAGGCCGGAGCCTAAAATCAGAGCCACTTTAGGGCGTAATTCACCGCAGGCATCGTCAATTATGCGCGCAGCAGCACGGTGTTGTTCTGTTAATAAATCTGTATTTTTTGTCATGATTAGTCCGTTATTCGCCGTAAGGTGTCCAGATGTTTTTCACTTCCACGCTATGGCGTAAAAATGTTTTGCCCCGGGCTTTGACTGAAGTCCAGTCTTTGGCCTCAGTATGGGTCCAGGTGCGTTTTAAATTAAGTGCCGATTCTTGTTCCACCAAAGTGGCACCGGCTTGATCGCCGAAATACCAGAGCGCATCCAGGTTTAAATGCCCGGCCAGTGTTTTCAGCATATCCTCATGCCGACCCGATAAAATATTCACGGTGCCCGCGGGTACATCGGATGTGTTTATAACCTGATACAAATCCAATGCCGGTAAAGGAAAGGCTTCATCGGCCAGCATCACCACACGATTACCCATGGCCAGTGCCGGTGCCATAAGAGACACAAAACTTAACAAAGGGTTTTCGGCCGGGCAGGCGATGCCAATCACGCCAATCGGTTCATGCATGGCCATGGCCACTGCCCGCATCGGTACAGCATGCACCCGACCGTCAAATTTATCGCACCAGGCGGCATAATAATTCAGCCGTTCGATACTTTGTTCAACTTCTTTTTTGGCAGCGCCTGGGCTGTGGCCGAAGTCTTTTAAGCGGTCGATAAATTCATCGGTTCTCAGGCTTAAGTTCTCGGCAATAAAATACATGACTTGCTGGCGTTGATAAGCCGTCATTTTTGACCATTGTTTCGCATTAGCAGCGGCTTCCACGGCATTGCGGACATCTTTGCGGTTACCAAGACCGGCTTGCGTAATGGTGGTACCTTTGGCGTTTAATACCGGATAGGAATAGCCACCATCCGGTCGGACCTGTTTGCCGCCGATGTACATTTTTGCGGTTCTGTCCATGGCGTCAGTTGCAATGCTTTCACCGGAGGCTTTGTTGGCTTTTTGAGCAGATTTTTTGGCACTAAAGTCACTGGGTTTGAGGTATTCAAACAGGCCTTCAAAACCACCTTCACGACCAAAGCCGGATTCTTTCACACCACCAAAACCAGCGGCGGCATCGAACTGATTGGCGCAGTTAATCCAGACCACACCGGCCTGCATTTGGGGTGCCAGATGAAGTGCCAGATTAATGTTTTCACTCCAGATGGTGGCAGCCAGTCCATAACGACTGTTGTTGGCCAAGTCCACCGCTTCAGCCGGTGTTCGGTAAGTCATGCCCACCAGTACGGGTCCAAAAATCTCTTCCTGAACCACCAGATCGCCGGGCGCCACATCGGCCAGTAACGTCGGTGGGTAAAAATAACCGGCTTTGGGTAATTCGCAGGGTGCCTGTAAAATCCGTGCACCTTGCTTGACCCCGGTGTTCACCATCTCGGTAATTTTCTGATGTTGTTCTTTATTAACAATGGCACCGACATCGGTGGATTTATCCAGGGGATCGCCGATGCGTAATTTAGTCATGCGTTCCTGAAGCTTCTGTTCAAAGCGCTCGGCCACCGACTCCTGAATGAGCAGGCGTGATCCGGCACAGCAGACTTCGCCCTGGTTAAACCAGATGGCATCGACCACGCCTTCCACAGCGGCATCGAGATCGGCATCCTCACAAACGATAAACGCTGATTTGCCGCCCAGTTCCAAACTCAGTTTTTTGCCACTGCCGGCGGTGGCTTCGCGGATTTTCCGACCGACGGCGGTGGAACCGGTAAAAGCGATTTTCTGAATATCTTTGTGATTAACAATGGCTTCACCGACCCGGCCGTCACCGGTAACGATATTCACCACACCTTCGGGTAAGTTGGCCTGTTGGCACAATTCGGCAAAATAAAGTGCCGTTAAGGACGTTTGTTCGGCTGGCTTTAACACCACGGTATTGCCGGTGGCAATGGCCGGGGCGATTTTCCAGGCCATCATCAGCATCGGGAAATTCCAGGGAATGACCTGGCCAACAACACCAAGGGCTTTATGGTCGGGTAATTCGGAATCGAGTAATTGTGCCCAGCCGGCATGGTGATAAAAATGCCTGGCGGCTAATGGTATGTCAATATCGCGGCTTTCCCGTATCGGTTTGCCATTATCCAAAGTTTCTAAAACCGAAAGAATGCGGCTGTTTTTCTGAATCAGGCGTGCCAGCGCATATAAATACTTGGCGCGTTCGTGACCGCTTAAGGCCTGCCATTTCGGCGCGGCTTGTTCGGCGGCTTTAACGGCTTTGTTAACGACGACATTATCGGCCTGGCTGATTTGTGCCAGTTTTTTACCGGTGGCCGGGTTAATACTGTCAAAGTGGTTATCGCCTTTAACCCATTTATTGTTAATAAAATGACCAAAGGGTGATTGTTTTAACCACTCATTAGCAGCGGTTTGACTTTCAGGAGCGGTGCCGTAATCCATGGTTTTTAGTATCTCTTTAATGTTCATAATTTTTAGCCTATGGCGTGACGATGGGCGGCTGAATAATGGCCGGTGACATGATGTTCCAGCTGACGTTCAATATCGCCGAGCAAACTGGACGCGCCGAAACGGAACAGTTCCGGTTCGAGCCATTCGTCACCCAGTTCTTCTTTCATCATCGATAAATACACCAGGGCGTCTTTGGCTTTGCTGATGCCACCGGCGGGCTTATAACCCACTTTATAACCGGTTAAATGTAAATAATCACGAATCTGGCGGATCATGGTCAGTGACACCGGTAAGGTGGCATTCACCGATTCTTTACCGGTGGAGGTTTTGATGAAATCAGCGCCGGCCATCATACACACCATTGAGGCTTTGGCGACATTCCTTAAAGTAGCGAGCTCACCGGTGGCTAAAATGGTTTTCAAATGGGCATCACCGCAGGCTTCGCGGTATTCCCTGACTTCATCGTATAAAGCCTGCCAGTCTTGTTTAAAAACATGTTTACGGGTAATCACCACATCGATTTCATCGGCACCGGCTTTCACCGAGGCTTTAATTTCGGCAACTTTGAGTTCATGCGGCGTTAAACCGGCGGGAAAACCCGTTGAGACAGCAGCCAGATGAATGTCAGTACCTTCCAGCGCTTTATGGGCTGTTGCCAGCATATCATGATAAACACAAACCGCACCTGTCGTCAGATTCATATCGCCAATACCTAAAGCTTCTTTTAAATCCTGTCGCAAAGGGTTCTTGGCTTTGGCACATAATCGCCTTACCCGTTGTTCGGTGTCATCACCGGCTAGAGTAGTTAAGTCAATAAGGCTGATGGCTTTAATCAGCCAGGCGGCCTGGTGGTCTTTTTTTATGGAGCGCCGGGCGCCCAAAGTGGCTGCACGGCGTTCGGTCGCGCTGGTGTTGGCCTGAATATTGTTAATCCAGTCTAAATTAATTTCAGTGCCTGGGTTTCTTGTTATCTGATTTTGGGTCATTGTTTTATTTTAGATTGTTGCGCGAATACTTTAAAGCCTGCCGTAATAAAAGGCACCAGTCGATCATGGACGGCGTATAAATCGGACGGCGGACATAAGCCTTCTGATAAGTTATTAATGCGTTCGGTTCCGGAAAACGTCAGCGTTAAGGCACCGGATAAAAAATGATAGCACCAATACAGATCTTCGGGTTGACTGTCGGGCATGGTTTCCTGAATGGCAGCGATAAATTTCTTCGCCAGGGGATCGAAATACTGCGTCATGATAATGCCGCCCAGTTCGGGATGGTTATTAATTTGGGCGATAATGGCAAAATAATGTTTCCAGCCCTGACCACCCTGGGTGGCACGGTTCAGCAGGGCATGGGTAAAGGCGTCAATGATTTCGTTTAAAGGTGCCGGATCGGGTTTAGCGCGGCGAATACAGTCATCGAGCATGGCAATACGTTCCCGGTTTAAAACTTCAGCCCGGCGCAACATCACCGCATTGAATATATCTTTTTTCTTGCCAAAGTGGTAACTGGCCAGCGCAGGATCGACATCGGCTTCAGTGGTAATCTGACGAATCGAGACACCGTAAAAGCCACGGGTGGCAAACAGTTTTTCGGCGGCATCTAAGATGCGGTCTTTGGTGGATGGTTGCTTGGCCATGTGATGATTTAACGTATCAAAAGTACAAAAGGGGAGCATTTTAGCATGCTTATGTCTCCAATAACTGTATGAATAAATTAAACAGATGTTGAATAAAGTTAAATATTTGTTGTACCATAGCCGGTGGACAATTATTTTTATGGGGACACCATTATGAAACAGTCAAAATTAAGCAAAGCCTTAAGCCAAATTTTAATGGCTTCGGTTTTGGGTTTAGGTATCAGCAGTGTGGCACTGGCCCAGTCTGATGCTGAAACAGAAGAACAGCAAAACGAAGATACTTTGGCCTTAGATGATGTCAAAGTAACGGCACGAAGAACGGAGGAGTCCGCCCAGGACGTTCCGGTTGCCGTAACCAATTTCTCTCGAGAAGATTTAGAAGACGCCCAGGCCGAGAATTTAGATGGCTTGAACGGTGCAGTACCAAACATGAATTTAGTGTTGGGTCGTGGTTCTGCCTCCAGTGCCAATATCTATATTCGTGGTATTGGTCAGCCTGATGCCCTGCAAACGTTTGATCCGGGCGTTGGTGTTTATGTGGACGGTGTCTACATGTCCCGTATTCAAGGCGCTCTCATGAATTTATATGACGTTGACCGGATTGAGGTTCTGCGTGGTCCTCAGGGTACACTTTACGGTAAAAACACCATCGGTGGTGCGGTTAATGTGGTTACGCGAACACCTTCAGAGGAATTCAGTGGTGAATTTGAGTTTTTGTATGGCGATTACAGTAAAACCTCAGGTAAAGCCTATTTAACCGGTGCGGTGAGCGAAAACACCAACATGAGTTTTTCGACGGTTTATAGTCTGGATAACGGCTATGTGACTGATCCACTCACCGGTCAGCATTATAATGACCGGGATAACACCGCTGCACGGGTGATTATCGATTCAAATCCAACCTCGCAATTAAACTGGACATTATCTTTTGATTACACTGATCAGGAAAATGCCTTAAGCTTAGGTCGTTCTGAAGCGCCTTTAATTGCGGTTGATCTGGCTGACCCGACCAATCCGATTTTATTACGTTTACCTGAAACCGGCGAATATGATTTTACCGGACGCTCATCGTTTACCAATGATGAAAACCAGGAACTGACTCATTACGGTGTCAGCTTTCATGTGGATTACATGATGAATGAAGACTGGACCTTTAAGTCGATTACGGCTTATCGTGATTTACAGTCGGATTCTTTTATTGATATTGATGCCACGGTTCTTGAACTGGGTGATGTGTTTGTCGGTGTCGACCAAAACCAGACCAGCCAGGAATTTCAGTTCTTGTATGACAACAATTCCGGTTTTAATGCGGTCATGGGTATGTATTACATGAAAGAAGATGTGCCTTCGCACCAAAAAGCGTTTGCCGATGATTTCTTACAATTCGGTGGTGTGCCTTTAGATTTCTTACGCACCATTGATGATGATTTAGAGACCACCTCTTATGCCTTGTTTGCGCAGGGTAACTGGACCTTGTCTGATCGTTGGGGCTTAACTGCCGGTGTGCGTTACTCAAAAGATAAAAAAGATTACGACCGCACCACCAGTACATTTTCAACGGCTGGTCCGTTTCTAGAAGGTACTTTCGCATTCCAGGCATCAGATAGTTGGGATGATGTCACGCCACATGTCTCACTTGATTATAGCTTTAATGAAAGTCACATGATGTACGGTAGTGTTTCAAAAGGCTTTAAATCCGGTGGTTTTAATGGTCGAGCCAATGCAGCGACCGATGTCAGTTCTTTTGATCCGGAAACAGTTTGGACCTATGAAATCGGTGGTAAATCGATGTTTATGAATAATCGTTTACGCGCCAACTGGGCCGTTTTCAGCAGTGATTACGAAGACTTTCAGGCACGAGTAGCCGAAGACATTTCCAGCTTCCCGGTGATTAATGCCGCAGAACTGGATATTAAAGGGGCTGAACTGGAAATGACTTATTTGTTATCTGCCGGAACCACTGTGTATACTTCCATTGGTTATCTGGATGCGGACTACAAAGAGTTCTTTGACTTCCGTTACCCTGATCAGGATCGCTCTGAAGACACGCCACCATTCTCTCCGGAATGGACCTTCCGTTTGGGTTTTAACCACAACATGTATTTAGATGGTGGTGCCACATTCCGTTTCGGTGCCAATGCCAGCTTTACCGATGACATGTATTTATCGGTGGATAACCGTGATGTGTTGTCACAAGACCAGTACTGGTTAACCAATGCCTATGTCGCTTATGACTTCGCCGATCCGCGCTGGTCAATTCGTGCCGGTGGTAAGAACTTAACCGACGAAGTATATAAAGTCGATGCGCAGGAATTCGCCAGTGTGGGTAATATCCAGACGGCTTATTACGGCGCACCGCGCACCTGGTATGTGGCATTAAACTACCGATTTTAAATTAATGAAAATTGGCATGCGTAAGACACTGGCTACGGCGGTGATAATGCATGCACAGATTTGTAATTGTTCTTCCTCTCTTGGGCGCCGTTGCTAAATCGGCGGCGTCCACACTTTTTATCTTTATCGAGGAAATACTGATGAAATCCCCTATTTTTCTATTCATATCCATATTGTTATTAACGGCTTGCCAGACTGTGGTTGAAAAACCAACGGAACAGGCAGTCACTGATACGCCAGTTTATCTCAAAAAAGTTTACTATGACGGTCAGAGTGATAATTTACTTACCGCCGGTTTGTCTTTAGAACAATTACGCGCTGCGAACGGACCTGAGATAAGTGAAAATCCGTCCGCGGCTGAGTTAAGACGCTCAGCTTATTACCATCAATTTAAAGCCTTAAACGATTTAACCGATGCCGGTGGGTTTGGTCGATTGTATGGTTTTACTGAAAACACTAGAGCCATTGCCGGTACTGAATACTGGCATCAGCGCAGCGTAGCTGATATTACTTACCACACCATGGTTTTACAAATTCCCGATAACTTTAATCATGAAAATCCCTGCCTGTTGGTGGCACCGTCCAGTGGTTCTCGCCATGTGCTGGGTTCAGTGGCGACCACCGGCACCTGGGGTTTAATGCATAATTGTGCCGTGGTTTATACTGATAAAGGCACCGGCACCCAAATGGCACTTGAGGGTGATCAGGTTTACGCCATTGATGGCACACTCGTTGATGCTGACAATCCTTTGGCGGAAGCCACGCGATTGCCTGAGGCGAATGGTTTACAGGTGATTCAAAAACAGCCTTTTTCTGGCGTTCATCCTGAGCAGTACTGGGGTGAATTTGTCCTGGATGCGACGCGTTATGGTTTAGCGGTTTTAACATCAGAGGTCGATGCCGAACTCAATAAAAACAATGTGACCGTCATGGCAGCCAGTATTTCTAATGGCGGTGGCGCCGTGATTCGCGCCGCTGAGCTTGATAAAGACGGTTTGATCGATGCGGTGGTGGCGGCTGAGCCGCAACTGAATTTAGATTATGACTATACAATAAAAAAAGATGGTGATGTTAAAGAAATCGAAACCCAAAGTCTGATTGAATTAGGCACCCTGTTGGGTGTGTATGAGCCATGTGCCGCTTTGCATCCGTCATTAAATGAAGCGCCTTTTAAAGCCAATACCGGATTGATTCAACCGTGGTTGATGCAACGTTGTCTGGTCTTGCAAACATCCGGGCTATTGCCTGATGATGCCACCGATTTGCCGGCAGCAGCCATGGATAAGCTGCTTCAAGCCGGGATAACTCAAGAAGCCCTGGCAATGGCGCAAATCAATACCCTAAGTCATATGTGGGCCAGTATCGGTCATACATACGTCAACAGCTATTTACAGACCAAGCCCGAAGATCAGCTCTGTGGCGTGGTTTTTTCGGGTATGACTCAAATGGGTCAGGCCCGGGCATTAACTGAAACGGAAATAAAAACCATGTTCGCCAAAGGTAACGGCATTTCCCCGGCTAATGGCATTGAAGTGGCCGGTGTTGGTGGTAATGGTGAACCGGATAAACGCCTGATGATGCACCCGAATTTCGGTTTTGAAGCACAGCAGTGTTTCTATAACAAAGCCCGTTCACCAGAGATGGCGTCTGCGATTAAAGCGATTCAGGTTGACGGTGACTTAGATCAGACGCCGACGATTATTTTACATGGCACCGCCGATGGCACCGTGGCCATTAACCACGCCTCGCGGGCTTACTTTACAAAAAACCAGAGTGCCCGAAATGCCAACAAAAACCTGCGTTTTTATGAGATTGAAAACGTCCAGCATTTTGATGCCTTCTTAGCCTATCCCGGCTTTAATGTGCAGTTTGTGCCGATGCATCCCTACCTTGAGCAGGCTTTGGATATGATGTGGGCGCATTTGAATGAACAAAAGTCGTTGCCGGCCAGTCAATATATTTCCACCCAGACGCGAATGATGAAAGACAAAGAATTAGCGCCCTTATCCGCTGAAAATATACCACCAATAAGCGCACAGCCGACGGGTTTAATTCAAGCGGATAAAGATGTTTTGGAGTATATGAGCCATGAATAAAAAATCCAAACAGGTTGTGATTACCGGTGCCAGTGGTGGTATTGGTTTAGCTATTGGACGCCACTTAGCGCAGGATCATCATGTTATCCTGAGCGATTACAATCTGGATTCGCTCACGGAAACCCAACTACAACTTAAGCAACAAGGGCTTGATGTGGATATCATGCAGTTGGATGTCTGCAATGAGGACCATTTAGCGGCTTTAAAAGCCCGGGCCGAAGACAAGGGCATCGATGTTCTGGTTAATAACGCTGGGGTCCAATATGTTTCACCGCTTGAAGAATTTCCGCGTGAAAAATGGCAACAACTGATCAACGTCATGCTGATGGGTCCCGCGATGACCACTCAGGCTGTACTACCAAGCATGAAAGCCAACAATTTTGGCCGCATAATTAACATTGGTTCGGTCCATTCCCTGGTGGCTTCGGCCTATAAATCTGCCTATATTTCCGCCAAACACGGACTTTTAGGCTTGGCCAAAACCCTGGCCTTAGAAGTTGCTGATTTTGATATCACCATTAACACCTTATGCCCCGGCTACGTCGATACCGCCATGGTGCGAGACCAAATCAGCCAACAGGCGAAAGCCCACGGTATCAGTGAAGATGAGGTCGTCGAAAAAATCATGCTTAAGCACATGCCGAAAAAACAATTTGTCAGCGTCGAAGAACTCGCCGGCACCGCTGCTTTTTTAATCAGTCCCGCGGCTCGGAATATTACGGCGCAGGCGATTGCTTTGGATGGGGGCTGGACGGCCCAGTAAAGGGTGGCTCCAGGGCCGCTTCTTGCACTGCGTGCAAACCGCAACCCTTGCGCAGTCTTAAATGAGTTTCGCTGTTTGACTCGCTGCGCTCGCCAGTGCGAAACATGCGTCAGTGGACTGACCGTAAATATAGCGTCGTATTTGAATATTTAAGATGAAGTTTAATTATAATTTTTACAAGCTTGTAGCCGCACCCCTTGTGGGTGCCCAATGGCAAAATGCATGTAATAACAAGACTCTGATATTGAGAAGATAATAATGATTGAGTGCTAATGCGTGGCATTGCGGGCGCAAGGCCCGTGACTATGATAATTTATTGGAGACTGAGAAGTTTTGTTACTTAATGCCTAAACCCCGTATTTCTCAATGAAGCCAAAATAATAATACCGCTTAATAATAAAATTAAACTCAGGTGATTAAAAACCGGTACTTGCTGAACAGCTGTTCCACGATAGAAATTTTCACCAACAAAACGGCCAATCGGTCTGCTACCTAAATAATTTTGTGATTGATATATTGTTTCACTTGTATTATCAATTAAGTTAATTTTTTTAATGTGTAATTTTGATCCCAAACTACAAATACCGGTAATACATACGATGGCTGGTGAATCAAATTGCACAAAATCGTTTGAATTTATACGTTCATAATGGCCATTTAAAGTATCTACTGAGCCGTTTGCTGTAAGTGGATTGCCATATCCGGTTTGTTTGTCGATGAGATAAGAATTAACATAACCTGATACCATTAAATCAAGTGTACCTTGTTCAGTTATGGCATAAAAAGCCATTTCATTAGGATAGCTAAAAGACCAATTAAGCGAGTTGTCGCTCAGTTTTCTGGATTGAATTTGTAACAGCTGATTATCGATGGTATAAAAAACTTCACCAGAATTATCTATCATGAATGCAATGTGGTAATCTGATATGGCGGTGGAGTGTTTAAGTGTTAAGTCATTACTATGATATGTTTGGATGCTTGTTTGGTTTGTGTTGTTGTTGTGAACCAAAAGCGAAATATGGCTTAAATCTTCGCTGTAAATAACATCTTTAATACTGGAATCAGGAAAGTTAAGCGCAGTGCTTATTTGGTTGTTGACAAGGTCAATTTGATACAAGCTATTAATGCCGAGTCCCACACCTAAATCAAGAAAATAAAGTTTACTATTGTCTTCACTTAAAATAATTTTATCCGGATAAGTAGGTAAGCCATCCCATTCCGTTTCAATTTCAAATGTTCCAGTATCAATAAGTACTATTCTTTTATCATAGTTCGCTGCTGCATATAAATGATGCCCTGTATCATTTAAAAAAACCGGCCCCACTTGACTGCCAATTTCGAGTTGATTTAAGAACTGACCTGAATCTAAATCCATGATTGCTATTGCTGTTCTCTTTGGGTAAGGATAGCTGACTTCAACCAGTGGCAAATAAGCAACTTTAGCCGTCACCCATTGACTAAAGAGTAGAAGCAAGATTATATAAATTGTTTTTATCATATTGTTCTAACGCACTGAACTTAAACCAGTGTATTAAGCGGTGGTTATAAAGTCAATTCATACTTAGCAAGACATAATTTGATTCAGCCGTTTAAAATAATAGTGATTAATAATAGACTCGTGTTGCGCAATGCGATACACTTGTTAGGTGATTAAATCATTTAAGCATAAAGGGTTGGCTCAATTTTTTCGTACAGGTACAACCAGAGGAATTCAAGCTAAACATGCCAAGCGATTGCGCATGCAGTTAGCGGCTTTGGATTCAGCCCATAGTATTGATGACTTAAATATCCCTGGTTATCGTTTACATCCCTTAATAGGTCAACTATCAGGTTTGTGGTCTGTGATTGTTAGTGGGAATTGGCGGCTAACCTTTGAGTTTAATGACGGACACGTCTATAAAGTTAATTATGAGGATTATCACTGATGTATATGCATAACCCACCACACCCCGGAGAATTTATTAAAGCCACTTATATGAACCCATATGATTTAAGTTGTCGTTATTTAGCGAAGCAGTTGAATGTGGCGGCTTCAACATTAAATCGGATATTAAAAGGACAAAGTGGTATCAGTCCTGAAATGGCATTGCGATTATCAAAAGCTTTGGGGCGCAGTCCTGAAAGCTGGCTGGCCATGCAACAAGCTTATGATCTTTGGATAATTCGAAAGGAAATACGATTGGATGATGTTCACAAAGTTGAACTGAGCGTGCTGTAAAAAATAATCATGGCGGGCTTAACTGCTCTAAACTCCAGCGCGGCTGGGCACGGATGGCAGTTTCTTTTTGTGGGATGTTTTCTTGTAATCGCATGGCGCCGGCGATGGCAATCATGGCGCCGTTGTCGGTGCAGTATTTGAGGTCCGGAAAGTAGGACTTGAAACGATGCTTCTTACCCATTTTATTTAGGGTTTCACGGAGTTGCCGGTTGGCGCTGACGCCGCCGGAAATCACCAACGACGTGTGGCCGGTTTGTTTAATCGCACGCAGGCATTTTTTAGTTAAAGTATCGACCACGGCGTCCTGGAAACAGGCGGCAATATCGGCTTTTAATTGATTAATATCTTCATCACCCTGATTGTTTTCCCAGGTCACCCGGGTGAAGGTTTTAAGGCCTGAGAAACTAAAATCCAGACCCGGCCGGTTCATCATCGGGCGGGGAAATTTAAAGCGTGTGATATCGCCCTGTTCGGCAAATTCAGCAATATAGCGGCCACCGGGATAGGGCAATCCGAGCATTTTTGCGGTTTTATCAAAAGCCTCGCCGGCGGCATCATCTAAGGTATCACCGAGAATTTGATAATCGCCTAAGTTTTGAACGTCCACCAATAAAGTATGCCCACCTGAAACCAGTAAACATAAAAACGGGAATTCAGGCTTATCTTCGGCCAATAAAGGCGCCAGTAAATGACCTTCCATGTGATGAATTTCCACACTGGGAATATCCAGCGCCCAGGCCATTGAGCGACCGACGCAAGCACCCACTAACAGGGCGCCGATTAAACCGGGCCCGGCGGTGTACGCCACGGCATCGATGTCTTTAAGTGTTAATCCGGCTTCTTCACAGGCCTGTTCCACCAGCTGCACAATCTTACGCACATGATCGCGTGACGCCAGTTCCGGCACCACACCGCCGTATTGGGCATGCAGTTCAATCTGGCTGTAGAGCTGATCCGCCAGTAATGCCCCAGTTTCGCTGTTATAAATGGCGATACCGGTTTCGTCACAGGAAGATTCAATGCCGAGAACAATCATTTCGTATTGACGTATGTGACTTTATCGTTTAAATCGGGCCGGGCACGATCAGCGGGTTCATCTTCTGTTGAACCGATGTAAACATAACCAATAATCCATTCATGGTCAGCAAGTCCCATGGCCTTCTGCGCATCTTTATCCAGACAAGACCAGCCGGTGACCCATTGACTGGCATAGCCTAATGCGGCTGCAGCCAGGTTAATATGCTGGGCGACCACAGCACCTGAACAAGTCTGCTCTTCGATGGGTGTTTTACCTTCTTCTGGTGATGATACTACAGCGATGACCAGCGGTGCGCGTTTAAAATTATTGGCTTCGATCTCCAGTTGTCGCGGAATCAGGTCATGCTTTTTAGCCCGGATATCGGCCAGTTTCTGACCTAACTGGTCGCGGCCTTCACCCTGAATAACCAGTAAACGCCATGGCTCAAGTTTGCGGTGATCGGGTACCCGCGTGGCGATGGTTAGAATGGTATCTAATTCTTCCTTATTCGGGCCAGGTTCGGTTAAATGCTTGATCAGAACAGAACGTCTGTTTTGTAAAAATTCAATCACCTGTGGATGAGCTTTGCGTTGTGACATGTTAATACTCAATTTTATCGGTTTTCTTCTGCCAGGCGTCAAAAACACCTAAGGCTTCTTCACGCTGAATCTGTTTAAAGGGTATCTGGCGGTTGTCAATTCCGGCATCAATCTCATCGTAAATTAACTGATCATCAAAATCGATGGCCGCGGCATCGGCACGGCTGCAGGCATAATAAACCACTTTTGGTCGGGCCCAGTAAATTGCACCCAGGCACATCGGACAGGGTTCACAGGAGGTGTAAATCTCACAATCTTCCAGCTGAAAAGTACCCAGTTTTTGGCAGGCTTCACGAATGGCTGTGACTTCCGCATGCGCTGTCGGGTCATTATCCGAGGTGACGCGATTATAGCCTTCGGCGATAATTTCACCGTCTTTAACCACCACCGAACCAAACGGCCCGCCGGCTCCGGCATCCATCCCATCACGCGCCAGTTCAATGGCCCGCTGCATAAATTTGTTTTTCATAAAACTAGATTATTTTTAAAACCCTATCTTAATCACCACGGCGGATATGTCAATAATGCGTAACTCTACGTTTGTGACAGGAAAATTTTAAAGGAAGTTATAAATGGTGCCCGGGAGAGGACTTGAACCTCCACGGGGTTGCCCCCACCAGCACCTGAAGCTGGCGCGTCTACCAATTCCGCCACCCGGGCTCTTGTCAGGACGGTCGTCCTGATTTGAGGTGGCTATTCTACTTGAGGCGGGAACATCTCACAAGTTCATTTTGCCCAGATTTGCATCATTATTTGAATCAGGGCGCGTAACGGGGGTAACCAGTCATTATCATCATAATGACGATAGAAATCTTCCAGGGACTGGCCGCTTTCATATTCGATAATCAGCCAGTCAATTAACGGGTGTCCAAGCCCTGAAAATTCCCAGTCCAGTAGCATGGGCGGCCGGCGGCCGATGATATTGCGCGGATTTAAATCGAAGTGGGTGAGGTATTGATTGGCTTTCCAAAAGCCCAGTTCATCGAGCTTATCGATGTGGCGATTGATGTGGCTTTTAATCCGGTCTTTTTGGTTTTCGGCATAATTCAATAAGCGTTTATCGAGGCGGCTGTCTGCGAAGAGTGGTTGTTCAGTGAGTTCGATTTCATGGAATCGTTTTAATTGATCTGCCAGGGATTTTACAAAGTCATTGTTCCGGAAATCCTGTGCTTGCCAGAGTTTGCCGCGACACCAGTCAGTAATCAGAACATTATTCTGCAGGTCGTTAACCAGCACCTTTGGACTGATATGTAAGGGTTCAATTAACGTATGGATCTGCGCTTCACGCTGTCGGTTAACGCCTGAAATAACCGCATTGAAACGCACAAAATAATGGCCTTGTTCAGTGATGACATGAAAACTGTGGTTATTTAAACCATGCTTAATCGGCCGGGCTTCGATTAGCCCGGCTTCAGCAACAAATTCAATGCGTTGCAGTCTGTGTCGATTGTCGGTCATAACTTTTGGACCACTGGATAATACCTATGAGTACCATAATAAGATAAATAGCGAATAAGCCGGTGAAAAAGTACAGTTCTTTTTGCCAGTACAGCCACATGGACACGCTGTCTATCACCAGCCAGTAATACCAGTTTTCAAACACCTTATACGCCACCAGAATGGTGGTCAAGACCGCAAAACATGAGGTAAAGGCATCTAAATAAGGATAGGCAGCGCCATATTGCTGGGTGTATAAGCCGAGCAGTGGCACAAACACCGCCGTTACCGAAATCCACAGCAGGTGTTTTTTCAGTGGCCATTTCTGAATCTGACGCGGATTATCGGTTTGACCGCCGCGCCATTGGTACCAGCCATACACAGCCATCACCAGGTAGAAAATATTAAGCAAGGATTCACTGAGTAAATTCACCTGGTGAAAAATATAAATGGACAGTGCGGTGCTGATAAAAGCATAAAACCAGCACCAGATATTTTCACGTATGGCCAGCCACAGGTAGAGCACCGCTGTAACGACGGCAATCAATTCAAGCCAATCAAGCGCTTGTAATCCCTGCCACCAAAGAATAAAAAATTCAGGCATACTGGCCGCTGTGTTGATCCAGTAAATCGCCATTTAAAATCTTCATGATAAACGCCGCTTTCGGGGTTTTTTCATGGGTGGCCTGCATGGCGGCATTGACCTTGGTTAAAACTGTTTCATAGTTACCAAACACCTGGGTGCTTAAGTCATTAACCTTTACCGTTAATTCAGGTTCCTTTTTCAGTTTTTGAATAAAATCATCGACCACGGTTAAAAAGTCTTCGGTTAACGGGTATAAACTGATATCGACAGAAATTTTCATAAAAAAGCTCCTAAAAATCAAATTCAAAGGTCACGCCAAAATGTTGCGGATCACCGAGATGGGTGTATAACGTGTCCTCGTAATTCGGCGGTTCAAGGCCAAAATAAAATCCCCGCACCGCATAGCGTTCATCCAGTACATTTCGGCCCCAGGCATACACAGCCCACTGAGGTGCCTGGTAACCCACTTTAACATGCAGCAGTTGTTTACTTTCGGCACGCTGGTCATGAGAATCAGAAAAGTAAAATTCATCCACCGCCTGATAATCCATGCGAGCAAAAAAACCGCCATCGCCCATATATGTCATACCCAGGTTGGCGGTGTAATTCGGGGCATGGGCTTGCTCGCGGCCGCTGAAGTCACCGTCGATGGTGATGTAATCGGTGTAAGTGGCTTTTAAATAGCCCACTGAACCATGTAAGCTTAAATTGCGATTCACCTGCCACAGCGCATCCATTTCAAGGCCGTAATTCTCACCTTCGGCGGCATTGCCGGTGTAATACACATAAGTCAGCGGATCATTGGGATCACTTTGGAAGGAGGTGCTGACTTGCATGTCTTTGCGTTTGGAATAAAATAGCGCGGTATTCAGTTGCAGGCGATAATCGAATAAAAAGGCTTTGCTGCCGACTTCATAATTGATGAGATATTCAGGCTCATAGCTGCGGCGGCTATCGGGCAACGTGGTGCTGAGATTAAAGCCGCCGGCTTTAAAGCCACGGGCGATGGTGGCATAGAGATTATGATGATCATTAAGCTGATGCTTCAGTGAAATCTGACCGCCGAGCATATCGTCTTTGGGTGTCAGGTTGAGCGCATTGTCATCGTTGTAATCGGCTTTGCGCTGCTCGAATCGGACACCGGTTGTCAGTGTGGTTTTTTCCGTTAAATGACTGTCCAGCTGGCCAAATAAAGCGATTTTATCGGCTTGGTAGTGGCTGCTAAAATCACGATACGGCACACCATCTGAGGCTTCCAGAGAATGGTTATCTTCATCTAAACGGGATAAATACAGGCCCACCAGCCAGTCACTGCGACCATTAAATATTCGGCTGTCTTGATTCGACAGTAATCTAAATTCCTGGGTGGTATGGCGGCGTTCGCGATCATTGTTTAAGGCGTATTCATACGGCGCATACTCACCCCAGTAATCATTATTCCCCCAGTCACCATCGAAAAAGTAGGTGATATCGGCATCGGTTATCGCAGTGATACTGACCACATCAAAGGCATCCGTTGTCCAGGTGTTTTTCCAGGAGCCGCCGGTGGCTTTTTGAGCGTCAATACCTAAATCATTGCTGTAAGTGATGAAGTCATGGGTCGGGGTCCAGACATCAAAGCCGTTGTCCTGGTCAATCATAAGAAGGCTTAAATCACTTTGCCAGTTGTCATTGATTTGAACGTGGAATTTACTGCGCAGGGTTAATTCGTCTTTTTGATCGGTGTCATCTCGATTCAGAAAGACATTGTGGCGAAAGCCATCGCTTTTATATTGATGCACAGCGATGCGATAGGCATTAGACTCGCTGTTTCCTAAGGCACCGGTGGCGCTGAAACCGAGGCTACGAATACCGTCCTGACCCGCCGAAAGCCGGCTGTGGTACGCATTTTCAGTTTGCGGCGCTTTAGATTGCACATAAATTAAACCGGCCAGCGCATTGGCACCATAACGGGTGCCTTGCGGGCCGCGCAGGACTTCGATGTGCTCGATATCGAACAGTGTGGCAGCACCACCGATACCGGTAAAGTCCATATCATCGATGATAAAACCCACCGATGGATTGGGCGCGCCTTCATACTGAGAGCGTTCACCGATGCCGCGGATTTGGAAATAGCGCGGCCGTGAGGTGGAACCGGACCAGTTTATATTTGGGACTAAATTTAACACATCCTGAAAATGCTGTTGTCCGGCTTGATTCAGGCTTTCTTCATCTAAGACCGTTAAGGAAGCCGGAACTTCGCTTTCAGTGGTTTCAACACGAAAATCTGAAGTGACCTGGATATCACTGAGTCGGGTTTCTTCTATGTTGTTATTTTCGTCCTGGGTGTTTGGTTCATCAGCAGAAAAGGCGATGAAAGATAAGCTTATCAGGCTTAATGTTGATAATTGTTTAATCATGGGATCTCACTTAAAACCGGCCGGTGTTAAATGAGTTAACAACCGGCATAAAAAGGAGATCCGGTTGAGGCGAGGTGAAATTAATCCATTCCTACGCCGGTATGAACCGGATCAGGTACAAAGGGTTCAGTATTCACTGTCTCAGACTGTTGCATTCGCTCGAGTCGCCCCTTGGATGCCGCGAAGTATAACAAAAACACAACAGAAGTGCTTGTTCATTTGGTTTTATATGACGCTGTTGTTTTACCAAGTGGCGAAAGTATTAGCTAAAAGACGACGGGTACCTGCCTGCGCCGGTACGGTTAACTAAGCCGATGTCGCCAGACGCGGAATACTGTTAATGAGTTGCTGGGTGTAGCTGTGTTGTGGTTGTTCAATGATGTCGCGGGTTGGTCCCTGTTCAATCAAACGACCGTGTTGCATCACCACCAGACGATCAGCAAAGCCGCTGACCAAAGCGATGTCATGACTGATAAATAATAAGCTGAGGTGGGTTTCTTTGACCAGTTTTTTAAGTAAAGCCACCACCTGGTGTTGCACCAGGACATCCAAAGCTGTTACCGCTTCGTCGCAGATTAATAGTTCCGGTTCACAGGCGAGGGCCCGGGCAATGGCAATGCGCTGGCGTTGACCACCGGAAAACTGATGCGGGTAACGAGACAAGGCACTTTCATCGAGATCGACTTGTTTGAGCAGTGATTGTAGGCGTTGTTGGCGCCTGGATTTGTCTTTATATAAACCATGAATCGTGAGTGGTTCGGACAGGGATTGTTGAATGGTGAGTTGTGGATTTAAGGAAGCGTAAGGATCCTGGAAAATCATCTGGATACGCTTTTTGGCCTGACGATTATCAGATAGCGATTGTCCTTTAAATAAAATCTCACCAGACTCCGGTTTTTGTAAACCCACCAGACAGCGACCCAAAGTGGTTTTGCCACTGCCGGACTCGCCCACCAGGCCGACAATTTCGCTGGCATGGATGTGCATATTGGCCTGATTGACAGCGGTGAACTGACGGCTGCGAAACAGGCTTTTGGGTTGTTTAAAAGTGACCGTAAGATTTTTAATGTGTAGTAATGCGGCGGGTTCAGGTTTAAACGTTTTATCTTGTAATTTTTTCAGGCCGGCTGCGGTGAGTAATTGACGGCTGTAATCAGTTTGTGGTTCGTTAATCAGTGTATGTGTATCAGCGGTTTCGACAATTTCGCCTGATTGCATCACGGCAATGCGGTCGGCGACCTGCGCCATGACCGCCAGATCATGGCTGATAAACAGCATCGCCATAGCGTATTTTTCTTGGAGCTTTTTCAGCAGTTTAATAATGTGTGCCTGGGTTGTGACATCCAGGGCGGTGGTCGGCTCATCGCAGATGAGCAGATCCGGCTGACAGGCCACGGCCATGGCAATCACCGCCCGTTGTTTCTGGCCGCCGGATAGCTGATGCGGATAGCGATTGTGAAAATTGGCTGATAATCGGACATCACTCAACAGTTGGCTAAGCCGATGTTGGCGTTGAGAACGGTTTAAGCGGCTGTGTAAAATCAGCATTTCAGTGATTTGCCGACCAATGGTTTGTACCGGGTTTAATGCGGTCATGGGTTCCTGAAACACCATGGAAATACATTGGCCCCGAATAGTCTGCCATTGTTTTTGATTAAGAACGGTTAGTTTGCGGTTGTTAAAAATGATGTCACCACGCATTAAACTGTTGCTCGGCTGAATACCCATCAGGCATTGGGCGGTGAGCGATTTACCGCTGCCTGAGGCGCCCGCCAGTCCAATCGTCTCCCCGGCCTGTAACTGAAAGGACAGGTTTTTTAAGGTGGCCGCATGGGTTTGCTGAAATTGCAGCGAGAGGTTTTTGACGCTCAGAATCGGATGGTCTTTCATTGTTTAATTTTAGGTGATTAGGATTGTGTCAACAAGCCACCGGTTTAAAAACAGCGTTCTAACCCCATCTATGTTTGTTTAGAAACCACATTAAGCATGTATGAAAGAATATATTAAACACTGGTTCGCCGAGTTTGGTATTGAATTGGTCCAATGGCAGACGGCGTTGGTTATGGTTGGTGTGATTGTTGTCACGGCCTTACTGGTTCACTGGCTGTTTCATCGGGTCATGCATAATGTGGTGGATAAACTGACCCGTAAATCAAGACGCTTATGGCGCGATATTCTGTTTGAAGAGAAATTGTTTAGCCGCCTTGCCCTCACGGTACAGGGCATTATTATCTTTATTCAAATCAGGTTATGGTTAAACCAGGACACCACGCTGTTTAACTGGCTACAGACTTTTACCTTACTTTGGATTACGCTGTTTATATTATTAACCATATTTTCACTGGTTGATGGCGTCGGTTACATGGCCAGGGAGCATAAACGCACCCGCAATCTGCCCATTCAGGGTTTTTTACAGGCGATTAAATTACTGTTCACTGTGGTCGCAATTATCTTTATGATTGCGGTGGTGATCAATAAATCACCGACACTGATTATCAGTGGCTTAGGCGCCATGACGGCGGTTATGATGCTGGTGTTTAAAGACCCGATTTTAGGCTTTATTGCGGGTATTCAATTGTCCGCTAATGACATGTTACGCATCGGTGACTGGCTGGAGATGCCCAGTTACGGTGCCGATGGTGATGTTATTGAAATTGCCCTGACTACAGTGAAGGTACAAAACTGGGATAAAACCATTACCACCATCCCCACCTATGCGCTGATTTCAGATTCCTTTAAAAACTGGCAGGGTATGACCCAGTCCGGTGGAAGGCGCATTATGCGTAATATTTATATTGATGTCACCAGCGTGAAATTTATGGATGATGAATTAATGGAACGTCTAAGTCAGGCGAGTTTACTGGCGCCGTATCTGGAGGAAAAAAACAAGGAAATTAAAGCCTATAACAAAGAGCATAATTTCAATATGGAAGTGAAAATCAATGGCCGTCGCTTAACCAACCTGGGCACATTACGGGCGTATTTAGTGAATATGCTGAAAAACCATCCGGGTATTCATCAGGACATGACGCTGATGGTGCGTCAGCAGGCCGCTGAAAATCAGGGCATCCCTTTGCAGATTTATGCTTTTACCAATACCACCGTGTGGGCTGAATATGAAGCCATCCAAAGTGATATTTTCGATCATATTTATGCGGTGATTGACGCCTTTGATTTACGTGTTCACCAGTCACCGGGCAGTGCTGATGTGCGTTTTTTGCGTGAGGCATTGGCACAGCCGGTACAAGAGAAAACATCAGAGACTTTACCGGACGCCGATACCGAGCGGGCGCCGGATTCATCGGGGACGTAAGCGTTTTGGATCCCAGTAATCCCTTAAACCATCACCGAGTAGATTAAAGGCCATTAAGGTCAGTGATAAAAATGCGCCGGGAATCCACAGTGACCACGGTGCTGTTTGTAAGTTATCGACCCCTTCGCTGACCAGGGTGCCCCAGGAGGTGTTGGGTTCTTGTACACCCAAGCCTAAAAACGAGATAAATGACTCGATTAAAATAACCTGCGGAATGGTCAGCGTGGCATAAACAATCACCACACCGCGCAAATTTGGCAAGATATGCAGGCTTAAAATCCGGGTGGTGGATTGACCCATGGCCTGCGCGGCTTCCACATAGGCCTGTTTTTTTAACACCAGAGTCTGGCCGCGGACAATGCGCGCCGTGTCGAGCCAGATATAACCACCAATGGCGATAAACAATAAAATCATATGCTGACCAAAAAACACCAGCAATAAAATGACCAGAAACAAAAACGGCAGCGCATACAGGACATCCAGAAACCGCATCATGAAGCGATCCGTCCGACCGCCCAGATAACCCGATAACAAACCGTAACTGACACCAATCAGTAAACTCATACAGGTGGCCACCAGAGCCACCAGTAAGGATAAACGCCCGCCTAATAATGTCCGGACATAGAGATCCCGGCCCATCACATCGGTGCCGAACCAGAACTGACTGTCCGGTGCCTGCGCCATGGCATCCCAGTGAATAAAATCCGGTTGCTGGCTTGATAACCAAGGGCCGATAATGACCCACAAAGACATGATAATTAACCAACTCAGTGCAAGTTTAATTTTCATTGTTGCTCACCGGCCCGCGGATCAAGCCATCGATAGAGCAGATCCGCCACGGTATTCATCATCAGCATCAATAAAGCCACCACCAGCACCACACCTAAAACCAGGGTGTAATCGCGGTTTAAAGCCCCCTGAACAAAATACCGCCCCATACCGGGCAAGCCGAAAATTTGCTCAATCACCACCGAGCCGGTGATAAGACCCACAGAGGCCGGGCCCAGAAAACTCACCACCGGTAGCATCGCCGGTTTAAAAGCATGCAGCCACAAAATCCTGGCTTCACTGCAGCCTTTGGCGCGGGCGGTGGTTATATAGGGTTTTTGCAGTTCTTCCAGTAAAGCGCCGCGAAATAAGCGGGTGATATAAGCAATAAAGGGTAAGGCCAGGGTGATGACCGGCAGCACCAGATGATTTATTTGACCACCATTCCAGCCGCCCACCGGCAGTAAGGGCCAATAGACGGCGAAAGCCAGAATCAGCAAAGGGCCGATCACAAAATTAGGTACGCTGATACCAAGGACAGCGGTGATGCCAATAAAAAAATCCGTGGGTTTATCGGCACGTTTGGCCGACAGTACGCCCAATGGCAAACCAATCATCAGCGCCACAAGTAAAGCCAAAACCCCCAAGGTCGCTGAAATCGGTAAACCATAGGCAATCAGTTCATTCACGGTCTGATCCGGGTATTGAAAAGACGGACCTAAATCGCCTTGCAGGACTTGTCCGAGGTACTGGCCATATTGAACAAGCACCGGTTGATCGAGCTGGTATTTAGCCGCGATTTGGGCAGCGGCCTCAGTGGTGAGCTGGCGCTCAGAATCAAACGGCCCGCCGGGCGCCACCCGTAATAAAACAAAGGTTATGGTCAGCACCAGCCACAGTACCGGAATTGCCCACAGCAGTCTTTGCCAGAGCAAGCGCATCATGGCTTAGGTATTGAGAATAGAATCGCTGATTTTTTCTGCCATCATCATGGTCGGGGCGTTGGTGTTACCGGAAATCAGGGTTGGCATCACTGAGGCATCCACCACCCGTAAACCAGCTACACCATGGACTTTTAAATCGCTGTCCACCACTGCCATCGCATCACTGCCCATTTTGCATGTGCCGATGGGGTGGTAAATGGTTTCGGCTTTTTGGCGGATAAATTCAGTAATTTCAGCTTTATTTTGCACGTCATCACCCGGGAAAATTTCCTTATCCCGGTATGCATCAAAGGCTTTTTGGGCAAAAATTGTCCGCTGAATATCAAACCCGGCCAACATGGTTTCCAGGTCGCCTTCAGCACTCAGGTAATTAGCCTGAATCAGCGGCGCGCTGTCAGGTTTATTGTCAGCCAGGGTGATTTGACCGCGACTATTGGGTCTGAGCATACACATGTGCAGAGTGTAGCCACTGCCTTTGATGCGATTACGGCCATGATCGTCGAGAATCGCCGGGACAAAATGAAATTGTAAATCCGGTCTGTCATCCTTGGCCAAAGGACTTTGCCAAAAACCACCGGCTTCAGCGATATTCGAGGTGCCGGGCCCTTTATTGAACAGGTAATACTTGAGACCGGTCAACAGCTCGTTAATGGTGTCATAGGTGATGCTTTGGCGGCTGCCCTGGACCAGACAAACATCCAGGTGGTCTTGCAGGTTTTGGCCGACGCCGGGTAAATCATGAACCAACTCAATGCCGTGTTGTTGCAAATGCTCGGCTTCGCCGATGCCGGACAGCATCAGTAATTGCGGTGAATTAATGGCGCCACCGGAAATAATGACTTCCTTGTTGGCGTGGTAATGTTTAGAGGTGCTTTTATGGCGAACCTGAACACCGCTGGCACGACTGCCATCGAACAAAATCTTCTCAGCCAGTGCCTTTGTCATCACCGTCAGATTCTCGCGATCGATGATGGGATTTAAATAGGCCTGGGCGGCCGAATGACGTTTATTATCTTTTTGGGTCACCTGATACAAACCAAATCCGCGCTGGCGCGCGCCATTAAAATCATCGGTGCGGTCATAACCGGCCTGTTCAGCGGCTTCAATAAAGACCTGGCTGAGCGGGTTAACATAACTTAAATCGGACACCGATAAGGGGCCATCGTTACTGTGATAGTCATTGTCGAGGCTTTGGTTGTTTTCGTTTTTAAGGAAATAAGGCAGCACATCCTCATACCCCCAGCCTTCATTGCCCATGTCACGCCAATGGTCATAGTCCTTGCGGTGACCGCGGCAATAGCACATGGCGTTAATCGATGATGAACCACCGAGTACTTTACCACGTGGCCAATACAGGCGGCGGTTGTTAAGTTCGGGCTCGGGCTGTGTGTGGTAGCCCCAATTCAGACTTTTTAAGGTGGCCAGCTTCGATAAACCGGCCGGCATATGAATCATCGGATTCCAGTCTTTACTGCCGGCTTCCAGTAATAAAACACGGTTGTTTGAATCGGCACTGAGCCGGTTCGCCAGCACACAACCGGCTGAACCGGCGCCGACAATGATATAGTCAAAAGTAGTCAAAACGGGTCATTCTATGAAACGTTCGTTTATTGTAACGCAAAGGGCCATAAGGCGTCATTGATTAACCTTGATGAGATTTGAAAAAGTAAAGAAAAACCCCATAAATAAGTTAGTTTAAAATATACATCAACACCATGAATACCAATAAA
The DNA here is from genome assembly GCA_947502925.1 of uncultured Marinicella sp. Lineage (GTDB taxonomy): Bacteria > Pseudomonadota > Gammaproteobacteria > Xanthomonadales > Marinicellaceae > Marinicella. The sequence goes on along the minus strand of CANNBS010000001.1, from coordinate 112,178 downwards.
TTAACAACCAATTTTCAGCAGGCGTTGAGTGAAGCCCAATCCATTGCCGTGGGTCAGGATCATAATATGATCGAATCCGCGCATGTGCTTCAGGCCATGCTGCAACAACAAAACTCATCCTTAAAACATGTACTGACCAAGGCCGGAGTGAACCTGAACCAGCTGCAACAGGAACTGGAGAACACCATCAGTCTGATGCCCACGGTCAGTGGACCGGGCGATGTTGGCTTGTCCAATAACTTAAACCGCGTGTTGAATATCTGCGATAAGTTAGCGCAGAAGCGTGGCGATCAATACATTGCCAGCGAGCTCTTTGCGCTGGCGTTACTGCAATCGTCGGACACCACCGCGCAGTTATTGAAAAAAGCCGGTGCCACTGAGGACAATGTCTCGGCAGCCATCGACAGCATTCGTGGCGGAGAACAGGTGAATGAGCAAGGCGCGGAAGAAAACCGTCAGGCGCTGGAAAAGTACACCATCGATTTAACCGCCCGTGCCGAAGCGGCGAAAATTGATCCGATTATCGGTCGGGATGCGGAAATTCGCCGCACCATTCAGATTTTGCAACGCCGCACCAAGAACAATCCGGTGATTATCGGAGAACCCGGTGTCGGTAAAACCGCCATTGTCGAAGGCCTGGCGCAGCGCATTGTGAATAACGAGGTACCTGAGGGCGTGAAAGGCAAAAAATTATTATCCTTAGATTTAGGGGCTTTAATCGCCGGTGCTAAATACCGTGGTGAGTTCGAAGAACGTTTAAAAGCACTGCTTAAAGACCTGAGCAAACAAGAAGGCCAGGTGATTTTATTTATCGATGAGCTGCATACCATGGTCGGTGCCGGTGCCGCTGAGGGTGCCATGGATGCCGGTAATATGCTGAAACCGGCCCTGGCGCGGGGCGAACTGCATTGTATCGGTGCCACCACCTTAGATGAATACCGTGAGCACATTGAAAAAGACAAAGCTTTAGAGCGGCGTTTTCAGAAAGTGTTTGTGGACGAGCCCAGTGTTGAGGACACCATTGCCATTTTGCGCGGTTTAAATGAGCGTTATGAAGTGCATCACGCGGTGGAAATCACGGATCCCGCGATTATCGCCGCGGCCACGTTGTCGCACCGTTATATCACCGATCGAAATTTACCCGATAAAGCCATCGATTTAATGGATGAAGCCGCCAGTCGAATCCGCATGGAAATTGATTCCAAACCCGATAAGATGGATCGTGTCGAGCGACGTCTGATCCAGATGAAAATGGAGCGCGAAACTTTGCTGCGTGAAAAAGACAAAGGTTCGAAGAAACACCTCAAAGAACTGGATGAAAATATTGCTCAATTGGAACGCGAGTATTCGGATTTAGATGAAATCTGGAAAGCAGAAAAAGCCGCGGTTCAGGGCACCACGCATTTAAAAGAGTCTTTAGAACAGGCTAAAGCGGACTTTGAAGCCGCTAAACGGTCCGGGGATTTGGCCAAAATGTCGGAACTGCAATACGGCACCATTCCAAAGTTGGAAAAACAAATTGCCGAGGCGACCGATGTCGATATGAGTCAGTTTAAGCTGCTTCGCAATAAAGTCACCGAAAATGAAATTGCCGAAATCGTGTCCATGTGGACCGGTATTCCGGTGAATAAAATGATGGCCGGTGAAAAACAAAAACTGTTACAAATGGAAGACACCATTCACAAGCGCTTGATTGGTCAAAATGAAGCGGTCGATGCGGTGGCTGACGCCATTCGGCGTTCCCGTGCCGGATTATCCGACCCGAATCGCCCCACCGGTTCTTTCCTGTTTTTAGGGCCCACCGGTGTGGGTAAAACCGAACTCACCAAAGCCCTGGCTGAGTTTATGTTTGACACCGAAGACGCCATCATTCGTCTGGATATGTCGGAATTTATGGAGAAACATTCGGTGGCCCGTTTAATTGGTGCACCGCCGGGTTATGTGGGTTACGACCAGGGTGGTTATCTCACCGAAGCGGTGCGGCGCAAACCGTATTCACTGATTCTTCTGGATGAGGTGGAAAAAGCTCACCCCGATGTGTTTAATATTTTATTGCAGGTATTGGATGATGGCCGCTTAACCGATGGTCAGGGGCGCACGGTGGATTTTAAAAACACCATTATTATTATGACCTCGAATCTGGGCTCTGATGTAATCCAGCAGAAAATCAACGATGATTATGAAGACATTAAAGCCTCAGTGATGGAGATTGTCGGCGGGCATTTCAGACCGGAATTTATTAACCGGGTTGATGATATTGTGGTGTTTCACCCGCTGAAACAGGAACAAATCAGACAAATTGCCGGGCTGCAGGTTGAACGGGTTAAAAAACGTCTGGTGATTAAAGACATTAAACTTGAAGTCAGCGATGCCGCGCTGGATTTTCTCGGTCGCGTTGGTTTCGATCCCGTTTACGGTGCACGCCCATTAAAGCGCGCCATTCAGGACGAACTGGAAAATCCATTGGCGCAGAAATTACTGGCCGGTGAAATTAACCCGGGACAAACCATTCAGGTGGACCTGGCAGATCAGAAACTGACCTTTCAGGTTCAGTAAGCGTTCTTTAAAGAGACGCCCTGGTGTAGTTTAATACACTACACCAGGGCGTCTCTGTCTTATACCTTCCTTTAATGCTCAAAAAAAATCCTGTCATCCTCGGACACCGATCCGAGGATCTCATAACAATCTGATGGTGCTCATTATTGATGCGATTAACAAACATCACGATGGCTGACAGAGATTCTCGGATGGCCTACAGGACGTAGGTCTGTCACGATAAAATGGACGTGATAGTGACCAAGTCCGAGGATGACCGAGTATAAAAATAGATTAAAATTTTTATCAGTTAGTGAGAGGTTTTGCTTCCTTGAATCACTTACTTATAAGACTTAGCTAGATTCCATGAGCGAAGTGATTTTTGCTTGTGCTAAAGGTACGAAAACTACTTGTAGGAAATTATTGACATGCAAATAAGAATTTATGGACAGATTTATATTTTTCTTTCCCACATAATGACAACCAAGGAATTTAACAAGGGATGGTTAGTCGCAGTGACGCAGTTTAGGGAATGATCCAGGGAGGATCGAATGGTTATGCACAGGGAGTCATAACCGGGAAACGGATGTCCACTCTCGGGGTAATGGAAGAAGGCCTTGTGTTTGGGGCCTTCGCATATTGACCGCTGTCACTTCGGTGACGGCGGTTTTTTTTGGCTCAGATAAAAAGAGTTGATTATGAACAGAGACCGCCACAGAAATGACCTGATATCTTTTATAATGCCCCCATGCGTGCGCATATTTTTCATTTAATTATTAAGCTCAACGGTTGGTTGTCTTTATCCGGTAGCCATCGTCTGGCGCGGGGGTTGGCGGCGGTCATATGGCGTTTGTCTGCTAAACAGCGGCATATTGCTTTAACCAATATCCGGTTGTGTTATCCGGATATGTCGGGAGAACGGCAACAGCAGTTGGCCAAAGACAGTTTAATTGAAACCCTGAAAGCGGTGTGTGAGTTGGGCGTGGTATGGCGCCGCTATCCCGACCAGTTCCCAGCATTAATTAAGCAGGTAAAGGGTCAATCTATTTTGGATGAGGCGTTGGCACAAGGACAGGGTGTATTATTGGCAGCGCCACATTTTGGTAATTGGGAAGTCTTAAACTTGTGGCTATCGCGCTATGATGATTTTGCGTTTTTGTATAAGCCGCCCGGTAATCCGAACATTGAGAAACTGTTGCTGAAATACCGTGGCCAGGGCGGTGCCAAACAAATTACCGCCGATGGCAAAGGCGTCAGAACCATGCTCAAGCATTTAAGCCAAAAAGGTATTATGGCTATCTTGCCTGACCAGCAACCGAAATCAGGTCAGGGTGTATTTGCTGATTTTATGGGTCAGCCGGCTTTCACCATGACCTTATTTTCTAAAATTGCCCGCAAAACCCGCGCACCCGTGGTGTTGGCGGTGGCCGAACGGCGAAATGATGGTTTTGAGATTCATTTTAAAAAGGCCTCGGATCAGATTTATGCCGATACAGCGGAGTCGGCGACAGCGTTAAACCAGGACATCGCAAAGCTGGTGGCGCTAAACCCTTCACAATATCAGTGGACTTATAAACGTTTTAGTATTCAACACAACGGCGTCAGTCCTTATCAGAAAGATTAAAGACACTGCCCGCATATCCGATTGAAAATAACCCCGGACAAAATAGGGCCTCCAGGGTTAATTAATTGATATTACTGGCAGCCACCGGTATAGACATTTATCAGTGGCAGGTTACTGCGTTGCCATTCGACCTGCGGTGGTTGTTCCCCGGCCGGATAAACTGATTCATACGATTGAATAAGTCCGCCGGTTTGACCGTCCATTTGTAATTGCATGCTTCCGACCGCTGTAGCTTCAGGTGATGTCATCGGACAATGTGGACAGAACGTATCGTAATGACCCATGGGCATGCTTGCACTGGTATTTGTGCCGCCGGCATAAGTCCAATAAGGATTACCTTCTTGATCATATATATAACTGACCACAGCACGCTGGTTACCTTCGGTGAAGACGGTCATGCCCCAACCGGGATCAGAGCAGCTGTAATATTGGCCGGTGTGTTCATTAACGGTTGAGCCATTGCTAATCACCTGTTTTTCCAATTTTTCGGCGCTGAGCTGATTATTTATCTGCCGAACTTGCAGGGCATTTTTAGCATCCAAAAAGTAGGTATTAGACCATCCCACTTGTTGGAATTGCTTATTGCCGGCATTAAATCCACCCGGGTAGGTTACCTTATAAATGTCATTATAGAAGTTATTGAACGCAGAATCATCGCTGTCCGCTGTATACCAAATCGGTGAACCATCCGGTTGGCCGGTGTACATAATATAAAGCAAGCGGTCATTATCCAACACATTGAACTCTAAACCGTTGCCTGAACGTTGAGGGTTCCACCAGAGTCCCGCTTCAGGCTGAACAGTGTTGTGATCGTCTATTTCACAATGTGTCACCGGTTGACATTGGCCGTTATTGCCAACCTCAAAACCAATGGCTTCGGGCTGACCGGCATTAAAGCCTTCATCATAGACAGAGGCGGTGTGATTGATTGTCAGTTCACTGCCGCACACAGCATCAGAATCCACCGAAAAATCAACCTGAGCTGTTTTATTGGCATTAACGGCCATGTTATTGATATGAACTGCGGGTGTTTCAAGGTCTAATTCGCTGCCGCTTGATTGATTAGGGTGGTTTTTATTGAAAACACAAACCGCTTGTTCGGTCGATATGCTGTCGGCGGTATTACAAGCATAAGCGAGGGCGTCATCCGCATCATTGTTTTGGATGCCAACTGTGGCGGATGAGCCGTCTATACCAGGGCCCTGGTATTGAAAGACCCACTGCGAGGTGGCCGGGTATAAGATGGCCTGAATATCCATGGAATCGATGGCGCCTGTTCCAAAGAAATAGGCACCTTTCCATAAAAATACATCACAGGCTAAATTATCTCCGGTTTCGGCATCACGCGGACAGTCATTAAAATGCTGGTGATAGAATTGCGATGAATTTAAGTCAGCATGCATTACGGCAATCCGGCCACCGGTTGAGTCTTTGTCGGGCGTCGCCGGTAATGGGCAATCATTGTCCCAGTCTATACCGTTGGCATTGGCGTAGGTATTCAGATAACCATTGGTTGAAGCCACTAAGGTGGATACGGATTGATTGTAATGCTGAAAGGGTTGGCTTAATTGAACTTTGGCGTAACCTTCATCGTCAGCACTGGTACCGGTGACGGGTCCCATAATCCAATTATAGCGCGTGCCACTGTTACTGATGTCAATGAACGATGATTCACAGCTCTGACTGCTGTTGCCAAAATTGTCACTTACCTGGCTGGTTTGACTATCCAGCATGAGGTAAGTCCCTGTGGCGGCTTGACTACCCACATTTTGAGTCGTGATTTGGGCACGCCAGCGTTCACCGGGATCGATGTTGTTATCATTATTACCACACAATTGAGTATAGCTTGCTTGACCATCGAACTGGATATCCGGCGCTTCAACAATGACTGCGCGAGAATCTACTCCCTGGCAGCCGTTACTGTCTGTAACCCTTAAAGAAACATTGCCCACATAGGCATGAGAATATCGAGTGCTTACGCTGCTACCGTGACCATCTGTCTGACCATTTCCATTAAGATCCCAGCTGTACGCATACTCTCCACTGCCACCCGTTACCGTTGCGGTAAATTCAGCATCTTGTCCCACTTTGAGTGAGCTCGGTGTATTAATGGTGACCACCGGTGCTTCGCATTTCCCTGTGGTGTTTAAGGTCATTTGATTACTGTCAATTGGATCGAGCCAGTCTCTGAGCCTTTCTTCGGGGCTGTTGCCATTGTCCCAGGACGTATATAAACGACCATACCAGTCAGACTGATCGTTGCCACATGCGGCATAACCGCCATGTAACTGTCCCACCAGATGATAATTGGCATTCCATAAACCCGAACCCGAAGAACCGCCCTCGGTGGTGCCTTTATCCCAGTCAATAACACGCAGATGTGTGGTGCCACCACCATTGCTTTGTAAGTAGCCGGTGATTTTCAAGGCATCGTCTTCAAAACTGATGCGCTTGGCATCGCCTGAAGGATGATGAATGCCAATACCGGCATTAAAGGCGGTATCACTGCGATCCCAGCCGGTGTACTGGATGTCATAACTTGTATTGGGTGTTTGGTTAAGAAGCAATAAAGCAAAATCACTGTTGGGATTATGTGCCACCAACGTGGCACCGGCCTGGCGCTGATTAAAGGTGCCCGTGTTTATGGGTGTGCCACTACTGCCGGAACCGGGTGAACGGCAGGTTTGGGATTCATAGTTCCAGATAATATTGATGGATGAAGCGACACTGTCACGTTCGCTACTGTCACTGCCTGTGTAACCACAGTGTGAAGCTGTTAAAAAATAAGGTGTGCCATCCTGGGCGGTATTATTAATGAGTTGGCCGGTACAAACATAACCGCCATCGCCCGGAATTTGAAAACTGTATTGGCCGACACTGCTGATTTCAGGTCGCCAGTCATCGCCTTCCGGACAGGCCACATCGACATTGCAGCTGCCACTTTTCAGGCCATTTTCGGTTGGGCTTTTCCAGTATTGATAAAAGCCCCGTGCCACCTGTTTGATATTGAATGACAGGAATTTTTTCTGCTGAGCATTAACAGTGAATGTTAAATTAACATGATCTCCGGGCACATCACCAATCCAAAAATAACCGTTTTTGGGGTTGTAACGATCGGTGTATGGACCACGCAGAATGCTTTTATCATCGTTATAAACCCACAATTCTGCCGTAGGCGGCAAGAAAAAATCGGTCATACCGACGTTCAAGCTGGTGGCATTGTCCGCTGTAAAGCGAATCGAGTATTCCATCGCACCATCGGCATTTTTATGCCATTGTTTGAACGAACTGTCGTGTTTAGTTTGATAAACACCATCAAGGTCTGTTGCCAGGGCATACTTGAGCGGTCCGTTGATGTTGACAGCAGTTTGTTTAACGTGCTGTGTGTCAATGGCAGGCAGTTCAATGTATTCTGTGGCATATAGGTTGAAACTTAAAATAATAAATAATGCGGTTAAATAGTTTTTAAACATGTTATTCGACCTCGTCAGTGGTTTCTTTCAGCATCAACACCCGTTGTCCCATTTTTTCAATGGCGCGTTTTTGCTTGTCAGCTTCGCGGCCTGAGTCAAAAGGGCCGACCCGCACCCGGTGCCACAGGGTGTTGTTGACGTCAATGGTTTGAATATAAGCAATCTGACCGCTGAAAGCGATTTTGGCTTTCAGTGCTTCGGCGTCGCCTTTGTTTTTAAATGACGCCACCTGTAGAATATATTGATAATTCTGATTCTTCTTGGCCGCTTCCTGGGCGATGTCTTCTTTCGGGATGACCACTTCCATTTCAGGCAGAACGGTGTAAAAGTCATAATTATTAGACCGTTTCGCCACATGGCTGCTGACATCTTCCACCGGTTGCTCGGCGGTTTCATTGGGGGTTGGTTTCTCGGGGTTTTTAACTGGCTCCGGTACCCAGCCGTTGGCATAGATAATGACGGCGATTAATAAACCGAATAACACACCACTGGATAAAATAATCCAGCCCGGCACAGGGCGCTTACGGCCGGCGGTGCGGGCGGTTTTTTTTCGCGTACTTTTACGTTTAGTCATTGTAATCAAAATCCTCACTGTGCATTTCAGTCGGTGCCGACGAGCCGATGAGCGCCAGACCATCTGCCAGTATATAACGTGTGGCTGAACATAAGTTTAACCGGGCATTGCGTAAATCTTCGTTATTGCCCTGAACTTTGCAGTGGGCATAAAATTGATGAAAGGCTTGTGCCAGGTCTTTTAAATAGTTGGCGATGGTGTTGACCTGATAACTAACGGCTGCTTTGGCAATGGTCTCGGCATACATGGACAGTTGTCGAATTAAGGCTTTTTCATGGTCTGTATCCAGTAATTTCAGATTAACATTACCAATTTCTTCATTATAGGGCATGTTCTGGGCATCCAGTTGCCTAAAAACACTACAAATGCGGGCATGGGCGTATTGAATATAAAACACCGGGTTGTCCTTGGTCTGGCTTTTGGCGAGCTCTAAATCAAAATCCAAATGCTGGTCATGGGAGCGCATCACATAAAAATAACGGGCGGCATCCGTTCCGACTTCATCGATGAGCGTTTTTAGCGTGATAAAGCTGCCTGAACGGGTGCTCATTTTGAATTTTTCCTTGCCCTTAAAAAGATTGGCAAACTGTACAAGCTGAATGTCCACTTTCTCAGGGTCATAGCCGAGCGCCTTGGCGGCGGCTTTTAATCGGCCAATATAGCCATGATGATCGGCGCCAAAAATATATATTGCACGATCAAAGCCCCGCTCCATTTTATTCATCAGGTAGGCGACGTCTGAAGCGAAGTAAGTTTTCTGACCGTTTTCACGCATCAGAACCCGGTCTTTGTCATCACCGAAATAACTGGCATTAAACCACCAGGCACCGTCTTTTTTAAACACGTGGTCGCCATCTTTTAAGCGTTGCATGGCACGATCAATCCAGTCAGACTCATGCAGCTTTTTCTCAGAAAACCACTCATCAAAATAAACATTAAAATCCTCTAAATCGTCCTTAATCCCACCGAGAATTTGTTTTAGCGCAATTTTAAAGACTTTTGCATAGTTGTCATTGAGTAAGTTTTTGGTGTTTTGAACGACATCGTCAATATGAGACTCTTTATCACCGCCCTGAGATTCATCTTTGCTCACCTGATCAAAAATTTGATTGACCTCAACGCGCAAATCATCACCAAACTTAGCCCGGACTTTGCGGGCAATGTCGACGATATAATCGCCTTGATAGCCATTGTCAGGGAAGCGCAGCTGGTCACCGCATAATTCCAGATAGCGCAGCCACACGGAGGTGGCCAGAATGTCCATTTGCCGGCCGTTGTCATTGACATAATATTCGGCATGAACCTGGTAGCCTGATTTTTTCAGGACATTGACCAGACTCGAACCATAAGCAGCGCCCCGGCCATGGCCGACATGTAAGGGCCCGGTGGGATTGGCAGAAACAAACTCAACAGTAACATGTTGATTCTTTCCGATGTCATTCGAACCATAATCTTCTTTACGGTCGAGGATCTTTTTAATGACCTGCAGGCGACATTGATTCGTCAGAGAAAAGTTGATAAAACCTGGTTTGACGGCCTCAACATGACTGATGTGCTTGGATTCATTCATGGCCTTAACAATCTTTTCGGCAATCTCAAGCGGTGGTTTTTTGAGTTGTTTTTGAATCACCATGGCGATGTTAGAAGCATAATCGCCATGTTCGGGGTTTCTGGCGCGTTCCACTTGAATGTCCGGTGTGGTTTCTAACTCAATTTCATCGCGCTGTACTAAATGCTCTAAGGCATTTTCAATCAATTCCTGGATGTGACCAATCATTCTAAAGGTTCCGGTGGGCTAAAAAACGCTCCATTTTAACACTTTGGCACGGGTGTCACCACGTTAAAGTAACCTCTTAAAAATCCAAGCTATCATTTAACCTGAAGAAGTGTGGTTAAGCTGGTCAGTGATTCATAAAACCGCTAAAATAAGCGGGATGAGCATTCATAAATTACCCAATCAATTAATCGACCAAATCGCCGCCGGCGAGGTGGTCGAGCGACCGGCTTCAGTGGTCAAAGAACTGGTGGAAAATGCGCTGGATGCCGGTGCCACGCAAATCACCATAGACATTCAGACCGGTGGCAAAAAAAGTATAAAAATCACCGATAACGGCCAGGGAATAGCTAAAGATGAATTGGCATTGGCCATTGAGCGCCACGCCACCAGTAAAATTGATTCTTTATATGATTTAGAGCACCTGGGTTCGCTGGGTTTTCGCGGTGAAGCTTTACCGAGTATTGCTTCAGTCAGCCGTTTTAAATTAACATCACATCAGGCTGAAGCGGATATGGCCTACTGTATTCGCAGCGACGGTGGTCAAATCACCGGGCCCGAACCGGCCGCACACCCGCCGGGAACAACAGTGGAAGTCACCGATTTATTCTATAACACACCGGCCAGACGGCGGTTTTTAAAAACTGATCGCACGGAATTTTTGCGTATTGATGAACTGATTAAGCAATTAAGCCTGTCACGCTTTGATGTGGGATTTCGACTGGCCCATAACGGTCAGATTATTCGCCATGCCCAGGCCGGCGAAGCCGAGCCTTTGATTCAGCAGCGCATAAGCCAGCTCTGTGGTAAGGACTTTATGGAGCAGGCGCTGCATATTGAGCATCAGCGTGGCGATTTAAAATTATCCGGCTGGGTGGCGAAACCTAACTGGAACCGGGCGCGGGCCGATCGCCAGTTCTTTTTTATTAATGGTCGGGTGATTAAAGATAAGCTGGTGGCGCATGCCATTCGTCAGGCTTATCAGGATGTCCTGTTTCATGGTCGCCATCCGGCTTTTGTGTTGTATTTGAGTTTAAATCCTGAACTGGTGGATGTGAATGTTCATCCCACTAAACACGAAGTGCGTTTTCGCGACACCCGCTTGGTGCATGATTTTATTTTTGGCGCCATTCATCAGACGCTGGCACCGGCACGGATGCAGGAACAAACGCAGGCAGCAGAACCCTCCGGTCAGTCTTTTGAGTCGGTGCCGGTGCAAAACCGAATGGCGTTCGGTGGTGGCTATAACAGTGGCCAGGGTGGTGGCTCAAGCCCCCAAAGTAGCCTCAACTACCTGCAGCAAATGGCCGCCAGAGACCGGCAAAGTCCCCTGGCGGAAAGCGCGCACAGTTATGCTAATCAAAATGAAAACAGCCAAAGCCTGCCCAGTCAGGCGCAGGATGAAGACATTCCACCTCTGGGCTACGCCAAAGCCCAGATCCACGGTGTCTTTGTGTTGGCCGAAAATAAGCAAGGTCTGATTATTGTCGATATGCATGCCGCTCATGAGCGGATTTTATATGAGCGGATGAAGCAGCGTTTTAGCGACGATCAGCTGAAAAACCAGAAATTACTGGTGCCGATTCAGCTTAATGTCAGCGCCCGCGAAGTGGCGGTGGTGGAAGAGCAGGGTGACTGGTTTTCACAATTGGGATTTGAGATAACTGTCACCGGTGAAGAAAGTCTAACAGTGCGCAAAGTCCCGGCGATTCTGGTCCAAGCCAATGTGGAAGAATTACTCAAAGATGTCTTATCTGAAATGGTGGCCCTGGGTTCGAGTACAAAAATTGAAGCCGCCATTAATGAAATTCTCTCGACCATGGCCTGTCACGGCTCAGTGCGCGCCAATCACCCGTTAAGCCTCATGGAAATGAATGCCTTATTGCGGGACATGGAAAACACCTTGCGCTCTGATCAGTGCAATCACGGCCGCCCCACCTGGACACAACTGGATATGAAGCAATTGGATAAATTATTTTTGCGCGGTCAATAAATGGTGTCTGCTGACAACAACAAGCCGGCTATTTTTCTTATGGGACCTACCGCTGCCGGTAAAACAGATGCCGCCATTCGCCTGCATGAACAACATCAGGCGGATATTATCTCAGTGGATTCGGCTCTGGTGTATCGCGGTATGAACATCGGCACCGCAAAACCTGATGCTGAGACCCTGCAGCGCGCACCGCATGCACTGATTGATATTCGTGAACCGTGGCAACCGTATTCAGCGTCTGACTTCCATGATGATGCTAAAGCGCTGATGCAACAAAGCTGGGATAATAACCGCATTCCCTTATTGGCCGGTGGCACCATGTTGTATTACAAAGCCTTACAAGAGGGCTTGTCGGTTTTACCGTCAGCTGATGAACGCATCCGTGCTGAGATTGCGCGAGAAGCTGAACAAAATGGCTGGCCGGCTTTGCATCAACGCTTACAGCAGATTGATCCCGACAGTGCTGCGCGGATTCATGCCAATGACAGCCAGCGCTTAAGCCGGGCGTTAGAAGTCTATGAAATCACCGGCCAAACCATGACCGAACTCTATGCCCACGACAGTGAAACAGGTTTAACTCTTAAGCCCTTAAAAATTATCATTGCCCCGAAAGACCGCGCAGTATTACACAGCCGTATTGAACAGCGATTTAAGCAAATGTTGGAACAGGGTTTTTTAGAGGAAGTCAAAGCATTACTGACTGATGAGCGCAATCACGCCGACTTACCGGCCATGCGTTCAGTGGGTTATCGCCAGGCCATTGAACATCTTAATGGTGAAACAGATTACGATGCGTTTGTTTTTAAGGGCATTGTTGCCACCCGCCAACTGGCGAAGCGACAGATTACCTGGCTGCGCAAAGAAGCCGATGCCATCTGGCTGGATCCCACAGAAACAGATTATTTAACAACACTGGATAAGAACGTGGAGGCGCATTTAGCATGATTGCCCTGATTCAGCGGGTTAAACAAGCCCGGGTGGATGTCAAAGATGAAACCATCGGACAAATCGATCAAGGTATTTTAGCCCTGATTGGTGTTGAGAAAGACGATACCGAAAACAATGCCGATGCCTTATTGCGAAAAATAACCCGGTATCGGATTTTTAATGATAACAAGGGCAAAATGAATTTATCCCTGAATGATATCGGCGGTGAATTACTGCTGGTGTCACAATTTACCCTGGTGGCCAACACCCAAAAAGGCTTAAGACCGAGTTTTTCATCCGGCGCTTCGCCCGCAGAAGGTGAGCGATTATTTGATTATTTGTGCCAACAAGCCAAAAAATCCGACTTAAAAATAGCCACTGGTGAATTTGCCGCTGATATGCAAGTGTCCTTAGTGAATGACGGCCCAGTGACTTTTTGGTTGCAGTGTTGAGTTAACAGTTTATTTAAGGTTTGAAGAAAAGCTTCGCTTTTGTTCACTTCGTGAACTCGCCTACATGGAGGTAGGTGTATCGCGTTAAATTGGACTTGGTAGCGATTGGGCATCCGTGTCAACAAAAGTAGGGCCTCTTAAGGCAGTCCGAATGCGTCGCAGTATTTAATATAACCTGAAATTTGCGTCGTCTTCGGGCGCCGACCCGGAGACCCAATATGCGCAGCATATAAAAGCGAAGCTTTTCATAATTAAGACTTATCTATCTAAACCGATTCCGACCGAATATCGATCTTATTATTTAAAGTCCGGTGCACCGGACAACGGTCGGCGATTTCCATAAGACGGGCTCTTTGCTCATCATTTAAATCATCACCGACAATGTTGATTTGGCGTTTGATGACATCAATTTTGGCAGACTTGTTGTCACAATCTTCACAGTCTTCAGCATGTTCGCGGCTGTGTTGTAAAGTCACAATGCAGTCTTTAAGCGGCCAGTCTTTATGATTGGCATACATTCTCAGCGTCATAACCGTGCAGGCACCCAGACCGGCCAATAAGTGTTCATAAGGATCAGGGCCGCGATCATCGCCACCGACTTTTTCCGGTTCATCGGCCAGCCAGCTGTGGCTGTCGGTGGATACCCGGCAGGTGAACTTATGGTTGTCTTCTTGCACCTGAACCTGGCCCGGTGATAAGTCCTTGTTGCCTTGTTCGGCAGTGGTTGGTTTCGGTTTATCAGCGGTTTCACCAATAAACTTCGCCACAAAGCCGCTGATAATTCCGGCAGCATAGTCAACATCTTCCTGACGTGTTAATAAATGGTCGGCGCCGTCTAAACTAAAGAAACTTTTCGGGTGCTTGGCGGCTTTGAAAATCTTGGCCGCTTCATCTATCGATACCACGGTATCAATCGGTGAATGCATGACCAACAAGGCTTTTTTTAAGCGGCCAATATGTTCTGTGCCATGTTTTTCCCAGTCATCGATAAACTGTTTTTTGATATTAAATGGTCGGCCGCTGATGTTTACCTGCGCTGAGCCCTGGGTTTCAATTTCGGGTATTTTGTTGTCTATTAAATGGGCAATGTGATCAGCTTCAGCCGGAGAAGCAATGGTCACTAGTGCCTCGGCTTCGGGAATTTTGTCGGCAGCACTGAGCACGGCCGTGCCACCAAAAGAATGACCAATCACCACCTGCGGTGCCTGATATTCATCGCGCAGAAAATCAGCCGCTGCAATCAGATCTTCGACATTGGAGCTGAAATTGGTGTTGGCAAACTCACCGTCAGATCCGCCGAGACCGGTGAAGTCAAAACGCAAAACAGCAAAACCCAAAGCAGCCAAAGCCCTGGAAATGTAAGAAGCGGCTTTAACGTCTTTGCCACAGGTGAAACAATGGGCAAACAACACATAGGCTTTTGGGTTTTCAGGTTGGGTTAACAGCCCGGCTAATTCAGCCTGACTTCCCTGAAAAGTGACTTTAATATGTTTTTCAGACATGGTGCTTGTTCTGGTTAAAGTACAAAGAGTTTACTGAATATGATGGCGCTTTGCCAGTGCCCGGGCTTTTGAACGCTGTTGGATAAACTGATACAGAGGCCGCCAGCTGATTAGAATTAAAGCCAGCCAAATACCGCCAAATGCCACCCGATGACCAAAGGTGAAATCCTCACCATATAAATACACCGCAATCATAAAACTGATACTCGGCGCAATATATTGCATAAAGCCGATAATCACCAGCGTCAGTTTTTTAGCGGCGTAATTAAAACCAATCAGCGGCAGAACCGTCACCAGCCCCGCCAGGATTAAAAACAGCCAGGTGGTGCCGGTGAAAGTATGATCGGGCTGTTGGTGCATGATCAGCAGATAGGCAATGGAGGGTAAGGTCCAAATCGCGGTTTCCCAGAACAATCCAATGAGCGGTCTGACATCCAGTTTTTTTCGCACCAGACCATAAAACCCAAAAGATAACGCCAGCGCCAGCGACACCCACGGCGGCTGACCCAAATAAATGCCCAGAAAAATAGTCGAGGCACAGGCCAGGATTAGACTGATTGTTTGCCATTTGTTTAAACGTTCGCCTAAAAACAATAAGCCCAAAAAGACATTAATCAACGGGTTAATAAAATAACCCAGTGAAGTGGCCAGAATCTGGTCATGGGTTACCGCCCAGACAAAAATCAGCCAATTACCCACCACCAAAGCACCGCTCAATAATAAGCCCAGCATCAGTTGTCGGTTGAGCTTAAGCGCCGTCCATAAATGGCGTTCACGAATCGCCAGAAACAACAATAAAAACAAACCGCCCCAGACCACCCGATGGGCAATAATGGTTAGCGCAGGCACATGTTGAATATATTTAAAAAATATCGGCACGAAGCCCCAAAAAGTAAAACAAAATATGGCGGCGGCAAAGCCTTTTTGCTGGTCGGTTATCATCGGTGTTCTCGGTTGTCGTGTGATTGCCTGCGCTGAGGTCTGGCTCGGCGTTAAGCCGTGTCTAAACAGCCGGCCGCTTTTAGTTTGCTGATTAACGGCTGCAATTCAGATTCGTAATTCTGCCACATGGCCACCGAATCGGTATAGACTTTCTGGCGAACCTGACTGGCACTGGCGGTGGCTGTTGGCTGTTTATTTTTGTGGAAATTCAAACATTCAGGCTGCCATGACAAGTCCAAAAAGGACAGTATGTCTTTAGTTTGGTTTTCTAAGTTAGATACCAATTCTTCGTAATACACTGTTTTCACAGAATGTCCAGCCATTTTTTGCCAGTGCTTAAGTAGTTTGGTGTGTTCAATGTAATAATCCGCCAACTCCTCCAGCATATATGAGTAAGGATATGCGTCACGGTGAAACATTTGTTTGTAAATCGAATAACAAACGGCCACAGGGTGGCGTTGTAAAATGATAATTTTAGCACCCGGTAAAGCTTTTAAAATCATACCGACATAATAGCTGTTTTGGGGGAACTTGTCCGTAAAGCGTGGAGTTGTGCCTCTGGCAAAACGTGCGTTGTCTAAATAATCTAGCCCTAACTTTTTAAAATTAATATATTTAGATGCGCGCACTAATTCGTTCCTTGATAGGTTTTTACCTCGGTATTGGTGGCTTAATTCTTGTAAAATGCCTTGGTTCATGTGCGTTATTTCATCGGCAGCTGTAACATCACTGTGAGCGGAAATAATGCGATCAAGCAAAGTGGTTCCAGAACGCGGTAATCCAACAATAAATATGGGTTTTTCATCACTTGATTTTGAGCTGATGTCTTTAAAGAAATCAGTGTCAAATTCTTTTCTGATTTCCTGCATAAACCCTAAATCTGAGTTAATGTCATATTTGAGTGTTGAGCGGAACAGATCCGCACCCATTTTGCGGTATTTGAAACTTTCAGAATATTCGCCACAATCCTCGAGCTCTTTCGCCAGTGCAAAATAAAGCATTGACTGGTTGGTTTTATCCCCCGGACGCTGTTTAATAATATCTTTTAGCTCGTCGATATGGTTACTTTCTTTGCTTTGTTTTTTTAAGTGGCTGATAAAAAAGTGGACATTGGCGTGATTTGGTTTTTTTGATATAGCTTCCTGAGCCAGTTTTTCAGCGGCGTCTATATTGCCAAAAGCTTGTTCAATCATTGCCAATTTGGCCGGCCAGTCACTGAAATCAGGTTGTTGTTTATGCAAATATGTGTACAGTAGTTTTGCTTCATGAAAAGCGTAATTCACCTCCAGAAAATGTGCCAAAGCAACATTCATGCGGTGATCTTTAAGTGGTGTGCGCGCCAGCTTTTTGGCTATTGATAAAGCGTCACCAATTTTATTAATGCTTTTTAGCATCATTACTTCCTGAAAAGCAAAAAATGCATTGTTCGGTTCTAATGTACGCGCCTTTTTTAATGCTTTGCGAGCCTGGTCAATTTGGTTGGTTTGAAAATATAAAAAAGCAATAGTTAACCAAGCATTGGCAAATTTCGGATGTTGCCGGAGAATAGTTTTAGCAAGTTTTAAGGCTTCACTAATCTTCTTTTGTCCGGCCAGTTGATTGACACGGGTTAATAACTGTTGGGGTGAGTCGTGTTTGTTCATAAATATGCCGAATTAAACTCGCAATTGTAAAGTTACAGATAAGTTAATTCAATAACGAGTCACCTTGAGGCGGTTGCCGTGTGTCATTATAATAGGCTTTTAATATTTTCAAGGAATACTTGTGGGCAATATACTATGGGTTGCGTCTTACCCTAAATCCGGTAATACGTGGGTTCGGGCATTCTTGCATAATTACATTGAAAACTTAAAGGTGCCGGTGGATATAAACACCATCCACCAACAGTCTGTCGATGAGGTTAAAGCCCATCGTTATCAGGCCTTTATACCCGATGATAAAAAAACAACAGATTTAAGCTTAGAAGAAATCTGTGCCATCAGACCCATGGTGCAAGCCCAAATGGCCGCTCAGGCACCGGCCACGTTGTTTGTGAAAACCCATAACTTCCAGGGAGAATACAAAGGTTATCCCCTGCATAACTGGCAGGTTTCCTCCGGCGCCATATATATTGTTAGAAATCCGTTGGATGTGGCGGTTTCTTTAAAACACTATTTCGGTTACAGTTATGATGAGGCCATTGCTTATATGGCAGAACCTTTCTCAGGTACCCCCAATGAACCTGAGAACGTGCCTCAGGTTATTTCATCATGGAGTCAGCATGTAGTCAGCTGGACACAGGGTGGACGTAATATGCTGGTCTTGCGGTATGAAGATATGCTGGCCCATCCGCAACGTAGTTTTCGGAAAATTGAATCTCTGTTGGGTGTTAAAAAAGATGTAAAACGGCTTAACAAAGCAATCCGGTTTTCATCATTTAATCAGTTAAAAAAACAAGAAAAGGCTAAGGGGTTTTTAGAGAAACATGAAAACGCCGGTCAGTTTTTTCGTCAGGGGAAAACCAATGTCTGGCAAGATGAATTGACTGAAAAACAGATTCAGAAAATCATTGACGACCACCGGGAACAGATGGCGCGTTTTAAATACATTCCAGACGGTTATTAAATATCACTGAACTCGCTTATTGTGACTGTCATCACAATTCAATCTACTTTGTTTCTTTATATTGACCCTGTGTCAGTGACACAAAAAACCAACCTAAAGTATTTATCTTGATTGAGATTTAAAATAAATGCTTTGACTTTATGAAAAGTTAACATGAAAATAGAACACAATTGGCACCATAATGGCGCTGATTGCCGTATAGTGGCCCTTATGATTTGGTCATACTAGTGTTAAGATTTCGTAAAAAAACATTATTTGTATCTTTTTTTTACGAAATTAAAGTGTTAGTATGTGCAACGTAGGGAATCTATATAGATGCAATTTTTTTGAGTTAACTCATGGATAACTATTTGGAGAACAATTAGATGAAAATGAAACGTAATCCTATTTCTAATGCTGTTTATAAAGCATTATTTACAGGTTTTGTCGCTTCTTCTGCGTTCGGTACTGTTGCTTTAGCACAGGACAACGATGAAGATCAAGGCGTTGAAGAGCAAGGCAAAATCACTGTAACGGGTTCGCGTATTAAACGTTCTGACGTAGAAGGTGCATTACCTGTAACCGTCATTTCACGTGAACAAATTGAATTAAGTGGTGAGTCTAATGCGGCTGACTTTATTCGAAACTTAACTTTTAACAGTTCTGGTTCGTTCAGACCAACTTCAGGAACTTCATGGCAGAGTATTTCTACTGTGAGTTTGCGGGGCTTGGGTGCGTCACGTACTTTAGTTCTTATCGACGGTCGTCGGATGAGCAAATCACCTGTGTCTGGTTCTAATCAAGATTTAAATGCTATCCCAGCAGGTGCTATTGAGCGAATCGAGATTCTGACTGACGGTGCATCAGCTGTATATGGCTCAGATGCAATTGGTGGTGTTATTAACGTAATTACCCGTACCGATTATGAAGGTGCAGAGATTATGTTAGGTGGTGCTGAGGTTTCATTACCTTCGGAAGGTGGTGACCGAGAAGAAGGATCGATTGCCTTTGGTGCTGCTAGTGATCGTGGAAGTCTTATTTTTGGACATTCCTGGAATGATCGCGAAATTATTTTTGCCCGTCATAACCCATGGTATTTTCAGGGACACTCTGCATACGGCGTAAACTATATAACGCCAAGTTTTACTTTAGCAGGTTTGCCTGGTGCTTGTGATGCCATCACAAGTAAGTACCCTGACACTGGTTTCCACACCAATGGATCAAACTGTGCATATGATTATAATTTAGAAGCAGCTGAAGAGGCTTCAATTGATAATAGTTCGTATTATGCTAAAGCGAAGTATAATATTAACGACAACTGGCAGGTTTGGACTAACGCAATGATTGCAGAAACAGAATCATTTGGTCGTTATGCTCCATCTTTGGCTGATGGTCCACGTTATATCCCGGTTGCACCTGATAGCCCTAATAATATTTCAAATCCGAATTCACCTCATTATGTTGAAGGTCTTTATGACTCGCCAGAAACCATATTTGTATTGCATCGATTTGATGCGCTTGGGAATCGTGATACGACAGTAACTAACCGATTGACGAATTTACAAGCTGGCGCAACGGGTATGATCGGCGATGTAGAATTAGACTTTGGTGTCTCGCGTGATCATAACCGCAGTTTTGAGATTGGTAATGGTTACTTAATGCGAAGTAATGCTGAGATGTTTGTTAACTCCGGCGAATACAGTTTTTGGGATCCATATGCGGCTGATGCTGATGTTTTATCTGCTATGCGTGTAACCACCTCTCGTGTTGGTGTTTATGATTCAGATGCATACTTTGGCTCAGGCTCATTTGATGTGTTTGACACTTCGGCTGGACCAGTTTCTATGGTCATTGGTGCTGAGTACCGTGAAGATAAATATTCTGACCAATATGATTCGTTATCTGAAGCTGGACAAGTCGGTGGCTCTGCCGGAAATTCTGCTGCGGGACAACGTGATGTAACTTCATTGTTCTTTGAGGGATTAGTTCCTTTAACGGATAATTTAGAATTAAATCTGGCAGGTCGATATGACGATTATTCTGATTTTGGCAGTAACTTTTCACCAAAAGCATCGTTGCGTTTTCAGCCAATGGATAACTTAACTTTACGTGCATCTTACGGCCAAGGTTTCCGTGCACCAACTTTGCCTTCATTGTATGGTAAACGTGCTTATTCTGCTGAGTTTGTTGATGATCCCGTTTCTTGTGAGATTTTGCAATTAACAAATTGTGATGATTTACAGGTTGCTGCGTATTCTCAAGGTAACCCAGACTTAAGTGCAGAAGAGTCAGACCAATTCTCTATCGGTGTTGCTTATGAGCCAACTGATTGGTTTAACTTTACATTGGATTATTACAATACAGAAATTGATAATCGTTTAAGACAGTTTGGTGCCAATTACTTATTAGACCTTGAGCGTGAAGGTCTTCCGTTGCCTCCTGGCTTAGAAATTATTCGTCTGCCATCTGGTTTAATTACTGAGATTACTTACGGTCCTGGTAACCAAGGCACATTAGAAACATCTGGTTTAGATGCTAACTTACGTTTTAATTTCGATGTATTTGGTGGTCAAGTGTCATCAAACTTACAGGTTAGCCATGTTTTAGATATGTCTATTGACGGTGGTCGTGATAATGTTGAAGATCCAGGTTTGCCTTCAACCCGTGCTGTATTATCAAATGTATATAGCTATGGTGATTGGAGTTTCGCATGGAACGTCAATATGATTGGTGATCAGTATGACGAAATCGACACCGAAGATGGTGAATTTGTTGGTCGCAGTGGCCATGTTCCAACATGGGTGACACATGATGTTCAGTTGAATTATCATGCACCTTGGAATGGCAAAATTACCGTTGGTGCTCAAAACGTCGGTGAGAAAGAGCCATTACTTGGCTTAGGTTTTGTTGATGGTCGAGATTATGATCGTAATCTTTATCATGGATATGGCCGAATCACTTACGTAAGATATACTCAAACATTCTAAAATACGTTTGATATATGTTTATAAAAGGCGTACTTCGGTACGCCTTTTTTTATGATAAACAAAAAAATAATAAATCTTATGAGTCACAATCATTGGTCAGAATATTGGCAATCGGGGATACAAACATCTCTGCCGTCAGATTTTAAAAACAATTATGATGGCGAAATTTATACATTTTGGGAAGAGCGGGTGAAGGATTTATCCGCAGGTGACCATGTTTTGGATGTGTGTACCGGCAATGGTGCCGTGGCTTTAATTATCTCAGAAATAGCCATAAAACAAAATAAACGTCTAAAAATCACAGCAATCGATATCAGTGAAATAAATGTTGCGTTTATTCAAAAAAATGCTGATCAAGAGGTGTGGTCGCAGATAGACTTTATCAGCCATTGCCCACTTGCTGAAATTAATCAACGTATCGATAATAAATATCAGCTTGTGGTGAGCCAATATGGTCTTGAGTACACTGATTTAAAACTGACGGCTGAAGTTATATTTAATCTCACCGAAGCCGGTGGTGAGCTGGCATTTATTTCACACAGTGCAGATAGCGACGTCTTTAAGTATATGCAGACTGAACAATCGATTTACCAATGGTTAGCGGAGATTGGTATTTTATCTGTCTTAAATGACTATGTGAATGATCAATTAAGTGCCAATGGATTAAAAAATAAATTAATGACTATTGTTGGCAACAATCAACCGCCGATTAAATTCCACGGACAACCTTTATTATTAAGCTGGCAAAAAACACTGACCATGCTGATTAAAAATAATAATCAGGCCATTAAAAAACTAAAACAGTCACTTACCCATTATCTTCAGTCACATAAAGCAGCCAAGCTGCGCGCGGATGACATGGTTAATGTCGGACAAAAACTGACGGATAAGAACTGGCCTCAATATTTAATTCAGGCTGGTTTTACATATTTGCATGATCAGGACATTTTATACAAGGGACGACACCTGGCAGGTCATTCATATCGGTATAAAAAATAAATATACAAATTTACAATATTTTAAAAATATAACTTCAACTTATTTAACATGTATTCTGTTTAATGTTTGCTGTCTGATAAATATATAGAATTAAATATTGAATTAAGATCATACTTGCTAAGATATAATGTTTATAAATTTAAATACGTTTAAAAAATAATTTATCGTTTGCAATTATTATTTTTTTCTGGCAGCGTGTACGCATAATCCCGATGAAGTTGTCGCCGTGGATAAAGGTGGACAGCGCTTCCATACCGATGAACATGCCGCAGAAGCATTAGCCAAAGGTGACGATGAAAGTGTGGTGTGTGAACGTCGCGTCATTACCGGATCGCACAGGGTTATGCGTGTGTGTACGACCAAAGAACAAAAACAAAAAGAGCGAGAAGCAGGAAAAGAAATGCACGATCGAATAAGATCTAATTCAATAAATACACGAATGGGTGAAAAAAACAATTAAATATCTCATTCGTTTAAATATTAACCCGGCTTAGTCGCCGGGTTTTTTATTATTGCAATAATTGTTTAATTAAACGCGCATTAATAATTTTTTGATTAGCCGTTGTCATGCGATTGGCCTTAACAATGGCTTTTAAGGATTTTAACGCCTCTTCAAAATCATCATTAACCACCAGGTAGTCGGCTTTGTGGTGATGTTTGAGTTCACTGATGGCTTTATCCATGCGATGAGCAATCACGTCCTCTGAGTCCTGGCCACGGCTGGTGAGACGTTGTTTTAAGGCTTCAATGCTCGGTGGCAGAATAAAGATACTGATGGCTTCAGGGAAGCGGGCTTTAATTTGCTCGGCGCCCTGCCAGTCGATTTCTAACACCACATCGTGACCTTCATCCAGCATCTTTTGCACCGCATCCTGTGAGGTGCCGTATAAATTTCCGAACACTTCGGCCGATTCCATAAAAATACCGGCCAGCTGCATTTGTTTAAATTTGTCGGTGTCAATAAAATGGTAATTATAACCATCGATTTCTTTATCTCTCGGCGGCCTTGTGGTGTGAGAAATGGAGAGCTTAAGGTGATTGGTGTCACGTACCAGGGCATTTACCAGAGATGTTTTGCCGGTACCTGACGGTGCCGAGACAATAAATAATGTACCCATTAAATCTGTATTACTCATACCCGCCTCTTATTCAATATTTTGGATTTGTTCGCGCATCTGTTCAATCACCACTTTAAGTTCAACACCTGATTTTGAGGTGGAAACGGCGGCTGATTTTGAGGCGATGGTGTTGGCTTCGCGGTTTAATTCCTGCATCAGAAAATCCATGCGCCGGCCCACCGGTTCGTCTAAATCCAATACCCGCTTAAACTCTGCGATATGCGCATCCAGCCGGTCCAGCTCTTCTGTGATATCAATTTTCTGAAGTTGTAAAGCCAGCTCCTGTTCAAAGCGCTCAGGCTGCGTTTCGATGTCCAGGTCAGCTAGGCGTTGCTGTAATCTATCATGCAGATATTGATTAATGGCCGGAACTTCTTCACGAATCGATGTGGTAATGGTCGTGAGTGTCTCTAATTTATCGCAAAGAACCTGTTGCATGGCCGCGCCTTCACGCTGACGTGCATCGACCAGCTTCGTTAAAGCCTGTTGCATTAATTCCAAAGTGGCTGATTGTAATTGTGATGTGTCGGCCGGTTCCTGAATGATTACATCGGGCCACTGCATAAAATGGGGTAATTGCAGGACGTCCGCAGTGCCCAGCGTTTTATTAATATCAGTCACGCAATGTTGTAGCTGGTTTAATAAAGCGTGATTGACTTTGAGTTCTGTTAAAGTGGTCGATTCGCCCGGGTAAAAGTTTAAAAACACCAGCACTTTTCCGCGGGTGAGGGTTTTTTCAATGGATTTGCGGATACCATGTTCTGCGGAGCGCAGAAAATCCGGGCATTTTATGGTGATGTCCAGAAAGCGCTGGTTAACTGATTTAATTTCGCAGGTCAGTCGTCCTAAGTCTGTTTCAACGGCGTCTGCCGCAAATGCCGTCATTGACTGCATAATATTCCCGTCTTGAAAAAGTGTTTATTATAAGTGACCTGATGAAGTGTGTCACTTAATCGCCAATGGGAATAATTAAGCCGATTGTAAATTGCGCATCGCCAAAGCCGTCCTGGCCGGGGAGTTTTGAATCGTTGGTGTCTAAGCGGCTACGGGCTTCAAGCCGGATTCGGGCACCGTTGCCGATAAAATACCAGGAACCGCCCACCGCTAAATTAACAATCAGATCGTTTCTCTGGTTATCAGGAAAGCGGGCATCGGCACGAATGCCACCGACTCCAACCAGAAAATACGGCTTCCATAAGGGATCGTGATTGGTGTACAGTAAATTGAGGGTAGCGCCGTAATGCTTGAGGTCAAAATCCATATCAAAATCATACTCATCCCGCATCAGCTCAAATTCCATCGCCCATCGGTCGGTAAAATGCTTACCCACACGGACATCGAAGACATGCGCTTCATTTAAGCGTAAATCATCATCAGGCACCACCACGCCAAAATTTGGATTCCAGTACCAGCGACGATCAACACCATCGTACAAGCCACCGTGACCTGTTTGGCTTTGGGCAAAGAGCGAACCACACAGTGTGAATGATAATAATAAAAAACCGATGACTTTCATAGCGGCATTGTAGCACGCGGGTTTTTAAATTCCGGCTATGAAAAGTAAAATGATGAGAATAGGATTGTCGGCTCATTCGAATCAAGTCATTAATGAAATCTTATAAACATGAATTGACTTTTCATAAAACAGCATCATAAGAAAAAATTATGAAATAGATTAGCTTCTTTGTTGTAAAAAATATAACGCAGGTGTAGTATAAATAGACGCTTCAGTATGAACGGAAATCGGCTGATAAACCTAAACAAAATGTGAACTTCATCACACTTCCCCTGTGGTGAGGTTTTTTTAATAACGAAGAGGAGAAATCTATGTCCCCAACAAAGTTCAAGCCCTTGCTTGCTGCGACGGTGATGTCCGCCATATATATGGCAGGTGTTCCGACGACAGCGCAGGCAGTGGTTCAAAATCAACAGATACCCAGTCAACAAATAAAAAAGACTGACGTTAAGGGTGGTTCGGATTATGTTATTCCAGAATCCAACAAAGATGGCCAGCGAAGATATATTGTGCAATTGGAAAAAGAACCTGCTATTAGTCCAACAGCGAGTTCGCGCCAAAATATTGAGGCTTATGTGAACCAGTTAATAACTGAACAAAATGCTTTAGAAAGTGCTATTTCAAGCACCTTAAACCGAAGTGTTAATTCGATTGCTGATTATCAGAGAGCTTATAACGGTATCGCCTTAATGCTTAGTGAGCGCGAAGCCAGCATTGTTAGTAATATGAACAATGTGAAACAGGTTCATTTGGATAAAGACTATGTGCTGCATACCGATGCAGGTCCACAATTAATTGGTGCCGATAACCTGTGGAATGGCACTGACCCTGATGTTGGTACAGCCACAGGTGAAGGTATTGTGGTGGGTGTGATTGATAGTGGTATTAACTCAGGTCACCCTTCATTTGCTGAAACCGATGTGGATGGCTACATTCATACCAATCCATTGGGCGCAGGTAATTATTTAGGTGCGTGTGATCCATCTAATACCGACCAGTACGTTGCGAGTTTTACTTGTAACGATAAATTAATCGGTGGCTATGACTTTGTGAATGGTTTGCAAGGATCAGGGACAGATATTCTAGGCCCTGAAGATGAAAACGGTCACGGAAGTCATACCGCCTCAACCGCAGCCGGTAATAAAGTAGAAAATGTGCCTTTGAACGAACTAAACGTAACTATAAGCGGTGTTGCAAAACATGCCAATGTGATTATGTATGACGCCTGTTACACTGCGACCGATGGTCGTGGTTTATGTCCGGGTGTTTCGACCCTGGCATCTGTAGAACAAGCCATTGAAGATGGTATTGTCGATGTCATTAACTACTCCATTGGTGGTGGTACTTCGCCCTGGGATGATCCGGTTTCCATGGCCTTTTTAAGTGCTACCCAGGCCGGTATTTTTGTTTCAGCGTCAGCGGGTAATTCAGGCCCCGGTGCTGGAACCTTAGGTCATAATGAGCCATGGACAGCTTCCGTAGCAGCGACGACCCATAATAGACAATTTACTGGGTTAGTTACAATTGGTACTGCTACAAATTTACAGAATATAGACTATTCCCCAGGTGACGGGCCAGAAGTTATCACGACAATAAATGCAGATATGCGTTATGCCGGTGATGTAGATTCGAACAATTTAAACGGGTGCGATGCATGGCCAAGTGGTAATGAGTTTGATGGTGAAATTGCATTGGTTGATATTTACGAATGTCCGTTTGCTGATAAAGTCACTAACGCATCAGCAGCTGGTGCAGTCGCTGTGGTTGTTATAAGTAATGCCGAGACTCGTTTTTTAATGGGAGGGTTAAGTGCAACGACAATTCCAGCAATGACAATAGCACGTTCTAAAGGTCTTTCCGCCATCACTGAACTATCAGGAGGCACATTAGCTACTGAGATTACGCCTGCCTCAACAAATTATAATGGGCAAGCCGATGTGGTAGCGAGGTTTAGTTCACGTGGTCCAAGTCCATTTGAGTACAACAAACCGGATGTTGCAGCGCCTGGTGTTGCCATATTGGCAGCTTACTACGATACTGGCGGTACAGACCCTGATTTCGCAACTATTTCGGGTACTTCTATGGCAGCACCACATAATGCGGGATCTGCTGCGCTATTAATGCAATTAAACCCTGATTGGTCAGTGCAAGAAGTTAAATCAGCCTTAATGATGAAAGCTGTAACTGCAGGCGTCACTAAGGATGACGGTTCAACACAGGCTGATCCGTTTGATATAGGTGCGGGACGAATTCAGGTCGACAATGCAGCTAAATCGACTTTGGTATTAGATGAAACAGCCAGTCGCTTTATGTCTGAAAATCCTGCCACAGGCGGTGATTTGACAACCCTTAATGTGGCCAGCTTAACTGACTATGAGTGTGAAGGTACCTGTACCTTTACCCGTACCTTCAGAAGTGTGGCTGATGACGCCATTAATTATGATGCGGCATTGGTTGGTGTTACGGGTACCGTTACCCCAAGTAACTTTACTGTTCCAGCCAACGGTTTCCAAACTGTAACCGTTGAAGTTGATGCAACCGCATTACCAGCGGATCAAGCAAGTTTTGGTCAGTTAGTTCTTTCTTATTCAGAGCCAAGTCTTGATTCAATAGGTGCTATAGCTGCAGGTGGCGCTATACCTGATGATGACTTTCCAGGCAATTCATTTTGTGCAGATATCGTAGTTTCTGGTGTAACTTATCCATTAACTGAACCCTTGAGCATCGATTTAGGTTTAGAGCATACATGGGTAGGTGATTTAACTATCACATTAGAAAATCCCAATGGTGATGTGCTTGGTTTAATGAGTCGTGCTGGTGCAGCCGGTGACACCGGAGTTGGTAACGGTGGAGACGCTGTTGCGGGATCTACTTTACGTTTTCTTGATTCAGCCTCTGATTCAGCCGAAGATTTTAATGGTTGTGCCGCAGGAACTACCTGTGTTGTTTCACCATTTCCTGATACGGTTGCAAATCCACCTAATACATTGGCTGACCTAACAGCGACCGATGTTAATGGTACCTGGGAAATATGTGCCGGTGATTCGGCTGGTGGTGACACAGGTAATTTAAATTCGGCAGAATTAAATCTGTTTGATGCTGGAGCACTTGTAGAATCTAAGTTGCCTATCGTTGTAGTTGCTAAAGCATTAACACCAGAAATTGAAATTACACCGCCAAGTCTCAGTTTTACGGTAGGTGAAAATGGTTCAGCTTCTGATGATATTATTATTCAAAACACTGTAGATGGTACAGCACCTTTAGACTGGGCTCTTGATGAATCGAGTTCACTGGGTGAGCTAACTGTATTCCAACAGCCTAACAGTGGATTTGGTGGTCTATTGAGCGATTATTTCGTCAATGATGCACCTCCATGGGGTAACTATACCGCTGATAATTTCTGGTTAACTTCAGCCACTGATGTAAGCTCAATTAGTTTTCAGGGTTGGATGCGCAATGCGGGTGATATTATGACCTATACGGATTCAATTGGCATTAAAATATATGCTGATAATTCCGGTGAGCCTGATGGTCATCCAGAAACTCCGGCAAGTGCAATATATGAAGCCACCATTGCGCTCAGTAGCCCACATGTATCCATTAATCAATTGAATATCTATGATTCAATTATCACTGTTGATATAGTGGGTGCTTTAGGTAGTGCTTGGAATTTAGCTGCTGGAGATTATTGGATTGGTATTCATATGAACAATATTGATAGTTCTGATTGGTGGTTGTGGGGTACCGGTGATCGAGACCCTTCAGATCCCTACAACGCCATGTCGATTGATCCAACTGACAACTTTGGTGATGGTACTGGATGGAAACCTCAAGGCACTGATCCGGGTGATGAAGAGTTTTCAGGTGTTGATATAAACATTATGGCGGCAGCATCTTGCCAACCGCTTCCAGCATGGTTGAGTTTATCATCGACAGGTAATACTGCTATTCCTGTTGGAGGTTTTGATCAGGTTGACTTTAATGTAGATGCAACTGGCTTAATGCCAGGTATGTATCAAACAGAAGTATGTATCAGTAGCAATGATATAGACGAACCTTTTACGTTAATTCAAGTAGAGTTAGAAGTGTCTGATCTGATCTTTAAAGATGGATTTGAAGGTAATTAAACCTATATTCATTTAATTAAAGAGTCATAAAAGCGCGGGCCTTATCGGTCCGCGTTTTTTTGTGGCTGGAATTTAATAATACAGAATGTAGAGACAAGGCATGCCTTGTCTTTATCGTACCTATCGTGTCGTTATGCGGGTGGGGTTATTATTTCAAAGCTTTCAGCTTTTCCCAGGTGGGGCGTTTTTGATTGGGGTCTTCGAGCATCAGACTCAGTGGGGATAAATGCATGGTTTTTTGATTATCTGCTTTGCTGACATCGTCGAAAATTAAGGTGGTGTCGTTAAATTGATACCGAGTGATGCCGTCCTGGATACGGATATGCCGGTGTTCGCAGGTATGGCCGATGGCTTTGAGAATTTTAACCAGCAGCCGCAGCTCTTCTTTATTGAGGTTTTCTTTTGCGTTCTTTTGTGGAGCTTTAGATGTTACTTTTGTTCTTGGGGTCTTATCCGGGTGTGATGGGGTGGCATCGACATGTTTGCGTACCAGAGGCAGGATGCCTAATTCTTCGGCTAATTGTTTCATGACAGCTTATCGAGTGTCTGGCTGAGAGCATCGAGAATACGCTTAACGGCCAGGTTAACTGTCTGAACGAATTGGGCGTAACCTTCACCTTGGATGGTCAGGTTCTGACGGTAAGTCTGATTGAATAAAAGCCGGCCATCGACATCGTTTAAAATAAATTTTAAACTGACTTTGACCTGATTGCCGTCCTTTTCAAAGGCCAGTATTTCGCTGTCTAAGCGTTGGTGTTTCTCGTTAAAACCGGCATTTGTTTGAATGTGTTGCCAATGTTGTTCTGCCCACTTGGTCAGGCTGTGATGCAGGAGTATGGAGGGTGATTCCAGCCAGTAATGGTTGTTTAATTGCACCAGGGCACCGTCTTTTTTCGTGGCCACCATTGGCCGACCGCCTAAGATGCCCATGGCTTTAGGGCGACTGATGACCACCGACTGGCGTTTGTTTTTTTGGGTGTTTTGGCTGATATCGTAATCAGCGCTGAGGCGATAGTATTGTTTAACCTTAGCCGGTTGGTTGCTACAGGCGGTGAAGAACAGCAGAACCATTGTCAGGGTAATCAGTTTATTCATAATTCATCATCCTGTATTTCTGATTTGCCTGAAAAAATTAATTTCGATGGGTCTTTGCGGATTTCGTTGGTGGCTTCGTTCAGGTTACGGCCGGCGGATTCGATGTCGTTCATCAGGGTGGTAAAACGGCCTGAGAAATGATGCATAACGAAATTGGCGGTTTTAAGAATCTCGGCCATATCTGAATCTTCGCCGGTCAGTAAGCCTCTGGCGTCTGTGACCAGTCCGTTGATATTATCCAGTCCCTTTTCCAGGGTTTTAACAGACTGCTGGACCTGGGTTGTGATTTGTTCAAGGTTGCTCAGTGTATTGTCAATCCGTTCGCGGTTCTGTGTGCCAACAATTTTTTGGGTATCCTTAAGAATCAGGGATAAATCCTGACTCGCGGTGGTGACATTATCTAAAATATCCGGTAGAGCTGTATCGACTTTTTGTGTGATGCTGTCAATACGCTCATGTAACATATCCAGCATCGGTGTAATTTTTTCATCGGCCAGATCGCTGACTTTATCAGAGGTTTCGCCCAGTTGTGAGAATAAATCAGCCGGTGGTTTACCCGGAATGGTGTCGCCGGGTTTAAAGTACTCTTTGGTTTCGCCGCCGTTTATATTTATCGACATATCAGATAACAGTCCGGCGGCATGAATTTGGGCGTTTGAATCTTTGGGTATTTGCCAGCCTTTGACAACGCTGTAACTGACTTTGAAACTGACTTGCTGGCCATTAAATTCGGGGTTAATGGATTCGACCTGACCGACACGATAACCTTCATAATAAACAGGTGTGCCAAAACTAATGCCAGTGACATTCTGGTAATAACTGTTGTAGCTGACATGGTCGGCTTGTTTACCGGCCATGATGACCATTAATATCAGCGCCAAGCTGCCGATGCCTAAGGTAAATAACCCGACCCAAAAATAATGACTGACTTTCTGTTTCATGATAGTGTGTAGTTTTCCTGTGTGAGTCGTCGCAAATAGTCCTCAGGGTCTAGTTTATCATGGCGTGAGCGACGCTGTAATAAATCCATGATGCGTTTGTTTTTGGATTGTTTCACCTCTTCCACAGAAGCCGTGAGTAAATTTTTACCTTTATCTAAAACGGTTATGCGGTCTGCGATTTTAAAAGCGCTTTCCAGTTCATGGGTCACCACCACCACAGACACACCGGTGGTTTCACGCAAGGACAGAATTAAATCATCAATTTCTGAAGCCACCACCGGGTCCAATCCGGCAGAAGGTTCATCGAAAATCAGTAATTTAGGATCCATGACAATGGCCCGTGCCAAAGCGGCCCGTTTAATCATACCGCCGGATAATTGGGAGGGCATGAGTTTATGAAAACCACCTAAGTTAACTACCTCAAGTTTCATGCGGGTGATGATGCGGATGGTGTTTTCATCTAAATCCGTAAATTCACGCAAGGGAAAGGCGACATTATCACCCACCGTCATAGATGAAAACAGGGCGCCACTCTGAAAAGCCACGCCGATGTTTTGTTTTAATTTTAAATGGTCATTAAAGTCAATTTTATTGATATCCTGACCCAGGACCTTGATTTGACCACCATCGGGTTCATAAAGACCTAAGATATACCATAATAAGGTCGATTTGCCTGAACCACTGCCACCCATAACAACCCGAATTTCACCGCGATTCACACTAAAATTCATGCCATCGAGAATTTTTCGTTGGCCATAGTAGGTTTCCAGGTCGGTGACCTCAATAATGGGTTCTTTGTTGTTTTTGTGATCATTCATTGGGTTAAAAAGTAACTGGCAATCATGTCTGCCAACACGATAAATGAAATCGAAACCACCACGGCTGTGGTGGTTGCTTTACCGACACCTTCAGCACCACCCGTCACATAAAAACCGGTGGTGGCGCCCACCAGGACGATAATAACACCAAACACCACACTTTTAATCAGACCTTGTAAAATATCGCCCACCACCAGGACTTCAAAGGATTCCACCATATAAGCGGTGATGCTCATGTCCAGTTTACCGACACTAAACAGTGCGCCACCAAATATGGCGACTATATCGGCACCAATAATCAGCATCGGCATGGAAATAATCAGTGCCAGTAAAGGTGGCAACACCAAATACCGCACCGGCACCACGCCAATGACTTTTAAGGCATCGATTTCTTGCGAGACGACCTGAGAACCAATGCGCGCAGCGATGGCGGCACCGGAGCGACCGGCGACGATAATACCGGTAATCAGGGGTGAAAATTCACGGGTAACGGATTTGGCAATGGCCAATAGTACCTGCGATTGCGCGCCAAAAGCTTGTAGTGCATAAATTAATTGTATGGCCAGCATCATACCAACCACCAAAGCCAGGGCCAACACAATGGGTAAGGCATCCACGCCATCTGATTTAATGTGTTTGACCACTTGTGCAAAACGTAAGCGTTGTTTGTATTTTCGGCCCACAATCAACCAATAAAAACTGTCCCAAAACAGGCGCATGGCAAAACCAAGTCGTTCCAGGTATTGAACAACGGTCTGACCCAGGGATTCAATTTTGTCGGTGAGGTTAATCTTCAATGGTAAATACCTGATCCAGCCGCGCCAGTTCAATGATGGATTTGACCGGGTTGCTGAGCTGTTTTAGTACA
The DNA here is from genome assembly GCA_947502925.1 of uncultured Marinicella sp. Taxonomy (GTDB): domain Bacteria; phylum Pseudomonadota; class Gammaproteobacteria; order Xanthomonadales; family Marinicellaceae; genus Marinicella. The sequence continues at coordinate 79,330 of CANNBS010000001.1, read as the reverse complement.
AAGCGTTTATTGTGGCTGTTGGCATACTGTAAACCTTCAACCAGTGCCGCAATGCCTGATGAGTCGATGTAAGTTACATTGTTTAAATCAACTTCAACCAGGGGGGACGTTTTAAGGGCGCTGAGAATGGTTTTACGTAATTGTGAGGAATTTGATAAATCCACATCGCCTTGTACAAACAAGGTGCAGTGGCTGTCATCTTTTTCATAATTAATTAACTTTGATTCCATTATTTCACCTTAATTGAAATGATTTTAAGGGCCTCAACAGGCGCATCTTTGGCATCGAGTTCGGCGTCGTAATGCGTTTTAACGGCAGCGATTTTATCCACCACATCCATCCCAGCGGTGACAAAACCAAACACCGCATAGCCCCAGCCGTCTGAACTTGGATCCAGATTATCATTGTCACCGAGGTTAATAAAGAAACTGGCGGATGCCGAGTGCGGATCGTTATAACGGGCCATGGATAGACTGCCGCGGGTGTTTTTTAAACCGTTACCGGATTCATTGACCACTGTGCCACAAGTCTTGACCTCAGATAAGTCGGCCCGGAAGGCACCGCTTTGAATCACAAAGCCGGGTACCACACGATGAATCAGGCTGTCGTCATAACGCTTATTTTTGACTAAATGTAAAATATGGTTGACCGTTAACGGCGCTTTCAGCCGGTCAAGTTCCACCGTGATCGAGCCCAGGCTTGTTTCAATGGCCAGTTCCGGGAACATATTGTTCGGGAAAGCTTTTTCGGTGGGACAGTCAGCGATTACCAGGTTTGAAAGAAGCAGTAAAAGACAGGTAACAATTTTTGGCATGACAATCGATCGATTCAATAAACCAATCATTTTACCTAAGGAATCGGCGATTTGGTAGCGTCACAGAAAAATCGCTTGCCCGGTGCATCGTTTTTCAAAAAAAACGGCCACATTAAATATGTGTGGCCGTTTCTTCAGTCAGAGTTGTTCCAGTTTTGCACGCTGTTCGTTCAGTTCTTTTAAGGCAGCCTGGTAGCCGCTTAGTTTTTCACGTTCTGCCGCCACCACCTGATCGGGGGCGTTGGCGGTGAATTTCTCATTATTGAGCTTGCCCTCACAGCGTTTAATTTCCTGTTCGGTTTTGTTGATGTTTTTGTCGATGCGTTGTATTTCTTCGGTTTTATCAATCAAACCCTCAAGTGGAATCAATACTTTGGTGGTACCGAGCAGACCTGTGGCAGCAGGCGGTTCTTGGTCGCCTGGCGCCAATAATTCAATAGACTCCAATCGCGCCAGGGTGTTAATCAAAGTTTGGTGGTTAGCCACTTTGTCAGCGTCTTTTTGAGAATAGTCGCTGAGTAGTACCGTTAAGGGTTTACCCGGCGAGATGTTCATTTCAGCACGAATTTGACGCACGCTCAATGTCAGTTGTTTGAGCCATTGAATGTCAGCATCGGCTTGTTTGTCGATTAATTGTTGGTTTGAGACCGGGAAGGCTGAAATCATAATCGACTGGCTGCCTAAGGTGAGTTTGTCCGCCACAGCCTGCCAGATTTCTTCGGTTAAAAAGGGCATGATGGGGTGCAATAAGCGCAGTGCCTGATCCAGCACAGTTAACAGCGTGTATTGAACGTGGGGTTTTTGTTCGGTTTTTAATAAGGGTTTAGCCATTTCCAAAAACCAGTCGCAGTATTCGTTCCAGAAAAAGTCATAAATAACCTGACTGGCCAAATCCAGACGATAGCTGTCTAAGTGTTTGCGATAATCCGCGATACAATGTTGTAACCTGGATGTGATCCAACGCTCGGCGGTGCTGGGTTTGTAGGATTTTTTAATGGCGATATCAAAATCTTCACAATTCATCAGCACAAATCGCGCGGCATTAAATATCTTATTACAAAAGTTTCGGTAACCTTCGACCCGACCCATATCAAAATTAATGTCACGGCCGGTACTTGCCAGAGAGGCAAAGGTAAAACGTAAAGCATCACATCCATAGGCTTTTATGCCCTCGGGGAAATCTTCTGCCGTTTGCTGTTTAATGGCATCGACCTTCTCCGGTTGGTTTTGCATTAACCCTTGGGTGCGTTTGGCCATGAGCTGATCAAGTTCGATGCCGTTAATAACATCCAGCGGATCGAGCACATTGCCCTTGGATTTAGACATTTTCTGGCCATGGGAGTCACGCACCAGGCCATGGATATAGACCTCTTTGAAGGGTACCTGATCCATAAATTTAATGCCCATCATAATCATCCGTGCCACCCAGAAGAAAATAATGTCAAAGCCGGTGACCAGCACATTGCCCGGATAAAAGTTTTTCAGTTCATCACTGTTTTCAGGCCAGTCCAGGGTGGCAAAAGGCCATAAGGCGGATGAAAACCAGGTATCTAAAACATCGGATTCCTGGCGTAATTTAAGATCATCGCTTAAGTCATGTTGTTCTCTGACTTCAGCTTCTGACAAGCCGACATAAATATTATCGTCTTCATCGTACCAGGCCGGAATGCGATGACCCCACCAGAGTTGGCGGGAAATACACCAGTCCTGAATGTCTCGCATCCAGGCATAGTAGGTGTTTTTCCAGTTATCAGGGACAAATTTAATGTCCCCGTTTTCAACCGCTTTAATCGCCGGTTTAGCCAGCGTTTTGGCGTCCACATACCACTGGTCAGTCAGTAAGGGTTCAATGACATCACCGGATCGATCACCGCGCGGTACCATCAGAACATGGTCTTTAATGTCCACCAGTAAACCCAGTTCGCGCATTTTATCAACCACAGCCTGACGCGCTTGTGGACGAGTCATGCCGCGAAATTCAGTGGGTACCTGATTATTTAAGGTGCCGTCTTTATTAAGGATGTTAAGCATCGGCAGCTGATGTCGCTGACCAACTTCATAATCGTTAAAGTCATGGGCTGGTGTGATTTTAACGCAGCCGGTACCTTTTTCCGGGTCGGCATGGTCATCGCCGACAATCGGGATTAAACGATTGCATATCGGTAATAAAACCTGCCCGCCGATTAAATGGGCAAAACGCTCATCAGCGGGGTTGACCGCCACCGCAGTATCACCGAGTAAAGTTTCCGGGCGGGTGGTGGCAATGGTGAGTGTTTGTTGAGTGGCGTTACCGTCTTTATCAGCAACCGGATAAGAAAAGTGCCACATATGGCCTTGTTCTTCCTGTGACTCAACCTCTAAATCACTCAAAGCTGTGTTCAGGGTTGGATCCCAGTTGACCAGACGTTGTCCCCGATAAATCAAACCCTCGTTGTATAAATCAACAAACACTTTGAGCACGGCATTGGATAAACCTTTGTCCATGGTGAAGCGTTCGCGCGACCAGTCCGGTGACGCGCCCAGGCGCCGCAATTGATTGGTGATGGTGTCACCGGATTGTTGTTTCCATTCCCACACTTTATTGACAAAAGCTTCACGACCCAATTCAGCTCTGGATGTGCCCTGGGCATTGAGTTGCCGCTCCACCACCATTTGTGTGGCGATGCCGGCATGATCGGTGCCGGGCTGCCACAGGGTGTTTTTGCCTTGCATTCGCTGATAGCGAATTAAGGTGTCCATAATGGTGTCCTGGAAAGCATGCCCCATGTGTAAGGTGCCGGTGACATTCGGCGGCGGAATCATAATACAATAAGATTCTTTGCTTTCACCGTTGGGTTTAAAATAACCTTTTTGTTCCCAGGTTTCGTACCATTTAGTTTCGATGGCGGTTGGGTCGTATTGCTCAATCATCTTTATTTAGCGATGCCTTTATTAATAAGGTATTGGGTTAACATGGCCACGGGACGACCGGTGGCACCTTCTTTTTTATCTTTCCAGGCAACGCCGGCGATGTCAATATGGGCCCATTTTTGACCTTTGGTGAAGCGCGATAAGAAACAACCGGCGGTGATGGTGCCGGCGGGTGCGCCACCGATGTTTTTCATATCGGCAAAGCTGGTATCCAGTTGCTTCTGGTATTCATCCCATAAGGGCAGTTCCCAGACGCGGTCATGGGTTTGTTCGCCTGCGGTTTTAAATTCTTCATACAAGCCGTCTGTTTTGGTCATCACGGCAGCGGCATTATGTCCCAGTGCCACCACACAGGCGCCGGTTAAGGTGGCCATATCAACAACCACTTCAGGATTAAATTCCTGGGCGTAGGTCAGGGTGTCACAAAGAATCATGCGACCTTCAGCATCGGTGTTTAATACTTCGATGGTTTGACCGGAATAAGAAGTAATGACATCACCGGGGCGATAGGCTTTACCATCGGGCATGTTTTCGACCGCCGGTACAAAGACTTTTAAGTTAATCGGTAATTTTAATTCTACGGCAGCGACGAAGGCACCAATAACACTGGCTGCTCCACACATGTCATATTTCATTTCGTCCATATTGGCACCGGGTTTTAAGGAAATACCGCCGGTGTCAAACGTGATGCCTTTTCCGACCAGCGCAATGGGGTCGTCATCTTTATCCGCGCCGTTATAGGATAAGACAATGAGTCGAGGTTTATTGTGACTGCCCTGAGCAACGGCCAATAAGGCGCCCATGCCCATTTTTTTCATTTGTTTTTTATCTAAAATATCAATGTCACAGTTGTCATCGTTATGGGCGATGTCAGTGGCAAATTTGGCCATGTATTTAGGGGTACATAAGTTAGGCGGATAGTTACCCAAATGACGGGTGGCATTAATGCCTTTAGCCATACCGGCTGCCAGTCTGAAAGCTTCGCTGTTATTTTCGTTGGTGGCCACTTCGATGCGATCTAAAGTATGCTTGTTGTCATCTTTAAATGATTTGGTGTCTTCGTAGCGATAAGCAGCGTGAGAGGCGGCCAAGGTGACCAACTTCGTGGCTTGTTCAGTATCGATGTTGTTAAAATCATTGTCATTGAGGTACAAGGCCACGGATTGACAGCGAGAGCCAGCGGCGGCTGAGACCACTTTATGGGTGGTGTCGTAAAGCGCTGTGGCTGAACAATCGTCATTGTCACCTAAACCGATCAAAACCACCTGTTGGCCATTTTGATTGTATAAGGTCACTTGTTGACCGGAACGGCCGGTGAAATCTTTGTTATTAAAACGATCGGCGATTTGTTTTTTCAGTTCGTCGCTGAATGATTCGGTGTGTTGATTGGTCTTTTGATCTTTAAACAAGCCGATAACCACCTGATCAGCTTGGTTTTGGTGTGCGGGGTGCTCTGTTGCGTGTAATGACATCAATTTTCTCCTAAAACGAACGAACTGGGGATTTTAATCAACATCTCAAGCTTTCACCAGTGAAAAACTGTAAATCAAGTGATGGAATAAACACAGATGCCTTTTAACTGTTAAAATACCGACTTTTCACCCGCATCCGACCATGATTCTAACGCGATACTTGCGTAAACAATGTGCTCAAACCACCTTGGTGGTATTAATGCTGTTGTTTTTGCTGATGGTGGGTACGCTATTCACTTCGACATTGCGGGCCATCGCGCGTGGTGTGCTGGCACCGGATTTATTGTTCATTGAATTAAGTTTGCGTTCCGTGGATGTGCTTAACATCTTAATACCTTTGTCTTTTTTCCTCGGCGTTCTGACTGCACTCAGTGGTTTATACCGAAACCAGGAAGCGGTGATGATGCATGCCTTTGGTTTATCGTTGCGAGATATATTGAAATCTTTAACGCCATTGGCCACTGTGGTTTTCATCATCACCACATTATTGGCCATATGGGTGGCACCTATGGCGGCTCAATTATCCAAGGAGCTGACTTCGCGTGCCAGTGAGGAAATTTCGCTGATGGGTTTGTCAGAAGGTAAATTTCAGAATTTTTTTTCGGATGATGGTGTTATTTACGTGGAAAGGATTGATCCTGAAACCAAGCGAGTGGAGAATATTTTTGCCAATATCCATCACCCAGATCGCATCGACACCATTACTGCGGCGTATGGCTATGAGTTTGAAGAAAATGGTCATAAGTATGTGGCTTTATTCGATGGTTATCGTAACGAAGGGGTGCCGGGCAGTAACCGCTATCAAATGATGCAGTTTAAGCGCAATGACATTAAATTACCGGATTTAAAGCATGAAATTGCGGCTTTGGATGAGCAGTCTAAATCAACCTTGGCGTTGTGGCGCAGTGAAAATCTCAGCGACCAGGCACAATTGCATTATCGACTGGTGCCGCCGATTTCAGTCTGGATTTTGTTTTTGCTGGCCGTTTCTTTAAGTAAAACTTCTCACCGAGAAGCCAAGTACATTAATTTGGTCACCGGTTTGGCTGCCTATGTGTTGCTGATTAACTTGCTTACCATCGGTCAGTCATTGTTGGCGCAGGGCACACTGCCGATGATGATGGGATTATGGTGGGTCTATGTGATTTTTATTGGTTATGGTTGGTGGCGCTTGCGACGACTGGACGGTCGGGTGATGCGGCGACATGCCCTGTTGGCTAACAGCGAAGGCACATCATGAGCATATTGACCCGATATATTTTTAAAACCATGAGCTTTGGTTTGGTGATGGCTGTGGCTTTACTGCTGGCCATTGATGTGTTGTTTGGCTTGATTAAAGAATTGAATGACATATCCAATTATTACAGTTTAAGTGATGTGTTCTTTTTTGTGATGTTAACCATACCCAGTAAAATCTACGAGCTGTTTCCGGTCAGTGCCGTGATGGCAGTGGTGGTATCCCTTGGTGCTTTGGCGGCTGGTTCAGAATTGGTGGTGATGCGTTCTGTGGGTTTGGGTCAGTTAAGAATCGCCGGTATGATGCTGTTGGCTTTAATGGTCTGGTTGGTGCCGGTGACGTTAATGGGTGAGTATGTGTCGCCCAAAGCTGAACAAATGGCACAACAGTTTCGCAACGAAAAAATCTCTGCAGGTCAGGCCACTTCGGTGACGCATGCGGTGTGGATTAAAGACGGAGATGTGGTTTTTCGCAGTAATCAAATGACCAAACAATCACAATCGGGTCATTATTTATTGTCCGGTGTGACGGTTTTTGAGCTGGATAATCAGCAGTTAGTGCGTGTCTCAGAAGCTGAAAAAGCCTTGTACGCCGATAAACAGTGGACTTTAGAGAACCTGAAAATTTCGGTGTTCAGTGAACAAGGTGTGCATGTTGAGCATGTCAAATCACAACAGTGGCAGTCGCGCATAGAACCAAGAATTTTAAACTTATCCACCACCCGGGCTAAATATTTAAGCCTGCGGGATTTAAAACAAATTCAGCAATTCAACACCCGGTCCGGTGGACTGCAAAGTGCTTATCAAATGGCCTGGTGGTCAAAACTGGCTTTTCCCTTGCTGGTTATAACCACGGCATTATGCGGTATGTTGGTGTTGTTCGGCCATGTCAGGAATGCAGGATTTTCTCAGCGCCTGGTCATCGGCCTGGTTATCGGCATTGTCATTTATTTAATGAATAAAACTTTGCTGAATGTCGGTGAAGTCTATCACCTGTCACCCCCACTGATGACGCTGGTACCGCCGGCCATTATTTCAACTGTGGTGTTGCTGATTTTACGTGGCGGTATAAAACGGTTTTAATCAGTTATGAAAACGCATGTATAAACAGACAGTTTGCGTCACTTCTTTATCGGGCTGCTAATATTAACTGCGCGGTGACCGCTGATTATATCCATCCAACTGAGCTGTTTTTTATTCAGTTTTTTATACCACAAACCGGCACCCAATAAAAAAGTAGATACTAATCCAATGATAAAACGTGACACAGATTGCCACCAGGACATGTCCTGAAAACTTTCAATGCCGATTTTCCAGGCGCGCATACCCAAAGTCTGGCCGCCTTTTTTCCAGGAAAAAACAAAATAAAACACCACTTCGGCTAAGAGCAACAGCTGAAACCATAAAGTGCCGGGGGGTACTTCATGGCCGCGACGCAGTAAAACCACCACCACTGAGGTGATAAGCCATAAGCCGATAATGGGGAACAGGTCATAAATAAATGCGGCAACATGCCGCCATGGGGTACTAATGGGCATAAAAAACCATGTAATTGATTAATTGGACAGGCTGTGATTTTATAGAAAATTTAAATTAAAAACAGGTGAATTTTTTGTAAATTATTTAATTAGTTCTTTAATTTTTTAAAAAAGAAAGTTATTCTTGGTCACCACTAAGTCGAGTGTGAATTAGTTTAATCGATTTTTGACGGGGGCAGTTAATGCAGTCATCAAATAAGAAAGAGCTGATATTTCACACATTTATTTCTTAAATCTTTGAACTGGAAGGGAAGGTATGTTGATATCTCAAATTTCTAAAGTTGGTCTAACCAAATCAGTGGTTATGCTGGCTTTGTTGCTAACCTCAGTGGTTGGCGCAGCACAGCTACAAACCGCTGTCCAAGTGGTTAATGAAACCAATACACAAGCAAAACAAGCACAAAACCAGGTGAATCGTCTCAATGATCAAACAGAAGAGCTGCTCGTTCAATACCGCACGGTATTGTCAGAGATTGACAGTTTGACGGTTTATAACCAACAGTTAGAAGCTGTTGTTAATGATCAAAACCTGCAAATTCAATCCATGAACGATCAAATGGCTGAGTTGGAATCGACCAACCGGGCGATTGTACCTTTGGTGATTGAAATGGTTGATATGTTGGGCCGCATGATTGAAGCGGATATTCCCTTCAAAATCAAAGAGCGAACCAACCAGGTTGTTCAGTTAGAAAATATTCTGGATGATTCTAATGTGACCACTTCGGAAAAATACCGAAAAGTCACAGAAGCGTACCAAATGGAATTAGATCATGGTCGTTCTGTTTCTACCTATCAGGGTGATCTTGAAAGTGGCGTGAAAGTGAATTTTTTACAAATTGGCCGCACCGCTTTGTTATACCAAACTTTGGATGAGAAAAAATCCGGTTGGTACAACCCCCAAACAGATGCATTTGAAGAATTACCAAGTCAATATAATACGGCCATTAAAGATGGTATTCGAATTGCCGCCAAACAAGCCGCACCGAATTTAGTCGGATTGCCTATTTTGCATCAGGTATCAGGAGAGTAAACCATGAAAAAAGTAATATTTAGTTTATTGACACTTGGTCTGATGGCGACAGGCGCGCAGGCACAAAACAATGCCTCTTTAGATCAGTTATTAAAAGAAGTCCGTGAAGCTGCTTCGCAAAGTTCCAAAGAGAACCAGCAGCGTATTAACGAGTTTAAACAACAACGCAATCAACAAAGTCAGTTGTTGTCACAGGCGCGTGCCAAATTACAACAGCTCGAAGCCCGTACAGAAGAGTTGAAAACAGAATTTGATGAAAATGAAATTATGTTGGCGGATTTGGAAACGACTTTAGCGGAGCGATCTGGTAATTTAGGTGAAATGCAAGGTACTGTCAAAGTATTGGCAGGTGATTTGCGTAGTGCCATTCAGGAATCACTGACGTCGGCTGAGATTGACAACGATCGCTTAACATTTTTAAATGAATTGGCATCGCAAACGAAATTACCGAATATCAGTGAATTGCGAGAATTATGGTATGCCATGCAACATGAAATTGTCGCTGAAGGCAAAATCTCAAAATTCAATGCGCGGGTTCGTGATGAAGCCGGTGAAATTGAGACAGATGTACCAGTGACGCGTGTGGGCGTTTTTAATGCTTTTGATGACGAGGGTAATTTTCTGGTGTGGCGATCTGCCAGTGAAACCGGTACCGGTGAAGGTGAATTACAACGTTTAATAAAACAGCCCAGCAGCAAATTTTCATCCATGGCGAAAAATTTTGTTAACGCCGGTGAAGGCGAATTGGTTCAAACACCGGTGGATTATACCCGTGGTACCATTTTGCAGTTAGTTGTGCAAACACCAAGTATTGAAGAAAAAGTTAAGCAAGGTGGTGTGGTCGGCTATGTGATTTTAGCGTTAGGTGCCTTGGGACTTATTCTCGGTTTAATTAAGTTCTTTATGTTGCTGGCTTCGGGTAGCAAAATCAAATCACAGTTGAAGAAAAAACAGCCGAATCAAAACAATGCGCTGGGTCGCATCATGACGGTTTATACTGAAAACCCTGATTCCGATGTTGAAACCATGGAGTTAAAACTGGATGAAGCCATTATTCGGGAAACCGGTCCTTTAGAGTCCGGCTTACCGTTTATTAAAGTGCTGTACGTGATTGCGCCACTATTGGGTCTGTTAGGTACTGTGGTTGGTATGATTCAAACCTTCCAGATGATTACCTTAATGGGTACCGGTGATCCTAAATCAATGGCCGGTGGTATTTCCATGGCACTCGTGACCACGGTATTAGGTCTGGTTGTGGCTATTCCACTGACAGTTTTACATTCTATCTTACAATCCATGGCCAAAAAGCAGACGCAGGTGCTCGAAGAGCAAAGTGCCGGCATCATTGCTAATATGGCGGAGAAATAAGCATGTTTTGGCTGAGAGATAAATGGTATGACATATTGGCATTTATCGACATGGGTGGCCCGGTACTCTGGGCCATCTTTATCCTGTTGTTTGTGATGTGGCTGATGATATTGGAGCGTATGTGGTACTACTCGATTACGTATCCCGGTGTCCGCAAGCAGATTATCAACGAATGGGATAATCGTAACGATACCACCAGTTGGTATGCCAAGCGTATAAAACAGGCCAAAGTGTCTGAAGCGTCCATTAAACTGCGATCCGGTTTAGGTTTTTTAGAATCCCTGGTGGCCATTAGTCCATTATTTGGTCTATTTGGTACCGTTTATGGTATGTTAAATGTGTTTGATATTATGGCGATCGCAGGAACTTCAAATGCACGCGCTATGGCCGGAGGTGTGTCAAAAGCCACCATTCCAACCATGGCCGGTATGGTTGCCGCTTTATCCGGGGTTTTCTTTACCACTTATTTTAAACGTAAAGCTGTGGTTGAAAGAGAAAAACTGGAAGACCGAATGCAGTCCCATTAATGAAAATTGGAACTAAACCCTTCAGGGTTCAGTCCAATTAAACAGATCAACGAGAATTGATATGAGAAAACGACATCATCACGAAGACGAAGCAGAAATTAACATCACGCCCATGCTGGACGTGGTTTTCATTATGCTTATTTTCTTCATTGTGACCACTTCTTTTGTTAAAGAGACCGGTGTGGACATTTCCCGTCCATCGAGTTCCCAGGCCAAAGAGGTGAAAAAAGGTAATATATTGGTGGCCATTAAAGATGATGGCGCCATTTGGATTAACAAGCAACAAGTTGAATTACGTGCGGTGCGATCACGTGTTGAGAAAATGCACGCTGAAAACCCGGAAGCCAATGCCGTTATCATTGCTGACCGAGGTTCTCGAACCGGTGATTTAGTTGAGGTTATGGATCAAATTAAATCCGCCGGCGTACCGGGTATTTCGATTGCTGCTGAAAAAGGCGAGAGGTGATAAAACCATGAGTTTACCCCGTTTACTTGTTGTTGCGATAATAGCTGCATTTATTACGGTCGTACTGTATTTGCTGATGCATTTTTTGATTAGCCAGAGCACAGAGGCCCAAAGTGATAGCGACAACATTACCATTGATTTTACCAAGGTGAAAGTGCCTGACGAAGTACAGCAGCGTAAGCGTGTTGTGCCGAAGAAGCCACCACCACCGAAAGAACCCCCGCCACCACCTAAAATGAATGTGCAACAACAGCAACAAGTGGTTAACAACATGCCAACCCTTAATGTGCCCAATCTTGATTTAGGCGTGGGTGGTGACGGTCCCTTTCTGGGCGCTGTCGGCCAGGTTAACATGTCTGAAGAAGGCGGTGTTATTCCCATCGTTCGTATTGCCCCGCAATATCCGCGTAAAGCCTTAATGGCTAAGATTGAAGGTTGGGTTAAGGTTAAATTTACCATTACCCCAAGCGGAACGGTCACCAATCCGGAAGTGGTTGACGCCAAGCCCCGCCGAATTTTCGATCGCGAAGCCATCCGGGCTATTTTGAAGTTTAAATTCAAACCAAAAATTGTGAATGGTCAGGGTGTCGAGCAAGTGGCTACTCAGACCATTGAGTTTGAATTACCGGATCAATAAGACAGGAGCTCACCATGTATAAAATAATTATTATGTTATGTTTTCTGGGTGTCGGTTCTGTATGGGCCGGTACCCTAAAAACCGGTAATCCTGAGCGTAAACCTTCAGTTTCAGTGTTAATGACTGAAGCACAAATGAAAAAAATTGAGCGTTACAGCGAATTTATCGCGGATGAAAAATATGAAGAAGCCCGCAGTGGCTTTAATTCGATGTTAGCAAAACTGAATGAACGTGATGCCTACGTTCAAGCCATTATTTTCCAGATGTTGGGTCATCTTAATTCAACTGCCGGACAATATGCTCAAGCAGCTGCTAACTTTAAAAAAGCCATTGATCTGGATGCGTTACCAAATACAACCCATTTTCAAATGATGTTGCAACGGGCGCAATTGCTGATGATCGAAGGTGATCACCGCGCCGGTTTACAGGCACTCGATGACTACTTTAAGGTGGTCGATGAAATTCCTGATTCAGCGTTTGCAATTAAAGCCAATGCCCATGCCCAGCTAGAGGAATTCCGGGAAGTTAAAAAAGCCATTAAACAGGCCATTTCACTGGCGGATAAACCCAAAGAAAACTGGTACGGCTTATTATTGGCTGCCCATTCTGAATTATCTGAATACCGTGAAATGGCGGATGTACTAAAAATACTCATTTCCTTGAGTCCTGAGAAAAAGACTTATTACATGCAGCTGTCATCTGTATACTTTACCCTTAAAGAGGATAAAAATGCATTAGCGGCGCTGGTTCTGGCTTATGAAAATGGTGTCATGGATAAAGAAGCTGATTACAAGCAGCTGTTTAAGATGTATTCGTTTAATGACATTCCTTATAAAGCCGGTCAGGTCATGCAAAAAGCGCTGGATGAAGGTAAAGTCGAATCTAATTTTGACAACTGGAAGCAATTGGGTCAAACCTGGTATAACGCCAGAGAATTGGATAAAGCCCTGGCCGCGTATGATAGAGCCAGTGAATTCGCTAAAGATGGTGAGATTGATATCACCCGTGCTTACTTGTATGTTGATAAGGAAGACTGGCCGAACGCCATTGAGTCAATCCAGAGTGCCTTGCAAAAAGGTGGCCTGGATGATAATAAAACCGGTAATGCCTGGTTAATGCTCGGTATGTCACAGGCAAGTATCAATAACTATTCACAGGCGCGAGAAGCATTTAATAAAGCCACTAATTACAAAAAATCACGTAATAATGCGCAACAGTGGTTAACGCATTTAAAATCACTTGAACAGCGTGCCCAGCGTGAAGTGGCTGAGAATGTACCATAAATGCCTCATGAAACTGAGCTTCTTAATCAGTTCTTAAGTTATTTACATCTGGAAAAAGGACTTTCCAGGCATTCAATCCAGGCCTACCAGACAGATATCAGACAGTTATTAGGGTATTTGGACAATCAATCCTGGTCTTTGCTAACACTGTCAAAATCTCAAGCCGAAGACTTCGTTCATCAATTAAATCAGCGCTCACTAAACGCATCCAGCAAAGCCCGTAAGATATCAGCACTTCGACACTTTTATCGATTTCTGCAAGTTCATAAATACACAGCTGATAATCCTTTTATCCAAACAGTGATGCCAAAGCAGACTGTTTCTGTCCCAAAACCACTCACCGAAGACCAGGTTGAGCGACTTTTTAATCAGCCGGATGTAAGTCATAGTATTGGTTTACGCGATAAGTGTCTATTAGAGCTGATGTATGCCACCGGTGTTCGTGTGAGTGAAGCTGTGAATGTACAAGCCAATCAGATTAATGATAATCAGGGTGTCCTGAGAATCATTGGTAAGGGTAATAAAGAGCGATTGGTTCCCTTGGGTGAAGAAGTGCTTTATTGGTTAAAACGACACCTCAACAGTAATCCCCTGTTTACTCAAAATAATCCAGAACGTTGGGTTTTTAAAAATCAAAAAGGATCAGTCATGACTCGCCAGGCTTGCTGGTATCGGATTAAAAAATATGCGCAGGCAGCTGGTATTCAGCCGGCACCATCACCCCATGTATTACGACATTCTTTTGCCACGCATTTATTGAATCATGATGCTGATTTACGGGTGATACAATTATTATTAGGTCACAGCGATTTATCAACCACACAAATTTATACCCTGGTGGCTAAAGAAAAACTCAAGACACTGCATGCTGAACATCATCCCCGTGGGTAAATTAAGAATTAATGAACAAAACGAATTACACCCGGTCTAAGTTTTTTTCTGTAAATATAATATGATGAGATTAGCCCCATTTTTAACTGTTGTCTTGTTGATGTTTTCAACGTGGTCTTCAGCCAACAATAAAGAAACCTATGAAAATGCCATATCACAGATGGTTTCAGGCAACATATCTGTTGAGTCTGTTAAGGATACGCCTATTGAGGGTATGAAAGAATTAACAGTCAACACCGGGAAAAGCCGTGAAATCATTTATATATCCACCGATGGCAATTATATTTTTAACGGCAGTCTTTTTGATTTAAAAAATCGCACTGATCTCACTGCCCAGAAAAAGAACCAAATACGGGCAGCCCGGTTACAACAGTTTACTGATTCACAGCGGGTTAATTATTTCCCTGATGATATGCACCATAAGATAACAGTCTTTACCGATCTGGATTGTCCCTATTGTCGTCAACTACACCAACAGATGGCTGAATACAACGATTTAGGGATTGGGATATCTTATCTGTTTTTCCCAAGATCCGGATTAGACACACCATCTTCAAAAAAAGCTGTGGCCGCCTGGTGTGCCGATAATCAAAAAAATGCCCTTGATAAGGGTATGAGTGGCACTGAATTGCCACAATTACAATGTGACAATCCGGTGGCTGACCATTATAATGCCGGCATAGCGATCGGTGTCACCGGTACGCCGGCGCTCATTATGGAGGATGGTACAATGATTCCCGGTTTAGTGCCGCCTCAACAATTAAAACAGCGTTTAGACATGATGAGCCAGTCACAGTAACCCAGAATCATAAAAGCTGTTGCCAACCCGGACTTAAACATACTTATGAACATAAAAATAATTTATTTAGCTGCTTTATTGGCGTCGTTTAACATTTCTGCTGATAATAACATTGAAACATATCAACAAGCCTTAGCAAAAATAACTGCACCGAATGTAAAAGTCACTGCTGTTTTTGATACGCCCATTAATGACATCAAGGAATTGATGGTCCATACCGGACGTGGTACCGACATTGTGTATATGTCAGCTGATGGCCAGTATTTAATTCGAGGCTCAATTTTTGATATTGATCGCCGTGTGGATATCACAGACCAAAAGAAAGCCGGTTTACGGGCAGAAACCCTGTCGCAATTCGGCAGTGATTCACGCATTAATTTCTTCCCCGAAGAGATGCAATATAAAGTGACTGTCTTTACAGACATTGATTGTGGTTATTGTCGAAAACTGCATGCTGAAATGCAGGGTTATAATGATTTGGGCATTGGTATTTCATATCTGTTTTTCCCTCGATCAGGCTTGAAAACAGCTTCCTATGACAAAGCTGTCAGTGTCTGGTGTGCCGCTGATCAGCATAAAGCCATGGATCAGGCTAAAGCCGGATCTCCGGTGGCACAAAAGCAATGTGATAACCCGGTCACCGAACAATACCAGGCAGGTATTGCTGCGGGTGTCACCGGAACACCTGCCCTGGTTTTGAACGATGGCACCATGTTGCCGGGTTTCCTGCCGCCACAACAGTTAAAGCAGCGCCTGGATAGCATGCAAGCGAGTGAATAAGCCCTAAGCTCCGGTCTCGCTCATAACGATAAAAGCCCGCCTAATGGTGGGCTTTTTTGTCAGATACTTATGGCCTTTTTGCGTTAAAATAGCGGCTTTGTCATTATTAGTAGAATTACTATGGCGTTCACACTAATTACTTTACATGGCGATGATGCCATGTCCAGCTTTCAAAAGCATAAACTCAATGAACGGGCCAAAGCCAATCATTGGCCCCATATCGTCGCTGTTCAATCCGTCTATGTGTTAGAAATCGACCAGTCATTAGCAGACGATACCATTAAAAAAATAGAACGCTTACTCAATGCCCAGATGTCATCTTTGACATTTGCTGATAATGAACTGACCATTTTTCCCCGCCCGGGAACCATTTCCCCCTGGTCGAGTAAAGCCACTGATATTTTTCATCATTGTGGCCTGAATCACGTCAAAAGAGTTGAAGCCGGCCGTTGTCTAATCTTTGAAAAACCGATTAGTAAGCAAAGTCATACAGGCATTTTCTTTGACCGCATGACAGAAGCGGTTTATCTCAGCTCTGCAGCGCTTAATCAGTTGTTCGATCATCAAAAGCCACAAGCACTCACCGAAGTACCTTTGGACAAAAAAGGTGAACCGGCTTTACATCAGTTGAATAAATCTTTGGGCCTGGCTTTAAGTGATGAAGAAATCAGTTATTTGCACAGACAATATAAAGCCCTGAATAAAAACCCGACTGATGTTGAACTGATGATGTTCGCGCAAGCCAATTCAGAGCATTGTCGCCACAAAATATTCAATGCTGACTGGACCATTGATGATGAACCTCAGGCGATGTCCTTGTTTAAAATGATTAAAAACACCGAAGCGCAGACGTCACAACCGGCCTTATCGGCTTACAAGGATAATGCAGCGGTTTTTACAGGCGGACAGGGACAGCGCTTAATGATTAATCAGCACGGTCAGTATCATCAGCAAAACCAGTCGATAAATGTATTAATTAAAGTCGAAACCCATAATCACCCCACTGCGATAGAGCCGTTTGCCGGTGCCGCCACCGGTTCAGGTGGTGAAATTCGCGACGAAGCTGCCACCGGTCAAGGCGCCATGACCAAAGCGGGATTGTGTGGGTTTTCCGTCAGCCATTTGAATATCCCGGGTTTTCAGCAACCCTGGGAAATGCAATTAGCCGGTCAACCCAAACGCATGGCGCCAGCTTATGAAATTATGCAAAAAGGACCGATTGGTGCGGCGGCCTTTAATAACGAATTTGGACGGCCCAATATCGTCGGTTATTTCCGTAATTTTGAAATTAAAGACCCGGTTGATGGCCGTTGGCGCGGCTATCACAAACCGATTATGCTGGCCGGTGGTATGGGCGCGGTTAATGATATCCACACTCGTAAGCAAGACACCCGGGCCGGTGATTATGTCATTGTTTTGGGTGGCCCGGCCATGTTGATTGGCCTCGGTGGTGGTGCCGCCAGCTCCGTCAGCAGTGCCGATGGTCAGGAAGAATTGGATTTTGCCTCAGTACAGCGGGGTAATCCCGAAATGCAGCGGCGCTGTCAGGAAGTGATCAACCGTTGTTGGTATCAGGGAGAACATAGCCCCATTCGCTCCATTCATGATGTGGGTGCCGGTGGCTTGTCGAACGCCATACCGGAAATTTTAGATGACGCAGCTTTAGGTGGTGACATTGAACTGAGGCGATTGCAAATTGATCATGTGTCCATGTCGCCCATGGAGATTTGGTGTAATGAATCGCAGGAACGTTATGTTTTGTCGATTAAGCCAGAGCGATTGGATGATTTTAAATTCTTGTGTCAGCAAGAACGATGTCCGGTGGCCATTATGGGACAGGCAACCACTGAACAGACCTTACGGGTTCGGGATGAATTATTGCAGCAGGATCCGGTTCATATCCCGATGGACTTGTTGTTTGGCAATACCCCGCAAACTGAAATTAACATCAAAACCCAAGCCTTAACCGGCCAGGAATTTAAACCACAAATAAGCGATTTAGGACAGGTCATCGAGCAGGTACTGTCATTTCCTACCGTGGCCAGCAAACAATATTTAATCACCATTGGTGATCGCACGGTCACAGGATTGGTTAATCGAGACCAGATGGTGGGCCCCTGGCAGGTGCCGGTGGCAGATTGTGGCATTACCTTGCGTGATTATGAAGGGTTTGCCGGTGAAGCCATGGCAGTGGGTGAGCGCACGCCACTGGCTTTACTCAACCCGGCGGCTTCTGCGCGCATCGCAGTGTGTGAGGCGTTGACTAATTTGGCCGGTACCGGTTTAAGGGATTTAAGTACCATTAAATTATCCGCCAACTGGATGGCAGCCAGCTCGGAGCCCGGTGAGTTTCAGGCCTTGTTTGAAGCGGTTAAAGCGGTGGGTATGGATTTATGTCCGGATTTAGATATAGGTATTCCGGTGGGTAAAGATTCGATGTCGATGCATACCAGCTGGCGCAATGAGGCCGGGCAGGATTGTAGTGTTACTTCACCCATGTCTTTAATTATTTCTGCCTTTGCACCCTTAAAAGATGTGCGGCGACATTTAACGCCACAACTCAGTGGCGATACCAAAGCGGAACTACTACTGATAGATCTGGCAGCAGGCCAACAGCGTATGGGTGGTTCAGTTTTTTATCAGGCTCAAAATCAGTTAGGTCAGGACAGTCCTGATTTGGATCGGCCTGATCTGCTAAAACACACATTTGCATTTATGGCTGATGCCATCGAGCAGGATTTGTTGTCAGCCTGTCATGATCGGTCTGATGGTGGTCTGTTAGCGACCTTGGCTGAAATGTGCTTTGCCGGTCATTGTGGTGCCGATATCACAATTAAAGGCGATGTCTGGTCAAGTTTATTTAATGAAGAACCTGGGTTGGTGATTGAGGTTAAGCCAGGCGCCATGACTAAAGTTAACAGCTTACTGGAAGCACATCAGTTGGCCTCTTTTGTGGTGTCTGTGGGTCATTGCAATGACCGCGACGAATTTATGATTAAGCATGCTGACGGCGTTTATCGGCAAGACCGGGCCAAATTGCAACAATGTTGGTCAAGAACCAGTCATGAAATGGCCGCCCGGCGCGATCACCCGGATGATTGTGACAGCGAATTTAAATTAATTAAAGAGCCCAATCCCGGTTTATCACCGGATGTAAAATTTGATTTTGGGCATGAATTGATGGCGCCTTATATCAATACATCAAAACCACGGGTGGCGATTTTACGAGAACAGGGCGTTAATGGCCAAAATGAGATGGCGGTGGCTTTTATGCGCGCCGGATTTGAATGTGATGATGTACCCATGACCTCATTGACTAATCAGACAAAGCAATTATCAGATTATCAGGGAATTGTCGCCTGTGGTGGTTTTTCCTATGGTGATGTGTTGGGTGCCGGGCAGGGCTGGGCCAAGGGTATTTTATTTAATGAACAGTTACATCGTCAGTTTAGTGCATTTTTTCAAGATGACAGCCGCTTTGCTCTGGGTGTCTGTAATGGCTGCCAGATGTTTTCAAATCTGCGAAATATTATTCCGGGAACGGAAGATTGGCCTGATTTTGAAGCCAATCACAGTGGTCAGTTTGAATCCCGGTTTTCTTCATTGCAGATTGCCCATACCAATAATGTGTTTTTCCAGGGTATGGCCGGTGCCGTGATTCCGGTGGCCATTGCCCATGGTGAGGGCCGGGCAGTTTTTTCAGGTCATGAGAACGCGCACATTATGGCAGCTCACTACGCCAATAACCACGGCCAAAAAACCATGCGCTATCCTTTAAATCCTAATGGTTCCCAGTCAGCGGTGGCGGCTGTGAGTAATACAGATGGTCGTGTGTTAGCCATGATGCCGCATCCCGAGCGGGTATTTCGGGGTGTGCAAATGTCCTGGGCACCGGCTGAATGGCAGGATGCATCGCCCTGGCAGCGCATGTTTTATAATGCCCGTAGGTTCGTAAACTGAGTCAGTCCATGAAGTCGCCCATAAAAGAATTATTGGTCAGTTCGGTACTTTATTTGCCTTTATGTTTTTTCATCTGGTTTACCGCGGCGACCTTATTAATATTGCCGGTTCACTCTTTAGCTGAATGGCTGTTAACTACCTGGCAGCCGGACTTGTTTAACGGCATCAATCAAACCCGGCATGTGTTGACGGTTGAAACCCTGATTTTTCCGGCACAGCAATTTGCCGGTCAAGATGATAAACTGGCAGTTTTAGATGTGACCGTTAATCCCTTGGTTTATGGGTACGGTTTGGCGGTGTTTGCCGGTTTAACCATTTCAGTTCCGGAATTAAGCCACAAGAAAAAAATAGCTCATATCTTGATTGCTTATGGTGTGGTGTGTTTACTGCAGGCCAACGGTGTTTTTTGGGAAACCTGTAAATCCTTGTTGTTTTCAGGGGGTGATGCTTTTGAGGCCATCAATGCCACCGGTATAAACCATAATCTGGTGGCAGCCATGTATCAGTTGTCTTATTTAATCTTAACGCCGGTGGTGCCTGTTGTTTTGTGGATTATATTGAACCAAAAATTTATTGAAAGATTAATCGAATGGCGAGACACTGAGAAATCATAGATTAAAGGCATAAAGCCGCATCATGGTTGCCATCAGCCCGAACTTTGACAGTCAGCCGCTGTCTTAAAACACCAAAGCCGGTCGATGCCTAACAAAGCAGACCACAAAAAGAAGGATAATTACATAAATACATTATGTCAGAGAACGTTTTAACAAAAGAACATACAGAAACCAAACTGCCTGAGCCGGACTTTGAAACCCGTCTGAGTGACTATCTGGTGGAAAAAGGCCGCCTGAAAGAAGAGGATTTACAGCGTGGTATTCGGTTGAATAAAGAAAGCTTCAGTGTTTCACTGGTGCCTTTATTGGTGCGATTAGGCCTGGCGTCAGAGCGCGATGTGGCCTTAAGTCTGCATGAAATGATGGATTTACCGCTCATTGCTGAGGATGACATTCCAGACACCACCAATGTCAATGCCGAGTTTCCGATTCGCTTCATGCGTGAGTCCCAGTTCGTTCCGATTGCTGAAGATGATAAGTCGATCACAGTGGTGATGGTTTATCCTTACCTGGATTATTTGCTGAAATCTATTCAGATGGTGGTTGATAAGGACATCGAGATTAAAATCGGTATGCCGTCAGAAGTGGAAAACACCATTGAAAAACTTTATGGCGGCGGCAAATCAGCCATGGGCCAAATCGTCGAAGGCCTGGGAGACGAAAGTGGTGAAGAAGAGGATGTTGAGCATTTAAAAGATCTGGCCTCGGAAGCGCCGGTGATTCGTTTAGTGAATATGATTATGCAACGGGCGGTTGAGTCGCGGGCATCGGATATTCACATTGAGCCTTTTGAGAATCGATTAAAAGTGCGTTATCGTTTAGATGGCGTGTTGCATGAAGTGGAATCACCACCGGCCCGATCAACGGCGGCGGTTATTTCGCGGATAAAAATTATGGCCAAATTAAACATCGCCGAACGACGATTACCGCAGGATGGTCGTATTATGTTGCGGGTTCAAGGTAAGGAGTTAGACCTGCGGGTCTCGACAGTACCGACATCTTATGGTGAATCGGTGGTGATGCGTATTCTGGACCGTGAAAGCATCGTGTTTGATTTTGATCAACTGGGTTTTCGAGATTACACCTTAGATCCCTTTTTGAAAGTGTTGGAAATGCCCCATGGTATTTTACTGGTCACCGGTCCCACCGGTAGTGGTAAAACCACCACCCTTTACACGGCATTGCAACGCTTAAACACGGAAGACCGTAAAATTATTACGGTGGAAGATCCGGTGGAGTATCAGCTCACCGGTATTAATCAGATTCAGGCCAAATCATCCATTGGATTGGATTTTTCCAGTGCCCTGCGAGCCATTGTTCGACAGGATCCGGACATTATCATGATTGGTGAGATGCGGGATCTGGAAACCGCTAAAATTGCCATTCAATCCGCCTTAACCGGCCACTTGGTGTTATCAACGATTCACACCAATTCAGCCGCCGGCGGTATTACGAGGATGATTGATATGGGCGTTGAAGATTATTTATTAACCTCGACAGTTAATGGTTTATTGGCACAACGACTGGTGCGACGTTTGGACAAATCCAGCATGGAACGTTATCAGGTGATGCCGGAAATGATTGATGAACTTAACTTAAAACAGCTAAAAGAACAGGACGATTACTATTTTTATCGACCTCAGCCTTCCAAAGAAAACCCCACCGGTTATGCCGGTCGGATGTCGATCTTAGAATGTTTAACCATGACTGAAGAACTAAAAAGGATGGTCATGAAAGGTGCCACCGCCGGTGAACTGCAACAACAGGCACAACATGAAGGTATGCTGACCATGTATGAAGACGGCTTACTGAAATGCCTCGATGGCGACACCAGTTTTGAAGAAGTCATTCGGGTGTCACACGCGTAATGGCTCAATTCATCTATAAAGCCATCACCCCGGCGGGTGAACCTTTGGAAGGTCAGATTGAAGCCATGACCAAGGCCGAAGTGATTGCTAAAATTCAGGAAGCCGGAAATATGCCTATTTCGGCCAAAGAACTTAAGCCCGGTTTTTCACTGGAGAACTTGCTGGCAAGGCGCAGTAAAATAAACAATAAGCAAGTGGCACACTTCACAGAACAACTGGCCACCTTATTGTCCTCCGGGATGCCCCTTGATCGGTCCTTGTCGGTGATGATCGACTTAAATGACGATGAACGGCTGCGGCCGATGATTGAACAGGTGCGCGATAAAGTTCGCGGCGGCGGTTCCTTATCCGATGCGCTGGAAGATCAGCACGGCGTGTTTTCCAACATGTACACCAACATGGTCCGAGCCGGCGAAATGGGAGGTACCTTAGAGGTCTCGCTACAGCGTCTTAACACCTATTTGCAAAGTGCCAAAGAACTCCGTGATTCGGTTATTTCAGCGATGATTTATCCGGCTATTTTGTTGGTGCTGGCGGTGGGCTCGTTATTTATATTACTGGCTAAAGTGGTGCCGAAGTTTGAACCGCTGTTTGCCGATGCCAACATTGAGTTGCCGCTGATTACCCGTTTTGTATTTGCCGGTGCTGCGGTGGTGCAGAGTTTCTGGTGGTTAATTGTGTTGGTTGTTGTTATTTTGGTGGTGTTATTGCGGCAAAAACTGAAGGAACCTGATTTTAGATACAGCTGGGATCAGCGAATGTTAAAATTACCCTTGTTCGGTGAATTAATCACCCGTGTGGAAACGGCTAAATTCACCCGGACTCTGGGCACTTTGGCCGACAGTGGTGTGCCCCTGTTATCGGGCTTACAAGTGGCCAGAAAAGTGGTGGGCAATTCAGTGATTGCCAAAGCCATAGCCAATGCCACTGAAAAGGTTAAACACGGCTCGCCTTTGGCAGACGCCCTGGCCAAAGAAGAGTCTTTCCCGAAATTGGCGCAACAATTATTAAGCGTGGGCGAAGAAACAGGGCATTTAGATGCTATGCTGGTGCGGACCTCGGATACCTATGACAGCGAGGTTAAAAACACCATCGATCGGATGCTGTCCGTGTTGGTGCCGGTTTTGGTACTGATATTGGCAGGTTTAATTTTCACCATTGTGTTTGCCATCTTAATGCCCATGATGAACATGAGTGAATTAGTAGGATAATGAGAGAAATGATTATGAACAAGAAAAGAAGACAACAAGGTTTTAGTTTGATTGAGGTTTTGGTGGTGATGACCATTTTGGCCGTGATTTTTGGCCTGGTGGTGCGAAATGTCACCGGCGGCCAGGATAAAGCCAAATATAAACAAGCCCAATTAGAAGTGCAAAAACTGACCGCTGCGGTGCAGGAATTTTATCTGGACACCGGCAATATGCCCAACAGTTTAGAGCAGTTGGTTAATGACAGTGGTGACTCCATGTGGATGGGTCCTTATGTCAAAGAAAAAGAATTGACTGACCCCTGGGGTGAGTCCTATCAGTTTTCAGCCCGTAGTCAGCACGGTCAGAGTTTTGATATCTATTCTTACGGCAGTGACAAAAGCCCCGGTGGTGATAAATTGGCCTCCGATATCGGCAACTGGCAGTAAAGGTGTGTTCTTGGGACTTCATTCACTTTTGTCCCCGACAAAAGTGAAAGCGGCCACGGCGAACACTTCTTATAACTTCGCGCGCTTCGCCTCTGATTGGCCTCAACGGATGGAGGTCTGCCGCGTGAGCTTGGAGCGGAAGCGGCCGCTTCGCTCACCAACCGGCTCGGCGGGTCGTGCTGCTCAGCAGCACTCCAGGTTAACACCTTGTATGGCACATAATCATCGCGGTTTTACCTTAATTGAAATTCTGGTGGTGATGGTGATGCTGGCGGTGATTGCAGGTGCCGTGGCCTATAACATGTCGGGCTCTTTACAAGCAGCCAAAATTCGAGGCGCTTCTAAAGACATGGTGGCCGCCTTGCGTCAAACCCGTTCTCAAGCCGTTGTTAAACATAATGAACAGCAGCTGATTATTGATGTTGAAAAGAAAAGCTATCGCTATCCAGGCAAAGAAAAACCGGTGGTTTTACCTGAAGGCATGGAAATTAAAGTCTATGCGGCAGCCTCAGAAGTGCCATCAGATAAAAAAGCCGGGTTTCGGTTCTTTTCAGACGGCAGTTCCACCGGCGGTCGGATTACGTTGATTTATGAGGATCGGTTTTGGCGCATTAATGTGGCCTGGTTAACCGGTGAAATCAGATTATTCCGTGACAGTGAAATTGAAGATGCCTAATCGCGCACAACAACACGGTTTTACCCTGATTGAAATCATCGCTGCCTTTACCATATTGGCGATGACTTTTATGGTGGTGCTGGAAATATTAACCAACTCAAGTGCCAACACCATCAAATCATCTGAACGCACCGAGATTGCTTTAGAAGCAGCCAGTAAAATGGCGGAAATTGGTGTCACCATTCCGATTGAGGAAGGCGGCGAGTCCGGCGAGTTTGAGAATGGTCACCGGTGGGATATCAGTATGGTGCCTTATGACATCAGCTATGAAGGCGATACGGTGATGGATTTTGCACCGATTGAACTGTATCAAATCACCCTTAAGATAAGCTGGGATTTAGACGGTTATAAAGATCGGGTAGCCACCTTTAACACATTACGAGCCGTGGCAGCCGAATATGGAGAGCGGCCATGATCAAAAAGCAAGCGGGCTTTACCTTACTGGAAGTGATTGTGGTGTTCACTTTGTTAGCCATGATTATGGCGATGATTTTTTCAGGCATTGATTCCGGGCGTCGCATGGTGGAAAAGGGCGAAGCCAAAATCACCGCCATTAATGAAATCAGGGTCATTCAAAATATTATCAGGCACCAGGTCAGTCGTGCCATGCCGATTGCGGTGACGGTCAGCGATGAAGGTGAAATGATTAAATTTATCGGTGAGTCGAGACGCATTACATTTGTGTCACAGATGCCGGGTTATTTAGGCAGTGGCGGACCGCATATTCAGGAATTGGAACTGGTGGATGCCCGGGATGGTATGGTGCTGCAATACCGGCATGGTTTGGTGTCCAATTACGATGACGAGGATGAGTTTTCCCCCTTTGATGAAGCAGAGCCAATGGTATTGTTGGAGCATATTTCAGAAGGCGGGTTTGAGTTTATTGAGCTGAATGAAGAACGAGAACCCACCGAATGGTTAACTGAAATGGAAAATGGGGGTGATTTGCCTTTACTGGTGCGCTTGAATTTAACCATGAATGAACAGGCTAAACAGTCCTGGCCAACTTTACAAATGGCCTTACGCTTAGATGGCGGGCGCTTTGGTGCCAGACGGCCTTCGATGATGGAAATGCTGCAAAATCGTCGCAACAGGGCCGATGGAGGTTAATATGCCCAGGGTCGGTCAAAGAAAACAAAAAGGCATCGCTTTGGTGCTGGTTTTATGGGTGGCGCTATTAATGACCGTAATCGCCGGTGGCTTTGCTTTATCGGCGCGCACCGAAAGTGTACAATCCAGGATTTTGTTTAATCAGGTTCAGGCTGAGTTTTTAGCTGAAGCCGGCTTAAACCGGGCCGTGTTTGAATTGCGTAACCCTGACCCGGAAACCCGATGGATTGCTGATGGGCGGGCTTATGAGTTTAACCTCAATGAAGCCAAAATCAGCGTTCAAATTACCGATGAGTCTGGTAAAATCGACCTCAATTTGGCTAATGAGGAACTTCTGGTCGGTTTATTTGCCTCAGTGGGGGTGGAATTCGATGACGCTCTGGCATTAAGCGATAAAATTCAGGATTGGCGTGATCCGGATGAAGAGGTTCGTTTAGCCGGTGCTGAAGATGCGGATTATTTTGCCGCCGGTTATACCCATGGCGCCAAAGATGCGCCTTTTGATACAGTACCGGAAGTGTTGCAGGTTATGGGTATGACTTATGAGTTGTACCGAAAAATCGAACCGGCCGTTACTGTGTATTCAGGTCGGGGCAATTTGAATTTAGCCTTTGCACCCAAAGAAGCGTTAATGGCCCTGGATGGCATTAATAGCCAATTAGCGGAAGATTATATTAATCAACGCCATCAAATTTTTGATGTGAGTTCCGAATTGCCCATCCTTATGGAAGGTCAGAGTGGCAGTTTACGCAGTGGTAGCACCACTTTTAGCATTGTGGTCAAAGCCACCTTGCCGAATAATCAATGGACCGAATTGGATACCACCATTCGGTTAGGGGGAAACGTCAGAGGCAGACCGTTTCAAATCATACGTTGGAGAGACAATAAAAACAAATGACCGCTTTACTGGACAATATAATTAACCCGATTAATCAATGGTATCGTGATTCCAGTATCCGTGCGTTTGTGCAATGGTGGACCGGAGAATTAAAACAATGGGTGCCTGAAGAATACCGAAAAAATATCTTCCCCGAGGCTGAAGCCGTCTATATCAATCAGGGCGATCAGGACACGCCGATGTTATGGCGTTACAGCAACCAGGAATTTAAAGCACTGCCGAGAGATGAAGACTTAGAAAATAATGAATGGTGGCACCAGATTAATCATTACATTGCCGACAGTGATGTTGATGTCAGTACCACTTACTTGCTGGCCAGCCAACATGCCATTGTGCGAAATGTCACCTTGCCGCAAGCGGCCATTGGCGATATTGATTCCGTGTTGGCCTTTGAATTGGATAAATATGTGCCTTTTCAGGCCAATGAAGCGGTGTTTGCCTGGCGCCAGGGCCCGGTGGATGATGGCAGTGAAAAAGTACTGATTTTACTGGCCGTCATTAAAAAAGATATTCTGGAAAATATTCTACAGGCCATTAACAGCAAAGGCGTTAAATTATCCGCCATTGACATCAACATGGGCAGCGATGAGTCACCTGAGCCGCTGGGTGTTAATCTGCTACCTGAAGAATTGCGAAAAAAGAAGGATTGGACGAAATGGAAGTTATACGGCGGCCTGATGTTGGCAGTTCTGCTGTTATTATCTTTGGTGATGTATAATTCGCTTGACAATAAACGCAGCCGAATAGATAGTCTGAATAACCAGGTTGATTCGTTGCGAAAAGATGCCCGCCGGGCGAAATTGTTGGAAAATCAATTGAATCAGACCATCACCGCAGCCAACTTTCTGGGCAACTTAAAACAGCAAATACCCAGTCGGGTACTGATGATTCATGAGTTGAACGAAAAAATCCCACAAAACACCTATTTAAGCCGCATCATTATTGATAATGAGCGCATGGAGGTGGTGGGCCAGTCGGATAACGCCAATGCCCTGGTGCCGATTCTCAATGAGTCAGACACCTGGTATGAACCGAAAATTGTCGGCAATGTACGTCCTGATCCCAGAAGCGGTAAAGAGCAGTTCACCATAAAAGCTGAGTTACAACCGACCACAGAAGAAGAGGCCGATAATGACGCTTGATCAGAATGCCGGCCGGTGGTTGGCCATCACCACTTTATTATTGGTTTGTGTGATTATTTACTTTTTGTTTTTCCATTGGTATTTTGTGGAACATGCCACTTTAAATGAGGAAATTGACAGTTTAAATGAGTCCCGGCAAAAGTTTATAAATGAGGCGGCTAAAACTCCCTTGTTGCGTGAAAAAATCCAACAGGTGAAACAAGCTGTCGGTGATAACGATGAATTTTTAAAAGCCGATTCAGAAAATTTGGGCAATGCAGAAATCACCGCCATTTTGAAAAATATTATTACCGAACAGTCGCCCGATAAAAACGCCTGCCAATCAATCAGCCAGTCACCGACTCAGGACCGGGATCCGCAACAGTTTGAAAAAATTATTCTTCGGGTTAGAATGCGCTGCCAGTATGACGTCTTTATGCATGTTTTACAGCAGATTGAAGAGCATAAGCCGAGTTTGTTTATTGATGATTTGCGCATCGAATCGCGCAATGTGCAACGCTACCGCCGCGGTCAAGAGCCAACAGCAGAAGAAAATCTGGAAATTCGCTTTATATTGTATGCCTACATGAAAAAAGCGGTGGAGGCGCAAGATGAAGACTAATGTCCTAACAAGCACCCTGATTGGCATTATTGGATTATTGCTGATTATCGCGGCGTTACAGTTTATAGGCTGGGGTCGTGGGATTGATGAATTGCAGCCGGCCGAGTTTGATGAAGGCCGAATTGAACAATTGGTGGCGGCTAAAGATGATTTGGCAGCGCCGGATATTAAACCTGAGGTGATTGATCGGATTGCTCAAACGCCCTTGTTTCGGGAAGACCGCCAGCCTTTTGTGCCGCCGCTGGTGGTAGAAGAAGATCAGGATCAGAGCCAGGACATTGTTGAGGTAAAACCTTTAAAAGCTCAGGTGACCAGTATCATCATCACAAACAACAACCGATACGTGATGATTCAGGATCAGGTCAGTAATGAGCGATTGACTCTAAAAGAAGGCATGCCACTTGCCGGAGAACAGGGTATGTGGGTGGTGGATAGCATCGATAAACGTAAGGTGGTGTTTAATGCAGAAGGACAGGAACCGGTTGAATTGGAACTTGAGGTGTTTAGTGGTGCCTTAAGTAAAGGCGGTAACAAGCGCCAACAAATCAGACAACAAAAAGCCGCCCAGGCGGCCAACCAAGCAGAACAGAACAATAATAACGATAAAAATTTGACACCTGAGCAACTTCGACAGAAAAAAGCCGAAGAAATTCGCCAAAAAATTGCAGAACGGCGTGCTGAAATGAGAGCCAAAGCAGCCCAAGGAAACGACCAATGAGATTAAAACACATATTAAAAACAAGTTTAGTAATTACACTAATGTACTTAGGCGGTTGTGCCACTCAGCCAAAAGACCTCAGTGGTGAACTGGAACAACCCAATTACCTAAAAGGCCTGGACTCCGCCGCTTATTCAGGTGAGGTTTTTAAGGACAGTTCGGAAGTTGATTCCGAGAAAACCGGAAATGAACGGTATCCCGGCACCGGTGAGTTTATTAACTACGATGCCACACAATCAGAAAGTCCTTCTGTGAGTCAGAAAGGTGAGATTACTTTTAATTTTGAAGGTGAGTCCTTACAGGCAGTGGTTCATTTTATTTTAGGTGAAATTCTTAAAGAGAACTATGTCATTGCCCCCGGCGTTAACGGCAAAGTGACTTTTGCCACCGCCCGACCGGTCAGTCGCAAACAGATCCTGCCCATATTGGAAATGATGCTCAGTTGGAACAATGCGGCGTTAGTGCGCAATGACGACCGCTATCATGTGCTGCCACAAAAACAGGCCATTAAAGGATTGCTGACGCCCCAGTTAGAACAGGCCATCAGCAGCCAGGGTTATCAGGTCATGGCGGTGCCACTTGATTATATTGCACCGTCTGAAATGGAAAAAATATTAGAACCCTATGCCCAGGAGGGTGCCATTGTAAAAGCAGACAATGCCCGTA
Source organism: uncultured Marinicella sp. (assembly GCA_947502925.1). GTDB lineage: Bacteria > Pseudomonadota > Gammaproteobacteria > Xanthomonadales > Marinicellaceae > Marinicella. The sequence goes on along the minus strand of CANNBS010000001.1, from coordinate 49,690 downwards.
ATATGCTGTTTTTGGCCGGCAATTATGCAGAACTGAATAATTACCTGAAAACCATTAAGATTTTTGATGTGGATTGGCTGGCGGGTATGTCCACCGGTATCTTTTACTTAGAACGGGTGGATTCGGCGGATATTATCGTTGAATTAGAAGCCTTGTTTGGCGAAGGTGCCGAAAACCCACTGGCTGGCATGTTTCGCTTTTTACCGCTGGAGCGCCTCAATGCGGTGATGGTTATCACGCCGCAACAAGACTATTTAAGCAAAGCAGAGAAATGGGTTGAACGCCTGGATCGTGCCGATGCCGATGGTGCATCGAACCTCTATGTTTACAGTGTAAAAAACATCAAAGCCGACGACTTGGCGGGCTATTTAAGTGATGTGTTTGGTGGTAGTGGCGGGCGCAGCACCTCCCGTAAAGCCTCCGGTGGTTCGGTCACGCCCGGCCAGCAAGGTAAAGAAGTGTCCTCATCCGGCGCTTCGAATGCCCGCTCCAGTGTCCGCCGCAGCAGCTCCAATAATGACAATGACATTCATATTTCAGCGATTGAGGATTCTAATCAGGTATTAATTAAAGCCGGCGTCAGTGATTATGAAAAAATATTATCGGCCATTAAGCGATTGGACATTGAACCATTGCAGGTATTGGTAGAACTAAAAATTATCGAAGTCACTTTAGATGACCAGATTTCTCACGGCATGCAATTGTTTTTTGGAGAAGAGGCTAACACTGGTCCGGTTGAAGGGCCTGAAAACAAATCCTGGCCTTACGATTTTGGCACCGTTGGTTCGACCTTAAATTCAGGCGGTGCATATTATCGCTTTGTCGGCACCAGCGCTGAGGCATTATTGGATATGCAAGAGTCATCAGGTCGCGTGTCTCTATTGTCCTCACCATCGATGCTGGTATTGAATAATAAAAATGCCACCATTAATGTCGGTGATCAGATTCCGATTACCAATGTCGGCAGTTTAGGCAACACCGGCAACAACACAGGCACCATCACAAACACACGTTATATTCAGACCGGTGTTCAGGTGGATATTACACCGCGAGTTAATCCGGGTGGTTTGGTGTATATGGAGATCAGCCAGGACGTCAGTGCGCCCGGCAAGCCTGATTTAGAAGGCGGTCAGCCACCGATATCAACACGGGCCCTCAATACTGAGATTGCAGTCCAAAGCGGCAATACCATTGTTATGGGTGGATTGATACAAGACAATGATATTTTCAGTCGTTCTGGCGTACCGGTATTGAGCCGAATCCCTTTAGTTGGCAATTTATTTGGTTCAAAAAGTAACACCACAAAACGCACTGAACTGATGTTGCTGATTACCCCCACCGTCATTAAAAACCCCGAACAAGCCCGACGCGTCACCGAAGAATACGCCAAGAAATTTAAAGGCTTGCAGCCGATTAAGCCCATGACCACCACCGCAACCCGGGGCAAATATGGTGATGATGACAGCAAATCAGAAAACTCACAAGATAACCCAACCGAAAATAATGGAGATCAACCATGAAAAAAACAATGATGTTCATGCTATTAGCCGGCATAATTCTATCCGGCTGTAGTCGAGAAGAAACCGTTGATGATATTGACCAAAAAGCCGTTGACCGATGGCAGGCGGTCATAGCCGGTGATTATGAAAAAGCCTATGAATATATCGCACCGTCACATCGAGAGTTAGAAAATTCCACCAGCTATCAAACGCGTATGGCCACGGCTCGATTAAGTATTGATTGGCAAGCGGCTGAATTTCTCAAAAAAGATTGTCAAGAACAGGTCTGTCAGGTGACCATGAACATCACGTATGTTTATAAATTTCAAAAGCGCAGTTACGGCGAGACAAAAGGGAAAACAACCATCACTGAAAATTGGATTAAAAATGATAAAAAATGGTATTTCCTACCGGATGAAAAAAAGAAAATATAGTTGCTGAATAAATACTGGTTGTAGAGCTAAATAGTCAATTAAATCGTCTATATCTGAATAATTTGGTTACAAGATTAAATTTCCTGTTAAAATAAAGCCACTTTTGTGCGAAGTAAATTATTGAACAGCTGGTTTGCGTTGTGTAAACAATTTAATTTTTTATAAAAATACCTTGTTTCATACTGTCAGTTGTAATATGATTTGCCATGCTATCTTGTATAGCTTCGTTCATATGAGCGGGGATATTTATAAATAGCCCTGATTTTAATTATAATTTTGGAGTTAGAAATGAAAAAGAACAAACTAACAACTGCCGTTATCGCTGGTTTAGCGGGTGTTGCGGGTGTTGCCACAGTTGGTAATGCCGTACACGTTAACCCAGAAGGTACCGGTCAAGCGTTGATCTATCCGTATTACTCAGTAAATAACGGTTTAAACACAACTTACTCTGTGGTTAATACCACTGACCAGGTTAAAGCGATTAAAGTACGTTTCTTAGAGGGTCAGCACTCTCGTGAGGTACTTGACTTTAACGTTTACTTGTCGCCTTTTGATGTTTGGACAGGTGTTTTAGGTATGACCACTTCTTCAATCGGATCTCATTCCGGTGAAGATGCTGGTGCTCACGCTTCTTTTGATGCGTCTTGTGCGCCATTATTGAATAAAGCAGGTCAGCAATTCCTGCCTTACGAAATCGATACTGACGCCCCAAATAATAACATGGCTCGTTCAACAGACGGTCACTTCGAAGTTTTGGAAATGGGTGTTGTTGACGCCGCTTCACCATTAGGTGCTGCAGCTACTCACATTGCTGGTGTGCCTAATTGTGCCGCTATCGATGCAGCATGGGGTGCCGGTGGTACTTGGGATATAGCGCCATCTACATATATGTTGGCTCCGACCGGTGGTTTATTTGGTGGGGCGTCTTTAATTGACGTAGCCAATGGCTTTAATGTTAGCTATGATGCCATCGCATTGGACTCTTGGAGTGCCGTACAACAGCACACTGATCCAGGTAACTTATCACCAAGTATTGCGCAAGCGAATCCTACAGTAAGTAATGTGTTCGTTAACGGTACTACTTTAACTGACGTTTGGGGCAACGGTGCACAAGCTGTATCAGCTACCCTGATGCGTTCTGAAGTGTACAACGAATACTCATTCGAAGCTGGTGTTGAAGGTAAATCTGCTTGGGTTGTAACATTCCCAACTAAATTCCACCACGTTAACCCAGCGACTCCTGTCGCTCCATTCACTCAATCTTGGGATGGTTTTGAAGCGTGTGAAGAGTTTGCACTGAAAAAATGGGATCGTGAAGAGCGTACCGAAGTTTCTTTTGGTACCATTTCTCCACAACCACCTGAAGGTGAAAACCCATTATTCTGTTACGAAGCCAACACACTTGAGTTTATCGCTCCGGGTGCAGCCGTTGGTGATTCTAATATCTTAGGTGGTAACAACTTAGTTAGCGTTCAAGGTATTAACGGTGGTACAGAAAGTGGTTGGGCACGTGTCCGTTACGACGGTACTGTTAACTTCATGACTGGTTCATCAAACACCTATGAAGGTTTACCAACTACTGGTTTCATGGTTCAACGTTTCACCAATATGGATGCCGGCGAAGGTTTACTGGCTCAATATGGTGGCTTGTTCAACCACAAAGGTATGGTTAATTCGGCAAATTAATTTTAGTCGGTTTACATAACCTTAAAAAGGCAGGTAGAAATACCTGCCTTTTTTTATGAAATGTGATAAATAAATAAAAAATTAACATCAACTTGTCTATAATGGGCGATACTGCGAAAGAGAGTACTCATTATGAAATTTTTAAAAAACATGAAAACCCAATCTTTACTAATTATTTCGTTACTTTTTATTAACGGATTTGTTTATGCCCAAAACAAAAAAGTTATCTTTAGTAACAATGGCCAAGAAACCAATATTGTCGGTAATGCATCCATAAATGTTTCTACCGGTGATATCACAGTCGAAACTCAAGATGATAAATTGATTATAGATGCCAATACCCCTGGGATACTGGCTTTTTATCCGGATAAATATTTAATCGATGCCGGTGATAGTGTTGATTTAAACTGGGCTTCTGCTTACACTTCAGGATGTTCTGCCAATGTGGTTAGCGGAAACGCAAGCTGGAGTGGTGTTAAATCTCATAATACCATGAGCACGGAAACAGTAACAATTAACACAGTACCAACCACACTAAAACTTGAATGCAACCAAAATGCAGGTGGTTCAGTTAGTCAACAATTTACCATTAGTCAATTGCCTTCTGGTTCATCTGGTGGGACCTCTAATATTGCTATCAATTTTACATTACAAGGCCAATCCGGTTCGACACCAACGATTGCCGGTGACGGGCCGTACACTGTGGTTTGGTCAACCAATAATGCGGATTCTTGTACTGCTACAAGTAATCCGTTTCATTCCGATTGGAATGGAAATGTTGTACTAAATAACACAAGCCCAGGTAAGGTGGTTAATATTACCGGTTCACCAACACTCACACTGACCTGTTCAAATGGTAGTGGCCAGACTTCAAAAAGTTTAGTCTTTACGAATACCGGAGGCGGTGGTGGTAATCCTGTTGCTGGTTGTGAAAATGTAACACCACCAAGTGGTATGCTTGCGAAAGTTCACCAACAAACAGATCCAAAACCTTCAAGAGGTGGTATAGCGACTGCTGGTACAGAGGGTTATGGTAACCCTTACGCTGATTTAGCAGGCCATGGCGTTCAGTTTGCTCACAATGATAGCGGTGGGCAGTATATTGTCATTGAGGATATTAATATACCCCAAAATCATACCAACTATATTAACAATCATTTAAGATCCAGCATTTTCTTTGGTGACTCATCTACCGCGGCCGGTAACATGCACCATGCCATTGTATCTATTAGTGAATGTGCAGGTGATTTTGATACCAATAAAACTGCCGTCTGTTTGAGTAGTATTGCCATTAATGGAGAAAGGCTATACCTTACAACAGATCCTAACAGTAAGCATATAAGCTATTATCCGACAAGAACCTGTCTGGTAGAAAAAGGTAAGAGCTATTTCATGAATTTCTTTTCAGGTACTGATGTTTCTGCAGTGACAAATCAAAGTAATCGTATATGTAATGATGCGAACCCAGTCAATAATAAGTGTTCTGCAATTATTACTCAAACGGTTGATGATGACACCATATTGCCTTAATAGAAAATGATATCTACATTAACATTTGTATTTAGTCTGCTGCTGAACCAGACCGATGTTCTGGTTCAGCAGTCTGGGGCATCGGTTCCTGTGTCCGATGTGGATAGTTTTTTTAACGAAGTTCCACCTGATATAAGAACAGGTTTATCCTACGATAATAAACAACTTGAAAGTAATATTATCGGCATGTTAAATATGAATATAATTTATGATTATATTCAGTCTGAGGGATTGATTGAGCAAAAGCCCTTTCGTGATGTGGTTGAGGAAATGAAATCCAAGCCCATTACAGTTGATGAAACGGTCTATGAGCGTCTTCAGGTTCCAGCAGACCAATTTAAAAAGAATTTTCGTCACTATCTAACGAAAAAGGCCTTGTATTCAGCTTTACAAAACTATCTGATAAATCAGATTGATGATATCAAAGCCACTAAACTGGCTCATGATCGTTTTCTGGTTAATAAAGATCGTTTTGCAAAACCTGAAAAACGTGATATTGGTATGATTAAGTTGCCAATGGAACATTACCCACAAGACGATGTGCTTGAAATAGTTAAAGATTTACTGGCCAATGATACAGTGGACTATTTCAGCCAGGTCGCCGCTGAGGTTTCAACGGATAAAACTGTAAAGTACAATGACGGTCAATTGGGTCAATTTCATCAAGATGGATTTCGTTATCCCTTTGCTGACAAAGTATTTAATGCCGATCAAGGTGTTGTTCCGGCATTATTTAAAAAGGAAAATGCTTGGTATATCGTTCGTGTCAATAGCATTATTGCCGGTCAAGTAGCAAATTTTGAAGACCATAAAACAGAATTAGTGGCAAAAATTAAAAACGAAATGATGGAACGACAATTTCAAAATATCATTGATCAATATGCACAACATAAAATTCAGGTTAATAAGGAATTGGTCGCTGATGTTTTTCGACGTTACGAGGTATTTCGGTAAACTTTATACATGTTCAGTTATTTTTTGCGGAAAGAGATAACTGATCGTTATCTGGGGAGTTCTTCGGCTTTTTTATGGGTTGTTGTTCAGCCTGTAGCCTCCTTATTCGTTTATTATCTGGTATTCGGGTTTATCTTTAAAGCCCGGGTACCGGATCTCCCTCAGGAAATGTTTATCACCTATTTAGCGGTGGGCTTATGGCCTTGGATGGCTTTTTCTGAAGCCGTTTTAGGCAGTCTAATGACCATCCTAAATCGCAAGGATTTATTGGGTAAAGTTAAAATAGATCTGCGTCAGGTGTTATTGGCGGGTGTTACCACACATTTTATATTACATGGTATCGGCTTTATCGCCATATTATTGTTGTTAATGGGGATAGATCGATTAACGCCTCAGTGGTCCTTATTTCTTTTAATTCTCCCTTATCTGACACTTTATTTATTTGCAGTGGCTCTGGCTTTTTTGTTTTCAGCGTTACAGGTCTTTTATCGTGATTTAAAAGAGATTGTTACGGCTTTTATGCCGTTGTGGTTTTTTACCACGCCCATTATTTATTCGTGGTCTTTAGTGCCCGAAACAGGCCAAAAATATTTGGTTTATAATCCGCTATTACCCATCGTTAATTTTATCCATGCAGTGAGTTTGGATGTTTATACACCCAATTATGGTTCATTATTCATGGTCTTTGTAGGCGTGATTGGACTCATGGTTTTGACTCATTATTTTTTTCAAAAACTGGCTCCAAGATTTGATGATTTTGTCTGATGGCACTGATTGAAATTAAAAATCTCAATAAATTTTACCCGCATGTCAGCACCAATAAACAGCGGTTAAAAAGCATGTGGCAGATTTTAAAGAACAATCCGGTTTCTTCTGGTGCTCATGTTCTTAAGGACATCAATTTAACGGTGAATAAAGGACAGTCACTGGCTATTGTTGGCCGAAATGGTGCCGGTAAAAGTACTTTGCTTAAAATCCTCTCCGGCGTGATTCAGGCCACCTCGGGTCAGATTCAGGTTAAAGGCAGTGTGGGTGCTTTACTGGAATTAGGTTCCGGTTTTGACCTTGAATATACCGGACTTGATAATCTGAAAATGTCGGCTGCGCTAGCCGGAATACGAGGTCAGCAGGCGTCAGATAAAATTCAACGCATGATAGATTTCGCTGATATTGGTGATTATATCCATGAACCGGTTAAAAACTATTCTTCGGGTATGGTGGTCCGTTTAGGTTTTGCCGTTATTACGGAGACCAAACCTGATTTACTGATTACCGATGAAGTACTGGCCGTGGGTGATGAGAACTTTCAGCGTAAATGTCTGGCCTGGATTGACTACTATTTATCGACCGGTGGTACCTTATTACTGGTGTCACACAGTATCTACCATGTCCAGAAAATAGCCCATCAAGCCATTTGGTTGGAAAATGGTGAAATCCGCATGCGCGGTTCGGCTTATGATGTGTCTCAAGCCTATCATTATGAAAGTGTCAGTGAGCTGCCTGAAATCACACCTGCTGAAGTCGATCAAAGTGGTTTTCATGTGACCGACGCCCAGATAATGAATGATCAGCAGCAGGCGATTACTGAACTTAACAGTGGTGAAACCATTTACTTTAAAGTGCGTTTATTCTCGCCAACCGGTGAACCGCCCGGTTTATGTTTCGGGGTGGTCAGTTTCGATAATCAGCCGGTTTATGGTATTTATTCTGAACAGTTTAATCAGCAGCCTAAGGATTTAGGTAATGGCTTGTTTGAATTTAATTTAAGAATTAAAGAATTACCTTTATTGCCGGGTCGGTATCACATTAAATTTCATACCATGAGCCCGGATCAACTACAGCTCATTGACACCCTGGAAAAGCCTTTAACGGTCAAGGGTGAAACACGTGAAATGGGCATTAGTCGTTTGCCAATTGAATGGTTGTCATGAAGTCGTCACCGATTCAGGTGGTGGTGCCTGTTTATAAAGCCTATGAAGCCACAAAAAAATGTTTAGCAACATTGTTGCGACATAATAAAAATGATTCGGTGGTTTTAATTGATGATGGTTCTGAAGATCAACAGGTATCTGATTTATTACATGATTACGTGGCTGAATCATCGCAGTGGAATTTAATCATAAACGATGACAATCTGGGGTTTGTGAAAACCGCCAATCGGGGCTTAAAACTCAGTCGCAGTCACACGGTCTTACTTAACACCGATACGCTGGTGAGTCATGGCTGGCTGCAAAGAATGCAAGACTGTGCACAATCAGTGTCTGATTTAGCCACCGCCACACCCTGGTCAAATAATGCGGAGATATGTTCATTACCAAAAACATTGTATAACAATCGCATACCCCATGACATTGATGTCATTGCAAAAGCCTTGTATCAACAGCATCCGCCGCAGTATCCTGAGTTACCGACGGCGGTGGGGTTTTGTATGTTGGTGACAGCCAGGGCCAAACAGGATGTCGGCTATTTCAATGAATCGGTTTTTGGTTTTGGCTACGGGGAAGAAAATGATTATTCATTGCGGTCATCGTCAGCGGGATTAAAGAATGTATTGGTGGATAATGCGTATGTGGCTCATGTTGGAAACCAGTCATTCAGTGAAAAGGGTTTGCAACCGAATCAACAAACCATGGCTCGATTGTTAGAGATACACCCTCATTATGGTGAATTAATAAATAACTTTATTAAAAAAGACCCGTTAGCGCCGATAAGACAGTCAATCACTGATAAAATAGACACTTTTTAACAGCCGACAGGTGGTATGTCCGAACAGAATTTAGAATTTACCGGTGAACGGTTTGTGCCTGAGTGCGAGCGTGAAATCTGGTATGAGCATTATCATCGCTATTTAATGGCCTGTGATGTGGTCAGTGGTAAAAAGGTCTTGGATGCGGCCTGTGGTGAAGGTTATGGCAGTCATTTATTGGCCAGCTATGCCGATAAAGTGGTGGCGGTGGATATTGATAAATCCAGTATCGATCATGCTAAACGACGATACCGACGGGATAATCTTAAATTCTTGTGTGCTGATGTGTTGGAGATACCTATCCCCGATAACAGTTTTGATGTGGTGGTGTCTTTTGAAACCCTGGAACACTTAGCGGAACATCAGCAGCTGTTATCTGAATTCAAGCGTGTGTTAAAAGAAGACGGTGTGTTGATTATTTCCACACCCGATAAAGCGGAATACTCAGATAAAACCGGTTTTGATAACGAATACCATGTAAAAGAATTGTACCGCCATGAATTTAAAGAATTACTGGACAGTCACTTCACGCAGCAGGTGTGGCTAGGCCAAAAGTTGATGTTCACCTCAACCCTCTGGCAATTGGATACACCTTTAAATACAGTCAAATGGCAACATCTTGAAGATGAAAAGACCGTTCGGGAGCAGGGCATGTCCTATCAGCCCATGTATTTTGTGGTGCTGGCATCAAATCATGAAAAAAGTATGACATCGCTCCGTGACAGCTATATTTTTACCGAGCAAGCCGAGTCTGTGTATGGTCATTACCATGCGGTGATTCGGGCCCATATCAAAGCAGAAAAAGACCATCAAGCACTGATGGAGAGACAACAAAAATGGTTGAATCATCCGATTATTGGTCGCATGATTCGCTGGTTAGACCGAGAATAACAATGGAATTTGAATTTAATTTTGGTGAGCAAAATTTAACACCCCAAGCGTCACAAGACAAAACACTGTATGCTTCCGTTGATGGCATTGCACAGCAATTAGACGAGGATGAGCTGGTTTTTTTGGATTATGAAACCGGTCAAAATCATGTGATGACCGTTCAGGTACTGCAAGCGATGGGTTTAACCCAACAGTTTAGACCCTTGCATGAACATATTCATAACATAGCCGCCAATATTCCGGAATTAAAAAATCAGCAACAGGCGATTCAGAAAGTAGTGCAATTTCTGATTAAAAAACAGTTAATTATCAGTGCGGATGATTGGTTAAATAAATTAAGAACAGATGCCGGTCAGCAAGGCCAATCACCCTATGCGGGTATGGTGGTGCGTACATGCGACCGTCCTGAGCAGTTAAGCCGATTATTAGACTCACTGAACAGTTATCAGAAACAGCATCAAAGCCAGCATCCGGTACTGGTGTTTGATGACTCACGTGCTGAGAAAAACCGCAGCAGCAATGAGAAAATATGTCAGCAAGCCACCATTCAGGTCACCTACCATGGGGTTTCCTGGCAACAGCAATTTATTGCCATGTTGCAACAGGAATGGCCTGATGATGTGGAGCGCATAGACTGGTTATTGGCCAACAAAAAGGGATTCACCGGTGGTCGTGTTTGGAATCTGGCTTTGTTGGCTTTAGCCGGAAAGCGATTTAGCTTTTTTGATGACGATTATTTGATGCAACCGCGTCTGGCTGATGGTGCGAGAACAGATTTGATTAATTTATCAGATGAAAATCCGTTGTCTGTTGAGTTCGGTTTAAATGTTCGTGCCATTAAAGACAAAAGTCATGAATATAAGCAGGACTTATTACAGGACATGGTCAGCGCTTGCGGGAAAACATTCGGTCAATGGCTCACTGAGCAGGCCGAACTATCGACCAATAGTTTGTATGGCTTGCGATTGGTTGATCTGAATCGCATGGCTTCAGGTTCGGCGATTAAAACCACCGGTAACGGTACCTGGGGTAGCCCACGGGCTGCCGGAAATTACTGGTTGTACTTGCTTAATAAAGAACAACGCGAGGCGTTCTGGCAAGATAGAGAAACCTACCTTGATAACATCGAAGCATCACATTTATTGCATTATGCCGATAACTTTCAGGTATTAACCAAGCCCAATTTTGCACCATCAAGCATTGATAATGGTGATTTTATGCCATTTGCCATGCCCAAAGATGAAAATGAAGATTATTTCTTTGCCAGTTTAACCGAGGTGTGTTATCCCGATAATGTATCCTTACAATTTCCCGTCATGATGGGACATTTACAAACCGAAAACAGAGAACGCAGTCAATTGAATCATATTGCCAGACGGCCCGGGTTAAATAGTTTTGTGGCTGATTATTTAACATCAGTTTCTCAGCATTTTTATGGTATAGACGCCCGTCAGCGTTTTAGCCATGCCCGGGCTGCTCTTGTTGATTTAATTCATAACCCCGACCAAATGCTGATTAATCGCTTACGAGAATATTTAAGTCGAACCCGTTCTCAGTTGATTCATCAATTGCAAAGTATTTTAGCTAAAGTTGATAATCCACCGATTTACTGGCAAGCTGATGTTAAAGAGTTAATTGAAGCCAATGGTGCGGCCATTAAATCAGATCAAACACCGGTGTTAAAAAATTGGCCTGAAGATTTGGATGATACAGGCTGTGTTGAGTTATTGAGGTCCGAGTTACAGCACATTGTTGATGCCATGGATGTCTGGCCGAAATTGTGGGATTTCTGTCGAGCCCAATAACATGCCGAAATTTGATGTGGTCACTGTAAGTCATGAAAATGCCGCCACCATACAGCGATATCTTTCCCATGGTTTTGCAGGCCACGATAATGCCCGGCTGGTTGTGGTTGATAATGCCTCTCAAGATGGCACAGTGAATAAATTGCAGGCCGTTTTAGCTGATCATCAAATTGTCATTAATACGGACAATCGTGGCTATGGCATCGCCGCAAATCAAGGGGCCACAGCAGGTCATCAAGCTTATATCGCTTTTATTAATCCCGATTGTTTTGTTGATGTTGATGCGGTTTCTTCACTGGTGGACTACTTGCATAAAAACCCTGAAATAGGTATGGTCGGTTGCCGAGTTTTGAATCAAGATGGCAGTATCCAATCTGCCAGTTGTCGGCGTTTACCCACGTTCTGGCGGGTCTTTTATCACATGACCGGTTTATACCGATTGGGATTACCGGGCATCAATAAACCCGCCGATTGTGCCAACCAATCGGCCTCTGTTGAAGCTGTAAATGGTGCTTTGTTTGTTATTCGCCGGGATCTTTTTGAGCGATTACAGGGTTTTGATGAAGCATTTCCATTACATTTTGAAGACCTGGATTTAATGAAGCGTTGCTTAGATGCAGGTTATCAGATTCATTATTTGGCAGAGTTGCAGGCGATTCACCTCAAAGGGCATTCAACTCAACATGATAGTATGGTTAAGCAATGGAAAAGACAGGGTTTAAAGCGTTATTTTAAAAAACACCGGCCTGCCTGGGAGCAGTGGATGGTTAATCGCCTTGGCTGATGATAAATTCATAAACTTGTTTTTTATTGACCTGACAATGTTCGGCCACCACCGCAGCAGCCTGTTTCGGTGGTAACAAGGGTTTAAGTGATAAAGCCAGTTGTTGGCTGGACTTATCCAACACATTCTTTTGTGCGATCGTCTGACCACTGACTGCCACCACAAATTCACCTTTTTGGTGTTGGGCATCTGATTCAATTTGGGTTTTGACTTGAGCGGGATTGCCGCTATAGATGTGTTCAAATCGTTTGGTTAACTCACGGCCCACACAAACCCTGGTGTCGTCATTGAAGACCGCCTCTAAATCAATAAGCGATTTAACGATGCGATGAGAAGATTCATAAAAAACATGGGTCTGATCCAGGGGCAATAAGCCCTCATAAAAAGCCACACGTTGTTTTTGCTTTGGTGGTATAAAGCCGTGAAAGGTGAACGGTTGCACCGGTAAGCCGGCCACCGATAACAGCGTAATCACTGCGCTGGGACCCGGAATTGGCACAATTTTTACAGCCTGGCGGTGAGCCAGTTCGATTAAGGTAAAGCCCGGGTCACTGATTAATGGCGTTCCGGCATCACTCACCAGAGCCATGTTTTCACCCGCTTTGATTCGTTCAATAAGCCCTTTACTGATCTGGTGTTCATTGTGGGCATGTAACGAGCGTAATGGTGTCTCTATGCTGTAATTTTGAAATAATCTTTTTGAATGACGGGTGTCTTCGCATAAGATTAAATCGCAGGATTTGAGGACTTCAACGGCACGATAGGTGATATCATCTAAATGGCCAATCGGTGTGGCCACAACGTACAAACAGCCGTTGTCTTTTGTCTTAGTGTCTTCCATAAACAACATTTTAATCAATAATCGGTTAAAATCCTAACCATGAAATTTATTAATCCCCAATTAATCATTGTTTTAATGATATTGCTGTTATCGGCTTGTGCTTCAGGACCGAGGCAAACGTCGGTCAGCGATAATGAACGTATTGACAAAGCCTTATCTGTTTATCAGCAAGGCCGTTATTTTGAAGCGTCAGAACGCATTCGGCCTTTATGGCAACAAAACCAAAGCAACATTGCATTATATGAAGCCCTGTTAGATACCTACTATCAATTAGGCGAATTACCGATGATTTGGTCCTTGCAACAGCACAATCAGTTGCAGAGCGCCAAAATCGACATTATTGATGCGGAAGTGGCTAATATTAGTGACAGTTGTCAACAAAACCTGACAGCGTTAATGAATATTGACAGCGAAACATTAACACCTGACTGGCGTCAACGGCTGTATCGAATCCGTTCGGTGTGTCATTATGCCAATGACGATGAGCTGGCCGCGATTATTGATCGAATCAGACTGACTGACATGATGCCTGTGGCGGATCAAAGCCTGGCTTATGATGATATTGTCACCGATTTAAGTGGCATAAAGACATCGGCTTTAATTATGCGACTGGGTGATTTCGTTGATGAGCCATTGATTGATGGCTGGTTGGAAGCGGCTTATTTGAATTTTGGTTCGGACGGAGAGTCCACAGATTTATTTTTACAGGATTGGCCAAATCACCCGGCCGCGCGTTATTTTTATGGTTATCAGGGCGAACAGTCATTACGTAAAATTGCGGTTTTGCTACCGCTATCCGGCCGTTTTTCCGGCGCCGGATTAGCCGTACAAAAAGGCATGTTAACCGCAGCTGCTGATGATTTTGATCAAGGACACCAATTGCTTTTCTTTGATACCGGGAGTGGTGGGGAAAATATTGCCGGTGCCTGGTTTTCAGCACAAGCCGCTGATGTCGATATGGTCATCGGACCATTAGACAAGGCGTCCATAGAGCAGTTGTCACAATTTTCTCCACCAACAGTTCCGGTCATGTTATTAAATCAAAGTGAGCTTGATTTTTATCAGTTTACCTTGTCACCGGAGGATGAGGCCAGTCAGGTGGCTGAACGTATGTGGCAAGATGGTTTACGTCGGGTACTCATTTTTGCACCCAGTGGTGACTGGGGGCAGCGTATGAGTCAGGCTTTTGCCAATGCTTTTGTTGACCTGGGCGGTCAAATTCTTAATAACCAATATTTTAACCAGGCCGAACGTGATTATTCTTCTGTGCTGCGACAACAGTTGGGTTTAGTGGAAAGTCAGTTACGGGCGAAGAATTTACAAAGCTATTTAAAGTTAAATTTACAGAGCGAAGCGGTGGTTAGTGCCGATATCGACGGTATATTTATGCCGTCAAATCCAGATTTTGCACGCCTGATGGTGCCACAATTGCTGTTCAATCACGCCGGTCATATTCCTGTGTACGCCACGTCGCATATTTATTCAGGCCGTGAAAACAAAGCGCTTAACAAAGATTTATCCGGTGTGGTATTTGCCATTAGCCCAATTCAGTTGCCATCACAGCATTTGCTTGAAACGCTTAATTTCGATTTACAGCAAGTGAGTGATAACAGAGAACTGTTTGCATTGGGGTATGATGCCTTGTTGTTAATTGATCGCTTACAATGGATGTCTCGTGTAACCGGTGGCCGACTGCAAGGACTCAGTGGTTTACTTAGTATGGGCTTAGATCAAACCATTCATCGGGGACTACAATGGGCTATATTCGACAATGGTGGCGTCGTTGCCATCAATTAATTATAAGTAAAAACAAACCGGCCGGTATTAATCGATGGGAGCGATTGGCGTGTGAATATTTACAACAACGCGGGCTAAAATTGATTACAGGGAACTATGGTATAAAGGCCGGAGAAGTTGATTTAATTATGAATGATGGTGAAACCCTGGTATTTATTGAAGTCCGTTATCGCCGTCATCAACAATGGGCGAGTGCCGAAGAGTCGGTAACGCCGACAAAACAACGGCGGATAGCGAAAGCCGCTGCAGCTTTTTTAAAAAGACACAAGCTAACGGATCGATGTTATTGTCGTTTTGATGTGGTGGCCATTAACGGTTCTTTAACCCCGCCACGTATAAACTGGATTCAAGATGCATTCCAACAAACACTTTTCTAAAATTTGGTGAATAACAAATGAAAAAAATAATACTTCTTTTAATGTGTGGTTTATTGTTACAGGGCTGTGCGGCTGTATTGGTCGGTGGCGCCATCGTTACCGGTGTGAATGTGGCCCATGATCGCCGATCCAGCGGCCAGGTGCTGGACGATAAAATCATCACAGCCAGTGTCAACAATGAAATCCGCAAACAGGTAGAACAAGACAGTCGCATCAAAGTGGATACGTATAATGGGGTGGTGCTTTTAGCCGGTGAGGTCAAAAACAATCAGGACCGCATTCGTGCCGAAGATGCCGCAGCCATTAAAGATGGTGTCATGAAGGTGGTTAATCAGCTTAAAACTGTAGAAGAGGTTTCTAAAATGGGACGGCGGGCTAAGGATACCTATCTGCTCTCCAAGGCCAAAGGATCTCTGCTTAAAATTGATATCCCAGATTTCGATCCAACACGCGTGAAACTAACTGTTGCCAATGGCGAGGTATTTTTAATGGGTCTGGTTACCCATGAAGAAGCGGATGCCGTGGTTGAACGTATTCGTCATCTACGGGGCGTCCATCGGGTGGTTAAGGTTTTTGAATATAAGGGTTAATCACTATTTAAGGTTAAATAATTGTATAAATCGGCTAAGGACATTTGCTGTTCAACAACATGCGTTTTTTCCGCTTTGCTTAATTGCTTCATACGGTATTCTAAATTTTGAGCCTGTGAGCGGTTGCCCGCAGTCACCTGATAAACCAGTTCTAATTGCTTAAATCGCCGGGTGAATTTAGCTCCCGGTGGTTTTTTAGATTGGTGTTGTTTTAAGCGCTCTTCAGGGTTGATGGCGATACCTGTGTACAGTATGTCGTTGTCACAATGCAGCAGGTATAAACTATAAACAGATTCGGTCACGTTTGCTCGGTGGCTGTTTCTGAATGGGTTTCTGCTTGTTTGACTTTTTGTTGCGCATCACGTTTGTTTTTTAAAGCCACTAAAATGGCCAAAGCTAAAAACGCACCCGGTGGTAATACCGCAACCAAAAAGCCACTGTATTCAGGGATAAGGGTCAGCGTCATATGTCGTCCCCAATCACCGAATAATAAATGCGCTTGTGAAAACAAGGTGCCCTGACCCAGCAGTTCGCGCATGGCGCCAATCATAATCATCACCAGGGCAAAGCCCAAACCCACAAAAAAGCCATCTTTTACAGATGACCACAAAGGATTTTTAGAGGCATAGGCTTCAGCGCGGCCCATGATCAGGCAGTTGGTGACGATTAAGGGAATGAAAATACCTAATATTAAATACAGCTGGTGAAAATAAGCATTCATCACCATCTCAATCACCGTCACCACACTGGCAATCAACAGCACAAATAACGGAATCCGGATTTCCTGTCGTGTGATGGGACGAATTAATGACACCAAAAAGTTGGTAATCACCACCACCGTGACGGTAGCGATGCCCATGCCTAAAGCATTAATGACAGTATTGGAGACCGCCAATAGAGGACACAAACCAAGCATTTGTACCAAAGCAGCGTTGTTGTCCCACAGCCGGGTCTTCATAAACTCACGCATCTTCTTTCGCCTCTTGAGTCAGGGTTGTGAGGTCTAAGGACTGTTGGTAAAGCAGGGCTTTTTTGATTGCCGTTACCACTGCACGCGGGGTGATGGTGGCCGCGGTAATCTGATCAAATTGACCACCGTCTTTTTTCACTGTCCAGTTTTTCTGTTTCGGATTGCCGAGAGAACGACCGGGAAATTGTTCTAGCCAATTACTTTTGTTGGGTTCGATTAAATCGCCCAGCCCAGGCGTTTCCTTATGGTTAATAATGGCCACGTCAGTGATTTCACCATTCACTTTAACGCCCACCATCAGCTCAATATCACCTGAATAACCATTGCGGGCCACCACCGGGATGGCCAGGGCACTTATGCGGCCGTCTTTTTTAGCAATGAATAATTGTTTAGGCTTGCGGTGACCCAGTTTATCCGGTTCATAAAGTGTCACTGCATCGGCAATCACGTCATTGTCCGCCAGTTTGTCAGGTAGCAGCCGCTGCAAGGATTTTAAGCGGGCTTCCAGTCTTTGCCGCTCAATGGTGTCTTTGGTTAATTCGTGCGTCAGCATAAGTACGGCACTTGTAACCACGGTAATCACTGCCAGTATGACCGGTAAAGTCCAGGTTTTATGATTGGGTTGTTGACTCATGGGTTGCCTTTTTTACCGTATGGTTGGGGTATGGTCATGCGGTCAATTAAAGGGGCCGACAGGTTCATTAATAACACCGCAAAAGCCACACCATCCGGATAAGCCCCAAAATTACGAATTAAGACGGTTAATATGGCCACTCCGGCACCAAAAATAATCTTACCTCGATTCGACGAACAGCCTGAAGTCGGGTCGGTGGCAATAAAAAAGGCCGCTAGCATAATACCACCTGAAAAAATATGCTGCTGGGGTGACATGTAAATATCGGCATTGAATAAATAAAAAGGTATTGAGGCGGCGATGGTGGTCATTAAAACCGCCGCCGGTACATGCCAGGTGATAATGCGTTTGTACAATAAAAAGATTCCGCCCAAAAATAACCAGTTGGCAATCCACTCCCAGCCCAGGCCACCGAAATCACCAAACACCGCACCGGCCACAATTTCACTTTGGGCATAGCCTTGTTGTAGTCCGGTTTTTAAAGCCGTTAACGGTGTGGCAGCGGTCACCGCATCCACCGAGACATCCGCAGGTAGTCCTGTAAAAATAAAACCCAAGGTTTGTTGCCAGTTAATGTGTTGCAGGTCGCCGACGGTCTGGACTAATCCCGAGGGCGGCAACCACAGCGACATGGACTGCGGGAAAGCCACTAAAATGGTGGCAAAGGCCACCATGGCGGGATTAAAAATATTATTACCCAGGCCGCCGTATAAATGTTTGGCCACCACGATGGCAAAAAACATACCCACCAGTGACACATACCAGGGCGAAATCGGAGACAGACATAAGGCAAATAAAACCGCCGTCACCGGTACGGTCAAATCAGTTAGAAAAGGTTTGAGCGGTTGTTTGCGCCAGCGTAAACACCACCATTCAAACAAATAACCGGCAGCGGTGGCTAAAACGATTTGCACCATTAAACCAACACCAAAATAAAACAGGTGGGCAAAAACAGCAGGAATCAGGGCCACCAGCACCCAGCCCATTACTTTGGTCACACTGAATTGTGCCGGAATATGCGGTGAGCCTGAGGTATTAAGTTGCGTTGTCATTCGCTTTTATCCCCATCGCTTTGTTTGCTTTTAATCCGGTCAAGCACCGCAGAGATTTCTTTTTTGGCTTTACTTTTGTCTTTGAGTCGCTCGGCTTTGGCACGACGTTTGGCCTGACGTTCTGCCTTGATCTCCTCTAAGCGTTGTTCGCGGTTTTCATGCCGTTGCTTGGCCAGTTGGGCTTTGGCTTTTTTATAATCCAGATACGTTAATTCCGATTTGGCATAGCGGTAATAACTGACTAAATCGATGTGGCTGGGACACACCCAGGAACAGGCGCCACATTCAATACAATCAAACACATGG
This sequence comes from uncultured Marinicella sp., assembly GCA_947502925.1. Taxonomy (GTDB): domain Bacteria; phylum Pseudomonadota; class Gammaproteobacteria; order Xanthomonadales; family Marinicellaceae; genus Marinicella. Next base: position 30,794 of record CANNBS010000001.1, on the reverse strand, counting down.
TGGTTCCGGGACTCTTCCAAATCATTGCCCTGAATATACCAAAACAGTTGCTGGGGCAGTAAGTCCTGCGGACAGGCTTTGACACAATCACCGCAGCGAATACAAGGCAGGGTGGTTAAGTCGGGTTTGGTGCTGTCTTCAGTCAATAACAACAAACAATTGGTGGTTTTATCGACCCCAATGTCAGGGTTCGGCATCGGGTAACCCATCATCGGGCCGCCAACCACCAGTTTATCGATATCAGACATGGGGCAATCTGCGGCAGCCAGTAACTGATAAAATGAGTTACCCACGGGGGTTAGGTAGTTACCGGGACGTCCCACTAAGTCGCCGGTGACCGTGACCAGTCGTTCAGTGAGTGGTCGGTTGTGCTCAACGGCATCAAATACAGCTTTGGTGGTGGCCACATTTTGCATAATAATGCCCAAAGACAAAGGCGTTTGACCGCTGGGGACTTCAAGTCCCGTGAGCACCTTAATGAGTTGTTTTTCACCGCCAGTGGGGTAAATGGTTGGTACTTTAACAACCTCAATGTGCGCTAAACCCAGGGTTTCAATGGTTTCATCGAGTAACGACTTGACCCCGCCTAAATTATCCTCAATGGCAATCACCGCACGATGTGCATCGGCCGCCTGCATCAGCAAAGCAGTGCCTTTAACTAAGGCCTCAGGCTCATCCAGCATGAGGCGTTCATCACAGGTGATATAAGGCTCGCATTCTGCACCGTTGATAATCAATAAATGATCCAAATCCCGGGTTTGGTGATCGTACTTAACATGGGTGGGAAAGCCGGCACCGCCCATGCCTAAAATTCCGGCGTCTTGAATGCGTTTAATTAGATTGGGGCGATTAATTTCAGTCAGTGGTGGCAAATAATCTATCTGCTCATCCTCGTCATCCGTATCCAGAATAATACACGGCGCTGATTCGGCATCGGGTGAGGCGGTTGGGCGTTCTTCAATGGCGCGAATGGTGCCTGAATAAGGCGCATGCACAACGGCGCCAAAGGGGTGGATTGGTTGTGCTATAACCTGGAATTTATTGACCTGATCACCGACCGCCACCACCGGTTCTGAGACATGGCCGCGATTAACACGCAGGGAAATGGTCAGACTGTCCGGCCGTTCAAGCTGCACCACTTCACTGCGTGCCGACAACTCCTTGTGGTGTTTAAGCACCAGGCCGCCGTGAAAAGTCGATAATCGTTCCTTTAGCTCGGCCATTGCTGCGCCTCTTGAATGGTGACCATCAATCGTGGTTTTTCTTGTCGGTGTATGCGGCTGGGTAAAGGCGCGGGAATTTGGATAATACAATCCACCGGGCAGGCGGGAATGCATAAGTCGCAACCGGTACATTCATCGCCGATGATGGTGTGCATATGCTTGGCGGCACCGACAATCGCATCCACGGGACATACCTGAATGCATTTTGTGCAACCGATACAGTCGGCTTCGACGATTTCAACAATGGTATCCACTTCATCCTCAACACCATTTTCAGGGTTTAGCTCGAGCTCCTCCACGTCCAGAAGTTCAGCCAATTTTCGAATACCATCCTGACCACCGGGCGGGCATTGATTGATGGGTGCTTCGCCTTTGGCAATGGCTTCGGCATAAGGTTTACAGCCTGGATAGCCGCATTGACCACATTGGGTTTGCGGTAAAACCTGGTTGATTTGCTCAACCACCGGGTTGCCTTCAACTTTAAATTTGCGTGCCACCCAGACAATCAGTATGCCAAATAGGCCCGCCAGTAACAACATACCCGTCAGTGCCAGCAGATAATTCATGTGCTCACCATGCCGCTAAAACCCATAAAAGCCAGCGCCATAATGCCGGCGGTAATCAAGGCAATTGGAATACCTTGAAACGACTGGGGGATATTAGCCATTTCCAATCGTTCGCGAATGGCTGAAAACAGTACCAGCACCAGGCCAAAACCAAAAGCCGCACCAAAACCAAAAAAAGCCGATTCCAACAGGCTGTTTTGCTGCTGAACATTAAGCAAGGCAACGCCCAAAACAGCACAATTGGTGGTGATTAAAGGTAAAAACAATCCCAATACCTGATACAACATGGGTGAGGATTTATGCAAAATCATTTCCGTCATTTGCACCGTCACAGCAATCACCAGAATAAAACTTAAGGTTTTTAAGTATTCAATCTCAAGGGGCACCAGTAAATATTCATTCACCAGATAACTGACAATCGATGACAAAGTCAGTACAAAAGCCGTGGCATAACTCATGCCAAGGGCGGATTTATATTGGTTGGACACACCCATAAACGGGCACAGACCAAGAAAGCGAACCAACACGAAGTTGTTCACAAAAGCAGCGCTCACAAAAATAACAAATAAACTGCTCATTGTTCTTGTCGTTAAATTATTTCACCCGCATACCGGGCTCGGCGCCGTCATCCGGGGAAAGTAAGAAGATGTCTTCGCCACCAGGCCCGGCGGCCAGTACCATGCCCTCAGACAGGCCAAAGCGCATTTTTCGTGGCGCCAGGTTGGCCACCATCACGGTTTTCCGGCCGACCAGATCTTCGGGTTTATATGCGGCTTTAATGCCGGCAAAGACATTTTTCTCAATGCCGCCGATGTCCAGTGTCAGTTGTAATAGTTTATCGGCCTTTGGTACGTCGTTGGCGGCCACGATGGTGGCAATGCGAAAGTCAAGCTTGGCAAAGTCATCAAAGCTGATTTCATCGCTCACAGGATCATCGGCTAAAGGGCCTTTTAACGGTTTTTGTTCAGCGGCTTTTAAATCTTCTTTGCTTTGTTCCATAATTGTTTCTAAGGTATCAGCTTCAATACGTTGTAACAAGGGTTTAAAGGCTTGAATACGGTGATTTAACAAGGCGTTCTCAGCGGCGTGCCATTGTTGCAAATCCGTATTTAAAAATTCAGCCGCTTTTTTCGCGGTATCCGGAATCACCGGTGCCAGCCAGGTCATTAAAACCCGAAATAAGTTTAGTCCGGTGGTACACACCTGATGCACTTCATCCTGGCGCGTTTCATCTTTGATGGCCGTCCAGGGCTCTTTTTCGGCGATGTACTGATTGGCCTGATCCGCCAGTTGCATGATTAAACGAATGGCGGCGTTATATTTACGATCTTCGAATAATTGGGCGATTTGATTGTGGTGTGATAAAAAATGTGCATATAAATCGGGCTGATCCATGGCATCGGCCAGGGTTAAATCAAATTTCTTTTTGATAAAACCGGCGGTTCTTGAGGCGATATTAATGACCTTCCCCACCAGATCACTGTTCACCCGCTGTCTGAAATCATCCATGTTCAAATCAATATCCACCAAACTATCGGATAATTTAGCGGCAAAGTAGTAGCGTAAATAATCCGGGTTTAAATGTTCCAGGTAGGTAGATGCTTTAATAAATGTACCCCGTGATTTGCTCATTTTGGTGCCGTTAACGGTCAAAAAGCCATGGGCATAAACGGCGTTAGGCAGCTTCATATTAGCGCCATGCAACATGGCCGGCCAGAACAGGGCGTGGAAATACAAAATGTCCTTACCGATAAAGTGCACCATTTCATGCTCACTGTCAGGATTAATCCAGGGTTTAAAGTCTTCACCTGACTGTTCGCAGACATATTTTAAACAGGCCAGATAGCCCACCGGTGCGTCCATCCAGACATAGAAATACTTATCAGTCTCACCGGGAATCTGAAAACCAAAATACGGCGCATCACGGGAAATATCCCAGGATTGTAAACCCGCTTCAAACCATTCATTGAGCTTATTTCTCACTTCGTTCTGTAGTGTGCCTGAAGCCACCCAGTCCTTTAACATGGGTTCAAAGTTCTTTAAATTGACGAACAGATGTTTGGATTCTTTTAACACCGGTGTGGCACCACTGATGGCTGATTTTGGGTTTTTCAGTTCAGCCGGATCATAGGACGCGCCACAGACTTCGCAGTTATCACCGTACTGATCATCGGCACCACATTTGGGGCAGTTGCCGCGCAAAAACCGATCCGGCAGAAACATGTTTTTTTCCGGATCATAATATTGCTCAATCACTTTTTCATCAATGTGACCGGCGTCTTTTAAAGTGTTATAGATGCCGGTGACCAGTTCAAAATTTTCATCAGAATGGGTAGAATGGTAATGATCGTAAGAAATACCAAAAGCCTGTAAATCACGCCAGTGCTCTTCACGCATGCTGTCCACCAACTGCTCCGGTGCAACGCCTTGTTTTTCCGCCATCAGCATAATCGGCGTGCCATGGGCATCATCGGCACACAGGTACTTTACCTCATGGCCCAGGCTGCGCATTAATCGCGCCCAGATATCTGATTGTGTGTGCTCGACCAGATGGCCTAAATGCAAGGAGCCACTGGCATAGGGCAGGGCCGACGTGATTAAAATTTTGCGGGGTTGTGCGGACGCTTGTGTCATCGGATAAAGGCGGTTAAAAAAACCCGCCTATTATCTCATGAGCGCCCGCAAACTTCTATGGCTTGCTTAGTCTTCAGACTGGCTTTTTTCGCCGATGTGTTTATCTAAAAATGCCAGCATTTTATTGTACAGTTCGATGCGGTAAGGTACTTTCTGAAATCCATGACCGTCTTTGCGGTAAATTTTTTCATAAGATTTACCGGCCTTTTTCAGTTGTTCCTCTAAAAAGTACGCATTCTCAATCGGAACGCGCACATCTTCGGTACCGTGAACCAACAGCAAAGCCGCTTTAATTTTATCGGCATGCAAGGCTGGGGAACGGGCATCCAGAACTGCTTTATCGGTGCTGCCAAAGCTTTGCTTAATGTAATTTTCTTTGGCTTTAGGGCGGCCTTTAAAGGAATCGGCTTTATCCCATTGCAATTCGATTTCATACAAACCAGCGTCAGGGATTGAACATTTATATAGATCGGGTTCCCGCACCACTGCATTTAAAGCGGCATAACCACCGTAACTGACACCATGGATGCACAATCGCTCCTTATCGGCGTAGCCTTTGTTAACCGCCCATAAGGTGACATCGGTTAAATCGTCCTGCATGGTGGTGCCCCATTCACCATAACCGGCTTCCTGAAAGTCTTCACCATAACCACCGGAACCGCGATAGTTTAATTGGATTACCAAATAGCCTCTTGAAGCCAATAATTGAGCTCGAGGATAAAACCCCCACCGATCAATAGCGCCGTACGGTCCACCATGTGGAAAAATAACCAATGGTAGATTTTTGAGCTCTTTGCCGGGCGGCAGAGTCATCTGACCGTACATTTTAAGCCCGTCGCGGGCTTTCAGTGTGAATGGTTCAACAGCCGCCATTAGATTGGGGTCAATGCCAGTTTTGCTGTTGGATAAAAATTCAATTTTTAGATTTTTGACATCATACAGGTAATGGGTGCCCGGATTTTTATCGCTGTAGGTCCGCAACGTGGCCATTTTCTTGTTTTTGGTGTAACTGCTGATATCAATTTCCTGACCTTTAAAAGTGGCGCGTAATTGTTTATGCAGCTTGATGTCGTCCCGGTTTTCTTTTTCATCAACGTAATAATAACCCGGATAGCCGGCTTCATAGGTGACGCCGATGATTTGATTGTCCCGGCCGGTTAAAGCGCCACCGATATTGACATCTTCATGACGAAATAACTTGGTAATACTGTTATCTTTATAATCAAATACAAACAGCCCGGTATGACCGTTGTGGTCTAAATCATGGTTGGAAGTAAAATAAAACTTTGTGTTATCTTTATTGAATCCCAGACCGTCAATATCAGGTTGCTCATTGTGCTTAACGTCCAGTTCTAAAATCTGCCAGTCGTCTTTTTTATTTTTTATGTGCAGATAAGTGATGTCATCGTCAAAATTTTCAGGTTCAACGGGATCATATTCGAAGGCAAAGCGTGGATTTTCATCACTGTCAACGGCGATATAAGAAATGCGTGACTCTAAACCACCTTTCAGTTTAGGCGAGTCGGGTACAAAGTGTAGTTTGCCATTATAGATATTAAGTCTTTGTAATTTTGCACTGTAGTTATCAGAATAATGGTGCTTTGAAATAAGCACATGGTCCTTATCGTCTTCCAATAACGAAACAGGTCTGATAAATGACCGCTGAAAGTCCCACAGCATTTGTCTTTTTTTGCCATCGTAGTTGGCACTGAATAACTCAGGATGTTTTTGGGCACCATCCAGCCATCCGGTGATGCGTTGGCTTTGAATAATGAGTCGTTCATTGTTACCCCAATAGAAAGAGGCCACTTCCCGATTAGGACCCATATCGAAGGAATAAACACCTTCTTTTGTTTTCATGTCCATTACGCCCAGATTAATGGATGAGTCCTGCTCGTATGTAAAAGCCATAAGTTTACCGTCTGGTGAAATCTTCATGCTGATAAAGTCAGATTTGGCGGCAAAGTTTTCGATCGGAACAAGCTCAGCCTGGCTGGTGAGTGTGAACAGCAGAAAGGCTGTCAAAAAGAGAAATTTATTTCGCATAACAGTCGGTATTTTAAAGGTTGGTAGAAAGGCAATTAAGCCCGAAGAGGCCACATCTTAATCAATCAGATGCTGGTTTGACAATTTCTTTTTTCATGATAAGTAAGTTGCCATAACCGTCCTTGGGGGTGGCAAATTCCCAGGAATCCATCACGGTATCAATGAAATTTATACCCATCTGGCCCGGTTTAAGCTGAGATAAATCTCGTGGCTTAATGGTGCTATCATAGACTTCGGGTGCGAAATCTCGCAGATAAAAACTTAAGGTATTGTTTTGGCGCAATATAGCCAATTCTACTTCACCGTCTTCGGTATTTTTATAGGCATGTCTGATTATATTGGTAATGGCTTCATCCAGCGCCAAAATGATTTTTTGTTGCTGTGATGAGTTAAAGCCGGCATTTTTTAGGATATCGTTGACTTGCGTTCTGATTGTTTTTAATTCACAAGGGTCAGCCATAAAACGAATATTTAATAAAATATGTTCAGTCAGGTGGTTACGTTTTTCTATCAATAAAATGGTGGCATCGTCATTAAGCCGGTTGCGCCGGGTGGCGGTTATTAATTTGCCGATTCTGACTTCCGGAGATTCGGTTTCAATGGCCCTGATATGTTCGATGACACCGGCTAATTCCATGCGTTGATTATGTTCGTCCCGGGCATCGGTGAGTCCGTCTGTGAGTAAATACAGACCCCCTTTGTTCAATTTTTTTGATTGTTGATTAAAGGATAAGGAGCTGGCTTTTATGCCCAATGGCGGGGCATCCGCCTGCCAGGTATCAATATCACAATCTGGACACATATAAATGACCGGCGGTAATCCCGCATTGGACCAGGTAACGGTGTCGGTTTTGGGGTGATAATAACCCACAGCCGCACAGACAAACAATCCGCGGGAGGCTTTTTCACACAACTCCTTATTGGCCTTTGCCAGCCATTGTCCCGGAGGTAACTGGTCTTTACCAATCCAGCGTAATAAGCTGCTGGCACGCACCATCAGCATAGCAGCATCGACCCCTTTTCCGGACACATCACCGATGAAAAAGCCCACTGTACCGTCGTTTAATTCGAAAAAATCATAAAAGTCACCGGACACTTCGTTGGCCGATAAATTACTGCCAACCACCGGAAAGGGCGGGTCTTGACGACCGGGTAATAATGAGCGTTGTAATCGTCTGGCCAGTGTGAGTTCTTTTTTAAGGCGCTTTTGTTCGACAAACTCAAGGGTGTAACGGGCATTGGCAATGGCCAGCGCCAGTGGCGTCGCTAATAGCCGTAAAATATCCACATCACGGGTTTCAAAAAGGGCATTGTCCTGATGGTTTAGCAGTTGAATGACACCAATGGTCTGGTCATTATTTATCAGGGGTGAACACAGCACCGAGCGGGTTTTAAATCCGGTTAAAGTGTCCACATGACAGACAAAATCTTTGTCTTTTTGGGCATCTTCAATTATCTGGCATTTGCCTTCCATAAAAGTGCGCCCAATAATGCCACTGTCAATTTTAATCGACATATCGGTGATATCCACCGGCCCGGAGCTGGCGCGACAAACCAGGTTCTGTTGATCTTTATCCACTAAAAACACACTGGCGGCTTCTGCGTTCATATAATTTCGAATACGTTTCACCGCACGACGCAAAACCTCGTCAATGTTCATGGTGTTAACAAAATCCTGGCTTAAATCAGCCAGTAAAGACAGTTGTTGTAAGGTGCCGGCTGATTGTTGGCCGTCTTCCGTGGTAAAAAAAGCTTGCTTTTCACTCATGGCAGCTTCGGCTTTTTATTATCTTTTGGTTTCGATTTTGATGTGTTTTTAGTGCGTTTTTTTTGACGTTTCTTACGGACATTGTGAACGGTCATAATAAAACCTGAAATGGCATAAGCGGTAAATGTCACAAATAAAACCCATTGCATTTTAATGGTCAGCAAAACAAACACCAACACCAAAAGCAACACCCATACAAATGAGACGTTCTCTTTAAAGTTAATGGTTTTAAAAGAATAATAACGGAGCCTGGAAACCAATAATAAACCAACAATAATGGTCAAAGGCAATGCCACAAAACGTAAATCCGAACCAACTAAATCCAAGTCTAAACAAACCCATACAAAAGAAGCCAATACGGCGGCTGCAGCCGGTGAGGGTAAGCCTTGGAAATAAGCTTTGTCGATGGTGCCGATTTGAGTATTAAAACGTGCTAACCGTAAAGCGGCACTGACGGCATATATAAACGCAGCTAGCCAGCCGATTTTACCGAGCACAGGATGGATATCCCCTAAATAAATGAGTGACCAGTTAAACATAAGCACCGAAGGCGCAATGCCAAAAGAGACTAAATCAGATAAAGAGTCGTACTGTTCGCCAAATTCTGATTGGGTGTTGGTTAAACGCGCCACGCGACCGTCTAAGGCGTCCAGTAAAGCGGCAATAAAAATACTTAAACAGGCCATCTCGTATTTTTCGGCAATAGCTGCAATCATGGCATAATAACCGGAAAATAAAGCGCCGGTGGTGAATAAATTAGGCAGTAAATAGATACCTTTTTTCTTGGCAGTGTTTAATTTCGTCATATTTAAGGGTTGATTAACAGTTTATTAATTGTACAAAAAATAAAATGGTCGTGCTTGCTATTTACCCTGATTATTTTTAATATTAGTTTAAGACAGGCCGTGCATTAATCTACAATGAGTCGATGTCAGGGTCAATTATTATACGTGGAGAACGTTATGAGATTAAGTATTCTATTATTACTGTGTGTGTTTAGTGTCACTGCTGTGGCCGCCACCAAGGTCTATAAGTGGGTCGATAAAGACGGTAACATTCATTATTCAGAACAAAAACCGCCGAATCAACAGGCTGACACCTTACAGATCAAGGAAAACAAGCCGACACCAGCCCCTGAAAGAGCCCAAGAGAAGCCTGAAGAAGGCAGTGATGAATCGTCAGATGACGCACAGGCTCAACAACGTGCGGAAGCAGAAAAAACCCTGGCTGAAGCCGATAAAGTGAACAGGCAAAAGCTGTGTCAACAAGCCAAAGCCAACCGTGATGCCCTTAATGCCAGCGTTCGTGTAGCGAGAATAGACCCGGAAACAGGTGAACAGGTCCGTATGAATGATGAAGAACGGGTCAGTGCCCTGCAAAAAGCCGAGCAAGCCATAAAAGATTACTGTCGGTAATCGTTGAGCGTGTCGCCCGGCGATTCAACAGACGCCACAAACGCAAAGAACAAAGCCGATAAGCCCGGTTGGTTATCGGCTTTTCCGTTTATTCAGCAACATTGGTCAGCGGTTGCCCGTATCCGGCAACGCCATCCAACCTTAACGAGCTATCAAATAGCCGAAGATTGGCGTCACAGTCGCCAACAACATCCCGAATTAACCGTTTCGGCATTTTTACGTCGTTTTCGGCAGACTCGATTGGCTTACATAGCCGCTTTGGATTTGCAGCAGCCGGTTGTCAATCATTTAAGCGCGCTGCATGCGGTCAGTGAGCTGGCTGATTTTTTAATCCAGCAAGCCTATCAAGAAGCGGTCTCAAAAGTGGTCACCCGGCATGGAGTTATTCGGGATGAAGAGGGCAATGAACAGCAATTACAGGTGTTTGCCCTGGGCAAGTTAGGTTCCGGTGAATTGAATTATTCATCAGACATTGATTTGGTGTTTATTTATGAGCATGGCGGTTGTTCCGATGGAAATAAATCATTGGACGCGGGACGATATTTTAACCGCATTGGTCAGCACATGATTCAATTACTCGATCAGTTCACCGAAGATGGCCGGGTTTATCAGGTGGACATGCGCCTGCGACCTTTTGGTTCAGTGGGGCCATTATCCTGTTCTTTGGATGCGCTACATCATTATCTGTTAAATGAAGGCCGGGAATGGGAGCGGTTTGCCTGGATGCGAGCCCGTCAGGTGGCCGGTAATCTCGAGGCAGGTCAACGCACCATGGCCACGATCAAGCCGTTTATTTATCGTCGTCATCTGGATTATTCGGTGTTTGAGTCTTTGGCCAAAATCAAATCCGATATGACGCTGCTAACAGATTATGAAACGGATGACTTAAAGTATGGATTGGGAGGTATTCGTTCGGTTGAATTTGTGGTGCAATCGCTGCAAATGACCTTTGGTGGACGGGATGAATCATTACAAGGAGTGTCCATTTACAGGCAGATACAACGTCTCTATGAGGCCCGAAAGTTATCTACCCGCGACATGGAAATACTAAGCCATGGTTGGTTGTGGTTGCGAAAAAGTGAAAATATTTTACAAGCGGTGGATGATCTGCCCAATCATGAATTTAAGGTGGCCAATGACTTAAAAATGCACATGCCGGATTTTTTTGACCAGGCTGATTGGGGTGGTTATCAATCACAATTGGAAAAATTCAGAAACCAGATTGATTCAATTTTTCGTCATTTATTCGCAGATATGGCGAATGTTGAGGTGGTTTTATCCGCCGATGAGCAGCGCTTGATTAAGGAGAAAATGTCTGAATTGCCGTTACAACGCTTGCCTAAGTCAACCACAGAAAAAGTGTACGGGGTGTTACAACAAGCGCTGCTCATTGGTCGGCAGTCTCAGCAAAATCCTCAAATTAAATCAGGCCAACGGGTTCATGCAGCGGCCGACCCCCAGGGTTTTCATGAGACGCATAAAATGCCGAACATTGCCTGGCAGCGTTTAATGCAAGTGATAAAAGCCATCCTAAAACGCCCCAGTTATTTATCCATGCTGTTCAAGGAACAACCCGTGTTAGTGGCTTTGTTACGCTTGTTGCAACAGCACGATTATGTGGCGATGATTGTGGCGCGTTTTCCGGTGTTGTTAGAACATTTATTTGAACCCCATGATCTGCCGGATGATTTAACCGAATCATGGTTACAGGATCAGTGGCAGCAGCAGCGGATGCCTGTGGATGATGTGGAGCAGTGGATGGAGGCTTTGCGCTATTTTAAACTCAGTAGCCAGTTTTTAATTATTTGTGACTGGCTTAATGACCGCAAAGATAATCGCCAAACCTGTGATCGTTTATCCAGATTGGCAGAATTTATTCTAACCCGGGTGATTGAATACAGTCATGCAGAAACCTGTGATAAATTAAAGCCGTCATCTGATGCGCTTATAAGCTGCCAACAATTGATGGTGATTGCTTATGGATCGCTGGCTTCGGGTCAGATGAAATTATCCTCGGATATGGATTTGGTGTTTGTATTGGATTGTAAAGCCTTATCCAATGACCAGCGGCATTTTATGCAGCGTTGGGTTAAACGAATAACGCATCACCTCAATGCCCGTCTTTATCACGGTTATTTGTATGACATTGATTTACAACTGCGGCCGAATGGTAATTCAGGCAGCCTGGTAACTTCGCTTAAGGAGTTTGCGGACTATCAGAAAAATCGCGCCTGGATTTGGGAGCATGCGGCTTTAATCAAGTCTAAACTGGTTTATGGCACTGAGCACCAACACCAGCATTTCAAGCAATTGAGGCAAAGCATCTTAAGCCGACCCAGAAAGTCGGACGAAGTGCAGCAGGCGCTGGCGGACATGCGATCTAAATTAATTAAAACAGACAGTGCTCATCAACTTGAATTCGAGGTCATGGCGGCCGTATTAATTCACAGTCATCAGTTCCCACAATTGGCGCAATTACAGTATTTATCGTCGATGTACGCAGAATTAAGGTCTTTGGGGTTGTTAAGTTCAGAGCAGCAATTGCCAAACCCCCCGATTCCTGTCAATTAAAAAGCCCGAATTAACGGGCTTTTTAAAAGTCTGCTGCTAAGCGATTTTAGCTTCTTCCCGGGTGGTGTACGCCTGGGTCCGGTCAAAAGCATCATGCGGAAAATCATCGACCGCAATGACTTCAGCCACTTGCGCCCTGACTTTAGTCAAGGTGTTAAACTCGCTCTTATTAATAATATCGCGTTCTAAGGCTTGATTCAGTTGCTCGGCCGGTTCAATGGCATCGATTTCGCCACTTTTCTCCGCTTTTAAGATACGTCGTTCTAACGGCTCGGTATCTATGACTTTGGCCAGTACCTGATTCATTTTAGCCACCAGATTATGTTCTGAAACCTGTTTATCAATACCATCACATAGACGGTCTCGGGTTTCATTGGGCGATAACAGTAATGAGGCCACTTTGTGTCCTAATCGATCGCCCGGTGGTAATTCATGGGTACCCAGCGGGAAAATAGTTCGGCGCAGCATAAAACCAACGGCCTTATTGGGGAAGTTGTAGCTGAGAATTTTGAGCGCTTGCTCAATTTCATAAAAGTGATAATGTAAAGCCCAGGCCACAACCGGTTGATCGGCGCTTTGCTTGCCCTGGTCACGGTAGCGTTTGAGTACCGCTGAAGCCATGTATAAATGACTCAGAACGTCACCTAAGCGGGCTGATGTTGATTCGCGTTTTTTCAAAGAACCACCTAAAGTTAACATGGCGACATCCGCAGCAAAACCGAAGGCGGCACTGTAACGGGTGATGCGTGAATAAAACTTTTTGGTGAATTTATCACCAGGACCCGTCTCTAAACGCCAACTGCCAAGCCCCATAAAAAAGGAACGTACCGCATTTTGAAACGTGTAACCCATGTGTTTAAACAGTAAATGATCAAAGGTTTTTAATGATTCGTCCTCATCGGGTAAATTGGCCGCTTCCATTTCTTTAAGTACATAAGGATGGCAGCGAATCGCACCCTGGCCAAAAATAATCAGACTGCGGGTTAAAATGTTGGCACCTTCCACTGTTATCCAGATAGGAGCCCCCATCCAGGCACGACCCAGATAATTATTAGGTCCCATGATAATACCTTTACCGCCATGGATATCCATGGCATCCGCAATGATATCGCGCGCCATATCCGTGGTGTGCATTTTGGCAATGGCTGAGGGCACAGAAGGCCGTTCACCACGATCCACAGCTGCCGCTGTCATGGAAGAAACCGCCGCACAGGAATAGGTTTTACCGGCAATCCGGCATAAAGCTTCTTCAATACCTTCAAATCGACCGATAGGTAAGTTGAATTGTTTCCGGATACGGGCATAAGCGCCAGTGGCGTAGGCCACTGTTTTTGCGCCTCCGGTGGAACTGGATGGCAGTGAAATGGCCCGTCCAATCGCCAGTACCTCTGATAGCATTCTCCAGCCGTGACCAATCATTTTTTCGCCACCAATAATGGCATCCATAGGTACAAAAACATCCTTACCGCGTACCGGTCCGTTCATAAACATGACATCCAGTGGTAAGTGACGGCGGCCGATGTCCATACCCGGCGTGTCGCTTGGAACTAATGCCAGGGTAATGCCTAAATGTTCTTTATCGCCAAGTATTTTATCCGGATCGGTCATTTGAAAGGCCAGACCAACGACGGTGGCGACAGGAGAGAGTGTTATGTAACGCTTATCAAAAGTTAAGCTGATACCCAACACCTCTTTACCATCGATTTTTTTCTTACAAACAACGCCTTTATCTGGTATAGAGGTCGCATCAGACCCGGCACTGGGCGCTGTTAAACCAAAACAAGGAATTTCCTTGCCATCAGCTAATCGAGGTAAATAATGATTACGTTGTTCATCTGTTCCATAATGCAACAGCAGTTCAGCAGGCCCTAAGGAGTTGGGCACGGCAATCGTGGCACCGGCCACGGCACTGCGTGATGCCACTTTCTGTAACACATAAGAATGAGCCAGCGCAGAAAATCCGAGACCACCATATTCTTTTGGAACAATCATGGCAAAGAATTTTTCATTGGCAATAAATTCCCATACTTTTTTGGGCATATCACCTTTTACGTGGTTGTATTCGTGTTCATCAATCATTTCACACAACTTTTGTACCGGCCCATCAATGAAGGCTTTTTCTTCCGTGGTAAGTTCCGGTTTTTTCATGCTGTGTAAACGCTTAAAGTTAGGCTTACCACTGAATAGTTCGCCATCCCAATGTACTGTACCGGCTTCTAAAGCCACCCGCTCTGTTTCTGACAGCTGGGGCAGGGCTTTACGGAAGAATTTCAGAAAATGTTGGGTGAAATACTGTTGTCTGATGGCCTTGATATTTAAAAACAAGGCGGGTACGGTAAATAATAACAAGATAAAGAAACCTGCCCAGAATGTACTGTCAGTCAGAAAAATACAAGCGATCAGGACTGCGGCAGTGGCTATGGTCCATGTTTTAACGGACGTTCGAAGGTATGCACAGGCTAAAGTGACCAGTATAAACATACCCAATAAAGCTAAAAAACTCATGATGGTGCCTAAAAAATGTTGAACATACGGTACAGTATGGCGACAGTCACATCGATTGTCAATACGCAAGCGTATGGAAAACTTAAATTTCTCATTGACCGACGCGTAATTGTGGTTATGATAAAGCCATGATAAAGCAAAATAAGGCCATAAACGATGCCAATAAAAAGAAATCCCTTAACCCCAAAGACTGGGAAAAAGCCACTTTAGAAGTGATTGCCAATCAAGGCGTCAGTGCGGTGGCTGTGGAAACCATTGCGAAAGTATTGGGCGTGACTAAAGGTAGTTTTTATTGGCATTTTACCAACCGCAAAGACCTTATTGTGGCGGCTTTGAAGCGTTGGCGTGATGAAGATAATAAGGTTATCAGACAGCGTGTGTTGTCCGTGAATGATCCTTATGAGCGGCTCAAAACCTGGTTTATCTTGTCTTCTGAGCCACTGCAAAGCCATCTGATTTATGCCACATTGCTGGCCGACAGACAGCACAGTTATGTTTCAAAAGTCCTCAAAGAGGTCACCGTTGACCGACTTAATTATCTGCAACAATGCTATCAGGACATCGGATACAGTGAAACCCAGGCCAGACAACAATCCATACTGGCGTATTCTGTTTATGTGGGTTATCTGCACATGACCAAAACTCTGCATGGACAGTTTAAACATGACAACAATGTGGATGATTATGTTAAACATGTGGCCGGTCAGTTAATCCACCCACCGGAATCTGTGTCCATTGATTTGACCTCCGTTAATGCAAAAAAATAGGTGCTGAATGTTAATACGAGACCTCTGCATAAGTCGTGAATGAAGTAAAAATGTCTGAAATCCTGAATTTCTTCGTCAGAATAATTCATCTGGAATGAATTATCACGGAAGCCCCGAAGGGGTGAAGCGTATGGAAGCGCTGAATAAAACTTAGCAATAGCTATTGCTATTACTTGCTTTTCCTTCCTTGAACTTCAGAATTTCAATCATTTTTTCAATAACTCAGACTTATGCAGAGGTCTCAAGACGTTAAAACGGTGGTCTTGTATTAGTTTGGTCGCTGTCATAAATAGCTTGTTTCGGCGATTGATTTTTGCTAATATCGGGCTTTATACGATATTTTAAAAAATAATAAATATAAAATGTGCCGAGCTGTCCTTATTTTTCTAAGCATTCTATTAGTGCCGAGCCAGGTTCTGGCTGTCACGGCCTATGCAGTCGCGGATGACAGTTTTGATTACCCGGATCACATTGTTGAAATTGATTTAGAGACCGGTTCATTTAACAGCTTTGGTCGAATTGCAGATCCTTATATCGGAATTGAAGGCCTGGCCTTGTCAGCCAATGACGTTATCTATGGTGCCGATGACAACACCAAAACCCTGGTACAAATTGATATCTCAAACTCACGTGCATTACCGGTAGCCAATGTTAATCAAAATTTTGGCTTTGGTAATGTCCAGGAAAATCATGACTACGGCATGACTTTTGCTTGTGACGGTCGTTTGTTTTTGGTTGTTAAAAGCGACCAGGGACTTTATGAAGTGAACCCGGAAACCGGTCGAGCCACGCTCATTGGTCAAACAGGCCATAATTTCACATCGTTAGCTTCCTGGGACAACCGCCTGTATGCGGTGGCTTCCGGTGATTTTAATTTATATGAAATTAATCCGGCGACAGCCGAAGCTGATTTGGTTGGGCCTCTGGGTGATTTAGGTGGCGGTGTTGAACTTTACGGTTCAGGCATGAGTTTTGATGCAGACGGCCAACTATGGATGGTCATAAATTTACGGCTTTCTGACCCACTAAATCCTTACATGTCGCGTATTTTTAAAGTTAACAGCGAGACTGGTGAGGCAGACTATATTTCCGACACGCTGGTGGGTGTTGAATCTTTAGCCATTGCCAATGGTCAGGGTTGTGCGCGCGGCACACCGGTTGTCCAGCCGGTTCCCGCACTCAACTTAGCCAGCCTTTGGTTGTTAATTCTATCAATCCTGCCGCTTGGTTTCCTGGCCATTCGTCGCATCTCTTAATACTTTTCTTATGCTCTTTGCATAATCTCTTGCCTGTGATTTAGGTATTCAGGCACTTTGCCGTTATAATACACTTTTTACTTCAATCAATTGGAGCATTTATGGGTATAAGTGTAACGCAACTTGTTATTATCCTTGTGGTGGTGGCATTAATCTTCGGTACCAAAAAACTGCGTAACATTGGTGGTGATTTAGGTGGTGCCATTAAAGGTTTTAAGAAAAGCATGCAAGATGACGATCAGGAAGAACTCACCAATCAAAAAGACGAGAACGAAAAGCCGAGCAAAAAGTCACAGCATAAAGAACAATAAACTATGTTTGATATTGGTTTTACCGAGCTCTTATTGGTTTTTGTGGTGACTTTGTTGGTGGTAGGACCTGAAAAACTACCGGGTGTTGCGCGCAAGATGGGCCGGTTTTTTGGCCAAATTAAGCGCACCTTTAATCAGGTTAAACACGATGTTGAACAAGAACTTGAAATAGAGGCTGTCAAAGCCAAACTCAAAGAAAACGCCATGGCTGAAGAAGCCCGTCAACTGGCAGAACAGATGTCTGAGACCATCGAATTTGAACCCGGTAACAAAGAGACTAAAGAAGACAAAAATAAGGACAACCATGACGGATTCTGAACAGTCGATTATTGACCATTTAATCGAGCTGCGCAGTCGTTTATTGAAAGCAGTTGTGACTGTTTTGGTTTTGATTGTTGTTATGTTTCCATTTGCCAGTGAGATATATACACTGATTGCAAAGCCGGTTATGTCAAACCTGACCGGTGGGACGGAAATGATAGCCACCGGCGTGCTCTCACCTTTTTTAACGCCGTTCAAAATGGTTATTATCTTGGCAGTGATTATCAGTATGCCGGTGATTTTCTACCAAATGTGGGCGTTTGTGGCACCGGGTTTGTATCGCCATGAAAAAAAAATTGCCATGCCGATATTATTAAGCGGTATTGTGTTGTTTTATTTAGGTTGTGCCTTTGCCTATTTTGTGGTGTTTCCCATTTTATTTGTGTTTCTGCCCAGTATCGCGCCTGAGGGTGTGGTTTACATGCCCGACATCAATTCCTATTTAGACATTGTGATTCGCTTGTTTTTTGCTTTTGGATTGGCTTTTGAAATTCCGGTGGCGGTTATTATACTGATTGTTCTGGGCGTTACTTCAGCATCACAATTGGCTGCAAAAAGACCTTATATTGTGGTGGGTATTTTGGTGGTCGCCATGTTGTTGACCCCGCCCGATCCAAGTTCACAGGTGCTTTTGGCCATTCCAATGTGGGTTTTATTTGAGTTTGGTTTAGTGATGGGCCGAATGTTACGACGTCGCTCACAACAGGCCGGACACAATGGGGTTGAATAAAACCGGCGAATGTAAGTCGCTTGGCCTTAATTAAGCTACAATGTCGTCATTATTTTTATGAATCATTATGAGTCAAACAAAACAAAAAATATTTCGTAAGGACTATCAACCGCCAAACTATTGGGTTCGTTGGGTTGATTTAGCCTTTTTAGTGGAGCAGGATCACACCCTGGTTCGCGCCCGAATATTGTTTAAACAAAACAAGGTTGCCGAAAACAACAGTTTGTTCTTACATGGGCATCAGCTGTCCTTACAACGATTGACCATTGATGGTCATGACGTTTCAGTGGATGATCTTCAACTGACTGACGAAGGGCTATTATTAGAAGATTTGCCCGCGCAGTTTGAGTTGCGCAGTGAAGTTAAAATATATCCGGGTGAAAACACCGCTCTGGAAGGTTTGTATCAATCCGGTGAATTCTTCTTAACGCAGTGTGAAGCTCAGGGATTTCGGCGCATCACCTATTATCCGGATCGTCCGGATGTGCTGGCACCTTTTGCCGTCACCATTATTGCTGATAAAAACCGTTATCCGGTGTTGTTATCTAATGGCAATCAGGTGGCTGCCGGGGAGTTATCACATAATAAGCATTACGTGAAATGGGTTGATCCACATCCTAAACCCAGTTATCTGTTTGCGTTGGTGGCCGGTGATTTGGCTTATGTTGAAGACAGTTTCACAACAGCAAAAGATAAGCAAGTTCAATTGCGCATTTATACAGAACAGCAAAATATTGATGCCTGTGACTATGCCATGCAGTCACTAAAAAATGCCATGCGTTGGGATGAGCAGCGCTTTAATCTGGTTTATGATCTGGATGAATACAATATTGTGGTCACCGATGATTTCAATATGGGTGCCATGGAAAATAAGGGACTCAATATTTTTAATTCAAAATATGTACTGGCCAAGCAGAACACCGCCACGGATCAGGATTTTATTAACGTCGAAGCAGTCATCGGTCATGAGTATTTTCATAACTGGACCGGTAATCGTGTCACATGCCGCGACTGGTTCCAGTTGAGTTTAAAAGAAGGTTTAACGGTTTTCCGAGATCAGGAATTCACCTCGGACCAGCAATCACGTGCTGTAAAGCGCATTGAAGATGTGCGCCATTTACGTGCCGCTCAGTTTGCTGAAGATGCCTCGCCGATGTCTCACCCGGTACGACCGGATTCATACATAGAAATTAATAACTTTTATACCCTGACGGTTTATGAAAAAGGTGCCGAAGTGGTGCGCATGTACCACACCCTGTTGGGCGAAGACGGTTTCCAGAAGGGCATGGATTTGTATTTTAAACGCCATGACGGCACGGCGGTCAGTTGTGATGATTTTCGCGGTGCCATGGCCGATGCAAATGGCGTGGATTTATCTCAGTTTGAACTGTGGTATAGCCAAAACGGCACGCCGGTGGTTGACGTTGAATCAGAATACAATCAAGAAACAAGACAATTCAGTTTGCATTTTAAGCAGCAACAACCAGATAGTTATCAGGGTGAGCAAACCTGGCAAGTGATGCATATTCCGATAAAATTATCTTTATATGATGACAGTGGCCAAGCCATCAAACTAAATGAAAAGGCAGAAACGCAAACGGTTTTTGAACTGACTGAACAAAGCCAGTCTCTGGTGATTGATGAGGTCGATAAAGCGCCGATACCTTCTTTGTTACAGGGCTTTTCAGCGCCGGTACGATTACGCCAGTCATTGTCTTTTGAAGACCTGGCTTTTCTGGCACAGTATGACCAGGATCCGTTTAACCGCTGGGATGCCGCCCAACAATTGCAACAACAGATTATCATCGCCAAGTATCAGGCTTTGAAAGAGAATCAACAGCACAAAACACCGCCGTTATTTTTTGATTCGTTCAGGCAGCTTTTACTGAATGATGACATTGATCTGGGCTTGGTGGCCATTGCCATCACACTGCCAAGTTTGCAATCTATGATTGTCAATATGGAATCTGTGGATGTGGCACTTTTGTATCAGGCCAAAGAACAATTGGTAGATGAAATTAATCAACACTTACAAGTCGAGATTTTATCGGTTTACCATCAGAACCACAGTGACGAGCCATATCAGGTTAGCGCCAAACAGGTCGCGCAGAGAAGTCTTAAAAACAGGTGTTTGTGGTATCTGGCACAAACCGGCAACAGAGAGTTTTATCAACTCTGCCAACAGCAATATCAACAAGCGGATAACTACACGGATAAAGTTACAGCACTTACCTTGTTGGCTCATCAACAAGCACCGGGCTTTGAAGATTTGCTGGCTGATTATTACAGCCGCTGGCAGGATCATCCGCTGATGATAAATAAATGGTTGTCCATTCAAGCCACCATTCCAAAAGAGGATACCCTTGAACGGGTCAAACAGTTGATGGATCTGCCGGTGTTTTCTTTGAAAAACCCCAATGCCGTGCGTTCCTTGCTGGGTGCTTTCTCTGCCGGAAACCAAACCCGTTTCCATGCCCCGGATGGCTCAGGCTATGCATTTTTGGCCGACCAGGTGCTGGCATTGGATGCCCTAAATCCGCAGGTTGCGGCCAGAATGGTGAGTTTATTCAATGATTTTAAACAATTTCATCCAGATTTAAGGGATAAGATGTTGGCCCAGGTTAAACGCATTCATGAAAGTGATTCTTTATCGGCCAATGTGTATGAAATTGTTGATCGTGCTTTGCAGCAGTCCGAACCCTAATGCATTATCCGACCATTAAACAATTGCGCTATTTTAATGCTCTGGTGGCGTACAATCATTTTGGTCAGGCCGCCGCCAGTTGCTTTGTGTCACAGTCGGCCTTTAGTGTGGCCATCAAAGAGCTTGAAAAAACCCTGGGTGGTCAATTGGTCGATCGCACCAATAAAAGTGTGACCATCACCAATTTAGGTCGTGAGGTACATGGCCAATCACAGGCAGTCATGGCCGAATTGCAAAAACTACATGATTTGGCTCAGGGTAATTTAAAGCCGTTATCAGGTCGATTGGCGGTGGGCATGATTCCCACCATTGGCCCGTTTATCATGCCTGCCTTATTGCCTTATTTAAAAGTCAATTACCCTGAATTGGCCCTAGAAATTCATGAAGGGAAAACAGCAGATATTTATCAGCAATTGATGGAAGGACGCTTAGATGTGGTCCTGTTGGCCTTACCTTATGATTTGCGCAGCGTAGAAACCTTGTCCTTGTTTAAAGACCCTTTTCGCCTCATACACGGTTCCCAATACAATCTTGAACAAAAATCATTTAATATTAATCGACTTGAAGATGGTTCGGTGCTGTTATTAGATGATGGTCATTGCTTGCGCGATCATGCCATCAGTGCCTGTCGTATCCAGCATGTGGATAAAGTCAGTCACTTTACCGCCAGTAGTTTGCTCACTTTGATTGCCATGGTGCGGCAGAATTTAGGGGTGAGCTTTATCCCGGAAATGGCCGTCAATTCAGGACTTGTTGATGATGATATTGTGGTTAAAGCCATGGATAAAAAAGCCTACAGAGAGGTGGGCCTGGCCTGGCGCAAGGGCAGTATGCGTGCCAAAGAGTTTCAGCTTCTGGGTCAAAGTATTGTCGAGGCATGTGATATTAACCCTGATACGTTATTGCTTTAATCTGAATTGTGTATCCAAATCATTGAAGCCTGTCTTTGTGATGTTTTATTTTGGCGCCAGGAATAGTAACTGTCATGTTGATAGGTGCAAATAGAGGTATCTTCAATGAGGTCAATGTCATGGTGTTGTAACTGAACCTTTGCCATCATTTTTAAATCCGCGTGGCAATGATTGTCAACAACTTCTGTAAAAGCCTGTGACGCATCCGGATGAGCCTGTAAATAATGATCTTTGAAGGCATTATCTACCTGATAATGATTCTGGCAAATGGCCGGGCCAAACCACAGCTTTAACGGGTAAACCGGCTGAATTCGATCCATTAATTGCGTTAATATACCCTGGTATAAACTACGCCAGCCACAGTGCACAGCGGCCACAAAACTGGCCTGTGTATCGGTGATGAGTACCGGTAAACAATCGGCAGTCATCACGGCACATATAATGTCCTTATGTCGGGTGAAGCAGGCATCGGCTGCTTTCCAGAAGTGTGTGTTGGGTATTGAATTTAAACGGATATTTTTTACACCATGAACCTGTTTCATAAACACGGGTCGGTGTGGTAAGTGGTATTGTTGAGTGATGGACTGTAATGCCATGTCACCATTATTATCAGGATGAACATCCAGTTGCGGATGTGATTTAAGCATTAAATCACGGTGAGACTGCAGCACATAAACGTGTTGCTTATTGGTTTGATGAAGCTTAAATGGACTGTTCATAAAAAAATTAGGCCGGTTGATAATGCTAATGTGGGAGAGGGAGTAAAGCCACAAGTATCTAAGGTTTGTTCAACCGGCCTGTTAGCCACTAACGAATAAGTTAATACTAACGAACAAGTCTATGATACCTATAAAAACGAACATATGTTCATTTTTTGGACTTTATTCCACATATTCTACCTCAAAACCGTCATTTTCAGCATCTGGACGATCAAATTCGTATAAATCATCTAGTAAGTGACATAAATCGTCAGGTAAAGGCGCGGTCACCTGGATTTGTTTGTCGCTGATGGGGTGTGTAAACGCCAGTTTCTGCGCATGCAGTGCTTGTCGCGGGAATTGTCTGACAATGTCTTTAAGTTCATTGTCCACTGACGCGCTAACGCGGTTTTTATTGCCATATACCGGATCTCCCACCAGTGGATGTCCCAAATGATGCATGTGCACACGAATCTGATGGGTGCGACCGGTTTCAAGTTGCACACGGAGTACCGTAAAGTTCTGGAAATGCTCACTTGGCCAGTAATGAGTAACGGCCTGTTTGCCTTTGGCTGTGACGGCCATTTTAACCCGCTGGGTTGGGTGTCGCCCTATGGTGGTTTCTATACGACCGGGCTTTTTGATAACGCCTTTGACCACACAACAATAGGTGCGTTCAATGTGGTGATCTTTGAGCATATCGATAAGTTTCAACTGACATTCGGCTTCTTTGGCCACCACCATTAACCCGGAGGTCTCCTTATCAAGGCGGTGGACTATTCCGGCCCTGGGCAGCATCTTTTGTGCTTCACTCAGTGCCAACAAACCATTTAACAGTGTGCCATCTGGATTGCCGCTGCCAGGATGCACAACTAAACCGGCCGGTTTGTTGATAACCAGTAAATGATTGTCTTCATAACGAATATCTAAAGACATGTCCTGGGGTTTGTCTGCAACGGATTGCTCAATTTCCACATCAAGGCTAATTAATTCAAATCCTTTCAAAATTTGCTTACTTTTGGTATTATGGCCATCGATTTTTACAGCGTTCTGTTTAATCCACTGCTGAATCGTGTTGCGAGAAAAGTCAGGGAACTGCGCTGATAAATATTGGTCTATGCGTGTACCTGCATCATGTGTTTCAACATGAAAAGTTTTTTTTATGTGTTGTGTATCGTCATTCATACGCCTATTTTAATTGACCACAGGATATAAACCTATGTTATATACCAATAAATTTAAAGCCTGGAAAATATTATTGATTCTCATCATTGGTTTTGGCTTATTACAGGGGTGCGGTAAAAAAGACGATGTCAGAGAAGTTGAAGTCACCAAACAAACGGCCTTAGAAATGTATTTAGAAGCCAAACGGGCATTGGATGCCGGTGTTTGGACAGCGGCAGAAAATAAATACAAAGATTTAAGATCGCATTATCCTTTTGGTCATTACACCGAGCAGGGCTATTTGGAACTGGCTTTTGCTCAATATAAACTGTTTAAAATGGAACAGGCCATTTCCACAGTTGACCGCTTTATTAAAAATTACCCGGCACATAAAAATCTGGATTATGCCTTTTATTTAAAAGGGTTGATTTATTTCAACAGTGAGCGTGGTTTAATGCAGCGCATTAATCCGGATGATTCAGCCGATCGCAACCAGGAAAATATTCGTAACGCATTTTCAGCATTTAAAGATTTTGTGGAGCGTTATCCTGACAGTGATTATGCACCTGATGCCCGTCAGCGCATGATTTATTTAAAAAACCAGTTGGCTGCCTATGAAACTCAGGTGGCGGCTTATTATCTGCGTCGAGGTGCACCGATTGCCACCATCAATCGCTGTAAATTTGTGCTACAGGCTTATCAGGACACACCGGTTGCGGCGGATGCGTTGGCTTTGATGGTATCAGCTTATGAAAAAATCGATGAGCCTGAATTGGCCAATGAAACTAAAACAGTGTTGGCTACCAACTATCCGAATCATGAATTTTTACAAACCGGTGAAGCTGATATAGAAACGAATGTTTTAGAATGGCAAGACATCTGGCCCTTCTAAACGGCATCGCTTAGGAGTAAGCAATGGATATTTTATCTGCGACCATTTTATTGTTCCTGATTATGGACCCCCTGGGCAACGTGCCCATTTTCTTAAGTTATTTAGAACGCTGTGAAAACCGTTATCGGGTCTTGGCGCGGGAACTTATTATGGCACTGGTGGTGCTGTTTTTCTTTTTGTTTCTGGGCGAACAGATGCTCAGATTTCTGCATCTTGAGCAAAGCTCGGTGTCTTTGGCCGGTGCCATTATTCTGTTTATTATTGCTTTACGAATGATTTTTCCGGTGACCCGACAATATGGTGATGAAGAGGAAGATGAAGAACCGTTTTTGGTGCCGCTGGCGATACCGTTGGTTGCGGGCCCCTCTATTTTAGCCACTTTAATTTTAATGGCCAGTAAACACCCTGATGAACTGGGGACATTATCAATTGCCTTACTGGTGGCATGGACATTGTCGTCCATTATTTTATTCTCAGCCACCGCCATGCAAAAATACCTGGGTAAAAACGGCATGATTGCCATTGAACGGTTGATGGGCATGTTGCTCATTGCCATTGCGGTGCAAATGTTTTTGGACGGAATCCGGGATTTCGTCAGTTCTGTATAAGATTTAATTCACTGCTTATTCAGCTAACAGCATTTATAATGGCAACTGCGCTGATTGGTCACAACAGCGACATTATTTAAAACACAACACATATAGGACTTGATCAATGCAACGACAGGTACCACCCACATATCTGCTGATTGGCAATGGCCGGTTAGCCCGACATTTGGCGCACTATTTTACGGCGAAAAATCTTACCTATACGCAATGGAATCGCCGTGACAAGGACTTGTCAGCATTACAGGATTTGAGCCAGCAAGCTGATTATATCTTGCTGCTGATCCGTGATGACCAGATTGATCCATTCATTCAGAAGCATCCGTTTTTAACTAAAAAGCCATTGATTCATTGTTCGGGTTCACTCAACAGTGCCTACAGCCTGGCCTGTCACCCACTGATGACTTTCGGTGATGCGCTTTATTCCGATTCATTTTATTCAGACATTCCTTTTGTATGTGATGAAGCGGTTGATTTTGATCAGGTTTTTCCTCAACTCGACAACCCACACTACCAATTGCCCCAATCAAAAAAGCCGGGTTATCATGCCATGGCAGTGATGGCGGCTAATTTCCCGCAATTTATCTGGCAAAGCCTTTTCCGCGAATGGCAAGAAAATTTACAATTACCGCATGATTTATTGCAACCGCTGATTCAGCAGAGCTTGATAAACAGCGTGAAAACGCCCGAGAATGCGCCAACAGGACCCTTTGTCAGAGGCGATCGCCAAACCATTGATCGCCACAAACAGGCACTCAAAAACACGCCCCTGGCTGATTTATACGATTGTTTTGACCATTGGTTAAAACAAAAAGATTCCGGAGTGACTTATGAATATTAATGATTTAAAAACCAAACAAGCCAACCAGGAAAAGTTGGCGATGCTGACATGTTACGATTACAGTTCGGCTAAAATTATGAACCAGTCTGACATTGACATGATTTTAGTGGGTGATTCTGCTGCCATGGTGATGCATGGTGAAAGCTCGACCATTCCGATGGATACTCAACGTATGCAAGATCATGTCAGCGCGGTTGTGAAAGGCGCCCCGGATAAATTCATCATCGCCGATATGCCTTTTTTAAGTTTTCGACAGTCCATCGATAAAGGTATGCAAACGGTTAAAACCTTTATGCAAGCCGGCGCTGATGCCATAAAATTAGAAGCAGTTGATGGCCATGAAGCGCTGATCAAACAGATTGTTCAATCGGGTATCCCGGTGATGGGGCATGTCGGCTTAACGCCCCAATTTGTGAATCAATTTGGCGGTTTTAAAGTGCAGGGCACAGACCCTCAAAGCCATAAAAAGATAGTGGCAGATGTGATGAAACTTCAGGAGTTAGGGTGCTTTTCTGTTGTTTTGGAGTGTGTGCCTGCTGATTTAGCAAAACAAATTACGGCAGAAACTGAATTAATTACCATCGGTATTGGTGCCGGTGGTCAGGTCGATGGTCAAGTTTTGGTGGTGCATGATATGCTGGGCTTCCCATCATCATTTAGCCCAAAATTTGTCAGGCAATATCTGGATGCCGAGCAGCTGTTTAAGCAGGCATTTAATCAATATGTTGAAGATGTTAAACAGGGACAATTTCCCAACAAGCAGGAAAGTTATACATGAGAATTTTAAAGGACACAGACACGCTCAAAAGCTGGCGCAGGAATAAAAAAGAAATTGCCCTGGTGCCGACCATGGGGGCTTTACACGAAGGTCATTTAAGCCTGGTCAAAAAAGCACAACAGGCTGTTGATACCACACTGGTCAGTATTTTTGTTAACCCAACTCAGTTTAATCAAAGTGCTGATTTAGACCACTACCCCCAAGATTTAAAAGCCGATATTGCCAGGTTGGACGCACTGGGTGTTGATGCGGTTTATACACCCGATGAGCAACAAATCTACCCCAGCGGTTATCGATTTAAAATTCTTGAAAATGACTTGAGTGAGCGTTTTTGCGGTGCCCATCGTCCGGGTCACTTTGAGGGGGTGTTGACGGTGGTCATGAAACTATTGCAATTGACCAGGCCTGAATACCTCGTGTTGGGTGAGAAAGATTATCAGCAGTTAGAATTGATTAAAGCCATGATTGATGATTTTTTTATCAGTACCCGGGTTTTGGCCTGCCCCACCGTGCGTGATAAAGATGGATTGGCATTAAGTTCCCGTAACCAGCGCTTATCAGATGCTGAACATAATTTAGCCCCCATGTTGTATCAAACCCTTATTGATAGCGATGACCTTGAATCAAAGCGAAGTCGGTTACAAGCGCTGGGCTTTAACGTTGACTATCTGCAATTTTATGAAGATCGATTGTTGGCAGCGGTCTATTTAGGTGAGGTTCGCTTAATTGATAATGTGCCATGGCCAGGTGGTACGGATGAATAAACTGTTATTAATGAGCGGTTCCATCGCTTGCGCCAAAACCACCGGTTTGATATCAGCCTGGGTTAAAGCCGGCCATCAGGTTAAGGTGGTGGTCACTGATTCTGTACAGCAGTTTATCGGTGAAGCCACGTTAGAAGGATTAAGTGGCCATCCGGTTCTGACAAATACGTTTGCCGCCGGCGATATGATGGCGCATATACATGTCAGTCGATGGGCCGATGTTATTGTGGTGTGCCCAGCGACGGCCAATGTGATCAATAAGATGACTGCCGGCATCGCCGATGATATGTTAACCACCACCTGGGTGGCAGCCTATGATTTAAAAAAACCGATGATCGTGGTACCTGTTATGAATACCGCCATGTGGCATTATCCGGCCACCGTCCAGTCCATTGAAACGCTGGAAAACTGGGGTGTTCATATCATTAATCCCGATGATGGTGATTTGGCCTGTGGCGAATATGGCGCCGGCCGAATGCCGGAAGTGGATGATTTATTGCTGCGGATAGAGGGTTTGTTATGAATATTCTTATCACCGCCGGTGGTACCAAAGAATTTATTGATGGTGTTCGTTATCTGGGCAACACCAGTAGCGGCCAAACGGGCGCAATCCTGACTGATTATTTGGCATCAAAAGGTCATACGGTGTTTTGGTTGGGTGCCGAGGATGCCATACGACCTGAATTGGCGCATCAGTCACAGACATTTACAAGCTATGATCATTTGGTGTCAGGATTAAAAAAAGTACTGGCGCAAGAATCATTTGATGTGGTGTTTCACGCAGCGGCTGTGAGTGATTATAAGGTGGCGGCTGTTCAATCGGGTGATGAGGTATTGGCCGTTGATAAAAATTATAAAATCAGCTCCACCGCTGAAACTTTACAGCTCACACTTAAAAAACAAGCTAAAATCATTGACCATATTGTCGATTGGTCTGCCAACAAGGACGTCACTGTGGTTGGTTTTAAATTGACCAATACCGATGACAGCACGCAGCAACACCAAGCCGTCAATAAATTACTATCCAAACCCGGCATTCATGCTGTTGTACATAATGATTTACATGACATCAGTGAGTGTCATCATTCATTTACTTTATATGTTCACGATCGAGATGCCTTTGAATGTGCAGACATCAAAGCCGTTGTAAATGTTCTCATGACTTTATGGGAGATGAAACAATGATTTTATGTCTGGATATTGGCAACAGCCATATGCATGGTGGGGTATTCCGGGGCGATGCTTTAAAATTACAATTTCGGATGGCCACAAAAGGCGGCGCTTCATCTGATGAATATGGACTTTTTCTTCGTGCTGCACTGCGTGAAAACAATTTAGCCCCCAGTGATGTTACGGCCATTTCTTTGTGCACGGTGGTGCCGGAAGTGCTCTATTCAATTAAATCAGCATGTCAAAAGTATTTTTCCATCGAGCCATTTATACTACAAGCCGGTGTTAAAACCGGTCTTAAAATAGGCTATCAGAACCCGCAAGAGGTGGGCGCCGATCGCATTGCAGCCGCCATTGCAGGTAGCCATTTGTTTCCTCAACAAAATTTAATCATCATTGATTTAGGTACAGCCATTACATTTTGTGCGGTGTCTGCGCAAAAACATTATCTGGGAGGTGTCATTATGCCCGGATTAAAAATGGCAATGCAAGCCCTGGCCGGTGGCGCTTCAAAATTAGGTACGGTTGAAATCACCGCCCCAAACCATACGTTAGGTCGTAACACTGAGCACAGTATTCAGTCCGGTCTCTATTATGGTACACAAGGAGCCATCGCTAAAATTGTGGACAATTTGAGTCAGGATTTATTTAATCAGCAAGCACCCAAAATTGTTGCCACGGGTGGTTTTGCCGCCTTGTATGAAAAGGATAATATTTTTCACACCACGGTTCCGGATTTGGTTCTTAAAGGCCTTTATCTTGCACACCAGCTCAACACATCAACTTAATACCATGAATATAGAATTACTTTACTGCAAAATACATCGCGCCACTGTTACAGAGGCTAATCTCAATTACGAAGGCTCCATTTCAATTTGTCCTGATTTAATTGAGGCTTCAGGCCTGCATATTAATCAAAAAATAGATGTGCTGAATTGTAACAACGGTTCTCGGTTGACCACCTATGTTATTTTAGGAAAACAAGGTCAAATTTGTCTCAATGGCGCCGCTGCCAGACATAACCAGCCCGGTGACTTGGTTATTTTGGCCAGTTATGCCAGTATGGACGTTAAAGAGGCGCCATCACATCAGCCCAATCTGGTCTTTGTGGATGACAAAAATCAGATTAAAGAATTAAAGAATAACGAACAAGCCAACAACCCGTCCTGGCATCACCTGGCCAATTAAAATTGATTATGAAAGCTTAAGAACATATATTTACAATTGGCAAAGCCTAAACTGTCATCTATAATGCACTCTCAATAATTATAGCTAATCCAAACAGGTATTTTCATGAGTGATCGAGATTCGGTGTTTTTCAGAAACTTTGCCCTATTCACAGTAGCTTTGACTGTGATGACCATTGTTTTAATTTTAATCGGACGTTACGTTCATCACAGTGCCATAGGCGACCAAAGCGGACAAGTCGATCGAAGCACTATACAAAAAAATATTCAGCCGGTGGCTACAGTGAATACAGACCCCAATGCCACCACAGCCACACCTGAAGTGGCCGTCAGTGAAGCCCCCTTCGGCGGTTCAGTCGATGGTCAGGTTATTTATGACAATGTCTGTATGGCATGTCATACAACGGGCGCCGGTGGTTCGCCAACATTAGTCCAGTCAGAATGGGATGACCGCCTCGATAAAGGTATGGATACGCTTTACAAACATGCCATTGAAGGTTTTACCGGGGACAACGGATTAATGCCGGCCAAAGGTGGTCGCTCTGATTTAACCGATGAGCAGGTTAAAGCCGCTGTAGACTATATAGTCAACAATTTAGAATAAGTTTAATAAATAATGAAGTTAAAGGCCGCCTGTGCGGCCTTTTTTTATTGTAGTTTGAATTTATTTACTTATATAGGTTAAAGCTCTTTACAAAACAAACTGAATGGCTATAATGCGCAACTTGCTTTGAGACATCGGTTCTGAACCGGTGTTTTTTTATCGCTGAAGTTAATGTTTACGGACATTGAAAATGAGTTGATAAAAAAGCTTGCAAAGTAGAATTTTTAGGTGATAATACGCCTCCCTTGAGTAAGTCGTCTGGCTTGAAGAAGTCGGATAAATAGAACGGATTAAAAATAGTTCTAAAAAAGCTTGCAAAAGGAAAAAAATCAGCGATAATATCGCACCTTTCCCGAGCGAAAT